>NZ_QGTJ01000028.1 GCF_003182095.1 Plasticicumulans acidivorans | reverse complement strand
GAGCGCCAGATCGTCGAAGCCGCGCGCGCCTATTGCCAGGAGCGGCTGCTGCCGCGGGTGCGCGAGGCGCATCGCGTCGAGCGCTTCGATCGCGAGATCATGAACGAGATGGGCGAGCTCGGCTTTCTCGGCTGCACCATCGAGGGCTACGGCTGCGCCGGCCTGAGCTACGTCGCCTACGGCCTGATCGCCCGCGAGATCGAGCGCGTCGACTCCGGCTACCGCTCGGCGGCGAGCGTGCAGAGCTCGCTGGTGATGTTCCCGATCGACGCCTACGGCAGCGAGGCGCAGAAGCAGAAATACCTGCCCCGGCTGGCCAGCGGCGAATGGGTCGGCTGCTTCGGCCTGACCGAGCCCGACCACGGCTCCGACCCGGCCGGCATGAAGACCCGCGCCCGCCGCGTCGACGGCGGCTACCGCCTGAGCGGCGCCAAGATGTGGATCACCAACTCGCCGATCGCCGACGTCTTCGTGGTCTGGGCCAAGGACGACGAGGGCGTGATCCGCGGCTTCATCCTCGAACGCGGCATGGCCGGCCTCAGCGCGCCGAAGATCGAAGGCAAGTTCTCGCTGCGCGCTTCGATCACCGGCGAGATCGTCATGGACGAGGTCTTCGTCCCCGAGGAAAACCGCCTGCCCAACGCCAAGGGCCTCGGCGGCCCGTTCGGCTGCCTCAACCGCGCCCGCTACGGCATCGCCTGGGGGGCGATGGGGGCGGCGGAGTTCTGCTGGCAGGCCGCGCGCCAGTACACCCTCGATCGCCAGCAGTTCGGCCGCCCGCTCGCCGCCAACCAGCTGGTGCAGCTCAAGCTCGCCAACATGCAGACCGAGATCGCGCTCGGGCTGCAGGCGGCGCTGCGCGTCGGCCGCCTGATCGACAGCGGCGAGGCCGCCCCGGAGATGATCTCGCTGATCAAGCGCAACAACTGCGGCAAGGCGCTGGAGATCGCCCGCGTGGCGCGTGACATGCACGGTGGCAACGGCATCAGCGACGAGTACCACGTCATCCGCCACGTGCTCAATCTCGAAGCGGTCAACACCTACGAGGGCACGCACGATGTGCATGCGCTGATCCTCGGCCGGGCGCAGACCGGTATCCAGGCCTTCTGCTGAGC
>NZ_QGTJ01000027.1 GCF_003182095.1 Plasticicumulans acidivorans | reverse complement strand
ATGCAGTCCGAAGCCGAGCGCCAGGAAGCGCACATCGAGCTGATCGCCTCGGAAAACTACGCCAGCCCGCGCGTGCTCGAAGCCCAGGGCTCGGTGCTGACCAACAAATACGCCGAAGGCTACCCCGGCAAGCGCTACTACGGCGGCTGCGAATTCGTCGACGTCGCCGAAAGCCTCGCCATCGAGCGCGCGAAGGCGCTGTTCGGCGCCGACTACGCCAACGTCCAGCCGCATTCCGGCTCGCAGGCCAACGCCGCGGTGTACATGGCGCTGTGCGAGGCGGGCGACACCGTGCTCGGCATGAGCCTCGCCCACGGCGGCCACCTCACCCACGGCGCCAAGGTCAACTTCTCCGGCAAGCTCTACCACGCCGTGCAGTACGGCATCGACGCCGACGGGCGCATCGACTACGACGAGGTCGAGCGTCTGGCGCGTGAATGCCAGCCGAAGATGATCGTCGCCGGCTTCTCGGCGTACTCGCAGGTGCTCGACTTCGCGCGCTTTCGCGACATCGCCGATGCCGTCGGTGCCTACCTGTTCGTCGACATGGCCCACGTCGCCGGCCTGGTCGCCGCCGGGCTCTACCCCAACCCGGTGCCGTTCGCCGACGTCGTCACCACCACCACGCACAAGACCCTGCGCGGCCCGCGCGGCGGCCTGATCCTGGCCAAGGCCAACGAAGCGATCGAGAAAAAGCTCAACTCGCTGGTGTTCCCCGGCACCCAGGGCGGCCCGCTGATGCACGTCATCGCCGCCAAGGCCGTCGCCTTCAAGGAAGCGCTGGAGCCGGGCTTCAAGGACTACCAGCGCCAGGTGCTGGTCAACGCCAAGGCGATGGCCGCGACCTTCATCGAGCGCGGCTACAAAGTGGTCTCCGGCGGCACCGAGAACCACCTGTTCCTCGTCGACCTGGTCGCCCAGGGGCTGACCGGCAAGGCCGCCGACGCCGCGCTGGGTGCCGCGCACATCACCGTCAACAAGAACTCCGTGCCCAACGACCCGCAGTCGCCGTTCGTGACCTCGGGCATCCGCATCGGCTCGCCGGCGATCACCACGCGCGGCTTCGGGGCGGCGGAGGCCCGGCAGGTGGCGACGTGGATCTGCGAGATCCTCGATGCGCTGGCGGCGGGGGAGGCCGAGGCGACGATCGCGCGGGTGCGCGGGGAAGTGGCGGCGCTGTGCGCGCGCTTCCCGGTGTACGCGGACTGA
>NZ_QGTJ01000026.1 GCF_003182095.1 Plasticicumulans acidivorans | reverse complement strand
CGCGAAAGGTCTCCACAAAAAACCCCCGCGCGTCGCCAAAGACCTGCGGCTCCAGAATCAGCACTCCGGGCAGCGCGGTTTCAATGATCTTCATGTCACATACCCATTGGGATTGTTCGACTGCCAACGCCAGACGTCCTCGCACATCGCTTCGACGCCCAGCTCTGCTTTCCAGCCGAGCAGGCGCTGTGCCAGCGCCGGATCGGCATAGCATTCGGAGACATCCCCGGGACGACGGGCAACGATGTCATAGGGAACATCCCGACCACTGGCTGCCGCGAATGCGCGCACCATTTCCAACACGCTGATACCGCATCCGGTACCGAGATTGACGGTCAGTGAACACTTCTCACGCAGCAGATATTCGAGCGCGGCGGCATGCGCCCGGGCGAGATCAACGACATGGATATAGTCACGCACCCCTGTACCATCCGGCGTCGGGTAATCACCGCCGAACACACTCAGACGCGGACGCCGCCCGACCGCCACCTGAGCAACAAACGGCATCAGATTGTTCGGAATGCCCAGCGGGTCTTCACCGATCAGGCCGCTACTGTGTGCCCCGACCGGATTGAAATAGCGCAGCACCATCGCCTTGAAGTCCGCATGCGCCGTACAGACATCCTCGATCAACTGCTCCATGACCAGCTTGGTACGGCCATATGGATTGGTCGTGCGCAGTGGAGCATCTTCGCGAATCGGGCAGCCGTCCGGGTCACCGTAAACGGTCGCCGAAGAACTGAACACCAGCGCTCCGCATTCACTGGCTCGCATAACCTTGAGCAGCGAAATCGTCCCGGCGATGTTGTTCTCGAAATAGCGCAAGGGTTGCGAGCAGGACTCGCCGACAGCCTTGAGCGCCGCAAAATGGATCACGGCGTCGATGGCATGCCGGGAGAAAAGTTCTCCGAGCGCGGCCTCGTCACGGATGTCGATCCGCACACACGGCAGTTCACGGCCGGTAATCGCCGCCAGGCGCTCCAGCACCACCGGCGAGCTGTTGCAGAAATTATCGAGCAACAGAACGTCGAAGCCGCGCGACACCAGCTCGACCGCCGTGTGTGATCCGATGTAGCCGGCACCGCCGGTCAGCAGAATCTGTCCCATGAGATCAACGAGCCTTCCTTGCCAATAAATCCAACAGATACTGCCCGTAGCCATTCTTCGCCAGCGGACGCGCCATACGCTCAAGATGCTCGGCATCGATCCAGCCCAGACGCCAGGCAATCTCTTCCGGGCAGGCAATCTGCAGCCCCTGCCGGGCCTGCATCACCTGAATGAAGTTCGCCGCATCGAGCAGCGAGTCATGCGTCCCCGTGTCGAGCCAGGCATAACCGCGCCCCATCAGCTCGACGTTCAGATCGCCGCGCTGCAGGTAGATCTTGTTGACGTCGGTGATCTCCAGCTCGCCGCGCGCCGAGGGTTTGAC
>NZ_QGTJ01000025.1 GCF_003182095.1 Plasticicumulans acidivorans | reverse complement strand
ATGAAAGTCCTGGTCGCCGTAAAGCGGGTGGTGGATTACAACGTCAAGGTGCGGGCGAAGGCCGACGGCACGGACGTGGACATCGCCAACGCGAAGATGTCGATGAACCCCTTCGATGAGATCGCCGTGGAAGAAGCGGTGCGCCTGCAGGAAGCGGGCAAGGCGAGCGAAGTCGTGGTGGTGTCGCTGGGCGTGAGCGCCTGCCAGGACACTATCCGCACGGCGCTGGCGATGGGCGCCGACCGCGGCGTGCTGGTGGAGACCAATACCGAGCTGCAGCCGCTGGCGGTGGCCAAGCTGCTCAAGGCCGTGGTCGACAAGGAACAGCCGCAGCTGATCATCCTCGGTAAGCAGGCGATCGACGACGACGCCAACCAGACCGGGCAGATGCTCGCCGCGCTGCTCGGCTGCGCGCAGGGCACGTTCGCCTCCAAGGTCGAGGTCGGTGACGGCACCGTCAGCGTCACCCGGGAAATCGACGGTGGCCTGGAGACTGTCGCGCTTACGCTGCCGGCGGTGGTCACCACCGACCTGCGCCTCAACGAGCCGCGCTACGTCAAGCTGCCCAACATCATGAAGGCCAAGAAAAAGCCGCTCGACGTGCTGAGCCCCGAAGCGCTCGGCGTCGACATCAGCCCGCGGCTGAAGACGCTCAAGGTCGAAGAGCCGCCCAAGCGCAGTGCCGGCATCAAGGTGGCCGACGCCGCCGAACTCGTCGCCAAGCTCAAGGCCGCCCAGGTGCTCTGAACCATGACCATCCTCGTCATCGCCGAACACGACAACGCCGCGCTGAAAAGCGCCACCCTCAACACCCTGAGCGCCGCCGCCGCCCTCGGCGACGTACACGTCCTGGTCGCCGGCAGCGGCTGCGGCGCCGTCGCCGAAGCCGTCGCCCAGGTCAGCGGCGTTGCCAAAGTCCTGCTCGCCGACGCCGCGCCCTACGCCCACGGCCTGGCCGAAAACCTCGCCCCGCTGGTCGTCGGTCTCGCCGGCGGCTACAGCCACGTGCTGGCCCCGGCCACCGCCTTCGGCAAGAACCTCGCCCCGCGCGTCGCCGCGCTGCTCGACGTCGCCCAGATCTCCGACATCATCCGCGTCGTCGATGCTGACACCTTCGTGCGCCCGATCTACGCCGGCAACGTCCTCGCCACCGTACAGTCGGCTGATGCCGTCAAAGTCATCACCGTGCGCGGCACCGGCTTCCCCGCCGCCGCCACGAGCGGCGGCAGCGCCGCCATCGAACGTCTCGACAGCGCCACCGACGCCGGCGTCTCCGAATTCAAGAGCGCCGAACTCACCAAGTCCGAACGCCCCGAACTGACCAGCGCCCGCATCATCGTCTCCGGCGGCCGCGGCATGGGCTCGGGCGAGAACTTCGGCATCCTCGAAACCCTCGCCGACCAGCTCGGTGCCGCCGTCGGCGCCTCGCGCGCCGCCGTCGACGCCGGCTTCGTGCCCAACGACTACCAGGTCGGACAGACCGGCAAGATCGTCGCCCCCGAGCTCTACATCGCCGTAGGCATCAGCGGCGCGATCCAGCACCTGGCGGGCATGAAGGACTCGAAGGTGATCGTGGCGGTCAACAAAGACGAAGAAGCGCCGATCTTCCAGGTGGCCGACTACGGCATCGTCGG
>NZ_QGTJ01000024.1 GCF_003182095.1 Plasticicumulans acidivorans | reverse complement strand
CATGAAGATCATTGAAACCGCGCTGCCCGGAGTGCTGATTCTGGAGCCGCAGGTCTTTGGCGACGCGCGGGGGTTTTTTGTGGAGACCTTTCGCGAGCGCTGGCTGCGCGAGGCCGGGGTCGAGGCGCATTTCGTGCAGGACAACCAGTCACGCTCGCGTCAGGGTGTACTGCGCGGGCTGCATTACCAGACGGTCAACCCGCAGGGCAAACTGGTGCGTGCCGCACGCGGAAGCGTGTTCGACGTCGCCGTCGACGTGCGCAGCGGCTCGCCGCACTTCGGCCAGTGGGTCGGCGTCACCCTCGATGACGTCAGTCACCGCCAGCTGTGGATTCCCCCGGGATTTGCGCACGGCTTCTGCGTACTCAGCGACGAAGCCGACTTCGCCTACAAATGCACCAGCTACTACGACCCGGCGAGCGACAGCGGCATCCTGTGGAACGACCCGGCGATCGGCATCGACTGGCCAGCGCTCGATGAGGCCTGGCTGCTGTCGGACAAAGACCAGCGCCAGCCCCGGCTGAATGAACAGCCCCGCGAAAAACTCACCGTTTATCCCGGCCCGTAAGGGGATTTCGACCATGAGCATCCTCGTCACCGGTGCCAACGGCCAGGTCGGCCGCGAACTGCTGCGCCACGCTGGCGAACTGCCCGTGCACGGCCTTGAGCGCAGCGGCCTGGACATCACCGACGCCGCCGCCGTCAACGCCCTGCTCGAACGCGAACGCCCGCGCCTGGTCATCAACGCCGCCGCCTACACCGCCGTCGACAAAGCCGAAAGCGACAGCGCCCAGGCCCACGCCATCAACCGCGACGGCCCCGCCCACCTGGCCGCCGCCTGCGCCCGCGCCGGCATCCCGCTGCTGCACATCTCCACCGACTACGTCTTCGACGGCAGCCAGACCCGCGCCTACACCGAAGCCGATCCCATCGCCCCGCTCGGTGTCTACGGCGCCAGCAAATGGGCCGGCGAACAGGCCGTACGCACCACCCTGGACACGCACCTGATCCTGCGCGTCTCCTGGGTGTTCGGCGCCCTCGGCCACAACTTCGTCAAAACCATGCTGCGCCTCGGCAGCGAGCGCGACGAACTGCGCATCGTCGCCGACCAGCACGGCGGCCCGACCCCCGCCGCCGACATCGCCCGCAGCCTGCTCGAACTCGCCCGCCGCCACCTGCGCGGCGAAGCCCTCGCCTGGGGCACCTACCACTACGCCGGACAGCCCTTCACCAGCTGGCACGGCTTCGCCGAAGTCATCTTCAGCGAAGCCCGGGCCCAAGGACTGCTCCCCCGCAGCCCCCGCCTCATCGCCATCGCCAGCCACGAATACCCGACCCCGGCGCGCCGGCCCGTCAACTCCGCCCTCGACAGCCAGCACTTCACCGACACCTTCGGCCTTACCGCCCCCGACTGGCAGCGCGGCCTGCGCACCATGCTCAGCGAACTCGCCCGCTGAGCACCCCGATTTCCATTCCACCCGCTTTCGACATCCGGTCCCGTCCACTCATGAACTACCAGCCCCGCAACGTCCTTGTCACCGGCGGCGCCGGCTTCATCGGCGCCAACTACGTCCGCTTCCTGCTCGGCTTCGACGCCACGGTCCGTCTCGTCAACCTCGACCTGCTCACCTACGCCGGCAGCCTCGACAACCTGCACGAACTGCCCGACCCCGCGCGCCACAGCTTCGTCCAGGGCGACATCTGCGACGGCGAACTCATCGCCCGGCTCCTGCGCGAACACCACATCGACACCATCGTCCACTTCGCCGCCGAATCCCACGTCGACCGCTCCATCAGCGGCCCCGGCGAATTCGTTCGCACCAACCTCACCGGCACCTACACCCTGCTCGAAGCCGCCCGCCAGTACTGGCTCGGCGAACAGCAACTCGACCAAACCCGCGCCGCCCGCCAGGTGCGCTTCCACCACATCTCCACCGACGAAGTCTACGGCACCCTCGGCCCGCACGACCCCGCCTTCAGCGAAGACACACCCTACGCCCCCAACTCCCCGTACTCCGCCAGCAAAGCCGGCTCCGACCACCTCGTGCGCGCCTACTTCCACACCTACGGCCTGCCGGTGACCACCACCAACTGCTCCAACAACTACGGCCCCTACCAGCACGGCGAAAAATTCATCCCCACCGTCATCCGCAGCTGCCTCGAAGGCCGCCCGATTCCCGTCTACGGCGACGGCTCCAACATCCGCGACTGGCTTTATGTCGAAGACCACTGCCGCGGCATCGAGCGCGTCATCCGCGAAGGCCGCCTCGGCGAGACCTACAACATCGGCGGCTGCAACGAATGGAAGAACATCGACATCGTGCGCCTGATCTGCCGGCTGCTCGACGAGCGCCGCCCGCAGAGCGCCCCGCACGAGCGCCTGATCAGCTTCGTCACCGACCGCCCCGGGCATGACTGGCGCTACGCCATCGACGCCCGCAAGATGCG
>NZ_QGTJ01000023.1:2500-5433 GCF_003182095.1 Plasticicumulans acidivorans | reverse complement strand
AAGCCCCTGACCGTTGTAATGGGTCAGGGGCTTGTTGTGTAAGGTGCCTGGCGGTGCCCTACTTTCACATGGGGAGGCCCCACACTATCATCGGCGCAGGTGCGTTTCACGTCCGAGTTCGGGATGGGATCGGGTGGTTCCACACCGCCATGGCCGCCAGGCAGTAAACGGTAATACGTGGTCAGTGAAGTCGGTGCGCGCTCAGGTTACGAGTGCTGCCCTTTCGAGGGACTTTCGCGCCATCAGACTCTTTTCAGAGCGATTGGGCGTTATATGGTCAAGCCGCACGGTCAATTAGTACTGGTTAGCTACACGCATTACTGCGCTTCCACACCCAGCCTATCAACGTCGTAGTCTTCGACGAACCTTCAGGAGTCTCAGGGACTCGGGACGTCTCATCTTGGGGTGGGCTTCCCGCTTAGATGCTTTCAGCGGTTATCCCGTCCGTACATAGCTACCCGGCAGTGCCATTGGCATGACAACCGGAACACCAGAGGTACGTCCACTCCGGTCCTCTCGTACTAGGAGAAGCTCCCCTCAAACGTCCAACGCCCACGGCAGATAGGGACCGAACTGTCTCACGACGTTCTAAACCCAGCTCGCGTACCACTTTAAATGGCGAACAGCCATACCCTTGGGACCTGCTACAGCCCCAGGATGTGATGAGCCGACATCGAGGTGCCAAACTCCGCCGTCGATATGGACTCTTGGGCGGAATCAGCCTGTTATCCCCGGAGTACCTTTTATCCGTTGAGCGATGGCCCTTCCATACAGAACCACCGGATCACTAAGACCTGCTTTCGCACCTGCTCGACGTGTCTGTCTCGCAGTTAAGCACCCTTATGCCTTTGCACTCAGTGCGCGATTTCCGACCGCGCTGAGGGTACCTTCGCACTCCTCCGTTACTCTTTGGGAGGAGACCGCCCCAGTCAAACTACCCACCATACACTGTCCCTGACCCGGATCACGGGCCGAGGTTAGAACCTCGAGTATTCCAGGGTGGTATTTCAAGGTTGGCTCCACGCGCACTGGCGTGCGCGCTTCATAGCCTCCCACCTATCCTACACAAGAAGACTCAAAGTCCAGTGTAAAGCTGTAGTAAAGGTTCACGGGGTCTTTCCGTCTAGCCGCGGGTACACTGCATCTTCACAGCGATTTCAATTTCACTGAGTCTCGGGTGGAGACAGCGCCGCCATCGTTACGCCATTCGTGCAGGTCGGAACTTACCCGACAAGGAATTTCGCTACCTTAGGACCGTTATAGTTACGGCCGCCGTTTACCGGGGCTTCGATCAAGAGCTTCGCCTTGCGGCTGACCCCATCAATTAACCTTCCGGCACCGGGCAGGCGTCACACCCTATACGTCCACTTTCGTGTTAGCAGAGTGCTGTGTTTTTAGTAAACAGTCGCAGCGGCCTGGTCACTGCGGCCCGTTCAGGCTCCGGACGCGGGTCCTTCACCTTACGCGGGCGTACCTTATCCCGAAGTTACGGTACTATTTTGCCGAGTTCCTTCACCCGAGTTCTCTCAAGCGCCTTGGGATTCTCACCCTGCCCACCTGTGTCGGTTTGGGGTACGGTTTCACTGAACCTGAAGCTTAGAGGCTTTTCCTGGAAGCATGGCATCAATCACTTCGCTCCAAAGGAGCTCGTCATCACGTCTCAGCATTGAGGTTTCGGATTTGCCTAAAACCCCTGCCTACTCGCTTAAACCGGGACTACCAACACCCGGCTGACCTAGCCTTCTCCGTCCCCCCATCGCAGTCCAGCAAAGTACAGGAATATTAACCTGTTTCCCATCGACTACGCATTTCTGCCTCGCCTTAGGGGCCGACTCACCCTGCGCCGATTAACGTTGCGCAGGAAACCTTGGGCATTCGGCGTGCGGGTTTTTCACCCGCATGATCGTTACTCATGTCAGCATTCGCACTTCCGATACCTCCAGCAGACCTTACGATCCACCTTCACAGGCGTACGGAACGCTCCCCTACCACGCGTCTTTCGACGCATCCGCAGCTTCGGTATACCGCTTGAGCCCCGTTGAATCTTCCGCGCAGGCCGACTCGACCAGTGAGCTATTACGCTTTCTTTAAAGGATGGCTGCTTCTAAGCCAACCTCCTGGCTGTCTGGGCCTTCCCACATCGTTTTCCACTGAGCGGTAATTTGGGGACCTTAGCTGGCGGTCTGGGTTGTTTCCCTCTTCACGACGGACGTTAGCACCCGCCGTGTGTCTCCCATGATTGCACTTCCCGGTATTCGGAGTTTGCATCGGTTTGGTAAGCCGGGATGGCCCCCTAGCCGAAACAGTGCTCTACCCCCGGGAGTGAGACATGAGGCGCTACCTAAATAGCTTTCGGGGAGAACCAGCTATCTCCGAGCTTGATTAGCCTTTCACTCCGATCCACAGCTCATCCCCGTCTTTTTCAACAGACGTGGGTTCGGTCCTCCAGTAGGTGTTACCCCACCTTCAACCTGGCCATGGATAGATCGCCCGGTTTCGGGTCTACTCCCAGCGACTCAATCGCCCTATTCAGACTCGGTTTCCCTACGCCTTCCCTATGCGGTTAAGCTCGCCACTGAAAGTAAGTCGCTGACCCATTATACAAAAGGTACGCAGTCACCCCACGAAGGGGCTCCCACTGCTTGTATGCACACGGTTTCAGGTTCTATTTCACTCCCCTCGCCGGGGTTCTTTTCGCCTTTCCCTCACGGTACTGGTTCACTATCGGTCGGCAACGAGTATTTAGCCTTGGAGGATGGTCCCCCCATCTTCAGACAGGATTTCACGTGTCCCGCCCTACTTATCCCAGACCTAGTTCCACATACGCACTTTAAGGTACGGGGCTATCACCCTGTATCGCCGGACTTTCCAGACCGTTCCCATAATGCGTGTGCTAAAGACTGGAGGCTATTCCGCGTTCGCTCGCCGCTACT
>NZ_QGTJ01000022.1 GCF_003182095.1 Plasticicumulans acidivorans | reverse complement strand
GCTATCTGCGCGTGGCTGAGGCTACGGGGGCCACCGTGGTGGCCATTGTCGCCCTCGAAGCCGAGCAGCGATCCGATGAGCAACGTGCGTCTGAGCGCCGTGAGGCAGCGGTGCGACGTACCGCCGTGCTGTCTGCAGCCGCCAACGGTGAGGGCAGCGTCCACGTCAAAGGCGATGCGTCTGCAGGCTGTCGAAAGCAGGGAACGGGTTGAATGTGCTCGCAACTTACTGATAAAAACGAAGTTTATACGATCTGCAAAATAATTCAGCCATAATGCGAAAAAAAAGGGGGTGTGCGCGCGCACACCCCCTTTTTTACCGCATTATGATCTTGTTTTGATTATTGAGGGATTCAAACCGTATAGCGGAAAAAACATCAAGAGCAGGGTCAATGTGGTGTTTTTTTGTCCACTCTGGGATGAGTGGCTGCAAAGCATGCTCCGAGAGCAACTTCCAAGAAGCGTTCTCATTACGAGTGACCAGGCCTTATTAACATCTAACCTTCAGACAGAAGATCTGTGTCCCTTTTCATTCTGCCTTTTATCTACAGCCCTCTGTAGGCAAGCCCCCGTTGCCTTTGTCTTACCCGTACTTTCCCATTAAGTGGTACTGGCCATTTCAATTTTTGGCCGATGGACAAGAAAGACGCGCATTGTGAATGAGTACCCATTAAGCAGATCAGTCCCTTTGCCGCGTTACTCAACCACCAAGTCTCGCTCTAGCCAGTCACAGGGCAGCCACGCTGAATGAATCGAATGGATGCTGGCAAAAAAATAATTCCCGACCTTGTCGCCAGATCGCTTATTCAGGATGCGTACACCAACCATGCGGAGGTGTGCCATGCTGCAGAGACACGAGTCAGAAAACGTTGAAGAAGGTCCGATGCTGATCGGCCTGAGCAGCACGCATAGGCGATGGCGCAGTCGCCGATACCTTTTGAGAACGGCGAGACGCTAGCCGAAATGCTGCCGCACATGCCCCCGCCGGGCGTCGGCGTGATCGCTACGCCAGCGAGTTCGCCCTCGAACTGCGCTAGCTCACCGAGGACTTCGTCGTCTGCTGTTGATTTCATGATGAAATTGCTGGTCGGCAAGATCCATTGGGTGATGAATACCTCCGCAGCATCCGTCACCTTTCTATCGTTAAGTCTTTGAGCACGGATATTGAATCAAGATCGTTTTTAGAATTTTTTTCGACCGTTGATCAGAGCAATAAGCGTCGTTCGTCAGTTCCTACTCCACAGGGAAAAATACCGAACCGTGACCTGAACACGGCACCAATTCGATATACAGAGTTTTTTTCCCAACAATGACAGCCAGCATAGGCCGCTGGTCAAGACGCTTGACTGACAAGCGGTTCCACTCCGATCTGTCGAGGCCAGACGGGTGAGGGGTGTCTTCCGGATGGGTGTGCCATTCGCCCAAATATCGGATGGTTCCCTGGCTCGTCCCCCATCGAGCCAGTGCAATCGCTTCGTGGCCGAATGGCATTCTCTCGAACAGGTAGCGAAACCGTTTGTCTAATATGGTGGGAATTGTTGCCTGCTCAATGAGCATGTGAACTCCATGGACCGAGCCGAGTAGCAGCCCGCCAGCTTCACAGTCAGAATCACTGACCTGAACATGCTGACAGAAAGTCTCTAGCGTAAGCTTCGAGAAATGCAGCATCGTCCTGTTGCCGTCAGCCGCCCAAGAACTCATGAATTGCATAAGGGACATTCCCGATCCCGCGGCGGATCACAATCGGGGGTGGCAAGTTGCTGGGCGCGGTCGATCAACCTAGTTCGTAACGCAGGGGTATAGATGCCGTTGACCCAATCAAGAGTCAGCTCGGCGCCGAGGCTGGCAGCGTGCACCGAAACCGAAGCGGGAAATGGCACATACAAGCCCTCGCATCCATGCCCCGCCAAGATGGCAGGAAGGGAATCAATGGTAGAACGAAACTCGCCTCTCCTGTTGCTGTGCCAAAGGCATCGATAGCACGCACCCGATGCGTTCATCCTCAAGAGCGCACGGACAGCTGTTCCTGGCCCCTCGATCCAGACGGAAAGCATCGGCACAGTCGAAGGAGGATAGTGGCCGCACAGCCAATGCCCGAGTGATTCTTCCCCGGTAGCATCTATGAGCAGGTCGAGCTCTCCCAATTTGGCCTGCCTGACATCCACGGGCAGCGCGCGAATCTCTGAGCCTGGCGCTAAGCGCTTGAACTCTTTCGCCATGGCCTCGGCTTTATTCGACAGCAAATCCGGAAACCCCAAGCGATGGCGCCCGATGTTTTGCGGGAGGAGACAGTCGAAATCCACCAACGTAAGTTTTCCGCCGCATGTCCCAGCCCCGGCCTTAACCAGCATGTCTGATAGATATCCACCGATCGTGCCGCAACCTACAACCGCAATTTTCTTGCCTGCTAGCGTCTTTAACTTAGGCATGTTCCGCTGGGCAAGGTATCGATCGTCGATTCTGACCACCGAGATTGGTACGACCTTCAACTCATAGCTCGAATCCCTGCGATCTGCGAGCTTGCTCTTCTTGACCGGACGTTGGCGATCATAGAAAACCACAAAGCCATAGGTCATCAACGGCGATTCGATAACTATCAGGACACCGTTGGCCTTTTCCCTTTCCCCTTCCTTTATACGCTCGTGAATCTTGCGCCGACACCGGGGGTCAAGGGTGCTTTGCCACGCCAAGATATCCCCCACTGTTTCAGGAGGCCAATGGCCGGTCAGAGGACGGGGTTGAGCACCAGTTTTTACCCGGTAAGTCAGTACCGTCCTATCGGTGACTTGGTAGCCGAGCGACTTCAGTTTCTCTGTTGTTCGATCTTCGTTATCGGTAATGAACCACAATGGGCTTCCATTGGCCTGCGCAACAATGCAGTTCTGTCGCCCTAAATCCTCGCCTTGCATGTCCACGAAACAAAGCCTGCCGTGCCAATAGGCGAAGAACTCTTCCGCGAGAGCTTCGATCATCTCCCCCTTCATGATCTGCCCGAACACGACGGCCGCGCGTTGCAGGCACGCAAGGGACTGCCCGACAGGATCGTAGATGTCCAGAACGACCGTGCCCTTGGCGAGATAGCAAAGTCCGCCATCTGCGCCAAGATGAGGAACTGCTGCGGGCAGCTCATGAGGGATTTCCAGCAGCCGGATGCGAGGCAAGTCGAAGAACGTGGGGTCGAGATGGACTTCGCACGGCCAGCCTTTGTCCGCTTGCGGCGGCATCAACCGCCCATGCAGTCTGAACCAGCCGTCATCCGTCTTACCAACGAACTCGAAGCCTCGCTGCTTGAAGGCCTCGATTACGTCTGCGACCGCTGCGGCGCTGTTCATCCTGCCTTCGTTCGCCCGACAAGTTCGCTCGGGCCAGCCGTTGCGGGAGCTGCGGCAATGGTGGCGGCGACGGATACCACCTTGACCCGATCCGGCTCGTTCGGAAAGCGAGGGCCGAATTCGCCCCGCATCCAAATGCAGGCTTGTGAAGGGCTGCCGGCGCCGGTGGCTCCGCGAAGCACCTTTTCAAATTCTTCGAACGCCTTTGCAGCTTCTTCGACCCCCGCTTTGCCGAGCCGCTCAGTGAGCGACTCGGACTCTTCCACGGGGTTGTTCACCCCCGCACGCAACCGGGCCGGCAGCGCCGCGACGACATCCAGCAAGGCTAGGTCGTCGCGCCGATCGCGTTTTTCGAAGAGCGTGGCTGCGGCGGCCATCAACAAGATCGAAGCAGGCCCGCCGCTGGGCCACTTCCAATCACGGAATGCCTTCAAGTAGCGAATCACGCGGCGGAACTGCTCCCCCTTGGCCTCCACCTCGCCCAGAAACCACTCTTTCACGGGTCTGGGATCGGAGCGCATCCAGTTGCACTCACGATGGGCCAGGAGCACCTCGTCAGCGGGCAGCGCGGTCCAAGCATCCCGCTCCGCCATGTTCACCGCTTCCGTGAGGGAGTCATAGCCATATCGCTCCATCGAAGCCTTTGCGAGCATGACAAATTCTTCGTCGGGAATGGCGTATAGAGGAATATCAATGTGGGCATAGGCGGCAATGACGATGCGGATGCATGTCGGCTTGTCGGTGACAAGCTTCCACCGCTTTTCCTCGATCAGCGGCTTCAATGCTTCTTCCGCAGCGGCAAAGAACACCGTCGCCGCAGTGCTGGGACGCTTCGTCTGCGAGACGAAACTCATTGGCAGATAGCAGCCATCATCGATATCCGCCTGCTGAGGGTGTTGTGCCGGGGAGTTCAGCGTCTTGTATGCCCACGACCCTTGCGTGAAGAAGCGCGGCTGCGGCACGTCTTCCGTGTATCCGCTTGCCCTAAGCACGCGGGGGATGCCTGTGCGCAGGCAGTCCCTGACGTCAGTGCGTGCGTTGGCGATCAAGGCGCGCTGCCCAGGCATCAGATCCAGCTCGTCATGCATGCAGGATTCGTCATCGAGGGTGGTGAAGAAGAGCGGGCTCAGGTTCAGCATGCGGCCTCCGAAACATTCTTGTTGGGGCCGTGATAGAAGATGGGCGCGCCGGCCTGGTGCGCTCGAAACGGTTGGAAAAGAGGGTCGCCGAGCGCACGCTGCGCCGCGTGGTTGCCGCGATCCTTGAGCGTGTTCGTGGCGCCAATGGAAACCCGATCCAGCGCCTTCACGTCCTTGCTTTGATCCGGCGTCGCCTTGTCGTCGATCTGGAAGTAGTTGTTGCCCAACGCCTGCCGCAGCATGTAGTCCACCGACGACTCCTGGGCGGAGATCACGAGGTCGAAGAGTCCCCCGCGCCACTTGCCGAATCCGCGGTCGAGGCTGGCGCCGCCGCGAACGGTCGCACCGATGGTCATCGTGCCGATGGCGAGGACCCGAACCAGCGCATCCTGCTTCGGCGCCAGGAACGTCTTGACTTCGTGCAATCCGAACAGGCCCGGGGCGTTGCCCACCAGACCCCCATCCACGAAGACACCGCGGTCGTTGCGCGCCAGAGGAAAGTAGACCGGCGCGGCAGCAGTCGCCAACGCCACATCAACGACCTTCATGCGGTGATCCAACTCAAAGGACGGATGGTGCGGTGTCTTGAAGAACTGCCCGCGTCCCGTCGAGTAGTTGACTGCCGGCACAAGAACACAATGCTTCAGGTCGCCTATCGTGGTCCCTTGGAAGCGCTCGGTCAGCACCTCTTTCAATCCCGCTGAGTCATGCTTTGCGGTCAACCAGAATCCAAGAAGCTGCCGTGGAAGGCTGCGGCAACCAAAAATGCGGCTGCCCTGTTCTTCAAACAGTGCCTTGAGTTCGTGGGCCGGAATTTCCGCAGCCAGCCCCAAAGCCAGCATCCCCCCTGCCGATGTACCGCAAATCAGATCAAAGTGCGAAGCGATAGGACGGCCCAGCACGGTTTCGAGTTCGGCGAGAACCGTGGCGGTGTACAGGCCGCGATAACCGCCCCCTGACAGGGCGAGCACATGGTAGGTAGGGATACCCGTCATGGCGCTTCAGCCCTTCGGCGGGAAGGAATCGTTGCCGTGGCTGTCCTTGTCACGGATACGGCCATCGGGGCGATGGATGACGAGTTCGGACTGCTGGTTGCGTGCGATACCCCTCGCTGCGTCAATGGCCTGTTGCTGAGTGTCGTGCACGGAGGTCGCCCGCTGATTGCCGGCTCCCTTGACGGCCCAACCGTCCTGATGAGGAACAACATGCTGATTCTTGCCTGCCATAATGGATCTCCTACGGTGGAACTATCAAAGCCCCAGCCACTCGTCTGGGTTGTCAACAGCCGCCCGCTGTAGCACAATTCGTTGCCCATACAGACAACATCAAGGTTAAGCCAACCCCAATTTAAGCAAGCGTAAAACCTACATTCGTTGTCTGTATGGACAACAATGTATCAGAGCAAATGCACCGGTGCAAGCGGGCACAGCGTGCGTCTTTGAACATAGACCGGATGTGGAGGGGCAGCCGAGGGCTTGGCCCTTCTTCCCGCAACCGCAAGGATCAGAACTCATGCCGCAAACAGGCCTAGGCGTCGCTCTCAAGACGCTACGCGAACGCAGAACCCTTTCCCTGCGTGAGATCGGCCAGCTATCGTCAGTTGATCATGCTTATATCTACCGCCTCGAAACAGGCGAGAAGACAAACCCATCTCAAGACTTGGTTGAGAAACTGTTGAAGGTGCTCAAGCCGGGAGCAAGAGATGCCGCACTCGTGATGTGGCTGGTTGGCCACGCAGACGCTGATCCAAGCCTTGTTGAATTCGTGCTACAGGATCCATCGATCAGCATTGATGTTTTTTCGGCCGCAGCTGGAATCAGGCATCGGGGAAATGCAAGGCCCGCTCCCGCAACGATCATCACCCGCATAAAAAAGGCCTTCGAAGACGAGGACGACTGAACATGGACGAGGCGGATGTCAGGCAGCGCGCGCGCGCGTTTGTCGCGAGAGTCGATGTTTCGAACATCCGAGAAGACCTGTCCCCGTATGTGACCGCAGCTAACGCCAAGGTCAAAAAGGATGAGCTTGGCGAGGGAGAGTCTGGCTATACCATTACCAAACCAAACGGGAAGCACATCATCATCGTGAATTCGCTGGAAACTGAAGAACGCCAGCGTTTCACTGTCTGCCACGAAATTGCTCATATCGCGCTCGGTTTGGAATCAAGTCACGAGGAAGTTCCGTCATGGTCCTATGCAAAACGACATCCGAACGAGATCGCCTGTGACATGTTTGCCGCTGAACTGCTGATGCCCTATCAGCAATGGCTCTCTGTTGTTCCCAAGGAAGAGCCCTCCCTAAAACTTATGCAACACATGGCCGACTTGTTCGGCACATCGTTTCCTGCCGCGGCGTCAAGGTTTGCGAGTCTTAGCGACATGCCGTGCGCATTTGTCACCATGGAGCGTGGTGCGGTGCGGTATGCCGCACGCTCCACGGCCTTGCGGCAAGCAGGAGCCTGGATATCTCCTAGGTCTATAATTCCACTAGGCTCCGTGGCTCACCGAATCCGCTCTTCAGGGAAGAGCGCCACTGAGAGGGGGGAGGTTTCACAGGATGTCTGGTTCGACAACTGGAAGAAGGGTCTTGACCTCTGGGAACTTTCAAGACATTACCTGCGCACCGATACCACCATCTCCTTGCTATGGTTCGACAGTGACGATTTACCGGAGGTGGAGGTGAACCGCTTCGGTGCACGTATCGAAGACGCCGGAGGCTTGACTGAATTGACGGGAGAGCTGCCATGGCCTGGGCGAAGCAGGCGTCGCTAGAAATCTCTCACGACACCCAATTAAGTGCGTCTAACTATCACGTCCGATATTCTGTATTGGCTCGACCGACATCTGGCCGGTGTGTCGCTCGCGACTGGCCACAGGTAGGCCAGCCGTGGTATCGGCGTCCTGCCCGGCGGCGTCGAGCACGCATGAGTTCATGCATGTCGCGCAGCTCGTAGCGATTGCCGCTGCTGTACAGATTACCATTCAGCGCAATCGGGCGCTGCGCGCGGAAGGCCGTCTGCACGCACTTGAAGTCGGTTTGCTCAAAGCGCATACACGGCAGGACTGTTCATCGAGGGCCAGCAACAGCGTTACCGTCCAATCGGAATCAAGAGGATCGTGCTGTCGAGGTTCACAACTCAACCGGTCAGCACGCGGCCTCTTCGAAGATATGGACATCCTCGCCGGTGAATCCCAGTCGCATGTTAAGCGAACATTGCCCGTTACACGGCCAGTGTCGCTCAATACGGAAAGTTAGCCTGCGCTGCCGGTCGCGCCTGCTCCCATGACACCCAGCCTCTACCGACCTCCTGCGCCAGCTTCGCCACGGATTCGCACAGATTGACGCTGACACCCTGCCCGACGACCTGCTCGAATACAGCGAAACTGGTACCAAATGCGATCCGGCTCATCGGCTGCTGCAAAGCCGCCCGCAAACCTTCGACGACACGCAGGGTGACGCGTCGGGAAAACAGTTCGCTGTCAAGCAGCGACATTTGTCCGCGCACGGCGTAGCTGCCGCACTCGGTCTAGCAGAGCCAGAGCCGGAGTATTTCTAGAGACTCATCGGTGGCCTGTGACATGCACTTGGCACGATACACCAGCCACGGGAATGCGACTGCGCAGGCCGTGGCGAACAGCAGCAGGGCATGGCTTGCCTCGTTCAGCGCGACGCCCCGCCCGAGCAAGATCGAGCTATCCGCTTCGGCCCGCAGCGATAGTGGCCTTGTCCTGCAGAACCTCTTGATCCTGCCAGCCGGCGGCCTGCAGGTAACGATGGCGGATCGGTGCTAACCGAGCGCCATGTCTAGAGCTACGAGGACCTGTTCGGTACGTACCCAGCCGACGATGCGACGACTGAACACATCGAGCACCACGGCCAGATACAGAAAGCCCGCCGACATCGGCACATAGGTGACCCGGTGTCGGGGCGCTAAAGTCGCGCTGAACCTGTTCGAGGGCTGGCACGTCCGCTACCGCGTGCATGGTGGTTGGCACGTCACGACTCCAGCCATGCGCATCAAACTCGCCCGATACCATACCTGCAGGTCTCTCGGGGAAACTAGGCCGCGGCTTTTGCGAGGATGTTGCGCTTGCACAGCAATCTAGCCGCAACCGGTGTAGCTCCTCACGCTCGGCACTGGTTTGTACCATCGTCGCGGGTGCCGGCGTCACGCCAGCCTGCGCCAGCCAGTTGCGAATCGTCTGTGCCGTGGGCCCGAACTCCTCGCTGCACTGCTCCGGCGTCTCATCGCCGCGCACCACCCACCCCGATCATCTGCTACCGGAACGCAGCAGGGGACGGGGGACGGGGGACGGGGGACAGGGGACGGGGGACGGGTTTTCATCGTGATATCATCCAGTAGATCAAAGAGCTTGGGTGTCCATGAAAGCGGGCAACTTAAGATCGACACCTTTGCACGAGCGCTACCGAGAGATGGACCGGGAGCAAAGGTCAGGATATTTGCAACACCCGCCTACAGTGCTGACGCTCCTGCCTTTATTACGTTGCAAAAATCAGTCGCAAAATTACTATCGCCTGCGACGATATTTGCAACACAATACGATGCCATGCGAGATAAACACGATCAGGGCACGCTGGATCTGGAAAGCGGTCGTCTGCTGCTGGGCTACGCGCGGGTCAGCACCGATGAGCAGGATTTGAGCGCGCAGCGCGCGGATCTTCACGCTTCCGGCTGCACCCGGATTTATGCCGAAAAGATTACGGGCACGCGGAGAGATCGTCCGGAGCTAGCCCGGCTGCTTGATCATTTGCGCACGGGTGATGTGGTCACCGTTACCAGACTCGATCGCCTGGCTCGCAGTACACGGGATCTTCTGGACATCGCCGAGCGTATTCAGGCTGCCGGCGCAGGCCTGCGCAGTCTGGCCGAGCCGTGGGCCGATACCACGACACCGGCCGGTCGCATGGTACTAACGGTGTTCGCCGGCATTGCGGAATTTGAGCGCACGCTGATCCTTGACCGTACTCAGCGTGGGCGTGTAGCGGCCAAGCAGCGCGGTGTGCGCTTTGGCCGTCCCCCCAGCCTCTCTCCCGATCAACTGGCTCACGCCCGTGAACTGTTAGCGCAAGGGCGCACGGCGAGAGAAACCGCCGAACTTCTGGGTGTTCATCGAGCCACACTGTATCGCGCACTGCGTAGTCATGGAAAATATTAAAACATCAATTTAATATTAAAAATATATATTTTAATATTAAATGCATTTATATATACACTTTTTATAAGTTCAAAATATGCGACGCCAGGCATCGCCGGAAAATGCCTATGACAGTCGTTGCCGAGTGGGCGTTCAACCCCCTTCCTTCCAAGGATTGATAACGGACAGGCCGGCGGCCTGGAAGGGGTTTGTGTCGCGTGTTGCAACGATGAATCCGTTCCGCGCGTGCAACCGCGACGATGAGTGCATCGGCCATCTCGATGCCACTTCCGACACACCTGACCGTAGCCAGAATCTGGGCATAAGCGTTCGCACAAACCAGGTCGAACGGCAGCACGCGACCGGCGAACGAGGGCAGCACGCTCGTTTCCAGATATTCATGCAATCTGTCGCGCCGCCGGCCTGCCGGCAGCAGTGCCACGCCGGCACGCAGTTTGGCCACCGTCATTGCAGACAGGTAAAGCATCTCCAGGGTTACGCATCGATCCACTCGATGACGCGGACATCGGGCGTGGGGCGTAGCGGCTCCGAAACCACGTTGGCATCAAGCAGGATCATTCAAAACTCGCAGCACGGGCCTGGGTTCTGTCGAGCACGCCCTCAAGGAGGGTGAACTCTATCAGCTTCACCTTGCGGCCGATCTCGGCCAGCATCGAGCCGATGCTTCACTCGGTTCTGCGGGCGCACGGCCGATTCCAGGATGGCGCCCATTTCGGCCTCGATGCTGTGACCATGCTGAGCGGCCCACACACGGATGGCGCGATGCACCTCATCGGACGGTAACGGATGGCATCGTGCGACGAGTCCCGCCGTGCAGGGAGGAAGATGGCGCAGACGGTGTAGCCGTCCTACTCAAGCGGCCCTCTTCATTTGATTGGAGCCGGAGCGGACACCAGACTGCCGGTGCTTAAAAAATTAATACTTTATAGGTTGACAAATAATTTTATTTAAAATAAAAACAATCTATTTTAATATTAAAAAGATAGTCAAAATGATTATTACAGTAGGTAACACGAAGGGTGGCGTCGGCAAGACGACCATTGCTGTGAACTTGGCGATTGCACGTGCGCTGGCTGGGCATGAGGTGTGGTTGATCGACGGCGATCGCCAAGGCACCGCGCAGACGGCCATCAGTATTCGAGCAGAATCCGGGCAACATCCCGGCATTGCCTGTGCAACGTATCCAGATGGCCCCACGCTGCGCGCCCAGGTTCAACAGCAAGCCGCCAAGTTCGACGACGTGATTATCGATGCGGGCGGTCGCGACTCCACGGCATTGCGTGCTGCGCTTGTTTTGTCAGACGTGTTGCTGGTGCCGTTCCAGCCACGCAGCTACGACGTGTGGGCGCTCTCGGATATTGCCGCACTGGTTGATGAGGCCCGCAGCGTGCGTGATGGACTGCGCTGCTTCGCTGTACTCAATTGTGCGGATCCCGGCGAGCACTCCTCCGATAACGCAGAGGCCGCTGCGGCGGTGGCTGAAGTCCCTCAGTTCGAATACCTGCCGACCGCCTTGCGTCGGCGTAAGGCATTTGCCAATGCGGCGGGGGCCGGACTTTCCGTACTTGAGCTCAAGCCACAGGATGCCAAGGCAAGCGCTGAACTGAATACACTTATTTCAAACCTTTTTTAATATTAAAAGCATATTTGTTTATATTGATAGGCATCCGTATGGCAATTACAAAAAAACCAACCAAACCCACCCCAGCCGACACCTTTATTAGCGGTGCCCCGGATTCCACCGCATCGACAGCGGATGCACCGCGTCGGGTCCGTAAAGGTCGCAAGGTCCAAATCACGCTCACGATCACCGAGTCGATGTTGGCCCGCGTCGATGAGCTGGCGGCTCAACTCGGCCAGAGTCGAGCCGCCGTCATCAACCTGGCCATCTTCCAGACACTGGAAACAGGGGTCCGCATTGACGGGGGGGATTAGGCGACGCACAAGCGCCCACCTGTTGGCGAGTGCCTGTGCAGCGGCCGCTGCGGGGCGGCGACTTCATGCGTACCCGCGAGGGTTATACGGGACGAGCCTCAGCTAGCACTACGCTGCGGAACTTATCGGGCAGCGCGTTGGGCGTCAGCACATCGACCGACACACCAAGAAGACGTTGCAGTTCCACCTGGATTGCAGCCACGTCCATCAGCGTCGTTTCCGGCGTCGGATCGATGAGGATGTCCAAGTCGCTGCTCTCCGTGTCCTGACCACGCAGCACAGACCCGAACACCCGGGCGTTGCAAGCGCGATGGGACGCAACCACCTGCCGGATCCCGACACGGTTCAAGGCCAAAGCTTCCGAAGGCTTCAAGTGTTCTCTCACCACAGAGTCCGATAGCGCCTCAGGACAATAGCCTTGCTGGGAGAGCAATAACAAAATCCTGTTTTGCTCCATGCAGACTATAGAGAGTACGCCTCCGACAACCTTGAGGCCGCTGCAGCGTGGCAGGCCTTTTCGTACATGAGCGCAAGTCCCAGGATGCCAAGGCACGCGCCGCACTGAGTGCACCTATTTCAAATCTGTTTTTAATATTAAAAACATGTTTATTTGTATTGATAGACATCCGTATAGCGATTACAAAAAATAACTAAACTCGCCTCCGTCGCATGTTTATTAACCGTGCCAGAGTGGACAAAAAAGCACCACATTGACCCTGTTCTTGATGTTTTTTCCGCTATGCGGTTTAAATCCCTCAATAATCAAAACAAGATCATAATGCGGTAAAAAAAGGGGGGGCACGTGCCCCCCCCCTTTTTTTTCGCATTATGCCGAAGTTATTTTGCAGATCATAAAAACTTCATTTTTGTCAGCGTGTTGCGAGCACATTCAACCCGTTCCCTGCTTTCGACAGCCTGCAGACGCATCGCCTTTGACGTGGGCGCTGCCCTCACCGTTGGCGGCTGCAGACAGCACGGCGGTACGTCGCACCGCTGCCTCACGGCGCTCAGACGCACGTTGCTCATCGGATCGCTGCTCGGCTTCGAGGGCGACAATGGCCACCACGGTGGCCCCCGTAGCCTCAGCCACGCGCAGATAGC
>NZ_QGTJ01000021.1 GCF_003182095.1 Plasticicumulans acidivorans | reverse complement strand
TCGCGATCGAAGCGCTCGACGCGATGCGCCTCGCGCACCCGCGGCAGCAGCCGCTCCTGGCAATAGGCGCGCGCGGCTTCGACGATCTGGCGCTCCTCGCCGTCGAGCTGCGCGTCGAGCAGCAGCGGGTCTGCCCACTGGAAACCGGTGTTGCGGATGTTGGCCATTGAAAATCTCCTCCCCTTCTTATTAGGCGTGCGTGATCAGACGCGTTCGATGACGACGGCGAGCCCCTGGCCGACGCCGATGCACAGGCTGAGCACCGCGTAGCGTCCGCCGCGGCGGGCCAGCTCCCGGCTGGCGGTCAGCGCCAGCCGCGCGCCGGAGGCGCCGAGCGGATGGCCGAGCGCGATCGCGCCACCGTTAGGATTGACCCGCGGATCGTCCTCGTCGATGCCGAGCAGCTGCAGGCAGCCGAGTACCTGGCTGGCGAAAGCCTCGTTGATTTCGATCAGATCCATGTCGGCGAGCGTCAGCCCGGCGCGCGCCAGCGCCTTGGGAATCGCGTAGGCCGGGCCGATGCCCATGATCCGCGGCGGCACGCCGGCGACCGCACCGGCGACGATGCGCGCCAGCGGCCGGGCACCGGCACGCTCACCGATCGCGCGGCTGCCGATCAGCAGCGCCGCCGCGCCGTCATTGATGCCGGAGGCATTGCCGGCGGTGACGATGCCATCACGAAACAGCGGCTTGAGCCGTGCCAGCGATTCGGCGCTGGCATCGGCGCGCGGGTGCTCGTCGAGCACGACCTGCAGCGCCTCGCGCCTGCCCGGCACCTGCACCGGCAGGATCTCGCCGTCATAGAAGCCGGCAGCCTGCGCCTGCGCGTAGCGCTGCTGCGAGCGCAGCGCCCAGGCGTCGGCACGGGCACGGGAGATGCCGTATTCGTGGGCGACGTTGTCGCCGGTCTGCGGCATCGAGTCATCGCCGTACTGCGCGCTGACGCGCGGATTGGGAAAGCGCGCGCCGATCGTCGAGTCGAACAGCTGCAGGTCGCGGCCGAAGGCGCTCCCCGCCTTCGACAGCACGTAGGGCGCGCGGCTCATGCTCTCGACGCCGCCGGCGATGAACAGCTCGCCTTCACCGCAGCTGACTGCGCGGGCGGCATCGAGTACCGCCGCCAGGCCGCTGGCGCACAGCCGGTTGACGGTCTGGCCGCCGATCGTCACCGGCAGGCCGGCGGCGAGCAGCGCATTGCGGGCGACGTTGCGGCTGTCCTCGCCGGCCTGGCAGGTGCAGCCGAGGATGACATCCTCGATCTGCTCGGGGCTGAACGGCGAGCGCTCGACCAGCGCCGTCATCAGCTGGGCAACCATGTCGTCGGGGCGCAGGGCCGCCAGCGCACCGGCGTGGCGGCCGAACGGCGTGCGCACGCCGTCATAGAGATAGGCATCGAGCATCGGGAACATCCTCGGTCAGGCGGGAACGGTGAGCAGGGAGACGCCGAGGCCGGCGCGGCGCAGCAGCCACGGGCTCGGCCGGTAGCGCGGATCGCCGTAGAAGGCGTGCATGCGCTGCAGGATGGTCAGTACGCGCGCCGCACCGAGCGCATCGCCCCAGGCCAGCGGCCCCTGCGGATAACCGAGGCCGAGGCGGATGGCGCGGTCGATGTCGGTCGGGCTGGCGATGCCCTGCTGCGCCATGTCGCAGGCGATATTGACGATCAGCGCCACCACGCGCTGGGCGACGCCGCCGGCGCTGTCGGCGACGACGCTGACCGCCACGCCGTCGGCGGCGAACAGCCCGTGCGCCGCCTCGCGCCAGTGCGCCGTGGTCAGCGGCGTGGTCAGCAGCACGCGCCGGCGCTGCAGCGGGAACAGCGCATCGAGGCCGACGCAGCGCGTCGGGTCGAGCCCGCGCGCCAGCGCGCTGCCGGTGACGTCATCGCCGAGCGGCAGCAGTACGCACAGCGCATCGGCCTGCGGCTGCTCGCCGTCATCGATCGGCGTGCCGAGGCTGGCGAGCAGCGCGGCGACCGGCGCCCGCAGCCCGGCATCGGCCATCGGGTCGAGCCAGACGCGCGGCGGCCGTGCCTGCGGTGGCGCGGCTTCCGCCGGCACCTGCTGCTCGCCGTCGACGTAGCGGTAGAAGCCGCGCCCGCTCTTGCGGCCGAACAGCCCGGCCTCGTACAGCTGGCGGGTGATCGGCGACGGCCGGTAGCGCGGCTCCTGGTAGTACTGCATGTAGATCGACTCGATCACCGGGTGCGAAACGTCCAGCCCGGTCAGGTCGAGCAGCTCGCACGGCCCCATGCGAAAGCCGGCGCAGTCGCGCAGGATGCGGTCGAGGCTGACCACGTCGGTGATCGACTCGCCGAGGATGCGCATCGCCTCGGTGCCGTAGCCGCGACCGCCGTGATTGACGATGAAGCCCGGCGTGTCCTTGGCGCGCACCGCGACGTGGCCCATGCGCTCGCCGAGGCCGAGCAGCGCATCGGCGAAACCGGGCGCGGTGAGCAGGCCGTCGATGACCTCGACGATCTTCATCAGCGGCACCGGGTTGAAGAAGTGCATGCCGGCGATGCGCTCGGGGTGTTGCGCGCGGGCGGCGATCGCCGTCACCGACAGCGATGAGGTGTTGCTGGCAATCAGCGCCTGCGGCGCCAGCACTGCCTCCAGCTCAGCGATCAGCGCGCGCTTGGCATCGAGGTTTTCGACGATGGCCTCGATGACGATGTCGCAGTCGGCCAGCGCGGCCAGGCTCGGCGCCGCTTCGATCCGCGCCAGCGCTGCCGCGCTGGCGCCGGCTGCCAGTTTGCCTTTGGCTTCGAGGCGTTCGAGCTGGCTGCCGACGGCGCTGCGGGCTTCTGCGGCGGCCTGCGGCCGGGCGTCGTAGAGCTGGGTGCGGATGCCGGCCTGCGCGGCGATCTGGGCGATGCCGCGGCCCATGACGCCGGCGCCGACGATACCGAGGCGCAGGCCCGGGGCCTGGATGTCGAGCGTGAAGGTCGTCATCGCTCAGCACCCCTGATAGTGCGGTGCGCGCTTGTCGAGGAAGGCCCGCATGCCCTCCTTCTGGTCGCGCGAATCGAACAGCAGCTGGAACGCCTTGCGCTCCAGCAGCAGCGCGGTGTCGAGCGAGGCGTCCTGCCCGGCGAGCACCACTTCCTTGATCTGCTGCACCGCCAGCGGCGGCATCGCCGCGATGTTGCTGGCCAGTTCCAGCGCGCGCGGCAGCACCTCGGCATCGGCGACGACTTCGCTCGCCAGGCCCATCGCCAGCGCCTCGCGCGCCGCCACCGGCGCGCCGGTCAGCAGCATGCGCAGCGCCTGGAACTTGCCGACGGCGCGGGTCAGGCGCTGGGTGCCGCCGGCGCCCGGCATGATGCCGACGCGGATTTCCGGCTGCGCGAAGCTCGCCCCCTCGCCGGCGATGATCAGATCGGCATGCATCGCCAGCTCGCAGCCGCCGCCCCAGGCAAAACCGTTGACCGCGGCGATCACCGGCTTCGGACAGGCGGCGATCACCCCCCACAGGCGGTGATTGCTGCGCAGATACATCTCCACCGCACCGCGCTCGGCCATGTCACGAATGTCGGCGCCGGCGGCGAAAGCCCGCTCGTCCCCGGTGATGACGATGCAGCGCACGGCCGGGTCGGTGGCGAGTGCGGCGAAATGCTCCGCCAGCTGTTCGCGCACCGTTTGGTTGAGCGCGTTGCGCACTTGCGGGCGATTCAGACGGATCAGGGCGACACCGTCGCCGGGCGCTTCGAGCAGTGTTTCCGACATCGTGCATCCTCGGTGATTGAGTTCCGCTTAGCGGAACAGTGTTTTGCTATGCAGTCCAGACTAGAGGAGCCGATGAAGTTCTGTAAACACATTGCCTATGTGTGATCGCTTAAGTTTTAAGTTATTTATTTGTTTATAAACGGAATAATTTTTTGATCAGCACTGCATTGCACGAGACGAGACAAGCTGGCTGGTACGTTGAGTTCTGCTGTGCGAAACTAAGTTTCGAAAATTGTTGACGCCCCGAAAAACCGTGTGCCAGCATCCGGGCCGCGGTCGGGGATTCGGCCCACACCGATGCCACGCCGCAGAAAGGGGAACCACGATGAGCCGCGACGACTTGCCCGCAGCACAACCGGAAACCGACGAGGAGCTGGAGAAAGACCGCCAGTTCGTCACCGCACTCGCCCGCGGCCTGGAGGTGCTGCGCTGCTTTCGCCCGGGTGAGCGCCTGCTCGGCAATCAGGATCTGGTGGCCCGTACCGGCCTGCCGAAAGCGACGGTGTCGCGCCTGAGCTACACGCTGACCAAGCTCGGCTACCTCAGCTACTCGGAAAGCCTCGGCAAATACGCGCTCGGCACCGGCGTGCTGTCGCTCGGTTATGCGCTGCTCAGCAATCTCGACATCCGTCAGGCGGCGCGGCCGCTGATGCAGGAGCTGGCCGAGCACTCGCAGGCTTCGGTGTCGATCGGCGCGCGCGATCGCCTGGAGATGGTCTACGTCGAGAACTGCCGCTCCAGCGCCACGGTGACGCTGCGCCTGGACGTCGGTTCACGGCTGCCGATCGCTACCACGGCGATGGGCCGGGCGTTTCTCGCCGCCCTGCCCGAGCGCGAGCGCGAATACCTGCTCGACCACATCCGCGCCCGCAACCCGCAGGACTGGCCGCGCATCCGCCAGGGCGTCGACCACGCCCTCATCGAATACCAGGAACGCGGCTACTGCCTGTCGCTCGGCGACTGGCAGAAGGACGTGCACGCCGTCGGTGTTCCCCTCATCCAGCCGGACGGCTCGGGCATCTACGCCTTCAACTGCGGCGGCCCGGCCTTCCAGATCCGCCGCCACATGCTCGAAGACGACCTCGGCCCGCGCCTAGTGAACCTGGTGCGCAACGTCGAGGCCGCCACCGGCCGCCACTTGACCTGAAAGCAAACCCCCGGAGAGGCCCTCATGATCCACGATCAGGACACGATGAACCTGCTGCTCGACAGCATCGCCCGCTTCGTCCGCGAGCGACTGGTGCCGAACGAGGCGCTGGTGGCGGAAACCGACGCCATCCCCGCTGACCTGGTCGCGGAAATGAAGGACCTCGGCCTGTTCGGGCTGTCGCTGCCGCAGCAGTACGGCGGCCTCGGCCTGAGCATGGAAGAAGAAGTGCTGGTCGCCTTCGAGCTCGGCCAGACCTCGCCGGCGTTCCGCTCGCTGTTCGGCACCAACAACGGCATCGGCGGCCAGGGCATCGTCATCGACGGCACGCCGGAGCAGAAGGCGTACTACCTGCCCAAGCTGGCCGCCGGTGAAATCGTCGGTTCCTTCGCACTGACCGAACCGGGCTCCGGCTCCGACGCCGCCTCGCTGCGCACCAGCGCCGTGCGCGACGGCGATCACTACGTGCTCAACGGCACCAAGCGCTTCATCACCAACGCGCCGGAAGCCGGCATCTTCACGGTGATGGCGCGCACCAACCCGGCCGACAAGAGTGCCGCCGGCATCTCGGCGTTCATCGTCGAGGCCGGCACGCCGGGGCTGTCGCTCGGCAAGATCGACAAGAAGATGGGGCAGAAAGGCGCACACACCTGCGACGTCATCTTCGAGGACTGCCGCGTGCCGGCGGCGAACCTGATCGGCGGCCGCGAGGGCGTCGGTTTCAAGACGGCGATGAAGGTGCTCGACAAGGGCCGCCTGCACATCGCCGCGGTCTGCGTCGGCGCGGCGACGCGCATGCTCGACGATGCGCTGCGCTACGCGCTGGAGCGGCAGCAGTTCGGCAAGCCGATCGCCGAATTCCAGTTGATCCAGGCGATGCTCGCCGACAGCAAGGCCGAGCTCTACGCCGCGCGCTGCATGGTGCTCGACGCCGCCCGCCGCCGCGACGCGGGTGCCGACGTCGGCACCGAGGCCGCCTGCTGCAAGATGTATGCATCGGAAATGTGCGGCCGCGTCGCCGACCGCGCGGTGCAGATCCACGGCGGCGCCGGTTACATCAGCGAATACGGCATCGAGCGCTTCTTCCGCGATGTGCGCCTGTTCCGCATCTATGAAGGCACCACGCAGATCCAGCAGCTGGTCATCGCCCGCAACATGATCCGCGCCGCGGTGGCCTGAGATGCCGGTGCCTACCGCGATCCTCGAAGCACTGCCGGCGCGGCTGCATGAAATTCCGCGCCGCCAGCTTGCCAGCCGCCCCGAAGCGCCGGCGCTGATCGAAAACGGCGTGGTGTGGAGCTACGCCGAGCTGGTCGCCGCCGCCGCCGAGGCCCGCGACTGGCTGCGCAGCGTCGGCGTGCGCGGCGGCGACCGGGTGATGCTGGTCGGCGAGAACTGCCGCGCGCTGGTGGCGATGATCTTCGCGCTCAGCGAACTCGACGCCTGGGCGGTGATCGTCAACGCCCGCCTGTCGCCGCGCGAGATCGAGACCATCCGCAGCCACTGTGCGGCGCGCCGCGTCGTCTACTTCAGTGCCGCCTCGACCGAGGCCGCCCTGCACGCCCAGCACGTCGGCGCCGAGCCACTCAGCGTCGGCCGCCTCGGCGAGCTGGCGCTCGGTGAACTCGATCTCACCTGCCTGCCCGAGCCGGTGCAGGCCGACAGCGCCCGCCAGGTCGCGGCGCTGATCTACACCTCGGGCACTACCGGCAGCCCGAAGGGCGTGATGCTGTCGCATCGCAATCTGCTGTTCATCGCCCGCAGCTCCAGCGGCCTGCGCCGGCTGAGGCCGGACGACCAGGTGTTCGGCGTGCTGCCGATCTCGCATGTCTACGGGCTGAGTTCGGTGTGCCTCGGCACGCTTTACGCCGGCGCCTGCCTGCAGCTGCACGCGCGGTTCTCCGCCACCGAAACGCTGCGCGCGCTGGCCGAGGACGGCATCAGCGTGATGCAGGGCGTGCCGGCGATGTACACGCGGCTGCTCGAAGTCTGCGGCGAAGCGCCCCGGCACACGCTGCGCTTCATCTACGCCGGCGGCTCACCGCTCGATCCGGCGCTGAAGCAGGCGGTCGAGGCGCGCTTCGGTCTGCCGCTGCACAACGGCTACGGCATGACCGAGAGCTCGCCGACCATCAGCCAGACGCGCATGGACGCACCGCGCACCGATGTCAGCGTCGGTCCGGCGATCCCCGGCATCGAAGTGGCGATCACCGACGACGAGGGCCGGCCGCTGGCCGACGGCGAGGTCGGCGAGCTGCGCGTGCGCGGGCCGAACGTGATGCTCGGCTATTACCGCAACGCCGAGCTGAGCGCACAGACCGTCGATGCCGCGGGCTGGCTGCGCACCGGCGACCTCGCCCGCCGCGAGGCCGACGGCGCGCTGTTCATCGTCGGCCGCAGCAAGGAGCTGATCATCCGCTCGGGCTTCAACGTCTACCCGGTCGAGGTCGAGAGCGTGCTCAACGCCCATCCGGCGGTGGTGCATTCGGCAGTGGTCGGCCGGGCCGTGGCCGGCAACGAGGAAGTCGTCGCCTTCGTCGAACTGCGCGACCCGACGCAGGCCAGCGCCGAGGACCTGCTGGCCTATCTCGCCGAGCGGCTGTCGCCGTACAAGCGCCCGAGCGAGCTGGTGATCCTGCCGGCGCTGCCGGCGGCGGCCACCGGCAAGATCCTGAAAAGCCAGCTTCGACAACTCGCGCAGGAAGGCGCCATTGCCGGCCAGTGAGGGCCACCGCAACCCCATGGCACCGCCAGAGTGCCCGCTTCCACCGAGGAGAATTCACCCATGCATTCGACTGCATCGCACCCGCGCGCTACCCGGCTGCGCACGCTCGCCCTCGCCGTCGCTCTGGCGCTCGGCAGCTTCGCCGCCCAGGCCGAGGAGTTCGTCGTCGGCAGCCAGATTCCGCTGACCGGTTCGCTGGCGCGGGTCGGCAACGGCATGCTCGAAGGCATCAAGGTCGCCGTCGAGGTGTTCAACGCCCGCAACACCGGCAACACCATCCGCCTGGAGGTCATCGATGATGAATCGGTGCCGGCCAAGGCGGTCGCCGCGGTCGAAAAGCTCGCCGCCGACAAGGTCGTCGCGCTGAGCGGCGGCTATGGCTCGAACCTGATCGGCCCGGCCTCCGAGGCCGCCGAAAAAGCCGGGCTGACCTACGTCACCTCCGGCGGCGTCAGCGACGAGCTCACCCGCCGCGGGCTCAAGCACTTCTTCCGCATCAACAACAACGCCGGTTATGCCAAGGCGATGGCCGGACTGTTCGAGGAGATGAAGCTCAGCAGCGTCGCCATCGTCTACTCGACCAAGGACGCCACCGAAGGGCTGGCCAAAGCGGTCGCCGCGGACCTCGAAGCGCACGGCATCAAGGTGACGCTGCACGCCTTCGACCCGGCGATCACCGACTTCAAGCCGATCATCAACAAGGTGCGCCTGCAGGATCGCGCCGAAGGCATCGCCATGGTCGGTTACGAGAACGATTACGTCGGCATCCTGCGCGCGGCCAAGGTGCTCAAGCCGTCCAGCGTCAAGGCGGTGGTCGGTGTCTGGTCGCTGGCGACGGCGCAGATGGCGCAGGAATTCCCCGAGCTGATGCCACAGGTCTACGGCACGGCGATGCTGCCCTTCCCGGTCGAATTCAAGAGCGAGGCCGGCCGCCAGTTCGCCACGGCTTACGAGCGGCTGTATCACAAGGAGCCGGACTACCTCGGCCAGTTCGGCTACGTGCAGTCGATGCTGCTGTTCGAGGCGATCGACCGCGCGGCGAAGAACGGCACGCTGGCCAAAGGCGGCCTGTCCGAGGAGCTGCGCCGCACCGACGCCGAGACGATCATCGGCCAGGTGACCTTCGACGCCAACGGCGACAACCCGCACTTCTCGCATCGCATGGGCCAGCACCAGAACGGCAAGGTCGCACTGGTGTGGCCGGATGCCGAGGCCACTGCGCCGAAGCAGTTCCCCGGCGTGCCCTGGTAAGGCGCTGCCCCGCGCGCGGGAGCCTTGCTCCCGCTCTGCCCGTCGCCCCCTGACCGCCGGAGCTGAACCGATGACTGAACTGATCCTGCAATCCCTGTATTCGGGCCTGCTGGTCGGCGGAGCCTACGCGCTGATCGCGCTCGGGCTCGCGCTGGTCTTCGGCACGATGAAGATCATCAACCTTGCCCACGGCGAGCTGGTGCTGCTCGCCGCCTACGTCGCCTATACCGCCGAGAGCCAATTCGGCCTCAATCCGCTGGCCTCGATCCCGTTCGCGCTGGTGATCGTCTGCGCCAGCGCCGTGCTGGTCTACCTGCTGGTCAGCCGCATCCGCGTCAACCGCGAGCTGAACTCGCTGATCCTGACCTTCGGCCTCGGCATCATCCTCACCAATGCCGTGCTGATCGTCTGGTCGGCCAACATCCGCTCGACCAGCTCGGCCTGGCTGCAGGACGCGGTGGTGCTCGGCCCGCTGTTCAGCATGCGCAGCGAGGTGGTGTTCTTCGTGCTCAGCCTGGCGCTCGCCGGCGGCCTGTGGTGGTGGCTGTCGCGCAGCTGGTACGGCCGCGCGGTGCGCGCGGTGTCGTCGAACCGCGATGCCGCCAAGCTGATGGGCATCGACCCGGTGCGCACCGAGCTGGTGTCCTTCGTCGTCGCCGGCGTGCTGGCGAGCGTGGCCGGCGTCGCCATCTATTCGAGCAGCGTGATCCAGCCGGCGCTCGGCCACGCGCTGACCATCAAGGCTTTCATCATCACCGTGCTCGCCGGCATCGGCTCGATGCCCGGCGTGCTGCTCGGCGCCGTGCTGCTCGGCGTCACCGAATCACTGACGGTCACCCTCGCCAGCTCCGCCCTGCAGGAGCTGGCCGGCATGGTGCTGTTCCTGCTCGTGTTGTTCGTCATGCCCAACGGCCTGTTCGGCGGGGCCAGGAGACGCGGATGAAACCGATCGCCCCTGTCGCCGTGCTGGCGGCTGCTTATCTACTGGTGCCGCTGCTGCTCGGCGGTAATGCCTACCTGATGACCCTGCTGGTCTCGGCGCTGATCATTGCCGGCATCGCGCTGGCCTGGGCGCTGCTCGGCAATCTCGGTGGCATGGTCAGTTTCGGCCATGCCGCGTTCTTCGGTGTCGGCGCCTACACCTCGGCGCTGCTGAGCATGCAGGCCGGGCTGCCGGTGCTGCTGGCGATTCCGCTCGGCGGCCTCGGCGCGGCGCTGGCCGCGGTGGCGGTGCTGCCGGCGCTGCGCCTGAGCGGGCCGTACTTCGCGCTGGCGATCCTCGCCTACGCCCACATCTTCCGCATCCTTGCCACCGAGCTGAAAAGCCTGACCGGCGGCTCGGCCGGCATCCTCGGCATTCCCGGCCTGCCGACGCTCGGCGGGCTGGAGCTCGGCAGCCGCAACGGCCAGTACCTGCTGGTGCTGACGGTGGTGCTGGCCTTCATCGCCCTCTACCGGGCGATCTGGCGCAGCGACTACGGTCTGGCACTGCGGGCGATGCACGACAGCGAGGACGCCACCCGCGTGGTCGGCGTCAACAGCACGCTGCTGAAGGCGGCGATGCTGTTCGTCTCGGCGTTCATGACCGGCACCATCGGCGCGCTGAACGCGCACGTCATCAACTTCCTCGATCCCGACTACGCCTTCAGCGGCGCCTGGACCATCGTGCCGATCGCCGCGGCGATCTTCGGCGGCTACCGCACGCTCGGCGGGCCGCTGCTCGGCGCCATCGCCGTCTACCTGCTCGACCAGCTGCTGTTCAAGGCGCTGTTTCCCTCGGGGCACCAGATCATCCTCGGCGTGCTGCTCGGCGCGATGATCCTGCTGAGCCCGAACGGCCTGCTGCCGTGGATCAGCCGCCGCCTGCAGCGCCGGCCGGCGACGGAGGTGCGTCATGCTGCAGCTTGACAACATCGCCGTGCGCTTCGGCGGCCTCAACGTGCTCACCGACGTCAACTTCGCGATGGAAACCGGCGAAGTGGTCGGCCTGGTCGGCCCCAACGGCGCCGGCAAGACCACGCTGTTCAACGTCATCTCCGGGCTGGTGCGTCCGGTCAGCGGCCGCGTGGTGTTCGACGGCCGCGACATGCTGCGCGCGCCGCTCTACCAGCGCGCCCGCGCCGGGCTCGGCCGCACCTTCCAGATCCCGCAGCCGATGCACGAGCTGACGGTGCGCGAGAACCTGCGGGTGGCGCAGCGCTTCGGCCGCGGCCGTGTCGACGAGGCGCGTATCGACGAGATCCTCGACTTCCTCAAGCTGCGGCCGAAGGCGCAGGCCGACGCCGCCAGCGGCCTGGCGCTGTCGGAGCTCAAGGCGCTGGAGGTCGGCAAGGCGCTGGCCACCGAGCCCAAACTGCTGCTGCTCGATGAGGTGCTGGCCGGGCTGGAAACCCACGGCAAGCGGCTGTTCATGCAGACGCTGTTGGCGCTGCGCGAGCGCTTCGGCATCGGCATCCTCATCATCGAGCACGACATCGAGACCATCTCCAACCTCTGCCAGCGGGTGTGCGTGCTCGACTTCGGCAAGGTGATCGCCGACGGCACGCCGCAGGCGGTGTTCGAAGACCCGCAGGTGATCAAGAGCTACACCGGAGGCGCCGCCCATGCTTGAAGTCAACCGCGTGCGCGCCGGCTACGGCGCCATCAACGTGCTCTGGGATCTGTCGCTGACGATCCGCGAGGGCGAGGTCACGGCGATCATCGGTCCCAACGGCGCCGGCAAGACCACGCTGCTGCGCGCGATCATGGGCCTGATCCCGCTCAGCCAGGGTGACATCGCGCTGCACGGCGACTCGCTGGCCGGGCGCCAGACCTGGTCGATCGCCCGCCACGGCATCTCGCTGATCCCGGAGGGGCGGCTGGTGTTCCGCGACATGACGGTCGAGGACAACCTGACGATGGGCGCCTTCCCCAACAGCCGCCGCGCCGGCGTCGCCCACAATCTGGCGCGCGTCTACGAGCTGTTCCCGCGGCTCGCCGAGCGCCGCCGCCAGCTCGCCGGCGCGCTCTCCGGCGGTGAGGCGCAGATGGTGGCGATCGGCCGCGGACTGATGGCCGAACCGAGCGTGCTGCTGGTCGACGAGCCCTCGCTCGGCCTGGCGCCGGTGATGGTGCAGGAGATCTTCGGCATCCTCGAACGGCTCAAGGCCGAGGGCCGCACCATTGTGCTGGTCGAGCAGAACACGCATCTGGCGCTCAGCCTCGCCGATCACGTGCACCTGATGCAGGCCGGGCGCCTGCTGCTGTCGGAGCCGGCGCCGCGCGTCGATCTGCAGCGGCTGCATGATCTCTACTTCGCGCGGTGATGCCGATGAACCAGCCGGAAAAACTGTTGCCGGACAGCGGCTTTCGCCAGCTGCTCGGCTTTGAACTGACGCAGTGGTCGGCGGATCAGGCCGTCGTCGAGCTCGACATCGGCCCGCAGCACCTCAACCTCGCCGGCGTGCTGCACGGCGGCGTGCTCACCGCGCTGATCGACGTCGCCTGCGGCTTTGCCGGCTGCTGGAGCGCCGATCCGCAGCGCCCGCGCCGCTGCGTCACGCTGTCGCTGACCACGAGCTTCACCGCTCAGGCCAGCGGCGGGCGCATCCGTGCCGTCGGCCGCAAGCGCGCCGGCGGCCGGCGCATCTTCGCTGCCAGCTGCGAGGTGTTCGACGCCGGCGGCCAGCTGCTCGCCTTCGGCGAGGGCACGCTGCGCTATCGCAGCGGCAGCGAGGAAGCCGCGGGGCCGGGCGCCGGCGCCGCACTCAATGATTCAGCTCGTTCCGATGGAGGCAGTGCATGAGTATGAAAGTCCTGGTCGCCGTAAAGCGGGTGGTGGATTACAACGTCAAGGTGCGGGCGAAGGCCGACGGCACGGACGTGGACATCGCCAACGCGAA
>NZ_QGTJ01000020.1 GCF_003182095.1 Plasticicumulans acidivorans | reverse complement strand
ACTCTTTGGCGCTAGGGTCTGTAAAGCGGCAGGGCAGGACTTCATGCCTCTCACCGCCGTGACTCGCAAGTTATCGGGCAAGACCACGAGGCTCAAAACATCCGCCACCACGCTCAAGTTGCTTGCTGAGCTCAGGGTAGATGTTTCAAATTCTCGGCATGATTATTCTAAAGCTTTTTTAATATTAAAAAAATATTTATTTATATTGATAATACTTTGAATAGTGGTTAAAAAACCAGCAAAGCCCACTCCTGTTAACACGTTTCTCAGCAGCGCCCCGGATTCCGCCGCATCGACAGCGGATGCACCGCACGGAGTCCGCAAAGGTCGCAAGGTCCAAATCACGCTCACGATCACCAAGTCGATGCCGGCCCGATGATGAGGCACATCAACTCGGTCACTATCCAGATGCTGAAACAGGGGCTGCCATTGACAGCGAGAATCAGGCAACTTAAAAGACTAGACTAAGTTTAGTCTTTTAAAAAAGGACATGAGCATGGCGTCTGTCAATATCCACGAAGCCAAGACACATCTCTCGCAGCTGCTTGAGCGTGTTGAAGCCGGCGAGGAAATCACTATTGCCCGAGCCGGCAAACCCATCGCCCGGCTGGCGCCCTTGCTTACACCGAAGAAAGCCTTCGCGTTCGGTGTCTTGCGTGATCGCATCCGTATTGCCGAGGATTTTGATACGCCGTTACCGGAAGACATGCTTGAGCTGTTCGAAAGCAAGGAGCAACCGTGAAGGTTCTGCTCGACACCCACATTCTGCTGTGGGCACTGGCCATGCCCGAGCGGCTTAGTCCGTCAGCACGCGATACGATCGAACGGGCTTCCGCGCTGTATGTCAGTGCGGCGTCGATCTGGGAGATCAGCATCAAAGCCGGACTCGGCAAACTGGACGCCGATCTGGACGAGATACTGGCTCACCTGCACCGCGCAGGCCTGCAGGCGCTGGATATCACCTGGACGCATGCGAGGGCCGTTCAACAATTGCCCATGTATCACCGCGATCCGTTCGATCGCCTGCTGATCGCCCAGGCAGTGTCTGAGCCGCTGCACCTACTGACGGCGGATACGGCATTGAAACCGTATTCACCGCTGGTGCTGTGTTTCGATTAAACAAAAATCGCAAATCGGCGGCCGCGCCGTGTCGCCATCACGACCGATCCAGACAGCGAGCGCTTTGTCGACTCGACCGATCGGCACTCACCCGGCCGTTGCCGGGACGGGAGGACATCATGAATAAGGACTTTCGCGCCTGGCTGCGGGCTGGGGCGCTGGCGACGGTGGCACTACTCAGCGTTGGCTGTACCACTGCCAATTGGCAAGCGAGGATGGAGACACGCCCGGTCATCGAGCCGACGGCGGCCGGCCAAGCGGCGCTGCAGGGACGTGCCTTCCGTGTCGGCACGGTTCGAGTCGACATCGATGTGCCCGAGCCCAAGCCGCTGCACGTGCTGCCCGACGAGGCGTATGCGCAGATGCTCAAGGCCAAGCTGGAACAGGCATTTGCAGCCACCGATGACCGTATCCTTGGTGATAAGCAGCCGCTGACGCAGGGGACTCAACCGCCGTACATCGTCGATGTGACGATCAAGCGCATGCGCTTCATCAACTGGCAAACGATGGGCGGAATAGAAAATGGAGGAAACATTGAATTACGAGCGTCCGTTCATGACACTGCAGGCAATACCATCGCTAGCTGGCCATTCCGAATAGCCGCAGGAAATACTTGGGGTCACACGCTCGATGATCCTCGGGAAGCACATGGTGATTTGATCCCTGGTGCTGCCGGCCTAATTACCATCGCCTTGCAGGGTGTTCGGCATGGGAAGTCGGCCGATTGGATCGGCCCGATGGCGGTCAACGTCACGCGTTTCCACAACCAGTTCGGACTGACCACGATGGATCGAACCGAAACCGAGGCGCTGACCAGCCTGAACCTGGACAGCATCCCGCTGCCAAGCGAGGCCGAGATGACAGCGGCGCGAGATCGGGATGCGATCCCACTCGAAACACCGCGCCCGGAGCGGTTAACCGCCGCCCGCTGAGTCCGTTGGAGCATGGAAAAGGGGCCGCAGCTGCGGCCCCTTTTGTTTGCGCGGGTATCGATCAGCGCGGCAGGCCGGTATAGGGATCGGTCGCCTCCGGCACGCCCTGTTCCGGGTACATCTGCCGGCCGTAATCACCGGCGGCGGTCGGGCCGGCCGGCTGGGTTTCACGGGCAAACTCGCCGGTGGCGCCGGGGGCTTCGGTCGGCCCGGCCTCGATGGCACCACGGGTCGCCGGTCGACTGTCCCACGCATCCTCCGCCGGGTTCATCGACTCGATCTTTGAAACGCCGCTGGCGAATACCTGGCCGACAGTGTCGGTGAGGCTGTGCACGCCATTCGAGTAGTTCCAAGCCATGTTGGTAACGGCACCGAGTGCGGCCCCCTGAGCGGCTGCAGCACCGACGCCGGTATACCCAGCGCCACTCATCCCAACAGCACCCGCTAGTGCCGGCCCGCCCAGCGCCGCCGCTGCGCCCGCGGTCACGGCGACCAGCACCGCGGTGACGATCACCATCGCCACGAAGGTCCACGAGCTGTAGGTCTGCGAGTGCTGGAACACCAGCGTTTCGTAGACCGGCAGGTTGTGGCCGATGCCCTGATGGTGCCAGTTGAGGCCGCTTTTGTATTGGCGTGCGTTCGGTGTGTCGCCGACACCGTTGAATTCACCGCATTCCACCGCCGGGAAGCAGAAGGGGAACTCCTCGGCACCGGCGTTCTGCTGGCCGGCTGGAATGCCGAGGCTCCAGACCGGCTTCACATACACCTTCTTGGTGTATTTGACCTTTTTGCGCAGCACGTTGCCGGAGGTCTTCTTCAAGGTTACGACGCGCTGGTCCAGCGTCGCCACCCAGGCGTGGTCCGCCCGCCCCCACTGCGCCGCGGCGCCGACGGCCGCGAAAAACGCTGTCGGCTGGATATTGATGAAGGTCTTGCCGTCCGGATGGCCCACGAAGTCCCTAAACGGGTTGGAGATTTTTTGAACATGGCCATCATTCCAATAGGAATTCAGTGCCGACTTGTATTCAGAAATATCCAGATCCCCAATCCCGTTATCCGGCCAGTATTCAACGTAAAACGGAATGGGCAACGGACCTCGCGGCTCCCAGCTCGTCGGCTTGAACGGCGCGATCATAACGTGCAGCACCCGATCCGGTGTCACCACCGTGCGCATCAGCACGATCGAGCCCGTCGCCGACTGCGGATCGTAGACGCCGAACACCACCGTGGTCGGCCGCCCGGTCGTGTCGTGCGGGATCGCAGCCGCCCGCTCCGGCGGCACGTTCAGCATCAGGCTGGAGAAATCCTCGCCGACCCAGCGCCGGTCAGCGAGCATCAAGCCCGGCTCGTCTGTGGCCACACGGGTCCAGCCGTTGGCCTCCAGCTCGGACCAGGAGATCTGGCGCTGATCGGTCCAGCGCGGCGCCGCAAGCGCCTCGTGAACGGGATAAAAGGCCAAAATTAACACAGAGAAAAAGGTCAACAAAAGACCCAATCTAATATAGCAGAGCAAAAATATTCTCATTTACTTTCGCTCCACAACAGCCACGTATTCCAATTTATTCATGCCAAAATGTGACGTTTGTTTGTTCGAGTTACTGCGACTCAAAATTAACGCCGTCGTTACCGCATTGGCCACAGAGGTATCAAACCGGCCACCCTGAGGAACCATTGCAACAAACGTAAACCGTGCACCGGAAACGTCAACAGAGCCAAAAACGGTACTTTTATTTATCGAATCAATATTAACAACAAACGGGATTTTTCGAATACTATCCGGTTTTGATTGTGATAATCCGACTGCGTCATAATACGGCCCTGTATAGCCTGACCGTACCATCCTGATGATTTTATAGCGAAAATAACCGTCACCATCAGGAATTGATACATCACTTGGCACGGTAACTGATTCCAGTTCAAAGCCTGCAACCGGCGCCACTGGATCGGTTTTCACTGCACAGCCAAAAATAAAAAATGACAACAATAATAAATATAATTTCATCTCTATCTCCACAGTGTGTGTGCGTGGAGATATGCCTTAATTTTCTGGCTCACTTCTACAGGAAAACCGACATAGTCAGTATCGGTTTTTTTTCAGTGAGTGCGCAGCGGCCGGCAAGGTATGTGGAGATAGGCGCCGGCCGCTGCGCAGGCGCCGAGGCATTCGGCACAGGCATTGAATCCACTGTCGCAGGGCGTTTCCAGCGAAAAACCGACATGGTCGGTGTCGGTTTTCGGGGCGATCCAAAGCGCAGATTTTGGTGTCAGTCCTTCACCTCATTTCCGCCGCAGCATCCCTGCCGCGCCGCCGCGCATCGCTGCTCCGCCGGCACTGGCTGCGCTGGCCGTGTGCTGCCCGACTGGACGCACGTATTCGCCAGCCACGCCACCGATTTTCCAGCCGGCCCACGCCAGCAGACTGCTCCACAGCAGTGGGGCGATCAGGAACAGAGCGCCGGTGATGAAATCGATCGCATGCGAGCGCAGATCGAGATACTCGCCGGGCCCAAGCATCAGCCCCTGGGCCCGCAGAGCGATCAGCAGGTTGTCGTCGAGGTAGCGGGCGAAGGCCCAGATCACGGTCCAGGTCTTGACGGCGAACAGCCCGAAACTGACGGTGAACAGCGCCTGCATCGAGAATGAAGAAAACAGCAGAATGAATGGCAGGGCCACGATGATGACGGCGACGGCGATAGCTTGCAGCGGCAGCGCGGCGGCACGGGCCATCACCACGGTCGGGTAAAAGGTAGCTTTATCCCACAGCGACCCCAGCACGCCGACGAATTCACTGATCCGCTCGCCGCTCCGGTCCCCGTTGTAATCACTTAAGCCGAGGTAGGCGATTTCGCCCACGGCAGCGCTGAGGTGATGGCGTACGGCGCCCGGCGCCGAGCGCGCCAGGTGTGAGAGGGTGGCATCGTCGCGTTCGAGCAGTGAGCGGATGATCTGGTTCTCGGCACTCGTGGTATCGCTGCAGAAACCAAAGCTGCCGCCGAAGCACAGGGCGCCACGCGCTTTGCTGAGCAGGTCCGGGTCGGTCTGGTTGATGTGGTCGATGACGCGCTGGCGCAGGCCGGGGCCGCCTTGTCCCTGCCACCACTCGCTGCAGCTGGGGCGGCCGACCTCGGGCGGGATGCCGTCGTTGGCGGCGGCGTAGAACAACTCGGACGAACGCCCGGCCGGGGTAAAGCCGGCCACGCTGCGCTGGGCAAACAGGGTGGGGTAGTAGCGCTCGATGAGGATGCTGGCGCCGAGCCAGCCGAGATCCTGACGCTGTTCCTCGCTCAGCGTCAGCCGGCCGCTGCCCAGGTCGTTACTCGCCTGCCCGGCGGCTTCGCGGAAGCAGTCGCCGGTGAAGTCGGCAAGGTCGCGGGTCAGCTGGCCGTCGCGCGAGACGGGGTTGCTGTTGAGCTGGTAGGCGGTGGCGCGAATGTCGCTGGTGCAGGGGATCGAGGCGATCGCGGCATTGTTGAGACCAGCAGAGAGCGCGTAGACGAAGGCCCACCACACCGGCACCTTGACGGTCTGGTCGCCGAGGGTGGTGATGCGCTCGTCCCAGCTCGTGCCGGTCGCATCGCCGTAGGTGACATCGCTGCTGCGCGTCGAATCCACATCGCCGGTGCACAGCTGGCGATGCAGGGCCAGGCTGCCGATGTTGACCTCCAGCAGGGGCATGCCGGCCAGGGCCAGGACGACGAACATCCAGGCTCCGCGTGTTTCCAGCATCAGCAGGGCGACGCGCACGCCGTCGCTATCGCCGAGACGCTCGCGGGCGCCACTCCACACGGTGAGCAGTAAGGCGATGAACGGCAGCCAGATCAGGGCGGTCTGTGCCATCACGCCCCAGACACCGTCGTAGATGGCCCAGCCGACCATCGTGGTAATGACATCAGGGGCACTGCTCACCGGCAGCGCGATCGGCCCAAGGCTCATGCGTGATTTCCTATCCCGGGTCCACCGCAGTCCCGAATGGCACCGCGTTCCATATCAAACCGCGAGAATCCTGCTCCAGCGTCTTCCGCACCAGCGAGAAACCCATCTGCCCGGATTCGGTTTTTCACGGCGGCACACTCAACGCCCCAGGTAGAGGGCGGTGATCGCCTCGCGCTCGTGCCCCAACTCCGCACTGATCTGCAAACGTGCGCTGCGATCGATCGCGCGCTGCTGCGGATTGAGCTCGGCGGCCTGCGGGCCGCCGGCCGCAGGGGCGGCCCAGCCGGTCAGCGCCTGGTAACGCGCCTGTGCGTAGCGGTGACGCAGGCCGTGCAGCCGGTGCAGCCCGACCGCTGCAGTTTCGCGCTCGTAGACTTTCAGTTGCTGCACGTAATGTCGTTCGGAGGGGATTAAAGAGCCTGAACCCGCGACCCGTTTCGCCTGCGCCAGCGCCTCGCTCTGCTCCTGAGTCAAAATCGGAACCTGCCGTGCCCGTCCGCCCTTGCACCAAGTGTCCTTTAGCGCGATGTGATCACCGCGATCGGCATAGCCCGGAATGAACTTGATTGATTCCTCGCGCCGCAAGCCGAATGCCGCCTGCAAGGCAAGACTCGCCAGAACGTAGTCGTTTTTGATCTGCGCCAGGGCTGCATCGTTCAGAACGACAGCCTTATTCTCGTTGGTCACATACACGCGATCGGGAATACCAAGTTGCGTATTATCCCGAGGAATTACAAACGTACGCCCGGTTTTTTCCGCCCACCATCGCAGATGCGCCATCCGGTTTTTAATCGTGGCGACGGCAATACCACCCGTTTGCCACTGCGCAACCAGACGCTCGACGTGCTTCGGCTTCAGGCCCGTCGCACGCAAATGGCGAAATCCCAACGTATGCAATTCACGCGCAATCAGATCGAGATTGCGCCGCCGCGCATTCTGCGTTGAAAAACTGCCATCCCGATTCCGGTCGCACAAACATTTCAGATCGAATTGAAGATCCTGCATCAGCCGTCCCTGCCCACTCGAAATTACTCGGATTGGTTTCTGTCGGTTTGGTTACATCGGGTCAGTGTTTATGCCGTTTCTTGGCTGAACCAAAGAAACCTCCACGAGGGAGCAAGGGCGACGAGCAAACCGAAAATCGTTTCCCCACATTGGGGCGTGACTGGTATCTGCGGCAGCAGAATCGCAGCACGAAAAAACACGACAGGTCTGGACACCTCCGAAAATGAAAAAAACAGGTGAAGTGCGCAGCCGCAGACAACCATCCCCTGTCGACGGACGGTGACATCAGCTGAGCACGGCAAATGAGCCCGGCGGCCCGAAGTTAAAAACGGCAGACGTGGAGAGGCCCGGCAAGCTACGAAAGCGCCGAAAACCTGGATCCGAGTTGGAAATAAGGCGCGGTCACAGCCATCAGCTGAGTCCACTCGCCCTGAAGTTAACGCGTGCTATGCACGTCGTCTGCTGGGAGCACCGCGTCAGCGGCGAGCACCACCACCATCCCATGATGTGCTCTTTGGCGCCGGAGAAATCCGGCAAGGGCGCGCCTGAAGCCGCAGGCGCCACGGTTAGCCATTCCGACGCTAGCCGATCACGCAGCCATCCCGCAAGCCCTGCCGCAGAAAATCCTCACGCCTGGCGCAGGACAAGCCACCATCGGGCTGACCCAGGGCGTCCGTCACTACCCTGCGGGTAGAGACGGACGCACCCTGCTCCAACGCTCGGCCACCGGCAAAAACCGAGGTCAGCGCTCGTCACGTCTGCAGTAACCGGCCACCTGCCCACATACCCACCGCCCTGCGCGCCTGAGAGGGGCGCTCCGGTCCGTGGATATGTGGACAGCTGTCCGGATAGAAATCTCAGCAGGCGCTGTGACATCCGTTTTTGCAGCAGTTCCAAGAGATCAATGGCTGCACCAGCAGCGGCTGAGCACGGGACAAGACACTTGCTACAGCGGTGCTTGATCCGCTGCGACTAATACAGCAGTTTTATATTCAGCAGGTTCAATTAGACATTGTCGAATATAAAAATTATTTACGTGACAGCTTACGAAGATATTTTAACTTGGAGCAGTTTATCAGTGGGCATTCGATGTTCCCACAGAATTGAGTAGCGCCTGACTTTAGAGTCAAATCCATCACAATAAGGAGATTGGACATGAAGAAGCGCTTTACAGAAGAACAGGTCGTTGGCTCTCTACGGGAAACGGAAGTGGGAATGCCCGTTGCAGAGTTATGTTGCAATGACGCCTTCTCGGAAGCGAGTTACTACCTGTGGCACAGCAATTAAACGGGGGAGCAGCGGCGGTGCGATAGTCGAACCAGAAGCAGCGACGCCTGCACAAGGCAGGCGTCGGGTGGAGAAATGCAGCGTCAGTAGACCACTTTCAACCAGTTCGCCCCTTGAGTTTCAACTGTCATAATCTGCTAGCCCGTAGGCGAGATTGAGAAGTCAAGCAGCAATCTGTCTTCCATGTCGCCACTCTGGAAGACGAAAATTCCGTCGTCGTTGATTTAGAAATCGAAGTCGAATTTGATTACGGTAATCGATGGCACGAGAAACGTGCCGAAATCAATCGTGCGCGGCGTCCATATATAGACCGAAGAAGGATTTGCATTGTATAGCCTCTGCACCAATTCCTTGAATCGCTCTGAACACCGGTCAGAAAACATAATTTCACAGGTTTGAGAGGCCTGCACGATAAACTTCTGGCTAATCTCTCGCATTGAGACGGCCTGCTCGAGACTACCCAGCTCGTCGGCATGAACAGGGCGCCCACTCAATTCAGTGAGCTCACCCAGATACTATTTCATATAGCGCTTCTGCCGAATTTTATGCCGAGTCTGCTCAGATGAATAGGATGTGGGCATCAGTAATTGACCTCTGCCTTGCCGTTTGTAAGGCCGTCCGGGCCAAAGCCGCTGCACGTGCTGCCCAATGAGGCGTATGCGCGGATGCTCACGGTCTAGCGAGCTCTATTTTCCGTTTTCCGAGACGCCTGCACCGTTGCCAGCGGCAGGAAAAGCGTCAATGACATGTCGGGCAAAGCGATGAAGCCGTGATGCTGGTAGAAAGCCGCTGCAGCCTCGTCCTTGGCGTCCACCATCAAGGCATAGGCGGCAATATCGGAGCCGGCGGCGCGGTCGAGCGCATCGGCCAGCAGCGCACCGCCTAGACCTTGGCCCTTGAAAACCTGATCGACGGCCAAGCGTCCCATGCGAACCGCTGGAACGGTTGGATAGCGCGGCAGTTTCTTGCCGATGCTCGCCGGAAGATCGGCCAGCATTAGGCTGGCCGACGCCAAGGTGTAGTAGCCAGCGATCCGTTGCCCATCGGCCAGCGCCACAAAACACGCCGCCACGCGACGGCGAATGTCTTGAGTGACGTGTTCCCGAAAGTAGCGGTCAAGCGGTTCCGAACCGCAGTTGAACGCGGTGCGATCATGAGCTGTATCGAGCGGCGCGAGCCGGAACGGCGCGCTACTCATTCAGCGCGCAAGAGCCTGCTGCGACGAGCGAAGGCGCGTTCCAAGGCCGGCGTCGGTTGTGGTGGCGAAAGCAGCGCCTGAGCAAAGCATTGCTGATCGGCCAAAGACAGGCGAATGACTTCGGCTTGCTCGATGGCGCGTTGCGCGGCGTCCTGGACAGCGGCGATAACAAAATCAGTCATGGTGCGCCCCTGAAGTTCAGCGGCGCGCTTGAGCATCGAATGAAGATCAGTGCTGATCCTGGCTTCGAGACGGGCGGTAGAGCTGGCTGCGGGCATGGTCTTGTCCTCCTGAGGAAACAATACGGCATTTTGCCGTACACATCCAATCCACTACCGTACGATTTTTTCTGTTTCGTGAACCTCTTCCTTGCGCGCAGGAAGATCTTGGGCGGTGGCTGCACGTGCAGCCACCGGTCTGAAGTGAGTCACTGCGGAGCCTCAGCCTGCGCCTGAATTGGCCCTCCGCCTTGCTATCTCATCGGGGCCATCGCCGTGATCGAGCAGGAGAGCCTGGCCAGCCGCGCGAACGACTGAATGCGGTGGCGGATGCAGATCCTTAGTTACCACCTGCACTGCTCCTCGGTAGGCTCGAACGTGGTTTTTTCTTCCTCCAACCGTTCAGCACCTGCCGAGCGGCGGACAAAGCACCGCGTTCACGCACTTCCTTAATCCTTTGCCGAACTTCTTGTAAGGGGCGTTGAGTGACTTGGGTGGTTGGTGAGTCGTGGGGATCTTGGTGTGGCACCCATGAAGATCGGGTAGCTGGCTTGCCGCTTGTGTGCGGGGATGGGGTCTGATGGGTTTGATGCGGCAAGCCAGGTACTCCTCTCATGCCTTTGATCGATACATGTGCCCGGCTTGCCGGGCACTCTGCATGTTGTTAATCAAAAGGGTGCGCCCGGAGGGCGCTCCGCACAGATGGATGTTTTAGACGGAGTCGAGTTTAGAGCCGCCACCTATCAGCATTTGGAATAACACTTAAGGATATGGATAACTCACTGCGCCTGTGCTGCATCGCAGCATTTCGCCGTATTCCAAGCCGCACGCACGCAATTCAGGGGAGATTCGGGGGAAACCAGGCGCATTTCAGCGCCGCCGGCCACGGCCGCTGGGCGGCTGAGCGGGTTTTTCTGGCACGCGGGCAGCCGCGTCCCTCGCCGGGAGGGTGATCAGGGCGTCAGGGCATATCAGGGAGGGCTAGCGCTTGCGACCGCAGAGCAGGTCGCGCATCAGGGCGAGCGCCTCACCGGCCACCGTCTCGGGCGGAGTGCCCGCGGCCGGCGCCGCGTCGGGCGGAGCCGCCGGGGGGGGGCGACGGCGCGGACGGTCCAACCCGAGCAGGGGCGCCAGTGCGGCCCTCGATGCAGCCTCCATCTGCCGCAGCCGGGCCTCCGTCGCGGCTTTTTGCGCCCGCTGGGACGCCTGTTTGCGCGCGTGCACGAGGTCGTCGGCGAGCCCGAACAGTGCGAACAGGCCGGCGGCGAGGGTGCGCACGGCGGCGCGTCCGCGCCACTGGGTGCCGTTGCTGCTGTCGCGGCGCTCGGCGCGCCTGAACGAGCGGATCAGGCCGCTGGCACGCAGGTCATCCATCGCCCGCTGGGCGCGCGAGAGCGAGAGGCCGGCGAGATCGGCGAGGTAGGCCAGGTCGATGGCGGTGTACTGGCGGGTGATGGGGTCGACCACGCCCACGCGCAGGGTCACCAGATCGGTGTAATGGAGGACGGCACTGCACAGCGCCACGATGGCTTCGCGCCGCTCGGAGCGGCGCTGGCGCTTTCGCCCGCGCTGCAGCGGAGCGAACGCCAGGCAGCTCGGATCGCGATACCAGCGTTCGAGACGCTTGGTCAGCCGGAGCAGGATGCGCGGCCGCGCCCGGTGGTGCGCCGGGGGCTGGATCGCGAGCTGGGGGGCGTCCGGCCGGTGGCCGCAGCGATTGCCGCTGCCACGCTGGGAGGCACGCGCCGCTGAATTTTCGGCACGATCAGGCGGCGGGAGCAGGACCATGAATCCTCCGCACGCGCGATCGCTGTTTTTCTAGCACTAGCGCATACGAAGGATGTATATTCATTCCCACGTACGCCAGTGCGTCAGCGCCCCTTCGAACTTCCCTCGCCGGCCAAAGCAGAGAGTTCGCTGGGGCGTTTGCCTTTCTGCTCATGGCAAAACGCTCCGGTTATGACTTGAGCGCGTCGCGCCCATGACCGCGATCCTACGCCAAAACAGCAAGTTTCGGCGAGGACAACGCCTCCAAACCCCACACGCCGACGCACACGCACCTCGTCCGCGCATGCGCGGAACACAGGTAGTGCATCGGAAAATCAAAGCGCCACGAGACCCTGTGATGCAGATCACAGGTCAGGTCGCGAAGCGCGAAAATGGAGGGAGCGCTGCTTGGCGGGCAGGCGCTAGGAGGCTGCCGCGCGAACGCAGCAACCCCGACCGAGGCGCACCTCGGCTGTCATTGAATGGCCTGGGGTTCGCTCAGGCCGATGCGATCCAGGCGGATCGCAGAAATTGGAAGATTCCGCTTAACCTCTTATCGAGGCCCGACCTTTCTCAGCGGATGAAAGTCGGATAAGCGCCGCCATAACGGCAAGGGCGCACCTGATTGACCGCAGGTGCAACGGCTTTGGCAGAATCGAGTCTAGGGCCATCGTCTTAGGTTTGGAAGGCCCAGGCGAAAAGCGTCACCAGCACCAGCGTGCGCACAAGCCGCCCGCCGAAGGCACCCCAGCGCAGTCGCCCGTTAGCGACGGCCTGCAAGTTGCCGAGGATCATCCAGGCGCCGAGGCAGAGGCTGATGGCGGTGCCGAGCGCCCCCAGGACGCTGGCCAGGCCCGAAACGCTGAATCCAGAGCCCAGCGCGAAAGCTTCCTGCGCATCGTAGACCGCCACGCCGCTGCTGCCGACAGCAGCCCCCCCAGTCCCCTCTGAGTCAGATCCACTGCTGCTGCCCGCCCCGCTCAGGCTGCCGTAGCCGGGGCTGTAGTCGTCGGAGTAGGCCACGGCCGGCGCCGCGGCGTTGTCGAGCCCGAGGTCGTGACCGCCGAACTGGCTCAGGTACTCCGTGACCGGCGTGCCGAAACCGTCGACGGGAACACCGTCACGCAGCGTCACGCCGGCGGCATTGCAGTAGTTCCCGGCGAGGTAGCAGGACAGCCCGGCACGGCCGACCAGATGCGCCGCGGCCAGCAGGCCGGAGGCGGTGATCTCGACACCGTTGATGGTCTGGCCGATGTAGCTGTCGAGGTGATTGCGCTCGATCCAGGCCCACTGCACCTGGTTGTAGTCGTGTACCGCCTGCGTCTGGATCGCCGCGCTGCTGAGGAACGCAGCGGCGCTCGTAGCGCCGTTTTTGCCAGTCCACTGCCCGGAAGCGTTCATGTAGCCGGCATCGATGAGGGCGGCGGTGCCCATCTGGAACAGGCCGATATGACTGCCGGCCCGTTCGCTCAGGCGGTGCCGTGATTCACGCCAGGCCAGATCCTGCAGGTATTGGGTGTAACTGCCAGCCCAGGCCGCTGTGCCGGTGAGTCCCAGCAGCAGGCAGGCGATCCATCGCCTTGCGGAGTGCATCAGCACTCACTCCCAAGGAGCCTGAAACGGATGGCCGTTCAGGTATTCACGCACCTGGCGGGCGTTGGCCTGATCGGCTTCGATGGCGCACAGCGCAGCAGCGCGCATGCCATCATCGAGCACGCCCAGCTCGATCCAGCGGCCGAATTTGTAGCGCAAGCCGCCATAGTGGCCGTGATCGAGATCCCAGACACCGAAATACTGCTGATCGCCACAGGCGTGTGGCTGGCAGACATCGGCAATGAGGTAGGTATGCCCGGCGGCCGTGAACTGCTGGGGCTCGGACGAGGGACCGCTCCATTGGCTGAGCCACTGGGGCTGTCCAAGCAGGCGGGCATGTGCGGCGGCGAGCGCTGGCACACGCTGCAGCAGGTCGGAGCCAGAGCCAGCGTAAGGTGCCGGGGCAGGTTCGAGCTGGCCATTACGGCATGGCTGAGCCGCCGTCGCCAATGTCGCACAGGTCAGCAGCACCCCTGCAATCACGCCACATACTGAATTCATCCCCAAGCCCTCTCCGCTGGCTCATGCGAACAGCCATTCGAGCAGATCGCTGAACCAAAAACCTGCGGAAAACAAACTCAGGTCGCGCGGGTTTTCCCTGCACGAGCACTTGACATCCTCCCCTCCATAAAGGAAAGGGAGAATGTCAATGAAGTCCACGCCCTGCGCCTTGGCGACGTTGAGCAGACGGGCCCGGACGGAAGCCGCGACGTTGCTCATTCGACGGCCTCCAGATAAGGGCGCATCACGTTGGCCACGCGGCAGATCTTCGCGTAGCGCCACAGATCATCCGCCGATGCCTTGGTGCTGCGACGCGCGTCTTTCAGCGCCTCCAGCGCCACGTCCAGACCAATCTTGTTGCGGTGTTTGAAGCAGTCCACGACCGTCTTGGCCACGCCGTACACCCGCAGCTTCACGCTGTCGCGCAGGTGCTCCTCGACGCCCGCCGTATAAACATCACCGGTCATCTGAATCATTTTGACTGGCGGATAGTCGATCCGGGGCACATGGCTGCCGCGCGGCATGGCGATCCAGATCTGGCGCGGCAGTTGCGTGGTCAGCCCGTGGAATTGCAGCGCCGTGAGAAGGCAGAACACGGCCTGCGGCACCTTGGTGGCGACGGTCGCGAGACTATCGAATTCCGATCCCTGCGCATCCGGCAAACGGTACAAGCCACGCTCGACCTTCTCCAGCAGACCGACAGCGATCAGGCGTGTCAGGACGACCCTGGGTGCACCGATGGCGTCCAGATCGCTGGCGCGCAGCAGCCCCTTCTGGCTGACCAGATCGAGGACACGTTGGGCATGGGTATCAGAGTACATGGCACATGTTTCATTTTTTCGTTAAATATAACTTTTAAACGAAGATTTGAAACATCCCACATCATCTAGATTTTGGATCGAATCATTGGCCACTACGATCCGAGCCTTGTCCGTTAGCGCACACAGGAAGCCACCCATCACGGCGGATATTGCGCAAAAGGGCAGGGCGTGGACTTCATGCGGCAAGCCCCGTCTTGAAGGGCGAGACTTGCCGCGCTACTGGCTAGCCAAACTTATTGGCGGTGAACAAAATAAATTTTTCAGCGACTTGTTTCCTGTGGAGGCGGCAGAGTATCCATTACGCAGCAATCCTACGGTATAACGCATCCGGTGCCAGATCCGCATCGTTCGGCCAGCACACAGCACCAAACTCATCTACCCGTGCTTGAGCAAAGAACACTGGGTCTTTTAATGGCTCAAACATTGGCCCGAACAGCCGATCCGCAAGGCATATTTCTCCATAGGTGCCATCATTGAACGTAACGGCGATGATGTATTCAGGTTTTGTCGCGACATTAGTTACTCGACGCATGCCTATTACTCCAATCGCGATATAAACGCAGCCAAGAATATTCTCGCGGATGGGCATGGCCGTCCAGCACTGGGAATCTCCGTGCACACTAGCCCCACACGCATGGCGGCTTTTCTCAAGGACTGCGGACAGAAGCTCTGGCTGATCAGCGAGTAGGGAGGTCGCTAGAAAGCATCTCAGGAAAAAGAGTGGGGTGGCTCAATCGTCTTGAGCTTTGCTGAGAATTCGACTGACCTGCGTGTGGCTATAGCCGGTTTGGCGGGCAATCTCAGCCATGCTCAAGCCCTCACCAGCCAGAGCGCGAACCCGGGCCTGACGCTCGTGGTCAGGCTGACGCCCACGATAGGCACCTGTCGCTCTTGCCCGGGCAATGCCTTCAGCTTGGCGCTGTTGACGATCCTGGCGGTCTTTACGTGCAACGGCGGCAATCACATCGACCAGCATGTTGCTCATCGCATCGACACGGGCTTCAGCATTGTGACGGTACAAGGTATCGAATGAGGCCGGCACATCCATCGCAACAATGCGCAGACCGCGGAGAACGGCTGCTCTCAGAAGCGCCCAATCCGCATCGCTCAAGCGAGCCAGCATGCGCACCGACTCGAGCAGCAACACGTCATTCGAGCGGGACTCATGCAGTAGGCGCCGTAGCTGCAGGCTATTGATTTTTGATCCCGTTCGCGTCTCAACGTAATGAGAAGAGATCTCTACGCCCTGCTCAGCGGCAAAATGCTCAAGAGTTAGCTGAATACGTTTGGCATCCTGATCGTTGATGAACGATCTTATATATTGTTCCAAGTTCAACCTTTAAATACACTTATAGGAAAGGCGGCAGGTGCCTTGGCGCGTTGTTATACAACGCAAGGCCACGCAGGGTGTACGGCGTGGCCTTTTTTATGTCTGCAAGTTCGCGGTCATAGGGAGATACCGCCATGTCATCACAGATACCGGGGGCGGGAGCCTCATTACTGCATTTCTTGGTGCACCAGGCTTTTAGCCGCGATCCGCGCGAAGGGATCTACGGACTCGCGCCGGAGGATGTCCGGCTGCTGACAGGACTGAATTTGCGGCAGCAGAGATACCTGGAAGAGCGGGTACCGTACTTCGTCGAGATGAAGGTCGACACCGAGCGCATGCGCAACATGATCCGGCGTGCTCAGGAATGCGAGAAGGAGTACCTGTTGCAGCAGGGCCTGATTCGCCACGGGGCCACGCAGCCGCTGATGCAGGGCTGGTTCGGCATGGGCCCTGCCGAGTTCCGCGGCCAGTGCGCGCTGGTCCATGACGATCCACTGCCCAAGGGGCGCAGGCCCACCGTGCTCGAAGCAAAGCTGGAGGGCCAGGTGGCCGATGCCTTGCACACGCATCAGCACGTGCCTGTACCGGAAC
>NZ_QGTJ01000019.1 GCF_003182095.1 Plasticicumulans acidivorans | reverse complement strand
GAAGTCTACAACCCCGACAGCGCCGACAAGGGCACCGCCGAAATCATCATCGGCAAGCAGCGCAACGGCCCGATCGGCAGCGTGCGGCTGACGTTCCTTGGCAAGTACACGCGCTTTGAGAATTTCATGCCGGTTATTTTTGCGGAGTGCGCATGAAAAAACTGATCCGCCTATCCGAGTTCCGCAGCCGCGCTTACGCCGGGCAGCCTCCCTGCCTACCTACGTTGCGCGCGTACTGCGAACGTGGCCTGCTGCCGGCGGAACGGGTCAACGGCCGATGGTGGGTCGATTTGGCCGCATATGAGCGTGGCGAGTATGGCGTCGATGCGGCTGTTAAATCCGTCGTCTCCGCCGTTCTAGGGGCTGCCTGATGGCCCCACGCCCACGCAGGCCAGGCCATCGGGATTTGCCACCGAATCTATACCGCTACGGTGGCAGCTGGGTGTACATCCGACCCGATACCGGCGAGCGTGTGACCCTAAAAGGCGTCACTGACCGAAAAATCGCCATCGAGGCAGCTCGGCGCCTGAACGCCAAGCTAACCCCGACCGCCGAGATGAAAGCGCAGGCTGCCGTCGAGCGCGCGATCGGTGCTGAACCAGCGGTCGGCAGCTTTGGCGCGCTGGCCGACCGCTTTGTGCACGAGTTTTTGCCAGGACGCCAGCTCGCAGAGCGAACGCTAGCCGATTACACAGACCGTATCGGCAAGCTGCGCAATCATTTCGGCCCAGAGCGGCTGGTGCAGACCATCGAAACTGCAGAGATCGCGGCGTACCTGGATACGCGACCGGCTAACAGCGGAAATAAAGACCGGGCGCTGATGCTGCTGTTCTGGAAGTTCACTGCCTCCAAAGGAGTGACCCAGAACAATCCGGTTGAAGCAACATTCCGTGCTCGCAATACCAAGCAGCGTCAGAGACTGTCGATTGGTGCATTCCATGCGATTCGATCCGCAGCGGCGCCCTGGTTCCAGATAGCCCTGGATCTAGCCTTGGTGACGCTGCAGCGCCGTGGCGATCTGGTCTCAATTCGTTACGACGATATCCGCGACGATCGACTGCACGTCGAGCAAGGCAAGGTGGAGCGCCACGGCACCGGAAAAGTTGCGCAGCGTGTCGGTCCGCAGCTCGCCGAGATTGTCGCTCGCAGCCGGGCGTCCGCCATCGCATCCCCGTTCATCCTGCACCGCCGCCCGCTCAAACGGAGAGCGGAATACCTGAACGGGAAAGAGCACTGGTCGCAGATCGAGCCAGAGATGCTGTCCCGCGAGTTCCAGCGTCTACGTGACAGCCTGCACCTATACGACGACCTACCGGCTGCCAGCCGCCCGACATTTCACGAAATCCGAAGCCTCGGCGCCGCCCTATATCGCGATGCCGGGGTCGACCCACAAAATTTGCTCGGACACGAGACCGCGGAGATGACCGACCACTATCTCGCCGGTCACTGGACACGTTTCGACGACGTCGTCGAGCTCCCGATCACAGGCTGATTTGGCAGCGAGTTTTATAGAAGTTTTATAGATGTTTTATAGAACACCTGAAAAGACAAGAGCCAAACCAGTCAAGTGACTGATTTGGCTCTTTTTTTTGGTCGGGGCGAGAGGATTCGAACCTCCGACCACCTGCACCCCATGCAGGTGCGCTACCAGGCTGCGCTACGCCCCGAATTCTGGATTCGCGTTTGGCTGCGAAGGAGGCCGTATTCTACCGGCCGGCACTGCCATTGCAAGGATCACGTGCCAGTATTGCGTGCGGAAGCGGCGGCAACCTGCTCGGAATACTCCTCGACACGCGCCTTGAGCTTCTGCCCGGGACGGAAGGTGACGACCCGGCGGGCGGTAATCGGGATTTCTTCACCCGTCTTCGGATTACGGCCCGGACGCTGGTTCTTGTCCCGCAGGTCAAAGTTGCCGAAGCCGGACAGTTTGACCTGCTCCCCCACCTCAAGCGCCCCGCGGATCTCCTCGAAGAAGCTTTCCACCAGCTCCTTCGCTTCCCGTTTGTTCATGCCCAGTTCTTCGAACAGTCGTTCGGCCATATCGGCCTTGGTCAATGCCATATTGTCAAACCCTAAGCGTTGCACTGAGCTTTCCGGCGAGCCCGGCGACAATTCCTGACACCGAGGCATCCACATCGGAATCGATGAGAGTGCGTGAAAAATCCTGCAGAATCAAGCCAAAAGCAAGACTCTTGCAGCCATCGGCGATGCCTTGGCCGCGATACACGTCAAACAAGGTCAACTCGCGCAGCAGCGTACCGGCGTACTCGCGAATGCAGTCCTCGACCTGCTGTGCGCTGATCGACTCATTGACGACCACCGCCAGATCACGACGGATGGCCGGAAACTTCGAGAGTTCCGCAAAACTCGGCACGCGCGCCGATTGCAGCGCCGAGAGCGCGAGCTCGAAGACATAGATATGCGTGTCCAGGTCGAGCTGTTTTTCGATCGCCGGATGCAGCAGACCGAGCCAGCCGACCGGCTCACCGTCGCAGTCGATGCGCGCGCTCTGCCCCGGATGCAGCGCCGGATGTTCAGCGGCGACGAAGCGATAGCGCTGGACCTGACCGCCGGCTGCCAGCAGCGCCTCGACATCGGCCTTGGCGTCGAAGAAATCGACGTTGCGTGCCTTCTGCCCCCACTGCTCGCCGATGGTGCCGCCACAGACCGCACCACCCAGCCGGGCGTCCTGTGCGGGCAGTCCCTCGCCGACATCGATGAAACGCAGGCCGGTTTCAAACAGGCGCACGCGTGCCTGCTGGCGCTTGCGGTTGTAGGCAAGCGCCTTGACCAGACCGGGCCACAAGGTGGTGCGCATCACCGAGAGATCCGCGGAGATCGGATTGGCCAGCGCCACCGGCACGCGCTGCGGATCGAGCGCCGACTGGAAGGCAGGGTCGACGAAGGTGAAGGTAATCGCTTCCTGGTAGCCGCGATCGATCAGCACCTGCTGCAGACGCGTCAGCGGCAGCCGCACTTCGGGCAGCTCACCGATGGCAAAGCGCGACAGCGGACGGTTGGTCGGCAGACGCGCATAGCCGTACACGCGGCCGATTTCCTCGATCAGATCCGCCTCGATCGCCATGTCGAAACGGAAACTCGGCGCCACGACCTCCCAGCCGGCGGCGGTGGCGGACAGCTGCATGCCGAGCCGGCCGAGGATGGCCTCGATGTCGGCATCGGCGATCTCCAGTCCGAGCAGGAGGCGGATGCGCTCACGGCGCAGCGTGATCTGCGGGCGGGACGGCAGCTGCTCCGTGCAGCAGCACTCGACGACCGGCCCCGGCTGGCCGCCGCACATATCGAGCAGCAGGCGCGTGGCCCGCTCCAGGGCAATGCGCTGCAGGTTCGGATCGACACCGCGCTCGAAGCGATGCGAGGAATCGGTATGCAGGCCGTAACGACGTGCCCGGCCGGCAATCGGCTGCGGCGCGAAGAACGCGCTTTCGAGGAACACGTCGCGGGTCGCATCGCTGCAGGCGCTCTGCTCACCGCCCATGATGCCGGCGAGGGCCAGCGGTCCCTGCCGGTCGGCGATGACCAGAGCCTCGGGCTGCAGCTCGATCGTGCTGCCGTTGAGCAATTCCAGCGTTTCGCCCGCCTGCGCCTTGCGCACGACGATACCGCCACTCAGCTTGCCCAGATCGAACGCGTGCATCGGCTGCCCGAGCTCAAGCAGCACATAGTTGGTCACGTCGACCAGTGGCCCGAGCGAACGCAACCCGGCACGACGCAGCCGCTCCTGCATCCACAGCGGCGTTGCCGCCTGGGCATCGACGCCGCGAATGACGCGCCCGACGTAGCGCGGACAGTCCACAGGCGCCTCAATACTGACCGCGAACTCGTCGGCTATCGTCGCTTCGACAGCCGCTGTCGCCACCGGCGTCAGATCGACGCGGTTGAGCACACCGACCTCGCGCGCCACACCGGAAACCGACAGGCAGTCGCCACGGTTCGGGGTCAGATCGACCTCGATCAACTGATCATCGAGCTGCAGATACTCGCGGATGTCGGTACCGGGCACGGCGGCGGCCGGCAGCGGCATCAGGCCGGCGTGATCCTCACTCAGGCCGAGCTCGCGTGCCGAGCACAGCATGCCGTTGGACTCGACACCACGCAGCTTGGACTTCTTGATTTTGAAGTCACCCGGCAGCACGGCACCGATCAAGGCCACCGGGGCTTTCATGCCGACGTGCACGTTCGGCGCACCGCAAACGATCTGCAGCGGCTCCGCGCCACCGGCATCGACCGTGCAGACCCGCAGTTTGTCCGCGTTTGGATGGGCGACCAGATCCGTCACCGCACCGACGACGATGCCGTTGAATGCCGGCGCCGCGGGTTCGACAGCGTCGACCTCCAGGCCGGCCATCGTCAACTGCTCAACGAGCTGCGCCGTCGATACCTCAGGCTGCACCCACTCGCGCAGCCACTGTTCACTGATTTTCATGCTGGATGAATCCTCGCACGGGCACGATTCAACGGAACTGGCTCAGGAAGCGCAGATCGTTGTCGAAGAACAGGCGCAGATCGTTGACGCCATAACGCAGCATCGCCAGGCGCTCGACGCCCATGCCGAAGGCGTAACCGGTATACCGTTCAGCATCGATGCCGACATTCTCGAACACCGCCGGATGCACCATGCCGCTGCCCAGCACTTCCAGCCAGCCAGTGTGTTTGCAGACCCGGCAGCCGCTGCCGCCGCACATCACGCACTGAATGTCGACTTCGGCGGACGGCTCGGTGAAAGGGAAATAGGATGGGCGGAAACGTACATCGAGATCCCGCTCGAAGAAGGCTCGCAGGAAGTCGTACAGCACGCCCTTGAGGTCGGCGAAGCTGACGCCCTCGTCGACGAACAATCCCTCGACCTGGTGGAACATCGGCGAGTGCGTCAAATCCGAGTCGCAGCGATATACCCGCCCCGGCGCGATGATGCGGATCGGCGGCTGCGTGCGCTTCATCGTGCGGATCTGCACGGGCGAAGTGTGCGTGCGCAGCAAGGTGTTCGCGTCGAAATAGAACGTATCGTGCATCGCCCGCGCCGGATGATGCGCGGGGATGTTGAGCGCCTCGAAGTTATGAAAGTCGTCTTCGATCTCCGGGCCCTCCGCGACCGAAAAGCCGATCTGGCGGAACAGCTCCTCGATACGGCGCAAGGTCCGCGTGATCGGGTGCAGCCCGCCGGCCCGCTGACCACGGCCCGGCAGCGTCACATCCACTCGCTCGGCGGCCAGACGCTGATTCAGCGCGGCCTCCTCCAGAGCCAGCCGCCGCGCCTCAAGCGCGGCCTGCACCGCCTCCTTGGCAACGTTGATGGCGGCACCGGCCTCACGCCGCTGCTCCGCGGGCAGGGCACCGAGCGCCTTCAGCCGTTCGGTGAGTACGCCTTTTTTGCCGAGGTAATGCACGCGGATCTGGTCAAGTGCGACGAGATCGCCAGCACTGGCGGCAGCGGCCTCTGCCGCACTGACGAGTTGCTGCAACGCTTCCACGGGAAGGCTCCAAATTCGGGGAATGATGCAAAACGGTGAAAACGACACCACCAATAAATAAGGGGAAAGGATATGAGCCCTTTCCCCCTTTCTTCATCGCGCCGCCGAGTGGCGGCGGACATGATCAGGCCTGAGCCAGGGCTGCCTTGGCCTTTTCGGCAATGGCGGCAAAACCGGCCTTGTCAAACACGGCCATATCGGCGAGGACCTTGCGGTCGACTTCGATGGACGCCTTCTTGATACCGTTGATCAGACGGCTGTACGACAGGCCGCAGACACGTGCAGCTGCATTGATGCGCACGATCCACAGCGCGCGGAACTGGCGCTTCTTCTGACGGCGGTCACGATAGGCGTACTGACCGGCCTTGATGACGGCCTGCTTGGCGACACGGAAGACCCGGCTGCGGGCACCGTAGTAACCCTTGGCCTTGTCGAGAACTTTCTTGTGACGGGCGTGGGCGGTAACGCCGCGCTTCACTCGTGGCATGGCTTAAAACCTCAAATCCGAAACGTAGAAACTCAGGCGTACGGCATCATGCGACGCACCATCGGCACGTCGACTTCCGCGATCATCGCCGGGCTGCGCAGCTGACGCTTACGCTTGGTGGTTTTCTTCGTCAGGATGTGGCGGGCAAAAGCCTGCGAACGCTTGAAACCCCCGGAACCGGTACGGGCGAAGCGCTTGGCTGCGCCGCGGTTCGTTTTCATCTTCGGCATGACTGATACAACTCCGCATTAAAAGAAAAATTAATGGATCCGGTCTCCCGGGTCGGCCGGTGAAGAATCACTTCTTCTTGGGCGCGACGACCATGATCATCTGTCGGCCTTCCATCTTCGGTCGCTGTTCGACCGTGCCGACTTCTGCCAGATCGTCCTCAACCCGCTTCAGGAGATTGAGTCCGAGATCCTGGTGAACGACCTCACGCCCGCGGAATCGCAGCGTGATCTTGGCTCGATCACCTTCGCTAAGGAAACGTATCAGGTTGCGTAGTTTGACCTGATAATCCCCTTCGTCCGTCCCGGGACGAAATTTCACTTCCTTGACCTGAATCTGCTTCTGTTTCTTACGGGCCTCAGACGCTTTCTTCTGCATTTCGAAGCGGAATTTGCCGTAATCCATGACTCGGCAAACCGGCGGCCTTGCCGTCGGCGAGATCTCGACGAGATCCAGTTCAGCCTCTTCAGCAATACGCTTCGCCTGGAGAAGCGACATCACCCCCGCCTGCTCGCCATTCTGATCGATCAGGCGCACTTCACGGGCGGTGATTTCGTCATTCACCCGGATTTCATTGTTAGCAGCTATGAGTCAACCCTCCAAAACAGAAAGGCCGCGACTCGCGATATCGGTATCGAGGAAATCCCCGAAGGACTCGACGCTCATGACGCCGAGATCCTTGCCGACTCGCGTACGCACGGCCACGGAACCCGTTTCCACCTCACGGTCCCCAATAACAAGCAAATACGGGACCTTTTGCAGGGTGTGTTCGCGAATCTTAAAACCGATCTTCTCGTTTCTCAAGTCGGCCCGGACACGGAAACCACGCTCACTTAGTGACTTCACACAAGCGCTTACAGCCTCGCTCTGCCGATCGGTAATTCCCATCACCACCGCCTGCCAGGGCGTCAGCCAAGTCGGCAGCGCACCGGCATGGTGTTCGATCAGGATGCCGATGAAGCGCTCCATCGAGCCGAGCACCGCACGATGCAGCATGACCGGAATCTTGCGGCTGTTGTCCTCGGCGACGTATTCGGCGCCCAGACGCCCCGGCAGGACGAAATCGAGCTGCAGCGTACCGCACTGCCAGGAGCGACCGATCGCATCACGAATGTGATACTCGATCTTCGGCCCGTAGAAAGCCCCTTCGCCCGGCAGTTCTTCCCATTCCAGAGCACAGGCCGTCAACGCCTGGCGCAGACCGTCTTCGGCCCGATCCCACACATCGTCAGAACCTGCGCGCTTATCGGGACGTAAAGCCAGTTTGATCGCGACATCCGTAAATCCGAAATCGCGATAAACCGACTGCACCAGATTATTGAACGCCTGGGCTTCAGAAATAATCTGTTCTTCGGTGCAGAAAATATGCGCGTCATCCTGCGTAAAACCGCGCACGCGCATCAAACCGTGCAAAGCGCCCGACGGCTCATTGCGGTGGCACGAACCGAACTCGGCCATGCGCAACGGCAGATCGCGGTAACTGTGCAGCCCATGATTGAATATCTGCACATGGCAGGGACAATTCATCGGCTTAACTGCGAAGTCTCTCGATTCGGAACTGGTCGTGAACATCAGTTCACTGTAATTCTCCCAGTGACCGGAACGCTCCCATAACGAACGATCGACGACCTGCGGGGTGCGCACTTCCTCGTAGCCGGCACCGCGCAGCCGTCGACGCATGTACTGCTCGACTTCCTGCCACAGGGTCCAGCCATTGGCATGCCAGAACACCATGCCAGGCGCTTCTTCCTGCAGATGAAACAGGTCGAGCTGCTTGGCCAGGCGGCGGTGATCGCGTTTTTCCGCCTCCTCCAGTCGATGGAGGTATTCCTTCAGTGCCTTCTTGTCCGTCCATGCGGTGCCGTAGATGCGCTGCAGCATCTCGTTCTTGGAATCGCCGCGCCAGTAAGCCCCCGCCACCTTCATCAGCTTGAAGGCCTTGAGCTTACCGGTCGAAGGTACATGCGGTCCGCGGCACAAGTCGGTGAAGTCGCCCTGCCGGTACAGCGAAAGCGTTTCAGTGCTTGGAATGGCCTCAATGATCTGCGCCTTGTATTCCTCGCCCTCGGCGCGGAAAAACGCGACAGCGTCTTCCCTGGAGAGCTCTGAGCGCTCGACCGGGATATCTTTCGCCGCCAATTCTTCCATGCGCTGCTCGATGGCAAGCAGATCGTCCGGCGTAAACGGGCGCTCGAAAGCGAAATCGTAGTAGAAGCCGTTTTCAATGACCGGGCCAATGGTCACCTGAGCCGTCGGGAACAACTGCTTGACAGCGTGAGCCAGCAGATGCGCCGTCGAATGCCGGATGATTTCCAGCCCCTCGGGGTCACGATCGGTGATGATGGCCAAATGGGTATCGCCATCGATCCGATAGGACGTATCCACCAGGCGCCCATCGACCTTCCCGGCCAGTGCTGCCTTGGCGAGTCCGGACCCAATGGACGCGGCCACTTCGCGTACCGTAACCGGATGTTCGAACTCGCGCTGACTGCCATCCGGTAGCGTAATAAACGGCATCTGCTTCGTTGCCTCCGACGAACGTCAGACCGGGAAAACAAGAAGGGCGCGCCGTCGTTACGGACGGCGCGCCCTGGCGAATCTGGTAGGCGCGATTGGACTCGAACCAACGACCCCCACCATGTCAAGGTGGTGCTCTAACCAACTGAGCTACGCGCCTGCTGTGCAGGCCGCGCACTATACGCACCGATGGAGCGAGGTGCAACTCTGCACCGAATATCCATGATGCCTAGTGGCAGCACTGAAATTACCCGCCAGAGCGGGATACCTACGAACACTGGTAGGCGCGATTGGACTCGAACCAACGACCCCCACCATGTCAAGGTGGTGCTCTAACCAACTGAGCTACGCGCCTGCTGTGCAGGCCGCGCACTATACGGATGCCTCAGTGGCTGTGCAAGCACCCCGCTCAAAATTACATCTGCTCGTGTTCCGGCCCGAAAGCCAGATCACGCAGGCGCTGGATTTCGTCACGCAGACGGGCCGCGATCTCGAATTCGAGATCGCGGGCATGACGATACATTTGCGCCTCAAGCTCACGAATCCGCCGACTGGCCTGCTCTGGCGACAAACTGCGCACGTCATCGCCGCCCTTCCCCGTCACACGAGAGGCCGCCTGGCGCCCCGCCGCCGATGCCGGCAGCGTTGCTCGCGCGCCTTCCATAATGTCGGCGACCGCTTTGCGCACGGTACGCGGCACGATGCCATGAACCTCGTTGTAAGCCTCCTGCTTTGCGCGACGCCGTTCGGTTTCGTCGATCGCACGGCGCATCGAATCGGTCACCTTGTCGGCATAGAGGATCGCAGTGCCGCGGGCGTTGCGCGCAGCCCGTCCGATGGTCTGGATCAATGAGCGATCCGAGCGCAGAAACCCTTCCTTGTCGGCATCGAGGATCGCCACCAGCGACACCTCCGGCATGTCCAGCCCCTCACGCAGCAGGTTGATGCCCACCAGAACATCGAATTCTCCCAGCCGCAGATCACGGATGATTTCGACGCGTTCGACTGTTTCGATGTCGGAATGCAGATAGCGGACACGCACACCGTGCTCATCCAGATACTCGGTCAGATCCTCGGCCATGCGCTTGGTCAGCGTCGTCACCAGTACGCGCTCGTCACTGGCGACACGCAGGCGGATCTCGGACAGCAGATCGTCGACCTGTGTGCGTGCCGAGCGCACTTCGAGCTGCGGATCGACCAAACCGGTAGGGCGCACCACCTGTTCGACCACCTGACCGGCGTGGCTCGATTCATAAGTCCCGGGCGTTGCCGAGACGAACACCGTCTGCGGCGCCATGCGTTCGAATTCATCGAAACGCAGCGGCCGATTGTCGAGCGCTGAAGGCAGGCGAAAGCCGTACTCGACGAGAGTTTCCTTGCGCGCACGATCACCACGATACATGCCACCGAGCTGCGGCACCGTCACGTGGGATTCGTCGATGATCAGCAAGGCATCGTCGGGCAGATAATCGAACAGCGTCGGTGGTGGTTCACCGGCAGCGCGACCTGACAGGTACCGAGAGTAATTCTCGATGCCGCTGCAGTAACCAAGCTCCAGCATCATTTCGAGATCGAACTGCGTGCGCTGCTGCAGACGCTGAGCCTCCAGCAGCTTGCCGGCCGCCTCCAGCTCCCGCAGCCTGCCGGCGAGTTCTTCCTTGACCAAATCAACGGTCTGCAGAATACGTTCACGCGGCGTGACGTAATGTGTTTTCGGATGCACAGTCACCCGCGGCACGCGGCGCTTGAGCTCGCCGGTCAGCGGATCGAAATAACTAAGCTGCCCGATCTCGTCATCGAACAGTTCGATGCGGACAGCCTCATCTTCGGAATCTGCAGGATGGATGTCGATCACATCGCCACGGACACGAAAGCAACCGCGCTCCAGCGCGATGTCGTTGCGCGTGTACTGCAGCTCTGCAAGCCGGCGCAGGATCGCTCGCTGGTCGATACGTTCGCCACGGGAAAGATGCAGAATCATCTGCATGTACAGCTCAGGATCACCCAGGCCGTAGATCGACGACACTGAAGCGACGATCAGCGTATCAGGCCGTTCAAGGATGGCTTTGGTCGCCGACAGCCGCATCTGCTCGATATGCTCGTTGACCGATGCATCCTTCTCAATATAAGTGTCGGACGACGGAACGTAGGCCTCGGGCTGGTAATAGTCGTAGTAGGAAACGAAATACTCGACGGCGTTGTGAGGGAAAAACCCTTTCATCTCCCCATAAAGCTGAGCGGCCAGGGTCTTGTTCGGCGCCAGAATCATCGCCGGGCGCTGCAGCCTGGCGATGGCGTTGGCCATCGTGAACGTCTTTCCGCTGCCGGTCACGCCAAGCAGAGTCTGATGCGCAAGACCACCCTCGATCCCGCGCACCAGCGCATCGATGGCGGCGGGCTGGTCGCCTGCCGGAGAATAGTCGGTCACGAGTTCGAATCGCTGCATGCACTTCACCGCCAGAACTGGGTTGATGTCCTTAAAAGACTGATGTCATCCAGGCATCGAGCGTACATAGGGATGGCCACACCTGCTGTACAGCGATCGCATGCCCTCTCGGGCTCGGCTACACTTGACTCCCCGATTCATTCGGGCTAGGGCCCCGCCGTCTAGGCCACGCCTTTTTATTCGTTCACCATCTCCGAGCTGCCGACATGAGTCTCTTTTCTGCCGTCGAAATGGCCCCTCGCGATCCCATCCTGGGTCTCAACGAGGCGTTCAATGCCGACACCCGTACCACAAAGGTCAATCTGGGCGTCGGCGTTTATTTCACTGACGAAGGCCGTATTCCGCTGTTGCGCGCCGTGCAGGAGGCTGAAAAAGCGCGCCTGGCTGCAGCAACCCCGCGTGGTTATCTGCCCATCGATGGACTGGCCGCCTACAACACGGCTGTGCAGGCATTGCTGTTCGGCTCAAATGCAGACCTGCTCGCAAGCAAGCGCGTCGTGACCACTCAGGCGCTCGGCGGCACGGGGGCGCTCAAAGTCGGCGCGGATTATCTGAAACGCCTGCTCCCGGATGCCAAAGTCGCAATCAGCAATCCGAGCTGGGAAAACCATCGGGCACTGTTCGAATCCTCGGGCTTTCCGGTTGAAACCTACGCCTACTACGATGCCGAAAGCCACGGTGTGAACATCGCCGGCATGCTCGACTCGCTGCGCGCGCTGCCACCGCGCTCGATCATCGTGCTGCATGCCTGCTGCCACAACCCGACAGGCGTCGACCTCAGCGTCGAGCAGTGGCAGCAGGTTCTCGCAGTCCTCGCCGAGCGTGAGCATGTTCCGTTCCTCGACATTGCCTATCAGGGCTTTGCCGACAGCATCGACGAAGACGCCACTGCGGTACGCCTGTTTGCTGCATCAGGGCTGCCCTTCTTCGTTGCGAGTTCGTTCTCGAAGTCGTTTTCGCTGTATGGCGAGCGTGTGGGCGCCCTGTCGATCGTAACCGGATCGGCCGACGAAGCGGCGCGGGTGCTTTCCCAGGTCAAGCGGGTGATTCGTACCAATTACTCCAACCCGCCGACTCACGGTGCTGCGGTTGTCTCGGCCGTGCTCAACAGTGCCGAACTGCGCGCACTGTGGGAGCAGGAGCTGGGTGAGATGCGGGAGCGCATTCGTCTGATGCGCACCACGCTCGTAGAACAGCTAGCTGTCGCAGGCGTCGAGGGTGACTTCTCCTTCGTCAATCGTCAGCGCGGCATGTTCTCGTACTCCGGCCTCAATGCGGCGCAGGTCGAACGCTTGAAGAGCGAGTACGGTATCTATGCCGTCAGCACCGGCCGCATCTGCGTCGCTGCCCTCAACAGTCGCAATGTCGCTGTCGTTGCCAACGCAATCGCCCAGGTGCTTCGCTAAGAAGCACGGTTTTAAGAGAGCGGCTTTCGGCTCACTGCAAGCGAGATCCCGGCCAGCACGAAACTTTGAGTGAAGGCCGGGGCTCGCGGTTGACGAAACCCGTCGAGGTCATTAGGATTCGCGCCCTCGGTTAAATAGTTCCCCGATAGCTCAGTCGGTAGAGCAAGTGACTGTTAATCACTGGGTCGGCGGTTCGAGCCCGTCTCGGGGAGCCAATTTTTTTAGAGCCTGCAAAGCCAGCCTTCTTGCAGGTGTTCTGTGCCGATCATGGCGGCTGGGTGAAGGACATATTCCCCGATAGCTCAGTCGGTAGAGCAAGTGACTGTTAATCACTGGGTCGGCGGTTCGAGCCCGTCTCGGGGAGCCAAGTTCACAAGGAGGTCGCGCGTCAGTGCGACCTCTTTTTTTTAGGCTACGCTCAAGCCTAGAGACTGCGGAGTTGCATATAGCCCGCAATGGACTAAAAAAGAGCGAGTGTTTCCGCCGTTTGGCGAAAACTTGTAAGGCAGCGCATATCGATACGTTTCGATACAAGCGTTTGCAGTGCCTTGAAATATGCAGAGATAAAATCTGCCGCAGTCCAAATAAACTGCCAGGGAACGGCGGGCACCGACCAGCTGAGAGGTGAGAGCCGTGTTGTTTGCCGTCATTTTCCTGATGTTGTTAGCCAGCACCCTTGTTGCGTTGCTCGCCACGGCGCGTGGCTATTTCGTGCGCCGCACAGAAAGACAAGAAACGCAGACAGCAGAATCATGGCACCGTGGAAGCCTGTATCTGCCGACCAAGCGCTGACGGGATTGATCACAGCGAGCGCACAACCTCACCCACTTTTCGCAACAAAGCTGGGTGAGCCGCTTTTCAGGCATCGACTACAACATGAAGCAAAAAGCGATGCGTCGATGCTATCGCCAAAAGATTAAGGCTGAGCATTAAAATTCGGCATGCCCTGGTGTACGCGGAAAGGGAATCACGTCACGCACATTGCTGATACCCGACACGTAACTCACCAAACGCTCAAATCCCAATCCAAATCCGGCGTGCGGCACCGTGCCGTAACGGCGAAGGTCTCGGTACCAAGTGTAATCCGCCGGATCCAGACCGCACTCCACCATCCGTGCATCGAGAACATCCAAACGCTCCTCGCGCTGACTCCCTCCGATGATTTCACCGACACCAGGTGCCAGCACATCCATAGCTGCCACGGTGGTTCCGTCATCATTCAAGCGCATGTAGAAGCTTTTAATGTTCTTCGGATAATTCATGAGCACAACCGGTGCGCCGACATGCCGCTCCGCCAGATAACGCTCATGCTCGGACTGCAGGTCGATGCCGTAGCGGACTGGAAACTCAAAAGCAGCGCCGCAGCCTTCCAGAATGCGAATAGCCTCGACGTAGTCCATACGTACAAACTCGCAGGACACCAGGCTTTCCAAGCGCTGGACGCACCCTTTTAGAATGCGATCGTCAAAAAAGGCCAGATCATCCTGCCGCTCGTCAAGCACATGACGAAACACCGATTTGAGCAAGCGCTCTGCCAAATCGGCATCCATGGAAAGATCTGCAAACGCAATTTCTGGTTCGATCATCCAAAACTCGGCCAGATGCCTCGAAGTATTGGAGTTCTCGGCGCGAAACGTCGGACCAAAGGTATATACCCGACTCAGTGCCAAACAGTACGCCTCCACTTCGAGCTGCCCTGACACAGTCAAAAAAGTTTCCCGGCCAAAAAAGTCTTGGGTGAAATCAACCCCACCAGCTGCCGTACGCGGCAAATTCTGCAAATCGAGCGTGCTGACGCGAAACATCTCGCCTGCCCCCTCGCAATCGCTTGCAGTAACAATTGGGGTATGCACCCAGCAGAAGCCTTCGCTGTTAAAAAAGCGGTGCACGGCCTGCGCCAGCGAGTTGCGCACACGTGTTACGGCACCAAAGGTATTCGTGCGCGGTCGTAGATGAGCGACTTCACGCAAGAATTCAAATGAGTGCGCTTTCGGCTGAATCGGATAAGTTTCTGGATCATCCACCCAGCCAATCACAGTAACCGTATCAACTAAAAGCTCGACAGCCTGCCCTTTACCACTGGAGGCAGCCAATGCCCCTGCCGCACGCAACGAACACCCTGCCGTAAGGCGGACTACCTCGTTGCTGTAATTCACCAGCGTCTGCGGAATCACGCACTGCAACACATCGAAGCAGGATCCGTCATGTACCGTAACGAAAGATACTCCGGCCCTGGAGTCCCGACGAGTACGCACCCAACCACACACTTCCAGGCGCTCTCCAATCGGGTAATCACCAGACAAAATTTTTCCGATCAAAGCATTGATCATCTAGACACCCCACCATACCGAAGAGACAGAAACAAGCCTATATCATCCGCCAAACAGATGGACTGCTCGATTTGGAGTGACATAGTGGCATATTAGTGTTCACTCACAACACCACAGAGCCATGCTCCGGGATTGACGCAATGCAAGTGATCGCCCTTCAAGTCGACATCTGCTGGGAAGACAAACAAGCGACATATCATAGAGTTGAAAAACTCATGCAGTCTGCTGACTTAAAGCCGGAGGCTTTGGTCGTGCTGCCTGAGATGTTTGCCACGGGTTTCAGTATGAAGGTATCCCGGATTGAGGAGGGCAAAGAGCGCCCCACCGAACACTTCATGGCAAAACTTGCCCGGGACTGGGGTGTTTTTGTTTGTGGCGGCGTCGTCAACCGGCATTCCAATCAACTCGGACTCAACCAATCGGTCACATTCAACCCCAAGGGAGAGGAGATTGCCCGCTATACAAAATGCCACCCTTTTTCCTTCGCGAAGGAAGACCAGTACTATGCACGCGGTGATGGCCCGATTTGTTACGACTGGAAAGGTATAACGGTTGCGCCGCTCATTTGCTACGATTTACGCTTTCCTGAACTGTTTCGCATCATGGCTAAACGCGGCGCCCAACTGTACACGGTCATTGCAAACTGGCCGCAACGTCGAGAAATGCACTGGTTGAATCTGCTGCAGGCCAGAGCCATTGAAAATCAGGCCTATGTCATTGGCGTCAATCGCTGCGGACAAGACCCTTGGCTCAGCTACGGAGGGCGCAGTTTAATTATAAACCCTAAGGGGGAAATTATTGCCGACGCAGGGACTCATGAAAACTCTATTACTGCAGGCATCAATCTCAATGAATTACTTGCATATCGCGCAGAGTTTCCAGCATTAGAAGATATTCGCACAGACTTTATTATTAAATAAACAAAATTACACACATCGATTTGGGGCCGGACTAATCCAGCCCTCAAATCAGTCTTAATTCAAGATTGCTGCGCCGGAATGCTCATTCCAGCGGCTTGTTAACACGACGACGGGTTCTAGGCTTGCTGACAGGCTCAATGTCACTCGTCGTCGTCGGCTCCGGGATGTCAGCACTTGCAGTCATCGGCACTGGCGATTCGTTGTCCTGCTCCGCAACCTGGATCTCCTCTGGCGGCGCAGCGACCGGCTCCTGCACGTCCATGTCCATCGCGGGGGCCGTGGTCTCTGCGACGACCGGCTCCACAGCAACAGGCTCCACGACAGGCGGTGCGACTTCTTCCGTAACGACTGGCGACGGTGCGACCACCTGCTCGGGCGGAGCAGATTCTTTTACTTCCGTCTGCGCAGCGCTGTGCATGACCTCAAACAGCTGCTCCCACAGCTGAGTTTGCGCTTCCATCCACTGGCGCATGCCAGCATCGAACCGCTGCCGCCATTCGCCGAGGGCCTCGATGTTCTTACCCTCCCCCCCCATGCGCACCATGCACTGCTCGACCCACGCCGCCTGTCCTTCAAGCGTCTCGCGAACCAGCTTTTCCCACAGCCCCATGTTCTGGCTGCATGCCTGACGCCACGCCTCCAGAGCCTTATCAGCGTCGACAGGGGCCGCCCCCGTCCACTGCTGCCAAAATTGCTCCTGCGCCTCACTCCAGCGTTTAAAAATTTCTTCAGACATCCACTTATGCATGCGCGGTTTCCTCCACTCGGTTCCAAGCGCACAGAGGTACTTCGAGCCTCGTACCTCGCCCTCGTGGAGTATAAGCGATTGCCTGCAAGGTTTTTGTGCAAAGCAGCATCCAATAACAAATCCCAAGCGCCGCATTGCGGTTCATCTCAATGTCACATGACCTTCTGCTTAGCGCAGAACAGACTTACGCATCAAGAAGCGAAAGCAAGCACCTTCCACACTGGAATCCAGCAGCTCATGACCTGTCTGTCTGGCATATGCTTCGAAATCCCGCACTGATCCCGGATCAGTGGTAATGACCAGCAGCACCTGACCAGGCTGCAGAGTAGCCAGTGCTTTTTTTGTCTTGAGGATCGGCAGCGGACATTGCAGACCTGCCGCATCCAATTCGAGATCAGGCGAAACATTCATTAGAGTCAGGCTCCAGACCGCAAAAATCCGTTATCTGTACAGACACGGTACCACCCCCATTTGACTGTTAAACCCGATAGGCAACGGCGAGTATGGAACCCGTATCAGCGACAATGGGTCCATCCGCCAGACGGAGCCCACCACGAGGCATCATCATGCGACGACATCTTGCTGTCGCCTTTGCAATGTGTATCAGCAACCCGATACATGCGCAGTCAATAGAACTTCCCGACATCGGCGACCCATCACAACAGTATCTGGGTCCAAGCGATGAGTTGCGCATCGGTCAAGCAATCATCGCCAAAGCCCGTGATCGCGATCTGATAATGGACGATCCGCTTGCCACAGAATATCTGGAAGCACTTGGTAACCGAATTGCCATCAACAGCAACGGTGCCACAAATCCATTCCATTTTTTCTGGGTCAAAGATGGCACCTTGAATGCTTTTGCGCTGCCCGGAGGATTCATTGGCGTCAATATCGGACTGATGCTGGCCACCAAAAACGAAAGCGAGCTCGCCGGCGTCGTCGCCCATGAAATTGCTCATGTAGCCCAACATCACATCACTCGCTCCTATGCAGACCAGCAATCGATGTCCGTGCCCATGATGGCTGCGATGCTGGCGGGAATGGCTGTGGCTGCCGCCAGCGGCAGCAGCGGCGGCCAGCTTGGACAAGCTGTTGCCGCGGGCTCCATCGCCATGGGCGCGCAGCGCCAGATCAGCTTCACGCGAGCAGCAGAACAAGAGGCGGATCGGATCGGCAGCGACTTACTCAAACGTGCCGGCTATGACCCCAACGGTCTCACGAGCTTTTTCTCTCGGCTGGAAAATCTGACGGGAGCAGCCGCCCAGATTCCGGAATTCCTGCGCAGTCACCCGCTGGTCATCAATCGCATGGCCGACACGCAAGCTCGCACTGATACAAAAAGCACTCGCCGAAGCGCTGGAGATGAAGCGCTTTACCGTCTTATCCGGGAGCGTCTGCGCGTGCTTGCCAGTGATAACGCCCCTCAGCTGGTACGGGATTACGAAGCCCGCCTGGCATCCGGTGGCAATGATGCGGATCGTTACGGCTACGCCCTTGCCCTTGCACGCAGCAACCATTTAGACGCCGCCGCCGCAGAGATTGCCCGCTTGCGCCGATCATCGTCGGATTCACTTCCTCTGCGCCTCGAAGAGGCCTCGATATCATTGACCCGCGGGGAAACATCAGCAGCCTGGGAACAGTTCGAAACGGCTCGCCGCCTCTACCCGAGCGACTACACTTTAGCCATCATTTATGGCGAAGCCCTGATTACGAGGGGAGACCCGCGTCTCGCCGCAAGCCTCCTCGACAACCAGTTACGACGTCACTCTGATCGCCCGGAGTTATTCGAGCTTTACGCACGCGCCTCCGAACGGAAGGGGGACGTCGCGGGCAAATATCTTGCGATGACCGAATACTACATGCTCTCCGGCAACCTTAAAGCTGCCGCAGAACAGGCGGAAATCGGGGTGCGCACGGGAGTCGGGACACCTCAGCAGCAAGCCCAGCTACGCGCGCGCCTGACCGAGCTGAAAAGATTGAGAGGACAGCAGAAAAGCGACACACTGTTGCGCTGAGCTCACACACGCCGAGCGGACACACAACTGGAATTTATCTGATGACAGATGCTTGCCGCGGGTCGGCCAATACACTCGCCGACCGGCTCGCCGAGCTACGGCGTCTGTGGCAAAACTGGTTTGACGGTTCGTGTACCAGCCAACCGCCATCCTTCGTGGAAACATTACGCGACTGGTATCTCGCACGAGATCCAGCGAGCGGCCCTGAACCCGACGCCTTACGCTATCTGATCGCTCAGGGGGAGGGATTCCTGAGCTTGGCGGAAGCGCTTCTGCAACACCTGCTTTGCCGCAACGCACCAACTACCAGCGAAGAAGAATTATGGGGATGCTTGTACAGCAACTTCCCAAATCCGTTCTCTGTCGCAGGTACGAACGGCAGTCGCATACGCGATATGGATTGGCCCGCCCTTCTGGCACGCCTGCCGCCCGGGTTTGCTGCATTTATCCCATGGCTGACCGGGCACGACTGGATGCATGACAACCCCTTAGTCAACGAACTGCGCAAGGGGTTAAAGCTGCCGGGCCTGGGGGCTACAGATCACGAAAAACGCTTATGGCGAGAACTGAGTATTGCGTGGGCTGAATATCTTGCCGCTGAGCAGGCATTCCGCGAGCTGCTCAACACAGGCTCCGAGCGTGCATTTCAAGCTCTGCGCGAACGCATAGAAAAGCTATATAAAAGCGAGGGTCAAACAGGCCATCTGTCTCTGCGCACGTTTTATGACTTATGGATAGAAACCAGCGAAACAGCTCATGAAGATATGATACGCAGCGATACCTATGCTGATGTGCAGGCCCGTCTTGTCAATGCAATGCTGCGTTGCAGATCTTTGCTGCAACAGATCACGGAAGATTTTGCTGGCATGTTCGACCTGCCAGTACGCAGCGAAATAAAAACATTAGAGTATCGCCTACACGCCGAGCGCCGCAAACTGAGGGCTCTGGAAAGAGAGCAGGATGATTTACGCAGCGCGATTGCCGAATTCCGTGATGCTCTCCGAAAACAAGCGGGTTAGATTCATGATTGGCATCGAACCGCAGCAATTACTGCAGGAAACCGCAGAGTTCGCACAGCAGATAGGGAAAAGCTTCAATCGCTTTGCATCTCTTGATTCGGTAAAGCACGCAGCAACGCCCCGTCAAACAAAGTACCAGCTAGACAAGCTGACACTCTATCGTTACGAAGCCACCAGTGAATATCGATCCCCGGCTCCTCTGCTGATCGTTTACGCACTTGTCAATCGGCCAACAATGACGGATCTGCAACCCGAGCGCTCTTTCGTCCGGGGTTTACTCGACGCAGGTATTGACGTATGGCTTATTGACTGGGGATACCCGGACCGCGCCGATTGCGCGCTGACCTTATCAGACTATATCGATGGTTACCTGGCAAATTGCGTTGAGTACATACGCAGGGAAACTGCATCCGCGCAGGTAGATTTGCTCGGTATCTGCCAGGGCGGGGTCTTCAGTCTTTGCTTCACCGCACTTTACCCTCGACAGGTCCGCAGAGTGGTAACACTCGTGACACCCGTCGACTTTCACACGCCAGAATTTCTGCTGACCAAACTGATCCGCCCCATCGATGTCGATCTGCTCGTCGACACTTTAGGCAATGTACCCGGCTCTCTGCTTAACTTCAGCTTTCTGAGCCTCAGCCCGTTCAGGCTTGCCGGGCAAAAATACGTGCGTTTAGTCGAACTCGCCGAAGATCAGGAAGCGCTCACTAATTTCCTGCGCATGGAAGAGTGGATATTCGACAGTCCCGATATGGCTGGAGAGACATTCCGCCAATTCGCGCAAGACTGCTTTCAACACAACCGCCTGATTCGCGGTGAAATGAAAATCGACGGCCGCCGAATCGATCTAAGTTCTCTTCAGCTGCCATTGCTCAATATTTATGCACGCCAAGATCACATCGTGCCAGAGAGCTCTGCACGCGCCTTGCGCAGGGCCTGCAACCATTCAGATTATTCTGAGCTCGCTGTCGATGGCGGACACATTGGCGTATTTGTCAGTAAAAAGGCATGCGGACAAATCCCGCTGTCTGTTGCACATTGGCTCAGCACACCCCGAGCCAACGAGATCAGGCAACACTCTTCACCAAACCAGTAACACCATCCGCTCTCGCCAAGCTACCAGTGCCGAGCCGATTGCTGGTTTCCAACACCGTAGCAAGCCACAGTTTCAAGTCCTGCCGGGTGCGCCGAAGCATCTCTTCCACAGCGGACTGCCAGCAGCCAACCGCTTCATCGGGCGAACGAGCGTCCAGCAGCCTGGAGAGGCAGCCAAAGTAAACGCTTGCATAGCTGCTTCCAGCAGCCACCGTCATACAACCAAGTTCTTCAAATGCCTGAGTGGAAACGCTTTGCGCGTTCACTACGGAATCGCAAAATACACGGCTCAGCTGCAGGAGTTCCGTGGACGGCAAGGCGAACATGGTTCAAACCTCTTTGTTGTGCAATGCAACAATTGTTGCACTGCAATATAAAAATACTGTTTCACGGTGTCAAGACTACACCCCAAAAAGCCAATGGCCGCCTTTCGGCGGCCATTGGCAAAGATGCAGATACATGATGATCACTTCTTGTGGCCATCGTCAGGCTTGTCCAACTCTGCCGCCTTCACGGCAGCCCGGTTGCTTGGATCAATCCCCTGCTTGTAGAGGCGCTCGTTCATCTTCTGCCATATCGACAGATTATGCTCAGCCAGATCGGAAATGACCTGCAGTGGATTGGCTCCGATGATATTGCGCATCTGCTCCCGCACAAGATGCTGCTGATCAACGAAGGCCTGCAGGCTTTTTTCCAGATAACTCCCCATCATGCCCTGCAAGGTATCGCCGTAAAAACGGATGATGTGCGCCAAGACCTCAGTCGTGAAGATCGGGTTTCCCTGCTCTTCCTGCTCACTGATGATCTGCAGCAGAATCCCTCGCGTGATGTCCTCATTTGAACGCGCATCGACAACGCGGAAATCAGCTCGTTCCAACACCAGCCGTTTGACATCTTCGAGCGTGATGTAGCTGCTGATCGCCGTATCATAGAGCCGGCGGTTCGGATATTTCTTGATGATGCGTGATTCGCTCATCGTGTCCCGACCAAAGGATAAGAGGCGTACCGATACCGATTCGGCATCGGTACGCCCGGGTCAAAAGACCTCAGTGGATGTAGAGCCCGCCATTGACGTACAGATCAGCGCCCGTGATGAAGCTCGCCTCTTCGTCCGTCAAAAACACCAGCGTACGCGCGATGTCCTCCGGCGTGCCCAGCCG
>NZ_QGTJ01000018.1 GCF_003182095.1 Plasticicumulans acidivorans | reverse complement strand
GATAGGCCGCCACGACACTGCGACCCTGCTTGCTCAGGGCCTTGCACATTGCCGTTCCCAGACCGCCGATTCCGCCGGTCACGATTGCTACTTTGGACATGCGACTCCCCTGCACAAGGCCTACGGGTTCACTCAGACCCGCTCGACGGCGAGAGCGACACCCATACCACCACCGATGCACAGGGTGGCAACGCCCTTCTTGGCATCACGGCGACCCATTTCATGCAGCAGCGACACCAGGATGCGGGCACCGGAACAACCGATCGGGTGACCAAGCGCAATGGCACCGCCATTGACATTGACCTTGGCCAGATCCCAGCCGAGATCGCGGTTCACCGAAATAGCCTGGGCGGCAAAAGCCTCGTTGGCCTCGATCAAATCGAGCTGATCCAAAGTCCAGCCGGTCTTCTGCATCAGCTTGCGTACGGCCGCGATCGGACCGGTACCCATGATCTTCGGATCGACACCCGCCTTCGAATAACCGGCGATGCGTGCCAGCGGCTTCAGCCCGAGTTCAGCGGCCTTGCTCGCCTTCATCATCATCACGCCAGCAGCGCCGTCGTTGATGCCCGAGGCATTGCCGGCGGTCACGGTACCGTCCTTCTTGAAGGCCGGGCGCAGCTTGGCAAGGACTTCCGGAGTGGTCTTGCGATTCGGGAACTCGTCGGTGTCGAAGACCAGAGGATCACCCTTGCGCTGCGGGATCTCGACCGGAAGGATCTCGTCCTTGAAACGACCGGCATCGATCGCGGCAACGGCCTTCTGCTGCGAGGCATAGGCAAAGGCGTCCTGCTCCTCGCGCGAAATACCGTACTGTGCAGCGATGTTCTCAGCCGTGATGCCCATGTGATAGTCATTGAACGCGCAGATCAGACCATCACGCAGCATGGTGTCCTGCAGCTTCCAGTCACCCATACGGGTACCCAGACGGGCATTCGGCAGGATGTGCGGCGCGAGGCTCATGTTCTCCTGGCCGCCCGCGATCACGATCTCATTGTCGCCGTCGACGAGAGACTGGTAAGCCAGATGGACTGCCTTCAGCCCAGAACCGCACAGCTTGTTGATGGCCATCGCCGGAACTTCAATCGGCAAACCGGCGTTGATTGCGGTCTGTCGTGCCGGCCCCTGCCCGGTACCACCCTGTAGCACCTGACCGAGGATCAGCTCGTCGATCTGTTCGGGCTTGACGCCGGTACGCGCCAGCAAACCCTGAACGACCTTGGCTCCGAGCATGGTCGCCGGTATGGTCGACAGGCTGCCCAAGAAGCTACCTACGGCGGTGCGTGCAGCGGCAACGATAACGATTTCGTCCATCTTCAAACCTCCGGAAACTGGGGCTTTTTTAAGCGCGCCATCCACGCCGTTCGGCCGATTTTGTCGGGGAGCCGTGTTCGCAGCCTGCCGGCCCGGGTCGCTCTCCCCGAACGACGCTCGCGCGCCGCGACCTGGAACCAGCGCAGCATGAATTCGCGCCGCCGGATACTGCGTGCTGGGTTACCCCTTGTCAACCATTCCGCGGCGCAACATGACTCATATCAAGGCCTGCAGAGGAATGACCTAAGTCATTGCTACAAAATAATATTCTGAAAATCTCACATTCCACATTCAGAGAGTCTGCGATGCACCATCACAGCGCTGGCACCGGTCTGCAGGAGGGCATAGTTGCGTTTGCTGCGGTTTTACACCGCTGAGCACGGGCTGGGCAGGTCCGTGACGACGCCGGCTCACAGTCGTCGTCAACACAGCGCAATGTACACGCGTCGAGCGTACCCAGCAGACTTCGTGATTCGGGATGGCAAGCATCCCGACAACCGTCAAACCCGTTCGCGCGGAGCGAGCACTTCGAAACGCCGGATACGCTCACGGAACACTTCCGGCAATGGCTGCGCGCTCTGACCACGAAAATCGAACCAGACAAGTACACCACGCGAAGTCGCAACCGGGGCGTCCTCGCCCCGCCTGAAAATCGCCGCCAGCAACTCGAAACTGCTGCCACCCAGCGCGCTCACGCGGGTAGCCACCTCGACCGTGTCCGGGTATTCCAGCTGGCGCAGGAAGCTGCACTGCAGATCCGCGAGAATGACGCCTTCCCCGTCCGCGCTGACCGGCAGCTCGAAGACATCCTCGACATAGGCCACCCGGCCGGATTCGAGAAAACGGATGAACTGCACGTTGTTGACATGCCCCAGGGCATCGAGATCGCCCCAGCGCACGGCCTGTTCAAAAAAATGCCGAAAATCTGCCCGCTGCACAGCCACCTCCTCAGCGCTCCACACCACTCTGCACCGCGGCGAAATCCAGGGACGCCGAATTGATGCAGTAGCGCAGCCCCGTCGGTGCCGGCCCGTCCGGAAACACATGGCCGAGATGGGCGCCGCAGTTGGAACACAGCACCTCGGTACGGTGCATGCCGTGACTGAAATCTTCTTCCTCGGCGATGGCCTCGCCGTTCGCTGGTCGGAAAAAGCTCGGCCAGCCGCAGCCAGCATCGAACTTCGTAGCGCTGGCGAACAAAGGCTGTCCGCAGCAGACGCAGCGGTAGGTGCCATCGGCCCAATGGTGCTCATACTCGCCGCTGAACGGTCTCTCGGTCGCTTTCTGCCGGCATACGGCGTACTGCTCCGGGCTCAGCTGGGAACGCCATTCGGCTTCAGTCTTGACGATGCGGTATTTCACGGTCGGTCTCCTCGGCGGTCTGGCGGCAATCGCGCCATGCGGATCACGATACGCAATATATGCATGCATGGACGCATGCCCTGTATGCCGCAGCCGAGTCAGCGCCGTGCCCGCCGGCCGCGCGTATCGGCACGCGGCTGCTGGCGCTCGACCGGCAGGTGCACGGATTCCTCGCACCACGCGCCCGGTGCCAGGCCAGCCAGCGTCCACGGACCGATGGCCCAGCGCACCAGCCGCAGCGTCGGATGACCGACGGCGGCGGTCATCCGACGCACCTGACGATTGCGCCCTTCGCGCAGCACCAGCTCGATCCAGCTGGTCGGCACCTGCAGACGATGTCGCACTGGCGGTACGCGAGGCCACAGGCCCTCCGGCTCGTCGATGCGGCGCACACTCGCCGGCCGGGTCGGGCCGTCCTTGAGCATCAGCCCCTGCCGCAGCGGCTCCAGCACGTGCTCATCCACGTCCCCCTCGACCTGGACCAGATAGGTTTTCGGTAACTTGAAGCGCGGATCGGCCAAACGCGCCTGCAAGGCTCCGTCATCGGTCAGCAGCAGCAGCCCCTCGCTGTCACGGTCCAGCCGGCCGGCCACGTAGACACCCGGCACCTCGATGAAATCGGCCAGCGTCGCCCGCCCCTGCTCACGATCGGTGAACTGCGACAGCACATCGAACGGCTTGTTGAAGCGCAGCAGACGAGCCATCAGATGATGGTCCGATCGTGCAGCCAGGCTTGCAGCACCTCCAGGCGCTCCGTCAAATCATCCAGCTCCAGCAGCGCCAGGCGCGCCGTCGTCGACATCGGCAGCAGCTCGGTCAGACGATCGGCCACCCAGTTCGCGTCATCCAGCCGACGCGCTCCGAGCGCAGCCGCGTAGGTCTCGACCCCGTCGACTTCAAGGATGTGCTCCAGCAAGCGCAACAGATTACTGTGTGCCGGCGGCAGCGCCATCGCATCCGGCTGCGGCAACCATTCGACCTGACCGAGAATCAGCTGATCGGGCTGCACACGCTGCCCGTGTACGCGAAACCGCCGCTCGCCACGGCAGGAAATGCCGAGCATGCCGTCGCTGAGCTTGTCGAAGTCATAAATGCGAACGGCGGTACCGACCTCGTGGAAGGTCGCCGCGGCGCCGGTGTCATGCTCGCCCTCGCGCATGGTCACCACACCGAAGGGCAGATCCTCGCGCATGCAGCGCCCGACCATCGACAAATAACGCGGCTCGAAAATGCGCAATGGCAGAGGGCCACCCGGAAACAGCACGACACCGAGCGGAAACAAGGGGATTTCCTGCCACCCACTCATGCATTCTCCTCCTCGCCCCAGCGCGGCAGCAGAGCGTGCGTCACCTGCAGGTGATCAAGCACGCGGGCCACGACGTAATCGACCAGATCCTCGACCCGCTGCGGCCGGTGATAGAAACCCGGACTGGCCGGCATGATCAGCGCACCGGCGCGGGCAAGGCGCAGCATGTTTTCCAGATGGATCACCGAGAACGGCATCTCCCGCACCACCAGCAGCAGCTGGCGTTGTTCCTTGAGCATGACGTCGGCGGCGCGCTCGATCAGCGAATCCGACATGCCCTGAGCGATCGCGGCCAGCGTCCCGGTGGTGCACGGACACACCACCATCGCCCGGCAGCGCGCCGAGCCCGAGGCCGGCGGAGCCGTCCACTCCTCCCTTCCGAACACCCGCAGCTGCCGTGGCGAACAGGCGAAGCGCTCGACCAGAGCCGCGTGAACGTCAGCCGGACGCCCCGGCAGTTGCCAGTCGGTTTCCAGCCCGATGACCACCTGTGCGGCCTTGGACAGCATCAGCCAGACGCACTCATCGGCGGCGAGCAGGCATTCCAGCAGACGCAGCCCGTAGTGCACGCCGGAGGCACCGGTCAGTGCCAGCGCAATCGGCTCGCGGCACGCGCCCTCGCTGCCCGGCATCTACAGTGACTCCGCCAGCAGCGAGCGCAGCCACTCGATGCGCTGGTTGGTGTGCTGCGTCTTGCAGCCGGTGATCGTCATCGACTCGATCGACCCGCCGCGCACACCGAACGCCGCCAGATCGCAGTCGAGGTCGCGCAACTTGATCCAGGCCAGCTGCGCGGCCCGCAAGCGCTCGCGCTCCGCCTCCGGCACGGCCGCACGGACCCGCGCATAGACGGCGTTGAGTTCGCGATCGGCGAGCGTGTAGTCCTCGCCAGCGCAGTAGGTCATTTCAGCCTGCGTCTGCGGGTCCCGGCAGGCATCGGCAGCCAAGCCGCAGCTGGCCCACAGCGCGAGGCCGCACACGGCACTGAAGCGAACGATCATGGCAGGCACCACCGCAGCCGCATCACGGGGAAAATATTCAGACGAACGCCGTATCCAGCGCTTCGAGCAGGCGCTGGTGAATACCGCCGAAACCGCCATTGGACATCACCAGGATGACGTCCCCCGGCCGGACCCGCGCGAGCGCGCTGGTCACGCAGGCATCGATCGACGCACACACTGTCGCCCGCTCGCCCATGCCGGCAACGCTGCCGGCCAGATCCCAGCCGAGATCGGTTGCGGCGTAGAACACGGCATGATCGGCGAGCGCCAGCGAGCCGGCCAGGGCGTCCTTGAACACGCCGAGCTTCATCGTGTTCGAACGCGGTTCGAGCACAGCGACGATGCGCCGCGACGCGTCCAGATTGGCCCGCAGACCGGCGAGCGTGGTGGCAATGGCCGTCGGATGATGGGCGAAATCATCATAGACGCGCACGCCACCGGCCTCCCCGCGCAGTTCCATGCGCCGCTTGACACCGCGAAAGCGTGACAGCGCCGCGATCGCATCGGTCGGGCGCACGCCGGCATCACGCGCGGCGGCGATCGCTGCCAGCGCATTGGTCACGTTGTGGGCACCGAGCAGCGCCCATTCGACACGCCCCAGGCACTGCGCGCGCAGGCAGACATCAAAGGCGGAGCCATCGGCCGCCACGTTCTGCGCCGTCCACTCGCCGCCGCTGCCGAAGCGTTCGACCGGCGTCCAGCAGCCCATCGCCAGCGTCTCGTCGAGCGCCGCCGAACCGGCCTGCGAGATCAGGCGGCCGTTGCCCGGAACGGTGCGCACCAGATGATGAAACTGACGCTGGATCGCGGCGAGGTCCGGGAAGATGTCGGCGTGGTCGAATTCGAGGTTGTTGAGGATCGCGGTGCGCGGCCGGTAGTGAACGAACTTCGAGCGCTTGTCGAAGAACGCCGTGTCGTACTCGTCGGCCTCGACGACGAAGAACGGTGCGTCACCAAACCGCGCCGAAACACCGAAGTTGGCCGGAATGCCGCCGATCAGGAAGCCGGGCTTGAGGCCGACATCTTCAAGAATCCACGCCAGCATCGAACTGGTGGTGGTCTTGCCGTGGGTGCCGGCAACGGCCAGCACCCAGCGCTCGCGCAGGATGTGCTCGGCCAGCCACTGCGGCCCCGAGGTGTACGGCAGACCGCGGTCGAGCATCGCCTCGACGATCGGCAGACCGCGGCGCATGACATTGCCGACGACGATCATGTCCGGCACCGGATCGAGCTGCGCCGGGTCGAAGCCCTCGGTTAGCGTGATGCCGGCGGCCGCAAGCTGCGTGCTCATCGGCGGATAAACGTTGGCGTCGCAGCCGGACACGGTATGGCCCGCCGCCCGCGCGAGCAGCGCGACGCCGGCCATGAAGGTGCCGCAGATGCCGAGAATGTGAATGTGCACGGATTCAGCCCACCAGCGGGAAAAGGAAAGTCATCGCCACCACCGACAGCGTGAAATAACCGAGCGACCAGCCGATGGCGATCAGACGCGAAGTCGACAGTGCATGCATCAGCACCTGCGCCATCACCGCGATGCTCCACAGCACCAACCCCAGATAGAGGTAGCTGCCGATCGGAGCGACGTCGCCCCCCCCGTTCTGGTCGAACAGCCAGGTCAGCGGGATGACCATCAGCGCGAACAGCGTGCCGGTGCCGGTCAGCGCGGTCCAGGTCTGCAGAAAACGGGCGCTCTTGCCGAAAGCCAGCAGCAGCAGATGGGTGAACGCGGTCAGCAGCATCAGATCGAGCACCGTCTGTGCCAGCACGACCTGCAGGGACGGGCCACTGCCGAGCAGGGAGACGAAACCGCTCAGCGCGTAGGCGGCGGCGCACAGGCCGGCCAGCGCCGGCGCCGCCGGCAAGGCCTGCGGACCACGCCGCAGCAGCAGGATGTCGATAAGCACACGCAGCAGACTCGTCATCGTCAGTGCCGCGTCACGCCGGATTCGCTGGTGCCGGCGAGCAGCGCCCCGACATCGACGGCATCGAAGCGGTAGCGCTGACCGCAGAACTCGCAGTCGACACTGATCTCACCCTGCTCGGCCAGCAGTTCACGAACCTCGGCGGGCGCCAGCGCGCGCAGCATCCCGCCGGTACGTTCACGCGAGCAGGTACAGCGGAACGCCAGCGGCTGATCCTCGAACACGCGCACGTCTTCCTCATGGAACAGGCGGCGCAGCAGCGTTGCTGCATCGATCGCCAGCAGCTCTTCGGCGCCGAGCGTGGCGCTGAGCTGCTCGACACGGTTCCACAGGTCGGCATCGCTGTCGCTGCCGGGCAGGCGCTGCACCAGCAGACCCGCCGCGCGGCACTCGTCGGCCGCCAGACACAGGTGCGTCGGCAGCTGTTCCGAGCGCTCGAAATAGGCCTCCAGCGCCTCGGCGATGCTGTCGCCGTCGAGTGCAACGATGCCCTGATAGGCCTCGCCGCTCGCCGGCTCGATGGTCAGCACCAGCGTGCCGTGTCCGCACAGCTCAGCGAGCGGAATCGAAGCTTCCTGCTCCAGCCGCCCGGCGCTTTCGTCCCAGCGCGCCAGCGCACGCAGCGTGCGTTCGGCAGTCACCTGCACCACCAGCAGGCGCAGCAGCCCCTTGGCCTGGATCTGCAGCGTCATCAGCCCGTCGTACTTGATCGTCGCCGACAGCAGTGCCGCAGCGGCCAGGGTCTCGCCGAGCACGCGGCGGATCGCCGGCGGATAGCTGCGCCGTTCGAGTACCGCAAGCCAGCTCGCATCGAGGCTGGCGAACTCACCGCGCACCGGGTGGCGGTCGAACAGAAAGCGCGTCAGGGAATCGCTCATGAAAGTCCTGCAAACATGCAAAGAAACAGACCGGCGCACGCCGTCACGACTAGCGCGAGCGCGTGCGTTCGACGCCGGCGCGCACGCTGCCGTATACGGTCGGGCCGTCCGGATAATCCTGCGTATACGGGCCTGCTCCGCCACTGCCGGCGCAAGCGCCGAGCAGGCAGGCACACAGCACTGCGATCACAATCCGCCGTGACATCGTCGATCCGCTCCCGCGAGCGTCGGCGACGCTCAGCCCTTGAGTTTCGCCAGCAGCAGATCGTTGACCTGCTGCGGATTGGCCTTGCCTTTCGAGACCTTCATCACCTGACCGACGAAGAAGCCGAGGAGTTTCTCCTGCCCGCCGCGATATTGCTCGACCTGCTTGCCGTTGGCGGCGAGCACCTCGTCGATCAGCGCTTCGATCGCAGCGCTGTCGGTGACCTGCACCAGACCGCGGGCGGCGATGATCGCATCGGCCTCGCCTTCACCGTCCCACATCGCCGCGAACACATCCTTGGCGATCTTGCCGGAGATGGTCTTGTCGTGGATGCGGCGCAGCAGGCCGGCGAGCTGCGCGGCGCTGACCGGGCTGGCGGCAATGTCGAGCCCGGCGCGATTGAGCGCCGCCGCCAGTTCGCCCATCACCCAGTTGGCGCACAGCTTCGCCTCGCCGCCGAACGCCGCGACCACCGCCTCGAAGTAATCGGCGGTGCCGCGCTCCGCGGTCAGCGTCTCGGCGTCGTATTCGGCCAGTCCGAAGTCGGCCCGGAAGCGCGCCAGCTTGACCGCCGGCAGCTCGGGCAGCGTGGCGCGCACGCCGTCGACGAACTCATCGCTGACCAGCACCGGCAGCAGGTCCGGATCGGGGAAGTAGCGGTAGTCGTTGGCTTCTTCCTTGCCGCGCATCGAGCGTGTCTCGTCGCGGTCCGGGTCGTAGAGCCGGGTTTCCTGAACCACGCGACCGCCGCCTTCGAGCAGCTCGATCTGGCGCTCGATCTCGTAGTCGATGGCGCGCTCGACGAAGCGGAAGCTGTTGACGTTCTTGATCTCGGCACGGGTGCCGAACTCGGCCTGGCCGCGCGGGCGCACCGAGACGTTGGCATCGCAGCGAAACGAGCCTTCCTGCATGTTGCCGTCGCAGATGCCGAGGTAGACGACCAGCTGATGCAGCTTCTTCAGGTAGGCCACGGCTTCCTTCGCCGAGCGCAGGTCCGGCTCGGAGACGATTTCCAGCAGCGGCGTGCCGGCGCGGTTGAGGTCGATGCCGCTGCAGCTGCTGAAGTCCTCATGCAGCGACTTGCCAGCGTCCTCCTCCAGGTGCGCGCGGGTGATGCCGATGCGCTTGCTGTCACCGTCGACACTGATGTCGAGGTGGCCGTGGGCGACGATCGGCAGTTCGTACTGCGAAATCTGATAGCCCTTCGGCAGATCCGGGTAGAAGTAATTCTTGCGCGCGAACACGCTGCGCCGCGCCACTCGGGCGTCGATCGCCAGACCAAGCATCGTCGCCATGCGCACGACGTCGGCATTGAGCACCGGCAGCACGCCCGGCAGACCGAGATCGACGGCGCAGGCCTGGGTATTGGGCTCGGCACCGTAGGCGGTCGCCGCACCGGAAAAGATCTTCGAGCGGGTGGTGAGCTGGGTGTGCACCTCCAGCCCGATCACTGCTTCCCATTGCATCGTTGCTTACCTTTGCGCGGCAGGCGGCGCGCAGAACGTCGCCCGCGAAATCCCGGAGTGTTCAGGCGAAAGCCTGCGGCATGCGCCGGTGCCAGTCACTGACCTGCTGATAGGCGTGCGCAGCATTGAGCAGACGGCCCTCGGCGAAGGCCGGACCGATCAGCTGCAGGCCGATCGGCCGCTGGCCCTTGAAACCGCAGGGCAGCGACAGCGCCGGCAGACCGGCGAGATTGACCGCGACCGTGTAGATGTCGGCGAGGTAGAGCGCGACCGGGTCGTCAGCCTTCTCGCCGAGATCGAACGCCACGCTCGGCGCCGTCGGCCCGGCGATCAGATCGCACTGCGTGAAGGCCTGCAGGAACTCGTCGCGGATCAGCCGGCGGATCTGCTGCGCCTTCAGGTAATAGGCGTCGTAGTAACCGGCCGACAGCGCGTAGGTGCCGACCAGAATGCGGCGCTGGACCTCGGTCCCGAAGCCTTCGGCGCGCGAGCGGGTGTAGAGATCCAGCAGATCGCGCGGCTCGGCGCAGCGATGACCGAAGCGCACGCCGTCATAGCGCGCCAGGTTGCTCGACGCCTCCGAAGGCGCGATGACGTAGTACGCCGGGATCGCCAGCTCGGCATTCGGCAGGCTGAGCTCGACGACTTCGGCACCGAGGCGGCGGTATTCGTCGATCGCCGCCTCGACGGCACGGGCAACGTCGGCATCCAGGCCGGCGCCGAAATACTCACGCGGCAGGCCGATGCGCAGCCCGGCCAGCGAGTCGTTCAGCGTCGCCGTGTAATCCGGCACCGGCGCCTCGGCACAGGTCGAATCACGCACATCAAAACCAGCCATCACGCCGAGCAGCAGCGCGCAATCCTCGGCGCTGTGCGCCAGCACGCCGCCCTGATCGAGGCTTGAGGCATAGGCGATCATGCCGTAGCGCGACACCCGGCCGTAGGTCGGCTTGATGCCGGTGATGCCGCACATCGCCGCCGGCTGACGGATCGAACCGCCGGTGTCGGTACCGGTCGCCACCGGCACCAGCCGCGCCGCCACCGCCGCCGCCGAACCACCCGAGGAACCGCCGGGGACGGCGGCCAGATCCCACGGATTCTTCACCGGCCCGTAGTAGCTCGACTCGTTCGACGAGCCCATCGCGAACTCGTCCATATTGGTCTTGCCGAGCATCACCAGACCGGCGGCGTCGCAGCGCTCGACCACCGCCGCGTCATAGGGCGCAACGAAGTTGTCGAGCATCTTCGAGCCGCAGGAAGTCTTCACGCCGCGTGTGCAGAAAATGTCCTTGTGGGCGAGCGGCAATCCGGTCAGCGGCCCGGCCGCACCGGCGCGGCGGCGCGCATCGGCGGCATCGGCCTGCGCCAGCGCGCGCTCGGCGCTAACGCTGATGAAGCTGTTGAGGACGCCGTCGTGGGCGTCGATGCGGGCGAGACAGGCCGCGGTCAGTTCGCGGCTGGAAAACTCGCCGGCAGCGAGGCCGCGGGCGAGTTCGGCAAGTGTCTTGGTATGCATGGTGATTCCGTCAGCGGGCAGGAAAGCGGGCGCCGCGCGGCGCGCTCACTCGATGACCTTGGGCACGAGGTAGAGACCGGCTGCAGTCGCGGGCGCGATGGCCTGGAACTCGTCGCGCCGATCCGTTTCGGTCACCGCATCCGCACGCAGACGCTGATGCATGTCCAGCGGATGGGCCAGCGGCTCGACACCGGTGGTATCGATCGCATTCATCTGCTCGACCAGTTCGAGAATGGCGGACAGGTTGTTGGCATAGGCAGGCGCGGCGGACTCGTCGATCGCCAGGCGGGCGAGATGGGCGATCTTCGCAACCTGCGAGGGCTCCAGCGACATGGTGATCAGCACTCCCGGGGAACGGCAAAAAAAGCGCCGGAACGGTACCACGGAACCGTGTTGCCCCCAATCCCTGCCATTGCTAACATGCCGCGCCTTTCCACGGGGGCATTGGCACTACATGTTCTTCAGACGCTTGCGCGGCCTTTTCTCGAACGATCTGTCGATTGATCTCGGAACGGCCAACACGCTGATCTATGCCCGCGGGCAAGGCATCGTGCTGAACGAACCCTCGGTCGTCGCCATCCAGCAGGACGCCAGCCGCGGCGGACCACGCACGATTGCCGCCGTCGGCATGGAAGCGAAGAAGATGCTCGGGCGCACACCGGGCAATCTGACGACGATCCGACCGATGAAGGACGGCGTCATCGCCGACTTCACCGTCACCGAGAAGATGCTGCAGCACTTCATCCGCAAGGTGCACTCGCGCAAATTCTTCAATCCGAGTCCGCGCGTGCTGGTGTGCGTGCCCTGTGGCTCGACGCAGGTCGAGCGCAAGGCGATCAAGGAATCTGCACTCGGCGCCGGCGCCCGCGAAGTATTCATGATCCCCGAGCCGATGGCCGCGGCGATCGGTGCCGGCATGCCGGTCGACGAGCCGAGCGGTTCGATGGTCGTCGACATCGGTGGCGGCACCTCCGAAGTCGCGGTGATTTCGCTCAACGGCATCGTCTACTTCGAGTCCGTGCGCATCGGTGGCGACCGCTTCGACGAGGCGATCACCAACTACGTGCGCCGCAACTTCGGCGTGCTGATCGGTGAACCGACCGCCGAGCGCATCAAGCAGGAAATCGGCAGCGCCTTCCCGACCTCCGACGTGCGCGAGATCGAGGTCAAGGGCCGCAACCTCTCCGAGGGCGTGCCGCGCAGCTTCATCCTCAACTCCAACGAGATTCTCGAAGCGCTGCAGGAGCCGCTGTCGGGCATCGTCGGTGCGGTGAAGAAAGCGCTGGAATCGACGCCGCCGGAACTGGCCGCCGACATCGCCGAACGCGGCATCGTGCTGACCGGTGGCGGCGCACTGCTGCGCGACATCGACCGTCTGCTGATCGAAGAAACCGGGCTCAACGTCGTCGTCGCCGAGGACCCGCTAACCTGCGTGGCACGCGGCGGTGGCCGCGTGCTTGAGCTGATCGACGAGCGCGGGGCGCAAGCCTTCTCGGTAGACTGAGCGCTCGACCCCGCGGCCATCGCCTCGCTGGCCTGATCCGCGGGCTCCGTTCCCGCCGCCGGGAGCCGACGTGGGAAAATTCGAATCCAGCCGCCAGGGCAAGTCACTGTTCGCGCCGGAGGCCGCGGCGAGCATCCGTCTGCTCGTGCTGGCAGTCGCCTCCGTAGTGCTGATGACGCTCGATCATCGCGAACAGCACCTCGAAGTGGTGCGCAATGCGCTGTCGACCCTGCTCTACCCGGTGCAGATGGTGGCGCAGGCGCCGTTCGAGATCGCCGACTGGGTGTCCAGCAGCTTCGAATCACGCTCGGCGCTGCTCGATGAGAACCAGCGCCTGCGCGAAAAGCAGCTGTTCATCAACGCCCAGCTGCAGAAGCTCACTGCGCTGGAAGCCGAGAACCGCCGCCTGCGCGCGCTGCTCGAATCGACGATCAACGTCTCCGCCGAACGTGTGCTGATCGCCGAGATCCTCACCGTCGACTTCGACCCCTACCGCCATCAGGTGCTGCTCAACCGCGGCACGCTGCACGGCGCGCGGGTCGGCCAGCCGCTGATCGACGAGCGTGGCATCATCGGCCAGATTGCCCATGCCAACCTGATGACCTCCACCGCCGTGCTGATCACTGATCCTTCCCACGCCCTGCCGGTGCAGATCAATCGCAACGGCATCCGTTCGCTGGCCGTCGGCACCGGCCGGCTCAACGAGCTGGAGCTGCCGAACATCCCTAACAACGGCGATGTGCGCATTGGCGATCTGGTCATCACCTCCGGACTCGGCGGACGCTTTCCACGCGGTTATCCGGTGGCACGCGTCACCCGCGTCGAGTTCGATCCCGGGCGTCCGTTCGCCCGCATTTTCGCCCAGCCGACGGCGAACCTCGACCGCATCCGTGAAGTGCTGCTGATCCTCGACGACATCCCGGACCCGGCACGCCCGCCGCGGACGGATGCCGGTGAAGACAGCGCTGCACCCCCGCGCGCTGCGCCGGCCATCGTCGCCCCGGTCACCCCGGCGCAGACTGCACCGGCGCCGGCCGCCGCACCGGCACCGGCGGCCCCTCCCGCGCCGGCACCGGCGCCGAGCGCAGCGGCCACTGCGAAGCCGCGGCAGCACAAACCCGCTGCAGGACACACGCGATGACTGCCGAACCCGCACACGGCCGCCTCATCATGTGGCTGAGCTTTGTGCTCGCGCTGCTGTTCGGCCAGCTGCATCTGCCCGAGTGGCTCGACCGCTTCCGCCCGGACTGGGTCGCGCTGGTGCTGGTGTACTGGTCGCTGGCGCTGCCACAGCGCTGCAGCGTCGGCACCGGCTGGGTCCTCGGCCTGATCCAGGATGCCGCGCAGGGCACGCTGCTCGGCCAGCACGCCCTGGGGCTGGCGCTGATCGCCTACCTGACAGTGCGCTTCCATCAGCGCATCCGCGTATTTCCGCTGTGGCAGCAGGCGCTGTCGATACTGCTGTTTCTGCTGCTCGACCAGCTGCTGGTGATCTGGATCAACGGCATGATCGGTTACCCGCCGACCGATTTCTGGTATCTGGCACCGCCGCTCGGCGGCATGCTGACCTGGCCGCTGCTGTTCATCGTGATGCGCGACCTGCGCCTGCGTTATCAGATTTCCTGAGCGCGTCATGGCCAGGCCGCAACGCGATAACCTCGTCGCCCGTCACCTGTTCAACCGCCGCGCGCTGACCGCGGCGCTGATGGTGTTCGTGCTGCTCGGTGTCATTGCCACACGCATGGCCTGGCTGCAGGTGATGAACCACGAGCATTTCTCGACACTGTCGGATCAGAACCGCATCCGCCTGGTGCCGCTGCCACCGACACGCGGCCAGATCTTCGACCGCAACGGTGTGCTGCTGGCCGGCAACCTGGCCTCGTTCCACCTCGAAATCACCCCGGAACAGGTCGGCAACAGCGCGGCGATGGACGCCCTGCTCGAAGAGCTGCGCCGACTGATCGATCTGTCCGACAACGAGATCCACCGCTTCAAGCGCCTGTTGCGCCGCAGCCCGCGCTACAACGGCGTGCCGCTGCGCTTCAACCTCAGCGAGGAGGAAATGGCGCGCGTCGCCATCAATCAGTTCCGCCTGCCCGGCGTTGAAATCCGCAACGACCTGACCCGCACCTACCCGCTCGGCGAGCACATGGCACACGTCGTCGGCTATGTCGGGCGTATCGACGAGCAGGAGCTTGCGCGCATCGATCCGGCCGAGTACGCCGGCGCCAGCCACATCGGCAAGATCGGTGTCGAGAAGTCCTACGAGGACGTGCTGCGCGGCCACGTCGGCTACCAGCAGGTCGAGACCAACGCTCAGGGCCGGGTGATCCGCGTCTTGCAGAGCACGCCGCCGACCGCCGGGCGCAACGTCTATCTGTCGATCGACATGCGTCTGCAGACCGTCGCCGAACAGGCGCTGGCCGAAGCCGGCTACAACGGCGCGCTGGTGGCGATCGATCCGCGCACCGGCGAAGTGCTGGCAATGGTCAGCGAGCCGAGCTACGACCCCAACCCCTTCGTCAACGGCATCGACGCCAAGAGCTTCAAGGCACTGAACACCTCGCCCGACCGGCCGCTGTTCAACCGCGCCCTGCGTGGCATGTATCCACCGGGCTCGACGGTCAAACCGTTCATCGGCCTCGGCGGTCTGGAATACGGCGTCATCGATCGCTACACGACGATATTCTGCGGCGGCTACTACCAACTGCCCGGCCAGGAACACAAATTCCGCGACTGGCGGCGCGGCGGCCACGGCCGTACCGATCTCGACAAAGCGATCACCGAGTCCTGCGACGTGTATTTCTACGATCTGGCCGTCAATCTCGGCATCGAGCGCCTGCACGCGTTCATGACCCAGTTCGGCTTCGGCAAGCCGACCGGCATCGACCTGCGCGGCGAAAAAAGCGGCCTGATGCCGTCCCCTGAGTGGAAGCGGCGCACGTACAACCAGGCCTGGTTCCCGGGCGACACCATCACCGTCGGCATCGGCCAGGGCTACATGCTGGCGACCCCGCTGCAGCTCGCCCATGCCACGGCCACGCTGGCGATGGGCGGCAAGCGCTTCCAACCGCGCGTGGTCCACGAAATCGAAGACCCCTCGACACAGATCCGTACGCCGCTCGCCCCCGAGGCCCTGCCGCCTGTACAGATCGAGGATCGCAAGCACGTCGAACAGGTCATCGCCTTCATGACCCACGTCGTGCATACCGAGCGCGGCACCGCCTACCGGGCGGTCGGCAAGTTTTCCGCCTACCGCATTGCCGGCAAGACCGGATCAGCGCAGGTGTTCACCGTCGGTCAGAACGAAAAATACGACGCCCGCCGTCTGCGTCAGGAACTGCTCGACCATGCGCTGTTCGTAGGCTTCGCACCGGCCGACAGCCCGCGCATCGCAATCGGTGTCATCGCCGAGAACGGCGGTCATGGCGGCTCGGTGGCCGCGCCGCTGGCAAAGAAGGTGATGGACGCCTACCTCAGCCTCAACAAGCCGACCCCGCCAGCCAGCGCCGCCGCCTCGACTCCGGCGCCGTGACGACCCACCCGTCGGTTTCCTTCCCAGCGCCCCGCGGAGTAAGCGCATGAGTCCGTACGCCTTTGCCGACTCGCCGATCCAGGACAGCGACGCCCCCCGCCCCGGCCTGCTCGAACGCGTGCACCTCGATGCACCGCTGCTGCTCGGCCTGCTCGCGGTGGCGGCGCTCGGACTGGTCATCCTCTACAGCGCCTCGCAGAAGGATTTCGATGCCGTCAGCCGCCAGGCAATGCGTCTGGCGATGGGCTTCGGCGTCCTCATCGTGCTGGCCCAGATCCCGCCGCGCCTGCTGCAGGCGTGGACGCCCTGGCTGTATGCAATCGGCAATCTGCTGCTGGTTGCCGTATTGCTCGTCGGCGAGGTTTCGATGGGTGCCCAGCGCTGGCTGGACCTCGGCGTGGTGCGCTTCCAGCCATCGGAGATCATGAAGATCGCCGTACCGTTGATGCTTGCCTGGTTCTTCGCCGACAAGACGCTGCCGCCGCGCATCCCGCACCTGCTGGTCGGCGCGCTGGTGGCCGGCGTGCCGTTTGCGCTGATCGCCAAGCAACCCGACCTGGGAACCGGTCTGGTCGTCCTCTCGGCCGGCCTCTTCGCACTGTTCCTCGGCGGCATGTCCTGGAAGATCATCTTTACGCTGCTCGGCATGGTCGGGGCGATTGCGCCGCTGTTCTGGGAATACGGCATGCGGGAGTACCAGCGTCAGCGCGTACGCACGCTGTTCGATCCCGAAGCCGACCCGCTCGGCGCCGGCTACCACATCATCCAGTCGAAGATCGCGATCGGCTCCGGCGGCATCTACGGCAAGGGCTGGCTCAACGGCACGCAGTCACACCTCGACTTCCTGCCGGAATCGCACACCGACTTCATCCTCGGCACCTTCGCCGAGGAATTCGGCCTGATCGGCGTCTGCGTGCTGCTGACGCTGTACTTCTTCATCATCGCCCGTGCGCTGTGGCTGGCGAGCCGTGCCGAAGATACCTTCGGCCGGCTGACCGGCGGCACGCTGGCGCTGGTGTTCTTCTTCTACGCCTTCGTCAACACCGGCATGGTCAGCGGCATCCTGCCGGTGGTCGGCGTGCCGCTGCCCCTGGTCAGTTACGGCGGGACATCGCTGGTGACGATCATGGCCGGCTTCGGTATCCTCATGAGCGTTTCTTTCCATCGCCGTCGCTGCGAGTAAGCCAGCGCCAGGGCCCGCAATCTGATGAAACGTCTGACCTGCCTGAGTGCCGCGCTGCTCGTCGGTGCCTGTGCCAGCCCTTCACCCGCCGTCGAGCCTGCCGCGCGCACACCGAGCGCACCGGCCGTAGAGACCAGCAGCGGGCGTCCGCTCGCGGGTCGCGCGGATGTTGAAGCCTTCATTCGCGAAATGGTCGCCAAGCACGGCTTTTCGTCGGATGAGCTGCACCGTGCCTTCGCCCGCGCCTATGACCGCCCGGAAATCATCGAGGCGATGAACCGCCCGGCCGAATCGAAGAGCTGGGGTGCCTACCGGCGCATCTTCCTGACCGAGAAGCGCATCGCCGGCGGCGTGGCGTTCATGCGCGCGAATGCCGCCGCGCTGGCCCGCGCCGAACGCCAGTACGGCGTGCCGGCGGAAGTCGTCACCGCGATCATCGGCGTCGAAACCCTCTACGGCGGCAACACCGGCAAATACCCGGTCATCGAATCCCTGTCGACGCTGGCGTTCGATTACCCGCGCCGCGCCGCGTTCTTCCGCTCCGAGCTCGAAAATTTCCTGCTGCTGGCCCGTGACGAAGGCATCGACTACCTGCAGCCGCGCGGCTCCTACGCCGGCGCGATGGGGCTCGCGCAGTTCATGCCGTCGAGCTACCGCCGCCTGGCGATCGATTTCGACGGCGACGGCCACCGCAATCTGTGGAGCGACCCGGACGACGCCATTGGCAGCGTCGCCAACTACCTGGCGCGCAGCGGCTGGCGCGCTGGTGATCCGCTGATCGCCGTGCCGGCGACGGCCCAGGGCAGTGCCTGGAAGGATGTCGTGTCGAGTAACTTCCGCCAGCCGAAATCGCTCACCCGCCTGTCGGTCGCCAACTGGGGCGCACGCGGCGTGCAGCCGCTGCAGTCCGTCGCTGCCGAGCGTTCGGCACTGCTGGTGGTACTCGACGGTGACAGCGGCGACGAACCCTATCTGTGCTTCGATAATTTCTATGCGATTACGCGCTACAACCTGAGCGCACTCTACGCGATGGCGGTCACGCAGCTGTCGCAGGAAATCCGCAGCCGGCGCTGACCGGCCAGGGGGGAGACATGCGTAAGCGACGCTTGCGTGTCCACACGCTGACGGCACTGGCCTCGGCCATCTGGCTGGCGGCCTGTTCAAGCACACCCGAGCTGCGCGGTGAAGGCGAACCGCCGAGTCGCAGCGGCAACCCTGAATCGTATGTGGTGTTCGGCAAACGTTATTACGTGCTCGGCACCAGCGCCGGCTACCGCGAGCGCGGCATCGCCTCGTGGTACGGCGACGCCTTTCACGGCAAAAAAACCTCCAGCGGCGCGCCATTCGACATGCACGAGATTTCCGCCGCGCACAAGACACTGCCGATTCCGGCCTGGGTCAAGGTCACCAATCTCAGCAACGGCAAGACACTGAAGATCCGTGTCAACGACCGCGGCCCCTTCGTCGGCGATCGCATCATCGACCTGTCCTACGCCGCGGCAAAGGAGCTCGGCGTCACCGGCCCCGGCACCGCGCAGGTCGAAGTCGAGGCGCTGGCACCCTTCCAGGTGCTCGCCGACTCCGCCCGCCGGCCGAAGCCTTCGGGCTGGGAAGACGCGGTGGTCGCCAACCGCGACAAGCAGCCGGCTCCGGCTATGCCGAGCGCGGTGGCACCGGCGGCCGTCGCAGCGACCGTGCCGAGGGCTTCGAGCGCCTGGCGACCGCAGCTCGCGGCCAACACCGCAGCAGCCCCGCGGAGCACCACCGCCTGGGTACCCAACGCCGACGAGGCGCCGGCCCAGCCATTGCCACCGATCGCAGTCGACAACGCGGCCGACGCCACACCGCTGCCGGCACCACGCACGCCGGTGCCGGTCGTCGCCAGCAGCAGCGAACCGCCGGCGGCCATCGTGCCAACGGTGCTGCCGGTCAGTGCCGATGCCCTGGTGCAGGTTCCGGCCGGCGTTCAACCGCGGCCCGTCGCCGACACCCGCCCGGCCCCCTCAGCGGCGACCGGCCCGGTCGGCAACGCCAACGGGCTGTTCGTACAGCTCGGCGCCTTTGGCGACCGGCGCAACGCCGAACAGCTGCGTGCGCAGGTACGCGGCAGCTTCGACGCTCCGGTGTCACTCGACGACACGCGCCGTGACGGCCTTTACCGCGTGCGCCTGGGACCCTTCATCACTGCGGCCGATGCGCAGCGCGCCAGCTCACGCGCCACGCAACTCGGACTCGGCCGCCCACGACTGGTCGTTGACTGAAGACCTGTCGGTCGTCCGCCGCCATGATGGCATGCGGGCGGCCTCCACCGAACCACGGGATCGTCACCTGCCCATGCTTAGCCAATTCGCCTCTCGCCTCCTGCTGCTGACGAGCCTGCTCGTCGGCAGCGCCAGTCTCGCCGCTCCCGCGGCCCCCAGCACCGGAACCCAGATCCCCTCGCCTCCCGATCTGCCGGTCCGCGCTTATGCGCTGATGGACTACCACAGCGGCAAGATTCTCGCCGACAAGCTCGGCGATGAGCGCATGGAGCCGGCCAGTATCACCAAGCTGATGTCGGCCTACGTGATCTATGAGGCCATGCGCGAGGGCAAGCTCAAGGGCAGCGACGACGTCTACGTCAGTGAAAAGGCCTGGCGCACCGAAGGCTCGCGGATGTTTGCCGACGTCGGCTCGCACCTGAGCGTCGACGAACTGCTGATGGGCATGGTGATCCAGTCGGGCAACGATGCCACCGTGGCGCTCGCCGAACATGTTGCCGGCTCCGAGCAAACCTTCGCCGAGCTGATGAACCAGTGGGCGCAGAAACTCGGCATGACACACTCGCACTTCGTCAACGCGACCGGCCTGCCGGACCCCGAGCACTACACTACGGCGCACGACATCGCGATCCTCACCCGCGCCCTGATCCACGACTTTCCCAACCAGTACGTGCATTACTCGGTGCGCGAGTACACCCACAACAACATCACGCAGCACAACCGCAACCGCCTGCTGTGGCAGGACCCGACGGTCGACGGCGTCAAGACCGGGCACACCAGTTCGGCCGGCTTCTGCCTGGTGTCCTCGGCCAAGCGTGACGACGGGCGCATGATCGCCGTGGTGCTCGGTGCCAAACTCGAACGCGACCGCTATGCGTCGAGCCAGGCCCTGCTCAACTACGGTTTCAGCTTCTACGAGACCCGCCGCCTGTACGGTGCCGGGGAAGCCCTGACCGATGCCCGCGTCTGGTTCGGTGAAACCGACAAGCTGCCGCTGGGACTGGCCGAGCCGCTGGCCGTCAACGTCCCCAAAGGGCGCGGCGACGCGCTGAAAGCCACCATCGAGGTCAATCCGAACATCGAAGCGCCGGTCGCCAGTGGTACGGCACTCGGCAAGGTGGTGGTCACGCTCGACAGTGAAACCGTGCGCGAAGTGCCACTGGTCGCATTGCAGGACGTGCCCGAAGGCGGTTTCTTCTCCCGCCTGATCGACCACATCCTGATGCTGTTCCACAAGCTGTTCGGCTGACAGCCTCTTGCAGGGCACCCGCCTCGCCCCTATTTCACAAGGCTTGGCGGGTGCATCGTGCAGCCCGCAGCGTTTGGCGAAGCATCCATGAACAGCTCTGCGTCCCCACTCGTTTTTCCCTGTGACTTCCCGATCAAGGCCTTCGGCAGTGGCGACGATTTCGTCGAGCTGGTCATCGAGCTGATCGGCCAGCATGCCCCTGGTCTGGACACCCGCGGGGTGCGCGTGCAGGACTCGCGCAACGGCCGCTACCGTGCCGTCACCGTCGTCGTGCACGCGCAATCCAGACCCCAGCTCGACGCCATCTACAGCAGCCTGAGCGCCCACGAACGCGTGGTGATGGCGCTGTGAAGCCGCGCTGCTGGCAGGTCCGTCAGCTCGGCCTGCAACCCTATGCGCGCGTGTTCGCTGCCATGAAACGCTTCACCGCCGAGCGTGACGAACACACTGCCGACGAAGTCTGGGTCGTGCAGCATCCGCCGGTGTTCACGCAGGGACTCAACGGCAAGCCCGAGCATCTGCTGGCCACCGGCGACATCCCGGTGGTGAACGTCGACCGCGGCGGCCAGGTGACCTATCACGGTCCGGGGCAGGCGGTGCTCTACCCGCTGCTCGACATCACCCGCGCCGGCATCGGCGTGCGCGAGCTGGTGAGCGCCCTGGAGAACACCGTCGTGCAGCTGCTAGCCGAGCGCGGCGTCAGTGCCTATGCCAAGCCCGATGCACCCGGCGTCTATGTCGACGGCCGCAAAATTGCGTCGCTCGGGCTGCGCGTACGCAAAGGGCGCTGCTACCACGGCCTGGCAGTCAACGTCGATATGGATCTGGCGCCGTTCCTGCGCATCAACCCCTGTGGCTATCCTGGACTGGAGATGACACAGATGCGCACGCTCGGCCTTGATTTCGACATGCAGAAAATAACAAGCGATTTATTGCATAATATGGCGCAACAGCTCGGCTATACTGCCACCTCGGTGACGTCGAGCCTCCCCGCAGCCCTGATCGAGGAATCATGAGATGGCCGAGCAGCCGCCCGTCGCTCCCAAACGCCCTGTTGCCGGTGAAAAACTGCGTGGCGCCGACAAGGTCGCGCGCATTCCGGTCAAGATCGAACCGACCACCAGCGCCACCCGCCTGAAAAAGCCGGAATGGATCCGCGCCCGCTTCCCCGGCACGCCGGAGGTCCAGCGGCTGAAGGGCATCCTGCGCGAGAATCGTCTGCACACCGTCTGTGAGGAAGCCTCCTGCCCGAACCTCGGCGAATGCTTCGGCCACGGCACGGCGACCTTCATGATCATGGGGGATATCTGCACCCGCCGCTGCCCGTTCTGCGATGTCGGCCATGGCCGGCCCAATCCGCTCGACGCCGACGAACCGCTGAACATGGCGCACACCATCGCGGCGATGGGCCTCAAGTACGTGGTCATCACCTCGGTCGATCGCGATGACCTGCGCGATGGCGGCGCCGGCCACTTCGTCGAGTGCATCCGCCAGGCGCGGGCGCTGTCGCCACAGCTGAAGATCGAGATCCTGGTGCCCGATTTTCGCGGCCGCATGGACATCGCGCTGGAGCTGCTCGAACAGGCACCGCCGGACGTGTTCAACCACAACCTCGAAACCGTGCCGCGCCTGTACCGCCAGGCACGCCCCGGTGCCGACTACCAGTTCTCGCTCGAACTGCTCGCCGCGTTCAAGGCCCGTCACCCGCACGTGCCGACCAAATCCGGCTTGATGCTCGGGCTCGGCGAAGAACTCGACGAAGTCCGCACGGTGATGCACGACCTGCGCGCGCACGGCGTCAACATGCTCACGCTCGGCCAGTACCTGCAGCCCAGCGCCCACCACCTGCCGGTCGCGCGCTACGTCACGCCGCAGGAGTTCGAGCAGCTGCGTGTCGATGGCCTGGCGATGGGCTTCAGCCAAGTGGCCTCGGCACCGATGGTGCGCTCCTCCTACCACGCCGATCTGCAGGCCAAGGGCGAGTTTCAGCCCTGAGCCGATGGCCCGGCGGCAGCGCCGGGCCGCCATCGCCATGCTGATCGACACCCACAGCCACTTCGACGCCGGTGAATTCGATGCCGATCGCCCGGCGGCCTATGCACGGGCGCGTGCAGCCGGCGTCGGGCAGCAGGTGGTGCCGGCGGTCAGCTACGCCGGCTGGCCGAACCTGAAAGCCGTCGTCGCCCGCTACGCCGGCCTGCATGCCGCCTACGGCCTGCATCCGTGCTATCTCGCTGAACACCGGCCGGAGCACCTTGCAGCGCTGAAGCAATGGATCGAGCGCGAACGTCCGGTCGCCGTCGGCGAATGCGGGTTGGACCTGTACATCGAATCGCTCGATCCAGCCCTGCAGGAGCAGTTTTTCCTGGCTCAGCTGCGCCTGGCCCGTGACTACGAGCTGCCGGTGATCGTGCATGCACGGCGCGCCGTCGACCAGGTGCTGAAGTGCATCCGTCGCATCGGCAGCCTGCGCGGCGTGGTGCACAGCTACGCCGGTTCGCTCGATCAGGCCAGACGCCTGCGCCAGCTCGGCTTTCTGGTCAGTCTCGGCGGACCGCTCGCGTATCCGCGCGCCGAGCGACTGCACCGGCTGGCGCGCGAGCTGCCGCTCGACGGGCTGCTGCTGGAAACCGACGCGCCGGACCAGCCCGGCCCCGCCCATGCCGGCCAGCGCAACGAGCCGGCGTACCTGCCGGAGGTGCTCGCCGAACTCGCGCGCCTGCGCGGCGGCGACCCCGCTGAAATCGCCACCGCGACGCACGCCAACGCCTGCCGGCTGTTCGCTCTGCCCGCCATACCCCAGCCCTGAAAGGCTCATCCGCTATCATCGGCGTCAAATCCGTCTGCGAGGAATGATCGAGATGTCCGCCTCCCCCGTCCTGAACCAGCTGCTGCGCACGACCTATCCGCTGATCCAGGCACCGATGGCCGGCGGCCCTGGGACCCCGGCGCTGATTGCGGCAGTAGCCGACGCCGGCGGACTGGGCTCGCTGGCCGCCGGCTATCTCAGCCCCGAGGCGCTGCGCATGGCGATCGCCGAGGTGCGCGCGCTGACCGATCGCCCGTTCGCCGTCAACCTGTTCGCACACACGCCGGCCCCCGTGGACGCCGACAAGCTGGAATGGGCGCGCATGCTGCTCGCCCCCTATTGCCGCGAACTCGACATCGAAGTCCCGCACGATCTGTCGCCGCCAGTGGAACTGGGCGAACAGCTGGAAGTGGTGCTCAGCGAGGGCATCGACATCGTCAGCTTTGCCTTCGGTCTGCCGAACGCTGAGCAGATGTTCGAACTGCGTGAAGCCGGCGTCACCATCCTCGGCACGGCAACCCATCTGCTCGAAGCGCTGGTGCTGGAAAGCAGCGGAGTCGACGCCATCGTCGCCCAGGGCGCTGAAGCCGGCGGCCACCGCGGCGGCTTCATCGGCGATGGCGAACGCGTCGCCGTCGGCACGATGGCGCTGGTACCGCTGCTGACCACGCATCTGAAAGTGCCGGTGATCGCCGCCGGCGGCTTGATGGACGGACGCGGCATCGCCGCCGCGATGATGCTCGGCGCCAGCGGCGTCCAGCTCGGCACCGCCTTTCTCGCCTGTCCGGAAGCCGGCACACCGGTTGCGTGGCGCGAAGCCCTGCTCAGTGATGGCAACGAACTCGCCACCGTGCTGACCCGGGTATTCAGCGGCCGCCCCGCCCGCGGCCTGGCCAACCGCCTGACGCGCGAGCTCGCCGCCGACGCCGCTGACCTGCCGGCTTTCCCGCTGCAGCATCAGCTCACCTCGCCGCTGCGTCAGGCGGCCACACAACTCGGCCGCGCTGAATTCCTCTCGCTGTGGGCCGGCCAGGGCGTATCTCTGCTGCGCACGGCCCCGGCCGCCGAGCTGATCGCTGACTGGATCAACGCAGCCGAAAGCCTGCTCGGTCGTTCCCTCGCCGCTCCGGCCGTCGCACACGCACCGTGCGGGCTGACGATCGACTAGACACGATGACGACGAACTGGCTGTGGCCACGCATTTTCGCGCATCGCGGTGCTGGCCGGCTGGCGCCGGAAAACACCCTCGCCGCCCTGCGTGAAGGCGCACGCCTCGGCGCGCGCGGACTTGAGTGCGACGTCAAGCTCACGCGGGACGGCGTATGCGCACTGCTGCATGACGACAGCCTGGAGCGCACCACCGACGGCCACGGTCCGGCCGCGATGCTGGACTGGACCGACTGGGCGCAGCTGGATGCCGGCAGCTGGCACAGCCCGGCCTACGCCGGCGAACCACCGGCCTCGCTGCGGGCGATCGCCCATGCCTGTCGGGCACTCGGCCATGCCATCAACATCGAGATCAAACCGTGCCCGGGACGTGAGGCGGAAACCGGCCGCGTCGTCGCCGGGCAGTGCGCAGCCTTGTGGGCCGATGCTCCGCTACCACCGCTGCTGTCCTCGTTCTCGTTCGAGACCTTGCTGGCCGCTCGCCAGGCGGCGGTGCAGCTGCCGCGTGGCTGGCTGGTCGAGGCCGTACCGCCCGACTGGCACGACAAGCTGCAGGCACTCGATGCGCGGGCACTGCACTGCTGGCACGAAGCGCTCAGCGCCGCGCAGGTCGCAGAAATCAAAGCCGCCGGCTACGCGGTGTTCTGTTACACGGTCAACACGCCGGCACGGGCACAGGAACTGTTCAGCTGGGGGGTCGATGCCCTGTGCACCGACTACCCGGACCAGCTCACCCCCGCGCGTTGCGGTATCGGCTGAAACCGCCTCAGCGACGCGCGTTCTGCGCCAGCAGACGATCCAGCGCGGCGGCGAACGCCTGCTTCTCGCGCGCGCCGAACGGTGCGGTGTGGGTCTGCACCTGCCCGCTCGAACGCAGCTCGTCCATGAAATTACGCAGCGACAGCACCTCGCCGATATTGGCCGCGCTGTAGAACATGCCGCGCGGATTGATGACTGCGACCTCGCGCTCGACCAGCCGCGCCGCCAGCGGAATATCGGCGGTGACGACGATGTCACCGACCTGTGCCTGCGCGACGATCCAGTCATCCGCGGCATCCAGATCGGCGCTGACGGTCACCACCCGCACCTGCCGCCCCGGCGGCTTGCGCAACGCCTGGTTGGCGACCAGAACCAGCTCGACACCACAACGCTGACTGGCACGCAGACAGATCTCCTTGACCGGCACCGGACAGGCGTCAGCATCGATGTAGAGCGTCACGCCGCGGCCTCCAGCAGGGCACGCAGACGCACCCAGTCGAATGCCGGCCCCGGATCGGTCTTGCGGCCGGGAGCGATATCACTGTGACCGACCAGCGCATCGGCACTCAGTGTCGGTACAGCGATACGCAGCGCACGGATCAGCTCAGCAAGGCGCAGGTACTGGGCATCGGTATACGGGCTTTCGTCGCAGCCTTCGAGCTCGATGCCGATCGAAAAATCATTGCAGCGCTCACGCCCGCGCCAGCTCGACACACCGGCATGCCAGGCCCGCGCAGTCACCGGCACGTACTGCACCAGTTCGCCATCGCGGCGGATCAGATAATGCGCAGACACCCGCAGGCCGGCAATGCCTGCGAAATACGGGTGAGCCGCCGCCGGCAGGGTGCCGTTGAACAGGGCATCGATCCACGGTCCGCCGAACTCACCAGGCGGCAGACTGATGCCGTGCACGACGATCAGCTCGATTGCGCCGCCGGCCGGCCGCGCGTCCTGGTGCGGCGATAGGCAGTGCCGGGCGGCATCCAGCCAGCCGTCAGCGCGCAGCTTCATGCCGCCACCGCCGCCGGCAGGGGATGCATGTGCGCCGCGCAGTCACCACACAGGCGGCGCAGCACCGGTTGCAGACGCGCACAGTCGCCGCTGGTGTAGAAGGCCGACTCCGGCGGCGTACCCGCCGCTGCCAGTAGACCATGCGCCGACAGCAGACGATGCGTCTGCCGGGCCACGGCGGCGCCGGTGTCGATCAGCGCTACGTCCGGGCCGGCGATCTCGGCGATCAGCGGCCGCAGGAACGGGTAATGGGTGCAGCCGAGGATCAGGGTGTCGGCACCGGCGGCGAGCAGCGGCTCGACATGGCGGGCGATCACGCCTCGCGCCTGCGGACTGTCGAATTCACCGTGCTCCACCAGCTCCACCCAGTCCGGGCAGGGCTCGGTGAGCACGCGCACGCCGCGCCCGAAGCGCGCCAGCAAGGCCGCGAACTTGACGCTGCTCAGCGTGCCGGTGGTCGCCAGCACACCGACCACCCCCGAACGGGTGGCCGCAGCGGCCGGTTTGACCGCCGGCTCCATGCCGACGATCGGCAGCGTAAAGCGGCTGCGCAAGTGGTTCACCGCTGCCGCCGTCGCCGTATTGCAGGCAACGACGATGAGCTTGGCGCCCTGCGTCAGCAGAAACTCGGTGATCAGCGTCGAGCGGGTACGGATGTAGACCTCGGACTTTTCGCCGTAGGGAACATGCCCCGAATCCGCGACATAGACGAAGCGCTCGTGCGGTAACGCGCGGCGCAGATCGCGCAGCACGGACAGGCCGCCGAGCCCCGAATCGAAAACGCCGACCGGTGCGGTCGGCGTCGTCATCCCGCTCAGGGCATCAGCCCTCGCGATGATAGGCAATGATGCGCTCGACCTCGTTCTTCGAACCGAGGATCACCGGCACCCGCTGATGCAGCCCGCTCGGTTTGATGTCGAGGATGCGCTGCGTGCCGGTGGTCGCCGCCCCGCCCGCCTGTTCGATGAGGAAGGAAATCGGATTGGCTTCGTACATCAACCGCAGCTTGCCACCGCGCTCGGCGTTCTTCGAATCCCACGGGTACATGAACACGCCGCCGCGGCACAGCAGACGGTAAACGTCACCGACCATCGCACCCATCCAGCGCATGTTGAAATCGCGCCCGCGCGGACCGTCCTTGCCGGCGAGGCATTCGTCGATGTAACGCTTGACCGGCGGCGCCCAGAAGCGTGCGTTCGCAGAATTGATTGCGAATTCAACCGCCTCGGCCGGCATGTGCATGTCCGGATGCGTCAGCACGAATTCGCCGATGGTGTCATCGAGCGTGAAGCCATTGACACCGTGGCCCATCGTCAGCACAAGAATGGTCTGCGGGCCGTAGATGGCCATGCCGGCAGCGATCTGCTGGGTGCCGGGCTGCATGAAATCTTCGACGTGCGGTTCGGTGACGCCCTCGGGGCAACGCAGCACCGAGAAGATCGTGCCGATCACGCCGTTGACGTCGACATTGGTCGAGCCGTCCAGCGGATCGAACAGCAACAGGTACTTGCCGCGCGGGTACTGCGCGGGCAGGCGGTAGACGTCGACCATCTCCTCGGACGCCATCGCCGCCAGGCGGCCACCCCATTGATTGCAGCGGAGGAAGACTTCGTTGGAGAGCACATCCAGCTTCTTCTGGGCCTCGCCCTGCACGTTCTCGGTGCCGGCGTGACCGAGCACATCGGCGAGGCCGCCGCGGCGCACGGCGTTCGAAATCGCCTTGCAGGCGATCACGATATCGCTGATGAGCAAGGAGAAGTCGCCTCTCGCGCCGGCGGCGTAGCGACGTTGCTCCTCGATGATGAACTGGTTGACGGTGGTGCCGACGTACATGCTGGCTTACCTTCGACGCGGTGATGGGCTTGGCCCGCCTACATCCGGTCCGATCCTCGACCGTACTGTGAAGCGGGGACATGTAGTTTATCACAGGCCTTTTGAGCGACGATTTCGGACAGTTTCTGTGATCATCAGGGGAGAACGCGTACATGCCGAAACGACATATCGGTCTGCTGACAGCCGGTGGTGACTGCCAGGGGCTCAACGCGGCGATCCGCGCAGTGGTACAGGCCGGTGTCGGCCGTTACGGCTGGGAATTCACCGGTTTTGAAGACGGCTTCATTGGTCTCGCCGAAAACCGGACGCAGGAACTGACCCTCGATCGAGTCGCCAGCATCCTGCCGCTGGGCGGCACGATGCTCGGTACCGGTCGCGGCGTATCCGGTGCTGCCGAAAGCGGACCCGACGCCATCGCCGCGTGCATCAAGAACTTCCACGAACGCAAGCTCGACGCCTTGGTGTGCCTGGGCGGAGACGGCACGCAGCGTTTCGCGGCCCTGCTGTCGGCTGAAGGACTGCCCGTCGTCACCCTGCCGAAAACCATCGACAACGATATTCGCGGCACGGACACCAGCTTCGGCTTCGCCACGGCCACCGCCATCGCCGTCGAGGCCATCGACCGTCTGCACACGACGGCCTCAAGCCACCATCGCATCATGCTGGTCGAAGTCATGGGGCGTGATGCCGGCTGGCTGGCGGCGGCCAGCGGCCTGGCCGGCGGCGCGGATATCGTGCTGATCCCGGAAATTCCGTATTCGGTCGATCGCGTCATCGAAGTTGCCCAGGAACGGCGACACCGTGGTCGGCATTACTCGATGATCGTCATTGCCGAGGGGGCCTACACCCAGGACGAGGCCACGCAGCCGGGTTTCCGCCCGCGCATGCACTCGGCGGCATTGCGGCTGGTCGACGAACTGCCCGCCCGCACCGGCATCGATACGCGGCTGGTCACACTTGGTTACACGATGCGGGGTGGTGCACCCTGCCCTGTCGACCGTATCCTTGCAACTGAACTCGGCGTCAATGCGGTGGAGTTCATTGAAAACGGCCGTTTCGGCATGATGGTGGCCAAATGCGGTGCCGGAGTCGGTGCCGTGCCACTGGATTCCGTCGCTGGCCCGCCGCGTGTCGTACCGACGGATGACCCTCTGCTGGTAACACTGCGCCGCATCGGCGTCTGCATGGGGGACTGAAATCCTGCACCGGCCGGCCTCGGTTCGGGGCCGGGCGCCAGCTCGTTCAGCGAAGGACTCGTTGGACATCCCGCAGGGATAGCCAGACGCCGATATTGGCAATTTTCTCTGCCCGATGGATTCCGTGCATGACCACTTCCCCGTCCCTGAGAAGCTCTGTGAGAAGCTCGGCCAGTATCCGCCGCATGGGTACGATATCGCTGCTGTCTTTCATCGTCGCATTGCTACTGACACTGCTGCCTTCCCGCGTGCTCAATACCTTCGTATTCGAGATGGAGGCCGATCTGATGGAAATGGCCAGCATACCGCTGTGGGTCATATCCATCGGCTGCGCCATCCATGCCTTCCAGCTGACCCGCGAGCGGCGGCGGCCACTCGATGGTTACACCCTGATGGTCGGCCGCGGGCCGCTGTTCCTGATCCCGTTCGTGCTGGGCACGCTGCTGGTACTGACACTGCTGGGCGTCAAAATCTGACGTCGCCCGGCCAGTCCCTCACTCGTAATCGCCCGAGGTGTACACATCGGGCGTGAAATTCTCAAAGCGCGTGTACTTGCCAAGAAACGTCAGCCGCACGCTGCCGATCGGGCCGTTGCGCTGCTTGCCGATGATGATTTCGGCGGTGCCCTTGTCGGCGCTGTCGGGGTTGTAGACCTC
>NZ_QGTJ01000017.1 GCF_003182095.1 Plasticicumulans acidivorans | reverse complement strand
GAGATCAGCCGCAGCATCGGCCAGGCGGCGCGTGGCAGTGCCGAGATCAGCCAGGCGGTGCAGCAGATGGCCGGCAACGCCCGCGAGGTGCGCGAAGGCGCTTCGCACAGCGCCGCCTCGGCCACCGAGCTGTCGCGGCTGGCCCAGGATCAGAGCGCCCTGGTCGCCCGCTTCCGTTATTGAACGCGGCCGGCCGTGCCGGCGTCCGCGAGCGCCGGCTCAGCCGAAAAAGGCGTAGGCCACCGTGATCGCGGCAGCAAAACCGGCGGCATCGGCGCACAGTGCGCAGGCCACGGCGTGGCGCGGATAGCGCACGCCGACCGAGCCGAAATACACCGCGAGCACGTAAAACGTGGTCTCGGTCGAGCCTTGCACGATGCTCGCCAGCCGCCCGGCGAAGGAATCGGCGCCGAAGGTCTGCAGGGTCTCGACCATCATGCCGCGCGCGCCGCTGCCCGACAGTGGCTTGAGCAGCATCGTCGGCACCGCCTCGACCCAGCGCGCATCGAAGCCCAGCCCGTGCACCAGCGCGCGCAGGCCATCGAGCGCCAGCTCCAGTGCGCCGCTGGCGCGCAGCACACCGATCGCCACCAGCATCGCGATCAGGTACGGAATGATCTGCACCGCAGTGGAAAAGCCCTCCTTGGCGCCGTCGATGAAGCTGGCGTAGGCATCCACCCGCCGCCAGGCAGCGACGCCGAGAAAGGTGATGATCAGGCCAAACAGCAGGCCGTTGCTGAGCAGCGCCGAGCGCGCCTGCATCTGCTCGGCCGGACCGGCGACCAGCGCCACCAGGCCGACGACGCCGGCGCTGATGGCGGCGAGGTAACCGAGCACCACGGCATCGAACAACCGCAGCCGCTGCACCAGCGCCACGGCGAGCAGGCCGGCGAGCGTCGAGCAGTAGGTGGCGATCAGGATCGGCAGGAACACGTCGGTCGGATCGGCAGCACCGAGCTGCGCGCGGTAGGTGAACACCGCCAGCGGAAACACCGTGACGCTGGAGGCGTTGAGCACCAGGAACAGGATCTGCGCATCGGTGGCCCGCTCCGGCTGCGGGTTGAGCGTCTGCAGCTCGCGCATGGCCTTGAGGCCGAGCGGCGTGGCGGCGTTGTCGAGGCCGAGCATGTTCGCCGCCATGTTCATGGTGATGGCGCCGAGCGCCGGATGATCGCGCGGCACACCTGGCATCAGCCGCGCGAACAGCGGCGCCAGCAGCCGGGTCAGGCCGTGGATGAAACCGGCGCGCTCGCCGATGCGCATCAGGCCGAGCCACAGCGTCATCACGCCGGCGAGGCCGAGGCTGATCTCGAAGCCGGTCTTCGCCATGTCGAAGCTCGCCTTCATCATCGCCGCGAACACGTCCGGGTGGCCGCCCAGCGTCGCCTGCCACAGCCCGGCGAGCGCGGCGATGAAGAAGAAACCGATCCAGATCGCGTTCAGCACGCCCCGTCTCCGCTGGCCTGTTCGCGGGCCAGCGTAACGGTGACGGCCGCCAGCGGCGAGCCTCAGGCGTAGGCGTCGAGTTCGCTGCCGCCGCGGCTGACGCTGGCGTACTCGGCCAGCGCGCGCGCCGAGGACTCGCCGGCGGCCTGCGCATCGCTGAGTATCTGCAGCTCGGCGAGCGCTTCCTGCGCGGTCTGTCCGGCGGCGGCGGCGACCGCCCGGTCCTGCGGCGAGGGGTCGCTCGGTGCCAGCGCCGTGCGCTGCACATGGTCCATCTTGCGCACGGTGGCGTGCGGGTCGTCCGCCACCTTGGAAGCGTCGATGTTGACCTCGCCGGCGACGGCATACTGGCGACCGTCCGGACCGACGGTAAAACTGAAACTGCCACCGCGTACCAAGTCACCACCGACGTGGCGGTGCGCAGCCTCATGGGCACGCACGTGACGGTCAGTGCTGACTAGGCGTTCGAGCTGCGCCTGCTGGCTGGCATCGAGGCCGCCGGCGCTGCTCTCCTGCGTCGCCACCGCCGGCGTCGCACCGCTGGCGGTCACCGCCGGTACGGCCGCGTCGCTGTGCATCACCACCGTCACCGGTACGTTCCAAGCGTTTATGGAAGTGATTGAAAGCATGGACGGATCACCTCCTTCTCTCAGGTCTGAGCCTAGTCCTTTCCGCGCCGCCGTGCACCCTCGCGGCGGCTGCCCATAGAATGACCGTCCATTCCTGCCGGAGCCCGCCATGTCCGCCCCCGACCTGCTGAGCATGATCCGCGGCCTGATCGCCACGCCGTCCATCAGTGCCGTCCAGCCCGAGTGGGACCAGGGCAACCGCGCCGTCGTCGAATGTCTGGCCGACTGGCTCGGTGCGGCGGGTTTTCGCTGCGAGATCCAGGTGCTCGTCGATCCGCGCAAGGCGAACCTGATTGCCACGCTCGGCCGCGGCCCCGGCGGCCTGGTGCTCGCCGGCCATACCGACACCGTGCCCTGCGACGCCGGCGACTGGCGCTTCGATCCGTTCCGCATCACCGAGGCCGACGGCCGCCTCTACGGGCTCGGCACCTCGGACATGAAGTCCTTTCTGGCGCTGGCGATCGAGGCGGCGCGCGGGCTCGATGCCGCGCAGCTCAAACAGCCGCTGGTGATCCTCGCCACCGCCGACGAAGAATCGAGCATGGACGGCGCGCGCGCGCTGGCCGCCGCCGGTCGCCCGCTCGGACGCTTCGCGGTGATCGGCGAGCCGACCGGCATGCGCCCGGTGCGCCTGCACAAAGGCGTGATGTTCGAGGCGATCCGCCTGACCGGCCGCGCCGGCCACGCCTCCGATCCGCGCCTGGGCAACAATGCGCTCGACGGCATGTACCGCGTCATCGGCGAGCTGCTGCGGCTGCGCGCCGAATGGGCCGAGCACTGGCGCAATCCGCTGTTCGAGGTCGATGCGCCGACGCTCAACCTCGGCCACATCCACGGCGGCGACAACCCCAACCGCATCTGCGGCCACTGCGAGCTGCACATCGACATCCGCCCGCTGCCGGGCATGGACGTCGACACCCTGCGCGCCGAACTCAACGCCCGCCTGGCCGGCGTGCTCGCCGGCAGCGGCCTGCGCCTGGAAACGGCGCCGCTGATCACCGGCATCGAGGCCTTCGAGACCGCCGCCGGCTCGCCGATCGTGCGCGCCGCCGAGCAGCTCACCGGCCATGCCGCCGAATCGGTCGCCTTCGCCACCGAAGGGCCGTTCCTCAACGCGCTGGGCATGGACACCATCGTGCTCGGCCCCGGCGACATCGCCCAGGCCCACCAGCCCGATGAGTTCCTGGCGCTGGAACGCATCCCGCCGACCCTCGAACTGCTGCGCGCGCTGATCCGCCGCTTCTGCCTCGACGCCGCCAGCTGATCCCCCCACCCTGCAACGACTGAATCACCATGAACGACGACAAGATCCTGGTCCACGGCCTGCGCCAGGCCGTGCCCTATATCAACGCCCTTGAGCACAAGACGCTGGTGCTGCTGTTCGGCGGCGAGACCATCGCCGATGCCGAGCGCTTTGCCTCGCTGATCCACGACATCGCCCTGCTCGACTCGCTCGGCCTGAAGCTGGTGCTGGTGCATGGCGCCCGCCCGCAGGTCGAGGCCGAGCTGATCGAGATCGGCGCCGAGATCCGCTACGTCAACGGCCTGCGCGTCACCGACGGCGTGGCGCTCGACGCGGTCAAGGAAGCGGTCGGCGCCACCCGCATCCTCATCGAAGCGATGTTGTCGATGGGGCTGGCCAACTCGCCGATGCACGGCGCGCGGCTGCGCGTGGCCTCGGGCAACGCCGTCGTTGCCCGCCCGCTCGGTGTGCGCGAGGGCGTCGACTACCAGTTCACCGGCGAAGTGCGGCGCATCGACGTCGAGCTGATCCGCGCCTGGCACGCCGCCGACACCATCGTGCTGCTCTCACCGCTCGGCTACTCGCCGACCGGCGAGGTGTTCAACGTCTCCGCGCGCGAGGTCGCGGTGGCGGCGGCACGAGCGCTCAACGCCGAAAAGCTGGTGATGCTGACCGAAGACGGCGGCGTGCCCGACCGCGACGGCCAGCTGATCTCGGACCTGGCCGTCGATCAGGTCGAAACCCTGCTGCACGGCGACACCGCGCACCTGCCGGACGATACCGTCGAGGCGCTCGGCAACGCCGTCACCGCCTGTCGCGGCGGCGTCAAGCGCGTGCATCTGGTGCCGCGGCGCGTCGACGGCAGCCTGCTGCTTGAGCTGTTCACCCGCGACGGTGTCGGCACGATGATCAACGCCGACCGCTACGAGGGTGCGCGGCGGGCGACCATCGACGACGTCGGCGGCCTGCTGTCGCTGATCCGCCCGCTGGAGGAGGACGGCACGCTGGTGCGCCGCTCGCGCGAGCTGCTCGAACACGAGATCGGCCATTTCACGCTGCTCGAACGCGACGGCACGATCATCGGCTGCGCCGCGCTCTACCCGTTCCCCGAGGAAGGCATCGCCGAGCTGGCCTGCGTCGCCATCCACCCGGCCTACCGCCGCGGCGGCCGCGCCGACGCGCTGCTGACCGCGATCGAAGCCCGCGCCCGCGCCCAGGGCATCAGCCGGCTGTTCGTGCTGACCACGCGCACGGCGCACTTCTTTCAGGAACGCGGTTTCGCGCCGGCGACCATCGCCGAACTGCCGGTGGAAAAACAGCAGATGTACAACTTCCAGCGCCGCTCCAAGGTGTTCATCAAGCGCCTGAGCTGAGCGGCACCAGCCTTTACACCGCTGTCACGTCACTGTCACCTGACGCACTGCACCATTCAGGCGGATACGGGCCGCATCCGCCAGCCGGCCACCGTCGAGACAGCGGGGGAAGCCATGAGCAGCGAAATCCGCGAACTGCTGCAGCAACGCGAACTGTCCGCCTTGTTCCAGCCGATCGTCGAACTCGACCGCGGCCGTATCCATGGCTACGAAGGTCTGCTGCGCGGACCGTCGAATTCACCGCTGCATGCGCCGCAACCGCTGTTCAGCGCCGCCGCGGCCGCCGGCTGCCTGACCGAGCTCGACACGCTGGCACGCCTGACCGTCGCCCGCCGCTGCCGCCAGCTCGACCTTGCCGGCCGGCTGTTCATCAATCTGCATCCGCTGTCACTGCTCGACAGCACCCTCGATGATCTGCTCGGCACGCAGCCCGAATTCGCCCCGACGCGGGTCACCATCGAGCTGACCGAGCAGTACCCGCTGGAGGACTTCGAGGCGGTGCGGGCACGCATCATGGCGCTGCGCGCCCGCGGCTACCGCATCGCCCTCGACGATCTCGGCGCCGGCTATGCCGGGCTGCGGCTGTGGTCGGAGGTCAAGCCCGATTACGTCAAGATCGATCGCTACTTCATCGAGGGCATCGATCGTGACGCCGGCAAGCGCGAGTTCGTGCGCGCGATCGTCGACATGGGGCGCCAGCTCGACGGTCTGGTGATCGCCGAGGGCATCGAAACCGCCGACGAACTGAGCACGGTGCGGGCACTCGGCATCCGCCTCGGTCAGGGTTATCTGTTCGCGCGACCGCAGCTCGCACCGCCGGAGACGATGCCGTGGGAGCTGCTGAACAGCAGCTGCGCCAGCCATGCGCCGCTGCCTCGGCTGAGCGAGACCGCCGCCGGCCTGGTGACGCCGGTGCCGGTTGTCGCGCCATCGGTGACGGTGCTCAGCGCCGCGCAGCTGTTTCACGACGCCCCCGGCCTGGATACGCTGCCGGTGGTCAGCGACGGTCTGGTCTGCGGCGTGCTGCGGCGCGCGCCGCTGCTCAATCTGCTGCTGGCGCGCTACGGCATCGAGCTGCACGGCCGCAAGCCGGTGCAGCGGGTGATGGAGACCGGCATGCTGCAGGTCGAAGCCTCGACGCGTCTGGAGCAGCTCTCGCAGCAGCTGACCAGCGCCACCCACCCGGAGGCGGATTTCATCATCCTGCGCGACGGCCGCTTCCTCGGCATCGGCCGCATGCGCGATGTGCTGCGGCGCATCACCGACCTGCAGATCCGCAATTCACGCTACGCCAACCCGCTGACGCTGCTGCCGGGCAACGTACCGATCCACGAGCACCTCGACGAGCTGCTCGCCAGCGGCACGGAGTTCGTCACCGCCTATTGCGACGTCGATCACTTCAAGCCGTTCAATGACCACTACGGCTACGCCCGCGGCGACCAGGCGCTGCTCTCGCTCGCCGAGCTGCTGAGCCGCCACGTCGACCCCCGGCTGGACTTCGTCGGCCATGTCGGCGGCGATGACTTCATCCTGATCCTGCGCAGCCATGACTGGCGTCTGCGCTGCGAGGCGATCCTGCGCGATTTTGCCGCCGAGGTGCCGGCGCTCTACGACGAGGCCGCGCGCCGCGTCGGCGGCATCATGAGCCTCTCGCGCGCCGGCGAGGCGATGTTCTTCCCGCTGCTGACACTGTCGATCGGCTGCGTGCAGCCCGATCCGGCCCGCTGCCGCTCGCACCTGGACGTGGCGTCGCTGGCCAGCGACGCCAAGTGCGAAGCCAAGCGCCGCAGCGGCAACGCGCTGTTCATCAGCCGCCGCCGCGGACCGTCACGACCGCAGAACCAGGAGACCGCCGCCGCCTGAACGACGGGGGCGGACGCCGCGGTGCCAGCGGAGCGATGCTGAATCCAGCATGAATTCCTTGAAGCAGATTCTCGACGCGCCGGTATTTTCGGTCGACACTGGCGAGCGCGGCGTGTTTGCCCGAACGGGTCCGCGCCGCCGGCCACCGCCCTCCGTGCGGTCGAGCCGAGGACGCTGTTCGTCTTTCTTGGACCCTACCCCGTTGTTTTGAGGAGAGAGCGCATGAAATCCACCTTCGGCATCGCAGGCGCACTGCTGGTCGCCGCCGCTTTCGCTGCCCCGGCCCACGCCGACGGCATGGCCCTGGCGCAGAAGAACAACTGCCTCGCCTGCCACGCCGTCGATACCAAGCTCGTCGGCCCGGCCTATAAGGACGTCGCCGCCAAGTACAAGGGTGACGCCGGCGCCGCCGAGAAGCTGGCTGCCAAGGTCAAGGCGGGTGGCATGGGTGTCTGGGGTCAGGTGCCGATGCCGCCGAACCCGCAGGTATCGGACGCCGACCTGAAGGAAATCATCGCCTGGGTGCTGGCGCTGTAAGCACGCCGGCACATTTCCCCCGGACCGGCCGCCGCGTGCGGCCGGTTCCGTTTTCGGCCATGGCTAAAGCGGTGGCCGGCCGGGCAGCCCGGCGCTCTGCCGTGGATCGGGCTGCGCGGCAGCGGCGGTCAACGCCAGCGGAATGACGCCAGCCCACACCGGCCAGTCGAGATCGGCCTCGTCGTCTTTCGGCGGACCGCTGCGCAGCTTGGCCGAGACCTCGGCGAGCGGCAGGCGGAACACCGCCGTCGCCGCCAGCTCCTTGGCGGTGGCCGGGCGCACCAGCGCCGCGCGCCCCGGCACGATGCGCTCGATCAGCGCATCGAGCAGGCGGTTCTTGCTTTCGGCGTCTTCGACTTCTTCCGGCACCGCGAACAGCATCACCGAGCGGTAGTTGACCGAATGGTTGAAGCCCGAGCGGGCCAACACCCAGCCGTCGAGCAGGGTCACCGTCAGGCTGGCGCGCTGGCCGCTGCGCAGCGCGCGGGCAAAGCGCGTGGCCCTGGCCGCGTGCACCAGCACGTCTTCACCGACACGCCAGTAGGCGGTCGGGATCACCACCGGTGCGCCATCGATCAGCACGCCGACGTGGGCGACCGTACCGGCATCGAGAATGGCGTGGACCGTGGCCTGATCGTATTGGCCGCGCTCGGGCATACGCCGCAGACGGGTCTGCGCAGTGACGGGGTAATCGCTCATCGGGTTCACCTCGGGTTCGTCATCAGAAGCACCGAGCTTCGGGCAGCATTGGCCCCCATAAAAGAGCCATTCACGGCAACTTGACAGAACCAATGATCGACCGGCGTTCAGTCGATCAGCGCGGCCAGCTGCTGCACGGCGCTGTGCATCGCCTCCGGCGGCGTGGCGGCATAGCCGAACAACAGCCCCTCGCGCCGGCACGGCCCGATGTGGAACTCATCGAGCGCCTGCAGCGCGATGCCGGCCACCGCCGCCCGTGCCGACAGGTGCCGCGCCCGGCCGTGCTGCAGCCGGCCAAGCAGATGCAGGCCGGTATCGGCCGGCGTCAGTTCGATGGCGCCGGCGAGCTCGCGGCGGGCGGCCTCCAGCAGCGCCGCCTGACGTTCGGCATAGAGTCCGCGCATGCGGCGGATATGCGCGGCGAAATGGCCCTGGTCAATGAAGTCGGCAGTCACCGCCTGCAGCAGCGGCGGCGAGTGGTAGTCGAGCAGGCGGCGGGCAACGACGAAGGCCTCGACCAGCGCCGGCGGCACCACCAGCCAGGCCAGCCGCAAACCGGGGAACAGCGACTTGGCGAAGGTGCCCAGGTAGAGCACGCGCTGGCCGCCATCGAGCCCCTGCAGTGCCGCCAGCGGCCGGCCGGCGTAGCGAAATTCGCTGTCGTAGTCGTCCTCGACGATCCAGGCGCCGTCCTGCACGGCGCGTTCGAGCAGCGCCAGCCGCCGCGGCAGGCTCATCACCACCCCGCTCGGGAATTGGTGCGAGGGCGTCACGTAGATCAGCCGCGGCGGCGGATGCGTGGCAGCCTGCCAGTTCAGCCCCTCGGCATCGACCGCCACCGGTTCGACCCGCAGCCCCTGCCCGCGCCAGGCCTGGCACACGCTGCGATAACCCGGCTCTTCCAGCCAGGCGACGTCGCCGGAATCGGCCAGCACGCGCGCGATCAGATCGAGCCCCTGCTGCGTCGCCGCCAGCACGATGACCTGCTCCGGCGCACAGACCACCCCGCGCGCCGCGGTCAGATGGCGGGCGATGGCGATGCGCAAAGGCGCATGGCCCTGCGCCGCGGCATAGTCGAGCAGGCCGCGCTCGCGGCCCCGTGCGGCGAGCAGGCGCTGCCACAGCGCCAGCGGAAAGGCATCAGTCGCCGGAACACCGACGGCGAACGCCCGCGCCGGTGTCCCCCCGAGCGGCGGCCGCAGCGCCAGCAGCCGCGCGCCACGCTGCGACAGCGCCGCCGGCGCGGGTACGGCGGCGTCGACCCGGGCGGTGGCACCCAGCGGCCCCGGCAGTTCGCCGGCGACGAACGTGCCGCTGCCGACCCGCGCCTGCAGGTAGCCTTCGGCGGCGAGCTGCTCGAAGGCGGTGAGCACGGTATTGCGGGCAACGCCGAGTTCCGCGGCCAGCGTGCGCGTCGCCGGCAGCCGCGTGCCGGGAGCGAAACGGCCGCTGAGGATGGCCGCCCGGATATGCGCATACACCTGTCGATGCAGCGGCCCGCTCTGCGGCGTGCCGGCCGGCAGCGCCAGCAGCTCGCCGCGCAGGCGGCGGCTCACGACCAGCCGTCCTCGATTTCGTCGAAATCGATGAAATGGCGGCCGAACTTGTAGCGGGCGTAGTTGTAGGTCTCTCTCAGCAGCAGCTCAAACTGCGCGCCGAGGCTCTGAAAGCGCGAGGTCGGCGTCGGTGCCGGCCAGGCATCGATGCCGAGGTCGCGCGCCATGGTGATCGCCCGGCGCATATGCAGCGGATCGGAAACCACCAGCACGCGGCGCAGCGCGTAGCGGTCGAGCAGGATCTTGGCCTTCGACAGGTTGCCCCAGGTCGAATGCGATTCGCTTTCGGTGAGAATCGCCGCATCTGGAACGCCCTGGCGCAGCGCGTAGTTTTTGGCAACGCTCGCTTCGCTGCGGGTATCACCGCGACCGCGACCGCCGGTGAACACGATCATGCGCACGCGCCCGGCGCGATAAAGCGTGATCGCGTGGCGGATGCGCTCTTCGAACACCGGCGAGGGGCGCGTGTACCAGGCGGCGGCACCGAGCACCAGCGCCGCATCGGCCGGATCGTCGTCATGGTTGTCGGCAAACACGACGATGCGCGTCATCAGCCACAGCACCAGCAGCAGCGGCAGCAAACACAGCAGGCAGAGCAGGCGCAGCCAGCGGCGGCGCCCTTTCATGACGACGACACCTGCCGTGCGGCCACGTCGCCGGCAATGATCGGAAAACGGGGATAGCGCATCGCTACATGATACCCGGGCGACGAGGACTGCACGGTGACAGTGCAACGACAGCATGGCCCGGGCGCAGCAACAAAGGCCCCCGGTGCCGGCAAACTTTCGCCGCTCCGGCTTTTCCAGCACCATAGCGCCCCACTGCGACCGGCCGGCGGCGCGCCGCCGCGGCCCCATCCGCATTCCCGTCATTCGCCTCGCGGAAACTTTCCCGATGAACATCAAAGACGAACTGGTGCGCCACTATCACTGGCTGCGCGTCTATGGCCTCAACGATTCACACAGCGGCAATGCCTCGATCCTCGACGGCGATACCGTCTGGGTCACGCCGACCGGCTGCTGCGCCGACACGCTGACCAGTGGCGACCTGATTGCCTGCAGCGATGCGCAGATCGGCCGCGGCGCCTCCTTCGATGCCCGTCTGCACGTCGCGGTCTATGCCGCCAATCCGCGCATGCGTGCCATTCTGCACAGCCACGGGCCGTACACCGTGGCGATGACGATGGACAACGAAGAGTTCGTGCCCGCCGATTTCGAAGGCCAGTATCACTTCGGCCGCGTGCCGGTGATCACCATCCCCTTCGAAGCCTATAAAGAGACCGCCGCCGAGCGCGTTGCCGAGGTGCTGGCCGAGGTACCGATCGCCGTGGTCCGCGGTCACGGCGTGTTCGCCGCCGCCGAGACCGTCAACCTCGCCTACAAATGGACCTGCTCGCTCGAATTGTCGGCGAAGACGGCCTTCATCGCCCAGCAGGCCGGCAAGATCTGAGCACGGACGGCAGCTCGCCGGTTCCTGAACGATCGGTTATCGTGCCGCTACCACGGCCACCGCGCCGTCGGGCGCACACGCAGGAGGCCGCGTCATGAGCCAGAGCTATCCCGTTCCCGTCGTGATGACGCTGGCCGGCAACGACCCCAGCGGCGGCGCCGGGATTCAGGCCGACATCGAAGGCATCGCCAGCATGGGCTGCCACGCCGCGCCGGTGATTACCGCACTGACGGTGCAGGACAGCCGTGACGTCTACCAGCTGATTCCGCTCGATCCCGACCTGGTCTACGCCCAGGCGCGCGCGGTGCTCGCCGACATTCCGGTTGCGGCGTTCAAAGTCGGGCTGATCGGCTCGCCGGGCATCGCCGAAGTGCTCGAAGTGCTGTTCGAGGACTACCCGCACATTCCGGTGATCCTCGATCCGGTGCTCGCCGCCGGCGGCGGGCATGATTTCGACAGCGTGCACATGAGTGAAACCATCCGCACGCTGCTGCCGCACGTCACCGTGCTGACCCCGAACAGCGTCGAGGCGCGCCGCCTGGCACCGGAGGCCGACACCCTCGACGCCTGCGCGATGGCACTGCTGGCGCAGGACTGCGAGTACGTGCTGATCACCGGCACGCACGAAAACACACCGCGCGTCGTCAACACGCTCTACGCCAATCACCGCCTGCTTGAGTCCTACACCTGGGAGCGCCTGCCGCACAGCTATCACGGCTCCGGCTGCACGCTGGCGGCAGCGCTTGCCGGTCTGCTGGCACAGGGGCAGGAGGTGCTCTCGGCGATCTACCAGGCGCAGGAATACACCTGGGAGGCGCTGCGCGGCGGCTATCGCATCGGCGCCGGCCAGCACATGCCCAACCGCCTGTTCTGGGCCGACGATAACGAGCAGGGTGACGCCGACGATGACTGATGCCCCGCGGCTGCGTGGCCTGTACGCCATCACCGACAGCACGCTGATCGCCGATTCGGCGCTACTCGCCAGCGTCGAAGCAGCGATCGACGGCGGCGCACGCTGCATCCAGTACCGCGACAAGCGCCCCGACGCCGCGCTGCGCGAACATCTGGCACGCGCGCTCAATACCGCCTGCCAGGCTCGCGGCGTACCGCTGATCATCAATGATGACCTTGCTCTGGCCGCGCGCATCGGCGCCGCCGGCGTACACATCGGTCGTGAGGACGGCGCCCTGAGCGCGGCCCGCGCCACCCTCGGCGCGCGAGCGATCATCGGCGTGTCCTGTTACGACGAACTCGAACGCGCCCGCGCCGCGGTGGCCGGCGGCGCCGACTACATCGCCTTCGGCGCGGTCTATCCGACCGCCATCAAGCCGCAGGCCGTACGGGCCAGCCTTGAACTGCTGCGCGCTGCGCGCGCTGAATTCCGCTGCCCGATCGTTGCCATCGGCGGCATCCGTGCCGACAACGCCGCGCCGCTGCTCGCCGCCGGTGTCGACATGCTGGCCGTAATCAGCGCCGTGTTCGGCGAACCGGACGTACGCGCCGCCGCCGCGCGCTTCGCCGCGCTGTTCACGACGCCGACACCGGAGCACTGTCCATGAGCCAGCGCCTGCCCCCGCTGCACGGCATCCGTGTTCTCGACCTGACGCAGCTGCTGCCGGGACCGCTGGCCACGCAGCACCTCGGTGATCTCGGTGCCGACGTCATCAAGATCGAGGCCCCGGGTGGCGGTGATTACGGCCGCACGCTGGGGCCGATGGCCGGCGAGCTCAGCTACCTGTTCCTGCTCGCCAACCGCAACAAGCGCAGCCTGACACTCGACCTCAAGCAGGCCGCCGGACGCGAACTGTTCCTGCGCCTCGCAGCAACGGCCGACGTCATCGTCGAGGGCTTTCGACCCGGCGTCGTCGAGCGCCTCGGCATCGGCTATGCGCAGGTGCGCGAGATCAACCCGCGCATCGTTTACTGCGCCATCACCGGCTACGGTCAGGACGGGCCGTACCGCGACCGCGCCGGCCATGACCTCAATTACGTCGGCACCGCCGGCATCCTCGATCAGACCGGCGCGGCCGGCGGGCCGCCGGCGATCCCCTCGCTGCAGATCGGTGATCTGCTCGGCGGCACGCTCGGCGCCGTCACCGGCATCCTCGCCGCGCTGCTCGATGCCCGCCTGCGCGGCGAGGGCCGCTACGTCGATGTGGCGATGACCGACGTCGCTGCCGCCCACCACCTGTTCCCGCTGATGACGCTGCAGGCGGCGGGTGCCAGTGCGGCACGCGGGGCCGATTTCCTCACCGGCGGCCTGCCCTGCTACGGTGTCTACGCCTGCGCCGACGGCCGCTACATGGCGGTCGGTGCGCTGGAAGCAAAATTCTGGGCAGCCCTGTGTGCCACGCTGGAACGCCCCGATCTGCTGCCGGGCCACACCGCGACGGGGCACGCAGGCGAGCGTGTGCGGGCTGAACTGGCAGCGGTGTTCGCCAGTCAGCCGCAGCGCTACTGGAGTGAGCGCTTTGCCGCGGTCGACGCCTGCGTCACACCGGTGCTGGATGTCGCTGGCGCCCTTACCGACCCGCAGTTGCGCGCGCGCGGCGTCTTCGCAGCCTGCCCGCACCCGCAGGGCGGCGAGATCACCGTCACAGCGTTCCCCGTGCATTTCAGCGATTATGATTTCAAGATCAATCAGGTACCGCCACGCGACGGTGAACACAGCCAGGCCGTGCTGCGTGAGCTCGGACTGGACACCGCCGCCATTGCCGCCTTGCAGGAACAGCATGTCATCTGAAATCCACATGCCAGCCCGCTCCGCTGCCCTGCGCCCGCGCGCGGCCGCATCATGAAAGAGAAGGAACCGCGCTCGCTGACCGGCCGCCTGTTCGGTTTCCTCGGGTCTGGCGAACCGGCCACCGAGGAAACCGGCATCGGTGAGGCCAACCCGCGGCTCGATGCGGCAATCGTCGCCGCCGCCAGCGAGGCGATCCTCACACTCGACGCCGAAGGCGCCATCGTGCGCTTCAACCCGGCCGCCGAGCGCCTCTCCGCCTACACCGCGGATGAGCTGATCGGTCGCAACCTGCGCGTGCTGTTGCCGGCGCAGGAACTGCTGCGCCTCGGTGACGACCCGCTGCGCACACTGACCAGCGATGCCGCCGAGCAGGTGCGCGAACTCGACGTGCGCCGCAAGGACGGCTCACGCACCGCCGTCGAGCTGTCGGTCTGCGGCTTCGTGCACAACCGCCAGACCTATTACGCGGTGATCCTGCGCGATATTTCGGCGCGCAAGCGCGCGGCGGCGCAGCTGCACGAGAGCGAGGGGCTGAAGTCGGCGATGCTCGCTTCGGCGCTCGACGCGATCATCATGACCGACCAGGACGGCAGCATCCTCGAATTCAACCCGGCCGCCGAACACATGTTCGGTTACGCCCGTCAGGATGTGCTCGGCCAGCCGATGGCGCAGCATCTGATTCCGCCACGTCTGCGCGCCGAACATGAACGCGGCATGGCCCGCTACCTCGAATACGGCGAAAAACGCATCATCGGCCGCCGTGTCGAGGTGCAGGCGATGCGCGCCGACGGCAGCGAGTTCGCCGCCGAGATTGCCGTCAGCTCGACGATCAGCGGCGACGAGACGCTGTTCACCGCCTTCGTGCGCGACATCACCGAGCGGCGCGAGGCCGAAGAGGCGCTGCGCGTGGCCAGCGAGCAGGCCGAGGCGGCCAACCGCGCCAAATCGGAATTCCTGGCGACGATGAGCCACGAGATCCGCACGCCGATGAACGCCGTGCTCGGCACGCTGACGCTGCTGCTCGACACGCCGCTGTCCGAGGAGCAGCGCAACTTCGCCGAAACCGCCAGCGAGTCGGGCAAGGCACTGCTGACGATCATCAACGACATCCTCGACTTCTCGAAGATCGAGGCCGGCCGCCTCGATCTGGAAAGCACCGAGTTCGATCTGGTGCCGCTGGTCGAGGGCGTCGCCGAGCTGCTGGCTCCGCGCGCGCACGGTAAGCACATCGAGATTTCGACCTGGATCGAGAACGGCCTGCCGCAGCGACTGTCTGCCGACGCCGGCCGCCTGCGCCAGATCCTGCTCAATCTCGCCGGCAATGCCGTGAAGTTCACCCGCAAGGGCGGCGTGACGATGCACGTGATGCGCGACAGCACTGCGACCGCCGGGCACTTTCGCCTGCGCGTCGAGATTCAGGACACCGGCATCGGCATCCCGCGTGAAGCGCAACCGAAACTGTTCGAGAAATTCTCGCAGACCGATCCCTCGCATTCGCGCAAGTACGGCGGCACCGGTCTCGGCCTGGCTATCTCGCGACGACTGGTCGAGCTGATGGGCGGCGAGATCGGCTTCACCAGTACGCCGGGCCAGGGCTCGGTGTTCTGGTTCACGATCGAGTGCGCACTCGCCGGCGGCGATCCGGCGCAGGCGGCACTGGACCTCAAGGTGCTGGCCGGCATCCGGGTGCTGATCGTCGAGGACAACCCGGTGTCGCGCCGCACACGCGAGCTGGAACTGCAGGGCTGGGGGCTCAGAGTCAGCAGTGTCGCCAACGGCATGGCCGCACTCGACGCCCTGCGCGATGCGCGCACGGCCGGTGAACCGTTCGCGGTGGCGCTGATCGACCAGTGGCTGGCGGACATGCGCGGCGAGGAGCTCGGCCAGGCGATCCTGCGCGAGCCGGCGCTGGCCGACACGGCGCTGATCCTGATGGCGATCATGGGCTCGCCGTCGATCGCCCAGCGCGTGCGCCGCATGGGCTTCCACGCCTCGCTGACCAAGCCGGTGCGCCAGCAGAGTCTGTACCGCTGGCTATGCGCGGCGATCGGAGCCAGCGACGCCGAGGAAATCCGTCTGCGCGAGGAGCGCGAGCGCGAGGTGCGCCCGCCGTCGACGCCAACGCCAACGCCGGCCAAACGCAACGGCCGCATCCTGCTGGTCGAAGACAGTCAGGTGAACCAGACCGTCGCCATTGCCATGCTGAAAAAGGCCGGTTATCAGGTCGACGCCGTCGGTAATGGCATCGAGGCCGTGCACGCGGTACGCACGCTGCCCTACGACCTGGTGCTGATGGATCTGGCGATGCCGGAAATGGACGGTTTCGAGGCAACCGCCGAGATTCGCCATCTGTCGGGCGCCGAGCGCGATCTGCCGATCATTGCGATGACCGCCAATGCGCTGCCGGGCGACCGCGAACGCTGCCTGGCCGCTGGCATGGATGACTACCTGACGAAACCGATCGACCGCATGCAGATGCTGGCGACCCTCGATCGCTGGCTGGCACAAACGGCCGCCAGTGCCCCGGCAACGGAAGCCCCCCCCTCGACACCCGCCCCGACGGCGCTGGCGCCGGTCGTCGATCCTGCTGTGCTCGATCAGCTCGAAGCCGATACCGATCGTGAAGTACTCACACGCATCGTCAACCTGTTCGTTGATGAGGCTCGCGGGCGACTCGACGCCATCGATACCGCGCTCGCCAGTGAAGACTGGGTACGCCTGCAGCGCGAAGCGCACACCCTCAAAAGCAGTGCCGGCACCTTCGGTGCCAAACAGCTGCAATCGCATGCGCGCCGTCTCAACGATGCCTGTCGTGAAAATGACCGGGCCACCGCTCGCGAGCTGGCCCAAAGCATTCGCTCGATCGCCCGACCGGCACTCGACGAACTCGACCGCCTGTTCCCGCGCTGACCCTATTATCCAGCCGTGATGTGAGCGACTGTTTCGCCTCCGCTATGCTTGCGGGACGGCGGCTTACGTCAACCCATTGATGCGCCAGCGGGCACGGATTCAGAGCGTGATCGTGCGACGTGGTCTACGTCACACAGAGCGTCGCAAGTCCGTGCGCCGACACAGTCTTTTTCCCCCCATCAGGCGACGCTTGGCATATCGTTCTGTCCAACACATATCCGTCGCCCCGCACGCGGGCTGTGTGCGCCTCATTCGGTTCATGACCTCGGAAGCCATATGTTCAGCGCGATCGTTCCTCCACTCACGAATGGAAGCAGCCCTGAGGCCGCTGGAGACGAAACGCCCCCGTCTGCCCTGGTACGCAGCAAGCCACGGGTGCTCGTTCTCGATGATGACAGCAGCCAGCGTGAACTCATCCGCAGTTACCTGCAGGACGAGTTCGAGATTGTCACCTGTGCCAGCGCCGACGTTGCCCTCGGCGAACTGACACGCCGCCCGGTCGATCTGGTGCTCTGCGACATCTATATGCCGGGCACCGACGGTTTGTGCTTTCACCGCCAGCTCAGCGCACGCGGGGCACACGAACTGCTGCCGTTCATCTTCATGACCGGCGTCGAGGACGAAAAGCTGCAGGGCGTCGCCGTCAGCCTCGGCATCGATGACCTGTTGCTCAAACCGCTGCGCAAACGCGCGCTGCGCACTACGATTCACCGCGTCCTGGCGCGCCATCGTGTCGTGCGCGAGCGGCTCGCCGACGATCTCGCCACCCAGCTCGCCGATACCTTGCGCCCGCGCCTGCCACCGCGCCTCGGCAGCTTTGCCGTGACGCTGCATGCCATCGGGCATGACAATCTCGACATCGTCGTCCACCGCCGCGAACCATCGGGCGGCATGTTGCTGCTCGGGCGCATTCACAGCCGCGCAGCACACTCGGCTGCGGCGTTGCAGGCGGCCTATCTGGCCGGTCTCGCCGCGCAGCTGTCGCTGGGCGGTGATGCTGCAACGCTGGTCGAGATCCTACGCGCGCAACTGTGGTCGGATTGCGTGCTCGGCGGACAACAGATCGACCTGCTGCTAGCCTTGACCGGACGCGACGGCCGCCTCGATCTGGCCGGCAGCGGCGCCACCGGCTGGGCACGTGTCGGTGACGGCGACGGCAAGCTCAACGGGCTGCGCGAAACGCACGGCACCACCTTGCGGCCGGCACCCGGTGAACGCATCGTGCTGTGTCTGGCGGAGCCTGACGACACGGCCTTCGACCCCAGCCTGTCCTGTGAGCAGCTCGCCAATGAGCTGCTCGGCGCAGGCCGCAGCACGCTGGTGATACTCGAAGCGCTGGGCGGTGCCTGACTTTAAAGGTAATCGGGACACCCACCAGCAGTGGCGGTTCTCCTCGGCCTGCCGCTCGCATTAAAGTGTGCAGGAAACATCCGCGGACCCGCTCCGCCATCAGCCGAGGAATTGCCGATGTCAGCCAGGGCGGAGTCCCTCGTCGCGAATCAACAGCCCCGGGTCCTCATCGTCGAGGACAGCCGCTCAATGGCGGAAGTCTACGTGGGCTACCTGCGCCGCGAACCCTGCTGCGTCAGTGTCGCCGGAACGGGTGGCGAGGCCTTGGCGCTGATCGAGCAAGAAACGCCGAACGCGCTGCTGCTCGACCTCAATCTGCCGGACATGGACGGGCTTTCGATTCTTGAGTACATCGTCACGCATGCGCTGCCGATCTGCGTGGTCATCATCAGTGCCAACGATTCGATCACCAAAGTGGTCGATGCCATGCGCGCCGGCGCTTACGATTACCTCGTCAAAAATCAGTTCGATGCCGATCGTCTGCGACTGACCGTACGCAACGCTCTGGAGCACCAGCGCCTCGACAACCTCGTGGCCACACTGCGTGACGGCGCCCGCGAGCGCTATTGCGATTTCATCGGTGGCTCGCTGCCAATGCAGGCGGTCTACCACATCATCGACTGTGCAGCCCCCAGTCGTGCCACGGTATTCATCACCGGAGAAAGCGGCACCGGCAAGGAAATCTGCGCTGAGGCCATCCACCGTCGCAGCAAGCGCGCCACCGGGCCGTTCATCGCGCTGAACTGCGCCGCAATCCCCCGCGATCTGATGGAAAGCGAGATTTTTGGCCATGTCCGCGGCGCCTTCACCGGCGCGACCAGTGAGCGCCGTGGCGCTGCGGCACTGGCCGATGGCGGCACGCTATTCCTCGATGAAGTCTGCGAGATGAGCCCGGAGCTGCAGACCAAACTGCTGCGCTTCGTGCAGAGCGGCAGCTTCCAGGCCGTCGGTTCCGGCAGGCTGGAAAAAGTCGATGTGCGCTTCGTCTGCGCGACCAACCGCGATCCGCGCCACGAGGTCGAGGAAGGCCGTTTTCGCGAAGACCTTTTCTACCGCCTGCATGTCATCCCGCTGCACCTGCCACCGTTGCGTGATCGCGAGGACGACGTACTGGCGATCGCCCTGCATTTTCTGCGCGCCTATGCCCACGAGGAAGGCCGCGCCTTCCGCCACTTCGCCACGGACACCGAAGGTGTCCTGCTCGCATATGACTGGCCAGGCAATGTCCGCGAGCTGCAGAACGTCGTGCGCAACATCGTCGTTCTCAACGACGGTGAAATCGTGCTGCCGCGCATGCTGCCTGCACCGCTCAATCGACTCGCACCCACCACTGCTGTCCGCACCATACCCGGTAATGAAGATGCGAATCGCACATCGGCACATCTCGGCACAGTGGACGACATGCCCGCAAACGACACGCTGGCACACGATGCCTCAACCTGGCACATCCGCCCACTGGAGCTCGTCGAACGCGAATCGATCGAGGAAGCCATCGCCGCCTGTGACGGCAACATCCCGCGAGCAGCAGCACTGCTCGGCATCAGCGCCTCGACCATTTACCGTAAACGTCAGAGCTGGCTGGACGCCGAGCGCCCCCACTAAACGTACAGCCAGCCGGTTAAGATATGGGCTTTAAAGCCAACGCTGACAGGGAGTGCGGAATGCCCCAGTTTTTTGCCTACAACGGTGATGCCGACGGTTTATGTGCGCTGCAGCAGTTACGTCTCGCCGAGCGGCCTCAGGATGCCATCCTCATTACCGGCGTTAAACGTGACATCAAGCTGCTCAGCCGTATCAATGCCCAGCCAGGCGATGAAGTGACTGCCCTCGACGTCTCCCTCGACAGCAATCGCGAGGGCTTGTTGCGGCTGCTCGATACAGGCATTCCGGTACGTTACTTCGACCACCACCATGCCGGTGAACTGCCGACGCATGCACATTTCACGTCCTATATCGACACTTCGCCTCAAGTTTGCACCAGTCTGCTGGTCGACCGTTTCCTCGGCGGACGCTACCACGCCTGGGCGATTACCGCTGCGTTTGGCGACAGTCTGCCGAAAGTGGCACACGCGTTAGCGCAACAGGCTGGCTACAGTGCTGACACCATCGCTACGCTGGAGCGCCTTGGTATTTGCCTCAACTACAACGCCTACGGCGAATCCATCCCCGATCTACATTTCGATCCGGTGGAACTGGCTGCTGGCATGCTGCCCTACGCCGATCCGCTGGACTTTGCACGCGAGTCGGCTGTCTGTGCACAACTGTTCGCCGGCTACGAAGCCGACATGAGCCTTGCGCGTGAGCTGTCGCCACTACGCGAAGTTCCCGGAGCGCTTCTGTTGGTACTGCCTGACGCCGCATGGGCACGACGGGTCATCGGCGTGCTCGCCAATGAACTGATGCATGAGAAGCCCAGCAGCGCGATTGCCCTGCTGTCGCCCCGTGCCAACGGCAGTTACACCGTGAGTCTGCGCGTCCCCGCCAACAGCCGGGTCGCTGCCGATGAATTTTGCCTCCGCTTCCCGACTGGCGGTGGGCGCCGTACCGCAGCAGGCATCAACGAACTGCCTGCTGGCGAGCTAGACACCTTCGCTGCAAGTTTTGAAACACAGTTTGCTGACGCCGCCTAGTCCCCAAAGAGAATGACCCGATAAGATACCCTGCAACCTCTCGGCGTTAACCGGCCCGCACAGCTAACCAACTTAAGCGCGAAAAACAAACGGTCCCGCAACACAACCGCGGGACCGTTCACTCAATCTATATGCATGCGCAAACGAAGGACGCGCAGCCCCTCAACCTTGCATGGTCATGCATGCCATGCGTGCCTTACGAGCACGATATCCATGCCACAGCATGGCCACCTCACGCATGCTCAAAGCCCGCTCTGCGACCAGGCACTGCATAAACTGTGCTTCACTAAGCTCACCGCCAACACGCCGCTCAGCTTGGCGGACGACTTCCCGAATATCTTCGTGCATGTACTGATCCCCTCCTCTGCACGGCGCGCATGCTGACAGCGCTTTATTGCGTTGCCATGACTGCAGCACACCGCAGCGAAGCCTCATTGGCTTGCTACTTTTTTAGTTTAGTGTGCACCCATCATAACAAGCCTGCATCAGGCGAGAAAATCCCCGAAGCGACGTAGACGAGCCTCAGTTACGTGTCTGCAAGATATGAGCGATGTGCTCAAGAATTGGCCAAGTCACCAACAGCTGAGTGAAAGCGATCGCCGGCATCCTCTCATGCTTGAGCGCACCCGCCGTGCGCGCCTCGCCAACCTCGATCCCGGTAAAACGTTCGATTTGCCGCTGCAATACACTGACGACCCGGGGTGGCATCAAGCCATCGAGATGAATCGAATTCGCCTGTCTACCCCAATACGAACGAGGCACCACAGCCAGAGCGAAAGGCAATGGATCCTCACCCAGCATACGGGCAAGACTGAATGACAAGCGCAAAGGTGGCAATGGTGTGTGCGTAGGCTGAAAAATCAACTCAACATGGAAACAGCCATCCGGAGGAGTGTCCCAATACTCATCACTGGCCAGCAAACGCAACTTGCTCTTGTTGATTTTGATAACCACATTAGCATCGGTCTTCTGAAATTCGATCCAGCGGCGAAACTCCGCTTCACGGCGTCGAATCTCATCCGCCAAAGGCTGCACTGCGTGACCTCGATATTGAGTATCCCGGGCAATTTTCCAGCGCAGTTTGATCTCGCGGGCAGGATCGACAAACACCCGGTAATCAAGGAGTGGAGCAAACTCCGGATACAGCGCGTGCAAGCCCTCAAGCACGAGAATCGGTCTCGGCGCAAATGGTTTCGGACTCGTCAGCGTGCCACTCACATGGTCATAGCCTGGAATGTGCACGACCTCACCGCGCCGCAAAGCCTCAAGATGCTCACGCAGCAATGACAAGTGATTGGCATCCGGATCAAGCGGCGAGCGGCCACTACGTCTGCGTGTGGCCCGATCCTCTTTGTGATAGCCGTCCATCGGGATCATGCCAACGATGTCATCGCCGAGCATGCGTCTCAAACCATTGGTATAAGTTGTCTTACCAGCGCCACTATCACCCGCTACGCCAATGATTACTGGGCGTCCAGGCCGCTCAAGGAGTGCACGTAGCGTCTGGGCATGATGTCGCGAGGGGGATACAGGCAGCGGTGCGTTCACGTGCTATGACTCCCGGTTGATGACTCAAGACCTTGAGTGTGCGCACGTAAAGATGGCGGGATCAAGCATTGATCACTGCCACCGTAAACGTCGCTGCGCGAACATTCGCAAATAAAAGCACGACACTGCCTACCCCATCAATAAGCGTTTGGATTAACAAAACCTTTAAAAATCGTCATGAAAATAATTTTCAGATCAAACAATAGCGACCAATGCTCAATGTAATAAAGATCATACTCGACACGCTTCTCCATCTTCTCAAGCGTATCCGTTTCTCCACGAAACCCATTAACCTGCGCCCAACCTGTTATGCCCGGCTTGACTTTATGCCGGCGCATATAACGATCAACCAGATCCTTGTATTCCTCGTTATGAGCAACCGCATGTGGACGTGGTCCGACGATCGACATACTGCCATCAAGCACGTTGAAGAATTGAGGTAGTTCATCCAAGCTGGTACGACGCAGAAATGCACCGAACGGAGTGATTCGCGAATCGTTTTTCTTGGCTTGCGTCACTTTCCCCTCCCGCTCCTGGTGCACTTTCATACTGCGAAATTTCCAGACACGGAATACTCTACCGTCGTATCCCAACCGTTCCTGGCGGAAAAATACCGGGCCAGCTGAAGTCAGTTTGATCCCCAGCGCAACACAAATCATCAAAGGGCTAATCAGCAAAAGAATAATACTAGCGATAACACGGTCTTCAATTGCCTTGACAACCCGATTAACGCCTACCATAGGTGTCGATGATAGATTGATTACCGGAATACCAGCCACTTCACCCAGTGAATGATTCAGCAAACTAAACCCGAAGATATCCGGTACCATACGGATATCTGCCGTACAGTGTCGAAGCGAAACCAAAATCTGCCGCATACGTTCCTCTGCCCGAAATGGCAGAGTCAACCAAACTTGGTCTGTGTGTCCCGCCTCGACGAAAGCGGCCATATCTTCAAGATTGCCGAGCCTAGGAACACCGTAAATATCACCGACCCGCTCCTCCGAGCGATCCTCGAAGTACCCTACGACGATAAGTCCAGTCCAACGAGCTTCCTGCAATTGCTGGATCACTTGAAAACCAAGGTCACCAACAATGGCAACAACGACACGTCGGGTATTACGTCCGCCAGAACGCAAAAAGCGCAAAGAATGGCGCAAACTTGAGCGAAACGCTATAAAGAAAAGCAACCCAGCTCCGTACCAACTGATAAGCCAGCGCCTCGCAAACTCCTCATGTTGCTCAGTTAGCACCAACACCGCGGATAAGAGAATATAGGTCAATGTCCATGCCAAACCGAGAGTTCGCACTTCCGAGGCGATTGAGGTACCGCGCCACGCGCGATACACCTGCATCTGATCGAAAGCCATCAATGACAACAATACGCCAATAATTACCGCGCGGACGTAATTACTCGGTGGTTCCCACGTATCGAAATGCATCCAATAGGTGAGCAATGCCGCGCCAACAATCGCAAATAAATCGAATACCCGCATCAATAACCCAATCGCGACCGAGTGTTCGTAGAGGAATCCTTTTTTCATGCTGTTCTGCCGTGCAATAAAATTCCCTGATCAACCGTTACTTGCGTGTCATTTCACAGAATAAGCGATTGATAACCTTATAAGAGCCAGAAGCACGCCTCAAAAAACGACTTCCGTGAAGTAATAGTGTACTCTATCGAGATGTGATGTGTATCACACTATAGCCATCATTTTATGCACAATCACACAAACGTTTAAAACCAATACAATACCCGACTTCACAACACTCGCATTAAATTAACTTATGCACAGTTCCATAACTTACAATTCGACCAAACATTATTGATCCACAAAAACATGATAATTATTAACGAACCTCAAATCATTTATTAGATTGAAATATTTTTAGCCACACGCCAAAATCAATCCTTGAAATTACAAGTTCACAAAATCCCGGATAAAGGAAATCAGTCTCTCTCTATCTTTACTAACAAAACAATAATTAATTTTATTATAGTTAGACAATTCGTCCAAAATCTTCACAAGCTGACTTTCATCATAAGCAACAACGATATTAGCCTTTTCTGACAAATGACGTGCCGTATCTACTTGGTGATCATTGCGATGTTCAGCATTTTTAAAAAGCCGCGGCATCACAACAATTTTTTTTCTAATTCTATAGCGGTAATAATTGTTCCCATACCAGCGTGAGATACGACGACATCAGCATCTTTCACAAAATTAAAAAACATTGACTGCTCTATTGTTTCAAAAAAATTAATATTTTTTGGTCTTCTTGCCCCTTTTCCAATTTGAGCAATTACAGAGACATCGCTTTTCCCAACCACCCAATTATCAAGAGCACAAATCAGCCGATCAAAATGACCTTGCGTTCCAACTGTAGCAAATATTTTCATAAAATACTGCCTTTAAATAAAACACCAGTTCTCTCTGCAACATGAGCCCATTGCGTTAAAACAACGTCTGCAATACCACGAACCATTTCCCCTGATTTAGAAAGCACCTCAGCATTAGCAATGCTATCAATCCAAAGCACTTTACATTTTAAAATTTTTTTACCGAACAAAGCAGCGAAATAACCAGGCGCTGCTCCAGTAGAAATGACAAAGTCTGGGCGCTCTTTCAAAACAATAAATAGAATCTGAATAGCTAAAACAGCGGCTTTAACTTTTGTAGTAAGATTTGCGTCTTGCACAAAATATGTTTTTGCATCTCCCATTCTATTACCGCCATACACAGTGACATACACAACATTATGACTCTCAAAAGCTTTATTTATTTTGCTTAACTGAATCCAATGTCCGCCACCAGACGAAACAGCTAATATTTTTTTTCTCTTCATTTAAGCCACTCCATTAAAAAAGCGATGGGTATTTAAAAAAAAGACCATCAACTATTCCTTTCATAGCATATGCTAAATTTTTAGGCTCCTTTATAAGCTTAAATGTATTCACCAACGGCAAAAACATCAAAACAGAAACCAGTACACTATAACTATAAAAACGCCTTGTGAAAATTATAGACGATCTGTTTAAATAATAATGATAAAGATAACTGCGTCCTTTAGTGCTTACAGCACCTTTATGGTACACAATACTGCCGGGAGCGACAGATATATGCCATCCATTTTTTTTAGCCCTTAGCTGCCAATCCAGCTCTTCCGCATACATAAAATAAAATTCATCCATCAAGCCTACAGTTTCTAACACTCTTTTTTTCACCAACAAGCTAGCCCCCATTAAATAATCAGGAGTAGCAGCGGCAACAGTAGATAAATATGATACTTTCTCCCCTTTTAAATACAATTTACGCTTACCAATCCATTTATAAATATTCCCACCACCAAAACATTGAATCACGTCATGGTGATAATAATCACACAAAACAGAACCAACAAACCCAACACTATTGCTACCGCAAAAAACTTTTAACAATTCAGGAAGAGAATTATGGTTTATCCTTGCATCATTATTTAACATCCAAAAATAATCAAATTTTTTTATTTTCATGCCTACTGATAAGCCACGATTATTACCCCCAGCAAATCCATAATTCTCATGAGCTTTAACTAAGATAAAACAGCAACTATTCACCGCATTAATTTCATTTACAGCACGACCAAAATCATTTTCATCCACACAAAAAAACAACGCACCAGAGTTAACTGCCAAAAGACTCAAGTGCTCCTTAATTTCATGCAATGAGTTGTCACTAGAAAAATTATCTATAACAATAATAGAAAGCCCACTATACGCGCCGACTACATTTTCTATGCATTCTATAGTCTCTAAATATGCATTCCAATTCAAAATTACAGCGCATGTCTTATCTAAATAAGCACTAATATCACTCATAATCAGCAACCTGTCTCAATAAAAAATACACTTAAATACGCTATTACTTCTTGTCCAGTTCACGAATCAAAAACTTCCATCTTTCAGGTGGAAAAGAATCTTTATCAGATAACTCAGCATTCCACTCCGGAGCCAACCTAAACGAATGATATATCCAACCCCATTTGTATTCATTAAATATGTCAATTAAATCAAAAACATATTTATCTGCAGCAGATTCACCATATCGAGATGCACTAAACTCTGTGACCAATACATTAACATTATTTTTGCGAGAAAACACTTCAACTTCTGCCAAATATTCTTTTAGAATTTTTTTGTCATAAAAATGTCCATTTATCCATCCTGGATACAACACCCCCACCGCTCGCCCACGAACGCCTTGATGCGTAAAAAGGATTGGCGCATACATATGTATACCTAATATTATTTTATTAGCATCCGGTAATTTCAAATACTTCACACCATTAACTCTATCCATACGTTTAAAAATAGATACTCTTCCAGCCGCTGGTTCAACAATAATATATTTATCTTTTGTAACTGAACGTATTGTTGATATAATTTTCCCAACCAGCTCATTCCAACTACCAGGGCCTTGCTCAAGGGTTAAATCTTCAACTGTGGGTTCATTAAATATATCAAAAGCAAAAATTGTCGACTCCTCTTTATATCTATTTGCAAGATAGGCCCATATATTTAAAACAATTTTATGAAATTTATAATTTTTCCAAATTTCATCATCTGCCCTAGTAAAAGACACTTCCTTAGTTCCTGGAAATGTATGAGGATCAAGGATAATCCGAATATTATTTTTTTTACATAACTCAACTATTCTATCAATATTACTAACTGCGTCATCGTCAATTGAGTACGGATATTGCTTAAAAGCAACTGGCTTCTTGCTTAAATTTAATCGAATAAATTTTACTCCCTGAGACTTCAAAAACTCTATATCGCCTGATGTAACAAAGGCCCCAACATTAAACCCTTTAACAACAGGAATATTGTTCTTTTCATTTGCTAATGTCACTCCAAAAAAGCCTAAGTTAAAAAAAACAAAAATAATAAAAAAAATATTTTTTGCTGACACTACTTTAAACCTGCTATGTGAAAACATATTATTACACTCAAAACATCAACTGTCATTCAAATTCACCCATTAACTCACTTAATCATTAAGCAGTTTTTCATTTTTTTGACAAAGAGCATTAATAATCACATTTTCTTTTTCGGCTCTGTCAATCGATATAGCCACAAAGAAGATCCGCATGAATTTAAGCCATTAATCAAAAATAAAAATTTGTCATTTTTTTTATCCTTTTTTTCTCTTCGTAAAAAATTTCATTTAGCTTTTCTTTTGTTTTCTCATTAACAACGGGCTTTCCACCTTTATTTAATGAAATGATAAATCTTCTAACCGGAGCACCTATTCTTGATGGGATAAACCGTCTTAATGTACTAGTAAACAAGTTTGGTTTCACAAAAATGGATGCCATAATTTTTGACTTCGGCATACCTGAAACATTAAATGTTTGTTCAAGTGCAAACTCGAAACTATCGTTGATATTAATAAAATTCGCAACCCTACTCAAAACGTCCCTAGTATTTATCTTGAATTCATCAGATGAAATAAACATCACATTTTCGGCACCAAAAATTTTTAAAAAAACTTCAGCGTTATTAGTTAAAAATGAACTTTTTTTATACCACCAAAAATCTGCCCAATTCATTTTATACCTCTCGGATTCAGCCTCTAACGCCTCTTCCAACAAAAGAGTTTCTCTACCTGATGCACATAAGTGTGTATATTGTGAAATAATTTTTTCTACTGGGTCACGCAGGAGAATAATGATTTTCACTTTCCCTAATGATTTAAATATTCTTTCAGCCGTATCCGAATGGATTAAATATGACGGCGAAATATCTCCTCTAGCCGAAAAATTCTCAGCTCCTCTGAAATGCCGTTCATAGTCAATCCACGATTTACATACTTCTCTTGCAATAAAAGCATCACCTGGACCACCGGTATAAAAGCATATTTCTTCGTGAGAAAAAAAGTGTAACTCTTTTTTTTCAGGAAGAAACACATCTGGATGCTGCTTTAGATAATAGTATAGCGATGTAGTTCCTGCTTTAGGGGCGCCAACAACTATAAAATTAGGCGCCCAGTTTTTTTCCACTCGCATGTTCCACATATTCAAAACCCCTTAATCAAGGTCCGTCAGAAAAAACCCGTTCGATAGACACAAGTATGGCAGCTGCTATTGTCGCACAACATTTTTGTTCATTAAATGCAATACACACAAACCAGCAACAACAAAAATAATTGAATAGTTCGTGAAAATCGATAAAAAGAAAAATGTAACGAAGACAGCGGATATACTTAAAAACAAAGCTTTTCCATACATGTAACGCTCCACACTAATTTCCGATAGCATAGACTTATAAATCTTAACTATTAACCAAAGCCAAAACAATAAAAACAAAATTGCCGAAAAAACACCGGATTCTATTGCAATAGATAATATTCTATTGTCAACAACCTCATGATAAACAGAATAAGAGCTGTGCCCTTGATCGCTGAAGTCTTTAACTACTTTTCCTGCATTTCCTAAACCATACCCAACGATCGGGTTTTCAACAATTGCGGAAATACCATTTATTAACTGCCCTGTTCTTTCCGAGCTAGAAAATAATCCTCCTTGAACATCCGCCCCTAATTCATACTCCCCAAACTCGTCCTCCCCACCGCCAAATACAAAAAACATAAAAACAGAGATAACCATAAATACTTTAAGTACATTAATTAGCATTCTCATTGATTTATCAAAGCTTTTTTCTATATCAAGCCATTTCCACATAAAAACCTGCATAAGAATAATCAATGTTCCAATCCTTGAAAAAGTCAAAAAAACCACTCCGATACTAAAAAATAAAAAGGCCATTTTAAATAAACTCGATCTATTTCTGACATAGAAAAAACTTAACGGGAAAATACACACTACGTATTGCATCAATGTCAATGTATTTTCAAACGGCCCTTTTACTCTCAACAAGCCACCACGCAATTTTTCTACAGTTGCGCCAATAGCAGATTTACTTTCACTTGATGCGAACTGAGAAAATAAATTATATTGCAAAGCCCATTCAAGCCAAGAAAACAACAAAACCAATAGATAAGAATAAAAAATTACTTTTATGATTCTATTTTTAGCATTATCACTACTTACGGCGGAATAGACAGTAATCAAAAAAATAAAATAAACAGTGAATATTTCATTTATTGATAAAAAAACAGAAAGAGTATCAGACACATAAAAGCCAACGAATAATCTCCAAAAAACGTACCCACTAATAAGTATAAAAAACATCCTCACATTCTTTACAGAAAAAACAAACTCAATTTTGCCTCTAACTTTTGGAGAATACAGCATAAACAAAAACACTAAGACAACAAAAAAACAGGTTATTCTTTGAGGGTTAACCCCAAGATTACTCAAGATACGATAATCAATATAAAATGGCCACACAGATGTAAGGAATATAAAAAATAAAAGTAAGCTGCTCACTAGCCAGTTATTTTTCATTATTCTTCTTTCCTATGTTTTTAATATAAAGAGGTGCTGTTATTACACCGTATTTTTTAAAAGCATAAATGCTGAGGTATATGTTTTGTCCTGCAATAACAATTGCTAAAGAAACCGCAATGCCAAGCACCCCATACCAATACCCCATCAATAATGAACAAACAAAAAATACAGTCGCAGACAAAACCATAACATTTCTTACTATTGTTTCAGCCCCGATCATAAAAAGATAGGAAGACGAAAACCCTGTAGCAAAATTAACAAATTGACCACATGAAATTATTATTAACAGCAAAGAGCCGTCAGAAAAATCTTTTCCAAACATCCCCATAATTGATTTAGAAAAAATCACTATAATTAAAAAAACAGGCATGCTCACAAAAGATAAAACCAAGGAAGCTCTATTAGCAAATTTGTTTGCTTTTTCTATATTTCCAGACGCAAACAAGGCTGCTAGTTTTGGTGCCATTATTGTTTCTGCAGATAAATATACAAAACTTGTCAACAATGCAGTTCTTAAAGCAACTGAAAATACTGCTGTGTCAACAGGTGACGTCAGCATTCCCGCCAACACAGCAGGAGCAGAGTTTAATAATGCCTGTGATACAGAAATGAAGAATGCTTTTTTGGCTGGATTTAAAATTTCATAACCTGCAACTTTATTCAAATAACGCAGCCGAAATCGACCTACACCAACAATATAAACATACTTAAACAACCCATACCCTACTGCACATAAAGACGCAAAAAAATAAGACCATAAAGCACCCACTACGCCGAAAATTGGCACAGAAAAAAACATAAAAAACAGCGCAAATGCAGGGGTCAAAAAGCTTAAAACTAAAGATGAGTTTGTTATGCTTCGCACGCCTCGAAGAAAACTAGAAGAAATATTGACAAACGACAATGCCATCATAATTAAAGAACAACAAACAGCATAGACGTACTTCTTGCTTTCATTAAAAATAAGTGACAAAAATTGATCGCTAAATAAATTAATAACGAGAATAAAAAAAACACAAATTATAAAAACCATGGTTAATGACTTGATTGACACACATGCAATGCTTTCTTTGTCATTCTTGTAAGAATAAGAAGCGACTAGCTTTATTATCGTTGTATCTAGCCCACACCTCGCGAAAGTTGACAAAAACAATGCTGTATTAAGGCATATAAAATATATTCCTGCGTCCCCAGCACCTAAACTTCTAGCCAAATAAACGTTAAGAAAAAAGGCTAACGCCGCAGAAACAGCTTTAATAAAAAGAGCGGTGCTTCCTTTTTTCAAAAATTCTTTAAGATCTTCATCAAACTTTAATTTCATGGCATTACTCACAAATTTTTTATTGCCACACAAAAAATATATTCACTTTACCGAATTCAACAACACAAAGTTATGTTTGCTGCATACAACACCAAAACCATCAGCTATTTGGACAGCTGCTAGCACAAACAAAGTACCAACACATTCAATTATGGCAATCAAAAGAATCAACGTAATCACCTACGCAATAGATATAATTATTAAAAAAACAGTGCTTCTCGTTAATTTATAGCAGCTAACAATACAAGGCAGATACAAAAACCATCTACTTTATGTCCATATTATTTTGTTGTGTTTATCTTAAAATCAGATACCAATCGACGGTTTTAACGATACCGGTATCGAAGGTCTCCTGCGGTCCCCAGCTCAGGCGTTCGCGCATCTTGCGGGCGTCGATGGCGTAGCGCCAGTCATGCCCGGGGCGGTCGGTGACGAAGCTGATCAGGCGCTCGTGCGGGGCGCTCTGCGGGCG
>NZ_QGTJ01000016.1 GCF_003182095.1 Plasticicumulans acidivorans | reverse complement strand
GGCCGCCCGGCGATGATGATCAGGTCGCCCGCCTGCAGGCCGGCCGTCATCTCATCGAAGTCGTTCCAGCCGGTCGGCACGCCGGTGATCGGGTCATCGCGCTCGAACAGCGTGTCGATGCGATCGATTGCCTTGGTCAGCAAGTCCTTGATCGGTTGGAAGCCCTGATTCTGCCGATTGCCCTGCTCGGCGATCGCGAACACCTGGCGCTCGGCCTCGTCGAGTAACTCCTTGCTGTCGCGGCCTTCAGGGGCAAAAGCGCGTGCCGCGATATCGGTGCCGACACGGATCAGCTGACGCAGCACCGAGCGCTCGCGCACGATATCGGCATAGGCGCGGATGTTGGCAGCACTCGGTGTATCGCGCGCAAGCCGCGCCAGATACGGCAGGCCGCCGGCGTCGTCGAGCAAATCATGGTTCGCCAGCCATTCCGACAGCGTCACCACGTCAAGCGGCGAGCCCTTTTCCGCGAGCAGTTTGACTGCACGGAAAATCAGCCGATGGTCGGCGCGGTAGAAATCCTCTTCACCGACGCGGTCGGCGACGTGGTCCCAGGCCGCATTGTCGAGCAGCAGGCCGCCCAGCACCGCCTGTTCGGCTTCGTTGGAGTGCGGGGGGATGCGCAGGGCATCCGTTTCAGCGTCTGCCGTTTCGGGCGCGAACGATTGCACAGCCGAACCTCGTGACTGAACGGAACCTTGCCGGAGCGCCGATCGTCAGCGATCCACCGGGCCATGTCGACCAACGCATACGGCCCGAGCGCTCCCAAAATAGAGCGCCCGGGCCGCAGCCGGTGGCTATCGCCCGAGTTACTCGGCGATGACGTTGATGTGCAGCTTGCAGTTGACGTCGGTGTGCAGATGCACGTCGACCTCATACTCGCCGACCTGCCGCACCGGGCCTTCCGGCATGCGCACTTCGGAGCGGGCCAGTTCATAACCGGCGGCGGTCACCACATCGGCGATGTCGGCCGGGCCGATCGAGCCGAACAGACGCCCTTCGGCACCCGCCTTGGCCGCCATTGTCACCAGCAGGTCGGCAAGCTGATCGCGACGCGCCTGCGCCTTGGCCAGCGCATCGGCAGCAGCAGCTTCGAGCTCGGCACGGCGGGCTTCGAAACGGGCCACGTTCGCAGCCGTCGCCTCCGTCGCCTTACCCTTCGGAATCAGGAAATTGCGGCCATAGCCATGGCGGACGGTGACGCGATCACCGAGGTTGCCAAGGTTTTCAACCTTCGTAAGCAGAATCACTTCCATCGTCGGAACTCCGAAAATCTTTACAAATCATCGTTAAACGCCTGACAACCTCATCCGCTCCTGGCAGCGCGCGCACGCAGGTCAGCCCAGCTGTCGACCAGCGCAAGGACACAGAGCCCGAGCACTACCTGTGGCGCCGCAACCAGCAGCGCGCCATACAGCACACCGAGTGGCCACGCTTTCCAGCCTTTTGCCGCGATCGTGCCGTGCACGACCGCCAGCCCCTGCAGTACCAGAGCCATCGCCAGCGGCAGGCCGAGATTAACCAGCCACGGCAGACCGCTGAGCACTGCACCGAGCCACACCGCGATCGCGACCAAGGCCATGCTGCGCCCCAGCCGCAGACCGTGGAACTCCTGCTGAAAGCCCCCCGGATTGAACAGCTGTGCCTGCCACCAGCGACCGATCAACAGTGCCAGCAAGGCGGACAACACCAGGTTCGCTGCGATCGCGCCTGGCATCAGCGGCGCAAGCCAGGTCAGCAGATCGTGCAGGCCGCTGGACGCCGGATCGATTCCGGCCTCGCTGAAAGCGGGCTCAAGCACCGATGTCAGCCATTGCTGCCACCACACCGCCGGATCACCCAACGCCGCGTAGAAGCCGCCGACCACCACCCAGCCAGCCGCGGCCGCGACGAGCACAGCCACCGCCAGAGATACCGTCGCGCGCAACACCGCAGCGAGCATCAGCACCGGCAGCCAGAACCCGGGCAGCACCCCTGCGACCGGACCGGCATGCCCGAACAGCAGATAGCCCAGCAACAGGCTGACCGCTGCGGCCAGCGCGAGCACCACAGTCCCTTCACTGAGACCGCGCCGCAAGGTCACGAGCGCCAGAGCGGCGCCCGATAACAGCAGCAACGGCGGCAACAGCAGCGACAGGAGCATCGTCGCCAGCACGATCAGGGCAGCTTGCGAGCGCCCCGCCATGACTCGCGAAGCGAGAGCTTTCATCAGGATGGCTTCGGTGGCAGCGCCCGGTTCAGGAGCGGAAAAAAGTCATCAGTGGCGATCGGTGTACGGCAGCAGTGCCAGGAAGCGCGCGCGCTTGATCGCAGTCGCCAGCTGGCGCTGGTAGCGCGCCTTGGTACCGGTGATGCGGCTCGGCACGATCTTGCCGGTTTCGCTGATGTAGTTCTTCAGCGTGGCGAGATCCTTGTAATCGATCTCGGTGACGCCTTCGGCGGTGAAACGGCAATACTTACGGCGACGGAAAAAACGGGACATGACTCGACCTCTCGGATTCGGCTGCGATCTTATTCGTCATCCGACGCATCAACGTCGGCGGCGACTTCATCATGACGAGACTCGCGCTCTTCACGCCCCTCACGGGACTTGGCCAGCGGCGACGCCTCGGTGTCCGCACCCGGACGGTTGACGATGAGATTGCGCAGCACCGCATCGTTGAAGCGGAACGCACTGACCAGCTCTTCGAGCACCATCTGGCTGCACTCGATGTTCATGAGCACATAGTGAGCCTTGTGCACCTTGCTGATCGGGTAAGCGAGCTGGCGACGGCCCCAGTCTTCGAGACGGTGGATCTGGCCACCGTCGCTCTCGATCATCGAACGATAACGCTCGATCATCGCAGGAACCTGTTCGCTCTGGTCGGGATGGACCAGGAAGACAACTTCATAGTGACGCATTGATGCTCCTTTCGGATCACAAAAGCCACCCGATGGTACCGGTGTGGCAAGGAGTGCGGCCCGGACGGACCGCAAAAACGGCGAATTGTAGAGTGTGCCCGACAGGTCGGCAAGCCTGGCGCGAGTTCAGCCGGCTCGACGCTGGCGCACCGCTTCGAACAGAAAAATGCCGGTGGCGACCGATACGTTGAGGCTTTCGACCTGACCGGCCATCGGGATGCGCGCCAGGTAGTCGCATTCGTCGCGGGTCAGGCGGCGCATGCCTTTGCCTTCGGCTCCCAGCACCAGCGCGCTGGCGCCGCGCAGATCCATCGCGTACAGGTCCCGCTCCGCCTCGCCGGCAGCACCGACCAGCCAGATGCCGCGCTCCTTGAGTTCGCGCAGCGTGCGCGCCAGGTTCGTCACCTGGATGAAAGGCACGCTCTCGGCGGCACCGCAGGCAACCTTGCGTGCGGTCGGCGTCAGGCCGGCGCTGCGATCGGCCGGGGCGATCACCACATGCACGCCGGCGGCATCCGCCGAACGCAGGCAGGCACCGAGGTTGTGCGGGTCCTGTACACCGTCGAGCACCAGCAGCAGCGGCGGCCCGTCGATCGCGGCCAGCACGCTGTCGAGGTCGTCTTCGCTCCAGGCCCGCGCCGGCGCCCTGCAGCGTGCAAACACGCCCTGATGACGGGCGCCGCCGCTGAGGCGGTCGAGCGCCTGACCGTCCTCCATATGCACCGGCACGCCAGCAGTCTCGGCCAGCTCCAGCACCTCGCGCAGACGTGCATCGCGTCGCTTGCGGTCCACCCACAGACCGACGACGCGCTCCGGCTCATGTTTGAGGGCGGCGCTGACCGCGTGCAGGCCGTAGACGATTTCTTCACTCATGCCATTCATCTCCGGCGCTTGCGCCGTGGTTTGTCATTGCCTGCCGTCCGCGTGCGCTCAACCTTGCGCTTGCCCGGCCGCGGGGACGGCTTGTCGGCACGCGCCCGCCCCTGCGGTGCCGAGGTGCCGGCATCACTGTCGACCAGCTCGAAGTCGATCCGGCGATCGTCCAGATCGACGCGGGCAACGCGCACCTCCACCGGATCCCCGAGGCGGAACACCCGCCCGGAGCGCTCCCCGACCATGCGGAAAGCGAGCGGATCGAACTGGTAGTAGTCATTCGGCAGGTTGCTGATGTGCACCAGCCCTTCGACGTAGACCTCCTTGAGCATGACGAAGACACCGAACGCGGTGACGGCGGACACCGTGCCGGCGAAGACCTCGCCAACCTTGTCCAACATGTACTCGCACTTGAGCCATTCGACGGCGTCACGGGTGGCGTCATCGGCACGGCGCTCGGTCATCGAGCAGTGCTCACCGAGCTCCGCCATGCGCTCGCGGCTGTACATGTAATTCTTGATCCGGCCATCGGCGAGGATGTGCTTGAGCGCGCGATGCACCAGCAGATCCGGGTAACGGCGGATCGGCGACGTGAAATGCGCGTAGGCCGGCAGCGCGAGTCCGAAGTGGCCGGCATTGACCGGGCTGTACACCGCCTGCGACAACGAGCGCAGCATCACGGCCTGGATCATCGCGAAATCGGGGCGCAGCTGAATCGCTGCGAACAGTCGCGCATAGTCCTCGCTGCCTGGTTCGTCGCCACCACCGAGGTACAGGCCAAGGCCCTTGAGGAAACCTCGCAGCTTCTCAAGCTTGGCCGTGCGCGGCCCTTCGTGCACACGAAACAGAGCCGGGATGCGTTTCTTTTCCAGCCACTGCGCGGCGGCGACGTTCGCCGCGATCATGCATTCCTCGATCAGCTTGTGCGCGTCGTTACGCTGCGCCGGCACGATGCGTTCGATCTTGCGCTCGGGGCCGTACTCGATCTCGGTTTCCTCCGTCTCGAAATCGATCGCCCCGCGCCGCTCGCGGGCGCCACGCAACACCTGATAGAGCTCGTACAGCCGCTCAAGCGGTGCCAGCAGCGAGGCAAACTGGGCACGCAGAGACTCGTCGCGGTCGACGAGAATGGCCGCCACGGCGTCATAGGTGAAGCGCATGTGCGAACGCATCACCGCCTCATGAAAGCGCGAACGCACGATCTCGCCATTGGCATCGATGCTCAGCTCGCAGACCATGCACAGACGATCGACATGCGGATTCAGCGAGCACAGGCCGTTCGACAAGGCTTCCGGCAGCATCGGGATGCAGCGGTCCGGGAAATACACCGAGGTACCGCGCAGACGCGCCTCATCATCGAGCGGCGCCCCCGGCTTCACGTAATGGGCGACGTCAGCGATCGCCACGTACAGGCGGAAGCCGCCACCGCGTTTTTTCTCGCAGTACACAGCGTCATCGAAATCGCGGGCGCTGATGCCATCGATGGTCACCAGTGGTTTGCTGCGCAGATCGAGGCGCCCTTCCAGCGCGCTGGCCGGCACCTCGGCACCGAACGCCTGCGCCTCGGCGAGCACCTCACTCGGGAAATGATCGGGAATGCCGTGGTTGACGATGGCGATCTGCACTTCCATGCCCGGCGCCATGTGATCGCCCAGCACTTCGCGCACGCGCGCGATGGGCATGCTGTTGCGCGTCGGCTGCTGGATCAGCTCGGCCACCACGATCTGCCCCGGACGGGCATCGCCTTTTTCGGCAGGTGGCACCAGAAAATCGTGGGCGGCAAGGCGGCGATTATCGGGGACGACATAACCGATGCCGTTGTCCTCGACGTAGCGGCCAACCAAGCGCTGCGTGCCGCGCTCCAGAATCTCGACCGTCGAACCTTCGCGCCGGCCGCGGCGATCGATGCCGGTGACACACATGACGACACGGTCGCCATGCAGCAGCTGACGCATCTCGTGCGCCGGGATGAACAGATCCTCACCGCCCTCATCAGGGACCAGGAAGCCAAAACCTTCCGGATGGCCGATCACGCGGCCGCGGATCAGGTTCATCTTCTCGATCGGGCCGTAGCCGCCCCGACGGTTGCAGACGATCTGGCCATCGCGCGTCATCGCGCGCAAGCGGCGCAGCAGGGCTTCAGCTTCCCACTCGTCTACACGCCACTCGCTGCACAGAGCTTCCCAGCTCAGCGGCTCGTCGTGGGCTTCGAGGGTCTGGAGAATGAACTCCCGGCTGGGCCCGGCCCGGCCGTATTTGGCTTTTTCGCGCTGGTAATGGGGGTCGAGGTGATGCCAGGAATTACGTGATTTGGAAACCATGGATGAATGCTACCGCGATAGTGAGCTCGGCGCTCCAGGCCGGCACAACCGCCCTTGCGGTCCTCCGGCTCGCGGCCAAGCGAAAACGTCAGAATACAGCGGGTGTGTTTGACACCTGACAAGCGCATGCGTATAGTCCGCGCACTTCGCAGCCCCCCTCTCCGGGACGGCCGTCGAATGATGCCTGACAAGGCATGCCGAAGTGGCGGAATTGGTAGACGCACTAGTTTCAGGTACTAGCGGGGCGACCCGTGGAGGTTCGAGTCCTCTCTTCGGCACCAGCTCGTTGATCACGAGCGAAACACCTGCCCAGGTGGCGGAATTGGTAGACGCACTAGTTTCAGGTACTAGCGGGGCGACCCGTGGAGGTTCGAGTCCTCTCCTGGGCACCATCTCCATCATGAGATGGCACTGAAAGAAATGAAAACAGCCCCGATCGGGGCTTTTTTTATGCCTGCCTGTTCCGGTATCCGTTTGAGACGGCCAATCAGCCGCGTGCGCGATGCCAGCATCGTACACGCAGCCCGAAAGACCGCCGCGCCCGAGGCGCGGCCAGTCTGCCGCAAAAGGTCGATCAACCAGCAAACGGATCGCGCAGCACCATCGTCTCGTCACGGTCCGGACCGGTGGAAATGATCGCAACCGGAGCTCCCGTGACTTCCTCGATACGCTTGAGATAAGCGCGTGCCGCAGCCGGGAGCGCATCGAACGTCTTGACGCCGAAGGTCGACTCCGACCATCCGGGCATCTCCTCGTAGACTGGCTCGCAGACTTCGAACGCCTCGGCTCCCAGCGGCGGATAATCGACGACGGTGCCGTCGAGGTTGTAACCGACGCAGATTTTCAGCGTGTTCAGCCCATCGAGCACGTCGAGCTTGGTGATGCACAGGCCGGATACCGAGTTGTTCTGGATCGAGCGCCGCAATGCCACGGCATCGAACCAGCCACAGCGCCGCCGCCGCCCGGTGGTGGCACCATATTCATGCCCCTTGGTACCGAGGTGCTCACCAATTTCGTCATCGAGCTCGGTCGGGAACGGCCCACCGCCGACGCGCGTCGAGTAGGCCTTGGTGATACCGAGCACGTAGTCCAGGTAGCGCGGCCCAACGCCGGTACCGGTCGCCGCACCGCCAGCCGTCGTGTTCGAGGAGGTGACGTAGGGGTACGTGCCGTGGTCGATGTCGAGCAGCGCTCCCTGAGCGCCCTCGAACAGCACGTTCTCGCCGCGCGCACGGGCTTCAGCGAGCATCTGGGTGACATCGGCCACCATCGGCTTGAGACGCTCGGCCATCGACAGCGCATCGTCGAGCACACGCTGGAAATCGATCCGCTCGACACCGAAATAGCTGCTGAGCACGAAGTTGTGGAAATCCAGCACTTCACCGAGCTTCGCGGCAAAGCGCTCGCGATGGAACAAATCCCCCAGGCGCAGCGCGCGGCGCGCGATCTTGTCCTCGTAAGCCGGACCGATGCCGCGCCCGGTGGTACCGATCGCCCGGTTACCGCGCGCTTGCTCGCGTGCACGATCGAGCGCCACGTGATACGGCAGGATCAGCGTGCAGGCTTCGGACAACTTCAGGCGTGCCGAGACATCGACACCGGCGGCTTCCAGTGTGTCGATTTCACTCAGCAAGGCATCGGGTGCCAGCACGACGCCGTTGCCGATCATGCAGGTAACGCCGGGACGCAGAATACCCGAGGGAATCAGGTGCAGTACGGTCTTCTGACCGCCGACCACCAGGGTGTGACCGGCATTGTGGCCGCCTTGGAAACGCACCACGGCGCTGGCACGCTCGGTCAGCAAATCGACCACCTTGCCCTTGCCTTCGTCACCCCACTGGGTGCCGATCACTACGACATTCTTGCCCATTTCGTCTTCCGCTTGATGAATTAGCTTCAGGCCGCCGGCACGGCGACCTTTTCCAGAATCCAGGCGTCACCGCTGCGCACCAGTTTCCGGTCGCAACCATAGGCTGTGGCGTCTGCCTCGGCACCGGGCAGCACGCAAATCACGCGCTCCCCCGCCGCACGCAATGCACGGACCTGCTCCGGGTCCGCATCGACTGGCGCATAAATCCCGGTCTGCGCCTCGAATTCAACGTCACCGATTTCGATGAGCGTCTTGAGGTCGGCACTGAACCCGGTCGCCGCCCGCGCGTGGCCGAACACGTGACCAATGCCGTCATAGCGGCCACCACGCGCCACCGCCTGACCGACTCCGGGCACGTAGGCGGCAAACACCAGCCCGGTGTGATAGCGATAACCGCGCAGCTCAGCCAGATCGATGTGGATCGGCAGATGCGGGAAACGCCCGCCGATGACCTCGACGGTTTCACGCAATGCCGCCAGCGCCGCAGCGACCGGCTCGACGCTGGCGAACGCGCCGGCAGCGGTATCCAGCACCTCGACACCGCCGGCCAGCGTGCCAAGGCGTGCGAAATGCTCACCGCACTCACGCGACAAGCCAGCCCCATCCAGCCAGGCACGGATATCTGGCAGTGCCTTGCGCTGCAGCATCTCGAACAGCAGCGCCTCGTCATCGGCATCGAGTCCGGCCACCCGCGTCAGCGCACGGAAGATGCCGACATGCCCCAGATCGAGATGCACGTCACCGACACGTGCCAGCGCCAGCGTCTCAAGCATCAGCGAGATGACCTCGACATCGCTGGTCACACCCGCATGCCCGTAGAGCTCGGCACCGAGCTGCAGGGGACTGCGCGAGCCGCCGAAGCCATCACTGCGGGTACGCAGCACGGTGCCCATATAGCAGAGGCGGTTCGGCAGATCGCGGCGCAGCTGGTGGGCATCGATACGCGCCACCTGCGGCGTCATGTCTGCGCGCACGCCAAGCAGACGACCGGACAGCTGGTCGGTCAGTTTGAACGTTTGCAGTTCGAGATCGCGTCCGAAGCCGGTCAGCAGGGAATCGAGGAATTCGATGAACGGCGGGATCACCAGCTCGTAGCCCCAGCGATCGTACAGATCGAGCAGCTCACGTCGCAGGCGCTCCACGCGACGGGCGTCGGCCGGAAGGATTTCGTCGATTCCTTCCGGCAACAGCCAACGGTCTTCAACAATCATGAAAGGATCAATCCGGTGAGCGGATACCGACGAGGTCAGCGTATCCAGTAAAGCGTCACGACACCGACAATCATGCACAGCAGGCCGCAGACCCTCAGCGCGCGATCGTTCAAGCGGGCCATTCCCAGCAACGCTTCGCGTACCGCGTGCGGGCTCAGGAAGGGGCCGACCCCTTCCATGACCATCATCAGCGCAAAAGCAACCATCAAATCATGCCACATCGCTGCTCTCGCCCGAAAAAGAAACACAGGCGGGCAACCCCCGTCGCCCGCCTATCAGCTTACTTGGGTTGCTTGAAGAAACGGAAAAACTCACTGTCTGGCGACAACACCAGAACATCGTCCTTGTTCGCAAAAGAGGCGCGGTAGGCTCCGAGACTGCGATAGAAAGCATAGAACGCAGGGTCACGATTGTAGGCCTGCGCATAAATATCGGCCGCCTTCGCGTCGCCTTCACCACGCACGCGCTCAGCGTCACGATAAGCATCAGCCAGCAGCACGGTGCTCTGCCGGTCGGCATCGGCACGAATGCGCTCCGCCGCCTCGGCACCACGCGAGCGAAAATCGCGCGCCACGCGCTCACGTTCGGCGCGCATACGGCGGAACACCGAGCTCGACACGTCAGCGGGCAGATCGATGCGCTTGATGCGCACGTCGATGACCTCGATACCGAGATTGCCTGCCTCACGTTTCAGTGTCGTCGACAGAATATCCATGATCTGACCGCGGTCGCCCGCAACCACATCCTGCACCGTACGCTTCGAGAACTCGCTGCGCATGCTGTCCTTGGTGATCTGGTCGAGGCGCAGATTGGCCTGTACCGGATCACCGGCGACCGCCGTGTAGAAACGACCGACATCGGCGACGCGCCACTTCACGAAGGAGTCGACGATGACGTTCTTCTTCTCCGCGGTGAGGAAACGCTCCGGCTCGGTGTCGAGCGTCTGGATACGTGAATCGAACTTGAGCACGTTGTTGATCAAGGGCCACTTGAAGTGCAGCCCCGGCTTGAAATCCGACTCGACGATTTCACCGAGACGGAAACGGATCGCCTTCTCCGTTTCACTGACGGTGAACATCGACATCGACGCCAGAACGACGACCGCCGCTCCAACGCCCAGCAGCAGACCACGACTCTCCATCAACGAATCTCCCGGATGCGACCGATGTCGCGCGAACGCGCGGGGTCATTGGCCAGCGATGACGACGGGCTGGCGCCGCTGCCGGCATCCATCGCGCCACTCGCCCCGCCCACCGGCGTCGTGCCAGACGGCGTACCGCCCGAGGCCTTCAGCAGACGATCCAGCGGGAGATACAGCAAGGGGCCACTGTTGTTGGCATCCACCAGCACCTTGCTGGCATTGCCCAGCACGCTCTGCATCGTGTCGATGTACAAGCGCTCGCGCGTCACATCAGGCGCCTTGCTGTATTCACTCAGCAGCTGGGTGAAGCGTGACGCCTCACCCTCGGCCTGGGACACCACCTGCGAACGGTAGGCTTCCGCTTCCTGCAAACGACGCGCTGCCTGTCCGCGGGCACGTGGAATCACTTCATTGGCGTAGGCTTCAGCCTCGTTCTTGGCACGCTGCTCGTCTTCGCGCGCCTTGATCGCATCGGCAAAAGCTTCCTGAACTTCTTCCGGCGGTTGTGCATCCTGCAGTGCGACACCGTTGATACGCAGGCCGGTCTTGTAGAGGTCGAGCACCGACTGCGCCAGCTCACGCACCTGGGTGACGATATCCGCCCGTCCCTCGGTCAGCACGAAGTCCATCGAGCTGCGACCGATGACCTCACGCGTAGCGCTCTCGATAGCCTGGCGCAGGGTCAGATCAGGCTCCACGACGTTGAACAGATAAGCACGCGGATCGCGCACCTGATATTGCACGGCCAGGCGCACGTCGACGATGTTTTCGTCCTGCGTGAGCATCAGTGCTTCCTTCGGCACCGAGCGCGAGGACGGCTGGCGTCCACCCGAGCGATAGCCAATCTCCTCGGAGCGAACCTGTTCGATATCGACGATTTCGACCCGCTCGATGGGGTACGGCAAATGCCAGCGCAAACCCGGCATGGTCGTCTCCGCATACTTGCCAAAGCGCAGCACGACGCCGCGCGTACCTTCGTCGACGATATAGAAGCTGCCGAGCCCAGCCCACAGCAATACGGCGATGATGGCACCGGCGCCGAGCAGCCACCGCGCGCCACCGCCACCCGGCGAGCTGCCACCATCACCACTGCCACCGCCACGCGACTTACCGAACAGGCCAGACAGCCGCTCGCTGAGCTTTCGCACCACTTCATCGAGGTCCGGCGGCCCCTGATCGCGGCCACCGCCGCCCCAGGGATCTCGGTTGTTGCCACCCGGCTCATTCCAGGCCATGTCTCACTCCGAAATAAAACGTATCGTCTTGCTTAGCCAACACAGGCATTTCAAACGCGCGCGCTTCAATGCACGGTCGCTTCAAGCCATCCTTCGCTCAACCCTTCCTGACGGCACAGCTGGCGAAGATGTTTTCGCGAGGCGCTGACCTGCAGATGGAAATGACCATCCGCCGCCACCTGCTCGGCGACCACCGCCCCCAGCTCGAACAGCCGGGCACGCAGACGCGCCTGGGCAGGCGCCAGATCCAAAACCCCGCGCAAGGTATCGGCGCGCAGAATCTCGGCGATCGTGCTGCGCAGCAGATCCAGCCCGGCGCCACTGACAGCCGATACCCACACTGCCGTCGGCCGCCCCGCCGTATCGCGTTCAACCTTCGGCGTCGCACCGTCAATCAGATCGAGCTTATTGAAGACCAGCAGGCGTGGCACATCGGCAGCACCGATTTCTTCGAGCACCTCGACGACTGAGCGCTCAAGTACCGCCCGCTCGGGATCAGCGGCATCCAGCACATGCAGCAGCAGGCTGGCCTCGCAGGTTTCGACCAGCGTCGAGCGGAACGCCGCAACCAGCTCGTGCGGCAGACGGCTGATGAACCCGACGGTGTCCGCAATGACCACCGAAGCGACATTTGGCAGGTCCAATCGTCGCAGCGTCGGGTCGAGCGTCGCGAACAATTGGTCTGCCGCATAGACTGCCGCGCCAGTCAGGGCATTGAACAGGGTCGACTTGCCGGCATTGGTATAACCGACGAGGGACACTGTGGGCAGATCGGACTTGCGGCGCGAAACCCGCCCCTGCTCACGCGTGCGGTCCACGCGCTCAAGACGCCGCTTGATCTGCGCGATGCGCCCGGCCAGCAGGCGACGGTCGGTTTCAAGCTGAGTTTCGCCAGGGCCGCGCATGCCGATACCGCCGCGCTGGCGCTCCAGGTGGCTCCAGCCCCGCACCAGGCGCGTCGCCAGATGTTCGAGCTGTGCCAGCTCCACCTGCAGCTTGCCCTCGTGCGAACGGGCCCGCTGCGCAAAAATGTCGAGAATCAGGCCAGTACGGTCCAGCACACGACATTGCAGCAAAGCTTCGAGGTTGCGCTCCTGACTCGGAGACAGCTCGTGATCGAAGATCACGAGCTCAGCCTCATGAGCCTGTACCAGCGCCTGTATCTCTTCAGCCTTGCCACTGCCCACGAAATAACGTGCATCGGGCGCACGTCGTGAACCAGTCACCAGCGCAACGACATCCGCTCCCGCTGAAATCGCCAGTTCCTCGAACTCGGTCACTTCGCGGGCATCGATCGCGCCATTGACTGCGACATGTACAAGAATCGCACGCTCACCGGCTCGGGGACGGTCAAACAAATGGAAAACCCTCGGTCAGGCGCTGCGATGTGATCAGGCGTCATCTCCCAAATCGCCGGTCGCATCGTCCCCCAGGTGCAGACGCACATTGCGCGATGGCACGACGGTGGAAATTGCGTGCTTGTAGATCATCTGGCTGACGCTGTTTTTCAGCAGCACGACGAACTGGTCGAAGGATTCGATCTGGCCCTGCAGCTTGATGCCGTTGACCAGATAAATCGACACGGGAATGCGCTCCTTGCGCAGCGCATTGAGAAACGGTTCCTGAAGCGAATGGCCCTTGGCCATGGAGCTGCTCCTTATAGTTATGTGAGGCAGCCGCCGAGGGGTCAGCCGCCTTCCCGCAAAATGAAAAAGTAGATCTGCAGTCTAGCACAGGGACCTTAGGTCACCCCGCAGGTTCCGTGCCAGCTCCCAGACCCCAATGATTTTCCCGGCGAGCCCCGATGCTCCACTGGGCAGTGAAGTCGCGGCGGACTCGCCGCGCAGCCACGTCATCTGTCGCTTCGCGTACTGCCGCGTAGCTGCGAGAACACGCTGCCGCATCTGCTCGCGGTCCGTCAAGCCATCCAGATATTCCCAGACCTGCCGATAGCCGACCGCACGCATCGAGGGCAGATCGAGCGTCAGATCGCCACGCGCACGCAGGGTTGCCACTTCATCGACAAAACCCGCGGCCAGCATCGCATCGAGTCGCCGCTCGATACGCTGGTGCAGCTCCCTGCGCTCGGGCGGCAGCAACGCGAAGCACAACAATCGATACGGCGATTCCGTGCGCTCCTGTTGCGTGAGCCAGTCCGTCAATGGCCGCCCGCTCAGCTCGAAGACTTCAAGCGCGCGCTGAATACGCTGTGCGTCGTGCGGATGGATACGCGCGGCAGCCACCGGGTCGACCGCCGCCAGTCGCGCATGCACGGCCGGCACCCCCAGCGCCGCCATTTCAGCATCGAGCCGGGCGCGCAGATCGGCATCAGCCTGCGGCAACTCGGCCAGACCATGTGTCAACGTGCGGAAATACAGCATCGTGCCACCCACCAGCAGCGGCACCCGCCCCGCCTGGCAGATACGCCCCATGACCGCGAGCGCATCCCGACGAAACTCGCCAGCCGAGTAACGCTCGGCCGGATCGCGAATATCAACGAGCGCATGCGGAGCACGAGCAAGCGTGCCGGCATCCGGCTTGGCTGTACCGATGTTCATGTCGCGGTAAATCAGCGCCGAATCGACACTGATGATGGAAAACGGTCCGCGCTCGACCAGCTCAATCGCCAGATCTGTTTTGCCGGAAGCCGTCGGACCGTACAGGCAGACAGCAAGTGGACGTGTATCGACCATGATCAGCGCCCGCGCAGAAACAGCCGGTCGAGCTCGGCCATGCCGAGCTGCACCCAGGTCGGCCGGCCATGATTGCACTGCCCGCTGCGCTCGGTGGCTTCCATCGCTCTGAGCAAGGCATTCATTTCGGCCAGCGTCAGCTTGCGATTCGCCCGCACCGAGCCATGACAGGCCATCGTCGCCAGCGATTCATGGACACGCTCTTCGACCCGCCGGCTCGAACCATGCTCTGCCAGATCGGCCAGCACTTCACGCACCAGCGCGTCGAGATCGGCATCGGCCAGCAGCACCGGCACCTGACGCAGGGCTGCGCTGCGCGGTCCGAGCAGCGCCAGCTCAAAGCCCAGCGCCGACAGCGCGGCCCCAGCCTCCTCGACCACCGCTGCCTCGCGGCCGCTCAGCGCCATCGTCAGCGGCACCAGCAGCGGCTGGCGACGTATCCCGTCTCCGGCGCGGGCAGCCTTCAGCCGCTCATAGGTCACGCGCTCGTGCGCGGCGTGCATGTCGACCAGCACCAGCCCTTCTGCATTCTGCGCGAGGATGTAGACACCGTGCAGCTGCGCCAGCGCAAAGCCAAGCGGCGGCACCGCATCGCCGGCTGGCTCCGCAACCGACGGCGGCGCGGGCTGCTCCGGCTCGGCAGCGGTAAACAGTCTGGCGTAGACCGCCATGTCCTCGCGCGCGCCCAGTTCCAGCGGACGCTGCGCGCTGCCGCCACGCCAGGTTCGCACAGGCACAGATACACCTGACCGGCTGTCAGCCGTCACCGTCGGCATGGCGCCTGCGGTCGCGGCTTCACCCATGCGCTCCGCATCGTCACGCTCTGCAGCAACATCGTGGCGGCCAGCCCGCGTCCGCGCCAGCACCTCGTGCAGCGTGCGGAACAGGCAGTCGTGCACCAGCCGCCCTTCGCGGAAGCGGACTTCGTGCTTGGCCGGATGGGCATTGACGTCGACCAGCTTCGGATCGAGTTCGAGGAACAGCACGAACGCCGGATGCCGGCCATGAAACAGCACGTCGGCATAGGCCTGGCGTACCGCGTGGGCAATCAGGCGATCCCGCACCATGCGGCCGTTGACAAAAAAGTACTGGCGATCGGCCTGCGCCCGTGCAGCCGTCGGCAGACCAATCCATCCCCACAGGTGCAGGCCGGCGACCTGCTGGTCGAGATGCAGCGCCTGGGCGATGAACTCGCCACCGGCCAATTCGGCGATGCGCTGCTCTTGCGCCATGCGTTCACCCGCCACCGGCAGACGCAGCAGTGGCCGGCCGTTGTGCGCCAGCGAAAATGCGACGTCGAAGTGCGACACCGCCAGGCGCCGCACGACATCGTCGAGGTGAGAAAACTCCGTACGCTCGCTGCGCAGAAACTTGCGCCGCGCCGGTGTGTTGTAGAACAGATCGCGGACTTCAACCGTAGTCCCGAGCGGATGCGGCACCGGCTCGGGCTCACGCACGCGCTCAGCCCCGTCGCCGGCAATACGCCAGCCGCTGTCGGCAGCGGCCGTACGCGAGCTCAGCAGCAAGCGTGATACCGAAGCAATGCTCGGCAAGGCCTCGCCACGGAAGCCCAGGCTGGCGATGGCCTGCAGATCTTCGATTGCGGCAATCTTGCTGGTGGAATGGCTCGACAGCGCCGCCAGCAACTCATCGCGAGGAATGCCCGCACCGTCGTCGCGAATACGGATGAGACGGATGCCACCCTGCTCGATCTCGATGTCGATGCGCCTGGCGCCGGCATCAAGGCTGTTTTCCAACAGCTCCTTGACCACCGATGCCGGCCGCTCGACCACCTCACCGGCGGCGATCTGGTTGATGAGCTCAGGGGGAAGACGACGAATCGGCATGGGTCAAATCATGACTCGCGGCCGGTTCGGCAACCCTGCCTCCCCGACCGCGCCCGCCACGCGGACAGCGCGCTCAGCGCACGCCGCGGGCAATGGTCTCCAGCAGGTCGCGCGCCTGCGCGGCATTGTCGTATTGCCCTTGAGCATCCTGCACGACGACGACCGTTTCGTTGCCGCGATCGGCAAGGCGCACTTTATAGCGAGTACCGCTCGCCTGCGGCGCCGATTTGGAACCGAACCAGCCGGAGAACCACCCCTTGTTGGCGTCGGCAGCAGCATTCTCCGCAGCACGATCAACGTACTCGACGGTGTACTGACCGCTGGCCCGATCCTGCTCCTCGACCACATAGTTGCTGCCGTCGAGCGCCGCACCGACGCTGCGCCAGGCGCGCCCGTAGTCCTGGGCGATGACCAGGCCACGCACACCTTCCTGGTCGAACGGCCGCGTCAGCACAGGTGCTGCCGCCGCCTTGCTGCCGGCACCGGTTTCCGCCCGCGCCCGGTCCTCGCTGGCGCCGAGGTAGACCATCAGGCGCGAGAGCATCTCTGCTTCGAGCTCCGGATCGTTCGGACGCGGCTCCCAGACCGTAGTCTCATTGTCGCGACCGCGACCGACTTCCTTGACGCCATACTGGGTGATGAAGACATCGGTGCGATCACCGTCACGCTCCAGCCGGATACGGAACTTGTCGCGCGTCGGGGCCGAATAGGCGAAATCCAGTGCCTTGGACAGCAGGCTGCGCACCGGGTCCAGCGGAATGTCGGCCCGGTTCTCCGCCCAGTCGGTTTCCATGATGCCGATGCGCGGGTCATCACGCTTGAGCAGGAAGCCGTTGCTGGTCCAGAACTCGCGGACCTTGCTCCAGACCTGGTCGGGGGCCGCCTTGATCGACAGCCAGCGCTTTTCGCCATCGCGCATGACACGCATGCCATCCGGCTGGATCAGTACGCTTTCAGTATTCATCAGGCGCGGCGTCGCAGACGCGGCTGCCGCCTGTCCAGCGTGCCCGGTCACACCCCGCTCATTGTTGTAGTCGGACAGGCTGGCCTGCGCACTCGGCGTCAGCTCAGGCACCTTGAGGGTGTCATCGACCGTTGAACTGGTCAGGTCGGGAGGCAGTTCCAGTGGCGCTGCAGACTGCGCCTGACGGTAGTCGATGCGTCGATCGGGAATGATGCTGTCAACCGGCGACGAGCAAGCGACAACAAGCAGGGCGGAACCCGTAATGGCAAGACGAAGCACGGTGCTGGACGAACTCATGATGGATGTATGAACGGCCCGTTGTTCCAGTCAGATCAGATGAGCGCGGCGCATCGCATTGCGGACAGCGTCGTGGCAGGCGGTCGAAAGCGGCGTGAGCGGCAAACGGATGCCGGGCGGAATCAAGCCGAGCTCCATCAATGCCCACTTCGCTGGAATTGGATTCGCCTCGATGAAAAGGTTCTTGTGCAGCTCGACCAGATCCTCGTTGATCGCCAGCGCCGCAGCACGATCGCCGCCGGCGGCGGCGACGCACATTTCATGCATCGCTCTGGGCGCAACGTTCGCGGTCACCGAAATCACGCCGCGAAAGCCTTCCAGGATACTTTCACAAGCGATGTGATCGTCTCCGCTATACAGATCGATACGCCCGGCGACCTTGCTTAGCAGTTCGCGGTTACGTTCCAGTGAACCGCTCGCTTCCTTAAGCCCGACGATGTTCGGAATATCGGCCAGCCGCGATACGGTGTCCGGCAGCATGTCGCACGCCGTGCGACCCGGCACGTTGTAGAGAATCTGCGGAATCGGCACCGCCTCGGCGATCGCCCGGTAATGCAGGTAGAGACCTTCCTGGGTCGGCTTGTTGTAGTACGGCGTCACCAGCAGACAGGCGTCGGCACCAGCCTCCATCGCCAGACGCGTCAGGTCGATCGCCTCACGTGTCGAATTGGCACCGGTGCCGGCGATCACCGGGATGCGGCCAGCGACCTGGCGCACCACGCGGTGCACGACATCGACATGTTCATCCACATCGAGCGTTGCCGATTCACCGGTGGTCCCTACCGCGACGATGGCATCCGTACCGTTTTCGATATGGAACTCGACCAGACGCGCCAGGGCATCGAAATCAAGCGTACCGTCCGCCGCCATCGGCGTCACCAAGGCGACCATGCTGCCGTGGAACATTCGAGGAGTCCCCGCGATGAAAAATAGGCCGCATGGTACGTGCCCCTGTCCGGCCCGACAAGCTGCGCTCGCCGCGGCGGTTTGCGCCTGCGGAGTGAGCAGTTAGACTGTCGCGTCCGGCCGTAAAGAGCCGCAGACTGCAGAACACCTGCCTATCCCCGCAAAATGCGTGCGCCCGTGAAGAACTTTCTTGTCATATCCGCTATGGGCGAAGACCGCCCCGGCCTGATCAATGCCCTCAGCCGCACGATCTTCGACTGCGGCTGCAGTCTGCAAGACAGCTACGTGACGGTATTTGGTCAGGAGTGCGTAGCGATGCTCCTGGTGCACGGCAACTGGAACACGCTGGCCAAACTGGAAACGCAGCTCCAGCACGCGGAGGAAGAACTTGGCGTCAGCCTGATCGTCCGTCGCACCGGGCCGCACAAGGTCAGTGCAGACGCCATGCCGTACAACGTCGAGGTCATTGCCATCGAGCAGCCGGGTATCGTCTACCAGCTCTCCGGTTTCTTCACATCGCGCAACATCAATATCGAGGAACTGTCGACACGCAGCTACCCGGCACCACACACCGGCAGCCCGATGTTCTCGCTGAACTTCACGATCGGCATTCCGGCGAGCTTCCACGTCGCACTGCTGCGCGAGGAATTCCTCGACTTCTGCGACGAGCTCAACCTGGATGCCGTGATGGAGCCGGCAAAGCCCTGAAAGCCGCATGCCGGCAGCGACCTTTCGCCCGCCAGGAGAAGTACATGAGCAACGTTGCCCTCGACCAGATCGTTCCGGACTTCACTGCGCAGGCGACGGGTGACACCAGCGTCAGCTCCTCCGCACTGCGCGGCTCGAAGGTCGTGCTCTATTTCTATCCCAAGGACTCGACCCCGGGCTGCACGACCGAGGGGCGCGATCTGCGCGATCTGTATCCGCAGTTCACGACCGCCGGCGCCAAGATATTCGGCATCTCGCGCGACAGCCTCAAATCACATGAAAAGTTCAAGGCAAAGGAGAACTTTCCGTTTGAACTGATCGCGGATGCCGATGAAGCCTTGTGCCGACTTTTCGATGTCATTCGCCCGAAGACAATGTATGGCCGCGAGGTCGTCGGCATCGAACGCAGTACCTTTCTGCTCGATGAGAACGGCGTGCTGCGTCGCGAATGGCGCAAGGTCAAGGTCGAAGGACATGCCCAAGCCGTACTTGAGGCCGTCCAAGCCCTATAGCGCACACCGCCAACGCATCCCAGCAATGGCGATGCCTCATCACCGATGCATCGTCATTGCCGCCACGTACCGCACCAGCCAGGTGATGGCGGCCTCTGCATGGAAAAACATTCCGGGCCGGCGCCCAGCCGACCGACACGCCTGCGATGGTACGCCCCCGCGTGCCGCACCCCATATCTGAGTCCGCACACCGACATCCACGGATGGAAACGCGTGCGCTTGGCACGCCGGAGTAATCTCCACATATCGACATCCGCCATGGCGCCGGGTCTTGTCGCCACTGTTTCACACCGCCCTATCGAGCCATCGTTCATGAGCACTCTGCGCAAGAAGAAAAGCGATTCCAGCAAGCGCCTGTTTGTCCTCGATACCAATGTGCTGATGCACGACCCGACCGCCCTGTTCCGCTTCAAGGAACACGACATCCATCTGCCGATGGTGGTGCTGGAGGAACTCGACCGCGCCAAGAAAGGCATGTCCGAAGTCGCGCACAACGTGCGCCAGGTCAGCCGCTTCCTCGACGATCTGGTCGGCGGGGCAAACCGCGAAGAAATCGACGAAGGGCTCGGCCTGCCGGCGCCGGTCAACCTCGGCGCCACCGCTAAACCGAGCGGGCGTCTGTTCTTCCAGACCCGACCGACGGGTAATCATCTGCCCAGCACGCTGCCCGGCTCCCTGCCGGACAATGACATTCTCGGCTTCACACTAGCGCTGGCGCAGGAGCACCCCAGCCGCCAGGTCACGCTGGTGTCGAAGGACATCAACCTGCGCATCAAGGCAACGCTGCTCGGCATCCACACCGAGGACTACCGCAACGACCAAGCGCTGGAAGACATCGACCTGCTGTACTCCGGCAGCCGCGAGCTGCCGCAGGACTTCTGGGACAAACATGCCAAGGCGATGGAGTCATGGAACGAGAGCGGACGCACCTTCTACCGCGTCCACGGCCCCGAGATCGCCCAGTGGCACCCCTGCCAGTTCCTGTGGATGGGCGGCGACAGTCCGGCGAACTTCGTCGTGCGCAGCATCGACAACCGTGGCGCGACCATCGAGACGGTGCGCGACTACACGACGCCGGGTCACGCCGTCTGGGGCGTCATCGCCCGCAACCGCGAGCAGAACTACGCGCTCAACCTGCTGATGGATCCGGAAATCGACTTCGTCACGCTGCTCGGCGCTGCCGGTACCGGCAAGACGCTGCTCGCGCTCGCCGCCGGCCTGACGCAGACGCTCGACCAGAACCGCTTCCGCGAAATCATCATGACCCGCGTCACCGTTCCGGTCGGCGAAGACATCGGCTTCCTGCCCGGCACCGAGGAAGAAAAGATGACGCCGTGGATGGGGGCGCTGATGGACAATCTCGAAGTGCTGTCACAGACGCACGATGGCAACGGCGGCGGCGACTGGGGCCGGCAGGCGACGGCGGACCTGCTCGCCAACCGCATCAAGATCCGCGCCCTCAATTTCATGCGCGGCCGCACCTTCCAGAACAAGTACCTGATCATCGACGAAGCACAGAACCTGACCTCGAAACAGATGAAGACGCTGATCACCCGCGCCGGCCCTGGCACCAAGGTGGTGTGTCTCGGCAACATCGCACAGATCGACACCCCCTATCTGACCGAGACCACATCGGGCCTGACCTGCGTCGTCGACCGCTTCAAGAACTGGCCGCACAGCGGCCACATCACCTTGTTGCGCGGCGAACGCTCGCGGCTCGCCGACTTCGCCTCAGACGTGCTCTGAAGTGGTAACGGCTGCGGGCGTCAGGCGTGGCGCCGCGCCCGCAGCAACAGGATCAGGCCGGCCATGACCATCGGCACGCTGAGCCACTGACCAACAGTCAGCGAGCCCGCCACCCAGTCGGCCTGTTCCTCCTTGAAGAATTCCAGCACGAAACGCGCACCGAACACCGTGAGCAGAAAGGTGCCGAGCAACATGCCAGGCGGTGTGGCGGCCAGACGACGGCGATAGAGCACCCGCAGCAGGATGAATATCGCCAGATAGGCCAGCGCCTCGTAGACCATCACCGGGTGTCGCGGCAGTGAATCGACGCGCTCGAACACCACCGCCCAGGGCACGCTGGCCGGATGGCCGAGAATCTCGGAATTGAACAGATTACCGAGGCGAATGAAGGCTCCGCCGAGGGCGGTCGGGATACTCAGGCGATCCAGCAGCCACAGCCACGGCTGATCCGGACGCTTGCGCGCATACCACCACAGGGCGATGAAGATACCGACCGCGCCGCCGTGGCTGGCAAGCCCGCCTTCCCACACGGCGAGAATCTTCCACGGATGGGCCAGGTAGTAATCCGGCGCATAGATCAAGGTGTGCCCGAGACGCGCACCGATCACGGTCCCGAGCATCATATACAGCAGCAGTGCATCGAGATCCGCCTCGGGTTTGCCCTCGGCACGGAACACGCGACGCATGATTTCGTAGCCGACGAGAAACGCGGCAGCGAACAGCAGTCCGTACCAGCGCAGGGCAAATCCGCCGATGTGCAGCAGCTCGGGATCGACATTCCAATGCAAGGGACTCATTCAAAAACTCTCAGCTCGGCGGAGTGGCGATCCGACGCGGCCAGGCCTTGAGCACGGCCTGCACGACGGTCGCCAGCGGAATGGCGAAAAACACGCCCCAGAAACCCCACAGGCCACCGAACAACAACACGGCGACGATGATCGCCACCGGATGCAGATCGACCACCTCTGAGAACAGCCAGGGCACCAGCACATTACCGTCGAGGGCCATCAGAATCGCGTAAGCGCCGATCAACCACAGAAAATCGGTTCCCCAACCCCATTGGAACAGACCGACGACGGCCACCGGCACGGTGACAACCACCGCGCCGAGATAAGGCACGATCACCGAAAGCCCGACCATGAACGACAACAGCATGGCGTACTGCAGATCCAGCCAGGCGAATACCAGATAGCAGACCAGCCAGTTGAGCAGCACTTCCCAGATTTTGCCGCGCACATAGTTGCCGATCTGCAGATCGATATCGCGCCACACCCGCATGACCAGACCGCGATTGGTCGGCAGGAATTGCTCGGCCCAGCCCAGAATGCGCTCCTTGTCCTTCAGAAAGAAGAACACCAGCACCGGCACCAGGATCAGGTAGACAAGTATGGTGATGACGCCGAACACCGAGGCGAGCGACCAGGTGAACACGTTCTGCGCCAGGCCGCCGACTTCCCCCTTGATGATGCCGATCACACCCAGCACCTGCGATTCGTCGACGAATCGCGGATACAGCACTGGCAGACTCATCAGATACTGCTGCCCGCGCAGCACCATCTCAGGTAACTGTTGCGCCAGTTCACTCGCCTGACGCGAAAGCATCGGCAAGGGGCCGGTCAGCACGAACACCACACTGGCGATAAAGCTCAGAAAGACAATCAGCACCGATGGCCAGCGCGCGGTGCCATGGCGTTCGAGCACCCGCACGACCCCTTCGAGCAGATAGGCCATCACGATGCCGGCCAGCACCGGAGCGAGCATGCGGCCAAAGAACAGCACGATGCCGAGCACCGCGGCAATCAGCAGCAACAGGGACACCGTCTGCGCGTCGTTGAACACGCGCCGGAACCAATCGGTGACAAGTTTCATGCAGAACGGATCTCAAAAGCTGATGACGGCGCCGCGGGATTCGGAATCGCGTCTGGCGCTGGCAGCGCGAGTGCCAATGAGCCAATGTAACATCGGTCGCAAGCGCACAACCGCCGCGAAGGAGACGCCACGATGAGTGCAGAACCCGCCCGCCCGCTGATTGCGGGTGAAACCGAGCTGCTCGAACGCCTGCAAGCCCTGGTCGCACTGATCGGAAGCCGCGGCAACGGTGATGATCAGTTGCCCGCGCTGGCCGCCATGGCCGCCGAGCTGCTGCAGGCGGACGCCTGCTCGATCATGCTGTTCAAGGATGACACCAGTGACAATGAGCGCCAGCTGCGGGTTTCAGCCCATTATGGTGAGCTGCCATCAGCCGCCTACCAGCAACGCGTTCGTCTCGGCGAAGGCATTGCCGGGCAGGTCGCTGCCAGCGGTCGTGCCATTCTGGTTCCCGACGTCACCCAGTCCGATTTTGCCGCCTGTCGCAAGCGCGAACGCGGCAGTTTCATTTGCGCTCCGATCCAGGTGAACGACCACATCTGCGGCGTGCTCAACGTCTGCCGCAATACCAGTCCGCTGTCTTTTCGTGAGGAGGACTTGGCCATCGCCGGCATCGTCGCTCTGCTGTTCGGGCTCGCGCTGGAGCTGGCCAGGCTGCAAGGTGTACTGCGCTCGCGCTTTGCCTTGCGAGCCATGGCGCGGGAGTTACGTGAAAACCGCGACCTCGATCCTGGCACGCTGGGACGTGACAGCGAGCGCATGGCCCGCCTGCTCGGCCGTACCTTCTTCCGTGAACTCGACAGTGCGGGCTTCGGCACCGACCGCATCCTGACAGCCGCCACCGAAGTGATCGCCGAACTCGGCCGTAACGTCGGCAAGACCCGCAGCAACGAGTAACAGGCGGGTTGGCCGCGGGCTGTCCTCGGCATTCGCTGAGCATGCTGATCGGCCGCGGGTTAACGCGTTTCAACATGATCGCGGCCTGCGGTCATCGGCATCGACGGTCGCAAGCGACAAGACCAGCCGCCGATCCGTCGCAATAGCACATTCAGCAAACTCATCAACGGATCTGGGCGCGCAGCACGCCTGATCAGCGTCCGAGCGCCTCAAGCAACTTGCGGTCACTCAACATGTGCTGCAGCGACTGCGAGACGATCTCGTTGATGATTTTTTCATTTTCCGCGGCACCGGGCGGGCCGACGACTTGGCGCGCGCTATTCGCGGTGTAGTCACCTGTAAACGTGTAAGCGCCATTGCGCACTATCGCGCGTACCTGTGCACTCGCCCGCACTTCACCAACCACCGGAGAGCCTCCCGTCTGATAGGCAATACGTATGATCTCCACACGTAAACCGACTGGCGCGGCCGCCTGTGGCGGCGTGACGACAAACCGTGCAGCACTCAAGCGCTCTGCCAGCGCCCGCCGCACCGCGGCTGCCACATCATTGTGCGGCCCAACGGTCGCCGTCGCATACACTCCGCCACGCGTGCCGAACTCGGGCTGCGCCCGCGTATCGACCACATCAAGCCCCAGCATGCGCCCCCGTCCGACAGGAGCCGCAGCGACATCCACCAGCGGCTGCACGGTCACGAGCTGCGGACTCAGCGCACAGCCTCCCAACAACGTCAGCAGCGCGATACAACTGGACACGAGCAAACGGTACCGCATGCCTTACCTCATTGCCGAATGCGTAAGTAACGAGGATACCTTACAGGGCATGACAATCGTGCAGGGGTACAGTAGACCTGACACAATTGCGAATGCCTCTCGTCCACCATTTATCTCGACAGGAGCTTGAAAAGCGTGACGGACGTGCGCCCCAAAGGTTCCAGCTCACACCTGAATCTGTATCAGCATGTCGCCGAAGAGCTGGCAACCGCCATCACCAATGGCACCTACCGCGTCGGCGATCGAGTGCCATCTGTGCGCCAGCTGGCCCGTCGTATGGGCGTCAGCATCTCTACCGTCACCCAGGCCTACGGACTGCTGGTGGATCGCGGCGTCGTCGAGGCGCGCCCGCAGTCCGGCTACTTCGTGTGCCCTCAGCGCATGCCGCTCGCACCGGAGCCGGGCACATCACAGCCCGCCATTCAGCCGATGCCGGTGTCCACCAGCAGTCTGACACTCGACATGCTGTCAGGCTCAGCCAGCGACGATCGCCTCCATCTCGATACAGCCCCCCCCGCTGCCGACCTGCTGCCAATCTCGCAACTCAACCGCTGTATCGCAACGGTACTGCGCGAAGTCCCTACTGCAGCAGCCGTATATGACGAGCCTTTCGGCCGCACTGAGCTGCGTGTGCAGATTGCACGCATCATGCAGTATGCCGGTTGCCAGTCCGGCCCTGACGATGTCCTCGTGACGTCCGGCTGTCAGGAAGCTATCACGCTGTGCCTGCGCGCCGTCGCCAAACCGGGGGACACCATCGCAGTCGAATCGCCGACGTTTTTCGGCATGCTGCAGGCAATCGAATCACTCGGCATGCATGCGCTGGAAATCCCGACGCATCCGCGGGCAGGCGTACGACTCGATGCGCTCGCTCAGGCATTGGAGCAATGGCCGATACGCGCCTGCCTGCTGATGCCGACCAACTCGAACCCCCTTGGCGCCAGCATGTCACTGGACGACCGGCAGCGACTGGTCACGCTGCTCAGAACGCACGACGTCCCCCTGATCGAAAACGACGTGCTTGGCGATCTGGGGTTCACTCCGGGCCCGCGCCCGCTGCCCTGCAAGGCCTGGGATACAGACGGCAACGTGTTGTTTTGCTCATCGTTCAGCAAAACAGTCGGCCCCGGTCTGCGCGTTGGCTGGGTCACGCCGGGTCGTTACGCGGAACGTATCCGCCACCTGAAACTGCTGACCAGCTTCACAACGCCGACCATCGAACAGCTCGCAATTGCCCGCTTTCTGGCCAGCGGACAATATGAACGCCACCTGACCCGCGCCCGCAGTGAATATGCACAGCGCAGTGCACAGCTCGGCAACGCTGTCGCCACGACATTCCCGCATGGCACTCGCGTCACCCAACCCGCCGGCGGCACAGTACTCTGGGTTGAACTGCCGGACGGCTATGACACCATGCGTCTCTATCGGCAGTCCATCGCGAACGGCATCAGCATCGCCCCGGGCGTGCTGTTCACTGCCCAGCGACGCTATCGCAATGCCCTGCGTTTAAGTGCGGTTCATCCATTCAGCGAACGGATCGAATCTGCCGTCAGCACCCTCGCTTCGCTGGCACACTTGCAGCAATCGGGATGAAGACGCCCCCGAAGCTGGTCGTCAGGCTGGCAAAGCCAGCGCGAGTGTGAAATCCGTTTCTACACGTTCACGCTCTTCACGCAACAGTTCACTGACCGCCCTGGCACATTTACCACACTGGCTGCAGCAACCGGTTTCATGACGCAGCGCCCGCATCGTATCCGCCCCATCGGCCACCGCTTTGCGGATGGTGCGATCACTTACCCCTTTGCAGATGCAAACGTACATGTCCGGCACTCCCACCCGATCTGGTGATGATGCCGGACATGCTTTATCAAATAAGAACCATTGTCAATAACGGCGGAGTATCAACTACCGCCGCCAACGCTCCCCATGGATGACTGCAGGTAGTTGGGCAAACCAATCTTGTCGACGAGCTCCAGCTGGGTTTCCAGCCAGTCGATGTGCTCTTCTTCGCTCTCAAGAATGTCTTCGAACAATTCACGCGAAACGTAGTCACGTATCTGCTCGCAGTAGGCAATCGCGTCCTTCAGCGTCAGGTGCGCGCTCATCTCCATGCCAAGATCCGCTCGCAACGCCTCAGGAACATCCTCTCCAATGCAGAGTTTGCCGAGATCCTGCAGATTGGGGAGTCCTTCAAGAAACAGGATGCGGTCAATGAGTTTGTCCGCATGTTTCATCTCGTCGATCGACTCGTGGTACTCGTGTTCAGCGAGCTCCTTCAGACCCCAGTTCTTAAACATCTTGGCGTGCAGAAAATACTGATTGATCGCAGTGAGCTCATTTTTGAGCACAGCATTGAGATACTCGATGACCTTGGCGTCGCCTTTCACTGTTGCGCTCCTTTTATGCTTGCCAGCAGCAAGTCTGCGTCCGACTCGGCGTGACATGGCAAAGGTTTTCTGACCATAGCGGCCCACTGCCGCCCCGACAAACGTCACATGTCAGAGCGTTTGCAATATCGCGGCGGCGGCGTCGAGAGTCGCATCGTCCTTGGCAAAACAAAAGCGCAATAAACGCAGGTCAGAGGGTGCCTGTCGGTAAAAAACAGAAACCGGAATCGAAGCGATACCCGCCTCACGCGTCAGTCGCGAAGCCAGTGCAACATCATGCTCATGACTGATCGAGCTGTATTCCAGTAACTGAAAGTACGTACCCGACGACGGTTTTACCGAAAAACGCGAACCGTCGAGCAATGAGCAGAAACGATCACGTTTGGCCTGATAAAACGCAGGCAGCGTCTGCCAGTGCTGCGGGCATGCGGAGAGAAAATCCGCAAGAGCGAACTGCATCGGCGTCGCCGTGGAAAAAGTCACGTACTGATGAATCTTGCGAAACTCCGCACTCAGTGCAGAAGGCGCGATGCAATACCCTACCTTCCAGCCGGTCGCATGAAAGGTCTTGCCGAATGAGGAAACGACGAAAGCCCTGGCGGCAAGCTCCGGGTAACGCAATACACTCTCGTGACGACAGCCATCGAAGACGATGTGCTCATACACTTCGTCACTGATCAGAAAAATGTTGGTATCGCGTACCCGCTGCTGCAGCTGCTGCATATCCTGTGCGGACCACACGCTGCCAGTCGGATTGTGCGGAGTGTTGAGAATGATCGCTCGTGTACGTGGACCTATGACAGCACTGACCTGCGCCCAGTCCGGGCAGAACGCCGGAGCCGCCAGAGGCACATGTACGACCTGCCCTCCGGCCAGTGTCACGGCTGGTTCGTACGAGTCGTAACAGGGATCGAACACAATGACCTCGTCCCCGGGCTGGACGATCGCCTGAATCGCGCAGAACAGAGCTTCCGTCGCCCCGGAGGTCACCGTCACTTCATTACCGGCATCGACCTTAGCGCCGTAGCTGGCCAGCACCTTCGTCGCAATCGCCTCGCGCAATGTCACCACGCCAGCCATCGGTGCGTACTGGTTATGACCGGCCCGAACGTGGTGCGCCACCGCGTCGGTCAAAGCCGACGGCAGTGCAAAGTCAGGAAACCCTTGCGACAGATTCAGCGCGCCGCATTCCTGTGCGAGCGCCGACATCACGGTAAAGATGGTGGTACCCACCTGCGGCAGGCGGGATGTGGGCGCTGGGATCATCAAGGCACGGCTCCGATTGACAATAAGGCATCAGTCTAGCGACGGCTCTGCGTCGCACCTACTGGCATCACAACGGGATATTTTCTGAAAGCGCACATCCGCACGCACCAAAATGCAACACACGCCCCACGATTGATCAGCAAATTGCACTAAGAACGCTCTAAAAACGGTGGCTATTCATGCCGCCACGATCGCTAAAAGATCGCATCTGCATTCACGACACCAAATGGCACGATTGCCAACCAGCACTTGGATCATGTCCGCGGCAGCAAACAGGGCACGCGCGATAAATTGGGCGTTCTGTTTTGGTGCAACACATCGCCAGAACCGAAGAACACGCGAACATCGCGGTTTTGCGAAACCCGAAGCAGCAGGAACGGTCCATAGAGACGAAAAGTTCATATAGCAATGCATGTTGCACTGCAGCGAAGATCGCTGCACTACTTTAGCGCATGAATGGATCTGAGAAAGGCGGCCAACGCTGAGTAGCGGCTAGCTATGTGAAGTGGTCCGCTGCTTGCAATGGACCTACCACGAATGGATGGACATATCGCGAATCCAGAACCTGACGAGGGGAACGGCCATGAGCATTTTCGACCGATATGCGACACGCTACGAGGAAAGCCGGGAAGAGGTGATGAGCATCCAGGAGTACCTGGACCTATGCCGCACCGACCCGAGCTCCTACGCCTCTCCCGCGGAACGCCTGCTTATGGCAATCGGGGAACCCGAACTGGTCGACACGCGGCTTGATCCGCGCCTGTCACGCCTGTTCCAGAACAAGGTCATCAAGATCTACCCGGCGTTTCGCGAGTTTTATGGAATGGAGGACTCGATCGACCAGATCGTGTCCTACCTGCGCCACGCCGCACAGGGTCTGGAGGAGCGCAAGCAGATCCTTTATCTGCTCGGCCCAGTCGGTGGCGGTAAATCGTCGCTGGCTGAAAAGCTCAAGCACCTGATGGAAAAAGTGCCGTTCTATGCCATCCAGGGATCGCCGATCAACGAATCGCCGCTCGGCCTGTTCGATCCTGCCGAAGATGCGGAAATTCTTGAAAGCGATTACGGCATTCCGCGCCGTTACCTGAAAGGCCTGATGAGCCCGTGGGCCGTCAAACGCCTCAAAGAATTCAACGGCGACATCAGTAAATTCAAGGTCGTACGCCTGCGTCCGTCGATTCTGCAGCAGATTGCCGTCGCCAAGACCGAGCCGGGTGACGAAAACAATCAGGACATCAGCTCGCTGGTTGGCAAGATCGACATCCGCAAGCTGGAACACTTCGCGCAGAACGACCCGGACGCTTACAGCTTCTCCGGCGGTCTGTGCCTGGCCAACCAGGGCCTGCTCGAATTCGTCGAAATGTTCAAGGCGCCGATCAAGGTCTTGCACCCGCTGCTGACGGCGACGCAGGAAGGCAATTACAACGGCACCGAGGGTCTTTCAGCGATTCCGTTCGACGGCATCATCCTCGCCCACTCCAACGAGTCTGAATGGCAGTCGTTCAAGAACAACCGCAACAACGAGGCCTTTCTCGATCGCGTTTACATCGTGAAAGTCCCGTATTGCCTGCGCGTTTCCGACGAAGTGCACATTTATGAAAAACTACTGACCAATTCCTCGCTGGCCGACTCGCCATGCGCGCCGGGCACGCTGGAAATGCTTGCGCAGTTCTCGGTGCTGTCCCGCCTGAAGGAGCCGGAGAACTCCAGCATTTTCTCGAAGATGCGTGTGTATGACGGTGAAAACCTGAAAGACACCGATCCGAAGGCTAAATCGATGCAGGAGTATCGCGACTACGCCGGCGTCGATGAAGGCATGGGCGGCATCTCGACGCGCTTTGCGTTCAAGATCCTGTCGCAGGTCTTCAACTTCGACCACACCGAAGTGGCGGCCAACCCCGTGCACCTGCTCTACGTGCTGGAGCGTCAGATCGAGCGCGAGCAGTTCCAGCAGGAAACGGAAGAGAAGTACCTGTCCTACATCAAGGGCTGGCTGGCACCCCGCTATGCCGAATTCATCGGCAAGGAACTGCAGCAGGCCTATCTGGAATCGTATTCGGAGTACGGCCAGAACATCTTCGACCGTTACGTGACCTACGCCGACTTCTGGATTCAGGATCAGGAATACCGTGATCCGGATACCGGCGAGTCTTTCGATCGCGCCTCTCTCAACGCTGAGCTGGAGAAGATCGAAAAGCCGGCTGGCATCAGCAATCCGAAGGACTTCCGCAACGAGATCGTCAATTTCGTGCTGCGTGCCCGCGCCAATAACAGTGGCAAGAATCCGCTGTGGACGAGCTACGAGAAGCTGCGTACGGTCATCGAGAAGAAAATGTTCTCGAACACCGAAGATCTGCTGCCAGTCATCAGCTTCAACGCCAAGTCGTCGGTCGACGAGCAGAAGAAGCATGAGGACTTCGTCAACCGTATGGTGACGAAAGGCTACACCCCCAAACAGGTCCGCCTGCTGTCTGAGTGGTATCTGCGCGTCCGTAAGTCTTCCTGAGCCGTTGTGAGGGCAATCCTGCCGGGATTGCCCCGCCCCCCGCGAGGAACTGCACCATGTCCCATCTCGTCGACCGCAGGCTCAACGGTAAGAATCGCAGTGCGGTCAACCGCCAGCGATTCCTGCGCCGCTTCAAGGACCAGCTCAAACGTGCCGTGGCCGATGCGATGTCGGGGCGATCCATCACCAATGTCGACAGCGGTGAAAAGGTCAGTATCCCGACACGGGATTTGTCGGAGCCCGTCTTCAGTCATGGTCCAGGCGGACGCCGGGAAGCCATTCACCCCGGCAACAAGGAATTCAACACCGGGGACCGGGTCAAGCGCCCGCAGGGCGGCGGCGGTGGCGGCGGTGGCAGACAGGCCAGCCAGGATGGCGAGGGCGAGGACGATTTCGTTTTCGAACTCTCGCGTGACGAGTTCCTCGATCTGTTCTTCGAGGATCTCGCGCTGCCGGACATGATCAAAACGCAGCTCGCCAAGATCCCGGAGTGGAAGTCGGTTCGCGCGGGCTACACGAATACCGGCGTCCCGGCCAACATTAATGTGGTGCGCTCGATGAAGGGCGCCCTTGCGCGGCGCACAGCCATCGGTGCGCCGTACCGCTCGCGTTTGCGCGACCTGGAACGCGAGCTCGAAGAAACCGTCACGCGTGACGGAGAACTCTGCGCCGACGCCGAGCGCCTGCGCGAAGAAATCCGCCGCCTGCGTATCCGCATCGACGCGATCCCGTTCATCGACACCTTCGACCTGCGCTACAACAACCGCGTGCGCGAGCCAAAACCCACCACACAAGCCGTGATGTTCTGTGTGATGGACGTGTCAGGTTCGATGGACCAGGAGCGCAAGGATCTCGGCAAGCGCTTCTTTACGCTGCTGTACCTGTTCCTGACGCGCAACTACGAGCACATTGAAGTCGTCTTCATCCGCCACCACACGGTGGCCAAGGAAGTCGACGAGCAGGAGTTCTTCTATTCGCGGGAAACCGGCGGCACCGTGGTGTCGTCAGCCCTGAACCTGACCGCTGACATCATCAGCGAACGCTATTCGCCAAGCGCCTGGAACATCTATGTCGCGCAGGCCTCCGACGGCGACAACTGGCAGGACGATTCCCCCAATTGTCGGGAAATCCTGCTGCAGCGGATCATGCCCTTCATACAGTACTTCGCGTACGTCGAAATCACCCCCGACCGCCACCAGAGTCTGTGGGAGGAGTACCTGACCGTACAGGCCCAGTGCAAACACTTCGCCCTGCAGGAAATCGGCGGCGCCGAGGACATCTACCCCGTGTTCCGGGAACTCTTCAAGAGGCGACTGGCATGAGCGGCAAACACCTGATTTCAGAAGGCTCGGAGTGGACTTTTCCGCTGCTGGAGGAATACGACCGCCAGATTGCGCAGATCGCCGGCAATGAATTCGGGCTGGATACCTACCGCAACCAGATTGAAGTCATCACCGCCGAGCAGATGATGGACGCCTACTCGTCCGTCGGCATGCCGATCGGTTATCACCACTGGTCATACGGCAAGCAGTTCGTCTCCACGGAAAAGCATTACCGCCGCGGGCAGATGGGCCTGGCGTATGAAATCGTCATCAATTCCGACCCCTGCATCGCCTATCTGATGGAGGAGAACACGATGACGATGCAGGCGCTGGTCATCGCGCACGCCTGCTACGGCCACAACTCCTTCTTCAAGGGCAATTACCTGTTCCGCACCTGGACCAGCGCGGACTCGATCATTGACTACCTCGTCTTCGCGCGCGATTACATCGCCCGCTGCGAGGAACGCTATGGTGTCGACGCCGTCGAGGAACTGCTCGATTCCTGCCACGCCCTGATGAACCACGGCGTCGATCGCTACAAACGTCCTTCTCCGCTGTCGATGGCCGAGGAACAGCAGCGTCAGCGCGAACGCGAGGCCTATCTGCAGCTGCAGGTCAACGACCTGTGGCGCACGATTCCGATCCAGCAGGAAACCACGGCGACTGCACAGGAGTACCGCTTCCCTGCGGAGCCGCAGGAGAACCTGCTGTATTTCATTGAAAAACACGCCCCGCTTTTGGAGTCCTGGCAGCGTGAGGTCGTGCGCATCGTGCGCAAGATCGGTCAGTATTTCTATCCGCAGCGTCAGACCCAGGTCATGAATGAAGGCTGGGCCACGTTCTGGCACTACACGCTGCTCAACCGCCTCTATGACCAGGGCAAGGTTTCGGACGGCTTCATGATCGAATTCCTGCAGTCACACACCAATGTGGTGGCGCAGCCGGAGTTCGACTCACCGTATTATTCGGGGATCAATCCATACGCGCTGGGCTTCGCGATGATGAGTGATCTGCGCCGTATCTGTGAAAAGCCCACCGCCGAGGATAAAGCCTGGTTCCCCGATATCGCCGGCAGTGACTGGATCAAGGTCCTCGACTTTGCCATGCGCAATTTCAAGGACGAAAGCTTCATCGCGCAGTACCTGTCGCCAAAGCTGATCCGTGACTTCAAGCTGTTCTCGGTGCTGGATGACGATCGGGATGAAACGCTTGAAATCGCAGCCATCCACGACGATGCCGGTTATCGCCGCGTGCGTCAGGCGCTCTCGGATCAGTACAACCTCGGCTCACGCGAGCCCAACATCCAGGTGTGGAATGTCGATCATCGTGGCGACCGCTCGCTGACTCTGCGCCATCAGGTCTACAGCCGCCGTCCGCTCAACACCTCGACGACCTACGAAGTGCTCAAACACATCCACCGCCTGTGGGGCTTCACCGTGCGTCTCGAAGCCGTTGACGAACAGGGCAAAGTCAGCCTCGTCAACGAGGTGCGCAAGCACTGAGCCGGCACGCTGCACCAGCCCGGCCACCCCGCCGCGCTCCTTGCGCGGCGTTTTAGTTCTGCGGGCCAGCGCCTAAACTGTCGCTTCTTCGCTGCCGCCCAGCCAGACACGATCATGCTGCCATTACGCCGTGCCCTCTCCGCCCTCGCGCTCGCCGGTCTCGCGTGGAATGCAACCGCCTCTCCATGGAGCGAGGTAAACGGACCGAGTCAGGGCGCGCCGCGCATATACGGCGGTTTCGCCGCGGGCTGCATCGCCGGCGCCCAGGCGCTGCCGATCGACGGTGACGGCTATCAGCTCATGCGCCTGTCGCGGCATCGCAATTTCGGCCACCCGACGCTGCTGCGTTTCATTGAGTACCTCGGCCATGCAGCCGACGCCCGCGGGCTCGGACCGGTGCTGATCGGTGATCTCGGCCAGGCGCGCGGCGGCCCGATGAGCTTCGGCCATCGCAGTCACCAGATCGGCCTCGATGTCGACGTCTGGTTTCGCGAGGCGCCGAGTGGCCGCAGGCTGGACCCGCGTGCCCGCGAATCCCTGCCGATGCTGACGATGATCGATGCCGCCAACGGCCGCGTGCTGCCGGCGCGCTGGGGATCGCGTCAACGCGAACTGCTGCGCCTGGCGGCCACCCGGCCGGAAGTCGAGCGCATCTTCGTCAATCCCGTGATCAAACAGAACCTCTGCCGCAGCGAACGCGATACGGCCTGGCTGGCGAAACTGCGCCCGTGGTGGAGCCATGACGAGCATTTTCACGTGCGCCTGCGCTGCCCGGGCGACAGCCCCGACTGCGAGCCGCAGAAGCCGATCCCCGCCGATGACGGCTGCGATGAAAACCTGGCCCGCTGGGTCATCGACATCGAACGCGGTGCACGCCGCCCGAAGCCACCGGCCCCGCCACCACCGGCGCCGGAGCTGCCTGTCGAATGCAGCAGTGTTCTCCTGGCCCCCACGGCACGTTGATGATGCAGACAACTCCGATCTGGGTGTCGATCGCATGCGGTGGGCTGCTGGCCTGCAGCAGCTTCCCCTCGGTGCCCGACGCTGACACGGCGAACGGGCAGGCGACCGTCAGTGCCCAGTGCAGTGCCCTGATGGCCAACCCGGTGGAAAACGCCGATCCGTGGTTCCAGCTGGGTAATGCGCTGGTCGAACTCGACCGGCTCGATGAAGCGGAATTCGCTTACCGCAAGGCGTTGAAGTACTCGAACGATCCGCGCATCGAGCACAACCTCGGCCTGCTGCATTTACGTTTGGGCGTTCAGTCCTTGCAGGCCGCCGGCCGCAAGCTCCCGGTGAACGACCCGGCCCGGATCAACGCCAGAGCGTTCACCAGCCAGCTGCTGCGCACGCCACTCTGAAAAACTCTGTTTCCACGGACCCAATCGACCGCCAACCTTGGCGGCCGTGCTCGGCTCGTGCTTAAAAATGCATATGCATCTTGATCGATGCATGAAAAACGCGGCGGCACCACGCAGTGCTGCCCACACAATGAGGAGAGACTCCGATGAACTACCCACTGCGGGTGCTTTTCGTCAGCCGGCACAATGCCGCCCGCTCGCAAATCGCCGAGGCCCTGCTGCGCCGCATCGGCGGTCAGGATTTCATGGTGGCCAGTGCCGGTACCGAATGCGGCGTACTCGATCCGCTCGCTCAGCGGGTGCTGGCGGATGCCGGGGTCGATATTTCCGGTCAGCTGAGCAAGCCGATCGAAACCTACTTCGGCCAGGAATTCGACTACGTCATCACCTTGTGTGACCGTTCGCGGGAAAATCTGCCGGACTTCCCGGGTGACTGGCGTCATGTGCACTGGGATTTTCCCGACCCCACCGAGGCCGATAGCGATCCGGCCAGCCGACTGACCGACATGAAGCACCTGCTGACGGAACTGGCGATCCGGCTGCGCGGCTGGGTCGAGATGGAGCATCATCGGCTCGCCGCCGCCGGTTTGGTGGCCCACGACCAACGCCCTGCCGTCGTTTGAACCCGAACGCCACAGGTGCATTCAGCGAGGAAGCCAGCCATGCAGGACTACTGTCACGTACTGTTTGCGACGGACTTTGCGCCGGAGGCGCGCCAGGCCGGCGCGCGCGCCAGGGAAATTGCCAGCCGCTACGGCGCCCGCATCACGCTGGTACACGTGGTCGAGGAGATCAACGTCAGTGCAGGTTACGAGCTCATGCCGCTGCTGCCGGAACTGCCAGATGAGACGCTGATGCGCGAAGCCCGTGAAGCCCTCGCCAAGCTGGCGGACGAAATCGGTCTGAATGATGCCGAACTGCGCGTCATCAACGCCGTATCCACCAAGGAAGGCGTCGTGCAGACCGCCACGGAGGTCGGCGCCGATCTCATCGTCGTCGGCAGCCATGGCCGGCACGGTCTGGCCCTGCTGCTTGGCTCAACGGCCAACGCCGTGTTGCATGGCGCGCCGTGCGACGTGCTTGCCGTCCGCCTGAGTGCCGAGCAACTAGCCGGTTAGGTATCAGCTACTTGCGCGCGCAGCGCCATCCGCATCTGTCGCGGGAATCCGCCACAGACGCAGGGTGCGGCCGTCGGCCAGCGCGATGCTGGCTGACGGCACCTCCCCCGGCACATCGAATTCGAGACTCACGAACAGGGCTCCCGGCTGCATTTCGGCGCGCGCCTTGAGCCAGAGCGCCAGCATCGGCTGTGGCGACAGGAAGCAGAAAACAAGATCGTAAGACGCCAGATCCTGATGCCACAGATCGGCGAAGCGCACTTCGACATTATGCCGACCGACGCTGCGCAGTCGCGCGATGAGCCAGGGCAGCGGTGCCGACTCGATGCCCTCGATGCGGGCTTGTGGAAACCGCTTGGCCAGATCCAGCAGCAATCCACCGACGCCGCAGCCCAGATCAATGAAACGCCCCTCGCTCGGCAGCCATTCCCCCACGGCACGCCAGGCCACCGGTCCGGAGAGAAACAGCGGCACCCGTCCGACGGTAGTATTGCGAAACAGCAATAACAGTAGAGCAGCACCTGCCAGCCACAGCAGTGGCGGCAAATCGAGTCGCAGCGCTCCGACCAGCAGCGGCAGAAATGCGATCTGAATCGGCACCCACCAGCGCGGCAGCCCCAAACGCACACCAATCACCGCAGCCGTGACACCCTGCACGAACAGCAGGACGTAGAAATCCGCCGGCTGGGCAAACAGGTAAATTGCCAAGGATTGCGCCAGCAAGACGCCAAGCAACGCCAAACCCTGAGCCAGCACAGCCAGCAGCAGTGGCGGCCAGCGTTGCGTATCAGCCAAGGCCATCGACACGGCGCCGATCGGGCGGCTCCTGCACGCTCATCGCTCGGCCGGCCTGGCAGGTACCAGACCCGGCGGCAACGGCGGCGGTACGATGCTGGGGCGTGCCGGCAAGGCCGGCGATGTGGCTGTCCCCGAAGGTACCGGCGCATGTGCTGCTGCATCACCCGCTGCAGGAGCCGATGTCCTCGCAGGCGGATTGTGTTCGGGGTCGATCAGCTCCGGCTTGACGTCGGTATTGCTGTCGACGTTGACCCGCTCGCCAAGATCGGCGCGCACGGCCGCTTCCGACTCCTGATTCATCACCACAATGGCAATGCGCCGATTGATATCAGCCATGGGGTCATCTTTGACCAGCGGCACACTGTCGGCAAAACCGACCACGCGCAGCACTTTGTTCTCCTGCAAGCCTGCATCGAGCAGTTCGCGACGGGCAGTATTGGCGCGATCGGCCGACAGTTCCCAGTTGCTGTAACCACGCTGAGCGCCGGCGAACGGCCGCGCATCAGTGTAGCCAGAGATGCTGATGGCGTTCGGCAACTCGTTGATGACCGGTGCAATTTCCTTGAGGATATCCTTGACGTACGGCTGCATCTGAGCGCTGCCGACGGCAAACATCGGCCGGTTTTCGGCATCGACGATCTGAATGCGTAGACCTTCGCGGGTCAGTTCCAGCCGCAGCTGATCCTTATAGCGGCGCAGGGTCGGACTGACGCCGATTTTGCCTTCGAGTTTGGTTTTGAGGTCGCGCAGCTTACCGGTGATGTCCTCATTCCCCTTGGCGACCATCACACGAGTGCCTTCATTGGTGCGCTTGACCTGTCCGACCGCGCGCGTGAGGTCTTCACCACCGCCCTTGAGTACGCTGACGGCATCACCGGAGCCCTCACCGCCGCTCATCGACACCTTGAACGGATTCTGGAAATACTCGGCGATGCCCTGCAGATTGCCCTTGGTCGTCGAGCCCAGCAGCCACATCAGCAGGAAGAACGCCATCATCGCCGTGACGAAGTCGGCGTAGGCGAGCTTCCAGGCGCCGCCGTGATGGCCGCCATGCCCCTTCTTGATCTTCTTGATGACGATCGGCCGCTGTTCCGACATGGCGTTACTCCGACACCGTCATCGTCACTTGGCCTTGCGCGCTGCCTGGATGTGCTTCTCCATTTCGGTGAAGCCGGGACGCTCCGTGGAGTACATCACCTTGCGCGCAAACTCGACCGAGGCCATCGGGTCGTAACCATTGAGGTTGGCGATGAACGCCGCCTTGATTGCCTGGTAGTACTTGGTCGACTCGTCGAGCTTCTGCGTCAGCAGGCTGCCCAGCGGACCGACGAAACCGTACGCCAGCAGGATACCGAGGAAGGTACCGACCAGCGCCGCCGCGATCAGCTTGCCCAGCTCGGCAGGCGGAATACCCACCGATTCCATCGTGTGCACGACGCCCAGCACTGCCGCCACGATACCGAAGGCCGGCAGACCGTCGGCAAAGTTCTGGATCGACTTGATCGGCCGATCGCCTTCGTGGTGATGGGTTTCGATGTCGAGGTCCATCAGGTTTTCGAGCTGGTTGAGCTCGATGTTGCCGGACGACAGCAGACGCAGGTAGTCGGTGATGAACTCCACGGCGTGGTGATCGTGCAGCACCGCCGGCGCCTGCTCGAAGAGCTTGCTGTTGTGCGGCTCATCGATGTCCGACTGCAGCGCCAGCAGTCCTTCCTTGCGGATCTTGGCAAAGATCAGGTAGAGCAGCGTCAGCGTTTCCATGTACAGCGACTGCGTGTACTTGGCGCCTTTGAAGCAGGCGCCGAGTGCTCCGCCAGTCTGCTTGAGCACGGTCATGCTGTTGCCGACCACGAATGCGCCGACCGCCGCACCGACGATGATCATGACTTCGACGGGCTGCCAGAGCACGCCGATGTGGCCGCCGGCCACGGTGAATCCGCCCAGCAGGCAGGCGATGATGAGCACGTAGCCGATGATGACGAACATGCGTTCCCTTCAGTGCAGGCCTGGAACCGCCCGCCGCATCACCGTGGCGGGTGCAAATCAGTGACCCCGAGTTGCGCACGCGCTTCCTGCTGGTTGTCGAACAGAGAGGGCGCAAGCTGGCGCTCGGCCAGGGCTCGACCCAGCTTCATCCGCAGAAATGCGTTCGCGGTGTATCGGGTGACGCCAAGATAAAAACGCTCGACGAGCCCCTTCACCATGCTGACGTAAGCATCGAACACGTCCGGGGTGATCGTGAAGTCGTCGTAATTGACGATTGCGAAGACTTTGTGCCCCAGCCCCTGCAGGCGGGATACGACGGCTGCGCGGATCGTTTCGACGTCTTCGAGCGTATCGACATGGTATCCGCCGAAATCGACGAAGAACAGATTCTGCCCCGGGTAATAGCTGAAACGCTCCGCCAGCGGCGTCACCGTGAGCAGCTCGCGCAGCCCCATCGGCTGTTCGCGGAAGATGCGTGCATCCATCAGCCGCGGCGGCTGCGGCATCAGCGGCGCGAAGTCCATGTGCGCGAGCACGTCGCGTTCGACATCGATGCCGGGAGCAATCTCGATCAGCTCCAGGCCGTCGGGCGTCAGCCTGAACACGCAGCGCTCGGTGATGTACAACGCCGGCTGGCCGCGCAGCGCCGCCAGTCGCCCGGCGTAGGTACGCTGTTCGACGGCTGCGACGAACTTGCGCTCGCGGCCTTCCTGCAGGATGCGCAGCTCACCGTTGTCGACAGCGACGCGCAAGCCGCCCGCAGTGAAGGTACCGACGAACACCACGCATTTGGCGTTCTGGCTGATGTTGATGAAGCCGCCGGCACCGGCGAGGCGCGGGCCGAAGCGGCTGACGTTGAGATTGCCCTCGGCATCCGCCTGAGCCAGGCCGAGGAAAGCGACGTCCAGGCCGCCACCGTCGTAGAAATCGAACTGCGACGGCTGGTCGATGATCGCCTGCGTGTTGACGGCAGCACCGAAGTTGAGCCCGGAGGCCGGCAGCCCGCCGATCACGCCCGGCTCCGCCGTCATCGTCACGGCATCGAGTACATGCTCCTCGTTGGCGACGGCAGCGATACCCTCGGGCATGCCGATGCCGAGGTTGACGATCGCGTTGGGGCGCAGCTCGAAGGCGGCACGGCGGGCGATCAGCTTGCGTTCGTTGAGCTCCATCGGCGCCTGCCCGGCCACTGGTACACGGATCTCGCCGGAAAAGCCCGGGTTGTAGCTTTCGGCGAAGGTCTGCATGTGATTGCGCGGATCGGCGACGACCACGCAATCGACGAACACCCCCGGGATCTTCACCTGCCGCCCGGACAGCGTGCCGCGCTCGGCGATGCGCTCGACCTGCACGATGACGATGCCGCCGCTGTTGTGCGTTGCCATGGCGATGGCCAGCGACTCCAGCGTCAGGGCTTCCTTTTCCATCGTCACGTTGCCGTCGGCATCGGCCGTGGTACCGCGCAGGAAGCAGGCGTTGATCGGAAACGCCTTGTAGAGCAGGTAATCCTCGCCGTCGATCGGCAGGCGCCGCACCAGATCCTCGGTGCAGCGCGCATTGATCTTGCCGCCGCCGAACTGCGGATCGACGAAGGTACCCAACCCCACCCGCGTCAGCGTGCCCGGCTTGCCGGCGGCGATATCGCGGAACAGATGCGAAATGACGCCCTGCGGCAGATTCCAGGCGGCGATCTTCTCGGCGATGGCCAAACGCTGCAGCTTCGGCACCAGCCCCCAGTGGCCACCGATGACGCTGCCGACCAGTCCTTCGTGACCGAGATGATTGAGCCCGCGCTCGCTGCCGTCCCCCTGGCCGCCGGCGTAGACCAGCCGCAGATCATGCGGCGCGCCGGTCTCCAGGAAACGCCGCTCCAGGGCGATGGCGAGCTCCTCGGCGAAGCCGATGCCGACGAAACCGCCGGTAGCCAGCGTGTCGCCGTCGGCGAGCAGACGCACCGCCTCGTCGGCGCTGACGATCTTGCCCTTCGGTGCCACGGTGCGCCCCTGCAGCAGGGGATGTTGCGCACTTTTCATCAAAACCTCCTCCCGGCACCCGCTGGCGGGTGCCGTCACCTCGTTCTAGTGGGTGTCATCGCCGAGATGCAGCACCAGCACATCGCAGTGCGCCCGGTGCACGACCCGCTCGGCCGTGTGATCACCAAACCAGGCGAACCAGTGGCGATCCCCATGACCGAGCATGATCAGGTCGGCCGCCAGCGTCTGTGCCTGCGCAACGATCGCATCGCGCACCGAGTCGGACTCGACGACGTGGCAATCCCCGGGCGCCACCGCCAGCCGCATCCGGATGCTCTCAAGGAAGGCGTGTGCGGCATCGGTCAGGGCATCCTCCTCGTGCGGCACCAGGGCAGCGCTGTCGGTGATGTTGTTGCTGGCCTCGGCCGGCAGATCGTCGTGGTGATGCGACAGCAGCACGGCACTGTCCTGACTGCCATGCAGGCCGCGTACATCGACGACGTGCAGCAGGCTCAAGCGGGCCCCGCACAGCGCGCGCAGCGCAGCGACGCGCTCGACCAGCGCCGGCGTCCCTTCGGCGTCGAAATCGACGGCGAACATCATGTGTTGATAAACCTTGTCGTCCACGCTGAACCCTCCGCTCAGAAGGTGCCGAACACAGCATTGAGCCCGACCACCAGAAAGCCCGACAGCACCGGGAAGACCACGGCGCAGAACAGGATGTCCTTGTAGGAATCCTTGTGCGTCAGACGGGTAATCGCCAGCAGCGTGATGACGGCACCGTTGTGCGGCAGGGCGTCGAGGCCGCCGGAGGCCAGCGTCGCCACGCGGTGCATGACTTCCGGATCGATACCGGCCGCCAGTGCGGCGTTGCGGTAGTACTCGCCCATCGCCTGCAGCGTCAGCGACAGGCCACCAGATGCCGAGCCGGTCAGGCCCGCCAGAGTGTTGACGACGACCGCCACCGACACCAGCGGATCACCGACCACCGATTTCAGGGTTTCACGGAAGGCGATGAACGCACCGAGGCCGGAAATCACCGCGCCATAGCCGACCTCCGCCGCGGTATTGCACACCGGCAGCAGCGACCCCAGCGTGCCCTCGGTGATCGAGGCCCGCACATCGCGAAAACGGCTCAGGTTGAGCAGCACCACCAGCAGCACCGCGATCGCCATCGCCGCGATGATCGCCCAGACACCGAGCACCGCCGGCAGGGACACCTTGCCGAACTTCGGCATCGCCAGATAACCAGTGTCCATCGCCGGGATCACCACGTAGGTGAACAGCGCATTGAGCGCGATCACCGAGGCCAGCGGCAGCAGCGCCAGCCAGACGTTCGGCAGATCGCGGTTGTCCTCCTCGACGATGACGTCGTGATGCTCGCCATACCCCTCGCCGGCCGTGCGCGCCAGCGCCGCCCGACGGCTCAGCCACAGCTGGCCGCAGACCAGCATGAACAGACCGGCGATGATGCCCATGCCGGGCGCCGCGAACGGCGTGGTGTGAAAGAACGGCATCGGGATGGCGTTCTGGATCGCCGGCGTGCCGGGCAGCGCGGTCATCGTGAAGGTGAATGAACCGAGGGCGATCGCACCGGGAATCAAGCGCTTGGGGATCTGCGCCGAGCGGAACAGCTGCATGGCGATCGGGTAGACCGAGAAGGCGACGACGAACAGCGACACACCGCCATAGGTGAGGATCGCGCAGGCCAGCACCACGGCGAGGATCGCCCGCTCGGCGCCGATCAGGCGCACGATGCCGAGGGCGATGGCCTTCGCCGCACCGGAATCCTCCATCAGCTTGCCGAACACGGCGCCGAGCAGGAACAGCGGGAAGAACTTCGCCAGGAAGTTGCCCATGGCGGGCATGTAGACCTGCGAATAGGTCGCCAGCAGCGGCGCCTCCTGCCAGTTGAACAGCAGGGCGACGCCCGCACACAGCGGCGCGATGAAAATGACGTTCCAGCCGCGGTAGGCCAGAACGATCAACAGGGCGAGCGAGAGCACGATGCCCAGAATGCCGATCACGATGGTGTCTCCTCCAGATCATTGGTGTGTCGCCCCTCGAAGGGACGTGCCGATTCCGTCTCAAGCGGCATGCCAACGTGTCAAAAGAGACTAATTAATTGATTTATATATAAAAAAATAAAGAAATAACGTTCAGACAGGCGACCACAGTGTCTGCCATTCCAGACAGTGCGATGATTCAGATTAGTTAAATAATGCTTTTGATTAAAAATTTCTAACAATGTCCGACAACCCGGACACTGTCTTAATAATCAGACATAAAAAAAGCCGGCCCTTCCGGGCCGGCCTTTCATCGACACCGAGACACTCGCTCAGTGGATGTAGAGACCACCATTGACGTACAGATCAGCGCCCGTGATGAAGCTCGCCTCTTCGTCCGTCAAAAACACCAGCGTACGCGCGATGTCCTCCGGCGTGCCCAGCCG
>NZ_QGTJ01000015.1 GCF_003182095.1 Plasticicumulans acidivorans | reverse complement strand
TCGTCATAGGCGCCTTCCTCTTCGAGGAAGTTGATGGCGGTGATGACGCCACGGCCGGCGCAGCCGACGCCCGGCTCCGGGCCGCCCGACTCGACGCACTTGACGCCGCCGAAGCCGACGGAGAGCACGTCATCGAGTTCGAGGTCTTCGACCGAGCCGGCTTCCGCGGCCAGGTGCATGACGGTGGTCTGCGCCTTGGAGTGCAGGATCAGGCGGGTGGAGTCGGCCTTCGGGTCGCAACCGACGATCATGACGTGCTTGCCAGCCTCAGCGAGGGCGGCAACGAGATTCTGGGTAGTGGTGGACTTGCCGATACCACCTTTACCGTAAATGGCGCATTGACGCAGTGCCATGGGTGTTCTCCTGTGTGGGTTTGTGCCGGTCGGAAGCGATTTGCGGTCTCGCTCGACCAAAGACATCTTCAAACCCCGTGCCAACACTGAATAACACTCATAACACATTGTTTTAAAACAAAAAAAGCGATACGTACAAAACTCAAACGAACGTGTCGTTCCCTACAAAAATCCTGTGCTTCCTGTCGTGATGACCACACTGTTTTTGCGGTCATGGTTCCGATTGACAGTGAAACCGAATACGCCCTGCCGACATCCACCCGCCTCCCCTCCTTATAGGGACGGAAAAGAGCCCTTTTTCAGCGCATACGGACGGCACTGACGGCTGACGGAATTCGACTCTCTCCAGGGCACTGGGTCATGGCGACAAGTCGACAAGGCACACATATCCCTGTCTGTCGCAATCCCTACAATGCGCAGGGATGTGTCGCCTCACGAGCACTCAAAAAGGTACGTAAATTGATTTAAATCAATAATATGACAAGTTGGCCCGGGTATTGAAAGTGCAATGGCAACACTCAAATATCCGGCCCCCAGCCCGCCTTGCGGAGTACCCCGCCATGCCACTCGCCCTTCTAGACCGCCATGCCGAAGCGATCCGCAGCGGCGCCCTCGTTCCGGTCCTCGGCCCTGGCGTACTCGCCGACGTTCGCGACGTGAAAACCGGTGAGGCCCTGCCGATCGACCCGGGCCCGCTGTCGACGGCGCTCAACAACGGCCGTCCGATGGCACCGAAACTCGCCTGCGAATTCACCCGCGCGGCGATGAACGTCGAACTCAAGCGCGGCCGTTCCGCTGTCGAGCGCTTCCTCACCGAACTGCATCGGCCGGAGCGCTGGAGCACGGCACAACTCCATACCAAGCTCGCCGAACTCGCCCCGCCCTATCTGCTCGACCTCAACCGCGACGCAGGCATGCAGACGCTGATGCGCTCAACCACCAGCTCCTATTTCCTGATCCGCGGGCTGGCGCGCATGGCCGGACCGGCCGTGCGCTATGAGCTGTGGCGCTGCGAGGAAGGGCTCTGCCGTCCGCTGCCGATCGATGCCGAACCCGAAGATGGTCAGCCGATCCTCTTCAAACCTGCGGGCAGCCCGCTGCCGAAACCGCTGTTTCTCGCTTCGGACGCCGACTACGTCGATTACCTGACCGAGCTGATGGGCGGGCTCGCGGTGCCGGCATTCCTCAAGCCACAGCGCATGGGCAAGCATTACCTGCTGCTCGGCTTCGAACTCGACAACGACACCGAGCGCATGATGCTCACCGATCTGCTCTATGGCGCGGCGGGCGGCACCGCCGTGATCAAGGCTCCGACACGCAAGGCACGCAACTTCTGCGCACGCCTGGGGCTGGAAATCATGGAAGCCGATCTGCGCGCTGCACTCTCCCCGGAGACCGAAACCGCCTGAGGCAAAGTTCACCCCCTCGTCCCCGGCCGCTTGCCTTCGGGGGGAGGCAAGCCGGTCGCGTCCCCTCGATCCTCGGCGAGGGGCGGGATGAGGGGATTTATTGTTTCGCGTGCCCAGCGGGCAGGTCGGATATCACCGGCCTGCCCTGCAGCGATCAGGGCACGTCAACGAAAGAGGCAGGGATTTGCCCGGCTCAGCGCTCGGGAACAGCGTCGATGACCACCTGCACATCGGCAGGACGCGCGGTATACGGCGATGAAGTCACCACAATGCGTGCCCCCGCCCTGATGTAGTCAGCGACGTTACGCGCATTGATGCCACCGGCAACGGCGATCAGCGGTCCTGCATGACCGAGTTCACGCAGCATGGCGATGGTATCGGTCACGCCCGACGGGGAAAATTTTTCCAGCTGCAGCACATCGGCCCCATTGCGCGCGGCAATCAGCGCCTCACCGATGTTCTTGACTTCGACGACCAGCTTGCGCTCGGGGCAGCTCATGCGCAGACGGGCCAGTTGATCGCGCAGTGCTTCGTTACCACCAAACTGACGATGTTCCGGAAACAGCAGCACCGTGTCCGACAGACCGATGCGATGAATCGACGCACCACCGGCAACCACCGCTTTCTGCGCCAGAATCCGCGTGCCGGGCGGCGCCTTGCGGGTACAGGCAACGACGACGGAACGATCGACCGCATGCGCGGCGTCGACGATGCTGCGTGCCTCGCTGGCAATGCCGGAGGCCCACTCGACCAGGTTCTGCGCCACTTTCCAACCGGCAAAGATTGCACCGGCCGGGCCTGTGGCACTGAGCAGGCGTGTACCGGCGCTGACCTGTGCGCCGCTGCAGCAGGCCGCTCGGGCACGAACCCCAAGCATTTCGAGGATGCGCGCGGCCTCTTCGATCGTTGCCACGGTCATATCGCCACGAGCAAAGAACTCCATGCGCGCCGCTGCGGTGCCGATGCCCAGAGTCTGTGTCGTCAGATCGCCGGACGGCAGATCTTCTTCGATCAGACGCTGCAGCTGAAGGTCACTGATGTAATGCATGGAACTCCTCCTCGTGCCCGCCGGTGCGAACACACGGCCAGCCTGCCCTGCAGGCCAGCCGTGCCGGACCCGAGTCTAAGCCTCAGGCGAACACCTTGTCCTCCTGACCGTATTCGATCAGCAGATCCTCATCGCGCACCTGCAGCTGACAGGCCAGCCGCCACTGCACCGGCAGGTCGTCGACGTACATCTTCTCCAGCTCTTCGCGGGTGACCTTGTGCAGATCCTTGAGTACATCCACTTCCTTCAGCGTCAGCGGGCCGGCCATGCGGCCTTTCTTCTCCAGACTGGTGACCTTGACCAGGCAGGTGCCGCACTCGCCGTCACCGCAGCTGAAGTCGATCGGGATGTGGTTCTCCTGGGCAATGGTCAGCACGGTCTTGGTGAAGCTGCCGGCAACGGCATAGACCGTCTTGTCCTTGTGAATCGGACTGGAAAACGTAATGTTGGGCATGCGTGTACTACCTCTCTCGGAAAACCCGGACCGGACCAATCCGCCCGATCCTCGGGTTCTTCAGGGCCGCACGACGATCGTGCCGCCCAGCACCTGCGCCTGGCAGGCGAGCCGCTCGTGGGGGCCGGCCATCTGTTCCTTGAGCACCTTGTCTTCCAGCACCGAGGGGCGAGCGAGATGCTCCTGTCCCTTGACGATGCGTGTCAGGCAGGTGCCGCACTCGCCCTCGCGGCAGCCGTAGGTGATGCCGGCACCGACTCGTTCCGAGATCTCGATCAGTCGGGTACCGGCGGGGACTTTGACGGTCACACCGATGTCTTCAAACAGCACTTCCGCTTTGGGCATGGGGGGCTCTCCGCTGGGGTCAGGGACGAATCAGGTCCGCGAAATCGACGACACGCGCCTGATTCGCGACACCGGTCAGGTGCTCGGCGAGCGCCCGGCCAAAGGCACGGCATTCGTCGAGCTCTTCTTCTGTGGGGATCAGCTTCACTTTCGGGCCATGCCGCGGCACCACCAGCTTCAAACCACGCAGGCGGTCCTCCAGCATCTGCACCGCCTCGCCGGACCAGCCGTAGGAACCGAAGGCTCCGCCGAGCTTGCCGCGCAGCTTGACCAGGGTCAGCGAGGACAGCAGATCCCAGGCCGGCTTGACGGCATCACCGTTGATCGTCGGCGAGCCGATGACGAAGCCATCGGCCTCCTCGATCAGATCGACGAACAGCGACGGCTCCGAGCCTTCGAGATCGAACAGCGATACCCGGCAGCCCTCGACGCCTTCGGCACCGGCGTAGACCGCCTGCGCCATACGCTCGGTGTTGCCGTAAGCCGAGAGGTAGAAGATCAGCAGGGTCTTCTCACCGGCGCAGGTTTCCGCCTGCAGCGTCGGCTGTGCCAGCGTGCGGTAGCGGTCGACGTAGTCGCGGGGACCATCGCGCAACACCGGGCCGTGCGCCGGCGCGATCAGCGCCAGCTCAAGCGGTTCGAGCAGATCAAGGGCTTCGATCACATGCGAGCGGAACGGCCGCATGATGTGCCGGTAGTAGTACTCGAAGGCGTAGCGGAAATCGCCGACGCGGTCGTTGAACAGCCGCTGGTCACAGAAATGGCAGCCGAACACATCGCCGGAGAACAGCACGCTGAGCTCTTCGAGGTAAGTGCACTGCGTATCCGGCCAGTGCAGGAACGGCGTCGAGATGAAGCGCAGCGTGCGATCACCGAGCGACAGCGTGTCGCCGGTGGCAACCGGCCGGTAGCTGTACTCGACGCCGTCGGCCTTGGTCACCGCCTTGAGCATCGACTGCGCGCGCGTCGACAGCAGCACCTCGGCCTGCGGCGCGCGGCGCAGCAGCTCGGGCAGGGCACCGCTGTGATCCGGCTCCAGATGGTTGAGCACGATCGCGCGGATTTCGCTGTAGTCGCAGATGGTTTCGAGCCGCGCAAAAAACACGTCGGCGAACTCGCTCTTGACCGTATCGACGACGACGACGCCCTCGCTGCCGCGCACGGCGTAGGCGTTGTAGCTGGTGCCGTTGGCGGTGCTCAGGATCAGATCGAAACGACGTAGAGAAGGGTCGAACGCGCCGACCCAGTGCACTCCTGGTGCGAGTTCGACCGCTTCACCATCGGGAATCGCCGACGCGGGGCTTATCATGTGAACCCCTCTTCGGCACTCGGTGTCGGGCAAGGCTCCATCGTCGCGCTGGAACAGCCGTCCGGCAGCGACTTCGCTTGTGGCAGCCAGGTCTGCAGACGTGCGGCATCGAAGCCCTGCAGGCGCAGCGAGCCATCGATCTCCAGCAGCGGCCGGCGGATCAGCAACGGCTCGGCGCACAAACGCGCCAGCGCCTGCTCGGCGCTGAAGGCCGTGGGATCGACTTCGCCCGACTTGATTTTCGGCGCGGAAGAATTGAACCAGCTCGCCACCGGCGAGCGGGTATCGAGGAAGGACGCCAGCCAGGCCGGCGTCCAGGCTTCCGTCAACAGGTCGCGGACTTCAAGCGCGTGACCGGCGGCGCGCAGCAGCTTCTGCTGCTCGCCGTTGGTCAGACAGCCCGGCTTGCCCCAGAACACGATCGTGGCCATCGGGCGGACCTCAGGCGAAGTCCGGAACCAGACCCAGCTCGTGGAGACGCTCCACCGGAATCCCGGTCAGCGAACCCGGCGGGTTCAGCGACTCGCCGTACTCGTCGATGATTGCGCACTCGATCGGGCAGATCTCGGCACACTGCGGCGCGTCATGATCGCCAAGGCATTCAGTGCACAGATCGGGATCGATCGTGAACACCGGATTGCCGGAGCTGATCGCCTTGTTCGGGCAGACGGGTTCGCAGGCATAGCAGCCGACGCAGACGTTCGTGATGGTCAGGGACATGGGGGGCGCCTCCTTCTCAGGCCGTCATCCGAGCTTCGGCGGGCGTGGCGAGCTTGCCGGCCGCGCGCATCTCGTCGTACACCGCGCGCAGCGCTTCCTCGATCGGCTCGTAGGCGTGCTCACCGTTCGGCATGACACCGGCCGCTTCGAGCATGCCCCAGGGTTCGAAGCCGATCTTGGCGCACAGCACCGTCTCGCAACCTTCCAGCGTGCGCACGGTGCGCTGCAGCGCCGTCTCCGCCTCACCGCAAGTGTCGCCACCCGAGCAGTAGGCCTCGACCTTGCGATGGCTGAGGAAGCGGATCGCGGTCGCCGTGACCTCGTAGACGAGGAACTCGGTGGCGTGACCGAAGTGCTGGTTGATGACGCCACCGCCGGTGGTGGCGATCGCCATCTTCACGGCGCGCGTCTGCGGCAGGTCGAGCTGCACCAGCGTCGCCGCCTTGGCAGCCTTGGCCGCGCGCTGCTCTTCGAGCATCTCGGTGATGCCAGCCTTGATTGCGGCGCGGCGGGCGGCGGCGGCTTCCAGGTCGATATCCATCTCTTCGACCAGATCGATGCTGAACTCCTCACCACGATCCTCGCCAAGCAGACCGACGGCATCGGCACGGCACTGGCGGCAGTGACGCATCATGTTCATGTCACCGGAGCAGGCGTCCTGCAGCTCGTTGAGCTCGTCGTGGGTCGGACCGCGCTGGTGCATGATGCCGTAGTAGGTGCCGTGCTCTTCCTCGGCGATCAGCGGCATGACGTTGTGCAGGAACGCGCCCTTGGCCTTGACCACCTTGGAGACTTCAGCCAGGTGCTTGTCATTGACCCCCGGGATCATCACCGAGTTGACCTTCACCAGGATGCCGCGGTCGGTCAGCATCTGCAGGCCCTTCTGCTGCTGCTCGATGAGGATCGCCGCCCCTTCGCGACCGCGGATGCGCTTGTTCTCCCAGTAGATCCACGGGTAGATCTGCGCGCCGACGTCGGGGTCGATGCAGTTGATGGTGATGGTGACGTGGTCGATGTTGTACTTGGCGATCTCGTCGACCAGTTCCGGCAGTGCCAGACCGTTGGTGGACACGCACAGCTTGATGTCCGGGGCCTTCTCCTGCAGCAGGCGGAAGGTCTCGAAGGTGCGCTCCGGGTTGCCGAGCGGATCGCCGGGACCGGCGATGCCGAGCACCGACAGCTGAGGAATCTCGGCGCCGACGGCGAGCACCTTCTTCACCGCCTGCTCCGGAGAGAGCAGTTCGGAGACCACACCGGGACGCGATTCGTTGGCGCAGTCGTACTTGCGGTTGCAGTAGTTGCACTGGATATTGCACGCCGGCGCGACGGCGACGTGCATGCGGGCGAAGTGGTGATGTGCCTCTTCCGAGTAGCACGGGTGGTCGAACACCTTCTGGCGGATGTGTTCGGGCAGGTGACCCATCTGGTCATTGGTCGAGCCGCAGCTGTGGGAAGCACAGCCGCCCGACTCAGAAGCTTCGGGTTCGGCGTAAACATTGGACAGCACGGGTAGTTCCATCGTGTTCTCCCTCGCGCAACTCGTTAGTGGCGGACGAAGAAGCAGTTCCAAGAGCCGTGCCAGTTGAATAAGCAAATGATTTAAATGATTTTAAATCCCTGCAACCATGCAGTTTGTAGTGTTCGTGACAGCCTCGGGCGCGGTGTTTTGTACGGCACGCGACAGCTGGGACGCGCCACACACGCATAAGCCCCCACCACGCAGGAATGCGCTCCGTCCATGCCTCGATATCTGTACCGCCGAGCCACCGCCGCCGACTTTCCGGCGATCCTTACGCTCAATGCCGAATCCGTGCGTTATCTGAGCCCGCTCGATACTGCGCGGCTGACCTGGCTCGACAGCCTGGCAGCCAGCCATCAGGTTGCCGTGAGCCGCGACGACGGCACGATCGCCGCCTTTCTGCTCGCGCTGCGCGCCGGCACCGCCTACGACAGCCCGAACTACCGCTGGTTTGCCGCGCGCTACCCACGCTTCACCTACGTCGACCGCATCGTCGTCGCGGCATCGGCCCGCCGTGATGGCCTTGCCGGCCGGCTCTACGATGAGCTGATCGAACTCGCCGTGGCTGCAGGCGATCCCCTGCTCGCCTGCGAAATCGATGACGAACCGCCCAACCCGGCCTCGCAACGCTTTCATGCCCGCTACGGCTTTCGCGAGGTCGGTCAGCAGTGGCTCAACGGGGGAACGAAACGGGTTTCTCTGCAGATCCGCCTGCTGGATGGCGCATGAACACCGCGATCAGCGTATTGCTCGGTCTCGGCCTGCTCGCGCCGCTGTCGGTGGCGCTGTGGGCACACCTGCCGCGCCGGCCGCTGCCGGCGGATGCCCGGGCCGATCAGGTATTGCTGCTCAAGCATGAACGTCGGCTGCTGCTGTTGCAGGACGGCGCCGTGCTGCGCGAGTACCGCGTCGCGCTCGGGCCGCAGCCCCGCGGTCACAAGCAGCGGGAAGGCGACGGCCGTACGCCGGAGGGGCTCTACCGGCTCGACTGGCGCAACCCGCGCAGCCGTTTCCACCTGTCGCTGCACGTGTCGTATCCGGACACCGATGATGAAGCCCGCGCCCGCACCGCCGGTCATCCAGCGGGCGGTGCGATCATGATTCACGGCTTGCGCAACGGTTCCGGCTGGCTCGGCCGCCTGCACCGCCTGAGCGACTGGACACAGGGCTGTATCGCGGTAACCAACACCGAGATTGCCGAAATCTGGCGTGTCGTCGCCGACGGCACGCCAATCGAGCTGCGCCCCTGAAGGGGTACGCTCAGGCCGCCAGCGCCAGCGCCAGTGATTCGACCGAACCCCAGTCCAGCCAGACATCGGCCTGCTGCTGCCCCTGGACGCAGGTGATGGTCAGGCCATCCGGCCCGACGATGCCGTTGAAATGTCCATCACTGGCGATCGGGCTGAGGAACAACTGGCGCTCGGCGCTGCGCCCCTCACGCACGGCATGCAGCGCCAGCGCCAGTGTGCTCGCCTCCTGAGGCGTCAGGCGCAGATCCACGAAGTCGCCGACACGCAGTCGCCGCAACGGTCCCAGGGCACGATGCACGACCGGCTCGACACTGAATACCGCCTCTGGCGCATTCATTCAGCATCGTTCTCGTCTGGCAGTAGAGAGGCGACCACCGACCAGCCGATACCGTCCTGCGGGTCGAGCTCCATCAGCTTGGCGACGGCACGCTGGGCGATTGCCGGGTTACCGCGGCGCAGCTCAAGAAAGCCCAGCGCCTTCAGCGACATCAGCAGGAAACGCTGGGCCGGAAACCCCGGCTGCAGTTCCTCCGGCCGCCACGCCGGCCAGTTCAGGCCGATACCGGACTGACGTGCGGCCTCATGCATGCCGTCGGCAACGGCTTCGAGCCCTTCCTCAAAGCGCCGGTGGCGGTTAAAGAACTTCACCAGGCAGCGGTAGGCCGTCAGCGTATTCGGCGCCAGATCGATCGCGGCGCGGAAGCAGGCCTCGGCACGCGGCGGATCGGTGATGTACGTTGCCACCCCCTGCTGCAGCAGGGCATTGACGCTCGGCGGCAGGGGACCGAAATCGACAAGGTCCTCGTCCAGATGCAATTCGTTCACGGGCAAATCTCCATGCGGCCGCGCGGCCATCGTCAAGGGGGCCGACCGCAGACAGCGGCCGGGTCCTAGTCGGGGGGGCGCTCCGGCCCGGCGTCAACGTGCCGCCGGGATCAGAGTTCTGCGTACTGCCCGGCACACACCTCGGCGATCAGTTCACGCGCCCGCACCTCACCTTCCCGGCGCCGCCATTCGGCACAGGGAATGGTGCGGGCGACCTGGCCGAGGTCATACACCACCAGGGTGTCGGCCAGCGCCTGCACGTCTTCCAGATCATGCGTAATGACCACCATCGGCACACCGAAACGGCCCTGGATATCGGTCAGTTCCTGGCGCATACGGCCACGCAGAAGGATATCCATCGCCGCGAACGGCTCATCGAGCAGCAGCACATCCGGTTCGCGCAGCAGCGCGCGCGCCAACGCCACACGCTGGCGCTGACCGCCGGAAAGCTCGCGCGGATGGCTGTTCGCCAAGCCCTGCAGTCCGAACAGCTTGAGCATGTCCTCGATGCGTTTGCGCTCGGCGACGCCGAGTGGCCACGGCCAGCGGCGCAGCGCATAGCCAACGTTCTCGACGACATTGAGATGGGGAAACAGCGCGTAGTCTTGGAACAGGTAGCCGACGCGACGCTCGCGTGCCGGCAGGTTGATCCCCGCCGCCGAATCGAACAGCACCCGACCGCCCAGCTCGATACGCCCGCGCGTGGGCTGGATCAGTCCGGCAATGGCCTGAATGGTGACGCTTTTGCCAGCTCCCGACGGACCGAAGATCACCAGCCGATCGTCGATGGAGTCGAACTTGACGTTGAGCAGGAAGACGCGCTCGCGCGACTGCAGGCGCACATCGATATCAATCGAAAGCCTCATCGCGGCCCCCTCAATGGTGCCGCGGCCCGAGCAGGCGCCCGGAGACCACAAGAATCAACACACACGTCACAGAAATCACGACCACCAGCATGTCGGCGCGCGCCTGATCGCCGGCCTGCACCGCGTCATATACGGCCATCGACAGTGTCTGCGTACGTCCCGGCAGGTTGCCGGCAATCATCAGGGTCGCTCCGAATTCACCCATTGCCCGCGCATAAGCCAGCAGCGTACCGGCGACGATGCCACGAGTCGCCAGCGGTAACGTGACGCGAAAAAACACCGCCGGCTCAGTCGAGCCCAGCGTGCGCGCTGCACGCTCCAGCGTCGGCTCGATGTTTTCAAAAGCGGCACGGGCCGATTTGAATACCAGCGGAAACGCCACAATGGCTGCGGCGACGACGGCACCCTGCCAGGTGAAGATCAGATGTATGCCAAAAGTCTGTTCAAGCCAGGGGCCGAACCAGCCGTTACGGCCGAACACGACGATCAGGTAATAACCGAGCACGGTCGGAGGCATGACCATCGGCAGCGTCAGGATGGCATCGAGCACATCCCGACCAGGAAAACGCACCCGGGCAAACAACAGCGCTGATGCCGTACCGAGGACCAAAGCCACCAGCGTCGCCAGCGTCGCCACACGCAACGTCAGCCATAAAGGGTCCCAGTCCAGCATCGTCAGCGTGGCAAACTCCATCACATCCTCTCGGTATCGCTGTCATCGTGGCCAGACACCGAGGGCGCCGCCGCATCCGGCTCCGGGCGCATCCAGGCGATCGGCGCACGGCCGTCTTCAGGGCCGAAGCATTTGGCGAAGTCCGTGCAGACTGCACAGCTGGGCGCGCGACACGGCACCTGCTCGCGATCGCAGAGCTGTTTGTACAGGAACCGCTTCCACTTCATGTCCTGCGTGTTGCGCCGGGCCAGCGAAGCAAAATGCGTCTCCAGCAACTCACCGAGCTGCCCGCGCGTTTCAAGCCCCAGATCCTGCCAGAGGTGATCCTCTTCGAGGCAGGCTTCGGCGACGACATGCGCCACCCACGAAGCATCAGGATCCTCGGCCGACTGAAACTCCCGCAGCAGTTCGACGACGTCGATCACTTCGTCAGCACGTTGCGGCAGGGTTTCCGCGCGAGTCGGGCCATCCAGCTCATCCGCCCAGTCCAGCGCCTGCGGGAAATGTCGCCGCAACACGTCGGGTAACTCCGCGCGCGGCGCCACGGCGCAGAGCCCGCCCGCTGCACGCCAAGCCATCAGGCGGGCGAATATACGTAACGCGCCAGCTGGCGTCGCGACTGTGTACAGCCGCGAAAACAGTGCTTCCGCCCGCTCGGCACGCTCCATCCACACCCCTCCAGTCGACTGGTTACTCCACGGCCAAAATCACGGCGCTCGCCTTGACCAGCGCGAAGGCCTCGACTCCGACAGCCATCCCCAACGAGTCCACCGCCGCCGCAGTCAGCATCGCGGTCAGTTCCAGACCGCCCGCGGTACGCAGGGTCAGCTCGGCATTCACCGGGCCGCGCTGCAAATCGACCACCGTACCGCAGTAGACATTACGCACGCTCAGCCGGGCCTCCCCCGTGCCGACCAGCACACTGCTCGCCTTGAACAAGGCATGGCACTGCTGGCCGAGCGTGATGCCCAAATGCTCAGCCGCGCGATTGGTCACCGTCGCCGTCAGATACTCGCCGCCATCCAGCGACAGCAGCACTTCGGTATTGATCGCTCCGCGGCTGCGCGCCTGCACCAGACCGACGAAATGGTTGCGTGCACTGACGCGCATGCGCAGTTCGCGCCCTGGGACGCCACCTGCAGACCAGACGGTTGCCGGCCATACGCCTTCTCGCTCACCACTTGTGGTATCTCGCGTAGTATCCGGCTGAATATATCGCTCGTCCATCAGATCTGCCTCACCTTGATGTCCAGCGTCTGGATGCGGTACGCGATCTGACGCGGCGTCATGCCCAGCAGGCGTGCCGCCTTGGCCTGAACCCAGCCGGCCTGTTCAAGCGCCGCGATGACCCGCTCACGTTCGTCGAGCTCGGGATCATCAAGGTCGGCACGAGCCACGTTCTGTGCAGGCCGCGGCCGCGCGACCCGCTCGACGATGCCGGCCTGCTCGACCGCCTCGCGGTCGATGACGCCGGTCTCCGACATCACCGCCGCGCGCTCAAGGCAGTTCTCCAACTCACGCACGTTGCCCGGCCAGTCGTGATGCATCAGCAGGCGGATACCACTGTCGGTCAGCGAGATCGGCCGCCCCTGCGCCTTGCTCAAGCGCTCGACGAGGAAGCGGGCAATCTCCGGGATGTCTTCGACGCGCTCGCGCAGCGCCGGCAACTGGATTGGCATGACCGCGAGGCGGTAATAAAGGTCCTCACGGAATTTGCCTTCGGCGACCAGCGATTCAAGATCACGGTGTGTGGCAGCAATCACGCGCACATCGACGCGCAGCGTCCGTGTGCCGCCGATACGCTCGAATTCGCCTTCCTGCAGCACGCGCAGCAGCTTGGCCTGGAACGCCGGGGAAATTTCACCGATCTCGTCGAGGAACAGCGAGCCGCCATCGGCCAGCTCGAAGCGCCCCTTGCGCAGGGTCATCGCGCCGGTGAACGCCCCTTTCTCGTGGCCGAACAGCTCGCTTTCCAGCAGGTTTTCCGGCAGCGCCGCGCAATTGAGCTTGACGAACGTGCCCTGAGCCCGCGGTGAGTTGAAGTGGATCGCCGAGGCGATCAGCTCCTTACCGGTACCCGTCTCGCCACGCAGCAGCACGGTAGTGTTCCATTTGGCAACCTGCCGCACCTGCTCGAACACCCGCTTCATTTCCACGGTGTGGCCGACGATGTTGGAAAAGCCAAACTGCCCGCGCACGGTGCGGCGCAGCTGGTCACGCTCTTCCGTCAGCCGTTTGCGCTCCTGTTCGACTCCGAGCGCAAGACGCACCGTCTGCCCGACCAGACTGGCCACCATTTCCATGAAGTGGCTGTGCCCGGCGAGCACGTCGACATCGCTGTACGGCGGTTGCGCCGCGAGAACACCGATGGCTGTCGAGCCATAGCGAATCGGCACACCGATGAACGGGCGGTCCTGGTCATACAGACCGAGACGATCAAGAAAACGCGAGTCGTCACGCACCCGCGCCAGCACGATCGCCCGATTCTCGCGACGCACCGCGCTGATGATGCCCTCGTCGGCGCGATAGATCACCGCCTCGGCACGCGCCGCATCGGCACCGAGCGCAGAACTGACACGCAGCGATTCGGTATCCGGATCGAACAGCGCCACCATGCCGGAGTCGAGTTGGACCCCTTCACTGAGCACCACCAGCAATTCGCGCAAGGTCTCGTTGAAGTCGAGGGAATGCGCGAGGACCCGACCGACGCGATACAGTGTCTCAAGCCGCGCGTTCAGGCGCGCCGGATCATCCCTGACGTCAGCGGGCGTCAGGTGCATCGTTTCCGGCATCACGAACCACCTCCATCGTTCGCATCACACCATGCAGCGGGAAGCGCAGATCGATGCGGCAACCGCCGCGCTCGCCGCTGCTGATGTCCAGAGTTGCGTCGTGCCGCGTGACGATGTCCTGCGCGATCGGCAATCCCATGCCACTGTTGCGCGCACTGGCGCGCTTGGTGGTAAAGAACGGCTCGAAGACCTTCAGGCGCAGTTCGTCCGGAATGCCCGGCCCCGTGTCCTCGATGGTGACGAGAATGCTGTCACCTTCGGCTGCGGTGACGATGTGCAGTTCACGCTGGCTGCGCCCGCGCACGTCCATGGCCTCGATTGCGTTATCGACCAGCTGCTTGAGCGCGTTGCGCAAGGCAATCGCGCGCCCCGGATAGCTCGGCAGCGTCGGCTCCGGCTCCCAGCTGACGGTGACGCCGGTGGCCAGCAAACGCTCGGTGGCCAGCATCAGCACGTCACGTACCAACTCGTTGAAGTTCAGCGGTGTCAGCGCTTCCTCATGCTCGACCGGCAGCGCCGATTGCAGACGCTCCAGCGCATCGCGACCGGTATCGAGCGCATCGCGCAGCACGCCGGCGAGCGCCTGCGCGTCAGTCAGAGCCCCGCGCCGCTCCAGCAGGCGCAGCGCTGCTCCGATCATGTTCAGCGGCGCTTCGAGCTGATAGGCCGCCCCGCGCAGCGCTTCACGCAGGCTGTGCACCAGCTCCTGATCGGCGAGCAGCTGACGCACCGCCGCCAGACTCTGCTCCTGCTGGCGCCGCTTCAGTGCACTGACGTCCTGCAGGATCAACAGCATGTGCGCCGTGCGGTGCGGTTGGAACAAGGCCCCCGCCTCGGTCGCCATCGTGCCGATCCACACGCCCGAGGCGGTGAACCAGCGCGCCGGGCGCGGACCGGGACGCTCAAAGACAATCTCGCGCTCACTGAAGCCACGCCGCTCCTGCCAGGCCAGGTCCCAGGCGGTGCCCATCGTTGCGCCGAGCGCCCGAAACGCCGCACGTGCGGGTTCAGGCTCACCCAGATCGCCGATCAGGGCTTTGTAAGCATGGTTGTCGAGCACCACCCGGCCGCTTTCGTCGACCAGCGCCATCGCCACCGGCGCCCCATCGACGACGGCTTCCATCAGCGCCTTGTGATTGGCGACTTCATGCGCCAGCCGGTGCACCTCGGTGACATCACGATGCATGCCGAGGTAATGCGTCACGGAGCCGTCGACATCCAGCACCGGCGTGATCGTCAGCTCGGCGATGTAGGGCTCGCCCGATTTGCGCCGGTTGACCAGCCGCCCGCTCCACGGCCGGTGAGCCGACAGGGCCGCCCACATCGACTGATAGACCGCCCGCGGCGTGGTCTTGTAGGAGAGGATCGATTCGTTATGGCCGAGCACTTCAGTGGGCGCATAGCCGGTGGTGCGCTCGAACGCCGGATTGGCATAGATGATCTGCGCACTGGCATCGGTGATCGAGATCGCCACCGAGGACTGCTCGACGGCTTCCAGAAACACCTTCAGCGGCAGACGACCGCCCGCCAATGCCAGGGTATCGCGAATGCTCTCAAGCACGCGGACTTTGGCGCCGCTGCGCTCATCCGCGTCCTGTGGCGCTTGGTCCCGCGTCTCGGCGTCGGGCACTCGGTCAGTATCGTTCATGGGTTGTCTCCGCCTCGGGGGGCGTCGGTGACTCGGAGGAGATGCCGCAGACCCTCAGAAATACCATGCAAGGAGTGTGCTCAACCCTGAGCGTCTCCTCGTCTTATCAATCGTCGTCATCACCACCATTGCGACGCGGCACCGTGCGCGGGTCACAGGTGATCGGGCGATAGATTTCGACCCGGTCGCCGGCACGCAGGGCGGCATCCAGTGCCACGACCTTGCCGAACACGCCAACCTTGCGCTCGTCCAGATCGAGCTGCGGGAACAGTTCGAGAATGCCTGAGCGTTCGATGGCTTCGCGCACCGTGCAGGCATCCGGCACCTCGATCCGCAGCCAGGCTTGCTGCGAGAGTTCGCTGTAGGCCACACCGATCTGCATGGGAGGTTCCTCCGTCAGGCTGTGACAGCATCCACCCGTGCAGCGCGCTCGGCGCGGCTGCGCTCCCACTGCGTCTTGGCAGCGAGCAGCAGACCGACGACAAGGAAGCCGCCCGCAGGCAGGATGGCAATGAGAAAGCCGCGATAACCCGGAAGGATGGTCATTTCGAGCGCGCGGAAAGGTTCACCAAGGAGCAGGTGCGCCCCGGAAAAGAGCGTCCCGCCGCCGACCAGCTCGCGCACGCCACCGATGATCACCAGCGAAGCCGTGAAGCCCAGCCCCATCGCCAGACCGTCGATGGCCGACTCGGCCACGGTATTCTGCGAAGCGAAGGACTCCGCACGCCCGAGAATCGCGCAGTTGACCACGATCAGCGCGATGAACAGGCCGAGCACTTTGTAGAGCTCATGCAGCCAGGCGTTCAGCGACAGGTCGACCAGCGTCACCAGCGTGGCGATCAGCACCACGTAGATCGGGATGCGCACTTCCGGGCTGACCAGCTTGCGGATCATCGACACCAGCACGTTGGACAGCACCAGCACCGCCGTCGTCGACAGCCCCATGCCCAGACCATTGGTGGCTGAAGTCGTCACCGCCAGCGTCGGGCACATCGCCAGCAGCTGGCTGAACACCACGTTTTTGTCCCACAGGCCATCACGCACCAGGTTGGCGCAGCGTGCTCTGTCCATCGCCTCAGCCCTCGTCGGAGATCAGGTGCCCGCGTTCATGGGCAAACAGTTCGAGACCACTGCGCACCGCCTTGACCACGCCGCGCGGGGTAATGGTCGCGCCGGTGAACTGGTCGTAGATGCCGCCGTCCTTTTTCACCGCCCAGCGATCGACGCCCGGATCGCCCAGCGAATGCCCGTTGAAACCCTCGATCCAGTCGGTGCGGGAACGCTCGATCTTGTCGCCCAGCCCGGGGGTTTCGTGATGCTCGACGACGCGCACGCCCAGCACCCGGCCATCGGGGTCGACGGCCATCACCAGGCGGATCGCGCCGGCATAGCCAGTGCCGCTGACGCGGTAGATCACGCCGACGATCTTGCCGTCCTTGCGCGCCCGCCAGACCGTCAGCGGCTTGCCGTCGGCGCCGGGAACGGTCACCACATCCTTCAGCAGGTCGTTGTTGGCGAAGCCGGTGGGCAGCACCTGCGCCAGCGATTCCGCCAGATCGCGGGCCGCCGCCGCTTCGATGTCCGCCTGCGTCGCATGACTGGCTCCGAGCAGCGCGGCGGTGGCGACCGCGGCCACGACGGCCAGGGAACCGGCCTGCCATAACAGGCGGGCGCGAATGGCGTCGAGCGCGCTCATTTCTTGTCACCTCCGAGCGGGGGCAGCGAACGTCCGCGACGGTCACGCCCGTAGACACGGGGGCGGATCGCCCGGTCGATCAACGGCGTCATTGCATTCATCAGCATCACGGCGAAGGCGACGCCCTCCGGGTAACCGGCAAAGTTGCGGATGACGAAGGTCAGCAGCCCGCAGCCAAGGCCGAACACCAGCCGCCCTGCCGGCGTACCCGGCGAACTGACGTAATCGGTGACGATGAAGAAGGCGCCCAGCAGCAGGCCGCCACCGAACAGATGCGCACTGACCGGCAGCGTGGTGTCCGGGTGCGTGGTATGCAGGATCGCCGCCGGCACCAGCACGCCGAGCAGCATGCCGACTGGCGCCTGCCAGCCGATGACGCCGCGCCAGAGCAGGAACAGACCGCCGAGCAGCAGCAGGCCCGCCGAGGTCTCGCCGAGACTGCCGGCGCGCATGCCGGCCAGGCCGTTGCTCAAGGGGGCAAACGCGTGGGCGATCGCGCTGGCGCCTTCGACACCGCGGGTCAATTCAGTCTTGAAGCCACCGAGCAGCGAGGCGGAAGTCACGGCGTCATAGCCGTTGCCGCCCAGCGTGATGCCGGCCGCGGCCCACAGATCCGGTGCACCGCTGGAACCGAGCGGATGCGGTGCCACCCAGGTGGTCATCTCCACCGGGAAGGCGATCAGCAGCAACACGCGGCCGACCATCGCCGGATTGAACGGGTTCTGCCCAAGGCCACCGAACACCTGCTTGCCGAGCGCGATGGCCGCCACCGCGCCGACCACCCCCAGCCAGGCCGGCGCCCACGGCGGCAGCGACACGGCCAGCAGCCAGCCGGTCAGGATCGCCGAACCGTCAGCCAGTCGCGGCAAGGCATGCTGGCCGCGCCACTTCAGGCAGACAGCCTCGGTGAGCACGCAGGCGAGGACCGTCACCGTCCACAGATAAATCGCCGGCCAGCCGAAGGCCCAGAAACCGAAAGCGGTCGCCGGCGCCAGCGCCAGCATGACGGTGGCCATGACCCCACCGACCCCCGCGCCGCTGTGCGCGTGCGGGGCATGCACCAGAACGCTGCTCATGCCGTCGCCCCCTCATTGCTGCCGGCCGCTTCGGCCGCAGCCTGCTCGGCTTTCGCCTTCTCTGCCTTGGCCTTTTCGGCAGCGGCCTTTTCCGCCGCCTTGGCCGCCTTGCGCGCAGCAGCGGCGGCGGCCTTTTCCGCCGCTTCACGCTCCTGGCGCGACGCACGCTCGGCGGTCAGGCGCTTGGTGGCGTCCTGGCGCAGGCGCATACGCTCACGGCCGGCCAGCTCGCCCTTGGCATAATCGAAATGGTGGGTCAGCGGGATGCGGGACGGACAGACATAGGCGCAGCAACCGCAGCCGATGCAGTCGGTCAGGCTCCACTGATCGGCCGCCTGATCGAGCGCACCGGCACGGATGTGCGCCGCCATCTCATGCGGCACCAGCCCCATCGGACAGGCATCGACACAGCTGGCGCAGCGGATGCACGGCGCCGGTGCCTGATCGCCCGCCTCGGCCGCCGTCAGCGCCAGCACGCCGCTGGTGCCCTTGACCACCGGTGCCTGCTGCGACGGCAGCACCGTGCCCATCATCGGCCCGCCGAGCACCAGCCGCGCCGGCGCCTGCAGCAGACCGCCACAGGCTTCGATCAGATGTGATACCGACACGCCGAGCGGCGTCTCGACGTTGCCGGGATCGCGCACGGCGCCGCCGGCCACGGTGACGATGCGCCGCACCAGCGGACGGCCATGGCGCACGGCCTCATGCACCGCCCAGGCGGTGCCGACGTTGTGCACCAGCACGCCGGCGTCGGCGGCACGGCCCTCGGCCGGAACTTCACGCTTGACCAGCACCGAGATCAGCTGCTTGTCCGACCCCATCGGGTAACGCGCCGGCACCGGCACGATGTGCACTTCGGCAAAGCCTTCGGCCGCAGCCCGCATCGCCGCGATCGCTTCGGGCTTGTTGTTCTCGATACCGACACGCACCTCGCGCGCACCGATCGCATAGGCGATCAGGCGGGCGCCATCGACGACGTCGGCGGCGCGCTCGCGCATCAGCCGGTCATCGCAGGACAGATAAGGTTCGCATTCGCCGCCATTGATGATCAGCGTTTGCACCTTCATGCGCCGGCCGAGCGCCAGCTTGACCGCTGCCGGGAAGGTCGCTCCGCCCATGCCAACGACACCGGCGGCGGACACCTTCTCGGAGATCTGCTGCGGATCGGCGTTGAACGGATCGCCAAGCCCCTCCAGCGACTCATCCCAGCGGTCATCACCATCGGCCGCCAGCGTGATGCCCGGCAGCGTCAGACCGGCGGGATGTGGCGAATGCACGTCACCGATGGCGACGATGCGCCCCGAGGTCGGCGCATGCACCGGCGCCGAAATATTGCCGTGAGCGCGCGCCAGCAGCTGCCCCTTGTGCACGGTGTCACCGATGCGCACCACCGGCCGCGCGATACCACCGACATGCTGGGTCAACGGCAGGTGCAGGAACTCCGGCAACGTCACGACGCGCAGGGCGCGATCGGCCGCCGGGCGCTTATGGTCATCCGGATGCACGCCCCAGGACGGCAGACGGGACAGGAAGTCGAAAATGCGCATGGCAATCTCTCCACACCGGCTCAATGGCAGCCGGCGTCGGCCAGCACCGGCTTGGCCAGTACCGGCGTATGCGCCGGCTTCGGCCAGGCCCAGGTCTGCGGCGTCACCGGGATCGGGATCAGGTGCAGCGACTCGGTCGGGCAGATGTCGACGCACTTGGAGCAGCCGGTGCAGGCATCGCGGATCACCGCGTGGATCTGCTTGACGGCCCCGACGATGGCATCGGTCGGGCAGACCTTGAAGCAGCGGGTGCAGCCGATGCAGATCGATTCGTCCACCGCGGCGATGCGCGGACCGGCATCGGCCATGCCCGACAGATCGACGCTGACACCGAGCCGCTCAGCCAGGCGCTGGGCCAGGTCGCGGCCGCCGGGCGGGCACAGCGTCACCGGCGCACGACCATCAGCGAGCGCCGCGGCAGCACCGGCACAGCCGGGGAAACCGCACTGACCGCACTGCGAACCCGGCAGCATGGCTTCCAGTTCAGCGGTAATCGGTTCGGCTTCCACCTTCAACAGGCGGGCCGCAGTGCCGAGCAGCAGACCCAGACCCAAGCCCAGCGTGGTGAGGGCGGCAAGAGCGAGCAACATGACGGGTTCCTCCTTCGCGAAACCGGCCGGTCAATGCACGGGCAGGCCGGCGAAGCCCAGGAAAGCGAGTGACAGCAGGCTGGCGAGCACCAGCGCGATCGGCATGCCGGCGAACGCCGCCGGCACTTCCGCACGACTCAGGCGCTCCCGCAGACCGGCGAGCAGCACCAGCACCAGCGAGAAGCCGAGGCCGGAGCCGAAACCGATCAGCACGCTCTGGCCGAAGCTGCGCTGCAGCTGCACGTTGAGCAGCGCGACACCGAGCACGGCGCAGTTGGTGGTGATCAGTGGCAGGTAAATGCCGAGCGCCTGATACAGCGGCGGGCTCAGCTTCTTGATCGCCATCTCGACGAACTGCACGAGCGCGGCGATGACCAGGATGAAACTGAGGATGCGCAGCACCCCGAGGCCGAAGGGCGCGAGCAGCAGATGCTCCAGCGCCCAGCCGGCGGCGGAAGCCAGCGTCAATACAAAGGTGGTCGCGAAGCCCATGCCGATCGCACCGTCGACCTGGCGCGATACGCCAAGGAAGGGGCACAGGCCGAGAAACTTCATCAGCACCACGTTCTCGACGATCGCGGCACCCACCAGCGCCAGCAGGATTTCAGTCATGGTCGCATACCTCCATGACCGGGCCTGAGCAGGCACCGTGCCAAACACGCAAGCGCCTGAAATAGCTGGCTTTAAGGTGTGCTGGCTGAGGATTTTTTCTGTGCGGCAGCGCACAAACCGGCAGCCTTTGTCACAAACGCTACAACACGCGACCGCCAGCTGCAGCGATACGGCAAGCCACTGAATTGACAAATATTAAGGACTGCTTAAGAGACAACCAAGCAGACCACCCGACCGCTCAGGACGGCAGCCGTCGCCGCCCGACGTCTCTGTCGCTTTCACTACATCGGTGCATCCACACGCGGAGCGACAAGCGCTGTCCGAGGCCATCTGCACTTTTGTAGACAAGCCGACATGACGGCCGCCCGATGTACGGCTTCGTACGCCTGCGGCCCTCCTCACAAGCTAATTAATTTTAATCAAATCAATTAATTAAATGCAATTTTCAAGACTGGCACGGAGATTGGAAGAGCCTCGTCAGCCCATCCAACACCGCCTGCGGAGGCTTCGCACCCATGATTACGCTCACCCCCTCGGCCATCAACGCAGTCCGCCGCTTCATCCAGACCTCGGCCGATCCGGTCGCCGGCCTGCGTGTTTCCGTCACCGGGGGCGGCTGCTCCGGCATGCAGTACGCCATGAAGCTCGAAACCAGCGCCGCTGATGACGACACCCGCTTCGATATGGATGGCGTCGTCGTGCTGGTCGATCCGCTGAGTGCGCCGCTGATCGATGGCGTGAACATCGATTTCGTCGATTCCATCGAGGGCAGCGGCTTCAAGTTCTCGAACCCCAACGCGGCGAAGTCCTGCGCCTGCGGCCAGTCGTTCAGCGCCGCCTGATCCCTCGCCTCCAGCATCTATCTCGGGAGCTATCGCCATGTGGGAATACTCGGACAAGGTTCAGGACCACTTCTTCAACCCGCGTAATGCCGGCGCCGTCACGGAAGCCAACGCCACCGGCGACGTCGGCTCGATTTCCTGCGGTGACGCGCTGCGCCTGACGCTGAAGGTCGATCCGGAGACGGAAGTCATCCTCGACGCCGGTTTCCAGACCTTCGGCTGCGGCTCGGCCATCGCGTCGAGCTCGGCGCTGACCGAGATCGTCAAGGGCATGACCCTCGACGATGCGCTCAAGGTCACCAATCAGGACATCGCCGATTACCTCGACGGCCTGCCGCCCGAGAAGATGCACTGCTCCGTGATGGGCCGCGAGGCGCTGGCCGCGGCCATCGCCAACTACCGCGGTGAGGAGTGGAAGGACGATCACGAAGAAGGCGCGCTGGTCTGCAAGTGCTTTGCCGTCGACGCCGTGCTGATCGAAGACACCATCCGCGCCAACAACCTGAGCACGGTGCAGGAAGTCACCCACTTCACCAAGGCCGGCGGCGGCTGCGCCGCCTGCCATGAAGGCATCGAGGAAATCCTCACCCGCGTGATGGCCGAGCGTGGCGAAGCCTATGCCGCCGGCAAGGCCGCCGCGAACGCGCCGGTGCTGACCACCGATCCGGAGAAGCTCGCCGCCGCCAAGCGCATGCAGACGATCCTCGCCGCGATCGAGGCGATCCGCCCGAACCTGCGTCGTGACCACGGCGACATCGAGGTGCTCGACATCGAAGGCAAGACTGTCAAGGTACGCCTGGTCGGCGCCTGCAGCGGCTGCCAGATGGAAGCCGTCACGCTGGCCGGCGTGCAACAGAAGCTGATGGAAGCCACCGGCGAATTCATCCGTCTCGTGCCCGTGCACGCCGCCGCGCACGCCTGAACCGGGAGATAACGCGATGCAGCCCGTCTACCTCGACAACAACGCCACCACCCGCGTCGATCCGCTCGTCGTGGAGGCGATGCTTCCCTACTTCACCGAGCAGTTCGGCAACCCCTCGTCGCTGCACGCCTTCGGCAACAAGGTCGGCGCGGCCCTGAAGAAGGCCCGCGAGCAGGTGGCGGCGTTGATCGGTGCGGCGCATGACTCGGAGATCATCTTCACCTCCTGCGGCACCGAGTCCGACTCGACGGCGATCCTCTCGGCGCTGGAGTGCCAGCCCGAGCGCAAGGAAATCATCACCACGGCGGTCGAGCACCCGGCGGTGCTGACGCTGGTCGGTCATCTGGAAAAGAAGGGCTACACCGTCCACCGCCTGGCGGTCGACGGCAAGGGCCGCCTCGACCTCGACGCCTACAAAGCGCTGCTGTCGGAAAATACCGCGGTGGTCTCGGTGATGTGGGCCAACAACGAAACCGGCACGCTGTTCCCGGTCGTCGAGATGGCGGCGATGGCGCAGGAAGTCGGTGCGATGTTCCACACCGACGCCGTGCAGGCGGTCGGCAAGGTGGCGATCGATCTGAAGAACACCGCCATCGACATGCTGTCGATCTCCGGACACAAGCTGCATGCGCCCAAGGGCGTCGGTGTGCTCTACCTCAAGCGCGGTGTGCGCTACCGCCCGCTGCTGCGCGGCGGCCACCAGGAGCGCGGCCGGCGTGCCGGCACCGAGAACGTCGCCTCGATCATCGGCCTCGGCGTCGCCTGCGAACTCGCGCAGCAGTACATGGAGCACGAGAACACCGCGGTCAAGGCACTGCGCGACCGCCTCGAAGCCGGCATCCTCGCCGCGGTGCCGAACTGCTTCGTCACCGGCAACCCGGACGATCGTCTGCCCAACACGGCCAACATCGCCTTCGAGTACATCGAGGGTGAGGGCATCCTGCTGCAGCTCAACAAGCTCGGCATCGCTGCCTCGTCCGGTTCGGCCTGCACCTCCGGCTCGCTGGAGCCCTCGCACGTGATGAAGGCGATGGGCATCCCCTACACCGCCGCTCACGGCACGGTGCGCTTCTCGCTGTCACGCGAGACCACCGCCGAGGACATCGAGCGCGTCATCGAGGCCGTGCCGCCGATCGTCGCCCGCCTGCGCAAGCTCTCGCCGTACTGGGGAGAGAACGGGCCGGTCGAGAATCCGGATCAGGCCTTCGCCCCGGTCTACGCCTGAGGCTGCCGCCATGCGCGTCACGATCCACGACACGACGCTGCGCGACGGCGAACAGTCGGCGGGAGTGGCTTTCACCCGCGACGAACGCCTCGCGATCGCCCAGGCCCTGGCCGGCCTGGGTGTACCGGAGCTGGAAGTCGGCATTCCGGCGATGGGCGCCGAGGAACGCGAGTCGATCGCTTCGATCGCCGCGCTCGGCCTGCCCTGTGCGCTGGTTGCCTGGGGCCGGCTATGCGAGACCGATCTCGCCGCCAGCCGCCACCTGGCCGTGACGCGCTTGAACCTGTCCATGCCGGTCTCCGACCAGATGCTGACGCACAAGCTCGGGCGCAGCCGCGCCTGGGCGCTGGCGGAAATCGGACGGCTGATCCCGCAGGCCCGCGATGCCGGCTATGCGATCACGCTCGGCTGCGAGGATGCCTCGCGCGCCGATCCCGCATTCATGCGGCAGGTGGCCGAGATCGCCCAGAGCGCCGGCGCCGACCGCCTGCGCTGGGCCGACACGCTCGGCATCATGGAACCGTTCGGCGTCTATGACGCGATCGGCGCCCTGCGCCGCGCCGTCGACATCGATCTGGAAATCCATGCCCACGACGACCTCGGCCTGGCCACCGCCAACACGCTGGCGGCGATCCGTGCCGGCGCAACGCACGCCAACACCACGGTCAACGGCCTCGGCGAACGCGCCGGCAATGCGCCACTGGAAGAAGTCGCGGTCGCCATCGACCTGCTCTACGGCTACAGCACGGGCATCGAGCTGACCGGACTGCCGCTGCTGTCGGAAAACGTCGCTCGCGCCGCCGGCCGGCCGGTCGGCTGGCAGAAGAGTGTCGTCGGCGAAGGGGTGTTCACCCACGAGGCCGGCATCCACGTCGACGGCCTGCTCAAGGACCCGCGCAACTACCAGGGGCTCGATCCGGCCCGGGTCGGTCGCAGCCACCGCATCGTGCTCGGCAAGCATTCCGGCTCGCGCGGCGTCATCGCCGCCTATGCCGAGCTGGGCATCACGCTCGATCGCGCGCGCGCCGAGCAGCTGCTCACCGCCATTCGTCTCTATGTCGCCGAACGCAAGCAGACGCCGGACGCCGCCACGCTGCTGGCGCTGCTCGCCTCCGCCTCGGCGTTGTGTGCATGAACCGCAGGAGCCGCCCGATGAACGCCACCACGGAGAGTCTGATGCCGGTCACCGACACGCAGCGTCCCGGCCTGTTCGGCCAGATCCGCGAGGATATCGACTGCGTCTTCGCCCGCGACCCGGCGGCGCGCTCGCGCTTCGAGGTACTGACCACCTACCCGGGCGTGCATGCGGTCATCACGCATCGCTTTGCCCACCGCCTGTGGCACGCCCACCTGCGCTACCCGGCCCGCCTGCTCGGCTTCCTCGCACGGATGTTCACCGGTGTCGATATCCATCCGGCAGCGACCATCGGCCGGCGGCTGTTCATCGATCACGCCACCGGCGTGGTCATCGGTGAGACCGCCGTGGTCGGTGACGACTGCACGCTGTATCACGGCGTCACCCTCGGCGGCACCCGCTGGACGCGCGGCAAGCGTCATCCGACGCTCGGCCACGGCGTCGTCGTCGGCGCCGGCGCCAAAGTGCTCGGTCCGATCGAAGTCGGCAATCGCGCCCGCGTCGGCGCCAACTCGGTGGTCGTGCGTGATGTGCCGGCCGAGCGCACCGTCGTCGGCATCCCGGCACGCATCGTCAAAGTCGAGCGCGACCCCGGTCCGGACGGCATCGATCTCGATCATCACCTGATTCCAGACCCGGTCGGGCGCGCCATCGCCTGCCTGATCGACCGGGTCCGCTCATTGGAAAGCCAGCTCGCCGAAGTGCGGCATGTCGATATCACCACCAAGGAATGCGGCCCCAACTGCGCCTGTGTCGGTGCAGAAGAAGAAGCCGCTCGCAATACCGCCGTTGCCGTGACCGAGGAGGATTGAACCATGGACCTGCTGGAAATCGACGATGCACCGCTGTACTTCGAACAACCCACCTCCAATACGGTACAGGGGCTGCTGCTGACTGCCGCCACCACCTACGGCGAAGACGTCGCCGAGCACAGCCTGCTGCGCGCCTACTTCCTCGCGCCGGAACATCTGACGGTGCTGGTCGCCATCTACCGTTTTTACTTCTATCAGCACCGCTGGGAAGAGGCGAACCTGGTCGCCGGCCGCGCGCTGAGCGTCTCCGGTGCCCGCCTCGGCTTCCCTGAACAGTGGCGCCAGCTCACCGCGCAGCACCTCGGTTTCGGTGTGATGCGCTCGATGGGCCTGACCCGCTTCTATCTGTTCGCCCTGAAGGCCGCGGCTTTTCTCACGCTGCGCCGCGGCGACCCGCTGGAAGCCATCGCCATGCTGGAAAAGCTGATCGAGCTCGACCCGCAGGATCGCATCGGTGCCCAGGCGCTGCTGGCGATCGCCCGCGAATCCTGCAATCCCGAAGACGACGCCGAGCCGCTCATCGCCACCGCCTGAATTCCGCTCGCCCGCAAGCCCCCAGCCCCAGGAGAAACACCATGGTCCCTCTCGCCGACGACTGGCAGGACGCACTCGAAGATCTCTCCAGCGCCGAGGACTTCCTCGACTTCTTCGGTGTGCCATACGAGCCGAGCGTGGTGCACGTCAACCGCCTGCACATCCTGCAGCGCTTCCACGACTACCTCGGACGCAATCCGGGCCCGGAGGAATCCAGCGCGGCCTTCGTCCATCGCCAGTCGCTGCTCAACCGAGCCTATCAGGACTTCGTTGAAAGCAACGCGCTGAAGGAAAAGGTCTTCGCGGTATTCAAGAAGCCGGAGAATCCCGGCGACGGTTTCGTCTCGCTGGAGTCACTGCTCGGCACCTCCAATCTCGGCAAGCCCGCGAACTGAAACCGGCGCCCGCCCCGCGGCGGGCGCAAGATCATGGCCCGCCCTCCCCGCCCGCGTCAGGTATCCGCCATGCTGCCTCAATTCGAAATCGGCCAGACCGTGCGCGTCACCCGCAACGTCCGCAACGACGGCACTTTTCCCGGCATGGACGTCGGTGAGCTGCTGATCCGTCGCGGCTCGACCGGTTACGTGCGCAACATCGGCACTTTCCTGCAGGACCAGATCATCTACACCGTGCACTTCTTCGATAACGGCGGCCTGATGGTCGGCTGTCGCGAGGAAGAACTGATCGATGCCGATGCACCGTGGACGCCGAGCAAGTTCGAAAGTCGCGAGAAAGTGCGCTGCACCTGCACGCTCGCCGTCGGTGGCGAAATCCGCGTGCGCGTCGGTGACATCGGTGAAGTCATCAAGATCGTGCGCCACGAATCCGGGCCGATCTACCACGTCAGCTTCCCCGGCGGCTTCCTGCAGGTGCCCGAGGACGTGCTTACCGCGCACGACAAAAAAGCTGAGGCGGATGCGACGACCGACGATACGGAGACGCCGGCATGAGCCAGGCCATCCTCGCCTATCTCGCCCTCGAAACCGCCCAGGCCCGCTACCAGTGCGGTCCGGAGCAGCTGGACGTGGAGCAGCGCTCTAAGGTCGAGGAAACGGCACGCCGCCGCTATGCGCTCGAACGCCGTATTCTGGAAACGGCCGAAGCCACCGGCGTCACCGTGCAGCAGGCCGATATCGACCGCGCCTGCGCGCAGATCGCCGAACGCTACGAGGATCGTGACAGCTACCGCCTGGCGCTGGCGCAGATCGGCCTCGATCCGCCGGGCCTGAGCGTCGCTATCCGCCACGCATTGCGCGTCGAAGCCGTGCTGGCTCGCGTCGGTGCGCGGGCCGACGCGGTCGAAGACCAGGACGTGCGCGCCTGGTATGACGCCAACCGCGACAAGCTGGTACGACCGGAAAAACGCGTCGCCCGGCAGATTCTGATCACGATCAATCCGGATTACCCGGAAAACACCGCACAGGCCGCCCGTGCGCGTCTGGAAGCGATCGCAGCCGAACTCGGCCCACAGCCTGAGGTGGAACGCTTCGCCGAATGCGCGCTGCGTCACTCGGAATGTCCGAGTGCACTCGAAGGCGGCAAACTCGGCAGCCTGCCGGCAGGCCAGCTCTATGCCGAACTCGACACCGCGCTGTTCAGCCTGACACCCGGCGCACTGAGCCCGGTGCTCGAATCACCGTTCGGCCTGCACCTGATCTACTGCGAAGAGATCGAGCCCGGCCACGAGCCGAGCTTCGAGGCGCTCGCCGGGCGCATCCGCCTGGCACTGAACCGCGAGCGCGCGCAGCAGGTGCAAAAGCGCTGGATCGCCGAACTGCGCGCAGCAATGGCGACCAACGCCGTCTGACCGTGTTCCCGAGAGGCGCTTGGCCGTGGCCATGGAGGGCTGCGGCGGGTGTCACGGACAAGCGTTGCTCTGCTACCATGCGCCCCGGCGCGCAACGCGCTTTTTCACCCCGTGCCCCGGTAGCTCAGTTGGATAGAGCGTCCCCCTCCTAAGGGGAAGGTCGTACGTTCGAATCGTATCCGGGGCGCCAAATTTATACACTTAAATCAAACAGATACCATCACCCCCTGTACTCCACATTCAAGCGGCTCGGCAGTAGTGTGCCCAGAATGTGACACATCGGGGATGCGAGCGATCGCAGCGCGCGCGGTTTCGGGGTACGAGCCTTGCAGACTTGGCAGACATCGCGTGGCGGTTCCCATCGCTTCTCCGGATCGCGGGCAGGCGCCGATACAGATCTGAGGCACGCGCACACCGCTGAGCAGCCTATATCTGCAGCCGTAACCAGTATCGCCCCCATGAACCAGCCGCACACGCCATCAACGACGTATAGCCCCAACCAGCGGGCCTACTGCCGCGGATGAGTGACTGAACAGCACGCGGATGTGCTGACCCAGCCTGTAAAGCCATCCAGTCATCAGAGAACTCTGTAATGGATCAGCAGCTCATCGGTGCCCGTATTCGTCAGGCGCGACAGCATGCCCGCCTAACCCAGCAGGCACTGGCCGATGCGGTAGGTATCAGCCAGTCGTACATACAGCGCTTCGAGACTGCCGAGCGTGAACCGTCGCTCGGACAACTCAGCTCAATCGCCGAAGCAGTCAACGTGCCGCTGCATGAACTGCTTGGCCCCAATCTGCGCGAACCGCCGCCGGTCCTCGACATCGCGGACTGCCACAGCCCCTCCGGCCTGCTCAAGCAGTGCGCCGCACCTGCCGGTCTGCGTGATCTGGCCAACAGCACCGCGCTGCATACCGCCTTGGAAGTCCAGCCCGAGGACTGGCAAGCCTTGGCCGCCATCGCCGCCGCGTGGCCAAGAGCGGCACTGATCACCCGCGACGGCTGGGCGGCAATCCTGCTGACACTGCGCGGAATGAGCATGCCCAACACCTGACGCAGAGCAGTCACACTCCGGTCGCCATCGTCCTCTTCGCTCAACGGCACGCGGCACTCAATGCGTCAAGTTGCTGAATTAAAAGCCTTCGATAAACCGCATCACGCATTGAGAGCAAGGCTGTACGTGTGGCTCAAATCCAGCATTCAAAATTTCCAATCAAAATCAAACCAATAAAACCAACCACCATGGCGACTTCGTCGACTGGCCTCATCACAACATATACTCGTGCCTTCGATGCACCTTTCTGCCAGGTTCTGACGGCCATGCGCATACTGACAGTGCTCTCCGCCTTACTGCTCACCCTCCTGGCCGGCTGTGCGAGTGCGCCGGTTGGGGATCAGGGTACGCGCCAGCAGGTCGTGCGCTCGGCAGAACGTCTGCTGGGAACCCCCTATGTCCTCGGCGGCAATTCGTCACGCGGGCTCGACTGCAGCGGCCTGGTGAACATCAGCTATGCCCAGGCCGGGCTGAGAGTTCCGCGCACTGCCGCCGATCTGCTCCGCTACGGGCAACTGCGCGACCATGCCGAAATCGGCGATCTGCTGGTGTTCTCGGGGAGCGATCCCCATCAGGCCTCGCATGTCGGCATCTACGCCGGCGATGACCAGATGATTCACGCCTCCAGCAACCGCGGCGCCGTCATTCGCACCAATGTGCGCACGCCGTACTGGCAAAGACACCTGCTCGGCAGTGTGTCCTACATCGGCGGCTGAGCGTTCAGCGCCTGCCAGGCCAGTTCGCCGCCCTCGAAGACCACCAACTCACCCGGTGCCATCACCTGCCACACCTCATTCACTGTCAGGGGCTGAGTGGCGATGACGGTGACGACGTCGTTCGGTGAGGTCTCGCGCACGAAGTCGACCGTCATGTCCGCGTCCTGCAGGTGTGCCTCGCCGAAGGGTGCACGCCGGGTCAACCACGCCAGCCTGGTGCTGCAGTGCGCATACAGATAACGGCTGTCGGAAAGCAGAAAGTTGAAGATGCCCAGGGCGTTGAGTTCTTCAGCAAGGCCGGCAATGAAGCGCCACAAGGTTTTCGGATCGCGCGGCGCCAGCGGAAAACGCCGGCGGATGTTGTCGAGCAGCCAGCAAAAAGCATGTTCACTGTCAGTGCTGCCGATCGGCGTATAAAACTCGGTGGTGCGCCGCTTGATACCCTTGAGCTCACCATTGTGTGCGAACATCCAGTGCCGCCCCCAGAGTTCCCGACCAAACGGGTGAGTGTTTTCGAGACAGACACGTCCGCGGTTCGCGCGGCGGATATGGCTGATGACGATGCGGCTCTTGATTGAATAACGCTGCACCAGCGCAGCGATTTCCGACTCGCAGCTCGGCTGCGGGTCATGGAAACTGCGTGCCCCCCGCCCTTCGTAAAAGGCAATGCCCCAACCGTCACGATGCGGCCCGGTACGTCCGCCACGCTGCATCAGACCGGTAAAGCTGAAGCAGATGTCGGTCGGCACATTGGCGCTCATGCCGAGCAATTCGCACATCGCTCACCCCCAGCGACCGCTCGCCCCATAGACATCGGATGGCTCGGGAATACCTTTCGCACGGCGCACATGCGCCAGATACGGGTTCGTGGCCAACTCGGCAGCCAGCGTGGTGTCGGGGCCATGCCCCGGATGCACGATCAGATCGCCGGGCAGTTCGAGCAGCCGGCTCAGGCTGCGCTGCGCCTGCGCGTGATCGCTCATCGGAAAATCCGTGCGCCCCACACTGCCGGCGAACAGGGTGTCACCGACAAACAGATGGGAGCCGATGCGCCAGCACCCCTGCCCCGGCGTATGGCCGGGCGTCGACACGAATTCGGCCTGCAGCCCGTTGATATCGACGCGATCGCCCTCATGCACTTCGCGATCGATGCGGCCGCAAGGCCGCGAGAAACGCGGCATGCCGAACATCGCACCCTGCCGCGGTAAAACGTCAAACATCGGCCGCTCCAGTGCAGGCAATACGGTTACCGCCGCTGGAAACAGCCGCTGCAGGGGCACCAGTCCACCAGCATGATCGAAATGCGCGTGGGTCAGCAGAATGGCATCCAGCGCCGGCGGCGGATTCAGCTGCTCCAGGTGAGTTGCGAGCTGATCATCCTCGCCGGTATCGATAAGCACGGTCGCATGGCTGACGACATCTTCGATCAGCCACGCATTCACCTGAAACTGGCCGACGGTGAAACAACGTACGTTCATGATGTTGCGTGTCCTGGCAAGGCTTATGAAAGCGTCCCATCACACACCTGAGGATCAGGTATCGATGATGTGATCCTGCAGATCGCCGACCTGTTCTTCACTGATGGCCCACCCTCTGACCGAAACGCCTGCGCGATGCACGGACTCCGGATCACCGCTGATCAGCGGATGCCAGGACGGCAGCTCGCGCCCCTCGGACAGCCGACGATAGGCGCAGGTCTCCGGCAGCCAGCGGAAACGCCCGACGTCCTGAGGTGTCAGGCGAACGCAATCGCGGACCCAGCGCCGGCGATTTGCGTAGCGCTTGCAACGGCAGCTGTGTACATCGAGCAGGCGACAGGCGACCCGCGTGAAATGCAGGGCCCCGGTGTTCTCGTCTTCCAGCTTGTGCAGGCAACAACGCCCGCAGCCATCACACAGCGACTCCCATTCCGCGGCGCTCATGTCGGCGAGCCTCTTGTGCTGCCAGAAAGGCGCCGTCATCGCTTGCTCCTCAAAACGAACGCGGGCGCAGCGGAATGATCCGCTGCGCCCTGGTTCTCAAGACCACGATCAGGAATGGATGTACTCACGCAGCGTCTGTGCTTCACGGGCCGCTTCGTCGAGCTTTGCCTTGACCACGTCGCCGATCGATACCAGACCGATCAGCTTGCCCTTGTCGAGGACCGGCAGATGCCGGAAACGGCGCTCGGTCATCAGGGCCATCACTTCGTCCACGGTGTCTTCAGGCTTGCCCACCACGACCGAGCAGGTCATGCGCTCTTCGACCCGCACCACGGCCAGGTCATCGCCTTCGGCGTAGACACGGACGACGTCACGTTCAGTGAAGATACCCACCGGACAGCCGCCCGCATCAGGGATCAGCACCGCACCAACCTTGTTGTCGTGCATCACCCGAATCGCCTCAGCCACCGATGCGCTCGCTGAAACGGTGATGGTGCGGCCATTCTTTGCAGCCAGCAAATCCTTCAGTGTCATTGTGCTACCCCCTTTTGGTCTTCCGTCTTGGCGCCAGCCACGCACCAAAGCGATGCGTGGCGAAACCCATGCGCCGCAGGATAGCAACCACGAAGCGGGCTGACCAATGCCACGGCAGCTACGTACAGCGATTGTGTCAGGCTGCCAGATCGAGCAGCAAGCCATTGAGGCGCCGGACAAAACCAGCAGGGTCATCAAGCTGTCCGCCTTCTGCCAGCATGGCCTGCCCCAGCAGCAGCTGGGCAAGATCCGAGAAACGGGCATCGTTGGCTTCAGCATCCAGCCGCGCGATCAGCGGGTGCTCCGGGTTAAGCTCCAGAGACGGCTTGGTGCCCGGCACGTCCTGCCCCGCCTCGCGCAGCAGGCGCTCGAAATGCGGACTGAGCGCATGCTCGGAGACCACCAGGCACGCCGGTGAATCGGTCAGGCGATGTGATACACGAACCTCCTGCACCGCATCACCGAGGGCTGTCTTGACCCGCTCGACCAAGCCTTTGCAGCGGTCCTCAACCGCCTTCTGCTGAGCCTTGTCCTCCTCGGATTCGATCGCCCCCAGATCGAGATCGCCTTTGGCGACCGAGACAAAGCGCTTGCCTTCGAAGTCTTCGAGATGGGACATCAGCCACTCGTCGACCCGATCCGACATCAACAGCACCTCGATGCCCTTCTTGCGGAACACTTCGAGGTGCGGACTGTTCTTGGCCGCCGCAAAACCATCGGCCGTGATGTAGTAGATGGCCTCCTGGCCGTCTTTCATCCGCGCGATGTAGTCGCTGAGGCTGACCGTCTGCTCCGGCGTATCGGTCTGCGTGCTGGCAAAGCGCAGCAAGCCCGCAATTTGTTCGCGATTGGCGAAGTCTTCTGCCGGCCCTTCTTTCAGCACGCGGCCAAAGGCTTCCCAGAAGCTGGTGTACTTGTCCGCGGAGTTCTTGGCGAGATCCTCCAGCAGACCCAGCACTTTCTTGACCGAGCCGGCCCGGATCGAATCGATGACCTTGTTCGACTGCAGGATTTCACGAGAGACGTTCAGCGGCAGGTCATTCGAGTCGATGACGCCACGCACGAAGCGCAGATAACGCGGCATCAGGTGTTCAGCATCATCCATGATGAACACACGCTGCACATAGAGCTTCACGCCGTGGTGTGTATCACGATCCCAGAGATCGAACGGTGCACGACCCGGCACATACAGCAGCGACGTGTATTCGAGCTTGCCCTCGACACGGTTGTGCGTCCACGCCAGCGGCTCTTCGAAATCATGAGCGACGTGCTTGTAGAACGCCTGGTACTCCTCGTCGCTGACTTCGCTCTTGGGCCGCGCCCACAAGGCAGACCCCTTGTTCACCTGCTCGGCATCGATGGTTTCCGGCTCATCGTCCTTGGCCGGCTTGCGCACGTCGAGCAGGACCGGCAGCTGGATATGGTCCGAGTACTTGGTAATGATCGAACGCAGGCGCCAGTCGTTCAGCAGCTCGTCTTCACCCTCGCGCAGATGCAAGACGATTTCCGTGCCGCGCTCCGCACGCTCAATGTTTTCGAGCGTGTAATCGCCCGCGCCGGCGGATTCCCAGCGCACGCCATGCTCGGTACCGAGACCGGCGCGACGCGTACTCAGCGTCACCCGATCGGCGACGATGAACGCCGAATAAAAACCGACACCGAATTGGCCGATCAGGCGGGCATCCTGCTGCTGATCGCCGCTCAACTGCTCGAAGAACGCCCGCGTGCCGGAGCGCGCGATGGTGCCGATATTGTCGATGACTTCCTGACGATCCATACCGACGCCATTGTCACGCACGGTGATCGTGCGCGCGGCCGGATCGTAGCTCACGTGAATCTTCAGCTCGCCATCGTCTCCATACAGCGAGTTGTCCGACAAGGCCGCGAAACGCAGCTTGTCGCAGGCATCGGAGGCATTGGAAATCAACTCACGCAGAAAGATTTCCTTGTTTGAATACAAGGAATGGATCATCAGCTGAAGCAGCTGTTTCACTTCAGCTTGAAAGCCAAGGGTTTCCTTGTGCGTATCGACGGTCATAGTGGGAAAAGCTCCATCGCGGAAAATACGGACTGCCGCGAGATGGGGGCTCTTCAGGATGATTTCAAGCACCCGCCAGCACGCGAGGGGCAGGAAACTTCGCAGCGGGATGCCCGGCCCATTTCATGAAATCGAGCCAGCATCACCCTTGCCACATCAAGGCCCGTTGTCTGCGAGGCGCGGTATTTTCAGACCTCGGCCGGAACAAATGACATCCAATCCCTCGACCCATCCCCCACGGCGATGAAATACGGGTTGATGAACGATTCCCGCGTGTTGTAGACAAGCGGGCTGCCATCCAGCTGCATGACATGCCCACCGGCCGCCTCGACGATGCACTGGGCAGCGGCCGTGTCCCATTCCGAGGTGTGCCCCAGGCGCGGGTAGACATCTGCCTGACCTTCGGCGACCCGGCAGAATTTCAGCGAACTGCCAACAGCAAGGAAGGCGTGATCGCCGAGCTGGTGAATAAAGGCATCCACCTCCGGCGTGCCGTGCGAGCGACTGCTGACCACGCGCACGACCGCTCCGCACTGGCTGCGCACGCGAATGCGCTGCACCACACCATCCGCATCCGCGCGCCAGGCACCTCGGCCGCGTACCGCGAAGTAGCTGGCACCGGTAACGGGTACATGCACGACACCGAGCACCGGCTGATGCTGCTCGATCAATGCGATGTTAACGGTGAATTCGCCGTTGTGCTTGATGAACTCTTTGGTGCCATCCAGCGGATCGATCAGCCAGTAGCGTGGCCACGACTGCCGCTGGGCAAAAGGCAGCGCCACGGATTCTTCCGAGATCACCGGAATATCAGGCGTCAGCGCACACAGCCCCGCGACAATAGCTTCATGAGCGACACGATCGGCCCGGGTCAAAGGTGTCGCATCGTCTTTGATATCGACGTCAACACTCATTTCATCGGCGTAAATCGCCAGAATCTGCGCGGCCGCCGCGGCAGCAATCGTCCGGACGGGCTGCAGCCAGCGTTCGGGATCAGACCTCATCGGCAGGCTTCCTCTTTCATATGCGGTTTACAACATTGCAATACAGCCATCGCTGCATTGCAACACGCATAGTCTCCCTGGAGGCACACACAATGAAAAAGGCGTCCCTCACTCCGAGAGACGCCTTTTTACGCTAAACACGTTTGTGCGAGCAGAGCCCCGCCATCCCGAATCAGGACGACGAACGCACCAGCTTCTCCTTGATGCGTGCAGCCTTGCCTTCGAGCCCGCGCAGGAAGTAGAGCTTCGCACGACGGACATCGCCGCGACGCTTGACGCTGATTGAGGCGATGGCCGGGCTGTAGGTCTGGAAAACACGCTCCACGCCCTCACCGTGCGAGATCTTGCGCACGGTAAAAGCGGAGTTCAGGCCGCGGTTACGGCGGGCGATGCAGACGCCTTCAAAAGCCTGCAGACGCTCACGGTTACCTTCCTTGACCTTGACCTGCACCACTACGGTGTCTCCCGGTCCGAACGCCGGGATTTCCTTGCCGGCGATCTGCTCCTGCTCCAACTGATCAATGATGTTGCTCATATGAATGCTCCCCTACGGTTCCGTCGGGTCCGGAGCCGCAGCGCCGACACCCTGTGATTCAAGTTCATGCTGCCGAATGAACTCATCCAGCAACGTTCGCTCCTGACTGTCGAGAACCCGACCTGCCAGCAGATCGGGACGGCGCAGCCATGTACGCCCCAGCGCCTGCTGCCGACGCCAGCGCGCAATGGCCGCGTGGTCGCCCGACAACAACACTGGCGGCACTCTCAATCCGTCAATCTCTTCCGGTCGCGTGTAATGCGGACAATCCAGCAGACCATCCATGAACGAGTCCTGCTGATGAGAAGCCTCGTTCCCCAACACACCCGGCTCCAGTCGACTAACCGCATCGATCATCACTGCGGCGGCCAGCTCACCACCCGACAGCACATAATCACCGATCGACCATTCCTCATCGATCTCGCTGAGGACGATGCGCTCGTCGATACCCTCGTAACGACCGCACACCAGCAGCAGATGCTGTTCCGATGCAAGCTCCGCAACACCCGCCTGATCCAGCCTGCGACCTTGCGGACTCAGGTAAATCGTGCGCCCCCGACTGCCTGCCGCCGTGCGGGCCTGCCCAATGGCATCACGCAAAGTCTGCAGCTTCATCAGCATTCCCGGCCCGCCACCATACGGCCGATCATCCACGCTGGCGTGACGATCGCGTGCATGGTCACGCGGGTTCCAGGTATGCACTTCCAGCAGCCCGCGCTGTACACCACGCCCCGTCACACCTTCAGCAAGAAACGCCTCGAAGAAAGCGGGAAACAGCGTGACGACATCAATCCGCATGGTGGTACGACTCAGAAATCAGGGTCCCAGTCGACTCGCATCAGCCCGGCATCCAGATCAATTTCCCGGACCACCCGCTCCCGCAGAAACGGGATCAGGCGCTCCCGCTCACCGCGGACGACCAGCACATCGTTGGCCCCGGTTTCAAACAGATGATCCACACGTCCCAGATCAACTCCGTCGAGCGTCAGCACCCGCAAGCCTTCCAGATCCGTCCAGTAGTACTCTCCGGGCGAGGGAGGCGGTAACTGCTCGCGCTGAATACCGATTTCGCAACCGATCAGAGCGGCCGCAGCATCACGGTCGTCGACCCCTTCGAATTTGAGGACGACGCCCTTGCCCTGCATCCGTCCGCCTTCTAGACGGCAGGAACGCCACTCACCACCGAAGTTGAGGTAAAGCGGCGAATAACGAGCAATACCGTCGAGTGGCGACGTGTACGAATAGACTTTGATCCAGCCGCGGACACCGTAATGCCCTGTCGCCTGGCCGAGCACGACCCAGTCACTTGACGCCGCCGCCTGTTCCACGCGAACCAGACTCTAAATCAGGCAGCCTGCTGCAATTTAGCCTGCTCTTTCAGCAGAGCAGCAACACGGTCGGAGACCTGGGCGCCGGTGCCCTGCCAGTAACCGATACGCTCGATGTTCAGCGACAAGCGCTGCTCACCGCCCTTCGCGATCGGATTGAAGAACCCCAAGCGCTCGATGTAACGACCATCGCGGCGGTTGCGGCTATCAGCGACGATCACATGGTAAAAAGGACGCTTCTTCGCGCCGCCACGAGCCAGGCGAATGGTGACCATAACAGTCCTCGTTGAATTCAGTATAAGGTCATGCAGTGACGAAAAGACCGCGCCCACAGTCCCGGGCACGGCCTGAGAAAACCGCGGATTGTACGCGAAAATACAGCGCTCTCAAGCCTGTCGGCGCATCCTCAGCGCAAAGGCGGCATTCCGCCGCCCATACCACCGAGCGGCAGCTTGCCTTTCATCGCACGCATCAGCTTGTTGAGGCCACCGCCGGACATTTTTTTCATCATCCGACGCATTTCATCGAACTGCTTGAGCAAACGGTTGACTTCCTGCACCTGAACGCCGGCACCGAGGGCAATGCGCCGCTTGCGGGAACCCTTGATCAGATCCGGAAAACGCCGCTCCTGTGGCGTCATCGAATTGACGATTGCGATCAGCCGTTTGACCTGCTTGTCGTTGACCTGCTTTTTGACGTCATCAGGCACATTGCCCATGCCCGGCAATTTATCGAGCAGGCCCGCCATGCCGCCCATCGCCATCATTTGCTCCATCTGCTCACGAAAATCATAAAAATCAAAGTTTTTTCCAGCCTTGACCTTTTCCGCGAGCTTCAAGGCCTTTTCCTTGTCAACCTTGCTTTCGACTTCCTCGATCAGACTGAGCACATCGCCCATACCGAGTATGCGCGAGGCCACACGGTCCGGATGAAAAGGCTCAAGGGCGCTGGTCTTTTCGCCGACGCCAAGGAATTTGATCGGTTTACCGGTGATTTCACGAATCGACAGAGCCGCGCCGCCGCGAGCATCACCATCAGCCTTGGTCAGAATCACGCCTGTCAGCGGCAAGGCATCATGGAACGCCTTGGCCGTGTTCGCCGCATCCTGACCGGTCATCGCGTCAACGACGAATAAGGTCTCGACCGGATCGACCGCCGCATGCAGCGCGCGGATCTCATCCATCATTTCGGCGTCGACGTGCAGGCGGCCTGCCGTATCGATCAGCAGCACATCGAAGAACTGCTTGCGCGCGAGATCCAGCGCCGCACGGGCGATGGCCACGGGCGCCTGATCCGGCGTGCTCGGAAACCACTCGACCTGGACCTCGCGGGCAAGCGTCTCAAGCTGCTTGATCGCCGCCGGACGGTACACGTCGCAACTGACGACCATCACCTTCTTCTTTTCCCGCTCACGCAGGAAACGAGCGAGCTTTGCCGTACTGGTGGTTTTGCCGGAGCCCTGCAGACCTGCCATCAGCACCACGGCGGGTGGTTGCGCGCGCAGATCGAGCGCTGCATTGGCCTCGCCCATCAGGCGCACGAGCTCCTCATTGACGATCTTGACCAGCACCTGCCCCGGCGACAGCGCAGTCATGACCTCCTGACCAACAGCGCGCTCACGAATATGCTCAATGAATGTGCGCACGACCGGCAAGGCGACGTCCGCCTCGAGCAGTGCCATGCGCACCTCGCGCAGTGCATCCTTGATATTGTCGTCGGTGAGGCGAGCCTGCCCGCGTAAGTGCTTGACGGTGCGTAGCAGACGCTCGCTGAGATTCTCGAACATGGGGATTCCCGGTAAGGCAGTGCGATCAGGCCGTCAGTATATCGAGGCGCAGCCGCGATCGCTGAGCGGCGCCCTGCCGGCCAAGGCGGCATGTGCGATCATTGCCCGTGCCAATTTCCGCGGATCGACTTTCTATGTACAGCGCAGCGTCTGGCGGTCTTGCCGCCTGCCTCTACCTGCTTACCGGCGCATTTCTCGGCATACGGCTTGCGCGCGCAGGCCAGACGAATCTCCCGGGGAAGGCCACGATACTCGCCTTGATCCTCGTTGCCATTGCGCTGCACGGCGCAGTGCTTGGCACGAGCATCGTGCAGCCGGACGGCATGAATCTGGGATTTTTCAATGCACTGTCGTTCACAGGCTGGCTGATCGCCGTGCTGCTGCTGCTGTGCTCGCTGGTGCGACCCGTCGAAAATCTCGGCATCGTACTGCTGCCGTTTGCCGCCACCACGGTCGTGCTGGCGCTTATCTTCCCTTCATCACGCATCGTGACCGATGCCGCTCGCTGGCGACTCGAACTGCACATCCTGATTTCCATGACGGCGTACGCACTGCTGGCTCTTGCCGCCGTCCAGGCAATACTGCTCGCCGTTCAGGACCGGCGCCTGCGCCGGCGTCATCCAGGAGGATTTCTGCGCGGCATCCCACCGCTGGTCACGATGGAAACCCTTCTGTTTCAGATGATTACCGCAGGTTTCACCGCCCTGACGCTGGCACTGCTATCGGGCTTTCTGTTTCTCGACGATATTTTTGCCCAGCACCTGGTGCACAAGACCGTGCTGTCGATCGCTGCATGGGGCGTATTCGGCATTCTGCTGTGGGGACGTGCACGCTTCGGCTGGCGCGGACGCATCGCCATTCGCTGGACGCTGGCCGGTTTCGGCGTACTGGTACTCGCGTACTTCGGATCGAAGCTGGTTCTCGAACTGGTCCTCCAGCGCGGCTAAGTCGAACTTGACACATCCGCGCGGTGCTTCGTACAAGAAGTGCTCCTGTCACACCCGGGCCGCCCCACTTGGATGATTCCCGCCTGGCGATTCTGATCATCGCCATCGTCGTGCTCGTCGCCTGCTCAGCTTTCTTTTCCGGCGCAGAAACAGGCCTGATGAGCCTGAATCGCTACCGCCTGGCGCATCGCGCCCGCAGCGGGGACCGGAGGGCGATCCGTACCCTTGAGCTGCTCAAGCGCCCTGATCGCCTGCTCGGTCTCATTCTGCTCGGCAACAATTTCGTCAATAACCTCGGCGCTTCACTCGCGACCGTACTGGCAGTCGAATTGATGGGGGAAGCCGGTGTTGCCGTCGCCACCGCCGTCATCACGCTGGTCTTTCTGCTGTTTGCCGAGGTCACGCCTAAGACACTGGGTGCACTGCATCCTGAACGTATCGCGCTGCCGGCAACACTCGTGCTGACGCCTTTGCTGCGCCTGCTCTATCCGCTGGTCTGGCTGATCAATGCGATGGCCAGTGTACTACTGCGCCCCCTGGGCATACGCGATACCGAAGTGCCAGCCCAGGCGCTCAGCTCTGAAGAATTGCGCAGCGTCGTACTTGAGTCCGGCAAAGTGATTCCACGCCGGCACCAGCGCATGCTGCTCTCCATTCTGGAACTGGAGGAAGTCACCGTCGAAGACATCATGGTGCCGCGTAATGAAATCGTCGGCATCGATCTCGACGACGACTGGGACACCATCGTCAAACAGATCACACACAGCCAGTACACCAAACTGCTGGTCTTTCGCGGCGACGTCGACCACGTCATCGGTTTTTTGCATCTGCGCAAGGTACTGCCATTCCTGCAGCAGCCCGGGGGACTGAATCGTGAGGGCCTCGAAGCGCTGGTGCGGGAGGCGTACTTCATTCCTGAGGGCACCCCGCTGAATGCACAGCTCCTCGCGTTTCAAAGCGAGCAGCGTCGCATCGGTCTGGTCGTCGATGAATACGGTGATCTACTCGGCCTGGTGACGCTGGAAGACATCCTTGAAGAAATCGTCGGCGAGTTCACCACCGACCCGACCGCCGGCAGCCGCGGCATGACGCCGACCGCCGATGGTGGCTACCTGATCGATGGCGTCGCCACCGTGCGCAAGATCAATCGCAAACTCGGCTGGGAATTGCCGACCGACGGCCCGAAGACGCTGAACGGCCTGATCATGGAATCGCTCGACAGCATTCCAGAGCCCGGAACCAGCGTGCTGATCGCCGGCCACCCGGTCGAGATCGTCAAAGTCGCTGGCAACCGGGTCAAAACGGCGCGGGTCGGCGCGCGTCTGAACAGCTAGCAAACCACGTCCTCGCTGCCAGTTCCCGATCAGGATGCAGCAGCCTGGGAAGGCGGTGCTTGATTTTCCTGCGTCAGCGCCGCCACACCGTCCTGCCTGAACTCCGGGACAAGCTCGTGCATTCTGGTCAGCACGACCGCATCGCGGTGTGCCAGACAATCGGCACGCAAGACTTCCAGCGCCTCAAGGAAAGCCGCCCAATGCACCAGACGCGCCTGTGCAAGCAACAACTTGGCATGCGAGGTTGGCCTTAAACGCTCGCGCTCGTGAAACAGCTCTTCGTAGAGCTTTTCTCCGGGCCGCAGCCCGGTATACACGATCTCGATATCTCGCCCCGGCTCCTGGCCAGACAACCGGATCATCTGTTCTGCCAGATAACGGATCTGCACCGGCTCCCCCATGTCCAGGACGAAGATTTCGCCCCCCTGTCCGACTGCGGCAGCCTGCAAAATCAGCTGTGCGGCTTCCGGAATCGTCATGAAGTAACGTTCCATGTCCGGATGCGTGACGGTCACCGGGCCACCACGTGCGATCTGTTCACGGAATAAAGGCACCACACTGCCCGCCGAACCCAGCACGTTCCCGAAACGAACCGTGATGAAACGGGTGCTGCTACGCGCCGCGAAGTTCTGGCAGAACATTTCCGCCAACCGCTTGCTCGCCCCCATCACATTGGTCGGATTGACCGCTTTGTCCGTCGAAATCAGCACACAGACCTGGGCACCGTAGCGATCGGCTGCACGCGCCAGCTCCATCGTGCCAAACACGTTATTGCCGACTGCGGCACAGGGCTGTGCCTCCAGCATCGGCACATGCTTGTAAGCAGCAGCGTGAAACACCAGTTCTGGATGCAAGTCACCAAAAAGGCGATTCAAACCATCTGCATCGCGCACATCGAGCAGATGCACCTGCAGATCAAGCGACGGCCACTCCCGACGCAGCTCCATATCGATCCGGTACAGATTGAATTCACAGGCGTCGACGATATCCAATCGCCGCGGCCCAAGTCGGGCTATCTGTCGGCATAACTCGGAACCGATGGAACCACCGCCGCCACTGACCAGTACGCTGCGGGCAGTCAGTGCGGAACGAATCGCCTCCCAGTCGAGCGAAACCGGATCCCGACCAAGCAGATCTTCCAGCGCCACTTCACGCATCAGCTTGATCGCTGCCTTCCCGTCGAGCAGCTCCTGCAGGTTGGGCAGAGTGCGGAACGGGCGCCCGCTGGCTTCGCAAGCCGCGACCAGTCGGCGCATCTGACTGCCGCTTGCGGAAGGCATGGCGATAAAGATCAAATCAGCTTTGAATCTGTCAGCAATGTTACGTACGTGGCGACTGTCTCCCGCAACGCGGATGCCGTGAATGTCGCGCCCGCGCTTGGCTGGATCATCATCGACGAACGCCACCGGCAAATAGTCCGCGGCAGGATCACGCAGCAGGTCACGCACGAGCATTTCCCCTGCCCGCCCCGCCCCGACAACCAGAACTCGATGTCCGCGCTTTACATACAGCTGGTGGTCTTTCACCCATCGGTAGATAAAACGCCCGCCCCCCAGAAATGCCAGCAGCAGCAACGCCGTCAAAGCAAAAGATGAGCGTGGAACCGGAACGGGGGGCAGCAGCTCGGCGTAAGCCAGTAACGCCACGCTGAGCCAACAGCTTGTCCCTGCGGCAAAGACGGCCTGCGCGATACGTACGAAGTCGGGCATCGACGCAAAGCGCCACACGCCACGATAAAGCCCGAAACTCCAATAGCAGACGGAATGCACCAGCAAAACCAGCGGCAGCAGCAAGGTCGCTCTGTAAACGTAAATGGGAGGGATCTGCTCAAAGTTGAAACGCAGCCAGTGCGCCCCGTACCACGCCAGCGGTGTCACAGCCAGATCGTAAAGAAATGCCGTCAACGGATGCTGCCAGCGACGCAGCCAGATTTTCATTGATGCGCCCCTACACGACGTTCGAGTCGCGTCACGACAATCATCAGAACCCCGTAGACAATGACCACTGCAAAAACCAAAAGCTGCTGTCCAAGTACACCGAGCCTGCCAGCCACAAATGCCGCTATTGCGCATGCCAACATGAGTGTGTACTCGGCCAGCACCGTTTTGCGGTGCCCCCAACCAAGTTGCACCAAGCGCTGATAGAAATGGGTGCGATGTGGTTCCCAGACACGCTCGCCCTGCACTGCCCGCCTGATGAGCGTAACCGTCGCATCCACGGCAAATGGGGAAAACACCAGCACGCCGATCCAGAACGGAAAAACGCCATCATGCTGGGCCCATAAGATCATGCCTCCCGCAAGGAAGCCCAGGGTTGCAGAACCGGTATCGCCCATGAAGATTCGTGCGGGTGGGAAATTCAAGCATAAAAAACCTGTTGCCGCTGCGGCGATAACACCGGCTACTACGGAAAAGCCGTCTGCACCCGCCATCATCCCCAGCAACGCAAACGCGCCAAACCCGATCGCCGCCATGCCACCAGCAAAACCATCCATTCCATCCATAAAATTATATAAATTAGTCATCCAGACTAAAAATATTATAACAAATACAACCATCAAGCCCTCTGCGGAAAGCCCCCCTCCACCCGGCATGCCGATATCAGCTGGAGCTGGACCAAGCAGCAAAAATGCGATCGCTGCCACAAAATGGACAAGCAAACGCCAACGGGCAGCAATGCTTTTCCGATCGTCAAGCAGTGAGATCACCGCAATCAATGCAGCAGGCAAAATCAACCAGAACAAATCTTCCGCCCGCAAAATTGGCTGCTGGATGAACGCTATCGACAATCCAGCCCCCACCCCTCCGAGCACGGCAACGCCGCCACTGCGCGGTGTGGGCAGAGTGTGCAAAGAACGCTCGTTGGGATGGTCGATCAGGCGTAAACGAAAACGGGAGGCCGGATCACACAGGCTACGCGTTAGCCACAAAGCAACCACGAACGCGACCAGAAAGGGGAACAGAGCCACTGGTGGGCATGCCTCGAATCGCAGCAAAGAGACCGCTTAATCTACCGCAACATCTCTGCATTGAGGCATTCTCAGAACGAAGTCTTCAATGGGAAGCATCACACTCCAGCATGCTGCGCAACCCGTCCAGCAAAGTAACGCTCGCCTTCCACCCCAGCTCCTGATGAATTCGTTGCGGTGAATAACATGCAGATCCAAGCAGTTTATCCAGCACTTCCGTATTAAATGGTAAACGCCGCGCTAAAACCTTCTCAATGCAATCCCCAGTCCGCGCAAGCCCTTGCAAAACAACTTTAGGAATATTCGAGCGCGCTTTCGGCATTCCGAGCACTGACCTCAAAGCAGCATAAAGCTCCTGTCCTGAATAAGCCCGCTCATCCGCGACAATATAGGTTCGACCAGCCGCCGCCGCAGCTTCAGCAACGAGACAAACAGCAGCCACGACATCGTCGACATGCACAAGTGAACGCCGATTGCCCGTTTCCGGCAAAGCAGGGAAAAAGCCGCGGCGAATCATTGCAGCCATGCGCTCCAGATTACCCCGCCCACCAGGACCGTAAACCATGGCCAAACGCAGATTGACGACATGCATGTCATAGCGATGCCCCGCAGATAAGACCGCTTCCTCCGCAGCACGTTTTGCTTGGCCATAAGCCGTCATCGGCTCTACAGGCCAGTCCTCGTCAACACAACGATCCCCTGGCTCCCCCATTGCCTTGACGCTGGAAAGAAACACCGCGCGTCGCACGCCTACGCGACCGGCAGCCTCGAATAAATTTCTCGTCCCCTCGAAGTTCACAGCCCAATGCCGCGCTGATAGCCGCGCCTCATCTCCTGCCCAGGCATGAGCAAAACCTGCACAATGATAAAGCGTGTCGACCCCCGCACAGGCTGTTTCCAATGTGTGCGGCTGGGTCAAGTCACCTATGCGCGCGCGGATACTCTGGCCACCATTATTCCGCACCAAGGCAACGACATCCCCCCCCTCGCGCTCTAAAGCGTTAAATAGCCGAGAGCCAATAAAACCGCTCGCACCTGTAACAAGAACGCTCACCAGAACTTCCATCCATAAGTACGAAAGAAGGTCATAGCAGAGCGCATAAAAAGATACACATGCCGCCAGCCTTTACGCGCGGCATATCCGCCATAGTGAATAATTTTCATACTCGGCAAATACGCAATATGTGTCACGCGTGCCGTTCGCAAACTTAGATCAAAGTCTTCAAAATAAAGAAAGTAACGAGGATCGAAACCGTTCAGTTTTTTTAATACATCCGTTCGAAACAACATACAACAGCCCGAAACTATCGGAGGATCCAATAAAACATCACTCCCGACGACATCCTGCATTTCGTAGCGATTCAAGCGCTTTCTAAACAGCCGATGCAGCACTGCAGGTGCAAACCCTCTCAGCATCAAATCCAATAACGTCGGGTAACGTTTGCATAAATACTGCCGGTTCCCATTGGGAGCGAGCGCATCCGGAACGACCAACCCAACGTCCGGATGCTCATCCAAAAAAGCTATAGCTTTTTCTATCGCATCCACTTCCAAAAAGGCATCGGGGTTAAGGATTAAATGATACTCGGACACCACCTCGGAGATAGCGATGTTATGCCCTCGACCAAAACCTACGTTTCCCTGCCCACTTTTTACTCTCAACTCCATAAAAACGTCGCTCTGCAAATCTGGCAGCGACAAACTTTGATTCGGCCGGTTGTTAATGACATATAAAATCGCGCTTGTTTTTGCAAAAAATACTGCAGACTCAAGCCGACGCAAAGTTTCCACCAAAATATCCGGCGCCGAAAAATACTCTACAACAGAAACGCTCAGTTTAACCCCGTGCATGATAGAAGCAGGCACCTATCAACCATCGCCACCTAGAGCATTTGCCCCAAGCGAATACGAATAAAAAAATATCAACTTTTCAGATAGCTGAATAACTAGTCGGCAAGACCAGCAACCAATGCGCGGTGCATTGCATCTAAAGAGAAATTCCTCTTAACGTACGCAAGCCCTGCTTTAGATTGCACACTCCAGTCCTCATCCCTTGCAGCAAGCTTGATAATTTCCTGAGCAATACGTTCTGCATCATCAGATACTGATAATGCATTGCCGGCATCGGACAAACCCTGAGCACCCACCGATGTAGTTACCATGGGCAATCCGAACCTCATTGCCTCAATAACCTTTCCTTTCATTCCCCCGCCAAATAATAACGGCGCAGTGGCAACCCTAGCATTTTTATAATATTGCGCGAGCACTTCATCAGAAACGAACCCGACAACCTCGACACGCTCACCAGCCAACAAAAGAACCTCTTCCGACGGATTGGAGCCAACCAATTTGAGTTTTATATCCGGCAATTCACTCCACACCATCGGCATAATCGTCTCTACCAACCAGCGTGCTGCTGTAGAATTTGGTGGATGACCAAAACCAGCCACAAACAAGACACCTTCTCGATTCACAAGATTAGCGCAAGCGTCGTCTGAGAACGTCGAGAAAGCAAAAACAGGAAGCGTTATTGCTTTAGCTGGATGCTTTTCCTGGCGTAAAAAATTAGTAACTTCTTCTGTCTCCAAATTAGATGGATAGAAAACGACATCGACTTCTTTCCATATTTTTTTTTCAACAAACTCAAGCCTTTTTGCTTCTTTAGCAACAGTACTATTATCTGGCTCGTACTTTAGCTGCTCAATTAGCCTCAAATAATGAATATCATGGCCATAATACATGATTCGCAAATTTTTATATTTCAAGACACTTTTAATATGATCCAGTGCCACATCCGGACGTGAAAGTAACACTGCACTTAGATATTTAGCGTGCTCTTGCATCCATTTATCAAACTGCCCCATATAACGGGCACCATACTCAACCTCCACTCCAAGGGCTTGAAGCTTTGGCGTATAAACAGGATCATACCAATGATTATGCGGCCAAAACTTTACGACATATCCCATGCAAAGCAGCTCACGAATAATAGCCATCATTGACCGTGAACCCGCATCGCGATCCGGCTGAGGTACGTAATGATCAAGCATCAAAATAATTTTTTTTGAACCTGAACGATCTCTTGCCAAAAAAACATTATCAGCATTATTAAAATGAAAAGCATCCAGCACTTCTTTCCATTTCTCTTTAAATCGTTCTTGATTTACAGTTTGATGGGCCTTAATACCATGTTCCACGTCAGTGCCGTGGGAAACCCCTTCATAATGCACCACCACGGAATCTGGCTGATAATAAACATCGTAACCTAAGTGCCGCACTGAAAAGGCCAGGTCCGTATCTTCATAATAAGCCGGAACAAAACGCACATCGAAACCGCCCAGCTGCTTAAACAGCTCCAGCGGAATCATAATTGACGCACCAGAGCAATAATCGACCTGTCGCAAATAATTAAACTCTGGAAAGTCCCGATCCTGCAACCTCCCATAATTCCACGCGGAACCATCTTTCCATACAATTCCACCCGCTTCCTGCAAGCGGCCATCCGGATATATTAATTTAGACCCAACTAAACCGCACGTCTCATGATTATCGAAAACAGAGACTAACGCATCTAACCAGCCACTAGTAACTTCGGTATCGTTGTTCAAAAAATACAGGTAACGGCCACGAGACAATTCAGCAACTCGATTGCACGACAACAAGAAACCGAGATTGTGCGGGTTTTTTTCAAAACGCAACCCACGAATTTCTGACAGCCTGTCTATCTCTGTATCCCCGGAGCAGTCCTCTATAACAAGCACTTCTATAGACACTGCCGGCCGGTGTCTAAAAATAGACCGCAGACAAGTTAAAGTAACAGGAAGATTACCATAAGCAGGAATAGCGATCGTCACTATCGGATCAGACACTTCATCAAAATGAAGTTCTGCGATAATTGAGTCAATATCTTCAGCCCGCACCACACCCAAGGCAATGCTTTCATCTAGCTGCGCAGCTCCATCTCTCCGTCGTTTCCAAGCAGCATAATGAACTGTTCCTTCAAACAATGGACCAGCTATCCGATACAGGATACCGACCAAATGCAACTTGGCCCCTTCTGACAACGGCATCGCCCGATAAATACGCCGCCCATTTGCACGCAGCCAAGAACGCAAAGAATTCGCAAAGTCGCGAAAAACGACACTCATTTCAAATCACTCGCTCAATTCAACTGGGAAATTCATCATTACAGCGCCATTTAAAATAGCGAGCACATCGACTCTAACTACAATAGCGCACAAGCCATCAATTTATATAAAAACCAACATCAAAAACCCCAAGCTATTGCGTTCAGATTTTGTTTTTTAAATTTAAAAATATATTTTATTTCCACTTAAAACCCCGTTTTATTCATAACTCGTCTGACCGACGAGGCATTAACGTCAGCATAGCATTCGATTTAGTCAACGGTTTAGATACGGAGAACATCGCACTGAATCTAGATCAAGGACTATTTCACTCGACCTTTATAGATAAATAAACAGCATGCTTAGTTATACTGCCTTACAGACAGTAATAAAAAACGCATTCATCTGCAAACCCAACATTTACAATACGCTATAAAACACAACTAACTACCCATCTTGATCACACGATCAATTGACTGCAACTGTTTCACCAAGGGTGCTAACTCTGAGAATGGCACCATATTCGGGCCGTCGCACGGAGCCTCATCCGGCGATGGATGTGTTTCCATGAACACCGCCGCAACCCCGGTTGCGACTGCAGCCCGGGCAAGCGCGGGTACGAATTCGCGCTGCCCACCACTGGCATTACCCTGGGCTCCAGGCAATTGAACTGAATGCGTAGCATCAAAGACGACTGGGTGCCCAGTTGCTGCCATGATGGGCAAACCACGCATGTCAACAACGAGATTGCCGTAACCGAAACTCGCTCCTCGCTCACACAGAGCGATTTGATCATTGCCGGTCGCTACAGCTTTTGCCAGCACATTGCGCATATCCCAAGGTGATAGAAACTGCCCTTTTTTTATATTGACAGGTTTACCTGCACCAGCAACGCACTGAATAAAGTCAGTCTGTCGACAAAGAAATGCAGGCGTCTGCAACATATCGACCACCCGCGCTACGTCTGCTACCTGCTCTTTCTCGTGTACATCCGTCAGAACAGGAACACCGACACGATCGCGAACTTCAGCAAGAATATCCAGACCTTCGGCCAAACCGACCCCGCGAAATGAATCAGCGGAACTGCGATTGGCTTTGTCGAAAGATGATTTATAGATCCATCCCACACCTAGGCCAGCAAATATCTCGGCCAGACGAGATGCCGTTTCAAGCGCGAAGGCCCTGCCCTCAATCACGCACGGACCTGCGATAAACACCAGCGGCGCATCGTTGGAAATACTTAATTCGCAGACTTTGATAACCGTGGGCATAGCAGAGACCTCGATACTTGATACAGACTGTGCTGCAGCATGAATAGCGCAGAATATCAGTTTCAATGGTCAAATATATCGACGATCCCGACCGGCTTACGCTGATCGTCCACGACCACGAGGCATTTAATCTTGCGCTGATGCATCAGCTGCTCGGCATCGAACCACATCTCATCCGCCCCGATGATTTTTGGCGAGCTTGTCATGTAGCGCTCCACATGCCCTTCGAGCTCGGCGGCTTTTTCGGTGAATGCCCGCCGCAGATCACCATCGGTGAGGATTCCCGCCAGGTGACCGGGCTCATCCAGCACAAGTGCAACCCCCAACCGCCCTGCCGTCATTGTCAGCATCGTATCGCGCAGCGTGGTGCCAAGCGGCACGCACGGCAATTCACGATGCATGACATCACTGACGCGGGTCAGCAGACGACGACCGAGACTGCCGCCCGGATGGAAACGGGCGAAATCCTGCGGCTGAAAATCACGTGCCTGCATCAGCGCGACGGCCAAGGCATCGCCCATCGCCATCGTCACCAACGTCGATGTCGTCGGCGCGAGATTAAGCGGGCAGGCTTCGCGCTCGACGGAAATATCCAGCGTCCAGCGGGCGGCTTTCGCCAGCGTCGAATCCAGATGCCCCGTCATGGCAATCACGGTGTTGCCGAAATGACGCAGCGCCGGCAGCAAGCGCAGCACCTCGTCTGTCTCACCACTGTTGCTGATCAGCAGAATCACATCACCCGGACAGATCATGCCCAGATCACCGTGCAGGGCTTCTGCCGGGTGCAGGAAAAAACTCGGCGTGCCCGTCGAGGCCAGCGTTGCTGAGATTTTGCGCCCCACCAGTCCCGACTTGCCCATTCCCGACACGACCAGCCGGCCATCGCAGTGCAGCAGCAGTTCGACCACAGCCTCAAAAGGCTCGGCAATACGCGGAACCAGCGCCTGGACGGCGGAGGCCTGGACAGCTAAGGCCGTCTTTGCGGTTTCAAGCGCCGTGAGAACAACCGCCGCTTTGTCCATCATGCACGACTCAGATACCAATCGACGGTTTTAACGATACCGGTATCGAAGGTCTCCTGCGGTCCCCAGCTCAAGCGTTCACGCATCTTGCGGGCGTCGATGGCGTAGCGCCAGTCATGCCCGGGGCGGTCGGTGACGAAGCTGATCAGGCGCTCGTGCGGGGCGCTCTGCGGGCG
>NZ_QGTJ01000014.1 GCF_003182095.1 Plasticicumulans acidivorans | reverse complement strand
GCCGATGATAGTGTGGGGCCTCCCCATGTGAAAGTAGGGCACCGCCAGGCACCTTACACAACAAGCCCCTGACCCATTACAACGGTCAGGGGCTTCGCGTTTCTTGGGGTTTGAAAAACCTCACCATCGTTCCCTCGTTTTTCTGGCCCATTCGCCTGCCCACACGGTGTCCGTCTTGGGCCTATGTGGTGTTCGATCACGTCTGCCTGTATCGCAGCCATGTCGTGATGTGTTGATCGCACATCTTTCGTTCGTAGAATTCTGCCTATGCTGAGTTTTATTCAGCCGGTTCGGACCTTACGTGCAAAGGTGTGTCGGTGCGCCAGCGAGATATTTCTCTCTTATCACGATCGCTTTGCCATCCGCACTTATGGCGGGAGCGGGCGTGAACCGTCGTATTGCCGCGCTGGTGCTCGCCGCCGGTGGCTCGACGCGTATGGCGCCATGGCACAAGCTGTTGCTGGAGTTCGATGGCGAGCCGTTGATTCGGCGGGTCGTGCGCACCGCTTCGGAGCTGCCACTGGCCGCACTGAACGTCGTTACCGGTCATAAGCACGATGCGCTGGCTGCTGCACTGCAGGGATTGCCGGTACGGCTGGTTTTCAACGCCGAACACCCGGGGGGCTTGGCCTCTTCACTGAGCGCCGGTCTGCGGAGTCTGCCGCAAGATATCGAAGGCGCCTTCGTGCTGCTTGCGGATATGCCCCTGGTGACGTCGGCCCATTTGGGCTTGCTGATTGAAGCCTTCGAGCGCAGTGCCGATATTGCCGCCTGCGTCCCGGTCTACCGGGGACAGCGCGGTAATCCGGTCCTGTGGAGTGTCAGCTGCTTCCCGGCACTGTGCGCACTGCGCGGTGATCGCGGAGGGCGGCTGCTGTTTCCCGGACTCGGAGCGAGCCTGTATGAAGTCGAGATGCCCGACGCCGGGGTATTACTCGACGTGGATGATCCCGCCGCCTGCCGGCGAGCCGAATTCGCCGGCCGTTTCTCCCTGCCGTCATCATCGCCGGTGACGGATTTTCCTCCTGCCTGAACCGCCGCACGAGGAGGTGCCCCGTGCTCACTCTGAACATCAATGGCCAGCCGCATATGCTGGACGTGCCCGCCGAGATGCCCTTGCTTTGGGCTCTGCGCGACGTCATCGGCTTGACCGGAACCAAATACGGTTGCGGCAAAGCGTTGTGTGGCGCCTGCACCGTGCACATCGACGGCCAGCCGGTTCGCGCCTGCGTCACACCTGTCGGCAGCGTCGGTGACAAACCGGTCACGACGATCGAAGGCGTTGGCAGCGAGCGCGCCGGCCGTGCCGTGCAGACGGCCTGGCGTGAACTCGACGTCGTGCAGTGTGGCTATTGCCAGTCCGGCCAGATCATGGCGGCGTCAGCGCTGCTGTCGATCAATCCGGCCCCGAGCGATGCCGATATCGACGCTGCGATGGCCGGCAACATCTGCCGTTGTGCAACCTACGTGCGCATTCGCGCGGCGATCCACGCTGCCGCCAGTGCGCTGGCCTGAGGAGGTGCACCATGGGCATCCGTGAACGCCTCTCCCGACTCACGCCAGCGACGGGCGGGCGCATCGTCAATCTCAGCCGCCGGCGCTTTCTGCAGGGCGCCGGTGGGCTCGTGCTCGGTCTTTACTTCGCACCGCTGTCCTCACCGCAGTCGAATGCTGTTGCCGCGAGTGCAGCGACCGGGGCGGATTTTGAACCGAACGCCTTCGTGCGCATCGCTGCCGACGGCCGTGTCACCGTGCTCTCCAAGCACGTCGAGATGGGCCAGGGCAGCTACACCGGTCTGGCGACCCTGCTTGCCGAGGAGCTCGACGCCGACTGGTCACAGGTGGTCGTCGAAGGCGCGCCGGCCGATGCCAAGCGCTACGCGAATCTGCTGTTCGGCATTCAGGCGACCGGCGGCAGCAGTGCCATGGCCAATGCCTGGATGCAGATGCGTGAGGCTGGCGCGGCCGCGCGGGCGATGCTGGTCGCCGCCGCCGCCGAACGCTGGCAGATTCCGGAAGTGGAGCTGCAGGTCGAAGCCGGTGTGATTCGTCATCCAGCGTCACAGCGTTCGGCAGGCTTTGGTGAACTGGTTGCCGATGCTGCGCGCCAGCCGGTACCTGCCGAGGTCCGCGTCAAGGAACCGAAGGACTTCCGGCTGATCGGCAAGCTCAATCTGCGTCGCAAGGACAGTGCCGGCAAAACCGACGGCAGCGCGCGGTTCACTCAGGATGTGCAGCTGCCCGGCATGCTGGTCGCGGTGACGGCGCGCCCGCCGCGCTTCGGTGCCAAGGTGCAGCGCTTCGATGCCTCGCGCGCGCTGGCGGTGCCGGGGGTGGTCGGTGTGGTCGCGTTCGACGCCAGCGCCGCGCGCGGAGCGAACGCCGTGGCGGTGCTGGCAAACAGCACCTGGGCGGCGTGGCAGGGGCGCGATGCGCTCGACGTCAGCTGGGACGAAGCCCAGGCCTTCCGGCTCGGCAGCGACGAGATCATTGCCCGTTACCGCGAACTCGCCATGCAGCCGGGCGTGCCGGCGCGTCAGGACGGCGATGCGGTCACGACCATCGAGATGGCGGCGCGCACGCTCGAAGCCGAGTACGTGTTTCCCTACCTCGCCCATGCGGCGATGGAGCCGATGAACTGCGTCGTGCGCCTGTCACCGCAGCACTGCGAGATCTGGAATGGCGAGCAGTGGCACACGATGGACCAGGCGACCGCGGCCAAAATGTGCGGCCTGACGCCGGATCAGGTGACGATCACCCAGCTCTACGCCGGTGGTGGCTTCGGCCGGCGCGCCAATCCGACCTCCGACTACGTCGCCGAGGCGGTGGCGATCGCGCTGGCTGCACGCGCGCATGGCTTCGAAGCACCGGTCAAAATGGTCTGGACCCGTGAAGACGACATGCACGCCGGCCACTTCCGGCCGCTGTACCTGCATCGGGCCCGGCTCGGTTTCGATGGCGCCGGCCAGTTGCTGGCCTGGGAGCAGCGCATCGTTGGCCAGTCGATCCTGCACGGCACCGCCTTCGAGTCGGTGATGGTCAAGGACGGCATCGATGCAACCTCGGTCGAAGGCGCGGCCGACCTCGCCTATGCCGTACCGGCGCTGCGCGTCGAACTGCACACGCCGGTCGATATCACCGTGCCGGTGCAGTGGTGGCGGTCAGTCGGCCACTCGCACACCGCCTTCGTCACCGAAACACTGATCGACGAGGCAGCCGCGGTCGCCGGTGCCGATCCGGTTGCCTTCCGTCGCGGCCTGCTCGCTGAGCGGCCGCGGCATCGCGGTGTGCTTGATCTGGTCACACAGCGGGCCGGCTGGGATACACCGCTGGCCTCGGCGGCCGCGGGCGAGCGCCGCGGCCGCGGCGTCGCCGTGCACGAGTCGTTCAACACCTATGTCGCGCAAGTGGTCGAGCTCACCGTGGCCGCCGATGGTCGTTACAGGATCGACCGTGTCGTCTGCGCCGTTGACTGCGGGCTGGCCATCAACCCGGACGTCATCAAGGCGCAGATGGAGGGCGGCATCGGCTTCGCGCTGGCGATGGCGCTGCACGGTGCGATCACACTGAAGGATGGCGTCGTCGAGCAGTCGAACTTCGACAGCTATCCGGTGTTGCGCATCAACGAGATGCCAGTGGTCGAGGTGCACATCGTGCCCTCCGCTGAGAAGCCGAGCGGCGTTGGCGAACCGGGCGTGCCACCGCTGGCGCCGGCGCTGGCCAATGCCCTGTTCGCCGCGACCGGCCAGCGTCTGCGCAGCCTGCCTCTGCCGGCGGCGCTGCGCCTAGCCTGATGGACAGCGCCGATCTCGCTGCGCTGCAGGCCGCCCGTGACTGGCGTCGCGCCGGCCATGGCGTGCGCCTGTACACCGTCGTCGAAACCTGGGGCAGCGCGCCGCGCCCGCCCGGGGCGATGCTCGCCCTGCGTGACGACGGCGCGCTCGCCGGCTCGGTGTCCGGCGGCTGCGTCGAGGACGATCTGGTCTGGCGCCAGCGCCGCGAACCGCCGACGGCCCTGCCTGAACTCCTCGTCTACGGCGTCAGCCGCGACGAGGCCGCCCGTTTCGGCCTACCTTGCGGCGGCACGCTGCGCCTGCTCGGCGAGTCGCTGGCCACGGCCGACTGGCTCGACGAGCTGCTTGCACGTTGCCGTGCCCACGAGCGCGTCATGCGCTGCCTCGACGTTGGCAGCGGCGCCGTCGATTTGCGCCCCGCGCCGCGCGACGCCGTGCTGCGCTGGGACGGACAGACGCTGTGCAGCGTGCATGGCCCGCGCTGGCGGCTGCTGCTGATCGGCGCCGGTCAGCTGTCGCAGTGCGTGGCGACGATCGCCGCGCTGCTCGACTTCGAGCTGCTGGTCTGCGACCCGCGCGAGGAGTACGGCCAGGAATGGAGTGCGCCGGCGGTGCAGCGCGTGCCGGGCATGCCCGATGACGCCGTGCTCGCCATCGAAGCCGACGAGCACACCGCAATCGTTGCGCTCACGCATGACCCCAAGCTCGACGACATGGCCCTGCTGAGTGCCCTGCAGTCGGCGGCGTTTTACGTCGGCGCACTCGGCTCGCGCGCCAGCACGCACGCGCGCCGCGAGCGGCTGGCACTGTTCGAGCTGACGCCGGCCGAGATCGCCCGCCTGCACGGCCCGGTCGGCCTGCCGATCGGCAGCCGCACGCCGGCGGAAATCGCCGTCTCGGTGATGGCCGAGATCGTCGCCGAACGCAGCGCGCTGGTGCGCGGTGGCGCACGCACGGCGGGCTGCGTGGCCAGCGCGTAGGGTGCGACTCCGCGCGAAAGTCGGGGTGCCTCTGCCTGGCGTATCGTGATGCGACTGCCGTGGCCGGGCGGTGCGCGGCTCGCAGGCGGCCGGAGGCATCGCCGCACCGGCCGGCGACGTTCGCCCGGCCTGACAGCGCCACGACGACCGGCAATGCCAGTCGATCCGCAGATTGAGGCCGTCGGCCGTCTCTTGGGCTGTGTGCTGCGGCTCGGGTGACCGGGACGCTGCGGACCTGGGGCGCGGGCTGTCGAACCTCTGCCGGCAAGACCGCGTTGCGCGACCGCTGGTGCAGGCAGCGGACTATGCGCTGGCTCTCAGCGGCGGCGAAGTGCGGCGCTTAGACTCGGCAGCGTAATGAACACGACGGCTGCCTCCGACCCCGCCTTCGCACGCCTCAGCCACTGGCTGCATCAGCGTGCTGGCATCGTGCTGACGCCGGCCAAGCAGCCGATGGTGCTCGGCCGCCTCGGCCGGCGCTTCGCCGTACTCGGCTGTGCCGATCTCGCAGCCTACGTCGCGCGCGTCATCGACGGTGGCGATACTGCCGAGGCCGAACTGGCGCTCGATCTGCTGACTACCAACGAGACTTACTTTTTTCGCGAGCCGGCACATTTCACCTTCCTCGCGCAGCAGATCCTGCCGGCCCTGGCGACGCAGGACTGCGTGCGCGTCTGGAGCGCGGCCTGCTCGTCCGGTGAAGAGCCCTGCAGTCTGGCGATGCTGCTCGACAACCATCGCGGCGCGCGTGACTGGCAGCTGCTGGCGACCGATGTGTCGCAGCGCATGCTGGAGATGGCCCGTCGGGGGATTTACCCGCTGACGCGCACGCAGCACATCCCGCCGGCCTATCTGCAGGCGTACTGCCAGCGCGGCGTCGGCGCGCGCGACGGCATGCTGCGGGTCGCGCCCGCGCTGCGCCAGCGCATCGAGTACCGCATGCTCAACCTGCTCGAAGCCCTGCCGCCGTTCCCACCGCAGGACGTGATCCTGCTGCGCAACGTGATGATCTACTTCGATGCCGAGACCAAGCGCCAGGTCGTCGAGCGGCTGGTTGCGCGGCTGCGCCCCGGCGGCTGGCTGCTGGTCGGCCACGCCGAGTCGCTGCACGGCCTCGGCCTGCCGCCGGATCTGCTCGACAGCGTGCGGCCGTCGATCCACCGTCGGCGGGGAGCCGCGCATGCCGCGTCCTGAGTCGATCATCGAAATCTTCCTGCAGCCGGGCGAGTGCTGGTTCGGCGATGAGCACACGCGCATCCGCACGCTGCTCGGCTCCTGCGTCGCGGTGACGCTGTGGCATCCGCGGTTGCGGCTCGGCGGCATGTGCCATTACATGCTGCCCACGCGTACCCGGCCGCGCCGCCCCGCCGAGGCGCTCGACGGGCGCTACGCCGATGAGGCGCTGGAGATCCTGCGGGCGCAGGTCGAGACGGCCGGCACCCGTCTGCACGACTATCAGATGAAGCTGTTCGGTGGTGGGCGCATGTTCGCCTCGTCCCCCAATGTCGTGTCGGTACCGGAGCGCAACATCGTCTCAGCGCGGGCACTGGCCGCGATGTACGGCATGCACATCAGCGCCGAGCATCTTGGCGGCGGCGGACACCGGCAGATCGTGTTCGAGCTGTGGAGCGGCGGCGTCTGGGTGCGGCACCATGAAACCGATTGAAGTGATGATCGTCGATGACTCCGCCGTGGTGCGCCAGGTGTTGCGCAGCGTGCTGGAGGGCGATCCCGGCATCCGTGTCATCGCCACTGCGGCCGATCCGCTGTTCGCGCAGCAGCACCTGCAGCGGCAGTGGCCGGACGTCATCGTGCTCGATGTTGAAATGCCGCGCATGGACGGTCTGAGCTTCCTGCGCTGGCTGATGCAGACACGGCCGACGCCGGTGGTGATCTGTTCCTCGCTGACCGGCCCCGCGGCACGCACCGGCTGCGAGGCGCTGGCCGCCGGCGCCGTGGCGATCGTCACCAAGCCCGTCATCGGCCTGCGTGATTTCCTGCTCGGCAATGCCGCGGAGCTGATCCAGGCCGTGCGCGCCGCGGCACAGTCGAAGCTCGCGGCGGTGTCGCAGCGTCCGCCGCCGCTGGCGGGCACGGCACTCGCCGAAACCAGCGAGCGCGTGGTTGCCATCGGTACCTCGACCGGCGGCGTGCAGGCGCTGGAGGTGATGCTCACCGCTCTGCCGGCGGTGTGCCCCGGACTGGTCGTCGTTCAGCACATGCCGGCACAGTTCACTGCGGCGTTCGCCCGTCGTCTCGACAGTTTGTGCCGCATCGAGGTGCGCGAGGCCGCCGACGGCGATCGCGTGCTGCCCGGGCTGGCGCTGATTGCGCCGGGCGGTCGCCATCTGCGCCTGCGCCGCAGCGGCGCGCAGTATCTGGTCGAGGTCGTCGACGGGCCGCTGGTCAGCCGCCACCGGCCTTCGGTCGACGTGCTGTTCCGCTCGGTGGCCCAGGCGGCCGGCGCCAATGCCCTCGGCATCATCATGACCGGCATGGGCGACGACGGTGCCCGCGGCATGGTCGAGCTGCACGACAGCGGCGCATTGTGCCTGGCGCAGGACGAGGCGAGCTGCGTGGTCTACGGCATGCCGGCGGAGGCGGTGCGCCGCGGTGCGGTCGACATCGTGCTGCCGCTCGCCGCGCTCGCCGGGCGCATCGTCGAGCAGCCCTGGCGGCGTTGAGCCGGTGGCGCTTCAGAAGAAGGTGATGTCGCCGCCGCCGCTGTTGCCGCTGTCGGCGGCATCGCCGCGGTGAGCGTTCCACTGCTCGTTGGTGGTGTAGCCGAGCGTCATCGTCTGCAGCAGCGTGGCGGCATCGCCAGCCTGTTCCGGCGCCGCCAGCAGGTGCTGGCCGCGCTGCAGCTCGCTGGCGACCTGGCTGAGGATCTGGCTGACACGGTCCTGGAACTGCAGCTCGACCAGCATCGCGCTGATGTCGTCACGGATCGCGCGGGCGGTGGCTTCGACCTGTGCGCCCTTGTCCGAGACCTGCGCGAGCAGTGCCTCGAAGCGTTCCAGCACGTGATGGATCGTCGTCACCGCTTGCTGCTGGCTGCTGGCGCTGTGTGCGGTTTCACGGTCGGCGACCCGCGAGGCGCCGTCCAGCGCCTCGCCGATTTCTTTCGCCTTTGCTCCCATCGAGCGCGCCACGTCACTCGACTGGTTGGCCAGCCGCCGCACCTCGCCGGCGACCACGGCAAAACCGCGCCCGGCCTCGCCGGCGTGGACCGCTTCGATGGTCGCGTTCAGCGCCAGCAGCTTGGTCTGCGCGGCGATGCGGTCGACCTCGCCGGTCATGCGTCGCAGCTCACCGGTATGGCCGGCGAGGCCGCTGAGTTCACTGATGATCGCCTCACGGCCGGCGCGCGCGGTGTCGAGCGCGGCGAGCACCGCGCCGAGTTCCTGATCGGCCTCGCGCAGCGTCGCGCCAATGTCATTGCTGCGGCGTGCACCATCGCGCTCCTTGCCGACCGAGCCCTCGATGCGTTGCACCAGCGCACCGAAGCGGCCGACCAGGGCGTTGATGGCGCCATTGCCCTGCGTCTGTACCGATTCGAGCTGGCGCTGCCAGATCGGCAGCGCCGAGTGGAAGAACTCGTCGAGGGCCGCTGATGACGGGTTGCGCCGCAGGGCATCGCGTTCGGCACTGCAGGCGTCGAGCTGGCGCTGCAGCGCCTGGCGGGCATCGCGCTCGCGTTCGAGCTCGGCCTGGCAACGTGCCAGGGCGGCCTGCAGTTCGCTGGATGATTCGGGGCTGGGTGACATGCGCTCGCGCTCCGCTGGCGTGTAATTCTGGAATGACGGCAATGATGGCCCAGCCATTCTCGCGTTGCCGCCGGCCGATGCGAGTGAGGCAGCACACAGTCGATGGGCTACCGTTTCTGTTACGCATCGCGGAAACAATTGTCTGCTTTCGTGCCGGCTGGCGCTTGATCGGCATCAAGCCAGGAAATCGGTCATTCCTCCTAGTGTGGCGGCGGCGCCGCAACCGTGACGGGATCGGCCAGGGTGTTTCAAGGAGCGTGCAACGTGCCGAAAACCATCATGATCGTCGACGACTCCGCGTCCCTGCGCCAGGTCGTCAACATCGCGCTGACACAGGCCGGCTATGAGGTCATCGAGGCCTGTGACGGCCAGGATGCACTGAATCGCCTCGACGGTCGCAAGGTCCACCTGGTCATCAGCGACGTCAACATGCCGGTGATGGATGGCATCACCTTCGTCACCGAGCTCAAGAAGCGGGCCGAATACCGCTTCGTGCCGGTGATCATGCTGACCACTGAAGCCGGTGAGCAGAAAAAGCTCGCCGGTCAGGCCGCCGGTGCCAAGGCCTGGGTGGTCAAGCCCTTCCAGCCGGCGACGATGCTGGCGGCCGTCGCCAAGCTGATCCTGCCCTGAGCGCCGCGATGATCGAACTCCATCGTAACGGGCAGCGTCTGGCGATCGCCGGCGAGCTGACGATCTATCACGCCGCCGAGGTGCATGCGGCGCTGGTGCCGCTGTACGCCGAGACCGAACTCGACATCGACCTGAGCGGCGTCAGCGAATTCGATACCAGCGGCGTGCAGGTGCTGCTGCTGGCCAAGCGCGAGATGGCGCAGGCCGGCCATGCGCTGCGCCTGAGCGGCCACAGTCAGGCGGTGCTCGACGTGTTCGCGCTGCTCGAACTCGGCGGCCTGTTCGGTGACCCGCAATTGCTGCCCGCTGGCGGAGCGCCGGCATGAGCGGCATGAACCTGGAGGCCGCCCGGCAGACCTTCATCGAGGAGGCGCGCGAGCGCCTGCAGGAGCTCGAAGCCGGTCTGCTGGCACTCGAACACGATCCGCAGGACGGCGAGTGGCTGAACGCGGTGTTCCGCGCCGCGCACACCATCAAGGGCTCGGCCGGGTTGTTCGAGCTCGATGTCATCGTCGGCTTCACCCACCGTGTCGAGACCGCGCTCGACCGGCTGCGCAGCGGCGAGCAGGCGTTCACGCCGGCGCTCGGTGCACTGCTGCTGCGTGCCGGCGACCACATCGGTCTGCTGCTCGATGCCGCCGTCGCCGCTCAGGAGCCCGACGCCGCCCTGCTGCAGGCCGGTCAGGCGTTACTCGATGAGCTGGCGCGCGCGCTCGGTGAGGCGCCACCGCCGGTGCCCGCAGCAGCCGGCACGCTGCCGGAGCGCGTCGAACGCAGCGGCGGCGCCGCGCTCGGCCCGGAGTTCTGGCACATCTCGGTGCGCTTCGGCCGCGAAGTGCTGCGCAACGGCATGGACCCGCTGTCGTTCATCCGCTATCTCGGCACGCTCGGTCGCCTGCTGCGCGTGGCCACGGTCACCGATGGCCTGCCGGCGCTGGCGGACTTCGATGCCGAAGCCTGTTATCTCGGCTTCGAGATCGACCTCGATTCGCCGGTCGATCGCGACACCATCGCCGGCGCCTTCGAGTTCGTCGCCGACGACTGCACGCTGCACATCCTGCCGCCGCGCAGCCTCGCCGCGCAGTATCTGGAGCTGCTGCGGGCGCTGCCGGAAGACGATCTGCGCATCGGTGAGCTCCTCGTCAACAGCGGCTGCCTGAGTCGGGTCGAGCTCGAACAGGGCCTGCGCAGGCAGGCCGAGGTACAGCCGTCGCCGCCGCTCGGTCATATCCTCGTCGATCAGCACGGCGTCGAGCCGGCGGTCGTCGACGAAGCCCTGCGCCGCCAGGGCCAGGTGCGCGAGCGCAAGGCTGCCAGCGCACGCTTCCTGCGCGTGCAGGCCGAGCACCTCGATGCGCTGATCGACCAGGTCGGTGAGCTGGTCATCGCTGGTGCCGCCGTCGCGCTGCTGGCGCAGAAGCATGCCGATACCGCACTGGAGGAGGCCGCTTCGACGCTGAGCCGGCTGGTTGCCGGCATCCGTGACAGCGCGCTGCAGCTGCGCATGGTGCCGATCGGCGAGACCTTCGTGCGGTTTCAGCGCATCGTCCGCGATGTCGCCCACGAGCTCGGCAAGGAGATCACGCTGCAGATCAGCGGTGAGGAAACCGAGCTCGACAAGAGCGTGGTCGAGAAGATCGGCGATCCGCTGATGCATCTGGTGCGCAACGCCATCGACCACGGCATTGAGCCGGTCGAAACGCGGCTGGCGCGCGGCAAGCCGGCCAGCGGCCATCTGCGCCTCGACGCCTTTCACGACAGCGGCAGCCTGGTCATCGAGGTCGGTGACGACGGCGGCGGACTCGATCGCGAACGCATCCGCGCCAAGGCCATCGCCAACGGTCTGATCACCGCCGATCACGAGCTCGACGCCCGTGGGCTGGCCGAGTTGATCTTCGCGCCCGGACTGTCGACCAGCGACAGTGTCACCCAGCTGTCCGGCCGCGGTGTCGGCATGGACGTGGTGCGGCGCAACGTCGAAAGCCTGCGCGGCAGCGTCGAAGTGCATTCGACGCCGGGTGCCGGCACGGTGTTCCGCATCCGCCTGCCGCTGACACTGGCGATCATCGACGGCTTTTTGCTCGGCTGCAGCGGCAGCCGCTTCGTCGTGCCGCTCGACAGCGTCGTCGAATGCGTCGAGCTCGATACCGCGGGTGCCGGTGTCTGCCCGCCATATCTCAATCTGCGCCAGCACGCGCTGCCGCTGGTGTGCCTGCGCGAGCTGTTCGGCCTGCCGGCTGGCGGCGGTGCGCGGCGGGCCAGCGTCGTCGTCGTGCAGTGCGGCGGGCGCCGCGCCGGCATCGTCGTCGATGAGCTGTTCGGTGAGTTCCAGACCGTGATCAAGCCGCTTGGTCCGCTGTTCGCGCCGCTGCGTGCGATCAGCGGCTCGACGATTCTCGGCAGCGGTGAAGTCGCGCTGATCATCGACATCGCCGCGCTGGTGCAGCTCGCTGCGCAGCGCCGGCCTGTTCTGCCTTCCCGTAGCCCGGCCTGAGTCGGCGGCCGGACCTTTTCCTGCTTCTTTCGCCTAGGACCTGCAAACCATGAACAAGCTGAAGGTCGGTACGCGTCTGGCACTCGGCTTCGGCGTCGTGCTGGTGCTGCTCGGCGTCACGCTCGGTGTCGCTTTCATCGGCCTGGAGCGCATCAACGAGCAGGTCGAGCGCCTGGTCAACGACCGCTTCCCGAAGACGCTGTGGACCAGTGACATCATCTACGCGGTCGATACGATCGCCGTCAGTCAGCGCGATGCCCTGCTGTCGACGCGCCCGGAGGACGTTCGCACCGGCCTGGCGACGATGGAGGAGGCGCGTAAAACCATCGGCGAGCGCCTCGGCAAGCTGGATGAGACGATCCACAGCGAACGTGGCAAAGCCTTGCTGAAGGCCGCCGTCGAGGCGCGCGGCCTCTATCTCGACGACCAGAGCGAGATGGCGAATCTGCTGCGCAGCGGCAACTTCGACACGGCGCGGCAGCTGCTTGGCGAGCGTCTGCGCCAGTCGCAGGCGCATTACATCGACGCGCTGCACAAGCTCAACGCCTATCAGAGCGAGATGATGCGTCAGACCGGCATCGACGCCGACGCGACGGTGGGACGCAGCCAGCTGCTGCTGCTCGGTCTCGGCGCGCTGGCGCTGCTGCTCGGCGTCGTGGTCGCCTGGTGGATCGCCCGCACGCTGTTGCGCCAGCTCGGCGGCGAGCCGGACTACGCCGCCGGCGTGCTGCACCGCGTCGCCGAGGGCGATCTTGGCGTGACGATCGCACTGCGCCCCGGTGACCAGCACAGTCTGCTGTGTGCGCTGAAGAGTACCGTCGAGCGTCTGGCGACACTGATCACCGAAGTGCGTGAAGCCGCCGGCGCGCTCGGCGCGGCCTCCGAGCAGGTCAGTGCCACGGCGCAGTCGCTGTCGCAGGCCAGCTCCGAGCAGGCGGCGAGCGTCGAGCAGACCAGTGCCTCGATGGAGCAGATGTCGGCTTCGATCGCACAGAACACTGACAACGCCCGGCTCACCGACACGATGGCGAGCAAGGTCGCCGGCGAGGCGGATGAAGGCGGCGGGGCGGTGCGCGAGACCGTCGGTGCGATGAAGCAGATCGCCGGCAAGATCGGCATCATCGATGACATCGCCTACCAGACCAATCTGCTGGCGCTCAACGCCGCGATCGAAGCCGCCCGCGCCGGTGAGCACGGCCGCGGCTTCGCGGTGGTCGCGGCCGAAGTGCGCAAACTCGCCGAGCGCAGCCAGGTGGCGGCACAGGAGATCGGCGCGCTCGCCGGCAGCAGCGTCGAAACCGCCGAACGCGCCGGGAGTCTGCTCGAAGAGATCGTGCCGTCGATCAAGAAGACCTCGGATCTGGTGCAGGAGATCGCCGCCGCCTCGGTCGAGCAGTCGAGCGGGGTGGCGCAGATCAACGCCGCGATGGGCCAGCTCAATCAGGCCACGCAGCAGAACGCCTCGGCCTCCGAGGAGCTGGCGGCGACGGCCGAGGAAATGTCGAGCCAGGCCGAACAGCTGCAGCAGCTGATGGCCTTCTTCAAGCTCGGCACCGAGGCGCTGGCTGCACGTCCGGCGGCCGAACGCCACACCGCGGTGCCGCCGGCCCGGCCGCTGGCGCGGCGTGTGGTTGCCGGCGGCGAGCCGGCGGATGCCGAGTTCGTGCGCTATTGAGCGGAGGGCGCCTCGTGGGAGAGCTGATTCGTCAGGACTGCGCGGCCGCACCGGCGGAATCCCTGCAACTGCTGACCTTCGTCGTTGCCGGCGAAATGTATGCGCTCGGCATTCTGCGCATCCGCGAGATCATCGAGTACGGGCGGGTGACGACGATCCCGATGATGCCGGCGTTCATCCGCGGTGTGATCAATCTGCGCGGTCGCGTGGTGCCGATCATCGACCTTGCCGCGCGCTTCGGCGCGCCGCCGGTGCAGGCGGCACGGCGCACCTGCATCGTCATCGTCGAGACCGGAGAGGAGCGATTCGACGTCGGTCTGGTCGTCGATGCGGTCTGCGAGGTGCTCGAACTGCCGGCCGAGCGCATCGAGCCGGCGCCGGCCTTCGGCGCACGGGTGCGCACCGACTTCATCCGCGGCATGGGGCGCATCGGCGAGCAGTTCGTGGTCATCCTCGATGAGCAGCGCGTGTTGTCGATCGAGGAAATGTGCGAGCTGGCACGCCTGGCCATCGACGGTGCAGCGGTCGGCTGAGGCGCACACGTCTGCCGTGGTCTTTACTCTGGCGACCCGTCCCGCAGGAGTCACGCCATGAGCAAGATTCTCGTCCTCTACTACAGCATGTACGGCCACATCGAAACGCTCGCCAGCGCCGTGGTTGAAGGTGCCGCCTCGGTGGCCGGTACCGCCGTGCTGCTCAAGCGCGTACCGGAGACGATGCCGGAAGACATCGCCCGCAAGGCCGGCGCCAAGCTCGATCAGACCGCGCCGGTGGCCACGCCCGCCGAGCTGGTGGACTACGACGCCATCATCTTCGGCACGCCGACACGTTTCGGGAACATGTGCTCGCAGATGCGCAGCTTCCTCGATCAGACCGGCGGGCTGTGGGCGCGCGGTGCGCTGGTCGGCAAGATCGGCAGCGTGTTCGCCTCCACCGGCACGCAGCACGGCGGTCAGGAGACGACGATCACTTCCTTCCACACCACGCTGCTGCATCACGGCATGGTCATCGTCGGCGTGCCCTACAGCTGCGCCGGGCTGGTCAATATGGACGAGATCACCGGCGGTACGCCCTACGGCGCCACCACGCTCGCCGGTGGTGACGGCAGTCGCCAGCCTTCGGCCAACGAGCTGGCGATCGCCCGCTTCCAGGGTGAACACGTCGCCACGCTGGCGGCGAAGCTGTTCGGCTGAAAGGGCCTGGCGCGCGGGCGTCACCGGCGCCCGCCGTCTCAGGCGTCGCGATGGATCGCGAAGTTGTTCCAGGCCTGCGTCACCGGCATCAGTTCCAGCGTGTTGATGTTCAGGTGCGGCGGCAGGTTGGCGATGTACCAGATGGTTTCGGCGATGTCCTCGGGCTGGATCGGGTGTGCACCCTGATACAGCGCGTCATAGCGCGTCTGGTCACCGCTGAAGCGCACCAGTGAGAACTCGCTTTCGCACAGGCCCGGCTCCAGATCGGTGACGCGCACGCCGGTGCCGAGTAGATCGCAGCGCAGGTTCAGTGAGAACTGCTTCACGAAGGCCTTGCTGGCGCCGTAGACATGGCTGCCGGGATACGGCCAGCGCCCGGCCACCGAACCGAGATTGACGATGGTGCCGCGGCCGCGGGCGATCAGCCCCGGCAGCAGCAGCCGGGTGCAGTACACCAGCCCCTTGATGTTGGTGTCGATCATCGTGTCCCAGTCATCGAGCGAGCAGCTCGGCGCCGGATCGGTGCCGAGCGCCAGGCCGGCGTTGTTGACCAGCACTTCGACGGCGGCAAACGGTTCCGGCAGTGCAGCGACGGCGGCCTCGACGGCGGCGCGGTCACGCACGTCGAGCACCAGCGTGTGCACCGCGCAGTGCGCGGCGAGTTCGGCGGCCAGCGCTTCGAGCCGCGGCTGGCGGCGGCCGGCAAGCACCAGATTCCAGCCCGCCTGGCCAAAGCGACGGGCGGTGGCGGCACCGAAGCCGGAGCTGGCACCGGTGATGAAGATCGTGGCGGGCATCTTGGGGAAACCTCGGTTCGTGACGGGGAAGGGACGCGGTCGCCGCGGCGCCGCACGAACACGGTAACGCCGATCGCTGCAGCCGGCGCGCTCTGAGGTCAGTCAATCGGTCTTGCAGCGCGGCGCTTGTCATCGGCTGCGTCATGGCTGCGATTCATGCCGCAGCGGCATGGAAACTATACCGATCCGCTGTCTTATCGGTATGCGGGATGAGGACAAGAATGCACCTCATCCACCGCAAGCACCTTGTACTGCGGCGTGACACAGCGAACTGCCGACACCCTGTGCGTGCCCGGGGCAGTTCAGGACAGCTTACCGGGTCGTCCATCCAACGCTCGCCGTTCAGACGGCAGGCCACGCGACCCGCATTGAATCGCCGAGGTTTTTCATCATGAATGCCAGACTTCTCGTCGCCGGCCTGCTGGCCGTTTCCGCCCTTTCCGTGGCCCATGCCGGGGAGCGCGACAGCTTCCCGTCTCCGTACTGGGCGGCGGGCATCGACAAGTACGCGCAGGGCGCCGAGCCGGCTCAGGCCACGCCGGCGTCGGTGCAGCAGACCCAGGGGCACGTCAGCCAGCAGGGCTGCGTGGTGGTGTTCCCCCTGGAGCCGCGCGTCGGCAACGACGGTCCGGTCCTGCCGGTGTGTGGTGAGTCCAGCCACGGCTGAGTCCTGTCGCGGCTGAGCGAACAGGCCCCGCAACGCGGGGCCTTTTGTTGTCCGCCGTCGACAAGCGCTTGAGTGGAGGGCGAAATCAAGGTATCCATGCAGTCACTGTGGTATTGCGCCGCAGCACGATTGCCGAGTCCGCTTTTTCGCCGTCGCAGCGTCCCCCTCGCGTGCCGGCTGGTGGCACGCCATGGATACTCCTGACGCCGACGATTACATGGAACTGTTCCGCCTCTATGGCGGTGATTTCTCCTCCGTCTATCTCGCGGAGGAAGATGAGCGTTACCGCCTGCTGTTCGATCAGATCTGCAAGCTGCTGGCGAAGCCGTCAGCGTTCAATCTCTCGCTGCCGCCGCAGTTTCGCCGTACCGCGATGCGCTGGCTCGATGGCGAGCCGCACACCGTGACGCATATGCGCGTCATCGAAAACCGTCATTTCATGCTGAGCGACCTGTTCGATTACATCGATCTGGTGCGCCGTGTCGGTACCGTGCGTGGCTGATGCGTGGGGCGGGGGCTGGTTGGCCGGTGAGGCCCCTCGCGGTCGGGCGTATCCGTGCCCAACGGCGAAAGGCGAGTTTCGGGTCTGCCGATCAGCGAGAAGAGACGGTGTCGTCGCTGGATGAAGAGGGACTGCTGCCCAGTGGGCTGGCCTGTTCGACGGGCTCGCTGAGTGCCGGCTGGCGCCAGTTTTCGAGCAACGCCATGCGTCGGGCGCGGTCCTGATGTCGCGCCGAGGGCGCTCCGTAACGGGTCTTCATGCTTTTTCTCCTTATAGTGTGCATGTTCATGGATGCCCCGAGCGGGGCGGCGGCAGCGTTCTGATCCGGCGAATCCTGCCTTGCATGCGTTGCCGCTGGCGTATTGACGCCAAAATCGCCCATCGGTTCCCGAAAGGCGCAAATTTCAAGCACATGCCGTGCCGTTATGTCTACCCGCAACTGCCTGTCGGTTGCGGGCGCCGTTTGTGCCGAGGCGGATTCGATCCTGTCATCAGCCGCCAGCCGAATCCGCCAGAGCACTCAGGCTGTCTGGGCGTGCCGGCGGAGCGCGCTCGGCAAACGCGGGCTGCCGTGGCCGGGACATACAGTGATTCGCCTCTGCTGACAGAAGATTGCCAGGCACAGCAGGCCGAGCGCCAGCAGGGGGAATTCGGAAGGCTCCGCGACGGGCAGCACGGTCGCCAACACCTGTGCGGCGAGTATCGCGTGTACGCCTGACGACGGATGCTCGGTGTCGAACAGCAGGTATTGCGACGGGGTGCTGCATGCCGACGGATTGGCCGGGTTGTAGATGCCGAGGAAATCGCCCAGATAGCAGCTGTCGGTGATGTTGGTGAGCCCGTAAGCGCTTGGGGTGGCGACGATTTCATCGAGTAATGCGAACGTGTCGAAGCGCATCAGATCGATGCCGCTGACGGCGTTCAGATGATTCCACAGCGCACTGTTGAGGCTTTGGGTCAGCTGCGAGACCAGCGCGGAGAAGCCGGCGACCGCGGCATCCGCCGCGAGTACCGAAGGCAGTTTGCCGATGTCGGGAACGTTCATCACCAGCAGATGCTGTACGCCACTGGCGATCAGCGCATCGATCGAGCTGATCAGGCTGGCCGCTGCGGCGTTGAGCTGGCTCAGGGCGTCACTCAGGCTGCCGCCGCTGGCGAGCGTCGCGACCGCGTCGAGCATGTCGTCCGAGCCGCCGAAGAAGATGTAGAGCGCATCGCTGTCGGCGGCGGCGCCGCCGAGTCCGCTGATGTAGGCGCCGACCTCGCCGGCGATCGATGAAGCATCGACGATCGGCTGCGGGATGCCGGACTGCAGCAAGGGCAGGTTATAGGCGCTGCGCGCGCCGCCAACGGCGTAGTTGCTCCCGCTCGCCGGCGCACCAAACATGTGCACGGATGGCAGCAATGGCGCGAGGCCGAGCCCGGCGGCCACCAGCTCGGCATACACCGGGCCGTCGCTGAAGCGTCCCTGATAATAGGGATCGGCGGGCAGCGTCAGCGGGCTGCCGGCTGCAAACTGGATCGCTGAAATGTTGCCGGTATCGGAGAGGCTGTCACCGAAGACATAGAGCGCAGAGTACGGTTGCGCAGCGGCCTGCGGTGGCGACAGCAGCGTGAAAACGACGAGCAGTAAAGCAGCAAAGTGCGGGCGCGACATGGTTGGACTTCTCCCTGAACAAGACCAACGGACGGTGACAGGCGCTATGCCACGACGTGCATCGGTCTTCCGGGATGAGTTCTGAGTCTGCGCACCGCACGGTCATCACGCACGCGGGGGGAGGTCGTGCGATCCATCGGATTTCCCTGCGCAAAACGATGACAGTGCTGGTGGATGCGGCGCTGCAGCAGTGAAGCTAGCTGAGCGCCGGATGGATAAATGTTAACAATTGTGTCATCTGTTCCGACAGCGGAACTTTTTTAATTGCGCAGACTTTTGGCTGTCAGATCAAGGCACTTCCAGGCCTTTTCGACCAGTTCGTCGATCTCGGCATGCGTCATCACCAGGGGCGGTGCGATGATCATCGTGTCGCCGACGGCACGCATCACCAGGCCGTTGTTGAAGCAGTGCTCGCGACAGCGCATGCCGACGTTGAGGTCTTCATCGAAGCGTTGGCGCGAGGCCTTGTCGGCGACGAGTTCGATCGCGCCGAAGAAGCCCAGCCCGCGCGCCTCGCCGACCAGCGGGTGCTCGGCCAGCGTGCCCCAGCGCTGCTGCAGATAGGGGCCGGCCTCTTCGCGCACGCGCTGGATGATCTGCTCCTCGCGCAGCAGGCGCAGATTTTCCAGCGCCACCGCGGCGGCGACCGGATGCCCGGAGTAGGTGAAGCCGTGGTAGAACTCGCCGCCCTCGCTGCCGAGCAGATCGCCGACACGCTCGCCGACCAGCACGCCGCCCATCGGCACATAGCCCGAGGTCAGGCCCTTGGCGATGGTCATCAGGTCGGGCTTGATGCCGTAGTACTCGGAGCCGAACCACTGGCCGGTGCGGCCGAAACCGCAGATGACTTCGTCGGCGACCAGCAGGATGCCGTAGCGGTCGCAGATCTTCTGGATTTCCGGCCAGTAGCTGGCCGGCGGAATGATGACGCCGCCGGCGCCCTGGATCGGCTCGGCGAAGAAAGCCGCGACGCGCTCCGGGCCGAGCTCCTCGATCTTGTCCGCCAGCTGGCGGGCGCGGGCGAGGCCGAATTCCTCCGGGCTCAGATCGCCGCCCTCACCGAACCAGAACGGCTGCTCGATGTGCACGATGCCGCCGACCGGGTAGGCCAGCTGCTTGTGCATCGCGCCCATGCCGCCGAGGCTGGCGCCGCCGATGGTCGAGCCGTGGTAGCCGTTCTTGCGGCCGATGATGATGTTGCGCTGCGGCTGATCGCGCAGCTGCCAGTAGCGCCAGATCATGCGGATCGCGGTATCGACCGACTCCGAGCCGGAGCCGGTGAAGAACACGCGCGTGACGTGCGCCGGCGCCAGCTCCACCAGCTGGCGCGCCAGCTCGATCGCCGGCGGGTGCGCGGTCTGGAAGAAGTTGTTGTAGTACGGCAGCTCCAGCATCTGCCGGCCGGCGACCTCGGCCAGCTCGCGGCGGCCATAGCCGACGTTGACGCACCACAGGCCGGACATGCCGTCGAGGATGCGCTGACCGTCGACGTCATACAGGTAGACACCCTCGGCACGGGTGATGATGCGCGAGCCCTTGGCCGTCAGGTCGGCGTAGTCGGTGAACGGATGCAGATGATGGGCGCTGTCGAGCGCCTGCCATTCGGCCTTGCTGCGGGAAGTGGTCATCAGGGTTCTCCTGCGGGATGCCGGCTCAGTCGCCGAGGCGCATCCACACGGTTTTCAGTTCGGTGTACTTGTCGAAGGCATGCAGGGACTTGTCGCGGCCGATGCCGGACTGCTTGTAGCCGCCGAACGGCGTGGTGATGTCGTCGGCATCGAAGCAGTTGACCCACACCAGCCCGGCCCGCAGGCGCGCGGCCATGCGATGTGCGGTGTTCAGGTCGCTGGTCCACACCGCGGCGGCGAGGCCGTAGATGGTGTCGTTGGCGACCTGCAGTGCGGCTTCGGCGCCGTCGACCTCGATTACCGACAGCACCGGGCCGAAGATTTCCTCCTGGGCGATGCGCATGCGGTTGTCGACGCCGTCGAATACCGTCGGTTCGACGAAGAAGCCGCCGCTGTCACGCCGCGCCGCCTGGCCGCCGAGCACCACCTGCGCGCCGGCGTCACGACCGGCGTCGATGTAGCCGAGCACGCGCCGCCACTGCTCCTCGCTGACCAGCGCGCCGAGCCGGGTGGCCGGATCGAGCGGATCGCCCGGCATCAGCGTGCGGCCGACCTCGACGATCTTGGCGACGACGCGCTCCTTGAGCGAACGGTCGACGATCAGCCGCGAGCCGGCGGTGCACATCTCGCCCTGATTGAAGAAGATGCCCCAGGCCGCGGCGGTGGCGGCAGCGTCGGGGTCAGGGCAGTCGGCGAGGATGACGTGCGGCGTCTTGCCGCCGCATTCGAGCCAGACCTGCTTCATGTTCGAGCGTCCGGCGAACTGCAGGAACAGCTTGCCGACCTCGGTCGAGCCGGTGAAGCCGAGGCAGTCGACATCCATGTGCAGGCCGAGCGCCTGGCCGGCGGTCGGGCCGAAGCCGGTGACGACGTTGAGCACGCCCGGCGGCAGGCCGGCTTCGAGCGCCAGCTCGGCGAGCTTGAGCGCCGACAGCGGTGATTGCTCGGCGGGCTTGAGCACCACGCTGTTGCCGGCGGCCAGCGCCGGGCCGAGCTTCCACGCCGCCATGATCAGCGGGAAGTTCCACGGCACGACGATGGCGACGACACCGACCGGCTCGCGGCGGATCAGCGCCAGCGTGTTGTCGGCGGTCGGCGCGACCTCGTCATAGACCTTGTCGATGGCCTCGGCGTACCAGGTGATGCAGCGCGCCGTCGCCGGCACGTCGATGCGTGTGGCGTCGTTGATCGGTTTGCCGACGTTGAGCGTCTCCAGCAGCGCCAGCTCGGCGGCATTGGCTTCGATCAGCTCGGCCCAGCGGCGCAGGATGCGCTTGCGCTGCGCCGGCGGTTTCCCGGCCCAGCGGCGGTCCTCGAAGGCGGCGCGCGCGGCGGCGACGGCGCGGTCGACGTCGGCGGCATCGCCTTCGGCGACCTGGGCGAAGACCTGGCCGCTGGCCGGATTGACACAGTCGAAGCGGCGACCGCTGGCAGCCTCCTGCCATTCACCGCCGATCAGCAACTGCGTGCGCGGCTGGAGCGTCGCGGCGAACGCCGACCACTCGGCCTGGGTGCGGGGCATCTCCATGGGAATCTCCGTGAGCGCTGAGTCTGCGAAAATGTGATCACATTATACGGGGCGCATGCGAGAATGCGAGCCAGCCCTGCGCACGTACCGGAGATCCACCGTGAGCCACCGTCTGCCCGTCATCGGTCTGCTGGCCGACGTCAAGACCATCGGCCAGCATCCGTTCCACGCCGTCACCGAGAAATACATCGACGCCGTCGCCCATGGCGCCCGCGCCCTGCCGCTGCTGATTCCGGCCGGCGGTGCCGGCCGCGACCTGCAGGCGCTGGATACGCTCTACGGCGCGGAGGAACTGCTCGAACGCCTCGACGGCCTGTTCCTGCCCGGCAGCCTGTCGAACGTCGCGCCGCCGCTGTATGGCGCGCCGGCCGATCCGCAGATGCTCGGCGACGCCCAGCGCGACGCCACCTCGCTGGCGCTGATCCGCGCCGCGATCGCCCGTGGCGTGCCGCTGTTCGCCGTCTGCCGCGGTTTTCAGGAGCTCAACGTCGCCCTCGGCGGCACGCTGCACCCGCGCCTCCATGAAATTCCCGGCCGCCTCGATCACTGCGAGCCGGCCGATCAGCCGCGCGAGGTGCAGTACGCGCCGGCGCACCCGGTGCGGCTGCTGGCCGGCGGCGTGCTCGCCGGGCTCGCCGGCAGCGAGCAGGCGATGGTCAACTCGCTGCACTGGCAGGGCGTGGCGACCCTGGCGCCGGGGCTGATCGTCGAGGCGCTGGCGCCGGACGGTCAGGTCGAGGCCGCCCGCGTGGCCGCGGCGTCGGCGTTCGCGCTCGGCGTGCAGTGGCACCCGGAGTGGAAATTCCGCGACAACCCCTTGTCGAGCGCGCTGTTCGCGGCCTTCGGTGAAGCGGCGCGGCAGCGTTTGCAGGGGCGCTAGGGCGACGAGGAGGCGCACCGATGATCGAAGTCTGCGGTATCGATCACATCTACATCAGCGTCAGCGATCTGCCGCGCGCCGAGGCATTCTACGATCGCGTGCTGCTCGACGTGCTCGGGTTTCGCAAGAACCGCTTCACGCTCGCCGGCGACGCGCACGTGCAGTACTACAACCGCCATTTCGGCTACGTGCTGCGTCCGGCGCGCAGCAGTGCCCGCTTCGACGCGTATGCGCCCGGGCTGCATCACGTCTGCCTGCGCGTCGACATGCCCGCCGATGTCGAGGCGGTTGCCGCGCGCCTGCGCGCCGCCGGCATCGAGGCGTCGGCAGCGGCCTGCTATGCCGAATACGCGCCGGATTACTGGGCGACGTTTTTTCGCGACCCCGACGGCATCGAGCTGGAAGTGACCAATTACCGTGCCGAGCGCCGCGAGCGGCACGATCACTGGTGAGCGGCAGCCTCGCCGCTGCCACCGCTGCGCTCGGCGGCGCGGTAGCGGCTGACGAAGTCCTCCAGCCCGGTGCGGTCGATGTCGGATACCGCCAGATGCGCCAGCCCGTGCTCGCGCCAGCTCAGCACCGCATAGCCGGCGACCGGCGTCAGCTGCGGTGTGGCGTCGTCGGTCGCGCCTGAGCTCAGCGGCCGCAGGCTGAGGCTGATCATGTGCTCACGGTGGCCGTAGACCAGCGTCGGCACCGCCTGACCGCCGATGACTTCGATGCGCGCGCCGAGCAGCGGGTAGCCGGCGGCGGCGAGATCGATGACCGTCGGCGCGATGCCGAGGCGGCTGCTCAGCCAGGGCTTGACGGTGTGGCGGTCGGAGGAGGCGACGTCGAGCGTGTGCTGGGACAGCAGCGCGCGGCGATGGCCGGCGGCGGCGGCCTCGATCCAGTCGTCCCCGCTGCGCGGCGCGAAGCTGAGCCAGCTCGCCGTGCCGGCCAGCAGCGCGCCGAGCACGGCGCTGGCGGCGAGCGCCGGCCAGGGCTGGCGGCGGGCGCGGCGGGCTGCAGGTGGCGCGGCTGGCGGCAGGAATTCACCCAGCCGCGCGTGCAGTGCCGGGCTGGCGGTGGCCGGCGGCAGGCTCTGCAGCGCCTGCTGCAGGGCGCGCAGGCGCTCGGCTTCGGCTCGCAGCGCCGGCCGGGCGGCCAGACGGCGGGCCAGTTCGAGGCTGCCGGCGGTGTCGAGTTCGCCGTCGAGTTCGGCCTGCAGCAGCAGGCGGTCGTGCTCGTCGAGCGGCGCTCGCGGGGTGTCGTCGTTCATGGGCGTCTCCGGCCGAGGCGGCGCAGCAGTTGCGCGCGGGCGCGGGCGAGGCGGGACATCACCGTGCCGATCGGCACGGCGGTCAGCTCGGCGATCTGGCGATAGTCCAGGCCGTTGAATTCGCGCAGTACCAGCGTCTCACGAAACACGCTCGGCAGCTCGGCGACGGCCTGGTGCAGCGCCTGCGCATCGGCGGCGGCGATCAGTGCGGCCTGCGGGTCGGGCGCCGGCTGGCGGGCGAAGCCGGGGATCTCGACGGCGCCGTGCAGCGCCTCGGCGGCGGCCGGGTCGTCGTCGCGCAGCTGCAGGTGCGGGCGGTGGCGGGCCAGCCAGGAATACGCGGTGTTGCGCACGATGGTGAGGAACCAGGCGCGCGCATCGCCGCCGGCGTAGCCGCCGATTGCGGCGAAGGCGCGGGCGCAGGCTTCCTGCACGATGTCTTCGGCATCGGCGTGATTGCCGCTCAGCCAGCGCGCCAGCGCCACGCCGCCGTCGAGTTGCGGCATCACCACCTCGGCGAAGCGCTGCCGCGCCCGTTGAGTGTCACTGTTCACCTTGCCTCCGCGCGCTCGCTGTGCCCGCGCTCAGGGGCGGACGCTGATGTGGCCCTGCATGTGCGGATGCAGGCCGCAGACGTAGTCGAACTCGCCACTGCTCGGGAAGCGGCTGCGGTAGCTGTCGTCCTGATCGAGCGCCGGCGAGCGCAAATGGGCGTCGGCACCGACGCCGACGATGTTGTGGGGTACGGCGTCGGCGTTCTTCCAGATGACCTCGGTGCCGGGGGCGATGACCAGATTGCGCGGCTCGAAGGCGTAGTCGTGGATCAGCACGGTGACCTGCGTCGCGGCGCTGGCCGGGGCGCACAGCAACAGTGCCAGCGGCAGGGCGGCGAGGCGGCGGGTGATGCAGCGGAGGGACAGGGCGGACATGGCGGCTCTCCTCGCGGTTCAGGCCTGGGCCAGGGGCAGATCGTCGAAACGCGGCGCGCTGCCGCCGGCGAAGCGGATGTCGCGGATGCCGAGCACGCTGCGCAGGCGCTCGGCCGGCACCGTCAGCGGGCCGGGATTGGTGGCGCTGCCCGGTGCCGGCTGCGGATAGGCGGTGGAAAACGCGGTGTGGAAGCTGACCTGGCCTTCGACTTTCTGCAGCGTCTGGTGGATGTGACCGTTGAGCACCGTCACCGAGCCGAAACGGCGCAGCAGCGCCAGCGCCTGCGCGGCGTCATCGGTGCCCCAGCCCCAGTCGGCGTAGATTGTCCACAGCGGGATGTGCGCGAAGACCACGATCGGCGTCGACGCGGCCAGTCCCTTGACGTCCCGCGCCAGCCAGTCGAGTTGCTCGCTACCGAGTCGGCCAAGGCCGCCGGGCTTGAAGTCGAGCACGTTGACCAGGCCGATGAAGTGCACGCCGTGCTGCTCGAAGCTGTACCAGCCGCCGCCCTGCGTGCCGCGGCCGTAGCGCTGTCGCCACAGTGCGCCGCCGTCGGCATCGAGCACATCGTGCTCACCGGGTACGTAGAAGGTGTCGAGCCCGGCGGCGCCGATCAGCTGCGCGGCGGTGTCGAATTCCTCGGGTTTCGACAGGTGGCTGACGTCGCCGGTGTGCAGCATCAGTGTTGGGCGTGGCTGCAGCGCACGCACCTTGTCGATGGCGAGCTGCAGCGTTGCCTGCGTGTCCGGGTTGGCGGCCTTGTTGAAGCCGACGTGCGTGTCGCTGATCTGGACGAAGCTGAAGGTTTCGCTGGCGGCCTGCGCCTCGCCGATCGCGCCGAGCAGCGTCGGCACGCCACCGCGCAGCGCCCACAGCGCGCCGCTGCCGGACCACAGCAGGCATTGCAGCGCGCGGCGGCGGTTCAGGCGCGGGCCGGGGAGGGTGGCATCCGGGGTGGATTCATCGTGCATCGCGGCGTCTCCGCAAGGCCCGCCAGTCGGGCCGTTATCGAGGAGACGGCGTGGTGTGCGGGCTTATTCCCGCTTTTTGCTGCCGCGCTTCGCGCGGCTCAGCTGCCGGCGCGGTACAGGCGCAGCAGTTCTTCCTGACCGATCGAGCCCATGCCGTCGCGGATGTCGCCTTCGATCGCCAGGCGCAGCGCCAGCGCGTCGCGGCGGGTGATGGCGTCGAGCGCCTCGACGTGGCGGTCGAGCACGTAACTGGCGCCGATGCGCCCGAGCATCATGCGCATGAACGGACCGAACTGCAGCCACAGGCTTTCGATCAGCGGAATCAACACCTGCGAATGGCCGGCGCGGTACAGCGTCAGGTGAAAAGCCTGGTTCTTCAGCAGGTAGCGCTCGACTTCGCCGGCCGCCAGCGCGGCGTCGATCTCGGCATCGATGCGCTGCAGCTGTGTCAGGCACTCGGTATCGATCGCCGGTAGTGCGCGCACCGCTGCCAGCGGCTCCAGCGCCAGCCGTGCCGCGGCCAGCTCTTCAAGCCGGGCCGGGGTCATCTTCGGCACGCTGACGCGGCGGTTCGGCAGCAGTTCGAGCGCGCGCTCGGCAACCAGCCGGCGCAGCGCCTCGCGCGCCGGCATCAGGCTGGTGCCGAGCATTTCGGCGATGCCGCGGATGGTCAGCGCGTGGCCGGGGACGAAACGCCCGCACATGATCGCGGTGCGCAGCGACTGGTAGGCCTGCTCCTGCAGGGTGGCGCCGCAGCCGCGCTCGGCGGGGTTCAGCGCGGCAGACATGGGTGTGTCGGCATCAGGCGGTGTACTCGACAGGTTCGTGACAATGTGATCACAATCTGCCGGATTTTTTGTGATCACAACCGTCGCGTCAAGCGCACACCGCGCCACGGCGCGCCCGTCCATCCCGACCGGGGAGGGCGGCCGTAAAGACCCAAGGGGAATTTCGATGAACGCCAACGCGACACCCGCCACGGCCCGCGAAGAAGTCGAGCAGTTCCTGCAGCTCCACCCCGACATTGAAGTGTTCGAGATGCTGATCCCGGACACCAACGGCGTGCTGCGCGGCAAGTGGATTCCACGCAGCGCCGTGACCCGCTTCGCCGAGCACGGCATGCGCATGCCGGCTTCGGTGTTCGCCCTCGACATCTGGGGCAATGACGTCCTTGAGAGTGGCATCGTGCTGGAAACCGGCGATCGCGACAGCGTGTGCATGCCGGTGCCCGGTTCGCTGACGCTGGTACCCTGGCTGCGCCGGCCGACCGCACAGATGCTGATGACCATGCGCGAGCCCGACGGCGCGCCGTTCTTCGGTGATCCGCGGTATGTGCTCGCCAGCGTGCTGGCGCGCTTCGCCGAGATGGGGCTGACGCCGGTGGTCGCGCTTGAGCTGGAGTTTTATCTGCTCGACCGCGAGGCGGCGGCGGATGGTTCGCCACAGCCGCCGATCTCGCCAAGCAACAGCCGCCGGCAGTGGACCTCGCAGGTCTACGGCATCGACGAGCTGCACGAATTCGAGGACTTCTTCGACGCCGTCTCGCGCGCCTGCGCGCTGCAGAACCTGCCGGTCGACACCACCGTCGCCGAGCAGGCGCCGAGCCAGTTCGAGATCAACCTCAAGCACCAGCCCGACGCCATCCTCGCCGCCGACAACGCCGTGCTGCTCAAGCGCGTCATCAAAGGTGCCGCGCAGCAGTACCAGATGGCGGCGACCTTCATGGCCAAGCCCTACGGCGAGCTGGCCGGCAACGGCATGCATATCCATTTCAGCCTGCTCGATCAGCAGGGCCGCAACGTGTTTGATGACGGCAGCCATCAGGGCAGCCCGCTGCTGCGTCATGCCATCGCCGGCATGGTGACGACGATGCGCGAGACGATGTGCTTCTACGCGCCGAACACCAATTCCTTCCGCCGTTTCCAGCCCGGCAGCCATGCGCCGATCGCCGCCACCTGGGGGTATGACAACCGCTCGACGGCGCTGCGCATTCCCTCCGGCGACACCAACGCGATGCGCGTCGAGCACCGTGTCGCCGGCGCCGATGCCAATCCCTACCTGGCACTGGCGGCGATGCTCGGCGGAGCCTGGCACGGCATCGTCAATCGCCTCGACCCCGGTGAGCCGACCAGCGGCAACGCCCATGAGTGCGAGCACGTGCCGATGCTGCCGACGGCGCTCAAGCACGCGCTGGAGATTTTCGATCGTTCGGTGTGGCTGCCGCAGGTGTTCGGCGAGTCCTATCACCAGCTCTACAGCGCCTGCCGCTGGCAGGAGCTGGAGAAGTTCGGCCGCCAGGTGACGCCGCTCGAATACGAGTCCTACTTGCGCACGGTCTGAATCACCCGCTGGCTGCAGGGGTTGTTTGCGGCCCGCCGGCACCAGCGTGCCAGCGCGCGCTGCAGATCGGCGGTGGTGAACGGCTTGCTGATGTAGTCATCCATGCCGGCGGCCAGATAGCGCTCGCGGTCGCCGCGCACGGCATGTGCGGTCAGCGCGACGATTGGCGTGCGGGCGCGGTCGCTCTTGGCTTCCATTGCGCGGATCTCGCGGGTGGCGTCGAGGCCGTCGAGTACCGGCATCTGCCCGTCCATGAACACCAGGTCGTAGTCGCCGTCGCGTACCGCGTCGACCGCATCGCGACCGTTGTCGACCGAGGTCACGGTGCAGCCGAGTTCACGCAGCATCGTGCGCGCCACTTCCTCGTTGATGGCGTTGTCCTCGGCCAGCAGTACACGGGCAGCGCAGCGCAGAGTGCCGGCCGGCAGCGGTGGCGGCGTTGCGGCGGTGGGCTTGCGTTCGCGGCAGCGGCCGAGCGCGGCGAGCAGCGCCGCGTCCGGCGGCGGCCAGCCGTTGAGCACTTCGCAGCGGCCGCCCGGCGCCGCTTCGGTGTCGCCAAGCAACAGCAGTGGCAGCTCGAAGGCCTGCAGCCGTTCGCCGAGCTCGGTCAGCGTTGCGGCAGGCAGGCCGGCGTGGGCCAGCAGTGCGCCACAGGGGGTCGAGGCGCCGGCCTGGCGGGCGAGCCGGTCGAAGGCGCTGGCGGCATCGTCGGCAGCACAGTCGATGATCCCCCAGCGCTGCAGGCGGGCGTGCAGCTCGTTGCAGCGCGCCTCGGGAAACCCGACCAGCACCACACGCATGCCGCGCAGGGGTTCGGCCTGCGGCTCCGCCGCCGTGCTGACGCATTTGATCTGCACGGTGAACCAGAAACTGGTGCCCTGACCGGGAGCGCTGCTCAGGCCGATCTGGCCGCCCATGCGCTCGACCAGCTGGCGGGCGATGGTCAGGCCCAGCCCGGTGCCGCCGTGGCGGCGGGTGCTCGACGGGTCGGTCTGGGTGAAGGCGTCGAAGATGCGCGCCTGATCTTCTGCGGCGATGCCGATGCCGGTGTCGCTGACTTCGAAGCCCAGGGTGACGTGGCCATGGCGTCCGGCGAGCGCGTCGACGCGCACGCGAATCTGCCCGCTGGGCGTGAACTTGAGCGCGTTCGACAACAGATTGCCGAGGATCTGGCCGAGGCGGCCGGGGTCGCCGCGGACGTGGCTCGGCAGGTGCGCGGCGAAGCGGGTGCTCAGCTCCAGGCCACGGCGGCGGGCTTCCTCGCGGTAGAGTTCGAGGGTCTGTTCGAGCTGCGGGCGCAGCTCGAAGTCGGCTTCCTCCAGTTCGAAGCGGCCGGCTTCGATGCGCGAGAGGTCGAGGATGTCGTTGATGATGCCGAGCAGCGTCTGCCCGGAGCGCTGAATCAGGCCGGTGAGCTGCTGCTGGCGCTCGTTGAGCGCGGTGTGGCGCAGCAGCTCGGTCATGCCGAGCATGCCGTTCATCGGCGTGCGGATCTCGTGGCTGACGTTGGCGAGGAACTGCGACTTGGCGCGACTGGCAGCCTCGGCGCGTTCTTTCTGCTCGCGCAGTTCGACCACCAGCGACTGCAGTTCGCGATTGGTGGCGATCAGCTCATGCGTGCGTCGCTCGACGTCCTCGGCCAGGCGGGCGCTGTAGCGCGCCAGCTCGCCGTCGCGGCTCTGGATCTGTTCGAGCATGTCGTTGAAGCCGCCGACCAGCGCGCCGAGCTCGTCCTGGGTATCGGCTTCGACGCGCACCGCGTAGTCACGGGTGTCGCTGACGCGCTTCATCGCCAGCTGCAGGCGCAGGATCGGCCCGGAGATGATGCGCTGCAGCTTCGAGGCGATCAGGACTGCGAAGATAAAAGAACCGAGCATCAGCAGTGCCAGCAGCAGCATGTAGCGGCCGAGGCTGGCGTACAGCTCGCCGAAATCCGCTGCCAGGTGCAGTGTGCCGACCACCTGCCATTCGATCAGTACCGGCTTGATCAGGTGCACCTGACCGCTGGCCTCAAGGAAGCGGTGGCCGCCCTCGGTGGCGGGGCCGAAGCGCGAATCGTCCGGCATTTCGCCGCTGCCCGGACGGTGGTAGGCGGCGAAGATGCGCCCGTCCGGCGTGGTCAGCACGGCATAGACGATGTTGCTCTTGCTGCGCAGCGCGTCGAAGGTTTCCAGCGCTGACAGCGGATCATTCAGTGACAGCGCTGCGCGCGAGCTCGATGCGATGACATCGGCCAGTGCGGCGAGCTGCGAGCGGGTGGTGCGCTGCAGGGTCAGCGCCTCGTTGACGGCCATTGCCACCATCGCCAGGAACAGCACGCTGCCGGCAGTCAGCAGCATGATGCCCATCAGCTTGTGGCGGATCGACAGTCGGGTAAAGGCGTCGAGCATGGTGTCCCTTGCGGCTCGCGTCGCGGCGGCCGGCCGCGCCCGCCCCGGCGGAGCGTCGGCGTAGTGTACGGTCTCCTGAGCGGCTGGTGGCTGCCGCGGCCCGCAGGTGGCGGGCATACTGCACCGATGAATGAGCTTATCCGCACAGGGTGGCGGCGTCTGTGGCGCTGGACACTGGGAACGCTGGCTGCCGCCATCGTGGCGAGTGTGCTGTGGGTCTGGGCGCTGGGCGAGTGGGCACCGCCGTTCAGTGCCTTCATGCTTGCTGACTGGCTCGAAGAGCCCTCGCGCAGCCTGCCGGCGCAGCACTGGGTGCCGCTGGCGGCGATCAGCGGGCAGCTTGGCGTGGCGGTGATCGCCGCCGAGGACCAGCGCTTTCCCGAGCATCACGGCTTTGATCTGGTCGAGATCCGCAAGGCGATCGAGCAGGCGCGCGAGGACGGCGAGGCGCCGCGTGGTGCCAGCACCATCAGCCAGCAGGTGGCGAAGAACCTGTTCCTGTGGAGCGGGCGCAGCTACCTGCGCAAGGCGCTGGAGGTATGGTTCACGCTGCTGATCGAGACGCTCTGGGACAAGCGCCGCATCCTGGAAATGTATTTGAACTTCGCGCAGTTCGGTGATCATGTCTATGGTGCCGAGGCCGCCGCACGGCGCTATTTCGGCAAGGCCGCCTGGGATCTGTCCGCCGCCGAGGCCGCACGCATGGCCGCGGTGCTGCCCAATCCGCTGCGCTATCGCCTCGATGCGCCGGATGCCCACGTGCGCCGGCGCGTACAGTGGATCCTCGGACAGATGAACAATCTCGGCGGCCCGGCTTTTCTCGAACGACTCTGAGGTGGCATCCGATGCAGTCAACGCCCGTCGTCCCCGTCCGTCCGCGCGTCGACATCACCTACTGCACGCAGTGCCGCTGGCTGCTGCGTGCCGCCTGGCTGGCGCAGGAGCTGCTCAGCACCTTTGATACCGATCTCGGAGAAGTCGCGCTGATCCCCGGCACCGGCGGCGTCTTCGAAGTGCGTGTCGACGGCGTCAACGTCTGGTCGCGCAAAGGCGAGGGCCGCTTTCCGGAGGCCAAGGAACTCAAACAGCGGGTGCGTGACCTGATCGACCCCGAGCGCGACCTCGGTCATGCTGACCGCAAGCCCGCCGATCGCAGCTGAATCCATCCGAACCGGCGGCGGTGTGGTGCGCTCGAAGCGGGCGCACCACACCGGCACAGACCGGTCCTGTCTTCCACCCTTGCGAGAACTTCCGTCATGCCCGTCGCTTCCGTCGTTCCCAGCGGCCGCCGTCCGGTATCGCCGCGCCTGTTCAACATGCTGGGCTTTCTGGCCTGCCTGCTGTCGCTGCTGTTCGCGGTCTACCTGCAGATGTTCGAGCACATCGAACCCTGCCCGCTGTGCATCCTGCAGCGCATCGCCATCTTTGCGCTCGGCATCGTCTTCGTCGTCGCCGCACTGCACGATCCGCACGGCTGGGGCAGCCGCATCTATGCACTGCTGATCCTGCTTGCCGCCGGCGCCGGCGCCGGCGTCGCCGGCCGGCAGGTCTGGCTGCAGAGCCTGCCAGCCGATCAGGTGCCGGCCTGCGGCCCTGGCTTCGACTATCTGGTCGAGAATTTCCCGCTGCTGGAGGCGCTCGGCACGATCATGCGCGGCTCCGGTGACTGCGCGAAGATCGACTGGACGCTGTTCGGTTTTGCGATGCCGGTGTGGACGCTGGCGCTGTTCAGCGCACTCGGCCTGGTCGGGGCCGTGCGTAACTGGATGGGAACGCGCTGAGGTCGGGAGCGAGGCTGCGATTGCCGGTGGCAATGCCGGCATTTGCAGGATTGATTTCCGCAAGCGGCGCGGCGGGCCTAACATGTCACGTTTTCCCGCCGTACGCGCTTTGGCCCAGGAGCTTTCCGCGATGAGCGAACTCGCCCGTACCCCGCTGCATGCCCTGCATCTTGAGCTCGGCGCACGCATGGTTCCGTTCGCCGGCTACGACATGCCGGTGCAGTATCCCGCCGGGGTGCTCAAGGAGCATCTGCATACCCGCGCTCAGGCCGGCCTGTTCGATGTTTCACACATGGGCCAGGTGCGGCTCGATGGCGTGCGTGCGGCCGAGCGTCTGGAGTCGATGGTGCCGGTCGACGTGCTTGGCCTCGGCGTCAATCGCCAGCGCTACGGGCTGTTCACCAATGCCCAGGGCGGCATCCTCGATGACCTGATGATCGTCAACGCCGGTGATCACCTGTTCCTGGTCGTCAACGCCGCCTGCAAGGCACAGGACATCGCCCATCTGCGCGCGCACCTGGAACCGGAGGTGCGTGTCACCGAGCTCGCCGATCGCGCACTGCTGGCGCTGCAGGGGCCGGCCGCTGCTGCGGTGTTCGAGCGTCTGGCGCCGGGCTGTGCCGGCATGAAATTCATGGACTTCCGCCCACTGGAGGTGGCCGGCATCCCGTGCTTCGCCAGTCGCTCCGGCTATACCGGCGAAGACGGCTTCGAAATTTCGGTGCCGGCCGAACGGGCCGAGGAGCTCGCCCGCGCGCTGCTCGCCGCCCCCGAAGTGATGCCGATCGGCCTCGGTGCACGTGATTCGCTGCGTCTGGAGTCAGGGCTGTGCCTGTACGGCCACGACATCGATACCGGCACCACGCCGGTCGAGGCCGCGCTGTCCTGGGCGATCCAGAAGGTGCGGCGCAGCGGCGGTGCGCGTGCCGGCGGTTTCCCCGGCGCCGCGGTGATCCTCGAACAGCTGGCCAGCGGCTGCCGCCGCCAGCGCGTCGGCCTGCTCGGTGAAGGGCGTGCGCCGGTGCGCGAGGGCACCGATCTGCTCAATGCCGACGGCCACGTCGTCGGCCGTGTCACCAGTGGCGGCTTCGGTCCGAGTGCCGGCAAGCCGGTGGCGATGGCTTACGTCGAGTTCGCCTACGCCGCCGTCGGTACCCGTCTCGATGCGCTGGTGCGCGGCAAGCCGCTGCCGGTCAGCGTCGCGCCGATGCCGTTCGTCGCCCAGCGCTACTGCCGCGGCTGAGCGCTCAGGCGCATAAACCGCTGATGAGTATGGGGTGCTCGGCGCTGCTGCCGAGTGCTGCCGTAGCTGGCGTGAGCAGCCGCTTGCCGCTGCGCTCGGCGCGCAGCAGTTGTTCGACCGCCGCCGGTTCGAGTGCGCGGGCGAACAGCCAGCCCTGGGCGAAGTGACAGCCCAGCGCGCGCAGCATCTGCACCTGCGCGCGCTCCTCGACGCCTTCGGCGAGTACCTGCAGGCCGAGGTTCTGCGCGAGCTGCACGACGGTGCGGGCAATCGCCGCATTGGCGTGGTTCGTCGTCATGTCGGCGATGAAGGTGCGGTCGATCTTCAGCAGTCCGACCGGGAAGCGCTGCAGGTAGGCGAGCGAGGAATAGCCGGTGCCGAAATCATCGATCGCCAGACGCAGGCCGGCGTCGTGCAGCTCGTTCATTTGCCGGATGGCACTTTCGACATCGTGCATCAGCGCGCTTTCGGTGATTTCGAGTTCGAGCATGCTGACGTCGAGGCCGGCGCGGCCGACGGCATCGAGAATCTCGCTGACCAGCTGCGGGCGGACGAACTGACGCGCTGAGAGATTCACCGCGACACGCGGTGGCGCCAGTCCGGCGGCGCGCCAGGCGGCGAGCTGCGTGCAGGCATGGCAGATCACCCAGGCCCCGATCGGCACGATCAGCCCGGTTTCCTCGGCCAGCGGAATGAAGCTGTCGGGCGGTACCAGGCCGCGCTGCGGATGGCGCCAGCGCAGCAGGGCTTCGAGGCCGCTCAGGCGGCCACTGCCGAGATCCACCTGCGGCTGGTAGTGCAGTTCGAACTCACCGAGCTCCAGCGCGCGGCGCAGATCGCGCTCGCGTTCGAGCTGGGTCAGCGCGCGGGCGTGCATCGACGGCTCATAGAAGCGGTAGCCGTCGCGTCCGGAGGCCTTGACGGTATACATCGCGGTATCGGCGGCCATCAGCAGCTGGTCGACGTCGAGACCGTCATGCGGATACAGGCTGATGCCGATGCTCGCCGTCAGCACGAACTCGCGGCCGAGCACCGGCATCGGCTGCAGCAGCGCGTCGAGCAGCTTGCGGGTGACCAGGGCGGCCGCTTCCGGACCGTCGACGTCCTCGACGACGACGACAAACTCGTCGCCGCCGATGCGTGCCAGCGTATCGCATGAGCGCAGCGTGGCCCGCAGCCGGCGCGCCGCGACGCGCAGCAGCTCATCACCGACGGCGTGGCCGAGGCTGTCGTTGATGGTCTTGAAGCGGTCGAGGTCGATGAACATCACCGCCAGCTGGCGGGACTCACGCTGCGCGTGGCTGATGTCATGCCCCAGGCGATCGCGCAGCAGCAGGCGGTTGGGCAGGCCGGTCAGCGCGTCGTGGCCGGCCAGATGGGCGAGTTGCGCTTCGTGCTCGGCCCGCAACCAGGTTTCGGTCTGCTGCTTGCGCAGCACCCAGCCGGCAAGCGCGATCAACACCGAACACAGGGCACCGACGAACAGCAGCGCAATATCCAGCGCCGCGATCTGCGGCTGGCCGCGGGCGATGCTGTTGCCGTGGATCAGCGTGCCGACCGTCGCCCAGATCATCAGCAGCAGCGACAGGCAAAAACACAGCAGCGGCAGCAGTGGAGGCGGCAGCGGGCCGCGGGCGGGGCATTGGCGGGGGGGATTCAGCGGCATCGGCGGGTCCGGCGTAGGGTGGAAGGCACATCCTGTGCGTTGCGTGGACTGTACGGCCGGCTGTCCCCCTTGCCATTACCCGAAAGGATTAGTGCGGCCGGTTTTTTGCAATCGTTGATTTTATCGGCGGACGCTGCCGGTTTCGGCCGGGCCGAGGCGCGCGGCCATGAATTCCACCAGCGCCAGTACTGCCTCGTCGGCCCGTTGACGTGTGTAGTGCAGCGCAACGTGGATTTGCGCCAGCTCCGGCAGGTGCTCGGCACTGCCGAGCACGCGCAGATTGTCGGGTACGGCACTGCGTGCCAGCACCGTGACGCCGAGCCCGGCCAGCACGCCGGCCTTGATGCCGCCAAAGCTCGGGCTGGTGTAAGCGATGCGCCAGGGGCGATGCAGCGTGCCAAGTGTGTCGAGGATGCGGCGGCGGTAGACGCAGCCTTCCGGGGCGACGATCAGTGGCAGCGGCTGGCGTGTCTGCGGCTGGTGCTGCGGGCTGCCGACCCAGACCAGCTCCTCGCGCCAGCTCGGCCCGGTCTCGGCCGGCGGGCTGGCGTGCAGGCCGAAGACCACGTCGAAGCGTCCGCGCGCCAGCGCTGCCACCAGGTGCGTCGACAGGTCGCAGCCGACTTCGAGGGTGACGTCGGGGTAGCTGGTGGCGAAGCGGCCGAGGATGTCCGGCAGGAAGGAGTCGGCGAACTCGTTGGGCACACCGAGGCGCACGCAACCGGCGACGCTGCGCCGGTGCAGGCGGGCGATGACTTCGTCGTTGAGGCCGAGCATCTGCCGGGCGTAATCGCACAGTGTGCGGCCGGCATCGGTCAGCTGCGGGCTGCGCCCGCCGCGCGTCAGCAGGTCGACGCCGACCAGTTCTTCGAGCCGGCGGATCTGCAGGCTGACCGCCGGCTGCGAGCGCCCGAGCGCCTCGCCGGCGGCAGTAAAGCCGCCGCGATCGACGACGGTCACGAAGGTGCGCAGCAGGTCGGTTGGCAGGTTCATCGCAGGCAGGGGGCAGGCACACGGCATTGCCAGCCTAAATGCCGGCATTTTCACAATCAATTTGCCTTATGCCGACATGGCTTTATAAATGCGCGGTTTGGACGGTCGTCAGCACCGCCCCCCAATGCCCGCCACGCCGAGGAGCAGCTCATGTCGCAGCGCCGTCCGCTCGCCGAACTCGAACAGTCCACCGATTTCGTCCGCCGCCACATCGGCCCGGACACCGCCGACCGTGCCCGTATGCTTGCCGTGCTCGGCGTCGAGTCGCTGGACGCCCTGGTCGAACAGGTGGTGCCGGCCGCGATCCGCCGCCGCGAACCGATGGCGCTGCCGGCCGGCGTCAGCGAGGCGCAGGCGCTGGCCGAGCTGCGTGGCTTCGCTGCGCACAACAGTGTGATGAAGTCGCTGATCGGCCTCGGCTATTACGGTACGCACACGCCGAGCGTGGTGTTGCGCAACGTGCTGGAAAACCCCGCCTGGTACACCGCCTACACGCCGTATCAGCCGGAGATTTCCCAGGGACGGCTGGAGGCGCTGCTGAACTTCCAGACCATGGTCGCCGAGCTGAGCGGCATGGACATCGCCAATGCCTCGATGCTCGATGAGGCCACCGCCGCCGCCGAGGCGATGACGCTGTGCCAGCGTGGTTCCAGGTCCAAGAGCACGGTGTTCTTCGTCGACGCAGACTGCCTGCCGCAGACCATCGCCGTGGTGCGCACGCGCGCCGCCGCGCTCGGCATCGAACTGGTGATCGGCGACCCGTTCGAGCACCTGCCGACACTGGAATGCTTCGGTACGCTGCTGCAGTACCCCGGCGCCAGCGGCGCGGTGCGCGACTTCAGCGCCGTGACTGCGGCGGTGCAGGCGCGCAAGGGGTTGGTGGTGGTGGCCGCCGATCTGCTCGCGCTGTGCCTGCTGACGCCGCCCGGCGAGTGGGGGGCCGATGTCGTGGTCGGCAGCGCGCAGCGCTTCGGCGTGCCGATGGGCTTCGGTGGCCCGCATGCCGGTTACCTCGCCACCCGCGATGCGCACAAGCGGGTGATGCCCGGGCGCCTGGTCGGTGTCTCCGTCGACAGCAACGGCGAGCCGGCCTACCGCCTGGCGCTGCAGACCCGCGAGCAGCACATCCGTCGTGAAAAGGCGACCTCGAACATCTGCACGGCGCAGGCGCTGCTGGCGATCATGGCCAGCCTCTATGCCTGCTGGCACGGCCCGCAGGGGCTGCGCACCATCGCTGCGCGCGTGCATCGGCTGACCGCGATCTGCGCCGCCGGTCTGCGCCAGCTCGGCTACGCGGTTGCGGCCGAGCCGTTCTTCGACACCATCCGCATCGATACCAGCGTCTATACGCAGGCGATCCACGAGCATGCGCGCGAGGCCGGCTACAACCTGCGCGCGATCGACGCCGGCCACATCGGCCTGTCGCTCGATGAAACCGTCACCCGCGAGGATCTGCTCGCGCTGTGGGGGGCGTTCGCGCCGGCCGGTGCGGTGCTGCCCGACATCGACGCGCTCGATGCCAGCATCGAAGACGTGCTGCCGCCGGCGCAGCTGCGCAGCAGCAGCTTCCTGACACACCCGGTGTTCAGCCGCTATCACAGCGAAACCGAGATGATGCGCTACCTGCGCAAGCTGGCCGACAAGGACCTGGCGCTCGACCGCGCGATGATCCCGCTCGGCTCGTGCACGATGAAGCTCAACGCCGCCACCGAGATGGCGGCGATCACCTGGCCGGAATTCGCCAGCCTGCATCCCTTCGTGCCGGCCGAGCAGGCCAGCGGCTACCACGCGCTGATCGACGGGCTGGAGGCGATGCTGTGCCAGGCCACCGGCTATGCCGCCGTCAGCCTACAGCCCAATGCCGGCTCGCAGGGTGAATACGCCGGCCTGCTGGTGATCCGCCGCTATCACGAGAGCCGCGGCGAGGGGCGCCGCAACATCTGCCTGATCCCGTCCTCGGCACACGGCACCAATCCGGCTTCGGCACATCTGGCCGGGCTCGACGTCGTCGTCGTCGCCTGCGACAAGCAGGGCAACATCGACCTCGACGATCTGCGCCAGAAGGCCGCGCAGCACGCCGAGAAGCTCGCCGCGATCATGATCACCTACCCGTCGACGCACGGTGTGTTCGAGGAGAATGTGCAGGAAGTCTGCGCGATCGTTCACGAGCACGGCGGCCAGGTGTACATCGACGGCGCCAACATGAATGCGCTGGTCGGGCTGGCAGCGCCGGGGCAGTTCGGCGGCGACGTCTCGCACCTCAATCTGCACAAGACCTTCTGCATCCCGCACGGCGGCGGCGGCCCCGGTGTCGGCCCGGTCGCGGTTGCCGCACACCTCGCCGAGTTCCTGCCGGGCCGCGGTCCGCGCGCGATCGGTCCGGTGTCGGCGGCGCCGTACGGCTCGGCCTCGATCCTGCCGATCTCCTGGACCTACATCCGCCTGATGGGCGCCGAGGGGCTGCGCGAGGCCACCGCCAGCGCCATCCTCGCCGCCAACTACATCGCCGCACGTCTTGCCGCGCACTATCCGGTGCTCTACACCGGCCCGAACGGCCGCGTCGCGCACGAGTGCATCCTCGACCTGCGCCCGCTCAAGGACGCCACCGGCATCAGCGTCGATGACGTTGCCAAGCGCCTGATCGATTTCGGCTTCCACGCGCCGACGATGAGCTTCCCGGTGCCCGGCACGCTGATGGTCGAGCCGACCGAAAGCGAGTCGCTGGCCGAGCTCGACCGCTTCGTCGAGGCGATGATCGCCATCCGCGAGGAAATCCGTGGTGTCGAAACCGGCGCCCTCGATGCCGAGGACAACCCGCTCAAGCACGCCCCGCACACCGCCGCGGTGGTGCTTGCCGACGACTGGAATCACCGCTACCCGCGCGAGCAGGCGGCCTACCCGGTCGCGGCACTGCGCCAGTGGAAGTACTGGAGCCCGGTCGGTCGCGTCGACAACGTCTACGGCGACCGCCACCTGATGTGCGCCTGCGTGCCGGTCAGCGACTACGCCTGAAACAGGGCGCCCGGGGGACCTTGTGTCCCACGGGCTGTCTGCATGGCCCGCGCAGGCCGGCGGGCCGTAATGGCCGTCCTCAGCGGTTGACGACGAATGCCACCACGCCGGCGGCAACCGCGAAAGCGACGGCGGCACGCCACAGCGGGGCCAGCGGGCGGGCGGCGGGGACCTGTTCGGCGGGGAGGGCTTTCTTGCCGAGCACCATCGGCCGGATCAGGTTTTCCTTTTTGATGAGCAGGTAGAACAGCGCGGCGGCGATGTGCAGCGCGATCAGCGCCAGCAGCAGGTTGAAGGCGAGCTTGTGCACTGTGGTCAGCAGGCTGCCGGTGTCAGCACTGACCAGCGAGTACAGCGGGCCTTCGGTGAAGATGTCGTCGGTGCTGAACAGACCGGTGATGCCCTGGAAGGTGACGAAGGCGAGCAGGGCGAGCACCATCAGGCCACCAGCCGGATTGTGGCCGACATAGTGCTGCGGCGTGCCGGCGCGCGCGGCCTTGAGGTAGGCGATCGCGGCGGCGGGGCCGCGGACGAAGTCGGCGAACAGCGCCGTGCGGCTGCCGATGAAGCCCCACAGCAGGCGAAACAGCACCAGCGTCAGTACCGCGTAGCCGGCCCAGACGTGCCATTGCATCCAGGCCATCTCCGCTGACAGCCACTGAAAGCCGATCAGTGCCACCAGCGACCAGTGGAACAGCCGGGTCGGTAGATCCCATACCGTGACCGCCTGGGTGGCGGTCGCATCCTGAGTTGTCATCTTTGCGTCTCCTGCGCGTGAGCAACGGACGCTATCTTGCCCGATCGCCTGCGATCAGCGGATGCAACAGCCGCGGGGCAACGGGCGCCGAGCATTACAGATCCCGCGCTCAAGGCATCAACCGTGGTGAACAAGGGGGACGGCGACTTCGCTGGCACTGCGTAGCCGCGTGCCTGCCGTGTACAAGCTCAGGCTGATCATGACGTCGGCACGGTGTCGGCCGAAGAGCGGCTCATGCTGCTCTTTTGTGTCGCTTGCGTCTGACGTGACAGGCGCTGGCGTGCCGCCGGGCTATCGTCGGGCAGACCAGCGCTGGTGGTGCGGGTGTGCTAATCCCACCCTAAATAGAGGTCATGGAAACGCTTTTTTTCCGCGTCGTACTGCATCAGCTCGCCGTTTTCGATATCGAAATACCAGCCGAACATGCGCAAGGTGCCGGCTTCGATGCGTTCGCGCACGAAGTCGAAGGTCAGCAGATTGTCGAGCGAGACCAGCACTGCCAGGCGTTCGCAGGCGCGATGCTGGAACGCAGGAGAGGCGTCCGGCCAGCGGGCCAGGACTTTCTGCCGGGCACGCTCGGCGATATGTACCCACGGGCCGATGTAGCCGTCGCTTTCGTCACCGCTGCCTTCCATCAGCGCGCGGATGCCGCCGCAATGGCCATGGCCCATGACCACGATATTGGCGACCTGCAGATCGCAGACAGCGAACTGCAGCGCTGCGCTGGTGCCGTGGTGCTTGCCGCCTTCCTCGGCCGGAGGCACCAGGCTGGCGACGTTGCGGATGACGAACAGATCGCCGGGCTCGGCATCGGTGATGATCGCCGGGTCGACACGGGAATCCGAGCAGGCGATGACCAAAGTGCGCGGCGTTTGCCCCTGCGTGGCGAGCTGGGAGAACAGCTTGCGGTCGCGTTCGAAGTAGCGGGCACGAAAACGCTGGAAGCCGCGAATGAGTTTCTCGATGTCGGACATGCACACCTCCGGAAGTCGCTGCGGCATCATACGCGGCCTGCCGATGGAGGCCGAGGTAAACACTATGCAATGTTCGATCTATCGCAGCCGCCGCAAGGACGGCTGTTATCTTTACTGTGCAGTCAAGGATGATTTCGCCGCGGTGCCCAGGCCGCTGCTGGAGACGCTCGGCGAGCTGACGCATGCGATGGACTTGGAGCTGACGCCACAGCGCAAGCTGGCACGCGAGGATGTCCTCGCGGTGATGCAGGCGCTCGAAGAAAAAGGCTGGTTCCTGCAGCTTGCTCAGCAGGAGGACTGGGCCGCCGAGTGGCGCCCGGCGACGACACCGGCGTGGGGCGTCTCGGTGCGGAACCAGTAACGCGACTGGCAGAGGGCAGTGGACCGCGCTTACGGGTAAAGGATCGAGAGTTTGTCTGCGGGATGCAGGATGCGGATGAACGGTTGAGGGTCCTCGTCCAGGAAGACCGGTTCAATGGTGGCGGGCGGCGTGGTGATCAGCCCGTCGACATAGTGGTACTTGAGCGTGATGGCTTCGCCTCGGACTTCCGCCAGGTCGATTCGATCGATCTGGCGGCTGACGACGCGACCGCTGCCTTCAGCGAAATAGCTGTGAGCTTGCTGTACCCGGTATGCGGTCACCGGACCGTGCTGCGCAACCTGCTCAAGCATGGGGAGCTTTTGTAGATAAGCGTTCGATGCTGGTGTGTATGTCAGTATCCAGCCGACGTTGTAGAGCTGGAATTTGGCGGCGAGATCGTTTGCTGACCATTGCTCGATTGGACGGCCAAATACGTAGCCTTGCCAAAAGTCTGCGTAGTTCAGATAAATATAAGGGCCGCCAATGAACTCTCTTTGCGTGCGCATTGCGAGGTAGCCGGCAATGTGCGCTCCATCATGAATACGGTCCGGCGATGTTTCGAATAGTACGCGTGCGTCGTCATCGGTGTTATTGCGAATCCAGTTGATCATCCACGCTGTGGTATCACCAACTCCTTTTACTTCGGGGGCGGGTTTCCCATAATGAGATGTCTGGGTTGATGATAATTCGTTAACGAATTCTCTGCCTAGAAAAAGGCCTGCCATACATAAAACGACTGTCCAACCAATAGCTATCGTGCGCTTTAACCCTTGCTGCTTTATTGCTTCAATACTGGCGGAAATGCCGATTGCGGCTGGGATGGTGAGAAGCAAATAAGCCGCTGCTGAATGGCGGTTTGGCTGTATCGTGACAAATACTGGCCACCATGCTCCCAATGCAGCGAACAGTATGATGGCAAGTGCTGCGGCAGTGAAGCCGATCGCTATCCTGCGAGAGCGGGCATCTTGGTTCATGAATATCGCCCAAGCCGTACACGCCCATAGCAGAATATTAATTCTGGCGCCTCTGGCATTCCCTTCGATACGACCCAGCGCCTCGTAAAGGATAATGCTGGCGTCAACGGCGCGTTGGAACTGGCCGCCATGGCTGTTCGCTACGCCAGCATGTAATGCAATAGATATTATCCAAAATGAATTAATTAAAAAGCTGATAACCGGTATTGAAATCAGAAGTATCAGTAGCGATTTGCTGTTGATACTGGATGGTGCTGACAGTATTAAAAACGGGACTGCCAGCACAATGGGTATTGCAAACAAGGGGTGATAAAAAGTGCCCAAGGCTGCGAACAGACTAAGCCCGGCTGTTGTATAAATATTGGGTGGGCGTGTGACGGCTTTCCAGCCGAGAGCAATAAATGCTACCACCCCGTAGACAGCGGTGACATAAGAGACCATGCCAACAACGTGATACCAGCGCAAAGCCGAGATCCACCACATCAGCACGCCGAGGATCATTGCGGCAACAGTGCTTGTAACGTTCAGTTTGAGAATCCGGGTAGCCCACAGGATGAAAGCAGGGGCAATGGCTCCAGATAAAAAAACAAATAATTTATATGCCGTTTCCGGCGAAATGGCGGGTGAAAACAAAATCGTCAGTAAGGCGGGGAATTTACCGCTCGCGTTGAAGGTAATACCACCCAGATATCCAGCAGAGAACCATGGATCGTACCCCATCAGCTGATGGTGGTCTGCGAGCTGTTTTGCAATGAATGATTGGTACTGATGAAAAGGAGAGTCTACATATAGGAGTGGGTTATTTGTTAATAATTCTGATATTGGCAGGTTGAATGAAAGTATAGCTATGTGTGCGATCCATATGCTTATACAAATAAAAAGCGTCTTTTTCTGCTTTTCTACCTGTATGTCGAAAATGCCGTTCATGTATTTTGTGCCTGATTATTTTGGTTTGCTTTGTGCCAAATGCGCGTACGCGGTGAGCGTGGGCATGGCTGATCGGTTCTTTAAGGCTTTTTCAACAATCCTGTTGCCTGCTGATTGTAATGTGTGAGTTGGTGCGGTTTTTATTTAGTGCTTTTTCTGAGATGTGGTTCTGAATTTTAAACGAACATGAATCAAACAGTCGGTTGATACCGTGAATGAATGATGGTTTAAATGGTTTTTTCAATGAAATAACGAGGCCGGCGCTTGGTTTCCAGATATATTTTGGCAATATATTCGCCGAGCACGCCGATGCTCAGCAGTTGAACACCGCCGAGAAAATAAATTGGGATTACCGAGGATGCCCAGCCTGGCACGACACTATCGGTCAGTAGCTTTCCTAAAATGATCCAGATGATCATCAGCAGGCTGAAGCCGCAGATAATCAAGCCAAGGCCTGTTATCAGACGCAGCGGTGTGACGCTAAATGAGGTCACGCCCTCAATGGCTAAACCCAGCATGCGGCGCAAGGGGTATTTGGATTCGCCCGCGAAGCGCTCTTCACGTATGTATTCGACAGTTGCTGTCTGAAAACCGAGTAGGGGAATGATGCCGCGCAGAAACAGGTTGACTTCGTTGAATCCGCCCAGTGCTTCTAAGGCTCGCCGGCTGAGCAGTCGATAATCCGCATGGTTGTAAACGATTTCGACGCCGAGTAATTCGAGTAAACGATAATAAGCTTCGGCTGAGCTGCGTTTGAACGCTGTGTCGGATGCGCGTGATGAGCGAACGCCATAAACGATGTCAGCACCGTTTAGATGTTTGCGTACCATTTGCTCAATGGTTTCTACGTCATCCTGTAGATCAGCATCAATGGATACCAATGCATCGCCTCTGGCTGAAAACAGGCCGGCTAGCAATGCATTCTGATGGCCGCGATTTCGGGAAAGCTTGACTCCATGTACACGAGCGTCCGTTGCTGCAAATTGCTCAATCAGTTTCCAAGTCGCATCCCGGCTGCCATCGTCGACAAAATAAAGCTGACTATCGGCACTGATTAGTTGTGCTGCATTCAATCTGTCGAGCAGGGCCAGCAGGCGTTGCACGGTCTCTGGCAGCACTGCTTCTTCGTTGTAGCAAGGCACGACGATTCCAAGTTGCAGCGGCATGGTCTCAGAGCTCCAATCGGGGGCGCAGAAGAGTATTGATGGAGTAGCCTCCGGGGATGAGTGCTATCCGTTGTTGCCCAGTGTGCCGGGGGCGGAGGCTAAGGCGCGGTCTGTTACCTTGAATACAAAATGTTTTTGCATCAGATATGACAGGCAGACGGTGACGGGCAGGGCGAGTGCTCCTGCCGTATAACCGCTTAGACCAAAATGAATGAGTATGCCGATAAGCAAAGTGTTTATAATATAAATAATTAGCCACGTAACGCAAAAACGACCAAGTAATTTGTTGTTGGAATTGCTGAAAACCAATGTGCTTTGGGTTTTAAAGCTAAACAGGATGCCAATGATTAATGCTAGGAAATTGGCAATGGTGTAGTGAATGCCGAGCATTAAAAAAAAGGCGTAAAGAGAATAGCTGAATCCGGTGTTGAGTGTTCCGACCAAAAGGAATCGCACTAGCCGCAGCCGCGGATTTGCCAGCCATTTTAGTGAATTTTTTATGGGCTTATACATACATGTCTACCGCTGGGTATGAAAAATGAAAAGGCATCTGATCATTGCGATTGACTGGTCGTGCGGATATCTTTTGCTACTATTCTAATGTGTGTTTATTTCAGTACGAAGCGGTAATACAGTAACCGTAGCAGTTGATTGAAACGTGCCATGCCGTGTCCAAGGACGGTGTCGGTAGGGGCGACTTTATATTCCGGAGCACTCGCAACGTGATCGATGAACCGGGAAAAGTCTTTACTCTGACCGCGACCGATAACCACACTCCATTGGCTGCGCGACACGCGAAATGAGGCTAGTGTCTCGTCGATATACCAAGCGTCGCCATGCAGCAGCAGGCGGAACCAGTATTCGAGATCGATGACATAAGGAAACGCCGCGTTGAACGGGCCGACGCGAGAGGCTAATTCGCGGCGCATCAGCACGCCGCCAGGTTCGCCAAGCAGGTTGGTCCCGCGGCGCAGGCAGGCGCGAATGACTTCGTTTGCGGCGATCCGGCCGCTGCGACGGTGGGGAAACCCTCGGGTGGTTTGCTGCCGGCCTGCTGCGTTGATGACTTGGCGGGCACAAAACACCAGAGCGAGGCTGCTTTCGGAATCGGCTTCGAGTATCTCGACCTGGCGGCGCAGACAGTCTGGATGTAGCAGGTCGTCGTGCGGCAGTAGCTTGAAATATTTACCGTGTGCTTCGTGCAGGCAACGGTTCCAGTTGCCTTCCGGTCCGAGGTTGGCAGGATTGCGCAAGAAGCGAATACGTGGATCGACAAAGCTTGATACGAGTGCTGCCGTGTTATCGGGGGAATTATCGTCGACGACGATCAGCTCGAAATCATCAAGAGTCTGGGCCAGTACCGAAATAATGGCCGCGCGGATATGGGCCTCACCACGGTAGGTTGGGATGCAGACCGATACGAGAGGAGTGGAAGTCATGGCACCGCAATGATAGGGAGATGTCGCGGAACCGCATCGTCCTTTATCGTCGAGGCGTTCCATGTCTAGAGCGAGTATCCGCGCCAAATGTCCCATGGACCTGAAGCGTGCGGCGAGGATACTGAGATGAAGCCACTCTACCCGTAGCTTTAAAGCTCCAGCAAGCCAAGCGGCGTGTCCAGTGCGGCGGATCGGTGTGAAAAATCGAAACAGGGCCTTGCTCCAAATCGCGATGAGTGTGGGCCGCGTCTCGGGTTGTTGGCACTTGCATGCCGCGCTGAATCGCAGTCTCCTAACTGGATTTCCGTTGTGCCGGACTCCGCCATGCACTTTTCCGAACGCCTCGACCGCTTGACCAGTTCGCTGATCCGCGAGCTGCTTGCCCTGACCCAGCAGCCGGACATGATTTCGTTCGCCGGTGGCCTGCCCGCCGCTCGGGCCATGCCGCCGCTCGGTCTGGCCGGGGTACCGGAGACGCTGCGCCAGTACGGCACCACCGACGGTGAGCCGGAACTGCGGGCGACCATCGCCCGTTATCTGACTGGGCTGGGGCGCAGCTGTACCGCGGAGCAGGTGCTGATCACCAGCGGCTCGCAGCAGGGGCTGGATCTGGTGTCGAAGCTGTTCATCGATCCGGGCACGACGGTGGCGGTCGAGGCGCCGAGCTACCTCGCGGCGCTGCAGGCGTTTCGTTTCTTCGGTGCCGAGTTCCTCGAATTGCCGCTCGGCGCCGGAGGGCTCGATCCGCAGCAGTTGCGTGATGCGATCCGCCAGCGGCGGCCGGCTTTCCTCTATCTGATCCCGACGTTCCAGAATCCGTCGGGCCTGTGCTACGACGAGGCCACGCGTGCCGCGGTCGCCGAGGTGCTCAGCGAAAGCGGCGTGCCGCTGCTCGAAGACGAGCCGTATCGCGAACTGGTTTACGAGCCCTGCGACCGCACGCCGATCTGTACCCGCCTCGCCGACGGGGCACCGTGGATGGTGATGGGCTCGTTCTCGAAGACCGGCATTCCGGGGCTGCGCATCGGCTACATCGCGGCCTCTTCCGACATCCATCCGCATCTGGTGCGCATCAAGCAGTGCACCGATCTGCACACCAACCGCATCGGCCAGTGGTGGGCCAACCAGTTCATGCAGTCGGCGGGTTATCTCGATCATCTCGATCGCCTGCGCGATTACTATCGTGCGCAGCGTGACGCGATGCAGGCCGGCCTGCAGCGTTACCTCGCCGATCTGGCGACCTGGCAGCGGCCGCATGGCGGCCTGTTCTTCTGGATCACGCTGAACGAGGCCGTCGACGAGCGCGAGCTGCTGCAGGAGGTGCTGGCGCGCAAGGTGGCCTTCATGCCGGGGGGCGCGTTTTACGCGACGCCGCCGGCGCGCCAGGGACGCATGCGCCTGAATTTCTCGCATTCGACGCCGGAACAGGTCGACCGTGGTCTGCGTGTGCTGGGTGACACCGTGCGTGAGCACCTCGGGCGGCACAGCCGCCGGCATGCCACCACGGGCTGATCGCCCCCGGATTTGCCATCCTGCAGAGCACCTCCGCGGTGCGCTGTGGCTCCTGTTGTTCGCTCCAGAGGTCCGCCAACGATGACGCAACCCGACTGGGACGATTACCGCTACTTCCTGGCGACGGCGCAGACCGGCAGCCTGTCCGGTGCTGCGCGCGAGCTGCGCACCAATCAGCCGACCGTCGGCCGCCGCATCGCCGCGCTCGAAGATGTCCTCGGCGTGCGCCTGTTTCATCGCCATGCGCGCGGCATGAGTCTGACCGAGGCCGGCGCCCGCATGCTGCAGTCGGTGCAGACGATGGACGAAGCCGCCATGGCGGCCAGTCGCGCGGTTACCGGTGAGGATTCGAGCCTTGCCGGCACCGTGCGCATCTCGGCGCCGGAGAGCGTCGGCGGTCTGTTCCTCGCCCCGCGCCTGGGGCGGCTGGCGCGCCGTTATCCGGCGATCGAAGTGGTCCTGCAGCTGACCTCGGCGACGGTCGATCTCCTGCGCAACGAGGCCGACATCGCCGTGCGGCTGTTCCGGCCGACGGCGGCCGACCTGGTTGCCCGCCGCATCGGCCTGATTCCGTTTGCGCTGTACGCCTCGCCACGCTACCTCACCGAGGCGCCGTCGCTCGCCGAGCTCAGTGAGCTGGCGGCGCATCCGCAGATCAGTCAGGGTGATGAGCTCGCGCACACGCCGGAAGCCATCTGGCAGGCCGAACATGCGCCCGGCGCCCGCTCGGCGATGCGTTCGGCCAGCGCCTTCGCCCGGGCCGGCGCCGCGGCCGCGGGGCTCGGTATCGCACTGCTGCCGCGCTGCGTCGGCGATCTCTGGCCCGGTCTGCAACGCGTGCTGCCCGGTGAGGGGCCGCCGCCGCGCGAAGCCTGGCTGGTGGTGCACAAAGACCTGCGCTACGTTGCGCGCATCCGTGTCGTGCTCGATTTCCTCGCCGAGATCTTCGAGGAAACCCGCGCCGATGTGCCCGCATCGCTACCCACGGCCTGAGTCGGTCGCAGTCCGGAGAAGCGCTCGATGGACGATGTTCCCCATCCTCTTGCCAGCCTGAGGCTTTTCCGTCGAGTGGATGTTGACGCGATCGCCGGCCTGCTCGCGCAGTGCAGCGAGCGCGTCTTGCGCCAGGGCGAGCTGCTGCTCGATCCCGAACGCGCCAATCACGTCCTCTACATCGTGCTCAAGGGTGAGCTGCAGGTGCTGCGCCGGCCGGACAGCCGCATCCCGCTGGCCTGGGTGGGCGCCGGCGAATGCGTCGGCGAGATGTCGTTCATCGAGGCGACACTGCCCTCGGCCTACGTCAATGCCGGTGTCGACAGTCGCTTGCTGGCGGTGCCGCACGAGCTGCTCGAATCCCTGATCTCGGCGCAGCCGCAATTTGCGGTGAACCTGATGCAGGTGCTTTCCGAGCGCATCCGCAGCAACAATCTGGCGCTCGCCAATAGCCTCGAAGCGCAGCAGCGCTACCGCAGCGCCGCCGAGCGCGATGCGCTGACCGGCCTGCACAACCGCCGCTGGATGCAGGAGATCTTCCCGGCGCAGCTCGAAGTCTGCGGGCGCATCGGTCAGCCGGCAGCGCTGTTGCTGATCGACATCGATTACTTCAAGCGGGTCAATGATGGTTACGGCCATGCCGTCGGCGACCAGGCGCTGGTGCATCTGGCGCGGATGTTCACGGAGCGGCTGCGGCCGACCGATCTGTGCGCGCGTTTCGGTGGCGAGGAGTTCATCGTGCTGATGCCGGCCACGGCGCTGTCGGAAGGCTGGGTGGTCGCGGAACGGTTGCGGGTGCGGGTGGCGCGCACGCCACTGGCGGTGTCGTCAGACGAGAACCTGCACCTGACCTTTTCGGGCGGCATCGCCTCCTGGGAGCCGGGCCTCAGCCTGGAGCAGCTGACGATTGCCGCGGACCGCGCGCTGTACCTGGCCAAGCGCGAGGGCCGCAACTGTATCCGCTCCTCGTTCGATGAGCTCTCGGTAGACGGCGCCGAGGCTGAACCGCTGCCGTTCTGAAGTCTCACACACTCACGGTGTTGCCCTCCGTTCGAGCTATGCGACTTCGTATTGCTTCTGTGTCGTTTGCCTGAACAGACAGCTTCGCTGCATACGTTAGGCTGCGGATGCAACCCGCCTTACGGAGAGTGCTGCGATGAACCGCGAGCCTGCTTCCGCCCGTACCGCCGAGCTGACCGAGTCCCTGCAGCGACGCCTGCATGAAGAAGCCCGCCTGGCGCGTTGGCGACGCTGGCTGGAACTGGGCTGGCAGTTGCCGCGCAGTCAACTGATCGGCCCGGTGCTGCCGCGCGAACGTTGAATGAGGCGATCAGCCCGAGGTCGAGACGATCCACTCGATGACATGGTGCTGCCCGGGTGCCAGTGGCCACAGCGCCAGTGTGCCCGCCGATCCGCCGAGCCCGAAGGTGTCGTGATCGCAGACTTCGATGCCGCTGCCGCCCCAGAGCTGTTCGGCCAGTGCCGCCGCGGTGTCGGGCGCCGTGGCGGGCAGTGGGTGCAGCGGTGCCTGCGGCGCTGACAGCACGTCGTGATAGCTCGCCCAGTGGTGGTTGTGCAGCGCCCGTCGCACGCGATGCGCCAACGGCGTCCCAGCGTGGGTGCCGACGTTCTGACCGAGCACGTTGCAGAACAGCAGCGCCGCCTGCGGATGGCGGGCTGCCAGGTGAGCCAGTCCTGCGGGGTGAGTCAGGTAGTCGACGGGTTCGAAATGCAGCGGCGCTGCCGCAAAGCGCCGGCGCAGCAGCCAGCGCGCCAGCGGATCGGGCTCGATGGCGGTGATGTCGTCGAAGCGTGCGAGAAAGCGTGCCGCCAGGGTGTATCCGGCTGAAGGCCCGATCAGCACCAGGGATGTCGTGGGCGGCACCCATTGGCGCAGCCAGTCACAGACCCGGGCGTTGAATGCCGCCCAGGCCGCGCGATAGCGCCAGGCACGCCAGTGGTAAATCAGCCCGCCGGATTCGCTGAGCCAGCGGTCGGTAAGACGTGGTAGCTCAGTCACCGGCCGTTCAGCAGATCCAGTCGCAACGGCCGCATCGCCGAGTGTACAAATCCATGCCGCGTGTAGAAGCGCTGGGCGGCGAGGTTGTCGTCATCGGTGAGCAGGGTGATGCGCGCGCAGCCGGCGTTGCGGGCGCTGTCGATGGCGGCCCGCAGCAGCGCGTCACCGATGCCGCGGCCGCGCGCCTCGGGACGGACGATCAGGTCTTCGAGCAGGGCCACCGGTGCGCCGCAGGCGGTGCTGACGGTGAACAGCAGATTGACCATGCCGAGGTGTTCCTCGCCGGCGCGCGCCACCAGCAGGCAGCCGCGGGCCGGTTCATCGAGGATCAGCTGCAGACCGCGGGCCTGCTTTGCCGTATCCGCAGTGAAATCCGCCTCCTGTGTGAACAGCAGGGCGAGCAGCGCACACATAGCCGGTATGTCGTCTGCGCTGGCGGGCTGAATGCGGCAATCCGTGGAAGGGGCTTGAGCGGTGATCATCGGCGGGCATTCCGTGCGGTGAAGCGATGGGGCGAAGCTAGCATGCTTCGGCGCCACCGGCCGCGGCGAGCGCCTCAGTCGATGATCTCGACTCGATCGACGTCGAGCGTGCGCTTGAACAGGCCGCGCTCGACTTCACCGATCAGTCGCACGCGGGTCTGGGCGTCGATCGTGCGTGCGGGCCACTCGTCGTCATCGATCTCCGCCAGGATCTCGCCGCTGGCATCGCTGAAGGCGTAACGCTCATTGCCGTGGTGGCGCAGGATGTGGCCCTGCAGCACGGCGGGCGTGTCATCGGCGGCGCTCAGTGCTGCCGCCACCGTGGTCACGCGGGTTGCGGTACCCGGTCCGCTGTAGCCGCCGGCGATGGCGGCGTTCGTCATCAGTGCGCAACCCAGCAGAGCGGCGAGCAAGGCGTGTGGGCGAGTCATCGGCGTATCCCTCGTCGTTGATGTACGCCGACAGGTTAAGGACGGGGGCTGAACGGAAACTGAACCCGTCACGATGCGCCGCAAGTGTGTGGCGTATCGCTGCCGCTTCCATCGCTCACGGCGCGTGTGTGGCGTTGACGGGCATGAAAAAGGCGGCCTGTGGGGCCGCCTTTCTAGTTTGCCGCTGTCGGTTCGAGCGTTAGGCGGCGACGACCGGAATCTTGCCGATCTTGGCCTGCCATTCCTTCGGGCCGGTCTGGTGGACGCTGGTGCCCTTGGAATCGACGGCGACGGCGACCGGCATGTCTTTGACCTCGAACTCGTAGATCGCCTCCATGCCGAGATCTTCGAAAGCCAGTACCTTGCTCGCCTTGATCGCCTTGGAGACCAGATACGCCGCGCCGCCGACGGCCATTAGGTAGACAGCCTTGTTGTCCTTGATCGCGTCGATGGCGATCTGGCCGCGCTCGGCCTTGCCGACCATGCCGAGCAGGCCGGTCTGTTCGAGCATCTGCCGGGTGAACTTGTCCATGCGCGTGGCTGTGGTCGGGCCAGCGGGGCCGACGACTTCGTCACGCACCGGATCGACCGGGCCGACGTAGTAGATGAAGCGGCCGCTGAAGTCGACCGGCAGTTTCTCGCCGCGGTTGAGCATGTCGGTCATGCGCTTGTGCGCGGCGTCGCGGCCGGTCAGCAGCTTGCCGCTGAGCAGCAGCACGTCGCCCGGCTGCCAGCTCGCCACTTCTTCGCGGGTGACGGTGTCGAGATTGACGCGCTTGCCCTTGCTAGCGTCGTAGGTGAGCTTCGGCCAGTCGTCCAGCGACGGCGGCGTCAGCACCGCCGGGCCTTCGCCGTGCAGGTGGAAGTGCACGTGACGGGTCGCGGCGCAGTTCGGCACCATCGCGATCGGCAGGTTGGCGGCGTGCGTCGGGTAGTCGAGCACCTTGACGTCGAGCACGGTGGTCAGGCCGCCGAGGCCCTGGGCGCCGATGCCGAGGGCGTTGACCTTCTCGTAGAGTTCGAGGCGCAGTTCCTCGGCGCGATTGCTCGGGCCGCGGGCGATCAGCTCCTGGATGTCGACCGGCGCCATCAGCGATTCCTTGGCCAGCAGCAGCGCCTTTTCCGGCGTGCCGCCGATGCCGATGCCGAGGATGCCCGGCGGGCACCAGCCGGCGCCCATCGTCGGTACGGTCTTCAGCACCCACTCGACCAGGTTGTCGGAGGGATTGAGCATCGCGAACTTCGATTTCGCTTCCGAGCCGCCGCCCTTGGCGGCGCAGATCACCTCGACGCCGTCACCGTCGACGATCTCGTAGTGAATCACCGCCGGGGTGTTGTCCTTGCTGTTGGTGCGCTTGCCGGCCGGGTCGAGCAGCACCGAGGCACGCAGCTTGTTGTCGGGGTCGAGGTAGGCGCGGCGCACCCCCTCGTTGACCATGTCGGTGACGCTCATCTGCGCGTCCCACTTCACGTGCATGCCGACCTTGAGGAAGACCAGCGCGATGCCGGTGTCCTGGCAGAGCGGGCGGTGGCCTTCGGCGCACATGCGCGAGTTGATCAGAATCTGGGCGATGGCGTCCTTCGCGGCCGTGCTCTGTTCGCGCTCGTAGGCGGCACTCAGCGCCTTGATGTAGTCGACCGGATGGTAATAGCTGATGTACTGGAATGCGTCGGCGATGCTCTGGATGAAGTCTTCCTGGCGAATCGTGCTCATCGGACGGTGGCTCCGGCTGGGAAAATCCCTCAGTGGGATAAGCCGGAAAGTTTATCAGGGAGATGGCTGCACGCCTGAGCGCAAATTGACCGGGCCGCTGCCTGCCGGTGGCGAGGCGTGAGCTGCCTCATGGACGATCACTGGCGCTTGCCGGAAGCTGATCATTTCACCAGTTCGTCCCGTGCGGGGGCTGCGTTTTGTCCTGCAAAACGTCTGGCAGCACTGCAGCGCTTGAAACCACTTATTATTACTATTGACACGAACTGAGAGTCTCCCCGCCCGAGCCACCCTCGTGCCCGTGCCAACGGCGAGGGGTGTATTGACCGTTGCCCCTCCAGCACCGTCCTGCCGCTGCGCAGGGCGTGATGCCATTGATCCAAGAACAAGACTCGCCCCGTTTTTTGAGGAAGCATCGAATGTCTGACGACGCCAGAACCGACGATCTCAAGCAGATGGCCCTGCGCTATCACTATTACCCGGTGCCCGGGAAGATCGAGGTTGCACCGACCAAGCCGCTGGCCACGCAACGCGATCTGGCGCTGGCCTATTCCCCGGGTGTGGCCTTCGCCTGCGAGGCGATCGTCGAGGACCCGACGCAGGCGGCGGCCGTCACCGCACGCGGCAATCTGGTGGCGGTGGTCAGCAACGGCACCGCGGTGCTCGGCCTCGGGCCGATTGGGCCGCTGGCGTCCAAGCCGGTGATGGAAGGCAAGGGCGTGCTGTTCAAGAAGTTCGCCGGCATCGACGTCTTCGACATCGAGATCGAAGAGCGTGATCCGGACAAGCTGATCGACATCATCGCCTCGCTGGAGCCAACCTTCGGCGGCATCAACCTCGAAGACATCAAGGCGCCCGAGTGCTTCATCATCGAGAAGAAGCTGCGCGAGCGCATGAAGATCCCGGTGTTCCACGACGACCAGCATGGCACCGCGATCATCACTGCGGCGGCGGTGCTCAACGGCCTGGAAGTGCTCGGCAAGGACATCGGCTCGGTGCGCCTGGTGGTCTCCGGCGCCGGCGCGGCAGCGATCGCCTGCCTCGACCTGCTGGTGCTGCTCGGCATGCAGCGCGGGAACATTCTGGTCTGCGACTCGAAGGGCGTGATCCGCTTCGGCCGTGACGCCAAGCTGGACGAGTCCAAGGCGCGCTACGCCCGCGACACCGAGCTGCGCACGCTGGCCGAAGCCGTGGTCGGCGCCGATATCTTCCTCGGCCTGTCCGGACCCGGTGTGCTGACGCAGGAGATGGTGCGCAGCATGGGGCCGAGCCCGATGATCCTGGCCCTGGCCAACCCGACGCCGGAGATCCTGCCGGAGCTGGCCAAGGCGGTGCGCCCGGATGCGATCATCGCCACCGGCCGTTCGGACTATCCGAATCAGGTCAACAACGTGCTGTGCTTCCCGTACATCTTCCGCGGGGCGCTGGACGTTGGTGCGAGCACGATCAACGAGGAGATGAAGCTCGCCTGCGTGCGTTCGATCGCTGCTCTGGCGCGCCAGGAGCCGACCGAGGAGGTCATCGCCGCCTATGGCGATCAGGCGCTGCGTTTCGGCCCGGATTACCTGATCCCGAAGCCCTTCGATCCGCGGCTGATCCTCGAACTGCCGATCGCGGTGGCGATGGCGGCGATGAGCTCGGGCGTCGCTACCCGTCCGATCGAGGACTTCGCCGCCTACCGCGAAAAGCTCGGTCAGTATGTCTACCGCACCGGCCTGATCATGAAGCCGGTGTTCGACCGCGCCAAAGGGGATCCCAAGCGCATCGTCTATGCCGAGGGCGAGGATGACCGCGTGCTGCGCGCGGTGCAGGCGGTGGTCGATGAGCGCATCGGCAAGCCGCTGCTGCTCGGCCGCCGCGAGCGTATCGAACAGCGCATCGACTCCCTGCAGTTGCATATCCGGCCGGATCGGGATTTCGAGCTGGTCGACTTCCGCGACCACCCGTACTACGACGACTGCTGGAAGGAATACCACCGCCTGCGCGAACGGCGCGGCATGACCATCGAGAATGCCCGCCAGCGCGTGCGCACGCGGCCGACCGTGCTGGCGGCGCTGATGGTACGGCTGGGCTTTGCCGATACGATGATCGCCGGTGTCAGCGGCCGCTACCGCCGCCATCTCGATCATCTGATCGACGTGTTCGGCGTCAAGGAAGACGTCATGACGCCAGCGGCGATGAGCCTGCTGCAGACTTCGCATGGCCCGCTGTTCATCTGCGATACCCATGTCAATGTCGATCCGACTGCCGAGCAGGTGGCGGCAATGACGCAGATGGCGGCCGAGGAGGTCAAACGCTTCGGCATCATGCCGAAGGTCGCGCTGCTGTCGCACTCGAACTTTGGCAACGACGACACCCCCTCGGCGCGCAAGATGGCGCAGGCGCTGCAGATTCTGCGTGAGGAAGCGCCGGATCTCGAAGTCGAAGGCGAGATGCAGGGCGATACCGCGCTGTCAGAGGCGTTACGCAGCCGTCTGTTCCCGAATTCGCGTTTGTCGGGCACGGCCAATCTGCTGATCATGCCCAACCTGGATGCGGCGAATATCACTTACAACCTGATCAAGATGGTGGCCGACGCTGTCGCCATCGGGCCGATGCTGATGGGGCTCAACTATCCGGGGCACGTGATGACCAATGCCGCCACCGTGCGCCGCATCTTCAACGTCAGCGCCAGCGCCGTCGTCGATGCGCAGACTGCCGCCGCGACGCAGAGCGCGTAGCCGCTGACTGGATTTTTTGCCGTGCATGACGCACACAGCAGACAGGGCGCCCCGCAGGCGCCCTGTTTTTTGTTTCGCGCTAAACCGATAAAGGCGCCGGCGAACGTATCGCCGGTGTCAGCCCTGGGGCTGACTCAGTGCCGAACTGATTTCAGCGAAGGTCGTCGGCCGCTCGCTGGGATGAATGTCGAGGCCGAGCTGCTGGCCGATCTGCGAGAGTGAAAAGATGCCGCGGATCGCGTCGACACCGCTGTCGGAGTCGCGGTCCAGCACCAGCGCATGCTGACGCCCGGTTTCCCGCAGTGTGGCGATGATGTCACCGACGCGGGCGCGCATGACGTCTTCCATCAGCAGCACTTCGAGGTTCGGGTGCAGCGTCATCAGGTCGCGGACCACCAGGTCTTCGCGCCGTGAACCGGTTTTCTCCATGATGCGCAGCGGCTTCTCGCCCTGGATGTCACGGCTGGTGATGACACCACGGATCGAGCCGTCGGCTTCGGCGACCAGCAGCAGGCGCACACCCATTTTGATCATGCGTTCGAGTGCGACGCTGAGTGGTGTCTGCAGCGACACCATCTGTGCCGCAACCTGGCGCAGGTCGGTCATCACGTCGACGGCCGGGTTGTCCTGATTGACACGTTCGGGCATGTGCTGGCGTGGGCGGAAGCAGCTTACACCGGTACTCGGCCGGGCGAAGCGCAACGGTCGATACGGGAGTTTGTCCATGGGGATCTCCTCTACGTTCTCGCATTTGGCGGTGCGTACAGGCATAGACCGGGGAGCGCAGGCTGTAAATCTGCGGCGAGGTACTCGTGTGCCCGGTTGCCGGGAGCGGACGAAACGGGCGTCAGTGCGGGTGATGGCCGACGCTGAGGATGCCGTCTGACCAGCGCAGTACCGCACGCACGCGCGGCGTCAGCATGCCCCAGGCTTCCTGGCGCGTGACCCAGCGGTATTCGCTGTGTTCCGGGCGCCCGAGTTCTTCACTGATCGGCAGGTCGACGGCGGCGTTTGCGGCCACCGAGGCGATGTAGTAGCGCGCGACCTTGCAGCCGTGGTTGTACGGCGGCGTTTCGCGATAGACCTCGCCCCAACGGAAGTCGAGCTCGGTCAGTGTGGTTTCCTCGCGGACTTCACGCAGCGCCGTGGCCAGTGGCAGCTCGCCGGACTCGCGCATGCCCTTGGGAAAATCCCAGTAATTGAAGGCGCGCAGCAGCAGATAGAGCCAGCTGCCATCCGCTGCCGGGCGCAGCACGATCACCCCGCAGGAGAGAATGCTGGGTTCACTGGCCGGACGGGCCGGATGCTTGGCTCGGTACTGCGACACGGCGTTCTCCGCTCAGGCGGCGTGATAGGGCCGCGACAGCTCATGGACAGCATTGATCATCGCGCCGGCGTGTTCGGGGTCGATGTGCTGGTGGATGCCATGGCCGAGGTTGAAGACATGGCCGTCGCCGGTTCCGAAATCAGACAGCAGCCGACCGACTTCAGCGCGGATGCGCTCCGGGGAAGCGTAGAGCACGCAGGGGTCGAGGTTACCCTGCAGCGCCACCCGATCGCCCACCCGCCGCCGCGCCTCGCCGATGCCGGTGGTCCAGTCGAGGCCGAGCGCATCGCAGCCGGTATCGGCCATCGCTTCCAGCCATTGGCCGCCGCCTTTGGTGAACAGCACGACCGGAACCCGACGCCCCTGCGCCTCGCGCTGCAGTCCGGCGACGATGCGGGTCATGTAGGCCAGCGAAAACGCGCGGTAGCACTCGGGCGACAGCAGTCCGCCCCAGGTGTCGAACACCATGACCGCCTGTGCACCGGCCGCGATCTGCGCGTTGAGATAGGCGATGACCGCCTGTGTGATGGTGTCGAGCAGCTGGTGCGCGAGGGCCGGCTGCTCATACATCAGGCCCTTGATGCGGGCGAACTCCTTGCTCGATCCACCTTCGACCATGTACGTCGCCAGGGTCCACGGGCTGCCGGAAAAGCCGATCAGCGGTACGCGGCCGTCGAGCTCGCGGCGGATCAGGCGAACGGCATCGACGACATAGCGCAGTTCGTGCTCGGGATCGGGTACGCCGAGCGCGGCGATGTCCGCGGCGCTGCGCAGCGGTTTGGCGAATCGAGGCCCTTCACCTTCGGCGAAAGACAGGCCGAGGCCCATGGCATCGGGAATCGTCAGGATGTCGGAGAACAGGATCGCGGCGTCGAGCGGGTAACGTTCGAGCGGTTGCAGCGTGACTTCACAGGCCAGATCCGGCGCCGTGCACAGCGCCATGAAACTGCCGGCACGTGCGCGGGTGGCACGGTACTCCGGCAGGTAGCGCCCGGCCTGCCGCATCATCCACACCGGAGTTACGTCGACGGGTTCGCGGGCCAGGGCGCGCAGCAAACGATCGTTTTTCAGCGGTGCGTACATGCGGGAACTCGACAGCCGTTCTATGAAAAGACGGCAAGTGTGCCCCGCATCGCGGCAGGATGCCACGATGCGGATCAAACTAAGGCGGCCGCGCGGGCGAGCCGCCTAAGGCGTCGGCATCCGCCTCAGACTTCGAGGAAGTCGAGGATGCCCCGTGCCGCTTCGCGACCTTCGAACACAGCGGTGACCACCAGGTCGGAGCCACGCACCATGTCGCCGCCGGCGAACACTTTCGGATTGCTGCTCTGGAACTGGCAGTCCTCGCCTGCGGCGCGCACAGCGACGCGACCGCGATCGTCGGTGTCGATGCCGAACTCGGCAAACCAGGGCTGCGGATTGGGACGGAAGCCGAAGGCGATCAGCACCCGGTCGGCCGGAATGACTTCTTCGGAGCCGGGGATTACCTCGGGGCTGCGGCGGCCGCGGGCATCGGGGGCACCGAGGCGGGTCGACACCACCTTGACGCCTTCGACCTTGTCACTGCCGACGATCTCGACCGGCTGGCGGTTCCACAGGAACTGCACGCCTTCTTCCTTGGCGTTGGCGACTTCACGCTTGGAGCCCGGCATGTTGGCCTCGTCGCGACGATAGGCGCAGGTGACGCTGACCGCGCCCTGGCGGATCGAGGTGCGGTTGCAGTCCATCGCCGTGTCACCGCCGCCGAGCACGACGACACGCAGGCCCTTCATGTCGATGAAGTCGGCCGGCGCACGCTCGAAACCGAGCAGGCGGTTGACGTTGGAGATCAGGAAGGGCAGGGCGTCATAGACCCCGGGCAGGTCCTCGCCGGGGAAGCCGCCCTTCATGTAGGTGTAAGTGCCCATGCCGAGGAAGACGGCGTCGAACTCATCGAGCAGCTGCTGGAACGGGATGTCCTTGCCGACCTCGACGCCGAGACGGAACTCCACGCCCATGCCTTCCATCAGCTCGCGACGGGTCTGCAGCACGGATTTTTCCAGCTTGAACGGCGGAATGCCGAAGGTCAGCAGGCCGCCGATCTGCAGGTAGCGGTCGAACACCACCGGCGTGACACCGTTGCGCACCAGGATGTCGGCGCAGCCGAGACCGGCCGGACCGGCGCCGATGACGGCGACGCGCTTGCCGGTCGGTTTGACGTCCGCGGTGCTCGGCCGCCAGCCGGCCTTGACTGCTTCGTCGGTGATGTATTTCTCGACCGAGCCGATGGTGACGGCGCCGAAGCCGTCATTGAGCGTGCAGGCGCCTTCACAGAGGCGGTCCTGCGGGCAGACACGGCCGCAGATTTCCGGCAGCGAATTGGTCTTGTGTGACAGCTCGGCCGCTTCGAACAGGTTGCCTTCGTTGATCAGCTGCAACCAGTGCGGAATGTGGTTGTGCACCGGGCACTTCCACGAGCAGTACGGATTGCCGCAGTGCAGACAGCGGCCGGCCTGCGTCGCCGCGAGCGTGGCATCGAACTGACCGTAGATCTCATTGAACTCGCGGCGGCGGATTTCGGCCGGCGTCTTCGCCGGATCCTGGCGGCCGACGTCGAGGAACAGCATGGGCTTGGCTTTGGACATGGCTGGACCGATCTGGAAGCGTGGAGGAAGCAGCGGGGAGCGGTGCGCGGCACGCCCCTGTGGGCGTGCCGCGCGGCCTCAGGCCGCCTGCAGCAAAGTGTCGAGCAGCGTGGCGAGATCCGCGGCCTTGGGCTTGATCAGCCAGAACTTCGCCGCGTAGCGCCGGAAGTCCGCGAGGATCTGCCGGCCCCAGGCGCTGTTGGTTTCGGCGACGAATTCCTCGATCAACTCGCGCAGGTACTGCCGGTGCGGTTCCATCGCTTCGGTGGAGATGCGGTGAATGTCGATCAGCTCATGGTTGTAGCGATCGACGAAGGAGTTGTCTTCATCGAGCACGAAGGCGAAGCCACCGGTCATGCCGGCGCCGAAGTTCACGCCGGTCTGGCCGAGCACGGCAACGACGCCGCCGGTCATGTACTCGCAGCCATGGTCACCGACGCCCTCGACGACTGCCGTCGCACCGGAGTTGCGCACCGCGAAGCGCTCGCCGGCCAGGCCGGCTGCGAACAGCTTGCCGCTGGTCGCGCCGTACAGGCAGGTATTGCCGATGATCGTGGTCTCGTTCTCACGGAACGATGCGCCCTGCGGCGGGTGGATGACCAGCTTGCCGCCAGCCATGCCTTTGCCGACGTAATCGTTGGCGTCGCCCTCAAGAATCATGTGCAGACCGCCGGCGTTCCAGACGCCGAAGCTCTGGCCGGCAGTGCCGGTCAGGTGCAGCGTGATCGGCGCGTCGTTCATGCCCTGATCGCCGTAGCGACGGGCAATCTCGCCGGACAGCCGGGCGCCGATCGAGCGCACCGTGTTGTTGACGGTGTAGCGGTACTCGCCGCCGCTCTTGGCCTCGATGGCCGCCAGCGTGTCACGCACCATCTGCTCGGCGAGCTCACCCTTGTCATATGGCGCATTGTGCGGCTCGATGCAGAAACGCGGCTTGTCGGCCGCCACGCCCCCATCGGAGATGATCGGCGAGAGATCGAGGCCGGCATGTTTGGCGGTGCTGCCGGGCAGGATTTCGAGCAGGTCGGTGCGGCCGATCAGGTCTTCGAAATGCTGGACGCCGAGGCCGGCCATCAGCTCGCGTACTTCCTGCGCGATGAAGCGGAAGTAGTTCATCACCTTTTCGACCGAGCCCTTGTAATGGTGCAGACGCAGCACGTTGTTCTGCGTGGCGACACCGGTGGCGCAGTTGTTCAGGTGGCAGATGCGCAGGTACTTGCAGCCCATTGCGATCATCGGCCCGGTGCCGAAGCCGAAGCTTTCGGCACCGAGGATTGCAGCCTTGATCACGTCGAGGCCCGTCTTCAGGCCGCCGTCGGTCTGCAGCCGCACCTTGTCGCGCAGGTTGTTGCGGCGCAGTGTCTGGTGGGTTTCGGTGAGGCCAAGCTCCCACGGGCTGCCGGCGTACTTGACCGAGGTCAGCGGGCTGGCGCCGGTACCGCCGTCATAGCCGGCGATGGTGATCAGGTCGGCGTAGGCCTTGGCGACGCCGGCGGCGATGGTGCCGACGCCGGCTTCCGCGACCAGCTTGACCGACACCAGCGCCTGCGGATTGACCTGCTTGAGGTCGAAAATCAGCTGGGCGAGGTCTTCGATCGAGTAGATGTCATGGTGCGGCGGCGGCGAGATCAGCGCCACGCCCGGGCGCGAGAAGCGCAGGCGGGCGATGGTCGCGTCGACCTTGTCGCCGGGCAGCTGGCCGCCTTCGCCGGGCTTGGCACCCTGCGCGACCTTGATCTGCAGCACCTCGGCGCTGGTCAGGTAGGCCGGTGTGACGCCGAAGCGGCCGGAGGCGATCTGCTTGATCTTGGAGACCTTGACGGTGTTGTAGCGCGCCGGGTCTTCACCGCCTTCGCCGGAATTCGAGCGGCCGCCGAGTCGGTTCATGGCTTCGGCCAGCGTCTCGTGTGCTTCGGGCGAGAGTGCGCCCAGCGACATGCCGGCCGAGTCGAAGCGCTTGAGGATGCGTTCGAGCGGCTCGACCTGTTCAACCGGAATGGCCTGCGCCCCGCTGGTCTTCAGCTGCAGCAGGTCACGGAAGGTGGTGACCGGGCGGCTGTTGACCGTCTTTGCGTAGGCTTGCCAGAGCGTGTAGTCGCCGGAGCTGACTGCCGCCTGCAGCTGCTGCACCACGTCCGGGTTGTAGGCGTGATATTCGCCGCCGTGCACGTACTTGAGCAGGCCGCCTTGATCACGGGCAGCGCGCTCGCGCCAGGCGCGTTTGGCCAGCGACTTCAACTCGACTTCCAGCGCTGCAAAATCGGCACCCCGGATCCGGCTGGTGGTGCCGGTGAAGCACAGGTCGACGACTTCATCATGCAGGCCGACGATCTCGAACAGCTGCGCACCGCGGTAGCTGTTGATGGTGCTGATGCCCATCTTCGAGATGATCTTGAACAGGCCCTTGTTGATGCCCTTGCGATAGTTCTCGGCGAGCTTGACCGTGTCCTTCGAGGTGATTTCACCGGTGCGCGTCAGGTCATGGACGCACTCGTAGGCCAGATACGGGTAGATCATCGACGCGCCGTTGCCGAGCAGCACGGCAAACTGGTGCGGATCGCGCGCCGTGGCGGTTTCGACGACGATATTGCACTTGCAGCGCAGACCGTCGCGCACCAGGCGCTGGTGCACGGCACCGACGGCGAGAGCGGCATGCACCGGCAGCTTGTCCGGGGCGATGGCCCGGTCGCTCAGGACCAGCATGACCTTGCCGGCATTGACCGCGGCGACGGCTTCGTCGGCAATGCGGCGCACCGCGGTCTGAAGACCTTCGGACTCGGGGAAGTTCAGCTCGATGTGCTGATGTGCATAGCGGCTGTCGCCGAGCGCCAGGATCGTGCGGAACTTGCCTTCCGAGAGCACCGGCGAGGAAATCACCAGCCGCTTCGACAGCAGTTCGTCTTCGACGAACATATTGCCTTCGGCACCCATGCAGCCTTCCAGCGACATGACGATGGCTTCGCGCAGCGGATCGATCGGCGGATTGGTGACCTGGGCGAACTGCTGGCGGAAGTAGTCGTAGATCGAACGGGCACGCTCGGAGAGCACGGCGAACGGCGTGTCGTCGCCCATCGAACCAATGGCTTCCTGACCGCCCTCGGCGAGCGGGCGCAGGACCTGCTCACGCTCCTCGAAGCTGACCTGGAACAGCTTCTCGTAGACCGCGAGTTCCTTGTCGTCGAGCGGGGCGGAGGTCGCCTGATCCTTGTCGTAGATCGACTGCAGGTACTGGGTGTTCTGCGCCAGCCATTGCCGGTAGGGCTTGCGCGACTTGAGCAGGGAGTCGATGTCGGCGGGCAGCATCAGGGCGCCGTTGCTGGTGTCGACGGCGAGCATTTCGCCCGGGCGCACGCGGCCCTTGGCGACGACGTCTTCCGGCTTGTAGTCGTAGACGCCGATTTCGGACGCGATGGTCATGTGCCGGTCGGTGGTGATCACCCAGCGTGCCGGTCGCAGGCCGTTGCGATCCAGCGTGCAGGCGGCGTAGCGGCCATCGGTGAGAACGATACCGGCCGGGCCATCCCACGGCTCCATGTGCATGGAGTTGTATTCGTAGAAGGCGCGCAGGTCCGGGTCCATGTGCTCGACGTTCTGCCAGGCCGGCGGCACCAGCAGACGCATCGCGCGGAAGATGTCCATGCCTCCGGCGAGCAGCACTTCGAGCATATTGTCGAGGGAGCTGGAGTCCGAGCCGGTCATGTTGACCATCGGCCGCAGATCCTGCATCGGCAGCAGGGGCGAGGAGAAGGTGTAGCCGCGCGCCAGCGCCCAGTTGCGGTTGCCCTGGACGGTATTGATCTCGCCGTTGTGGGCGAGGAAGCGGAATGGCTGAGCCAGCTTCCACTGCGGCATCGTGTTGGTCGAAAAGCGCTGGTGGAACACGCAGATCGACGACTCCAGCCGCGGATCTTCGAGATCCTTGTAGAACGTCGGCAGTGCGGCCGGCATCACCAGCCCTTTGTAGCCGAGCACCTGCGAGGATAACGTGACCACGTAGTAGGCCGGGTCGTGCTCCATCAGGCCATAGGCGGTGCGGCGGCGGGCCACGATCAGGTGGCGTTCGAACTGCGCTTCATCCATGCCGTCCGGTGCATTGATGAAGATCTGCTCGAACCGCGGCAGTGTCTTCAGGGCTTCTTCGCCGCAGCAGCCCGGGTTAGTCGGCACCACGCGCCAGCCGGCGACGCTCACGCCTTCCTTTGACAGTTCAGCTTCCAGCAGGGTACGGGCCTGTGCGGCCAGTGTCTCGTCGGTGCTGAGGAACACCAGGCCGACGGCATACAGCGGCGCCAGTTCGAGGCCGGCTTCGGCGGCGACGGCGCGCAGGAAGCCATCGGGCTTCTTCATCAGCAGGCCACAGCCATCACCGGACTTGCCGTCGGCGGCTACGGCTCCGCGATGAGTGAGTCGGGCGAGTGCATTGATCGAAGTCTTGACCAGCCAGTGGCTGGCTTTGTCGTCCATCTGGGCGATCAGGCCGAAACCGCAGTTGTCGCGCTCGAATTCGGGCCGGTACAGGCCTTGGGGGATCATTGCTTGCATCGTCGCTCCGCCCTCGGAGAGAGCCACAGTGATGCGGCCCATGACGGGGCTGGGCCGCTGCTTACGGACTGACAGGCGCAAAGGCACCGTTGGGGGACATTCGCTGGGAATATCCCGACACAGAACCGACATGCGGGCCGTTAACTATAACGCTGCACTGCCGCATGAGTAAACGCAATCTGCCGCGTGGACTTGACTTTCAGGGCGCTTTGCGCTTTTCGCCTGCTGCGCGTAAGGATTTAACGCTGCGGACCCACGGGCCTGCACTGCGCAGCCCCGGCGGCAATGCGGCCAGCGCGGCCTGGGCGCTTTTCATGTCGGAATATGGGCCGGTCACCAAGGCATACCAAGACTTGCCATTGCGGATGATCGGGGCGAGGTGGGCGCCACTCAACTGCTGACTCTGCGCAAAGGTCAGCAATCGGGTTGAATTTTCAGTCGCAGCGATCTGGACCACCCAGGCATTGGCTGCAGCCTCACTGAGCCAGTCGGGCAGCGTGTTTGCACTGGTCGGCGTGTTGGTCGCAGTGGTTTTTGCAGGCAGCGGAGGGGTGGGATGGGCTGGTGCAGTTTCGGTCGGTGTCGTGCTACTGCGAGTCTGGTGTTCGTTATGAGGCGGTGACGGAGGCTGCATCGTGGCGGGTTGAGCCACCGGCTTGGCTGGGCGAGCTGGTTTTTTGGCAGGTGGAGTCTTGTCTTCGGGAGGAGGTGACAGTTTGACCAGGGGCAGAGGGTAAACCTGCTCGAATGGCTCGGTTTCGTCATCGCCCGCCTGCACATTGCTGGTTTCAGATTTCGCCGGCGAGGCTGCGGATGCGGACGCATTCGGGAGGGGCGCGCCGGGCGGCGGAACTTCACCAGACGGTTTCACTTCCGGGGATGCAGTGCTTGCAGTGGCTGAGGTGTTTCCGGCAGCCGGCGGGGTGCTGGGGGGGGTATCGCTGTTGTCCTGAGTGCTACCCGCCTTCGGAGCAGCGCTGGCCGGTGATGTATCAGGCAGCATGGCTGCTTCTGGCGCAGGCATTGTGTCGTTGGGGGTTGGCGAAATGGATGCAGGCTGCGGCGGTGCCACCGCGGAGGTCGTTCCAGTCTGCGTTGCCTCTGCGGTTGCGGCAGGGGGCGTAGGAATTGGCGTCGTGTCGTGATCTGACGTGTTCGCGTTCTGCGTCGGCTCTTCAGTCGCTGGAGCTTGAGTCACTGCTTCCGGTGTGTCTGCGGACTGGGGGAGCAGTGGCTGTGCTGATGTGTCTTGCACGCTGGGCGCTGCGGCCTGCGTTTCCTGTACGGGGGTACTGTCGGGCTTCTGCAGTGTGGGCGCCGTCACATCACCGGTTACTACTGCAGTGGTGTCGGGCTGTTGAGGGGCAGGCTGCGGTTCCGTCGATTGATGGGAGCCGTCCGCCTCCTGCTGCGTTACTTCTTGCCCCTGTTCGCCCGCTGCCGTGGCAGCTGCCTCCGGTGTCGTTTGCGCCGCAGGCTGTGATTGCTCTTCGGGTGACTGCTCGGCGTCTTCAGGCGTCGTTGGCGCGTTGAGCGTCGGGGTCTTCTCTGTCATCGCCGGCGCCTGCTGGCTTTCAAGGGGGAGCGCAGGCGGGCTGCTCTGCGCGATGGCAGGTGCGGTGGTCGTGGATGGGCGGGCCGTGGATGGTTGTTCCTGATCGCGGCTCAACAGGAAATAGCTGCCGCCGGCGGCCAGCAGGACGATTGCTGCGATCGCCGTGATCCTCCGTGTGGCGGAGTGGGCAGTCGAACGGAGGTGCATCGATTCGAGCAATGCGCCGGGCGTGCCATCACAGTGCATGAGGCGGCGCAGTGTGGCCGGATGCTCGATATCTTCACGGATATAACCGCAGTGCAATAGAAAGTCGATGCGCTGTTCGCTATCGAAAGCGGGGAGATCAATGACGTACAACCGCTGTGGCGACAGGTTGGCGCTGACGGCTGTCAGTCGATGCTCGATGTCGGGGATCCCCGCAATGACTGCACTGAGCAAGCCTGATTTGCCGCGATCTGCAGACAGTGCCAGGCGCAGCAACAACGCGAGATCCTGGTCATCGTATCGGTGCGCATCGTCGACCAGTACGACCGGATGAGTGCCGGCGACATGCAGGCTGATCAGGTGCTGGATCAGTGCCCGGCGCAGGTCGCGCTGATCGCCGTCGGTGAGGCCAAAGCCTGCCGCCAGCGTAGGCAGAAGTGGCGCATCCGAGCTGAGTCTCACCACTTTGAGCCAGCCTTGTGCTGACAGGCTGGCATTTAGCTGGTCGAGCAGCGCCGTTTTGCCGGAACCGGGGGCGCCTTTGACCACGCCCAGAAACGCGCTGAGATTGGTGACACGCACCAGCGTATCCACGATCTGCCGTAAGCGTGGCGTGTAGTAGAACCCTGGGGTATCCGCGCAGACATCCTTGTCAGACATGGTGCAGCATCCGTTCAGCAGCAAAAAGCGTCGAGTGTTGCCCGCAGCAGTTCAGTCGGCGTGTCATCACAGATCACGGCGTGGCCGAGCTCCTTCAGCAGGACGAGGTTGATACGTCCATCCTTGGCTTTCTTATCGATGGCCATCAAGCGCAGAAAATCATCCGTGGCGAGTTCTCGCGGCGCTGTGACCGGCAGCCCGGCGCGTTGGAACAGTTTCACTACACGCTCGACATCCTGCGGCTCCAGCCAGTTACGGCGTCGCGAAAGATCAAGTGCCATGACCGTACCTGCGGCTACGGCTTCGCCATGCAGCCACTGGCCGTAGCCGGTCCCGGTTTCGATGGCATGGCCAAAGGTGTGGCCCAGATTCAGCAGTGCCCGCTCGCCACTTTCCCGCTCGTCGCGGCCAACGATTTCTGCTTTGTTGAGGCAGGATCGATAAATGGCATGGGTGAGTGCCGCCGGGTCGCGCGCCTGCAGTGCAGGCAGGTTCTCTTCGATCCAGTCGAGGAAGGGCAGGTCGCGAATCAAACCGTATTTGATGACTTCCGCCAGACCAGCAGCCAGTTCGCGGTCGGGTAGTGTGTTCAGTGTGTCGGTATCAGCGATGACTGCGCGTGGCTGATAGAACGCACCAATCATGTTTTTGCCCGCTGCGTGATTGACGCCCGTCTTGCCGCCTACGGACGAGTCCACCTGGGCGAGAAGAGTCGTCGGTACCTGCAGGAAGTGGACACCGCGTTGATAGCAGGCCGCTGCAAAGCCGCTCATGTCACCGATGACGCCGCCACCGAGCGCGAGCACTGTGCAGCCGCGGTCAAAGCGCGCATCGAGCAGGGCATCGAAAATGCGGTTGAGCACTTCCAGCGTTTTGTACTGCTCCCCGTCCGGAAGGATGACGTGCGCCGTCTGCAAGCCATCGAGGGCCGCGAGCGTGCGTTGCAGATAAAGGGGGGCAATCGTGTCGTTGCTGACGACGAGTACCTGACGTCCGGGAATGTATCGACGCCAGTATTCCCCCTGATCGAGCAGCCCTGCGCCGATCAAAATGGGATAACTGCGGTCAGCCAGTTCGACGGTGAGAGTCTGCATGTCACGCATTCCGGAATCGTATTCGCACAAAGCACAGAAGCGTGGCGAAATGTCTGCAACGACGCAAGGTCATACCCTCATCCGTCATTTTAAGCGCGCGCAAGATGTTCGATGATTTGAGAGACGACTTTGCGCGATTGCCGTGCATCGGTCTGGATGACCAGATCCGCCACTTCACGGTAAAGCGGATCGCGGATTTGCAAAAGCTCGGTCAGCTTCGCACGTGGATTTGGTGTCTGTAGCAACGGGCGATTGCCATCACGCGCGGTGCGCCTGAGCTGTTCGTCGACGGATGTCAGCAGGTAGACGACAAAGCCATTATCGGCCAGTGCGCGACGATTATCGGGGTCCAGGATGGCTCCACCACCTGTCGCAAGCACGATGCCTTCATGTCGACACAGCTCTTCGATGACCTGTTTCTCGCGAGTGCGAAACCCCGCTTCTCCTTCCATTTCAAAGATCAGCGGAATCGTGGCGCCCGTTTGCTGCTCGATTTCCCGGTCGCTGTCGATGAATGGGCGTTGCAGCAGTTGGCCCAGCTGCCGGCCGATCGTGGACTTGCCTGCGCCCATCGGGCCAACGAGAAAGATGTTGCGTTGCATGGGTCGGTATCAACTGAAACGGCGAACACCCATCAATGATACAGGGTGTCCGCCGTTGAGCGGATCGCGCGGCTGCCGTCAATCAACGGATTACGACATTGCCATCGACGATCTGCGGGGTGACGAAGATGAGCAGCTCAAGTTTCTTATTGCTGTTCGACTTGTAGCGGAAGAAAGCGCCAACGAAGGGAATGTCTCCGAGGAGCGGTATCTTGCTGACATTGTTCGACGTGATCTGCTCGAATACGCCACCGAGTACGACGGTTTCACCGTTGCGCACCAGGACCTGCGTGCTGAGTTCGCGCTTTGCCAGAACAGGTTGGTTCTCCACGACCTCGCCGGTGGTCTCATTTTTCGTGACCTTGAGGTCCATGATGATGTTCTTGTCCGGCGTGATCTGCGGTGTCACGGTGAGTTCAAGCAGGGCGTCTTTGAACTGGACGTTGGTGCCGTTGTTGCTCGACGAGGTCGAATAGGGAATTTCGCGACCTTGCTTGATTGAGGCTTCCTTGCGGTCGGCAGTCAGTACCCTCGGGTTGGAGAGGATTTCACCGCGACCTTCCGCCTGCAACGCGGACAGCTCCAGATCGAGCTGGAACTTCGAGCTCAGCAATGACAATGCAATTGAACTGTTGCCGCTGAGGGCCTGGGCTCCCGATGTGGTAAAGCCCAACCGATCGGACAAGGTCGTTTCGCCATTGGCGAGCGCGTTGTTGATGCCCGTGGTATTGCCACCGATGACCACGCCCGTATTGGGGCCGCCAACGAGGCCAATGCCACCAAACTGCGCACCGATCTCTCTGGAGAAGTCGTCATTGGCAATAACGATGCGTGAGTCGATCATCACCTGGCGCACCGGAATATCGATCTTGGTGATCAGCGCGCGGGCATCGGCGATACGTTCCGGCAGATCCATGATGACCAGCGAGTTCGTGCGTTCGTCGACGGCGAGTTGACCGCGGTCGGAAAGGATCGAGATTTCGCTCGTCGCAGTGACTGATGAGCGGCCCGAGTTGTCGGTACCCGTACCTTTGCCTTTGATGAGCTTGGCTATTTCGCCCGCTTTCGCATAGTTGATCTGAATGATTTCAGTGTGCAGCGTCGCGAGTTCAACGGCCTGCTTTCGTGACTCGATTTCCAGCTTTTCACGCTGAGTCACTTCGGCGGTGGGCGCGATGTAGATCACCGTGCCCTGCTGGCGCTGAGTCAGTCCTTTGGTCTGCAGGATGATATCGAGCGCCTGATCCCAGGGAACATTGCGCAGACGCAAGGTGATGCGGCCGGTGACGGTGTCGCTGACGACGACGTTGAGGCCGGTGAAGTCGGCGATAATCTGCAGGACGGCACGGACTTCGATGTCCTGGAAGTTCAATGAAAGCAATTCGCCCTTATAGGCGCGTTCTTGTGGACCGCCAGCGGTGGTGCCGCGATTACCGCCGCTCGCGACCGGACGCACCTCGATCGTGTATTCGCCGTCACTTTGAAACGCGATGAGCTCGTAATCGCCTTCGGTATCGATGGCGAGATGACCATTACGTCCTTTGTTACTGGCTTCGATCATCGATACTGGTGTACCGAAGTCCGTGACATCCAGGCGGCGCTGCTGGGCCGGTGGCAGGGTGGCACCGACGAAATCGGCCACGATGCGTTTGCCTTCTTCGTGTACGTCGACCGAGGTCGTTGGATCACTCAGTGAGACGACGATGCGGGCCTGGCCTTCCGGGCCGCGGCGGAAATCGACCTTGGACAGTTCACGGCGTGTGCCCGCGGCTGCACGTGCACGCGGATGAGTCGGTTCAGGCGGGATATTGCCATTGGCTTGAGCAATTGCTGACTGGCTGCCGGTGCCCGATGGGTTGAGTGTCAGCAGAACGGTCTTGCCCTCGGTGCGAACGGTGTACGGAACGCTGTGCGACAGGTTGACCAGTATGCGGGTGCGGTCGCTGGCTTCGATGACACTGATGCGCTCGGCGATCCCCCCGCCAATATCCTGGCGGCGCATGCCCATGCCGTTTCGGGTTCCTGGGAGATCCAGCACGATGCGGGCGGGCTCGTTGACCGAAAAGTGCGTCGGGTTGACGCCATCCTCCGACAGATGGAATCGCAGCTGCAGACTGTTGCCCGGAAGAGTGCCTACATCCACTGCCGACAGGACGGCTTCAGCGCGTGCATCCGGCGCTCCGATCCCCATCGCACCGCAGACGGTGGCCAGCGCGAGTATCCATACTCGCCAGCCGCGAAGGCGCGGGAGCGGCCCACGGCTTGCGGAATTCTGTTGTGACATCTCTACTCCCCCAGGCTCGTTCATTCGGACAGCGCCAGCGTGTTGCGACGCTCGACCCAGCCACCGTTGCCATCCTGCACGATTTCGAGCAGCTCGATACGGTCCTCGTCGATTTTCAGCACCTTGCCGTAATCCGTACCGATGTAGTTCCCCGCCTGGATCGTTTGCACGGAGCCATCGGGAACTTTGATCAGAGCCAGTCGCGTATCTCGTTCAATGGTGCCGACCATGCGCAGACTGCTGAGTGCATATTTTTCGAGTTCTTCGCGTGGACGGTCGAGATTCGGGCGAATGCCGTTGTCGACGCGTGGCGGCGCTGCTTGCGCCCGCAGAATCGCCGCGATTGAGAATGGTGAACGTAGCTCAGCAGCCTCATAAGCCGCCGGGCGATACGGGGCTGGGCGGGGAATCGGCTCAAGCGGGCGGCCGGGAGAAGATGCCTTGGTCATCGCGACAAAGTCGCGTAAATCGGCGGTCTTGTCGGCCGTGTCACAGCCATATGCCAGCGTGGCGCCGATGAGCAGGAAGGGAATATGCCGCCTCATTTGCGTTTCCCCGCCGGCTTTGGTGCGGCCTCGGTATCTTCATCGAGGTAGCGATAGGTCTGCAGCGTGGCTTCGATGTTCAGGGGCTCTGGAGAGTCCCGATTGAAATCCTTCATCGGCTGGGCAGACAGCGAAACCGCTTCCAACGTCACGATACGTGGTAACGCAGCAATGCTGCTGACGAAGGCGCCGAACTGGTGATAAGTGGCTTGTGCTTTGATCTGAATCGGCTTGGCTGCGTAGAACTCACGCGGTAATTCGTCGAGAGGTTTGAACAGCGTAAACACCAGTCCGTTGGCGCGTCCCTGATTGGAGATGTCTTCGAGCAGATTCGGCATCTCAGTTCGTGTCGGCAGCTGGCGCAGCATGTCACCGAGCATGGTCTCCAGCTCTCCGATCTGCGCGCGATAGGCGTCGAGATTGGCGACGACACGCTGGCGTGAACGGAATTCGTCGCGTAACTGCTGTTCCTTCTGTTGTTCCTGCGCGAGCCCGTCGAGCAGGTCGCTGGTGTCCAGATACCAGCCGAGTCCGCAGGCAGCGGCGAAGATCGCCAGCATTACTAATGCTTTTACTGGAGCAGGCCACTCGCCGCCGCGATTGATGTCGAGATCGAGATTGCGCAGTTCATCCAATGTCATTGCGCGGCATCCTTGGGCTGTTGCCGGCGTGGTACCGACATTTCGAACGTGCTGACTCGTACGCCGGCGATGTCCCGGTTTTCGATTTGCTTGAGAGCCGGCTCGGCAAACAGGGTATTGGCACTCAATCGGCGCATGAAGTCCGAAACCACCTGATTCGATAGCGCCGTGCCATTGAGAACGAGTTCATTGCCGCCCGCTTTGAGGCTGGACAGATAAACCGTGTCCGGTGTCAGTCTGGCGAGGGAATCGAATACACGGACCATCAGCGGTCGACTGGCCTGCAGGTTCTGGATGATTTCCAGGCGTGCCAGCAGTCGTGCCTTGGCCTGATCGAGTTTCTTCATCTCCTCGGCGGCGGCTTTGAGGCGATTGATTTCACTGACCAAGTATTGGTTGCGGGTTTGCTGATCTTCGATTTCTCCGCCGACGTAGAGATGCGTTCCGAGTACGGCGGCTGCACCGATCAGGGCCGATGCGGCCATCAGCATGACGAAGTCGCGCTGGAGTCTCAGTCGGCGCTCTTCGCGCCAGGGCAACAGGTTGATGCGGGTCATCAGTCGAAGCTCCGCAGTGCAAGCCCGCAGGCGGTTGCAAAAAGAGGTGCTTGGGCCTGCAGTTCGCGCTGGCGGACCTTCGAGGCGATCGACATCGACTCGAAGGGATTGCCGAGCACGGTCGGTACCTGGAGTGTCGCACCCACAGCCCGGGTCAATCCCTGCACCAGCGAGCCGCCGCCGGTGAGAATGACGTGCTCGACCGAGCTGTAGTGGCTTGAGGAAAAGAAGAACTGGAGGGTCTGGCCAATCTGCTCAGCCACGGTATTGCGGTAGTGCGCCAGCATGCTGGAAGCGAACTCCTCATCCTGAGAACCGCTGCGTTTGGCGAGTTCGGCGTCGGCGCGGCTGATGCCGAGCCCATCGGCAATTGCTGTCGTCAGCATGTCGCCACCGAACGTATGTTCGCGTGAATAGATCGTGCGGCCTTCCCGCACTACGTACAAAGTGGTGTGCCAGGCACCGATGTCGACGATGGCAAAACGGGCTTCGCTGCCATATTGGGGCAGCGTGGCGGACAGAAGCTGAAACGTGTTTTCGAGCGCATAGGTTTCGACGTCGACGACGCTGGCTTTAATGCCCGCTTCACGCAGGGCATCCACGCGCAGGTCGACGTTCTCCCGGCGGGATGCAACGAGCTGGACCTCCTGCATGGCCGCATCGTTGGGAGCGGGCCCGACGACGTCGAAATCGAAATAAACCTCTTCGATCGCAAACGGAATGTATTGCGACGCTTCGATTTCCAGCGTGCTCTGGATGCTTGCTTCATCCAGATCGATCGGTAAGGTCACCGTGCGTGTAATGACGCTGGTGCTGGGGACCGCAACGACGGCTTCGCGCAAGGGGGACTTCATGTCCTTGACCGCTTTACGGATAGCTGTACCGACAGCGTTGATATCGCTGGGGTTGCGGTTGTTCATGGCGCCATCGGGAAGAGGCTCGACAGCGCAACCTTCCACTTGGAAGCGTTCGCCAGAACGGCTCAGTTCGACCACTTTTACTGCCGTGGCACTGATGTCGATTCCCAGATAGCGTGATTTCTTATTGAATAAGGCCAAGTTCTAGTCCCTTCCGACCGGCACGCCGCCGGGAGAATAACGTACATCGATTTTTGCGTGCCAGTGGACGCAACAGACCTGAGCGAGCATAGCGCGTTGTCGAGCGGGGCGAGATGACGCCTGCGTCCGAGCAATCAGAGGGGGAGGCGAACATGGCTGGACGGTTGCGGGAGGAAGCGAGGCTCCGCAGTCTGCTGGCGCAGGCCAGTGCGCGCATCATGGCGGAGGAAGGCGTGCGCGACTTTCTCGTGGCAAAGCGCAAGGCCGCACAGCGGCTGGGGGTCACTGCGCGCGCCTTGATGCCGTCGAATCAGGAGATCGAGGCGGCACTCAGTGAGTATCAACGCCTGTTCCTGGCAGAGACGCACAACGATCATGTCCAGCATCTGCGCGCAGCCGCTTTTGAGGCGATGCGCTTTTTCGAGCGGTTTCGCCCGCGCCTGGTGGGATCGGTGCTCAACGGTACCGCTGGGCCCGATGCCGATATTCAGCTGCACGTTTTCGCCGATACCGTGGAGGACGTGCAGATGTTTCTGATGGAGCGGCACGTGCCGTTCGAGACAGGTGCGCGGCGTTTGCGCAGCGGCGCCGGCGAACCGGTCAGTTTTCCGACCTTTGCCTTCGGCGCCGGGGACGTCAACGTCGATGTCACGGTGTTTCCGCCGACGGCCGAGCGTGAAGCGCCGCGCAGCCCGGTCGACGGCAAGCCGATGCGCCGCGCAGGTTTGCGGGAGGTGCGGGAGTTGCTGGATGAGCGTGCGGCCGAGCCGCTGAGTGCCATCAGGTGAGGGCGTTGCAGCTCGGGCAATCAGGGTCGCGGGGCAGCTGGCTGACGCGCAGTTGCCCGCGCAGCGCGTCATAGCGCAGCAGGCGGCCCGCCAGTGTCGTGCCGGTGGCGGCGAGCAGCTTTAGCGTTTCCGTAGCCTGCAGGCTGCCGATGACCCCGGTGAGCGGTGCGATGACGCCGGACTGCGTGCAGGTTTCGGCCACGTCGTCGATGTCCGGGTACAGGCAGCGGTAGCAGGCGCTGCCGGCTACGCGCGCATCGAACACGGCGACCTGGCCCTCCCAGCGGATGGCCGCTCCGCTGATCAGCGGGCGGCGCGCAGCGAGGCACGCCTCATTGATCGCAAAACGGGTGGCAAAGTTGTCGCAACAGTCGAGGACTGCATCGACGCTCGCGATACGGCTGCGCAGCTCCTGCGGACTCAGCCGGTGCGTGAGCGTTTCGACCGTCGTGTGCGGATTGATACTTGTGCAACGGTGAGCCGCCGAGAGGGCTTTGGCCGAGCCGATGTCCGGTGTGGCGTGGGCGATCTGGCGCTGCAGATTGCTCAGATCGACACGGTCATCGTCGATCAGTGTCAGTCGGCCGACGCCGGCCGCCGCGAGATAGAGCGCAACCGGCGAGCCGAGCCCGCCAAGGCCGATCACCAGTGCATGGGCCGCGCGCAGGCGCTGTTGGCCGGCGTAATCGATGCTCGGCAGCATGATCTGGCGGGCGTAGCGCAGCAGTTCGCCGTCGGTGAGATCGTTCATGGCGTTTTGCGCCCGAGACTGACGCGTGGTTGCTCGGCGATGTCCCTGACGCAGTGTACCTCGGTATATCCAGCGACCCGCAGTAGCGCCGGAACGCATTCGCCCTGATCCCAACCGTGTTCGAGCAGCAGCCAGCCACCGGGCTTGAGGTGTTGCAGTGCGTTGTCGGCGATGCACTGGATGTCGGCCAGGCCTTGTTCTGCGGCGACCAGAGCGGCGTGTGGTTCGAAGCGCAGATCGCCGCATCCGAGGTGCGGGTCGTTGCTGGCGATGTACGGCGGATTGGCGGCAATCAGGTCGAAGTGTTTATCGCCAAGCGCTGCACACCAGTCACCGAGGCGAAACTCTACGTTGCCGAGTCGCAGGTGCGCGGCATTGGTACGGGCGATATCGAGCGCGGCTGCGCTGCGGTCGGTGGCGACGATGCGCGCCAGTGGTCGTTCGCTGGCCAGGGCCAGCGCGATGGCGCCGCTGCCGGTACCCAGATCCGCCGCCTGCACGCCGCGGGTGTTGGCAAGACGTTCCAGTGCCAGTTCGACCAGAAGCTCGGTTTCCGGGCGTGGAATCAGTGTGGCCGGACTCACGGCGAGATCGAGCGACCAGAATTCGCGGTGGCCGGTGAGATAGGCGACAGGCTCGCCGGTCAGACGGCGCTGCAGCAGTTCATGGAAAGCAGCCAGTGCCGCTGGCGCAGGGGCATGTTCAGGCCAGGTGCGCAGGAAAGTGCGTGACTGTCCGAGTGCGTGGGCCAGCAGCACTTCGGCGTCGCCGCGCGCTGAATCGCTGCCGGCCGCCTGCAAGGCAGCGGTCGCTGCTGTCAGCAGCTCGGTCAGCGTCGGATTCATTCGGCGAGGGCGGCCAGGCGATCGGCCTGCTCTTCCTGGATGAGCGGTTCGAGGACCTCATCGAGTGCACCGTTCATGACCTCGCCGAGTTTGTAGAGCGTGAGGTTGATGCGGTGGTCGGTCACGCGGCCCTGCGGAAAGTTGTATGTGCGGATGCGTTCGGAGCGATCGCCGGAGCCAACCTGCAGACGCCGGCTCTGCGCCTGCGCGGCGGTTTGCTGGGCCTCCGCGGCATCCTGCAGGCGTGCAGCGAGCAGGCTCAGGGCCCGGGCGCGGTTCTTGTGCTGCGAGCGCTCGTCCTGGCATTCGACCACCAGGCCGCTCGGCAGGTGGGTGATGCGGATCGCCGAATCGGTCTTGTTGATGTGCTGCCCGCCGGCGCCGGAGGCGCGGAAGGTATCGATGCGCAGATCTTTCGGGTCGATCTGCACATTGACTTCATCGAGCTCCGGCAGGATCGCGACGGTGGCCGCCGAGGTGTGAATCCGTCCCTGCGACTCGGTTTCCGGCACGCGCTGCACGCGATGGGTACCGGATTCGAACTTCAGCCGTGAATAGACGCCACGGCCGCTGACGCGGGCGACGATTTCCTTGTAGCCGCCATGCTCGCCAGGCGATTCGGTGAGCAGTTCGACCTGCCAGCCGCGGGTTTCCGCGTAGCGGGCGTACATGCGGAACAGGTCACCGGCGAAGATGGCCGCCTCGTCGCCGCCGGTGCCGGCACGCACTTCGAGGAAGATGTTGGCGGCGTCGCGCGGATCATTCGGCAGCAGCAGCAGCTGCAGTGCCCGCTCCCCGTCGGCGAGTTGCGCGTCGAGCTGGGCGATTTCCGCGGCTGCCAGCTCGCGCAGTTCCGGGTCGGCGTCACGCGCCATTTCCTGCGCTTCGGCAAGCGCCTCCTGCAGCGTCTGCCAGTCGCGCCAGGCCATGGCGACCGGTTCGAGCTGGGCGTATTCCTGTGACAGCTGACGAAAGCGATCCGCATCCGCGAGCACTTCCGGCGCCGACAGCAGCGCGGAAACTTCCTCGTGGCGCTCGGCGAGGCTTTCAAGTTTGGCGCGAATGCTGGGCTTCATGCGGATTCGGTCGGCGGCAGGGGAGGCAGGGAATAGATGTCGCGCAACAGCTCGACGCTGTCGATGTCGCCACGCGCGCAGGCTTCGCGCAGTGCGGCGCTGGGCGCGTGGATCAGTTTGTTGGTCAGGGTATTGGCCAGCTGGTTGATGACCTGCTCCGGATCACGCCCCTGCGCCAGTTGTTGACGTGCGCGGCTGATGCAGTCGTCTCGCGCGCTGGCTGCCTGGGTGCGCAGTTCCCGGATCAGGTGGCTGCCCTGCTGCGCGCGTTGCCAGGCGAAGAAGTGAGCTACCTCGGCGTCGATGATCTCCTCGGCCTCCGCCGCGGCGGCCTGTCGGGAGCGCAGGTTTTCCTGAATGATTTCCTGCAGATCATCGACCGTGTAGAGATAAACGTCTTCCAGCTCGCTGATCGCCGGATCGATGTCGCGCGGTACGGCGATGTCGACCATCAGCATGGGGCGGTGCTTGCGGCGCTTCAGTGCCTGCTCGACGACAGGACGCTGCAGCAGTGGCGTCGGGCTGGCCGTCGAGGCGATGATGACATCGGCTTCCGCCACGTGGGCATCGACTTCATCGAGCCCGATTGCGTAGCCGCCCATTTCAGCGGCCAGGGCGTGGGCGCGCTCAAGCGTGCGGTTGGCAATGATCAGGCGTTTGACCTTCTGTTCGCGCAGGTGGCGGGCGACCAGTTCGATGGTTTCCCCGGCGCCGAGCAACAGCGCGGTCTGGCCGGAAAGCTCGCCGAATATCTGCCGGGCCAGCACGACGGCGGCGAAGGCGACGGATACCGGGCTGGCACCGATGCTGGTGTCGGTGCGCACCTGTTTGGCGACGGCGAAGGTGTGTTGGAACAGACGTTCGAGTTCGCTGTCCAGAGTCCCGGCACTGGCGGCGACCTGGTAGGCGTCCTTGACCTGTCCCAGGATCTGCGGTTCGCCCAGGACCAGCGAATCAAGGCCGGAGGCGACACGCAGCATGTGGCGCACGGCTTCGTGGTCGGGGTGGACGTACAGGAATGGCGAGAGTTCGGTGCTCGGAATGGCGTGATAGTGCGACAGCCAGTCGCAGATGCGGGCGGCGTCGGATTGGTCCACGCCACAGTAAACTTCGGTGCGGTTACAGGTCGAGAGGATGGCGGCGGCACGCGCAATACCGGCCGTCACCAGCTCGCGCAGAGCTTGCTGCAGGCGCTCCGGCGCAAAAGCCAGACGCTCGCGCACGCTGACCGGAGCCGTCTTGTGATTGATGCCTATGGCCAGCAGCGGCATGATTGAATGAACCACAAATCGAAAACCGCGGGATTCTGCGGGATGCTTCGCCAAGCTTGCAAGTCGCGTTCCGCGCGCCAGTGTTTTCCCTCGAACCTCTGGAGACCACCTTCCATGAAGGTTCCCGTCGTTTTTCTCGCGCTAGCCCTCGTTGCCATGCCGGTGCACTCGGCGGACGTCTCTGATGCCCCCACCGATCCGGCCGTTACCGCTGATCTCTACTACCGCATCATGCTGGGAGAGATTGCCGCCCGGCGTGGCAACTTCGGTGTGGCGTTACAGCAGTACATGGTGGCAGCGACCCGTACGGATGATCCCCGGGTAGCGGCGCGCGCTTTTGCCTTTGCCATGCACGAGCACCATTTTGCTGAGGCCGAGCAGGCTGCCTCGCGCTGGCTGGAGCTTGCGCCAGCCGCGCTGCAGGCGCGTCAGGCGTTGGCGCTCGCACAGATCGGGGGCGGGCGCATCGAGCAGGCGATTCCCACGCTCGATCTGATCCGGGGGCAGCTGGCGGCACAGGATCGCCAAGATGGTTTCGCTGCCATCGCCGGCATGTTGTCGCAGTTGCAGGACCGCGGTGTCGCCTGGCAGGTGCTCCGCGGTCTGCGCGACCGTCATCAGGATTCGCGCTTTGCCTGGTATTACGACGCGGCAGGCGCCCTGGCGGCGGGCGAACCCCAGGCCGCTGCGGATGCGCTGCAGCATGTCATCGAGCTCGCTGCGGATTGGGCGCCTGCTTATCTGCTGCGTGCGCGGATTCAGCTGGAGCGTGGCGAGCTGGAAGCTGCAGTCAGTGGCTTGCAGGCAGCGCTCGAACGGTTGCCGGGTGACGCTCAGTTGCGCAACGTTTATGCGCGGGCGCTGATTGCCGCCAATCGGCTGGATGAAGCGGATAAGCAGTTCGATCGCATCGCTCATGACAACCCGAAGGACATGAGCGCGCGCCTGGCATTGGCCGCCCTGGCCAGTGAAGCCAAACAGTACGATCGCGCACTTGGTTACCTGCAGGAGGTTCTGCAGAGCGGTGAATCCCTGCCGGATGCCTGGTTCGAGCTCGGTCGTGTCGAAGAGGCGCGTGGCAACTGGGCTGTCGCAGAGTCCTGGTATCGCAAAATCACTGAAGGGGATCGACTGCTGCCGGCGCTGGTTCGCCTGGGAGCGCTGCGGCTTGCGTCAGGTGACCGGGAAGGTATGCATGCCTGGTTTGCCCAGCAGCGTATCGCGCATCCGGACGATGCGGTCACGCTCTATCTCGGCGAGGCCGAGGTGCTGCGCCACAAGGATTTGTATGAACCCGCCTACGCGGTTCTTACCTCCGGTTTGGCGGCCAATCCCGAGAGCGTAGACCTGCTTTATGCGCGAGCCCTGGTGGCCGAGCGACTCGACAAGCTGGATGTGACGGAATCCGACTTGCGCCGCGTGCTCGCAATCGACCCCGAACATGCCCAGGCGCTGAATGCGTTGGGTTACACCCTCGCTGACCGTACGGATCGATTGAGCGAAGCGGAGCCGCTGATCCGCCGGGCGCTCGAAAAGCTGCCGGGTGACGCCGCGGTGCTCGACAGCATGGGGTGGGTGTTGTTTCGGCTGGGCCGGGCAGGCGAAGGACTACCGTATCTGCAGCGTGCTCACGGTCTGAGCGACGAGCCGGAGATTACGGCGCATCTGATCGAGGTGCTGTGGACACTCGATCGCCACGACGAGGCTCGACAGCTGTGGACCGATGCCAGTGCGCGAACACCGGACGATCGCTATCTGTTGCAGCTGAAGGGGCGGCTGGGGTGGTAATGACGGCTAAGCGTGCGACGGCACTCGTGCTGGCGAGTGCCCTCCTGGCGGCTTGCGCAGTAGCCCCGCCAGTCGGAGATGCGAATGACAACCCGGCATGGCGGGTGCGCAGCGCCCAGCTGGCAAAGATCGATCGCTGGCAGGTGCAGGGGCGCATCGGTGTCGTGCGCGGGCGTGAGGCGTGGTCGGCTTCGCTGGCTTGGCGTCAGGATGGGACGCAGTATGCAATCGATCTGCTCGGTCCGTTCGGTGCCGGACGGGTGCATGTCGAAGGCGATGCGAATGGCGTGACGTTGTTCACCGGCGACGGCCAGCAACTGAGTGCAGCCGATGCGGATGAGCTCATTGAGCGTGCGACCGGCGTCGCGGTGCCCGTCGCGGCGCTGCGCGACTGGGTGCTCGGACGTCCGCAGGCGGGCGTGCCTGCTCGCCTGCAGGCGGACGTGCGGGGGCGCCTGACGCGTATCGAGCAGGCTGGTTGGGTCGTTGAGTACGGCGCCTGGCAGGCGCAGGCGCCTGAGTTGCCGCTCAAGCTGCGAGCCGAGCATGGTGATGTGCAGGTGCGTTTGTCGATCGAGCGCTGGGATACATGAACGCCTCGCGTTTCTCGGCTCCGTTTGCCGCCGAGGCCTGGCCGGCCCCGGCCAAGCTCAACCGCTTCCTACACATCGTCGGGCGCCGGGAGGATGGCTACCATCTGCTGCAGACTTTGTTCCAGTTCGTCGAATATGGCGATTGGCTGCATTTCGAGCTGCGCGATGACGGTCGGGTTGTGCGTGCCAGCGAACTGCCAGGTGTGGCTGTGGATGATGATCTGGTGGTACGTGCCGCGCGGTTTCTGCAGGCGCAGGTGCCGTGCAGTTCGCCCGGTGTAACGATCCGGGTCGACAAGCATCTGCCGATGGGGGGCGGCATTGGCGGCGGCTCATCCGATGCGGCGACGACGCTGGTGGCGCTCAATCACTTGTGGCACTGCGGGCTCGATGAGGATGCGCTGGCCATGCTTGGTCTGCGGTTGGGGGCTGATGTGCCGGTGTTCGTGCGTGGGCGTGCGGCCTGGGCTGAGGGGGTCGGTGAGCGTCTGACGCCGGTCGATATTGATGAGCTTTGGTTTCTCGTTGTTGCCCCCGCGTGTGCGGTACCAACGGTTGCCGTGTTCAAGGACCCTGAATTGACAAGGGATTCCGCCCCGATCAGAATGCGCGACTTTCTCGCGGGAGGAGGTCGTAACGACTGTGCTGCTGTCGTGTATCGGCGCTTTCCCGAGGTGGCTGTTGCGGCCGAATGGCTGGCGCAGTTCACGCAGCCGCATCTCAGTGGTACTGGGGCTTGCGTGTTCGGCGGCTTTCCCAGTTCGGCAGCGGCCAATGTGGCCTTGGCAAGCCTGCCTGCAGGCTGGAGAGCCTTTGTAGCGCGCGGACTGAATCGTTCGCCGTTGCTGGAGCGCTTGATCCGAGGCTGACTGTCGTGGCGGCCACCTTTTATAATCGGTTGCATCAAATTGGGCCGTAGCCAAGCGGTAAGGCACCGGATTTTGATTCCGGCATTCCCTGGTTCGAATCCAGGCGGCCCAGCCAGTTCTTTTCAGTTTCGACGACGGGATCCATCGTGTCCGACGCCAGAATGATGGTCTTTTCCGGGCGTGCTCATCCGCAGCTCGCTCAGCTGATCGTTGATCACCTCGGTCTGCCGATGGGTAAGGCGGTCGTGGGCAGTTTCAGCGACGGCGAATGCATGGTCGAGTTGATGGAGAATGTCCGCGGTCGCGATGTGTTCATCGTGCAGCCGACCTGTGCTCCGACCAATGACAACCTGATGGAGCTGTTGGTGATGGTCGATGCGCTGCGCCGGTCATCGGCTATCCGCATCACCGCCGTCGTTCCGTATTTTGGCTATTCCCGTCAGGATCGCCGTCCGCGCTCCGCGCGTGTGCCCATTTCGGCGAAGGTCGTCGCCAACATGATGACCTCGGTCGGTATTGACCGCGTACTTACCGTCGATCTGCACGCTGACCAGATCCAGGGCTTCTTCGATCTGCCGGTCGACAATATTTATGCGACTCCCATCATTCTGCAGGACATCCTCAATCTGGATTTGCCGCAGTTGATGGTTGTCTCCCCGGACGTTGGCGGCGTCGTGCGTGCGCGTGCACTGGCCAAGCGCCTCAACGATACCGAGCTGGCGATCATCGACAAGCGTCGCCCGAAAGCCAATGTGTCGCAGGTCATGCACATCATCGGTGATGTCAGCGGGCGCGATTGTGTGCTGGTTGACGATATGGTCGATACCGCTGGCACTTTGTGCCACGCAGCCAAAGCGCTCAAGGACAATGGTGCGGCATCGGTTCGTGCTTACTGCACGCACGCTGTGCTTTCGGGTAAGGCCATCGACAATCTGAGTGTTTCATCACTCGATGAATTGGTTGTCACCGACACGATCCCGCTACGCCCCGAGGCTGTGGCTTGCGGTCGTATTCGTCAGTTGAGTGTGTCGGGGCTGCTGGCGGAAACCATTCGCCGCATCCACATCGAAGAATCGGTGAGCTCGCTGTTCGTCGAGTAAGGTTGTTTTCAAGCGTTCCGGTCTCCTGGTCGCGGGGGAGCCGGATTTTTTCATCACTTATCCGGAGAACGACATGTCCGTCGACTTCATCATTAATGCAGAACCCCGTAGCGAGCAGGGTAAGGGTGCGAGCCGCCGCCTGCGCCGCACGGGTCGTGTCCCCGCTGTGATTTATGGGGCCGGCCGCGAGCCCGAGCTGTTGTCCGTCGAGCAGCGTGAATTGCTGAAGCTTTTGACGAACGACGCATTCTATTCGCATATGCTGACCGTCAAGATCGGCGAGCGTGCCGAAAACGCTGTGTTGCGTGACCTGCAGCGGCATCCGTTCAAGCCGACCATCGTCCATCTTGATCTGCAGCGCGTCGAAGCGGGCAGCACCATCAATGTTCACGTACCGCTGCATTTCATCAATCAGGAAAATGCGCCGGGCGTCAAGGATCAGGGCGGTGTGGTTAACCACCACATGGTTGAGATCGAGATTTCCTGTCTGCCGGATGCCATTCCTGATTTCATCGAAGTCGACATCGGTGCTCTCGGACTGGGGCAGGCTCTGCACCTGTCGGAGCTGGTGCTGCCGGCTGGTTGCTCGGTCTATGCGTTGAGCCATGGAACTCATCAGGATCAGGCTGTGGTGAGTATCCATGCTGTGCGCGGCGCCGCTGAAGGTGAAAGTGACGTGGAAGGCAGCAGTGAGGGCGCTGCGAGCGCTGAATAAAGCGCGCAGCAAGCGGTCGGCGAGTTGTGAGCATCGAATGTCCGAAACTCATCGTAGGATTGGGGAATCCTGGTCCTGCGTATGAGCGCACTCGGCACAATGCGGGTTTCTGGTTTGTGGACGAGCTTGCGCATATCTACAAAGCCAGTTTCCGCACCGATTCGAAGTTCGGTGGTGATGTTTGCCAGATCAGTGTTGATGGATGCTCGCTCTGGTTACTCAAGCCCATGGGCTTCATGAATCGCTCAGGTTCGCCGACAGCACGCTTGGCCGGTTTCTATAAAATCGAGCGACCACAGATTCTGGTCGTTCATGATGATCTTGATCTGCCTCCGGGCGTGGTTCGTCTCAAGCGTGGCGGGGGGCACGGAGGTCATAACGGCTTGCGTGACTTGATCGCTCAGCTGGGTGGCAATGATTTTTCTCGTTTACGGCTGGGCATCGGTCATCCGGGTGCGGCATCCGAAGTCGTAGATTTCGTGCTGCGCAAACCTCCATTGTCGGAGCAGCAGCTCGTTGACCAAGCGATTGCTAATGGTTTACGCGAGTTCCCACGTATCGTACGTGGTGAATTCGATAAAGTGATGCAGGCATTGCATACACGGCCTGTTTAGAAATTTTTATCGGTCCTGAGGTATTTCATGGGCTTTAAGTGTGGCATCGTTGGTTTGCCTAATGTTGGCAAGTCCACTCTGTTTAATGCCCTGACTAAGGCGGGTATTCAGGCCGAGAATTATCCATTTTGCACGATAGATCCTAATGTCGGTGTCGTGCCGATGCCGGATGCGCGCCTTGACGCATTGGCCGCCATCGTTAAGCCGGAACGGATTCTCCCGACGACCATGGAGTTCGTTGACATTGCCGGCTTGGTGGCGGGTGCCTCCAAGGGAGAGGGGTTAGGGAATCAGTTTCTCGCCAACATTCGTGAAACTGATGCTATCGCCCATGTCGTGCGTTGTTTCGAAAATGATGATGTGATTCACGTTTCTGGCAAGGTGGATCCCTTATCGGACATTGAGGTGATCAATACAGAACTCGCACTTGCGGATCTGGCTACGGTCGAAAAGGCTTATCAGCGTGCGGAGAAAGCTGCCAAGGCCGGGGGTAAAGACGCCTTGATGCGTAAGGCGTTGCTTGCGCGCGTGCAAGTCCATCTTAATGAAGCAAAGCCCGTGCGTGCTATGGGGCTGGATGCTGATGAGCGGTCTGCTCTCTATGAGCTGCATTTACTCACTTTAAAGCCGACGATGTATATTGCCAATGTGCATGACGATGGCTTTGATAATAATCCTCTGCTAGATCGAGTTCGGGACTACGCAATGATCGAAGCTGCGGAGGTCGTGCCGGTTTGTGCGGCTATCGAAGCGGAGATTGCGCAGCTCGATGATGCGGACAAGATAGAGTTTCTCGCAGATCTTGGTTTGGACGAACCTGGACTGAATCGCGTCATTCGTGCGGGATATAAGCTGCTTGGCCTGCAGACGTATTTTACGGCAGGGGTTAAAGAGGTTCGTGCTTGGACGATTCCTTTGGGGGCAACGGCACCTCAGGCTGCTGGTGTCATTCACACGGATTTCGAACGCGGATTTATTCGAGCCGAAGTGATTTCCTATGACGACTTCATTTCCGCTGGCGGAGAAGATGGCGCTAAGAAGGCGGGCAAGTGGCGACTTGAAGGCAAGGAATATGTCGTCAAGGATGGCGATGTGATGCATTTTAGATTTAATGTCTGATTGACATGAGTCGAAAGATTCTGTAGGATGCTCGCTCTGTTGTGGTGGCGGGCTAATTTAGATTGTTGCCGCGCCTTATAGAATTAAGGCTACGTAGCTCAGCTGGTTAGAGCACAGCACTCATAATGCTGGGGTCCTCAGTTCGATTCTGAGCGTAGCCACCAAAAATCAAGGGCATAGGTGCGAACCTATGCCCTTTTTCTGTATGCACTGAGAGCTGAATTGCATCGGGTTGCAAGCGCTATGCTGAAACTGCGCTGGCAGACGCTATGCTGATTGCTATGTAGCGCCGCCTGCAAGCGGTGGTTGCAGGTGCTTGTCTTACGCTTGATGTGTGCTTGGATGTGCAGCTCTTGAATTATACTGGCAACGGTTGAGGGGCAGGGAGAGCAGTCGTGGCGTGCCTATGGCGGACGAAGCTGAGAACGTCACTTGCGCGGGCAGTTCAGTCACTTTCCTTGGTGGTGGAGCGTGCATTCGTACTTTATTTGATGGTTTTTGGTGGTAGGCAGAAGATCAGCATATCTTGGGTTTTTAATTTAAAACGGCTTTAGACTGGCTAAAAGTATTACAGAAACTAAAACAATAACAGGTGCTTCGTTGAACCATCTGAACCATACGTGATGTTTTGTATTTTTTTCTGATTTAAAATCGAATAGTATTTTTCCACACCAGATATGGTAGCCGACTAATAAGGCTATTAATGCCAGTTTTGTGTGCAGCCAGCCCATTGATGAATATGCGCTCCATGCACCTGAATAAAGTAGCCAAAATCCAAAAAATAACGTCAAAATAGCGGCTGGCGTCGTGATGCCCCAATATAGTTTGCTTTCCATTATTTTAAAGCGCTGACGTCCACGTTCGTCGGCTGGTTCGCACATCGCGTGGTATACATAAAGACGGGGTAGGTAAAACAGTCCGGCAAACCAACAAACCATCCAGATCAGGTGCCAAGCTTTGATGGCAAGATACGACATGATGAAGTCTCAGTTGGAGTCTTATATGAAATTTGTTGTTCAGTGAGCGCTATAAGTGAAGTGTTTTGGTCTATGCGCCTAGCAATTCTTTGATTTGTGTCCGTAGCTGTTCCATATCGAACTCACCTACTTGTTGGCGCAAAATACGCCCGTCTGGAGAAATTAAGAAGCTGGTCGGTGTGAGTCTAATGTCGCCAAAAGCTTTAGCAATTGCTTCATTCGTATCCAGCGCTATGGGATACGGCACTTGGCGTTGACGAACGAGCTCGGCAACGTTGCTGGGTGGGTCATAGCTCATGGCGACACCTACAATCTCCAGCCCATGCGGGTGCAGATCACGATAAAGCTCGATCAAATGGGGCATCTCTTGCATACATCCTGGACAGCTTGTTGCCCAGAACGTAATCAGCACTGGCTTCCCACGTAAAGTGTCAGAGCTGATATGGCGGCCGTCGATCGTCTGAAAACTGACAACCGGTGCAGCACTGAGTCCCGCTGGAGCGAGCCAAAAAGCAGCAAGCACGCCAATCAGCATGGCGGCAAGACCAATTATGATTTTATCTTTTGATTTCATATTGTTGTATGCGATGCGGGCTGTCATTGTAGCGTATGTGGAGATCGACCTTATTGTATGTTCAAAGTTCCTCAAACGGGAGGATGACCTGATGCTGCCAGAATATCATTCATCAAGCATGAGCAACTGTGTTTTGACTGTCAGGTCGCAGTAGGCTGCTCGTTAACGTACAGTGCGCAACTCGTATTGTGGCGGATACCACTGCCATCAAACTGGTATCACGTTTTGTGTTTCTAATTAATTGGGTGTGAGCCGCATGATCAAGTGGCGCCAATGATCTTGGCTTTGTCGGTGGGTCGGGGCTAAGAAATGTGTGCGGGATACTGGATAAATGATAAACGAATCTTCGAGGACGCCTAAGCCAGATGATGGCGGTACAGATAGTCTTTTGAGCTCATCAATAGATGCTCGGCGCACTTTGCACCGATTGCGCCGACGTGCCAGGCGATCAGCTTTCATGTGGCGCCAACGGCTCGCATTTTTTATCGGTGCTGGATGTGTTGGGTTGGCCGCCGTTCTGTTTGCTCAAGGGAGTGATTTTGCATTTGAAGTGTTCAATCAGATGCTGGATCGGTATCCCTACTGGCCATGGTTGGTGACGCCGTTAACATTTGCGTTGCTTATCTGGTCAACTGAAGGGGTTTTACGCGCAACGCGTGGGAGCGGCATTCCCCAAGTAATTGGGGCAATTGGTCGTCCAGAGCGCGAGTTCCGTGAGCGCATGCTGTCACTGCCAGTCGCTGTCGGAAAAATGGCTTTGACTTTGTTTGCTCTGCTTGGAGGTGCTTCTGTCGGGCGCGAGGGGCCTACAGTGCATGTTGGTGCTGCGCTGATGTATAACATAGGCAGTCGATTTGAGCTTTTCGGGCGTCGTACGGTCAATGGATTGATTCTTGCTGGTGGTGCTGCTGGTATTGCAGCTGCATTCAATACGCCATTGGCTGGAGTTATGTTTGCGATTGAAGAGTTAAGTCATACTTTTGAACAACGGTTTAGTGGTTTGGTGCTAAGCGCGGTAATGTTCGGCGGCGTAGTCTCTTTAGGGATAATTGGAAACTATACCTACTTCGGCAGCGTTTATGCGCAACTCGATTTTGGTCCCGCATGGTTGGCTGTTTTGGCCTGTGGGCTTGGTGGCGGTTTGGCTGGAGGGATTTATAGCCGTGTTATTCTGCTTACTGTGACGGGTATGCCAAAGCCTTTTGGCAACTGGCGACGTAATCATCCGGTAATGTTTGCTTTTGCGTGTGGGGTGTTGCTCGCGGCTGTAGGTGCCGCGTCTGGTAATCAAGTCTTCGGTACAGGTTACGAACAGGCACGTAGCATCTTGCAGGGAGTGCCGGATGGTGATGGGTTATTCGGTTTGTGGAAACTTTTAGCGAATATTTTGTCTTACATCGCGGGTATTCCGGGAGGGTTTTTTTCTCCTTCGCTGGCTGTCGGTGCAGGGATTGGGCAGTGGATTGCTCCGTTGATTCCTGGCGCTTCTTTTGCGAGTGTTGCCTTGCTTGGAATGAGCGCCTACTTAGCGGGGGTTACACAGGCGCCTCTGACTGCCATTGTGATATCTCTTGAGCTGACGGATGGACACGCGCTGGTTTTACCGGTGATCGCTGCGTGTCTGTTGGCTAGGGCATGCTCAGCTTTGGTTTGTCGTGTCCCTGTGTATAAGGCGTTTGCTTTCTATCTGTTTGATTCATCTAGAAAATAGTAACGGATGTGGGTTGCGCTTGCCTGGTAGAGGGGGGGCGGGAGAATTGTTGATAAAAAAGCTCAGGAAAAGCATACTTGTAAATCAAACGGTTCATTGACATTCATTGGTAGATGCAGGAGTTGGTAGCGATGTCTGTATCGATTGAGACTCAGGGTCCGCTGATTTTTTCTGATGCTGCGGCCGCTAAGGTTAAAGTATTAATTGAAGAAGAAAACAATCCAGCATTGATGCTGCGTGTTTTTGTCAGTGGGGGGGGGTGTTCCGGTTTTCAGTATGGATTTACGTTTGATGAGGAGTTGCAAGATGGAGATACGATGATTGAGAACGGTGGCGTAAAACTTTTGATTGATCCAATGAGTTATCAATACTTGGTTGGGGCCGAGATTGATTACACTGAGGGGCTTGAAGGTGCGCAGTTCGTGATCCGTAATCCAAATGCGACGACAACTTGTGGCTGTGGTTCCTCTTTCTCTGTCTAGCTTTTTGGTTCTGCTTTTTTGTGTGTAATAAACAGCGGAGATTGATAATTCATGCTGTGTAAGTTTAGTGGATATGTCCTCTCCGGTGCTGAGGAGCTTCTCCTAAGAGAAGCCCTCTCTCAAAGCCAGGCAGACAACTAGTTTGATGGGGCTTGGATTTTTCGGCTATTGAGAAGTATGCAAGAGAAGTAACTTTTTTGTAATGGTGATTTTAGGCTTGATATATTCCACCTAAAATGCGAGCGGCAGACGCGCCGGTGACTGATGGAATATTACCCGGCTCTGCGAGTAATGCGCGTCTTGCAAGCCATGCGAAGCCTATTGCTTCTAGATCGTCTGGATTAATCCCATAATCTGCGCATGATTTTATTTCAATTCCTTGGGCTAGCTCGCATAAACGGGACATTAGCATCTTGTTATGTATGCCGCCGCCGCAAACGATCCATGATCGTGCCTTTGGTAAGGTTTCTGTGCAAGCGGCCTTAATGCTGTAGGCAGTTAACTCAACAAGGGTTGCTGCAACATCTTGTGGGGGGATTCGTTGGTTTGATACGGCGGCGAGATGTGCTTCGAGCCAAGCGCTATTGAATAATTCACGGCCTGTGCTTTTTGGGGCGGGAATATGGAAATATGGTTCTGATAAAAAATGTGTTAAAAGCTTTGTGTTGATGCAACCGCTAGCAGCCCATTTTCCGTCACGATCGAACGGCTGCTCAATTTGGCGTTGTGCCCAAGTGTCTAACAAAGCATTTCCTGGTCCGCTATCAAAACCAATGATGTTGGCTTCTGGGGCTGCAGGAAGTGCCGTTAAATTTGCAATGCCTCCGATGTTGATGATGATAACATCAAGGCCATCACGGCGGAAAAAGGCATTGTGAAACGCAGGAGCAAGGGGGGCTCCTTGGCCGCCGGCTGCGATATCCCTGCGGCGAAAATCAGCTACGACGGTAATGCCGCATAGTTCGGCAAGAAGGGCGGGATTTCCTATTTGCAGCGTATAGGGGGTTGCGGCTTGTGGAGCATGGCGGATAGTTTGCCCATGTGAGCCAATTGCGCGTACATTAGATTTTTTGATGCATGACTTATCTAGAAGCTTTTTGACGGCTGTGGCAAAAATCTGTGCGATTTTGTTATCAAGGATCATTGCGCGTTCGATTTCATTGTCGCCCGCAGTGGATAATGCTAGCAAACAGTTTCTCATTTCTGCCTCTATAGGGAGACAGAGAGAAGCGATGGTTTGTGGTGCGCGACCGTCGTCGCCAAAATGCACTAAAACGGCATCGACGCCGTCCATGCTGGTGCCAGACATCAGACCAATGTAGAGCTGTTCATGCATGTCGGTGCTGTCGTAGCGGCGGTGGGGCGCCAGATATGGTGCTTTAGTGTGAGAGGTAGTTCCGCTATCTTACCGCCCCTTTGCTGGATCATATAGGGTAAAAATGTGATGGCTACGATTGCGGAGGCGGTGGCGCTCATCAAGCGAGGGGCCGAGGACCTGCTGCTGGAGACTGAGCTGGTTGATCGTCTGCAGACTGGACGGCCATTAAGAATCAAAGCTGGATTTGACCCGACTGCTCCTGATTTACACCTTGGTCATACAGTGCTTATTAACAAACTCCGACAGTTTCAGGAGTTGGGACATGATGTGCTGTTTTTAATCGGGGATTTTACTGGAATGATCGGTGATCCCACGGGAAAAAACATTACTCGAAAACCATTGTCTCGTGATGACGTTCTCGCTAATGCTCAAACCTATCGTGAGCAGGTGTTTAAAATACTTGATCCTGATCGAACGAACGTTGTGTTTAATTCGGAATGGTTTGATTCTATGAGGCCGGCTGAGTTTATTCAGCTGGCCGCTAAGCATACGGTCGCAAGGATGCTGGAGAGAGATGATTTTTCTAAACGCTATGCTAATGGGCAACCAATAGCTATACATGAGTTTCTTTATCCTTTGGTGCAGGGGTATGACTCAGTTGCGATGCGAGCTGATGTTGAGCTAGGCGGGACGGATCAGCGGTTTAATTTGCTGGTTGGTCGTGAGTTGCAAAAAAGCTATGGCCAAATGCCGCAGGTTGTGTTGACCATGCCAATTCTAGAGGGTACTGACGGCGTCCAAAAAATGTCGAAGTCTCTCGGGAATTACATCAGTATCCGCGACGGTGCGGATGAAATGTTTGGCAAAATCATGTCCATTTCGGACACATTGATGTGGCGTTATTTCGAACTGCTGTCTTTTCGATCAGAGGTTGAGGTTGAGGGGTGGCGGCGGGATGTGGAGCGGAATGGCCTGAATCCCCGCGACGTGAAGTTTCGGTTGGGGGCGGAGTTGGTAGATCGCTTTCATGGAGCAGGGGCAGGGGAGCGGGCTGTCGCTTCATTTATCGATCGTTTCCAGAAACGGCAGTTGCCCGATGATTTACCTGCGGTGACTGTTGCGGTCGGGACGGGGATGGCTATCGCCAATGTCTTAAAAGAAGCGGGGTTGACCACAACGACATCAGAGGCATTGCGGCTGATGCAACAAGGGGCGGTGCGGATTGATGGCGAGCGTGTGGATGATAAGGGGTTGTTGCTGGTAGGTGATCGGACTCTTGTCGTCCAGGTGGGCAAACGTCGGATTGCCCGTGTCTCGCTGCTTTGAGTAACCCCGGTCTTGCCGAGAAAATGTCTTGACTAATCTTTTGCGGTGGGTATGATGCGCGGCTCTTGCTTGGTTGGTCCTGCTGAAAGGCTGATTGAGCGGGGTGTTAAAGGTCTTGATGTTGAGGTCGATAGCGAGTCTGGAAAGATAGGGCTTGCAACTGTCGAAGGAATCGGGATAATG
>NZ_QGTJ01000013.1 GCF_003182095.1 Plasticicumulans acidivorans | reverse complement strand
GGACAGATCATTGGCGGCGAGCCGGCGGGCGAAGGCGAGCACCGCGCGCACCTGGCCGACGATGCGCCGGGCCTGCCACCACAGCGCCGCACCGAGCAGCAGCGTGACCAGGCCGAAGGCGGTCAGCACCTGTGTCCGCTGCTCGGCATATACCTGCTCGACGTCGGAGACATAGAGACCCAGGCCGATGATCCAGCCCCAGGCCGGGGAGAGCTTGACGTACGAGAGCTTGGGCTCGGCGACGTCGCCGCCGGCCCGCGGCCAGACGTAATCAACAAAGCCGTGGCCGTCTTTGCGGATTACGGCATCGAACGCTTCGAACAGGTTCTTGCCGTTCTTGTCGCTGATGTTGATGGACTTTCCGACCAGTTCGGGTTTCGCCGCGTGAGCGACGTAGGTGCCGTTGCGGGTGTGCACCCAGTAATAGGTGTCCTGATAACGCAGTGCACTGATGGCCCTGATGGCGCGCTGCTGGGCCTCTTCGTGGCTCAGCTGGCCCTTGCGTTCCTCATCGACGTAGTGATCGACGAGATTGCTGGCCATTTCGACCAGTTCCTCGACCCGGGCCTGGCGTTCGCTGTCGAGCTGGCTGTGGATGTTGTGCAGCAGGACACCGGCGGAAATCGCCAGGCCGGCAATGACCATGCACAAGAGAATGCTGAACTGGGCGCTCAAGCCGAGCCTGGTCAGCGACTTCATGATCTTTCGAACCTCCGCGGAATGCAGGCCGCCGGGCGGCCTGAGCGACTCAGGGGGACTGCGCTGCCGTATCGTGAACCCGATTTCGGCGCAGAACCCTGAGCATGGTCATACCACAGGAGGGTCAGTAAAACTGTATATGACAGTGTCGCTGGCCGACTGCGATACATCTACTCATCGAAGTATCGCGGTCGGCCGCCGAGGCAGAGGTGGCGTTCAGACTTCGAGCAGGGTGCGCACGTGTGCCGCCGCGCTCGCTGCCAGCGCGCTCAGTTCGTAGCCGCCTTCGAGGGCGGAGACCACGCGATTGCCGCAGCAGTTGGCGGCCACGCCCAGCAGCTGGCGCGTCAGCCACACGTAGTCATCCTCTTCGAACATGAATTCCGCCAGCGGGTCGTCGCGATGGGCATCGAAGCCGGCGGACAGCAGCAGCAGTTCGGGCTCGTGCGCATACAGCGCCGGCGCGATCTCCTGCTCCCATACCGAGCGTAACTTCACACCGTCCGTGCCGGGGCCGAGCGGGATGTTGAGAATGTTGTTGGCGACGCCGTGCTCGTCGCGGTGGCCGGTGCCGGGGTAGAGCGGTGCCTGGTGTGTCGACACGTACAGAATGTCGGCCTGCTCGGCACAGATGTTCTGTGTGCCATTGCCATGGTGCACATCGAAATCGACGATGGCGACACGGCGGATGCCGTGACGCTTGCGCGCGTGCGCGGCACCGATGGCGATGTTGTTGAACAGGCAGAAGCCCATCGCCTTTTCGCGCTCGGCATGGTGCCCCGGCGGGCGGATCGCACAGAAAGCATTGGTGGTCTCGCCGGCGAAGACGGCATCGATGGCTGTGCACACTGCGCCGGCGGCTCGCAGCGCGGCTTCGAAGCTGCCGGGCGACAGCAGCGTGTCGCCATCGATGGCCGCTGAGCCCCAGGCGGGAATGCGGCTCATGACCTTGTCGACGTAGCGCGGCGGATGCACGCGCTCGATCTGTTCAAAGCTTGCCGGTGGTGCCTCTCGCCAGTTCAGCGCAGCGAATTCGTCGGTGCCCAACGCATCAAGCACGGCCTGCATGCGCGCAGCTCGCTCCGGGTGCTCCGCGCCGGTGTTGTGATCCGAGCACAGCGGGTGCCAGAAAATCGTCGTACTCATGACTGCGGTCGCGAGACGCGCATCCGTCTCTCCTCTTTATCATTTTGTTTATTGATGCCTGCTTCCGGCTCGGTGGATACAGCCGCCGGCGCAACTCCGGCGCCGGCTCTGCCATCGTCCATGTTTCAAAGCTTAGATGTTGTCGGCCGCTGCGGGAGTTGATGGCTGTCAATGCCGCTTGCCGACGCTTCAGGCGATGACCGTCGCGGCATGGGCGATGTGCCAGCCGCCGTGGCCGTCGAGTTCGAGTTGATTGCGATGGAAGGCACGCAGCGTGCTGCGATGGCCGACGCTGACGATGGCCGTGTGCGGCAGGCGCTCGCGCAGCAGTTGGTAGAGTGCCTGCTCGGAGGGCTCGTCGAGCGCTGAACTGGCTTCGTCCAGGAACAGCCAGTGCGGCCGGCGCAGCAGGATGCGGGCGAAGGCGATGCGCTGCTGCTCGCCGCCGGACAGCGTCTGCGCCCAGTCCTCGACGGTGTCGAGCTGGGTGCCGAGGCGTTCGAGCCGCACGTCGTGCAGCACTTGCTGCAGCTGCTCGTCGTCGATCGGCTTGCGTTCCGGGTAGAGCAGCGCTTCACGCAGTGTGCCGATCGGCAGATACGGCCGCTGCGGTACAAACAGCACGCCGTCGCTTGGCAGCTCGATACGGCCGCGGGCATAGGGCCAGACACCGGCCAGCGTGCGCAGCAGCGTGCTCTTGCCGGAGCCCGAGGCGCCGTGGATCAGCAGTGAATCGCCTGCCGTCAGCTGCAGATCGAGGCCATTGAGCAGCGGCTCGCCGTCCGGACGGGCGATGTCGAGGGCCTGCACGCTGGGCTGCGGTGCGTGAGCACGCACGACCTGGCTGATGTCGGTGACGCGTTCGTCGAGCTCATCGACTGCTGCGGTGAATTGCGTCAGACGCATCGTCACCGCACGCCAGGCGGCGATGTTCTGGTAGGCATCGATGAAGAACGACAGCGAATCCTGCACCCGGCCGAAGGCGCCGGCGGTCTGCGTCAACAGGCCGAACTCCAGGCGCTGCGAGAAATAGACCGGGGCGATGACCAGATAGGGCACGACCACCGACACCTGGCTGTAGCCGGAGTTGAACATGTCGACTTTGAAGCCGGTGCGGATCAGCCGGTGGAAGTTGTCGATGACGCGGTGAAAGCGTTCGCGCAGGCGTTCGTTTTCGACTTCCTCGCCGCCGTAGAGCGCCACCGATTCGAGGTTTTCACGCAGGCGCATCAGGTTGAAGCGGTAGTCGGCCTCGACGCGCTCCTGCTGGAAGTTGAGTGGAATCAGCCGGCGACCGATCAGGTGCGTCAGCCAGGTACCGGTGGCGGCGTAGACCAGCGCGCCCCAGAACAGGAAGCCCGGAATCTGATACTGCGCCGCGCCGATGGTCAGCGGCAGCGTCGACGACAGCCCCCAGAGGATCACCGAGAAGCTGGCCAGCGTACTGACCGCGTTGATCAGCCCGAAGAACAGCGTCATTGTCTGTTCAGTGAAGTTGTTGAGGTCGTCGGCGATACGCTGGTCAGGGTTGTCGACCTGCGTGCCGATCAGTTTCAGCTTGTAGAACGCCTTGTTGCGCAGCCAGGCGCCCTGATAGCGGTTGGTCAGCCAGGTGCGCCAGCGGATGCGCAGCCACATGCGCAGGTAGTAGCGGGCGCCGGCGATGGCGATGTAGATCGCCGCCAGCCAGCCGAAATAGGCGATCGACGACCAGAACGCCGCCGCGTCGTACTTCTGCAGTGAATTACCGAAGCCGCGCTGCCACTCGTTGAACAGCACGTTCATGTAGACCAGCGCGAAGTTGCCGCCGAGCACGATCAGCAGCAGCGCCCAGGCGCTGAGTTTCTGCTCCGAGGTCCAGTAGCTGTAGATCAGCCGCCAGACGCGGGCGGCGTGGGCGCGGGTGAAAGCTTGTTGTTCCATGGCGTGTCCAGGGCAGGGGAGAGCGTGCGTGGCGCGTGGAGCTCAGGCGCGCCGAAAACAGGGAGTGCCGGCTTGGTTGATCGTTGTGGCGACAAGGTTCCGTGCCCGATGCCATCTGTGCCCGGATGCCGCGCGGCGCACACCGGTGAGGCGGGGCTGACAGCATCTCGTCGACGCGAGCGGTTCGCCAGGGTGCAGCAGTATACGGTGGCGATTGCGGACGGCTGTGTGCTGTGGCGCTTATCATTGCGGCCAGCTGCGTTGTAGACCGAGCAGGAGGCCGGCATGCGCATACTGACCTTCTCCACGCTGTATCCGAATCCCACGGCACCGCATTTCGGCGTGTTCGTCGAAAATCGCCTGCGCCAGCTGCTGAGCAGCGGCGAGGTGCAGGCGCGCGTGGTCGCGCCGGTCCCCTGGGTGCCCGGAGACTGGGCCGTACTGGGTGGCTACGCGCGGATGGCGCGTGTGCCCCTGCAGGAGATACGTCATGGCATCGACGTGCTGCATCCGGCCTATCCGCAACTGCCCAAGGTCGGCATGAACCTGCATCCCTACGGTCTGGCCTGGGCGATACTGCCGGTGCTGCGGCGGCTGATCGCCAGCGGCTTCGACTTCGATCTGATCGACGCTCATTACTTCTATCCGGATGGCGTCGCCGCGCATTTCCTCGCCCGCAAGCTCGGCAAGCCCTTTGTCGTCACCTCGCGCGGCAGCGATCTGGTGACGATTGCCCGTGACTACGCATTCCCGCGCCGGCTGATTCAGGCCGCAGCGCAGGCCGCGGACGGCCTGATCACGGTGTCGAAGTCGCTGCAGGACGAACTGGTGGCACTCGGCATCGCCCGCGAGCGCAGTGTCGTGCTGCGTAACGGCGTCGATCTGGAGCAGTTCCAGCCGGGCGAGCGGGCGGCGGCGCGCGCGCAGTTCGGTGTGACCGGCCGCGTGATCGCTTCGGTCGGTCACCTGATCCCGCGCAAGGGCAATGAGTTCATCATCCGCGCCCTGCCGCAATTGCCCGATGTGAGTCTGCTGATCGCCGGTGACGGGCCGCAGCGGCAGATGCTCACTGAACTGGCGGCGCAGCTCGGGGTTGCCGAGCGCGTGCATTTCGCCGGCGTCGTCGGCCATGCGCAGCTGGCGCAGGTTTACTCCGCGGCCGATATCCTGGTGCTGGCGACCGGTCACGAAGGCTGGCCGAACGTACTGCTGGAGGCGATGGCCTGTGGCACGCCGGTGATCGCTACCGCCGTGTCCGGCTGCCCGGAAATCGTCACCGCGCCGGTGGCTGGCCGGCTGATTCCCGATCGTGAGCCGGCGACGATTGCCGCCGCCGTCAGCGCGCTGTTCGAAGCACTGCCCGAGCGGGCCGCGACGCGGGCCTATGCCGAGGGTTTTGGCTGGGAGCCGACGACGCAGGGACAGCTCGCGCTGTTCCGCGACATCCTCGCTCGCCGTCGGCAGGCGGCCTGAGGCCGCCGGGCGCACGCTGATACGCCGCTGCGCCGCTTGGGCGGTGCAACGGCGTCAGTAGCGGGGCGTGTGTGCGTACAGCACGTTGCGGCCGCGGCGCCCGGCGAAATGCCGCAGCGCGGGCTGCGTGGTGTGCTGAATCGAGAGGATCGATACGTCTGGTGCCCGGAACCGGAATCGAACCGGTACGGCCTAAGCCGGCAGATTTTAAGTCTGCTGCGTCTACCAGTTTCGCCACCCGGGCAATCAATCTGGAGGCTAGGGTCGGAATCGAACCGGCGTCCACGGCTTTGCAGGCCGCTGCATGACCACTCTGCCACCTAGCCAGAAACTGCTGACGATAGGCAGCCGGCATGCTGCTGTTCGTCAAATAAAAAGCCTCGACGGATCGAGGCTTTTTGGAAAACTGGAGCGGGAAACGAGACTCGAACTCGCGACCCTAACCTTGGCAAGGTTATGCTCTACCAACTGAGCTATTCCCGCTCGACGTGGGGCGGCATTATAGTGATCGGCTCGCCTTCGTCAAGCTGGATGACGATTGTTTTTCATCGCCCGCCACGCCGCCGCCAGATACACGCACATCGACCACAGCGTCAGCACCGCGGCGACCACCAGCAGCCCGATGCCGCATTCACGGGCCGGGATGCCGAACAGCGGTTCGCGGTAGAGCAGCAGCATCAGTGCCGCCATCTGCGCGAAGGTCTTGAACTTGCCGATCCACGAGACGGCCACCGTCGCTCGCGAGCCGATCTGCGCCATCCATTCACGCAGCGCCGAAATGGCGATTTCGCGACCGATGATGACCACGGCCGGCACGCCGATCCACGGCGTCGGGTCGCTTTCCACCAGCAGCACTAGGGCTGCGGCGACCATCAGCTTGTCGGCGACCGGGTCGAGGAAGGCACCGAAGGCCGAGGTCTGGCCGAGGCGGCGTGCCAGCCAGCCGTCGAGCCAGTCGGTGACGGCGGCCAGGCCGAACAGGGCCGTGCACAGCACGTTGACGCTGTCGAACGGCAGGAAGAAGGCGACCACGAACACGGGCACGAGCACGATGCGTGCGAGGGTGAGCATGGTGGGGGTGGTCAAAGTCATCACGATCGTCAGCCGTTGGCGTGTAGGGCGTCGTAGATACGCTGCGCGAGCGTCTTGCTGATTCCGTCAACGCCGGCGATATCTTCAACGCCGGCGCGCACGAGTTGTTGCAGGCCACCGAAGCGACGCAGCAGGGCCTGACGCCGGCGCGCGCCGACGCCCGGGATGTCCTCAAGGACGGAGGTTCGCCGAGCCTTGTCCCGCCGCTGACGGTGGCCGGTGATCGCAAAGCGGTGGGCTTCGTCACGGATCTGCTGCACGAGATGCAGCGCGGGAGAATCCGGCGGGAGTGTAAGAGTCCGCTCCATCCCGGACAAGTGAAGGACTTCCAGTCCGGGCTTGCGGTCCGGCCCCTTGGCGATGCCGACCAGCTGCACGCCGTCGACGCCGAGCTCGGCGAGCACGGCTTCGGCCTGCGCCAGCTGACCCTTGCCGCCGTCGATGAACAGCACGTCGGGCAGCGCGGCGTCCTCGTCGCGCAGGCGGGTGTAACGGCGCGTCAGCGCCTGATGCATCGCCGCGAAGTCGTCGCCCGCGGTGATGCCTTCGATGTTGTAGCGGCGGTAGTCCGACTTGCGCGGTCCGCCGCCGTCGAACACCACGCAGGAGGCGACCGTGGCCTCGCCCTGGGTGTGGCTGATGTCGAAGCACTCCATACGCTCGATATCGTCATCGAGGCCGAGCGCGTCCTGCAGCGCCTCGAAGCGCCGGCGCAGGCCGGCGCGGCTGGCGAGTTCGGCGGTCAGCGCCATGGCGGCGTTGCGCCGGGCCATCTCCAGCCAGCGCGCGCGCTCGGCGCGCACGCGGGCCGACAGCGTGACCTTGTGGCCGGCATGCTCGCCGAGGACCTGCGCCAGCGCCGCCAGGTCTTCGGGCTGGTGCGACAGCAGGATCTCGCGCGGTGGCGAGTGCGCCAGGTAGTACTGCGCGAGAAAGGCGCCGAGCACCGCTTCGGCACTTTCGTCGGCCGGGATGCGCGGATAGAACGCCTTGTTGCCGAGGCTGCGGCCGTCGCGGAAGAAGAACACCTGCACGCAGGCGGCACCGCCTTCGACGTGCACCGCGACCACATCGAGGTCCGCACCCTCAATGCCGGCGACGTACTGACGTTCCTGCACCCGCCGCAGCAGCGCGATGCGGTCGCGCAGCAGCGCCGCCGCCTCGAAGCGCAGGGCGCTGGCGGCGTGTTCCATGCGGGCGCCGAGGACGTTGACCAGCTCGTTGCTGCGCCCCTCAAGAAAGGCGACGACGTCGGCGACGTCGGCAGCGTAATCCGCGGTCGAGATCATCTGCGTACACGGTCCGCTGCAGCGCTTGATCTGGTACTGCAGGCAGGGCCGGCTGCGGTGTGCGAAGAAGCTGTCCTCGCAGGTGCGCAGGCGAAACACCCGCTGCAGCAGCGCCAGCGTTTCGCGCACGGCGACGGCGCTGGGATATGGGCCGAAGTAGCGGCCGGCTTCGCGCTTGGCGCCGCGATGCATCTGCAGGCGCGGGTACGGATGCTGCGTCAGCAGGATGAAGGGGTAGCTCTTGTCGTCGCGCAGCAGCACGTTGTAGCGCGGCTGATGCTCCTTGATCAGCGAGTGTTCGAGCAGCAGCGCTTCAGCTTCGGACTGCGTGACGGTGACTTCGATGGCGGCGATCTGCGCGACCAGGCTGCGCGTTTTCGCCGAATCGTGATTCTGGCGGAAGTAGCTCGACACGCGGCGGCGCAGATTGATCGCCTTGCCGACGTAGAGCAGTTCGCCGTCGGCGGCATACATGCGATAGACACCGGGCAGCGTCGTCAGCCGGCGCAGGAAATCGGCATGGTCGAAAGGCGGTGGCGAAGGCATCGGCGGGTGGCATGAATGGGGCGGTGACTGCATTGTGCCGCCGGACGAGCACAGGCGGCGAGCCGATATACTGGCGCGCTTCTGACGCTGCCGGCTGTCCACGATGTCCTACGCTCTCGCTCGCTCCCTGCTGTTTCGCCTCGATCCCGAACGCGCCCACGACCTTACGCTCGCTCTGCTCGGGCGGCTCGGGGAGGCGGCCGGCCTGCTGGCGCCGACGGTGCCGCGGCGGCCGCGAGTGGTCATGGGCATCGAGTTTCCGCATCCGCTCGGTTTGGCCGCCGGCCTCGACAAGAACGGCACGGCAATCCGCGGCCTGGCGGCGCTCGGTTTCGGCTTCATCGAAATCGGCACGGTGACGCCACGGCCGCAGCCCGGCAATCCGCGGCCGCGCATGTTCCGCCTGCCGCAGGCGCAGGCGCTGATCAACCGCTTCGGCTTCAACAACCTCGGTGTCGACGCGCTGCTCGCCAACGTCGTCAAGGCGCGTGCGGCCGGCTTTCGCGGTGTGCTCGGCATCAACATCGGCAAGAACAAGGACACGCCGAACGAGCAGGCGGGCGACGATTACCTTGCCTGTCTCGACAAGGTCTACGCCCATGCCGATTACGTCACCGTCAATATCTCCTCGCCGAACACCCCGGGTCTGCGCACTCTGCAGTACGGCGCGGCGCTGGATCGTCTGCTGGATACGCTGAAGACCGCCCAGGCGCGGCTGGCGGTACAGCACGGTCGCTACGTACCGCTGGCGCTGAAGATCGCGCCGGACGTCGCCGATGACGACATCCCGGTGATCGCCGCCGCGCTGCTGCGCGCGCAGATGGATGCGGTGATCGCCACCAACACCACGCTCGAACGCCGGGCGGTGCAGGGGCTGGCGCATGCCGGGGAAAGCGGCGGACTGTCCGGTGCGCCGCTGACCCGGCGCTCGACCGAGGTGATCGCGGCGCTCGCCGCCGAGCTGGGCGGCCGGCTGCCGATCATCGGCGTCGGCGGCATCATGAGCGGCGCGGATGCGCGCGCCAAGTTCGATGCCGGCGCCAGTCTGCTGCAGCTCTACACCGGCTTCATCTACCGCGGGCCGGCGCTGATCCGTGAAGCGGTGCTGGCGCTCGATTGAGGCGCATCGCAGCCATGCGCTGAACCCGGGTTGACGCTGGCAGCCATGGCGACAAGGCTCCGCGGACCACCCGAGGAGAACGCCGCCGATGCGCACGCTTGACTGGTACTTCGATTACCTCTCGCCCTTCGCCTACTTCCAGCTTGAGGAGTTCTGCGCCCGGCCGCTGCCGGCGGACGTGCGCATCGTGCCGCAGCCGGTACTGCTCGGCGCGCTGCTGGCGGCGACGGCGACACGCGGTCCGGCGGAGGTGCCGGCGATGCGCACGCTGACCTATCGCCACTGCCTGTGGCGTGCCCGTCAGCTCGGCGTGCCTTACCGCATGCCGCCGGCGCACCCGTTCAATCCGCTGCGTGCGCTGCGTCTGACCGTCGCGCTCGGCGCCGGCGTCGATGTGGTGCGCACGGTGTTCCGCCACCTGTGGGTGCAGGGCCGCGGCCTGGAAAGCGAGGCCGACTGGGCCGCGCTGTGCGCGATGCTCGACATCACGCCGCAGATGGCCGCGGCGCGCTGCGCCGAGCCTGCCGTCAAGGCGGTGCTGCGCCGCACGACCGAGCAGGCGATCGCCCTCGGCGTGTTCGGTGTGCCGACGGCGATCGTCGACGGCGAGCTGTTCTGGGGCTACGACACCACCGCCATGCTGCGGGATTTTCTCGCCGATCCGACGCTGTTTGCCGATGCCGAAATGCAGCGCATCAGCACGCTGCCGGCCGCCGTCCAACGGGTTTGAGGAGCCTGCCATGAGCCGCATTCCACTCGCCGAGTTCGAGGAGCTGTGCCTCACCCACGTCCCCTTCGTTGGCCAGCTCGGCATCCGTGTCGAAACCCTGGAAGCCGGGCACTGCATCGTGCGCATCCCGTTCCGCGACGATTTCATCCGCCCCGGCGGCACGGTGTCGGGGCCGATCCAGATGGCACTCGCCGACATCGTCATGTACGGCGTTGTGCTGTCGCTGATCGGTCGCGTCGAACTGGCGGTCACCACCAACCTTAACTGCAACTTCCTGCGCCGGCCGCGACCGGCCGACCTGGTCGGCGACGGCCGCATCCTCAAACTCGGCAAGCGGCTCGCGGTCGGCGAGGTACTGCTGTATTCGAGCGGTGAGGCCGAGCCGGTCGCACACGTCACCTGCACCTACTCAATTCCGCCGCACGGCACCGGCGGCTGACCCATGCATCCATGCAAGCGGCCGATTCACCGACGTTTTTACCCTGCACCAAAACCGGGACATGACGTAGAATCGACCGCAATTTTTTTCGCCTGGAATCAAGATGGACTTATCAGTCGTGGTACCCGTCCACAACGAGGCCGAGAACATCGACCCGCTGCTCGATGAAATCGCCGCCGCCCTCGATGGACGCTTCGAATACGAGATCGTCTACGTCAACGACGGCAGCCTCGACGAGACGCCCGCGCGCCTCGCCGCTGCGCAGCAACGGCTGCCGCAGCTGCGGGTGATCACCCATCGTCGCGCCTGCGGTCAGAGCACCGCGGTGCACAGCGGCGTGCGCCACGCCCGCGGTCGGCTGATCGCCACGCTCGACGGCGACGGTCAGAACGATCCGGCGGACATTCCCCGGCTGGTCGCCGTGCTGCAGGCCGCGGGCCGGCCGCCGCGGCTGGTGATGGCCGCCGGCTACCGGCGCAAGCGCCAGGACAGCTGGATCAAGCGCATTTCCTCGAAGATCGCCAACGGCGTGCGCTCACGCCTGCTCGGCGATGCCACGCCGGATACCGGCTGCGGCCTCAAGGTGTTCGAGCGCGCGGTGTTCCTGCAGCTGCCGTACTTCGATCACATGCACCGCTTCCTGCCGGCGCTGGTGCGCCGCGCCGGGCTGGAGCTGGTGTCGGTGGAGGTCAACCACCGTCACCGCACCCGTGGCGTGTCCAAGTACGGCACGCTCGACCGGCTGGCGGTCGGCATCGTCGACCTGCTCGGCGTGATGTGGCTGCAGCGGCGCGCGCGCGTTCCGGAGATTGTTGAATGAACAAGCTGGACCCGATCTGGACCGTGGTCGGCCTGATCGCGCAGGGCGCGTTTTCGGCGCGCTTCCTGGTGCAGTGGATACTCTCCGAGCGGGCGCGCAAGAGCCTGATGCCGATCCATTTCTGGTACTTCAGCATCCTCGGCTCAGCGCTGCTGCTGGCGTATGCCACGCACCAGCGCGATCTGGTCATCAGCCTCGGGCAGATGGCCGGGCTGGCGATCTACCTGCGCAACCTGGAGCTGATCCACCGCCACGAGCGCGGCCACGCGGCGCTGTTCCTGTGGCCGTGGCTGACGCTGACGGCGCTCGCCGTCGCCGCCGGCTGGGCCTCGACGCCGGTGCCGGTGGTGCATGCGATCACCGAGGCCGATCCGCTGTGGACGGTGATCGGCATGGTCGGTCAGGTGCTGTTCACCGGCCGCTTCGTCGTGCAGCTGTATTTCTCCGAGCGCGCCGGCCAGCCGGTCAATCCGATCCACTTCTGGTATCTGTCGATGAGCGGCAGTGCCCTGCTGCTGGCCTATGCCATCTCGCAGCGCGACCCGGTCATCATCCTCGGCCAGACCTTCGGCGTCGTCGTCTACGTGCGCAATCTGCGTCTGATCCGCAAGCAGGCGCGCCGTGAGCGCCGCGCCGCCGAGCGCGCCGAGTCGTCCTCGCGGGCCGCGTCCTGATGCAGCGCCTGCTCAATGCCTGCGGCCTGCTGCTGCTCTGGGGCCTGCTGACGGCCGTCGCCCTGTGGGCGCGGCCGCTGGCGCCGATCGACGAGACCCGCTACGCCGCCGTCGCCTGGGACATGTGGGCGCACGGGGACTGGCTGGTGCCGCACCTCAACGGCGAGGCCTACAGCCACAAGCCGCCGCTGCTGTTCTGGCTGATCCAGCTCGGCTGGGCGGTGTTCGGCGTCGTCGACTGGGCGCCGCGGCTGATCACCGCGCTGGCCACGCTGGCCGACCTGTTCCTGCTCGGCGCGCTGGCCCGCCGCCTGTGGCCGCAGGATGCCGCGAGCGCGCGGCTGGTACCGTGGCTGTTCTACGGCTGCTTCTACGTCGCACTGTTCGGCACGATGCTGATGTTCGATCTGCTGCTGGCGACCACGGTACTGCTCGGCCTGCTCGGCCTGCTCGGCGCTGCCGAACATGGCGGCCGCGGTCACTGGGCGCTGTATGCGCTCGGCATCGGCCTCGGCGTGCTCTGCAAGGGGCCGGCGGTGCTGGTGTACCTGCTGCCGGTGGCGCTGCTCGCGCCGTGGTGGCAGGGCGGGGCGCGTGTCGGTGGCTGGTGGCGCTGGTATCGCAATGTCGGACTGGCGGTGCTCGCCGGTGCGGCGCTGGCGCTGTGCTGGGCGCTGCCGGCGGCGATCGTCGGCGGCGCCGAATATCGCGAGATGATCTTCTGGGGGCAGACCGCCGGGCGCATGGTGCAGTCCTTCGCCCATCAGCGGCCGTGGTGGTGGTACCTGCCGATCCTGCCGGCGATCCTGCTGCCCTGGCCGCTGTGGCTGCCGCTGTGGCGCGCACTGCCGGGCCTGCGCACCGACTTCGGCCGTGCCGGGCGTTTTTGCGCGGCCTGGTTCCTGCCGGGCTTCCTGGTGTTTTCAGCGGTCAGCGGCAAGCAGGTGCATTACCTGCTGCCCCTGCTGCCGGCACTGCTGCTGCTCGCCGCGCGGGCGCTGACGCAGCGGCCGCGCGCCGGCGGCTGGCTCGGTCACGCGCTGGTGCTGGCGCCGTTTGCGCTGCTCGGCCTGGTCGCCGCTATAGGGCCGTTCCTCGCCGCACGCCAGGGTTGGCCGGACTGGGTCGCCGAGGTCTCGCCGTTGTGGGGCCTGGGTGTGGTGCTGCTGGTGCTGGCGTGGGCGCGCGTGCTGCAGGCGCGCCGCGATCCGCGCTGGCTGGTCGTGCTGCCGGTGCTCTGCGGCGTGCTGCTCTACGCCGGCGTGGTCCGCATCGCCGCACCGACGCTCGACGCCCGCCCGATCGCCGCACAGATCGCCGCGCTGCAGGCGCAGGGCGTCAGCGTGGCGCACCCCGGCAAGTATCACGGCGAGTTCCAGTTCGCCGGGCGTCTGCAGCAGCCGCTGCAGGTGATCGCGCGCGGCAGCGAACTCGACTGGGCGAAGGCCAACCCGCAGGGCGCTCTGCTGCTGCGCCATCGTGCGCTTGATGCGCAGGCGCGCGCGGCGGCCGTGTTCGTGCAGCCCTACCGCGAGCGGGAAGCCGCGCTGTGGCGGGCGGCAACGCTGATCGAGCACCCCGAGTATCTGGCCGGCGAGGACGCCGGCCGCGACGACAAGCCCGATTCCGACGACTGATGATGATGACCGATCCGCTGGCCCGTGCCCGCCGCCTGTCGGTGGCGCCGATGCTCGACTGGACGACGCGCGACTACCGCTACTTCGCCCGCCTGCTCAGCCGCAACGTGCTGCTCTACACCGAGATGGTGACCACCGGCGCGATCCTGCACGGCGATGCCGCGCGCCATCTCGCCTTTGACGAGGCCGAGCATCCGCTGGCGCTGCAGCTCGGCGGTTCCGATCCGCGCGCGCTCGCCGTCTGCGCGCGGCTGGCGGTCGAGCAGTTCGGCTATGACGAGATCAATCTCAACTGCGGCTGCCCGTCCGATCGCGTGCAGGAAGGCCGCTTCGGCGCCTGCCTGATGGCCGAGCCGGCGCTGGTCGCCGACTGCGTCGCGGCGATGCGCGCGGTGCTGCCGGCGCAGGTGCCGGTGACGGTGAAGACGCGCATCGGCATCGACCAGCGCGATTCCTACGCCGAGCTGCTGCAGTTCATCGAGCCGGTGGCCGCGGCCGGCTGTGGCGTGTTCATCATCCACGCCCGCAAGGCCTGGCTGTCCGGGCTGTCCCCGAAGGAAAACCGCGAGATCCCGCCGCTGCGCTACGAGGTTGCGCGGGCGCTCAAGCGGGATTTCCCGGCGCTGTCGATCAGCCTCAACGGCGGCGTGCACACGCTCGACGAGGCCTGCACGCACCTGCAGTGGGCGGACGGCGTGATGATCGGCCGCGCCGCCTACGAAAATCCCTGGCTGCTGGCCGCGGCCGATGCCCGCATCTACGGCGAGGCGTCGCAGCCGCTCGATCGTCACGCCGTTGTCGTGGCGCTGGAGCCTTACGTCGAGCGCCACCTCGCGCGCGGCGGCCAGCTCGCTCACGTCACCCGCCACATCCTCGGCCTGTTCCAGGGCTTGCCGGGCGCGCGCGGCTGGCGGCGCTATCTGTCGGAAAACGCCCACCGCCGCGGCGCCGGCATCGAAGTGCTGCGCGCCGCGGCGGCGCGGGTGCCGCGCACCGGGCTGGCGGCCTGAGCGCGCCTCAGGGCGCGGCGAGCAGGGTGTCGACCATCGACTTGATCGCCTGCATCTGCACCGCCGATTTCACCGCGTAGTTCAGCCCGGTGTAGCCGAACCAGTCCCAGCAGCCCTGCGGATTGAACGGAATCAGCGACTTGTCGACCTGCGGGTAGAGCACCAGCAGGTTATTGGTGTCGGCCCACTGGTTGTAGCCGGTGTCGGTATAGAACTTGTCGCCGACCACCGCGGCCGACTGCGCACAGCCGTGAATGGCGACGTGCACCCGGCAGGGCTGGCCGTCGGCGCAGGCCTTGGGCACGTAGACGTAGGCGGTATCGGCCATTGCGCTGGTGGCCGGCGCGAAGGCGCGCTGGTTGAAGGCGATGATCTGCCCGGACGGCTGCGTCGCCGGTGGATTCAGCGGGCCGTAGATGTGCGTCAGGATCGCGCCGGCCTGATCGTAGCCCTGGCCGTCGACATTGCAGTGGCTGATATAGGGCGAGGCGTTGGCGTCGCAGGCGTTGCCGAAGCTCGGCGTGATCACCGCGTGGCCGGCCGGCACGTCGTTGACGTAGAGCAGATTGGCGTCCGGCACGCCGGCGAGCTTGAAGAAGGCGACCGTGGCGTCGACCGCCTGCTGGCGCACCACGGTGTCGTCGGTGCCGCTGAATACATAGATGCGGTCGTTTTTCAGGTCGCTGAGCGGATCGATCTGGCCCAGTGCCGCGGCCGATTCGGCTGCATCGACCATCAGCGCCGGATTCGGTGGCACGAACGGTACCTGGCCCATGCAGATCGCGGCGTTGGCGACGTTGCCGGCGGCACAGTAGTACGGCCCGCCGGCGACGATGCCAGCCCCCTTGATGCTGCCCGAGAACGCGACCTGGTACTGCACCGCCATGAAGGCGCCGGAGGACAGCCCCGACACCGAGGTCTGGGTCGGATCGCCGTGGAACGATGGCAGTTTATCGGCGGCCGCGGCGCTGCCGCTCAAAGCGACGAGCAGGGCCAGACTCAGGGTAAAACGCAGGCTCGACATGGGCTGATTCCTCCTGGTGGGTGCTCGGCGCACGATGCGGGAGCAGTGGCAGGGTTGCTGCGCCGCACAAGATTACGTGCGCGCCAAAGGCGCGAGGGTGAAAGTTTGGTCAGACAGGAGCCCGGGTTGCAGGCCGGCGGCTGGACGACTGCGGCCGGATCGCGACAATAGCCATTCCAGCCGCCGGCCCCGGGCCGCGGCGCCTGCTGTGGTGCTTCTATGTCTGCTGCCGTCACCCCCGAACAGGCCATCGCCGCGACCCGGGCCTGGGTCGAGAAACTCGTCATCGGCCTCAACCTCTGCCCGTTCGCGGCGTTTCCGTTCCAGCGCAATGCGATCCGCTACGTCGTCTGTGCCGACCCGCAGCCCGAGCAGGTCGCCCAGCGGCTGCTCGATGAGCTGAATTTCCTCGCCGAGGCCGATCCGGCGATCGCGCAGACCACGCTGCTGATCCTCACCGGCTGCTTCGAGGACTTTCTCGACTTCAACGATTTCCTCGATGTCGCCGAGGCCATCGTCGAGGAGGCGGAGCTGGGCGGCACGCTGCAGGTGGCCTCGTTCCATCCGCAGTACCGCTTCGCCGATGAGGCCGAGAACGATGTCTCGCACTGGACCAACCGCTCGCCGTACCCGGTGCTGCACCTGATCCGTGAGGACGACATCGAGCGCGCGGTGCACACGCATCCGGACATCGACAGCATCCCCAACAGCAACATCCGCCAGCTGCGCGAGCTCGGCCTGCCGGCCGTCGAGGCGCTGTTCGACGGCTGTCGCGCGGCGAAGCCCTGAGCCCGATGGCTACCGTGACGCTGAAGCGCGCGGACGCGCGTCCCGTCTGGCTCGACCTGCTGATCGTGCTCGGCGCGCTGCTGGCGCTGCATGCGCTGCCGCTGCTGGTGCACCGCGAGCTGTGGGTGCAGGACGAAGCCCGCTACGGCGAGGTGCTGCGCGAAATGCTCGAATCCGGCCGCTGGCTGGTGCCGCATCTCAACGGTCATCCGTATCCGGACAAGCCGCCGCTGTATTTCTGGGGCGTGGCGATGCTCGGCGGACTGGTCGGTCAGGGCGAGCTGGCGTTTCGCCTGTTTTCACTGCTGAGCACGCTGCTCGCCACGCTCGGCACCTGGACGCTGGGCCGGCGCCTGTACGGCGCCCGCGCCGGGCTGTGGGCGGCTTTGTGCTTCCTCGGCATGCTGGTGACGGTCGTCGTCGGCCAGATCGCGCGCATGGACATGGCGCTGACCGCCGCCACCGTCTGGGCCTGGGTCGGCCTGCTGGAGCACGCCCGCTCCGGCTCGCGGGCCGCACTGCTCGGCTTCTGGAGCGGCGCGGCGCTGGCGCTGGCCTTCAAGGGGCCGATCGCGCTGGCCTTCACGGTGGTGCCGGCGCTGCTCTGGCGCGCCTGGCACGGCCGTTTCGCCGGCGTGCGCGCCTTGCATCCGCTGGCCGGCATCGGCGGTCTGCTGCTCGGCGTGCTGCTCTGGATCGGTGCCGTGCTGCTTGATGGCGAGGGGGCGTATCTGTCGACGATCTGGCATGAGCAGATCGTCGGCCGCGCGATCAATTCCTGGTCGCACAAGGAGCCGTTCTGGTTTTATGCCGCGCTGCTGCCGCTGTTGCTGATGCCGTGGACGCTGCCGGCGGGCGAGGGGCTCTACCGCGCCTGGCGCGAGCGGCTGCCGGGGCGCGGTCTGCTGGTCGGCTGCGCCGGGGTGTCGCTGCTGCTGATCTCGCTGGTTTCCGGCAAGTTGTTCATCTACGTGCAGCCGCTGATTCCGGCACTCGCGGTGTTCGCCGGCTTCGGCTGCGAGCGCCTGCTGCAGCGCGGGCGCGTCGAGACCTGGCTGGTCTGGCCGCCGGTGATCTATGTCGTGCTGCTCGGTCTGGGCGTCGCCTACGGCACCCATGCACAGCTCGGCGATGACGGGGCCGGCTATGCCTTCGCCGTGCTGCTGCTGGCCGCGGCCGTCGGCGGGGTGCGTCTCGGCGTGCAGCCGCCGTTGCGCTGGCTCGCCGGCTGGGCGGCGATTGCCACCTTCGTGGGCTGGGTGCTGGCGGCCGGGCTGATCGCGCTGGCCAATCCGCTGTTCTCCGGCAAGCCGCTCGGCGAGGCGATCGCCCGCCTGGCGCCGGAACCGCGGCCGGTGGCGCTGGTCCATTCGACGCGTGGCATCCTCAACTACTACGCCGGGCGCCTGCTCGAAGAAGTCGACCGTCAGGACGCCGCCGCCTGGCATGCCGCGCATCCGCAGGGTGTCATTGTCATCCAGTCCGACCACCTCAAGTACCTCTTCCCCGATGGCGCCATCCCGGCGAGCTGCCGTGTGCACGAGCGCTACGAGGTCGAGCTGAAGGAATACCGTGTCATCGCCGACTGCTGAGGAATCCTTCTGGCGCGCGCTGTGGCGCCGTTCTCCCGCCCGTTTTGAGGCGTCGCTCACCGTCGCCGCGCGCGAACGGGTGAGCGTGCGGCTGCTGGATGCGCTCGGCCTGTTCGCGCTCGGCTGGCTGGCGGCGCTGCTGCTGTGTCTGCTTGGCGGCGGCGACGCTGCGGTGACCCGTCATCTGGGCGCGCTGTTCTGGGTTGAGCCGCAGCATGAGCGGCTCAAGGCGCTGACCGACGGCGGCCTGTATCCGTTCTACGTGTTCTTCATCGGTCTGTTGGTGGTCGGCTGGCGGCGGCGCAATCGCCTGTACTTCGAGGTCGCGCGGCTGTGGATCGCCGCCGAGCTGCTCGGTGCGCTGCTGGTGGTGCGCGCACTGAAGATGGTGGTTGGCCATCCGCGGCCGGATGCCGCCGCCGAGCCGGCCGCACGGCTGTTCGGTCTGGCTTGGGATTCGGCTTACAACAGCTTTCCGTCGGGGCACTCGGCCGATGTTTTCACCAGCGCCTTCTGCCTGTGTCTGCTGCTGTCGCAGCGCTGGCAGCGGGCCTACGTGCTGGGCTTCGCCGCGCTGATCGGGCTGACGCGCATCCTGCTCGCCAAGCACTGGGCCAGCGACGTGCTGGTGGGGGCGGCGATCGGCGTCGTGGTCAGCGCGCTGCTCGCCGCACGACTGCTGCGGAACCCGTAGGCGACGCTGGACTCCAAGCCTTGGCGCACACCGAGTCCTGTGCCGGTTTGCGGAGGGTCATCATGGATACGGTCGGGAATGTCCCGGTCAACACGCTTCATCGTCGCCTGCTGCCGCGGCTGCTGGCCGCGGCGCTGCTGGCGGTCGGCGTCGGCGGTTGTGTCATCGATCCGGCGCCGATTTACGTCGGGCCGCGTTATGTCGGTCCACCGGTCTACGCGGCGCCGCGCTATTACGCTCCGGAGCCGGTCTATGCGGCACCGCGCTATTACGCGCCGGCGCCGGTCTACGTGGCGCCGCCGCCGGTGATCATCGGCGGCTGGTTCGGTCATTCCTCCGGCGGCTGGCATCACGGCCCGCCGCCGCACCGCTGGTAGCGGTTTTCAGTCGAGCGGCAGTGCGCCGTCGCGGCGGACTTCATCCATGACCACGTAGGTATGCGTCTGCAGCACGCCGGGCAGCGTGGCGAGGCAATCGCCGAGCAGTGAGCGGTAGGCGGCCATGTCGGCACAGCGCAGCTTGATGATGTAGTCGAAGCCGCCGGCCACCATATTGCATTCGAGCACTTCCGGGATCTCGTTGATCGCACCGGCAAAGCGTGTGAACACGTCGGTGGTGGTGCGATCGAGGGTGATGGTCACGTAGATCAGCAGACTGCAGCCCAGGCGCTCGGGGTCGAGCTCGGCACGATAGCCGAGGATGTAGCCCTCGCGTTCGAGGCGGCGCACACGCTCCAGGCAGGGCGGTGGCGAGAGGTTGACGCGGGCAGCGAGGTCGACGTTCGCGATGCGTCCGTCCTGCTGCAGGATGCGCAGGATCTGGCGGTCGATGCGGTCCAGCGGCCGGGTCTTCATGGTGGTAAATCCTCCTCCACGCCCGTTATTTCGTTAGGTGACCGGGCTTCAAATCCGACAGTTGTTCTGCCGCGTCATTCTTATGCTGGCATCGTTGACGGCGAATTGCCGAGGAGCGAGCCATGCGATTCCATACCCCCGAACCCGCCCGCGACCCGGCCTACGCCGCCGTGCTCGCAGCGTATCGTGCCGACGAGAGCGGTGTCGTCGCCGAGCTGCTCAAAGAGGCAACCTTGCCGGCGGCACTGCGCGACCGCATCGCCGAGCGCGCCCGCGGTCTGGTCCGCGAAGTCCGCGCCAAGAGTACCGAAGGCAGCGGCATCGATGCGTTCATGCACCAGTACCAGCTCTCCAGTCAGGAGGGCATCGTGCTGATGTGCCTGGCCGAGGCGCTGCTGCGCGTACCCGATGCCGCCACCCGCGATGCGCTGATCCGCGACAAGATCGGCAGTGCCGACTGGTCGCGCCACCTCGGCCAGTCGGAATCGGCTTTCGTCAACGCCTCGACCTGGGGGCTGATGCTGACCGGCCGCTTCCTGCGCTTCGAGCGCGATGGCGCGAGCACCGTGCTGCGCCGGCTGATCGCCCGCAGCGGCGAGCCGCTGATTCGCCAGGCGGTGACGCAGGCGATGCGCATCCTCGGCCGCCAGTTCGTCATGGGGCGCACCATCGAGGAGGCGCTCAAGCGTGCGCGCGACAATATGCAGCGCGGCTACTGCCATTCCTTCGACATGCTCGGCGAGTCGGCGCGCACCGCCCTCGATGCCGAGCGCTACCTGCACGACTACGAACGGGCGATCCGCGCGATCGGCCAGGACGCCGCCGGCCGCGGCCCGCGCGTGGCCAACGGTATTTCGATCAAGCTTTCGGCGTTGCATCCGCGCTACGAGCTGGCACAGGGCGAGCGCGCCTGTGCCGAACTTGCGGCGCGTGTGCGCCATCTGGCCGCCATCGCCCGCGATGCCGACATCAACTTCACGATCGACGCCGAGGAGGCCGATCGTCTGGACCTGTCCGCCGAGATCATCGCGCAGATCGTCCGCGATCCGGCCTTCGCCGGCTGGGAAGGCTTCGGCCTCGCGGTGCAGGCCTACCAGAAGCGTGCGCGGCCGTTCATCGACTGGCTGATCGCGACCGCGGCCGGCCAGGGGCGGCGGCTGACGGTGCGGCTGGTCAAGGGCGCCTACTGGGACAGCGAGGTCAAGCGCGCGCAGGAGCGCGGTCTCGACGGCTACCCGGTGTTCACGCGCAAGGCCAACAGCGACGTTTCCTACCTCGCCTGCGCCCGCCGCCTGCTCGCCGTGCCCGAGGTCATCTACCCGCAGTTCGCCACGCATAACGCGCAGACCGCGGCGAGCATTTTCGAGCTCGCCGACGGCACGCCCTTCGAGTTCCAGCGCCTGCACGGCATGGGCGAGGCGCTGCACGCGCAATTCACCGAAAAACTCGGTATTCCCTGCCGCATCTATGCGCCGGTCGGTTCGCACGAGGATCTGCTCGCCTATCTGGTGCGCCGATTGCTGGAAAACGGCTCGAACAACAGCTTCGTCAACCGCCTGGTCGACGAGCAGGCACCGATCGATGCGCTGATCGCCGATCCGGCGGCCACCGTCGCCGCCTTCGAGCAGTTTGCCCACCCGCGCATCCCGCTGCCGGCGGCGCTGTACGGGGCGGAGCGGCGCAACTCGGCCGGTGTCGATCTCTCCGACGTGACCCAGCTGAGTGCGCTGAGCCGTGAGCTCGATGCCCTCGCCGGGCGGGCGTGGAGCGCGGCGCCGCTGATCGGTGGCCAGCTCACCGCCGGGCCGGCCAGTGCGGAGCTGCGCAATCCGGCCAGCGGCGAGGCGCTCGGCAGCGTCGTCGATACGCAGCCGGCGCAGCTGGCGCAGGCGGTCGAGCGCGCCTGGCGGGCGTTCGCGCTGTGGGATGCGACGCCGGCTGCCGAGCGGGCGGCCTGCCTGGAGCGTGCCGCCGAACGCTTCGAGAGCGAGCGCGCGGTGCTGCTGTCCCTGCTGCAGCGCGAAGCCGGCAAGACGCTGGCCGATGCCATCGCCGAGCTGCGCGAGGCGGTGGATTTCTGCCGCTACTACGCCGCCCGCGCACGCGCCGGCTTCGCTGCGCCGATCGAGCTGCCGGGGCCGACCGGCGAGAGCAACCGCCTGGAATGGCGCGGTCGCGGCGTATTCGCCTGCATCTCGCCGTGGAACTTCCCGCTGGCGATCTTCAGCGGGCAGATCGCCGCGGCGCTGGTTACCGGCAATACCGTCATCGCCAAGCCGGCCGAGCAGACGCCGCTGATCGCCGCCGTCGCCGTGCGCCTGCTGCATGCCGCTGGCGTGCCGGTCGATGCGCTGCAGCTGCTGCCGGGCGACGGCAATGTCGGTGCCGCGCTGGTCGACGACGTGCGCATCGCCGGTGTCGCCTTCACCGGCAGCACGGCGACCGCCTGGGCGATCAACCGCCGCCTGGCGGCGAAGAACGGGCCGATCGTGCCGCTGATCGCCGAGACCGGCGGCCTCAATGCGCTGGTCGTCGATTCCTCGGCGTTGCCGGAGCAGGTGGTCGAGGACGTCATCACCTCGGCATTTCGCAGCGCCGGCCAGCGCTGCTCGGCCCTGCGCCTGCTGCTGGTGCAGGACGATGTCGCCGAGCGTCTGCTGACGATGCTCGGCGGCGCGATGGCGGAGCTGCGCATCGGTGATCCGCTTGCGCTCAGCACCGACGTCGGCCCGCTGATCGATGCCGAGGCGCTCGCCGGGCTGGCGGCGCACGTGGCCGAGCTGGAGGCCGGTGCCGGGCGGCTGATCTATCGCTGTACGCTGGCGGATGGCCTGCGCGGGCATTTCCTGGCGCCGCAGGCCTGGGAAATCCCTGCGGTCACAGCGCTCGATCGCGAGTTCTTCGGTCCGATCCTGCATGTGGTGCGCTGGCGTACCGGCGAACTGGAACGCACGCTCGATGCGCTCAATGCCGGCGGCTACGGGTTGACCTTCGGCATCCACTCACGCATCGACAGCACCATCCGCGCGGTGCTGGAGCGGGTGCGGGCCGGTAACTGCTACGTCAACCGCTCGATCATCGGCGCGGTGGTCGGAGTGCAGCCGTTCGGCGGCGAGGGCCTGTCCGGCACCGGGCCGAAGGCGGGCGGGCCGCACTACCTGCAGCGCTTCGCCGTCGAGCGCACGGTCAGCGTCAATACCACCGCATCCGGTGGTAACGCCGCGCTGATGACGCTCGGTGAGGACTGAATCACGGGCAAAAAAATGGGCGCCGGATGACACTGGCGCCCGTGGTCTGCCGCTCTGGCGCAGACGGCCTCAGGCGCGCAGCAGCGCCTTGCCGAGCTTCTCGGACAGCTGGTCGGCGCTGAACTGCGGCTCGTTCGGTGGATACAGCTCGACCTCGTCGAGCTCGAAGCCGGATTCGCGCGCAAGCGTCAGCAGCTCACGCAGTTTCTGGCAGGATTTCAGTTTTTCACCGAGCTCAGTGTCGGTTTTGGCCTTGTCGGAAAAGGCCCGGATGTCCTTGATAGACATGGCGGATTCTCGTCTAAATGTGGTTTTGGTTCAATAGCTTGGCGACGGCATTGCGGTTGCGCGCCAAAATGCCGGGCGGCCATTGCCCGGCATTGTCCACACTCAAGCAAGAATGGTGCCTGCTGCTGCCGGCTCAGCTGCGGTAGGCAGGCAGCACGGACTGACCGGCGTGGCTGAGGAATTCCACGGCAGGCAGTGCACTGGCGCTGAAGTCATGGATCCGCAGCGGGCGGTAGAGCTTGATCAGGTTCTGGCGTGCCTGCTCGTCGTCGACGACGAGGGAGACATCGATCAGCCGTGCGTCGAAGTCGGCGTCGACCGCCAGTTGTTCGAACCACAGTGGCAGCATTTCCGTGCCGCTGGCGCAGATCACCTCATAGCCGCTGGCGAGCAGGCATTCGATGCGTTCACGGGCGCCGGCCTGCTCGATGCCGAACACCAGTGCCCGCGGGAGGCGGGAGGGCATATGTCCCGGATGCCAGGCCAGTGCTTCCAACAGGCCGCCCCACTGCGGTGACTCATAAGAAAACTCGACAGGCTGCATTCCCATACTGACCTCCAGCCCGTAACCCAGGCGATTGTTTTGGATCGAGACAGTCGGCATGCCGCCCTGCTTCCGACGGGAAAATTATGCGGTTGTAGTCGATATCTGTGGGGCTTTCACGTCGGGGGATGCAAGCTTTAACGAATGGTGGTTCAGTGGGTTGCGTGAGTGCGAGCGTTTACTGCAGCTCGAACCGGCTGGTGAAATGCCGCAGGCCGCCGGTGAGCGGATCGCGAAATTCCAGCTCACTGGCCAGCAATTGCAGCGGCCGTGAAAAATCATCTGCATCCGCAGGCGCGCAGAGCGGGTACAGGCGGTCGTTGACGATCGCCCGGCCGAGCGCGGCCATCTGCACCCGCAACTGGTGTTTGCGCCCGCTCAGCGGTTCGAGTCGATACAGGCTGTGGGTGCCGCGGGCATCGAGGCGTTCGATCCGCGTTTCGGCGTTGGGCTCGCCGGCGACTTCCTGCATGCGAAAAAACGGCTCGCCGGGTACCAGGCGGCTGCGGTAGAGCGCGGGCAGCGGCGGCTGTGCCTGTGTCGGTGCCAGCGCCAGATAAGTCTTGCGCACCGCACGCTGCGGGAACAGCTGGCTGTAGAGGCCGCGGCTGGCCGGGTTCAGCGAGAACACCACCAGCCCGGCCGTTTCGCGGTCGATGCGATGCAGCGGCACCAGCGCGTCGAGGCCGAGGCTGCGGCGCAGGCGTACCAGCAGGGTTTCGTGCAGATGGCGACCGGCGGGGACGACCGCCAGAAAATGCGGCTTGTCGACGACCAGCAGGTGCGGGTCGCGATACAGCACCTGTTCACGGAATGGCACCGGTGTTTCCGGTGCCGGTTCGCGGTAATAAAAAACCTGCAGACCCGGGCGGACCGGCGTGCCGGCATCGAGCCGGCGTCCGTCCGCGGCGGCAACCTCGCCACGCGCGAGCCGCTGCCGCCAGCTCGCTGCCGGCACGGCCGGAAACGCCGTGCACAGCACTTCGAGCAGGGGGCCGTTCAGTGTTTCCGGTACCTGGAAGCAGCTCGGCGCGACGCCGTCACGGCTCGGCAGCGGGGCGTTCATCGATCGGTTCCTGCAGGCGGAGCGACTACTCTAGCGCAGGCTGCGGGCGCTGCGGTCTCAGTCCCGCCAGAACGGCTTGCAGCCTTCCTCCAGCGCTTCGCTGCGGCTAACGCCGATATCCTTGAGCAGGTGCGCATCGAGGTAGAGCAGGGCACGCCGCTGCTGGTAGCGGTGGAACCAGCGCACGGCCGTGGCGACGCCCCGGCGCAACGCGCGATAGATGCGCTGCGATATGCCCGGAACCCGGGCGAGCGCTGACGTTTGAGGTAAAACTTCTTCGTAAATCATGAGATTGTCCTCGTGCTTGGTGGCTTGAGGACAGCTTGGATGATGTGGATTGATTCATCCAACGAATAGGTTTTATATGATCGATCGATACTGCTGATGAGTCGTGGAGCACCTGCCGATGTCCGCCAATCTCGATCCCGAACTGCTGCGCACATTCGTCGCCATCGTCGATCACGGCGGCTTCACCGCGGCTGCGGCGCAGGTGCACCGCACGCAGTCGGCGGTATCGATGCAGATGCGGCGGCTGGAGGAAGTGCTCGATCGCACGCTGTTCGCCCGCGAGGGCCGCGGCGTACAGCTCACCGTCGAGGGTGAGGCGCTGCTCGGCTACGCCCGCCGCCTGCTCAAGCTGCACGATGAAACCATCGCCGCGCTGACCCGCCCGGACCTCAGCGGCACGGTGTCCCTGGGCACGCCCGACGATTACGTCGACCGCTTTCTGCCGGAAATCCTTGCCAGCTTCGCCCGTACCTACCCGCGGGTGATGGTCAACGTCGTCTGTGAGCCGAGCAGCAAGCTGCGGCTGCTGCTGGCAGAAGATCAACTCGATCTGGCGCTGGTGACCTGTACGCCGGGCAACGAAGGCGGCGAGGTGGTGCGCCGCGAACCGGTGGTGTGGGCCGCCGCCGAGCGGCACCTGGCCTACGAGTGCGATCCGCTGCCGCTGGCGCTGTTCCAGTCCGGCTGCGTGTTCCGCGACTGGGCGCTGGCGGCGCTGAGCCAGCTCGGCCGCCCGTATCGCATCGCCTATACCAGCGCGAGCACCACCGGCATCCTCGCCGCGGTGTCCGCGGGGCTGGCGGTGACCGTGCTCGGGCGCAGCGTCCTGCCCGCCGGCGTGCGTGCGCTGCGCGCCGAGGAGGGCTTTCCGCCGCTGCCGACCGCGAGCATCAGCGTGCTGCGCGGCCCGCGTCCGCATGCCGCCAGTGAGCAGCTCGTTGCCTATATTCGCGAAGGCTTCGGCCGCGAAGACGCCCCGCCACCGCTCTCGCTTTCCCCGGCCTGAATTCAGCTTCCATTCAGCTCGCGGGCGCAGGCTTGACGGTGTCTTTAGCCGCGGCGCCGGGGGCGGTGCCGCGGGCTTTCAGGGAGAATCCGATGAGTCTGACCAATACCGAAGACCGCTACGGTGCGGTCGCCCGTGCCCTGCACTGGGGCATGTTCGTGCTGATCGCGCTGCTGATCGCCGCCGTCGAAGTGCGCGACATTTTTCCCAAGGACAGCGGCGGTCGCACGTTCCTGATGGAACTGCACAAATCCTGTGGCGTTCTGGTGTTCGCGCTGGTGTGGCTGCGCCTGGCCTGGCGTCTGCTGAACCCGGTTCCCGAGCAGCCGGAGGGGCCGCGCTGGCAGCAGCAGCTGGCCGGCGGCATGGTCGTCGCGCTGTACCTGCTGATGATCGGTCTGCCGCTGAGCGGCTACCTGGCCTCGTCACTGGCCGGCCGACCGGTCGGTTTATTCGGCCTGTTCGAGCTGCCCAACCCGTTTACCGCCGACGAAGGGCTCGGCCACGACATCAAGGAGCTGCACGAGCTGGGCGGCAACCTGATCATCGCGCTGGTCGGTTTGCACATGGCGGCCGCGCTGTATCACCACCTCATGCTCAAGGACACGGTGCTGACGCGGATGCTGCCGCCACGCAAGTCCGCCTGAGGCGGTACCGGCCCGCAGCCTGCTGCCTGCCCGGCGCGGGCGTCTGAGCCTCTACGGCCGCGGTGTCCGGCGCCGGCGGAACACGCCGAGGCCGGCCCCGACGGCCAGCAGGGCGAGTGAACCCGGCTCGGCAATGCGCTGCACGAGAAAGCCGCGGATCTCGCCGCCGGGGAACAGGCTGCTGTGGATGTTGAGGTAGCTCGTGCCGGCGGCGAGCGCATCGGCGAGTGCGGCTTCGGCGCTGGTGATGCTGCCGCCCAGGGCGGTGACGAAGGCCGGGTTGTAGCTGGTGGCGAGACCGAGGTCGAACAGGGCGTCGTAGATACCGCTGCTGACGCCGAGCGGGAAGCCGGCAAAGGTTGGCAGCGAGGTGATCACGCCGGCGGTGCCGCTGCCGGCGGTGGCCGTCGGGCCGTGGATGTGTGCGGCGGTGGTGGTGCCGAGCAGATCGGCGAACACGATATGGACGGCCAGCGAATGGACGTCCGTGTCGATCGTCACCCAGGCGCTGCCGTGGCCGGGGGAGGCGTTGGGCGGCGCTTCCGCCGGGCCGTCGAGCGCGGCGTAGTAGCTGATCGGCAGGGCGCTGGCGAGCGGTGCGGCGGCCCCCAGCGCGAATGACAGCAGGATCGGGCGGAGTCTTGATGGCATCGTGATGAACTCCTGCAGGCTGGCCGCGGTGGCGGGCCCGCGGCATGCGCGGCGGGCGGCACGCGCTCGCTGTTGGCAAGCGTAGTGCACGCCTGCGGCCGGCTCGACGGTGTCCCTTGGGCGCATGGCCGGCGGCGATTAAGCTGTGCGGCCGTTGCGCTTCCTGGACTCAGCCATGTCCGCCGCCACCCCCGCTGAGCGGGCCTTCGCCGCCGCCATGCCGGCGCTGTTCGTCGTGCTGTGGAGCACCGGTTTTCTCGGTGCCAAGCTCGGCCTGCCGTATATCGAACCATTCACCTTTCTGGCGCTGCGCATGCTGATCGCCGCGCTGCTGCTGCTCGTCGTGGCGCTGCTGACGGGGGCGCCGTGGCCGCGGCAGCCGGTCTTCGTCGCCCGCATCGCACTCGCCGGCCTGCTCAATCAGGCGGGCTATCTGGGCGGTGTGTTCTATGCCGTCGGCGAGGGCATGCCGGCCGGCATCGTCGCGCTGATCGTCGGCGTGCAGCCGCTGCTGACGGCGGCGCTGGCCGGGCCGCTGCTCGGCGAGCGCATCGGCCGCACGCAGTGGGCCGGGCTGGCGCTCGGCCTGCTCGGCGTGGCGCTGGTGATCGCCGGGCGCGAGAGCGGGGGCGGACGCATCACGCCGGCCGGGCTGGCGGCGGCGCTCGCCGCGCTGCTGACGATTACCTACGGCACGCTCTGGCAGAAACGTCACTGCGCCGGCATGGATCTGCGCAGCGGCGGGGTCGTGCAGTACGGCGTCTCGGCGCTGGCGCTCGGTGCGTTGGCCTGGCTGACCGAGACGCGGCTGATCCACTGGAGCGGCGAACTCGCCTTTGCTCTCGGCTGGCTGGTGCTGGTGCTGTCGGTCGGTGCCGTCGGCCTGCTCTACACGCTGATCCGCCGCGGCGAGGCGGCGCGCGTCGCCAGCTTGTTCTACCTGACGCCGGCGGTGACGGCGCTGATGGCCTGGGCGCTGTTCGACGAGCGCCTCGGCGGCGTGGCGCTCGCCGGCATGCTGCTGACCGCGGCGGCGGTGTGGCTCGCCAACCGGCCGGTGCGGCGATGATCCGCGCGGTGCTGTTCGACTGGGGCGACACGCTGATGCGCGATCTGCCCGCTCAGCACGGGCCGATGTGCGACTGGCCGGCGGTCGAGCCGATGCCGGGTGCCGCCGAGACGCTGACGGCGCTGCGCCGGCGCGGCCTGCGCACGGCGCTGGCGACCAACGCCGCCGATTCCGACGAGGCGCAGATCCGCCGCGCACTGCGCCGTGGTGGCCTGGAGCATGCACTTGATGCGGTGTTCTGCGCCCGTGCGCTCGGCTGCCGTAAGCCGGAGCCGGCGTTCTTCGCCGCCTGCTGCGCGCAGCTCGGTCTGCCGCCGGCGGCGGTGCTGATGGTCGGTGACGATCTGCAGGCCGACGTGCTCGGTGCGCAGGCGGCGGGTCTGTCGGCGCTGTGGCTGCGCGTCGCGGCACCGCGGATCGTCGGTGTGCAGGCGATCGACGCGCTCGCGGCACTGCCGGCGCTGCTCGCGGCGGGGCAGCCGCCTGCGTGAATCGGGCCGCGGGAAACAACCCGGTGCGGGATACCCCGCGCAGGGGCTTCCCAAGGAGCGGGGCGCGGAACTATGCTGCGCGCAAATAGCACTTAACAGGTGCTAATTGATCCCACCCGCCACGGAGGTCCGATGATCCGCATCAGCAAGGAGACCGATTACGGCATCGTGCTGTTGTCGTGTCTCGCGCGCGAGCCCGGGGTATCGCTGAGCGCGACGGCGCTGGCCGAGCGTGGCCGGCTGCCGCTGCCGACGGTCAGCAAGATCCTCAAGGCGATGACGCGCGGCGGTCTGCTCAGCTCGCAGCGCGGCGCCTACGGCGGCTACGCGCTGGCACGCCGGCCGGCGGAGATCACCGTGGCCGACATCATCACCGTCATCGATGGCCCGATCGCGCTGACCGACTGCAGCGTCATCGAGCCGCAGGCTCCGAGCGAGGAGCACAAGTCCTGCGACCACATCGCGCATTGCCATCTCAGCGGCCACTGGGCGCCGATCAACCGCGCGATCCGTTCCGCGCTGGAAGGCGTCACGCTGGCCGATCTGACCCGGCCGAGCGACAAGGTGGTGCCGCTGGTCTTTCACGCCGCACACGAACTTTCGAGGAGTTCCGCAACATGAGCGCCGAAACCGAATCGCTGGAGCGTCTCGCCGACGGCGGTTACGCCTACGGCTTCGTCACCGACGTCGAGCAGGACACCGTCCCTCCAGGTCTCAACGAAGACGTCGTCCGCCTGATCTCGGCGAAGAAGGAAGAGCCGCAGTGGCTGCTCGACTGGCGGCTCGAAGCCTTCCGCGCCTGGCAGCAGATGCCGGTGCCGGACTGGGCCAACGTGCATTACCCGCCGATCGACTACCAGGCGATCAGCTATTACGCGGCACCGAAGAAGTCGATCGGCGAAGGCCCGGCCTCGCTCGAAGACATCGACCCGGAGATCAAGAAAACCTACGACCGCCTCGGTATTCCGCTGGTCGAGCAGGAGTTCCTCGCCGGTGTCGCGGTCGACGCGGTGTTCGACTCGGTATCGGTGGCGACCAGCTACCGCGGCAAGCTCGCCGAGCAGGGCATCATCTTCTGCTCGTTCAGCGAAGCGGTGCGCGAGCACCCGGAACTGGTGCGCCAGTACCTCGGCACGGTGGTGCCGACACGCGACAACTACTACGCGGCGCTGAACTCGGCGGTGTTCTCGGACGGCTCCTTCGTCTACATCCCCAAGGGCGTGCGCTGCCCGATGGAGCTGTCGACGTATTTCCGCATCAACGCCAAGAACACCGGCCAGTTCGAGCGCACGCTGATCGTCGCCGACGCCGGCGCCTACGTCAGCTACCTCGAAGGCTGCACCGCGCCGATGCGTGACGAGAACCAGCTGCATGCCGCCGTCGTCGAGCTGGTGGCGATGGACGACGCCACCATCAAGTACTCGACGGTGCAGAACTGGTACCCCGGCGACAAGGACGGCAAGGGCGGCATCTACAACTTCGTCACCAAGCGCGGGCTGTGCAAGGGCGCGCGCTCGAAGATCAGCTGGACCCAGGTCGAGACCGGCTCGGCGATCACCTGGAAGTACCCGAGCTGCGTGCTGCGCGGCGATGATTCGGTCGGCGAGTTCTACTCGGTGGCGCTGACGCGCGACTGCATGCAGGCCGACACCGGCACCAAGATGATCCACATGGGCAAGAACACCCGCTCGACGATCGTCTCCAAGGGCATCTCGGCCGGGCGCTCGCAGAACGCCTACCGCGGTCTGGTACGCATCCTGCCGGGTGCCGACGGTGCGCGGAACTACTCGCAGTGCGACTCGCTGCTGATGGGGGACCAGTGCGGCGCGCACACCTTCCCCTACGTCGAGGTGCAGAACCCGAGCGCTCAGGTCGAGCACGAGGCCACCACCTCGAAGGTCTCCGATGACCAGATCTTCTACCTGCAGACCCGCGGCATCAGCGCCGAGGACGCCGTCAGCCTGATCGTCAACGGTTTCTGCAAGGAAGTGTTCAAGGAGCTGCCGATGGAGTTCGCCGTCGAGGCGCAGAAGCTGCTCGAACTCAAACTCGAAGGCAGCGTCGGCTGAGCGCCGCCGCCATTGCCATCGCCAGCCGCACATTGCCAGCGTTCATCACGGAATCACTCGCCCATCATGCTTGAAATCAAGAATCTGCACGCCAGCGTCGACGGCCGCGAAATCCTGCGCGGCATCGATCTCGTCATCCGCCCCGGTGAGGTCCACGCCATCATGGGGCCGAACGGCTCGGGCAAGAGCACGCTCGCCAACATCATCGCCGGCCGTCCCGGTTACGAGGCGACCGCCGGCGAGGTGCTGTTCGACGGCAAGTCGCTGCTCGAACTGGCCCCCGAGGAGCGCGCCCGCGAGGGGTTGTTCCTCGCCTTCCAGTACCCGGTCGAGATCCCGGGCGTGAACAACCTCTACTTCCTCAAGGCGGCGGTGAACGCCGTGCGCAAGCACCGCGGCGAGGAGGAGCTCGACGCCCTCGACTTTCTGGAAAAGGTCCAGCAGCGCGCCGGCCTGGTGAAGATGGATGAGAGCTTCCTCAAGCGCCCGGTCAACGAGGGCTTTTCCGGCGGCGAGAAGAAGCGCAATGAAATCCTGCAGATGACGGTGCTGGAGCCGAAGCTCGCGGTGCTCGACGAGACCGACTCCGGCCTCGACATCGATGCGCTGAAAGTCGTCGCCGACGGCGTCAACGCGCTGCGCAGCCCCGAGCGCGCCTTCCTCGTCATCACCCATTACCAGCGCCTGCTCGACCACATCGTGCCGGACGTGGTGCACGTGATGGTCGATGGCGTCATCGTCCGCTCCGGCGGTCCGCAGCTCGCGCTCGAACTCGAAGAGCAGGGCTACTCGCTGTACGGTCGCGCGGAAGGCGAAAGCCGCCGCGCCCAGGCCTGAGGGCGCGGCGATGAGCGATGATGCAAAGCGTGCCGCGGCGCCGGATGCGCTCGGCTGCGCCACTGACTGGCTCGGCCGCGCCGAGGCGCTGGCGGCGGCACTGCCGGCGCCGCTGCGCTTCGATGAGCTGCGTGCCGGCGCCCGCGGCGAACTGCTGCAGCGCGGCCTGCCCAACCGCCGCCAGGAGGTCTGGCGCACGGTCGATCTCAACGGCTTCCGCGCCCAGGAGTTCGCCGCCGCCGCGGCGCCACGCCCGGTCGATGCCGCGCTGCTCGACGGGCTCGACGGCGCGCTGCGCCTGGTGCTGGTCGACGGCCATTACGTGCCTTCGCTGTCGCGGCGCACGGCGCTGCCGGCCGGTGTCACCGTCGCGCCGCTCGCCGAAGTCGCCGCCGAGCGCCCGCAGCTGCTGGCCGCGCTCGGCGACGTGCCGGCGTGGAACGCCGAGCCGTTCAGCGCGCTGAACACGGCGAACTTTACCGACGGCGTCGTCGTCCATGTCGCCGCCGGCGTACAGCTCGACGAGACCATCGAGATCGCGCTGCTCAGCAGCGAGGACACCGCCGCGCATCCGCGCCTGCTGGTGGTGCTCGAAGCCGGTGCGAACGCCCGCGTCACCGAGCTGCAGCGCGGCCGCGGCCGTTACTTCAGCAACCCTGTCACCGAGATCCGTCTCGGCGAGGGCGCGCAGTACCGGCATTTCGTGCTGCAGGACGAGTCGCGCAGCGCCTGGCAGTTCGCCAGCGTGCATGCCGAGCTGGCGGCCGGGGCGCAGGCCAGTCTGCACCGCTGCATGCTCGGCGGGCTGATCGGCCGCGTCGACCTGACGCTGACGCTGGCCGGCGCGGGCGCCAATGCCACGCTCGAAGGCCTGGCGCTGGCTGCCGACGGCCAGCTGCTCGACAGCCACCTGACGGTGCGTCACGCGGTCGCTCACGGCGAGAGCCGGCAGACGTTCCGCGGCGTGCTCAAGGGCAAGTCGCGGCATGTCTTCGATGGCCTGATCCGCGTCGAGCAGGATGCGCAGAAGACCGACGCGCAGCAGCAGTGCCGCAACCTGCTGCTGGCGCGCATGGCCCAGGCACAGGCGATGCCGCGGCTGGAAATCTTCGCCGATGACGTCAAGTGCGCGCACGGCGCCACCGTCGGCGAGCTCGACGAGACGGCGCTGTTCTACCTGCGCAGCCGCGGCATCGGCGAAGCCGAGGCCAAGGCGCTGCTGGTGCGCGCCTTCGCCGGTGAATTCCTCGATGGACTCGACGATGCGGGCTGGCGCGAACGCCTCGAAGCGCGCATCGACGCCTGGCTGGAGGCATGAGCATGAGTGCACAACTGCAGACCGCGGACGCGGCGTTCGACGTCGAGGCGATCCGCGCACAGTTTCCGGTGCTGGCGCAGGCGATCCGCGGCAAGCCGCTGGTCTACCTCGACAGCGCGGCCTCGGCACAGAAGCCGGAGGTGGTGATCCAGGCGGTCACCGACTGCTACCGCCATTACTACTCGAACATCCACCGCGGCGTGCACACGCTCTCGGAGCGCTCGACGGCCGCTTTCGAGCGCGCCCGTGACACCGTCGCGCGTTTCCTGAATGCGCCGCACGCGCATGACGTGATCTTCCTGCGCGGCACCACTGAGGCCACCAATCTGGTTGCCCACAGCTTCGTGCGGCCGCGGCTGCACGCCGGTGACGAGATCCTAGTCACCGAGCTGGAGCACCATTCGAACATCGTGCCCTGGCAGCTGGTCGCCGCCGAGAAGGGGGCGAAGGTGGTCGCCGCGCCGATCAGCGACCGCGGCGAGGTCGACGTCGATGCCTTCGTCGCCTGCATCACTGAGCGCACCCGGTTCATCGCCATCGCCCATGTCTCCAACGTGCTCGGCACCCTGCTGCCGGTCGCCGAGATCGTCGCCGCGGCGCACGCGCGCGGCATCCCGGTGCTGGTCGACGGTGCCCAGGGCGTGCCGCACCTGGCGGTCGACGTGCAGGCGCTGGGCTGCGACTTCTATTGCTTCTCCTCGCACAAGGTCTACGGACCGAGCGGCGTCGGCGCGCTCTACGGCCGCCGCGAGCTGCTCGCCGGCATGCCGCCGTATCAGGGCGGCGGCGGCATGATCCGCCGCGTCAGCTTCAAGGGCTCGACCTTCGCCGATGCGCCGGAGCGCTTCGAGGCCGGCACGCCGGACATCGCCGGCGTCATCGGCTGCGGCGCGGCGATCGAGTGGGTCGAGGCGATCGGCCTCGACGTCGTCGCCGCCCACGAGCACGCGCTGACCGAATACACGATGCAGCGCCTCGGTGAAGTCCCCGGCGTGCGTCTGATCGGCACCGCTCCCGGCAAGGCCGGCGTGGTGTCCTTCGTCATGGACGGCGTGCACCCGCACGACATCGGCACGATCCTCGATGGCGAGGGCGTGGCCGTGCGCGTCGGGCATCATTGCGCTCAGCCGCTGATGGACCGCTTCGAGGTTCCCGCCACGGCCCGCGCCTCGTTCGGCGTGTACAACACCCTGGCTGACGTCGACGCGCTCGTCGCCGCCGTCGAGAAAGTCCGCCACTGGTTCGGCTGAAGCCCAAGGATTCAAACACATGAGCGATCTGCGCGATCTCTATCAGGAAGTCATCCTCGATCACAACAAACGGCCGCGGAACTTCCGCGTCGTCGATCCGGCGACCCATCACGCCGAAGGTTTCAACCCGCTGTGCGGCGACCGCCTGACCGTCTACCTCGACGTTGAAGGCGATGTCATCCGCGACCTTTCCTTCCAGGGCCAGGGCTGCGCGATCTCGACCGCCTCGGCCTCGATGATGACCGAGGCACTCAAGGGCAAGCGCATCGATGAGGTCGAGCCGCTGTTCACCAAGTTCCATGACCTGGTGACCACCGACGGTCCGCTGCCGGAAGGGCTGGGCAAGCTCAGCGTGCTCGCCGGCGTGCGCGACTACCCGAGCCGGGTCAAGTGCGCGACGCTGGCCTGGCACGCACTCAAGGCCGCGCTCGCCCATCAGCAGAGCGTGGCGACGGAGTAGGCCGATGAGCAGCGTGATGCAGCCTGCCGAGCGCAGCGATATCGAAAACCGCGTCATCAGCGCGCTGAAGACCGTCTACGACCCCGAGATTCCGGTCGACATCTGGGAACTCGGGCTGGTCTACGGTATGCAGATCGACGAGGCCAGGCGCTACGCCAAGATCAGCATGACGCTGACGGCGCCGGCCTGCCCGGTCGCCGGCTCGATGCCGGAATGGGTGCAGAACGCCGTGCGCGGCGTCGAGGGCATCGACGACGTCGACGTCGAGCTGGTCTGGGAGCCGCCGTGGAATCAGGAAATGATCTCGCCACGCGCGCGGCTTGAGCTGAATTTGCTCTGATTTACCGTTGCCGACGCAGCGACTGTCTTACAGTCTGTCCTCACGGCGCCCCCAGCGGGCGCCGTGTCGTTTGGGCTTGCCGGTCAGGGCAGGACGCAGCGGAGACGCAAGGACGATGCAGGCGACACGAAGATTGCTCGACCGGCGGCGGCGGGCAGGAGCCCTGCCGGTGATCGGTGATACAAGCGGGTGCCGTTTGCCGTCGTTGCGATACTGGCGCTGTGCTTGAAGGCGCATCGCGTCGCCCGCACAACCCTCCCGAAGCTGAAGTGCTGCGCTCCGCCTGCGCGACAGGGGAGACCGCTTTCTCAGCGGTGCGTGTGGCCTGAACGTGAGCCGTTTCGACGATGGATCGCTTGACGCAGTCCGGGCGGGGCGGGTTGCTTTCTGAGACAATACTTCCCGTGCCGCCGGCACTTGCATTGATCGCATCATTTGTTTCGTTGTACCCCCCATAAGTTGGCAGGACCCCGCCGAAGCGGGGAAATCGGAGTCCATCAGTGAATTTCAAGTCTCACGCTAAAGTTGGTGTCTATGTCGACGCCGCCAATATCACTCGTAACGGCGGCAGCCGCATGCAGTTCGACGTCCTGCGCGATTTCGCGTGCAGGGATCTGGCCGAGGCCCTGCGCCTCAACGTTTACCTCACTTTCGACGAAGATCGCGCCCACAACAATCACAGCTATCGCGAGCGCATGCGTGCCTACCAGGCAGCATTGCGCGAGCTCGGTTACAAAGTCATCGAAAAGAAGGTCAAGTGGTACGAGGACGAATCCGGTACCCGTTACGGCAAGGCCAATGCCGATCTGGACATGGCGGTGGACCTGCTGCTGCAGTCGCAGAACCTCGACCGCGTCGTGCTGGTGACCGGCGACGGGGATTTCGTCCAGGTCGTGCGTGCCCTGCAGAACAAGGGCCTGCGTGTCGAGGTCATCGGTTTCGACAATATTTCCGAGGACCTGCGCCGCGAGGCCGATCTGTTCATTTCCGGCTATCTGATCCCCGGCCTGCTGCCGGCGCGCGGTGACAACGGCAATGCCGCGTGGGGCGAGATCGGCTCGCGGGTGCGCGGTTACTGCTATCACCACGACGACAACAAGGGCTTCGGCTTCATGCGTTTTCTGGTGCAGAACACGCAGTACCTGTGGAAGACCGATTCACGCGATCCGGAGTCGCCGTACCGCACCGCTTTCTTCCACGATTCGAGCCTGCCGGAAGGCTTCAACCTGATGAAGTTGCCGTCGCGCAACCACATTTTCGAGTTCACGCTGGCCGAGCCCAACGGCAAGCAGCCGGTGGCCACCGAGATCGCGCTGGTGCATCCGATCTCGCTGCCGGAGCGCAATGCACGCGGGCGCTGGAACACTGGTAACGGTGGTGCGGTCTCTGCGGAAATGGACGACGATGACATCGACGCCGATGACGAGGCGTCCGATGATGACATCGACGATTCCGATACCTCCCCCACTTCCGAGTGAGTTCCTGACAATGGGATTGCGTCGCCTGTTTCTTGCGGGGCTGCTGTTGCCGTTTTCGTTCGTGGCCTGCGCGGCGGTCACCAACAACGACACCCAGCCGCTGCCCACAAGCCTGCCGCCGCTGTCGCCGACCGCCAGCGAGGCGCGCGTCGAGCAGGCGGTAGCGGGGCTGCTGTCGCAGTACCACTACCGTCGCATCAAGCTCGACGACGCACTTTCCAGCGCCGCCTTCGACGACTACCTGGCGGCCCTCGACTTCAGCCGCAGCTACTTTCTCGCCAGCGACGTCGCTGATTTCGAGAAGTACCGCACGAAGCTCGACGACGATCTGCGCAACGGTCGCCTTGGCGCGGCGTTCGAGATCTACAACCGCTACCAGCAGCGGTTGCTGGAGCGCACGCAGCATGCCCGCGAGGTGCTCTCGCACCCGTTCGACTTCAGCGTGCGCGAGAGCATCGAGCTCGACCGCAAGAAGGCGCCGTGGGCGACCACCACGGCCGAACTCGACGAGATCTGGCGCAAGCGTCTCAAGCACGAGACGCTGAACCTGATGCTCGCCGGCAAGGACGAGACAGCGGCCCGCGAGACGCTGCGCCGGCGCTATGAAGGCCGCCTGCGCCGCGCCGGTCAGGCCGAGCCGGAGGACGTGTTCCAGGCCTACATGAACGCGATCACCGGCGTGTTCGACCCGCACACCTCCTACCTCAGCCCGCGCAGCTCGGAGAACTTCAACATCCAGATGCGCCTGTCGCTGGAGGGCATCGGTGCGGTGCTGCGCCTGGAAGATGAAGAAACCGTCGTCGTCGAGCTGGTGCCCGGCGGCCCGGCCGACATGTCCAAGCTGATCAAGCCGAAGGATCGCATCGTCGCCGTCGGGCAGGGCGACGACAGCGCGATGACCGATGTCGTCGGCTGGCGCCTCGACGACGTCGTCGACCTGATCCGGGGCCAGCGCGGTTCGGTGGTGCGTCTGCAGGTGGTGCCGGCGGCGGACCCGCCAGGCAGCGCCGGCGCGCTGGTGCGTCTGGTGCGCAACAAGATCCAGCTCGAAGAACAGGCGGCGAAGAGCCAGATCAAGACCTTCATGCGTGACGGCGTCGAGCAGCACATCGGCGTCATCACCATCCCGACCTTCTACATCGACTTCGCCGCGGCCCAGCGCGGCGATGCCGACTATCGCAGCACCACGCGCGACGTGCGCCGGCTGCTGCACGAGCTCGAACAGCAGAAGGTCGACGGCGTGGTCATCGACCTGCGCCAGAACGGCGGCGGTTCGCTGCAGGAGGCCGTCGAACTGACCGGCCTGTTCATCACCGAGGGGCCGGTGGTGCAGGTGCGCGACAGCAAGGGCAAGGTGCAGCTCGAAAACGACCCGGACCCGGATCTGGTCTACGGTGGCCCGCTGGCAGTGCTCACCGACCGCTTCAGCGCCTCGGCCTCGGAGATTTTCGCCGGTGCGATTCAGGACTACGGCCGCGGCCTGATCATCGGCGAGCCGACCTTCGGCAAGGGCACGGTGCAGACGCTGATCGAGCTCGGCCGCTTTCTGCCGCAGATCAAGGACAAGCTCGGCCAGCTCAAGCTGACGATCGCCAAGTTCTACCGCGTCAACGGTTCGAGCACGCAGCATCGCGGCGTGCATCCGGACATCGGCTTCCCGGTCGCCTTCGGCGAAGACGAAGTCGGCGAGGGTGCGCAGGAGCACGCGATGCCCTGGGACGAGATTGCCGCGACGCGCTACAAGCTGTTCGGTCACGTCAACGATATGGTGCCGGAGCTGATGAACCTGCATGACAGCCGGGTCGCCCACGATCAGGCCTATCAGGATCTCAAGCAGGACCTCGAATACGCCCGCGAACTGCGCAAGCGCACCCGCGTTTCACTGCTGGAAAGCGAGCGCCGTGCCGAGCACGACGCTGCCCGCGCCCGTCTGAAGAGCCGTGCCGGGCGCGCGCAGCTCGATGGCGACAGCGATGGCGGCGAGGACACGCCGCGCAAGGACGGGCCGGACCCGTTCCTCGACGAGGCGACACGCGTGCTCGGCGACTTCGTTGCTCTGCGCGGCAGCGGTCGCTGAGCCCCCTCAGTCGCCGGTCAATCAAAAGGCCACCCGCGGGTGGCCTTTTTTATGGGCGGAGTGCAGGCCTACAGCGTGTAGACCTGGCCCTCTAGACCGCTGGCATCCAGTGCCGCCTGATGGGTGATGACCGCGGTGTGCGCCTGTTCCGGGCGCAGCCAGGTGCGGGCGACGCGCTGCAGATCGTCGATGCTCACCGCAAGCACGCGCGCGCGGAAGTTGCGGCGCTGCTCCGGCGTGCGCCCGAACAGCTCGCTGAACCAGGCGTTCACCGCCTCGCCGGCCGGCGAGCCGGGGCGGTCGATGGCGGCGATGACGCCGAGCACCGCTTCTTCGAGCTTCTGCGGCTCGTGCGCGGTCTGCAGCAGCCAGTCGATCGAGGCGTCGAAGTCGGCCAGCGTCTCGGCGAGGCGCGGATCGCGGTAAGAGAAGAAACGGAAGGCGCCGCCGTCGGCGTGATAGCCGGCGCCGGCGCCGTAGGCACCGCCGCGTTCGCGGATCGCCCGGTGCAGATAGCCGTTGCGCAGGAAATCCCCGAGCACCATCAGCGCCGGCGCATCGGCGTGCGTCGGCGCGACGGCCGGATAGGCGCGGGCGCAGAAGTTGACCTGCGCCGAGGTCACCCAGGCCTGTGTGCGCATGGCGGCCGGCAGGTTGGCACGCAGCGGCGCCACCTGCTCGCAGGTGGCGGCATTCTTCCAGCTCGCCGACAGCGCGGCTTCGACGCTGGCGAGCTGCTCGGCCTCGGCGACCACCAGCAGGCGCCGCGGTGCCTGCAGGATGATCTGGTGCAGCGCCTGCAGGCGCTGCGCGTAGCTGGCGAGTGCCTCGGCATCGGTTTCGAGGGCATCGTCGAGGCGGCGCAGACGCTCGATGGCACTGAGACCGGCCCACTGCGACAGCAGCGCCGCGGTCGGCGACAGGCTTTCACTGGCCGCGCCCATCGCCAGCGCGTGACCGTGCTCGACGATTTCCTCGTCCCGCTGGGCGCGGTACTGCGCGACCAGCTCGGCGAGGCGGTCAAGTTCGTCGAAGCGCGGGCTGAGCAGCGTCTGCTGCAGCAGGCTGGAGAGGGCCAGCACGTTGCGCTTGAGCGCCTTGCCGGCCAGCACCAGCACCGCGCGCATCTGCTGGGTGTCGTCGACGGCCGCGCGCACCAGGCAGCGGGCGTTGAGGCCGCCGGTGACCGCCGCCTGCAGCGCCTGCGTGTCGAGGTAATCGCGACCGCCGCTGCCGACCTCGGTCAGCGTCAGCGCATACAGCGGCACCAGTTCGAGCAGCGTCGGCTCCAGCTCCGGCAGGTCGATGATCCACTGCTGGTAGATCAGGCCGTTGGTCGGCTGTGCATACCAGCTGCTCGACACGCCGAGCAGCGGCCGGTGTTCGCCGCTGGCGATCGGCAGCTCCGCCGGCACGTCGGCCAGCGTGACCTTCGGCAGCAGCTCGGCATCGTCGACGCGAGCCTGGCGACTGGCGAGGGCGCCGGCCTGTTGCTGGATCGCCGCGCGGCCGGTGGCGTCGAGATGCTTGCGCAGCTTCTCCAGCGTGGCCGCCTCGCTCGCCGCCTGTTTGGCGGCGAGTCCGGCGTCCGGACGCATGCTCAGGCGCACCCGGTGCGGATTGTCGAGCAGCAGCCGGCGCACCAGGCGCTGGATGTAGTCGGGCGCCAGCGCCTCGCGGCGCAGCTGCTCCAGCACCGGGTCGATGTCGATACCGTCGAGCGGATCACCGCCGTGCATCAGCGGCGTCAGCGTGTCCATCAGCAGCTTGAGGCCGTAGGGGTAACTGTCGCCGGTGATCTCGCGGCTCTCCAGTTCGATCTGGTGCAGCATCGAGTCGATGACGCTGGGCTCGACGCCGTGCTCGGCGACCTCCTCCAGCACTTCGAGCACTCGGCGCTCGACCGCGGCGGCGGCGGCGGCCGAGCAGCCTTCGAGGCCGCAGACGAAGGTGGTTTCGCGCGTCGAGTCATCGAAGCCGCACAGCGGCGAGGGCGCGGCACCGAGTTCGCTGGTTTCCAGCGCGGCGCGCAGCGGCGAGCTGGAATTGTCGAGCAGCACATCGGAGAGCAGGCGTGCGCGGGCGACTTCGAGCGGGTCGGTGGTGCGCCCGAGCAGCCAGCCGAGCACGACATGGGTGCCGTCGTCGAGCATGTCGGGGCTGGCCGCGTAGCGGGCCTCGACGTGCTGCGGGTGGCTGTAGCGGCGCTCGTCGGGAATCGACAGGCCGAGCGAGCGCGCCTGGAAGTGGCCGAGCGCACGCGCTTCGAAGGCCGCCTGATGCTCGTCCGCGGCGATGTCGCCATAGGTCATGAACACCGCGTTCGACGGGTGATAGTGGTTGGCGTGGAAGGCCACCAGCTGCGCATGCGTCAGGCGCGGAATCTCGGTCGGTTCGCCGCCGCTATTGTAGTGATAGGTGGTGGTCGGGAACAGCGCGCTCTGCAGGTGCTGGGCGAGCGCCTGCACCGGGCTCGACATCGCGCCTTTCATCTCGTTGAACACCACACCCTTGTAGACCAGCTTCGAGCCCGGGTCGGCGGGGTCGTCGAATTCGACACGGTGGCCTTCCTGGGCGAAGTCGAGCGGGTCGAGCAGCGGGAAGAACGCCGCGTCGAGATAGACGTCGAGCAGGTTGGCGAAATCCTTGCGGTTGAGGCTGGCGAACGGATAGGCGGTCCAGTCGCTGCCGGTGAAGGCGTTCATGAAGGTGTTCAGCGAACGCCGCGTCATCATGAAGAACGGGTCGCGCACCGGGTAGCGGCGACTGCCGCACAGTGCCGTATGTTCGAGGATGTGGGCGACGCCGGTGGAGTCCTGCGGCACGGTCAGAAAGGCCACCAGGAAGGCGTTGTGCGGATCGGCTGCGGCGAGGTGGAGGTGACAGGCGCCGGTGGCGCGGTGACGGTATTCCTGCAGTTCGAGCTTGAGCGCGGGGACGGCTCGGCTGCGCAGGTGTTCGAAGGCGGGATGGGTCATCGACACTCTCGGCAAAGATTTCGGCGCGGCCGGCGATGTGCCGCCGCGGACGCGCAAGGTTAACAGTTTCCTAAGATTTCTCGTCCCGTTGCGGCGCGTGCGAAATCAATCGTCATGCGGCCGCTGCGAGGGCGGTGCGGCCTGGTCGCTGCTGCGCGGGCCGTGCAGCACGACCATGCACAGGCCGGTGAAGGTGAGCAGGAAACCGAAGGGCACCAGAGCGATCAGTGGTGCCGGAGCATAGCCGGCGCTGACGATCATCACGCCGCCGCCGATCAGGCCGCCGACCGTCAGCACGATGCCGATGTACAAAACCCAGTGGCCGATGCGGTGCATGGCGTTCTCCGCGGCTGCAAAGCGGCGGATTATGCGACAGCCGGCGTCGCTTCAGGCGCAGGCGGCGGTGAATTGTGCGGCGATCTCGGCGAACGGCAGACGCCGGCCGATCAGCACCAGCCGCGTGCTCGGCGTCTCCGCGCTCTGCCAGGGGCTGCCATAGTCGAAGCCGGCGATGCGGTGCACGCCCTGCACGATCAGCCGCCGCGGCTCGCCGGCGATCGCGAACACGCCTTTGTAGCGCAGCATGTCGTTGCCGCAGCGCTCGATCAGCGCCTCCATGAAGGCGCCGATGCGGTCGAGGTCGACGGCGCCGGCGTGTTCGAGCACGCGCGAGTCGATGTCATCGTCGTGCGCCGGTGTCGCGAAGACCGTGGCGGGCGTGCCCGCCGGGCGAAACTGCAGCGCCGCCGGCGGCAGTTCCAGGCGGTCGTCGAGGTCGAAGGCGCCGATGTCGAGCCAGTCTTCGACGGCGGCCCGGCCGTGGCGGTTGTCGATGATCGGCGCGCGCAGATTGATGCGCCGCAGCCGCGCCGTGAGCGCGGCGAGGCTCTCGGCATCGGTGCGGTCGGTCTTGCTCAGCAGCAGGCGGTCGGCGAAGCCGACCTGCGCGCAGGCCACGCGCTGCTCGTCGAGCTGGCGCATCGCGTGCACGGCGTCGACCAGCGTGATCACCGCATCGAGGCGCAGCCGCTCGCGCAGTGTTTCGTCAACGAAGAATGTCTGTGCCACCGGGGCCGGGTCGGCGAGGCCGGTGGTTTCGAGGATCAGGCGGTCGAAGGCGAGCGTGCCGGCCTCGCGCCGCGCCAGCAGCTCGTGCAGCGCCGCCGTCAGCTCGCCGCGCACGCTGCAGCAGACGCAGCCGCCGGCCAGTTCGACGATCTCGGCAGCACCGTCGAGCAGGGCGCCATCGATGCCCTGGGCGCCGAATTCGTTCTCGACGACGGCGATGCGTTCCTGCGGGCGGGCGGCGAGCAGCTGATTGAGCAGCGTGGTCTTGCCCGCGCCGAGAAAGCCGGTGAGCACGGTGACGGGAATCGGGAGCATCGGCGCAATCCTGTGGCGGGCGGATAAAGAAAGCCCCCTGGCCTGCGGCCCCGGCCTCCGGAGGGGAGAGAGGCACGGATGGGGCAGCAGGTTCGGGGGCGGAACAGCGTCAGCAGCAGCGGCCGCTGCCACCCTTGCCGCCGTAGCGGGCTTCCTGGCGCTCGCGGAAGAACTCTTCGTAGCTCATCGGCTCGCGCTCGGGGTGGGTCAGGCGCACGTGCTGCACGTAGGCGTCGTAGTCGGGCAGGCCGACCATCAGCCGTGCCGCCTGGCCGAGATATTTCCCGGCCTTGGCGAGATCGCGGAACACCTCAGTGCGCCTGCGCCGCGCCGGCCTGTGCGGGCAGCGCTTCCCAGGCGGTTTCGTGCACCGTCGGCCGCTGCTCGGTGCGCGCCTGGCGGCAGGCCTTGATGCCGTAGACCAGCACGCTGAGCACCACGCCCATGAACAGCGCACACAGCGTGGCGTCGACGTAGTCGTTGAAGATCACCCGGCTCATCTGCTCCAGCGACTTGGCCGGTGCCAGCACTTCACCCTTGGCCAGTGCCGCGGCGTATTTGTCGGCGCGGGCGAGGAAGCCGACCTTCGGGCTGGCGTCGAAGATCTTCTGCCAGCCGGCGGTCAGCGTGCAGATCAGCAGCCACACGGTCGGCAGCACGGTGACCCAGGCGAAGCGCTCGCGCTTCATGCGGAACAGCACCACGGTGCAGAGGATCAGCGCGATCGCGGCGAGCATCTGGTTGGCGATGCCGAACAGCGGCCACAGCGTGTTGATGCCGCCGAGCGGATCGACCACGCCCTGATAGAGGAAGTAGCCCCAGGCGGCGACGCACAGGCCGGTGGCCAGCAGGTTGGCGAGCAGCGACTCGGTGCGCTTGAGCGAGGGCACGAAGGTGCCGAGCAGGTCCTGCAGCATGAAGCGCCCGGCGCGGGTGCCGGCGTCGACGGCGGTGAGGATGAACAGCGCCTCGAACAGGATCGCGAAGTGATACCAGAAGGCCATCATCGTGTGGCCGCCGAACACCTTGGAGAGGATCTGCGCCATGCCCACGGCGAGCGTCGGCGCACCGCCGGCGCGCGAAACGATGGTGTGCTCGCCAACCGCCTGCGCGGTCGCCGTCAGCACGTCCGGCGTGATCGTGAAGCCCCAGCTGCTGATGACCTGCGCCGCGGCCTCCGGCGTGCTGCCGATCACCGCCGCCGGGCTGTTCATCGCGAAGTAGACGCCGGGCTCGATCACCGCCGCGGCGGTCAGCGCCATGATGGCGACGAAGGATTCCATCAGCATGCCGCCGTAACCGATGAAGCGGGCGTGGCTTTCGTTCTCCAGCAGCTTCGGCGTGGTGCCCGAGGAGATCAGCGCGTGGAAGCCGGAGACGGCACCGCAGGCGATGGTGATGAACAGGAACGGGAACAGGTTGCCCGACCACACCGGGCCGCTGCCGTCGACGAAGCGGGTCAGCGCCGGCATTTTCAGCTCGGGTGCGACGAAGACGATGCCGATGGCCAGACCGACGATGGTGCCGACCTTGAGGAAGGTCGACAGGTAGTCGCGCGGCGCCAGCAGCAGCCACACCGGCAGCACCGAGGCGATGAAGCCGTAGCCGATCAGCAGCCAGGTCAGCGATTTGGCGTCGAAGTTGAAGTATTCGCCCCAGGGGCCGGCAGCCACGTCGCCGCCGTAGATGATCGCCGCCATCAGCACGACGAAGCCGATCAGCGAAACTTCACCGATGCGCCCCGGACGGATGTAACGGGTGTAGATGCCCATGAAGATCGCCAGCGGGATCGTCGCGGCGACGGTGAAGGTGCCCCACGGGCTGCCGGCCAGCGCCTTGACGACGATCAGCGCCAGCACCGCGAGGATGATCACCATGATCATGAAGGCGCCGAACAGTGCGATCACGCCCGGTACCGTGCCCAGCTCCGACTTCACCAGATCGCCGAGCGAGCGGCCGTCGCGGCGGGTGGAGACGAACAGCACCAGGAAGTCCTGCACCGCACCGGCGAACACCACACCGGCGAGAATCCACAGCGTGCCCGGCAGATACCCCATCTGCGCGGCGAGCACCGGGCCGACCAGCGGGCCGGCGCCGGCGATGGCGGCGAAGTGGTGGCCGAACAGCACGTATTTGTTGGTCGGCACGTAATCGAGGCCGTCGTTGTGGCGCCAGGCTGGAGTCATGCGCTGGGCGTCGAGCCCGGCGACGTCGCGGGCGATGTAGAGGCTGTAGTAGCGATAGGCGATCAGGTAGACCGAGACGGCGGCGATGACCAGCCACAGGGCATTGATGGTCTCGCCGCGCGATAGCGCGACGGTGCCGAGCGCAACCGCGCCGAGCACGGCCAGTGCGATCCAGCCGAGTTGGGACGTGAGGCGGTTCAAGGGAGCTGTCCTCCGCGAGCGGCCGGATTTACATGAATCCGGTGCTTAGTGATTTTTCGCTTGGTAAAAATTCGTGGCGCCTGACGGCAGGATGAATTCTTCGCAAGCGTCACGGCGGCGACCATCCGCATAACTACGTAAACTGCGCCCTCGATTCCGGTTTTCTGCGTCCGCGATGGAACTTCGCCACAAGATCCTGCTGTTATCGCTGCTGCCGCTGGTGCTGGTGGTGCTCGCCGTCGGCTGGGCGGTGCAGCGCCAGTCGCAGCAGCTGGTGCAGGAGGCGAGCGCCGCGCTGCGCCCGGCGCTGATGGCCAGCAAGGAGACCGAGCTGCGCCATTACGTCGGTCTGGCGCGCTCGGCGCTCGGTCATCTCTACGACAGCGGCCGTGACGACCCGGCCGCCAAGGCCGAGGCGCGCGAGCTGCTCGCCGCGCTCGACTACGGCGTCGACGGTTACTTCTTCCTCTACGACTTCGCCGGCAACGTGCTGATGCACCCGCGCCAGCCCGAGCTGGTCGGGCGCAATCTGTGGGCACTGCGCGATGCGCAGGGGCGGCCGACCATCCAGCAGCTGATCGAGCGCGCGCGCGCTGGCGGCGGCACCATCGAATACCCCTGGCCGAAACCGTCGACTCACGCCTCGGAGGCGCCGAAGCTCGGCTACGTCATCGCCCTGGAGCGCTGGGGCTGGATGCTCGGCACCGGCATCTACCTCGACGATGTGCAGGCGGCGCTCGATCAGGTGCAGCGCGAAGTCGCCGGCAATGCCGCCGCCACGCAGGCGGCGATCGCGGCGATCGCGCTGTGCGGCGTGCTGCTGGTCGCCGTTTTCGGCCTGGCGCTGAACCTGAGCCAGCGCCGCTTTGCCGATGCGCGCCTGCGCCGCCTGGCCGAGCGCGTGGTGCATTCGCAGGAGGACGAACGCGCCCGCGTCGCCCGCGAGCTGCACGACGGTCTCAGTCAGCAGCTGGTCGCGGTGAAGTTCGTGCTCGAATCCGCCGCCGCCCGCCTCGCAGATCCGGCGCAGCCGCGCACGGCCGCCGCCGCGCCGCTGGGCAGCGCGCTCGGCGGGCTGCAGCAGGCGCTCGGCGAGCTGCGCGGCATCGCTCAGGCGCTGCGTCCGCGCCTGCTCGACGATCTCGGTCTCGATGCCGCGCTGGAACGCCTGGGGCGCGACACCGCGGCAAGTTCTGGCCTGCAGGTCAGCGTGCGGGCCGACAGTGGCGGCGCGGTGCCGGATGTCGTCGCCACGGCGCTGTTCCGTATCGCGCAAGAAGCTTGCGCCAATACGGTGCGCCATGCCGCAGCGCGCACGCTGCTGCTGGCACTGAACCGCCATCGCGACGGTCTGCTGCTACATATCGAAGATGACGGCCATGGCTTCGACGCCGGGCGGCTGCTGGCCGACGGCGTGCGCGACGATGCCGGTGGCTTCGGCCTGCGCAACATGCACGAGCGGCTGGAAGCCCTCGGCGGCCGTTTCGAGCTGCATACGGCGCCGGGGCAGGGCTGTCGCCTCGATGCCCACATCCCGCGCCGCGCACTGCGCCTGTCCGGAGGCCCTTGATGAGCGATTCCACCGTGCGCCTGCTGCTGGTCGATGATCACCCGCTGGTGCGCGACGGTCTGCGTGCGCGGCTCGAAGCTGGCGCCCGTTATCGTGTCGTCGCCGAAGCCGGTGACGCCGCCGGCGCGCTGGCCGCGGTCGCCGAACAACGGCCCGATCTGGTGCTGATGGACATCGCCATGCGTGGCATCAACGGTCTGGAAGCGACGCGCCGCCTGCTCGCCGCGCATCCCGGTCTGCCGGTGCTGATCCTGACCATGCACGAGGACGCCGGCTACGTCGCCGAGGCCGCCAGTGCCGGTGCCCGCGGCTACGTGCTCAAGGACGCGCCGGCCGAGGCCATCGTCGAGGCCATCGAGGCGGTGCTGGCCGGCGCCGGCTTCCAGGCGCCGGCCGGACTGCAGCGCAATGCCGCCGTCGAGCTGACGCCGCGCGAACGCGAGATCGCCACGCTGATCGGGCGCGGCCTGAGCAACCGCCAGATCGCCGAGCAGCTCAGCCTGAGCGCGCGCACGGTGGAAACGCACCGGCTCAACATCATGCGCAAGCTCGACCTCGACTGCGCCGCGGCGCTGGTGCGCTACGTGCTCGAACGCGGCTGGTGCTGAGGCGCCGCTATACTGCGCGGCCCTGTGTCGCCGAGCCGTCGTGGTGTCGGCGCGGAGCGAGCTGATGATCGTCCTGAACACCCCGAACGGCTTCGATGTGCTGTTTCGCCTGCGCGGCTCGATCGTGCAGTTCATCCTGCGGCCGCTGCTGCTGACCACGGCCCTGGCGACGCTGGTGACGGTGCTGCATGCCAGCGTGCTGCCGTTCGGCACCTCGCTGACGGTGACGCCGCTGAGCCTGCTCGGCCTGACGCTGGCGATCTTCCTCGGCTTTCGCAACAACGCCAGCTACGCGCGTTTCTGGGAGGGGCGCACGCTGTGGGGAGAGCTGCTGATCAGTGCGCGCACGCTGACCCGGCAGATCCTCAACACGGTGGCGGCGCCGGCACAGGGTGCCGACGACCGTCCGGCGCTGGTGCACACGACGATCGCCTTCGTCCATGCCCTGCGCCACCACCTGCGCGGCGGCGATCCGCTGCCCGATCTCGAACGCATCCTCGGCGGTGAACGGGCGGCGCGCACGGCGCTGGCGCACAATGTGCCGCTGGCGCTGCTGCAGCAGCTGGGCGACGGCATCCACGCCGCCCGCCGTGACGGGCGCCTGGAGCCGATGCTGGCCACCAGCGTCGAAACCAGCCTGGTCTCGCTCGGTCACGTGCTCGGCGCCTGCGAGCGTATCCGCAACACGCCGATTCCGTATCCGTACCGCCTGCTGCTGCACCGCACCGTGCACGTCTACTGCCTGATGCTGCCGTTCGGCCTGGTCGACAGCGTCGGCTGGCTGACGCCGCTGGTGGTGCTGGTACTGGCCTATACCTTCTTCGGCCTCGATGCGCTCGGCGAGCAGATCGAGGAGCCTTTCGGTGAGCTGCCCAACGATCTGCCGCTGACCGCGATCAGCACCACCATCGAAGCCGACCTGCGCGAACTGCTCGGCGAGCGTGAGCGCCCGGCAGCGGTGCGTCCGGTCGACGGCGTGCTGCTGTAGGCCGCTGGAGCAGACGCTGTTCAGGCAGCCGGCCGGCAGCCGCCGGCCTTGAGCACGCGCAGGGTCGAGGGTGGATTGGCCGCCAGCTTGGCCACCGGCCGGCGCGGGCGGCGCACCAGTTCGCCGCCGCAGTTCGGACAGACGCCGTGCAGGACCTGCTCGGCGCAGTCGGCGCAGAAGGTGCACTCGAACGAGCAGATCAGCGCGTCCTCGGCATCGGGCGGCAGATCGCGGTCACAGCATTCGCAGTTCGGGCGCAGTTCGAGCATGGCGGTGTCTCCACGGTGTTTCAGGGAATCAGCCGGCAGCTGCTGAAGGCCGACTGCAGCCAGTGCGCGGCATCGCGGATCGCCAGCTCGGCCGGTACGTGCGGCGCGCCCGAGGCCAGTGCCGAGACGGCGAGCAGGCCGATACCGAGCGCGGCCGGGCGCAGCCGCGGCCGCGGCGTGCCGTATTCGCGACGGGCGAACAGCGTCAGCCAGCCCAGCCCGACACAGACGCCGGCGACGACTTCCGCGACGCTGTGCATGCCGAGCATGACCCGCGACAGCGGTACGCCGAGCATCAGCAGCACCGCGAGCAGCGCGGTCGGCCAGCCCACGCTGCGCGGAGCATGGCGCAGCAGCAACCAGCCGAGGGCGCCATAGAAGAACAGCGAGGCACCGGCGTGGCCGCTCGGGCTGCGCAGGGCAAGGTCCCAGTGCATCGTGCACGGGATCAGCAGCAGCTTGCCGATCAGCAGCAGGCCGAGACAGCCGCTCCAGCACAGCACAAACCATTTAACGGCATGTCGTGCGCCATGCAGCCAGAGCAGGGTGCACAAGGCCAGCGAGCACGGCAGCAGCAGGCCGATTTCGCCAAAGTCAGTCATGAATCGCCAGAACGGGCGCATGTGAAATCCGTGTCAGTGTCGTCGGGCAGGAACGTCGCGGCAGCATAGCGCGCCGGCGACATCCGTGTGCTGCTGCAGCAATGGCATGCGCCGCGCGGCGCGATCGACCTTTTCGTTTGTTAACAATCTTTACAATAACTTGCATGGACGACGGCGACACTTGCTGCTCGTCGATACAACGTACTGAAAACTTTTGAGTTGTAAGTATTGGTGCAGGAATTGCCGGACTTCGCCGCGGCGTGCACGGGGAAGCATGACGCGCGGGTGGCAAGCCATGGAGCCAGGAGCTGATCGGGGAGGATCATCAGGAGAACAACAATGAAACGCACCGCCTTGGCGTTTGCTCTGAGTTTTGCCCTGGGACCGGCTGGCGCCGTGTCTTATCTCGTGGATACCGACAGCGGACAGATTTTCAGTGGCGGCCTGGCCGTCGGCTCGCTCAATGGCACTGATTTTTCGAGCAGCATCGCCAGTAATGTCACCACCTTCTATTTCGCCGGCGACCTGCATCTCAATGCCGGCGATACCGTCATCGGCCAGGGCAGTCGCGGTGCGCGCTTCAGCGTCGGCAACGATGCCTATATCGCTGCCGGCGCTCTGATCGATTTCTCGGCCAGCGGCCAGCAGGCCGGCGCGGGAGGTGGCGCTGGCGGCGGCGGCTCGGCCGGTGGCGCTGGCGGTTCCGGCGGCTCGCGCGGCAGCGGCCTGGGCCAGGGGAATCCAGGCGGTGCCGCGACCGGCATCGGCAGCGCCTCGGACGGCGGGTCGGGCTCCGCTGGCGACAGTGCCGGCAACGGCTTCTCCGGGCGGCTGGCCCTGGCGGGTGGCAGCGGCGGCGCCGGTATCCACTCGGTGGCCACGGCGGGCGGCAACGCACTGGCATTTGCCTCGGGCGGCGGTGGTGGTGGCGGCGGCAGCGGTGGTGCGGGGGCGGATATCACCAATCACTGCGTGGTGGAGGTCGCCGGGGTCTGTTTCGCCTTCACGTTTACCGTCAACAGCAATGCGACGGATGGCAGTCCCGGCCGTACCGGCGGTAGTGGTCGTTCCGCCGTCGACGGGGCACCGGGGGCGGGGGGGCTGAATACCGGTGGCGGCCTGTTGCTCAGCGGTGGCAGCGGCGGCGGCGGCGGCCAGGGTGGCACGGGCGGTAGCGGTGGCGGCGGTGGTGGCCAGGGCGGCGGCGGCGGCGGCGGCTGGGGCAGCGAACTGGTCAGCGGCGGCGATGGCGGCAGCGGTGGCAACGGCGGTGCTGGCGGCAGCGGTGGCAGCGGCGGCAACGGTGGCAGTGGCGGCGGCGGTGGCGGCGCCCTGGCGATCTCGGCCTACGGCCGCATCGTCAGTGGCGGCCTGTTCGATGTCAGCGGTGCCGACGGTACGCCGGGCAGTGCCGGGCAGAGCGGGCTGTCAGGCGGTGCCGGGAGCGGCGGCAGCGACGGCCAGGCGGCAATCGGGCTGCCGTTCCCGCGCGGAGCGGGCGGTGACGGTGGTGCTGGCGCCAGCGGTGGCAGCGGCGGCAGCGGTGCGACGGGCGGCGCCGGTGGCGGTGGTGCCGGTGGCAGCGTGCTGCTCGCCGCCTCGGTGGTGGAGGCAAGTGCCAGCACGGTGAACGCCGCCGGCGGTGCCGGCGGCGGCGCGGGCAATCCCGGCGGCAACGGCTACCTGATGTTCGCCAGCAATACCAGCGGCGGTCTGCCGATCAGTCTGGGGGCGAGCCTCAGCCGTGATGACGGTCTGCGCGGCGCTAATCCGTTCGTCGACGCCGGCGGCACCGCGACCCCGTTCATTCCCGGTTTGCAGGGCGGGGCGGAGCTGTTCGGCCTGCTCGATCAGGCGCTGCTCGATCCGGCCGATTTCGCGGCGCTGCGCTCGGCGGCACCGGGCGATGCGCGGGCAGCGGTGTACCGCCTCGATCTCGGCGTCACCGGCTATGCCGATGATTTCACCGGCTTCGACCTGCTGCTGTTGCTCAACCTCGGTGCCGATGCACTGCTCAACCCGCAGCTCGGCGTCGAAACCGCCGTGCCCGGCAGCGGTTTCATGCGTTCACTGTTGCTCGGCGGTTATGCGCGCGAGCTCATGTTCGGCGGCAGCGGTGACGTCGTGCTCAATGCGCTGCTCGGTGGCGACATCTTCGCCACGCTGGTGCCGGAGGCCGACCTGCTGGTCAGCGCCGCTGCGGACGGCACCACCGGGCTCAGCGGCGTGTCGCTGCTCAGCGGCGAATTCGCCTATCTGCTGGCACCGACGGTGAGCCGTGTGCCGGAGCCGGCGACGCTGTGGCTGTGTCTCGGCGGGCCGCTCGCGCTGGCCTTGCGCCGCCGCTGGCGCCGCACTGGCTGACGGCAGCGGACGCGTCAGCCGATCGGGCCGTACACCGAGATCAGGTGGCTGTCGCTGATCTGTGAGTGATACGGCCGGTCTGTGTCCTCGGCATTGTTGCCGGCCACGCCGACGCCGCCTTTCTTGATGATGGCGAAGGCGTGTCCGGCCTTGGCCTTCGAGTCCTCGATGCCCCAGTTGGTGGCGAAATAGCGACCGTCCGGCATGCCCTGCATGCCGGTCTTGACCGTCGCCCATGACTGTTTCTTGTAGCGTTCCTGGAGATCGAGCTTGCCGATGACGAGCTCGATGGTGTTGTCGTTCTCCAGATCCTTGGCGTTCTTGATCCACTGTTTCTGCAGGAAAAAATTGATCGTCGCGTAGACGCCGACACCGAGCAGCCGGGAGAAGGTCATCGCTACGCAGTTCTTGTCGTAAGGCAGCATGCCGCTGGGCTGGGAATCATCGAGGGTGATGTTGCGCAGAACGCTGGCGACCATGGCGGGACTCCTCGGGTGGGCGGTATGCGCACAATAGTCGATGCCGGGCACGCTCACGACGGCGCGCCAGAATGACGACACCCGCCGCGGGCGGGCCGTGGCGGGTGTCGTCGGGGCTGTGCAGCGCGTGGTGTTACAGCCGCGCCATGCGTGCGTGCGTGTCCTGCAGCTTGCCGAGCGCGACGCGCTGGGCGTCGAGCTTCTCGCGCTCCTTGGCGACGATGTCGGCCGGCGCCTTGTCGGCGAAGGCCGGATTGGCCAGCTTGGCTTCGATGCGTGCGATGTCCTTGACGATGCGCTCGATTTCCTTGGCCAGACGGGCGAGCTCGGCGTCCTTGTCGATCAGCCCGGCGAGCGGGATGAGGATTTCCATGTGGCCGACCAGCGTGGTCGCCGCTTCCGGCGCCTCGCCGTCGATCAGCGCGATCGACTCGATGCGGCCGAGGCTTTCGAGGAACACGCGGTTGGCCTGCAGCCGCTCCTGATCGGCGGCATCACCACCGCGGGCGAGCACGGCCAGCGGCTTGCCGGGAGCGACGTTGAGCTCGGCGCGGATGCGGCGCACGCCGACGAGGAAGCTCTGCACCCAGGCGATGTCGGCCTCGGCATCGAGGTCGATCAGGTTGACGTCGGCCTGCGGGTAGGCGGCCAGCGAGATGGTCGCGCCGCCGGCGCCGGCCAGCGGTGCCACGCGCTGCCAGATCTCCTCGGTGATGAACGGCATCAGCGGGTGCAGCAGGCGCAGCACCGTTTCCAGCACCGTCACCAGCGTGCGCCGCGTGCCGCGCTTGAGGATCTCGTGCGCGTCGCCGGTCAGCACCGGCTTGGCCAGCTCCAGGTACCAGTCGCAGTACTCGTTCCAGATGAACTCGTAGATGGCCTTCGCCGCCATGTCGAAGCGGTAGCCGTCGATGCCCTCGTGCGCCTCGCGGATCGTTGCCTGCAGGCGCGAGGCGATCCAGCGGTCGGCCAGCGAGTAGCCGCACTTGCCGATCTGGCCGCAGTCCTGGCCCTCGGTGTTGAGCAGCACGTAGCGCGCGGCGTTCCACAGCTTGTTGCAGAAGTTGCGGTAGCCCTCGACGCGGCCCATGTCGAAGTTGATGTCGCGGCCGTTGGTGGCCAGCGCCGCGAAGGTAAAGCGCAGCGCATCGGTGCCGTGGGCGCGGATGCCTTCGGGGAATTCCTTGCGCGTGCGCTTTTCGATCTTCGGCGCATCCTGCGGCTTCATCAGGCCCTTGGTGCGCTTGGCGACCAGTTCTTCGAGCGTGATGCCGTCGATGATGTCGATCGGGTCGAGCACGTTGCCCTTGGACTTCGACATCTTCTGGCCTTCGCCGTCGCGCACCAGGCCGGTGATGTAGACCTCGCGGAACGGCACCTCGCCGTCCATGAAGTACAGGCCGGTCATCACCATGCGGGCGACCCAGAAGAAGATGATGTCGAAGCCGGTGACCAGCACGCTGGTCGGGTAGAAGGTCTTGAGGAAGGCGTCTTCGCTCGGCCAGCCGAGCGTGCTGAACGGCCACAGCGCCGAGCTGAACCAGGTGTCGAGCACGTCCTCGTCCTGGCGCAGGACGACCTCGGCGCCGAGGCCGTAGCGCGTGCGCGCCTCGGCTTCGCTGCGCGCGACGTAGATCCTGCCGGCCTCGTCGTACCAGGCCGGAATGCGGTGGCCCCACCACAGCTGGCGGCTGATGCACCAGTCCTGGATGTTGTTCAGCCACTCGTTGTAGGTCTTCGACCAGTTCTCCGGGACGAACTTGACGCGGCCGTCGGCGACCACGTCGAGCGCCGGCTTGATGATCGCGCTCCAGCCGCCGGGGCGACCGTCGGGCTGCGTCTGGCGGGTGAGGTCGACGTACCACTGGTCGGTGAGGAAGGGCTCGATGACGGCGCCGGTGCGATCACCGCGCGGCACCATCAGCTTGTGCGGACGCACTTCGACCAGCAGGCCGAGTTCTTCGAGCTCGGCGACGACGCGCTTGCGTGCCTCGAAGCGGTCGAGGCCGCGCAAGCGCTCGGGGGCGTTGTCGTTGAGTCTGGCGTCCGCCGTGAACACGTTGATCAGCGGCAGGTTGTGACGCTGGCCGACGGCGTAGTCGTTGAAGTCATGCGCCGGCGTGATCTTGACGCAGCCGGTGCCGAATTCCGGGTCGCAGTAGTCGTCGGCGACGATCGGGATCTGGCGCTCGGTCAGCGGCAGCAGGATGTGCTTGCCGATCAGGTGGCGGTAGCGCTCGTCCTCGGGGTGGACGGCGACCGCGGTATCGCCGAGCAGCGTTTCCGGGCGGGTGGTGGCGACGGTCAGATCACCGCCGCCCTCGGCCAGCGGATAGCGGATCAGCCACATCGAGCCGTTCTCCTCCTCGGAGACGACTTCGAGGTCGGAAACCGCCGTGTGCAGCACCGGGTCCCAGTTGACCAGCCGCTGACCGCGATAGATCAGGCCGGCGTCGTAGAGGCGCACGAAGACTTCCTGCACCGCCACCGACAGACCCTCGTCCATCGTGAAGCGCTCGCGGCTCCAGTCCGGCGAGGTGCCGAGGCGGCGCATCTGCCGGCCGATGGTGTCGCCGGAGTAGGCCTTCCACTCCCACACGCGTTCGAGGAAGGCTTCGCGGCCGAGGTCCTGACGGGTTTTGCCCTCGGCGTTGAGCTGGCGCTCGACCACCATCTGCGTGGCGATGCCGGCATGGTCGGTGCCCGGCTGCCACAGCGTGTTGTCGCCCTGCATGCGGTGGTAGCGGATCAGCGCATCCATGATCGTGTGCTGGAAGGCGTGGCCCATGTGCAGCGTGCCGGTGACGTTCGGCGGCGGCAGCATGATGCAGTAGGGCGCGGCGGCCGTGCCCATCTGCTGCGGCGCGAAGTTGCCCCGGTGCTCCCAGGTTTCGTACCAGCGTTGTTCGATGGCCTGCGGTTCGTAGGTCTTGTCCATGCGTGTTCCGGATCAGCGGTAAAGCCGGCGGCGGTCGCCGAAAGCCGGGCAGTATAGCGCCGCCGCGCGCGCAGGCTGGCAGCGCGTGTCCGGCGACAGCGGGCGGCGTGTCAGTTCGGCTTGTAGCCGATGCGCAGGCCGCCCCAGTGGCGGCCGCGTACCACGATCGGCGCGGCGACTTCCTTCATCAGCACGTAGTTGCCGCCGCCCATGTCGCGGCGGTAGGTCTGCAGCAGGATCGGTTCGCGATTCTGCGCCGAGGCCAGGCCGGTGCGATCGTTGAAGATGCGCCGGTTGCGGCAGTTGGCGGCGTTCCACACCGGGTCCTTGCCCTGCGCTGCCGAGTATTTGCGGTTGTGCGTCGGCAGATAGCCCTTGTCGTCGACGGCGGCGCAGAAGGTGATGCGCGGGTTGCGGCCGAGGATGTCTTCCTGGATCGGCGTCAGCCGCCGGTCGGTGAATTCGGTGAAGCGGGTCAGGTACTGCTGCGGCTCGGTGTCGGGCTGCGGCCGGTAGTCGCGGTCGAACAGGTCATGCTCGCTGATTTCGCCGCTGTCGATCGCCGCTTCGAACAGCGCCGAAATCTGCACCGCGGTGTGCTTGGCGAGCTGGATCAGCGGGCTGTCGTGGGTTTCGATGCCGTCGACGGCCGTGGCGCCGATGAGCTTTTCGCTGACGCCCTGCACGCGCGAGAGCTGGTCGCGCGCCTCGCGCAGATTGCGGCTGGACAGGCGCACGTCGCTGGCCATGTCGTTGAGTGCCGCCACCGTCTGCTGGCAGCTGCCGGCGATCCGGCCGACCGCCGAGCCGATGCGCTGCGCCTGCTCGCTGACGTCGTCCATCGCCGCACCCATGGTGTCCATCACCGTCTGGATCGCCTGCGTGCCGCCGCGCACCTGTTCCGAGCGCTGTTTGCTCTGCGCGCCCTGGGCGAGCAGCCCGCGGGTGCGTTCGCCGAGCTCCTTGAGCGTGACTTCGATCTCGGCAGTGGCCGAGCGCGTCTGCTTGGCGAGTTCCTTGACCTCGCTGGCGACCACGGCAAAGCCTTTGCCGGCCTCGCCGGCGCGCACCGCCTCGATGGTGGCGTTGAGCGCGAGCAGGTTGGTCTGCTTGGCGATGGCGTCGATGCCCTGGGCGACGGTGCTGACGCGCTCCATCGCGCCACCGAGTTCGGAGAGTTGGGCTTCGATCGCCGCGACCGATTCGGTCAGCGCGCGGATGTCGGTCAGCGAGGACTCGATGGTCTGGCGTGTGCGCTCGACTTCGTGGCGGGCGTTGCCGACGACACGCTGCGTGCTGTCGGCCGCCTCGGCGACGTCGGCGTTCTGCTGCGTCATGTCCCCGGCGAGCGCCTGCAGCGTGTCGAAGGCATCGGCTTCGCGGGTGACACGCTCGCTGACTTCGCCGAGATGGCCGGTGATGTCGGTGATCGCGATCGCCAGATGTCCGGCATCTTCGGCGACGATACGAATGATCTCCCGGTAATCGGGTGCGGATGCGCTCATGGACTGCCCTTCGCTGGTGGTGCCCGGCTCGCGGCCGGATGGCGGCGCACTCTGCCCGCGGACGGGGCGTTGCGTGCGCTCTACTTGAGTTTGATCGTACCCGGCGTGTAGCCGCGGTCCCGATAAATCTTGTAGCGCACGCGTGAAGCCTCACGACGTTCGGTATCGGGATCGACGATCTCGACGATGCGCTGATAGCGCTCGAAGTCCTCGGGCAGCGCGCGGCCGAGGTTGACCAGCAGCGGATGGGTGTCGTCCGTGACCGCGGTGGTGCCGATCAGCACCGGCGCGTCGCGACCGCTCTGCTGCAGGCGGTGCGGCACGAAGCTGAGCTTGCGAAAGGTCCACAGGCGGGTGTCGAGCGCCTGCGCCTCGGCCGTCGTATCGGCACGCAGGTAGCTGCGCAGACCCTGCTTCCAGGCTTTTTCGACCAGCCGGCAGGCGGTGTCGAGGCGTGCCTCTTCACCGTCACTGTCGAGCAGGTAGAAGTCGATGCGCGGCATCGCTTCAGTCACGCGCCGCCGCGGCGCGCTCGATCAGGAAGCGCGTGAGCAGCGGCACCGGGCGGCCGGTGGCGCCCTTGGCCTTGCCGGTCTTCCAGGCGGTGCCGGCGATGTCGAGATGCGCCCAGTGCAGCTTGCGCGTGAAGCGGGCGAGGAAGCAGGCGGCGGTGATCGCACCGCCTTCGCGCGGGCCGATGTTGGCGATGTCGGCGAAGTTGCTGTCGAGTCCTTCCTGGTAGTCCTCCCACAGCGGCATTTCCCAGGCGCGGTCGTGCTCGGCGCGGCCGGCGTCGAGCAGCTCGTTGGCGAGCGGCCCGTGGTTGCTGAACAGCCCGTGCGGGAAGTGGCCGAGGGCGACGACGCAGGCGCCGGTCAGCGTGGCGATGTCGACGACGGTGGCCGGTTCGTAGGTCTGCTCGGTCCAGCTCAGCGCGTCGCAGAGGATCAGCCGGCCCTCGGCGTCGGTGTTGAGGATCTCGACGGTCTGCCCGGACAGCGTGGTGACGATGTCGCCGGGGCGGGTGGCGTCGCCGCCCGGCATGTTCTCCACGGTCGGAATGACGCCGACGACGTTGAGCGGCAGCTGCAGTTCGGCGATCGCGCTCAGCGTGCCGAGCACGCTGGCGGCGCCGCACATGTCGAACTTCATCTGGTCCATGTCGGCGCCGGGCTTGAGCGAGATGCCGCCGGAGTCGAAGGTCACGCCCTTGCCGACCAGCGCGATCGGCTTGGCGTCGGCCTCGCCGCCGCGCCATTCCAGCGCGATCAGCTTCGGCGGCGTGTGCGCACCGCGGGTCACCGCGAGCAGTGCGCCCATGCCGAGCGCTTCCATGTCGGCGCGTTCGAGCACTTTGCAGCTGAAGCGCTCCGAGCTCTGCGCCAGCGTCCGGGCGCGTTCGGCGAGGTGGCTCGGATTGCAGATGTTGGGCGGCAGGTTGCCGAGGTCGCGGGCGAGCTTGACGCCGTTGGCGATCGCCAGGCCCTCGCTCACCGCCCGTTCGCCGACCGGCAGCTCGCGGCGGCTTGGCACCGAGAGCACGATGCGCTTGAGCGGGCGGCGCGGCTGGTCCTTCTTGCTCTTGAGCTCGTCGAAGCGGTACAGGGCTTCTTCGGTGGTTTCGACGGCGATGCGCACCTTCCAAGCGGTGTCGCGGCCCTTGACGCTGAGATCGCTCAGGTAGCTGACGGCCTCGGTGGCCCCGGTCTCGTTGAGCTGGTGGGTCGCCGCGGTGATGATCTGGCGGTAGCGGCGATCGTCGAGGTCACGCTCGCGGCCGCAGCCGACCAGCAGCACACGGTCGCACAGGCTCTGCGGTGCGTTGACCAGCAGCAGGGTCTGGCCGGCCTTGCCTTCGAGGTCGCCCCGGCGCAGCACGTTGCCGAGAAAGCCGTCCGCGGCAGCATCGAATTGCTCCGCTGCCGGTGTCAGCCGTCGTGACTCGTAGACGCCGAGCACGAGGCAGCCGGTGCGCTGCTTTTCGGGATTACCGCTTTTGACCGAGAATTCCATCGTTGAACTCCGCTGCATGGACTGTCCGGGCCATGGGCGGATGCCCGGCGCCGGTGGGCGGACCGCAGTCCGCAAAAACCCACCGAGTGTAGCCGGAAGAATTTTCCGATCACAACGCCGCTGCCGGCGTAAGGAATCTCACCTTGCTGAAGATTGTCGATCGCTTCCTGCTGCGTGAAATCGCGGCGGCGAGCGCGGCGACGCTGGTCGTGCTGCTGGCCATCGTGCTTTCGAGCCGGCTCGCCACCTACCTGACCCAGGTCGCCAATGGTCTGCTGGTCAAGGAAGTCATCCTGCAGATGCTCGGTCTGCAGTCGATCCGCTTTCTGCCGATCCTGATCCCGATCGCGATGCTGCTCGGCATCCTGCTGACGCTCGGGCGGCTGTATCAGGACAGTGAAATGGTCGCGCTGACCGGCTGCGGCTATCCGCCCTCGGCGCTGTACCGGCCGATGCTGATGCTCGGCCTGCCGCTGGCGGCGCTGGTGGCGTGGGTGGCGCTGTGGGTGGCGCCGTGGGCGGCCTCGCTGCAGCAGGATCTGCAGATCCGCGCGCGCCAGCAGGCACAGACCTCGGTGTTCAGCCCCGGCACCTTCCGTGAGGCTGGCGGCGGTCGTCACGTCGTCTACGTCGAGAGCATCGATCCCACCGACGGTGAGCTGGTGCGGGTGTTCATCCACAGCCGCGACGCCAGCGGCGATCGCATCGCCATTACCACCGGCGACCGCGGCCGGCAGGAAATCACCGACGACGGCACCCGCTACATGGTGCTCGACCACGGCTACCGTTACGAGGGCGTGCCCGGACAGAAGGATTACCGGCAGACCCGCTTCGAGCGCCTACGGGTGCGCCTCGATGCGCCGAGCGTCGGCGAAGGCTCGCTCAAGCGCGAGGCGATGGCGACGGCCGATCTCATCGGCGGCGGTCCGCGTGAATACGCCGAGCTGCATGCGCGCATCGGCGCGGCGGTTTCGCTGCCGCTGATCGCGCTGGTGGCGCCGCTGCTGGCCAAGGCGCGGCCGCGTGAAAGCCGCTACGGCCGCATCCTCGGCGGCGTGCTGGTCTACGCCGTCTATATGAATCTGCTCGGCATCGGCAAGGCCTGGCTGGAGAAGGGCACACTCGGGCCGGTGGCCGGCCTGTGGTGGGCGCACGGCCTGCTCGCTACCGTCGGCGTGGCGCTGTGGATTTACCACTATGGCTGGCCGCGCGTGGGGAAATCGGCATGAGACTGCTCGATCGCTACATCTTTCGCACCGTGGTCGGTGCCGCGCTGGTCGCGCTGCTGGTGCTGGTGGCGCTGGAAACCTTCTTCACACTGCTGGTCGAGCTCGAAGACCTCGGCACCGGCAACTACGACCTGCTGGCGATTCTGCAGTACCTGCTGCTGACCCTGCCGCGGCGTGCCTACGACAGCTTTCCGATGGCGCTGCTGCTCGGCGGCCTGCTCGGCATGGGCGCGCTGTCGGCCGGCAGCGAGCTGGTGGTGATGCGCGGCGCCGGTGTTTCGGTGATGCGCCTGGTGTACTCGGCGCTGCGCGCCGGTCTGGTGCTCAGCCTGCTGGCGCTGGCGCTCGGTGAATTCGCCGCGCCGCTCGCCGAGCGCAAGGCCGAGATGGGCCGCAGCCTGGCCAAGGATGCCTCGGTGGAGATCCGCGACGGCCGCGGCTTCTGGGCGCGCGACGGCGCGTATTTCGTCAACGTGCAGGCGGTGCGCCCGCACAAGAAGCTCGGCGACATCACGCTCTACGAGGTCGATGCCAATTCGGCGCTGAAGGCGGTGATCCGTGCCGACTCGGCGAGCTACGACGCGGCCAGCAAGCGCTGGCTGCTGAGTGGCGCGCGGCGCAGCGATCTCGGCCCCGAGGCGGTGGTCGCCGAGCCGGTGGCCGCGATCGCCTGGAACTCGGTGATCGACCCGGCCAAGCTCGACGTGCTCGCCGCCAAGCCGGAGACGCTGGCGATGCGCGACTTGGCGACCTTTTCCGGCTACCTGCGCGACAACGGCCTCGACGCCGGCCGCTACGAGCTGGCGTTCTGGACCAAGGTGCTGGCGCCGCTGGCCAATCTGACGATGCTGTTCATCGCCATGCCGTTCATCTTTGCCCACCAGCGCAATGCCGCCGCCGGCCAGCGCCTGCTGATCGGCATCTTCATCGGCATCGGCTTCTTCCTCGCCAACCGCGTGCTGGCCAACGTCGTCGTGGTCTACGGCGCGCCGCCGGTGTTTGCCGCGGCGCTGCCGATCGCGGTGTTCCTCGGCGGTGGCGCACTGGCGATGCGACGCATGCGCTGACCGGCGGTATCACCGGCGCCGGTCTATTTCGCTTTGGCGGCCGGCAGCAGGCGCACGACTTCGGTGCCGGACAGGCGGTCGTGCAGCCGGCTGACGACGGCAGCGCTCAGGCAGGCGAAGCCGACAGCGATGCTGAGGCCGACGCCGGCGCCGAGCACCTTGTGCAGATAGACCACCGGCACCAGCCACAGCCCGCCCCAGAGAAAGCGCAGCAGCGCATGCCACCAGCCGATCGGCATGCCGCCCGGCAGCTGCACCCGCAGCTTCCAGGTGCGCAGGCCGAGCGTCTGCCCGCCATGCACCCAGAAGCCGGCGAAGAAGGCGAAGCTCGCCAGCAGCAGCCAGCTTTCATTGAGCGGGTTGCCGACCAGCGGATTGCGGCCGTCGGCGAAGGCGTCGGCGCCGTAGACGCCGAGCGCGATCGAGAACGGCACCAGTTCGGCGATCAGCAGCACGCCGGCCAGCAGCAGGAAGTCATAGACGATCGCCGCGAGGCGGCGCAGCGCCGGGGCGGGAACAGTCGGTGCCTGGCGGTCGGTCGGGGGCAGGGCGGTCATAGCGCGGGTCCGGCAGGAAAACGGGCGGGCATTTAACTATGTTCGGCCTGGTGAGCTGAAGTGCGGCAAATGCCGCACCCGGGCTCCACGATAACGATAAACCCCACACCGCCAGGGGGATAGAGATGAGCATCGTTGCTGACCTGATGAGCCGTCCGGGGGTGCTCGCCGCCGGCGAGTACGCCTTTCGCGGCGACCGTTTTTCCTACCGCGGAGCGCTCAGCGAGGAGCACGCGCGCATGGCCTCGATCATGTGCCGGGCGACCACGATGGGCGTGGTGATGGAAGGGCGCATGGCCGATAACGCCAAGCCGGGCAGCCGTCTGGCGCGCACGCGCGGCTGGGCGGTGCGTTGCCCCGAGTACACGGTCTGTGTCGTCGCCAACGTCTTCTGCTTTGCCAGCAATGCCCCCGGCGTCGTCGATGGGGTGCTGGCGCTGATGCGCAAGACCCTGGCCGATACCGATATGGAGCTGGTCTGAGCGCGCTGACGTGCCCTCGCCCGAACCCGCCAGAGGAGAAACCGATCGTGGCTACACTCGGAAACCTGATGTCCCTGCCCGGCGCCGTCGCCGCCTTTGAATTCCGTGCCAGCGGCGAGCTGCTCGGCTACGAGATCCGCCCGGACACACCGCTCAACAGCGAAGAGCTCGAACTGCTGTCATTCATGTGCGCGGCGAACATGAGTCTGTGCAGCATGCAGTCGCGCGGCTGGGAGAAGATCACCGGCATGGGCGGTTTTTCGCCGGTGCGTGAATTCACCCTGATCGGTTTCGACTGGTCGGTGGTGGTCAGCTGCGCGCAGCGTGAAGCCCAGCGCGCCGCCGGCCAGGAGGCTCTGGCACCCTACCAGGGCGTCGTGCTCGCCAATACCGGCGCGGCTTACGAGGCGAGCTTCGCCGCGCTGGAACGTGGCTGAGGGGGCGTCATGATCAAGCGTCTGCTTGCCCTCGACGGCGTCGTCGCCGTCTGTCGCTTCCGCGACGATGGCTCGCTGATGGAAGGCTATGGTGGCCACATCGACAGCGGCCAGATGAGCGCCCTGGCCCGTGTGGCCCATGAATACCGGCGCATGCTGCAGGGCCATACCGACCAGTTCTCGATGTTTTCCGACCGCCGCGGCTGGACGCCGCCGCGCGGCTGGCTGGTGCGCGGTGATACGCGCTCGCTGTGCGGCGTCGCCGGTGTCGTCTGTATCTTCGACAACGATGACAGCAACTTCGACCGGATTCTCACCGAGATGCTGGAGGTGGCGCACTGGTAGGCGTCGGTGCCGGATGCAATGCGTGGCAGTTTTTACGGTCGATGCGACAAAGGGGGGTGCAAGCCTGTAAGCTTGCACCTCCGTGGTTTTTTTGCCACGAGCTTGTGGTTTGCAAGCTAATTTGTTGCCGGCTTGAGGATGACCGACGATGCGCCGATTCCTGTTCCGCCTGCCCGCGCAGGCTTTCCTGGCCTGTGGGCTGTTGTTTGCGCTGGGCGCCCAGGCGCTGGCGGACACGCCGGTGCATGCCGAGCTGCAGGCACGCCTGCAGGGCAACGCGCCACTGCAGGCAGGTGGTGTCAGCCTCGACAATCGTGCGGCGATCAAACGTTTCTATGCCGATCGCGCTTACGCGCCGGCCTGGAACGGCAAGCAGCTGGCGCAGGCACAGGCGCTGCTGGCGCAGGTCGCCGCCGCCCGTGACGAGGGTCTGCACCCGGCCGATTACCACCATGCCGCGCTGAAGGCCGCCGTCGAGTCGGTGCAGAAAGCGCCGACGCCGCAGGCTCAGGTGCAGCTGGAACTGATCGCCACCGACACCTTTCTGGCCTTCGGCCACGATCTGTTATCCGGGCGGCTCGATCCGCGCGAGATCGACACGACCTGGACACTCAAGCCGCGTTCGCGCGACATGGTGAAAGTGCTGCAGCAGGCGCTGCAGCAACAGGACGTCGCCGCTGCGCTGCCGGCGCTCGATCCGCCGTATCCGGGCTTCGTGCGCCTGCGCGAGGCGCTGGGCACGCTGCGTCAGCAGGTGGCCGCCGGTGGCTGGGCGCCGGTGTCGGCGATCGCCAAGGGTGAAAAGCTTGAAGTGGGGGCGCAGGACCCGCGCATCGTCGAGATCCGCAACCGTCTGCTGGTCAGCGGTGATCTCGACGCCACGCACAACGACGGTGGCGAGCTCTACGACGAGGCGCTGGCCGAAGCGGTGCGCCGCTTCCAGGCGCGCCACGGCCTGACCGAGGACGCCGTCATCGGCCCGGCCACGGTGTGGGCGATGAACATCACCGCACGCGAGCGGCTGGCGCAGATCGAGACCAACCTCGAACGCTGGCGCTGGCTGCCGGAAGACCTCGGCTATCGCCACATCCTGATCAACATCCCCGGCTTCGAGCTGACGGTCGAGGAGGGCGGCAAGGCGGTGCTGCAGGCCAAGGTCGTCGTCGGTACCCAGGTCAAGCCGACACCGGTGTTCACCGGGCAGATGAAGTATCTGGTGTTCAGCCCGTACTGGAATGTGCCGCATTCGATTGCATCGCAGGAGCTGCTGCCGCAGATGCAGCGCAACCCCGAGCGGCTGTCACGCCAGAAGATGCAGGTGATCACCAGCGGCGGCCAGGTGCTCGATCCGAACAGTGTCAACTGGGGCGCGTACTCCCAGGGTGATTTCCCGTTTCGCATGCGTCAGATGCCGGGCACTGCCAATCCGCTCGGGCGCGTGAAGTTCATGTTCCCGAACAAGTACGACGTCTACCTGCACGACACCTCCAACCCGGGCCTGTTCGAGCGCAGCCAGCGCACCTTCAGTCACGGCTGCATCCGCATCTCCAAACCCAAGGAACTGGCCGAGTACCTGCTGGGCCACGATCCGAAATGGACGGAAGCGAGCATCGATGCAGCGATGAATTCCGGGCGCGAGCGCTCGGTGCCGCTGCCCGAGCCGGTGCCGGTGCACATGCTGTACTGGACCGCCTGGGTCGACGAGCAGGGCGTGCTGCAGTTTCGTAACGACATCTACCAGCGCGATCGCGCCGTGGTGCGTGCGCTGCGCGCGCTGTGAGGACGGGCGGGTGTAAGGATCGGGCGCCGGAGGGCGTAGCGTGGGCTGTACTCGGCACGCCTGAGCCGGCGTAATTCGGGCCGCCACGGCGTGGGCCTGCGGGTAGACTCGCGGCCACCGGGCGCACAGCCCATCGTCCTGGAGTTCATCCATGCCGGTCCATGAGATCCGCCACCCGCTGGTACGCCACAAGCTCGGTCTGATGCGCCGCGCCGACATCAGCACCAAGAGCTTTCGCGAACTCGCCTCGGAAATCGCCTGCCTGCTGACCTACGAAGCGACGCAGGATCTGGAGACCGAAGCCGACACGGTGCATGGCTGGGCCGGCCCGGTCACCGTCGAGCGCATCAAGGGCAAGATGATCACGCTGGTGCCGATCCTGCGCGCCGGCATCGGCATGCTCGATGGCGTGCTGGAGCTGATCCCCGGTGCCAAGGTCAGCGTCGTCGGGCTGCAGCGCGACGAAATCACCCACCAGCCGAGCGCCTACTACAACAAGATCGTCGGCGGCATGCATGAGCGCACCGCGCTGATCCTCGACCCGATGCTCGCCACCGGCGGCTCGCTGGTCGCCTGCTGCGACATGCTCAAGACCGCCGGCTGCAAGCGCATCAAGGGGCTGTTCCTGGTGGCCGCGCCGGAAGGACTGGCGGTGATGAACGCCCGGCATCCGGACGTCGATCTCTACGTCGCCTCGATCGATGAGCGCCTCAACGACGATGCCTACATCCTGCCGGGCCTCGGCGACGCCGGCGACAAGATCTTCGGTACCCGCCAGTAGCGCGTTTCCTTCCTGCAGTGGCCGCCCGCGGCTGGCGATCCCCGCGGTGATTCCCGGCACGGGCGGCCCAGGTGCTGTCCATGAACGTCAACCATTCCTCGCCGGATTACCATTTCCGCTTTACCGATGCGCTGCTCGGGGCGCAGATGCTGTTCGTCGCCTTTGGTGCGCTGGTGCTGGTACCGATCCTCACCGGGCTCAATCCCAATGTCGCGCTGTTCACCGCCGGCCTCGGCACGCTGATCTATCAGGTCTGCACTGGCGGACGCATCCCGGTGTTCGTCGCCTCCAGCTTCGCCTTCATCGCGCCGATCATCTATGGCGTGCAGACCTGGGGCATCCCGGCGACGCTGTCGGGGCTGGTGGCCGCGGGCTTTCTGTATTTCGTCGTCGCTGCGCTGATCCGCGTGCGCGGTATCGGTTTTCTGCAGCGGCTGGTGCCGCCAGTGGTGATCGGGCCGGTGATCATCGTCATCGGTCTGATCCTTGCGCCGGTGGCCGTCAACATGGCGACCGGCAAGACCGGCGATGGCTCGGCGCAGCTGGTGCCGGAGTCGGCGGCGCTGTGGGTGTCGATGCTGTCGCTGGCGACGACCATCCTGGTTTCACTGCTCGGACGCGGCTGGCTGCGGCTGCTGCCGATCCTTTGCGGCATCGTCGTCGGTTACGGCACGTCGCTGCTGCTCGGTCTGGTCGATTTCACGCCGGTGGCGGCGGCGCCCTGGTTTGCGGTGCCGGATTTCACGATGCCGCAGTGGAACTGGCAGGCGGTGCTGTTCATCGCGCCGATCGCCATCGCGCCGATCATCGAGCACTACGGTGCGGTGCAGGCCGCCGGCCAGATCACCGGCCGTGATTACGTCAGCAATCCGGGTATCCACCGCTGCCTGCTCGGCGACGGTCTGGCGACCTCGGTAGCCGGCATGTTCGGCGGCCCGCCGTGCACTACCTACAGTGAGGTCATCGGTGCCGTGGCGCTGACCCGCGCCTTTAACCCGGCGATCATGACCTGGGCGGCGATCACGGCGATCGTGCTCGGCTTCGTCGCCAAGATCGGCGCCTTTCTCGGCTCGGTGCCGGTGCCGGTGATGGGTGGCATCATGACGCTGCTGTTCGGTGCGATCGCCGTGGTCGGCCTGCAGACGCTGGTGCGCGCCGGCGAGGATCTGCTCGAACCGCGCAATCTGGCGATCGTCGCGCTGATCCTGGTCTTCGGTCTCGGCGGCATGACCCTCGGCCCGCCGGCATTCGCGCTCAAGGGCATCGGCCTGGCCGGCATTCTCGGCGTGCTGCTCAATCAGCTGCTGCCGCGCAGCCGCGTGGCGCTCGGGTCATCCTGACACGGTGTTGTCGCCGTCGCGCCGGCAGTATCGCTGCCGGCGTCACATCGCGTTTCCGGTCAGGCGGGCTGCCGGTAAAGCCGTTATACTCGGCGGTCATTTTTTTGGTCGCCCGTGTGGCGGCCCCTGCAGGAACCCTCAAGGACTGCTTCAACGTGACCAAGCCATCCAGCTATTCCTACGAAGATCTGCTCGCCTGCGGGCGCGGCGAAATGTTCGGGCCGGGCAACGCGCAGCTGCCGTTGCCGCCGATGCTGATGGTCGACCGCATCGTGCGCATCGCCGAAGACGGCGGCAGCTACGGCAAGGGCGAGATCATCGCTGAACTCGACGTGAATCCGGAACTCTGGTTCTTTGGTTGCCACTTCACCGGCGATCCGGTGATGCCGGGCTGCCTCGGGCTCGACGCCATGTGGCAGCTGGTCGGCTTCTACCTCGGCTGGATGGGTGGTCAGGGGCGCGGCCGCGCACTAGGCTGCGGTGAAGTCAAATTCAGTGGTCAGGTATTGCCGACCGCTAAGAAAATCACTTACCGCATCAGCATGAAGCGCGTGATCCTGCGCAAGCTGGTCATGGGCATCGCCGATGCGATCATGGAAGTGGATGGGCGGGAAATCTACGCCGGCAAGGATCTGCGGGTCGGCCTGTTCGTTTCCACCGACGGTTTCTGAGAGGTCCCACCATGCGTCGTGTCGTCATCACCGGTCTCGGCATTGTCTCCAGCATCGGCGTCAATCGGGCCGAGGTGCTGGCCTCGCTGCGTGAAGGCCGCAGTGGCATTGAATTCAATGAGCGGCAGAAGGAGCTCGGCTTCCGCTCGCATGTGCATGGCCCGATCCGCGTCGTCAAAGAAGATCTCATCGATCGCAAGGTCCTGCGCTTCATGGCGGATGCCGCAGCGTTCAGCTATCTGGCGATGCGCGAGGCGATCGCCGACGCCGGCCTCGGGGAGGCGGATGTCTCCAGCGAGCGCACCGGCCTGATCGTCGGTTCCGGCGGCGGCTCGCCGGCGCAGCAGGTCGATGCCATCGATACTCTGCGCAGCAAGGGGCTCAAGCGCGTCGGCCCGTACATGGTGCCGCGGACGATGTCGAGCACCACCTCGGCCTGTCTGGCGACGCCGTTCAAGATCCGCGGTGTCAACTATTCGATCAGTTCGGCCTGCGCCACCAGCGCGCACTGCATCGGCAACGCGATGGAGCTGATCCAGTGGGGCAAGCAGGATGTGATCTTCGCCGGCGGCGGCGAAGAAGTGCACCCGTACATGACGGTGATGTTCGATGCCATGGGGGCGCTGTCGTCGAAGTTCAACGACACGCCGCAGATCGCCTCGCGCGCTTATGACGCCGACCGTGACGGCTTCGTCATTTCCGGTGGCGGCGGCATCGTCGTCGTCGAGGCACTCGATCATGCGCTCGCCCGCGGTGCGAAGATCTACGCCGAGCTGGTCGGCTACGGGGCGACCTCCGACGGTTACGACATGGTCGCGCCGTCGGGCGAGGGCGCCGCACGCTGCATGCGCCAGGCGATGGCCACCTGCGACACGCCGATCGACTACATCAATGCCCACGGCACCTCGACGCCGGTCGGCGACACCAAGGAGCTCGGTGCGATCCGTGAAGTGTTCGGCGATCAGCTGCCGTACATCAGCTCGACGAAGTCGCTGACCGGGCACGCGCTCGGTGCCGCCGGCGTCAACGAGGCGATCTATTCGCTGCTGATGCTGCAGAACGACTTCGTCGCCGCCTCGGCCAACATTTTCACCTTGGACCCCGAGGCCGAAGGCCTGCCGATCGCCCGCAACCGCATCGACAACGCCGGCCTGACGACGGTGATGTCGAACAGCTTCGGCTTCGGCGGCACCAACGCCACACTGGTGCTGCGCAAGTACCGCGGCTGAGGTTTACCGCAAGCCGGCCCGCCACTGCCGCGGTGGCGGGCTGTGCTCAGAAGCGTTCGAGGCGGGCGATGACGACACCGACCAGCGTGTCGCTCGCGTCCAGTGTCCGTAGCGGAGCCGGCCAGTCAGGGTGTGTGGCGCGCAGCATGCGCAAGCCGGCTTCGATCAGCAGTTCGCGCAGCAGCACCTCACCGCCGGCGAGGCGGACGACGACGAAGTCGCCGTGCCGTGCATCCCGCTGCGGATCGACGAAGATCAGCTCACCGTCACGAAAACGCGGCGTCATGCCCGGGGCGTGCACGCGCAGCGCGAAGCTGTCGGCGCTGCAGCCGACCGGTGGTGTCAGCCATTCCTCGATCTGTGGTGCCGGGAATGGTCGAGTCCCGCCCTGAGTGATGAAGCTCTGCTAGTCGAGCAGTGGCACGCCAGTGCCGCTTACGCTGTCGTCACTGCGGTAGCGGCTGCGATCCTCACGCATATCCGGGGTTCCGGTGACCAGCCACTCGATGTCGACGCCCAGTTCGCGGGCCGCCGCCACCAGGTTTTCCGGCTTCAAACCCTTTGATTCTCCGCTTTCCCACTGCGACACCGCGGCACGGCTGACCCCGACCGCTTCGCCCAATTTGAGCTGCGACCATCCTTTCGCCTCCCTGGCAATCCTGATGCGTTCACCTATCGTCGAGCTCATGCCTGCATGGTACAGCCGGACCCCTGCAGGCATGCTTGATCAGGCGGTAAAGCATACTTACCATCCTAGATCGATCGAACGGTAAAACAAGCACTCAGTGCGCCGAACAGGGAGTCGTGCGATGAATGGATTCTTCACGGTGGCCGCACCATATCTGTTGTCCTATCTGCTGCTGTCGATGGGATGTTCGAGCTTGCTGGTGGGCGTGCTGCTGTTGCGCTCGCTGTTGCAGCCCGCGCGTCCGACCTCGGGCCATGACCTGCTGTTCGGTTCAGCGCTGATGGTCTGCGGTGTGAGCCTGCTGTTTGTCGCGCTCAGATCCTGGTAGCACGCAGCAGCTGCAGTCGGGCCGGCTTGCCGAGCCGGCCGCAGACGATGGCGAGCTGACCGAAATGAGCGGCGAGCCGGGCCGCCGTCGGCAGCTTCAGGCCGGGCACGAGAAAACTCGGCTCGGCAGACCAGTGAGCATCCGTGCGCGGATCAGGCTCGCCGGCGCCGGCAAGCGGATGCAGGCCGAGCGCGTGCAGTGCGCGTGTCAGGCGGCGCTGGCGGGCGCGATTCGCGGCGTCGGCAAGCCGGTGCGAGCCCGGGTTGCAGGCGCTGATGAACACCCACTCGCGCTGTCCGTGGGCACGCAGCCAGCGGTCGAAGCGCGGATGGCGGCGGCCGATGCGCAGTTCGATGCGACCGATGGGCGTCGCGGCGGCATAGGTCGTCGCCAGGTAGGCGCGCAGCAGATCGGCGGGCAGCGGCATGGGGGCGGGCGTCGTGGCTTGGCGGGATTCGGGCAAAGGCCGTAGTGTGAAGGCTTCACCCGAGGAGACAAGCGCATGACCGATACCGTCCGCCTGCGCCGTGACGGCGCCGTCGCCATCATCGAGCTGTGGCGCCGCGACAAGAAAAACGCGCTGACCGCCGATATGTACGACGCGCTGAGCGCGCATATCCATGCCGCCGAGGCTGATCCGTCGGTGCGCGTGCTGCTGCTGCACGGCGGTGACGACTTCACCGCCGGCAACGACCTGAAGGACTTCCTCGCCAATCCGCCGAGCGGCGCGGACAGCCCGGTATTCCGCTTCCTGCTGGCGCTCGCCGCCTGCCGCAAGCCGCTGGTCGCCGCAGTCACCGGCGTCGCGGTCGGCGTCGGCACCACACTGTTGGCGCACTGTGATCTGGTCTACGCCGCCGAGGACGCCCGCTTCCTGCTGCCCTTCGTCAATCTCGGCCTGTGTCCGGAGGCGGCGTCGAGCTACCTGCTGCCGCTGCTCGCCGGTCACGTGCGTGCCGCCGAATGGCTGCTGCTCGGTGAGCCCTTCGATGCCCGGGCGGCGCTCGCCGGCGGGCTGATCAACGAGATTCTGCCGGCGGCCGACGTCCTGCCGCGGGCGCTGGCCCGGGCGCAGCGGCTGGCGGCGCAGCCGGCGGCGGCGGTGCGGGTGACCCGCGAGCTGCTGCGGGCTCAGCGTCAACCGCTGGTCGAGGAGGTCATCCGCCGCGAAGGCGCCGCCTTCGTCGAGCGCCTGGCTTCGCCGGAGGCCGCTGAAGCTTTCGCGGCCTTTGCCGAGAAGCGCAAACCGGACTTCTCGCGCTTCAACTGAGCCGGCGCTTCAGGCGCGGCGCCAGACCAGCGTGCGGTTGTCGGCCGGCATCGCCAGATCTTCGGCCAGGCGCAGGCCGCAGCCGGCGGCGAGCCGCTCCAGTTCGCGCACGTCACGCACGCCCATCGCCGGATTCTGCTGGCGCAGCATCGCGTCGAAGCGCACGTTGCTGTCGGCGGTGTGGCGGCCGTCGTAGAGGAACGGGCCGTACAGACAGAAACAGCCGCCGGCCGACAGCAGCCGGCCGACGCCGGCGAACATCGCGCCGACGGCGGCCCAGTCCATGATGTGGGCGGTGTTCGCCGAAAACACGTCATCGGCCTGCGTCAGCGGCCACTGCGCGGCGCGCACGTCGAGCTCCAGTGGCTCGGGCGTGTTCGGCAGGGCGGCTTCGGCCAGCCACAGGCGGATGCCCGGCAGATTGGCGGCGACCTCGCTGCACTGCCAGATGCGCTGCGGCAGCGCGGCGGCGAAATGCACCGCGTGCTGGCCGGTGCCGGAGCCGATTTCGAACACGCTGCCGCGCCCGCGAAAGCGCTCGCGCAGCACGGCAAGGATCGGATCGCGGTTCTGTTCGCAGGCGGGTGCGAACGGTTTCGCGGGGCTGGGCTGGGACATGACAGGCTCCGGGGCAGGTCCATGGCGATGGCCGACAGCTTAACCGCTCGCATCCGCGATACGCGGCGGCGCGTAAGCACGACCGTCGCGCCCACGGAGTCCGCCCGCCATGCCCGCCCGCCTGTCCGCTTTCTGCCGCATTCTCGTGCTGTCCGCCTGCACCGCGCCGGCGTTCGCGCAGTCCTTCACCAGCCCGGCGCAGCGCGTCGCCGTGCTTGAGCTCTATACCTCGGAGGGCTGCAGCAGCTGCCCGCCGGCGGATCGCTGGTTCTCCGCGCTGGCCGACGACCCGCGCCTGTGGCGCACGCTGGTGCCGCTCGCCTTCCATGTCGATTACTGGAATTCGCTCGGCTGGCGCGATCGCTTCTCGGACGCCCGTTTCAGCGCGCGGCAGGGCGACTATGTGCACGCCCGCGGCCTCAGCCAGTCCTACACGCCGGGCATGCTGCTCGACGGCCGCGAATGGCGCGGCTGGCTCAACGGCAGCGATCTGGCGCTGCGCCAGCTGCCCGCGCCGGCGGCGGCCGGCAGGCTGCAGCTCGATGTCGACGGCGAGCAGGTGCACGCGCGTTTCGCGCCGGCGGTGGCCGGCGGCGAAGCCCTCGAACTGCATCTGGTGCGCCTCGGCTTCGGGCTGAGCACCGCAGTGGGCGGCGGCGAGAACGGCGGCCGCCAGCTGCATCACGACTTCGTCGTCAGCGGCTGGCAGCAGGTGCCGCTGCGCGCCGTCGACGGTGGCTGGCAGGCGGATCTCAAGCTGCCGCCGGCGGTGGCCGGTGCCCGCCGCGAGGCCGTCGCCGCCTGGGTCGCGCGGGCCGGCGAGCCGCGACCGCTGCAGGCCACCGGCGGCTGGCTGACGCCCTGACGCATGACAGCACGGGGCGCCGGAGGGACGGTGTAGACTCGGCCGATCCTTCCACCACCGACTCATGCAAGGGAGCCCCATGAGCATCCAGAGCGTCGCCACCCGGCCATTCTCCGGCCAGAAACCCGGTACTTCGGGCCTGCGCAAGAAGGTCAGCGTGTTCCGCCAGCCGCATTACCTGGAGAACTTCGTGCAGTCGATCTTCGACACCGTGCCCGAGCTGCGCGGCGGCACGCTGGTGCTCGGTGGCGACGGCCGCTACTACAACCGCGTGGCGGTGCAGACCATCCTGCGCATGGCGGCGGCCAACGGTGTGGCGCAGGTGCTGGTCGGTCAGGGCGGCCTGCTGTCGACGCCGGCGGTGTCCTGCGTGATCCGCACCCGCGGCGCCACCGGCGGCATCGTGCTCTCGGCCTCGCACAATCCCGGCGGGCCGGATGAGGACTTCGGCATCAAGTACAACGTCAGCAACGGCGGTCCGGCCCCGGAGAAGATCACCGAGGCGATCCACGCCCGCACCGAGGCGATCGAGGTCTACCGCACCGTCGACGCCGCCGAGCTCGATCTCGACACGCTCGGCAGCACCGAACTGGCCGGCATGAGCGTCGAGGTCATCGATCCGGTCGCCGACTACGCGGCGCTGATGGAAAAGCTGTTCGACTTCGGCGCGATCCGCGCGCTGTTCGCCAGCGGCTTTCGCATGCGCTTCGACGCGATGAACGCGATCACCGGCCCCTACGCCCACGAAATCCTCGAAGGCCGCCTCGGTGCGCCGGCCGGCACCGTGGTGCGCGGCACGCCGCTGGAGGACTTCGGCGGCGCTCACCCGGACCCGAACCTGGTCCACGCGCACGATCTGGTCGAGCTGATGATGGGCGCCGGGGCGCCGGACTTCGGCGCCGCCTCCGACGGTGACGGCGACCGCAACATGATCCTCGGCCGCGGCTTCTATGTGACGCCGTCGGATTCGCTGGCGGTGCTCGCCGCCAATGCCACGCTGATCCCGGCCTATGCCGGCGGCCTCAAGGGCGTGGCGCGTTCGATGCCGACCTCGATGGCGGTCGATCGCGTCGCCGCCGCGCTCGGCCTGAACTGCTACGAGACGCCGACCGGCTGGAAGTTCTTCGGCAACCTGCTCGACGCCGGCTGCATCACCTTCTGCGGCGAGGAGAGCTTCGGCACCGGTTCCGACCACGTGCGCGAGAAGGACGGCCTGTGGGCGGTGCTGGCCTGGCTCAACGTGCTGGCGGTGCGCCGCGAGCCGCTCGCCGACATCGTGCGTGCGCACTGGGCGAGCTACGGGCGCAACGTCTACACCCGCCACGACTACGAGGGCATCGACAGCGCCGTCGCCGACGAGCTGATGGCCGACCTGCGCGCCAGTCTGCAAAGCCTGCCGGGCTGCGTGCTCGACGGCCTCAGCGTCACCAGCGCCGATGACTTCACCTACACCGATCCGGTCGACGGCAGCGTCAGCCGCAAGCAGGGCGTGCGCGTCGCCTTCTCCGATGATTCGCGCATCGTCTACCGCCTGTCCGGCACTGGCACCCAGGGCGCGACGCTGCGCGTCTACATCGAGCGCCACGAGGCCGATGCCGACAAACACGGCCTCGATCCGCAGCAGGCGCTGGCCGCGCTGATCGTGCTGGCCGACCGCATCGCCGGCATCACCAGCCGCACCGGCCGCCCGGCGCCGGATGTCATCACCTGATGCGCTGAATCCCGCGCCAGGACAAACGCCCGGGCCGTGACGGTCCGGGCGTTTTTTATGGCTGCGGTTTCAGGCGCGGGCGAGTTTGCGGATCAGCGTGGCGACGTCGATGCCGAGGCGGCGCGCCGCTTCGCGCTTGCTGGCGGCGCCAGCGAGCGTGGCGCTGATCAGCTCGCGTTCGTAGCGGGCCACGCGCGTGCGCAGATCGGCGTCATCGTCGATGGCCGGCGCCGTGAAGGCCGCGACCGGGTCGGCGGCAGGCCGGGCGGCCGGCGCCAGCTCGTCCGGCAGGTGCATCAGGTCGGCGACGCCGTCGGCGACCACCGCCAGGTATTCGAGCAGGTTGGCCAGCTCGCGGACATTGCCGGGAAAGCGGTAGCGGTCGAGCCAGGCACGCAGCGCCGGGCTCAGCCGCAGCGGCTGTTCGCGGCCACGGCAGACCTCGGCGAGCAGGGCGTCGATCAGCTGGGCTCGATCGGGCGAATCGCGCAGCGCCGGCACCCGCAGCGTGACCACGGCGAGACGGTAGTAGAGGTCCTCGCGGAACTGGCCGGCGGCGGACAGGGTTTTCAGCTCGCGGTTGGTGGCGGCGATGACGCGCACGCTGACGCTGCGCCCGCTGCTGGCGCCGACCGGCACGACGATGCCGTCGTCGAGGAATTTCAGCAGCTTGGCCTGGCTCGCCGGCGGCAGCTCGCCGATTTCATCGAGGAACAGCGTGCCGCCGTCGGCACTCTCGATCAGCCCGCGCTTGCCGGCATTGAGCGCGCCGGAAAATGCCCCGCGCACGTAGCCGAACAGCTCGGACTCGAACAGCGTCTCCGGGATGCCGCCGCAGTTGACGTGGATGAAGGGCGCGTCGGCGCTGGCGCAGGCGTGGATGCGCTTGGCCAGTGCGGTCTTGCCGCTGCCGGATTCACCGAGCAGCAGCACGCGGGCGCCGCGGGCATGGGCGCGCATGCCGAGTTCGAGCAGCCGGGCGTGGACATCGTCGCCGCGCGGCGCTTCGACGCTGGCGGCCGGCGCCGGCTCGCTGTCGGCATCGGCGGCGTCGCGCAGCACCCATAAGCGCGTGCCGTCCTCGAAGGCCTGGCGGTCGACCAGATAGGTGCGGCCGCTGCGCCGCGAGCAGAGCACGCCGCCGCGGCCGTCGGCATCACCGAGCAGCGGTGAGAAGTCGAGTGCGCTGCGTCGGCTGAGCAGGGCGAGATCCATGCCGACGACGCCGGCGCCGTCGAGGCCGAGGCAGCGCTCGGCATAGGCGTTGACCAGCGTGATGCGGCCACCGGCGTCGCACAGCAGCAGGCCGAGCGGCAGACGGTCGCAGATGCCGTGCAGCAGGCTGGTGGCATCGCCGACGCCGGGCAGGCTGGCGGCGAGCGGCAGCGCGGCACCGAAGCCCATCGACTGGCGTTCGCGCGGCAGGGCGGTCTGCGGCTGGTTCATCGGGGCGGACTCCTCGGACTCGGCGGGCACCGTGGCGGCGGTGCATCGCAGGCGGCTCGCGTCGCGGGCTGGAAGCTCCAGCTTTTAGTCCAAGTCCGGCGCGGCCGGTAGGAAACGCCTGTCCATAGCGTTTCGTGACCAGTGCTGCCATCAAGTCAAAGCAAAACCCGAGCCACTGCAAAAAATGCCGGCAAGCAGCTGATCTGCAGAGGAGAAATGGGTCGCGCAGGGCGCGGGCGCGCCGCCGGCGTGCAGGGTCTGCCCGCGTGCGGGGCAGCGGTTCAGTCGGCGCTGGCGAGGCGGTGCAGCAGCAGCAGCGTCGCCGGGCCGGCGGGCAGCGCCAGCGTCGTCGCCAGCCCCTGCCAGGTGTGCAGGCCGCCGCTGCCGTCCGGCAGCACGACGACGCCCTGACCGTGTTCGGCGATCGGCTTGACCCAGGCGCGCATGGCGCGCTCGTCGAGCCCGGCACACAGCCGCGCGGCGGCGGCGTTGCGCCACAGCAGGTGCTGCGCGGCGTCGACCGCGAGCAGCGGTTCGGCGCTGTGTTCGAGCGCGGCGAAGGGTGTGTCGGCCGCCGGCCGGTGCTCGCGGACGTTGCCCCACAGCCGCAGCAGCTGGGCGCCGTCGATGTCGGCGCGCACGTCGTTGTCGACGACGATCGGTGTGCCGTCGTGACGGCGGTCGACCGAGACGGCATGGTCGAGGCAGAAGCGGTGGCGGATCAGCCGGCGCACGAAGGTTTCGTTCTCCGGGCTGCGCGGCCAGTACAGGCGCACGTGACGCTCGGTGAGATCGGTGTCCGGCGGCAGGCCGTAGACGCGCGCCATCGCGCGGTTGAACACCCGCCAGTAGCTGCGGTGGGCGAACACCTGGCGCAGGACTTCCTCTTCCGGCTGGTCGAGGTCGACCGGCTCCAGGTATTCGATGCACCAATGGCCTTCGCTGGCCTGCTCGATGATGCCGTCGCTGAGCGCGAGGCCCTGTTCCAGGCTGCTCAGGCGCTGCTCGATCGCGCCGAGCGGCACCTTGGCCAGATGCAGCTCGCTGCGGCCGTCACGGCCGCGCTCGCCGGCGGCGGTGGCGGCGACGCGCAGCAGCGCGCCGTCAGCGCCGAGCAGGCCGAGTTCGAGCGTCGGCAGTGCCGGCGTGCCGGCGCGCAGCACGTGGCGCAGCACGCGTGCCGATTCGGCGCTGTAGACCTCTTCGAGGCGCCGGCCGGCGAGGGCGCCGGCGGGCTGGCCGAGTGCCGCGTGCTGCGCCGGGTTGGCCCAGCGGATGCGGCCGTCGGCGCCGATGACGTCGAGCCACAGCGCCAGGTGCTCGCTCTGGAACGGATGGCTCGATTCCACGCCCAGCACTGTCATCAACACACAACACCTCTCGCCGTGAATGGCCGCCGTCCGTCGCCTGCCGTGCGTCTCAGGCTGCCGCCTGCGCCGCCGCGCCACTCCAGCCGTGTGCGATGTAGTCATCGAGGCCCGGCGTGCGGTAACCGCTTTCGTGCCAGGTGATCGGGAAGTAGTTCTCGTCGACGACATCGGAGCCGAAGTGCATGTAGCGCGAATACACCGGCCCGGTTCCCTTCATGAAGCCGGCCGGATTGTAGCGGACATCGGCGGCGCAGCAGTGAATGGCCAGGCTGCGGCGGTGCTGGTCGCTGCGGTTGACGCGCGAGCCGTGCCAGGTCCAGCCGCTGTGGAAGGCGACGCCGCCCGGCGGCACCACCACCGGTACCAGGTCGAGCGTTTCGCCGCGCGCCTCGGCCCATTCGCGGGCTTCGCGCAGATCGTCGTCGGGGCCGTGGAACTGCAGGATCGGCGCGGCGTTGCCCCAGCGGTGCGAGCCGCGCACGTACATGATCGGGCCGCCGTCGGCGCTGGTCTGGTCGAGCGAGACCCAGCAGGTCACCAGCTCCGGGCGGTCCAGCCAGTAGAGGTAGGCACTGTCCTGATGAAAGCCGATCGGCCGGCCCGCCGGCGGCTTCCACAGCACGTTGTCGACCACCAGCCGCGTGCCGCTGAAACCGGCGAGCTGGGCGATGGCGCGGCCGACCTCGGCCTTGAAGCTGAGGCTGGCGATGGTGCGGTCGCCGCGCCAGCCGTTGCAGATCTGCTGCGTGTACGGCGGGTCGCCCTGCGGCAGGTTGACTTCATCCGGGCGCATGCCGGTTTCGAAGTCCTGCTGCAGGAACAGCGGCTCGAAGCGCGAGCGCACGCGCTCGACGAGATCGAGGTCGATGGCCTTCTCGACGATGAGAAAACCGTCCTCGCGGAACTGGGCGATCTGGGCGGGGGTGAGTTCGAGCATCGGGGAGTCTCCGTGACGATGAGGATGAACGCCGCGGCGCCCGCTGCGGGCGCCGCACGCGGGCGGCGGGCTCAGGGCAGGTATTCGAGGTAGCGCTGGAAGTCCCACTCGGTGACGGTGGCGTTGAAGCGTTCCCACTCGTCGCGCTTGAGATGCATGAACACGCGATACATATCGCCGGGCAGCGCCGAGCGGATGACCTCGTCGCCGTCGAGCGCATCGAGCGCGCAGCCGAGCGTCATCGGCAGCTTGGCGACGGCTTTGCCGGCGCCGATCGCCTCGTAGATGTTGCGCTGCTCCGGCTCGCCCGGTGAAAGCTGCTCGTTGAGGCCGTGGTCGAAGGCGCGCAGCAGCGCGCTCGCCATCAGGTACGGGTTCACCATCGAGTCGACGGCGCGGTACTCCAGTCGCCCCGGTGCCGAGACGCGCACGGCGACGGTGCGGTTCTGGTAGCCCCAGTCGGCGTAGACCGGCGCCCAGAAGCCGAGGTCGTTGAGGCGGCGGTAGGAGTTGACCGTCGAGGCGCCGATCGCGGTCAGCGCCGGCAGGTGACGCATCATGCCGCCGATGCAGTGCAGCCCGGTCTGCGCCGGCATCCACTCGCCGGTGCCGCGGTCGAAATGGTTCTCGCCGCCGTAACGGTAGGTGAAGGACTCGGCCATGCCCGGCAGCTCGGTATCGTCGATGCGGCTGACCAGCCGGTCCTCGCCGCCGCTCCACAGCGAGACGTTGTGATGGCAGCCGTTGGCGGAGACGCCCATGAACGGCTTGCTCATAAAGGTGGCGATCAGCCCTTCCTCGCGGGCCACCTGCGCGCAGATCTGGCGGTAGGTGATGATGCGGTCGGCGGTGCGCAGCGCATCGTCGAAGGTGAAGTTCAGCTCCAGCTGGCCGGGCGCGTCCTCGTGGTCGCCCTGGATGACGTCGAGGCCCATGCGCCGCGCGTAGTCCATGACCTTCTGGATCACCGGCGCGAGCTGCTGGAACTGCTCGATGTGGTAGGCGTTGGGCCGCGTGGTGCCGCCGGCGTAGCCGCCGTCGGCGCCGCGTTTGAGCCACATCATCTCCGGCTCCAGCCCCATGCGCAGCTGCAGACCGTGGCGCTGCTGGAAGTCCTGATGGATGCGGCGCAGGTTGCCGCGGCAGTCGCTGCTGAGGAAGGCGCCGGGATTCTCCGGCTCGTCGCGGTTGCGGAACAGCGTGCAGTACACCCGCGCCCAGCGCGGATTCCACGGCAGCTGGCAGAAGGTTTCCGGGTCGGGGATCGCCACCAGCTCGGCGGCGTTGGCGGAATAGCCGATGTAGTCGCCGCGGCGGTCGGCGCAGACGTCGGCGACCGAGCCGTACCACAGCTGCACGCCCTTGTCGGCGGTGCTGCTCCAGTGCGCCGCCGGCACACCTTTGCCCATCACCCGGCCGGTGACGGAAATAAACTGGTAGACGACGTAGTCGATGCCGAGGCGGGCGATCTTTTCGTTGACGCGGGCGACGGCTTCGCGGCGGGCGGGGTCGGCGAGGTAGGTCTGCAGGTCAGTCATGGTACGGACTCCGGAGACGGGGCGGGAGGACGGTCGGGGGGATTCAGACGGCATCGAAGTAGCGCGCGCGTTCCTGCGCGCTGACGCAGCGGCGCAGCAGGGCGGCTTCGCGCAGGCGCGAGGCGGCGAAGTGGCTGACGAAGGCGTTGCCGAACAGCTCGCGGGCGACCAGGCTGGCGTCGAGCGCCACGGCGGCTTCGTGCAGGTCGCGCGGCAGCGGGCGCAGGCCGGCGGGCACGGTGTTGCGGGCATCGCCGGCGATCGGCGCCGGCGGCGTCAGCCGGTGCTCGATGCCGTAGAGGCCGGCGGCGAGCAGCATCGCCAGGCCGAGGTAGGGGTTGACGTCGGCGCCCGGCAGGCGGAATTCGAGGCGGCTGCCGCCGTCGCCGGCGGACACCGCGCGGATCGCCGTCGAATAGTTCTCGATGCCCCAGCTCGGCGTGCGCGGCGCCCAGTTCGGCGGGCTCAGCCGCCGCCAGGCGTTGACGGTGTGCAGCGGCAGCGCCGCCAGCTCCGGCAGCAGCTGCAGCACGCCGGCGATGAAGTGACCGAGGGTGGTGCTCAGGCCGTTGGCGCTGCCGGCGTCGTGGAAGCGGTTGGCGCCGTGCGCATCGTGCAGCGACAGGTGGATGTGGCCGGACAGGCCCGGCGCGCCGGCATCGGCCTGCGCCATGAAGCAGGCGCTCTGTCCGCGCTGGCGGAACCAGGCCTTGGTGAAGGTCTTGAACAGCAGCGCCTCGTCGGCGGCGCGCAGCGGTGCGGTGGCGCTCAGCGTCGCCTCCAGGCAGCCGGGGCCGAGTTCCATGCCGATGGCGTAGGGGCGGATGCCGGCGCTGCGCAGCAGCTCGTCGAGGCCGGCGACGGTGACGGCCTCGGCGGCGGCGGTGACGCCGTCCCAGCAGCGGTTCTCGACCGCCCAGGCCGGCGCCGCGCTCCAGTCACGGGCGCGCTGCTGCACGCCGTCGGCGGCCTGCACCAGCCACTCGAACTCGAAGGCAGCGAGCACCGTGTGGCCGAGGTGCGCGGCGCGCTCGATCTGCCGGCGCAGCAGGGCCCGCGGCGACAGCGCCGCCGAGTCGCCGGCGTAGTCGGCGAACACCAGCGCCGCGCCGGCTTCGAACGGGTAGGGGCGCACGCTGTCGGCGTCGATCTCCAGCGGCTCGCCGACGAACGGCACCTCGTTGAACACGCTGTCGCCGATGTCCCAGTGCGGCAGCACGTTGCAGAAGCTCGGTGCCCGCCCGTCGAGGCTGTGCAGCGCGGCGATGGTCATGCGCCGTTCGCGGATGCCGCCTTCGGTGTCCGCGAGCATCAGATGCACGGCATCGACGCCATTGCCTTTCGCGGTGCTGATCCAGTCGTTTGCGCTCATGATGAAATCCGCTGCAATGCGTGGCTGATAAAAGCCGCTGATTCCGGCCGTAATGAAGAACACTCAAGACGATTGCCTTGAGTGCCTGTCGTCGAAATGGCTATTTCCACGAAGCGTGCCAAATGCCGGTCGATGCTTTTGCGCGGCAGCTGAATAAAGACCTTAATTCAAGCGTTTTCGCGGTTTATATCGACTGAAGCGCAGGGCCGTGCCGTGGCTAATTCAGCGGAGCAATGACGGCGCCTGCCGGTGATGGCGCTGCGCGGGCGGCGCTGCTGCTGCAGATTTGCAGCAGCCCTGCTGCAGCGGCGCAGCAGTGCCGCAGAAATGCAGCAGTGCTGCGGCTTCAGCGGTGATAACCGGGGGCGCGGCGCCAGCCGGCAGGCGGCTCTGGTGCCGGCCACCGGGCAGTTTCGGCTTTGGCATCGATTTCGCTAATTAGCCATTGCCCGTTTTTTCGACGGCGTCATTCAAGCGTTTTGAAAGCTGCCGGCGCCGCTCGCTGTGTCATCAGGAATGACATAAAGCCGTTACCGTTCCTTGTTAAAAAGCCTGCACGGGAGTTACGCACATGAGCAGTCCGCAACATCCCTCCGCCACCGATGCCGATTCCGCCCAGCTCGCCAGTCTGGGCTATCAATCGGAATTCCGCCGCGATATGAGCATGTGGGCGAATTTCGCCCTCGGCTTTACGTATCTGTCGCCGGTCGTCGGTATTTATTCGGTATTCGGCATTGCGCTGGCGATGGCCGGCCCGCCGATGATCTGGTCGCTGCTGATCGTCGGCCTCGGCCAGTGGCTGGTGTCGCTGGTGTTCGGCGAGATCGTCTCGCAGTACCCGATTGCCGGTGGCGTCTACCCCTGGGCACGGCGGCTGTGGGGCACGCGCTGGGCGTGGATGACCGGCTGGGTCTACAACTGGGCGCTGCTGATCACCATCGCCGGCGTCGCCTTCTCCTCGGGCGTGTACCTGTCGGCGCTGCTCGGCCTGGAGCCGTCTTCGTTCAGTAACGTCATCTGCGGCATCGGCATGATCGGCTTCGCCACCGTCGTCAACCTGCTCGGCACCCGGGTGCTGGCCTTCGTCGCGCTGCTCGGCTTCGCCGCGGAGCTGCTCGGCGCGCTGTTCGTCGGCGGCTGGTTGCTGCTGTTCCACCAGCATCAGGGCTTTGCCGCGCTGTTCGACAGCTTCGGCGCCGCCAGCATCCACGGCAGCGACTACCTGCCGCTGTTCCTCGGTGCCAGCATCATCGGCATCTTCCAGTACTACGGCTTCGAGGCCTGCGGCGACGTTGCCGAGGAAGTGCAGGACCCGACGCGGCGCATTCCGCGTTCGATGCGCCTGACCATCTACATCGGCGGCGCGGCGGCGACCTTCGTCTGCTTCGCGCTGATCGCTGCAGTGCCGGACATCGGCGCGGTGCTGCGCGGCGAGGTCGCCGATCCGGTCGGCGCGATCATGGGCGATGCCTTCGGCCCGGTCGGCACCCGGCTGGTCTACGCGGTGGTGCTGCTGTCGTTCATCTCCTGCGTGCTCAGCCTGCAGGCGGCGGCGAGCCGGCTGCTCTACGCCTTCGGCCGCGACCGCATGATCGCCGGCGGCGCCTGGCTGGCGCACTTCGACCACGTCCGCCACGTGCCGCCGTATGCGCTGCTGGTGGCCTGCGTGCTGCCGATGGGCATGGTGGTGCTGTCGCTGCTGTCGGAATCGGCGCTGCTGAAGATGGTGAGCTGGGCCTCGCTCGGCATCTACATCGCCTTCCAGATGGTGGTGCTGGCGGCGCTGCGTGCCCGCCTGCGCGGCTGGCAGCCGAGCGGCGCCTTCCGCCTCGGCGCCTGGGGCCTGCCGGTCAACCTCGCCGCGCTGGCCTACGGCGTGTGTGCGATCACCGTCATCGCCTGGCCGTGGGACGCCAGCCTTGTCTGGTACGACAAGTACTTCCTTGAACTGATGTCGATCGGCGGCCTGCTGCTCGGTTACGCCTACATGCGGGTGACGTCGGTGCACGCCCGTGTCGATGCTCCGGCCGGTGACGCGCTCGCCAGCCATGCCTGAGTCGGCTCCCCCGAGCCCGTCTGCGGGCGGCGCACGCCGCCCGCCCTTTTGCGGAGTCCCCCCGATGTTCAAGACCCAGCCCGACTGGCACGCCCGTGCCGCCACCGTGGCGCTGCCGCGGCACCTGCTGATCGACGGCCGCGCGCTGCCCGCCGCCAGCGGTGAAACCTTCGACTGCATCAGCCCGATCGACGGCCGCCTGCTGACGCAGATCCCCGCCGGCGATGCCGCCGATGTCGACCTGGCGGTGGCCGCCGCCCGCCGCGCCTTTGACGATGGTCGCTGGTCGGCGCAGCCGCCGGCGGCGCGCAAGCGCACGCTGCTGGCCTTCGCCGAGCTGATCGCCGCGCACACCGACGAGCTGGCGCTGCTCGAAACCCTGGACATGGGCAAGCCGATCGCCGACAGCCTGGCGGTCGACGTGCGTGCCACCGTCGACACCTTCCGCTGGTATGCCGAGGCGATCGACAAGGTCTACGACGAGATTGCGCCGACCGCCGCCGACAGCCTGGCGCTGGTCTGCCGCGAGCCGCTCGGCGTGGTCGCCGCGGTGGTGCCGTGGAACTTCCCGATGATGATGGCGGCGTGGAAGCTCGCGCCGGCGCTGGCGGCCGGCAACTCGGTGGTGCTCAAGCCGGCCGAGCAGTCGCCGCTGACGGCGATCCGCCTCGGCGAGCTGGCGCTCGAAGCCGGCCTGCCGCCGGGCGTGTTCAACGTCGTCACCGGTTTCGGCCCGAGCGCCGGGCGCGCGCTCGGTATGCACGCCGACGTCGACGGCGTGTTCTTCACCGGCTCGACCGAGGTCGGCAAGCTGTTCCTGCAGTATTCCGGGCAGTCGAACATGAAACGCGTCGGCCTCGAATGCGGCGGCAAGTCGCCGCACATCGTGCTCGCCGACTGCGGCGACCCGGAGACCGCGGCGGCGGCGGTGGCCGGCGGCATCTTCTTCAATCAGGGTGAGATGTGCACCGCCGGTTCGCGGCTGATCGTGCACCGCTCGCTGCATGATCGCGTGCTCGATGGCATCCTCGCCGCCGCCGCCGAGGTGCAGCCCGGCGACCCGCTCGATCCGGCGACCCGCCTCGGCGCGCTGGTCGACGAGAGCCACACCCGGCGCGTGCTCGACTACATCGACATCGGCCGCGCTGAAGGCGCGCGGCTGGCCTGCGGCGGCGAGCGCCTGGCGGGCCGCGGCTGCTACGTGCAGCCGACGGTGTTCGACGGCGTCGACAACCGCATGCGCATCGCCCAGGAGGAAATCTTCGGCCCGGTGCTCAGCGTCATCAGCGTCGACAGTGCTGCCGAGGCGCTGGCCGTCGCCAACGACACCTGCTACGGCCTCGCCGCCGCGCTGTGGAGCGATAACATCGACACCGTGCACCGCATGGCGCGCGGCCTGCGCGCTGGCGTGGTCTACGTCAACTGCTACGACGCCGACGACCTCACCGTGCCGTTCGGCGGCTACAAGCAGTCCGGCATCGGCCGCGACAAATCGCTGCACGCGCTCGATAAATACACGGAGTTGAAAAGCACATGGATACGCCTGCGCTGATTGCACCGCGGCGGATCGGCATCCTCGAAGCCGACCGCCCGGCCCCCGCCATCGCCGCCCGCTATGGCAGCTACGCCGAACGCTTCGCCGCGCTGTTCGGCGCTGCCGCCGACGGCCGCTGGCGCTTTCGCCAGTACGCGGTGTACGCGGGCGAGCTGCCGGCGAGCGCCGACGAATGCGCCGGCTGGCTGCTCACCGGCTCGCGCCACGGCGTCTACGACGCGCTGCCGTGGATGGCGCCGCTGGCGCAGTTCCTGCGCCGTGTGGTCGGCGCCGGCGTGCCGCTCGCCGGCATCTGCTTCGGCCACCAGATCCTCGCCCACGCCCTCGGCGGCACGGTGGAAAAATCCAGCCGCGGCTGGGGCCTCGGCCCGCATCGCTACGCGCTGCGTGACGGCTACCCGTGGATGGACGGCGACGAAGGCGGCCAGCTCTGCCTCAACGCCGTGCATCAGGATCAGGTGACGGTGGCGCCGCCCGGCGCCGAGGTGCTCGCCGGCTCGGACTTCTGCCCGCACGCCGCGCTGCTCTACGGCGACTGCGCGCTGAGCTTCCAGGCGCACCCGGAATTCGACCGCGCCTTCGAGACCGCGCTGCTCACCTACCTGCGCGACGAGCGCGGCGTTCTCGATCCCACGCACACCGCCGCCGCCCTCGACGCCCTGGCCGACCCGGCGCTGCAGCTCGACTCGGCGCGCGTCGCCCGCTGGGTGGTGCGCTTCTTCGAGCAGCGCTGGGCCGGCTGAAGCCACGCACGGCGGCATCGAGTGGCGCGCGGCATGGCAGGCCGCCGGTGCCCGCGCTACAAGGGCTCATCGTCGTGAAGGGAGTGGCACCGATGAGCCTGCATCGCCTGCGTCTGTTGCATATCACCGACCTGCACATGCGCGGCCCGCGCGAAACCGAGCACTGGCGCCGGCGGCGTGTGCTGGGGAAGGCGTGGCTGGATAATCTCGATGCGATCGGCCAGATCGATCTGGTCTGCTTTACCGGCGATCTCGCTGACTGGGGCCAAGCTGAGGAATATGCCGCCGCTGGGGAATTCCTCGACGCCACGCTCAGCCGCCTGAAGCTGTCACGTGAACGACTGTTCCTGGTGCCCGGTAATCACGATGTCGACCGCTCGATCGGAGCGGATGCATGGCAGACGCTGCGCACGCATCTGCCGCAGGTGACGGCGCAGACGGTGTCGCGCTGGCTGACGGGTGGCTCGGCGCCGTTCGGTTTTAGCGATGCACAGCGTGATGCCGTGCTGGCGCGGCGCTCGGCGTACCTGGCGTTTTTGCGCGATTTCGGCCTGCCGCATCTGCTGCCGGAGGCTGGGCAGGCGCATCCGCATCTCGGCTGGCGCTGCACGCTGGACGTGGGATACCCGCTGCAGCTGATCGGCCTCGACAGCGCCTGGCTTGCCGGCGACGATGATGACGCTGGCAACCTGTGCCTGACCGAGGATCAGGTGATGCGCCATCTCTGCGATGAGCGTGGTGAGGCATTGCCCGGCCTGCGCATCGCGCTGCTGCATCATCCGCTCGAAGATTTGGCCGATGGCGCCGACTGTCGTCGCCTGCTCGCCGAGCATGTCGACGTGCTGCTGCGCGGCCATCTGCACGACACCGAGCCGAGCCTGTGGGCCGATCCCGATCGCCGGCTGGCGCAACTGGCGAGCGGCTGCCTGTACGAGGGCCACGGCGCCGATGCCTACCCGAATGCCTGCGTCGTCCTCGAACTGCGGCTCGACGCGGCTGGCCGGCCGCAGCGCGCTGATCTGCAGTTGCGCGGCTGGTCGTCTCGCGGCCACTGGTGCAACGACAACAGCCTGTACCGCGATACGCGCGACGGTCACCTGCCGTGGTGGGGGACGCCGCAGCCGCTGCGCCCGCGTGTTGAAAACCTCTTCGTCGGTCGTGAGGAAGAACTGACCCAACTGGCCGAGGCGCTGTTGCCGGCGCTGGGCGCCGTGCAGCCGGTTGCGGTATGTGCGTTGCAGGGCATGGCCGGTATCGGCAAATCGTATCTGATCGACCGTTTTCACCAGCAGCATGAGGCGGCGTTTCCCGGTGGCTACCTGCACCTGACGCTCGATCCCGCAGTGACCCCCACGCTGTCGAGCTTGCGCAATCAACTGCTGGCGTTGCTCGATCGGCCCGGTGGCGCCGATCCGCAGGTGACGCTGCGTACCCGGCTGCTCGATGGTCCGGCACTGCTGCATATCGACAACGTCGATGCCGAGCCGCTCGCCGAGGCCATCGTCGAGCTGGTGGCAGAGTTGGCGGACTGTCCGCTGGTGGTCAGCGGCCGGCTGCTCAGCCTGAAAGCGGTCGCTGGCTGGCGCGCACTCGAACTCGGCGTGCTGGCGCTGCCGGTGGCGGTCGAGCAGTTGCGCCAGGAGCTCGGCACGGTGTCGGTGGTGGCGGCCGATCTGGAGCGGCTGGCGCAGGCCCTCGGCTGCCTGCCGCTGGCGCTGCATCTGGCGGCCAGCCACCTGCGCCTGGGGCGCTCGGTCGATGGCTTTCTGCACGAATTGGATCAGAGCCGCCTGCAGCTTGCGTCGCGGGTGCCCGGAGAGCGGCGCGATCCACGGCAGGTTTCACTGCACGCCACGTTTCAGATTTCGCTGGAGCTGCTCCGCGAGCGGCTCGGTGCGCGAGCGGCTGACTACCTGCCGGGTTTGCAGGCCCTCGGCCATGCCCCTGCCGGCGGCGTGCTGGCCGAGCTGGGGGCGGCGATCAGCGGCCTGACGGAGGAGGACTTCGAGCAGTTATGCGTCGAGGCCTACACCCTCGGCCTGCTAGAGCGCGATCCGCAGCAGTTTGCGCGCGTGCGCCTGCACCCTTTGCTGGCGCAGTGGCTGCGGACCGATACGGAGGCGGCGGTGGTGCAGCGGATGACTGAGTGGTTCTGTGCACGCTTACCGGAGCAGCCGGAGCATGCTGAACTGCAGGGCAAGCAGTGGCGGGCGATCCAGCAGGAGTCGGCGGCGCTGGTGCACTGGCTGGCGCGGGTGCCTGCGGCCGATGCGGTGCGAGTCGAGCGCGCCGGCGTCGCCTATGCGCAGCTCAACGGTCCGTTCGCGGCTTGGCAGACCTTCTGCGAAACCCAGCTGGGCTGCGTTGGTAGCGAAGAGGAGCATTCCAACCTGTTGTTGACTTTGAGCAATATGGCGTTCCGCTCCGGGGATCTGAGCCGGGCGCTGACCGCCGCGCGGGAAAAGTGTGGTCTGGATGCCAAGCGCGGTGCCATCCGAGAGCTCGTTTTGGCACTGAGCCAGATCGCTGACATCCTGCAAGCACGTGGGGCGTTGGATGAGGCGCTGCGCTTGCTGCGCGAAGAGGCGCTACCGAATTTTGAGCGCCTGTGTGACGTGCGCTCGAAGGCGGCGGTGCAGGGCAAGATCGCGGACATCCTGCAAGCGTGCGGGGATCTCGATGAGGCGCTGTGCCTGCTGCGCGAAGAGGTACTGCCGAGTTTTGAGCGCCTGGGCGACCTGCGTGAGGAGGCGGTGACGCAGGGCCAGATTGCGGACATCCTGCAAGCGCGCGGTGAGCTCGATGAGGCGCTGCGCATCCGCGAGCAGGAGGAGTTGCCGGTCTATGAGCGTCTGGGCGACGTGCACTCGAAGGCGGTGACGCAGGGTCGGATCGCGGACATCCTGCAAACGCGCGGGGATCTCGATGAGGCGCTGCGCATCCGCGAGCAGGAGGAGTTGCCGGTCTACGAGCGCCTGGGCGACGTGCGCGCGAAGGCAGCGACACAGGGCAAGATCGCGGACATCCTGCAAGCGCGCGGGGAGCCCGATGAGGCGCTGCGCCTGCTGCGCGAAGAGGTACTGCCGAGTTTTGAACGCCTGGGCGCGGTGCGCGAGAAGGCGGTGACGCAGGGCAAGATCGCGGACATCCTGCAAGCGCGCGGTGAGCTCGATGAGGCGCTGCGCATTCGTGAGCAATGGGAGCTACCGGTCTACGAGCGCTTGGGCGCGGTGCGCGAGGCGGCGGTGACGCAGGGCAAGATCGCGAACATCCTGCAAGCGCGCGGTGAGCTCGATGAGGCGTTCGCACTGCATGAGCAGCGTTTGCCGCTCGCACAGCGGCTGCGTGATCCCGACTTGCTGGCACATATCCGTTGGTCGATGGCACGTATCCGTCTGGAGCGTGGCGAGTGGGAGACGGGCGGGGCACAGACGATTCGGGCTGAACTCACCGAAGCCTTTGAACTGTATTCGCAGTTGCGGCGGCCGGACGGCATCGGGATGTCCGGCTGGCGACTGGCGCAGGTATTGGCCGGCTTTGGTGAGTACGCCGAAGCGCTTACGGTGCTGGCGGCGGCGGAGGCGGGGTTCCACACGTTGCAAAATCGTGAAGGGCTCGATGCCGTGGCGGACTTGCGCCAGCAGATTCACGCGGCGAGCGGCGGCAGTGCCTGAGTCGTGAGCGGGTCGGCGTAGGTTCGTGATCTGGCGCTTCAGCTCTCCTGCGCCGGTATGCGTGGCCGCCGCCGGCCGCTCAGTTGCAGGCCGGTGCGGACGTTCAGGCCGATCAGCGTGAGCTGGAGCAGGCCGACCAGCAGTTCGACGGCCTGGACGACGTAGAACGCCGTATCGAACTCGCCGAGCCCTGCCTTGTGGTCGAGCCACAGCGCGGCGGGGATCATCAGCAGCAGGCCGTTGAGGCCGAGCAGCGGCATGCGCCGCTTTTTGGCGTCGAGCAGCCGGCCGCTGCGGCCCCGGCCCAGCGCGAAGCCGCTGGCGCCGGTGGCGGCCATCGTCAGCAGCAGCGCGATCAGGCCGTAGCGGGCGATGGCGTGTTTGACGGCGACGACCGCATCCGCCCCGAGCAGCAGCTCGGCGACCAGGGTCGATGTCCAGAAGGTGGCGATCAGCAGCAGTGCGAGCGTCGCGCTGACGGCATGCAGGGTCGAGGTGTTCATCGGCGCCGGCTCCGTGGTTTAGGCCACACAGATGCCGGGCACGGCGATTTTCTGGAACAGGTGCGGCGTGGCCCTGGCCGAGGCCGGGTAGGCGGCGAGTCGGGCCTGGAATTCGGCATCGGCAAAGGCGGTGCGGAAGGCGGCGACCGATTCCCAGACGGCGTAGTTGAGGTAGCTCGGCTGCGGGCCGAGCGCGCGGTGCAGCTGCGTCGAGATGAAGCCCGGCTGCTGCTTCATGAAGGCGGCATCGTCCTGCCAGACTTGCAGGAAGGCCGGCTCGTCGGTCGGGTCGAGCGTGAACAGGTTGACCAGCACCACGGCGCTGGCATCGAGTTCGATCTGTTTGGCGATGGGGAAGACGGGGTCCAGCGGCTGGAGCAGGGCCATGACGAGTTCCTTGCGTGCGGTGAGTTTAATCATCAGACCAAATTGACATTATGGTGTCAATTTGGTCTGATGAATTTTATTCGACACAAGGTGCATGATGAGCGACAGCGAACGCACGCCGGCCGCGGCGGCCCTGACTGAACTGATCCTTGATCTGTTCCGCCTCAATAGCCGCATGCTGACGGCCGGTGACCGGCTGGTGGCCGGGCTGGGGCTGACCAGTGCGCGCTGGCAGGTGCTCGGTACCATCGTGGCCGCCGAGCGGCCGCAGCCGGTGGCCTGGCTGGCGCGCGACATGGGCGCCAACCGCCAGAACGTGCAGCGCATCGTCAACGATCTGATCAAGGAAGGGCTGGTCGAGCTGACGGCCAATCCGCACCACCGCCGCGCCGCGCACGTGCTGCTGACCGACAAGGGCCGGCAGGTCTACGCGGCGGCGATGAGCCTGCAGGTCCCGTGGGTCAACGGACTCGCCGAGGGGCTGCAGGTGGAGCAGATCGCGGCGATGCGCAGCGTCGTCGCGGTGCTGCGGCGGCGGCTGGAGGACGAGGGGACGGAAGACGCGCGCTGATGGCGGCGCGGTGGCGTGCTTACAGCCAGCCCTTTTTCTTGAAGAACACGTAGGGGGCGATGCCGGCGAGGATCATCAGGCCGATGGCGATCGGGTAGCCGTAGGTCCAGTCCAGCTCCGGCATGTGATGGAAGTTCATGCCGTACATCGAGGCGACCAGCGTCGGCGGCATGAACACCACGGCGGCGATCGAGAAGATCTTGACGATCTTGTTCTGCTCGATGTTGATGAAGCCCATCGCCGCATCCATCAGGAAGTTGACCTTGTCGAACAGAAAGCCGGTGTGGCTGGTCAGCGATTCGACGTCGCGCAGGATCTCGCGGATGTCTTCGCCGCGGGCGCTGCCGGCAAAGCCGTAGCGCAGCAGGAAGGACAGCGAGCGGCGGGTGTCGAGCAGGATCAGGCGGGCCTTGCCGTTGAGGTCTTCCTGCTCGGCGAGCTCGGAGAGCACGTCTTCCATGTCCGGGTCGGCCTCGGTGAGCACCTGATGGCTGACGTGTTCGAGGTCGGAGTAGATCTGCTCCAGCGTGTCGGCGAGGTGCTCGACCTTGGCCTCGAACAGGCCGACGATGATGTCGGTGACGTCCTTGACCAGCCCGACCTGGCGGCGGGCGCGCAGGCGGAACAGGCGAAAGGTCGAGAGATCGTCCTCGTGCAGCGTGAAGAGGCGGCCGCCGAGGATGTCGAAGGCGACGGTGATGTTGCGCGACTGTTCTTCCAGATCGCTGAGAAAGTACGAATGCAGGTGCAGCCCGTCCTCGTCCTCGTAGAGGCGCGCGGAAGGCTCGATGTCGTTCATCTCGCGGTATTCGGGCAGCTCCAGGCCGAACTGGCGCTCCACCCAGGCGCGCTCTTCCTCGGTCGGTTCGCTCAGGTCGACCCAGACGATCTGGCCCATCTGCTCGCTGCCGATTTCTCCCTCGTCAAGGCTGAGCGGCGTCTGTTCCAGGCGTCCGTCGCGGATGACGAAGGCAATCAGCATGGGCAATTCCTCGGGGCGGGGGGCGGAAGACTGTTGCAGCGCGGCGAGTGTATCGGGCGAGCCCCGGCGCTGCATCCATTTACATGCGCTTACGGACGGCGGCCGTTTGCGCGTTATCGGGAGATCGGACCATGCAGCAAGGCAATCTGTTCACGGGCATTCCTGCGGTGTTCCCGCAGGAGATCTTCGAGACGCTGCTGGAGCAGCCCGGCGTGCGGCTCGAACGCATCCTCTCGCGCGGTCAGGTGACGCCGCCGGGGCAGTGGTATGACCAGGACGGCGACGAGTGGGTGCTGCTGCTGCAGGGGCAAGCGCGGCTGGCTTTCGCGGACGGATCGCAGCTGACGATGGAACCTGGCGACTGGGTGTACATCGAAAGGCACCGTCGTCACCGGGTGGAGTACACCAGCGCCGAGCCTGCGGCTGTATGGCTTGGCCTGCATCTGCGAATCCGCAATCCGGCGGCGACGCCCGGCTGATACAGTCCGGGCTGCCCGCTGACACCGGGCGATTCAGGGATATTCACAAAACTAGAGAGAGGTAGACCATGAAGAAGCTGCTCGCTGCCGGGATCGCTGGCCTGCTCCTTGCCGGTACGGCCACGATGGCCAGCGCGGCCAAGCCTGAGGATGCCGTCAAGTATCGTCAGGGCGCGTTCCAGGTGATCAAGTGGAACTTCGGACCGCTGGTCGGCATGGCCAAGGGCGAAGTGCCGTACGACGCCGCCAAGGCGGCGCACCATGCCGAGTTGCTGGCTCTGATGAGCAAGGAACCGTGGGCCGGCTTTACCGCCGACAGCGCCAAGGTCGACAGCGATACCAAGCCCGAGGCGTGGTCGCAGGCCGACAAGTTCAAGGAGCATCAGCAGGCTTTCGAGGCGGCCGCTGACAAGCTTCTGGCGGCAGCCAAGACCGGCGATGCCGGTGCCCTCAAGCCGGCGGTCGGCGAAGTGGGCAAGAGCTGCAAGGCCTGCCACGACGCTTTCCGCAAGGACTGAGCGCCGGGCTCACCGAAAAAGGCCGCTTGGCGGCCTTTTTCTTTTCTGCCGGATGCTTGCCGGCGCCTCAGGCGCGCGATCTGGCGGTCGCCAGATACAGGCCGGCGGCGATCAGCGCGATGCCGCCCCAGTGATAACTCGCCAGCCGCTCGTCGAGCAGCAGCCAGGACAGCAGTGCGCCGAAGGCCGGCATCAGGTGCAGGAACGGGCCGCAGCGGTTGGGGCCGAGTTCGGCGATGGCCCGGTTCCAGAAGATGTAGGCGACGACCGACGGAAACACCGCCACGTAGGCGATGCTGCCGATGCTCGCGGCATCGAGCGCGAAATGGTGACCCTGCATCAGATCCCACAGGTACAGCGGCGTCAGCACCAGCAGGCCGATGGCCATCGTCGCGGCGAGGAAGGCCAGCGCCGGCAGGCCGGCCGGGCGCCAGCGCAGGCATACCGAATACAGCGCCCAGCTCGTCACCGCCGCCATGATCCAGGCGTCACCGCTGTTGAAATGCAGGTGCACCAGCGTCGACCAGTCGCCGCGCGCGACGATCACGGCGACACCGGCGAGCGAAACCAGCACACCGCCGGTCTGCCGGGCGCTGATGTGCTGGCGCAGCAGCAGCACTGACAGCAGCACGATCAGTACCGGCGTCGTCGACACCATCAGCACCGCATTGGTGGCGGTGGTGTCCTGCAGGCCGATGTAGACGAAGGTATTGAAGTTGGTGATGCCGAGCACGGCGAGCAGCGTCAGGCTGCGCCAGCTCTGCAGCAGCAGCGCACGATGCCGGTGCAGTTCACGCCAGGCGAACGGCAGCAGCAGCAGCAGGGCGAAGACCCAGCGCCAGAACGACAGCGCGAGCGGCGGGATGGTGGCGTTGACCGCGCGGCCGAGCACGAAATTGCCCGACCAGAACAGCGTGGTCGCGATCAGCAGCAGGTAAGGCGAAACCTGAGGCATGGGCGGATGTCAGCGCCGGCCAGCACCCGCCGGCAGGCGTGGGCGCTGGCGGCGCAACTCGTTGAGTGGGCAGGCTTCAGCCGCGGCCGCGCGAGGCGACACGGCTTTCCGGGCGGGGGGCGGGCTTTTTCGGCGCGACGGTCTTGGCACGCGGCGCGGGCTTCGTGCTCTTGGCTGCGCTTGGCGCGCTGGCCTTGCGCGGGGCAACGGCGCTGCGCGTGCTGGCTTTGACCGCGCGCGCCGGGGCGGTGACACGCACCGGAATCGGCGCCGCCTGGGGCGGCGTCGCCAGCCCGTAGCGGGCGAAGCCGTAGTCGAACAGCTTGCGGCTGTCTTCCCACAGGGCCGAGGAACCAAGCACGGCGACGATCAGGCGGTGATTGCCGCGCTCGGTTTCGCCGACGTAGCAGCGTTTGGCCTTGACGGTATATCCGGTCTTGCCGCCCATCGCGCCGTCGTAGGTGCCGAGCAGGCGGTTGTGGGTGGCGACCATCACCGGCTGCGCGCGTCCCTGCGCCGAAGCGCGTTCGACCTGCAGGATCTGGTTCTGCGTCTGCACGATGCGTTCGAACTGGGGGTTGAGCATCGCGTAGCGGAAGATCACCGCCAGATCGTAGGCGGTGCTCTGGTGCTCGTCGTTGGGCAGGCCGTGCGGGTTGGCGAAATGGCTGTCGAGGGCGCCGAGCTGGCGGGCGCGGGCGTTCATCAGCCGGGCGAAGCCGGGCACCGAGCCGCCGATGGATTCGGCGACGACTTCAGCGGTGTCGTTGCCCGATTTGAGCAGCAGGCCGTAGAGCGCGTCGTTGGCGCTGATGCGGTCACCCGGGCGCAGGCCGACCCGGCTCGGCGGCGCCTCGGCGGCGCTCGGCGAGACCGGCAGCATGGCATTCGGATTCAGACGCTCAAGGGCGATCAGCGCGGTCAATACCTTCGTCGTGCTTGCCGGCGGCAGGGGCAGATGCGGTTCGCGCGCGTAGAGGACCTGACCGGTGTCGGCATCGAGCAGGATCGCGGCCTTGGCCGTGATGCGCAGTTCATCCTCTGCATGAGCGGCGAGCGTGGAGGCTGCGAACAGCAGGACGGCGCAAAGCGGCTGACCGACGCGGCGAAGCATGGCCGAAGTAAGCATGGGAAAATCCCTGAAGGACGACGAGGGCGGGAAAACCGGGCATGGGCGCTGCCGTATGCGAAGCCCGAAAATCGGGGCAGGGCGAAATAACGTGGCGCCAGCGGGCTTATTCAAGCATATCGGCATAACCGTCGCGATAGCTCGGGTACAGCAGCTCGAAACCGCTCGCGCGCAGGCGCCGGTTCGAGACGCGTTTGCTGCCGCGGCGGGAGGCCACGGTCGTGTCATGGCTGGGGGGCGGGGTGACGCCGAGTCGCTGTCCGAGCCAGGCGTAAACCTCGGGGAGCGGTGCCGGGCTATCATCGACGACGTTATATGTCGGCTCCGGCGTGGCGAGCGCGAGCACGTGAGCGGCGGCGCGCGCGGCATCTTCGGCGTGTATGCGATTGCTCCAGATGTTCGATGCCTTGCCGCCGCGGCGGACCTGCTCGATCAGCCAGGTGCGGCCCGGTCCGTAGATGCCGCCGAAACGCAGCACGCTGCGCCAGCCGCCGCCGTCCAGCCATTGCGCTTCGGCGCGACGCATAATGCGCGCCGTGGGCGTATCGGCGGCGGCTAGGCTGGTTTCGTCGACCCAGTCGCCATCATCCTGGCCGTAGACCGACGTGCTTGATGCGAACAACAACCGCGGCTGTTCGCCGCGCTGAGCGAGCGTGGCGAGCAGCTGCGCCGGTGCTTCGAGATAGGCGCGCTGATACGCTGCTTCGCTGCCGTCGTCGGCGGCCGTCATGCAGACCACGGCATCGAGTTCGCAGGGCAGCGCATCGAGTCCGCTGCCGCGGTGCAGGTCTGCGGCCAGTGGCTGGATCGGCGCCGGCAGGTTCTGTGGGTGGCGGCGCAGCCCCCAGACCGCATGTCCGGCTGCCGCCAGGATCAGGCCCAGACGGGTGCCCACGTCACCACAGCCTGCGATCAGAACACGTGCCACGCTGGTCTTTCTCCGTTGTCAGCTTTGGATCTCATGACTGCACATCTCTCTTTTTCCGAGCGCCTGCTCGCCTGGTTCGATCGGCATGGCCGCAAGGACCTGCCCTGGCAACAGTCTGCGACACCCTATCGGGTCTGGGTGTCGGAGATCATGCTGCAGCAGACGCAGGTGAGTACCGTCATTTCTTACTATCAACGCTTCATGGCCCGCTTTCCGGATGTTCGGGCGCTGGCGTCGGCTGAGCTCGACGAGGTGCTGCATCTGTGGTCCGGTCTCGGCTATTACGCGCGGGCCCGCCATCTGCATGCCGCTGCTCAGCATGTCTGCAGTGTCTATGACGGTGTGTTTCCGACAGACCTCGAAGCGATGCAGACCCTGCCCGGGGTCGGGCGTTCGACGGCCGCCGCGATTCTGTCGCTGGCTTCGGGTGTGGCCGAGCCGATTCTCGATGGCAACGTCAAGCGCGTGTTCGCCCGGCACGCGGGGATCGACGGTTGGCCGGGTGATGTGGCGGTCCAGCGTCGGCTTTGGGCGCTCGCCGAAACCCGCATGTCCACCACGCGGCCGGGGCCGTACAACCAGGCTTTGATGGATCTCGGCGCTACGCTGTGTACCCGCGCTCAGCCGCGCTGCGAGCAGTGTCCGGTCAGAGGCGACTGCGTTGCCCGACTCGGGGCGCGTCAAAGCGAGCTGCCGACCCCGCGGCCGCGTCGAGTTCAGCCGCTGCGTTCAACCACCATGCTGCTGGTCGAGAACGCCGAAGGTCGCATTCTGCTCGAACAGCGCCTGCCCGTCGGCATCTGGGGCGGCTTGTGGGCTCCGCCGGAATGCCCGCCGGATTGGGAGCCAACGGCGTTTTGTCATGAGCGCCTCGGCGTCGTCGCCGCGGTGATTCGCGAACTCCCTGGCTTTCGCCACACCTTTAGTCACTTCCAGCTCGACATCCGGGCGCTGCATCTGCGCACGCAGGGTGGATCAGATCGAGTCATGGAAGGCCCGGAACGCGTTTGGTATAACTCGCGCCTTCCCGATGCCCGAGGGCTGGCCGCACCGGTACAGCGCTTGCTGGCGTCGCTCCGTGACGAACCCTGACGAGAGGAGCGTAGCAATGAGCCGCATCGTCAACTGCGTAATGCTTGGCCGCGAGGCTGAAGGTCTCGACCGCCCGACGTATCCGGGGCCGCTTGGCCAGCGAGTTTTCGAGAATGTCTCCAAAGAGGCCTGGCAGCTGTGGCTGCGTCAGCAGACGATGCTGATCAATGAATACCGTTTGACGCCGATTGAACCGAAAGCGCGCAAGTTCCTGGAAGAAGAGATGGAGAAGTTCTTCTTCGGCAGCGGCGCTTCGGTGCCGGAAGGTTACGTACCACCGAAAGCGTAGAAAATCTCTGCATAGGACTTGACTCAAACGGTCGACACCGCTTTAATGCGCGCCTCGACGCGATGCAGATCGCGGATGTGGCTAGGTAGCTCAGTTGGTAGAGCAGGTGACTGAAAATCACCGTGTCGGCGGTTCGATTCCGTCCCTGGCCACCATTATTTTCAAGGGCTTGCGATTTTTCGCAGGCCCTTTTTGTTTGCCAAAAAAGCCCGCTCAGCGGCACTGAATAGTGCGTGCTGCAGCGCATGTCTGGCGTTCTCCTGGTGTGTCCCATCAGGGGCGGACAATGTTGCTGTGGTTGTTTCGGAAGGGCTGGGGTGTCCCGTTGGGCAGCTGCCGCAGTGTTGCTGCTGTTGGTGCGTTTAAGTACCCGCTTGCGCATGGGTGCTGCGTGTGTTTGCCGGGGTGTCGGTATTTTTTACGTCTCGGCAGGGGGGCGTTTTAGGGCGTTTTTCAACTAACTGTTTTTTAAGAAAAACGGACATGTGGCATGCAGTGTGCTTTGTATGAAGCGTCTGCAGGTGCATCCTGGCAGCCTGAAGCGGAATCAATTCGGAGACCTAGTGTCATGACCAAGAAAAATGCTCTTTCGGCCCTTGTTGGCCTCGCGCTCGCAGCTCCTCTCGGTGCACAGGCTGCTCTCCTGTTCGATCCGGACGGTGCCGGTGCAGCCTACGGTACCTATGCGATCGACCTGCTGGACTGGTCGCCGACCAGCATTATCGCTGTGGGCGGTAATCAGGCGATTCAGAATTACATTTACAATGCGACGTATGGTACCAGTCTGGATACCACGTTCACTGTGTATACGATGGCGAAGCTGTCCACCGGCCAGTTGAACAGCAATAATCAGTTCACGATGGGCGGTAGCTCCGAAATCACGGTGCTCCTCGGCTATACCGCAACCGTTACTTTTGCTGATGCTACAACGGGTATCTCTACATTCGCTCAGGTGGCAGGGTCCAATTTCGTCGAGATGTACTACGACGATACGCCGGATGCTGATCCTCTGACCGGTACCGGTTTCAGTGATGGTCAGGTGATTTTCTCGTCTACTGTCACCGCACAGAACGGTTTCTTCAGTGCTGATCAGAGTGGTGCGACCACCACGCTTGATCAGTCTGCGAATGGTGACGATTGGGGCGGCCAGCAGACTGTGACGGGTGTCGGCATCAGCGGTAATGTCGCTTCTGTTCTTCCGGCGACAGTTATCGACACGACTTTCTTCAAGAGCGTGCCGCTGTTGACCTTCATCACCACGAACATCTCTCTCAACACCCCGTTCACGAGCGTTGATCCTTCTCAGGGTTATTATTCGACCACTGGGCTGGCGGCTCCTGATATTGCTCCCAATATCGGTACGGTGAATGGCTCGCTGACGAGTGGTGGTGTGGACTTCATCTTCTCTAGCGACTTCAATACGTCAGTGAACGCTGTTCCGGAACCGGCGAGCTTGGCGCTGCTCGGTATCGGCTTGGGTGCTATCGGTACTCTTGCAAACCGTCGGCGTAAGACGAAGTAATTTATTCTGGTGGTTGTCGGTCTAAATGATGTTTAAGAAGAGTTTAAATATCAAATAGATCAAATACTCACTGAATAAAGTAAAAAAATAAAGAGAGGCTTATCAAGCCTCTCTTTTTTTGTTTTAAAATTGGATGAAGTCTTGAACTTTTTTAGTGATGTGCTAGCTAATGAATCGTGATGTTGTTGGGTGTTAATTCTTTCGATCTAATCCTTGGTTTTATAGGTGGTTATGAAAACGAGTTATTTGGATTACTGCTTTTCTACGATTGTTCTAACTATCGCTGGATTGATTGGGTATTTAGGTGGGTTGGCATCGTCTTCTTTGGCTGTCTTCCTGGGATGGGGAGATTTTCGTGTGCTTGCAGCAGTTCTGTGTGCTCTTTTATTTTTTGGTATTTCATGTGTCATTATGTCTAGATTGATTTTGTTTTTTTATCCGTTAGCAGACGGTGAATATTCTATGGATTCAATACAGTTTTTTATTTGGAAGCTCTATTCAGTTCTTTATTATTTTGGCTGCGGCGCATTAAAACCATTTAATGTGATGTTTGTTCGCCCTTTTGTTCAGTATTTGTTCGGCGCGCGTATTGGGAAGAATGTGGCTCTTGGTGGAACGCTTGTAGATCCACATCTTATTGAAATCGGTGATGAGGCTATCATCGGTGAAAATTCTGTGATAGCAGCGCATGCAATTAATAGTGGTTATATTCGTTTTGGACGTATTGTCATCGATTCGCAGGCTACTGTTGGTGTTAACGCAACCGTTATGCCTGGCGTTTCAATTGGGCGAGGTGCTGTATTGCTTGCTGGGGCTGTCGCGACACCAGGCACAGTCATTCCTGATGGTGAAATGTGGGGGGGGGTTCCCGCTAAGCGAATTAAGTCAGTCATGATGTTGCATAATTGATGTGTTTTTAATTAATGGTTTTTGTGAGATGCTGTTTTTATATCAGAAAGTAGCATGTTGTTTTAATATGAAGTGTGATGCTGCCTTTATATATGACTTTCTCTATTTTTTAGTGCTCTGGATTTATGGGAGTTGGCAGTTTTTGACATGGTTGATATAGTTTTGACTTTATATGAGAATGTGTGCTGTGATTAGTGCTTGTTTGGTTTTAAGTCTTCGCAGGGGATTTAAAATATAAAATAATATATTTATTAATTCTTCGCTGAGTAATCAATTGTAGGATTAGATTTGAGAGGTGGTTATGAGCTTGTCTTGCAAAAAAAAGGTTTTTTTCTTAGTGCTGGCTTTAATAACAGCTTGTTCTCGCGATTTAAGCGACGCTGAATATTTAAAAAAAGCTGTGTTACATCAAGAGGCTGGTGACCTGTCTGCTGCTCAGTTAGAGTTTAAAAATGCTATTCGTGTTAACCCAAATAATGCTGAGGCAAGGCGTTTGTTAGGGCTGCTGTATCTGCAAGTCGGCGATGGCGCGGGAGCGGAAAAAGAATTACAGCGAGCGAAAGAGCTAAAGGTTTCTTCCGAGGCTCTCGCATTACCTATGGTTGAGGCTATTTTTCGACAAAAAGATTATCGACGCTTATTAGCAATGCGCATTGATGGTCGATTACCCGCTGAGCAGCGCGCTGAGTGGTATGCATGGAGAGGCCGGTCCCAGTTGGAAATGGGTAATTTGAAGGAGGCCGGTGATGAATTTATGGAGGGTGAGAGATTAAATAAAGACTCTGCTCAAATACAGCTCGGTCAGTCATTGATGGCTTTATTTACAAGAGACTATAAGAAAGCAGATGCATTAACTGATGAGCTGTTGTTAAAAAAACCTAATTTTCCAGAAGCACTTTCGTTAAAAGGTGATATAAAAATTTCCATGGGGGCTTTAGATGAAGCTTTGGCTTTTTACACTAAAGCAATAGCAGCCCGTCGAAATAACTTGATGGATTATGTTAAGCGGGCTCAAATTTACCTTGATACAAATAGATTGCAAGATGCTAAAAACGATATAGACCATGTGGCACAGTATGCTCCGAAAGCATATGAGGTCGTTTTCTTAAAAGGTGTGTTGGCTTATCGAGAGGAGCATTTCGATATTGCCGAAAATCTTTTGCGCACTGCAGTGCAAATGCAGCCCAACAGCACCGCTGCGCTGACATACTTTGGCGTTATTCTCGTCCTTCGTGGCCAGCCGATGCAGGCTGAAGAAGCATTTCAGCAAGTTTTAGTGAGGCAGCCTAATAATTTTTATGTAACTCGTCTGTTGGCAAGACTTTATTTAAACCAAAATGCACCAGTGAAGGCGGAAAATATACTAAAAAGATTTTCGGATGTGGGGTATGGTTCAGAAGAGTTTGTTTCGTTGTATGCCGAGTCATTACTGCGGAGCGGTGATTTAAGTAATGGAAAGAGCTTTGCGGAACGATGGACTCAGCTGGATCCTAACTCGGCGCGAGCACTAGTTTTTTATGGATCGGCTCTTCTTGCTTCTGGAAATGAGAGCAGTGCTCGGGATGTTTTAGAAAAAGCGATAAACATTGATCCAAAAAACAATACGCCTGATTTGGTCTTGGTAAGAGTGTTGTTGAAAGAAGGAAAATACGATCAAGCACTGCAGGCTGTGGAGCGTTGGCGCAATCGCTTGCCAAATGATATGACGGGATTTTTAGCTTTAGGGCAAACGCAGCTTGCACTCGGCAACCGTGAAGCAGCACGTGATGCTTTTCTTTCTGTTGTGGAGCGTTCACCAGATAATTCACTTGCTCAACGTAATCTCGCAGCGATGGATTTGGGAGATCAAAAACCAGAAGATGCTAGGGCAAGATATGAATTAATAATTAAATTACACCCAGATAACGTACAAGCTGCAGTAGCCTTGGCAGGATTAGATATAAAGGCTGGAAAAACTGGTGATGCTGTTAATCAATTGCAGACAGTAGTAAAAAATAATCCGACAGCTTTGCTTCCGAGATTGTTACTTGCTACTTGGGCGGTCGAAAATGGACGACCTGAAAATGCGATTGAACTGTTGCGTGCGGTTGAGTCTGAACACGGTGAAAAAACTGTCTGGCTGATAGGGATGGCCGAAGCTCTGCTGGCAACGGGAGACAGTGTCGGCGTACGCAGTGTCCTAGCTCGGCTGCCATCAGGGTTACAGGCTGTGGTAGCCGCTAAAGTTGCGTACCTGAGGGCGAAGGCATACTCACTGGAGGGGGATAAGGCTCAGGTTACAGCGAGTCTTGAGCAGGCACATGCGCTGGATGCCAACAATATGATAATAGGCATCGCTTTAATGAGGGCCTATGTCCAGGAGGCTCAATACAATAAAGCTAAAAAAGTACTGGCTGATCTAGATAAGCGTTACCCGAATAGTTCTGAATTGTCTATTCAGCGTGCATGGATGGAAGTGAGTGAAGGTGATGTATCTGATGCAATTAGCCGGTTAGAGAAGGCGTATGCACAAGAGCCTAGTAAAAAATTGCTGTTGGAGCTTGTGAAGGCAAAAGTAAAGGGTGGCAATGCTGAAAACGCGATAAGCCTGCTGAGAAAGTGGATTTCGGAGAGTAAGCAACATGCGGAAGATATTGATATTGTGCTCGAATTGAGCACTCTTTTGACGGCCATCGGTTTAGAGGATCAAGCGATACAGTTACTCGATGGTGTTGTCAATAATGGGGTGCATGATTGGCGGTTATTGAATAATCTTGCTTGGCTTTTAACAGAATCACGCCCAAGTGATGCTAGGAAATATGCAGAGGAGGCTGTGGCTAATAATCCGAGCTCTGCCGCTGTTCGCGATACACTTGGAGTTATTTTGGCTAAACAAAAAGCTTACGATGAAGCAGTGCGTGCATTCGATGAAGGGTTAAGACTTTCGAACGGTGATGCTGCAATTCGGCTACATAAGGTCGAAGCATTGCTAGCTAGTGGGAGAGCATTCATGGCGGAAAGTGAGCTTAATAAAATTGACCTTTCTCTTTCAGCACAAAAAGATCCACAACGTACTAAGGCGCTTTCTGATAAGGTTGCTGAATTAAGAAAGTCGTTGGTTGGCGTTAAACGGTGACTTCACTGGTCAATGTTGAAAATATGAGGAAATATTTGTTCCCAGTGACTTTTTTGAGATGTGGTTTTTATGTTTTTATAAGTTATTTATTATGATGGTGGTTAATTTTTTACAGCGTTTTGTCTAAAAATTAAAATGATCAGGGTGTTTCAATGAGCGTGTATTGACGTGGTTGTTTGTTCACTAAATCCGCACTACTGAGGAGTGGGGTATATTTTAAAGCGCAAGTTTAGAAGGTGCGATGGCCCCATGTTTTTGTTTTGTATCCGCTGTGTGCGTAGCTGGTAACGGCCTCCATATAATCTGGCCTTTTGCGCAAGATTTCCTGATCTAGTCATATAGCATCCATCAATCCCCCGGTGGGGGGCTCGCTTTGTATAACGGCGATCGATATCTGATGGCTGTTGTGTGTGCAGTGGTGGTTGATGTTGCTGTATTTGGCTTTGCTTATTAAAGGCAGGTAATGCCTGAATCGCGAGGTGAAAACGTCTAAAATCCAGAGCGAATGCGACTAACTTTGAGGCGAGTGATATCATCGAGCCTGCCGGCCCTGTTAGTCACACACTTCGATGAGCGCGGTTTGATTATCCTATGTTGGGGAGGGTGGCTAATTGACGTGGTCAATATTACCGGACCATCCCCATTGATTTTGGCTGATGTCGTTTTATTAAAAAATAGTTTTATTGAACACGCATCCCAGGAACTGCTCCTGAATCAGGAGAAAGTAAGTATATTTCGTCCTGCTTTTCGCTGGCTCCGAGTAGCATCCCTTCGGAGTTGCCAAAGCGCATTTTTCTCGGGGCCAAGTTGACGGCGACAAGGGTTAAGCGGCCGACAAGATCGCTGGGTTCATAAACGTGCCTTATTCCTGCAAAAACCTGACGGGTTTCTGATCCGATGTCTAACGTTAATTTTATCAATTTGTCGGAGTCAGGCACAAAGTCAGCTGTAATTATGCGCGCAATTCTCAGGTCAATTTTTCTGAAATCATCTATTGATATTGTTGGCAAGATGATTTCTTGTGTTTCTTTTTTTTCCGTAGCTATCGTTTGCGTTTGCGTTTGCGTTTGCGTTTGCGTGAGGGTTTCTTGTGACGCGACTATAATTGCATCAATTTGAGTATTGTCGATGCGCTGCATTAATGGTTTGAACGATGACATGTGGTGGTTTATTAGTGGGAGATCTAAATCAGACCATTGTAGTGCTGGAATCTCCAGGAACTGCTCGACCTCTGCTGTAAGCTGGGGTAGAACCGGCTTAAGATAAATTGTTAGAAGCCGAAAAAGCTCAATACCTTGACTGCAAACCCCATGGAGTAGCTGTTCGTTGTTTTTCTGCTTGGCCAGTACCCATGGTTTCGTTTCATCGATGTATTGATTGGCTCTGTCAGCCAGTGCCATGATTTCGCGCATTGCACGACCGAATTCACGATTTTCATAAGCAGTCGCAATAGATTCACCGGCGGAAACGAATTGCTGTCTGAGAATTGGATCAGGCAAGTCCGAAGCGAGCTCGCCTGAAAAGCGTTTGTTGATGAATCCAGCACAGCGGCTGGCAATGTTAACGTATTTGTTGACGAGATCGCTGTTGACTCTGGCTTGAAAATCATCAAGAGCCAAGTCAATATCTTCGATACGATCGCTTAATTTTGTTGCGAAATAGTAACGCAAATATTCTGGTCGTAAATACTCAAGATACGTGCGAGCCTTGATAAAGGTTCCACGTGATTTGGACATTTTTTGTCCGTTTACTGTTAGGAAACCGTGGCAGAATACGGAAGTTGGTTTGCGAAACCCTGCGCCATCTAACATTGCTGGCCAAAACAGCGTATGAAAATAAGCTATATCTTTGCCTATGAAATGGTAAAGCTCTGCTTCAGAATTTTGTTTCCAGTAGTGATCAAAATCTAAATTTTCTCGTTCGCAAAATTTTTTAAAACTTGCCATATAGCCGATAGGTGCATCGAGCCATACATAAAAGAATTTTCCGGGTGCATCAGGAATTTCAAATCCCCAATAAGGGGCGTCTCGCGAAATATCCCAAGACTGCAATCCCTCGCGAAACCACTCGACAAGTTTGTTGCCCATTTCTTCCTGAACATGACCATTGGCGATCCATTCGCGCAGCATGGCTTCGAAGTCTGTTAATCGGAAGAAAAAGTGCTCTGAATCTTTTGATATTGGTACGGCGCCGGAAATAGCTGAGCGAGGATTTTTCAGCTCTGCCGGGGAGTAGGTCGCACCACATACCTCGCAGGAATCGCCATACTGATCCGCTGCTCCGCAGCGTGGGCATTCTCCCTTGATGAATCGGTCAGGAAGAAACATTCCTTTTTCTGGATCGTAGGCTTGATGAATGGTTTTTTTCTCGATATGTCCGCCTGCTGTTAGGCGCTCATAGATAAGTTCGGCGAAGAATTTATTTTCTGATGAGTGCGTTGAGTGGTATTGATCGAAGCTGATAAGGAATTCGCTGAAGTCTGCTTGGTGTTCCGAGGAAATGCGGGCTATAAGCTCTTCTGGAGACAAGCCCTCTGCCTGTGCACGCAGCATGATGGGTGTGCCGTGTGCATCGTCAGCGCATACGTAGTAGCAGTTGTTGCCGCGCAGTCGCTGGAAACGTACCCAGATGTCCGTCTGAATGTATTCGACCATATGGCCGAGGTGGATTGGGCCGTTCGCGTATGGGAGGGCGCTGGTGACAAGAATGGAGCGCACAGGGATTGTCATGAGTTTGGCCAAGAACCGATGGATAAACTCTTAAATTAACAATATCCCGCGTGAGAGGCCACTGCACCGTCCGCTTGACCTCAACGCGGGGAGGGGGGCGAGAGAAATAAAAAAGGTGGCCTTCTTTCAAAGGCCACCCTTGCACCACTTATGAAAAGCGCGCTAGAGAGATGTCGTCTCAGCTGGCCTTGCGGCGACGCGAGCAAGCCAGGCCGGCCAAGCCTAAGCCAAGCAGCGCGACGCTCATCGGCTCCGGAACATGGACAGCGGCGTTCGCCAAGAACGTGCCATCGATCTGGCCGTCGTTGTTGCCGCCATACGCGGTGGAATCAAGCGTTGCGAACAGACCGCTGAAGCCCGTGCCACCAACGTCAGTTTCGGTGATGTCGATCGTCCAGGTGTCAGCGGTGAGAGTGTGCGAAACGCTCACGGAGCCGGTACCGATGGCGGCACCGAGCGGGCCGAACATGCTGCCGAGCAGCAGGTTGAGCGTGCTGGCGCTGGCGGTGAAGCTGCCGTTGGTGTAGCTGACGCCATCCGACGTGAAGCTTCCGGTGTCGAAGTCGAAGACGAAATGCGAACCGGTAATGCCGCCCGTCGAAACCGTCGCAGTACCGAGCGGAATCCAGCTGCTGGAGTTGCTCACCAGGTCGTAGCCCGGGTTGGCGGGGGTATAGTCGACACCGATGAAGCCGGTGCGGGCTGCGCTCCAGACGCCATCCGGCGGCAGGGTGATGTCCACCACGCCACTCAGGTTGGTCAGCGTGATGGTGAAGGTATCCGGATCGGCATCGGCGAAACCGGATACGTCGAAGCTGCCGGTGAAGTTCTCAAGATACGAGTAGTACCCTGCGTGGGCTGCGCCGGTGCCGAAAAGGGCGAGAGCAGCCGACAAGGCGAGAGCTGACTGTTTCTTCATGTTCAACCCCTTGGGCTAAGTCTTAAATAGAGAATCTCAAATAGAGTCTTAAGCGCAGCCAGACAATCCGAAGTCCGTCTCCGGCATGGGGCCCTGGTCTTCCCTGAGGCTCCAAAATTCAGTGTTGCAGCGCGCCTGAGCTCTAACAGCAAGGGATATGCCTATGTTGTTAACGATTTGTTTTATAAATAAAAATGTACGATAAGAGCTAGAGGGACAATACAATATGTAAAGTATTTTGACGTTTCTCGTGCATGCAGCACGAATCATGCTCAGATATGGGCAATTAGTATACTGGGCTGGACAGTGGGGACTGATTGGTGGCGCAGTGGGGCAACTGTTGTGCGCCCCTGAAATCGAGGCGGTTTGGGAAGGGGGCGTAATGAGTGAGCAGAAATACGACGTCATCGTGATTGGGACGGGCCCGGGAGGTGAGGGGGCGGCGATGAAGTCGGCGAAGGGCGGCAAGCTCGTCGCTGTGGTGGAGAAATACGGCCGTGTCGGCGGGGGCTGCACCCATTGGGGGACGATTCCTTCGAAGGCGTTGCGGCATGCCATCAATCGAATGATGGAGTTCAACCGCAATCCGGCGTTTCGCAGCCTTGGGCGTGTTGCGCGCTTCTCCTATCCGGATCTCCTGCGTACCGCGGAATCCGTTATTGCCCAGCAGACGGCGATGCGGCGCGACTTTTATGATCGCAACGGCATTCCGGTTTATCGGGGAACGGCCGCGTTCATCGATGCCCATACGCTGGAAGTGCGGGGGACAGGGCAGGATCCCGTGCGGCTGCGGGCAGACCACTTCGTGCTGGCGACGGGCTCACGCCCCTACCGGCCGGCGGACGTCGATTTCAACCATCCGCGGGTGTTCGATAGCGACACCATACTGAGCATGGCGTATACGCCGGAGTCGATCACGATTTACGGTGCGGGCGTGATCGGCTGCGAATACGCAAGCATGTTCCGCAACATGGGATGCAAGGTGAATCTGGTCAACACGCGTGACCAGCTGCTGTCCTTTCTCGACGACGAAATTACGCACGCGCTTAATTACCACCTGCGTGATCAGGGGGTGGTGATCCGCCATAACGAAACCTACGAGCGTGTCGAGTCGGCGTCTGATGGTGTCGTGGTCCACTTCAAGTCCGGCAAACGGATCAAGAGCGACATCCTGCTGTGGGCCAATGGTCGAACCGGCAACGCGCAGGGTATCGGTCTCGAAGACCTGGGGATTCGCCCCAATGGCCGCGGGCAGATCGACGTTAACGCGAACTACCAGACCGCACTGCCGCATATCTATGCCGTGGGCGATGTCATCGGCTATCCCAGCCTGGCAAGTGCCTCGTATGACCAGGGGCGCTTTGCCGCCACGCATCTCGTCGAGGGGCGATGCGAAAGCCGTCTGGTCGAATATGTACCGACGGGCATCTACACCTCTCCCGAGATCAGCTCGGTAGGGCGTACCGAGCGCGAGCTGACCGATGCCTGCGTGCCGTACGAGGTTGGCTATTCCTGGTTCAAGAACCTTGCGCGGGCACAGATCACCGGTAAGACGGTGGGCATGCTCAAGCTGCTGTTCCACCGCGATACGCTGGAGCTGCTGGGTATCCACTGCTTTGGTGACCAGGCAGCAGAAATCGTGCACATCGGTCAAGCGATCATGTCACAGCAAGGGGAAGCCAATTCGTTATTGTATTTCGTTAACACGACGTTCAATTACCCGACGATGGCTGAGGCGTATCGCGTGGCAGCCCTCAATGGCCTGAATCGGGCACGGTGAACGTCGGGAGGTGGTGGCCCCGTCGTCTTTCCGGACCGCCTGCAAATTGAGTAAGGACGCCGGCTTGCAATGAGGGAGATGCAATGGACGTCACACCGTACCTGAAGCTGATGGTCGATCGGGAAGCATCCGATCTGTTTTTCTATGTCGGGGCTCCAGTACACATCAAGATCGAGGGACAGGTTGTTCCGTGCAGTAATGCGCCGATGAAGCCGGGCTCGGTGCGGGAGGTGGCCTACTCGCTGATGAACGACAGCCAGATCCGCGAGTTCGAGCGTGATCTGGAAGCAAACTTTGCGCTTTCGATCAGTGAGATCGGACGTTTCCGCGCCAACGTGTTCCGTCAGCGCGGCGAAGTGTCGATGGTCATCCGCTACATCAAGCAGCGGATTCCAAAGATCGATGAGCTGGGTCTGCCGGCCGTGATGGCGAACCTGGTCATGGAAAAGCGCGGTCTGGTGCTGATGGTTGGCTCGACGGGCTCGGGCAAGTCGACTTCGCTGGCCGCGATGATCGATCATCGCAACGAGTCGGCAACCGGTCACATCCTGACGATCGAGGACCCGATCGAGTTCATCCACCACCACAAGAAGTCGGTGGTCGGGCAGCGTGAGGTCGGCATCGATACCCACACCTACGAGGATGCGCTGAAGAACGCCCTGCGTGAATCACCGGACGTCATCCTCATCGGTGAGGTTCGCGACTCCGAGACGATGAAGTACGCGATCGCTTATGCCGAAACTGGCCACTTGTGCGTGTCGACGCTGCACGCCAACCACGCCAACGGAGCACTGGAGCGCATCATCAACTTCTTTCCAGAAGCGGCGCGTCAGCAGTTACTGATGGACCTGGCGCACAATCTGCGCGCCGTGGTGTCGCAGCGTCTGATCATCGGTGTCGATGGTCGCCGCGTGCCGGCTGTCGAAGTGATGCTGAATACGCCTTACGTCTCCGAGCTGATCCTCAAAGGCAAGTTCGAGTCGATCAAGGAAGCGATGGCGCAGGGTGTCGAAATCGGCATGAAGACCTTCGATCAGTCGCTGCTCGAACTGTACCGTGCGGGCAAGATCAGCAAGGACGAAGCGATTCGCAACGCCGATTCGCGTAACAACGTCAGCCTGCAGATTCGTCTGTCGGAAGGCATGCAGCCCGGCAGTGCCAGCGATTCGCTGGCGGTCGGGTTGCGGGTGACGCCCAAGGACGTCTGATTCGTTTGCGAAGCGAAGCGGCTCGGCCGTTGCGCTCGCCTAACCCCGCACTGCCGCGCTGGGATTTCCCGGCGCGGCAGTGCCTTTTTTGAGGAGCCGAAAAATGCCTGTCGTCTATCCACGTGTGGCGCGGCGCATGGCTGACATTGCCCCCTTCCATGTCATGGAATTGCTGGCGCGCGCGCAGCAGCTGGCCGCCACGGGGCGCTCCATCATCCATATGGAAGTCGGCGAACCGGATTTTTCTACCGCAGCGCCGATCGTTGCCGCTGGCCGGCAGGCGCTGGCCGAGGGGCGGACGGGATACACCTCGGCCTGCGGTCTGCCGGCGCTGCGTGAGGCGATTGCCGCCAACTATGCGCGTCGGCACGGTGTCGACGTTGATCCGGGCTGCATCGTCGTCACCCCGGGTGCCAGCGGCGCTCTGCTGCTCGCTGCCGGTGTGCTGATGAACCCCGGCGAGCGCTGCCTGCTCGCGGACCCGACCTATCCCTGCAATCGCCACTTTCTGCGTTTTTGTGAAGGGGAGGCCGTGGGGATTCCTGTCGGGGCCGATACGGCGTTTCAGCTGACGCCGGAGCTCGTCGATCAGCACTGGGATGCACAGACCCGTGCCGTGATGCTGGCCTCGCCGGCGAATCCGACCGGGACGCTGGTGCCGCCGGCCGTGATGCAGGGGATTCGCGAAATCGTGCGGGCGCACGGCGGCGCGCTGATCGTCGACGAGATTTACCACGGGCTGGTGTATGACGAACCGGCGGTGACGGCGCTGGCCGGCGGCGACGATGTCTTCGTCGTCAACAGCTTTTCGAAATACTACGGCATGACGGGCTGGCGTCTGGGCTGGCTGGTGGCACCGCCGCCCTGCGTCCGCGACGTCGAAAAGCTGATGCAGAACCTGCTGATCGCCGCACCGACCCCGGCGCAGTACGCGGCGCTGGCGGCATTCACGCCCGAAGCCGAAGCGATCTTCGAGGAGCGTCGGCTGGCGTTCCGGCAGCGGCGGGATTTTCTGGTGCCTGCGCTGCGCGCGATCGGCTTTGAGGTGCCGGTCATGCCGCAGGGGGCTTTCTACGTCTACGCCGATGCCAGCCGGTTCACCGATGACAGTTACAGCTTCTGCTTCCGTGTGCTCGAAGAAACTGGTGTGGCGATCACGCCGGGCATCGACTTCGGCGAGTATCAGGCGGGGCGCTATGTGCGTTTTGCCTATACCACCTCGCTCGAAGCGTTGCAGGACGGTGTGGATCGGCTGCAGCGCTTCCTCCACTGAAGAGGGGGCTATTTCTCCAGCACGTAGCACCCGGGCGCTGCCGCCAGCGGTGGATGGCCCGCACTGCCGGCGGCGGCCGGTGCATCGCGCCACTCTCCGCAGCGCTCGTGCAGCCAGGCCGTCCAGTCCTCCCACCATGAGCCCGGCACTTTGGCGATGCTGGCGCGCCACTGCTCGGCGTCGCTGCAGCCGCTGGCATCGCCGACCCAGTAGCGGCGTTTCGGCGGGTCGACCGGTGGATTGATGATGCCGAGGATATGCCCCGAGGTGGCCAGTACGTAACGCACCGGCCCACCGACCAGCCCGCAGGTGCGGAAGGTCTGCTTCCACGGCGCAATGTGGTCCTGCTCGCAGCCGACGGCGTACAGGGGCTGCCGGATGCTGCCGAGGTCGAGTCTGCGCCCGGCGATGGTCAGCGCTCCCTGGGCGAGGTGATTGCCGAGGTACAGCTCGCGCAGATACCAGCTGTGCATCGCCGCCCGCATGCGCGTGGCGTCCATGTTCCAGAACAGCACGTCGAATGCCGGCAGCGCTTCGCCATACAGATAGCTGTGCACCACGTAATGCCAGATCAGGCTGTTCGGGCGCAGCATGCGGAAGCTGCGCGCCATTTCTCTGCCATCGAGATAGCCCTTGCCGGCCATGCCCTGTTCGATGAACCCGACGGCGGCTTCCGACAGGAACACGCCGATTTCCCCCGGATCGGAGAAGTCAGTCAGCGTCGTGAACAAGGTCCAGTGGGCGATCGGCGGCGTGGTTGCGGCATCGGCGGCGAACCAGGCCATCAGACTCGTGAGCGTGGTGCCGCCGAGGCAGTAGCCGACTGCGTGGATCTGTTCGGCGCCGGTGATTTCACGCGCGGTGTCGACCGCCGCCAGCACGCCTTTGATGAGGTAGTCCTCGAAGCCGGTGTCCCGTGCTTCGGGGCCGGGGTTTTTCCAGCTGGTGACGAAGACCGTAAAGCCCTGGGAAACCAGATAGCGCACCAGGCTGTTGCGGGGTTTCAGGTCGAGTATGTAGAACTTGTTGATCCATGGCGCGACGATCAGGACCGGCATGCTGCGTACCTGTGGTGTCGTCGGTGTGTACTGGATCAGTTCGAGCAGTTCGTTGCGCAGCACCACTTCGCCTGGCGTCGTCGCCAGATCGCGACCGAGCGTGAAGGCGTGGGGATCGACCATCAGCACGTCGCCGGCGGCCAGATCGCGGGCGAAATTGGCCGCGCCCTGGCGCAGGCTCTCGCCATTGCTTTCCAGTGCGTGGTCGATGGCGGTCGGATTGGTCCAGAAGAAATTGCTCGGCGCCACGGCATCGAGCCACTGCTTGACCCAGAAGGCGGCGCGTTGTGCGGTCTTCGTGTCGAGGCCGGGACTGGCGTAGATCGCATCGACCAGCGCACGGGTGTGCAGCAGGTAGATTTCCTTCAGGGCGTCGAAGCCGGGGTGCGTCGACCAGGCCGGGTCATGAAAGCGCTCGTCGTGCTCGATGACCGGGATGGCGTCTCCGGTTGTGATGCCGCAGAGGCGCTGCCAGATCTGCTGGTTTACCGCGAGCCAGTCAGTGGCGAACTGCTGGTAGCGTTCACCGAGCTGGTCAGGATGCGTTAACCACGACTGCAGTGATTGGCGCCACGAATCGGCGATACCGAAAGGATCGGTGATCGCGGCGAAGTCTTCCCAGCCCGGCAGTTTGGCGGGCGTGGATTGAGCGGGCATTGCAGCAGCCTCCTTGGCTCGGTTTATTTGCACCGAGTGTAGAAGCTGCAGCAGCGCCCGCTCAGAGGTATGGCGGTGTGCAGGCGCTGATGATCTCGCAGGCCTCGGGGCCGGGATTGCGGAAGCGGTGCGGCAGTGTGCTCGGAAAGTAGTAGGCGTCCCCGGGACCGAGGGTCTGGCGACGTTCGCCGACGGTCAGCTCGATGTGCCCGCGCAGGATCACGCCGCCTTCCTCGCCTTCGTGGCGCAGCATCGACTTGCCGGTATCGGCGCCGGGGGCATAGCGCTCGTGCAGTACCTGCAGCTTGTGGTTGCCCTCGCGCGGACCGACCTGGCGAAACGACACCGCCCCTTTGGTCAGCTCGATCAGCTCTTCGGCGCGGAAGAACACCTGATCCTGCGGCGGCTGCTCCAGCGCGAAGAACTCGGCCAGTGTCATCGGCAGACCGTCCAGCACCTTCTTCAGCGAGGCGACGGAGGGGCTGTTCTTGTTCTGCTCGATCAGTGAAATCGTGCCGTTGGTAACGCCGGCGCGACGGGCGAGCTCGCGTTGCGACAGGCCGCGGGCCTCGCGCACGGAGCGCAGACGGGCGCCGACATCGAAGTCGGTGTCCGCGTTGGTTTCCGCCAGGGCGCTCTCCATGATGCTCGACATGCTCGTGACTCCTCGACTGGCACGGGGCTGAGGACCATGGTTGGTGCTCATCTGGTGCACATGATGCGCCTTGTTGGGGCACGGTTCTTGCGGTGAGGCCGTCTAAAATAATCTACTTTTTGATTTCTCGGCTTGCGACGCGGCAACACGCACCAATCTGTCGCAAAAGCACACCAAATCCGAGGCTTGAACGCAAGTTGACAGTTTTACTAAAGAGGGAGTTGTTGATTTTTTTAAACGTTGTTAGCGTGAGCTTCACTTACAGATGCAGAGCTGGTGCCGTTGCCGACGAGGGTGCGGCGGTCTCTGCGCCGGAGCTGCGCGATGCGCGGCGATCTTGCCATGACCCAACAGTGAGGGGAGAAACGAGCCATGGAGCAGAGCGGCGGCGCAGACGTGCTGGTGAGTTTTCGCAACGTCCAAAAGAGCTACGACGGCGAATCTCTCGTCGTCAAGAATCTCAACCTTGATATCGGCCGCGGCGAGTTTCTGACGCTGCTCGGCCCGTCCGGCTCGGGCAAGACCACGAGCCTGATGATGCTCGCCGGCTTCGAGACACCGACCCGTGGCGAGATCCTGCTCGACGGTGCCGAGCTGCACCGCCTGCCGCCGTACAAGCGCAACATCGGCATGGTGTTCCAGAACTACGCACTGTTCCCGCACATGACCGTCGCCGAGAACCTGGCCTTCCCGCTGGCGGTGCGCAAACTGGCGAAGGATGAGATCGCACGCAAGGTCCAGCGGGCGCTGGACATGGTCAAGCTCGGCTCGCTGGCCGGTCGCTATCCGGCGCAGATGTCCGGTGGTCAGCAGCAGCGCGTGGCGCTGGCGCGCGCGCTGGTGTTCGAGCCCAAGCTGGTGCTGATGGACGAACCACTGGGTGCGCTCGACAAGCAGTTGCGTGAGCACATGCAGTATGAAATCAAACACCTGCACGATGAGCTCGGTCTGACGGTGGTTTACGTCACCCACGATCAGAGTGAAGCGCTGACGATGAGCGACCGCGTCGCGGTGTTCAACGACGGCATCATCCAGCAGATCGACACACCGGTGGCGCTCTATGAGCACCCGGTGAATTCCTTTGTCGCCCACTTCATCGGCGAGAACAACCGCCTCTCCGGCACCGTCGCTGCACTCGACGGTCGGCGGGCGACGGTGCGTCTGAGCGATGGCACCACGGTGCAGGCGCGCGCCGTCGGGGTGGATACGGCCGGTCGGCCGACCTCGTGCTCGATCCGCCCGGAGCGGGTGCGTCTGCACAGCTTTGATGTGCAGGCCGACAACGTGCTGATGGGGCGCATCCTCGAATTCATTTTCCTCGGCGACCACGTGCGTCTGCGCCTGGATGTGGCCGGCAGCACCGATTTCACCGTCAAGGTGCCGATCAGCCAGGTCGACAGTGCCTGGAAGACCGGCGAAACCATCCGCGTGGGCTGGGATGCCGACGATCTGCGCGCCCTCGATCCGGTAGCGGCCTGAGCGGCGCGTTTCACCGTGTGCCCGGCTGCGCGCCGGGCGCTGTCGATCCCGCAGGCCAGCCGTTCTGGCCTTGCCAAATCTGGGAGAACCAAGTCATGCAGAAGTCCATGATCGGCGTCGGCCTGTGCGCGCTGAGCCTCGCCGTCAGCGGCCTGGCGCAGGCGGCCGACATCACCGTGATTTCCTTCGGTGGAGCCGCGCAGAAGGCCGAGGATGTCGCTTACTACCAGCCGTTCAATGCCTCCGGCGCCGGCAAGGTGATCGCCGGCGAGTACAACGGTGAGCTGGCCAAGGTCAAGGCGATGGTCGAGACCGACAACGTCTCCTGGGACGTCGTCGAGGTTGAAGGGCCCGAGCTGCTGCGTGGCTGCTCGGAGGGGCTGTTCGAACGCCTCGACTGGTCGAAGCTCGGTGACGAGACGCAGTTCATCAAGGGGGCGGTCAGCGAGTGCGGTGCCGGCATCTTCGTGTGGAGCACGGCACTGGCCTACAACGCCGAGAAGCTCGCCAAGGCGCCGGCGTCCTGGGCCGACTTCTGGAACGTCAAGGACTTCCCGGGCAAGCGAGGTCTGCGCAAGGGCGCCAAGTACACGCTTGAATTCGCGCTGCTCGCCGATGGCGTCAAGCCGGCCGATGTCTACAAAGTCCTCGGCACCAAGGAAGGCGTAGCCCGTGCCTTCGCCAAGCTCGACGAGCTCAAGCCCTATATCCAGTGGTGGGAAGCCGGCGCGCAGCCGCCGCAGTGGCTCGCTGCCGGCGACGTGGTGATGTCCTCGGCTTACAACGGCCGCATCGCCTCGGCGCAGAAGGAAGGCAAGAAGCTCGAAGTGGTCTGGGCCGGCAGTCTCTATGACCTCGACCACTGGGCCATCGTCAAGGGCTCGAAGAACAAAGCCACGGCGATGAAGTTCATCGAACTCAGCAACAAGCCCGAATACCAGAAGGTGTTCGCCGAGCAGATTCCCTACGGTCCGACCAACAAGAACGCCAACTCGCTGCTCGACCCGAAGATCGCCGCCGGCCTGCCGACTGCACCGCAGAACCTCGAAGGCGCGCTCGCCGTCGACACCGAGTTCTGGACCGACCACGGTGAGGAGCTCGAAGAGCGCTTCAACGCCTGGGCTGCCGGCAAGTGAGTTGAACCCGGTGCGGGCCGCCCCGGGCGGGCCCGCACCGACTGCGGAGATTCGCCGATGGACACCACCCCCACCGCGCTGCCGCTCAGCGACGACGGCGTGCCGCTCAAAGTGCGGCTGCGTCGGGCCGAGCGCTCATACAAACTGCGCTCGCTGGCGCTGATCGCGCCACTGCTGATCTTTCTTGTGCTCAGTTTCGTGCTGCCGATCAGCACGCTGCTGTATCGCGCCGTCGACAACCACGAGCTGGCCGACGCGATGCCGAAGACGGTGGCCGCGCTCGACGGCTGGGATGGCAATGCCATTCCGGCGGAGCCGGTGTTCGTCGCTCTCGCCACCGACCTGCGTGATCTGAAAGAAGCCGGCCGCATCGGCATTCCGGCCAAGCGGCTCGGCTATGAGATTTCCGGCTTTCGCAGCGTGCTGACCAAGACACTGCGCAAGCTGCCCGCACCCGACGCACAGAACGTGCGCGACGTCGTCGTCGACGCTGTGCCGGAGTGGGGGGAGCTGCGCTACTGGAAGGCCTTCGAGCGGGCTGCCAAGCCGTATACCCCCCGTTACCTGCTGGCCTCGGTCGACCGTGAGGTCAACGAAGACGGCCAGATCGTGGTCAACGAGTCGTCTGCGTTCGTCGACATCTTCGGTCGCACCTTCTGGATTTCAGGGGTGGTGACCCTCTGCTGCCTGCTGCTCGCCTATCCGCTGGCCTACTGGCTGTCGGTGCTGCCGCCGAGCAAGTCCAATCTGTTGATGATCTGCGTGCTGCTGCCGTTCTGGACCTCGCTGCTGGTGCGCACCGCGGCGTGGATCGTGCTGCTGCAGTCCGGTGGTCTGATCAACGGCGGCCTGCAGGCACTCGGCATCATCGATCAGCCGCTGCAGCTGGTGTTCAACCGCGTCGGCGTTTACATCTCGATGGTGCACATCCTGCTGCCGTTCATGATCCTGCCGCTGTATTCGGTGATGAAGGGCATTCCGCCGCATTTCGTGCGCGCGGCGGTGTCGCTCGGTGCACATCCGTTCCTGGCGTTCTGGAAGGTCTACGTACCGCAGACCATCGCCGGTGTCGGTGCCGGCTGTCTGCTGACCTACATCCTGGCGCTCGGCTACTACATCACCCCGGCGCTGCTCGGCGGGCCGGATGACCAGATGGTCAGCTACTTCGTCGCCTTCTACACCAACCGCACGATCAACTGGGGCATGGCTTCGGCGCTGGGTTCGCTGCTGCTGGTCGCCACGCTGCTGCTCTATGTGGTCTACGGCAAGCTGGTCGACAACACCGGCCAGAGCGGGAGGAAGTAAGTCGATGAATCCCTACGCAACCCCGCTGGAAAAAGTCTGGTTCTGGGCGTTCCGCCTGTTCTGCGTCGGCGTGCTGGTGTTCCTGATCGTGCCGATCCTGGTCATCGTGCCGCTGTCGTTCAATTCCAGCTCCTTCCTCAGCTATCCGCTGGCCGGCGTGTCACTGCGCTGGTACCACGAGCTGTTCGCCTCTGACGAATGGATGTCCTCGATCCGCAACAGCTTCATTGTGGCACCGGCGGCGACGCTGCTGGCCACCACCTTCGGCACGCTGGCCGCCGTCGGCCTGACCCGCGGCAATTTCCCGGGCAAGGCGGTGGTGATGGGCATCCTGATTTCGCCGATGGTGGTGCCGACCGTGATCGTCGGCGTCGGCATGTACTTCTTCTTCGCCGAACAGCACCTGCTCAACACCTACAGCGGTCTGATCCTGGCGCATGCCGCGCTCGGCGTGCCCTTCGTCATCATCACGGTGACGGCGACGCTGCAGGGCTACAACTACAACCTCAGCCGCGCCGCCGCCTCGCTCGGCGCACCGCCGCTGACCACCTTCTTCCGCGTCATGCTGCCGCTGATCGCGCCGGGTGTGATTTCCGGTGCGCTGTTCGCCTTCGCCACCTCGTTCGACGAAGTCGTGGTCACGCTGTTCCTCGCCGCACCGGCGCAGCGCACGCTGCCGATGCAGATGTTCGCCGGTATTCGCGAAAACATCAGTCCGACGATCGCAGCCATCGCCACGCTGCTGATCACGTTGTCGGTGTGCATGCTGCTGACGATGGAATGGCTGCGTCGGCGTAACGAAAAGCTGCGTGGCAGCGGAATCTGACGGAGGTGCCCACCCGCCTGTTGAATCGCTTGTTGGAGATCTTGCGGGCGTTGTGCCGCCGCTACCGGGCGGCGCGCCATTCAGCCGCCGTCCCGTCGCCCGCTGCCGCCGCCGTCTCTGCCACTGCTTGCCCCGTCGAGGGTTCCCCGATGAATAACAGCAATCGCCCCTACCTGAAGGGGCTGTCGGAAATTTTTACCTACTTCCGTACCAATGACACGCCGATCTGGTTCGTTTCGCCGACGCCATTCAATGTGCTCGGTCTCGATCGCTGGGTGCGCAAGTTCGAGTACATCTGCTACTACGACTCTTTCGACGGTTGGCATCCGAAGATTCATGTGCCGCGCGAGACCGGGCCGCGCGAGTTCCGCTCCATCGAGGACATCAACAACTATCTGCTGGCGCACAAGGAAATCGCCGACCGCATGCGTGCGGCCGGTGGCGGCAAGCTGCTGCTGGTGATGTTCGATGAGGAAACCGAGGCGCTGGCCCGCGAGCTCGGTGTCGACATCGCCCTGCCGCCGGCGGCGCTGCGCCAGCGGTTGGACTCGAAGATCGAGACCACGCGCATCGGCAACGAGGCCGGTGTGCCCAGCGTGCCCAACGCGCTCGGCGCCGCCGATACCTATGAGCAGCTGCTGGCGCTCGCCGCCGGTGCCGGGCTGGGCAGCGACCTGGTGGTGCAGACGCCTTACGGCGACTCCGGGCGCACCACCTTCTTCATCGCCAGCGAGGCCGACTGGAAGGAATACGCCGAGGACATCATCGGCGAGCAGATCAAGGTGATGAAGCGCATCAATCACCTGCCGGGCACCATCGAGGGCGTGGCCACCCGTCACGGCACGCTGGTCGGCCCGCTGATGTTCGACATCACCGGCTTCAAGGCGCTGACGCCGTACAAGGGCGGCTGGTGCGGCAACGACGTGTTCCCGGGCGCACTCGGTGACTCGCGCGAAAAGGTCTACGAGATGACGCGCAAGCTCGGCGACCGGCTGTATCAGGAAGGCTATCGCGGCACCTTCTGCATGGACTGGCTGCTCGATACCGACACCGGCGAGGTCTGGCTCGGCGAGCTCAATCCGCGCGTCTCCGGCGCCAGCCCGATGAGCAATCTGATCACCTCGACCTACGGCGGCGTACCGCTGCTGCTGTTCCACCTGCTGGAGTTCATGGATGTCGACTACGACATCGACCTCGACGCGGTGCAGCAGCGCTGGCGGGAGTTCGACACCTGGAGCCAGCTGATCCTCAAGCACACCGGCGACGACGTCGAGATCATCAGCGAAGCGCCACCGTCCGGCATCTGGCGCATGAACGATGACGGCACCATCGATTTTGCCCGTCGTGACATCGACTGGGGTGGCGTCAGCGGCGAGGACGAAGCCTTCTACCTGCGCGTCTACAACGCCGGCGACTACCGCTTCCACGGCGCCGACATGGGCATCATCGTCAGCCGCGGCCGCATGCAGACCGATGACCGCCAGCTGGAAACGCGGGCGCGCTTGTGGTCGGCGGGGATTCTCTCCAAGTTCCGCTGCGTACCGCTGCCGCCGGCGGTGGTGGTGGTGCCGCCCGATCCGGCGACGCTGAACAAGATGTTCTGATCATGGTGCCCGAGCCCGCCGCCAACGCACCCGTGACATCGATGCGCTTCCTCGCCATGGAGGAGGCGCAGCCCGGCCCTCAGCTCAGACGTTTGTTCGAGCGCCACTGGTCGGGTTACGAACGCTGGTTTTTGCGCGAGGGCGACGCGGCACGACCGCGCTACCTCGACTGCGAGCGGGCTCTGCGCCAGTACCTGCCGGAGCTGATGCCGACCTTCGAGCGCCTGCTCGAATGCGTCGGCGGCGGCGATCGTGCCGCCCGGCTGTTGTCGCTGTACTGCCCGACACCGTTCCTCGCCGGCTGCTCGCAGGCGGCCTGGGCGCGCGATTCGGTGGTGCTGGTGCGCAACTATGACTACTCGCCGCGGCTGACCGACGGCGTGCTGCTCGCCTCGTGCTGGAACGGCACGCGCACCATCGCGATGAGCGACTGCCTGTGGGGCGTGCTCGACGGCATGAACGAACACGGCCTGGCGGTATCCCTGGCCTTCGGCGGCCGCCGCCAGGTCGGCGAGGGCTTTGCGATCACGCTGGTGCTGCGCTACCTGCTCGAATTCTGCCGCGACGTGCCCGATGCCCTGGAGGTGCTCGGGCGCGTGCCGGTGTACATGTCTTATAACGTCGCCGTCATCGATGCCGGCGGCCAGCAGGCCACCGCCTATCTGGCGCCCGACCGGCCGCCGCGGCTGACCCGCGATCGCGTTTCCACCAATCATCAGGGCAGCATCGAGATGCCCGATCACGCCCGCGCCTGGGAAACCGAGCGCCGTGACGAATACCTGCGCTTCTGCGTCGAGGCGCCGTACCAGAACGCCGACTCGCTGACGGCGCATTTCCTCTCGCCGCCGCTGTATCGCAGCGGCCATGCCCGCGGCTGGGGCACGCTGTATACCGCCGCCTATTACCCGCACGAAGGCCGCATGGCGCTGCACTGGCCGCAGCAACCGGCCTGGTGGCAGGGCTTTGAGCACTTCGAACCGGGCGCGCGCGTCGTCGACTTCGTCGCCCGCGAGCAGCCGCCCGCGGCACGCTGAAGGGCCGCTGACGCGGCCCTCGCGGTGCAGCTCAGTAGTTGATGGCCGGCGGCGGCGCGCCGTGCAGCCGCGGTTCGCCGAGCGTCAGCGGCGTGCCCTTGGCCGGTTTTTCCAGCGTGCCGAGCGCCTGCAGGTAGCCGGTGTCGGCGCGCTCGCGATCGTAGATCGGGTAGTCGATGCGCCGGTCGCGGAAGCTCTTCAGGGTCTGGCCGAGGTTGCGCAGGCCGTTCTGGCGGCTGCGGCGCACCTGATCGAGGTCGATTTCGACCGGAATGAACTGCTCCTGGCCACCGCCCTGGAACAGTATCCGGCCATGCGGATCGAACACGCTGGAGTGACCGTTGCCGCCGGCACCGAGACCATTGATGTCGAACACGTAGCACTGGTGCATCGCGGCGTTGGCCTGAGCGATGACCAGATCGACGTCGCGGTCGATGGTGTGGGTGAGCACCGGGTGCAGGATCACCTCGACGCCCATTGCCGCCAGCGAGCGGGCGTTCTCCGGGAACCAGATGTCGTAGCAGTTGAGGATGCCGAAACGACCGACGCCTTCGATGTCCCAGACCAGGAACTCCGAGCCCGGCGTCACACCCTCCTCGAAGGGCATGAACGGGAAGAGCTTGCGGTAGCGGCCGATGACGGTGCCTTGCGGATTGATCACCGAGGTGGTGTTGTGGATCAGTCCTTCGCGACGCTCGAACATCGAACCGCTGACGATCCAGATGCCGTGGTGGGCCGCCGCGGTGCACAGCTGTTCCTCGGCGTCGCCCGGCAGGGGTTGGGCGTGGGTGAGCAGCGGACCGTACATGCACAGTTCGCTGAAGGTGATCATCTGCACCCAGGGGTAGAGATGCATGACGAGGTCGATGCGATGACGCATGGCCTCGAGGTTGTTGCCTACGGTGACGTGCATCTGCACGCCAGCAATGCCAAACGGGGTCATCGGTGCATCCTCCAGTTGCCGCGAGAGCTGCGATATGTTGAATATATCGCTACATCGCAGCTTCCTTTCTGCTACAAAATTACCTATCAATCAACTGATGTAATCGTGCATATCAGCTGAACGTTTGTAATTTTGTTCGATATTTTAAACGGTGTTACGCTCAGCGTAGAACAAGCGACAACACCGCAACAGCGATCGAGGACCGAGGACGTCATGGCCAACATCCGCAACACCGGTTTCCAGTGGGCAGACCCGCTGCTGCTCGACGCGCAGCTCGACGGCGAAGAGCGCCAGATCGTCGAAGCCGCGCGCGCCTATTGCCAGGAGCGGCTGCTGCCGCGGGTGCGCGAGGCGCATCGCGTCGAGCGCTTCGATCGCGA
>NZ_QGTJ01000012.1 GCF_003182095.1 Plasticicumulans acidivorans | reverse complement strand
TTCGCGTTGGCGATGTCCACGTCCGTGCCGTCGGCCTTCGCCCGCACCTTGACGTTGTAATCCACCACCCGCTTTACGGCGACCAGGACTTTCATCAAAGCATCACCTTCGGTAGTAAACAGTAATTCCCGCGCCGGCTTTAACATCCGGTAGCGCTCAGCACAGTTTTAGCAGAATGCATACTAGGGAAAACCCTAGTGAGACTACAGACCAATACTTGCACTTGCAACACTAAATGGCAGGATGACCGGCAACGGTTGACCTGAGTCTATGCCGGATATTCCGATTTTCCTTAGCCTCGCTCATGTTCTTCCCCCCAACCCGCAACAGGAGCTCACCGCCATGTCCGATCTACACGGCTACTACATCGAAGATCTGAGCGTCGGCCAGACCGCCAGCTACGCGAAGACCATCACCGAAGCCGACGTGGTGCTGTTCGCCGGCATCACCGGCGACGACAACCCGGTACACATCAATCAGGAATTCGCCGAAACGACGATGTTCAAGGGACGCATCGTCCACGGCATGTTCTGCGCGGGCCTGATCTCCTGCGTGGCCGGCACGCGGATGCCCGGCCCCGGCGCGATCTACGTCGGCCAGACGCTGAAGTTCAAAGCGCCGGTACACATTGGCGATACCGTCACCGCGACCCTCACCGTGCGTGAAATCATCCTCGAAAAGCGCCGTGTCATCTGTGACACCGTCGCCACCGTCAAGGGCCGCACTGTCGTCGAAGGTGAAGCCACCTTCATGATCGACCACAAGCCCGCCTGAACCGGCCATCCGCCAGTCCATTCGCATCTGCTTGATGCAGGTCAACGAGATCGATGCCGATTCCAGGTTCAATAAGCCCCGAGGCCGCAACATGAAATGGCGGTACGCGGCCTTGAGCTGGCCCATCTTGGCGGAATGGGCACACAAGCTCGTTTGATCTCCTGAGGCAGGTTTGTGCGGGGACTTTCGAAGTCCCCGCTTTTTTTTTGCGCGCACTCAACGCCGCGCAGCGGCCAGCGCGCCAGAAACCCGAACATTCCGCGTCGGATCGCGTCGAAGTGACAGGAAAGCGTTACGCTTTCCGTTACCCCCAACGCATCAGGAGAGGACCATGAACCTCCCATCGCTCGTCGTCACCGCCCTCGGCCTCGCTATGCTCAGCGCCGGTTGCACGCAGTCCGGCCATCTGTCACCCGAGGCGAAATGCATCGGCGGCACAGTGGCAGGCGCCGCGGCCGGTGGTCTGCTCGGCAATCAGGTCGGCGGCGGCACCGGCAAGACGCTGGCCACCGTGGCCGGCGCCGGTGCCGGTGGCTACGTCGGCAATCGAATCGGTTGCCAGTGAAGTCGGCAGGCACATCGCGGCGCACCGCGCGTCGCCTGCTCTTCGCTGTCGCGATCCTGACGGGTGCGAGCGGGCCGGCTCGGGCTGAGGAACCCGTAGAAACCACCCGGCTGCAGCGGGCAACGGATGACTACGATCAAAAGCGCTTCCTGGCGGCCTACCGCCGCGCGGCCGACGTCTGGCCACAGCTCGCGCACATCGACAGCGACAGCCTGCTCGGCGTCGCCGGTCTGAGCTACCGGCCGGGGCAGGCCGGGCTCGACCGCAGCCTGCGCATCACGCTGCCGCTGGCGGCCATTGAGTGGCGTGACGATGTCAGCGCCTGGAGCTTCGCCGCCGGCCGTATCGAAACTCGCAGCGACCGCCCGCAGCAGGGCGCCGCGATCGGCAGCGCCGAAGGCGGCGCCTTTGCCTACGCGCCGACGCGGGCCGTCAGCGGTGATGCCTGGCAGATCGGCTATCGCCACGACAGCCGCCTCGCCCCCTACTTCAGCTTCGGCCAGACACCGGTGGTCGACGGCCTCGCCAGCCCGCTGCACGCCACGCTCGGCGCTACCGTCGACTTCGCCACACAGCGCTGGGACGTGCAGCTGTTCCGCCGCCCGGTCGAGGATTCCCTGCTCTCCTACAGCGGCCTGCGCGATCCCTACAGCAACGAGCGCTGGGGTCGGGTCGCGGCCGGCGGTTTTGCGCTCGGCACGCGCTGGACGCCGTTCACGGACTGGGTCGTGCACGTCGATTTCAGCCGCTTCTGGCTCGACGGTGAGGACGTCGCCGCCAATACCGCGCGCACCAGCTCGCTGTCACTGAGCCGCGATCTCGGCATCGACGGCTTCGACCACTTCACGCTCGGGCCGCGTGTCGACTGGGCCGCCTACGACGAGAACCTCAGCCAGTTCACGCTCGGCCATGGCGGCTACGACAGCCCGCAGCGCCGCCTCGGCCTCGCCCTCGGAGCCAACTTCCTGACCCGCGAAGGGCAATCGCAGCTGCTGCGCGGCGACCTGCAGATCGGCTGGCAGACGCGTCGCGAGGATGCCTCGCCGTATCTGCCGCTGTCGCCCGACGGCCGCGAATATCCCGCCAGCGAGGATCGCGGCCTCGCCAGCCGCCTGCGCCTGCAGGCCATCTGGCGACTGTCGCCGTACTGGCAGACCGGCCTCGCCGCCAGCTACGAACACAACCCGGCCTGGGAGCAGGCCGGCGGCCAGGCCTTCATCCGCTACCTGTTCGACCCGCGCCCGGCGGTGTTTTCCAGCGACCTGCCGGAACTGCCCTGAGCCGCGGCCCGGGCAGCGGGCCCGGGCCGCTCGGCACTCAGGGCTGCACCACCTCGATGCGCTCGACCTTCTGCAGACCGCGCGGCAGTTCCCGGCCGCGCTTGCCGCGCTCACCGGTATAGGCATCGAGATCGGCCGGCTTCAGCGTCAGCGTGCGCTTGCCACAGTACAGCGTCAGGCTCGCCGCCGCCGGCAGTACGCCGGTGGCGACCACGCCGTCGTGATCAGCCTGCAGCGCGATCAGCCTGTTGCCCTTGCCCTTGGCCATCTGCGGCAGCTCGGCGGCGGCCAGGCACAGCAGCCGCCCCTGGCGGGTGACGACCACCAGACGGTCGCCCGCCACGGTCGGCACCGGCTGCGGCGGCAGCAGCCGTGCACCGGCGGGCAGCGTGACCACGGCCTTGCCGGTGCGGTTACGCGACAGCAGATCCTCGTAGCGGCAGATGAAGCCGTAACCGGCATCGCTGGCCAGCAACCAGAGCTCGTCGGGATTGCCGAGCAGCACCGCAGTAAAGCGCGCTCCGGCCGGCGGGTCCAGTCGCCCGGTCAGCGGCTCGCCGTAGCCGCGCGCCGAGGCCAGGCCGTGCGCCGGCAGCGCATAGGCGCGGCCGCCGTCATCGAGGAACACCGCCTGCTGGTTGCTGCGCCCGCTGACCTGCATCAGCAGCGCGTCGCCGGCCTTGTAACTGAGGCCGGCGCCGTCGAGCTCATGCCCTTTGCCGGCGCGCACCCAGCCCATCTCTGAAAGCACCACGGTGACCGGCTCCGACGGTGCCAGCTGGGTTTCGTCGAGCGCCTGGGCGGCGCGGCGTTCGACCAGCTTCGACCGCCGCTCGTCGCCGTACTGCTCGGCATCGGCGCTGATTTCAGCGCGGATCAGCGCCGTCATGCGTGCCTCGTTGCCGAGCAGGTCGAGCAGGTCGTCGCGCTCGCGGCTGAGCTCGTCCTGCTCGCCGCGGATCTTCATTTCTTCGAGCTTGGCGAGCTGACGCAGCTTGGTTTCGAGGATCGCCTCGGCCTGCACTTCGGAGAGTTGAAAGCGCGCGATCAGCGCCGCCTTCGGCTCGTCCTCGAAACGCACGATGCGGATGACTTCATCGAGATTGAGGAACGCGATCAACAGGCCGGCGAGGATGTGCAGCCGCGCCTCGACCTTCTCCAGGCGATGCTGCAGGCGCCGGCGCACGGTGCGCCGGCGATAGACCAGCCACTCGCTGAGCAGCTCACGCAGGTCGCGCACGCGCGGCAGGCCGTCAAGGCCGATGACGTTGAGATTGGCGCGGAAGCTGCGTTCGAGGTCGGTGGTGGCGAACAGATGATCCATCAGCGGTTCGACGTCGACCCGGTTCGAGCGCAGCACGATCACCAGGCGGATCGGATTTTCGTGGTCGGACTCGTCGCGCAGGTCCTCGACCATCGGCAGCTTCTTCGCCTGCATCTGCGCGGCGATCTGCTCCAGCACGCGGGCGCCCGAGGTCTGGTACGGCAGCTCGGTGATGACGATCTCCTCGTCGCCGCGCTGGTACTCGTAGCGCGCCCGCACGCGGATCGAGCCGTTGCCGCTGCGGTAGATCTTCACCAGGTCTTCGCGCGAGCTGATGATCTCGCCACCGGTCGGGTAGTCCGGCCCCGGCACGTGCTCGCACAGCGCTTCGAGTGAGGTCTGCGGATCATCGAGCAGCGCGATGCAGGCATCCGCCACCTCGCGCAGATTGTGCGGCGGCACGTCGGTGGCCATGCCGACGGCGATGCCGGTGGTGCCGTTGAGCAGCACGTTCGGCAGCCGCGCCGGCAGCAGCACCGGCTCATCGAGCGTGCCGTCGAAGTTCGGCTGCCAGTCGACGGTGCCCTGGCCGAGCTCGCTCAGCAGCAACTGCGCATACGGCGCCAGACGCGCCTCGGTGTAGCGCATCGCGGCGAAGGATTTCGGATCGTCGATCGAGCCCCAGTTGCCCTGCCCGTCGACCAGCGGGTAGCGGTACGAGAACGGCTGCGCCATCAGCACCATCGCTTCGTAGCAGGCCGAATCACCGTGCGGGTGGTACTTGCCGAGCACGTCACCGACGGTGCGCGCCGATTTCTTGTACTTGGCCGCCGCGCTCAGGCCGAGCTCGGACATCGCGTAGACGATGCGCCGCTGCACCGGTTTGAGGCCATCACCGATGTGCGGCAGGGCGCGATCGAGGATCACGTACATCGAATAATCGAGATAGGCCTTCTCGGTGAATACGGCGAGCGATTGCTGTTCGCTGCCTTCATGGGCGAGCTGGGTCGGATCAGACATGGAAGCGGTGTACCTGGAGCCGCACGGGAAGTGCGCAGGCGCGAATTCCAAACGATGCGCCGGCTGCACGCAACCGTTGCGCATGGCTGCCATGCTGGTGACTGCCTGAACTTTTACTGCTACAGCAGCTAGTATTGATTCCTCTCCCCGTCTGTCGCCTGGCCCGTGCAGCCGCTCCGATGACCGATTCCGCTCCGCTCGAACTTCGCGTCGCCGATTACCGACTGGAAGACAGTCTCGGCTTCCTCGTCCACCGCCTGCGCAGCGAGCTGTTCGCCGCCCTCGAAGCCGAAACCGGCGCCTACGACATCACCGCCGCGCAGTGGGTGATCCTGATGCTGCTCGGCCACGGCCACGCCCGCACCGCCGCCGAACTGGCACGCTGCCTCGGCAGCGACACCGGCTCGATGACGCGCATGATCGACCGCCTCGAAGACAAAGGCCTGATCGGCCGCCAGCGCTCGGCGAGTGATCGCCGCGTCGTGCTGCTCGCGCTGAGCGCCAGCGCCGAGGCGCTGCTGCCGCAGCTGCCGGTGGCTGCCGTCAACGTGCTGCGCCACTTCCTGCGCGGCTTCACGGTGGATGAATACGCGCAGCTCACGCAGCTGCTGCGCCGCGTGCTCGCCAACGCCGACGCGGCGCCCTGAGCCGCGCGGCAAGGAACCGACACTCTCATGTCCTCGCCCGCCCCAACCCCGATCGCCCGCCGCCGGCGCAAGCCGCTGCTGTTGCTGCTCGCTGCCAGCTGTCTGCTGCTGGCCGGCGTCTGGAGCGTCGAGTGGTGGCGGCATGGCCGCTTCGAGGAAAGTACCGACAACGCCTACGTCGCCGGCGACCTGGTGCCGGTCATGCCGCAGATCGCCGGCACGGTGGTCAGCGTGCACGCCGACGAGACCGACCGTGTCGAGGCCGGCGCGACGCTGATCGAACTCGACCCGGGTGATGCACTGATCGCCCAGCAGCAGGCCGAGGCGACACTGGCCCAGGCGGTGCGCGACGTGCGCACGCTGTTCGCACAGCGCGCTGCACTCGCCGCCCAGGTGCAGCAGCGCGCCTCGGAACTCGCGCGCATGCGCGAAGACCTCGGCCGCCGCCAGCGCATCGGTGACAGCGGTGCCGTCACCGCCGAAGAAATCGAGCACGCACGCAACGGCGTGCGCGCCGCCGAGGCCGCGCTCAGCGCCGCCCGCGAACAGCTCGCCGCCAATGCGGTGCAGACCGACGGCAGCTGTGTCGCCGATCACCCGACGGTGCAGCGCGCCGCGAGCCGGCTGGAAGAAGCGATGCTGAACAGCGCCCGCACCCGCCTGCCGGCGCCGGTCGGCGGCTACGTCGCCCGCCGCGCCGCGCAGCTCGGTGCGCGGGTCGCCGCGGGCACGCCGCTGATGGCGATCGTGCCGCTCGATGCCGTCTGGGTGGAGGCGAACTTCAAGGAAGCCCAGCTGCGCGGGCTGCGCATCGGCCAGCCGGCCTGGTTGACGGCCGATCTCTACGGCAGCGACGTGCGCTACCGCGGCCATGTCGTCGGCCTGGGCATGGCCACCGGCGCGGCGACGGCGCTGCTGCCGGCACAGAACGCCACCGGCAACTGGATCAAGGTGGTGCAGCGCGTGCCGGTGCGCATCGCCCTCGAAGCCGCCGAACTGCGCGCGCATCCGCTGCGCCTCGGCCTGTCGATGAACGTCAGCATCGACACCCGCGACCGCTCCGGCGCCCTGCTCGCCGCCGAACCGCGCCGCGCGCCGGTGCTCGACACCGGCGTCTACGCCCGCGATCTTGCGACTGCCGCGGCGCACATCCGCAGCATCATCGCCGCCAACCTCGGTGCCGATACGCCGCTCGCCGACGGCGAGCCGCTGCCCGCAGGTGGCGGCTGCGGCGCACCGGGCACGCCATGAGCGACGACGGCCATACGCTGCAGCCGCTGTATGGCGGCGCGCGGGTACTGGCGACGATCGCGCTGTCGGTGGCGACGTTCATGAACGTGCTCGACTCGACGATCGCCAATGTCTCGATCCCGGCAATCTCCGGCGACCTCGGCGTCAGCACCAGCCAGGGCACCTGGGTCATCACCTCGTTTGGCGTGGCCAACGCCATCGCCGTGCCGCTGACCGGCTGGCTGGCGCTGCGCTTCGGCCAGGTGCGGCTGTTTCTGTGGTCGACGCTGGCCTTCGTGCTGGCCTCGCTGGCCTGCGGGCTGGCGCACAGCCTGGAAACGCTGATCAGCTTTCGCGTGCTGCAGGGCGCGGTGGCCGGGCCGATGATCCCGATGTCGCAGGCGCTGCTGCTCGCCTGCTTCCCGCGCGAGAAATCGGCGATGGCGCTGGCGCTGTGGTCGATGACGACGCTGGTCGCGCCGGTGCTCGGGCCGATCCTCGGCGGCTGGCTGTCGGACAATTACTCCTGGCCGTGGATCTTCTGGATCAACGTGCCGGTCGGTCTGCTCGCCGCCTGGCTATCGGCGCGCGTGCTGCGCGGCCGCGAGTCACCAACGCGGCGGCTGCCGATCGACAGCGTCGGCCTGACGCTGCTGATGCTGTGGGTCGGGGCGCTGCAAGTGATGCTGGACAAGGGCAAGGAGCTCGACTGGTTCGCCTCGGGCGAGATCGTCGCGCTGGCGATCGTCGCCGTGGTCGGCTTTATCGCCTTTCTGATCTGGGAGCTGACCGAGGAGCACCCGATCGTCGATCTGTCGCTGTTTGCGCGGCGTAACTTCTGGACTGGAGTACTGGCGATCTCGCTCGGCTTCGGCGTGTTCTTCGGCAGCGTCGTGCTCATGCCGCTGTGGCTGCAGCAGTTCATGGGCTATACGGCCACGCTGGCTGGTCTGGTCACCGCGCCGATCGGCATCCTCGCGCTGCTGCTGTCACCGATCGTCGGCCGCACGCTGCCGCACCTCGACCCGCGGCCGATTGCGAGCTTCGCCTTCGTGGTATTCGCCAGCACCGCCTGCATGCGCGCCGACTTCACCACCGGCGCTGACGTGGCGACCATCGTGCTGCCGCAACTGCTGCAGGGCGCGGCGATGGCGACATTCTTCATCCCGCTGACCGCGCTGACGCTGTCCGGCCTGCCGCCGGCGCGCATTCCGGCGGCAGCGGGGCTGTCGAACTTCGTGCGCATCACTGCCGGCGCCTTCGGTGCCTCGCTGGCGCCGACCCTGTGGGACGACCGCGCCAAACTGCACCACGCGCAGCTCAGCGAGCACCTCTCGCTGTTCGACACCAGCACCCGCGAGGCGCTACAGGGCCTGCACGCCAGCGGGCTCGATGCGCAGCAGGCGCTGGCGCTGCTCGAACGCCAGCTCAACGTGCAGGCCTACATGCTGGCCGCCAACGATGTATTCCTGCTCTCGGCGGTGCTGTTCGTGCTGCTGATCGGTGTGGTCTGGCTGGCGCGACCGGTGCGCGGCGGTATCAACATCGGTGGCGGCGAGCACTGAGTGCGGCCGGCCGGCGTTGCTTCAGCCGAGCGGGCGCTCCAGCGGGCCGGCGCACACCGGCTGGCGCCAGCCCTTGAGCCGGCACAGCGTGCACTGGATCAGCCAGGCGTCAGAGCTGGCGCGGTGGCGCTCGACGGCGCATTCGGCGATCACTGCGCGGTAGGTCGGCTGCCAATGCAGCGCTTCGTCCTCGTCGAGCAGGGTGCGCAGGCTTTCCAGACGGAAGTACGGCACGCAGCCAGCCTCGTCGAACAGCCGGTCGAGCCACGGCACGTCGAAGCCCCAGGCATCCGTGTACAGCGTGCGCCCGGCCAGCTCGGCATTGAGCCACTCGGCCACGGCGTCGACACTGCGTCCGTAGAGCTCGGCAATGTCGCGACGGATGCCGTGCTTGTGTTCGGCCTCCTCGCTCCAGTGCGTCCAGTGCGGCGGCGGCGCCACCAGCGTGCAGCCGCGACGGCCGTCACCGAGCACCCAGCCGACCTCGATCGGCCAGCTGCCGCGTCCAAAGCCCGAAGCCTCCAGATCGATGACTGCCGGCAGCATGGCCGTTCTCCCGCAGGGTCAGATTTCGGCGAGGTTGCCCTTGGACTCAAGCCAGCTGCGCCGGTCCGCCGCGCGCTTCTTGGCGAGCAGCATGTCGAGCACGGCATCGGCCTCATCGCCGTCCGCGAGCGTCAGCCGCACCAGGCGGCGCGTGTCCGGCGCCATCGTGGTTTCGCGCAGTTGCAGCGGATTCATCTCGCCGAGCCCCTTGAAGCGCGTCACCGCGATCTTGCCCTTCTTCTTTTCGGCGCGCAGGCGATCGAGCACGCCTTCTTTTTCGACCTCATCAAGGGCGTAGTAGACCTCCTTGCCAATGTCGATGCGATACAGCGGCGGCATCGCCACGAAGATGTGCCCGGCGGCGACCAGCGGCCGGAAGTGGCGCACGAACAGCGCGCACAGCAGCGTGGCGATGTGCAGGCCGTCGGAGTCGGCATCGGCGAGGATGCAGACCTTGCCGTAGCGCAGCCCGTCGAGCTGCTCGGAGCCCGGATCGACGCCAACGGCGACGGCGATGTCGTGGACTTCCTGCGAGGCCATCACCTCGCTGGAATCGACCTCCCAGGTGTTGAGGATCTTGCCGCGCAGCGGCATCACCGCCTGGAATTCGCGCTCGCGCGCCTGCTTGGCCGAGCCGCCGGCGGAATCGCCCTCGACCAGGAACAGCTCGGTGCGCGACAGATCCTGCGCCGCGCAGTCGGCAAGCTTGCCGGGCAGCGCCGGGCCGCTGGTGACCTTCTTGCGCACGACCTTCTTCGCGGCGCGCAGCCGCCGTCCGGCGTTGGCCAGCGCCAGCGCGGCGATGCGCTCGGCCTGATCGACGTGCTGGTTGAGCCACAGGCTGAAGGCGTCCTTGACCACGCCGCCGACGAACACCGCGCACTCGCGCGAGCTGAGCCGTTCCTTGGTCTGGCCGGAGAACTGCGGATCGGCAAGCTTGGCCGAGAGCACGTAGCTGCAGTTCTCCCAGACGTCTTCCGGCGCCAGGCGCACGCCGCGCGGCAGCAGGTTGCGGAACTCGCAAAACTCGCGCACGGCCTCGGTCAGGCCGCTGCGCAGACCGTTGACGTGGGTGCCGCCCTGCGCCGTCGGGATCAGGTTGACGTAGCTCTCGGTCAGCCCCTCGCCGCCCTCCGGCAGCCAGGTCAGCGCCCATTCGACCGCTTCGCGCTCGGCCTGCAGACTGCCGGTGAACGGCGGGTCGGGCAGGCGCTCGGCGCCCTGCAGGGCTTCGCAGAGGTAGTCGGTGAGGCCGTCGTCATAGCACCATTCGAGCTGCTCGCCGCTTTCCTCGTCGTGGAAACCGACCTGCAACCCGGGGCAGAGCACCGCCTTGGCGCGCAGCACGTGCTTGAGGCGCGAGGCGAGAAACTTCGGCGTATCGAAATACTGCGGATCGGGCCAGAAGTGCACCGTGGTGCCGGTGTCGCGTTTGGCGCAACTGCCGACGACGCTGAGGTCACTGACCTTCTCGCCATTGGCGAAGGCCATGTGGTACTCCTGCCCGCCGCGCCGCACGTTGACTTCGAGCCGCTTCGACAGGGCATTGACCACCGAGACGCCAACGCCGTGCAGACCGCCGGAAAAGCGATAGGCCTGATTGGAAAACTTACCGCCCGCGTGCAGCCGGGTGAGGATCAGTTCGACGCCGGGGATACCCTCCTCGGGGTGCACGTCGACCGGCATGCCGCGGCCGTCGTCGGCGACCGCCAGCGAGCCGTCGGCATACAGCGTCACCGCGATGCGTCTGGCGTAGCCGGAGACTGCCTCATCGACGCTGTTGTCGATGACTTCCTGGGCAAGGTGATTGGGACGGGTGGTGTCCGTATACATGCCCGGGCGCTTGCGCACCGGGTCGAGGCCGCTCAGCACCTCAATGGCGGAGGCGTCGTAAACCGTACTCATGTCTGCCTGTGTCTGCCCACTGTGAACGATGGCCGCGCGGGCCGCGGCCCGCGCGAGTGTAACCCGAAGTCTGCGGGGTGCTGTGCTTGAGCCGATTGCCGCAGCACCCGAGCGACGGTAACGCCGTCGAACTGTACGTCGACGGCGACGCCTGCTTCGAGACACTGTGGGCCGACATCGACGCCGCCACGCACACGGTGTGGGTGGAAACCTACATCCTCGAAACCGACGCCGTCGGCTGCGCGACGCTGGCGCGCCTGAGCGCCGCCGCCCGCCGCGGCTGCGACGTGCGCCTGATCTACGACCACGTCGGCTCGCTCGGCCTCGACAGCCGCCAGCTCGTGCCGCTGCAGGCCGCCGGCGGCCGCATCCATCCGTTCAATCCGGTCTGGCCCTGGCGTGCCAGCGGCCCCTGGCTGTTCCGCGACCACCGCAAGCTGGTGCTGATCGACGGCCGCATCGGCTGGGTCGGCGGTCGCAACATCGGCCAGCGCTACGCCGGTCCCCACCTCGGCGGCACGCCGGTATTCCGCGACACGCAGGCGCGCCTGCGCGGCCCGGCCAGCGGCGACCTCGCCCGCGCCTTCCGCGAAACCCTCAGCGAACTGCGCGTGCCGCTGCCCGCCCTGCCACCACCGGCCGCGCGCGCCGGCGACTGCCGCGTCGAGGTGCTGAGCGCCAACGGCTGGCGGCGCCGGCGTCAGCTGCAGAGTCGCGTGCGCCAGGCGGTGAGTGCGGCGCGCCGGCGCCTGCTGCTGACCACGCCGTATCCGCTGCTGTCGCGCCGGCTGCTGCGCGCGCTGCGCCGCGCCGCCCGCCTCGGCGTCGACGTGCAGGTGCTGATCCCGGCGCGCTCCGACGTGCGCCTGGTCGATCTCGCCCGCGCCCGGCTGGTGCGCAAACTCGCGCGCAGCGGCGTACGCCTGCATCTGTACGGTGCCCCGATGCACACCAAGACGCTGGTCGCCGATGACGATTTCGCGCTGGTCGGCTCGTTCAATCTCGACGCCGCCACCGGCAGCCACAACCTCGAAATCGGCATCGCCATCCACGCCGCCGCCGTCGCCGAGCAACTGGCGCAGCACTTCGCGACCGATCTTGAGCACAGCGTGGCGGTCGCTTTCCCGCTGCCGCACAGCGGCCCGTGGCAGCGCCTGCTGGAGTGGGCCGCCAGCCGCCTGCTGCGCCTGGTACTGGCCTGGCCGGGGCGCTGGAGCCGCGGCCGGCATCCCTGAACGCCGTCGGGCAAAATTGACCCTCTCGGACGGTGACGCTACCTTACTCACCCTTTTGCCAGCGGGGATGCGACGATGGCGGGCAGGAAATCGGCCCCTCTCGAAATCGAGGGCGCGCTGCGCGAACTGGAAACCCTGGTCGAAGCCCTCGAACAGGGTGAGCTGACGCTCGAAGAATCCCTCGCCCGCTTTGAACGTGGCATCGAACTTTCGCGCGCCTGCCAGGCATTGCTCAGCGCTGCCGAGCAGCGCGTCGACCAGCTGCTGACCCAGGCCGGCAGCGAGCAGATCATCCCCTTCACTCCGCCGCAGAACTGACACCATGCCCAGCGACCGTCTCGACGCCTACCGCGCGCGTGCCGAACAGGCGCTCGATGCGCGCCTGCCCGCCGCCGGACTGTTGCCCGCGCGCCTGCACGAAGCCATGCGCTACGCAGTGCTCGGCGGCGGCAAGCGGGTGCGTCCGGTGCTGGCCTACGCCGCCGGCGAGGCGCTGGACGCCGCCCCCGGGCAGATCGACGTGCCGGCCTGCGCCGTAGAGTTCATCCACGCCTACTCGCTGATCCACGACGATCTGCCGGCGATGGACGACGACGACCTGCGCCGCGGCCGGCCGACCTGCCACAAGGCGTTCGACGAGGCCACGGCAATCCTCGCCGGTGATGCGCTGCAGGCGCAGGCGTTCCGCGTGCTGGTCTGCGACCCGGCGCTGCAGGTCGACGCAGCCACGCGCCTGCGCATGGTCGATGTGCTGGCGCAGGCCGCCGGCTCGCGCGGCATGGTCGGCGGCCAGGCGATCGACATGGCGGCGGTCGGCCACGAGCTGACGCTGGCCGAACTCGAAAACATGCACATCCACAAGACCGGCGCGCTGATCCGCGCCAGCGTCACGCTCGGCGCCCTCTGCCAGCCCGCGGCCGACGAGGCACAGCTGCAGGCGCTCGACCGCTACGCCAAGTGCATCGGCCTCGCCTTCCAGATCCGCGACGACATCCTCGACGTGATCGGCGACACCGCCACGCTCGGCAAGCAGCAGGGCGCCGATCTTGCACACAACAAACCGACCTATCCGGCCCTGCTCGGCCTCGACGGCGCCCGCGCGCATGCCCGCGCGCTGCACGACGAGGCGATGGCCACCCTAGAGCCCTTCGGCGAGCGCGCCGCGCTGCTGCGCCAGCTGGCGGCCTACATCGTCGACCGCAGCCACTGAGCGCTCAGCGCCCCTCGCCAGCCCCCCCGGACCCAGCCATGACCGTTGCGACGCACGTCTACCCACTGCTCGACACCATCGATAGCCCGGCCGACCTGCGCCGTCTGCCCGAGAGCAGCCTGGGCGTGCTCGCCAACGAGCTGCGCGAGTTCCTGATCCAGACGGTCGCCAGGACCGGCGGCCACTTCGCCGCCAATCTCGGCACCATCGAGCTGACCATCGCGCTGCATTACGTCTTCCAGACGCCGGAGGACCGCCTGGTCTGGGACGTCGGTCACCAGAGCTATCCGCACAAGATCCTCACCGGTCGGCGCGCGGCGATGGGCATGATCCGCCGCAAGGGCGGCATCGCCGGCTTCCCCAAGCGCTGCGAGAGCCCGTACGACACCTTTGGCGTCGGCCACTCCAGCACGTCGATCAGCGCCGCGCAGGGCATGGCGATCGCCGCCGAGGCGAGCGGCAGCCAGCGCAAGGCAGTGGCGGTGATCGGCGACGGTGCGATGACCGCCGGCATGGCCTTCGAGGCGCTCAACCACGCCGGTCATCTGAAGACCGATCTGCTGGTGGTGCTCAACGACAACGAGATGTCGATTTCGCAAAACGTCGGGGCGCTGTCGAACCACCTGACCAAGCTGCTCAGCGGGCAGATCTATTCGACGGTGCGCGAGGGCAGCAAGCGCCTGCTCGCGCACATGCCCGCCTCGATCGGCGAGCTGGCCAAGCGCGCCGAGGAACACGCCAAGGGGCTGGTGACGCCCGGCACGCTGTTCGAGGAACTGGGCTTCAATTATTTCGGTCCGATCGACGGCCACGACCTGCCGACGCTGGTACGCACGCTGCGCAATCTGCGCAACCTGAAAGGTCCGCGCCTGCTGCACGTGGCCACGCGCAAGGGCAAAGGCTACAAGCTCGCCGAGAACGAGCCGATCACCTACCACGGCGTCGGCAGCTTCGACCCCGAACTCGGCCTGCCGCCGGCCAAGAGCGGCGGCGCGCCGACCTACACCCAGGTGTTCGGCGACTGGCTGTGCGACATGGCCGAGCGCGACCCGCGGCTGGTCGGCATCACGCCGGCGATGCGCGAAGGCTCGGGCATGGTGGAATTCGCCGCACGCTTCCCGCAGCGTTATTTCGACGTCGCCATCGCCGAGCAGCACGCGGTCACGCTTGCCGCCGGCATGGCCTGCGACGGGCTCAAGCCGGTGGTCGCGATCTACTCGACCTTCCTGCAGCGCGCCTACGACCAGCTGATCCACGACGTGGCGATCCAGAACCTGCCGGTGCTGTTCGCCATCGACCGTGCCGGCCTGGTCGGCCCGGACGGCCCGACCCACGCCGGCGCTTTCGACCTCAGCTACCTGCGCTGCATCCCCAATCTGGTGGTGATGGCACCGGCCGATGAGGACGAGTGCCGGCAGATGCTCTACACCGGCTTCCAGCTCGACCAGCCGGCCTGCGTGCGCTACCCGCGCGGCAAGGGACCGGGCGCGACGCCGCAGGAACAGATGAGCGCGCTGCCGATCGGCAAGGCGCAGCTGCGCCGCCGCGGCAGTGGCGACACCGCCCTGCTCGCCTTCGGTGCACTGCTCGGCGTCGCCGAAGCGGTCGGCGAACAGCTCGATGCCACCGTCGTCAACATGCGCTTCGTCAAGCCGCTCGACGAAGCCCTGATCGTCGAGCTGGCGCGCAGCCACCGCCGTCTGGTCACACTCGAAGACAATGTCGTTGCCGGCGGCGCCGGCAGTGCCGTCAATGAATGCCTGGCCGCGCACGGCATCGCCGCACACGCGCTCAACCTCGGTCTGCCGGATCGTTTCATCAACCACGGCGAGCGCAACGAACTGCTCGCCGAATGCGGACTCGATGTCGCCGGTGTCCTCGCCGCGCTACAGGACTGAGCCGCCGCGGTTTGCCGCTGGTCGCGGCGCTGCGATAGTATCCAAGGAAATTAGTTGGTTTTTTCGTCGGCGACGGATAGCCGATATCGCCTATGTGTCGGCCTGTACAGTACATCCGCCGCTCCTGTTGACCTGGCCCTCCCGCCATCACCACCCGCAGGCGCCATCATCACCCGTATCGGGTGAACCGCCTCGGCTCTGAGGCCCTTGCATGAGCAAACCCACCTCCGCCGTGAGCACTCCCGAGCTGAACCCGATTCCGGACGTGCAGAACAGCGCCGACACCCGGCGCATCCCGATCAACAAGGTCGGCATCAAAGACATCCGCCACCCGATCCGCGTGCGCGACCGCAGCGCCGGCGAGCAGCACACGATCGCCACGTTCAACATGTACGTGAACCTGCCGCACAACTTCAAAGGCACGCACATGTCGCGCTTCGTTGAGATCATCAACGGTCGCGAACGCGAGATCAGCGTCGCCTCCTTCGGCGAAATGCTGGCGGCAATGACCGCCCGCCTCGAAGCCGGCACCGGCCACATCGAGATGAGCTTCCCGTATTTCGTGAACAAGACCGCGCCGGTCTCCGGCGTCAACAGCCTGCTCGACTACGCCGTGACGCTCATCGGCGAACTGCGCGACGGCGTGGCGACGACGACCGTCAAGGTGCTGGTGCCGGTCACCAGCCTGTGCCCGTGCTCGAAGGAAATCTCGCGCTACGGCGCGCACAACCAGCGCTCGCACGTCACCGTCACCGCGCGCCTGCGCCGCTTCGTCTGGGTCGAGGAGATCATCGACCTGGTCGAAGCCGAAGCCTCCTGCCAGCTCTACGGCCTGCTCAAACGCCCGGACGAGAAATACGTCACCGAGCACGCCTACGAGAATCCGAAATTCGTCGAAGACATGGTGCGCGACATCGCCGCACGCCTGAACCGTGACGAACGCATCGGCGCCTACACCGTGGAATCCGAAAACTTCGAATCGATCCACAACCACTCGGCCTACGCCCTGATCGAATGTGACAAGGACGCCGCCTGAGGCGTCCTCATTCACCGCCGCCGCTCCCCCGTCTTCTGCTGCCCTAGGTAAAACCATCTAGCCCGCTATGCGATCGGGCCGATGGTCGGTCTGCGACTGACTCCATAGTCTTGGTGTGGTTTTCGACAGATCAGGAAGACCTCGCCATGAAGACAGCACGATGGCTGGCGGCGGCGCTCGCGGCGCTGTGCAGCAGCGCGGTGCACGCCGCGCCCGCGGACCCCTCACTGGTCGAGCGCGGTGCCTATCTGGCCCGCGTCGGCGACTGCGTGGCCTGCCACACCGCCCCCGGCCAGCCGACCTTTGCCGGCGGCCTGGCGCTCGACGTGCCCTATCTCGGCCGTATCTATTCGACCAACATCACGCCCGATCGCGAGCACGGTATCGGCAAGTACAGCTTCGAGGATTTCGACGCGGCGATGCGCCATGGCGAAACGCCGGACGGCCGGCGGCTGTACCCGGCGATGCCCTTCCCCTCCTACGCCAAGATCACGCCCGAGGACATGCGCGCGCTGTATGCCTACTTCATGCAGGGCGTGCAGCCGGTGGCGCAGGCCAATCGCGAGGACGAAGTGCCGTGGTACCTGTCGGCGCGCTGGCCGCTCGGCATCTGGGGCTACCTGTTTGCCGATGCCGAACCCTACCAGTCCGATCCGCAGCATGATGCCGCCTGGAATCGCGGCGCCTACCTGGTCGAAGGGCTCGGCCACTGCGGTGCCTGCCACACGCCACGCGGCTTCGCGCTGCAGGAAAAAGCCCTCGGCAGCACCGATGGTGCGGACTTCCTCGCCGGTTCACACGTGGGCGGCTGGTTCGCCAAGAGTCTGCGCGGCGAACCCTCGCAGGGCCTCGGCAACTGGAGCATCGAGGAAATCGTCCAGCTGCTGAAGACCGGGCGCACGCGCTCCTCGGCGGCCTTTGGCGCGATGACCGAAGTCATCGCCCACAGCACGCAGCACCTGAGCGACAACGACCTGTACGCGATGGCGCAATACCTGAAGTCGCTGCCGGCGGCCGACGGCAGCGTCGCGGCGGCCGGTACGGCCACGCTGCGCGACGACGGTACGCTGGCCGCGCTGCAGGCCGGCCAGTATCCGCGCGCCGGCGCCGCGGTGTACGTCGAGTTCTGCGCCAGCTGCCATCGCTTCGACGGCCTCGGCGCGCCGCGCATCTTCCCGGCGCTGGCCGGCAATCCCTCGCTGCTCGGCGACGACACCCGCTCGCTGATCCGCGTCGTGCTCGAAGGCGGCCGCATGGCGACCACCCAGCACGACCCGATGGCCTTCGCGATGCCCTCACTCAAGGAGCTGAACGATCAGGAGATCGCCGACGTGCTGAGCTTCGTGCGCAACAGCTGGGGCAATGCCGCGCGCCCGGTGCAGCCCGCCGAAGTCGCCGAACAGCGCCGCGCCCTGTCGGCGCTCGCCACCGCCCAGTGAGGAAGCCATCATGACCCTGCTGACCGCGCTGCCCATCCGCGCCCTGCGTAAACCGGCCCTCGCGCTGGCCACCGTCACGCTGCTGCTGGCGGTGACGCCGGCACCGGCCGACGACAGCGCCGCCCCCAAACCGACGCCGGTGCCGATGGTGGCGCCGCGCGATGCGACCATCCCGGGCGGCCCCGAAGGCGAGCTGATCCAGTACGGCCGCCGCCTGCTGACCGACACCAAGCGGCTGCTGCCGGACAAGGTCGGCTCATCGATGAACTGCACCAGCTGCCACCTCGGTGAAGGCAAGGTCGCCTACGGTTCGCCCTTCGTCGGCATCAGCCACCGTTTTCCGCAGTACAACCCGCGTGCCGGCCGCGACGTGACGCTGCAGGAGCGCGTCAACGGCTGTATGCAGCGCTCGATGAATGGCACGCCGCTGGCCAGCGATTCCCACGAAATGAAGGCGATCATCGCCTACATGGAGTGGCTGTCGAAGGACGTGCCCAGCCACGGCCAGGTCGAAGGCATGGGCATCGGCGACGTCAACAAGAAGCTCACGCCCGACCCGGTCAACGGCCAGCGCGTCTACGTCGCGCAGTGCGCCTCCTGCCACGGCGCCAACGGCGAGGGCATGAAAGACGCCGCCGGCGAGACCATCTTCCCGCCGCTGTGGGGCGAGCACGCCTTCAACATCGGCGCCGGCATGGCACGGCTGTTCAAGGCGGCGACCTTCGTCAAGCAGAACATGCCGATCGGCATCCGCCTCGACGGCCGGCTCGGTCAGGGCCAGGTGCTGAGCGATCAGGAAGCCCTCGACGTCGCCGCCTACTTCACCCAGCAGCCGCGCCCCGACTTCGCCGGCAAGGACAGGGACTGGCCGAAGGGCGGCAAGCCGAAGGACGCGCGCTACTGAGTGCGGCGGCTCAGGCGGTGAACTTCTCGCTCACCGCCAGCAGCCGCAGATCCGCCGTGCTGCAGCGGCCGGCGCTCAGCAGCGCGTTGGCAAGCAGCACGCGGCTGTCTTCGTGCAGGAACTGGCCGAGCTTTCGGCCCATGCGCGTGACCGCCTCGCGCGCCATCGCCTGAAAGACCGGCACCTCCCACAGCTCGCGCGGATCGTCGTCGTAGCCGTTGAACAGCACGATCAGCCCGGGACGGTGCGTGCGTTCGGCTTCGCCGACGACTTTGTACAGCGCCTTGGCCTTGACGGGGATGTGAACGAGCTGGACTTCGGCGCTCATCGGGACGGGCTCCATGGGGTCGGGATCGAGTGGCAGATCACGCGCTCATGCAAAGCCCGCGCCGCCCTGCCACGCGCCGAGTCAGACTACGTTGATCTCGCGCAGCGGCTGATTCTCCAGCACGCGCTGCCAGCTGAATTCGCTCAGGTCCAGGCTGCGGAAAGCGCCGTAGACGATCAGCTCGGCGAGGGCGCGACCGATCGCCGGCGACTGCTGCAGACCGTGACCGCTCAGGCCGTTGGCGAACAGCAGGCCGGCGCACTCGGGGTGGGCGCCGAGGATCAGGTTGTGGTCGAACAGGTTCATGTCGTAATGCCCGGCCCAGGCATTGCGCACCTTGACCGCCTCGAAGGCCGGAATGCGCGTGGCCAGCGTCGGCCACAGCACGTCCTCCCACAGCGGCCAGTCGACGTCGAAATCAGTGCTGTCGGGATCGTGCCCGGCGTCCGGCTGGATGCCGGCGATGAAGCCCTTGCCCTCCGGGCGCACGTAGGCGCCGTTGGGGTCGATCAGCAGCGGCAGCTTCGGCACCGCCTCGGCGCAGTCGAAATAGAACACGCAGCGCTTGCGCGCATGTACCGGCAGCTCGATGCCGGCGCTGGCGGCCAGCGCACTGGCGCCGTTGCCGGCGGCGTTGATGACGGTGCCGGCGGCGATGCAGCGGCCGTCATCGAGGCGCACGCCGCTGATCCGCCCGTCGAGGCTGAGCAGCGCACTGGCGCGGGCCTGCACGTATTCGGCACCGAGGCTGATCGCCTTGCGGCGGATCGCGCGCAGCAGGCTGTAGGCATCGAGCCAGCCCTCGCCGCTCAGGCCGAGGCTGCCGGCAACCAGGTCCTCGACGTTGAGCCAGGGAAAGCGTTCGAGCATCTGCGCCGGTGTCAGCAATACGACATCAGCGCCCTCGGCGCGCTGCACGGCGTGGTTGGCCTGCAGCACCGGCAGCCCGGCCGCGGTGGCCAGGAACAGGTAGCCGCCTTCGTGGAAGCCGGCATCGGGCTGCTCGCCATCGACCGCCAGCGTCTGCCCCATCGCCCGCACGAACTCGGTGCCGAACAGGGACATGCGGATGTTGCCGGCGGTCGAGAACTGATGGCGGATCGAGGCCGCCGACAGCGTCGTCGCCGCCTTCTGGTAACTGGCGTCCTGCTCGACGACCAGCAGCGTACCGTCGAAATCCGGGTTGGCAGCCAGGAAATACGCCGCCGAACTGCCGACCGCCGCACCGCCGACGATCACCACATCGTACTGCTCATGCACCACACACCTCCGGGGACACAGTTTCCTATCGGAAAAATCGTGCTAGATTGGAACCACAGTCCACGATCCAAGGCAAGCGCTGACGACATGGAAACCGCCTCCCGCCCCGAAACCGCGCTCGGCCAGCGCCTGCGCCAGTTACGCCAGCAGCGCGACTGGACACTGGCGCAAACCGCCGAAGCCTGCGGCGTTGCCCGCTCGACGCTGTCGAAGATCGAAAACGCGCAGATGTCGCCGACCTACGACGTGCTGCTGCGCCTGGCCGACGGCTTCGCTGTCGATGTCAGCGAGCTGTTCACGCCGGCGGCGCACGCCCTCGGCGCGGCGCGGCGCAGCCTGACCCGCGCCGGCGAAGGCCAGCCGCACCGGGCGCGCGGCTACGCCCACCGCCTGCTGTGCACCGACCTCGCCCACAAGCACATGGAACCCTTCGTCTCGCGCATCACCGTGCACCTCGACGATGCCCCCGAAGACTGGAGCCGCCACGCCGGCGAGGAATTCATCTACGTGCTGGCCGGGCATGTTCGCGTGTTCACCGAGTTCTACGCGCCGGCCGACCTCGGCCCCGGCGACGCTTATTACCTCGACAGCCGCATGGGGCATCGCGTCGTCAGCCTCAACGCCGACGATGCCGAAGTGCTGTGGGTGGCGACCCATCCACGCACCCGCGGCGAACTGATCGATCCGGCCTGACCCCGCCCCCCGGAGAGTTGCCCGATGTCCACCCTGCCCCCCCGCTCCGGCGCCCGCCTGCTGGTCGACACCCTGCTCGGCTGCGGTGCGCGCCTGGGCTTCTGCGTCCCCGGCGAGAGCTACCTCGCCGTGCTCGATGCGCTGTACGCATCACGCGAGCGCTTCCGCCTGATCACCTGCCGGCAGGAAGGCGGTGCCGCCTACATGGCCGAGGCCGCCGGCAAGCTCAGCGGCCAGCCCGGCATCTGCTTCGTCACTCGCGGCCCCGGCGCCTGCAATGCCGCGATCGGCGTGCACACCGCGCAGCAGGACTCGACACCGATGCTGCTGTTCATCGGCCAGATCGCCCGCGGCGACACTGACCGCGAAGCCTTTCAGGAAGTCGACTACCGGCAGATGTTCGGCCCGCTGGCCAAATGGGTGACGCAGATCGAATCCGCCGAGCGCGTGCCAGAGATCGTCGGCCGCGCCTGGCACGTCGCCTGTTCCGGCCGCCCCGGCCCGGTGGTGATCGCGCTGCCCGAGGACATGCTAAGCGAAAGCGCCAGCGTCGCCGACGCCCTGCCGGCGCCGCTGGCCGCGCCGCTGCTCGACGGTGAATCGCTGAACGCCGTGAGCCGCGCGCTGCTGCACGCCGAACGCCCGCTGCTGATCGCCGGCGGCAGCGTCTGGAATGCCGCCGGCCGCGCCGCGCTGCAGCGCTTCGCCGAGCGCTGGCAGCTGCCGGTCGCCGCCGGCTTTCGCCGCCAGGACCTGTTCGACAACCGCCATCCGCTCTACGCCGGCGAACTCGGCACCTCGGTCGCACCGGCACTGGCCACACGGGTCAAGGACGCCGATCTGCTGCTGGTGTTCGGCTCGCGCCTCGGCGAGATGAGCACCAACGGCTACACGCTGGTGCAGGCGCCCGTGCCGACGCAGGCGCTGATCCACATCCACCCCGATGCCGGCGAACTCAACCGCGTGTTCCGTCCGCAGCTGGCGCTGTGCACCCACCCGGCGCAGGCGGCGCTGCAGCTCGCCGGGCTCGACGCGCCGAGCGGCCTGCGCTGGAGCGCCTGGACGCAGCAGGCGCACGCCGATTACCTCGCCAATCTGCAGCCGGGCCAGCCGGTCGGCGCACTCGACATGGGCGAGGTGATGCGCGTGCTCGCCGCCGAGCTGCCGCAGGATGCGATCGTCACCACCGGCGCCGGCAATTACACCGGCTGGCCGCAGCGCTTCCACCGCTTCTCGCACTACCCGACGCAGCTGGCACCGACCAGCGGCGCGATGGGCTACGGCGTGCCGGCGGCGATCGCCGCCAAGGCCGTGCACCCGCAGCGCACGGTGGTCGGCTTTGCCGGTGACGGCTGCTTCCTGATGAACGGTCAGGAGCTGGCGACCGCCGTGCAGCACGGTCTGGCGCCGCTGCTCCTGGTCGTCGACAACGGCATGTACGGCACCATCCGCATGCATCAGGAACGTCGCTTCCCGGACCACACCATCGCCACCGCCCTCGAAAACCCGGATTTCGCGGCGCTGGCGCGCAGTTACGGCGCCTTCGGCGAGACGGTGTCGAACACCGCCGAGTTCGCCCCGGCACTCAGGCGTGCACTCGCGGCCGGGCGCCTGGCGCTGCTGCACCTGCGCATCGACCCCGAGCTGATTTCCACACGCGGCACGCTGAGCGGCCTGCGCGCGCGCTGAATCCCCTTTCCCCTCAGAGACGCCCCCTCGGAGAAGCCCGATGAAGACCACCGAACTGCTCGCCAGCCTCGGCCTCGACGCCGCCACGCTCGACGGCGGCAGCCTGCGCGTGCGCTCACCGATCGACGGCAGCACGCTCGCCTGCCTGCAGCCGCACACGCCCGCCGCCGCCGACGCGGCGATCACCCGCGCGGCGGCGGCCTTTCGCGACTGGCGCCGCGTGCCGGCGCCGCGCCGCGGCGAGCTGATCCGCCTGTTCGGCGAGGAGCTGCGCGCGCACAAGCAGGCGCTCGGCGCGCTGGTGACGCTGGAAGCCGGCAAGATCAGCGCCGAAGGCGAAGGCGAAGTGCAGGAGATGATCGACATCTGCGACTTCGCCGTCGGCCTGTCGCGCCAGCTCTACGGCCTGACCATCGCCAGCGAACGCCCCGGCCACCGCATGATGGAAACCTGGCACCCGCTCGGCGTCGTTGGCGTGATCTCGGCGTTCAATTTTCCGGTCGCGGTGTGGAGCTGGAACTTCGCGCTGGCGATCGTCTGCGGCGACAGCGTGGTGTGGAAGCCGTCGGAAAAAACCCCGCTCACCGCGCTCGCCTGCCAGAAGCTGTTCGAACGCGCGCTGGCACGCTTCGGCGCGGCCCCCGCCGGCCTCAGTGAAGTGCTGATCGGCGGCGTCGAGCTCGGCGAGCAGCTGGTCGACGATGCCCGCGTCGCGCTGCTCTCGGCGACCGGCTCGACGCGCATGGGCCGCGCCGTCGGCCCGCGTGTCGCCGCCCGCTTCGGCCGTGCCCTGCTCGAACTCGGCGGCAACAACGCCATCATCGTCGCGCCGAGCGCCGACCTCGAACTGGCGGTGCGCGGCATCCTCTTCGGCGCCGTCGGCACCGCCGGCCAGCGCTGCACGACGACGCGGCGGCTGATCGTCCACGCCAGCCTGCACGATGAGCTGCTGGCGCGGCTGCGCCGCGCCTACGCCAGCTGCCGCGTCGGCGATCCGCGCAGCAGCGGCACGCTGATCGGCCCGCTGATCGACGCCGCGGCCTTCAGCGCCATGCAGTCGGCGCTGAGCGCCGCACGCGCCGAGGGCGGCGAGGTGTTCGGCGGCGAGCGCGTCGAGGTCATCGCCGGCGCCGGGGACGCCTACTACGTGCAGCCGGCGCTGGTCGCCATGCCAGCGCAAACCGCGACCGTCTGCCACGAAACCTTCGCGCCGATCCTCTACGTGATGCGCTACAGCGACTTCGAGGAAGCCGTCGCCCTGCACAACGCCGTGCCGCAGGGCCTGAGTTCGGCTGTCTTCACCAACGATCTGCGCGAGGCCGAGGCCTTCCTCAGCGCCGCCGGCTCCGACTGCGGCATCGCCAACGTCAACATCGGCACCTCCGGCGCCGAGATCGGCGGCGCTTTCGGCGGCGAGAAGGAAACCGGCGGCGGCCGCGAATCCGGCTCCGACGCCTGGAAGAGCTACATGCGCCGCGCCACCAACACCATCAACTACTCCCGCGAGCTGCCGCTCGCACAAGGCATCCGCTTCGGCGAGGACTGAGCATGAACATCCGCAACATCCCCTTCGTCACCAGCGATCTGGCACAGGTCGAGCCCGTCGAGGTCAAGGGCGACACCGGCTACTCCCTGTGGCGCAGCCAGACCTTCGGCGACATCAACATCCACCTCGCCGAATACTCCCCCGGCTACGCCTCCGACCACTGGTGCGCCAAGGGCCACATCCTCTACGTGCTCGAAGGCACCCTGCACACCCGCCTGCAGGACGGCCGCGAATTCACGCTGACCCCCGGCATGAGCTACCAGTGCGAAGACGACAACTACCCGCACCGCTCACACACCGAGACCGGAGTGAAGTTGTTCATCGTCGATTGATGAGCGCTTGAAACGATGCAGCCCGGTCCGCACGGAAGGGAAAGTCGCGCGGGCCGGGCTATGGCGTGGAATCCGCACGCGCATGATGTCTACAGCATGCCGGGCTCGACGGCAGGCAAACGCGCAGGCCGTACCTGGCGATCAGCAACGGCGGCTGACCCGCGTTCCGTTTGCCGGGCAAAGCAAGATCCCGCAGACGGAAGCCAGGTGAGCAACCGACTTCTAACGGCACCGCGCTGTCGGCTCAGGCGCGGCACCGCCGCGATCCTGCTGCGGGACGCTGATCCGCTGCGTCATCCGGGCGCCGGCACGCGGCTGACCTGCATCAGGCCTCGACGGTAAAGCTCGCCGCCGCATCGCGGGAGATGACGAAGCGCTCGCCGGGGCGCAGCCGGTGCTCGCGGATGCGCTCGCCGCTGGCGCTGCCGAGATAGGTGCCGTTGGTCGAGCGCTCGTCGCGCAGCATCCAGGTGTCGCCTTCGCGGCCGATCCACAGGTGCTGACCGGAGACCATCGGGTGCTGCAGCACGATGCCGGCGCGCGCGCTGTCGCGACCGAGCCATAGCCCACTGGCCGGCACCGTCACCGTCTGTCCGTTCAACGGGCCGCTGTCGAAGCGCAGCCGCACGCTGTCGCCGGACAGCGATGAGGCCAGCTGTGTCGCCGCGTCGCTGAACGTCGCCCACGGCGGCGCCAGGGTTTCATCCCGCCGCGGACGACTGTTGAGCGGCATCGCGCTCGGCGCCGGTGTCTGCCGGCGGCGCAGCAGGAACACGCCGAGGCCGGCGACGAGGCCGGCCGCAAGCGCGCCGCCACCGAGCAGCCAGGGCCGCGAAGCGTCCTCGGTCACAACCGCCGGCGCCAGCGCTGCGGGGGCCGGCGCAATCAACGCCGTCGGCTGCGGCACCGGCGCGGGCGCCACCGGTACGGCCAGCGCGGGTGACAGCGCGGGTGCCGCTATCGGTGCCGGGCTCGGCAGCGGCGCTGGCGGCGGGGCGACCGCCACGTCTTCACCGCGCAGGATGCGCTCCTGCGTGTCGACCAGCAGCCGCCGCGCCTCCGGGTGATGCGGCGACAGTGTCGCCACTTCATCGAAGTACTGCTTGGCCTCGCGGTAATGCCCCTGCTCGTAGGCATCGAGACCGGCCCGCCAGCGCTGATCGACGAGGCCGGCCTCGTTGCGGGCGCCAGCGGGGGCGATGTATTCGCGGGCGACGTTGGCCGGCACGATGAAGTTGAAGCCCTGCACTTCCTGGCCGTTGACGGTATCGCCGCGGAAGGTCAGCAGGCCGATGACCTGGCCGTCGGCGTTGAGCACCGGTCCGCCGGAATTGCCGTGCGTGGCGCTGGCGTTGGTCTGCAGCACCGGGATGCCGTCGACGGTGTTCTTCTGCGCCGAAATCGTGCCGTCGTTGATGGTCGGCTCGACCATCGAACGCGCATCGAGCACATCGGAATCGGCCGCGCCGGGATAGCCGATGACATAGACGCGGTCGCCCACCCGCGCCAGCGAGGAATCGGCCAGGCTCAGCGTCGAGGCATTGCGCGTCTCGACTTTGAGGATCGCGACGTCCTTGCCGGTCAGCTGGTCGCCGCGGGAGCCGACCGGCGTGCCGTAGGCTTTGATCTCATAGCGCAGCGCACTGCCGTCCTGCAGCAGCACCTTGTTCATCTGCTCGGACACCACCAGGCGGGCGTTCTCCTGCTTGGCCCAGCGCAGCACCTTGTTGATGTTGGCGGTGGTCGGTTCGAGCTTGTTGACGCGCAGGATCTGCTGCACGAACTGGGCGAACAGGCGCTCGCGGGCGGCTTCTTCACCGGCGCGGCTCATCGACACCACGTGGGCGTTGGTCATGATGTAGCCGTCGCTGGAGATGAAAAAGCCCGAGCCGGTGCCGACCAGGCTGACCGCCTGACGGTTGCCGTTACGCAGCTGCACGTAGCCCTTGTAGCCATCGACGATGCGCACTACCGCCGGCTTGCTGCGCAGGTGCAGGCGGTAGGTGTCGGTGAAGTGCTGCGCGGCAGCCTGCGCGAGCGGCGGCAGCAGGCTGCACAGCACGGCCAGCCCGCAGAGCCATCGGAAACCGGCCCCCATATCGTCCTCCTCCCGGTGAAGCGACGGCCGGCCCCTGCCGCCCCGTCCGCGCTCACCAGATAGCGCAGATGCAAACGTGAGGGAAGCCAAGCAGCTCACACTTGTCGTGGCTCATCGGGCAGGCGTCGCAGCAGCGTGCAGCACAGCCCGCGCGGCCCCGCCGGGTTTTGCAATCGGTGCTTCAGGCCACCCGATGCCCCGGCATCAGGCGGCTGCGCGCCTTATGGCGTCGCCTGCGTGACGTCGACCCACTGCGCCCGCACCAGCTGCACCAGCCGTGCGGGCTCGATGCGCACGGCCGCGTGGATCGCGCCGGCCGCCGGCAGCACGACGTCGAATTTCTGCAGCGTGACATCGGCGAACACCCGCAGCGACTGCGGCAAACCGAACGGGCAGACGCCACCGACCGGATGGCCGGTCCACTCGATGACCTCGGCGGCGCTGAGCATCCTGGCTTTGCCGCCGAACTGATCCTTGTACTTGCGGTTGTCGATGCGGGCATCACCGCCGAGGATCAGCAGGATCACTTCGTCCCTGAGCCACAGCGACAGCGTCTTGGCGATCTGGCCGGGCGCCACACCATGCGCCGCAGCGGCCTCGCCGACGGTCGCGGTGCTGGTGCCCATTTCCAGGATTTCGATATCGGGGGCGTGTTCGGCCAGGAAGGCCTGTACGGACTGCAGACTCATGCAAACGCCGACCTGTGATGGATAACGGATGGCGTTGCTTAACCCGAGCGGCACGGGTACGGCAAGCCATCACCGCGGACGGCTTGCCGGACGATCAGCACAAGGGCGATACGCGCACTTACGCGGCGCACGCCCCCGCACGACACGCTCAGGCGGCGAGTGCGGCGCTGACGTAGCGTGCCAGATCCTCGATCGTCAGCATCGTCAGCCCCTGCTCGCGGGCAAAGTGCTCAAGCGCGGTGCCGCGCATCATCGTGCCATCGGCATTCATCAGCTCGCAGAGCACGCCGGCCGGCTCGAAACCGGCCAGCCGCGACAGCTCGACGGTGCCTTCGGTGTGGCCACGGCGGGCAAGCACGCCGCCCGGCGCGGCGCGCAGCGGGAACACATGCCCCGGCCGCACCAGATCGCTGGCTTTGGCTCCCGGCGCGGTGGCAACGCGGATCGTCGTCGTGCGATCGACAGCCGAGACGCCGGTACTGACACCCTCGCGCGCCTCGATGCTGACGGTGAAGCCGGTGCCGTTGCGGCATTCGTTGCGGGCCGCCATCGGCGGCAGCTGCAGGCGGCGGCAGGCCTCGTCGGTCAGGCACAGGCAGACGATGCCGCTGCACTCGCGGATCATCAGCGCCATCGTCGGCACATCGAGCGTGGTCGCGGCGATGACCAGATCGGCTTCGTTCTCGCGATCGGCATCATCGAGCAGGATCACCGGCCGGCCGGCGCGAATGGCGGCGACGGCACTGGCGATGCGCGCGGAGACGGCGCGCTCGGAAAGGTCGGCCAGATGATCGAGCGACTGGAACCGTTCGGCGTCGGCGGCGGTGTTGGCGGAAATGCTCAGGGAAAACGACATGAAGAAACGCTCCTCGCAAGGCTGCGAAAAAACGTTCCAGGGCTGACAAATCCATTCGGCGCACCGCGATCTGCGCGATGCGGGGACGGGCTTGCGTCTTCTTGCATCCGGACTGTGACCGTCGGCTCCGGCATTCGACCGGATCTGCTGACCCCGCACACGGTGCGGGCGCTCGCGGGCTCGGTCTTGCGACCCTACCGCCGGTGGGGACTTCCACCCCGCCCTGAAGACGTACCGATGCCGCTCACCCTGCGATGAGCGACGCCGAGCAGTTTACCAGTGCCGTGAGGCGCTGAAGCATGCAGGAACGGACATCTGCCAGTCCGCAGGCGACATGCTGCAACGCTCCAGCCATTGACCGCCGGCAGGCCGGGGCACGCATTCCGCACCTAAGCTCAGCTCGATCGTGCAGCGGATAAAGGAGCGCATCATGCATCTCGAATTCTGCGGAGCCGCCCAGGAAGTCACCGGCTCCTGCCACCGGCTGCAGCTCGGCGGCACCCAGCTGCTGGTCGACTGCGGATTGTTCCAGGGCGGGCGCGATGCCGACGCGCGCAATGCCGAGCCCTTCCCCTTCAACGCAGCCGACATCGAGGCGGTGGTGCTGACGCATGCCCATCTCGACCACTCCGGCCGTCTGCCGCTGCTGGTGCAGCGCGGTTTTCGCGGCGGGATCTGGTGCCATCCGGCAACCGCCGATCTGGTGGCGATCATGCTCGAAGACTCCGCCGGCATCATCGAGCATGAAACGGCGGTCACCAATCGCAAGCGCGAGCGCAAGGGCCTGCCACCTGTCAAACCGCTTTACACTCGTGCCGACGCCGAGGCCGTACTCGAACACCTGCGGCCGCTGCGCTTCGGCGAGACGGTCGAGATCGCCGACGGCGTGCGCCTGCGCCTGCAGGACGCCGGCCACATCCTCGGCTCGGCGATCGCCGAACTCTGGCTCAGCGAAGGCAAGCTGCAGCGCAAGCTGGTGTTCAGCGGCGATCTCGGCCACCGCGGCGCACCGATCCTGCGCGATCCGACGCCGATCGCCGAAGCCGACCTGGTGATCATGGAAAGCACTTATGGCGATCGCTGCCACCGCCCCTGGGAGGACACCTGGCGCGAGCTCGGTGAGGTGTTCGACGCCGACGGCCAGAAGGGCAACATCCTGATCCCGGCTTTCGCCGTCGGCCGCACGCAGGAGCTGCTCTACGTGTTCGCCCGCCATTACCAGGACTGGCGGCTGGAGCGCTGGCATGTGTTTCTCGACAGCCCGCTGGCGATCAAGGCGACAGCGGCGTACCGGCGCCATCTGGAGCTCTATGACAGCGAAGCCTGCCGCGTGCAGCGCGAACGCGGCGATCCGTTCGTTTTTCCGCAGCTGCGCATGAGCGAGAGCGTCGAGGACTCGATGGCCCTCAACCAGGTGCGCAGCGGCGCGATCATCATCGCCGGCAGCGGCATGTGCACCGGCGGGCGCATCAAGCAGCACCTCAAGCACAACGTCTGGCGGCGCGACTGCCAGCTCATCATCGCCGGCTTCCAGGCGCGCGGCACACTGGGGCGGCAGCTGGTCGACGGGGCCCGGCACATCCGCCTGTGGGGCGAGACGATCCGCGTCGCCGCGCGCGTGCACACCATCGGCGGCCTGTCGGCCCACGCCGATCGCGACGGTCTGCTCGCCTGGTATCGCGGCTTCGCCGCCGGCCCGACGCTGGCGCTGGTGCACGGCGAGCCGGAGGCGATCGCCAGCCTGGCCGATGCCGTGCGCGGCCTCGCGCTGCGCGTGCTGTGCCCGCAGCCCGGCGAGCGGATCGATCTCGCCACGGTGGCTCCGAGCCACTGACGCCGAACTCGGCGGGCGCCATCGGTACCTCTTCTGGTATATCTGCTGCATCCAATTCATCTCAGGTATCGCCTGGCGCCGCCCCAGGCGATAACGACCGTCACCCCCTGAGGAACGCCCGATGAACCGCCGCCGTACCTCCCGCCTGCGAGCGGGACAGCTCGCCTTCCGCGCCGCACTCAGTCTCGGCGTGCTCGCGCTGCTGGCCATCGCCACCATCACCGGGTGGCCGGACCAGGCCCTCTCGCCGCAGGCGCAGGCCCTGCTCACGCCGCCGACCGAGCCGGCCGATGCAGACAATGGCGCAGTGCTGCTGGAAGGGTTGCTGGCCCCGACCGGCAGCGACCCGCTGGCCTTTGGCAGCGCGCGCATAGAGCGGCTGCGCCAGCATTTCTCGAACCCGCGCACGCGCGACATGCCGTATTTTCCGGCTGATCTGCCCGCCGATGCCCTGCAGCCAGCCAGCCTGACGCCGGCGGCGCGGCAGCTGTGCGATCCGCTCGACAGTGCCTGCATCGACAGCTGGTTCGCCCAGAGTATCGATATCGAACTGTGGGCCGATCGTGACGCCGAACTGTTCACGCGACTCGACCGCATGATGGCGCTGCCACGCTTCCAGACGCCGACGATCCCGTCGGCCCTGGCGCCACCACCCGACTTCAGCCTGCTCGATGCCATCCTGCGTCTGCGCCTGGCCGCGGCGACCCTCACCCTGCAGCAGCAGAAAAACGCCGACGAAGCCTGTGCGCTGCTGGCACGCCAGGTGTTGTTCCTGCGCCGCCTGCTCGCTGAAACGCCGACCTCGCTGGCACAGAAACAACTGGCGAGCAGCCAGTTGCGCGTGCACTACCTGACGCTGGGCGAATGGGCCGCACGCTGGCCGAAAATGCTGGCTGCCCAGACCGTGGTACTGACGCCGCTGCTGCAGGACCTGAGCCCGGCGGAACTCGATCTGCGCCCGGCCATGCAGACCGATACGCGCGAGGTCGCGTACGGCATCGATGCCCTCGACCTGGCCCCGCTGGCGCTGTCGCCGCGTCTGGAACTGGCCAGCAGCGTGACCGCTTTCGCCCTGTTCAAGCGCAACACCACGCTGAATGCGCTGGCGGCCTATCTCGATACGCTCGATGCCGCGCTGGCAGCACCGCTCGATGAGCGCGCCCGACAGGCCCACGCCGCCCGGCAGGCTTTCCTCGCCGGTCCGGCGCGTGCCAACGCGCCCGGGCAATGGCTTTACAACCCGGTCGGCCGCCTGCTGCTCAGCGTGACGGCGACCAGCCCACGGCCCTATCTCGACCGGCTGATCGACACACAGGCGGCCGTGCGCATGGTCATGCTGCAGCACGAACTGGCCGCGACGGAGACGGACGATGACGCCGCCATCGCGGCACGCATCAAGGCGCATCCGCTGGCGATGCTGAGCGACAACCGGGTGATCCGCTTCGATGCGCCGACCCACCGCCTGGTGTGGTCGCTGGCCAGCGCACGGGCGGCGGGAGCCAATCCGCCGACGTATGACATCCAGCTGGTGCGCTGACGCTCAGCAGGGCACGGCGGTGTGCTGCGGCAGCACCGCCCGGTCACGCCCGGCTTCCTTGGCGGCGTACATGCGCTGATCGGCGAGATCGACCAGCTCGGGCCAGTCCTGAGCGCTGTCGGCGAGGCGCTCGGCGACGCCGATGCTCGCCGTCAGCGCGCTGCCGTCCGGCCGCTGGCCGAGGCCGGCATGGCGCAGACGGTTGACCACCAGACGGGCGCCGCTGACATCGGTGTGATTGAGGATGACGAGGAATTCCTCGCCGCCCCAGCGCACCAGCACGTCACCGCGCCGCAGACTGCCACGCAGCGCCGCCGCCATGCCGCGCAGCACGGCATCACCGGCCTCATGCCCCCAGCCGTCGTTGATCTGCTTGAAGTGGTCGAGATCGACGAACATCAGCGCCAGCGGCGTGTTGTGCGAGGCCGATACCCGGAACAGCAGTTCAAGCGTCTCGACACCGGCGTGGCGGTTCAGCGCCCCGGTCAGCGCGTCGGCGCTGGCCTGGCGCACCAGCGCGATCATGTACTGCAGCTGGCTCATGCCGGAAACCATGGCCACGCCGGTGACCAGCAGCAGCAGCCAGAGCGTGCCGATGTTCGCCGGCAGGCTGAATTCGCCGGTGATCAGCGCCGCCTGGCGGAACGCCGCGAAAATCGGCAGCGCATAAAGCAGCGTCTCCAGCCCGGTCAGTGGAAACACGGCAAGACCGGCCACGACGACAAAGGGCAGCAGGGCGTAGATCTGCAGCAGCACACCGGCAAAGCCGCTGCGCGGCACATCGAGCAGCACACTGCAGGCGAGGACGTGAAACACCGTCGGCACCGTCAGCAGCACCCCGAGCCGCAGGGACACCTCCCAGCCGGAGTGCACCCGGGCATGGCTGTAGGCGAGCAGCAGGAACACCACACTGCTGGCCAGCCGCATGCCGGCCAGCGGCAGCCATTGCGCCGCCGGAAAGGCGATGACGTCCGGCACGATCCACAACGGCACCAGCACGGCGAACACCACGGCCATCAGCTGTACGCGTGACACCAGCAGGGCGCGGCGCTGGCGCCGCACCTGAGCGCTGTGCCACCAACCGACCAGCAGGTCGACGACGCGGGCACGATCGAAGCGCAAGGACGCGAAAAGTTGCGTGTCCAGGGAAAATCTCGAAGTCAGCGACATGGACTCAGACTCACTGGCCACCCGCCGGATATCCAGGCGGGTCCAGTAAAAAAGTGCGCGGCATCACACTATCCACACACACTTTGCAGCATGCGGCAAGGTGTTTCAGACAACCTTGATCCACATCAGTGCATGCCCGAACCGCCAGTCCTGATTCGAAACCGTCACTTCATCGTCGGCATGACGAAATCAGCGCCGGCACGAATGCCGGTCGGCCAGCGCGACGTGACCGTCTTCAGTCGCGTATAGAAACGCACGCCTTCAGGGCCGTGCATGTGGTGATCGCCGAACAGGCTCGCCTTCCAGCCGCCGAAACTGTGGAAGGCCATCGGCACCGGGATCGGCACGTTGACGCCGACCATGCCAACCTGCACATGGGCGGCGAAATGCCGCGCGGTGTCGCCATCACGGGTGAAGATCGCCGTGCCGTTGCCGAACTCGTGTTCGTTGACCAGCGCCAGCGCCGTCGCGTAGTCCGCCACCCGCACCACGGCGAGCACCGGGCCGAAGATCTCCTCGCGATAGATCGACATCTGCGGCGTGACGTGGTCGAACAGCGTGCCACCGACGAAGTAGCCGCCCTCGCAGCCGGCGACGCGCAGGCCGCGGCCGTCGACCACCAGCTCGGCGCCGGCCGCGATGCCCTGCTCGATGTAGCCGAGCACCTTGTCGCGATGCGCCGCGCTGACCAGCGGCCCCATCTCGACGCCGGCGGCATCGCCCGCACCGACGCGCAGCGCCTCGACCCGCGGCTTGAGCTTCGCCACCAGCGCATCGGCGGTGGCATCGCCGACGGCGACGGCGACCGAGATCGCCATGCAGCGCTCGCCGGCCGAGCCGTAGGCCGCGCCCATCAGCGCATCGACCGCCTGATCGAGATCGGCGTCGGGCATCACCAGCATGTGGTTCTTGGCGCCGCCGAGCGCCTGCACGCGCTTGCCGTTGTTGCAGCCGCGGCCGTAGAGGTATCTGGCGATCGGCGTCGAGCCGACGAAGCTCACGGCCTGCACCTGCGGGTGATCGAGCAGCGCATCGACGGCGACCTTGTCGCCGTGCACGACGTTGAACACGCCGGCCGGCAGCCCGGCCTCGGCAAGCAGATCGGCGAGGAACAGCGCCGCACCCGGATCGCGCTCGGAAGGCTTGAGCACGAAGGTGTTGCCGCAGGCGATCGCCACCGGGAACATCCACATCGGCACCATCGCCGGGAAGTTGAACGGCGTGATGCCGGCGACCACGCCGAGCGGCTGGCGCAGACCGGTCGAATCGACATTGGTGCCGACGTTCTCGGTGAATTCGCCCTTGAGCAGCTGCGGAATGCCGGTGGCGAATTCCACCACCTCCAGCCCGCGGGTGATCTCGCCGCGGGCGTCGTCGAGCACCTTGCCATGCTCGGCACTGATGATCGCTGCCAGCTCGCCGGCTTTGGCTTCGAGCAGCTGACGGAAGCGGAACATCACTCGGGCGCGGTTGAGCGGCGTCACCGCCGCCCAGGCCGGAAACGCCGCCTGCGCGGCCGCCACGGCAGCATCGACTTCGGCGACATCGGCGAGCGGCACGCGGCCGCTCTGCTCGCCCAGCGCCGGGTTGAACACCGCACTGCTGCGGCCGCTGCGGCCGGCCACGCGCTGGCCGGCGATGTAATGGGGAATGTCCTGAATCATCGCAATACCTCGGGCAAAAACCTCGGCGCCCGCGCCGCTGCCCGAGCGCACGCGAACGCCGCAGAGCACACCGTCAGGCGTGTCAGGCGACGCTGCGCAGCACTTCGCCGAGCGTGCCGACCAGCTGGTCGATGTGCTGGCGCTCGACGATCAGCGGCGGGCTGACAGCGATGGTCTCGCCGGTGTAGCGCACCATCACGCCGCGGCGGTAGCACTCAAGGAACACGTCGTAGGCGCGTGCGCCCGGCTTGCCGTCGCGCGAGCTGAGCTCGACGGCGCCGACCAGCCCGAGGTTGCGGATGTCGATGACGTTGGGCTGGCCGCGCAGGCTGTGCAGCGACTCGCCGAAATAGCCTTCGAGCTCCAGCGCCCGCGTCAGCAGTTTTTCTTCGGCGTAGATGTCGAGCGTGGCGAGGCCGGCGGCGCAGGCCAGCGGATGACCGGAATAGGTGTAGCCGTGCATCAGTTCGATGGCGCTCTCCGGGCCGCTCATGAAGGCCTCGTAAATGCCCGGACGGCAGAACACCGCGCCCATCGGCACCGTACCGTTGGTGATGCCCTTGGCGGTGGTCATCAGGTCGGGGACGACGCCGAGGCGCTGGAACGCGAACGGCGCGCCGAGACGCCCGAAGCCGGTGATGACCTCGTCGAAAATCAGCAGGATGCCGTACTTGTCGCAGATCTCGCGCAGGCGCTGCAGATAGCCCTGCGGCGGCATCAGCACGCCGGTCGAACCGGCCATCGGCTCGACGATGACCGCGGCGATGGTCGAGGCGTCGTGCAGCGCGACGATGCGCTCCAGCTCATCGGCCAGATGCGCACCCCAGGCCGGCTGGCCTTTGCTGAAGGCGTTGTGTTCGAGGTTGTGGGTGTGCGGCAGGTGATCGACGCCGGGCAGCAGCGGGCCGAACAGCTTGCGGTTCGGGCCGATGCCGCCCACCGACAGGCCGCCGAAACCGACGCCGTGATAGCCGCGCTCACGGCCGATCAGGCGGGTCCGGCTGCCTTCGCCGCGCACGCGGTGATAGGCCAGCGCGATCTTCAGCGCGGTGTCGACCGACTCCGAGCCGGAGTTGGTGAAGAACACCTGCCCCATCTTGCCCTCGGTCAGCCCGACCAGGCGCTCGGCCAGCGTGAACGCCGCCGGATGGCCCATCTGGAAGCCCGGCGCGTAGTCGAGCTCGGCGACCTGGCGCTGCACCGCCTCGACGATCGGGCGCCGGCCGTGGCCGGCGTTGACGCACCACAGGCCGGCGCAGCCGTCGAGCACCTGACGGCCGTCGTGGCTGGTGTAGTACATGCCTTCGGCCGCCACCAGCAGGCGCGGATCGGCCTTGAACTGGCGATTGGCGGTAAACGGCATCCACAGGGCATTCATATCGGGGGTGGGTACAGCGGTCATCGGGCGATCTCTCCGGCGGGGTCCAGAACAGGCTGTCGACACTACCACGCTCAATAAACTAAACAAGCTCGGGGTGCGAAAAATTTATTCCACCAGCGCACCCGACAGCACGAGCGCTCGACACAAGTGCTCGTCTCATCGCTTAAAGTGGCGCTATCATGGCGTCGATAAGCATTGATGGCAGGCATCAGCAAGCCGCTCCGGTACGCTGTTCAGCACTAATCAGCCAAGCCTGATGCATCGCTATATTGAGCAGAGAGCAGATAATGACGAGTCTCCAAGCGACCGCCCCTTCCCTCGCGGAGTTCAATCTCGGCGAGCGCCTGCGCCAGCTGCGCGAAGCGCACGGCCTGTCGCAGCGTGCACTGGCGACGCGCGCCGGAGTGGCCAACGGCATCATCTCGATGATCGAACAAAACCGCAGCAGCCCGTCGGTGGCAACGCTGAAGAAGATCCTCGACGGCATTCCGCTGTCGCTGGGTGCCTTTTTCGGTGCGGACCTGCCGGTGCAGGAGCCGGTGGTCTACCGTGCCCACGAGCTGACCGAGATCGGCCGCCCCGGCCTGTCCTACCGTCAGGTCGGGCGCAATCTGCAGTCGCGTGCGATCCAGCTGATGCACGAGCGCCTCGAACCGGGCGCCGACTCCGGTGACGACATGCTGCGCCATGACTCCGAAGAAGGCGGCATCGTGCTGCGCGGCCACCTCGAACTCACCGTCGGTGAACAGGTCTGGGAGCTCGGTCCGGGCGATGCCTATTACTTCGACTCGCGCCACCCGCACCGCTTCCGCGCGCTCGGCAGCGAGACCGTCGAAGTCGTCAGCGCCTGCACGCCGCCGTCGTTCTGAAATCGGCCTCAGAAGGTCGGCAGCGACATGCCGGTGATGCGCTTGAACAGGTTGACGGCGTAGGAATCGGTCATGCCGGAGACGAAGTCGGTGATCTTCAGCGAACGCTGGTAGGGGTCCGCCGCCGGGCGGTGCTCGGGGCCGACGAACTGCTCGGGGATCAAACGCATCAGCATGTGATGGCGCGGGCTGGCGGCGGCACCGCGCTCGGCAACCTCGGTGACGGCACCGACGAAGGCTTCGAGCAGCCCGCCGAGCACCTCGAAACCGGCCACCTGCACCTCGACCACCGGCGTGGCGACGTAAACCTCGCGGGCGGCGAGCTTTTTCATCTCCTGCATCAGCCAGCGGCTCGGCACTTCGTCGAGCAGCTCGCGCGCATAACGCCCGGTGAGCATCGCCGGCTCCTGATCGAGGAACAGTGTCACCACCTCGGCGATGATCCGCCCGATCGCCTTGGCGCGCAGGTATTCGATGCGCTCCTTTGGCCGCGTCAGCTGGCGCAGCCGCGGCGCATCGGCGCTCAGCCCGGTGACCGGCAGCAGCAGCTCCAGCGCCGCGCGGTGTTCGAGCTGGCCGAGGCGCACGGCGTCTTCGAGGTCGACGATGCGATAGCAGATGTCATCGGCGGCTTCGAGCAGAAACGCCAGTGGATGCCGACACCAAGCCCCCGGCGCCAGCTCGATCAGGCCGACGCCATCGGCCATCTCGGCGAACAGCGCGGCATCGGCCTGGTCGTAGCCGTGCTTTTTGAAGGCGATGCCGCCGTTCGCCTGCGGCGGCTGTGATCCGCGCGGGTACTTGCTGAAGCTGCCGAGCGTCGCCAGCGTCAGCTGCATGCCACCGGGGTTGTCCGGGCTCTGCAGACGGGCGACCAGACGAAAGCCCTGGGCGTTGCCCTCGAAGCGCAGCAGATCGTCGCGCTGCGCCGGCTGCATCTGCGCACACAGGCGCTGGCCGAGCGCCGAGGCGGCGAACCAGTGGCGGATGCTGTCCTCGCCGGCGTGGCCGAACGGCGGATTGCCGAGATCGTGCGCCAGCGCCGCGGCGGCGACGATCGCGCCGAAATCCGAGGACAGCATGTTGCGCAGGCCGTGGCGGGCGATCAGCACCTCGCCGACCTGGTTGCCGAGGCTGCGGGCGACGCTGGAAACCTCCAGCGAATGCGTCAGCCGCGTGCGCACGTAGTCGTTCGACGACAGCGGAAACACCTGCGTCTTGTCCTGCATGCGGCGGAACGACGAGGCGAAGATGATGCGATCGAAGTCACGCTGGAAATCCGAGCGCTGCGGCTCATCGGCACCGGGTTCGGTCGGTACGCCGAGGCGGCGGCGGGTCAGCAGACGGCTCCATTGCATCGACATCTTGACTCCCGTGCTGAGCGGGCGGCGGCCGGCTGGCCACCGCGGCCCTCTAGCATAGGCCCTGCTCCCCGGCGCCGACGATGTCGCGTGCCGACAACCTCAGCGGCGGCGGGCGCGTTCGAACGCCGCGGCGAAGGCGCCGTTCGGCTTCGCCGGCTCCGCTTTGGCGGCGGGTTTGGCGCGGCTGCCGCTCGGTGCCGGCCGCGCCGCCGGCGCGACATGCTCGCGGCTGTCGTCGTTGAGGCGCATGGTCAGCGCGATGCGCCGGCGCTTGAGATCGACCTCCAGCACCTTGACCTTGACCACGTCGCCGGCCTTGACCACCGCATGCGGATCGCGGACGAACTTCTCCGACAGGCAGGAGATGTGCACCAGCCCGTCCTGATGCACGCCGACGTCGACGAAGGCGCCGAAGTTGGTGACGTTGGTGACCACGCCTTCCAGCACCATCTCCGGCTGCAGGTCCTTGAGATCCTCGACGCCCTCGCGGAAGGTCGCGGTGCGAAATTCCGGGCGCGGATCGCGGCCGGGTTTTTCCAGCTCGCCGAGGATGTCACGCACCGTCGGCACACCGAAGCGGCCGTCGATGAAATGCTCCGGACGCAGGCCGCGCAGGAAACCGGCATCGCCGAGCAGCTGCTCCAGACGGCGGCCGCTGATGCGCAGGATGCGCTCGACCACCGGGTAGGCCTCGGGGTGCACCGCCGAACGGTCGAGCGGATTGCTGCCGCCGTTGATGCGCAGAAAGCCCGCCGCCTGCTCGAAGGTCTTGTCGCCGAGCCGCGAGACCTTCAGCAGTTGCGTGCGGTCGCGGAACGCGCCGTTGGCGTCGCGGTAGGCGACGATGTTGCGCGCCAGCGTGCCGTTGAGCCCGGAGACGCGGGTCAGCAGCGGCACCGAGGCGGTGTTGACGTCGACGCCGACGGCGTTGACGCAGTCCTCGACCACCGCATCCAGCGTGCGCGCCAGGGCGCTCTGGTTGACGTCGTGCTGATACTGGCCGACGCCGATCGCCTTCGGATCGATCTTCACCAGCTCGGCCAGCGGGTCCTGCAGGCGACGGGCGATCGACACCGCGCCGCGCAGGCTGACGTCGAGCTCGGGGAACTCCTGCGCCGCCAGCTCCGAGGCCGAATACACCGAGGCACCGGCCTCGGAAACGACGATCTTCGCCAGCCGCAGCTCCGGCTGGCGCAGGATCAGCTCGGCGGCGAGCTTGTCGGTCTCGCGCGAGGCGGTGCCGTTGCCGATCGCCATCAGCTCGACGCGGTGCTCGCGGCACAGTCGGGCCAGCGTCGCCAGCGCCTCGTCCCAGCGCTTGTGCGGGACGTGCGGATAAATGGTGTCGGTGGCGACCAGCTTGCCGGTGGTGTCGACGACGGCGACCTTGACGCCGGTGCGCAGCCCCGGATCGAGGCCGAGCGTGGCCCGCGGGCCGGCCGGCGCCGCCAGCAGCAGATCCTTGAGGTTGCGCGCAAACACCTGGATCGCCTCTTCCTCGGCGGCCTCGCGCAGCCGCCCCTTGAGTTCGAGGTCGAGGTGCGTGGCAAGCTTGACCTTCCAGGCCCAGCGCACGGTTTCCTGCAGCCAGGCATCGGCCGCCCGGCCCTGGTCGCGCACGCCGAAGCGCGCCGCGATCATCGCCTCGCAGGGATGCGGCGCGCAGCCGTCACCGGCCTCGATCGCCAGCTGCAGCACGCCCTCGTTGCGCCCGCGCAGCAGCGCCAGCGCGCGGTGCGAGGGAATCTTCGCCAGCGCTTCGCTGAAGTCGAAGTAGTCGGCGAACTTCGCGCCTTCGTCCTTCTTGTCGTCGACGACGCTCGATTTCAGCCGCCCCTGCTCCCAGAGAAACGCGCGCAGGCGACCGAGCAGCTCGGCGTCCTCGGCGAAGCGCTCCATCAGGATCTGGCGCGCGCCGTCGAGCGCGGCCTTGACGTCGGCCACGCCCTTGTCCGCCGCGAGGTAGCGTTCGGCGAGCACCAGCGGATCGTGCTGCGGCTCGGCCAGCAGCGTTTCGGCAAGCGGCGCCAGGCCGGCTTCGCGGGCGATCTGCGCCTTGGTGCGACGCTTCTGCCGGTACGGCAGGTAGAGATCCTCCAACCGCGTCTTGGTATCGGCGGCGAGGATGTCGGCTTCGAGCTGCGCGCTGAGCTTGCCCTGCTCGCGGATGCTGTCGAGCACCGTGCTGCGCCGTTCTTCCAGTTCGCGCAGATAACCGAGCCGCTCTTCGAGATGACGCAACTGCGTATCGTCGAGTCCGCCGGTGACTTCTTTGCGGTAGCGCGCGACGAAGGGCACGGTGGCACCTTCATCGAGCAGACGGACGGCGGCGTCGACCTGGGCCGGGCGCACGCCCAGTTCGGTAGCGATGGTCTGCGGGATGTTCATCGAGACAATGGGCTTCGGGGCTGGAGGCGGAAAACGGACGGCGGCACCTGCGGATGGGTGCCGCCGGGCACGACGGCAACCCTCAGAACAGCGGCTGCTCGCTGATGATCAGGCCGTCCTCGTCGCAGTAGACGATCTGGCCCGGCACGAAGCTGACGCCAGCGAAGCGCACGACGATGTCGCGCTGGCCCTCGTTGCGCTTGACGGTCTTCAGCGGGTGCACGCCGAGCGCCTTGACGCCGATGCCGGTCTCGGCGATCGCCGCCGAGTCACGGATACAGCCGTTGACGATGACACCGGCCCAGCCGTTCTTCTCGGCCAGCGCCGCGAGCTGATCGCCGAGCATCGCGCAGCGCATCGAAGCGCCACCGTCGATCACCAGTACGCGCCCCTCGCCTTTCTCGTCGAGCGCCTTGCGCACCAGGGAGTTGTCTTCGAACGCCTTGAGCGTGCTGATCGGGCCGAAGAAGCTGATATCACCACCGTAATCACCAAACACCGGCTCGGCGATCTGCAGCTTGTCGGCGTGCTCGTCACACAGATCGCAGGTCTTGAAACCCATCGTCGCGTCTCCTTCGGCAGAGGGTCGGGAAGGGCCGCGAGTGTAGCATGCGGCAGCGCGGCATCCGGGCTGCGCCAACGCGAAGGAAGACCATCGATGCTGCTGGAACGCGAGGATTTCGCCACCGTCGTGCGGCTGTCGCCGCTGCTGTCGATCGACCTGATCGTGCGCGATGCCGATCAGCGCGTGCTGCTCGGCTGGCGCAACAACCGCCCGGCGCAGGGCTGCTGGTTCGTGCCCGGCGGCCGCGTGTGCAAGGACGAAACACTCGACGCCGCCTTCCGCCGGCTGACGCTCGGCGAACTCGGCGTCGAATGCGAACGCCGCGAGGCGCGGTTTCTCGGCGTCTACGAACATTTCTACGCCGACAACTTCACCGGTAGCGATTTCAGCACGCATTACGTGGTGCTCGGCCACGAACTGAGTCTCGGCGCCCGCCTCGGCACGCTGCCGACCGAGCAGCACGCCCGCTACCGCTGGTTCAGCGTCGACGAGCTGCTCGCCAGCGCCGAGGTGCACCGGCACAGCAAGTGGTATTTCGACGCGGGCGCCTGAGTGCTCACAGGCTGGTGATCTTCAGCTCGATGCGGCGGTTGCGACGCAGCGCCTCGGCGTCGTCGTCGGTATCGAGCGGATGGAACTCGCCCATGCCGACCGCAGCCAGACGCTGCGGCGGAATGCCCTGCGTAATCAGGTAATCGACGACGGCCTGCGCGCGCGCCGAGGACAGTTCCCAGTTCGAGCGAAAGCGCCCGCCGCCGACCGGCACATGGTCGGTGTGGCCGATGACCTGGATCACCACCGGCAGATCATCCGGCAGCTGCCCGGCGAGCTGGCGGTAAACGTTGACGAACTTGTCGAGATCGGGCTTCGCCGCCTCGTTGAGCCGCGCCTGGCCGGTGTCGAACAGCACCTCGGACTGGAACACGAAACGATCGCCGACGACCTTGATGTCCGGGTTGTTCTCGAACACCTGGCGCAGCCGGCCGAAGAATTCCGAGGCGTAGCGCTGCAGCTGCTCGACGCGCTCGACCAGACGCGCCCTGATCTGGCGGTCGAGCTCGGCGATGTGTGCCTCCTGCTCGCCGATTCGCGTCTGCCGCGCCGCCAGTTCGCTGCTTTGCGCCGTCAGCGCGGTTTCCAGCTCGCCGAGCTGCGCGGCAGCCTGCGTCTGCGCATCCTGCGCCGCCGCCTGCTGCCGACCGAGTTCGTCGGCGAGCTGCTGTGCCTGCAGCGCAGCCGCCTGCTGCTGCTCGCGCAACTGGCTGCTCTCGGCATCCCGCGCACCGAGTGCGGCGTTGAGCCGCTGCAGCTCGGCGAGCAGTTCGCCGACGCGCTGTTCGAGGCTGGCGACGCGTGTGCCGGCGGCGGCGGCCTGCGTCTGCGCCTGATCGCGGGCGGCGCTCAGGCTTGCCTGCTGCGCGGCGGCGGCCTGCCGCGTGTGCGCCAGTTCGGCATCGAGCTGCGTCCGCCCGGCCTCGGCCTGCGCCAGTGCGGCGCGCAGATCGGCCAGGTCGAGGTCGCGGCCGGCGACGGTTTCTTCGAGCTCGCGCACGCGTGCCGCCGAGCTGTCGGCGCGCCGCTCGGCGCCGAAGGCCAGCTGGCGCAGCTGGGCGATGGTGGCGTCGAGGCGGCCGATCGCACTGTCACGGCCGCTGACTTCGTGCGCCAGCCAGGTTTCTCCGATGACGAAGATCGTCAGCAGGAACACCAGCACCATCACCAGACCGGACAGCGCGTCGGTGAACACCGGCCAGACGTTGAAACTGCCGGGACGGTCAAGGCGCCGGCGCATCGCGCCCGGACCTCGCCAGGAACTGGCTGATGACGCGCAGCTGGTGCAGCAGCTCGTTGCTGCGTTCGCGCTCGCCATCCTCCTGCGCGGCCACCCGCTGCTCCAGCGCGCCGGACTGGCGCAGCAGCTGGCCGCCAAGGTCGCGCTGGGCTTCGGCTTCGAGCAGCGCCGCGACACGGTCGAGGCGTTCGACGATGGCCTCAGCGACGGCGAGCAGGTAGCGCGGTGAGACCTCGGTATCGACCTTGCGCGCCACCTCGGGCGTCTGCCACAGCGGCACCAGGTCGGCGACCACCAGCGCTTCGATGCGCGCGTTGACCGCGTTCTGCGCATGGAACAGCTGCAGCTCGATGAAGCCGAGCGACACCGAGGTGACCAGGCCGAACAGCGAGGTGGCAAAGCCGGTGCCCATGCCGGCCATCGGCAATGTCAGGCGCTCGCGCAGCGCTGCCAGCCAGTCGACGTTGTCGATGGCACCGAGTCCGGTCAGCACCGTGCGCACGCCCTCGGTGGTCAGCAACAGGCCGTAGAAGGTGCCGATCAGGCCGGTCAGCACCAGCGCCGCGGCAATAAAGCGCACCAGCGCACGGGCATCTTCACCGCGTGCGGCCAGCGAATCGAGCAGCACCGGCAGCGTGTTCGCCGCATCGCCGTGGCGCACCACGCGCTGCACCCGCGCAAAGAAGCTGCCGAGTTCGCCGAAGCTCGGCGCGGTCAGCAGCTCGCCGGCGTCGTGCACCGACAGCCGGCCGCTGCGCGCCTCGGCGGCGAACTGCATCGCCCGCCGCCCGCTGCGCCATTCGCCGCGCAGCCGGTACAGGCAGCGCAGCGCGAACGCCGCCCCGAAGGCGAACAGCACCGCGATCAAGCCGTTGAGGTAGGGGCTGGCGTGGAACGCGCGCAGCAGCGGCTCACGCAGCAGCACCGCGAGCGCGGCGAGCAGGACCAGAAAGACGATGGCGCGAACGATGAAACGATCGACGCCATTGGCGTGCGCACGGACCTTCATCGACGGCGGTCAGTCAGCGGCAAAGCCAAGGCCGTAGCGCCCGTCGAAGAACAGCTCCGCCAGCGGCAAGCGCGTGCGCGGCGCCAGTTCACGCTCGCGCAGCGCCTCCGGCAGCACCTCGACCGGCGCCGGATGGCCGACCGCGATCATCGCCATCGGCCGCACTTCGGCCGGCAGGCCAGCCACCTGCGCAATGATCTCGACGTCGAAGCCGCCCATCTGGTGCACGACCAGACCCAGCTCCGTCGCCTGCAGGCACAAATTCTCCGCTGCGGCGCCGCTGTCGTACTGCGCCCAGCGGTTGTCACGACCGTTCTGGCGGAAGGTCCCGGCCGCCGCCACCAGGATCAGCACCGGCGCGGCATTGGCCCAGACGCGGTTGCCCTCGGCCAGCGCAATGCTGGCCTGCGCCCAGCTTTCCTGATCGCGAAAACGATCCCAGACGACGAAACGCCAGGGCTGGTCGCCGAAGCACGACGGCGCCCAGCGCGCCGCCTCGAGCAGCGCCATGCAGTCGGCACGGCTGACCGGCTGTGCCGCGTCGATGGCCCGCGCGCTCCAGCGGCGGGCGAGCAGTTCGGCAAGCGGCACGGTGGTCGGGGCGGGTTTTTCGCTCATCGGGATCTCCTGTGGCGATCGGCTGGTCGGGGGGGAAGCGGCGGGCGCCGCGCAGCCGCGGCAAGGCGCGGGTGTGCAAGGCTCACTTTGGCATGAAACCATGACCGCCGTCCCCCGCCCCAGTCAGCAGGCCACGACGATGCCCTCACTCGACCTCGATGCCTTCTTTGCCGAACACATTCCCCTGACCCGCGCCATGCAGCTGCGCCTCGAACGCTGGGATGACGACGGCCTGCTGCTCAGCGCACCGCTGGCGCCGAACGTCAATGACAAGGGCACGGCATTCGCCGGTTCGCTGTCATCGATCATCACGCTGTCGGGCTGGGCGCTGACCACGCTGATCCTGCACGAAGCCGGCGAAACCGATGCCCAGGTCGCCGTCGGCCGCGCCGAACTCGACTACCGCCGGCCGGTGCGTGAGCGCCTGCTGGCACGCTGTCCGCGACCGGCGCCGGAGGCCGTCGCGGCGTTCCTTGCCGGCTACCGCGAGCGCGGCAAGAGCCACTGGAAGCTGCAGGCGGAAATCCTCAGCGGCGGCGAACCGGCGGTCCGCCTGCTCGGTTCTTTCCACGCCTGGCGACCACGTGCGGAATGAGCCGCAGCCCGTGGCGGGCGATGGACACAATTTGCAACAGAGCGGGTAGCGGGAACGCTTGACGCACTGCAGCATGAACTCCTATATTGCATCGCAACATCTTTGCGATGTGTTTCTCCTCTTCAATCCTCCTTCGGTGGTTATTTGGCCGGGTCCCTTCAGGTACCCGGCCATTTTTTTTGCTGCTGCGCGAGACAGCAGTTAGAAAAAATATCCCGAACTGGAAAATTCATCAGTCCGTCACAGATTGACGCTGCACCGGTGGATTCTTAGACTTGCGTCCAACATCTGTCGGATGTTTTCTCTATCCTCCTTTGGTGGTTGTAGTTTTTTTCGACCGGGATCACAAATCCCGGTCTTTTTTTGCCCCGCAAGCATTGGTCATACCACAAGACCAAAGCCTACATTGCCGGCTTGGTCATGTATTGCGAAACGCTTTATGGCTGCCATCACACAGCGGTAAGCGGGCGCTGTGGCCGCAGCCACAGAGCCACAGCTGGCCATCGGCGGCAAACACCTGCTCCAGCGCACCGCCCTGCCGGCAGCGTGGCTGCGAACCATCGCAGCGCGGCGGATCGGCGCTTTCCCCGCACTGGCAGATCGACACTGTCTCGCCCGGCATGCCCTGCAGAATCCAGGGCTTGCCTCGTTCGAACAGCTTCATGCGACCACCTCCGTCCCCGAGCCATCGGATACCGCCCCCGAATGTCTGGGCGCCGCCGGGGTCAGTGTGCGCTCGGCCAGGGGATTGACGCCCGCCGGCGCATGCCGGGCAGCGCCGTTTTCCAGCAGGCGTTCAACCAGCGTCTCCAGCCGCTCGATGTCGCGCAGGCGCACTTCGGACTGGCCGAACGGAATCTCGACGCCCTGCTCGCTGAAGGCGCGGAAGATCGCAAAGCGCAGATCGGAGGCCACCACACCCTTGAGCTCGACGTTGTCGAGGTACACGCGCAGCTCGAAGTCGAGCGAGCTCGGGCCGAAGTCCTTGAACACCACCATCGGCGCCGGCCAGCGGCTGACCGCGGCATGGGCCTTCGCGCATTCGAGCAGGATGCTGCGCACCTGCTCGGGATCGGACTCATAGGCCACACCGACGGCGATCTCGACGCGGCCGAAGGTGTTCTTGTGCGTCCAGTTCTGCACCGACTGCGACAGCAGCGTCGAGTTGGGGATGATCACCGAGGCACGCTGCGCGGTTTCGATCTCGGTCGCCCGTACGTTGATGCGTTTGACGATGCCCTCGCTGGCGCCGACCACGACCCAGTCACCGACCTTGATCGGCCGTTCGGCGAGCAGGATCAGGCCGGAGACGAAGTTGCTGACGATGTTCTGCAGACCGAAACCGATACCGACCGAGAGCGCGCCGGCGAGCAGCGCGATCTTCGACAGGTCGATGCCGAGCGTCGACACCGCCACCACCAGACCGATCACCAGACCGACGTAGCTGACCGCGCTCTTGATCGAATTGCGCAGGCCGGCGTCCATGCGCGTATGCGGCAGCACCCGTTCTTCGAGCACGCGCTGGGTCATGCGGCTGGCGGCGAGGATGCCGCTGAACAGCGCCACCGCCGTCAGCAGATCGAGCAGCGACAGCGTCATGCCGCCGACCTTGAAGCCGAACAGCAGCTGATCGAGCAGGCTGGCCAGCTCCGGCCAGCGCACGCCCCAGCGCAGCAGCAGCAGCACCAGCGTGCCACTGAACAGCGCGCAGTCGAACAGCAGCGACAGCCAGAAATCCAGGCGCTGCGCGCTGGACTCATCGAGCGCGAACACCCGTGCCAGCGGTCCGCGGCGGTTGCCGATGATCAGCAGACGGTCGATCAGCTCGGCGAGCAGCCGGCGCAGCACCAGCACCGCCCCCAGCCCGAGGCCGGTCCACAGCAGGTTGATCTGCAGATAGGCGGCCAAATTGGAGTAGCCGTACAACGCCAGCAGCGGACCGGCGATGGCGATCAGGGCGACGGCGATGCGCAGCAGTGCCCACAGCGGCGCCAGCAGCGGCCGCCGGTTGCGCTCGGCGGCGACCGGCGCCACGGTATCGCCGGCGTCCGCCTCGACCGTCTGCTCCGAGCGCCAGGCACGGCGGCTGCTGACGGTCAGCAGCGCACTGCCGAGCGCCAGGCTGCCGACGAAGATCCACAGCGCCCGCCCCTCCTCACCGAGGTCCATCGCCGGCGCGGCGATGGTCACCGCCAGCAGCGGCGCGAACACCGCGGCGATCAGATGAAAGCGCCAGGACAGGCGGCGGGCAACGTCATCGGCGAGCATCGCCACCCGCCAGGCCGGCTGCTCCGGTGCCAGCGCGGCGCGGTCGAGGCCGATCAGCGTGACGTAGAACACCAGGCCGATGGTGAAGCCGTCGAGCAGCGGCAGGCTGTGCGGATCGACCAGACCATCGAAGCGGCCGATCAGCGCGATGGCACCGGCCGCCAGACTCGGCAGCAGCGCGCGGCACAGCGCTTCGACCAGCGCCGCGCCGACCCGCCGGCTGTATTCCGGCGCCTGCGTCAGCTCGCCGCTGGCATCGCGGCCGAAGTGCGCGAGCAGCCAGCGGCGCAGGAAAAAGCCGCTGCACAGCGCCAGCAGCACCAGCAGCAGCTTGCCGGAGACCGCGGTGACGCGGCTGAAGTAATCCGGCGCGCGCCACTGATCGAGCGTCGAACCGCTGAGCGTGCGAAAACCGCTGAGCAGCTCGCCGGCGCCGAGCGTCCAGACATCGGCCGACAGCAGGCTCGGCCCGCGCGCCAGCAGGTTCGAGGCAAGCTTTTCACGCAGCGCGCGGGCGATGTCGGCGGTCAGTGCCTGGGCGCGCGCGTCGATCACGTCGAGCTGCTTGAGCCGGCCGTCGGCCGCCGCCAGATCGGTGGCCAGCTGCTGACGCTGGCGCGCCACGTCCTTGGACTCTGCCGAACCGTCGGCCGGCGGCGCACCGAGTGCATCGACCAGCTGCTGCGCGGCAGCGACCTTGGCCTGCGCGTCGGCGCGCGCCGCCTGCGTGCCGCTGCGCACGCGATCGGCATCGGCGCGCACACGCTCGAAATCGGCCTCGTCTTCAAGCTTGCCGCTGGCCAACTGCTTGCTGGCGGCATCGAGCGTGCCCTTCCAGTCATTGAGCAGATCGCTCAAGGGCTTGGCCGGAGCGGCCGGGGCATCGGTCTGGGCCTGCAGAGGGGCGCTCAGGAATACGCAAACGACGAACAGCGCCAGCAGGCGCGACAACAGGCGAGGCATTCGGATTTCACCCATGAACAGGTGCGGGATGGGGGCGCGATAAGATAGCACCGCGCCCGGCCGCGCGATCCGTTCGCATCAGCGACAGACGACCGGCGCATCGAAAACGCCGCCGGCGCCGTAGGCAGCGATATTCCCGACTGACGGTGACCCCCATGTCCAAGACCGCCCGCGCCCGTGCCTGGTACAAACCGCCGCTGTTCCTCGCCGCCCTGCTGCCCTTCCTCACCCTGCTCTGGCGCGGCTTCGACGGTACGCTCGGTGCCAATCCGGTGGAGACCATCAGCCACGCGACCGGCGACTGGGCCCTGCGCTTCCTGTGCCTGACGCTGTGCTGCACGCCGCTGCGGCGGCTGAGTGGGCAGTCCTGGCCGCTGCGGCTGCGGCGCATGCTCGGCCTCTACGCCTTTTTCTACGCCAGCCTGCATGTGCTGACCTACTTCGCGCTCGATCTGGAATTCGACTTCGCGCAACTCGGCGCCGAAGTCATCAAGCGGCCGTGGATCTGCGTCGGCTTCATCGCCTACCTGCTGCTGATCCCGCTGGCGGTGACCTCGACACAGGCGATGATGAAACGCCTCGGCCGGCGCTGGGCGGCGCTGCACCGCGCCATCTATGCGATCAGCATCCTCGCGGTGCTGCACTTTCTCTGGCTGGTCAAGGCCGATGTGCGCGAGCCGCTGCTGTATGCGCTGATCCTCGCCGTCCTGTTCGGCTGGCGCCTGCGCGAACGCTGGCTGAACCGCACCCCGGCGCGCCCGCAGGCCACGACGGTATCGCGCGCCGGCTAAAGCCCGCCGAGCCGGCGCCGCGGCTCCTGGCGGTAGAACTGCGCGAGCTGGGCGTAGACCTGCGGATACTCGGCGACGAGCATCGCCGGCAGCTCGAAAAAGGCCTCGCTGGCGACCGCGAAGAACTCCTCAGGGCTGTCACTGGCATAGGGGTCGAGCGGCGTGTCCTCGCCCGCATCGACGCGATCACACAGGTCCTCGTAGGCGGCGCCGAACGCCTGTGCCCAGGCGCGCACGCTCATGCCGCGATGCAGCGGCGGCAGGCCGTTGGCTTCGCCGTTGAGCATATCGAGCTTGTGCGCGAACTCGTGCAGCACGACGTGGAAGCCGTCGAGCGCGTCGCTGTCGAGCACATCGTCCCAGGACAGGATCAGCGGCCCGCGCTCCCAGGCTTCGCCGGCCAGCGGCCGGCGCACGTGGTGCACGACGCCGGCCTCGTCGGTGAATTCCTGCTGCGCCATGAAGCTGCCCGGGTAGACCACCACCGCCGACCAGCCGTCGTACCAGTCGAGACCGAGTTCGAGGATCGGCAGGCAGGCCACCGCCGCCAGCCGCAGCCGCGCCGGCGCATCGAGCTGCAGCCCGCCGACCGGCTCGATCGCTTTTTCGTGCAGGAACAGCAGCGCCAGATCGCGCAGGCGGGCATTCTGCGCCGCGCTCAGCCCCGCCAATACCGGCTGCCCGGCCAGCGCTGCCGCCCATTCAGCCGGCGGGCAGGACAGCCTGGCGAGCCGTCGCCGCCGGCGCCAGTCACGCCACCAGCCCATCAGCGCCGCGGCGCCTGCTGCTGCGCCAGCCGCCGCTCGGCCCAGCGCGCCAGCGCGTAGATCGGCGAACCGATGACGAATACCGCCAGCAGAATGAACGCAATGATCGCCAGCCACGGCGGCAGCCGGCTCCAGCCACTGTTGATCAGCCAGACGATCGCTGCCGTGGACAGCGCCGTCAGCGCCAGCGCGCCGAGGGCGGCACCGACATTCGATCGATCCATATCGTCTCCCTGCCTACTCATCGCCTCAGCCTCTCAGGGCTGACCGCCGGCTGCACACGCCGCTGGCGGTGAAGCTCATCACTGGCATGCAGCCGATCTCGCATTACACTTCCTAACATGAAGTTAATATTTTCTCACGAAGCGAGAACAAAATCATGGCCAACACTCGCAAGTGGCTGATTATCTTGATGAAGCGTATCAGCTGCTTGATCATGGCCCACTGCTGGCATTTCGTGGACCTGCATGCGGACGGCAGCTGCACCGCCGTCTGCAAACGCTGCGGCAAACGCGAGCAGGCCCGCCTGCTGGCCCACCACTCGCCGCGGCTACCAATGCATTAGAAGCCTGTACTGGCACACGGATCGCGTGCCGGCATCACCAGAACCGGCGGCCGCTCCCGCGGCGCAGCGTACGATAGCGCGCTGTGCCGGAAAAACCGGCGATGGCGCCGTACTCAGCCATCGCGCCGGTTCGGCGGCACGATCTGCAGCTTGTCGAGCTTGCGATAGAACGTTGCGCGCGACATGCCGAGCTCCTGGGCGGAGCGTTTCACCTGCCACTGGTTGCGCCGCAGCGTCGCGATCATCTGCGCGCGCAGGATGGCTTCGGCATCCGACAGCGCGATCGGTGGCACCGCCGACACTGGCGCAACAGGCACTGCCGGGTACACCTCAACAGCCTGAGGCTCGTGCCCCGGCGCGGTCTCAGCGAAAATCTCCGGTGGGAAATGCTCGGCGCGCAGCGCGCTGCCATCGGCGATCGCGCAGGCGTAGCGCATGGCGTGGCGCAGCTGGCGGATGTTGCCCGGCCAGGCGTAGTGCTCCAGCGCGCACCGCACGGCGCTGTCGAGCGCCTGCCCCTGCCGCCCCATCGCCGCGGATTCCTCGCCCAGCACGCGGTCGATGACCTGGCCGATATCGGTGCGCTCGCGCAGCGGCGGCAGCATGAACACGGCGGCGTTGAGGCGATAGTAGAGGTCTTCGCGAAAGCGCCCCTCGCGCACCCGCTCCTGCAGATTCTGGTGGGTGGCGCAGACGATGTGCAGCTGCACCGGGATCGGCGTCTCGGCCCCCAGCGGCAGCACCTCACCCTCGGCGAGCACGCGCAGCAAGCGGCACTGCAGCTGCAGCGGCATGTCGCCGATCTCGTCGAGGAACAGCGTGCCGCCATCGGCCTGCTGGATCTTGCCGCGCGCGCCCTTGCTGCGGGCGCCAGTGAAGGCGCCGTCGCGGTAACCGAACAGCTCGCTCTCGATCAGGCTTTCCGGAATCGCCGCGCAGTTGAGCGCGACGAAAGGCTTGTCGCGGCGCTCGGAAAAATCATGGATCGCACGCGCGAAAGCCTCTTTGCCGGTGCCGGTCTCACCGAGCAGCATCACCGGAATGTTGCGATTGGCGACCTTGAGCGCGCGCTCGACGTTGTCGCGCAGACGCACGTCCTCGATCGCCAGGTGGCCGAAGCCGCGCAGCGGCGCGGCCGGGCGACCGTCGTGCGCTGCCGGCACCGGCTCGGCCTGCGGGCGCAGCCAGGTGTGGCGGCGCAGCGCCGGTGCATGCAGGTTGGCGAACAGGCGCTCGCCCGAGCCCAGCAGGCGCAGCGGAAACGCCTGCCCCGGACGGCCGTGTGCGGTGGCGAGGATGTCGTGTGCCGTGCATTCGAACAGATCGTGGACGAACAGCGGCGGCCGGCCGTCGCGGCTGAACAGTTCAAGCTTGGCGCGGCGGTTGCCGCCGGTGATGCGGCCGCTTTCATCGAAGCCGATCAGGTAGTCGGTCTGCACGCTGAGGAATTCCGCCAGCCGTCCGCACTGCAGCACCCAGTAGGGGCGCAGGTTGTAGTAGGCAAAGGCGTTCTCGATCTGCTGGGCACGCTCGATCACCATGCGGAACACCAGCAGCTGACTCTCGCGCTGCATCGGCGCATGCAGTGCCGAGGCGTCGAGCACCGCCACCGGCTGGTCGTCCGGGCCGAAAATCGGCGCCGAGCTGCAGGTGAAAGCGATGTTGTGGGTGCGGAAATGCTCGTCGCGATGCACCAGCGTCGGCTGACCGTCGATCAGGCTGGTACCGACACCGCAGGTCCCCTCCCATTCTTCCGACCAGCAGGTGCCGGGGCGAAAACCCTGCTCCCGGAATTCGCGCTCCAGTGCGGGCACCGTGCGGTAATCGATGGTGATGCCGTCGGCGTCGGTGAGCAGCACGCAGTAGTTGGCCGGCACGATCTGCGCCTGCAGGCGGTCGATGCCTTCGCGCGAAATGCGCATGAAAGCCTCCAGCCGCTCCCGATGCTCGCGCAGCGCCGGGTAACCGACGACACGCGGGCTGTTGACGCGCGCCGGATCGACCTGGTGGGTGTTGAGCGAACGCTGCCAGGAACGCAGCAGCCGTTGTGCATTGGCGTCGGGGCCGAGCTGCGTGCGGCGCTCGACGACCTCGATCACGCGGTCGGCATGCCGCGTGACGATCTGGGTCGATTGCATCGATCTCCTCCGTTCCGGTCTCTGGCTTGCCGGATTTCTTTGGGGGCGCAGCCATTTGCCACCGACCGCAGCGTTCTGCACCCGCTCTCAAGCCTATGTACGGGCGCCAGCCAAAACAATGCGGACAGGTGTCTCATCGGCTTGAGACAGGTGTGAATCAGCCGCCGTCGGCTGAGGCATCTGTCTGCCGTGCACAGGCCGTCGGAGCCCGTGGCAAACCGCTGCACGCGCCGTCACAAACAGCATCAACAATTTGATTTTAATCTGATTATTCGGATTCGACCGGGTTTTTCCGCGGACCGCGAAGCGAATCGGCACGAGTTCTGCGCTGGGGGACTGGAACCGCCAGCCAAGGAGCCATCGTGGCCAAGCCCGTCCAGCGCGACATCAGCGTCGGCATCATCGCCAACCCGGCCTCCGGGCGTGACATCCGTCGCCTGACCGCCAAGGCCTCGGTTTTCCCCACCGCGGAGAAGGCCAACATGATCCAGCGCCTGCTCGGGCCGCTGGGCCAGCTCGGCGTCGACCGGGTGCTGATGATGCCCGACATGACCGGCATCGCCGCCGGCGTGCTGCGGGCGCTGCAGAGCCACCATGCCTCCCGCCTGCCGCCGTGGCCGCGGGTCGAGTTCCTCGACATGCAGCTCGAAGAAGACGCTTCCGACAGTGCCCGGGCTGCCCGGCTGATCGAGCAGGCCGGTGCCGCGCTGGTGGTGGTGCTGGGTGGCGACGGCACTCACCGCGTAGTCGCCGCCGCCTGCCCCGAACTGCCGATGGCAACACTGTCCAGCGGCACCAACAACGTCTTCCCCGACCTGCGCGAAGCCACCGTCACCGGCCTCGCCGCCGCGCTCTACGCCACCGGCCGGGTGCCGGCGCAGGTCGCTTTGCAGCGCAACAAGCGCCTGCGGATCAGCGTCGGCAGGCGCAGTGACATCGCGCTGGTCGATGTCTGCGTCACCCGCCTCGACCACCTCGGCGCGCGCGCGGTGTGGGAGCCGGCGAGCATCGCCGAGCTCTACGTGAGCTTCGCCGAGCCCGACGCCATCGGCCTGTCGGCGATCGCCGCGGCGGTGGCACCGGTGACCCGCAGCGCCGCGCAGGGTCTGCGCCTGCAGTGCGGCAGCGGTGGCCGGCCGCTGCTGGCACCGATCGCGCCGGGCGTGCTCGCCACGGTGCCGGTCAGGCAGGCCGCCGTGATGCAGCCGGGCGTCGATTATCCGGTCGCGCCGCTGCGCGGCAGCATCGCCCTCGACGGCGAGCGCGAAATCGAAGTCGACGCCGGCGAACAGGCGCTGGTGCGCCTCGAACTCGACGGTCCGCTGACCCTCGACGTGCCGGCCACCCTCGCCGCCGCCGCACGCGGCCCGGGCGGCCCCGCCATTCCCTTTGCCGAGCCATCCGCCCGCGGATGGCCGCATCCGGTCGATTCGACCACCACCAAAGAAGAAGGAGACCCACGTGACCACCACGCTCAATCGTGAGGACCTGCTCAGGGCCTATCGGACGATGCGCACCATCCGCGAGTTCGAGGAACGGGTGCACACCGACTTCGCCAGCGGCGAGATCCCCGGCTTCGTCCACCTCTATGCCGGTGAGGAAGCCTCCGCCACCGGGGTATGCATGCACCTCGAACGCAAGGACTACATCGCCAGCACCCACCGCGGCCACGGCCACTGCATCGCCAAGGGCGTCGACCCGGTCGGCATGATGGCGGAGATCTGGGGCAAGGCCACCGGTACCTGCAAGGGCAAGGGCGGCTCGATGCACATCGCCGATCTCAGCGTCGGCATGCTCGGCGCCAACGGCATCGTCGGCGGCGGCGGCCCGCTGATCTGCGGCACGGCGCTGGCCGGCAAGCTCAAGGCCGACCAGTCCGTCGGCGTGTGCTTCTTCGGCGACGGCGCTTCCAACCAGGGCACGATCTTCGAGGCGATGAACCTGGCCACGGTGTGGAACCTGCCGGCGATCTTCGTCGCCGAGAACAACGGCTACGCCGAGGCCACCGCGTCGAACTTCTCGGTGGCCTGCGACAACATCGCCGACCGCGCCTCGGCCTTCGGCATGCCCGGCGTGATCGTCGACGGCTTCGACTTCTTCGCCGTCCACGAGGCCGCCGGTGAAGCCATCGAGCGCGCCCGCAACGGCGGCGGCCCGACCCTGCTGGAGGTCAAGCTGTCGCGCTACTTCGGTCACTTCGAGGGCGACCAGCAGACCTACCGCGCCCCCGGCGAGGTGCAGAAACTGCGCGAAACCAGGGACTGCCTGCTGCAGTTCCGCCGCCGCGTCACCGCCAGTGGCGATCTCACCCACGACCAGCTCGATGCCATCGACGCCGACATCAAGGCGCTGATCGATGACTCCGTCGTCAGGGCCAAGGCCGACCCCAAGCCCGCCGCCGCCGACCTGATGACCGATGTGTACGTGAGCTACTGAGCAGATCGAGGAGACGACCATGGCAAGAAAGATCACCTACCAGCAGGCCATCAACGAGGCGCTGGACCAGGAGATGAGCCGCGATCCGACGGTGATCGTGATGGGCGAGGACAACGCCGGCGGCGCCGGCGCGCCGGGCGAGGACGACGCCTGGGGCGGCGTGCTCGGCGTGACCAAGGGGCTTTACCACAAGCATCCGGGGCGGGTGCTGGATACGCCGATCTCCGAATCGGGCTTCATCGGCGCCGCCGTCGGCGCCGCCTGCAACGGCCTGCGCCCGGTGGCCGAGCTGATGTTCGTGGACTTCCTCGGCGTCTGCCTAGACCAGATTTTCAACCAGGCGGCCAAGTTCCGTTACATGTTCGGCGGCAAGGCGAAGACGCCGGTGGTCATCCGCACCATGTACGGCGCCGGCTTTCGCGCCGCGGCACAGCACTCGCAGTGCCTGTACAACATTTTCACCCACATCCCCGGCCTGAAGGTGGTGGTGCCGTCCAACCCCTACGACGCCAAGGGCCTGCTGATCCAGTCGATCCGCGATAACGACCCGGTGATCTTCATGGAGCACAAGGTGCTCTACACCATGCAGGGCGAGGTTCCCGAGGAGAGCTACGCGATCCCCTTCGGCGAGGCCAACGTGCTGCGCGAGGGGCATGACGTCACCGTCGTCGCCATCGGCCGCATGGTGAATTTCGCCAGCGAAGCCGCCGCCGCCGCGCAGAAGAAAGGCGTGCACTGCGAAGTCATCGACCCGCGCACCACCTCGCCGCTCGACGAGGACACCCTGCTGGAGAGCGTGGAAAAAACCGGCCGCCTGGTGGTGGTCGACGAGTCCCACCCGCGCTGCAGCATGGCCAGCGACATCGCCGGCCTGGTCGCGCAGAAAGCCTTCGGGGCGCTGAAGGCGCCGATCGAACAGGTCACCGCGCCGCATGTGCCGGTGCCCTTCAGTGATGCGCTGGAAGACCTCTACGTGCCCGGCGCCGCCCGCATCGAAGCCGCGATCATGAAAGTCCGGGAGTACCGCTGATGTCCGCCATCCACACCCTCACGATGCCGAAATGGGGCCTGTCGATGCAGGAGGGCAAAGTCAACGGCTGGCTGAAGCGGCCGGGTGACGCCGTCGCCATCGGCGATGAACTGGTCGAGGTCGAGAGCGAGAAGATCGCCGGCGCCGTCGAGGCCAGCGTCGCCGGCGTGCTGCGCCGCCAGCTGGCCGGCGAGGACGATGTGCTGCCGGTCGGCGGCCTGCTCGGCATCGTCGCCGATGCCGAGGTCGCCGATGCCGACATCGACGCCGCCGTCGCCGCCTTCAACGCCAGCTTCGTGCCGGCGAGCACCGACGACGATGCCGGCGGCCCGAGTCCGCAGCAGGTCGAGATCAACGGCCGGCGCATGCGCTTTCTCCTGCGCGGCGAGGGCGGCGAGCCGGTGATCCTCATCCACGGTTTCGGCGGCGATCTCAACAACTGGCTGTTCAACCACGAGGCGCTGGCCGGCACGCGCGCGGTGTACGCCATCGACCTGCCCGGCCACGGCGAATCGGCCAAGGACGTCGGCGACGGCAGCCTCGCCACGCTGGTCGCCGCGGTGCTCGGCTTCATGGACAGCCAGGGCCTGAGCGCCGCGCATCTGGTCGGCCACTCGATGGGCGGCGCGGTGGCGCTGGCAATCGCCGCGCAGGCGCCCGAGCGCGTGCGATCGCTGAGCCTGATCTGCAGCGCCGGACTCGGTGCGGAGATCAACGGCGACTACATCGACGGCTTCGTCGCCGCCAACGATCGGCGTGCGCTCAAGCCGCTGCTGACGCAGCTGTTCGCCGACGCCGGCCTGGTCACCCGCCAGCTGGTCGACGACATGCTCAAGTACAAGCGGCTCGAAGGCGTCGACACCGCACTGGCGCGTCTCGCCGCCGCGCTGTTCGCCGGCGGCCGCCAGCAGGCGGTGTTCGCCGAGGTGCCGGCGCAGCTCGGCAAGCCGGTGCTGGTGGTGTGGGGCGAGGACGACCGCATCATCCCGGTGGCGCACGCGCCGGCAGCCGGCGGCCAGGTGCGCGTCGAGCGGCTGGCCGCGCAGGGGCACATGGTGCAGATGGAGGCGGCGCACGAGGTCAACCGCCTGCTCGAACACTTCCTGTCCTGATGCGCCGGTGCGGCCGCCCGCCCGCGGCGGCCGCACCCGGCCTGCGGAGAGAGCCGATGACGAATCCGTCCGAACCCGTCGCCCTGCGCGGCGGCGACAAACTCGCGCGCATCCCGGTCAAGGTGGATCGCACCCGCGCCTCGCCGCCGAAGCCCGCCTGGCTGCGCGCCCGCGATCCGGGCCTGCCAGCGGTACGCCGGCTGCAGGCCCTGCTGCGCGCGCAGGGACTGGTCAGCGTCTGCGAGGAAGCCGCCTGCCCCAACATCGGCGAGTGCTTCAGTCGCGGCACCGCCACCTTCATGATCCTCGGCGGTATCTGCACCCGCCGCTGCCCCTACTGCGACGTGGCGCACGGGCGGCCGGCGCCACCGGATGCCGCGGAGCCGGCGCACCTCGGCGTGGCGATCCGCGCCATGGGCCTGCGTTACGTGGTCATCACTTCGGTCGATCGCGACGACCTGCGCGACGGCGGCGCCGGCCATTTCGCCGCCTGCATCGCCGCCGCCCGCGAGGCCAGCCCCGGCCTCAGGGTCGAGGTGCTGACACCGGATTTCCGCGGCCGCGAGACGCAGGCGCTGGCGGCGCTGGCCGCGCAGCCGCCCGACGTCTTCAACCACAACATCGAAACCGTGCCGCGGCTGTATCGCGCGGTGCGCCCCGGCGGTGACTACCGCGGCTCGCTGACGCTGCTCGCCCGGGCCCGTGAACGGCTGCCGGGCGTGCCGACCAAGTCCGGGCTGATGCTCGGGCTCGGCGAGCGTGACGAGGACGTCGTCGAGGTGATGCGCGATCTGCGCGCCCACGGCTGCGACATCCTCACCCTCGGCCAGTACCTGCGCCCCTCGGCCGAGCATCTGCCGGTGGCGCGCTACGTCAGCCCGCCGGCCTTCGAGGCACTGCGCACGCAGGCGCTGGCACTCGGCTTCGCCGAGGTGGCGGCCGGTCCGCTGGTGCGTTCCTCGTACCGCGCCGATCAGGTCGCCGCGGCCGCCGGGCTCGGGCGATGAACGCCATCCTGCTCAACGGCACGCGCACCGAACTGCCGGCCGGCTGGCGCATCGCCGACCTGCTCCTCGACCTCGGTTACCGGAGCCGGCGCGTGGCGGTGGAATGCAACGGCGTCATCGTCGCCCGCCGCGCCTATGAAACCACCCGCCTCGCCGCCGGCGACCGCATCGAGATCGTCATCGCTGTCGGCGGCGGCTGAAAGCCCACGCCGCCTCACCCCACCTGAATGGCGGAGCGTGCGCCGCTGCCGTGCAGCGTCGTGCCGGCTCCGCGGAGAAACCCATGGACACTACGCAGCAGGCCGACACCGACGTGCTCGAACTCGGCCACCACCGGTTTCGCTCGCGGCTGCTGGTCGGCACCGGCAAGTACCGCGACTTCGAACAGACCCGCGCCGCCCTCGATGCCAGCGGCGCCGAACTGGTCACCGTGGCGATCCGCCGCACCAACATCGGCCAGAACCCGGCGGCGCCGAGCCTGCTCGACGTGCTGCCGCTAGAGCGCTTCACGCTGCTGCCGAACAGCGCCGGCTGCTACAGCGCCGACGAGGCACTGCGCACGCTGCGCCTGGCGCGCGAGCTGCTCGATGGCCATGCGCTGGTCAAGCTCGAAGTGCTCGGTGATGCCGACACCCTGTTCCCGAACATGCCGGACACCCTCAAGGCCGCCGGGCAGCTGGTGCGCGAGGGCTTCGAGGTGATGGTCTACTGCTCCGACGATCCGGTGCAGGCCCGCATGCTCGAAGACCTCGGCTGCGTGGCGATCATGCCGCTGGCCAGCCTGATCGGCTCGGGCATGGGCATCCTCAATCCCTGGAATCTGGAGATCATCGTCGAGCGCAGCCGGGTGCCGGTGATCGTCGATGCCGGCGTCGGCACCGCCTCGGATGCAGCAATCGCGATGGAGCTGGGCTGCGACGGCGTGCTGATGAACACCGCCATCGCCGCCGCCGGCGACCCGCTGCGCATGGCCGCGGCGATGGCCGCCGCGGTGCACGCCGGCCGCGAGGCGTTTCTCGCCGGGCGCATGCCGAAGCAGCGCTACGCGGCGAGCCCCAGCTCGCCGCTGGCCGGCATCATCGGCCGCTGACCGCGACCGCCGGGCCACGGCGGCGGCCCGGCACCGGCCGGCTCACACCTTGTGGTAGATCTCGGCGCCGGTGTTGACGAACTCCTCCGCCTTGGTCTCCATGCCCCTGGTCAAAGCGTCTTCCGCCTTGAGGCCCTGAGATGCGGCGTAGTCGCGCACGTCCTGGGTGATCTTCATCGAGCAGAAGTGCGGGCCGCACATCGAGCAGAAATGCGCGACCTTGGCCGATTCCTTCGGCAGCGTGGCATCGTGGTACTCGCGGGCGCGCTCGGGATCGAGGCCGAGGTTGAACTGGTCTTCCCAGCGGAACTCGAAGCGCGCCTTCGACAGGGCGTTGTCACGCAGCTGCGCGCCGGGATGGCCCTTGGCCAGGTCGGCGGCGTGAGCGGCGATCTTGTAGGTGATGATGCCTTCGCGCACGTCCTGCTTGTTGGGCAGGCCGAGGTGCTCCTTGGGCGTGACGTAGCAGAGCATCGCGCAGCCGTACCAGCCGATCTGCGCGGCGCCGATGCCGCTGGTGATGTGGTCGTAGCCGGGCGCGATGTCGGTGGTCAGCGGGCCGAGGGTGTAGAACGGCGCCTCGAAGCAGTCGACCAGCTCCTTGTCCATGTTTTCCTTGATCATCTGCATCGGCACGTGGCCGGGGCCTTCGATCATCACCTGCACGTCATGCGCCCAGGCCTTCTGCGTCAGCTCACCGAGGGTCTCCAGTTCGCCGAACTGCGCGGCGTCGTTGGCATCGGCGAGCGAGCCGGGACGCAGGCCGTCGCCGAGCGAGAAGCTGACGTCGTAGGCCTTCATGATTTCGCAGATCTCGTCGAAATGCGTGTACAGGAAGTTCTCCTGGTGATGCGCCAGGCACCACTTGGCCATGATCGAGCCGCCGCGCGAGACGATGCCGGTGACGCGATCGGCGGTCAGCGGCACGTAGCGCAGCAGCACGCCGGCGTGGATCGTGAAGTAATCGACGCCCTGCTCGGCCTGCTCGATCAGCGTGTCGCGGAAGATCTCCCAGTTCAGCGCCTCGGCCTTGCCGTCGACCTTCTCCAGCGCCTGGTAGATCGGCACCGTGCCGATCGGCACCGGCGCGTTGCGGATGATCCACTCGCGGGTCTCGTGGATGTTCTTGCCGGTCGACAGATCCATGATCGTGTCGGCCCCCCAGCGGATGCCCCAGACCATCTTCTCGACTTCCTCGGCGATGCTCGAAGTCACCGCCGAATTGCCGAGGTTGCCGTTGATCTTCACCAGGAAGTTGCGGCCGATGATCATCGGCTCCAGCTCCGGGTGATTGATGTTGGCGGGGATGATGGCGCGGCCGCGGGCGACCTCGGCGCGCACGAACTCCGGCGTGATCTCGTTCGGGATCGCCGCGCCGAAGCTCTGCCCCGGATGCTGGCGCAGCAGCTTGCGGTAGCGCGGATCCTCGCGCAGCTGCTGCAGGCGCAGGCTCTCGCGGATGGCGACGAATTCCATCTCCGGCGTGACGATGCCGCGGCGGGCATAGTGCATCTGCGTGACGTTGGCACCGGCCCGGGCGCGACGCGGCGCGCGGATGTGCTCGAAGCGCAGGCTGGCCAGCGCCGGATCGGCGGCGCGGGCGCGGCCGTAGTCGGAGCTCGGCCCGGCGAGCGGCTCGCTGTCGCCGCGCGCCTCAATCCAGGCGCTGCGCACGCCGGCCAGGCCCTGCAGCAGGTCGATGTGCATGGCCGGGTCGGTGTACGGGCCGGAGCAGTCGTAGACGGTGACCGGCGGATTCTGCTCGTTGCCGAAGCCGGCGGCGGTCGGCTGCTGCGTGATCTCGCGCATCGGCACGCGCAGATCCGGGCGCGAGCCGGTGACGAAGATCTTGCTGGAACTCGGGAAGGGCTGCGTGACGGCGGCATTGAGCTCGGCGGTCGCGCGCAGGAAGTCTTTCGGGATGGCGCTCATCGTTCTTCGTCCTCGGGGCGGCAGATGCTCTGCGACAAGGACCAAACGGGGACGCGGCGCGGCAGGCGTCCGAAGCTTCCCTCCGCCGGTGCTAACCGGTTCAGGTTCCAAGGGTATTTCTCAGCTCCAGCGTTCCGGAGCACCCCCGCTTCGATCCGCTGGCGATTAAAGCACGAGCGGCCGGCGGCGCAAACCCGCGCGTACCCGGCAGCTTGGCAAGCGCGCGCGGCGCAGCGCATCCTTTGCGCCCCTTTCACCACCCGGGAGGCGCTCCGGTGAGCTGCAACACGGAAACCCATCACGCGGATTGCATCATCGTCGGTGGCGGCGCCAGCGGTCTGCTCGCCGCCCGTGAACTGGCCCTCGCCGGACTCAAAGTGACCCTGCTGGAGCGTGGCGAAACCGGGCGGGAGGCCTCCTGGGCCGGCGGCGGCATCGTCTCGCCGCTGTACCCCTGGCGCGCCGAGACCGCCGTGACGCGGCTGGCGCTGTGGAGCCAGGAGCACTACGACGCCCTCGCCGATGAGCTGATCACGAGCACCGGCGTCGACCCGGAATACACACCGGGCGGCATGCTCTACCTCGACAGCGACGAGACCGCGACCGCGCTGGCCTGGGGCGAGCACTGGCAGCGCAAAGTCGCCGCGCTGGCGCCGGCGCAGGCCCACGAGATCGCGCCGTGCCTGGCGCCGCCCGCGACCGCGGCGCTGTGGCTGCCCTACGTGCATCAGGTGCGCAACCCGCGTCTGGCCCGCGCCCTGCGCGCCTCGGCCGAACATCTCGGCGTCGAGCTGCACGAGCACTGCGAGGTGCACGGTCTGATCGTGCGCGAAGGCCGCGCCGGCGGCGTGCGCACGGCACAGGGCCGCTTCGAGGCGCCGCGGGTGATCATCGCCGGTGGCGCCTGGAGCGGCGAGCTGCTGCGCGGCCTGCCCTGGGCGCCGGCGATCGCGCCGGTGCGCGGGCAGATGATCCTGTTCCGCAGCGAGCCGGGACGGCTGCCGTGCGTGGTCATGCGCGGCCCGCATTACCTGATCCCGCGCCGCGACGGCCGCATCGTCTGCGGCTCGACGCTGGAATTCACCGGCTTCGACAAATCGACGACCGCCGCCGCGCGCGACGAACTGTACGCCGCCGCCCTCGAACTGATGCCGCAGCTCGCGGAATGTCCGCTCGAAGCTCACTGGGCGGGGCTGCGCCCGGGCGCGCCGTCCGGCATCCCCTACATCGGCGAGCACCCGGCGATCGGCGGCCTGTTCATCAACGCCGGCCATTACCGCAACGGCCTGACCATCGGCCCGGCCAGCGCGCGGCTGCTGGCCGATCTGCTGCTCGGCCGCGAGCCGATTCTCGATCCGCAGCCCTACGCCTTCAGGGCCGAACGGCTGTAGCACGAGCCGGTGCCAACAGCAGCCGGTGACCAGGCGCACTTGATTCTCATCAAGGACCGTCCCTGCCGCCGCAGGCTTCCATAGCGCTCCGTCATCGCTGCCGCCGGAGCGCCGCCCATGCCCGCCACCTCACCGCCCGCCTCGCGCTGGGCCGTTTTCACCGCCACCCCGCACCGCGTGCTGTTCCTCGCCGGCGCCGTGCAGTTCGTCGCCACGCTGCTGTTCTGGCTCTGCGAGCTGCTGCTGCGCCAGGCCGGCCACAGCCTGCCGACCACGGTGCCGACGACCTGGATGCACGCGCTGCTGATGCTCTACGGGCTGTTCCCGTTTTTCATCTTCGGCTTCCTGCTGACCGTCTATCCGCGCTGGATGAACGCCGGTGAGATCACGCGCGAGCGCTATCTGCCAGTGTTCGGCTGGCTGGCCGCCGGCCAGGCCCTGGTGTGGCTCGGCCTGTTCGCCAGCCGCACGCTGCTGGAGCTCGGCATCGTCGTCATGCTCGCCGGCTGGGCGCGCGGCATCGCCGTGCTGTTCAGCGTCTACTTCACCACCCGCCCCGGCAACAAACAGCACGAGACCGTGCTCAACGCCGCCCTGATCGCCGGCGCCTGCGGCCTGGCCGGCTACCTGCTATGGCTGTTGTCGGGCGATCCGGCCTATCTGTGGTTTGCCGTGCGCGGCGGGCTGTGGTTCTTCCTGCTGCCGGTGTTCTTCACCGTTGCCCACCGCATGATCCCGTTCTTCGGCGCCTGCGCCCTGCCGGGCTATCCGATGCTGCGCCCGGCGCGCCATCTGCTGCTGTGGGTGGGCTGTGCCGTCATCCACGGCGTGCTCGAACTCGACCACCGCGACGCCTGGACCTGGCTCGTCGATGCGCCGCTGGCGGCGAGCGCGCTGTGGCACAGCGCGCTGTGGCAACCGCGTCGGGCGCTGCCGATCCGCCTGCTGGCGGTGCTGCACATCGCGTTCGCCTGGTTCGGCATCGGCATGGCGCTGTATGCGCTGCATTCGCTCAGCCTGCTGGCCGGTGGCGGCGGACTCGGCCGCGCGCCGCTGCATGCGCTGGCACTGGGCTTCATGAGCGGCCTGCTGGTGGCGATGGCGACCCGGGTCACGCTCGGCCATTCCGGCTCGCCGCTGCAGGCCGACCGCTACACCTGGTGGTGCTTCCTCGCCCTCAACGCCGCGACGCTGATCCGCATCCTCGCCGACTGGCCGGGCATGGCCGCGTTCAATCCCCTGGCCGCAGCGCTGGCGCTGACGGCGGCCGGCGCCTGGGTGCTGCGCTACCTGCCGGTTTACCTCAGACCTCGACGCGACGGACAGCCGGGCTAGCCCAGGGCACGGCGTTCGGCTCCTGCAGACGCTCGGGCAGCATCTGCTCGCGCAGCCGCTGGTAGACCAGGTCGTACATCGGCCGCATCCCCGGGATGCGGTCGAGTGCGCTCAGCGCCATTTCCGGGTTGGTGTAGAAGGAGGCGCGCATGCCGTGGTAGTCGATGTCGCTGCCGACACGCTCGAACAGCAGCCCGGCGAGGCTGAGCCGGCGCGCCAGCCGCGGTTCCATGATCGCGTAGGCATCCCAGCGGCCGATCATCACCGTCAGACTGCTGGCCGCGAGAAACAACGCCAGCGAGATCAGCGGATAGGTGCGCTGTTCGATCTGCGCGAAATCCTGCTCGATCTGGCCGAGGGGGGTCGCGTGCTCGCCGGCACGCCGGCGGAAGTCGGCGGCCACGGCCAGGCGGGAAATCTCCGCGCTGCGCACCGGCTGATGGTGACGCGGGTGATTCGGGTGCGAATCGAACAGGCTGTCACCGCAATGTGCCCAGAACGGCATTCTGAACTCGGGCTCGTCGCCGATCACCAGCCGCACGGTGCCGGCGGGTATGCCGCTGGCCCGGTGGACCATCAGGCAGTGCAGCGAGCGGTTGTCATAGGCGTCGCGCTCGCGCTGCCCGGGGCAATCCTCCTCGCGCTCGAAGCCGAACTCGCGGCAATAGACCATGTAACGCAGGTGCCGACACTGGTCGATGCGCTCGGCAACCCGCTCCGGCGCGCTCACGTCGGCCGGATCGGCCAGCAGCACATCGAAGTAGTTGTGAAACTGGAAAATCGGTGGGGCTGCGGAATCCGGGTTCATAACAACATCCTGTTCCTGCGACGGACGCGGCTGAGTTGGCAAGTCCGTGCTGAGACTAGGGAAATGCCCACAGCGGCTTCCGTTATAGTAGCGCCCCTTTTGGTGAACGTTTGCATTGACGAGGCCTCCTGTGGACGACGAAATCCGCCGCACCGTATCGCAACTTGCCAGCTGCTCCGCGGTGCTGACCATCGAGCTCAATGTGCAGGAGGCCGCCGACGTGCGCGTGCCGGGCGTACTCGACCGCACCAGCGCGGCACGCATTGCCGAGCTCATCGTCGACGACCTGCTGCGACTGATACCGCAGCTCAAGCAGTTCGGCGTGGTGCTGCCCGGCGCACTGTATGACCAGACCGAGCTGCTGCGCCCTGGCTTTCCGCTGCTCGGCGCCCTGGAGGATGTCTTTCGCGGCACCCTGCGCGACGCCGACTACCAGCCGCAGCTGATCGCGCTCGGCAGCGATGACGGCCGCGCCTTCACCATCGCCGCGCTCAACCCGGAGCGCGGTGCCGGCGCCGGGCCGCTGCTGATGCTGCCGCTGCTGTTCGTCGGCCATCCGCAGCCGATCGCCGAACTCTCCACGCAGCTCGAAAACAGCCTGCTGCAGCAGGGCGGCGTGTCGGCAACGACGCGCAGCGCGCTGGAAGAAGCCTTCGGCATCCGCGCGCTGAATGCTTCCTACGCCACCGTCGCCGACCTCTGCGCGCTGCTCAAGGTGCAGCTCGAAGGCGCCGGTTTCGACGGCCTGTGGACGCTGCTCGAACGCGCCTTTTATCGTCCCGACGAGTCCTGCGACGTCAAGCTGCCGAGCGGCAACCGCTTCCTGCTCGAAGGTGGCACCGTGTACACGCCGTTCTGGACCTTCGACGACTTCGCGCAGGTCGGCCCCGGCGCGGAAACCGCTGCCGATGCGCTGGTCGGCGCCTACGTCGACTGGCTGCGTCAGCAGCGCCAGTACCTGATGGCGCTCACCGCCTACCGCATGCCGGTGCACATGGCGATCGTCGACGGCGCCACCGACTGCCACAACACCACGCTGCGCGAACTGCGTGCCGCCGGCGCGCTGGAAGGCGACTACCTGGTGGAAACCGTGGTGCGCGTGGAAAACCCCAGCGCCGAGCACAAGCTGCTGATCACCAACCAGTTCGACGACGACATCGGCACACTCGCCTACACCGTCGCCGCGCTCGACGCCGACGATCATCTGCTCGCGCTGGAACATCACTACCCGCTGACACCGGGCGGCCTCGAAGCCATCGCCGCCCGCCTGACCGAACGCAGCGCGCACATCGTGCGCCGTGTGCTGCATCCGGGCGGCGTGATCTATTCGGCGCACGGCCGCTGCCTGGATACCGCCGTCGACAGCGAGCTGCCGCCGGCCACGGCGTACTGACCCATCCGCGCCCGCCGATGAAAGCCTTCTACTGCGACCATTTCGTGCTGCCGCTGCCCGCCGGCCACCGTTTCCCGATGGACAAGTACCGGCGGCTGCGCGAGCGCGTGGCCGCCGACAGCACCGGCCGCTTCGAGCTGCACGAACCGGCCGCAGCCGACGACGACGAACTCGGCCGGGCGCACGCGGCAGACTACGTCGCCCGCGTCAGCCGCGGTGAACTCGACGCCCGCGAGCAGCGTGTGCTCGGCTTCCCGTGGTCAGCGCAGCTGATCGAGCGCTCGCGCCGCTCGGCCGGCGCGACCATCGCGGCCTGCCGCGCCGCGCTCGCCGACGGCGTCGCCGTCAACCTCGCCGGCGGCACCCATCATGCGATGCCGGCTGGTGCACAGGGCTTTTGCGTGTTCAACGACAGCGCCGTCGCCGCCCGCGCGATGCAGGCCGAGGGCCGCGTGCGCCGCGTCATCGTCATCGATTGCGACGTGCATCAGGGCAACGGCACGGCGGCGATCCTGCGCGACGATCCGAGCGTGTTCACGTTCTCCATCCACGGCGCGAAGAACTTCCCGTTTCGCAAGGAAATCAGCGATCTCGACGTCGAGCTGGCCGACGGCTGCAGCGATGCCGACTATCTCGCCGCCCTGGAACCGGCACTGGACTCGGCGCTGACCCGCGCCGGCGCCGAACTGGCGATCTTCCTCGCTGGCGCCGACCCCTATGCCGGCGACCGCCTCGGCCGCCTGCAGCTGAGCAAGGCGGGACTGGCCGCGCGCGATGAGCTGGTGTTCGCACGCTGCGCGCGCCACGGCCTGCCGGTGGCGGTGACGATGGCCGGCGGCTACGCCGACCTGATCGACGACATCGTCGACATTCACTTCGCAACCGTCTGCCGCGCTGCGCGCCATCGGCCCTGAGCCGAAGCCACCGGACCGTTATCGGCTGGCTTCGCCGCGCACCGGCGCCAGTGCAGATGCCGTCACGCCGGGCGCGGCCGCTCACGCCACCCCGGCGTGCAGCCGGCTCAGTGCGAAATACGCGCCGAACCGTCCGGCGCGGTCAGCAGGCGCACGCGATCACCCCGGTAGAAAGGCTCGTCGGCGCCCTGGGTCACAGCGACGACACGACCACTGTCGAGGCGTACGGTGATTTCCAGGCCGTAGCGCTGGCCACTGCTGCTTTCGATGGCGTTGCCGGCCAGGCCGCCGATCAGCGCGCCACCGATGGCGGCGGCGACCGCGCCGCGCCCCTGACCGACAGCGCTGCCGGCGACACCGCCCAGCGCGGCGCCGGTCAGCGCGCCGACGCCGCTGTTCTGCGCGCCGATGGCGACCTGGCGCACGGTGTCGACGACGCCGTACTGCACGGTCTGCAGCTGACGGGTCTCGTAGCCTGCGTAGCTGCTGCTGCCGTAGGCGGCGGCGCCGTACGGGCCGCTGTAGGTGTAGTTGGGTTGGACGCAGCCGCTCACCAGCCCGGCGAGCAGCACGGTAGCGACCAACGGATAGCTGCGATTCATCAGTTTCGATCCTCCGGCTTCGGTCCTTGCCCGGACCGAACATCTATGAATTCAACGGACGCTTCGATGTGCCGGCCGAGCGCCGCGAGCACGGCGCGCGGATCGTTCAGCGATCCGAGCCAGCCGTCGACACCGGCAAACTCCAGCGGTCCGGCCGCGCGCACGCCGATGATGCGCACCGCATCGCCGCCCGAGCGGGCGCGCACGACTTCGACCATATCCGCCGCGGCAAGGTCCGTGGCATCCCAGTCGATGATGAACGCCTCGAAATCACGCTCGGCACACAGCCGGCGCAGCTGCGCCGGTGAACAGACCACCGTGGTACGGCAGCCGTGCTCCTCCAGCACCCGCACCAGCCGGCGCGCATCGCAGCCGGCGTCGAGGCCGAGCAGCAGATGCAGTGCCGAGTGACGCTCGCGCAGGCTGTGGCGGGTGATCAGCATATCCAGACGCGCGCCCTGCAGCAGGCCGAGCAGGGCTTCACGCAGCTCGGCCGCGGTCACCGGCTTGGTCAGGTAGGCGGCGACACCGAGCTCGCGGCAGCGCGCTGCATCGCCGCGCATGCCCTGCGCCGTCAGCACGATCACCGCCGGCGCCGCCTCGCCCTGCCACTGGCGCAGCGTGCGCACCAGGCGAAACGCCTGCTCGATGCCGTCTTCCAGATCGATCAGCAGCAGCCGGTAGGGCTGGCCGTCGGCGCGCGCGCGTTCGACCATCGACAGCCCCTCGGCGGCATCGCGCGCGGTCACCACGGCGAGCCCCTGCAGGCTCAGCACCTCGGTCAGCACCCGCCGCTCGGCCACGCTGTCGGCCACCAGCAGCGCTCCGGCCAGCTCCGCCAGATCCGGCATGTACTCGCGCAGCGGCAGACGCAGCGTGAAGCAGCTGCCCTTGTCCGGCAGGCTGCTGACCTGCAGGTCACCGCCGAGCAGGCGCGCCAGCTGCCGGCACAGCGGCAGCCCCATGCCGACGCCACCGAAGCGTCGGGTGTTGGAGCGCTCGACCTGATAGAGCACATCGAAGATCGCCTGCTGCTGGTCTGCGGCGATGCCGATGCCGCTGTCACGCACGTCGATGGTCAGCCAGACGTCACCGGCGGCGTCGCTGCGCTCGTAGGCGCAGACGTCGATGCCGCCTTCGGGCGTGAACTTGATGGCGTTGTCGAGCAGCTGCTGCAAGATCTGGCGCAGACGCAGCGGATCGCCGATCAGGCTGTCCGGCAGCTCCGGGGCGATGCGCCAGCTCAAGCGCAGCCCCTTGCTCGCGGCAACCGTCTGCTGCATCTCGCAGACGGCTGCCAGCAGCTCGCGCAGGCGAAACGCCACCGCCTCGACGCGCAGGCTGCCGACGGCAGCCTCGGAAAAATCCAGCAGGCGACCGATCAGCGTCAGCAGCTGGTCGGCGGCGACACGCGCGGTCTGCAGGAACTCGCGCTGCTCCTCGTTGAGCGGCGAGTCGAGCACCAGATCGGTCATGCCGATGACGGCGTTCAGCGGCGTGCGCAGCTCGTGACTGATCGTGCCGAGCAACTCGCTCTTCAGCCGGTTGGCCGCCGCCGCCTCGGCAACCGCCTCGCGCAGCTGCTGTTCGGTCTCGCGGCGGCGCTCGACCTCCACCGCCAGCGTGCGGTTGAGCTGCTCCAGCTGCGCCGTGCGCTCGGCGACCAGGCCGCGCACCTCGGCGGCACGCGCGCTGAGCTGCAGCAGCAGCACGGCGCCGAGCGCGCACAGCGCGATGCCGGCGACCATCAGCCACCAGGCCTCGGCGACCGGCCCGCCGGGGAGGACGTGCACGGCGCTTTCCAGCCACGGTCCGAGCAGCGGATCGAGCAGCGTGACCAGCAGGCCGGTGGCCAGCACCAGCGGCAGCGCCACACCGCGCGCGCGCAGCTCCCAGACGCCTTCGCGCGGCATCAGCAGCGACAGCAGCACCGGCGTGGCGATGGCCACGCCAAACGCCTGCGCCAGCAGCACCGACAATGCCGCCCGCGCACTGCCCGCCCCGAAGCCGGCGGCGAGGTAGGCACCGGCACCGACCAGCGCCGGCAGCAGGCCGCCGAGCAGCACGAAGCGCCCGATGTCGCGGGCATGGGCCAGGGCATGCGGAAACCCCAGGTAGCGGCGTATCAGCCACGCGCCCAGCGCCGCCTGCGCCAGCAGACCGGCGCTGGCCAGCCACGCCGGCGCCGACAGCAGCCCGCCACCGAACAGCCAGACGTGCAGCAGCAGCGCGCCGAGGCCGAGCCCCGGCAGCAGCGTCCGCCCGCCCCACAACAGCATGGTGAGGGCGATGCCGGCCGGCGGCCACAGCGGCAACGGCAGATCACCCGGCATCGGCACCCGGCGACTCAGCCAGCCGCTGAAGCACAGCAGCAGGCCCAGCAGCAGATTGAGTCCCGCACTACGCCAGACCCCCTCCGCCCGCGCGTTCAAGGTCAGGCCTCGTCGTGACCGTCGACGGCCAGCGCGTGCAGCGTCGAAGAACTGAATTCGCGTCGGTAGAGCACGACCACGGTCGCCGCCGTCATCAGCATGAACAGCCACGGGTGGATGAACCAGGTCAGCACCGCGAGGCCGAAGTAATACGCACGCAGGCCGCGATTGAACTGGTCACCGGCCATCGAGTTGAGGTGGGCCAGCCGGTCGGCGTAGCGAAACTTCTGCGCTGCGTCATGCAGATCGCCGGCGGCGGGCGCGGCGCCCATCAGGATCGAGCTGTAGTTGAACTGGCGCAGCGACCAGGTGAACTTGAAGAAGGCGTAGACGAAGATCGCGCCGAGCAGCAGCACCTTCAGCTCCCATAGCTCACGTGAGGCCGGGGCGACGAATGGCAGATCGGCCGACAGCTCGATCAGGCGGTCGGTGGCACCGAGCATCGCCAGCACGCCGCCGATGACGATCATCGTCGTCGAGGCGAAGAACGACACGCTGCGCATCAGGTTGCCGATCAGCGCCGAGTCGACGATGCGGTTGTCACGTTCGAGCATGCGCAGCATCCACTCGCGCCGATGATGATGCGTGGCATGCAGCAGGCTCGGGCGGTCGCCATGACGGCCGGCGGCATGGTGCGCATACAGTGCCCAGGCCAGCGCGAAGAACGCCAGGGCGAGCAGATCGGCCAGCGCGGGCAGCGTCATGACGGGCTGCTCTCAAGGGCGCCGAGCACGCAGCTCTCGACCCGGTGGCCGCACATGATGACCACGCCATCGATGCGCCGATCGTCGCCCCGGGTGAATTCGAAGGCATAACGCCGGCGCCAGTGCAGACCGCCGCGCAGAGCCCGCTGCGGGCGCAGCTCGCGCAGTTCGACGGTGTCGTCGAGCAGTTGCAGGCCCTGCGCGCTGCAGGCGCGGCGCGCCACCGCGATGGCCGCCTCGCGGGCGCGCAGGGCGTCGTGGACGAACCAGACCAGCAGCGCCACGCCGAGCAGGCCAAACAGCGTCGATACGCTCACGTCCCCCCCCGCAGCCGCGCCATGATGTCGGCCCGCGCCTCGGCGAGCAGCGAATCGCGGTCGAGGCTGGCGAGGATCTCCTGCACCACGCGCTTCGGACCGCCTTCGCCCCAGGAACGGCCCTGAGCGAAGTAGCGCTCCGCCGCCCGGCCGACGACATAGGTTCCATACCATGCCACCGCCCCCTGGGCACTGGCAGTGACGATCGTTGACAGGCCGAAGGTCAGCCCCTTCAGCAGCGAGCTCAACAAGTCTCCTGCGTAGGCGGCGCCGAGCAACAGTGCAAGCTGCGCGGCGATGGTCTTCATCAGCCCGCCGGCCTCGCCGCGCGACACCGGCAGGCCGTAGACGCGACCGAGCTGCACGATCATCGCCACATCGGCGAACACCGCCGCCAGATCGGCCAGCGGCAGCGGGTTGAGCGCGACGGCGATGCCCTTGCCGAGGCTGTAGCGACGCACCACGGTCTCGGCCAGCGAGCGGCGCAGTTCGAGCACCTCACGCGCCAGGCGTTCGCAGAAACGCCCGGCGAACAGCCCGGCATTGAGCGCCGACACCGTCTTGCCCTCGCTGGCGAGGATGTCCCACAGCGTCTCGCGCAGATCCTCGATGTCGACCGGCGGGCGCTGGCGGCTCTCGCTCTCGCGGCCGGCGGCGTCGATGCGGATCACCGTGCGCTCGGCCGGCGCCGCCGCGCAGGGCACGATGTGCTCGGGGCGCACCAGGCCGGCGGTGCGCCGCTCCAGCGCATCGAGCAGCAGCGCGCGCTCGGACGCGGTGTAGCGGTCGGTCTTGTTGAAGGCGAGCACGATCGGCCGCGTGCCGTCGGCCAGCCCGCGCAGTGCCGACAGCTCGGTATCGGTCAGATCGCCCTCGCAGACGAACAGCACCAGATCGGCGGAAGCCGCGACCTCGCGCGCCAGACGCTCACGGCCTTCGCCGCCGACCTCGTCGATGCCGGGCGTGTCGATCAGCGACACGCCGCCGTCCTGCAGCCGCTGCACGCCGGGCAGGCTCGGATCGGGCTGCCAGTCGGCCGCCGTCGCCGTCACCGTCTCACCGTGCAGCGGGCTGGTGGCAAAGCGCTGCTCACCGAGCAGGGCGTTGAGCAGCGCCGATTTGCCGACGCTGACGCGGCCGAACACGGCGATGTGCAGGCGTCCGCCTTCCAGCCGTTCGAGCATGCGCTCCAGCGTGGCGTAATCCTCGGCCAGGCGCGCGCGCACCTCGGGCGGCACCTGCGTGTCGTCGAGCAGCTCGCGCAGGCTCTCGCGGGCCAGGCGCAGATGCGCCTCGCCACCGTCGGCCGCAGCCGGTGCGGACGGCGTTTCAGCGGGGGCTGTCGTCGGCGTGCCGCGTCCCGACCACCAGGCCGGCAAGGCGTCGCGCACGCGTTTCCAGATGTTCACCGAGGGCGTCCTCAAGCAGGGTGATGGCAACGCCCGGCACCAGCGCGCCGCGACTGGCCAGCGAACGGGCGGCGGCATGGCCGAGACTTTCGAAGATCAGGCCGTAGGCCACCGCATGCAGCGCGCCGCCGACGACGGTGCCGACACCGGGAAAAGCCTTGAACACATTGCCGGCCAGCGCCAGCAGCAGATTGAGCTTGCGACCGACATGGGCGCTGGCAAGCTCAAGGAAGCGCTGCAGATCGAGATCCTTGGCCGGCACTTCGTAGACCGCGCACAGCTCCTGCAGCATGTTGACGCCGAGATAACCCTGGATCAGCACGTCGGTGCCCGGCCCGACCGCTGCCAGCGCGCCGAACACCGCCTTGCGCGCATAGCCCTGGACGATGGCTTCGGCGCGGGCCTGGCGATGCGCGGCGACGGCGCTGTCGAGCTGATGATCGAGCAGCGTGAACACCGCGGCGTCACGCAGGGATTCGAGCATGGCCGGATCGGCGTCGACGGTCTGCTCGATGGCGGCGGCCAGGGCGCCGACCTGCGCCGGGCGGGGCCGCAGCAGCCGGCTTTCGCTGCCGTCGGCGGCGATGCACAGCACTTCCTCCTCACCGCCGGCAGTGACCACCACGCATTCACCGCGGCCAGCCAGGCGCTCGCGCAGCCGCGCCTCGATCAGCGCCAGATCCGCATCGCCGTAGCGGTCGGACTTGTTCAGCACCAGCAGCAGTGGCTTGCCCAGTTCGAGCAGCCGTTCGAGCGCCGCATGCTCGGCGCGACTCAGGTCACCGGCGCAGACGAACACCACCAGATGCGCCCTGCCCGCCTCGGCCAGCGCCAGCGGATCGAGCGTGCCGTCGGCCTCGTTGAGGCCGGGCACGTCGGCCAGCACCAGCCGGTCGCCGGCGACGCTGGTCCAGACGTGGTGCGAGACGCTGCGCGTCGAGCCGGCCACCGGCGAAATCTCGACCTGCGCCTGCGGCGCCAGCGCCGCGATCAGGCTCGACTTGCCGCTCGACACTTCGCCAAAGAAGGTGACGACGATGCTGCCGGCGGCCCGCCGGCGCGTCAGCTCGGCGAGCTCGGCCTGCACGGCGTGGGTGTCGATACCCTGCGCCTGCGCCGCCTGCACGCGTGCCTGCACGCTCGCCTCATCGGCGAGCGGCACCGGCGCACGTACCGCCGGCGCTGCACCGGCACGCCGCGGCGCCAGCAAGCGCCACACCAGCCAGGCACCGCCACCGGCCACCACCGCGATCAGCGAGCCGTAGACCAGCCAGAAGCCGATCGGCGCATTGCTCAAACGCTCCCACACCGACAGCGACAGATCGGTCAGGTGCAGCACCAGGACCAGCAGCAGCGCCAGACCGAGCGCCAGCGCGAACGCCAGCATCTGACGCAGCGGCAAGGGGGTTCGCATCGCCATGTTCAGGCCGGCAGGGAGAACAGGCGCTGAAAGTCTTCCGGCACGCCGCGCACCTTGCGCGCGTCGTAGTCGAAAAACACGATGCCGGTCTTGGCCCGCGCCACCTCGCGGCCGCTGTCGCGCTCACTGACGCGGTAGAAGATATCGCAGCCGTATTTGCTGAAGTCCGCGGTGGCCAGCTCGAAGATCAGGGTTTCACCGAGGAAGGCCTCGGAGCGGTAGACGATCACCGCGTCGGCCATGATCAGTCCCGCGCCGAAGCAGTCGAACTCCGCCTGGCCGTGCTCGGCCAGCCAGCGCACCCGCGACTCGTGCAGCAGACCGAGCAGGGCGTCATTGCCGAGATGCTTGCCATAGTTGATATCGCCGACGCGTACGCGCATTTCGGTGCGGAAGGCAAAGTGTTCGGGCAGATCGAGGTGGACACGGGCCATCGGTTTTCCTCAGTCGACGGGGGCAGGAAATAAAAAGGAACGCCGGACGGGTCGCACCGTCCGGCGTCGTCGTCGCTACAGGCGGCGGCCTTGACCGCCGGGCGCCGGCTCAGGCTCTGAGCGTCGCGAGCAGACGATCTTCCAGTTCCAGGCGTGCGACCAGCGCCGCGCGCAACTGTTCAATGTCGCGCGGCAGCTGATCGAAGCGGCGGGTACGTTCGCCGCCGTAACGGTCGTTGAATTCCACGGCGATGCGCGCGGTATCGGCGAGCGGATCGTCGAGCTCGCTCAGCAGCCGGCGCAGCCGCGTGCCGTGGCGATGCGTGCGCAGCGCGGTGAACACCTCGAAATGGCCGAGCGCAAAGTAGTCGACAAGCGACTGGCACAGCTCTTCGAGCTGATGCAGACGCTCGGCGATCGGCCGCGGCCGCAGATCGATCGCGTGCAGCCGTCGCAACAGCGTGCCGCGCTCCAGATACAGCTTGGTGACCAGGTCGGGCAGCGCCTTGCTGTGCACGCCTTCGGGGATAATCGCTTCAGCGAGCATGCTCTTTCCTCCTCTTGCAACGCCCCTGCTTCGGGGGCGTTTGGCTACCGGGTCGAGCCCGGGATGGTTATGTCCCGACCATGCTAACGCGCCCCGCCGCGGCGATGCCAGCCACTCAGCCACGGCGCTGCTCGGCGAGCTTCTTGGCGACCTCGTCGCGCAGGTACACCGGCTGTGCCAGCTCCGCCGCCACGCCCTCGCCGCGCAGGATCGCCTGCCGGCCGAGCACGGCGATATCAGCGGCGCGCGGCATCGCGGCAGGGAGCCAGCCGCGACAGTCCAGCGTGGCCGCGAGCGATTCGGCGTAGGTGTCCCAGCCGCTGCCGACACCAAACCAGGCGCCCGCAACCGCCAGCGCCGCCGGCGGCAGGACGCGTTCCTCACAGAGGCTTACGGGCGCACCGTCGTCCGCGATGCAGTAGGCGCCCGCATAAATTTCGCCCATGCGCGCATCGAGCGCCGCCAGCACGCGCGACTCGCCGCGTTCGCGCCAGGCCAGCCGCGCCAGCGCGGCCAGCGTCGATACCGGCGCCACCGGCAGATCACCGGCGAAAGCCAGCCCCTGGGCGATGCTGGCGGCGATGCGCAGACCGACGAAGGCACCCGGACCGCGGCCGAAGGCGATGGCGTCGAGCTGTGTGAAACCGAGGCCGGCTTCGGCGAGCAGCGCTTCGATCATCGGCAGGATCAGCCGCGTGTGCTGGCGCGGGGCCAGCTCGTAGCGTTCGAGCAGCCGGCCGTCACAGTCGAGGGCGGCCGAGCAGGCTTCGGTGGCGGTGTCGATGGCAAGCAGATTCACGGTGACTTCCAGAAAGCGGCCTCAGCCGGCAGGGGGCACAGGTACGGCGTCGACCCAGGCAAAGAAACGGCGCACCCGCTCGCTCTGGCGGGTACGCGTCATCGGCGGCAGGCTGTCGAGGAACAGCTTGCCGTAGGGTTTGCTCAGCAGGCGCGGATCGGCGAGCACCAGCACGCCGCGATCGTCGACGTCGCGGATCAGCCGGCCGACGCCCTGCTTGAGGGTGATCACCGCGTGCGGAATCTGGTATTCGATGAACGGATTGCCGCCGGCACGCTTCATCGCCTCGATACGCGCCGACAGCACCGGATCGCCGGGGCTGGAAAACGGCAGCTTGTCGATGACCACGCAGGACAGCGCCTCGCCGCGCACGTCGACGCCTTCCCAGAAACTCGACGTGCCGAGCAGCACGGCGTTGCCGAGCTGGCGGAAGCGCGCGAGCAGCGCCGCCTTCGGCAGCGAGCCCTGCAGCAGCAGCGGATGCGTGCAGCGATCGCGCAGCAGCGCCGCCGCCTCGTTGAGCGCGCGGTAGCTGGTGAACAGCAGGAAGGCACGGCCGCGCGAGGCATCGAGCACCGGCAGGATCGCCTCGACCAGCGCCGCGGTGTAACCCGCCGAGGCCGGATCGGGCAGATCCGGCGGGTGGTAGAGCACGGCGTGACGGCGATAGTCGAACGGGCTATCGAGCTTGAGCTTTTCACTGTCGGCCGGCAGGCCGAGGCGCTGCGAGAAATGCCCGAAGCCCTCGCCGACCGCCAGCGTCGCCGAAGTGAAGATCCAGGCGCTGCGGTAGAGGTTCATGCGGCCGCGGAAGGTCGGTGCAATGTCGAGCGGCGTCTGGCTCAACGTGACGCTGCGCGCATGGGTTTCGAACCAGTGCACCGTGTCGGCCTCGGGCGGCTGCGTCAGCTGGGTGAAGCGCTGGCACAGTTCGAGGGCACGGGCATGGCAGTTTTCCAGCCCCTTGCCGCGCGGAGCGGCCTCCTGCAGCGCCGCGATCAGCGTGGCGAAGGCACCGGCGACCGCCGCCACCGCCTCGGTGAGCTCCGGCAGCTCGGCGACCTCGTGCCACGGCGCGCGCCGGCTTTCTTCGCCGAAGGCCTGGCGCAGGCGCACCACGCGCTCCTCAAAGCTCGCGGCGCGTTCGGCCAGATCGGGAAAATCGCGGGCATCGCGGCCCTGCTCGACCATGGTGTCGCGGGCCAGCTCGCTCAGCTGGCGGCTGGACAGGCTGAGGCCGAAAAACGTGCTGGCGACTTCGGGCAGCTGGTGGGCCTCGTCGAACACCACGGCGTCGGCGCCCGGCAGCAGCTCGGCAAAACCCTCTTCCTTGATCGCCATGTCGGCGAAGAACAGATGATGGTTGATGACCAGCAGCTCGGCTTCCTGCGCCTCGCGGCGTGCGCGGACGACGAAGCAGTCCTGGAACTGCGGGCATTCGCTACCGAGGCAGTTGTCGGCGGTCGAGGTCACCTGCGGCCACAGCGGCGAGTCCTCGGCGACGTCCTCCACCTCGGCGATGTCGCCGCTGCGGGTGAAGGCCGCCCACTGGCGGATGCGCACGAACGCCGCCGCCAGTTCGCGCGAACGAAAACGCCCGCCGGCTTCCGCCGCCGCCATGCGCCACAGGCACAGGTAGTTGGCGCGGCCTTTGAGCAGCGCGACCTTGACGGCGATGCCAAGCGCGGCCCGCACCACCGGCAGATCCTTGTGGAACAGCTGGTCCTGCAGCGCGCGGGTGCCGGTGGACACGATCACCCGGCACCCCGAGCTCAGCGCCGGCAGCAGGTAGGCGAAGGTCTTGCCGGTGCCGGTGCCGGCCTCGACGATCAGCGTGCCGCTGTCGGCAATCGCCCGCTCGACGGCCTCAGCCATCGACTGCTGCTGCGCGCGCGGCGCGTAGCCGGGGATGTGACGGGCAAGCGGGCCATCACTGGCAAAAAACTCGGAAATCTCCATGCGTGCAGGCGCACGGTCACGGCGGCGCAGGCTGTACGCCGCCGTGACCTGGACTCACTGTCCGAGCGTCGCGGCCTGCGCCTCGGCGGCGTCGCCACCGGCGGCGTTGCCACCGGCACGGCGCACCGCGGCGATCAGCCGCCAGGCTTTCGCCTGCAGGGCCTTGTCGCCGCCGGCCATGCCGATCGCCTTGCTGGCCATCGCTTCGGACTGCGCGTACTGCCCCTGATGCGCGCGCACCTGCGCCAGGTCGTAGAGGATCGACGGATTGCGCGGCTCGATACGCTGCGCGCGTTCGAGCGAAGCCGCGGCCTTGTCGAGATCACCGCTCTGCACATAGCCGGCCGCTGAATCGAGCAGCGCAACGACCGCGGTGTTGCCCTGCCGGCTGATCTCCGCCGGCGGAGCGGCCGGACGCGCTGGCGCCGGTGCTGGCGCCGGACTCGGAGCGGGTGCCGCGGGTGTATCACTCGGCGCATTCACCGCAGCCTGATTGCTCGGTGGCGGCGCCGGCTGTGCCGGCAGCGGCTGGCTGTTGAGCGGCTGGGCATTGAGTGGCGCGCCGCCATCGTTGGCGAACGGCTCAGGCCGTTCGAGCGGCTGCACCTCGACCACCGGCGCGCTCTGGCGCACCGGCGTGCGCGCCGCCGGGGCCCGGGTGCGGTCCTCGACCGGCGCACCGAAAGGCGAAGGCGCGGCGCAGCCGACCATCAGCAGCAGGAACAGCGGCGTCAGCAGCCGCGTGCGACGCAGGGCGGGCATCGTCATTGCATCAGTCTCTTGAAGAAGTCACCAATGGAGTCGGTCGCGGGTGCCGGTTCCGCCGGTTTTTCACGGGAACGGGGTTCTTGCGCTGCGGGTGCTTCGGTACCGTCGCCCGCATCGCCCGGCGCTGCATCATACCCTTCAGGCGGGACATAGCCGGCGTGGCAGGGGGCCAGTGCCCGCGGCGCACTGCCGCTGATGAACGGCAGCGACAGCGCCCGCCCGCAGTTGCCATCGGCCAACCCGCCGCTGCCGGGATCGATGCTGGCCATCTGCACGTCCTGCGGCTGCGCCATCTCCACCGGCTCAAGATTGAATTTATTCATCATGTCGATCCAGACGCGCAGCGCGCCGTTGGCGCCGGTCAGCCCGGTCGGCCGGTTGTCGTCGCGGCCGACCCAGACCAGCGTCATCAGATTGCCGCTGAAGCCACCGAACCAGGAATCACGCAGGTCGTCGGTGGTACCGGTCTTGCCCGCGAGGTTGAGCTTGCGGTCGAGCGTGCGGTAGACGGCGGTGGCCGTGCCTTCGCGCACCACCGCCTGCATGGCGTTGACCACCAGATAGGCCGGCCCCGGCTGCACCACCTGCTCGATCTCCAGCGGATAGCGCGTCAGCGGCTTGCCATCCTGCGCGGTGACCTCGCGAATCGCCCGCAGCGGTGCGCGATAACCGCCGCTCGCCAGCGTCTGGTACATCTGCGCGATCTCGAACGGCGACAGGTCCGCCGCCCCGAGCACCAGTGCGGGATAGGGCTTGAGGTCCTGCCGTGCGCCGAGCCGATGCAGGATGTCGACGACCCTATCCATGCCGATCTGCTTGGCGATCCAGGCCGTCGGCACGTTCATGGAGTGCGCCAGCGCGTAGCGCAGGATCACCCGGCCGCGGAAGTTCTTCTCGTAATTGCGCGGCGACCAGTCGCCGCCACCGCCCGGCAGGTGCCAGGTGAACGGCTGATCGGGAATCGAGGTCGCCAGCGTGAACTGCTGCGGATCTTCCAGCGCGGCCAGATAGACCGCCGGCTTGAGCAGTGACCCGGCCGGGCGGCGGGCGTCGAGAATGCGGTTGAAGCCGGCCAGGCGCACGTCGCGACCGCCGACCAGAGCCATCACTTCACCGTTGTCCGGACGCACCACCACCGCCGCACCCTGCAGCGTATCGGCCTTCATGCGCCGGCTCTTTTCGAGCTGCGGCAGCATCGAGACGATCGAATCTTCGGCGTCGGCCTGCACGCGCGGGTCGAGCGTGGTGAAGATGCGCAGCCCCTCGCTGGTCAGGTCTTCCTCGCGATAGCTCTCGCGCAGCTGCCGCTGCACCAGATCGATGAAGATCGGATAGCGCGTCAGGCCGCCACTCTGCCCACGCTCGCTGACGCCGAGCGGTGCGGCTTTCGCTGCCGCCAGCTGCCCGGGCGTGAGCTTGCCCTGCTCGGCCATCGCATCGAGCACCAGATTGCGCCGCTCCAGCGCGCGCTCGGGATGCCGGCGCGGATCATAGTAGGACGGCCCCTTGACCAGACCGGCGAGCAGCGCCATCTGCGGCAGTTCGAGCTCGCCGAGCGGGCGGTCGAAGTAGAAACGCGCAGCGAGCCCGAAGCCGTGCACGGCACGCGCACCGTCCTGACCGAGGTAGATCTCGTTGGAATAGGCTTCGAGGATCTCGTCTTTCGAGTAATGCCACTCGATCAGCACCGCCATCAGCATTTCGTTGAGCTTGCGGCTGAAGGTGCGCTCGCTGCTGAGGAAGAAGTTCTTCACCAGCTGCTGGGTCAGCGTGCTCGCGCCCTGCACGGTGCGCCCGGCACGCATGTTGACCACCGTGGCACGGATCACGCCCTTGAAGTCGATGCCGAAATGCTCGAAGAACGAACGGTCCTCGATCGCCGTCAGCGCATCGACCAGGCCCTGCGGCAGGTCGCTGCGCCGCACCAGGATGCGGTCTTCGTGATGGGCCGGATAAATACCGGCGATCTCGATCGGCTCCAGACGCAGCAGGCCGGGGGCCGGCTGGCCGTCGAGGGCTTCGATGCTGCTCAGCTTGCTGCCGTCGAAACTCACGCGCAGGTGCCGCGGCGACTCGGTGCCATCCCAGAAGGCGAAGCCGCGGGTGGTCAGCTCGAAGCTGTCGCCGCGGCGCACGACGGTACCGGGGCCTTCATCGGCGCTGGTTTCCCGGTAGAGCAAGGCGTTGAGTTCGGTTGCGAACTGGCCGGGCTTGAGATTCATGCCGGCGAAGGCTTCGAGCGGACTGGCGTAGACGCGCGCTGGCAGCGCCCAGCGCTTGCCCTCGAACTGCGTGCGGATGACGCCATCGAGATGGCTCGCATAGCTGTACAGCGCCACGGCACCGATGACGACGCCGCCGAGCAGGACGAGACCGATCAGGTGAAAAATGCCGCGCACGAAGCTGGGGCGTTTGGGGGGACGACGTTTAGGGGTTCGGGCCATCTGATAGAGGAAACGAGCGCCACCGCGCAGGACGCGGCGGTTGGTTGGGGGACGGCTGCTGGCCTATCCTGTGCGCCTGCATTCGGCCAAGGACAAAGAGGCGTGACAACGCAAGCGAACTCCCCCATCGACACACTGGCTGCGGCCATGATGGCACCCGGACTCTATCCGCAGGTCACCACCGTGGACCGGCTGGAAACACATATTTCCTACGTGTTCCTCGCCGGTGAGTACGCTTACAAGATCAAGAAGCCGCTGAATCTGGGCTTTCTCGACTTCAGCGAACTCTCCCGCCGCCGGTACTTCTGCGAGGAGGAAGTGCGACTGAACCGCCGTCTGGCGCCGGACATTTATCTGGATTGTATCCCGATCTGCGGCAGTGCGGAAAACCCGCAGATCGGCGGCGATGCACAGGATGCCATTGAATGGGCGGTGCGTATGCGCCGCTTCCGCCAGGAGGATCTGCTCGACCGTGTCCTCGCCGACGGTCGCCTGCAGCCGCGCCACATCGATGCCATCGGCCGCCGGCTGGCGCAGTTCCACGCCGGCATCGCCGTTGCCGGTGATGACTCCGCCTTCGGTACACCGCAGTCCGCCGCCGACCCGGCGCTCGAAAACTTCCGCCACAGCCGCGAACTGCTGCCCGCTGCGCAGGATCAGGCGGCACTCGACCGCCTCGAAACCTGGACGCGCGCCGAACTCGAACGCATCCAGCCGGCCTTGCGCCGGCGCAAGGCCGAGGGCCGCATCCGCGAGTGCCACGGCGACCTGCACCTGGGCAACATGATCCTCGCCGGCGACGAGGTCACGATCTTCGACTGCATCGAGTTCAACGATGCCTTCCGCTGGATCGACGTCACCGCCGACCTCGCTTTCGTGCTGATGGATCTCGAACAGCGCGGCGCCCCGGCCTACGCGCACCGCCTGCTCAATGTCTGGCTGGAGTTCAGCGGCGACTACGACGCGCTCGAAGTGCTGCCGTTCTACCTGGTCTACCGCGCGATGGTGCGCGCCAAGGTCGCCGGCATCCGCCTGGCACAACCCGGCCACTCGCCGCAGGCCGCCGCGGCGCTGCTCGCCGAAGCCCGCGAGTACCTGGCACTGGCGCAGCGTTTCACCGCGCCACGCCCGCCCTTCCTGCTGATCACCCACGGTGTCTCCGGCTCCGGCAAGTCGACGCTGACCGGCGTGCTGCTCGAAGCCTTCGCGGCGATCCGCCTGCGCTCCGACGTCGTGCGCAAGCGTCTGTTCGGCCTCGGCCCGCTCGATGACAGCCACTCGGCGGTGGCCGGCGGCATCTATACCGCCGAAGCCAGCACCCTCACCTACGAGCGCATGCTCGAACTCGCCGCGCGACTGCTCGGCCTCGGCTACCCGGTGCTGGTCGACGCGACCTTCCCGCAGGACTGGCAGCGCACGCCGTTTCGGGAACTGGCAGCGGAATGCAACGTGCCTTTCGTGCTGCTCGCCTGCACGGCCGACCCGCAGACGCTGCGCGAACGCGTCGCCGCCCGTCACGCCAGTGGTCACGATGCTGCCGAAGCCGACCTCGCCGTGCTCGAACAGCAGCTCGCGCACTACGTCGCACCGGCCGCCAGTGAGCAGGCGCTGGAAGGCAGCGGACTGAGTGCCGAGGCCCTGACCGCCGCCGTGCGTGCCCGCATCGAGGGCGCTGAGTGAGGGTCGGCGCAAGCGCCCGTCTGCCTCTGTCCGGCTGGCTGCTGGCGGCGCTGATGTTCAGCGCCGCCGCGCAGGCCGCGCCGGGCGTGGTCGTCGAAATCGACGGCCTCGACGACGAGCGCCTGCGCCACAACGTCGAGGCCTTCCTCGACATTGAATCAGCAGTCGGCAAACCGCTGCCGACCGACGCCCGCGTGCACTGGCTGCACGCACAGGCGACGGCCGAGATCCACGCCGCGCTGGAGCCGTTCGGCTACTACAGCCCGCAGATCGACGCCGAACTCCAGCGCAGTGACGACGGCGGCTGGCGCGCCGTCTACCGCATCGATGCCGGCCAGCCGGTGCGGGTGCGTGATTTCGACGTGGTCATCAGCGGCGCGGCCGCGCAGGACGCCCCCTTTGCCGCCCTGCTCGACCGTCAGGCGCTGCACGCCGGCGCGGTATTCGAGCACAGCGCCTGGGAAGACCTGAAAAGTGCGCTGCAGGGCCTGGCCACCGAGCGCGGCTACTTCGAGGCGCGCATCGAGCGCGCCGAGGTCATCGTCGACCCGGACGCCGGCGCTGCCGACGTGCATTTCCATCTCGACAGCGGCCGCCGCTACCGTTTCGGCGAACTGAGTTTTCGCCAGGACTTCCTCAAGGATTCACTGCTGCGCCGCTACAACCGCATCAAACCGGGCGATCCCTATGACGCCGCGGCGCTGATCGACCTGCAGTCAGCGCTCAACGATGCCGACTACTTCAGTACCGTCGAACTCGACGCCGGCCCCGATCGCGCCGATGGCGACGTGGTGCCGATCGACGTGCGCCTGGAGCCGCGCAAGCGCAAGCGCTACGACTTCGGCCTCGGTTACGGCACCGACACCGGCCCGCGCGGGCGCATCGGCTATCAGGACCGCTGGGTCAACTCGCTCGGCCACAAGATCAACAGCGATCTGCGCGTCTCGACGATCAAGTCAACCCTGTCGGCCGAATATGTGATTCCCGGCAACGACCCGCGCACCGAACAGGTGGCCATACGCGCCGGTGCCGACTATGAAAACTCCTCGACCAAGTGGTCGCAGACGGCGGTGATCGGCATCAGCAAGCAGGTGCAGCTGACCAGCGCCTGGCAGCGCATCGTCGCGCTCGACGAGCAGGTCGAGCGCTTCCGCCAGGACAACGGCGATACCGAAACCGTCGCCCTGCTGATCCCCTCGCTCAGCTTCACGCGCCTGCACGCCGACGACAAACTCAACGTCAAACGCGGCGACCGCCTGACCTTCAAGCTGCGCGGCGCTGCCGAGCCGCTGCTCTCCGATCTGTCGTTCGCGCAGTTCAGCGCCGGCGCCAAGCGTGTCCAGCCGCTCGGCGATGACGCCCGGCTGCTGGTCCGCCTCGATGCCGGCACCACCTGGACCTCGGACCTCGAACGCCTGCCGACCTCGATCCGCTTCTACGCCGGCGGCGACAACAGCGTGCGTGGCTACGCCTATGAATCGATCGGTCCCCGCAACGCCAAGGGCGACGTCATCGGCGGCAAGAACACCGTCGTCGGCAGCGTCGAGTACGAACATCGCGTGGTCGGCGACTGGAGCGTGGCGAGCTTCGTCGATGCCGGCGACGCCTTCAACGACTCGATGAGCCTGAAGATCGGCGCCGGTATCGGCCTGCGCTGGGCCTCGCCGATCGGCCCGATCCGCCTCGACCTCGCCCACGGCTTCGATGATCCGGGCGACGCCTTCCGCATTCACTTCACGCTCGGTCCCGACCTGTGAAGCGCCGCCTGCTGATCGCGCTCGCCGCCGTGCTGGTCCCGCTGCTCCTGCTGCTGGCCACCGCCGGCTGGCTGCTCGGCAGCGAAGCCGGCGTGCGCACGCTGGTGCGCCTCGGCGAGCGCTACGCGCCGGGCACACTGCAGGTCGGCGAAGTCTCCGGCCACCTGCTCGGCGCCCTGCGCATTCATCAGCTCGACTATCGTGACGGCGAGCTGCACGCCGCGCTCGCGCGCTTCGAACTCGACTGGAGCCCGCGGCAGTTGCTGCACGGCCTGCTGCGCGTCGACCGCCTGGCGCTGCAAGGGCTGCAGCTCGCGCTGCCGCCCTCCGCTCCCGCGTCGGAACCCGCGACCAGCGAACCGGGCACGCCCGGTCTGCCCGACATCCACCTGCCGCTGGCGCTCGAAGTCGGTGAGCTGGCGCTCGACGACATCAGCATCACACCGCATGCCGCCGCCCCGATCCGCGTACAGCAGGCGCGCCTCAGCGCCAATGCCGGCGCCGACGGTCTGCAGCTCGCCACGCTGGACGTCGACCTGCCGGACTACGCACTCACCGCCGCCCTCAAGGGCCACGTGCAGCCCGCCGGCCGCTGGCCGCTCGACCTGACGCTGCAGGCCCGGCTCAGCAGCACGCCGCTTGGTGCGCCACTCGATGCCACCGTGCAGCTCAAGGGCGATCTCGATCGTCTGCAGGCCGAAGCAAGCACCCGGGGCGCAGCCGACAGCACATTGAGCGCACAGCTCGACGATGTCCTCGGCAGCGCCCGCTGGCAGGCACAGCTGAGCAGCCGTGCCGCCCTGCAGACGCTGCTGCCAGAGCTGGGTGATGTGCCGTTCAGCATCGCGCTCGATGCCCGAGGCGATACCGGCAAGGCGCATATCGCGCAACTGCAGCTGCGCCGCGGCGACACGCCGCTGCAGCTCGATGCTCAGGGCGATGTGCATTTCACCGAACCAAGCACCGAGCTGTCCGCCCGCTGGCGCGCGCTGGCCTGGCCACTGAATGCCGAGCCACTGATCGCCAGCCCGCAGGGCCGGCTCAGCCTCAGCGGCAGCCTGCAGGATTACCACGCCACACTCGACGCCGAGCTGCTCGAAGCCAGCGCCGGCAAGCTGCAGGTGGCCCTGCGCGCCAGCGGCGACAGTGAGCACGCCCGCCTTGATTCGCTGAGCGCCCGCTCCGCCGACGAGCGCATCCGTCTGGCACTCGCCGGCGAATTCACGGTGGCAACGCAGGCCTTCTCGGCACAGGGCGACTGGCAGAACCTCGCCTGGCCGCTGCAGGCGCCGGCGACCATAGAAAGCCCGCGCGGCAAACTGTCGGCGACCGGCACGCCGCAGGATTACCACTTCAGTGCCGAACTCGAAGCCCGCGGCCCCGACATTCCTGCCGGCCGCTGGCAACTCGCCGGCCAGGGTACGGACAGCGGCGTGCACCTGGAAACACTCGCCGGCGAGCTGCTCGATGGCCGTATCGACGGCCAGGCCGACGCGCAGTGGGCACCACAGGTGCAGTGGCAGGCCAAACTCAGCGGCGAGCGCCTCGATCCCGGCCGCTTCCGCGCCGAGTGGCCGGGGCGCATCGGCTTCGCACTCGACACCGAGGGCCGCGTCATCGATGGCACGCCGCAGCTGTCGCTCGCGCTGCAGCGCCTGGCCGGCACCCTCAACGGCCAGAAGCTCGACGGTGGTGCCCGCGTCAAGCTCGACGGTGAAAACCTCGACCTCGACGAGCTGCGCCTGCAGTGGGGGCAGATCCAGTTGCAGGCCGGTGGCAAGCTCGCGCAGCGCTGGGATCTCGGCTGGTCACTGAAAGCCCCTGAGCTCGCCGGCACCGTGCCCGGCATGCGCGGCCATGTCGAGGCCGGCGGCCGCCTCGACGGCCCGCGCGCGACGCCCCGGTTGACGCTGAAGACCCGCGCCACCCAGCTCGGCTGGAACGGCGGCCATCTCGATCGGCTAACCATCGACGCCGACGTCGACGCGGCCGGCCGCGAACGCTCGACGCTGGCGCTCGATGGCGCCGATCTGGAACTGAGCGGACAACGCTTCAGCACCTTGGGCCTGCATGGTGAGGGCACGGCGGCCAGCCACCGCGCCGAGCTGTCGCTGCAGGGCGAGCCGCTGACGCTGGCTCTGGCGCTGAACGGTGGCATCGAGGCGCAGGACTGGCGCGGACGCATCACGCGGCTGGAATTGCACAACGCCGACTTCGGCGACTGGCGCCTGGCCAGTGCCGTCGCCCTGCGCGCCGGACGCGACAGCGCGGAACTGGCACGCCTGTGCCTACTCAGCGCCCCGGCACGCCTGTGCAGCGAGGGCCAGTGGAGTGCTGCGGCGGGTGGCACCGTCAAACTCAAACTCAACGACTTCGCCCTTGCCCGCCTCAAGCCCGTCCTGCCGCCCGATCTGCTGGTGGAATCGGTCGCGTCGCTGGATGCCGAGGCCCGCCTCGCTGCCAACGGCAACTTTGCCGGCGGCAGCGTCGATGCACGACTGGCTCCCGGCCGTCTGCGCTACGAGGCGAGCGCCGCTCCGGTGCAGCTGCCGCTTGATGCCCGTCTCGAAGCCCGCAGCGACGGCCAGCAGGCCAACCTCAAAGCCCACGTCGGCTTCGGCAGCGGCGATGGCCTCGATGCGCAGCTGCGACTGTCGGCGCTCGACGCCGCAGCCCAGCTCGGCGGTCGCATACAGGCGCGCTTCACCCAGCTGTCGATCCTGTCGGCCCTGGTGCCGGCGATCGCGGCGCCGCAGGGCCGCGTCGATGCCGACCTGACGCTCGGTGGCGCGGTTCGCGCTCCGGCGCTGCGCGGCCGTGCCGCTCTCACGAATGCCGGCGTCGAAGTCCCCGGGCTCGGTCTGAAGATCGAGGATCTGCATTTCAGCGCCAATGGTGATGGTAAAGGCGGCCTGCTGTTCGATGGCGGCGCGCGCTCCGGCGGCGGGCAGCTGAACCTGAGCGGCGGCTGGCAACCGGCTGGGCAACGCCTGCGCCTGGCGCTGCGCGGCAACGACTTCCAGGCAGCCGGCTCCAACGAGCTGCAGGCCCGCATCAGCCCGGACCTCGAAGCACATCTGGCCGATGGCAAATTGCAGATCGGCGGCGAACTCCGCGTACCGCAGGCGCTGGTCTCACCGCCGAAGAGCAGCGGCGGCGTCAGCGCCTCGGCCGACGTGCACATCAGCGGGCGCGAGGAAGCGAATGCAACGCCGCTGGCCATCGAAGCCCGCCTGCGGGTGATCCTCGGCAACGACGTCCGCGTCGTCACTCCCGGCTTCAAGGCTCGCCTCGACGGCAGTCTCCTGGTCGAACAGACGCCTCCGCTCGCACCACGCGCCACCGGCAGCATCAACGTCGAAGAAGGCGAATACCGCGTCTACGGCCAGGACCTGACCATCGAGCGCGGCCGCCTGCTGTTCTCCGGCGGGCCGGTGAACAACCCGGTGCTCGATCTGCGCGTGGCACGCACCATCGACGAGGTCACCGCCGGCGCCCGCATCAGCGGCTCGGCACAGCGGCCGCAGCTCAAGCTGTTCTCGGAACCGTCGATGCCGGATGCCAGCATCCTGTCGTATCTGGTGTTCGGCCGCGCGCCGCAGTCCGAGGAGTCCGGTGCGCTGATGCGGGCGGCGGCGCTGCTCGGCGCAGGTCAAACCAGCGGCATCGGTGACAGCATCGGCAAAGCGCTGGGCCTCGACCGCCTGTCGCTGGAAAACAGTGGTGGCGAGGGGGTTTCCGGCACTTCGGTGATGCTCGGCAAATACCTGACACCCGATCTCTACGTCAGCTACGGCGTCGGGCTGTTCGAGCCGGCGGCGACCTTCCTGCTGCGCTACAAACTGACGAAAACCCTGTCGGTCGAGACCCGCAGCACCGGCAGCGCGACCGGCGGCGATCTGATCTACTCGATCGAGCGTTGAGCGCGACGGCTTGGTCCGTCGCGATGCGGGCGCTATCCTTCCGCGCCCCGGGTCGCTCGCGGCCGTGACCATTTTCGAGGAACAGCCGATGCCCTCTTTCGACATCGTCTCCGAAGTCAACGAACACGAACTGAGCAACGCCGTCGATCAGGCCAATCGCGACATCGACGCCCGCTACGATTTCAAGGGCGCCGACGCGCGCATCGAGCGAGCCGAGTGGGTGCTGACGCTGCATGCGAAGACTGAATTCCAGATCGACCAGATGAGCACGATCCTCTACCAGAAGCTCGCCAAGCGTGGCATCGACGTACGCAGTCTGAAGGCCGAGGAGATCCAGGTAGCCAATCTCAAGGCCAGCCAGAAAATCACCGTGCGCCAGGGCATCGAGTCGGAACTGGCGAAAAAGCTCGTCAAGCTGATCAAGGACTCGAAGCTCAAGGTGCAGGCGCAGATCCAGGGCGAACAGGTGCGCGTCACCGGCAAGAAGCGCGACGATCTGCAGGAAGCAATCGCCCTGCTGCGCGCCAACGAACAGATCGAACTGCCGCTGCAGTTCACCAACTTCCGCGATTAGTCGCGGGCCGGCAGCTCGTCGAGGGCGGCGATCGCGGCATCCAGATCGCCGAACTCCAGCGCAAACGCTGGGCATTCACTGACCAGCCGGTACAGCGTGTCGAAGCCGGTGCGGCCGCGCACTTCATAATTGAAGGCATTGGTCGCCAGCCGCGCAAAACACAGGTCGGGGGCGACCGGCTGCAGACGCGCCGACGTCCCGGCAACGAATCGTGGAAATACGAACCAGCCGGGCCTGGCCGGTTGTGCCATCGCCGCGACGGCCTCGGCCGGCGGACGCATGTGGGCCAGGCGGCCTTTGTGCGTCTCCGGGAATTCCGGGCCGATCTGCGCCTGCGGGGCAAACGCCGCCATCACTTCGATCGCTGCGTTCTTCAGCGGCACCAGGCGCGGGAAAGGCACGACATCGAAGGTTTGCGGCCGGATCAGGCAGAACTCGTCGGACATGAAACGCCAGCCGCGCCAGCCGAGCGCTGCACTCAGCGTGCTCTTACCGCTACCCGGCTGCCCGGGCAGCATCAGCGCCCGGCCGCCGCGCTCGACGACGCCGGAATGCAGCATCAGCAACCAGTGCGCATGCATCGCCACGCCCCAGTTCAGCCCCCACTCCATATGCGGGGCCGCATAATCGCTGCCGAAAAGCGGATACGGCAGGATCTCGCCATCGAAGCGCACGCCGAGCTGACGCTTGCGCCAGCCGCGCCAGAACAGTTCAACGTGAAAATCGGCACAGTCCTGCGGCGCAGCCAAGGGATAGACCGCATACAGACGCTCAAGCCAGGCAGCGATATCGAGCCATTCGGAGTGCAGCTGATAAAGAAACGGGCCGATGTGAAAACGCAGCCCCTCGCCGCCGAGGTGCTCACGCAGACGTGCACCAGTCAGATCAGCAATCGAAGCAGTCAAAGAGGGCGGGTCCGGACCAAGCCAAGTGAGGTGAGCTGACGCAGCGCTTCATCAAGCAGAATGTCCAGATCGATACTGTCCGGGTCCTCACAGACCGCCTGTACGGCGCCGAGCAGCTCCGATGTCGACTGCACGCCGGCAGACAGTTGCTCGACCAGCACCGCACCGACCGTCGTCAGAAAGTGCGTCTGACCCGACTCGACGTTATAGGCCAGCATATAGGTCACACCGTCGGCCCAGTCGCGCAACAGCAAAGGCACACTCAGCTGCCATTGCGCATTTTGCACCAGCGGTGCTTGAGACTCCTTTGACGGCCGAGCTTCGGCTGCGGCAAGGGAACTCAAGACACTATCCATTGATATGGAGAGCGGAGGTCACGCATCCGGTCGACAGGAAGGAACCGTTGGCAGTATCCATGTAGCCCTGCTCTCCCTTAAGGATCGGTGTAACCTCACCCGTAGTAGGATCGATATTAAACCAGACTGCATCTCCATCCTTCCTGTAGAGATTCGGGTTACCGTCATCCGTGGTGATCGGATTATCCAATGCATTGATGGAGCAACGCACGGCACTGGTCAAAGCCTGCGCGCGTGCATGTCCCGCGTGCACTGTCAGCACGGCGGGCACGGCCACCAACGCCGTCGCTTTCAGTACACGCCGCCGCGAGACGGATACCGCAGTGTTCGTCGGCGTCTCAGCGCTCTCCGTGGAAGTCGGACTGTGCTGCTCGTGGAGTTCCATAGAACCAGCCTCTCGCGAAGAAAAATCCTGAGTATCGGTATAGTATCGGCTGCAGCCCGCTGGACGGCGAGTCTGACAGGATGTAACACGGCGCATGTATTCGCCGGGACCGGGATTGAGCTTGATTAGTTTCACGCAAATTTCGCGCCATATATTCACTGATGCCGGCAAGCTGCGGATTTCGCCGATGCCCCGATCGCGAAACAGGTCTGCGCCGGACAGCATGTGTAAAAAATTTTTGAGTCGACACGCCCGATGATGCTGGCTCGGCATGCTGCGCACGCCCCGAGCAACGTGGAAACTTTGCTTGGGCTCTTCAGTGCCCCAGCCACAGCGTCCGAACTGTCCGCAGCCGATTGGAACGTTCTGCTGCCGGTCGCCCGCCGCCTCGGCGGGCTGGCGCGCCTGCACGCCTGCCTGGAAGACGCCGGCCAGCTGGCCAGCGTGCCGCCCCGCGTCGTCCGCCATCTGTACGCTGCCCGCGAGCTGACCAATGCCCGCACACGGGCCTTGCGCTGGGAGCTGCGCTGCCTGACGCAGGCCGTGGCCGAGCCGGCGCCCATCGCACTGAAAGGCATGGCCTACCAGTTGCTGGGACTGGCCGCGGGACGCGGGCGGCTGTCATCGGATCTCGACGTGCTCTATCCGTATTCAGCGATGACGGCGGTCGAAACCACACTGTTTGCGAGCGGCTGGGTGCACCAGGCGCTCAAGCCCTACGACGATCGCTATTACCGCCAGTGGATGCACGAGCTGCCGGCATTCGTGCACCCACTGCGCGGCATGACCGTCGACGTGCATCACGCCATTCTGCCGCGGACCGCACGCCTGCACCCGGACTCGGCTCGGCTGATCGCCGCAGCGCATACCCTCGATACGGCAGATGGCGTACGGGTGCTGTGTCCCCACGACCTGCTCCTGCATGCGGCCGCCCATGCCTGCTACGACGGCGCTTTCGAGCACCCCCTGCGTGACCTGCTCGACATCCACCAGCTGTGCATGGAGCTCGGCGATTCCGCATTCTGGCGCGAACTGCCGGCGCGGGCGCTCGAACTCGATCTCGGGCGACCGCTCTGGTACGCGCTGAGTCTGGCCAGGCAGGCACTCGGCACGCCGGTACCCGATGCCGTGTTCACGAACCTGCGCCCCGCCGCCCCGTCCGCACTCAGCGCATGGCTGCTGCTTCGACTGGTTTCCAGCGTCCTGCTGGAACGCCCCGGCGCGCATCCGGCGCGCTGGTGCCTGTTCATCCGCTCCCACTGGCTGCGCATGCCACCGTGGATGCTGCTCCCGCACCTCGTTCGCAAAACTTGGCGACGCCTGCGTGCGCGATCAAGCTGAACCGCCGGCTCACCACCGTGGTCGACTCCAGTTCCAGTCCGCCGCCGCGACACGGAGACTCTCGATGAGCAAACTGCTTCGCCTGGCTGCCGTCACACTGCTGCACGCCGCCCTGCTGTTCACGACGCTGCCGGCACGTGCCGATGATCTGCCGGATTTCACTGCGCTCGTCGACCACTACGCTTCTGCCGTGGTCAGCATCAGCACCACCGGCAAAACGGAACCTGCAAACGAAGACCGCACGCCGCATGACAAACGCCTGCCCAATCCGTTCGAAGGAACGCCGTTCGAGGAACCCTTCCGGCACTTTTTCGATCAACGCCCCGAGCAACGCACGCCACGCTCGACACCGTCGTCGATCGGCTCCGGCTTCATCGTCTCGGCGGATGGCTACATCCTGACCAACGCCCACGTCGTCGACGGTGCCGAGCGGGTGACGGTCGGCATGAACGACCGCACCGAACATGTTGCGGAAGTGGTGGGCAGCGACCCGCGCAGCGACATCGCCCTGCTCAAGATCCAGGCCAAGGATCTGCCGACCGTCAAGATCGGCGATTCCGACGCGCTGCGCGTCGGCCAGTGGGTACTGGCGATCGGCTCGCCGTTCGGTTTCGAATCGAGTGCGACAGTAGGCATCGTCAGCGCCGTCGGCCGCAGCCTGCCGACTGACAACTACGTGCCGTTCATCCAGACCGACGCCGCTGTCAATCCCGGCAACTCCGGCGGCCCGCTGTTCAACCGCAGCGGCGAGGTCATCGGCGTCAACTCGCAGATCTACTCCCGCTCCGGCGGTTACCAGGGCCTGTCGTTCGCCATCCCGATCAAGGTCGCCATGAACGTCGCCGAGCAGCTGAAGACGCGTGGCCGCGTCGCCCGCGGCTGGCTCGGCGTACTCATTCAGGAAGTCACACCGGATCTGGCGAAGTCCTTCGGCCTCGACCGCCCGCGCGGTGCGCTGATCGGTCAGGTGATGGACGACGGTCCCGGCGCGAAGAACGGCCTGAAAGCCGGTGACATCGTGCTCGAATTCGACGGCCACGCGATCAGTCGCTCGGGCGAACTGCCACCGCTGGTCGGTGCCAGTTCACCGGGCAAAGAAGCGACGCTGCAGATCTTCCGCGACGGTGCGCAGACGCAAATCAAGGTGCAGATCGGTGAGCTGCCGGACGATGTAGCCGTGAACGGACGCAGCGCTGCAAGCGGCGAAGCCCACGGCCTCGGCCTTGAGGTCACCGAACTGCCGGCGGAGCAGCGCACGCAGGGCGACAGCGGCGTCGTGGTCCGGGAAGTGCGCAGCGGCCCGGCGCAGAGCGCTGGCATACGTACCGGAGATGTCATCGTTCGCGTGAATAATCAGGCCATCACCGGTCCGGCCCAGTTCGCCACCGTCATCCGCCAGCTGCCGCGCGGCAAACCGGTCGCCGTGCTGATTCGCCGTGACGACAACGCCCTGTTCCTGCCCCTCACCCTGCCGGAATGAGCGCCATGAAATGAGCTCCGCGCGCCCCGCCGCCAAGTCCGGCGGGGCACGGCCCCGGCACTTTTTTAACGATTATTTCGTTCCACGAGTCCACACAGCATGTACGAACACATCCAGCAGTGGATAGCCGAGTTCGGCTACCTCACGATCCTGGTCTGGACCTTCATTGAAGGCGAAACCGTTGTCATCGTCGCCGGCGTCATTGCCAAACTCGGCCAACTGGAACTGCACTGGGTCATGCTCGCTGCCTTCGTCGGCAGCCTGTGCGGTGATCAGTTCTACTTTTTCATCGGCCGTTTCCAGGGCAAGAAACTGCTCGACCGTCATCCGAAATGGGCCAAACGCGTCGGCTGGATCAACGACAAGCTCGAACGTCATCGCGATTTTCTCGTCCTGACCTTCCGCTTTTACTACGGCATCCGCAACGTCACGCCGTTCGTCATCGGTGCCAGTGACATTCCGACGCTGCGCTTCCTCACCCTCAACATGATCGGGGCAGCCGTCTGGGCGGTGACCTTCGCCGGTGCCGGTTACCTGTTCGGCCACGCGATGGAGCAGTTCATGGGCAATATGCATCATGCCCAGATCTACATCATCGGCACCGTCGTCGTCATCGCTTTCATCGTCTGGCTGATCATGCGTTACCGCCGCCGCGCCCGCGAGGCGCGCGAAGCCAGCGGCAGCTGAGCCACGCCGCCATTTTCAGCGGATTTTCAGCTTGCGCTGCCTAGGCTGGATAGCAGATTCGCTATCCGGAGCCCGTGATGAAACTGCCGACGCTGCCGCGCAGCCTCGCCGTCGTGCTCGCCCTGTGCGCTGTGGGCACGCCCCTGCTCTATGCCAGCGCCAGCGACCACGAGGACATACGCCGTCTGCGTGAGGCCGGCGAGGTGCTGTCGCTGGAGGAAATCCTGCAGCGCCATCGCGCCGCCCATCCGGCCGGCCACATCCTGGAAATCGAACTGGAGCGTGAGCACGACCGCCTGGTCTACGAGGTCAAGGTGCTCGATGCCGACAGTGCCGTGCGCAGTTACCAGTACGATGCCCGCGACGGTCGCCTGCTGCGCGAAAAAGCCAAGCGCCGCCGCGCAGAGGACGACGACTGATGCGCCTGCTGCTGGTGGAAGACGAAACCAGCCTGCGTGAACGGCTGGCAGCGGATCTGGTACAGGCGGGCTTTGCCGTCGATGCCGTCAATAACGGCGTCGATGGTGAACACTTCGGTGCCACCGAACCTTACGACGCCATCGTGCTCGATCTCGGACTGCCGGATCGGCCCGGCCTCGAAGTGCTGCGCCGCTGGCGTGCGCGCGGTGTGCGTGTGCCGGTGCTGATCCTGACCGCGCGCGATGCCTGGCATGAGCGCGTCGAAGGCTTTCGCGCCGGCGCTGATGACTACCTCGGCAAACCGTTCCATATCGAGGAGCTGATCGCCCGTCTGCACGCCCTGATCCGCCGCGCACAGGACGTCGTGCCCGGGCAGCTCGAAGCCGGTGGCATCCGTCTCGATGAAGACCGCCGCCAGGCACTGCTGCCGGACGGTACACCGATCGAGCTGACCGGTACCGAATTCCGCCTGCTGCGCTATTTCATGCTCAACGCCGGCAAGTGTCTGTCGAAAACGCAGCTTGCCGAGCACGTCTATGACTTCGACTCGGACAAGGACAGCAACGTGCTCGAAGTCTACGTCAACCGCCTGCGCCGCAAGCTCGGCCGTGAGCTGATCGGCACCCGGCGCGGCCAGGGTTACGTGTTCGGCGAACGCGGATGACCTCCCTGGAAAGCCGCCTGAGCCGCGGCCTGATCCTGACGCTGGCGCTGCTGGCGCTGCTCGGCTTCGGGCTGGCGCATTACTCCATCAACCGGCTGACCAACGAGTTCATCGTCGGTCGGCTCGAACATGACCTCGACGCCCTGCTCGCCGACCTCGAACTCGACGCCTCCGGCCATCCGCAGCTGGCCAGCGACAGCCTGAAACCGGTCTTCGAACAACCGTATTCCGGGCATTACTTCAAAATCAGCGCCCCCGGCGGCGAACTGCGCTCGCGCTCCTTGTGGGATGCCGACTTTCCGCTGCCGGAGCCAAGCGGCAACGGCATCGCCAGCCTCGAAGTCCCAGGCCCCGACCGTCAGGAGCTGCTGGTGATCGCACGCCGCGTACGCTTCGGCGATGAATCCGTCACCGTCGGCGTCACCGAGGACCTGAGCGCTTTCCATACCGGACTGCGCACGCTCACCGCGAGCCTGAGCGGGCTTGCGCTGGCGGCATTCGGCGGCCTGCTGCTGTGGCAGCGGCTGCTGATCCGGCGCGGACTGGCGCCGCTGGAGTGGGTGCGCCGCGACCTGCAGCAGCTCGGTGAGGGCCGCATCGAACGCCTGCCCACGGAAGTGCCGCAGGAGCTGCGTCCGCTGGTCGATGAGATCAACCGGCTGGGCACCCTGGTCGCGCAGCGCCTGCAGCGCTCACGCAATGCGCTCGGCAATCTGGCGCATGCGCTGAAAACGCCGCTGGCGGTACTCACCCAGCTCGAACGCCATCCCGCGCTCAGCGAACACGCGCATTTACGCGACGAGCTGACACGGCGCACGCAGGAAATCGACCGCCTGCTGCGCCGCGAGCTCAAGCGCGCGCGCATCGCCGGCAGTGCAACGCCGGGCATGCGCGTCGACCTCGAACGTGAGATCGACGCGCTGGTCGCGGTGCTCGAACGCATACACGCTGAACGCCGGCTCAGCTTCGGCACACGCATCGCCGCGCAGAGCGCGCCGATCGATCGCGACGACCTGCTCGAACTACTCGGCAACCTGATGGACAACGCCTGCCAATGGGCACACTCGCGTGTGCTGGTCAGCGCCGCCGAGGCGGACGGCGAGCTGGTACTGACGGTGGAAGACGACGGACCCGGCGTCGCCGACGAACAGCTCGCCCTGCTCGGTCAGCGCGGCAAACGCCTGGACGAATCGCGTGCCGGCAGCGGCCTCGGCCTGGCCATCGCGCAGGACATCGTCGACAGCTACGCCGGGCGGCTGCAGCTCGGCCGCTCGACGACGCTCGGCGGTTTCAGCGCGCAGATACGTCTGCCGCTCGCAGCATCGCACTAAGGCGCAAGCCGCAAGATTTCAGCTGCGACCGCGCGACGGCGGTGTCCGTGGTGACGGCTTGCGTCCACCGGACGGCGCCGGACCGGCGGGTTTCGGCCCCGGACGCGTCGGGTTGCGCCGCCCCGGCACTTCCAGCTTGCGTGCCTCGCGCGCTTCTTTGCGTGCCGCCACCTTGTGTTCACGCTCATCGCGGCGCGGCCGGTGGTGTTGCTTCTTCAGCCGGTGCTCACCGTCGTCATAGGGATTTTCACCGCCACGGAATTCGACGCGGATCGGCGTGCCCTGCAGCTTCAGCACTTTGCGGAACAGATTGACCAGATAGCGGCGGTAGGCGTCGGGAATGTGCTCGACCCGGCTGCCGTGAATGACGATCAGCGGCGGGTTGCTGCCGCCCTGATGGGCATAGCGCAGCTTGATGCTGCGTCCGTGCACCAGCGGCGGCGCGTGCTGGGCAACAGCGTCCTCGACCAGCCGCGTCAATTCCGGCGTCGACAGTTTGCGCGTAGCGGCCTGATACGCCTGGTTGACCGAGGCGAACAGGTCCATGACCCCGGAGCCGTGCAGGGCGGAGATGAAATGCGTCGTCGCAAAGTCGATGAACGACAAGCGGCGCGCCATATCGCTGCGCACCTGGTCGCGGGTATCGATGTCCAGCCGGTCCCACTTGTTGACAGCGATCACCAGCGCCCGCCCGCTGTCGAGCGCATAGCCGAGCAGCGTCGCGTCCTGATCGGCGATGCCCTGGCGGGCATCGAGCACCATGACGATGACGTGAGCTTCTTCGATCGCCTGCAGCGTCTTGATCACGCTGAACTTCTCGATCGCGGCATCGACGCGCGAGCGCCGGCGCACACCGGCAGTATCGATCAGCGTATAGCGCGTACCGTCGCGTTCGAACGGCACGGCTACCGAATCGCGGGTGGTCCCCGGCATGTCGAAGGCCAGCACGCGCTCTTCGCCGACGATGCGATTGATCAGCGTCGACTTGCCGACGTTCGGCCGGCCGATGATCGCCAGGCGGATCGAACCGTCGTCGACGCCGAGTGCGGTGCGCTGCAGCTCGCGCGTTTCGCCCTCGGGCAGCGTCTCGGCCACGGCGTCGAACACGCGATCCATCAGCGTGTGCACGCCGCGGCTGTGCGTCGCGGAAATGCCCCAGGGTTCGCCGATGCCGAGCTGGTGGAAATCAGCCAGCACCCGTGACAGCTCCAGATGCTCGGTCTTGTTGACGACGAGGAACAGCGGCTTGCCGCTGCGGCGCAGGCGAGCGGCGATTTCCTCATCGGCGCTGCTCAGCCCGGCGCGGCCGTCGACCAGCAGCAGCACCGCATCGGCCTCTTCGACGGCTTTCTCGGCCTGCTGCGCAATCAGCGCATCGATGCCCTCGCCCTCGCCGGTCAGGCCGCCGGTGTCGACGACCAGATACGGCGCCGGACCGACCTTGCCGAGCCCGTACTGGCGATCGCGGGTCAGGCCCGGGTAATCAGCGACCAGCGCGCTTTTGCTGCGCGTCAGGCAATTGAACAAAGTGGACTTGCCGACGTTCGGTCGGCCGACCAGTGCGATGACGGGCAACATGGCCTGCACTCCCGAGAACACGAAAAAAGCAAAAACCGGACCCCGAAAGATCCGGCCGTATCAGGACACGCCGCCGTGCGACTCAGTTGGCGCTGTACGCGGCGAGCGTGCCGTCTTTACCGTAAACAAAGAGCAGGCCGTTACGCAGCAGCATCGACATCACGCCTTTCGACTCCGGACGCACGCGCCCGACGATGCGGCCATTCTCGGCATCGAGCAGATGCACGTAGCCTTCGAAATCGCCGACGGCGATCACCGGCCCGGCAGCGACCGGCGCGGTCAGGTGACGGCCGAGCAGATCGGCATTCTTCCACAGCGGTTCGCCGCTGCGCCGGTCGAGCGCCCAGACCACATCGTCGGCAGCACTGACGTAAACCTTCAGCGCATCGACGTCGAGACCGGCATAGGTCGACAGATCACGGTTCCACAGCAGGTTGCCGTTGGTCAGATCGACCGCACTGACCGCCCCGTGGTAAGGCGCAACGAACAGCGTCGAGCCGGCGATCCTGGGTTCGGCGTCGACATCGACCAGACGCTCCATCTCGGTCTTGCCACGCGGTGCCGCCAGAATCTTCTGGAACAGCGGCCGCCCCTGGCGCAGATCGAGCATCAGCAGACGCCCGCTGTCGAGACCGGCGATCAGCACGCCCTGACCCAGCAGCGGTGCCGAGGTGCCGCGCAGCGACAGCAGCGGCACCGACGAGGCATAGTTCCACAGCACCGTGCCGCTCGCAGCATCGAAGCCGAAGAAGCGGCCGTCGGCGACGCGCACGACGACGATGCCATCGCTGAGCCGCGGCGCGGCCAGCACTTCGCTGGAGACACGGCTGCGCCATGCTTCGGTACCGTTTTCGGCGCGCAGCGCGACGACTTCACCCTTGTTGGTACCGAACACCACCAGCCCGGACCCTACACCGAGGGCTCCGGTGATCGGCAAATCGGTGTCCACCGACCACAGTTTGCGACCACTCGCCGCATCCAGCGCCATGACGATGCCATCACGCGAGGCGGCGTACAGCGAGCCCTGATCGAGCGCCAGCTGCAGACGCACGAACGCCTTGTCAGCCCCGTCACCGACGCTGGTACTCCACACCTCGCGCACCGGCATGGGATTGGCAATCGACACCAGCGGCGTCGGCGGCACGCTGTTGTCGGTGCCGCTGGCCCACTCGGTCAGCCAGCCACAACCCTGGAGCAGGCCCAGCAGGGCCACCAACATCACGCTGCGCCGCATGCTCATTTCTCCTGCGCCGGAGGAAGGTTGTCGAGCTTCATCTGAATCAGCCCGGCCGACGGCCCGCCCGCGGCGACCGCCGCCACCCACGCCGCCCGTGCGCCTTCGACATCACCACGCGCCAGAGCCAGATTACCGCGCAGGTCTTCACGCTCGACGGTGAAGGCCGCCGAAGTCACGCTGTCGAGCCGCTTGGCCGCCTCGTCGTAGCGCTTTGCGGCAATCAGCACGCGTGCCGCCCGCAGGGCGACGACCGGGTACATCGGCGAGCCCTGGGTTCTCGTCGCGGCCCAGTCGAGGCTCGACAAGGCGGCCGGCAGGTCATTGGCATCGACGGCAACCTTAGCGATCGCCAGCGCCGCCAGCGTGGCGTAGAAAGTGTCGGAATGCGCGCTGATCAGTGCCTGTCCGCGACTGCGTACCTGTTCGCCGTCGCCGGCCGCCAGGGCTGCCATGACCGTGTCGAACTGCAATGAGGCCTGCGCGGCCTCGGCGGCCTGCTGACGCTGCCACCACTGCCAGCCGACGATGCCGGCAAGCGCCAGAAGCACAGCGGCGATCGCCGCCATGCCGTTGCGCCGCCACCAGTCCTGCATCGCCTCAACGCGTTGTTCATCGGTTGCGAAATCGTCCATCGCCATCTCGTCGGATGCTCCCCTGGTTGCCGGTTCAGGCCAGCGCCAACAAACCGGCGAGCCGCGCCGTCAGTTCGGCCTGCGCAAACACCTGCTGCTCACCTTCGCCACGCAGAGGCTTGAGGGCGGCGGTGCCGTCAGCGGCCTCCTGCTCGCCGAGAATCAGCGCCCACTCGGCAGCGGACTTGTCAGCCCGCTTCATCTGGTTCTTGAAGCCGCCACCGCCGGCGTTGAGCTGCAGACGCAGGCCCGGCAGGGCATCGCGCAGGCGCTCGGCGAGCACCAGACCGACGCGCTCCGCCGCTTCACCGACCATGACCACATATACCTGCGGTACGCGCTCGGCGGCGAAATCGTCGCGTGCCTCCAGCAGGCCGAGCAACCGCTCGACGCCCATCGCGAAGCCGACTGCTGCCGTGGCACGACCGCCGAGCTGTTCGACCAGTCCATCGTAACGGCCACCGGCACACACGGTCCCCTGAGCACCGAGACGATCGGTCACCCACTCGAAGACGGTTTTTGTGTAGTAGTCGAGGCCGCGCACCAGCCGCGGATTGATCGTGTAGGCCACGCCGGCGGCATCGAGCAGCTCGCGCAGCCGGGCAAAATGCGCGGCGGACTCGGCGTCCAGATGGTCGAGCAGCTGCGGCGCATTCGCCACCACGGTCGCCATCGCCGGATTTTTGGTGTCGAGAATACGCAGCGGATTGCTGTCGAGCCGGCGCAGCGCGTCCTCGTCAAGCTGATTGAGATGCGCGCGGAAGTATTCGATGAGCCGCTGGCGATACGCTGCCCGGCAGTCCGGCGTGCCCAGCGTATTGAGCTGCAGCGAGACATCCGTCAGTCCGAGGCGTTTCCAGAAACGCGCGGTCATGCAGATCAGTTCAGCGTCGATGTCCGGCCCGGCCATACCGAAGACCTCGGCGCCGATCTGGTGGAACTGGCGATAGCGGCCCTTCTGCGGACGCTCGTGGCGAAACATCGGTCCGGTGTACCACAGCCGCTGCTGCTGATTGTGCAGCAGGCCATGTTCGATGCAGGCGCGCACACAACTCGCCGTGCCTTCGGGGCGCAGGCTCAGGCTGTCGCCGTTGCGATCGTCGAAGGTGTACATCTCCTTTTCGACGATGTCGGTCACCTCACCGATCGAACGGCAGAACAAGTCGGTGAATTCGACGATCGGCGTGCGGATCTCGTGATATCCATAGCCTGTTAACACGTCGCGGATCACGTGCTCGAAACCGGCCCAGCGGGCCGACTCCCCTGGCAGGATGTCATTCATCCCGCGGATCGCTTGCAGATTCTTCGCCATCGCTAAATTAAGGTTCCCGGACAGATTGCGGCCTGGCGCATGCGCTCGTCGTCAGCCCTGCTGACGAGCGTCAGTTTTCCTGTGCGGCGCCGAGCGTGAATTGCGTGACGCTGCCGCGCTTGGGGACAAAAGCCGCCATGTCGATCGGCTGGCCATCAAGGCTGATCTTCGCACCGAGCACATTGCCGAAACGGAAACGGATCGGCGGCGTACCACTCAGGCTGGTGCGGGCGCCGGCGCGCAGGGTTCCGGTGAACAGCAGCTTGCCCTCGCCGTCACGGATATCAGCCCAGCTCTCCCGCTTGGTTTCGATCAGCACCTCGACCTTGCCAGCGGCGGGAGGTGTGCTCGCGGCAGTGTCGAGTGCGGCGGCACTGGTCGGCGCCACCGTATCAGCCGCCGCAGCCGAAGTCGCTGCCGGCACTGTCGGCTCGGCGGCCGTCGCCGGCGCCGGCGACGTGGCAGCAGACGAGTCCGGCACCGACGCAGGCGGCGGCGGTGTAACGACTGCGGGTGTGGCCGCCGGCAGCGGCGGCGCCACAGAAGCCGGTGACGTCGCTGCCGTTGACGGCAGTACCAGCTCCTGACGCCCGCTGGCATCGAGCTGGCCAAGACCGGCGTTACTGCCACCACCGACCATGTTCGGCCAGATACGCTGGTAGAACACCCAGCCGGCATACCCGGCCAGCACCAGAAACAGCAGGTAGGCCAGCGGCCGCAGGCTGCGGTGTCCGCGTGGCGCACTGCTCAGCGACTCGCCTCGCAGCTTGAGCCTGGGCGGTTCGGCTGGCACGAAGCGGCGGAAACGTTCGAGTGCCCACTGCTCATCGAGTCCCAGCATCCGGCAATAGCGGATCAGGAAACCGCGCACGAACACCGGTGCGCCGAGCTCGGCCATGCGCTCGGCCTCCAGCCCCTGAACGACGGCAAGAGACAGATTCGCGCGCACGGCGGCCGCTTCCTGCGTCATACCGAGCGCCTCGCGCCCGGCCGTGAGTGCGGCTCCGAGTTCGCGTGTTTCCTCCATGGACGGAGGCAATGACTGTTCCGTTTGGCTCATCGGCGGGTCTTATAGGACTTGGCTTCGTTGGAGTCGGGAAAGCGTTTGAGCAGGCGTGCAACAGCCTGTTTGCTCGCCGTCGCGTTGCCCAGGCTGTCCTCTACGCGCGCGGTCAGCGCCAGGGTCGCCGGCGTTTCTCCGAAGCGGGCATGGAACTGTTCCAGCAGCGTGCGCGCCTCGACATCGCGATGCATTTCATGCAGCAGCCCCGCCAGTTCGAACGGCGCACGCGGTGCCTTCGGCGCCGCCTCCATGGCCTGTCGCAGATAACCCTCGGCACGGTCCATCGCCCCGGACTGGCGAGCGCATTGCGCTGCCTCCAGCCAGCCGCCATCGGGCGAGGTCATGTCAGGCTGACTGGCCAGTTCGACCAGTCGACGCTCACCCTCAGCGGCCTCCTCGGGCGAACGGCACAGCATACGCGCCTGATTGATGCGCGCGGCCAGCAGCGAGCGGTCCAGCGAGACCGCCTGGTCGAACTCTTTGCGCGCCTGCGGCAACTGATTGAGCTGCTCGTAGGCGACCCCAAGCGCATTGTGCGCTTCGGCGAAATTGGCATTGAATTCCAGCGACTTGTTGAGTCGATCGATGGCCACCAGATATTCGCCGCGCTGAATGTAACCGACGCCCAGCTGGAAATTGAGCTGCGCCGCCTGCTTGACGTCCGGCTCGATCTTGTCTGGCGGCGGACCGCTGGCATTGGTCGTACCACTGCCGGTGCCGCTCTTCTCGTCACTGAACAGGCTGCTGCAGGCACTCTGCGTGAGCACCAGCAGCAGCGGAAGCACGATGCGGAGCTTCATATGGCGGGTGGTGCTGGCGGCCGTTCAGCAGCAAGCAGCGGCAGGACCCGGCGTGTACGATCCTGCACCCGCCCGGCCAGCTGGCCACAGGCCGCGTCGATGTCATCGCCGCGTGTACGGCGGGTCACCGTCGTGATGCCGTAGCCGCCGATCAGGATGTCGCGGAAACGGTCGATACGCGCCTGCGGTGAGCGCCGGTAATGCGTCTGCGGAAACGGATTGAACGGGATCAGGTTGATCTTCGACGGAATCCGCCGAATCAGCTGAGCCAGCGCATGAGCATGTTCGTCGGAATCATTGATGCCATCGAGCATCACGTATTCCCAGGTGATCCGCCGGTGCGGTTTGTCGCCGATGTAGTGCGCACAGGCGGCCAGCAGCTCGGCGATCGGATACTTGCGGTTGATCGGCACCAGCTCGTCGCGCAGCGCGTCGAACGGTGCGTGCAGCGAAACCGCCAGGCTGACATCGGTTTCTTCAGCGAGCCGATACAGTGCCGGCACGATGCCCGACGTCGACAACGTCACGCGGCGCTTGGAGAGGCCGAAACCGAAGTCGTCCATCATCAGCTCCATCGCCTTGACGACGTTGCTGAAATTGGCGAGCGGTTCGCCCATGCCCATCATCACGACATTGGTGATGATGCGCTCCTCGCCGCTGCCCCAGCCCAGGGCGCGGTTGGCCGCCCACACCTGACCGATGATCTCGGCCACCGACAGGTTGCGGTTGAAGCCCTGCTTCGCCGTCGAACAGAAACTGCAGTCGAGCGCGCAGCCGATCTGCGAGGACACGCACAACGTGCCGCGATCGGGCTCGGGAATGAACACCGCCTCGATGCAGTTGCCGTTGTCGACGCGAATCAGCCACTTGTGCGAGCCGTCCGCGGAGGCGTGATCGAGCACCACCTCCGGCGCGCGAACCTCGGCGACTTCGGCCAGCCGGGCACGGAACTTCTTGGCGAGATCGGTCATCGCCGCGAAGTCATCGACACCCTCGTGATAAATCCACTTCATCAGCTGCCGGGCGCGGAACGGCTTCTCGCCCAGAGAAACCATGAAGGCTTCCAGCTCTGGCCGGGTCAGCTCCAGCAGGTTGACGCGTTGGACGGTGCTCGACACGGTGGATCAGTCTCAGCGGGTGCGCGGGCAGATGCCGTCCTTGCCGAAGAAATACTCGATCTCGACGGCGGCCGTCTCCGGCGCATCGGAACCGTGGGCGGCATTCTCGTCGACCGAGACGGCGAAATCATGACGGATGGTGCCGGCAGCGGCCTTCTTCGGATCGGTGGCGCCCATGATCTCGCGGTTCTTCTGAATGGCGCTCTCGCCCTCCAGCACCTGGATCATGACCGGGCCGGAAATCATGAAGCTGACCAGATCGTTGAAGAACGGGCGCTCCTTGTGCACCGCGTAGAAGCCTTCCGCCTGCTCGCGCGTCAGCTGGACCATCTTGGCCGCGACGATCTTCAGGCCGGCAGCCTCGAAGCGGCTGTAGATCTGGCCGATAAGATTCTTGGCGACAGCGTCAGGCTTGACGATGGACAGAGTGCGCTCGATGGCCATTCGGAAAAACTCCGTTGCAAATCAGATGATTGAATTTAAGCCAGATAAACACGGCAAGCGCCGCGGGCTTGCGGGCGGCAAGTGTACCGACTGCACCCAGCCCCGGCAAACCGCGCATGTCAGCCGCGGCGGACGGCGGATCAGACGTTGAAGCTTTCGCCGCAACCGCAGGTCGACTTGGCATTGGGATTAATGAACTTGAAGGCCTCGTTGATACCTTCGCGCACATAGTCGAGCTGCATGCCGTCGAGGAAGACCAGATACTTGCGCTCGACGATCAGCTTGGCGCCATTCGACTCGAACACTTCGTCATCGGCGCCGATCTCATCGACGTAATCCATCGTGTAGGAAAACCCCGAACAGCCCGAAGTCTTGATGCCGACGCGCACGCCGACCCCGGAGCCGCGCTTGTCGAGGAAATGACGCACGCGGTTCGCGGCTTTTTCAGTCAGGGAAAGGCTCATTGTCTATGACTCCTGCCGCAGCGCGGCGGTGCTTGAACGATCGGTCCGTGCCAGTGCGGCCGCCAGCGTCTCGCAGGCCAGCACGGCACAGGTGTACTCACGCGGTTCGAGCAGCAGGGCCTGCGTCGGTTCACGATGCGTCAGCGCGCGTGCTTCGGCGAGCGGGCGTCCCGCCAGCCACTGACACAGCCAGGAACCGACGGCAATCAGTGCCGGCGCACCGAAGGCACGAAAGTGCGCCCGCGTGATGCGCTCGCCATCCGCCTGCAGCTGCAGTGCGAACACGGCTCCCGCCGCGCGCATTCCGCCCATCGCGACATCCGGCGCGGTGACCGCAAAACCGCCGGCGTGGAACGGCTGCGCGAAATGACGGGCAAACAGCGCGCGCTCATCGGCACATGCGCCCTCCCTGTCCCCACCCACGGCCGACCCGGCAAAGGGCGACAAGGCGCGCAGACGGCGTACCGCCGGCACGATCTGCGCGACGGCGGCATCGATCTCCGCCACCGTCGTCAAGCGGCTGAAACTGAAGCGGATCGAGGCGGCTGCCAGCTCGGCATCGACGCCCATCGCAGTCAGCACGTGCGAGGGCTCGTCCAGGGCTGACGTGCATGCCGAGCCGGTCGCCACCGCCAGGCCCGGCAGCGCCGCGAGCAGGCTGGCACCGTGCACCCCGGCAAAACCGACGTTGAGAATGCCGCCCACCCGCCACTCGGCATGGCCGTGGCGAACGACATCGCCCAGCGGCTGCAAGCCCTGCCACAAGCGTTCCGCGAGCGCGCACTGGCGCGCTGATTCGGTCGGCAGCGCGGCGACCGCCAGCCGCGCCGCCTCCACCATGCCGACGATCTGGTGCACGGGCAGCGTCCCGGCGCGCAGCCCACGCTCCTGCCCGCCACCGTGCAGCAGCGGCTCGATGTGCACTTTCGGCAGGCGGCGCACATACAGCGCACCGATGCCCTGCGGGCCGTGACACTTATGGGCGCTGAGACTCATCAGGTCGATATTCATGGCGGCGGGCGCCAGCGCGATGCGGCCGAGCGCCTGCGCGGCATCGACGTGGAACAGGACACCGCGCGCGCGGCACAGCGCGCCGATCGCCGCCAGATCCTGCACGACGCCGGTTTCATTGTTCACGGCCATCAGCGACACCAGCACGGTGTCGTCGCGCAGCACCGCAGCGATCTGTTCGGCGCTGACCAGCCCGTCGGCCTGCGGCGGCAGGAAGCTGATCTCCCAGCCCTCGCGCGCCAGCGCCCGGCAGGTGTCGAGCACGGCCTTGTGTTCGCTGCGGCAGGTGACGATGTGCCGGCCGCGCCGACGCCCGGCCAGAGCTGCACCGCGCAGCGCCAGATTATCGGCCTCGGTGGCGCCGCTGGTCCAGACGATCTCGCGCGGATCGCAGCCGAGCAGCGTTGCCAGTTCAGCGCGGGCAGCCTCGACGCGGGCATGGGCGCGACGGCCGAAGACATGGCTCGTCGACGAGGCGTTGCCCGGACCGTCGCTGCCCTGCAGGCAGTCCAGCATGCACTGAACCACCCGGGGATCGACGGCCGTCGTCGCCGCGTTGTCGAGGTAGATCGGTAAGGACATGATCATCGGCCCAGCCTGAAACGCGGCCTCAGCCGCGGCCGACGGATTCTCCCGCAGCACACGGCACGACGCACAGCCGAGACTGTTCGCGACGGCAGCCAGCTTCACTCCCCACCTGTCGGCGCACCAGATCGCCCAGCGTGCGGGCGCGCAGGAAATCGTTGATGTGCTCGCCGAGCTCCACCCACAGGTCGTGGGTGATGCAGCGCTGCGTCCCATGGCAGTTCGCCGCCCCGCCGCAGCGCGTGCTGTCGACCGATTCATCGACGGCCGCAATGACTTCGGCCAGTGAGATCGCATCGGCATCGCGACCGAGCGCATAACCACCGCCCGGTCCACGCGTGCTGGCCACCAGACCATGCTTGCGCAGCTTGGCAAACAGTTGTTCCAGGTAGGCGAGCGAGATGTCCTGACGCAGCGAAATATCGCACAGCACCACCGGTTCGCCCTGGTAATGCATCGCCAGATCCAGCATCGCCGTCACGGCATAGCGCCCTTTGGTCGTGAGTTTCATGATCGCTCGCCTTGCGGGGCGCCCATTCAACCTTGTCCGACCAAATTGGTCAACTTTGCCCATGCACCGCCGAGCGGCTCAGTCGCCGTCGCTATCCCTGCGCCCGGCCCGCTTGCGCCCCTGCGTCGCCGACAACAGGCCGCGCAGGATCGCCACCTCGCGGGCCTCCAGACGTGTGCGCGCAAACAGGCGGCGCAGACGGCGCATCAGATGCTTGGGCTTGAGCGGGTCCAGAAAGCCGGTTTCGATCGCCACCTGCTGCAGATGCTCGATCAGCTGCTCGAACTCATCGACCGTCGCCGGCGCGGTGAAGGGGTCGCTGCCCGCCGGCTGCGCCGGCACGTCACTGGCGGCGCGCTGCAGCCAGCTCATGCGCACCTCGTAAGCCAGCACCTGCACCGCCGCGGCGACATTCAGCGAGCTGTAGGCCGGATTGGTCGGGATGTGAACCAGCTGCGTGCAGTGGTCAAGCTCGGCGTTGGTCAGACCGGTACGCTCCCGCCCGAAAACCAGCGCGCAGGTTTCACCGCGCGCCACCGCGCCGGTCAGCAGCGCGGCACAGCCGCGCGGCTCTAGGGACTCCGCGGCGAGATGACGCGGCCGGGCACTGCTGCCGATGGCCAGTGCGCAGCCAACCAGTGCCTCGGGCAGTGTGGCGACGACGCGGGCAGCAGCCAGGATGTCATCGGCGCCGGAGGCACGTGCACTGGCCTGCGGATGCGGAAACGCTTCCGGGGCCACCAGCACCAGCTCCTCCAGCCCCATGTTCTTCATCGCACGGGCTGCAGCCCCGATATTGCCCGGATGGCTGGTTTCGACGAGAACGATGCGGATACGCGGGATGTTCATGCGCAGGTGTGATGAGCGGCGACGCTGGCGGGCGGATCGGATATGCTACGCGATCTTGCGGCCGCCCCGGCCACGATCTTTCCCAACCCGGTTTCCCGACACGCCATGCACCCGACGCTCACCATTGCCAAACGTGCGGCTCTGGCCGCTTCAAAGGTCATCCTGCGCAACCTCGATCGTCTGGACCAGCTCACGATCAACGAGAAAGCGCGCAACGACTTCGTCAGCGAGGTCGACGTGCAGGCCGAGCGGGAAATCATCAAGATCCTGCGCAAGACCTATCCCGACCACGCCATTCTTGCCGAGGAAAGCGGCAGCCAGGGCGAGCTGGACCCCGAATACCAGTGGGTCATCGACCCGCTCGACGGCACCACCAACTACCTGCATGGCCTGCCGCATTTTGCCGTGTCGATCGCACTCAAGGTGCGCGGCCGTCTGGAAGCCGGCCTGGTCTACGACGTGCTGCGCCAGGAGTTGTTCATGGCCAGCCGCGGCAACGGAGCGCTGCTCAACGAGCGCCGCATCCGCGTCAAACCGCTGAACGCCATCGACGGTGCCCTGCTCGGCACCGGCTTCCCGTTCCGCCAGCCCAAGCACATGCCGGCCTACCTCGCCGGCTTTGCCGCACTCGCCGAACGCTGCAGCGAAGTCCGCCGTGCCGGCTCGGCAGCCCTCGATCTCGCCTACGTCGCCGCCGGCCGGCTGGACGGCTTCTGGGAAATCGGCCTGGCCGAATGGGACATGGCGGCCGGTGCCCTGCTGGTGCAGGAAGCAGGCGGCCTGGTCGGTGACTTCAGCGGCGGTGCCGACTACCTGCGCACCGGCAACCTCGTCGCCGGCTCGCCCAAGGTATTCAAGGGCCTGCTGCAGACCCTGCAGCCGACGCTGACACCGGCGCTGCAGCGCTGACCCTAGCGCCGTCCCCGCCTTGCGGGGGCTGGCTGCATGGTCTAAAGGCTTTCCTCCAGCATCCGCGATTACACGAGCATCGCGAACGCCTTGCCACAAGTGCCATCAAACAGAGCACTGGCCTGCCATTGGAGTGGAGGAACAACCATGCACAAGAGACTTCTTGCGATCGTCGCCCCGCCGATTGCGATCGCCCGCCACGGCGGCCACGCCGCCTGGTGCGCAGCACCGATCGGTACCGTGTGGATGAGCGCACTGGTCGGCATCGGTATCGGCCTGCAGGGTGACCTGAACAGCGACGGGCGTGAGGTCATGACCTGGGTCGTCGCCCTCGGCGTTGCCATCTGGGCCATCGCTGCGGCATGGGCTCAGCTGGTCATCTCCGGTGTCGACGATGACAGCGCGCACGAACCCGACAGCACCTTCGATCACACCGTCTACCTGTCGGGAGACGAGCCCGACCCGCTGGAGCAAATCCGCGGCATGCGCTAGCACGCCGCCGCGCTGAGCCACCGGATCGCCAATGGAAAGGCCCGGTCATGCTTGACCGGGCCTTGGCTTTTTCACGCCACTGCGCGGGCGCTCAGGGCATCGCGTCGAGCTCTTCCTTGGCTTTGGGCAGCAGATCCTCACGGCTGAGGCCGAGGTACAGCGCCGAGGCGCTGGCGATGTAGATCGAGGAATACGTACCGATCAGCACGCCGATGATCATGATCAGCGCGAAATTGTGGATCGCCCCGCCGCCCCAGACGTAGAGCACGACCACCGCCAGCAGCGTGGTCATGCTGGTCATGATGGTGCGCGCCAGCGTGTCGTTGATCGCCGTGTTGATCACCTCCTCCGCCGGCGTCTTGCGCAGCTTGCGGAAGTCCTCGCGGATGCGGTCGAAGATGACGACGGTATCGTTGACCGAATAGCCGATGACGGCGAGCAGCGCCGCCAGCGAGGTCAGATCGAACTCGATCTGGAACACCGAGAACACGCCGATACAGAACACCACGTCGTGCACCGTCGCCGCGATCGCGCCGACGGCGAGGCGCCATTCGAAGCGCATCGCGATGTAGATCAGGATGCCGACCGTGGCGAACACCATCGCCAGCGAACCGCTCTGCACCAGTTCGTCACCGACCTGCGGGCCGACGAACTCGACTTTGCGCACCTCCGGGCGGGCGGTGCCATTGGCGCTCAGCGCCTCAAGCACCTTGTTGCTGAGCCCGGCCGAATTCTCGCCGGCATGCGGCGGAACGCGGATCAGTACTTCGGAGGCGGAGCCGATGTACTGGGTCTGCGCATCGGCAAAACCGGCCTTGGCCAGCGCCTCGCGCACCTGCGGGATTTCGACCGCCTGGGCATAGCGCAGCTCGATGACGGTGCCGCCGGTGAAGTCCAGACCGTAGTTGAGGCCGCGCATCGCCAGCGAGACCACGCAGCCGATCAGGATCGCGATCGACAGCCCGATGCAGATCTTGCCGTAGCGCAGGAAATGGAGATTGAGCTTGTGCGGAATCAGCTGCATGGGATCACACCGAAATACGCTCGACCTTGCGGCCGCCGTAGATGAAGTTCACCAGCGCGCGCGACACGGTCACGGCGGTGAACATCGAGGTCAGGATGCCGATGATCAGCGTCACGGCGAAGCCCTTCACCGGTCCCGAACCGAGCGCAAACATCGCGATGCCGGAGATCAGGTGTGTGACGTTGGCATCGAGGATCGTCGCGAACGCGCGTGAGAAGCCGGCCTGGATCGCCGCCTGCGGCGACAGGCCGAGCCGCAGCTCCTCGCGCAGGCGTTCGTAGATCAGCACGTTGGCGTCGACCGCCATGCCCATCGTCAGCACGATGCCAGCGATGCCGGGCAGCGTCAGCGTCGCCTGCAACAGCGACAGCGCCGCGACGATCAGCACCACGTTGACTGCCAGCGCGATCGCCGAGATCGCGCCGCAGACGCGGTAGGAAATGATCATGAACAGCGCGACGACGATGAAGCCGACGATCGAGGAATTGAAACCCTGCTCGATGTTTTCCTTACCGGCGCTCGGACCGACGGTGCGCTCCTCGACGATCTGGATCGGCGCCGCCAGGGCGCCGGCGCGCAGCAGCAGCGCCAGGTTGCGGGCTTCCTGCGGATTGTCGAGGCCGGTGATCTGGAAACGCGCACCGAGACGATCGCGGATGCGGGCGACGTTGATGACTTCCTCAACGGTCGAGCTGACCTTCTGCGCCTGCCCGTCGACCATCTTGGTTTCGGTCTTGTTCTCGATGTACACCACCGCCATCAGCTTGCCGATGGCGTCCTTGGTGGCGTCCTCCATACGGTTCGCGCCCTTGCCATCGAGGTTGATGTACACCGCGGAACCGCCGGACTGCTGGTCGATGCCGGACGAAGCGTCGGTGATGTAGTCACCGGTGAGAATCACGCGCCGCTCCAGCAGGATCGGCCGGCCGTTGCGTTCGTGGTAGAGCTTGTCGTTGACCGGCACCTGGCCCTGCGCCGCCGCGGCAACGTTGCCGGTTTCGTCGACCAGGCGGAATTCCAGCGTCGCCGTTGCGCCGAGGATCTCCTTGGCTCGGGCGGTATCCTGCACGCCCGGCAACTGCACGACGATGCGCGAGTCACCCTGCTGCTGGATCACCGGCTCGGCCACGCCCAGTTCATTGACGCGGTTGCGCAGCGTGGTGATGTTCTGCGCCAGCGCGAACTGTTTCTTCTCGTTGATCTCGCGCTCACTGAAAGTGAAGCTCAGTTCGAGCGGATCGTCGTCGGCGACGGGCACCAGGGCCTGCAGCTTGTCGCGGATCACGGCTTCCGCAGCCGTTTTGTCCGCCGCCTCGCGGAACTTCACCTTGATGCCGCCATTACTGCGCCCGACAGCGGCGTAGCGGACTTTTTCGCTGCGCAGCAGCGTGCGCACGTCCTCGGCATAGCGCTCTTCGAGCTGGTGAATGACGGCCTTCATGTCGACTTCCATCAGGAAGTGCACGCCGCCGCGCAGATCCAGGCCGAGGAACATCGGCGCGGCATCCAGGCTGCGCAGCCAGGCCGGCGTGCTCGGCGCCAGATTGAGCGCGACGACGTAGTCGTTGCCGAGCAACTGACCGACGCGGTCAGCCGCCTTGAGCTGCTCGTCGGTATCGGTGAAGCGCACCAGCAGGCGGCCATTGGCAAGCTCCGCCGCTTTCGGTTTGAGACCAGCGTTGTCGAGTTCGGTCTGCACACGGCCGAGCAGCGCCGTATCGACATTCGCCGAACGCGTCGCCGAAATCTGCACCGCAGGGTCTTCACCGTACAGATTGGGCAGCGCGTAGAGCACGCCAATCACGCAAGCCAGCGCAATCAGCAGGTTTTTCCACCAGGCGAACTGGTTCATGGTCGGCGACTCCCGGCCGGATCAAGCGAACGATCAGCGAAATTCAGAGGCCCTTGACGGTGCCCTTCGGCAGCAGCGAACTGATGGCGCCACGCTGTACCTTGACCTGCACGCCGTCGGCGACCTCGACGGCGACGAAGTTCTCGCCGACTTCGATGACGCGGCCGATGACGCCGCCGCCGGTAACGACCTCATCGCCCTTCTTCAGCGCTTCGAGCATCGTCTTATGCTCTTTCGCCCGCTTCTGCTGCGGCCGCAGCAGGATGAAGTAGAAGGCCACCATGATGACGATCAGCGGCAGGAACTGTCCGACGGCTCCCATCGGCCCTTCGGCAGCGGCAGCGGTCTGGGCCATGGCATCGGCGATGAAAAAGCTCATTAGGTTTTCCTCTGGAGGATCGGAAACGGGCTTGCGGTACGCCCCGACAAGGGGGCGGCATTATACACGGGCGTCCCCGCCGCCCTGGCGGCGGGCATGAAAGTCAAGACGGAACGCTTCGAAACGGTTTTCCGCAATCGCGGCGCGGATGCCGCGCATCAGGTCCTGATAGAAATACAGGTTGTGAATGCTGGCCAGGCGCGCACCGAGGATCTCCTGGTTGCGATCGAGGTGGCGCAGATAGGCACGCGAGTAATGCCGGCAGGCGTAGCAGCCGCAGTCCTCGCTGATCGGCCGGGTATCGAGCCGGTAACGGCTGTTGCGGATGCGCACGTCGCCGTCCCAGGTGAAGTAATGGCCGTTGCGCGCGTTGCGGGTCGGCATCACGCAGTCGAACATGTCGATGCCGCGCGCGACCGACTCGACGATGTCCTCGGGCTTGCCGACGCCCATCAGGTAACGGGGCCGCTCTGCCGGCAGCAGCGGCGTGGTGTGCTCCAGCATCAGGTTGCGCTCGCTCATCGGCTCGCCAACGGCCAGTCCGCCGATGGCATAACCATCGAAACCGATCTCCTGCAGGCCCTGCGCCGAGCGCGTGCGCAGCGGCGGATACATGCCGCCCTGCACGATGCCGAACAGCGCATTGCGGTTGCCCAGCGCATCGAAGGCCGCCCGCGAGCGTTTGGCCCAGCGCAGGCTCAGCTCCATCGAACTGCGCGCCTGCTCCTCGGTCGCCGGGTACGGCGTGCATTCATCGAAAATCATGACGATGTCGGAGCCGAGCGCGTGCTGCACGGCCATCGATTCCTCGGGGCCGAGGAATACGCGGTCACCGTTCACCGGATTCTGGAAGGTCACGCCGCGCTCGTCGATTTTGCGCAGCTCGGCCAGCGAGAACACCTGAAAACCGCCCGAATCGGTCAGAATCGGCCCGCCCCAGTGCATGAAATCGTGCAGGTCGCCGTGCGCCTGGATCACCTCGGTACCCGGGCGCAGCATCAGGTGGAAGGTGTTGCCGAGGATGATCTGCGCGCCGATGTCGGTCAGTTCCTCCGGCGTCATCGCCTTGACGGTGCCGTAGGTACCGACCGGCATGAACGCCGGCGTCTCCACCGTGCCGCGGTCAAAGGTGAGCCGGCCGCGGCGCGCGGGACCATCGGCGTTGAGCAGCTGAAAGTGCATGAGGGATCGCTTCGGATAAAAAGCTGTTTAGTTTCCGCAGCCGTGCGGACCTTGGCAAGCGCGCCTCAGGCGGCGCTGAGCTCCAGGCGCACTTCGTCACCGCTGCGCGCGTCAAGTTCAATCAGGCGGCCATCACCGTCGCGATCGCGCAGCAATACGGTCGAGCAGCGGGTGCCGTATTCCGGCATGGTGATGAACAGCGGCGACAGCGCACGTTCCCACTCAAGGCTGATGCCGGTTGCCGGCAGCTCGGCATCGGTGGCGACCTGGCGCTCGCCGAGCAGCGCGAACAAGGCGCGCTCGTCGGGTTCATCGGCGGCCAGCAGCTCGGCAAAGCGCGTCCGGCCGCGGTGCACTTTCGGCCAGGGCGTATCGAGCAGATGGTTGGACAGGCCGTGGATGCCCGGCTTCACCGGCGTTGCACCATCGCCGAAGTTGGAAAAGCACCACAGCTCGTCGCGATCGCCGACCAGCAGATTGAAGCCGTTGTAGTCGCCTCCCCGCATGGCCAGTTCGGCGCAGTATTCCGCCGGGCGCAGCGGCGCGCGCAGAAAATCGCTGACCAGCGCACCGCGCGAGGGGCGCTCCGTGCGCACGCGTTGCGGATCGCGGTAGTTGGTCAGCGCGGCGAAGCGGCCGTCCCGAGTCACCCCCAGCCAGGTGCCGCCGGCCTGCAGGTCGCGCCCGGCATACAGGCCGGGCTGATCGGACCATTCGGCGAGACGTGCCGCCGGCCTTGCATAAAACTCATCGCGATTCGCCGCCACCACCAGCGGGTAGCGCGCATGGGCCTGCCAGGCAAAGAGGATCAGGCACATGCGCGCAGGACTTGCAGGCTCACGAGGTCGGCACCAGCACGATCTCGACGCGACGGTTCTGTGCCCGTCCAGCGGCAGTGGCGTTGCTCGCAATCGGCATGTCGTCGGCAAAACCGCGCACGTCGATGCGATAGCCCGGCACGCCGGCCCGCATCAGCTCGTCTGCCACCGCGCGGGCGCGATTGAGGCCGAGCTGCTCATTGAAGCTGCGCGAGCCGGTGCTGTCAGTGTGGCCGCAGACGCCGATGCGCGCACGGTCGGAGGAAGCCAGCGTCGGCGCAATGCGGTCCAGTGACTGACGCGCACCGCCGGCCAGTGTCGACTTGCCGACCGGGAAGGTGATGCCTTCCGGGAAGGTCAGGATGACCAGATTGCCGGAGCGGGCAACCAGCACGCCCGAGCCGGCCAGCTGCTGGCGCAACGCCTGTTCTTTCTGGTCCATGTAGGCACCGATCGCACCGCCGACCAGCGCACCACCGGCCGCACCGATCGCCGCGCGCTTGCCATGGCTGTGACCGGTCGCTGCGCCGAGGGCGGCGCCGGCCAGCGCGCCGACCAGCAGGCCGGTGCCGGTATTGTTGCTTTCCGCAGTATTGACGTAACCGCACGCACTGACCGTACCGGCCGGCGGTGCGACGGATGCCGGCTGCACGCAGCCGGTCATCAGCAGGCCGAGCGAGGCCAGCAGAGCGAGGGAGGTTCCCGTTTTCACGAAGCTTGGGCGCATCGGTTCAGTTCTCCAGAGTCCATGAAAAGCACTGTGCGTCGAATACCGTCATGACAGCGAATGCCCTGATGCGCGCGTCGTCACGACGCCGCCGGGACGGGCATCCGCATCATCTTAGGTGGAATGGGCAGGTACGCCCCGCCTCAGCCACGCGTCACCGGCCGGTTCGGGTCACGAATCCATTCACTCCATGAGCCCGCGTAGAGCCGCGATCCCGTCAAGCCCGCCGCTTCCATCGCCAGCAGGTTGTGGCAGGCGGTAACGCCCGAGCCGCAGCTGTGGATCGCGCGCTCTGCGCCGCGCCCGGCCAGCGCGGTGAGAAAACGCTCGCGTAGAACTGCCGGTGGCAGGAAACACCCCGCGGCGTCCAGATTGCCTTCGAGCGGCAGATTGACCGCGCCCGGGATATGTCCGGCGACCGGGTCGACGGGCTCGACCTCACCGCTGAAGCGAGCCGGCGCCCGCGCATCGATCAGGCAGTCGCCCGCCTCCAGCGCCTGCTGCACGGCGGCCGCGTCCAGCCAGAGCTCATCGCTGAGCTGCAGTGGATACGCGCCGGCATCCTCGGCAGACACCGGTTCCGTGCTCAGCGGCAGACCGCGGCGCTGCCACTCGGCCAAACCACCATCGAGCACGGCGACCCGCTCGTGCCCCACCCAGCGCAACAGCCACCACAGGCGCGAAGCGGCCATCGCACTGTTGCCGGCATCGTAGGCGATGACCGTGCTGTGCGGTGTCACGCCCCAGCGCCCGAGAGTCGCTGCAAAGTGTTGCGGGTCAGGCAGCGGGTGGCGTCCGCTGTCGGGCCGGATCGGCGATGACAGATCAGCATCGAGATCGGCGTAGCGCGCGCCCGGGATATGGCCGGCAGCCCAGGCACTGCGCCCGGCCGGCGGGTCGGTGAGCGTGAAGCGGCAGTCGACGAGGATCCACGAGGGCTCCTCCAGACAGGTACTCAGTGCCTCGGCATCAATCAACGGGTACATCGGCATGCAGTCATTTCCTCCCTGTGCCAAACCGAAGCAGCGCGGCGCCGATCTCAGGCCGCGGTTAACCATTCGATACGTGTATTGCCAGCCGCGCCGGCGCCGAGCAGGGCAAGCAGCTCGGGCAGCCAGCGCGCCAGCGCTTCATCCACTTGATACGGCGGATTCTTCAGCAGCATGCCGCAGCCCTTCATGCCGAGCGGCGTGTCATAGGCCGCGAGGCCCAGCTCGACGCACAGCAGCCCCGGTATGCCGGTCGCAGCCGCCCGCCGCAGAAAACGCGCCGACGGCTCGCGATCGATGATCGGATACCAGATTGCGACAATGCCTTCGCGCCAGTGCCGGTGCACCCGCTGCAGGGTGTCGAGCAGATGGTCGAATTCGTGCCGATCCTCGAAAGCCGGGTCCATGAACAGCAGGCCGCGGCGCTCCGGCGGCGGCAAGAAAGCGCCGACGGCTTCGTAACCGTCGCGCTGATGCACGGCCACGCGGTGATCATGACTGAACAGCTGCTTCAAAGGCGGATAGTCGCCCGGATGCAGCTCGCACAGCAGCAGGCGATCCTGCCCGCGCAGCCGCGCGTGTGCGAGCCAAGGAGAGCCCGGATAGACCCGCAGCCCTCCTCCGCTATTGAGGCTCACGACCGCCTGGCGATACGCCGCCAACTCCGGCCCCAGCGACTCGGCCGCCCACAGGCGCGCGATACCTGACTGATATTCAGCGGTTTTTCGTGCCGCTGCGCTGTCCAGCCCATAAGTGCCGCGACCGGCGTGGGTGTCGAGCACGCAGAAGGGTTTTTCCTTGTGCCTCAGCCCTTCGAGCAACTGCAGCAGCAGCGTGTGCTTGAAACAATCGGCGAAATTGCCGGCGTGGAACTCGTGGCGATAACTGAGCATGGCCTCGGCCGTATCGTGCGTTGCGGCCGAGCATGCCGCAGCGCACGCCCGACCGCCACCGCCGGGCTCACTGGCCGCAGGCCACCGGCAGGCGCCGGGAGCCCCAGTCTCCCGGGTGCGCCTCGAACACACCCGGCAAACGCCGGCCGCAATTCAGACAGCATCCCTGCTCATCCAGCCGCCAGCGGCCGAGGCGGTAAACGTCACGTTCGATCAGGCATTCACCGCAACCGGCGCAATACGTACTGCCGCCCTCCACATCGTGCACGTTGCCGGTATAAACATGATGCAGGCCCTGACGCCGGGCGATACCGCGGGCACGGCGCAGGGTCGCGGCAGGCGTTGCCGGCACCTGATCGAATTTCCAGTCGGGATGGAACGCCGTGAAATGCAGCGGCACGTCGGCACCGAGATGCCCGGCGATCCAGCCACTCAGCTGCTCCACTTCGGCATCGCTGTCGTTGTAACCGGGAATCAGCAGGGTCGTGATTTCCAGCCACACCGAGGTCTCGTGATGCAGGTATTCGAGGGTCTCCAGCACGGCCTGCAGATGACCACCACAGACCCGGTGGTAAAAATCCTCGGTAAACGCCTTCAGATCGACGTTCGCCGCATCCATCGCCGCGAAGAATTCCACGCGCGGCTCGGCACAGATGTAGCCGGCCGTGACGGCAACATTGCGCAGGCCGCGCGCATGGCACGCCGCGGCAACGTCAACGGCGTATTCGAGAAAGATCACCGGGTCGTTGTAGGTGTAAGCCACGCTGCGACAGCCGAGCCGCTGCGCCGTGGCGGCGATATCCTCCGGGCCGGCATGGGCCGCCAGCCGGTCGGTATCCCGCGACCGGGAAATATCCCAGTTCTGACAGAACTTGCAGGCCAGGTTGCAGCCTGCGGTACCGAACGACAGCACCGGCGTCCCCGGCAGAAAGTGGTTCAGCGGCTTCTTTTCGATCGGATCGACACAGAACCCCGACGAGCGGCCATACGTATCGAGCACGATCGCGTCGCCCTCGCGCATACGCACGAAACACAGTCCGCGAGAACCTTCATGCAGGTGACAGTAGCGCGGACATAGATCGCACTGCAGCCGCCCGTCCGCCAGGGCATGCCAGTAACGCGCGGGGTGGGACAAGGTAAAAGCTTGTGCCGACATCGCTGAAAGCCCCTCCTGCCACGCCTTTTTTTAGGACTATTACTATCTAGTTAGGACTATCACTACCTAGTGTAGAATCCGCGCTTCCATCGGAAGGCATGGATTCGCCAACGTCGCCGCATCGCCGGAGTCGCCGAAGCCATGACTGTCACCGCTGTCCGCCAACCGGCCGTAGCCGGCCTGTTCTACCCGGCAGATGCGCAATCGCTGCGTGCGCAGCTCGCGCCCCTGCTGCATCAGCCGTCACTGACGGCCACGCCCAAAGCGCTGATCGTGCCGCATGCCGGCTATGTCTATTCGGCTGCCGTGGCGGCAGCGGCGTACCGCTGCATTGAGCGTTTGCGCGGTGACATCTCGCGTGTCGTGCTGCTCGGCCCGAGCCACCATGTCGGTTTTCACGGCATCGCCGTACCGACGGCGACGGCGTTCCTGACGCCTCTCGGCCAACTCAACGTCGATCAGTCGGCCCTCACCGACATCGCAGCGCTCCCGGGCGTGGTGACACTCGATGCGGCACATGTCCAGGAACATTGCCTTGAGGTACAGCTGCCGTTTCTGCAGATGACGCTCGGAACGGTCGGCATCGTGCCGCTGGTCGTTGGTGACGCATCCCCCGCCGAAGTGGGCGGTGTGCTCGATCGCCTGTGGGGTGGAGAGGAAACGCTGATCGTCATCAGCTCGGACCTCAGCCACTACCACCCAGACCGGATCGCGTGCGCCATGGATGAGCAGACCAGCCAAGCCATCGAACGACTCGACTACGCCGCCATCGGCCCTGCCGATGCCTGCGGCTGCCGGGCTATCGCCGGCCTGCTCTGGCTGGCCCGGCACCGCAAACTGCGAGCTCAGACCCTGTCTCTGACCAATTCCGGTCATACCGGCGGCCCGCGCGAACGTGTCGTCGGCTACGGAGCCTATGTCTTTCATGAATCCTGAATCCTTATCGCCCCCGCTGCGCGCCACGCTGCTCGGCCTCGCCCGTGCGACCATCGACCACGGCATCCGCGAGCGCGGTCTTCCGCAGGTGAATATCGAGGACTACCCGCAGGCGCTGCGTGACGTCAGGTCCACGTTCGTCACATTGGAAATCGACGATGAGCTGCGTGGCTGCATCGGTTCGCTGGAGGCCCGCGAGCCGCTGGTGGCCGATGTCGTCCACCATGCGTATGCAGCCGCCTTCGACGACCCGCGCTTTCCTCCCGTGCGCCTCGACGAACTGCCCCGCCTGCACATCAGCATTTCCGTGCTCCATCCAGCCGAGGCGCTGCACGTACACACGCAGGACGAACTGCTGCACATGCTGCGCCCCGATATCGACGGCCTGATTCTCGATTATCCCAACCATCGGGCGACGTTCCTGCCCACCGTATGGAAAGCACTGCCCGACCCTCTGCGCTTTGTTCGTAACCTCAAGCGCAAAGCGGGACTCACCGAGTCGTTCTGGTCTCCTGAACTGAAGCTTTCCCGCTACACCACGGAAAGCTTCGGCGAACCGTAAGCGCAGAATCGACATTTCCAGCCATCCACGCCCCCGCTTGCCAAACCAGAAATCATCGATATACTGCGCGGACTCGAAACATCATGGGGCGGTAGCTCAGCTGGGAGAGCGTCGCGTTCGCAATGCGAAGGTCGTGGGTTCGATCCCCATCCGCTCCACCACCGTTTTGGAAGCCAGGCGTCTCGTCTGGCTTTTTTCTTGCCCGGATCGCCAGTACTGGCGCGGGTTCGCGGGTTGATGCGGTGCCTTGCCGCTGGCCGACGGGTGCCACTCCCCACCGTTCCGCCCCGCCCAGCCTTTCTTTTCTCCATTCGACCTGTGGCTGACCAATGCACGGCCGGTCGATAAATCAATGACTTGCGCGCGGTGGTTCGCCGTCAACACCGGCGACCGGCGCAGAGTCGAACCCGTCCATGCGACCGAACAACCCCTCCTGATCGTCCCAGGACCAGGGCACCTCATTGTTCTTCAGCCAGATCAGGCTCAACGTGCGCTGCTGCTTCCCAGACAGCAACGCCCGCACCACGGCGGGCGACAGCAAGGGCAAGGTCAGGCGCAGCAGTTCGTTGACCGTCGTCGGGTGCAGGCCCTCGCGCCGCGCGATCTCGCTGCCGCTGGCCACCCGCCCCTCGTCGAGCAGGCGCTGCCAGTGGAAGGCTCGCGACAAGGCGGTGAGGACGGACATCTCGTGCTTCAGCGCGTTGGCCCCACCGGCGGCCGGAATCATCCACCGGCGCCCGCCGCTGCGCTTGATGCGCACAGGGATCACGGTGGTGAGCTTCGGGCCCGGTTGCGCGGCGCCGGTCTGCAGCACCTTGGTCATCATGCGGCGGCTCCTTCGGCTTCGAGTTCCCGCAGCTCGGCTCCGATGCCGTCCGCGCGCAGTTCCCGCGCCAGATAGGCCCAACCCGCGTCGCGCCAAATGATGGACACGGCCTGCTCGCTGACCACCACAGACTCGATCAGGAGCCGGGCGATGCGCTGCTGCTCGGCCGGATACAGCGCCCGCCAGGCGCCCGCGAAGTTATGCAGCATCGGCAGCACCACTTCAGGCTCGGTGAGCGCGCCCCCCTGCGCCCGCACCGCGTCCCACACACCCTGAATCCGCTCGGGTGTCTGTAGGGCGGCGTGGATCTGCGCCAGCACCAGTTCTTCCAGCGGCTCGGCGCCCAGGCGGCCGACGGCGTGACCGGCGCGCTTGGTGCCGAAGGCCTGCACCGACTTCGGCACGTAATAGCGGTAGTGCTGCCCCGCCCTGCCCTTAGTCGTGAACGACGGCTGCAGGCGCTCGCCCTGCTCGGTGACGACCAGACCCGCCAGCAGGAAGTCCGGGCCGCGTTTTCGCCAGGTGGCGTGGCGGCGCTCGTTGTGATTGACCGCGAACACCGCCTGCACCGCGTCCCACAAGCTGGTGTCGATGATCGCCTCGTGCTGGCCGCGGAACACCTGGCCCTTGTGCACGACCTCGCCGAGGTAGATGCGGTTGTTCAGCAGCTTCCACAGCGCCTGCTTAGCAAACGGCGTGCCACGGCGCGATGCGATGACCTGGGCGGCCAGCCACCGCACCAGATCGGTGGTCGAGCGACATTCGGCGAAGCGCGTGAAGATCCGCCGCACGTTCTCGGCCTCGACAGGCTCGACCAGCAGTCGCCGCGCGTCGACCCGGTAGCCCATGGGCTCGACGCCGCCCATCCACATCCCCTTGGCCTTGCTGGCCGCGATCTTGTCGCGGATGCGCTCGCCCGTGACCTCGCGCTCGAACTGGGCGAACGACAGCAGGATGTTGAGCGTGAGCCGCCCCATCGACGTCGTCGTGTTGAACTGCTGCGTGACCGAGACAAAGGACACGCCGTTGCGGTCGAACACTTCAACCAAGCGTGCGAAATCGGCCAAGCTGCGCGTCAGGCGGTCGATCTTGTAGACGACCACGGTGTCGACCCGGCCGGCTTCGATGTCGGCCATCAGGCACTTGAGCCCCGGTCGGTCCATGTTGCCGCCGGAGTAGCCAGGGTCGAGGTAGTCGTCGCCCGTGACGATCCAACCCTCGGCCCGCTGGCTGGCGATGAAGGCGGCACCCGCCTCGCGCTGTGCGTCGATGGAGTTGAAGGACTGGTCCAGCCGCTCGTCGCTGGAGACGCGGGCGTAGACCGCGCAGCGCTTCGGTGCCACCGGGTTCATTTCCGCGTCCCCTTCAAGCCGAAGAAGGTCGGGCCCGACCAGTGTGCACCGGTGATCGCCCGCGCCACCGCCGACAGGCTCTTGTACGACTGGCCACCGAGTTCGTAGCGGCCGTCGTCCGTCACCTTGACGCGGTACTCACGGGCATCCCACTCCCGGACGAGCACGGTGCCCGGCATCAGCCGCGGTTCGGGGCCGCAGCCGGTCGTGAGCTTGGAGTGCCGCTCGCCGCAGTCGGCCAGATGCTCCTTGATCATGCGCGGCAGGCCGCCCAGGCCCACCTCCTGCAGGCGATAGGCCAGCCGTGCTTCGAGGTAGCGGCGGTTGACGCGCTGCGGGCGGCGCGGGAAGTGTTCATCCCACAACCGCCACAACTGCGTCATGGGCAGGGTCGGCAGCGCCGCGAGGCGCGCTGCCAGGGAGGGTTGAGTCATGGTCGGACTCCGAGGGTTGAGGGAGTTGCATGAACGCGCTGTGGCGACCACAAGCCAAGTCAAACTGCGCTCTGGCCCGACGCTGCTGTCGCGGCGTCGAGACGGTGCAGGTCCAGCAGGCCGCTTTCGGTGTCGGTGCGGAAGGTCAGCGTCTGACCGGTGATCGGGTAGGCGAGCGTTCCGAAGGCCACGGCGTCGACCCGCGGACGGCTACGACGCAGGTGTTGTCCAGGTGCGCGTGGACTAGCCAGCCCTTGATGCCATGCGGTAAGCCGGCCAGGTCAGCCATCGCGCGCAGCACGCGGGGTTCGCCGATCTGCTCGGCATCAACGCGGGCGTGTTCGGCACCCTCCCTGTCGGACCCGACCTCGATGATCGGAATCCACAGCACCTCGTGGCCGGCGGCGAACCAGCTCATCACCATCAGTTCCGTCGCCGTGGTGTCGGGCCCGATGGGCACCACCGCCACCAGCTGGGGCGTATCCATTGCGTCAACGTGCATTCATCTCTCCGCGGGTTGAGGGAGCCGGCTTGGCGCAATGCCGTTCGCGCTGGGCGCCGGTGGGCCGTACGGGCATGGGCAGGAGCGGTCTGACTGAACGATCGGAGGCCAGACCGGGGCGAGCGGCGGATATGCCCCGTCTGCCCGCCGCTCGCCCTTCCACTTCAGGTGTCAGGCCCTCGGCATGTCCGCAGCCAGCTTCGCGCGGGCGGCCTCGGCGACCTCACGCGGGATCTCGATGACGTACTTGCGCACATCGCTGGATGCGATCAGGGCCGCCAGTGCAATGACCTCCAGCCAGTTCGGCAGTTGCTCCTACAGCTCGATCTCTGCTACGGCCGCGCGGGCGCTGCCGTAGGTTCGCTGCGCGTCTCTCACCTGGTCCTGGATCAGCTCCAGTTCGCCCTGCAGTTCGGTCAGCCGGCTCTGCCGCTCGGCCAGCGTGGCGCGAAGCTCCACGTCCAGGCGGGTCAAGGCTTCGGGCATCACGAACTCGCCGTCCGCATCCACCATGGACCGGCTGGCGGCCTGCGTCTCGCGGGCGATACGCTGCTCCAGGTCCTCGACCCGACGCTGCAGCTTGGCGATCAGGGCTTCGGTCTTCGCTGCCTCGTCGCGCAGCGCCGCACGCTCGCTGCACAGGTGGGCAATCGTTTGCTTGGCCTCGTCCATACGGGCCGGAGCCTCGACGGTCCTTCGCAGGCTGTTGTGCATGTGCTCCAGCTCTGAGGCTTTGCGGCGCAGCTCCTCGGACCGGCTGTAGGCCTCGTCTCGCTCACGCCGTGCCTGGAGTGTCCGCCTGTCACGGCGTGCTGACGGCCTTCGTGTACTTCGCGCTCAAGAATGACGGGGGGCAACTGCCCGCGTTCACCCGATGGATCGAGAGCAACCGCATCGATCGTCTGGCCCCTGCTACCACCCGTGGCTTGGGATACCACGACCACCTGGGCCGCACGCAGGCCGTGGATGCTGCCAGCCTGGTGGAGGTGTTCGAAAGCGTGCTGTCTGCTCGCAGCCGTGAGGTGTTCGTCTCGATGCAGTTTGGCACGCCGGCCGGCGAGGAGCCGGTCTACAAGGCCATCAAAGAAGCCATCGATGCGGTCAATACCAAGCACGGCTCCAAGCCGATCTGGCACTGACGCCCGTACGCATCGACCACGTGAACAAGGGCCACAGCTACACGATTGCCGACGAGATCCTGAAGGTCGTCAACGGCTGCGGCTTGCTGATTGCCGACCTGACACAGGGCAACAAGAACGTGTACCACGAGGTCGGCTTTCTGATGGGTCTGAACCAGGGTCGCACTGCAGAGCAAGACAACTTCATCCTGCTGGCGGACAACAACCAGATCCAGAACGACGCGGCCATCGGATTCAACCTGCGTCACTGGCAGCAAGTGCGCTTCGATGACACGCTGGATCTCAAGACGAAGCTGGTTGCAGCGCTGGAAGAGCACTTTCAGTTAGGGTCGGCCGCGAAATGAGCCTCGACTTCGCAACTGCCCGCTGCTAGCGGGTATAGCTGACGTCCATGGACCACGCCGCCCTCTCCACCCTGCGCGACCGCGACCCCGCCTGGCGTTTGCTGGCCTCGCCGCACGCGTCGCTGGTAGCGAGCTTATTGCACAAAGTGTTCATGACGCCGAACGGGATACCTGCATGAGGAGAGACTGAATTGAGCGACTTCCAACAGCAGTACGCCCTTTGGGATGAGTTCCTCGCAGTCTGGCCGCGCACGCGGCTGGCCACGATGACGCTGGACGATTACAGCCAGGCCGGGTCGAAAAACAGCTTCACATACTGGATCGAGTCCCGACTCGACGAGATGGGCAGCATCTGGGGCGGATCGTCGTTCAAGTTCGGTGTGTTCTCGCGCAAAGACACCGAGGACAAGAAGTCCGACGCCAAGCTGAGCTACTCCGACACCCACGGCTGGTATTCGTCCCTCGGCGCTTCGGCCGAGGAAGCCTTCACAAAGGTGCGCGGGTACGTTTGCCAGGTGGCAGAGCTCGCAGCGCAAGGCGACTTGGCCGGCATCGAGGCCTTCGATCACTTGGGCGAGGCTTTCAAGTGGAAGATCGCCTTCCACTACCAAGACCGGCAGACGCCGGTGATCGTCGACATTTTCAAGCGGGCGCCGCTGGCCGTGTACGTCGGCGGCACCGCAAGCCAGAGCATGGCGGCGCTGCAGAAGGCAACGCTGGCCAAGCGGCCAGCCGACCTCGGCATTCTGGAATTCGGGCGGCAGGTCTGGGATGCATGGAGCCAGAAGAATCTGGCGATCTGGAAGCTCTCGCACGGCAATCCATTCACCGAGCCTGAGCGGCAGAAGTACCGCAGTAACAGCTTGGCAGTCATGGACCGCAACACCAATGCACCAGGTCCCGGCGCGCAGCAGAAGGGCAAACAAGGCAAGGACTTCGCCGAAGCTCCCGTCGGCGCGCTGTTCTACCTGTGCCACGGCAACAGTCCGCAGTTGATCGGCCAGTTCACCTCCGAAGCAGTGCCCTGCACGAAAGGCGATGGATGGTTGCAGCGCAGCTACCGCGTGTTGAAGACCGCCCAGCGCACCGATCGCTACACGGCCAATTCCAAGATGTGGTCTTCGCAGGGCAACTCGACCTTCTGGCAGGTGGGCGCGCACGATCTACCAGAGTTCGAATCTACGCTGCTCAAGCCCTACTTCGCGACGGACCTGGCGGAACTGGCGGCACTGGCCGGGGAGCCCATTGACGCTGCCAGCCTTGGCAGCGGCGCCGTGCCGTCTCTGGCGCCAAGCGCCGCAACCCCAGCGGTTGCCATCAGCGAGCCAGTAGCCACCTGCGTCAATCGCATCTATTACGGCCCACCGGGAACCGGCAAGACGTACACGCTGACCCGGCTGCTCAAACGCGACTACGTGCAGTCAGCAACATCGATCTCTTCGGACGAATGGCGCAGCCAGATGATCGCCGAGAAGATCGCCGCTCTGAAATGGTGGGAAGGTGCCGCAGCCGCCCTGTATGAGTTGGGCGGCCAGGCGAAGGTACCCGATATGGCGGAGCATCCGTTCATCCAGGCCATCGTTGGTGCCAAGGGACGTACCGATGGAATCAAGCAGACTCTGTGGGGCACGCTTCAGCACCACACGGTGCTTGAATCCACCACGGTCAATGCCAAGCTCAGGCTCAGCCCCGCCATTTTCGATAAGACGGCGGACTCAGTGTGGCACTTCGCGGGGGACTGGCAAGAGACCTGTGTGGATCTGACCGCACTCATCGATCAACTCAGGAACGGACCCCAGGACACCGCTGCCGTCCAGCGCTACAGCTTCGTTACCTTCCACCAGTCCTACGGCTATGAGGAGTTTATTGAGGGCTTGCGACCAGTACTGACCGGCGAGGCGGAGGTAGGCGAAGTGGCCTACGAGATTCGCCCGGGCGTGTTCAAAGAGCTGTGCCGCAAGGCGCGGCAGTCGCCCGATCAGCGGTTCGCAATGGTGATCGACGAAATCAACCGGGGCAACATCAGCAAGATCTTCGGCGAGCTGATCACGCTGGTTGAGGCCGACAAGCGCGATCCACTCGATGGCAGCGCCCCGCCTGCGGAAGTGACCTTGGCCTATTCGGGTGAGAAATTTTCCGTACCCGCCAACGTGGACATCGTCGGCACGATGAACACGGCGGATCGCTCACTCGCCTTGCTGGACACTGCCCTGCGTCGCCGTTTCGAGTTCGTGCCGCTGATGCCCGACACGCGCGCCGAGAAGGATCCCGCTCACCCGGACAGTGCGCCACTGGCCGCGCTGGTGGTGACGACGGACGCCGGAGTAATCGATGTTCGCCTGCTGCTGCAGCGGATGAACGAGCGCATCGAGGCGCTGTACGACCGCGACCACTGCATCGGCCACGCCTACTTCATGGGCCTTGCAGCTGGTGAAGACGGTCCGGCCCGGTTCGAAGTCCTGGCCACCACGTTCCGCCACCGCATCATGCCGCTGCTGGAGGAATACTTCTTCGAAGACTGGCGCAAGATTCGTCTGGTGCTGGCAGACAACCAGAAGCGCGACCCGGCGATCCAATTCATCCGCGAGAGCGTTGACCACGAGCAGGACCTGTCCACCCTGTTCGGCAATGACCACGGGCTCGACAGCTACGCCACCAAGCGGCGGTACAGCCTGCAGGAATCGGCGTTTTCGCAGCCGCTGGCGTACATGGCGATCTACCAGGCGACCGCCTGAGGGTCGAGGCGGGCGTATGGCCGGCATCACGATCTACGAGTTCGAGGCGCTGGTGGCGATGGCGCCCGGCGCGCCCGATGCCGGTGGATTGCACTCGGTGCCGCCCAGCGTCTTCGCCTGGCTGGAATCGCAGGCGCTGCGTGCTGCCGAGGCGGGCGAATCGGCGTGGGTTCGTGTCACGCAGCGCCGCGGCCGCAGGGCCGTTCAGGTCACCAGCTTTGTCGGAGTGATCCGCGCCCCGGATGGCTTCCAGATCGAGGTGCTGCCCAAGGTCGGCAAGTCGATCGGCGGTGGTGATGCACAGGCTCGCCGGCTGCTGGTCGAGATGCTGCGCTGTCTGGGCGGGTTTCGGCACGTCCAGACCGACAGCGCCAAGCTCGTGGCCACGCACATGCCCTTGCTGGAGGTGTTTATTGGCGAGTTCCTGCGCGCCGTGGAGCACATCGTCAAGCGAAGCCTGCGCAGCGACTATCGCTTGCGGCAGGACAACGTCTTCGCGCTGCGCGGCAAGCTGCAGATGGCCATGCACCTGCGGCAGAACCTTTGCCGACAGGATCGCTTCTTTGCTGAGTTCGACGAGTTCTCGACCAACCGGCCCGAGAACCGGCTGCTGCACGCAGCGCTTCGGCGCGCCCTGTCGTGGACGGCGGCGCAGGCGCATCAGCAACTCGCGCGTGAGTTGTGCTTTGTGTTCGCCGAGGTGCCGCAGTCGGAACGACCAGCCGTGGACTTCTCCAGGGTTCGGCTGGATCGCGGTATGGGGCACTACGCCGATGCCCTGGCATGGGCAAGGCTCATCTTGGGAGATGAATCGCCGCTCACCGGGGCGGGCGGTCATCGGGCACCGTCACTGCTGTTTCCGATGGAGGCGGTGTTCGAGGCCTACGTCGCCAAGCATCTCGCTCGACAGCTGGTGCACCCGCTCGCGCTGCGAACGCAGGCACGCAGCTTCTCGCTGGTCCGGCATCTGGAGCAGGATTGGTTTCGCCTGAAGCCGGATCTGCTTGTCCAGGAAGCAGGCAAGAACCGCTTGGTGCTCGACACGAAATGGAAGCTGCTCGACGACAGGAAGGCGACGGGTGGCGACAAGTACGGACTGGATCAGGGCGACTTCTATCAGCTGCACGCCTATGGCCAGAGCTACCTCGATGGCCAGGGAGACGTGGTGCTGATCTTTCCGAGGACGGATGCCTTCGACCGGGCGCTGCCCGTGTTCGACTTCCTGAAGTCCAAGGGCTTGCGGCTATGGGTGCTGCCGTTCTGCTTGGACGAGCGCGAGCTGGTCCTTCCTACCGACGGCAGCCTTGATGTCTGGTTTTCGGCGGGACATCGAAAGCCGGCGATTGCCCGGCCGGATGGCCCGTCTGAGGCGCAACTTTAAGTGGCATGACACGTTCTGCATCAATCCGGCAGGTGCCCCAATTCATGAGCGCAGGCACGATGGCCGACGGCGATGAACTGTCGGCGTTGCGCGCCGAGAACTCCCGCCTGATCGCGCTGCTCGAATCGCACGGCATCGAATGGCGTGCGCGCCAGCAGCCCTCCCCATCGTCCATCGAGTCGTCGAGACGGTCCACCGACGAAAAGGTCGCACTCTTCCGACGTCTGTTCCGTGGCCGCACCGACGTGTTCCCCGTTCGATGGGAAAGCAAGACCACCGGCAAGTCGGGCTACGCGCCGGCCTGCGCGAATGAGTGGCGCGCCGGCGTGTGCGAGAAGCCGCGCATCAAGTGCGGCGACTGCGGCCATCGCCTGCTCATCCCGCTGTCGGACGCCGTGATCTACAAGCACCTGGCCGGCGATCACACGGTCGGGGTGTATCCGCTGATGGAGGACGACAGCTGCTACTTCCTGGCCGTCGACTTCGACGAGGCCGAATGGCGGGACGATGCGCGGGCGTTCATGCAGTCGTGCGCGGAGCTGGGCGTGCCGGCGGCGCTGGAGATTTCGCGCTCCGGTCAGGGCGCCCATGCCTAGGTGTTCTTCGCCGGTCGGGTGTCGGCACGTGATGCGCGGCGGTTGGGCACTGCCATCATCAGCCACACCTGCACGCGCACGCGGCAGCTCCGGCTCACGTCCTACGACCGGCTGTTTCCGAACCAGGACACGATGCCCAAGGGCGGTTTTGGCAACCTGATCGCTTTGCCGCTGCAAAAGGGCCCGCGGGAGAGAGGCAACAGCGTGTTCGTCGACTCTGAGCTGCACCCCTACCCGGACCAGTGGGCGTTCCTGGACTCCATCCAGCCGATGGCCGCGCACGACATCGAGCCGAGCATCCTGCGGGCTACCGGTGGCGTCCATCCGCTGGACGTCACCTTCATCGACGACGAAGACTTGGCCACGCCGTGGAAGCGCGAGAGCACTTTGACCAAGAAGCTGCCCGGGCCGATGCCGAAGTCCCTGAGCGTGACGCTGGCCAACTTGATCTATTTCGAGAAGGCCAAACTGCCGCAGGCGCTGGCCAACCGCCTGATCCAACTGGCAGCGTTCCAGAACCCCGAGTTCTACAAAGCGCAGGCGATGCGGATATCGGTGTGGGACAAGCCGCGTGTCATCGGCTGCGCCGAGAACTACCCCCAGCACATCGCGCTGCCCCGAGGGTGTCTGGATACCGCCCTGTCACTGCTGCGCGAGAGCGGCATCGCCTGCGACCTGAGAGACGAACGCGTTGGCGGCCAGCCGCTGAACGTGTCTTTCGTCGACAGCCTGCGTCCCGACCAGGAAGCCGCCGTTGCGGCGATGCTGCCCCTTGATGCCGGGGTGCTGTGTGCACCGACCGCCTTCGGCAAGACAGTGACGACGGCGGCGATGATCGCGCGCCGGGGTGTCAACACCCTGGTGCTGGTGCATCGTACGGAACTGCTCAAGCAGTGGCAGGAGCGGCTGCAGGCGTTTCTGGGCGTCGGCAAGGGTGTGGTCGGCGCCATCGGCGGCGGCAAGGCCAAACCCACCGGGAGGATCGACATCGCCGTGATGAAGTCCTTGTCCCGCCAGGGCGAGGTGAACCCGCTGGTCGAGGACTACAGCCACGTGATCGTCGACGAGTGCCACCACGTCGGCGCCGTCTCCTTCGGCGCGATCCTCAAGCGGACCAAGGCGAAGTACGTACTGGGCCTGACGGCGACTCCAATCCGACGCGACGGGCAGCAGCCGATCATCTTCATGCAGTGTGGGCCGATCCGCCACAAGGCGGCTACGCCGGCCGGGGCACCGCACAACCTGGAGGTGGTGCCGCGCTTTCGCCATGCCCGGATCGATCTGGCGCCGGATGCTGGCGCCCAGGACGTCTTCCGACATCTCGCCAACGATCGGGCCAGGACCGAAGCCATTGCCGCTGAGGTGCGCGATGCCTTCGCGGAGCGCCGGAAAGTGCTGGTCCTGACCGAGCGCACTGCACACCTCGACGCCATCAATGCAGCCCTCGGCAGCCTGGAGCCGTCGCCCTTCGTGCTGCATGGCCGGATGTCGAAGAAGCAGCGGGCTGACCTCATCGTCCGGCTTGACGCGCTGCCGCCCAACGCGCCGCGTGTGCTCCTGTCGACGGGCAAGCTGGTCGGCGAGGGCTTCGACCACCCGCCACTGGACGCGCTGCTGCTCGCCATGCCGGTGTCTTGGAAGGGTACGCTGCAGCAATACGCTGGGCGTCTGCACCGGGAACACGCCAGCAAGACCGACGTGCGGATCATCGACTTTGTGGACACCGACCATCCGGCCTTGCTGCGGATGTGGGACAAGCGCCAGCACGGCTACCGGGCGATGGGGTATCGGATCGAAGCCGAGGCGGCGCCTTATGAAAGCACACTTTGATACTGGGGCATCAAAATAAAGCGTGTGTTAATTGATGGCGAGGAATCAAAGCGCGCTTTCAATGCCACGAACCACCGGCACCTACACCACCACGACCACGCTGGGTGAGTCGGTCCGTGCCTTCGTGCCGCGACCGCTGCCCCCGGCCGATCCGCCACTGGCGCCAACCTGCTTCATCGACCTGAACCGGCAGGCCGAACTGGCGCTGGCGCGCCTGGCCGGGGTGTCGAGCCTGGTCCCGTCGGTGGAATAGCTGCTCTACAGCGCGATCCGCAAGGAAGCGCTGCTCACCTCGCAGATCGAGGGCATCCAGGCCACGCTCACCGATCTGTTCGACGAAGAGGCTGGCCTGAAGGTCAGCAACACCGACGATGTCGAGGAGGTCACCAACTACCCCCGCGCCTCCCGCTGGGTGCAGGGGCAGCTGCGCGACCCGCAGGGCTTGCCGATCAGCGTTCGCCTGCTGTGCGAAGCCCATCGGCTGCTGCTCGATGGGGCGCGCGGCGCCGGCAAACAGCCTGGCGAACTGCACCGCTCCCAGAACTGGATCGGCGGCACGCGACCGGGCAATGCCGCCTTCGTGCCGCCACCAGCGCAGCAAGTGGCCGATTTGCTGACCGACCTGCTTCCTGGAGGGCGTGGCTGCGGCGTGCGCAGCTGCCGAGCGCAGCATCATCGACGTGGCCAGCCTGATCACGGCCGACCGCAAGCGACTACTGGCGCCCCCCAAGGCGGGGCCGATCAGCTACCGCCTGTTCGAACTGCTGCCGATGATGCCGCGCTTCAGCGTCGAGCACGTTCGCCAGCGGCTGGAGACGACGTTTCCCACGGCCAACGCCGCCGTCAATCTGCTGGAGGATCTCGGCATCCTGGCCGAGCTCACCGGGCAGAAGAAGAACCGCGTCTACAGCTACCAGGCGTATGTGGAACTGCTCTCCCGCTGACGAGCCCTCACGAGCCCGCAGATGCCCGCCCCATTACTCTTAAGCTCAATGGGCAGTTTTTGCACCGGACAACCTCCCACCACCATTTTTAGAAAAAAGCCGGCTTATACAAGCCGGCTTTTTTTATGCTGCCAGCGCTTGGTGCAGGCAGGGCCTCAAGCTGATGCGCCTTGGAAGCAACGGAGGTACCGCAGCGTAAATTCATGAACGCTGCGCCAGCCTGACTCAAACAGCCCAAACGCAGTTTGCATCGTTTATAGACCGCGCCTGCTGACGCCTCAGCCGAGGATGTGCGCGTACGCCGCACTCAGCACTTCGAGCAGGTGACGATCGAAGCGGCGCGCTTCGAGCAAATCGACGAAGCAGCCGCCGGCGGTTGCGGCGGAGACGAAAGGCGGGTCGAGGGTTTTCAGCTGCAGTAACCAGATCCGTATGTGGCTGCGCCGCAGCGGGCGGTAGTCGACACGAAAGCTCGGATCGACCACCACCTGCGCCGGCGGCAGGCCGAGCAGCCCCGCACAGCGGCGCACCAGCGTATCCGCAGGACATGCCCGCTCGCCAGGCGGCACATCGAGCAACATGCCGTGTGGCCAGCAGAGAAAACGCAGGCGGGCACTGGTAGCCTGGATGTGGACCACCAGCGCCGCGTCGCGCGCACGCGTGCGGGTCGGGTTCAGCATGTGCTCAGACGGGCATCGCCTGATGCGTATGGCAACCTTTCGGGCAGACGCGGAAACAGGCGCCACAGCCGATGCAGTCCATCGCATCCTTGATCGACATGACCATCATCTGGTCTTCATCGAGATCCTCGTCGAGCTCGTCTTCCTCGCGTTCGACCAGATCGAACACATCACGCGGGCAGACCTTGAAGCAGCGACCGCAGCCGATGCAGGTCTTCTGGTTGAGGTCGACGACGAAAGCCGGCGTCCACTCGCTACCGCCACGGGTACGGCCAACGATCACGTCGCTCATGAGGCCACCTTCTGCGCGGCTTCGAGGCGCGCACTGGCCTCCGCCCACGCCTTGCACACGTCGTAACACTGCTGGGCGATGCCCGGCAGATCCTCGTAGCCCGCGGGCAACCGGTCTTCGACCAGATCGTGAAGGATCGAGGCCTGCTCCTGGGACAGCCGCTTGAGCTTGCGCACCTCTTTTTCGAGGGCTTTCAGGTCTTCATCGCTCATTGTCTTGCTCCCCGCTCAAGCCTCGGCGACTTCGCGGAATTTCTCGATCAGTGCCAGCGCCGGGGTCAGCAGCTTGTTGCCCTCGGCATCCAGCTTCTCGAAGCTCTCGAAGCCGAAGCGGTGCACGTCGCGCAGCGTGCGGTCGACGACGACCAGCTTGCCGACGGTAATCAGCGCGCGGCCGAAGCCCTCATGCGACAGATTGGCCATCGGCACGGCCATCAGGCCGCAGTTCTGCTCGATCATCGCGGCGACGCCGTTGTAGAGCACCTTGACGCGGGCCAGCGTTTCTTCGTCGGGATCACCGACCACCGGAATCTGCCGGCGCTGTTCCTTGGTGACAATGAACGGGGCCAGCACGCGCTCGTCGGGCCAGCCCTCGTAAGTGCCGTAACTGTCGATGGCGTGCATCTGCTTGACCAGTTCCTTGAGGAAGGCGGTCGGTTTGTATTCAGGGGCCGGGGCCTGTTCGCCGGCAGGGCTCAGGGTGACGAGCGTCATCGAAATTCTCCGTCTGAGTCGGGGGTCGATTGGTGAGGCAGGGAAAGTTGCGGGGCAAATCCGCTGCGGCTGCGGGCAGCGAGCCAACGGGCGGCGAACAGACCGGCGACGAGTCCGGCGCACAGGCCAGCGCCCTGCCCGCTCGCCTGCGCGTCCAGCGCCGCCGCAAGGCCGAGCCCGGTGAGCGCGGTCAGCAGCGGCAGGCCATAGGCGAGCGCCGCCGCGCGCAGCAAGGTGTTGGGATCGAGTTCGAGCGCGACCTGGCTGCCCGGGGCCAGCGGTGTGATGCAGCCGACGAGCACGTCCATTTCGCCGGGGCCGGCCAGCGCACCGAGCTTCGTCACCGCGCAGCCGCTCGCCTGCTTGCAGCTGCCGCAGGCGCTAGCCCGCGACACGCGCACGACGGCACCGGACTCGGTCTGGCGGGTGACGACACCGGACACGATGTTCATTCGTCCCAGCCCTCTTCGGCGAAGGCATCGAAACGGGCATCGCTGGCATTGCCGCGGCGCAGGTATTTCTGCAGCCACGGTGGCGGCGCCGTGCGCCAGTCGGCCTGAAACTCGCGGAGCAGGCCATCGATCGCCGAGCCGGACTCCACGCGCATCGGCTGCACGCCGGCCGCCAGCAACTGCTGCACCGCCGAGGCACCAACCGCCTGGCAGTACACCGCGGCACAGCCGGCGAGCAGTTCGATGCGGGCAGCGAGCTTGCCCTCCTCGCCGTCCATCGCCGCTGGAGCGAATTCCGCGATGCCTTCGAGGCGTGCGGACTCCGGCGTCACGACGTAGATGGCGAAGCCGGTCGCCGAGCCAAAATGCTGGTCGACGTGCTTGCGATCGGTCGTGGTGAATGCAACACGTGCTTCCATGGTGGCGGCCTCAGTGGTGCGCGTGGCTAGCCGCAGCACGCGCTGCGGCCGCACGACGTTGCGCACTGGCATGGATCGAGACGTAGGGTCTGATTTCATGTTCTGTCCGTTGCAGCAGCAGGTTGGCGAGGTCGAACACGATCTGGCGGGTACCGCGGTAGCCGATCCAGGTTTTCTGGTAGCCACCAATCAGGTCGTACTGAGGGAAGCCGGCGCGCAGCATCGGTACGCCGAGCCGCTGCGCCGATTCAACGGCGTGCGAATTGCCGATCAGCAATTCGGCGTGCGCCGTACTCGCAAGGTGTTCGAGGTCTTCCAGGTCGCCGATCTGCACCTGGCCCGCCGGAACGGCATCGAGCACCGGCCCGCGGGCCGGGGCGACCGCCGCCACCACCTCGCCGCCGAGCGACGCCACCAGCGTCGACAGCGCATAGAGCAGATCCGGGTCAGCGGCGACAGCGATACGCGACAGCCCGGTCATGAAGTGGCAGTCGACCAGGGCATCCTGCAGCTGCGCGCGCTGACGCTCGAACTTCGCCGGCACCGGCCGCCCGGAGATCTTTGTCAGCAGTCCGATCAGGCGATCGTTTTCGGCCAGCCCCATCAAGCTGTCGAAGCGGTAATCCGGCACGCCGGTACGGGTCCGCAACAGATCGGCTGCGGGATTCAGCGAGCGACCGACAACGAGCGTCGCCGCAGCATCGCCGAGGCTCTGGAACGCCGAAACCGGCGTGCCGCCGAGCGTAAACGGGGTGAAATCTTCGTCGGTCAGGTGACCATCCAGCGAGTCGCCGAGATCGGGCAGCACCACCGGGTCGAGACGGAACGCTTCACACAGCTCCTTGAGGTGCTCGATGTCACCCGGTGTCAGCAGCGAGCCGGCGAGGATGTTGAGCTGACGCGGTCGGCGACCGACACGTGAGGTGTCTTCCGGCACCAGCCATTCGATCATCGCCTTGACCGCAAGCGCGTAGCCGGACTCCAGGCAGCCGGTGAAGTCCGGGGTATTCACCGGCACGACGGCAATGTGGTTGAACTCCGGATGTTCGGTGCGGAAGTCCTTGACCAGCCGGTTGATGTCGACGCCCTGCGTTTCCGAAAGCCCGGTGGTCGGCACGCCGATCATGTCCGGCTTCTGCTTGTTGCAGATCGCCAGCAGGCCTTCGATGACGTTGGGGTCGGCACTCATCACCGTGCTGACCTGATCCATCGCCGAGGTCTGCAGCGGGATCGGCTCACGGAAGTGGCGTACGAAGAACACCTTGGCGAACGCGGTGCAGCCCTGCGAGCCATGCAGCATCGGCATCGAACGGTTGATGCCAAGAAAGGCGAGTGCCGCCCCCATCGGGGCGCTGGCCTTCAGCGGGCTGACCGACAGCGCCTTCTTGCGCTTGAGGATTTCGGGGGTATCGGTAGTCATCGGCAACTCCTCAGGCCACGGCGCTGTTGCCGAAACTGAACTCGGCGCTGTCATCGAGCGGCATCGGCAGATCTTCCGGATCGAGCGGCGCCGGTGCGGCCGCCGGCTTCGGCGCGGCCCACGGCGCCGCCGAGCGCGCCTGCGCCCATACCGGCGATTCCAATGTCAGTGCCAGCTGCTTGACCAGTTCGAGCATGCCGGTGTAGCCGGCATAGCCGAACTCGCGCTCCTGATTGATATCGAGGAATGGCAGGCGCGCTTTCAGTGCGGTGTAGAGATTGCGACCGCCGGCAATGAGAATGTCGGCCTGCAGTTCCTTGACGGTGTTGAGCAGCGCCCGCGGCGAACCGTCGTTGACCATGCGCGCATCGGGGCCCATCAGCTCGCGGATGCGCTCCTTGTCTTCTTCCGTGGACTTGTTGGTGCCGGTGGCAACCACGCTCATCCCCAGATCCTGCAGCGCGGACACCACCGACCAGCTCTTGACGCCGCCGGTGTAGAGCAGCACACGCTTGCCGCCCAGGCGCTCGCGCCAGGGCTGCAGCTGCGCGCGGATCTTCGCTTCCTCGCGCTCGATCAACGCCTCGGTGCGGGCGGTCAGGTCCGGGTCATCGATGATGCGGGCGAACTGGCGCAGCGCCTGCGAGGTATCGGTAATGCCGTAGAAACTGCCTTCGAACCACGGCGTACCGAAACGATCCTCCAGCTTGCGGGCGACGTTCAGCATCGCCTTCGAGCACACCATCATGTTGACTTCGGCGTGATGCATCGCTGCGATGTCTTCGTAGCGACCATCGCCGGAGAGCGTGCAGATGATGCGCAGACCAAGCTCATCGAACAGCGGCGCGACGTGCCAGAACTCGCCGGCAATGTTGTATTCGCCGATCAGGTTGACGTCATGGATGCGCTGGATGCCACGCGCCTGGGCATCGGCCAGCGCCTCGGGATTGAGTGGCGGGCGCTCGCCGGTACCGGCGACATACTTGACCATCGCCTCGCCGGCGATGCGGTTGCCGAGGTTCTTGGTACCGTAGAAACCGGCGGAGTCGACCGGCACGACCGGCACCCCCAGACGCTCGCTCGACGCCTTGCAGATCGCCTCGATGTCGTCGCCGATCAGCGCCGGCACGCAGGTGTTGTAGACGAACACTGCCGGTGGCGCGTAACTCTCGACCGCCTGCCGGATCGCGTGAAACAGGCGCTTCTCGCTGCGCCCCATGATCACGTCCTGCTCGGTCAGGTCGGTGGTCATGCCGATGCGGTACAGCGTCGGCCCTGAAGAGCGGGTGCCGCGGTTATCCCAGGAACTGCCAGCGCAGGCGATCGGACCATGCACGATGTGCGCGACATCAGCGATCGGCAGCAGGGCGATCTGTGCGCCGTCGAAGGCACAGCCACCGGCGGAAGCCCCAGGCTTCGGACGGGCGCAACCGGACTTCGATTTCTTGTTGTGCGAGCAGGCTGGCTCGTCGAGCAACTGGGCGACTTCGGCTGGCTTCATGGCGGTTCCCCCTGCGGGTGTTTTCAAACCTGCCTTTCAAGCCGCGTGCCACTCAATAACACATTGATAAAAAACGCGATTAACCGATAAAGCGCTTGTAGGATTCACGACAAAGCCGACAGTGCGGCGCGTGTGTCACATCCGCCCAAACGCTCTCAGCCCGAAATAAAGGGGCCACCGCACAGTCCGGCCCGTGCCGGCGAGAACCGCCGCCCCCCCGAGCAAAGGCTGCCACCGGTACGGAGCCGGACTGTGAGTGGCTTGAACAAATCTCCCGCCGCTGCCCTCAACAGCTGTACGGGGTCGCAACCCATTGGCGGACGATGAGCAGATCCGTTTCGGGCAGATAGCGGTACTCGCCGTCATGGTCCTGCACGATGGTTTCGGCGATCGACAGCGGCACCTCGGTGTGCGTGACCAGCGCAAAGAACCAGGCGAAGGGATAACCGCGGCTGCGGTCGTAACGCTGCAAGGCCGTTGCCAGTCCGCTGCCCGACAACCCGGCGCCGGCAAACGGCTCGACCAGCTTCCTGCCGGCCGGCAGCGGCCGCGCATCGAGCTGACAGGCGCCGAACGCCCCTTTGCGCTCATGGAAATCAAACACCCAGTGCTCACTCAGCGCATGCGTGCGGGCACTGCTCGCAACCCAGTCAGCCACGAAGCGCTCGACCGGTCGCAGCGGGTTGTCCCCCACGCGCAGAGCAGCAAAGAAAGCCACACCATCGACCACGTTGCGCAACGCGTAGTGCGCCGGCCCCAGCGCCAGCGGCTCGTACTTGCGCATTTCCAGCGGCTCGATGATGGCGGCCAGTTCGGCTGGCGGCTCCTCGGGGTCGACCAGCGGCCGGTCACGAACTTCGCGCAGCTCTTCGATCTCGACCTGCACGAACTCGGTCGGACCGCTGCCATAACTTGCTGTCAACCACAGGGTCTTGCCATCCAGCTTGGTGGTCCACAAACCGGCATGGCGATCAGCGAACTCGCCACCATCACCATGACAGGCGTCCCATTCGGCTTCAGCCCAAGTTTCGAGATCATCGGCGACCCGCCCGCCACGCGCGTCCACCACGCCGCCCGGGCGAAACCAGCCATGCTTCTCGCGTACGAGCTTGAAGCGCAATGCGGGGTCGATCGCATCAAGTGCGGCGGACAAGGCACCGTGATGCGGGCGGGGTGCGCACTCGGCACACGCCGCGCTCAGCGCTGGCGCCAAACCGCGTGGGTCGAATCGGACTTGGCTCATGAAGAAAATTCCGGCAAGGGCCGCTGCCTCGCGGGACATGCGGCAGATTCTATTCTGGTCACGCGCGCACGCCCGCCTCAGGCGGACGGTGCACGCGCCTCATGTCGCACGCCCTGCGGCGACTTGCAGACCGGTCCCTGCCGGATGAGGGCCGGAGGCACGTCTTCAGTCCTCGTCGTCCTCAACGACCTCGGCGATCAGAACGCCGCAGGCCATCTCGGGTGCACCGACGAGCCCCAGGCAGTGATCTCCGCCCACCAGGAACAGCTTCCAGCCCGCCTCCTCACTCCAGGGTTTGGCACGCGGCGAGACATCGTCTTCGCTGCAATGCGTAATCCGCAGTCCGGGAAAACTCCCCCACAGGCGCGCGGGTAAATCGTCGTCGATTCGACCGTCATCCACAATCGCCACGTGCAGCCGCTTGAGCAGTTCCCCGGTGATTGGTACACCGCTCATGACGCTTCTTCCTCGGCACCGAAGCGCGCCAGCGACTGGGCTTCGACGCCCATCACCCGCGCCAGCCACGGCGGCGGCGCCTGCAGGGCCTGCTGCAGACGGATCAGCACCTCACGGCCTGCGCCACCGGCCGGCACTTTGATCGGGTGCACCCCGGCACGCACGACTTTCGCCGCGGCCGGACCACCAATCGACTGCACGTACAGCAACTGGCAGCCTTCGAGCAGCGCGGCCCGTGCAGCGTTGCGATCTTCCTCGGCATCGGCGCCGCGTGTGGCCCGGCTGCCGACCAGCTTCATCGCGGTCGGCGAGACCTGATAGATCAGGAAACGCGCGCAACTGCCGAAATGACCATCGAGCTGCTCACCGCTGTTCGAGGCCACGGCCACCCGCAGCGAGCCCGGCATCTCGCCTTCGCAATACGCTTCGGCCTGCGGAGCGCCGTCATCGGCGATGTCCTGCCCCCACAGGTAGCGCACGGCCTGTTTCAGCCCCAGGCGGTCGGCGTCCTCGTCGTGGGCATCGTCACCCTTGAGCAGTTTGTGCAAATCGTCGACGGTGATCTTCGCCAGTTTTTCGGGCGTCAGCGGCACGCCAAGATATGTGGCCAGAGCCCCGACGAACTCCCGAATATCGATGCCCTCGATCGTGCGCGCGGCAAGCCCGATGCGCAGGGCGACTTCTCGTTCGCTATCGGCAGACATTGCTTGCTCCTCCCCATGCAGGTGGTGAGCGTTCAAGCCATGACCAAGCGGGCGCGCCATCGCCTCCCCTGACCCACTGTACGTGACCGGGGAGGCGCTTTGGTGACGGACGCGAACGCCCGCATGGAGCAAAAACCTCAGGCCGCGATCTGAACGATGCAGCCGTCGACCGGACAGACTTCGACGCACTTCGGCTCGTCGAAATCACCTTCACACTCGGTGCAGGTGGCTTTATCGATCTTGAAGATGCCGCCCTTCTCGCTGATCGACTTGGTCGGGCACACCGGCTTGCAGTCACCGCAGGCGATGCACTCCATCGCGACAATTTTCATGGCCATGACAGAAAACCCTCGAATCTAGTGTTCTTGCACGTCCGGCCGCACGGGCCGGTTCACAGATCAGTCGTCACTGCCGACGAGCCGACGGGCACGTACGGTGATCGGCAGACGCGGGGCTTCGTTCAGCGGCTCGACGTGCCAGACCTGACCGTCGTGCAGCTTCAGCTCGCCGCCCCAACGATCCGGTTGGTCGAACTCCAGCGACTCGATCTGCTCTTCCAGGTCTTTCTTGGCCAGATAGAAGACGAGTCCGCCGTCTGCCCCGCGTCGAATCATTACGTTAGCCATCTCGGTTTCTCCGGACTGAAGGTGGCGACTTGCAGTAGGCGCTGAACGCAGCACACGGCGAAGCGGGTCGGTATCCACCGCCCCGCCGCCCAGTGCAGGGCCCGGACGTCATCCGTCCGGGCTCGGGTCGGGTTAGCGGACGAGGTCGTAGTTGTAGTCCGTGGTACCCATGCCGCGGGTTTCGTCGTCGAGCTTTTCGAGGACCGCGTTGACCAGCGTGGTCAGCAGATACATGGCGCCTTCGTAGCCGAGGGTCGTCATGCGGTGCAGGTGGTGACGATCGAAGATCGGGAAGCCGATGCGGATCAGCGGCACCTCGAACTCCTTGCCCTTGTGGCCGGTGTCACGCTGGATGAACTTGCCGTAGGAGTTGCCGATCAGGAAGTCCGGCTTGTCCGTGCAGCACAGCGAGCGCATGTGCCACAGGTCGCAACCGGCATAGACCTTGCCAGACTTGCCGTACGGCGAGCTGTCGAGAACCTTCTGCACCGCCTTCGCCCAACGCTTGTTGCCGTTGTTCGCCAGGATGTGGGTCGGCTCGGCGCCCACTTCGAGCAGGAAGTGGACCATGCCGATGACGAAGTCCGGATCGCCGTAGATGGCGAACTTCTTGCCGTGCAGCCAGGAGTGGGAGTCGGTCATCATGTCGACGAGACGGCCGCGCTCCAGCTCCAGCGAGGCGGGAATCGCCTTGCCGGTGATCTCGGAGATCGCCATCAGGAACTCGTCGGTCCACTTCAGACCCATCGGGATGTTGGTCTTCGGAACTTCGTGCTTCCAGACGTTCTCGGCGAACTTCCGGGTCTTTTCCAGCTGGAACGGCTGCATCAGGATGGTGCTGAACGCGTTCGGCGCATCCTTGATCTCAGCCTGGGTGGTACCGCCCGAGTACATGCGGAAGGTGCCGTCAGCCGGGGTGTCGAGCACTTCGGAAGGATCGGACAACAGCGTCGCCTCGACGCCCATCTCCTTCATCATGCGCTTGATGACGCGGTAGTTACCGAGATAGGTCTCGAAGCCCGGCACGAAGTTGAGCTTGCCGTTGCTGCCGACGACCTTGTCTTCCATCGAGTTCAGCGTGAAGAAGCGCTGCATGCCCTCGAACATGTTGTCCCAGCCCGTGGTGTGGCTGCCGACGAAGCTCGGGGTGTGCGCGAACGGCGTCGGGAACTCCTGCGGTACGTGACCGGCCTTCTTCGCGTTGTTGATGAAGGCGTTGAGGTCGTCACCGATGACCTCGGCCATGCAGGTGGTCGACACGGCGATGATGTCCGGCTGGTACATCGCCTTGGCGTTTTCCAGACCGTCGAACATGTTCTTCTGGCCGCCGAACACCGCCGCGTCTTCCGTCATCGAGTCGGACACGCAGGAGACCGGCTCCTTGAAGTGACGGTTGAAGTAGGTGCGGAAGTAGGCGACGCAACCCTGAGAGCCGTGCACGTACGGCATGGTCTTCTCGAAGCCGAGCGCGCAGAGCACGGCGCCGAGCGGCTGGCAGGCCTTGGCCGGGTTGACGGTCAGCGCTTCGCGCTTGAAATTCAGTTCCTGATATTCCTGCGTCGTCGTCCACAGGTAGGTCTCATCGATCTTGTCCTGCGGGGTGCGCTCTTCGAACTGCTCCTGCTTGCGCGCAAGCATTTCCTTGTACTCGTCCTGACGGAACAAGGGGAAGCAGGGCTTGATGTCGTCGACGATCTGGCTCATGACTTTATCCTCGCCGGCACCGCCAATCCGCGGATACCGGACTCGAAGGGAATGCGAATCTGGGGTTTGCGGCCGGCCTCAGCCGGCCGCGGACACGATCTGAGACTCAGGCGGCCTTGGCCCACGGGGCCTTCAGCGCGGCCCAGCACGGGTTGTTGATCGTCATGTCCATGTCACGGGCGAAGATGGCGAAGCCGTCGTAGCCGTGGTACGGACCGGAGTAGTCCCAGGAGTGCATCTGGCGGAAGGGGACGCCCATCTTCTGGAAGATGTACTTCTCCTTGATGCCGGAACCGACCAGGTCCGGCTTCACGCGCTTGACGAACTCCTCGAACTCGAAGCCGGTGACGTCGTCATAGAGCAGCGTCGCGTTGCCCATTTCCTTGATCGTGCGGTCGTAGTCGTCGTTGTGCGCGAACTCGTAGCCCGTGCCGACCACTTCCATGCCCAGATCCTCGTAAGCGCCGATGACGTGACGCGGGCGCAGACCGCCGACGTACAGCATCACGCGCTTGCCTTCGAGGCGCGGACGGTACTTGGCGATGACCGCCTCGTACTCCGCCTTGTACTTCTCGATGACGCGCTCGGCGCCTTCCTTGATCGTGTCGTCGAAGTGCGCGGCGATCTTGCGCAGCGACTCGGCGATCTTGGTCGGGCCGAAGAAGTTATATTCGATCCACGGAATGTTGTACTTCTCTTCCATGTGCCGCGAGATGTAGTTCATCGAGCGGTAGCAGTGGACGAGGTTGAGCTTGACCTTCGGGGTCAGCTCCATTTCCGAGAGGGTGCCGTCGCCGGACCACTGCGCGACCACGCGCAGGCCCATTTCTTCGAGCAGGATGCGCGAAGACCAGGCATCACCACCGATGTTGTAGTCGCCGATGATCGCCACGTCGTACGGGGTCGATTCGAACGGCTGGCCGTCACGGTTGCCGATGACCCAGTCGCGGATCGCGTCATTGGCAATGTGGTGGCCGAGCGACTGGGAGACGCCGCGGAAGCCTTCGCAGCGCACCGGCACGACCGGCTTGCCGATCGCCGCGGAAGCTTTCTTCGAGACCGCTTCGATGTCGTCGCCGATCAGACCGATCGGGCACTCGGACTGCACGGAGATGCCCTTGGCCAGCGGGAACAGTGTTTCGATTTCTTCGATGAGCTTGGCGAGCTTCTTGTCACCACCGAAGACGATGTCCTTCTCCTGGAAGTCCGAGGTGAAGTTCATGTCGCCGAAGGTGTTCACGCCGGTGACACCGACGTAGTAGTTACGACGACCGGCACGCGAGTACTGGCCACAGCCGACCGGGCCGTGGGAAATGTGGATCATGTCCTTGATCGGACCCCACACCACACCCTTCGAACCTGCGTAGGCGCAGCCGCGGATGGTCATCACGCCGGGCAGCGACTTGCGGTTGGAAGTAATGCACTTCTTCGATTGCTCGATGCTCTGATCGTTGACCGCCAAATGCTTGGCACGATCCTTCTTGGCCTTATCCGGATAGACTTCGAGCACCTCGCGGATCAGGCTCTCAGTCTCTTCACGCGTCAAAGTCGTCATAACTACACTCCTCACGCCGGCCCACTAATCCGTGGCGCCGCGCAATGAACGAATCGGGAGTGCGGAGGTGCCGCCGGCGGGCACGCACCTCCGCGTACCACATCAGCCCTCGAGCTGGGCGGCGGTCTGGCCGACGATGGTCTCGTCTTCCGGCTCCATGATGCCGAACTCCATCAGCAGGTCTTCGAGGTCTTCCATGGAGATCGGGGTCGGCACGACGAGCTTCTTGTTCTCCAGGACCTTGCGGGCCAGGGCACGGTACTCATCGGCCTGCTTCGCCTTCGGGTCGTACTCGATGACCGTCATGCGGCGGATCTCGGCGTGCTGCACGACGTTGTCACGCGGCACGAAGTGGATCAT
>NZ_QGTJ01000011.1 GCF_003182095.1 Plasticicumulans acidivorans | reverse complement strand
GAGATCAGCCGCAGCATCGGCCAGGCGGCGCGCGGCAGTGCCGAGATCAGCCAGGCGGTGCAGCAGATGGCCGGCAACGCCCGCGAGGTGCGCGAGGGCGCTTCGCACAGCGCCGCCTCGGCCACCGAGCTGTCGCGGCTGGCCCAGGATCAGAGCACGATGGTCGCGCGCTTCCGCTACTGAGCCCCAGGCGCCGGCCGCTGCAGGCTGCGACTCAGGGCAACAGCAGAGTCGAACCGGTGGTCTTGCGCGCCTGCAGGTCACTGTGCGCCTGCGCGGCATCGCGCAGCGCATAGCGCTGGCCGATTTCGATATGCACCCGGCCGCTCCCCACCACCTCAAACAGCGCCTGCGCGCCGGCCAGCAGGTCGGCGCGCTTGTCGATGTAGTGCATCAGCACCGGCCGGGTCAGAAACAGCGAGCCCTTCTGCGCCAGCAGCAGCGGCGAAACATCCGGCACCGGCCCGGAGGCGTTGCCGAACGTCACCATCGTGCCAAGCGGGCGCAGGCAGTCGAGCGAGCCCATGAACACGTCCTTGCCAACGCCGTCGTAGACCACCGCCACACCGGCACCGGCAGTGATCTCGCGCACGCGGGCGACGAAATCCTCCTCGCGGTAGCGGATGACGTGGTCACAGCCGTGGGCGCGGGCGCGCTCAGCCTTCTCCACGCTGCCGACCGTGCCGATCACCGTCGCGCCGAGCGCCTTGGCCCACTGCGTGGCGATGCTGCCGACACCGCCGGCCGCGGCATGGATCAACACGGTATCACCGGCCTGCACGGGATAGGTCCGCCGCAGCAGATACCAGGCGGTCAGCCCCTGCAGCATCATCGCCGCCGCGGTCTGGCTGTCGATCTCCGCCGGCAGCCGCACTGCGCGCTCAGCCGGAAACAGCCGCCGCTCGGCATAGGCGCCGAGCGCTCCGCTGCAGTAGGCAACACGATCGCCGACGGCAAACTCGCTGACACCCTCACCGAGCGCCTCGACCACACCGGCAGCCTCCAGCCCAAGGCCGCTCGGCAGACTCACCGGGTACAGACCGCTGCGGTGATAGGTGTCGATGAAGTTGAGGCCGATCGCTTCCTGACGGATCAGCAGCTCGCCCGGCCCCGGATCATCGACGCTGACTGCTTCCCAGCGCAGCACCTCGGGACCACCGACCTGATGAAAACGTATGGCGTGGCTGGTCTGCGGCATCGGCTCATCCTCACGAACGTGGTATTCACGCCACAATGGCATTCATCCCCACACCATCCATGCCGAGTGACCACGGCCGTCGTGACGGTGCGCGCTTGTTTTACGGCCTTACTTAGCAAGACCATCAAACGCTGAAGGTATTATCTTTCAGCAGCAAATAAACAAATCCAAAACAGGCCATCTTTGAATCTGTCAGATAGTCGCGCACAAAGTCATACCCAAAACAACGAAAGCACGCCGTAATTCAACACTTCGATAACGCACGCAGCTTGATCCAAATGTAGAGGACTGCACACCCGCAAGTGAATGCCGTACGCTGGCGCCGCACCGACTAGCAATTTATTTGAATAGAGTTGACAGGCAAAGGTCACTTTCACATTTCAGTGCTGACTGCCTACACGCACGGCGCGTAGCACGCGGACCCGCGTGCAACTCATCTTGGTCACGTAAATCACAGAGTTACTTCGCTGAAGTTTTAGTCAACGCTGACAAAAAATAATAATCGAACTATTCCACAAGCAGCTCCATCACATATCGCTATCCTATTTATATCACAACGTATTACCAGCACCGCCAGTAACCTACTCAAAACCCGCCACTCGTATACGCATCAAAAAGCTCGATTGCAGCAAAGCAAACTGGTACATCGAGCCTTCGAATTAATTAAGCTTGGACGTTTAAAAACGTCATGAAAAACCACCCAATCAATTTACATCGTAATCATGGATATTAATATTTTTTGTCATTTGACACATCTGATATGAGCCAGCTGACTGTCGAACAATGCGCACTTCATATTCTCCAGGCTTTAGATCAGCTGCAATTATCCGAGAGAATCCGATATCAACACTGCTTGGCAACTCTAATTTTTTATTTACATCGATACGCGGAACAGACAAAGCCTCAAAATAAAAAAGCTTGCTATCTTGTGTTGACAACACTACAAATACAGAATCAGACACAATATCTTGTACATTAGATCCAGCAACCCAGCCAGCGAACGACACGACTTTATAACCGCTGCGATCCTCAATCATTGCACTGTCAATACCTCCCCGACAATTGGCTTGCTGCACTTCTTTCACATCAAAAGTACGCTGAGGTGTGGCAATTAGACAGCCATGCACCTCACCCAGTTTCCACGACCGACCATCCGAGCTCCAGCGGATCAAATCAGCAACATTTGGCCTTTCAGGAGAACACGCAACAACTCCGCCAAGTAAGCCTTTTTCAACAAACTTTTCTGGATCAGATATCACCTGATCGTATTGGGCAAACCATTTCGGGACAGTGAAAGATTTTCTTTGAGAAATATAAGAAAAGCTTGAACTCCAGTCATTTCCAAAAGCAACAAACTGCATTCCTCTTGGTAATTCTCTTTTCAATATACCACCGACAGCAATGTCGCGATTTTCTCCGCCAAAAGTTTTCTTTATTTGAGACAAATAGTTTTGATCAAGTTGAATAAAATTAGAAGCAACCACTAAGAAAAGCATCAAACCTGCAACAGCTCGCCCCAGCTGCTGGAGAACGACTTCACCAAGGGAAATTGCCACTGCGTACATAAAAAAAATCATATTTGCCGTTTGATAATAATTATGTATGAAGTGCAAATTCGTAAATAACAGAAAAGGCAATAAACCAAGGGCTAATGAACACGCAATTATAATTTTTACTTTTCGACTTATACCAACAAAAAACGGGAAAATTAAAATAAACAGCCCCAGCGCCGCTCCAATATTTGTAACAAGCGATCTTTCCCAAACAAGTTTATACCAAACGCCTAAAGACAGCTTTTGCGACACAGACCCCCAATTCCATTGACTGAGCGCCGCGGATGTCAACTGACTACCAAGAGGACTAAGTAATTTTATTTTATCTGTAGCATCAACCCACAGAACACCAATAGCGAGAGGAACAACAAAGCACAACCCACCAATAAAGACTCGCTTCCCCATAGAAATCATTTTTGCCGATGGAGCTTTATTCAAAACATCGATCAAAAAAACAAGTGATAAAAAGCATAAAATTGGCGCCATCGTTGTCGCTTTTTGCAAAATCGAAAGCGAAGAAAAAACGACAAACAATGAAATTGCTTTCAGTGATTTTGAATCATAAAAAAAATCAACAAAATATTTTATGGCAACGATAGCAAAAAATAACGCTGCCGTTTCAATCATAAAAGAGCGCCCCCAGTAAACATAAGTCGGCGCAGAAAACGTCACTGCCACAAAAATAAAAAGAACAGATCCAGACAAACCTAGTTTTTTATTAATAGACACTATCGGAATTAAGCACAATAACAAAAACACGTAACTTACAACACGACCAGTTGCATCAAGAGAAACAGAAAAAAACTTTGATACAAAAGCAACAATCATTTGATACAGCGGAAATTCAAATGGAATAACCCAAGGAGGACCACCCACGGGTGTCTCATAAAAAACTTTAAATCCTTCGTGAATAAACCAGTATGCAGTCAGTGATGTCTGCGTTTGTCTAAACGCATGTGCATCTAAAGGCGGCTGACTCGAAAAGGCTACAGCAAGATATCCTGAATACAGAAGCACTACACATGCAATAATCACAAAAAATATATTTTTTAAAAAAAAGGGCCAGGCTTTCATTCAATTATCCTTTTAATATCCAATAACAAATCACGGCCACAACCACAAGAACACTAATACTGTATGCACCAGCACAATATTCGTAAGCATCAAACTAATTAGTCAACGACATTAAACTTCGACCAACGACAAAAAATTAATTTTCAAAAGCCGCCAGAGGAGCAGCAATTTCAAGTGCCAACACACAAATGCAAGCACTTGCGCACGCCTAATCCGTCAAACACCAGGGCGATATTCGTAAACCCCTAAAAAACGAGCACAACACTTATCACGAAGGGCTGGCATTTATCTTCGTTTTTTATGATACTTAATAAATAGCTAAGCATGATATGCCATTAATTTTTATAAACAGAGGATTGTCGAAACGATAAATGCTTATGTCCCAAATAGCTCGTAAAAATCGGCGCAACGATGCCACAGGCATGTGCCAACGCCTCAAGATGATGCGTCACACCGATAGCCGGAAGCACAGCATGCAGCATGATAAGGCTGACAATCAGAGTCTGTGGTAACGCAAGCAAATTCACTACGGTAAATCCCGCGAACTGGCGCCAGACGTGACCATCTCGCGCACCAGAAAACACGAAATGCCGAGATAGCACAAACGCTGTTGTCAAACCGATTCCCCAAGCAAGCGTCACAGCACTCTCGTAGTTAACCCAGCGATTGAATACAAAGCGTGAACCAAAGTTAGCGATAGCTGCAAAACCGCCGACCAGCAAAAAACGCACGAACGGATATGTCAACAATTGCCGAAACTGACTCACGCACCTACCCTCGCGGCCATCTCTTTTGCAATTCGTGCGCCTTCGGAGACGCCACGATCTTCCGGATAATAAGAAGAAGTATCGGCAATTTGCAGACCACGAATCGGCGTATTGATGTTTGGCAACAACGCAGCAAAACCTGGTGGGCATAGTGGTTGCGCATACTGTAGCCGCCCAACAGCAGAGTCGAGTCGATCAGCATCACTGAGCGCAGGATTGACGAGCTTCAGATACCCCCATGATTCCTGCACAAAAAAATCATCATCACAGCTGAACTTCGGATGCGTTTGCGGCATGTAGTAAGGCACATAGACGATATGCATATCTCCCAGATCACGCAGATTTGAAAACTCGACAAGACCTGGGACTTCAATACGCGGATCATTGGTGTTTAGCCAGAAATTAGCTGTTACTGCGCGACGTAATTTATGGATCACACACACTGCACCGATATTGCGCAACTGAGCATAACGAGACTTCAGCGCTGCTGGCATTTGAGGAATCAGCGCAGGGATCAACGGCATCGGCACCGTACTGATGACGTGATCGGCCTCCACATGCTGTCCACCAGCCACGACACCGCGAACGGCTCCATCGTTTAATTCGACCATCTGCACCGGAGTGCTCAAGTGAATTCGCCCTCCCCGCGCCGAGATACTTCCAACCAAGGCGTTGACGAGCGTCTCGGAGCCGCCATCGATATACCCCAGCTCCTCCTGCATCAGATTACGGCGCGAGGTCCCCACACGCTTGATGCGCGTCCACAACCACGCGGCTGACACCTGCTCCGAGAGCTCAAAAAACTTCAGCGTGAACAGCTTCTCCCAAAGCACTTTCCACGCACGCTCTCCGCTGCCTCGGCGCAGCCATTCGCCAGCACTGATCGTATCCAGATCACGCCAGTCCTTGCGCTTTGTGGCCATAAACATCTGCCATGCGTAGCGCAGCTTAGAAATCAGATCGAGATGCGGAAAAGCCAGCAGTGCAAGCGGATCGCCCCAGCGATAAAGCCGTCCCTCGTAAAAGTACCCCATCGACGTGTCACGCCAGCGCAATGCATGGCCAATGCCCAGCTCGTCCATCAACTCGAACGTTGGCTGATCAGGTTTGCATACAAAATGGTAAAAACGTTCAATGCTCAATCCACCGAAATCGAAATGAGCAGCCATACCACCCGCGACTTGATCGGCCTCGAACACATCTACACTGTGTCCCGCCTTCAGCAAATGATGCGCAGTCGCCAAGCCCATGGCCCCGGCGCCAAGCACAATGACTTTCGCCATGATGCACCTTGAGTAATAGATAAAAAATCAATGCTGCTTTCAGCGCTGCAGAACAATGCCAGCGTAACGTGGATCGCAATAACTTTCGCGAATTGCCGCTTCGAATGGCGTCTGGCGGACATCAAATTCGCGCTCTGTGTCGACGCCAGTAAAATCATCACCAGCGGTCAAAGCCTTGAGCTGATCAGCCGTAAATGGCGGTTTTGCACTGAATAATGAATAGCCTTTCAACAACCAATAAAACAGCGTATACGGAATATGCACAATAGGTGTTTTAAGCCCTTTGACCCGTTTGATGGTGTGTATTATGTCGACATAATCGATCCGTTGATCACCCACGATGTCATAAACTGCGCCTGTGGGCATTTTCTCCATGCAGCGAACAATGATCTTGCAGAAATCGCGATTATAGAGTGGTTGGCGCATGTAACGACCGTGCCCCGGTATCGGAAAAACGGGGACTTTCTCCATGAATCGCGATAACCAGCCAAGATGCTTCGGATCAAACCAGCCAAACATCAGCGTTGGGCGCAATACACAGCATGGCACACCGCTGTCCACGACCAGACGCTCCTGCTCTTTTTTGGTATTGGTATAATCATCGTCGGCAACTGAATTGACGACTGAAGAGCTGATGTGCACCAAAAATGGCACAGCGAACTCATGGATTGCGTCAAGCACCAGTTTGGTTGACTCGATATTGTTTCTCACGAACAACTGCGGATCTTTACCGGTGATTTGTGCCTGTAGTTGCATCACTCGCACGGCACCGCGTAAATGCTCGCGCCAAGCACCTGGCTCAGCCAGATCGGCGAGCACCGTCACCACATCCGGGTGCAACTTGGCGAGCATGCCGAGGTTGTATTCGTGCTTATCGATAGCGACAAGATTGTCGTAGCCCTGTGCCTTGAGTTCGACGATCAGATTCTGGCCAACGAGGCCGGCAGCTCCGAGGACGACGATTTTGTCGTGTTTATCCATAATTTCACGCACCGGTTCAGATTCGATGGAAATCGCAGTCACAGGCTGGCCCGCCGGAACAGCGGTTCGGGAACAGCTCGTACGATCCACATGATCAAGCGCCAGAAACGCGGCAGGTAAACGACGCTGCGCTGTTTGCGAATGGCGTCGACGATACCGGCGGCAATGGCATCAGGTTGTGCCCAGAGTGGCCCCTTGGGAAAGGCTGCGGTCATTGGGGTATCGACGAAACCTGGTTTTATCGTCAGCACATGAACACCTCGCTTGGACAGGCGCTGACGTAAACCACTGGTGAATGTGCTGACCATCGCCTTGGCACAACCATATACGTAGTTGCTCTGCCGGCCGCGATCACCCGCTACCGAGGAAATCACCGCCAAGGTGCCGTGCCCCTGATCTTCAAAGCGTTCCGCCAGCTCCGTCAGCAAGGCAACCACGCTCAAACCATTCGTGCTGATTTCGGCCAGTGTCTGTGTCACCGAGTGCTGGCAGGCGGCTTGATCAGATAGTGTGCCATGCGCGATCAACACAGTATCAAGTCCGCCCAGTGCCGCCTGAGCCCGGTCGATCGCAGCAGAATGTGCTGCCACATCATTGACGTCCATGGCTTCGCAGGCGATCGCATGCGCACCACGCACCTTCAGGTCCGTGGCAATGGCTTCCAGTCGCTCCGTCCGGCGCCCGATCAGATACAGCGCGTCCCCCTCGGCGGCGAAACGTCTGGCCGTAGCTTCGGCGATGGCCGACGTTGCCCCGATAATCAAAACTTTGCGCATTTATTTATTCACTCCATCACCCGCCGCCAGAAATCCGATGAAAACTGCGGGTCGACATATGCGGAAAATCGCTCCCAGTCGGTGTAACTCTGGCGGAAGAAATCGCCGGCCATGCGCGCATCCTTAGCCGGATACAGACGTCCACCACCAGTGCGCACAATGACATCAAGTCGCTCCAGCAATTGCAGCGTCCTCTCCCCATAATTGGGAAAATCAAGCGCCAGAGTAAAACCGGAGCGCGGAAATGACAGCCAGCCCGGCGACGGAATATCACCGAACTGTTTAAGCACCGCCAGCACAGAACCGCTGCCGCTCGCTGCAATCTGCCCCAGAACTTCATGCAGTAAATCGAGCCCGCCTTCGACGGGCACTACACATTGGTACTGCAGGAAACCACGTGGTCCATAGATCCTATTCCATTCGAGCAAGCCATCGAGCGGATAGAAAAACGGCTCATAATGCGTAATCGCTGTCGTGCGTTCCGCCAACTGCTTACGGTAATAAAGAGCATTGAACGCTCGTAACGTCAGACCGCTGATCAGAGAAACGGGAGGCGTGAACGGTACACGCAGTTTCTTGTGCGATACCTGCGGACGCTCGGCAGACAAAGCCGGTGCGTGATTACCGCACATGAACAAACCACGACCGACTGCCGCCGCGCAATCGATCCACGAGACCGTGTATTCGTAATCCCCGTCCGCTGCGCGGCTCAGTTCAGCAAACTCTTCAAGCGAATGGAAACGCACGACCTCCCCGGCAATCCACGGGTTGGCAATGCGGCGCAACTGTAATTCGACCCATGTAACGAGCCCCGTCAGCCCCAACCCACCGATCGTCGCACCGAACCAATCGGCAGACTCATGCGGCGAGCACTCGAAACGCTCGCCATCGGAGCGTAGCAACTCGAAGCGGCGCACATGGCAACCGAAAGTCCCCACCAGGTGGTGATTCTTGCCATGCACGTCGTTGGCAAGCGCACCGCCAACCGTGACGAAGCGCGTTCCCGGTGTGACCGGCAAGAACCAGCCTCGCGGCACCACCAGATCCAGGATTTCAGCCAGTAACACACCGGCCTCACAGCGCAGCACGCCCGTCACAACATCGAAAGCGATGAAGCGGTCCAGGCCGCGCGTATGCAACAGACCGCCGCCGTCATTGAGGCAAACATCGCCATAACTGCGACCGTGTCCGTAAGGCAGAACGCGTTGTACCTCTGTACTTATCGACAGTGCCGCAAAGCGATCGTGTAAACGAAATATCCGCTGATTGCCGACTGCCGGATAACGTCCCCAGGAGCGATACACCCCCCCTTCGACAGCCATCAGATAGCGCCCCACACGATCATCGCACCCGCGATGAACAAGCCCAGGCTGACACGGTCGCGAAGGGCAAAAATGACCGGATCATCATGCATCTGCCCACGCTCGGTTTTCAGCCAGACGCGACTGATCCAATACAGCAGCAATGGACAAAGCAACCAGATCAATTGCGGATGCTGGTACAGCAAATGGCTGTCACCGCTGTTGATGTACAGCGCCAGCACCAGCACGCTGAGATAGCCCGCAGCAGCCCCAAGGGATTGCAGCACCGCCAGGTCGCCCACGATATAGCCACGCCCGCCGGCGCTGCCGTGCCCGCGTTTGAGCATTTCGCGCAATTCGGCATAACGTTTGACCAAGGCGAGACTGAGGAACAAAAACATCGCGAAGGCGAGCAGCCAGAACGAATTGACGGTGGAAATCGCTGCACTGCCGGCCAGCATGCGCACGGTATACAACCCGGCCAGAACGATGACATCAAGCATGACGATGCGTTTGAGGACCAGAGAGTAACCAAGCGTCAACGTGCAATAAACCAACAGCACCCCCAGGAACCCCCAAGGTAACAGCAGAGCGCATAGCAGACTGCTACCCAACAACGCCGGGATCAGCAGCACACCATGCAGCATCGGCAACATCCCGGAAGCAAACGGACGCCGGCACTTGCTGTGATGGCGGCGATCTGCTGACAAGTCGAGCAGGTCGTTGAGTAAATAGACGCTCGAAGCGCATAACCCGAAGGCAACAAACGCCCCCAATGCAGCAGTCACCTTCTGCGGCTCACTGAACTGGTGCGAGGCCAGCAGAGGCACGAATATCAGGATGTTTTTCATCCACTGATGTAGACGCAGGGCTTTTGCATACGTCGCCCACGTGGCACGGGGTGACAAGAACTCCCGCTCTACCGAAGCCAGGGCTGCGGCCTCGTCCGCAAGCCCGGCAGGTGCCGAGACGACAATCGCATTACGCGCATGTGACCAGACTTGCAGATCGACACCAGCGTTGCCGGCGTAATCGAAACCGTGCTCTCCGAATTCAGCGCACAGCCGTTCGCGTTTGCGCGATCCGGCCAGGTTGACCACGCCATCACTCGCCAGCACGGCATCGAATACCCCCAGATAATCCGCCACCGCTTCGGCAAGGCTGTAGTGCGAAGCCGTGCACAGGTACAAACGACGCCCGGCAGCATGCTGTTCACGCAACCACGCCAGAAATTCAGGGTGATATGGCAGCACGGCGACATCGAGATGGCAGCGATTCGCGATTTCCGCTTTCAAAGCGGCTTTGCCACGCAGCAGCCAAAAAGGAACCAAAAACAAAAACAGCGGGTTACGCTTCAACATCGCAAAGAAAGATTCAATCAGAAGATCTGAGCGAATCAGGGTTCCATCAAGGTCGACACATAAAGGAACGTTATCCACGATATGCCATTTGCCTTTGTCCAATTCGGCCGACACTTTACGGAATAAAATTTACGGCGCCAGTGTCACGGTACACAGGACATGCTGCAGCATCCGCCGCCATCATGACGAAAAGAACAGCTGACGGCATCCGTCATGACCGCCGCCAACACGCAGCATGGTCAGATCGCCGCGTGGGCATAAGCCCGCACGCCTGGACTTTCATTCTCATACCACGCGCGTTCCTCCGGTGATGACGGTCAGCGCGATCGCAGTTCCAGCACCCGCAGCCGCTCGCCGTGGACTTCGCAGTGCACGTCGTAGTCGAACAGCTGTACCGCGAAGCACCCGTCGCGGCCGGCCCTGTAGGCCGGGCGCGGATCGAGGGCAAGCACCTGGCTGAGCCAGTCGCGCAGCTGCGGTTGCGGCTGCAGCACGCTGGCAGGCTCGGCGGCGAATTCGACCTGCAGCCGCGCCGCTGGCGGCTCACTGGCGAAACCGGCGCGAGCCTCGGGAATGGCATCGGCGTAGGGCAGGTACGGCTTGATGTCGAGCACCGGCGTGCCGTCGAGCAGGTCGGCTCCGAGCAGATCGAGGCTGACGCCGCGCTCACAGCGGATGCCGGCCAGCTCGACCACCGACAGGCCGAGCGGATTCGGCCGGAAGGTCGAGCGCGTGGCGAACACGCCGAGCCGGGCATTGCCGCCGAGCCGCGGCGGGCGCACCGTCGGCTTCCAGCCCTGCGCCGCGGTGGCGTGGAACAGGAAGATCAGCCACAGGTGCGAAAAACCTTCGAGGCCGCGCACCGCCTCGGCGCGATCGTAGGGCGGCACCAGCTCCAGCACCGCCGGCAGCCGCACCAGCCCCGGCTGACGCGGGATGGCGAATTTCTCGCGGTAGGGCGAGCGGATGAAACCGATCGCCTGCCCGCTCCAGGCGACGGCGCTCATTCCCCGGCGATGGTCATCGCATCGAGCAGCACCGAGCCGCAGCGGATACCGCCGCGTTCATCGACGTCGTCGCCGATCGCCTGCAGCGTGGCGAACATCGTGCGCAGATTGCCGGCGATGGTGATCTCCTCGACCGGATGGACGATGGCGCCGTTCTCCACCCAGAAGCCACCGGCACCGCGCGAATAATCGCCGGTGACCGGATTGACGCCCTGCCCCATCAGTTCGGTGACCAGCAGCCCCGTGCCCATGCGCGCCAGCAGCGCCTCCAGCCCGCCGCTCGCGGTCGGCTCGACCAGCACGTTGTGCACGCCGCCGGCGTGGCCATTGCTGACCAGACCGAGCTTGCGCGCCGAGTAGCTGTCGAGCAGGTACTCCTGCAGCACGCCGTCGCGCACCAGCTCGCGATCGATAGTGGCGACCCCTTCGTTGTCGAACGGCGCGCTGCCCAGTGCCCCCGGCAGATGCGGACGCTCGTGCAGCTGTACCTGGTCGGGGAAAATCGACTGGCCGATGCTGTCGAGCAGGAAGCTCGACTTGCGATACAGCGCCCCGCCGCGGATCGCGCCGAGGAAGTGGCCGAACAGGCTGCGGGCGATCTCCGGCACGAACAGCACCGGCGCATGGCAGGTCTTCACCCGGCGGCCGCCGAGACGGCGCAGCGCCCGCTCGCCGGCGCGGCGGCCGATCTGCTCGGCGGCCGCCAGATGGCGGGCGTCGCGGCTGACGTCGTACCAGTAATCGCGGTGCATGCGCCCACCTTCGGCGGCGATCACCGAGCACGACAGCGAATGCCGCGAGCTCGGATAGCCACCGACAAAGCCGTGTGAATTGCCGTACACCACCAGCGATTCATGCCGGCCGAGGCTCGCGCCGTCGCCGTTGCTGATGCGTGTATCGAGCGCGCGCGCCGCCGCCTCGCAGTCGCGCGCCAGCACGATCGCCGCCTCGGCGTCGATGTCCCACGGGTGCCAGAGATCGAGGTCGGGAATCTTGCGCGCCAGCAGCGCCGGATCGGCGAGCCCCGAGCACGGGTCCTCGGCGGTGTAGCGGGCACCGGCGCAAGCCGCGCGTACGGTTTCTTCGAGGGCCTCGGGGCGCCAGTCGGCGGTCGAGGCCGAGGCCTTGCGCTGGCCGAAGTAGACAGTGACGCCGACGCCGCGGTCGCGCTGATATTCCAGCGTCTCCACCTCGCCGAGGCGCACGCCGACCGACAGGCCGCTGCCGAAGCTGACCGCCGCCTCGGCCTGCGTCGCCCCCTGGCGACGGGCGCTGGCGAGGAGGATTTCGACGATGCGCTCAAGCTCGGCCTGCGGCGGCAGGCCGGCGCGCGCGGTGATGAGTTCGGACATGGCTGGCTAACCTGTCATACACGGAAGGGAGGGAAAGGGGCGGCGGAGCCGGACAGGCGCGGCACGGCGCGCTACCATCCGCTCCCCCTTGCGCGAGCGAGCCGCGCGAACCTGCTGTGACCCACGCTGCGGAGCGAGCCGATGAGCCACCCGGATTTTTCTTTCGACGATCACGACGACGAGCTGCCAAGCGGCCCGAGCAAATCGGCGCGCAAGCGTGAGGCGCACGCCCTGCAGGACCTCGGCCAGCGCCTGGTCGAGCTGCCCGATGCACAGCTCAAGCAGGTGCCGATGCCCGAAGACCTCGCCGAGGCGGTGGCATTGTGTCGCAAGATCAGCGCGCACGGCGGCCGCAGCCGCCAGCTGCAATACATCGGCAAGCTGATGCGTCGCCTCGATCCGGCACCGATCGAAGCCGTGCTGGCGCGCTTCGACGCCACCAGCGCCGAGGCCCGCCGCGAACAGCACCAGCTCGAACGCTGGGTCGAGGCGATGGTCGGCGGTGACGAGGAAATGCTCGGCTCGTTCTTCGCCGAGTACCCGGACGCCGATCGCCAGCACATCCGCCAGCTGGTGCGCAACGCCATGCGCGAGCTGGCCGCCGGCAAGCCGCCGAAATCGCGCCGCGAACTGTTCCGCGCGCTGCGCGCTACCGCCTACGGCCACTGAGGCGCGCCGCCCGGCTCAGGCCTGGGTGCCGCCGACGGTCAGACCGTCGAGGCGCAACGTCGGCTGGCCGACACCGACCGGCACACTCTGCCCGTCTTTGCCGCAGGTGCCGACGCCGAGGTCGAGCTTGAGGTCGTTGCCGACCATGCTCACCCGCTGCATCGCCTCCGGGCCGTTGCCAATCAGCGTCGCGCCCCTGACCGGACGGGTGACCTTGCCGTTTTCGATCAGATACGCCTCGCTCGCCGAGAACACGAACTTACCCGAAGTGATGTCGACCTGACCGCCACCGAAGTTGACGGCATACAGGCCGCGATCGACCGAGGCGATGATTTCCTGCGGGTCGTGTGCGCCGGGACGCATATAGGTGTTGGTCATGCGCGGCAGCGGCAGGTGCGCGTAGGACTCGCGGCGACCGTTGCCAGTCGGGCGCACGCCCATCAGCCGGGCGTTGAACTTGTCCTGCATGTAGCCGCGCAGCACGCCGTTTTCGATCAGCACGGTGCATTCGCTCGGCGTGCCCTCGTCATCGACACTGAGCGAACCGCGGCGATCGACCAGGGTGCCGTCATCGACGATGGTGCACAGCGGCGAGGCCACCTGCTCACCGATACGCCCGGAGAACGCCGAGGTGCCCTTGCGGTTGAAGTCGCCTTCCAGACCGTGGCCGACCGCCTCGTGCAGCAGCACGCCGGGCCAGCCGGGGCCGAGCACCACGGTCATCGTGCCGGCCGGCGCCGGCACCGAGTCCAGATTGACCAGCGCCTGGCGCACCGCCTCGCGCGCATAGCCGAGCGCGCGCTCCTCATCGAGGAAATAGCCGTAGGCGACCCGGCCACCGCCGCCGCTCGAACCCTGCTCGCGGCGGCCGTTGTGCTCGACGATCACCGACACGCTCAGGCGCACCAGCGGTCGCACGTCGCCGGCCAGCGTGCCGTCGGAGGCAGCGACGAGGACGGTGTCCTGCACCGCCGCCAGGCTGACCATCACCTGCGACACCCGCGGGTCCTGGCGCCGTGCCTCGGCATCGACGGCTTCGAGCAGACGGACTTTTTCGTCGGCGTCGAGTGTCTCCAGCGGATCGAGCGCGGCATACAGCGCACGCGCGCCGGTGCGCGGCGCGATCGCCTGCGCCCGGGCGTCGCCGCCGCTGCGGGCGATCGCCCGCGCTGCGGTGGCGGCTTCGAGCAACGCCGGCACGGCGAGTTCGTCGGAATAGGCAAAGCCGGTGCGTTCCCCGGCACAGGCCCGCACACCGACGCCCTGGTCGATGCTGTGCGAGGTCGACTTGACCTGCCCGTCTTCCAGCGACCAGCCCTCGGCACGGCGCAACTGGAAATAGACGTCGGCGTAATCGACGGCGTGACCGAGCAGGGTGCCGAGAGCGCGTTCGAGCGCGGCATCGTCGAGCCCAGCGGGTTCGAGCACGCGGGCGCGGGCAAGATCGAGAGCGGTGGTCATCGGAAATCAGCACTCCTGACAGCAAGGCAAGCAGGCGGGTACGGTCGGCCGCGGCCGACGCACGCCGGCCCTGCCGCGACGATAACCGCAGCCCCACTGTGGATGACAGTGATTTTGCGCCGCCGTTGCACCACCGCGCGCTACAGCCGGCGGTGCTCCAGGCAGGGAAAGGCGTTGCGCCGCGCGTGCAGGCGCGGCAGATCGATGTCGGCGACGACCACGCCCTCGCCCTGCGCGCGGCGCGCCAGCACCGTGCCCCAGGGGTCGACGATCAGGCTGTCGCCCCAGGTTTCGCGGCCGCCGCCGTGGCGGCCCCACTGCGCCGGCGCCAGCACGTAGGCGAGGTTTTCGATGGCGCGCGCACGCAGCAGCACCTCCCAGTGCGCACGGCCGGTGACCGCGGTGAAGGCCGAGGGCACGACGAACAGCTCGGCGCCGGCGGCGCTCATCGAGCGAAACAGCTCCGGGAAGCGCAGGTCGTAGCAGACCGTCAGACCGAGCCGCCCGCACGGCGTGTCGGCGACGACGATGCGCTCGCCGCCTTCGATCGTCGCCGACTCGCGATAGGTGCCGGTGGCGTCCTCGACGTCGACGTCGAACAGATGGATCTTGTCGTAGCGCGCGCCGATGCGCCCCTGCGCATCGAACAGCAGCGAACTCGCGCACACCCGCCCGGGCTCCTCGCCCTGCAGCGGCACGGTACCGCCGAGCAGCCAGATACCGTGGCGCGCGGCCTGCGCAGCGAGGAAATCCTGCAGCGGCCCGTGGCCTTCGGGCTCGACCAGCGCGAGCTTCGCGGCCTCCTCGCAGCCGAGCTGGAACCAGCTTTCCGGCAGCGCGACCAGCGTGGCGCCGGCGGCGGCGGCCTCGGCGATCAGCCGCTCGGCGCTGGCACGGTTGGCGGCGACGTCAACGCCGGAGGTCATCTGCACGGCAGCAATGCGGGACATGCGTGCGTTCTCCTTGTTCGATCGCTTCTTGTTCGATGGGGGCATCAGCGGCCCGCCGGCGCGCTCGCCGGCGGCGGTGTTTCCCCGGCACTCGGTTCCACCTGCGGACTCTGCCACGGACCTTTCAAGTCGTAGTGATAGCTGCTCAGCCGGTCGATGCTGCGTCCGAGCAGGCGATCGACCAGCAGCCCGGCGGCGGCACCAACCGGACCGCCGGCGAGCGCACCGGCGATCGGCAGCGCCGCCGTGAGCCGCGGCGTCACCGTCACCCGCTGATCGTAGCTGCGACCGACCAGATCGGTCTCACCGTGCACGCTGATGCTCGCCGCCGGCCCCTCGATTTCGAGTTTTTCGGTCAGCGCCTTGCCATCGGCGAAGCGGAAACGCGCGTCGATGCGGTCAAAACCGAAGCCCTCGCCGAAGAAATCGCGGAAGTCGAGCGTCAGACGCCGGGCGATGGCGCTGAGCGAGACCAGACCGAGCAGGCGACCGACGCCCGGGTTGGCTTCGAGCAGCTGACCTTCGTCGACATGCACCTTCAGCGAACCCTGCATCTGCGCCAGATCGATGTCGGGCAACGCCAGCGGCCATTCCAGCCGCGCATCGGCCTGCGCCGGCGCCCGCCGGAAATTGCCGCCGTAGCCGAAGGCCGCCAGCGTATCGCCGAGCGCGCGGCTGACCAGCTTCAGGTCGAGGCGCGTGCGCGGCACGCTGCCCAGCATGCGCCAGTCGAGCGTGGCGTTGAGATCATGCGCCGTGGCGTGCAGCTCCAACGGCTGTACCTGATAACCGCCGCTGACCGGAGCGCCGCTCAGTGTCAGCCGGCCGAGCGGCCGCTCGTCGAGGCGCAGCTCGTCGACGCTGAGATTCAGCGCCGGCAGGCGGCGCGGGTCCGGGCCATCGGCACGGCTGGAAACTTCCGGTGCGTCGGGCAACGGGCCGTTGTCGCCAGCCTCGTCACCGCGGCGCAGGAACAGGCGCTGCAGCGTGACGCGGTACGGCGTCGCGCTGCTCGGCGTCGGCGGCAACAGCGCCGAACCGCTGAGCTGCGGACCATCGAGCGCGAGCTGCCAGCCGCCGCGCGCCGGCGTCGCCACCAGCGACTGGCGCTCGAAGCGCTGGCCGGCGAGCTGCAGCTCACCGATGCTGGCCTCGATGCGGGTCAGCCAGGACGGCAGTGCCGGCAGGGTGCTGCCCTCGGTCGAGGCCGAGGCACTGCCGGTCCAGGCGTAGCGCGGCAGGTCGATGCCGAGGCGAACGCCGCTGTTCGGCAGGCGCGGCTCGCCGTCGCCGTAACGCAGATCGCCGCGTTCGATATGCGGCTGCCCGGGAAAATCGGCAATGTCGAGCAGCGCGCGCAGATCATCGCCGTAGCTCGCGCTCAGGCGCGCGCGCTCGCGGGCACCGACCTCGATGCGCAGCGCCAGCGCGCGGCGCTCGCGCGCACTCTTACCGAGGGGCGCCGGCAGGCGCACGGCAATGCCTTCGAGATCGCTGTCGAGCGTCAGCGCGTATTGCGGCGCGTTGGGGCGGGCGCCCGGCACACTCAGCACCAGCGTGCCCTCGGCGCTGCCGCTCAGCGCCGGCGGCTCGCCGAGCAGCTTCGGCGCCGCCTCACCGAGCAGCTGCGCCGCACTGAAACGGCCGTCGAGGCGAAAACGGGCATCGCCGTTGGCCGCCGTCTGCGCGTCGAGCTGCAGGGCCTCGCTGCCGAGGTGCAGCGCGATGTCGCGGCCGTGCACGCCGTCGCCGTCGATGTCGAGCGCGCCGCGGATATCGGTGAAGGTCCAGCCGGCCGGCGCCAGCGCCAGCTGCGAGCCGAGAAAGTCGAGTTGGCCGCGCACGCTCATGTCGCGTTCGTCGGTCGGAATGTTCATCTCCAGCGTCAGCTGGTGCGGGCCGCGCAGTTCGAGCTCGTCGGCGAAGCGACCGACGCGCCGGCGCAGCGGCGTCTCACGCAGCAGCCCCTGCAGCGCCTCGCCCTCGGCAGTGACGCGGCCCTGCACCTCGACCGTGGTGTGTTCGAGATCGGCGATCGCCACATGCGCCTGCGTCGCCTCCAGATCGAGCAGACGCAGGTGACTGGCATCGACGTCGAGCCGCGGCCCGGCGAACACCACATCGGCGCTCAGTTCGCGGATGTCCGGCCAGCCGGGGGCGAAATGCAGCACGCCATCATCGACGTGGAAGCGCGCGAGGAATTCCCCATTGCCATCGCTGAACGGGAAATCGCTGACCCGGCCGCGCAGACGCACCACCCCGTCGCGGCCGCGGCCGCCGAGCAGCGCAGCATCGAGCCAGCTGATGCCGGCACCGATGAGGCGATCCGGCAGATAGGCCGGCGCGGCGGCGACGTTCAGGCGCGACACCCGACCGTGCAGATCGAGCAGCGGCACGGCGCCGTCCGGCAGCTCGACGCTGCCGTCGAACACCGCCGCCAGCGCCGGATTTTCCAGCGTCAGCGCGTCGATGCCGACGCGCCAGCCGCCGGCGGTGCGCGTCCAGCCGAGGCGGCCGTGGGCAACGCCGAAGACGAACGGTGCGCGAAAGACCGCCGGTGCGTCGAACACCAGGCCGGGGCTGTCGAGCTCGATGCGGCCGCCGGCGGCATTCGCCTGCACCTTGGCGCGGATGCGTTCGGCGCCCGGCAGCGCGCCGTCGGCACGCCAGTGCAGATCCTCGACGCGGGCGGCGGCGGCAAACGCCTGCGGTCGCCGCGGGTCGAGGCGCAGCGCCAGCTCCGGCAGGCGCGCGCTGGGCGCGAGGCGTCGATACTGCCCGGCATCGACGCCGGCCAACCCGGCCAGCCACGGCCCCCACTGCGTCAGCGGCGCATCGTGCAGCACCGCGGTCAGCATACCGTCGGCATCGGCGGTGACTTCGAGCTGCGGTGGCAGGCTGTTTCCATCCGCCGTCGGCCGGTCGAGCTCGGCGATGGCATGCCAGGCCGGGGCCTCGGTGCGTGTCCAGTCGAAGCGCAGCGCCAGCCGTGCACTGGCGTTGAGCCAGGCGGCCAGCCCGGGCAGCGTGCGGATTTCAGCCAGCTGCAGTTCGCCGACGGCGATGCGTCCGCGCAGCAGGGTCGGCCAGCCGGCCTGCAGGGTGCCCCACAGTTCGGCGTCGCCGCGCCCGCTCTGCGGGTGCCAGGCGAGCGGCAGCATCGCCAGATCGATGCCGCGCGCACGCAGGTAGAAGCGCCCGTCCCAGTCCTCGCGCTGCGGACCGATCCGCGTCAGCTGCGTGGCGCCGTACAGCTCACCGCCGGCGACGTGGACGTCGAAGGCCAGCCGACGGCCAGCGTGCCCGCCGCGCAGCGTGAAGCGCAGATCCGCCAGCGCCAGCGGTGCGGTGGTGTCGGCCGGATCTTCGATGTGCACCTGACCGTCGCGCAGGTCGACGCGGTCGAGCGCCGCGGCGGCGCTCAGCAGTTCTTCGAGCGGTACCGGCTCGCCGCTCGCCGGCAGCAGGCCGAGGCGGCCGTCGGCCTCGCGGCGCAGCAGCAGGTTGACGCCGCGCAGATCGAGCGCGCTGACCACCGGCCGCAGCGCCAGCAGCGAACGCAGCGGCGAGAGTTCGACGATGGCGTGATCGAAGGCCAGCACCTCGGCCCCGCTGCGCGGATCGCGCACGCGCAGTCCGCTGACCGCCAGCGCCGGCCCCCAGCCGTGCCAGTCGGCGGCCAGCGGCCCGACGCTGACCGGGGCGGCCAGCGCGTGACTCAGCCAGTCCTCGATCTGCACCCGGTGCGTATCCAGATGCGGCAGCCACCAGCGCGCGGCGCTGACCAGCACGGCGGCGAGCAACAGCGAGACCACGGCCAGACGGTGCGTCCACAGCCAGGTATGGCGAAACGCGGTATGCAGATGACGGTGCATCGGCCAATGGCCTGCAGTGAGTGTTTACATCAACACCACATCGTACTGCTCGCGCGGGTAGAGCACCTCGGCCTGGAAGCGGATGGTCACGCCGATGAAGGCTTCGAGCTCGGCGACGCTGGCCGATTCTTCCTCCAGCATCAGGTCGACGACGTCCTGCGCGGCGAGCACCAGGAACTGGCGCACGCCTTCGTACTGGCGGGCATTGCGCAGCAGCTCGCGGAAGATCTCGTAGCAGACGGTCTCGGCGGTCTTGATGGTGCCGCGCCCGGAGCACACCGGGCAGGGCTCGCAGAGCACGTGTTCGAGGCTTTCGCGGGTGCGCTTGCGCGTCATCTCCACCAGGCCGAGTGCCGAGACCTCACAGACGTTGCTCTTGGCGTGGTCGCGCTCCAGGGCTTTTTCCAGCGCCTTGAATACCGCCTGGCGGTGCTCCTCGGACTGCATGTCGATGAAGTCGATGATGATGATGCCGCCGAGGTTGCGCAGGCGCAGCTGGCGGGCGATGGCCTGGGCGGCTTCGAGATTGGTCTTGAAGATGGTTTCTTCGAGGTTGCGATGACCGACGTAGCCGCCGGTGTTGATGTCGATGGTGGTCATCGCCTCGGTCTGGTCGATGATCAGGTAGCCGCCGGACTTGAGCTGCACGCGCTTTTCCAGCGCGCGGGCCAGTTCGTCCTCGATGCCGTAGAGATCGAAGATCGGCCGCTCGCCCGGATAGTGCTCGATGCGCCCCTGCATGCCCGGCACGTAGAGCTCGGCAAAGCGCAGCATGCGCTCCCAGGTCTCGCGCGAATCGACGCGCACTTTCTCGACGCTGCCGCCGACGAAGTCGCGCAGCACGCGCTGCACCAGCGGCAGGTCCTCATGGACGATGCTGCCGGCACGCGCCGTGCGGGCTTTTTCCTGGATCGAGGCCCACAGCCGCTGCAGGAATTCCATGTCGGCGCGCAGCGCGTCGTCCTCGGCGCCCTCGCCGGCGGTGCGCACGATGTAACCGCCGCCGAACTCGCTGCGCGCGGCGCTGATAACGTCCTTGAGGCGGTTGCGCTCGGCCTCGTCCTCGATCTTCACCGAGACACCGACCGCATCCGAACCCGGCAGGTAGACGAGGAAGCGCGAGGGGATGGTCACGTGCGTGGTCAGCCGCGCGCCCTTGGTGCCGAGCGGGTCCTTGACCACCTGCACCAGGATCTCCTGGCCCTCGCGCACCAGCTCGGTGATCACCGGCGTCCGCTCGCCGTGGCCGTTGCTGTGCACGTTACCGTTGCTGTGGCCGTTGCCGATGCTGTCCAGCGCCACGCAGGCCTGGATGTCGGAGACGTGCAGGAAGGCCGCGCGTTCCAGGCCGATGTCGACGAAGGCAGCCTCCATGCCCGGCAGCACGCGCACCACGCGGCCCTTGTAGACGTTGCCGACCAGGCCGCGCTTGCGCGCGCGCTCGATGTAGATTTCCTGCAGCACGCCGTTTTCGACGATCGCCACGCGCGTCTCGCGCGGCGTGACGTTCATCAGGATCTCTTCGCTGGTGCGCGTCGCATCGGCGCTGTCGTCGTCGATCGGCCTTTCGCTCACAGGACCTCCAGCCCGAAGGCTTGCAGCAATTCGCAGGTTTCGAACAGCGGCAGCCCCATGACGCCGGAGAAGCTGCCGTCGAGGTGTTCGATGAACACCGCCGCCTGTCCTTGTACCGCGTAGCCGCCGGCCTTGTCGCCCGCTTCGCCGCTCGCCCAGTAGGCTTCGCGCTCGGCGGCCGTGGTGGCACGAAAACGCACGCGGCTGCACTGCACGCGGGCGTCGATGCGCCCGGCACTGGCCAGTGCGACCGCGGAGAGCACCTCGTGTTCACGCGCGGACAGGCGTTCGAGCATGCGCAGGCCGTCGGCACGGTCGAGCGGCTTGCCAAGGATCTCGCCGTCGAGCACCACCGAGGTATCGGCACCGAGCACGATCCCGTCGCCGCCGCAGGCGCTCAGCCCGGCCTGCGCCTTGGCCCGAGCCAGACGCTCGACGTAGGCACGCGGCGCCTCGCCCGGCAGCGGTGTTTCGTCGATACCGGCCTGAATCACGGTATAGCGCATGCCGATCTGCTCAAGCAGTTCGCGCCGGCGCGGCGAGGTGGAAGCGAGGTACAGGCGGGGCGGCGTCATGGCGGTTTCGTGGCGCTCTCAGGCTCGGTGGTAGGGATGGTGATTGAGCAGGCTCCAGGCCCGGTACAGGCTCTCGGCGACGACGATGCGCACCAGCGGATGCGGAAACGTCAGCGGCGACAGCGACCAGGTCTCGGCGGCGGCGGCGCTGCAGGCGGCATCCAGGCCCTCCGGGCCGCCGACCAGCAGGGCGACGTCGCGGCCGTCGGCCAGCCAGGCGGCCAGCCGCGCGGCCAGCGCCTCGGTGCTGTGCGCGCGACCGCGCACGTCGAGCGCGACGATCAGCGCCCCCTTGGGCACCGCCGCCAGCGTGCGCTCGCCCTCGTCGCGCAGGATGCGGGCGACATCGGCGTTGCGCCCGCGCTTGCCGGCGGCGATCTCGACCAGGCGCAGCTCGCACTCGCGCGGCAGGCGCGAGGCGTATTCGGCGTAGCCGGCTTCGACCCAGGCCGGCATCTTCTGGCCGACGGCAAGCAGGTGGATCTTCATGCCGGCACTCCCTGCACGGCGCTCAGGCGGCCCAGAGCTTTTCCAGGTTGTAGTAATCGCGCTGCTGAGCGGTAAAGACGTGGACGACGACGTCGCCAAAGTCGATCAGCACCCACTGACCGTCGCGCTCGCCCTCGACACCGATCGGCTTTTCACCGGCTTCCCGGCATTTCTCCTGGACTTTGCCGGCCAGCGCCTTGACGTGACGGTCCGAGGTGCCGGTGACGATGACCATCAGGTCAGCGAAGCTCGCCTTCCCGCGCACGTCGAGCACCTTGAGGTCGACACCCTTGACCTCTTCAAGGGCATCGACGACGACGTTCTTCAGTTCTTCTAGTTGCAGCATGTTGTTTCCAATCGGGTGGAAGGAGCCGGCGGGCAGTACAGGCCCTCGCGGCGAATAAAGGCTTCGACGGCGTCCGGCAGCCAGTAGCGCACCGAACGGCCGGCGGCGATCGCGGTGCGGATCGCCGTCGCGGAAATCTCCAGCCGGGACGCCGGCTGAAACCACAGCCCGCCGCTCGGCCGCGTCAGCGCCACCGCCGCCTCGCAGCGGTGCGCGGCGATGAAGGACTGCAGCGGGGCGTCCTGCGGCAGCGCCGCACCGGGGCGCGCCAGCACGGCGAGGTGGGCAAAAGCGGTGAGCTCGGTCCAGCGCTGCCAGCGCGGCAGACCGGCAAAGGCATCGAGGCCGAGCAGCCAGACCAGCGGCACCGTCGGCCCGAGCTCGCGGCGCAGCTCGGCGAGCGTCTCCACCGTGTAGCTCGGTCCGGCGCGGCGCAGCTCGCGGTCATCGACCAGCAGGCCCGGCTCGCCGGCGATGCCGAGTTCGAGCATCGTCCGCCGCTGCGCCGGGCTGGCACCGGGCGCGCCGCGCAGCGCCGGCACGTGACAGGGAATCAGCCGCAGCTCGCGCAGGCCGAGCGTCTCGCGCATTTCCACGGCGAGGCGCAGATGCGCGTGATGCACCGGGTCGAAGGTACCGCCGAACAGGCCGACCGCTGCGGAGGTGAGGCAGGCCATGCTCAGTGCAGCGTGACGCCGCCAGCGCCGCAGCAGTGCTTGTACTTGCGGCCGCTGCCGCAGGGGCACGGGTCGTTGCGCCCGACCTTGGCCGGCGAGCGTCGCGTACCCGGCGCATCCTGCAGCCGCCACCACTGACGCAGCTGGTAGACCACTACCGGCAGCAGGTCGGTGAGCTCGTTCAGGTCCACCGGCTCGTCCGGGTGCTCGGGGTGAGCGCCGCGGTCGAGCAGCACGATCGGCGCCAGCGCCTGCGCCGCCTGATCGTCGGCGAACAGCGGCTCCCAGGCGTTGCCGCCGAGGCCGATGCCGGCGGCGAAGCCACGGGCCCAGTGCTGGCCGAGCGTCGGCCCGTCGGCCACCTGCACCTCGTTTTCGAGCACCAGCGGCAGGTAGAAATTGTCCTCGTCGAGCGCCTCGCGCGGCAGCGCCAGGCGCGTGGCGATGTCGTTCCAGTGACGGGTCAGCAGATCGAGCAGGCGCTGAGCGGCATCGGCCTCGGCCGGCAGCTCGCCGAACAGCCAGTCGAGCCAGACCTGCGGCGCCACCTCGACCGGGCCGCACAGCAGCGCGCAGAACAGGCCGTCGACGTATTCCATGTCCGGCGCCCGCCCGCCGATGGCAAGCAGGCAGGCTTCGAGCTCGGTCAGCTCGGCGTCACTGAGCGGATGCTGGCTGGCCTCAGGCACGACAGGACCCCTCGCCGAGCACGACGTATTTCTGCGTGGTCAGCCCTTCGACGCCGACCGGACCGCGCGCGTGCAGCTTGTCGGTGGAAATGCCGATCTCGGCACCGAGGCCGTACTCGCCACCGTCGGCGAACTGCGTCGAGGCGTTGACCATGACGCTGGCCGAATCGACCTCGCGCAGGAAGCGGCGGGCACGCGTCAGATCCTCGGTGATGATGCTGTCGGTGTGGTGCGAGCCGTAGGTTTCGATGTGCTCGATCGCCGCGTCGAGGTCGTCGACCACGCGGATGGCGAGGATCGCGTCGAGGTACTCGGTGCGCCAGTCGTCCTCGGTGGCGATGGCGCAGCCGGGCAGCAGCTGGCGCGTGCGCTCGCAACCGCGCAGCTCGACGCCGGCGGCGCGGTAGAGCTCACCGAGCTGCGGCAGCACGTAGGGGGCGACCGCTTCGTGCACCAGCAGGGTCTCCATCGCGCCGCAGATGCCGAAGCGGCGGCACTTGGCGTTGACGGCGACGCGGATCGCCTTGCCGGGATCAGCGCGCTCGTCGATATAGACGTGGCAGATGCCGTCGAGATGCTTGATCACCGGCACGCGGGCCTCGTCGGCGATGCGCGCGATCAGGCCCTTACCGCCGCGCGGCACGATGACGTCGACGTATTCGCGCATGCGGATCAGCTCGCCGACGGCGGCGCGATCGGTGGTATCGATCACCTGCACGGCATCGAACGGCAGGCCGGCGGCCTCCAGCCCGGCGCGGATGCAGACGGCAATCGCCTGGTTGGAGCGGATCGCCTCGGAACCGCCGCGCAGGATGCAGGCATTGCCGGCCTTCAGACACAGGCCGGCAGCGTCGGCGGTCACGTTCGGCCGCGACTCGTAGATGATGCCGATGACGCCGAGCGGCACACGCATGCGCCCGACCTGGATGCCGGACGGCCGGAACTTCAGCCCAGTGATCTCACCGATCGGGTCCGGCTGCGCGGCGATCTCGCGCAGGCCCTGCGCCATGCCGCGTACGCCTTTCTCACCAAGCGCCAGCCGGTCGAGCAGCGCCGGGGTCAGACCGTTGGCGCGGCCGGCGGCCAGATCCTTTTCATTTTCTTCGAGCAGCCGCGGCAGCGCCTGTTCGAGCTGCTCGGCGATCGCCAGCAGCGCGCGATTCTTGGCGTTGGTATCGGCACGGCCGAGGACGCGCGCCGCGGCACGTGCCCGCCGGCCGACGTCCTGCATATAAGCCTGCACGTCGGCATGCACTTCTGCGTTCATTTGCACTTCACCTCAAGCATGGCGCGCGCCGCAGCCGGCCCGCGCCCAAAAAATCCATTCGGCGTTCAGACCACGCGCGGCAGACCGAGATCGCAGCCCGCCAGTCTCAACGCCAGTTCCAGCAGATCGTCCCACACGCTGCCGACCTCGCTGCCCTTGATGCAGCGATCGATGCGTGCCGCCTGCGCCAGCAGACGGCGCAGTTTGACCGTATCGTGACGGCCAAGTGCGCGGCGCAGCAAGGGCTTGCGCTTTTCCCAGACCTTGAGCCGGCCCAGCGCCGCATCCACCGGCGCGCCGCGGCCGATGTCGGTGGCCGCCTGCGCCAGCAGTCGCAGCTCGCGCGCCAGCGCCCACAACACCAGCACCGTCGCCTCACCTTCGGCCTGCAGCACCGCGGCGATGCGCAGCACCCGGGCGGCATCACCCTCCAGCGCCGCGTCGGTGAAGTCGTAGATGCTGTAGCGCGCGCTGTCGCCGACGGCGTCGAGCAGGCTCTCGGCGTCGATTGGCGTTGCGCCGTGCAGCAGCCAGAGCTTGTCGAGCTCCTGCGCGCCGGCGAGCAGATTGCCCTCGACGCGCGCGGCGAGCAGCGCCAGCGCTTCCGGCGTCAACTGCAGACCACGTGCCCGCGCCCGCCGTTCCAGCCACTCCGGCAGCTGGCGGGCTTCGAGCGGATAGCACTGCACGCTGACACCGAGGCCGTCGAGCGCGGTGTACCAGGCGCTGCGCAACTGCTGCGCGTCGAGCTTGCCGGCTTCGATCAGCAGCACCGTCTCCGCCGGCGGCCGCGCGCAGTAGGCACGCAGCGCACGGCCGCCGGCATCCCCCGGTTTGCTGTTGCCGAGGCGCAGTTCGAGCAGACGCCGCGAGCCGAACAGCGACAGCGAGCCGGCGGCGGCGGCGAGGCTGGACCAGTCGAAGCCGGTCTCGACGCTGAGCACTTCGCGCTCGTCATAGCCCTGCGCCCGCGCCGCCGCGCGCACGGCATCGGCGGCCTCCAGCGCCTGCAGCGGCTCTTCGCCGTGGATCAGGTAGACAGGCTTGAGCTCGCGCGCGAGCTGGGCGCCGAGCTGGTCGGGACGCTGCTTCAACGCCGCGTCAGCGGGCCTGCGCCGCGGCCCGGCGCATGATCGCCTGCACCGCCTCGCTGCGCATGTCGTTGATCGCGCGCGTCTCGCCGGTATCACGGCCGAGCACCGCGGACTCGGAATAGAGCAGATCGCGCGACAGCTGAATGGTATCGGCCGGCATCAGCGGCTTGCCGTCGCTGCCGCTCAAGGTGTACGGCAGCGAATAGCGGATCTCGTATTCGACCGCCGAGCCCTGCGTGCCCTTGACCAGCAGACGCTTCTCGCTGTGCTCCGGCCCGACCGCCAGGCGGGCACCGGCCTCGGCCGGCGTCTTCACCGGATGGATGCCATTGATGAGCAGCACGCGCTCAAGCTCCCGATGCAGCGGCGATCCCGGTCCGCCGGCGACATCGAGATAGATGCGCTGCATCGCCGGCGGCACGTCGAGCTGGCCGCGCAGATGGAAACCGCAACCGGCGAACAGCATCAGCGATGCCGCCAGGAGAGCAGGAAGCAGACGCATGGGCAAACCTCTCAGCAGACGATGTTGACCAGCTTGCCGGGCACGATGATGAGTTTTTTCACCGGCTTGCCTTCCATGAAGCGCTGGACGTTGTCCTCGGCCAGCGCGCTCGCTTCGATGACCTCGCGTGCGGCGTCGGCCGGCACTTCGATCTGCGCGCGCAGCTTGCCGTTGACCTGTACCGCCAGCGTGATGCTGTCGCGCACCAGTGCCGCGGCGTCGGGCTGCGGCAGACTGGCGTCGATGATCGCCTCGCCCCAGCCGAGCGCCTGCCACAGCACGTGGGTGATGTGCGGTACCACCGGCGCCAGCACCCGCAGCAGGATCGAGTAGCCCTCGGCGCGCAGCGCGTCGGCCGCGGCACCTGCCGGCAGCTTGGCCAGCGTGTTCAGCATCTTCATGCCGGCGGAGACGACGGTGTTGAACTGCTGGCGGCCGTAGTCGAACAGCGCCTGCGCCAGCGCCTCGTGGATCTCGCGGCGCGCGGCCTTGAGCGTGGCATCGAGCCGCGCGACATCGACCACCGGATGCGCATGCAGCAGCGTCTGGTGTTCGTAGGCAAAGCCCCACAAGCGCTTAAGGAAGCGTGCGGCACCCTCGACGCCGGCGTCGGACCACTCCAGCGAGGCATCCGGCGGCGCGGCGAACATCATGAACAGCCGCGCGGTGTCGGCGCCCTGGCCGTCGATCAGCGACTGCGGGTCGATGCCGTTGTTCTTCGACTTCGACATCTTCTCGATGCCGCCGAACTGCACCGGCTGGCCGTCGGCCGGCAGCACGGCGCTGGTGATGCGGCCCTTGCCGTCGCGCTCGACCTTGACCTCGGCCGGATTGAACCAGTTCTTGCGGCCGGCCTCGTCCTCGCGGAAGTAGGTCTCGGCGATGACCATGCCCTGCGTCAGCAGGCGGGTGAACGGCTCGTCGACGGCGAGCAGCCCCTCGTCGCGCATCAGCTTGGTGAAGAAGCGCGAATACAGCAGGTGCAGGATGGCGTGCTCGATGCCGCCGACGTACTGATCGACCGGCAGCCAGTAGGCGGCGCGCTCATCGACCATGCCCTGCGTGCAGTCGGCCGAGGCGTAGCGGGCGAAATACCAGCTCGACTCGACGAAGGTATCCATCGTGTCGGTTTCGCGCCGCGCCGGCTTGCCGCAGCGCGGGCAGGTGGTCTCGTAGAACTCGGGCATCTTCGCCAGCGGATTGCCGCTGCCGTCGGGCACGACGCTCTCCGGCAGCACCACCGGCAGCTGGTCTTCCGGTACCGGCAGGTCGCCGCAGTCGGCGCAGTGCACCACCGGGATCGGGCAGCCCCAGTAACGCTGGCGCGAGATGCCCCAGTCGCGCAGGCGGAACTGCGTGCGCGGCGCACCGAGCCCCTGCTCGGCGAGCACCTGCGCCATGCGCTCGAAGGCGCCGTCGAAATCGAGGCCGTCGAACGCCCCGGAATTGATCAGGATGCCGTGCTCGGCGTAGGCCTCCTGCCACGGCGCCGGCGTGCTGTCACCGGCGCTGGTGCGGATCACCGGCTCGATCGGCAGCTCGTGCTTGAGGGCGAACTCGAAGTCGCGCGCATCGTGCGCCGGCACCGCCATCACCGCGCCTTCGCCGTAGCCCATCAGCACGTAGTTGGCGACCCACACCGGCAGCTCGCGGCCGCTGAACGGATGGCGCACGTACAGTCCGGTCGGCAGCCCCTTCTTTTCCTGCGTGGCGATGTCGGCCTCGGCGACGCCGCCCTTGCGGCATTCGTCGATGAAGGCGCCGAGCTCGGCATTGCCGACGGCGGCTTCCAGCGCCAGCGGATGCTCGGCGGCGACGGCGACGTAGGTCGCGCCCATCAGCGTATCGGGGCGTGTGGTGTAGACCTTGAGCACGCCCTCGGCACCAACGCGCGGGAAGTGCACTTCCATGCCGCGCGACTTGCCGATCCAGTTGCGCTGCATGGTCTTGACCTGTTCCGGCCAGCCCGGCAGCTCATCAAGCGCAGCCAGCAGCTCGTCGGCGTACTGGGTGATGCGGAAGTAGTACATCGGGATCTCGCGGCGCTCGACCAGCGCGCCCGAGCGCCAGCCGCGGCCGTCGATGACCTGCTCGTTGGCGAGCACGGTCTGGTCGACCGGGTCCCAGTTGACGACGCCGTTCCTGCGATAGATCACGCCCTTCTCGAACAGCTTGGTGAACAGCCACTGCTCCCAGCGGTAGTACTCGGGCGTGCAGGTGGCGACCTCGCGCGACCAGTCGATGCCGAGGCCGAGCGCCTTGAGCTGCCCGCGCATGTGCTCGATGTTCTCGTAGGTCCATTTCGCCGGTGCGACACGGTGCTTGAGCGCGGCGTTTTCCGCCGGCATGCCGAAGGCGTCCCAGCCCATCGGCTGCAGCACGTTCTTGCCGAGCATGCGCTGGTAGCGGGCGATCACGTCGCCGATGGTGTAGTTGCGCACATGGCCCATGTGCAGCCGCCCGCTCGGATACGGAAACATCGACAGGCAGTAGAACTTCTCCTTCGCCGGGTCTTCGGCGACCTCGAAGGAGCGGTGCTCGTTCCAGAAACGCTGCGCGGCCGCCTCGGTGGCCTGCGGCTGGTAAGACTCGTCGATCACGTCCGTCATCCCGGCAAGTGGCTATGGGAAAAGGGCGAAAGAATACCCGAGCGGCGCGCGCGCGGACAATGAAAGCGTCCGCCCGCGCGCCGCACGCTTGCCGCCGCGCACGCGCCGGTCGAGACTGAAAGGCCGAAGGACAGCGAGGAGCCCCGCATGAACGACAACAAGCGCCTGGTCGCCGCCTACGAGCGGCTGATGCAGCGCATCGACGCTGCTCTCGAACGCATCGAAGTGCGCGAAAGCAGCGCGCTGCACGACACCATCAACCGCGTCGCCGAAGATTCGGTGCACCTCGGCGAGCTGACGCGCGAAGAAGCCGGCCTGCTCTCGGCCTGGATCCGCCGCGATCTCGAAGACGCCGGCCAGTTCCTCGCCGAGACCGGCAGCGACCTGCGCACCTGGTTCCGCTTCGACCTGGAACTGGTCGAAGAGCGCCTGCTGGAATGGTTCGGCCGGGCCGCCGACCGCTCCCGGCTCGAATTCCTCGCCTTCGAGGACACCATCGAGCGCATGAGCCATTACCACGCCGGTGAAATCAGCGGCCCCGGCACCCTGGCCTGCGAAGCCTGCGGCGCCAAGCTCGAACACCACACCACTGCGGTGATCCCGGCCTGCCCGGCCTGCGGCCACAAGGTGTTCAACCGCGTCATCAGCGACTGATCCGGCATCGCCGCCTGGTCACGGCACTGCAACCGGGCGGCAACACAAGGCGCGGACACTGCGCGGGCAATCCAAAGTGACCGCGAGAACGCGCCTAATGGCCACCATGAGTCTGTCCCGACACCGCATGCAGCGCATGCACGAACAACATCGCCAGGCGAGCAACCGCCGCGCCCGCGCCCAGGGCCGCGAACTGGCGACGATCCTCGGCTATCACGAACTCGGCAGCGAGGTCGATAACCCGGTGCGCACCATCGCCGACTGGCAGGACCCGCGCTGAGCGCGCGACCTCCCCGGCAGCAGCATCGAGGCGGCGCTCAGCCGCCTTTTTGTTGGCCCGGCGACCGGCGCCACGCCCCGGCGAGCGCCGCCAGCGCCGCCAGCGCCACCGCCAGCCAGTCGCCGACGGCGACGAACGGCGTTTCACCGCGCATCGGCTGCACCTGACCGGCGACCACCGTCGGCACGAAGGATTCGCCTTCAGCGACGATGCGGCCTTTCTCGTCGACCAGTGCGGTGATGCCGGTATTGGTGGCCCGCAGCAGCGGTCGGGCGGCTTCGATCGCGCGCATGCGCGCGATCTGCAGGTGCTGATACGGGGCGATGGTGTCGCCGAACCAGGCATCGTTGCTGACGTTGACCAGCAGCTCGGCCTGCGGCAGCGCGCGGCGCACCTCGCTGCCGAATACCGCCTCGAAACAGATCGAAGTGCCGACCGGCACGCCAGCGGCGTGCAGCAGCGGCTGGTCGGCGGCGCCCGGCGTGAAGTCCGCCATCGGGATCTGTACGAAGTCGCGGAAGATCATCAGCAGGCTGCGTAGCGGCAGGTATTCGCCGAAGGGCAGCAGGCGATGCTTGTAGTAGATGCCGGGGGTGCGGCCGATGGCGGCGACGGCGTTGCGGTATTCGGCCTGATCGCGGCGACCGTCCGGCGCGCCGATGAGGAAATCGATGCCCTGCTCGGCGGCATAGCCGCGCAGCTCGCCGACGAAGCTGTCCTCCAGATCGCTGAGGAAGGCCGGCAGTGCCGTCTCCGGCCAGACGATGATGTCCTGGCGCCCGGCGCGCTGCGTCAGCTCAGCGTAGGTGGCAAGCGTCTCCCGCAGTTTTTCCGGCCGCCATTTCAGCTCCTGACTGATGTTGCCCTGGATCAGCGCCACCGCCAGCGGCCGGCCGTGTGGCTCGCTCCAGGCGATGCGCCCGGCGCCCCAGCCGCCGGCGAGCAGCGCCAGTGCCGCCAGCAGCGGCCATAGTGCCGCCCGCGGACCGCCGACCGCCGGCCGCAGCCGGGCCAGCGCCAACCGCAGCAGCCCGGCGCCGAGCAGCGTGAAAAAGCCGACTCCGAACACGCCGGTCAGCGGGGCGAAGCCGGCGAGTGGTGCATCGGTCTGGCTGTAGCCGAGTGCCAGCCACGGAAAACCGGTGAACGCCCAGGAGCGCACCCATTCGAGCAGCGCCCACAGCCCCGGCGCGGCGAGCAGCCAGCGCCGGGCGCCCGGCCGCGGGGCCAGACGATTGAGCAGCGCCGCGAACAGCGCGACGTAGCCGGCCATCAGCATCACCACCAGCGCGGTGGCCAGCGCGGCGAAGGCCGGCGGCGCGTTGCCGTAGTGATGCAGGCTGACGTAGATCCACCAGATGCCGTAGCCGAAGGCGCCGAGGCCGAACAAAAAGCCGATCAGTGCGCCACGGCGCACGCGCTCACCGTCGAGCAGCCACAGCAGCACGGCGGGCAGCAGCCAGCCGAGCGGCCACAGCCCGTACGGCGCATAGGCAAACGGCAGCAGCACGCCAGCGAGCGGTGCAATCAGCAGCGCCAGCGGATGGCCGGCCGCGAGGCGGCCGGCGGCGACGGAAGTGGTCACGGCAGGGGAACTCCAGCGGATGCAGCGAACGCGGCCGGGCACACCGGCGAAGCCAGTCTGCGCGGCCGTGATGACGGGCGTGTGTGCGCAAACGCCGCGCGGCGGACTTACTCGACGACCACCTCGCGCGTGCCCGGCGCTTCGAGCAGACTCAGGCCGAGCAGGTGCACGCGGCGATTGTCGGCGCGCAGCACACGGAAACGGAAGCGGTCGATCTCGATGACCTCACCGCGCTTGGGCAGGCGGTCGATGTGCATCATCACCAGGCCGCCGACGGTGTCGGCCTCGTCCTCGTCGAAGCTCGCGCCGAAACGCTCGTTGAAATCTTCGAGCGGCGTCAGCGCCTTGACGACGAACTCGTTGTCGCCGATCTGACGGATGTCGTCGGCGTTTTCATCCTCGTCGTGCTCGTCGTCGATCTCGCCGACGATCTGTTCGAGCAGGTCCTCGATGGTGACCAGGCCGGCGACGCCGCCGTACTCGTCGACGACGATCGCCATATGCTGGCGTGAAGCGCGGAATTCCTTGAGCAGGCTGTTGAGACGCTTGCTCTCGGGGATGAACTTGGCCGGGCGCAGGAACTCCCGGGCGTTGAACTCACCGCCGCCACGGCCGTACCAGGCCAGCAGATCCTTGACCAGGATGATGCCGAGCACCTCGTCGCGATCCTCGCCGATCAGCGGCAGGCGCGAATGGCCGGAGTCGACGATCTCCTTGAGCACGCGCTCGATGTCCCAGTCCTGCTCCAGCACCACCATCTGCCCGCGCGGCACCATGACGTCGCGTGCCTGCATGTCAACGACTTCGAGCACGCCTTCGAGCATCGACAGGGTCTCGGCATCGATGATGCCGTCGACCTGTGCCTCGCGCAGGATGCCGCGCAGATCCTCGCGGTCTTCCGGTCCACCGCCGGCGAGCGCCTCACCCAGACGCTCCAGCCACGATTTACTGTGACTTTCGGCCGGTTTCTCGTCCTTCTCCTTCATGGTGCTTCGTCGTCTCCGTAGGGATTCGGGATGTCGAGTCCTGCGAGGATGCGAACCTCCAGCCCTTCCATCGTGGCCGCTTCAGCATCGTCGAGATGATCGTAGCCAAGCAGATGCAGTGTGCCGTGCACGATCATGTGCGCCCAGTGCGCGCCAAGCGGCTTGCCCTGCTCGGTCGCCTCGCGGGCGACCACCGGCGCGCACACCACCAGATCACCGAGCAGCTCGCGCTCCAGCTTGACGCCGGGCGGCAGCTCGAAGGGAAACGACAGCACGTTGGTCGGGCCGCTCTTCTGCCGGTAGCCCTCGTTGAGCTCGGCACTCTCGGCCTCGTCGACGATACGCACGCTCATCTCGGCGGGATCGGTGAAATCGGCCGCCGCCAGGGCCGCCTCGGCCCAGCCGCGCAGCGCCGCCGCATCCGGCAGCCCGGAGGCCGCCGAGGCGAGCTGCAGATCGAGTTCCAGGCTCACCGCCGTGCCTCCCCGTGCAGTTGTTCGAAACGTTCATAGGCGACGACGATGCGCTGCACCAGCGGATGACGCACGACATCGCGCGGCTCGAAGCGGGTGACACTGATGCCCTCGACGCCGTCGAGCACTTCCAGCGCGTGGGCCAGCCCCGAGCGGATGCCCTTGGGCAGGTCGACCTGCGAAGCATCGCCGGTGATCACCGCGGTCGAGCCGAAACCGATGCGCGTCAGGAACATCTTCATCTGTTCGACGGTGGTGTTCTGCGCCTCGTCGAGAATGATGAAGGCATCGTTGAGCGTGCGCCCGCGCATGAAGGCCAGCGGCGCGATCTCGATGACGCTGCGCTCCATCAGCTTGCCGACGCGCTCAAAGCCGAGCATCTCGTAGAGCGCGTCGTACAGCGGCCGCAGGTACGGATCGACCTTCTGCACCAGGTCACCGGGCAGGAAGCCCAGGCGCTCGCCGGCCTCAACCGCCGGGCGCACCAGGATCAGCCGGCGCACCTCGTTGCGCTCCAGCGCCTCGACGGCGCAGGCCACGGCGAGATAGGTCTTGCCGGTGCCGGCCGGACCGACGCCGAAGTTGATGTCGTGGCGCAGCATCGCATGCAGATATTTCTGCTGGTTGATGCCGCGGCCGCGGATCATGCCGCGCTTGGTGCGGATCGCGACCTGCTCGGGCTCGACTTCGTGGGGACTGGCGACGGCGATGTCATCGGCGCCGGCTTCCTGCAGAAACAGGTGCACCTGCGCCGGCGAGAGCTCTTCCTCGGCGCTGGCGAGGTGCAGCGCTTCGAGCACGGCGCTGGCGACGGCGACGGCCTCGGCCGGGCCGTCGACCTGGAAGTGACTGCCGCGATTGGCGATCTCGACGCCGAGCCGGCGCTCGATCTGGCGCAGGTGCTCGTCGAGATGGCCGCAGAGATTGGCGAGGCGGAGATTGTCGGAGGGTTCGAGATTCAGCGATTGCGAAACGGCGCCGGTCGCGATTTCGACCGGCGCAGGAGTGACGATATTCACGCGGCGTTCACCTCGGCGGCCGTCAGGCCGAGTTCCTCGCAGGCGACGAACTCGCCGCGCAGCGAGTTCGGCAGGGCTTCAGTGATGCGCACGTCGACGAAGTGGCCGATCAGGCGTGCGGGGCCGTCGAAATTGACGACGCGGTTGTTCGGCGTGCGCCCGGCGAGCTGACGGGTATCGCCGCGCCGGGCATGACGCTCGATCAGCACCCGCTGCACGCTGCCGACCATGCCACCGGCGATGCGCGCGGCATTGGCATTGAAGCGGTCGATGACCTGCTGTAGACGCGCCTTCTTGACCTCCATCGGTACGTCATCGGGCAGATCGGCGGCCGGCGTGCCGGGACGCGGGCTGTAGATGAAGCTGAAGCTGTGGTCGAAGCCGATCTCGTCGATCAGCTTCAGCGTCGCGGCGAAATCAGCCTCGGTTTCGCCGGGGAAGCCGACGATGATGTCGGTTGACAGCGAGAGGTCCGGGCGGATGGCGCGCAGGCGGCGGATCTTGGCCTTGTATTCGAGCACCGTGTGCTTGCGCTTCATCGCCGCGAGGATGCGGTCCGAGCCGCTCTGCACCGGCAGGTGCAGGTGATCGACCAGCTCCGGCACTTCGGCGTAGGTGTCGATCAGCCGCTCGGAAAACTCGATCGGGTGCGAGGTGGTGTAGCGAATGCGCTCGATGCCGTCGATCGCCGCGACCATCTGCAGCAGCAGCGCGAAATCGGCAAGGGTGTCGTCGTGCATCGCGCCCCGGTAGGCGTTGACGTTCTGGCCGAGCAGCGTCACCTCGCGCACGCCCTGCGCGGCGAGTCCGGCGATCTCGGCGATGACGTCGTCGAACGGCCGGCTGACCTCTTCACCGCGGGTGTAGGGCACCACGCAGAAGGTGCAGTACTTCGAGCAGCCTTCCATCACCGAAACGAAGGCCGCCGGCCCCTCGGCGCGCGGCTCGGGCAGGTTGTCGAACTTCTCGATCTCGGGGAAGGAGACGTCGACGACGGCGCCGGCATGCTCCTGCACGGCCTTGAGCAGATTGGGCAGGCGATGCAGCGTCTGCGGGCCGAACACCAGATCGACGAAGGGTGCGCGCTCGCGCAGCGCCTCGCCTTCCTGGCTGGCGACGCAGCCGCCGACACCGATCACCAGATCGGGTTTTTCCAGCTTCAGCTCGCGCCAGCGGCCGAGTTCGGAGAAGACTTTTTCCTGCGCTTTCTCGCGGATAGAGCAGGTATTGAGCAGCAGCACGTCGGCCTGGTTCGGGTCGTCGGTCAGTTCCAGGCCATGCGATTCACGCAGCACGTCGCCCATCTTGGCGGAGTCGTACTCGTTCATCTGGCAGCCGTGGGTCTTGATGAAGAGTTTGCGGGGCATCGAAGTTTTCAAGCGGGATCAAGGAGCTGGAGTCTAGCATCGGCTCCGGCAGGGGGAACAGGCGCGCGACCTTGCCGCAAGCGGCCAGCCTTGTCCACTCCGCGGCCGGCCGGCCGGCCGCGACGGACCCGGCTCGCACGGACAGATTACCGGCTGAACACCTGTTTTTATGCCTTATTGTTAGTTACAGAGAATTTTAAAGTCTTTTTTTGATATAAAACCCCGATGATAGGCTCGCTGCATTGCACCAAAGCCCATGATCACGAGAGTTTCAGCCCATGCATCACCCTGCCCGCCTTTCCCGCCTGCTCGCCGCCACCTGCTCGCTGCTGCTGCTCGGCAGCAGCGCTGCCCACGCCACGGAACTGCTCAACGCCTCCTATGACGTCGCCCGCGAACTCTACAAGGACGTCAACGCCAGCTTCGTGCCGTACTGGAAGCAGAAGACCGGCGAGGAGGTGACCATCAACCAGTCGCACGGAGGTTCGAGCAAGCAGGCACGCGCGGTGATCGACGGGCTGGCGGCCGACGTGGTGACGATGAACCAGCAGACCGACATCGACGCCATCGCCAAAGCCGGAGTGCTGCGTGCCGACTGGCGCGACGCGTTCCCGTATCATGCGGCACCGTATGGTTCGACGATCATTTTCCTCGTGCGCAAGGGCAACCCGAAGCAGATTCACGATTGGGGCGATCTGGCCAGGGAGGGTGTGCAGCTGGTCATTCCCAATCCGAAGACCGCCGGCAACGGCCGTTACAGCTACCTCGCCGCCTGGGCCTGGGCCAAAGAACAATACGGCTCCGATGACAAGGCCCGCGAGTTCGTCGGCAAGCTGTTCCACAACGTGCCGGTACTCGATGCCGGCGGGCGCGCGGCAACCACGACCTTCATCCAGCGCGGCATCGGCGACGTGCTGCTGACCTTCGAGAGCGAAGTGCTGCAGATCACCAAGACGTTCAACAAGGACGATTTCGAAATCGTGGTGCCGTCGATGAGCATCGATGCCGACGCGCCAGTCGCTGTCGTCGACCGCGTCGTCGAGCAGAAGGGCACGCGCGCGCTGGCCGAGGGCTACCTGAACTTCCTGTTCTCACCCGAGGGCCAGCGCATCGCCGCCCGCCATTACCTGCGTCCGCGTGATCCGGCAGTGTTCGCCGAGTTTCAGGAGCAGTTCAAACCCATCCGCCTGATCACCGTCGAGGGCGCGTTCGGCAGCTGGGCCGAAGCGCAGGCCAGGCACTTCGCCGACGGCGGAGAATTCGACCGGATCTATCAACCCCACTGAGGTCACGACCGTGCGTCGCACGACGATCCTGCCCGGCTTCGGCCTGGCGCTGGGCTTTGCCCTGTTCTACCTCGGCCTGCTGGTGCTGCTGCCGCTGTCGGCGGCGTTCATCAAGAGCGCCGGCATGGGCTGGGCGGATTTCTGGCAGGCGGTGAGCGCGCCGCGCGTGCTGGCTTCGTACAAGCTGAGCTTCGGCGCAGCGCTGCTGGCGGCAGCAATCAACGCGGTGTTCGGTCTGCTGGTGGCCTGGGTGCTGGTGCGCTACCCGTTCCCCGGCCGCAGATTCGTCGATGCGCTGGTCGATCTGCCGTTCGCGCTGCCGACCGCCGTGGCCGGCATCGCGCTGACCGCGCTGTATTCCAGTAACGGCTGGATCGGTCAGTACTTCGCCGCCGCCGGCATCAAGATCGCGTTCACGCCGCTCGGCGTCGTCGTCGCGCTGACCTTCATCGGCCTGCCCTTCGTCGTGCGCACCGTGCAACCGGTGCTGGAAGACCTCGAACATGCGGTCGAGGAAGCCGCCGCCTCGCTCGGTGCGAGCCGGCTGCAGACCTTCACGCGGGTGATCTTTCCGGCGCTGCTGCCGGCGCTCGCCACCGGCTTCACGATGGCCTTCGCCCGCGCCGTCGGCGAGTACGGCTCGGTGATCTTCATCGCCGGCAACATCCCGATGGTCTCGGAAATCACGCCGCTGATCATCATTTCCAAGCTCGAACAATACGACTACGCCGGCGCCACCGCAGTGGCGGTGGTGATGCTGGTGATCTCGCTGCTGCTGCTGCTGACCATCAACGCGCTGCAGATCTGGAGCCGGCGGAGGGCCTCGGCATGAGTACCAGCGCCGACACCCTGCTCACTCCGGCCGTCGCGAAGACACAGCCAGCCACCAGCGCCACGCAGGAATCGCGCTGGGTGCGCTGGAGCCTGACCGCCATCGCACTGCTGTTTCTCGCCGCCTTCCTGTTCGTGCCGCTCGCCGCGGTGTTCACCGAAGCCCTGAAAGGCGGACTGGCGCTGTACTGGCAGGCGATCACCGAGCCCGAGGCGCTGGCCGCAATCGAGCTGTCGCTGCTCGCCGCGCTGATCGCCGTGCCGATGAACCTGGTGTTCGGCGTCGCCGCGGCCTGGGCCATCGCCAAGTTCGATTTTCCCGGCAAGCCGCTGCTGATCACACTGATCGACCTGCCGTTCGCCGTCAGCCCGGTGATCGCCGGCCTGATCTACGTGCTGGTGTTCGGTGCCCACGGCTGGCTGGGACCGTGGCTGATCGAGCATGACCTGAAGATCATCTTCGCCGTGCCCGGCATCGTGCTGGCGACGGTGTTCGTCACCTTCCCCTTCGTCGCCCGCGAGCTGATCCCGCTGATGGAAGCGCAGGGCGGCGAGGAGGAAGAGGCCGCAATCGTGCTCGGCGCCAGCGGCTGGCAGACCTTCTGGCGGGTGACGCTGCCGAACATCAAATGGGGACTGCTCTACGGCACGATCCTCAGCACGGCGCGCGCGCTCGGCGAATTCGGTGCCGTCAGCGTGGTCTCCGGTCATATCCGCGGGCTGACCACGACGCTGCCGCTGCACGTCGAGATCCTTTACAACGAATACAACTTCGTCGCGGCCTTCGCCTGCGCCTCGGTGCTGACACTGATGGCGCTGGTGATGCTGGCGGCCAAGTCCTTCATCGAGTGGCGCACGCGGCTCGCGCGCTCCGCCGCCTGACAGGTACCCGCCATGAGCATCGAGATCCGTCAGCTGAGCAAGCGTTTCGGTGATTTCACCGCCCTCGACGCGCTGTCGCTCGACATCCATTCCGGCGAGCTGGTCGCGCTGCTCGGCCCCTCCGGCTGTGGCAAGACCACGCTGCTGCGCATCATCGCCGGCCTCGAACAGGCCGACTCCGGTCAGGTGCTGTTCCACGGCGAGGACACCACCGACGTGCACGTGCGCGATCGCCATGTCGGCTTCGTGTTCCAGCACTACGCGCTGTTCCGCCACATGAGTGTGTTCGAGAACGTCGCCTTCGGCCTGCGCGTGCGCCCGCGCGCCACCCGGCCGGCGGAAAACGAGATCCGCGCGCGGGTGATGCGCCTGCTCGATCTGGTGCAGCTCGGCCATCTCGCCAACCGCTATGCCGACCAGCTCTCCGGCGGCCAGCGTCAGCGCGTGGCGCTGGCCCGCGCGCTGGCGGTCGAGCCCAAGGTGCTGCTGCTCGACGAGCCCTTCGGTGCCCTCGATGCTCAAGTGCGCAAGGAACTGCGCCGCTGGCTGCGCCGGCTGCACGACGAGCTGCACATCACCAGCGTGTTCGTCACCCACGATCAGGAAGAAGCGCTCGAAGTCGCCGACCGCGTGGTGGTGATGAACCGGGGTCACATCGAGCAGATCGGCTCGCCCGATTCGATCTACGAAACGCCGGCCACGCCGTTCGTCTACGAGTTCCTCGGCAACGTCAATCTGTTCCACTCGCGGGTACACGGCGGCATCGCCGAGGTCTCGGGGCTGCGCGTCGCCGCGCCGGGCCTGGGCAATACCGAAGATGCGCCGGCGCTGGCCTACGTGCGCCCGCACGACATCGAACTGTCGCGCACGCCGGGCACCGCCGATGCGCTGGTCGCCACCGTCACCGACGTCCGCCCGCTCGGCCCGGTGGTACGCCTGGAACTGCGCCACCAGGGTGCGGATGCGCCGATCGAGGTCGAGCTGACGCGCGAGCGCTTCCGCCGCGAGGGCTATGCGATCGGTGAAAGCCTGTGGCTGGTGCCACGCCAGCTGCGGGTGTTCCTCGCGCCCGAGCGCGGTGACACCGTCGAGGACTTTGCCATCTGATGCGGCGCACTATGCTGAGCATTCAGCCAGAACGTGCAGGAGGACTCCCACCATGCCCCAGCAAGTAACGATGGGCGCGATGCTGCAGTGCTCGTTCGGCATGGCGCCGAGCAGTCTGGTGGTACTGCCGACCAACCGCGTGCTCGCCGAAAACAAGCCGGCCGCCAACATCATGGATCACGTGCCGCTGCTCAACATCATGCCCTTCGGCATGTGCCAGTCGCTGGCCAACCCGACGGTCGCCGCCGCCACCAGCGCGGCGATGGGCGTGCTGACGCCGATGCCGTGCATCCCGGCCACCTCCGCACCGTGGGTACCGGGCGCGCCGACGGTGCTGATCGCCAACATGCCGGCGCTCGACAACGTCAGCCAATGCATGTGCATGTGGGGCGGCGTCATCCAGATCACCAATCCCGGCGCCACCACCGTCCAGATTCCCTGAACCGCTCCCCCGCTTCGTTCCGCCGCTCGCAGAGGAATTCCGCCATGCGCATCGCCAGCAACGTCACCGAACTGATCGGCAACACCCCGCTCGTCCGCCTCAACCGCCTGAGCGCCGGCCTCGGCGCGGAAGTGGTCTGCAAACTTGAATTCTTCAACCCGGCGCACAGCGTCAAGGACCGCATCGGCGCGGCGATGATCGACGCCGCCGAGGCGGCCGGCAAGATCGGTGCGGACACCGTCATCCTCGAACCGACCAGCGGCAACACTGGCATCGCGCTGGCGATGGTCTGCGCCGCGCGCGGCTACAAGTGCTGCCTGGTGATGCCGGACACCATGAGCAAGGAGCGGCGCATGCTGCTGCGCGGCTACGGCGCCGAGCTGGTGCTGACGCCGGGCGCCGAAGGCATGGGCGGCGCGATCCGCAAGGCCGAGGAAATGGCCGCGGCCGACGCGCGCTACTACATCCCGCAGCAGTTCCAGAACCCGGCCAACCCGGCCATCCATCGCAAGACCACCGCCGAGGAAATCTGGCGCGACACCGACGGCACGGTCGATGTGATCGTCGCCGGCGTCGGCACTGGCGGCACCATCACCGGTATCGGCGAGGTGCTGAAGGCGCGCAAGCCCGGTCTGCGCGTGGTCGCCGTCGAGCCCGATGCCTCGCCGGTGCTCTCCGGCGGGCAGAAGGGGCCGCACATGATCCAGGGCATCGGTGCCGGCTTCGTACCCGAGGTGCTCAACACCGCGATCTACGACGAAGTCACCCGCGTCACCAATGATGACGCGCTCGCCACCGCACGCCGTGCCGCCACCGAGGAAGGTCTGCTGGTCGGCATCAGTTCCGGCGCGGCGATCTGGGCGGCGCTGCAGCAGGCAGCCAAGCCGGAGAACGCCGGCAAGCGCATCGTCGTCATCATCCCCTCCTTCGGCGAACGCTACCTCAGCACCAAGCTGTTCGAGGGACTCGGCGACTGAAACGCCGGGCGGACACGCCGGGCACGCGGCCCGGCGTCCGCAGTGTCAGCCGAAGCTGTCAGCCATGATGCTGGCGTACCAGCCTTCGGCGTAGGCCGCTTCCTGCGCCCGTACCGCGCTCGGTGCCTCCAGCGGACTGGTGCCACCGGCGCCGGCGACCGGCTCGATGCGCCCCTGCTGCAGGCGATAGACCGCCGAGACGCTGATACCGTAATGCCGCGCCACCAGGCTGTAGCAGGTATTGGCGTAGGACGGCTCCGGCAACGCCTGTCCGTGCAGCGCACACAGCAGCGCCGCGGCGCAGACCTTGGCCTGGCTGTTCGCCGAAAACGCCGACTTCGGCATCTTGCCGGCAATCGCCGCATCACCGATGACGTACACGCCGGCATGGCGCAGCGACTCGAAGCTCAGCTGATCCACCGGACACCAGCCGCTGGCATCGCTCAGATCGGCCCGCTGTGCGATCGCGCCGGCGCGCTGCGGCGGAATCACGTTGACGACATCGCCGCGATGCTCGTTAAAGCCAAAGCCCGGATACAGCGTGCGCGCCGCCGCGTCGACACGCTCGACCGCCCCGCCGTCGGAACCGCGCACCCATTCGATCAGCCCCGGATACAACGTCTGCCAGGCTGACTGAAACAGCGCCTGCTTGGTGAAGCTGTCCTTGGCGTCGAGAATCAGCAGCTTGCCGCGCGGGCGCTGGGTGCGCATCCAGTCGGCGATCAGACTGGCGCGCTCGTATGGCCCCGGCGGGCAGCGGTACGGCTCGGCCGGTACGCTGATCAGCACGACGCCGTTGTCCGGCATGGCCGCGAGCTGGCGCTGCAGCAACAGCGTCTGCTCGCCGGCATGCCAGGCATGCGGCAGCTGCTGAGCGGCGGCGGCGTCATAGCCGGCAATCGCATCAAAGCGCAGTTCGATGCCGGGGGCGAGCACCAGGCGGTCACAGTCGAGCTGAGTACCGCCGGCCGTGCGTACGCGGCGGGCGACCGGGTCGATCTCGGTAACGGTATCGAACAGCACACGCACGCCGAGCGCCCGCAGACCACCGTAGCCGTGCGCCTGCGCATCGAGCGTGCGCTCACCGACCAGCACCAGATTGCTCAACGGGCAACTCAGGTAACGCGGTTCGCGCTCGATCAGCGTCACCTCCACGCTCGGATCGAGCTGGCGCAGATAACGCGCGCAGGTCGCGCCGCCGAAACCACCACCGACGATGACGACCCGTGCCTGCGTACCCGCGGCACGGGCCACCCGGCCGCCCGCGCCCAGCCAGCCGAGCGCCACCGCCGCGCCGCTGCGCAGCAGAGCCCGTCGCGACAGCGCCATCAGCGCACCTCCTCGCGACGGCCGAGACGCGCGGCGATCAGGCGGATCTCGTCATCGCTGTAGCCGCGGGCGATGCGGTTCATCACCGTGCCGGCGCTCGCACCGCTTTTGTATTCCTGCATGGCGAACTCGATGAAGCGGGCGCTCTTGCCCGCCAGCGAGGGAATCGCGCCGGGGCTGTGTCCATCCGGGCCATGGCAGGCGGCACAGGAGGCGGCGAGCACGAAGGCGCGCAGATCGCCGGGCTGCGCCACGCCGGCGGCATGCGCCGGCGCCAGCAGACTCGCGCCGAGCACGGCAAGGGAAAAGGGCCGATATCGCATCGGGAATCCTCCGGCAAAGCGCCGCTGACGCGGCGCAAAAATGCGAACGGCCGTGCGCACACGACCGTTCGTTGTTCCGGCGTTCCCTCGCGCGCTCGCGCGGCGCCCTTAAGCTCAGGGCTTGCCGTGCGTCATGTGATCCATCGGTTTACTGGCAGCGGCATCCGGCGCTTCGACGTCGACCTGCACCTCGACTTTGCCCGCTTTTTCAAAGTTCAGCGTCAGCGGGAATTTCTCGCCCGCGACCAGCGGCTTCTTCAGGCCGATCAGCATGACGTGCAGACCGCCCGGCGCCAGCACGGTCGCCGAACCCTGCTCGACCTCGATCGCCTGTACCGGCCGCATCTTCATGACGCCGTTATCCATCATGTGCGTGTGCAGCTCGACGCGCTCGGCCACGCTGCCGGCGGCGCTGAGCAGCTTGTCGGCACCGGCGTCGCTCTTGCTCATGCGAAAGTAGGCCGCGCCATTGGCCGCGCCCGGCGCCGTCGCCCGCGCCCAGGGATGCTCGATACGGATATCGCCGACGGTGTATTCATGGGCATGGACCGGCAGCATCAGCGACAAAGCCAGCGCAGCACTCGCGAACAGTGTTTTCATCGGAACAGCATCCTCGACGGTGGAAGGAATCCCGCGACGGTCAATAAACGGGCCAGCCCGCAGAGGCCGGTAAATCAGCCACCTGCAGCGACCAACCCGAGGCTGTCATGGCAAATGCCGCGGTCCACTGCGTGAAAACACGCATCCGCCAGACTCAGAACGGGATGTCGTCGTCGAACGGCTCATCAAAACCACCGCTCGACGGCGGTGCCGACTGCGGCGCCGGTGTATTGCGGCTGCGCGGGGCCGGGGCCGGCGCGCTGTCGGCGTCGCGCTCGAACGGCACGCTGCCGCCACCGGCGCGGCCGCCGAGCATCTGCATGTCGGTGGCGACGATCTCGGTGCTGTACTGGTCGCGGCCGTCCTTGTCCTGCCATTTACGGGTACGCAGGCTGCCCTCGATGTAGACCTGCGAGCCCTTCTTCAGGTACTCGTTGGCGATCTCCGCGAGCTTCTTGAACAGCACCACGCGATGCCACTCGGTGCGTTCCTGCTTCTGTCCGGTATTGCGGTCGGTCCAGGTTTCGCTGGTGGCGATGCGCAGGTTGGTCACCGCATCACCGCTGGGCATGAAGCGCGTTTCCGGGTCCGCGCCGAGATTGCCGACGAGAATGACCTTGTTGATGCCTCTGGCCATGAACATGCGCTCCGCAAGCTGAGTGCGCGCCGCCGCAGCGGCGCAGGAATCGGGATATGGAACGCGATTGTAGCGAACTTGACCGCTCAGCCGGCCGGCGTGACCGAATGCGCCAGCAAAGCCGCTTCATCGAGCGCGTGGCGATCGACCTTGAGATAGGCCACACCATCGTCGGCGATGACGACCGCCTCGGCGACGCCACGGATACCGGTCAGCGTCAGTGCCAAGCGCGCGGCGGCGGCCTCGTCGGCCTGCGGCCCGACGTTGAGCAGATAGCTCGACAGGTAGCGCGGATTCTTCATCGTCGAGGCCACGGCCAGCCACAGCAGACCGACCAGCGCCGCCATCTGGAACACCGCACTCAGGCCGAAATGGCCGTTCAGCCAGCCACCGATCGCCCCGCCGCAGAAGGCACCGAGGAACTGCGTGCTGGCGTAGACGCCCATCGCCGTGCCCTTGGCATCCGGCGGCGCCATCTTCGCCACCAGCGACGGCAACGTCGCCTCCAGCAGGTTGAACGCGGTGAAAAACATCAGCATCGCCACGCCGACACTCCAGAAACCGGCGTGAAAACCGATCAGTGCCAGCTCGGCGAGGGTCAGCAGACCAACCGCACCGAGGAACACCTGCTTCAGCTTGCGCCGCTTCTCGCCGATGATGACGAAGGGCACCATCAGCCCCATACCGAGCACCATCGTCGGCAGGTAGATCTCCCAGTGCCGCGCGGGCGGCAGACCAGCCAGATCCTTGAGCGCATGCGGCACGGCGACGAAGGTTGCTGTCAGGATCAGGTGCAGCGCGAAAATGCCGAAATCGAGGCGCAGCAGCTGCGAATCGCGGAGCACGCGCATGAACTGCGCCGGCACCGGCTGAGTGTCACGGTGCAGGCGCTCATCCTGCGGATCGGGCACCAGGAAGCGGACCACGGCAATGCCGCCGAACGCCAGCAGCGCGGTCAGCCAGAAAATTCCGGAAACCCCGATCAGGCTGTTGAGCAGCGGGCCGGCGACCATCGACACGGCAAAGGAAATACCGATCGACACGCCGATCGTTGCCATCACCTTGGTGCGATGCTCTTCGCGCGTGAGGTCGGCGGCGAGCGCCATCACCGCAGCCGAAATCGCCCCGGCGCCCTGCAGCAGACGTCCGGCGATCACACCCCAGATCGAACCGGATACGGCGGCGAGCACCGAACCGGCGGCGAAGATCACCAGGCCGGCGTAGATCACGCGCTTGCGGCCGAAACGATCCGAAAGCAGGCCGTACGGAATCTGGAACACCGCTTGCGACGCGCCGTAGATACCGATCGCCAGTCCTGCCAGCGCCGGCGTCGAGCCATTCAGATGCTCGGCGTAGAGCGCAAATACCGGCAGAATCATGAACAAACCGAGCATGCGCAGCGAGAACACACCCGCCAGCCAGGCCGCGACCTGGCGTTCAACCGGCGTCATTGTTTCACCGGCGAGTTGCTTTTCCATCTCCCGTTCCGCCTTGTAAAAAAACCGGGGCCGTATAGTAGCAGAGCACTCTTAGGACCCTCTGAAGCCTCATGGACACTATTCGCATCCGCGGCGCCCGCACCCATAACCTGCGCAATATCGACCTCGATCTGCCACGCGACCGCCTGATCGTCATCACCGGTCCGTCAGGTTCCGGCAAATCGTCGCTGGCGTTCAACACGCTCTATGCCGAAGGCCAGCGCCGCTACGTCGAATCCCTGTCGGTCTACGCCCGCCAGTTTCTCGCCCGTCTCGACAAACCCGATGTCGACCACATCGAAGGACTGTCGCCGGCCATCGCCATCGAGCAGAAATCCACCTCGCACAACCCGCGCTCGACGGTCGGCACGATCACGGAAATCCACGATTACCTGCGCCTGCTGTTCGCCCGCGCCGGCGTGCCGCACTGCCCCGAGCACAGCATCGCGCTCGAAGCACAGACAGTCAGCCAGATGGTCGACAGCGTGCTCGCCCGCCCCGAGGGAGAACGCCTGCTGCTGCTCGCACCGGTGCTGCGGGCGCGCAAAGGCGAGCACCTCAAGCTGCTGGAAAATCTGCGTGCGCAGGGTTTTTTACGGGTGCGCATCGATGACACCCTGCATGAACTCGACGCCGTGCCGCCACTCGATCCACGTCGCGCGCACACCATCGAGGTGGTCATCGATCGCTTCAAGGTACGCGCAGACCTCTCCGCGCGGCTGGCCGAGTCTTTCGAAACGGCCCTGCGTCTGGCCGACGGCCTGGCCCTGGTGCGCAGTCTGGAGGCGCCCGAAACGACGCCGGCGACCTTTTCAGCGGTGCACGCCTGCCCGCTGTGCGGCTATTCGCCCGGCGCGCTGGAGCCGGCACTGTTCAGCTTCAACAGCCCGCACGGCGCCTGTCCGAGCTGCGATGGCCTTGGCGTGCAGGGTTACTTCGATCCGGCCCGCATCGTCACCGATCCGCGGCTGTCGCTGGCCGACGGGGCGATCCACGGCTGGGAGCGGCGCAATCCCTGGTGCTGGGCGCTGATCGAAGCCCTGGCCGCGCATTACCACTTCGACCCGCGGCAGCCGTGGGCCGAACTGCCGGCAGCCGCCCGCGAACGCGTGCTCTACGGCAGCGGCGACGAAGAAATCGACATTCACTACGCCAACGAGCACGGCACCCGCAGCCTGCGACGCCACACTTTCGAAGGCGTCATCCCGAATCTGGAACGGCGCTACCGCGAAACCGAATCCGCCGCCGTACGCGAGGAGCTCGGCCGGCTGCAGTCGACCCGACCCTGCCCGAGCTGCCATGGCAGCCGCCTGAATCGCGCCGCCCGCCATGTGTTCGTCGGCCCGCACACGCTCCCGGCCTGGCTCGAACTGCCGATCGACGAAGCACACCGCCGCTGCGATGAACTGATCCCGAGCGGCCGCCGCGGCGCGATCGCCGCGAAGATCGTCGAGGAAATCCGCCAGCGCCTGGGATTCCTCGTCGAAGTCGGACTCGATTACCTGACACTCGCCCGCCGCGCCGATACGCTCTCCGGCGGCGAGGCGCAGCGCATCCGCCTCGCCTCGCAGATCGGCGCCGGATTGGTCGGCGTGCTTTACGTGCTCGATGAACCGTCGATCGGCCTGCATCCGCGCGACAACGCCCGCCTGCTCGGCACGCTGCGGCGCCTGCGCGACCTCGGCAACACCGTCGTCGTCGTCGAACACGACGCCGAAGCGATGCTTGCGGCCGATTACCTCGTCGACGTCGGCCCGGCCGCCGGCGTACATGGCGGCCGCGTGGTCGCCACGGGCAGTCCGCGTGAACTGATGGCCAATCCGGCCTCCATCACCGGCGACTGGCTGGCCGGCCGCCGCACGATGCCCCGTGCCGCCCGGCGCACGCCGCCCGACCCCGAGCGGCAGATCCGCATCCGTGGCGCCAGCGGGCACAACCTGCGCGATCTCGACGTCGACATCCCGGTCGGCCTGCTCACCTGCGTCACCGGTGTTTCCGGCTCCGGCAAGTCGACGCTGATCAACGACACGCTACAGCGCGCCGCGGCTCGGGCACTGAATGGCGCAGGCGACGAACCGGCGCCCTATCGTTCACTCAGCGGACTGGAGCACTTCGACAAGATCATCGCCATCGACCAGAGCCCGATCGGACGCACGCCGCGCTCGAATCCGGCGACGTACACCGGGCTGTTCGGACCTCTGCGCGAGCTGTATGCCGGCGTGCCGGAAGCACGTGCGCGCGGCTACGGTCCGGGGCGCTTCAGTTTCAACGTCAAGGGCGGACGCTGCGAAGCCTGCCAGGGGGATGGCGTCATCCGCGTCGAAATGCATTTCCTGCCCGACGTCTATGTGCCCTGCGACATCTGCCACGGCGCACGCTACGAGCGCGAAACCCTGGAAATCCGCTACCGCGGCCGCAACATCCACGAATCGCTGGAAATGACGATCGAGGAAGCGGCCAAGGTGTTCGCGGCGATTCCCGCGATCGCACGCAAGCTGCAGACGCTGATCGATGTCGGCCTCGGCTACCTGCAACTGGGCCAGAGCGCCACAACGCTTTCAGGCGGCGAAGCGCAGCGCGTCAAGCTGGCCCGCGAACTTGCCCGGCGCGATACGGGACGCACGCTTTACATCCTCGATGAGCCCACCACCGGCCTGCATTTCAGCGATGTCGCTCAGCTGCTTAGCGTGCTCCAGCGACTGCGCGACCACGGCAACACCGTTGTCGTCATCGAGCACAACACCGATGTGATGCGTGCCGCCGACTGGATCATCGACCTGGGACCTGGCGGTGGGCTGAAAGGTGGGATGCTGGTTGCCTGCGGTACCCCCGAATACATAGCAACATTAGACAGTGCCACTGGAGTTTGTTTTCGTTACCACACCAGAAATCTCAACGCAGAATTGTCAAAAACTTTTACATCATAAAGCCCGCCCATCTTCAAGAAGACAAAAAATCAATATCTTTCAATATATTAAAGCACTGGGTTCGATTTTTGCTTGCAGCAATCGCCCTAAGGCTTAACTGTGTGTAAGTTGAGCAATTTTTCGATCATTTATATCGCTTTGAGGAATTCAATTGTGATCAAGAAATCACTGCTCAAGATTTTACTTAGTGCATGCCTAAGCATCGCTGCGACCTCGGCTTCGGCCGTTCCCCAAGTAACCATCGGCATTTATGACTCATTCGATGGCAGCTTGATCAACGGCGAAGTAACGTTTGACCTTATTGCGAACACAAACACACCTGTTGCTACCAACTGGTACGGCGGCGGCACTAGCTTTCCAAATTTCGATGTCTATGTCGAATCTGTTTCCGCTGACAGCTTTACATTACTCTTCAATAAATATATTGAATTTACATTCCCTTCAGACAGTGAAATCAGCGTCCTCGACGCTAATGGAGAGCTTGCTGATTTTACAGGCGCATCAGCCTCCATAACCAGCACCATCAGCTGGGATGCCAATAGAGTATTATTTACCACATCTGAAAAATCATCTTCAGCAGATGGATTTACTCTTACTGTCAATATGACCAGCACTCCTCCCAGCGACATTCCAGAACCAGCAATGCTAGCACTGCTCGGTATCGGGTTAGTTGGATTTGCAGTAAAACGCAATACCCTCTCTACCTTATAAAAAACAGAAATTTGGTGGCATGTGATTAAAAACCATGCCGCCTTTTTATTTTTCAGGTTCGTTAAGCATAAAAACAAAAAACCCACCGCAAACGGTGGGTTTTATCTAAAAAATGGTGCCGAAGCGCGGAATCGAACCGCGGACCTACTGATTACGAATCAGTTGCTCTACCGGCTGAGCTACTTCGGCGAAAGTGGTCTATACTATACAGTATAGCGTGATCTGCTGACAAGCCAGGGAGTCAGGAATGTCGCCACACGCCAAGTACCACACAGGTATGACATTGATCGAATTGATGGTTACGCTAGCCATCGCGATCATACTCATCGTGGTAGGAATCCCGAGTTTTCGCTTCACCATCCAGCAGCGCCAGATCGATGCATTGGTTTCTGACCTCTTGAGCGATCTGACACTCGCGCGTATGGAAGCGCTGCGCCGTGGCACCAAAGTGCGCGTCTGCGCTCAAATTGACGCTCTGACAGCGGGTGCACTCCCTTCCTGCAACGATCCGGCGACTCCCGTCAGCTACCGTACCGGCTGGCAGGTTGTTTACGCGGCTGCCGCAACAAGCGACCAAATGCTCAGCCACCATGAAGTGCAGGCAACTACAGGGATTACCTCAACCAGCACGTTTGCCTCCACCAACGGCATCACTTTCAATTCAGTCGGCCTCCTTTCCGGTCGGACAGGAACAATTGCCTTTTGCATGCCCGACTCTGCTGGCGGAGTATTGCAGCGCACGGTCGTCGTCAATTTACAAGGGCGCGTACGGAGCACAACATTCGCGCATGCAGACAGCTGTGGCGGCTGATGGAATGAGGTACGCATAATGAAACCCACCGGTTCTCACATACCTCAATTCCATCTGCGAACAGCAAGTGGAATTACGTTGATTGAAGTACTCGTCACTGTCGCTGTCATCGGCATAGGTTTGCTCGGCTTGGCTGGCCTGCAGGCTCGCGCGCTGCGCGATGCAAGCACAGCAATGATTCGCTCGCAGGCGACGGCGTTAGGCCATGAACTAGCCGACCGCATCAGGGCCAATCCCAATGGAGGGGATAATTATGAGCTCGCAAGCACGGACGCATTTTGTGCAGCACGCGATGCCACCGACGCTACTACATGCACCTCAGCCGTCTGCACCTCCGCGCAGCAGGCTGCCGCAGATCTGCACAAATGGGCTCAATCCGTCGATGCGCGGGTGCTGCATGGTGTTGCCACAGTCCGCCACCCTGCCGACGACACGTCTACTGCTGATGTCGACGAAAGCAAAGTATGGACGATCATGCTGTTCTGGGATGAAGAGCGTGATCCTGAGCGGCCGTACCGCCGAGAGGACTGCAGCATCCCCGGCGACGCCACGCCGGCGTGGCAGGTGAGCTTCCGTCCATGGCCATGACGACAAAACGCCGAGCGCCAGGCAACCGGACCCACAGCAACAAAGGCATGACGCTGATCGAGCTAATGGTCAGCATTACGCTCGGACTACTACTGATTGCAGGCGCTCTACAGCTATTTCTCAGCAGCCGGCAAACTTATCGAGTACGGGAAACGGTAGCGCGTATCCAGGAGAACGGCCGCGTTGCACTCGAACTGCTAGCCCGCCATGCGCGCATGGCAGGTTACGAACCACGTGCCGACATCGTTCTCCTTCCTTGCTCAAACGCTGTCGACACCAGTTCAGGCAACTGCGCAGTACTCGGCACCGAAGGCAGCAGTGCCAACGATACACTCAGCCTGCGCTACATCAGCGATGGCACGATGACCGGTTGCGCTGGCACACGTTTCGAAACGATGAACGACGTCGTGCGTTCGGCTTTTCGGGTTGCTGTCGACGAAGATACCGGCATATCCAATCTGCAATGCGCTGACTATCCAGGCAGCGAACTTAGCACGCCTGGTACAGCAGGTCCGCTCGTTGATTACGTGAGCAAACTGGACATCCTCTATGGCTGGCAGCCAGAAACGAATTCGATCCAGTACGTCAATGCCTCTCAGCTGGACACAGACACAAAATGGAAACAGGTAACCAGCATTCAGATCACTATTCAGGTAGATAGCCCAGACTCCCGCAGCTTTCCTTGCTCGGACGAGAGCGGAACGGTCGTGCCGCAATGCACATTCACAACCACTGTGGCGTTGCGCAACCGACTCAGGTAGGAGGCCAATAGTGAAAATGGCGAAGCGTATTCATTCGAGCGCCATCCCTTTCAATCGTGATCGAGAAAGAGGTGCAACGCTCGTCGTAGCGCTCATCGTGCTGCTGCTGATGAGTGTTATCGGCCTCAGTGCCTACCGCGGCTCCTGGCTCAACGAGCGCATGGTCAGCAACCAGAGTGATCTCGAACGCGCATTCGAGGGTTCGGAAGCTGCGCTGCGTGACTCCGAGTGGGTGCTCACAAACAAGTCAGCCACCCTGCTGACGTACACGACCGGCTGCGCCACCGGCTGCGGCCCGAACAGCCATGTCAAAACAGCGCTACTCAGCTCGATGGCAAGTACAGACACCCCAGCAAGCTGCGTTTCGGCCAGTGATCTCACGGCAGAGGATCTCGATAGCTCAGCAACAGCTGCAACCGCAGCCATATGTCCCGCTACCAGTCCTTTGACCACAACGGCACCGACAACACCAGATGGTGCAACGGTGGAAGATTCCAGCACCTACCTGCGTCAATCCCCCCGCTACATCATCGAGAACGCAGGAACGATCGTCGAACCCTGCACTGCCCCCTGCAACCCGAGCGAACCAAGCTCGGAAAAGAAAGTGCGCCGAGTCACGGCCGCATCATCGGGCGGCTCAGGTGGCGCCATCGTGCTGCTTGAAAGCACATATTTGCTTCAGTGATTGATACCGGCAGACCTATAGGGTCGCGGGGAGGCACCATGCAAGGAATTCGCAAATCCCCAGGAAACACTTACTGCGGGCTGGCTTTAGCGCTAATGATGAGCGTGGCGAACACGTCACCCGCATCGTCAGCCGAGAACAGCCTGGCCCAAGTACCGTTATCTATGGTCAGTGGCGTCGATCCGAACTTAATTTTGCTGTTCGATAACTCCAACAGCATGAACAGCGACGAAATTGGCTCCGCTGCTTTAGTCGAAAGCTGGCCATGCATCAACTCGTGGCAGTCAGCATCATGCTCGACGGCATCCGGCAGCACTTTCATGGCCTATTTCAACCCGGAGCAACCCAACGCGTTTGGCTGCGAGTTGGAAACCGATATTTTGATGCGCAGTGCAGATTACAATGCACTGTATTATGACCCGCGGCAACGTTATGAACCGTGGTCAGGTTATGAGAATGCCGACCCTAGCAATACTCAGGTCAGGCTGGCCGAACCGCGGAATGACGGCACCAGCTGGGACGTAGGCAGCATCTCCATCCCGCGCACTAATCTTTACCTTGCCAATAGCAGCGTTCGTCGATGGCAGGGGATTTCATCTGATACCTCAGCACACTCACTCTCAAGCTGCAGAGCTTTGTTTCAACAAACATTAACAGACTTGGGCATGGTGATAAATCGCAGCTACACATATGCATTTCAACCAATTACATTTTATTTCCCAGAACATCCCGGGCTCAGCGGCAGCGCTCGCTATTCACGCGTCATCATTGGAAAAAATGATGATGGTGCGCTCTTTGTTAAAATTCTGCGTAATACGGGCACAGCCGAATCAGCCGCTGAAGAAACTTTAAGCTCTCCGGATGAGCTTCTCAGAATCTACAGTGCGGCAAATATCACTCGTCCCGCAACGATTGGTGGAACCCCTGTAGCTATTACATCAATTGCTGACGAAGTTCAGAACTTCGCCAACTGGTACCAGTATTACCGCACCCGCATCGGCACAATGAAAGGCGCTGTGCACAGAGTCATCAATCAATTACCGGGCAATATACGAGTAGGTGTGACATTCACGGATTTATACGACAGCGCCGCATCAGGCTCGTGCACACTAACGAACTACCTCGATTCAACGTCATGCAGCAGTTCTTCCGCACCCACCAAAGGTGGTAGCGCACTCCCTGTTCGCCCGCTCAGCAACTCAAGCGCAAAAGAAACGCTGTTACAAGCAATTCTCAGCCGCCCAGTAAATGGAGGGACATCAACTCGACTTGCATTTAACGATGTTGGGGCTTACTTTGCCCACCGTTATAATGCCAGCAATCCCGACAACCCTTGGCAAAATACTCTTGGCACCCCTGATGGCACTACGCCAGCCAGCTGCCGACGCAATTACGTATTGATCACGACGGACGGCTATTACAGAGACACAACAAGCGATATATCCAGCACTGTCCGTAGCGAAGCACCAGGCGATGCCGACAGCAGATCTGGTGACCCGATTTACGGCCCAAGTTCGCTTAGCACCCCCACGGAAGGTGCTTGCGAAGGCAGCGGAAGCTCAACTGTATGCTATCAATATGAGCCAATTACTCCGTATAAAGACCCTGGCCCGGATACACGCAACAACACACTCGCTGACTTCGCAATGAAGTACTGGGGCACGGATCTCCAGCCTAGCGGCTCAACCGACTGCTCCGATGAATTCTGCAACAACCTGCGCGCCACCAGCACGGACCCTGCCTTCTGGCAACACCTGAATACTTACGCGGTGGGCTTCGGTGTCGGTGGCTTGCTAACCCCAAATACGGCTACCCGTGAAGCCATCATCAACGGCACAGCCTGCACCACGACAGACGGGGACACGCTTAGCCCGTGCACGTGGCCAGACCCGCTCGGCCCGCACGCAGATGTACGTGCGAAAGCTGATGATCTATGGCATGCCACAATCAATGGCCGCGGCCAATACCTGCTGGCATCTTCCGCCGAAGCTTTGCGTACAGGCTTGAATCAGATGATGAAGGAAATTGTCGCCCTGGGTGCAGGGTCAGGCGGCAGTCGCACCTTCAGCTCTTTTAGCTTCGATAGTGACACTCTCGTATTCTCGACCAGCTTTGACAGCACACGCTGGAGTGGCACGCTAACCGCTTATGAACTGGATAGTGATGGCTTGCTCAGCAGCGAGGCCTGGGAAGCCTCTACCACGATGCCACTACCCAGTAGCCGGAAAATCTACACGCTGCTCAGCACCGACACTCCAGCGAATTTTTCGAACAGCGGGCTCGGGACCACGGAAAAAACCATACTCAGCAATGCAGTATTTGCCCGTCGGGATAGTGAAAGCAGCACGTTCATATCGAGCAGCTACCTGCAGGCATTGATCAGTGACGACGGTACCGTCAACACCGCAACGCTGATCGACTATTTGCGGGGCGATGCATCACACGAAACCACAGATGTCAGCGCAACAGGCTTGCGTGCCCGCGTACATGCGGAAGTCAGTGGAACAGCACGCGCCCCCCTGGGAGATATCGCAAACAGCGCGCCGGTTTACGTCAAGACCTCAAGCTTTGGCTACGCCAGCCTCCCCGGATATCTCGACTACCGAGAACAAACGTTATCGCGCACCCCAATGCTCTACGTTGGCAGCAACGATGGCTTCCTACACGGTTTCAATGCAATGACAGGTAACGAGGTCTTTGCTTACGCTCCGCGCGCGTTGCTCGGTGAAATGGATCGTCTTGCCGACAGCAGCTTCAACGGTTCGCATCACTTCTTCGTCGATGGCCCTCTGTACATAGGCGACGCAGACCTAGGCTCAACAGACTCCCCAAGCTGGCACACACTGTTACTCGGCTCTGCCGGGGCTGGAACACGCGCCGTGTTCGCCTTGGACGTCAGCGGCATTACTGACGAGCACTTCACGTCAGCCAGCAATGTCGTAATGTGGGAATTCAGCAGCAGCAACAGCACTGATCTCGGTTACGTCTACGGCAAACCACAGCTGATCCGGCTTGATGACGGCCGTTGGGCGGCAGTCGTCGCCAACGGCTACAACAGCAGCGGTCAAAAGCCCGTGCTGTTTTTGCTGAACGCAGGAGATGGTTCCATCATCGCCACCTTCGACGTCACCGACGCCGACTCCCTCATCGACCCTGCAGCGAGTGACGACTGGCCAAATGGTTTGTCTGCTCCACTTCCTGTCGATATGAACGGGGACGCGACAACCGATTACGTCTATGCCGGTGATCTGCGAGGCAACTTATGGCGCTTTGACTTGCGTGATGCGGCGAGCTTGTCAGAGACAGCCAGCGCCTCTCGCATTGCTCACATTTTTACGGCGAATGCAACTTCATGCCCGAGCCATCGTTACGGAGGTCGTTGCCCGATCACCGCCCAGCCCGCTGTCGGCCCTGCCCCCAACGGCTTGCCTGGCGCCATGGTGTATTTCGGTACAGGCCAGTATTTTGAAACTGCCGACACATCGACACTGCTCGACCCCGACGATCCCGACTCCTCCGTCAAAGGTGATCCCCAGAAGAGCGACCCGCAGGCCTTCTATGCCATTTGGGACAGTGGCATCGTTGCCAGCGGCACCGCTACTGCAGCGACTTTCGACAGCAGCCGCTTGGAAGCACGTGAATTCGTAACGAGCGTGGTCAGCAGCGGCAGTATTTATTCGTACCTGCGTACAATTTCCAGCGACACGCGCAGTGAAATTACGTGGCCAAGCTCGATACCGGCAGATGGTCTTCCTTCTGACCAAAAACTTGGCTGGTACGTCACATTACCGGACACCGGTGAGCGCGTCGTCACGTCGGCTTCTTATCTGCAGAGCTCGAACATGGTCCTCTTCGCGACACTGATTCCCAGTGCAGCAACGGACCCCTGCGCCGATCAAAACACAGGCTGGCTCATCGCGCTGGATGCCCTCCAGGGGTTGCCGCCGGATGATTATGCACTCGACATCAATGGTGACGGCCTATTCAACGATAGCGACAGCATCACGCTGGAAGGCATCAGCGGTGGAGCAATCGGCGTAAAAGTCACTGGTAATCCAACGACCAGCGGACTGACCTCTGACGACAGTCTCGTCTTGGCTGGCGAGTCGGCGCTGTGTTCAGGTGGTAGCGCCACATGCCAGCCACCAACCTTCCGTAATCCTGGCGAAAGCCTGCGCCGCGCCTCCTGGCGTCAGCTTGAGTGAGGAACACGACCGTGAACTACCATCCATCGCATTCGCAGCAGGGCTTTACACTGATTGAACTGATGATCGTAGTGGCAATCGTCGGCGTCCTCGCCGCGATTGCCTACCCGGCGTATACCGACAGCGTACGCAAGAGTCGGCGTGCAGATGCCAAAGCCGGTTTGCTTGAAGATGCCGGCTTTATGGAACGCTATTACTCGACTAATTTCCGCTACACAGCCGCGGCAGGTGGCAGCACCGGCCCGACCCTTCCGGTACCACAGGTGCCCCGTGAGACAGGCGCGGCAGTGACCTACAACCTGAGCCTTCAGGCCGTCAGCGACAGCTCGTATACCCTGCAGGCCGTGCCGACCGGAGCCCAGACGGGCGACCGCTGCGGCACGCTGACACTGACGCATCTTGGGGTACGCGGTGTCAGCGGCGCATCTTCGGGTGTGACAACCACCGATTGCTGGTAAACGTTATGCACAGCGCGCTGCGTCCCTGAAGGACGCAGCGCAGCCCAATCTCAACTGCGCAATTCACGCGGCAGGGCAAACACCACGTTTTCGACGATGCCTCCGCGTTCGGGCATGACCTCCGCGCCCAGCTCCCCCAGGCGGGTCAGCACTTCCTGCACAAGCACCTCGGGTGCCGAGGCCCCGGCGGTCACGCCGATACGTCGCCTGCCTGCCAGCCAGGCATGATCAATATCTGCAGCCGTATCAATGAGATAAGCTGGCACGTCGAGCTTCTGTGCGATTTCACGCAGGCGATTCGAATTTGAGCTGTTCGGGGAACCCACCACCAGAACGAGATCACACCCGGTTGCGAGCTGCTTGACCGCATCCTGCCGATTCTGCGTCGCATAGCAGATGTCGTCCTTTCGCGGCCCGGCGATCAGCGGAAAGCGCTCGCGCAGCGCATCGATCACGCCGACGGTATCGTCGACAGACAAGGTCGTCTGCGTGACGAAAGCCAGCCGCGTTGGATCGGCCACTTGCAATCGGGCGACGTCCGCTGCGGTCTCGACCAGATGGATCGATCCGCCGCAGCTGGCATCGTAATGCCCCATGGTGCCTTCGACTTCGGGATGCCCCGCATGGCCGATCAGGATCACCGCCGTCCCCTGTTTGGCGTAGCGCACTACTTCCATATGCACTTTGGTAACCAGGGGGCAGGTTGCATCGAACACCTTGAGACCACGGCGCGCGGCCTCATCGTGAATCGCCCGTGAAACACCGTGCGCGGAAAAGATCAGGGTCGCACCATCCGGCACTTCGGCCAGATCCTCAATGAAAACCGCGCCCTCGGCCCGCAGCTTGTCGCAGATATAGCGATTGTGGACGATCTCATGGCGCACATAGATCGGAGCACCGAACAGGTCGAGCGCCCGTTCGACGATCTCGATGGCACGGTCGACGCCGGCACAAAAGCCACGGGGGTTGGCGAGCTGGATCTGCATGTGAGTCTCCGTGGTTGTCAGGCCGTCGTCGACTTGCGCGACAACAGACTGTCGAACACCAGCAGCACGGCGCCGACCGAAATCGCCGAATCGGCCACATTGAAGGCTGGCCAGTGATTGCTGCCCAGATAAACATCAATGAAATCGATGACATGCCCCCACAGCAGGCGGTCGAGCATATTGCCGACCGCGCCACCGAGGATCAGCGCCAACGCCACGGCGAGGCGACGTTCAGTCGCCTGCAGGCGCCGCAGCCAGACCAGCAAAGCCGCGGATACGGTCAAGGCCAATACAGTGAACAACCAGCGCTGCCAGCCACCGGCGGTGGCCAGAAAGCTGAAAGCCGCCCCGGTGTTGTAAGCCAGCATCAGATTGAACGACGGCAGGACCGCCACGGGCTGATAAGGAGCGAGCACCGATTCAGCGACGAACTTGGTCAACTGATCAATGACCAGCACCAAACCGCTAAGCCAGAGCCAGCGCAGCATCAGGCGTACAACCGGACTTCGCCGGCACCGGTGACGTTCTCGACGCAACGCCCGCACAGCTGCGGATGCTCGGGATCCGCACCGACGTCGTCGCGGTAGTGCCAGCAGCGCGCACACTTCGGCGCCGCCGAGCGCACGACACGCAATGCCAACCGCCCGTCGAGCACGAGCTCGCTGTCGGCAGGCCGCTGCGCCAGCGAGTGTACGCGCGCCTGTGAAGTGATCATCACGAAGCGCAGCTCGTCCCCAAGCCGGGCAAGATCGGCGGTCAGGGCCTCATCGGCAAACAAGTCGACTTCGGCTTCGAGCGAACCACCGAGGCCATTGGCTGCACGCAGTTTTTCGAGCTCGCGCATGACTTCCGTCCGCACGGCGATCAGGCGGTCCCAGTACTCGACGCCGAACGCGTCGTCGGCATCGAGAGCAAACAGCCCCTCGTACCAAGTCGCGAAGAACACGCTTTCGGCGCGCTCGCCCGGCATGTAGGACCAGATTTCCTCGGCAGTGAACGACAGGATCGGGGCGATCCAGCGCACCAGCGCTTCGAGCACATGGAACAGCGCCGTCTGGGCCGAGCGCCGGGCCAGGCTGTCGGCCGCGCAGGTGTACTGGCGGTCCTTGATCACGTCGAGATAGAAGCTGCCGAGATCCACCGAGCAGAAGTTGTGGACCTTCTGGTAAATGACGTGGAACAGGTACTGCTCGTAGCTCTGCCTGACCTCTTCGTGCAGGCGCAGGGTGCGATCCACCGCCCAGCGATCGAGCGGTAGCATGTCGGCCGCTGCAACCAGATCCTTCGCCGGATCGAAGCCCGCCAGGTTCGCCAGCAGGAAGCGCGCGGTATTGCGGATACGGCGGTAGGAATCCGCCATGCGCCGCAGGATTTCCTTGGAGACGGTCATCTCACCGCGGTAGTCGGTCGCCGCCACCCACAGGCGCAGCACATCGGCACCGAGCTCCTTGATGACCTCCTGCGGCGCGATGACATTGCCGACCGACTTCGACATCTTGCGGCCCTGCGCATCGACGGTGAAGCCGTGAGTCAGCAGGCCCTTGTATGGTGCGATACCGCGCATCGCCGTCGACGCCAGCAGCGAGGACTGGAACCAGCCGCGGTGCTGATCGGAGCCTTCCAGATACAGATCAGCGGGAAACTGCAGCTCAGGCCGCCGTTCCAGCACCGAGAAATGCGTGGTGCCGGAGTCGTACCAGACATCGAGCGTATCGGTGACCTTTTCATAATCGACCGCCTCGTCACCCAGCCAGTCTTCCACCGTGCTGGAAAACCAGGCATCGATGCCTTCGCCTTCGATCTTCCTGGCAACCTGTTCCATCAGTTCCTGCCAGCGCGGATGCAGGTCACCACTCTTGCGGTGCGTAAACAGTACGATCGGCACACCCCAGTAACGCTGCCGCGAGATGCACCAGTCCGGACGGTTGGCGATCATGCCGTCCAGGCGCGCACGCCCCCAGTCCGGCGTGAACTGCAGCTTTTCGATTTCGCCGAGTGCCTGACTGCGCAGCCCGTTCTGGTCCATCGAGATGAACCACTGCGGTGTCGCACGGAAAATGATCGGCGTCTTGTGGCGCCAGCAGTGCGGATAGCTGTGCCGCAGCTTCTCGGCATGGAGCAAACGCGCGTGGGCTTTCAGCACATCAAGGATGCGTTCGCCGGCATTGCTGACGTGCAGCCCGCCGAACAGCGGCGTGTCCGCCAGGAAGCGGCCGTCGCCGCCGACCGGATTGTCATCGACACGCAGGCCATAGCGGGCGCCGACGACGTAGTCGTCCTGGCCGTGAGCGGGCGCCGTGTGCACGCATCCGGTACCGGCTTCGAGCGTCACATGATCGCCGAGGATCACCGGTACTTCACGCTCGTAGAACGGATGCGACAGCTTCAGCCCTTCGAGCGCAGCGCCCTTGCCGTAGGCCAGCACCTGATAGTGCTCGACGCCCCAGCGCAGCATGCAATCCTTGAGCAACCCTTCGGCGAGCAGCAGGCGCTCGCTGCCCTGGGCGGTCTGCGCCTGCACGACGACATATTCGAGCTCGGCATTGAGCGCGACCGCACGATTGGCCGGCAGCGTCCACGGCGTGGTCGTCCAGATCACGACAGACAGCGGCCCCTTGCCCTCGCCACCATCGGCATGATGCAGGCGAGCCAGGACGCTCGCCGGATCGACGACAGGGAAACGCACGTCGATCGCCAGCGATTCCTTGTCCTCGTATTCGACCTCGGCCTCGGCCAGCGCCGACTGGCAGTCCAGACACCAGTAGACCGGCTTCGAACCGCGCAGCAGATGACCATTGGCGATGATGCGACCGAGCGAACGGACGATATTCGCCTCGGTGGCAAAGTTCATCGTCAGATAGGGGTTGCGCCAGTCGCCGAGCACGCCGAGGCGGATGAAGTCCTCGCGCTGTTTGTCGACCTGCGACTGGGCGAATTCGCGGCACTTCTGGCGGAAAGTGCGGGCATCGACCTTGACACCGACCTTGCCGATCTTCTTTTCGACAGCGTGCTCGATCGGCAGACCGTGACAGTCCCAACCCGGCACGTAGGGCGCATCGAAGCCGCTCATCGAGCGCGACTTGACGATGATGTCCTTCAGGACCTTATTAAGAACGTGGCCGATGTGAATATCGCCATTGGCATAGGGTGGACCGTCATGGAGGACGAACTTCGGGCGACCGGCAAAGATTTCACGCTGGCGCGTGTACAGATCGAGCGCCTGCCAGCGGGCAAGCTGCTCGGGCTCCCGCTGGGGCAGATTGCCGCGCATCGGGAAATCCGTGGTCGGCAGATTCAATGTGTCCTTGTAATCGGCCACGTATTCACACCTCGTGGTGGCGTCGGAAACGACGCATGTATTTATTCAGGACGCAGAAAGCGCGCGGAAATAAGCTCGCGCGGCTTGCGCATCACGCTCGATCTGCGCCGTCAGCGCATCGAGCGAGGCAAAACGCTGTTCAGCTCGCAAATGCTTGCGAAACTCCACGCTAACGGCTCGCCCATAGAGATCGCCACAGAATTCGAACAGGTGGACTTCGAGCTGTTCACGGGTTCCGCCCACGGTAGGTCGGCGCCCCAGATTGGCCACACCGTCAAAACGCCGCCCGTCCGCGGTCTGCAGGGTGACGGCATAGACACCATCGAGCGACGTGGAACGCCGGTGCAGGTGCACATTGGCTGTCGGGAAACCGATCGTACGCCCCAGTTTGGCGCCGTGCGCCACCCGCCCCTGCACCGCGTAAGGCCGGCCGAGCAATGCCGCCGCCGCATCCAGCTCGCCCCGAGCCAGCAGTTCGCGGATGCGCGTGCTGCTGACACGACCGCCTTCCAGTTCGAAAGTCGGCGTATGCACCACCTCGAAGCCGTGTCGGCGACCGCAGCGTTCGAGCAGGGCGAAGTCGCCAGCCCGCCCGCGCCCGAAGCGGAAATCATCACCGACCACCAGATGCCGCACGCCCAGCTGCCGTACCAGCAGCTCGTCGACGAACGCCTCCGGGTCCATCTGCGCCAGGCGCTCATCGAAGCGCAGGACCAACACCCGGTCGACACCGGCGGCAGCCAGACCACTGAGCTTCTCCCGCAGACGGGACAGCCGCGGCGGCGGATTGTCTCGCGCGAAGAATTCCTGTGGATATGGCTCGAACGTCATCACCAGCACGGGCAACGACAAGGCCGCACCGCGCGCGCGCAACTGCGCCAGCACGGCCCGGTGCCCCAGATGCACTCCGTCGAAATTACCTATCGTGGCCACACAGCCGTGATGCCTGGGGCGCAGATTGTGCGTGCCGCGTATCAGTTCCATTCCGTCCAGCCGGGAAAAAGCGAACGGGGGATTATAAGGTGTGAAAGGGGCTTGTCATGCTTCCGGCCCACGCAGATGCCGCAAACGCACGCCGAGCCCGACGGCAACGAGGGCATAGACCGCTGCGCCCGCCGGCACCAGCCATGCCAGGTGCAGCAGACGATCCAGGGTCGAAACACTCATCCAATCCCGCTCCAGGTCGCCGGCGGCCCAGAACAGGAAGGCGGCCATCGCCACGTTGGCGATGATCAGGCGCATACCGAACACCCACCAGCCACGCGAGGGCCGATAGACACCATCCCGGCGCAATTGCCAATAGAGCAGGATGCAATTGACGAATGACGCCAGCGCCGTCGACAAAGCCAGGCCGGCATGCGCCAGCCACTGCACCAGGACCAGCTGAAAACCGATGTTGGCGCCGATGGAAATCAGTCCGAAACGCACCGGCGTGCGCGTGTCCTGCCTGGCGTAGAAGCCAGGGGCCAGCACTTTGACCAGCATGTACGACACCAACCCCGCACCGTAGGTGGTCAGGCTGCGCGTCGTCATTTCGACGTCGTAGGCAGAAAACTCACCGTGCATGAACAACGTCGACAGCAATGGCCCGGACAATAGCATCAGCGCCACGGTCGCCGGAACGCCGATCAGCAGGGTCCAGCGCATACCCCAGTCCAGCGTCGCGGAAAACCCCTCACCCTCGCCACCCGCATGCTGACGCGAGAGCTTCGGCAGAATGACCGTACCCAGTGCCGCGCCGAAAATGCCGAGCACGAACTCGACCAGACGATCCGAGTAATACAGCCAGGACACACTGCCGGTGGGCAGTGTCGACGCCAGCTGGGTGTTGATCAGCAGATTGATCTGCGCAGCGCTCGAACCGATCAATGCCGGCACCATCAAGCGCATGATCCGGCGCACGCCATCGGCTCGCCAGGCCAGCCGCGGACGCGGCAACAGATGCAGCGCGCGCAGGGCCGGCAGCTGAAACAGCAGCTGCAGCACGCCGGCCAGCGCCACCCCCCACCCTAGCGCCAGCACCGGCTCATCGAAATACGGCGCCGCCCACAGGGCGGCGGCGATCATCGTCACGTTGAGCAATACCGGCGTCAGCGCCGGCACGGCAAAATGCCCGCAGCTGTTGAGGATGCCGCCGGCGAATGCCGTCAGACAGATGCACAGCACGTAGGGAAACGTGATCTGCAGCAACTGCTCAGTCAGGGCGAATTTATGCGGCTCATCACCGAAGCCGCTGGCGAACACCCAGACCAGCAGCGGCGCGCCGACCATCCCCAGCGCCGTCAGCAGCAGCAGCACCGTACCCAGAGTCCCGGCCACCTGGTCGACGAGCTGTTTGAGCTCCTGAGGTTCACGTTGCGTCCGATACTCCGAGAATACGGGCACGAAGGCCTGTGAAAACGCCCCCTCGCCCACCAGTCGCCGGAACAGATTCGGAATGCGGAACGCAACGTTGAAGGCGTCCATGCCAGCACCGGCACCGAATAACTGCGCGTAGATCATGTCGCGCACAAAACCGAGCAGCCGCGACAGAAAGGTCATCGCACTGACCAGGCCGGTGGACTTCAACAGGGATTTGCTCATCGTGGATGCTGCAGCGCGACAGGGTCGAAGCGGCGCATCATAGGGATGCCCGCCGCAGCTGTCAGCCATACCGCAAAGCGTTGACAAGTCAACACAAGCCCAAGATAATTCCCGCCTTTTCGTAACAAGGCCGCCCCTGCCGGGCGGTGGACTGCATTAGAGAACAGGAGCCACAACTTTGGCCAACACTGCTCAAGCCAAGAAGCGCGTCCGCCAGGCGGAAAAGGCCCGCCAGCACAATGCGAGCCAGCGCTCTCGCTTTCGCACCTATGTGAAGAAGGTCTTCGCGGCCATTCAGGCCGGCGACAAATCTCAAGCCGAGTCGGTTTTCCGCGAGGCGGCATCGGTCATCGACAGCACTGCCCGCAAGGGCCTGATTCATGAGAACAAAGCCGCCCGCCACAAGAGCCGCCTGTCGGCCCACATCAAGGCGATGGCGTAAACACATCATCAGTAAGCAATAAAAAAGCCGGTAATCCCGGCTTTTTTATTGTCCTGGCGGCAGGTGAAAGCCGACCAGCACCTACACTAGCACCAGATCATCGCGGTGAATCAGCTCGCGCACATCGACATAGCCCACCATATGCTCGATTGCCGAGGTCGATTTGCCCATGATGCGTGCGGTATCGGCGGCGCTGTAGTTGATCAAACCACGCGCCACTTCCACACCATCCGGCCCAAGACAGGCCACCAGCTCACCTCGCTGAAAATCCCCATCGACGCCGCGAACCCCAACCGGCAGCAGGCTCTTGCCGCATTCACAGAGCGCATGCACCGCGCCGGCATCGAGATGCAGATGCCCACGCACCTGCATTTGCACGGCCAGCCACTGTTTGCGCGCCGTATCGGGCGCCTGATCCGCATGCAGCAGCGTACCGAGCGCCTCTCCGCGCTTGATCCGGCGCAGCACTTCATGCTCCCGCCCCCAGGCCAGAATCGTCGAGGTGCCTGAACGCGCCGCTTTGGCCGCCGCACGCACCTTGGTCAGCATCCCACCACGCCCCAGCGCGCCACTGCTGCCACCGCCAGCCATGTCTTCGAGCTCTGGCGCACCTGCGCTCGCCTCGGAAATGAAGACCGCATCGGGATTGCTGCGCGGATCACGATCGAACAAGCCTTTCTGATCCGTCAGGATCACATAAAGCTCCGCTTCGATCAGATTGGAAACCAGGGCGCCCAAGGTATCGTTGTCACCGAAGCGCACCTCTTCGAACGCCACGGTATCGTTCTCATTGACAACGGGAATGACCCCCAGACCAATCAGCGTCCGCAAGGTGCCGCGCGCGTTGAGATAACGCTGGCGATTCCGGACATCGTCATGCGTCAGCAAGATCTGAGCGGTACGGATGCCCTCGCGCTGAAAAGCCGCCTCCCAGGCTTGCGCCAGCCCCATCTGCCCGACGGCCGCCGCTGCCTGCAGTTCGTGCAACGCTTGCGGCCGCACACTCCAGCCGAGCCGGCGCATGCCTTCCGCCACAGCCCCGGATGAAACAATGATCACGTCACGCCCCTCGCGGTGCAGCCCCGCGAGCTGCGCGACCCAGGCATCGATGGCATGAGCATCGAGCCCACGCCCCTCGTCCGTCACCATCGCGCTGCCAATCTTCACCACCCAGCGCCGTGCCTGCCCCAGCGCCACGCGATCACATGTCATTCCGCTTCAATCCTCTTCCGATGCGGAACCCGCATCTCCGACCACAGCATCATCCGGCTCGATCGCCGAGTCGTCGATCAATGCACGAGCCGCATCCAGATGGGTCATGATGGCCCAGCACAGGGCATCAGCGCCCTCTCCACTGATCGCCGACAGGCGAAAAACCGGCCCGGACCACCCAAGCCCGTCGATCACCATCTGCACACGCTGTTCACGCTCCTCGGCAGCGACGAGATCGAGCTTGTTGAGCACCAGCCAGCGCTCGCGCCCCACCAGCTCCTCGCTGTACTTCGCCAGCTCCTGCTCAATCACACGCACGTCGGCGACAGGGTCACTACTATCGCTGTACGGACTCATATCAACCAGGTGCAGCAACAGGCTGGTGCGCGACAAGTGCTTGAGAAAGCGCACCCCCAGCCCTGCCCCCTCGGCCGCACCCTCGATCAGCCCGGGGATGTCCGCCATGACGAAGCTTTTCAGAGGACCAACACGAACGACGCCGAGATTCGGGTGCAAGGTAGTAAACGGGTAATCAGCCACCTTCGGCCTGGCTGCTGACACCGCCCGGATCAGCGTCGACTTGCCGGCATTGGGCATACCGAGCAAACCAACATCGGCAAGAACCTTCAACTCCAGATTCAGGGTGCGAACCTCACCGACCGTCCCCGGCTTGGCCTGCCTCGGCGCCCGATTGGTTGCAGTCTTGTAGCGCGCATTGCCGATGCCATGAAATCCGCCTTTGGCTACCAGCAAGCGCTGTCCTGGCTTCACCAGGTCGCCGATCAGCTCCTCGGTATCAGCATCGATAGCGCTGGTTCCCACAGGCACTGGGATCAACAAATCCTGCCCGCTGCGCCCCGTTTTGTTAGCCCCGCTACCATTTTCGCCACGCTCTGCCTTGAAACTTCGCGTAAAGCGGAAATCGACCAGCGTATTCAGGTCCGAATCGGCCAGCAAATAGACGCTGCCGCCATCGCCGCCGTCGCCGCCATCCGGGCCTCCGAACGGAATAAAGCGCTCACGCCTGAAGCTGACACACCCGTTACCGCCATCGCCCGCCTGTACGCGAATGGACGCCTCATCAACGAATTTCATCGCAGACCGCCCTCACTCAAGAACCGCGGACAAGAAACGAAAAAGCCCCGCACAGTGACGGGGCTCCTAACCTCGACCGGAAACAATGTCAGGCCGGGACAATACTCACATAGCGACGGCCTTTCGGGCCTTTGGTCTCGAAAACCACCCGCCCGTCCGCCTTGGCGAACAGGGTATGGTCAGTGCCGAGACCAACGTTGCTCCCCGCATGGAACTGGGTGCCACGCTGACGCACGATGATGCTGCCGGCAGAACACTGCTGCCCACCGAACAACTTGACGCCAAGACGCTTCGATTCTGAATCGCGACCGTTCCGACTGGAACCGCCGGCCTTTTTATGTGCCATGGCTTAGACTCCTCAAAATTAGCCGGCGCTGATGCCAGTGATCTTCAGCTCGGTGAAGTACTGACGGTGGCCCTGCCGCTTCATATGGTGCTTGCGGCGGCGGAACTTGATGATTTCCACCTTCTTTGCGCGGCCGTGCGACTGCACCGTGGCGGTCACTTTGGCACCGGTAACCAGCGGCTGGCCGACAGTCACCTGCTCACCATCAGAAACCAGCAGCACATCCGTGATTTCGACGGGAGCACCCTCGTCGAGATTAAGCTTTTCGACCTTGAGGGTCTGACCTTCAGCAACGCGGTACTGTTTGCCGCCGGTCTTGATGACAGCGTACATTCCTGGATCTCCGGACAGAATTCGTTGAGCGCTCAACTAAAGGGCAGCGATTCTACCGGCCTGTGAACCCTTGGTCAAATCGCTTGTCTCCTGCCAACGAGCCCTGTAACGCTGGGATGCACGGCGCGCTACACTTGCTCACCGACCGCGGCCTAGGCAGGCGCGGCACTCAACAATCGCGCAGGACTTGCTTGCGCCCCATTCCCGCCGCAACCGCACGCCCCCTAATGAATATCCAAGACGTACGCAAGCTCGCAGCCAGCGACATGCAGGCGGTCGACGATCTGATCCGTCAGGCTTTGCATTCTGAAGTCGTGTTGATCAACCAGATCAGCGAATACATCATCAATAGCGGCGGTAAACGACTGCGTCCGATCATCGCCACACTCGCCGCACGGGCGTGTGGCTACGCGGGCACGGCTCACATCAGCCTCGCGGCCATCATCGAGTTCATTCATACATCGACACTGCTCCATGACGACGTCGTCGACGCCTCTGAGCTACGACGCGGACGCGAGACGGCGAACACGATATGGGGCAACGAGGCCAGCGTCCTCGTGGGTGATTTCCTCTACTCGCGCTCGTTCCAGATGATGGTCGCTCTCGACAGCATGCCGGTCATGCGCATTCTGGCCGACACGACCAACAGGATTGCCGAAGGCGAGGTCATGCAGTTGCTCAACTGCCACGACCCGGATACCACCGAGGCACATTACATGGAGGTCATCCGCTGCAAGACTGCAAAACTGTTTGAGGCAGCCAGCCGGCTTGGTGCTGTAGTCGCACACCAAGCGAATGAAGTCGAACAGGCGATGGCAACATACGGCCTGCATCTCGGCACGGCCTTCCAGCTGGTCGACGATTTACTCGACTACACCGCGGCAACTGACGAGATCGGCAAGAATATTGGCGACGACCTCGCTGAGGGCAAACCGACCCTGCCGCTGATTCACGCCATGCGCCATGGCACGCCCGAGCAAGCAGCAATCATCCGGCACGCCATCGAAACCGGCGGCCGCGAACAGATCGAAATTGTCACACAAGCGATTGCAAGCAGTGGCGCCACCCACTATACTGCGCACCTCGCTAGACAGCAGGCCGATGCAGCAATTCAGGCCGTTGAAATTCTCCCGGATTCCGAATTTCGACAAGCACTGATTGCTCTCGCTGATTTTTCAGTGAATCGGACGAACTAGCATTTCGGGGTGTAGCTCAGCCTGGTAGAGCACTACGTTCGGGACGTAGGGGTCGTAGGTTCGAATCCTGTCACCCCGACCAATTAATAAAAAAGCCGACTTAGGTCGGCTTTTTTTATTTTCCGTTACGACAGCCTTTCATTTCGCATCAGCTAAAGCACTACAAGCACGAGCCTGCCAAGACAAAACAATACGGCAGCAGCTCTTGTGCAAACGGCCGCCAAGCAGACATCACTCACCCACCGCGCACCGACAGCCCCCCATCCGACGACTGAACGCGGATACACTTAGACGTAGAACGGCGTCGCCTTTCGGCGCCACACAGCCTGCATTCACGTCTTGTCCATCCCCGCACCACAACAAAACCAACAAGGACTACGCGCCACCAACGAAGACCCGCACCGGCGCGGAATCGAGCCGTGGTGCAACACCTTCGGTGTTGTTGAGAGCACACACGGACGACTCAATCGTTTTCGAAGCCTGCACATCCGCTACAAACGTTGCGCCAGTAGCGATCCAGTATTCCCCTCGCTTGTCCCCCTTCGTTGGCAGGCGACAGATGGGAGCGCCTTTGCTAGAGACGCCAAGACCAGATCCGCAACAAACGTACTTTTCTCCTCGTTATGAAGCTCCTCGCCAAACATTTCGGAAAAATGTTGGAGGAGCAATCAAGAAGTAAAGAAAAAACATTCATGCCACGAATAATCAGCCATTCCATGACAAAACCTTGCGGATGACTTGGCCGGCAATAGTAAAAAACACACAACAAAAAAGCCTTGATCAGTAAAGATCAAGGCTTTTCAATATTGGCGCGCCCGGAAGGATTCGAACCTCCGACCACCTGGTTCGTAGCCAGGTACTCTATCCAACTGAGCTACGGGCGCAAACTAAACATGGCACGTATTATGCAGCTGATAAAATATACTGTCAACTGCTTTTTTACTTGGCGGAGAGAGAGGGATTCGAACCCTCGATAGAGGTTTAAGCCCCTATACTCCCTTAGCAGGGGAGCGCCTTCAGCCACTCGGCCATCTCTCCGTTTTTAAGTGTCGGCTCGACCGAGGCCGCGAATTCTACTGATATCGCGGACATCCGTCAAAGGTTTGAAACGTCAAACCGCATCCGGATGCTCAGCGGTGTCACCGTCCTGTTCACGCTTGATGCGCTCGTAGATTTCCTCACGGTGCACAGCGATATCCTTGGGCGCGTTGACGCCGATGCGGACTTGATTGCCCTTGACTCCCAGTACGGTCACAGTGACCTCGTCACCGATCATCAACGTTTCGCCCACTCGGCGGGTCAGGATTAGCATGGCCTTACTCCTTGTATGTCTTTCGATTCCAGCTTATTGGCTGCACGTCCCTCGTCAGCGGGGACTTTCTCGACTCTAACTAAACTGCGCTCCCAAAGGCAGGTTGTTGATTGTTATTCACAACAGGAGCGTAGAAAAAAGCGCTTGCCGGTGTCGACGCGACAAGCGCTTCCCACTGCAGAATCAGACAGAGGGAGCCTGATCGAGCTCGAAGGCGTCGTGCAGGGTGCGCACGCCGAGCTCAAGATACTTCTCATCCACGACCACGGAAATCTTGATCTCCGAGGTCGAAATCATGCGGATGTTGATGCCTTCGTTGGCCAGCGCCTGGAACATCTTGCTGGCAATGCCCGCATGCGAGCGCATGCCGACACCGACGAGCGAAATCTTGACGATCTTGTTGTCGCCCTTGACTTCGCGCGCCCCCAGATCCGTCGCCTGCCGCTTGACGATCTCCAGCGTGCGCTCGTAGTCGGTGCGCAGCACTGTGAACGTGAAGTCGGTCGTCCCGTCACGGCCGATGTTCTGGACGATCATGTCGACTTCGATGTTGGCGTCGGACACCGCGCCGAGAATACCGAAGGCGATGCCGGGCCGATCCGGCACGCCGGTGACGGTGATCTGGGCTTCAGCCTTGCTGAAGGCGATACCGGAGATCAGCGCAGCTTCCATATTCTCTTCCTCAAGCGAAATGAGCGTGCCGTTGCCCTCCTGGAACGAGGAGAGCACGCGCAGCGGGACGTTGTACTTGCCGGCGAATTCGACGGAGCGGATCTGCAGCACCTTCGAGCCGAGCGAGGCCATCTCCAGCATTTCTTCGAAGGTGATGCGATCGAGACGTCGCGCCCTCGGCTCGATGCGCGGGTCCGTCGTATAGACGCCATCGACATCGGTGAAGATCTGGCATTCATCGGCCTTCAGGGCCGCCGCCAGCGCAACACCGGTGGTATCGGAACCGCCGCGTCCCAGCGTGGTGATGTTGCCGTCTGCATCGATGCCCTGGAAACCGGCAACGACCACGACGCGCCCGGCGGCCAGATCGGCGCGGATGCGGGCATCATCGATGGACTCGATGCGGGCCTTGTTGAAGGCGCTGTCGGTATGGATCGACACCTGCGCGCCGGTATACGACTTCGCCGGCTGCCCCAGCTTGATCAGCGCCATGCACAGCAGGGCGATCGTGACCTGCTCGCCGGTGGAAATCAGCACGTCGAGCTCGCGCGGATTCGCCCGCGGCGAAATCGCATTGGCCAGACCGATCAGACGATCAGTCTCACCACTCATCGCCGAGACCACGACGACCACGTCGTGTCCCTGCTCGCGATAGCCGATGACCTTGCGGGCGACGTTCTCGATGCGCTCGATCGAGCCGACCGAGGTGCCGCCGTATTTCTGGACGATGAGAGCCATGATGTTCTCTGCGGTAAAGCAACGGTTGGAAACAGATTGAGGTTCAGAGCTGTGCGGCGACCCAGCCCGCCACGCCGGCAAGCGCGGCATCGAGCTGCGTCGGATCGGTGCCGCCGGCCTGGGCCAGATCGGCACGGCCGCCGCCCTTGCCACCGACCTGCTGCGCGACGAAGTTGACCAGCTCGCCCGCCTTCACCCGCGAGGTCTGATCAGCGGTAACACCCGCCACCAGCCGTACCTTGCCGTCCTCGACGGCCGCCAGCACGACCGCGGCGGAATGCAGCTTGTTCTTCAATTGATCGATGGTATCGCGCAGGGTTTTGGCATCGGCACCATCGAGGCGCGCCGCCAACACCTGAATGTCGGCGACCTGTACCGCCTGCGCGGCGAGATCACCGCCCTGCGAGCTGGCGAGTTTACCCTTGAGCTGCTCGACTTCCTTTTCGAGTGTACGGCTGCGCTCGGCCAGGGCGCGGACCTTGCTCTCCAGCGAACCGGCATCGCCTTTGACCAGCGCGGCGACGCCGCGCACCGTCTGCTCAAGTCGATGCAGCCACTCATAAGCACCGGCGCCGGTAACGGCCTCGATACGCCGCACGCCGGAGGCGACGCCACCTTCGGAGACGATTTTGAACAGGCCGATATCGCCGGTGCGGCTGGCATGCGTGCCACCACATAACTCGGTCGAGAATTCGCCCATCGACAGCACACGCACGATATCGCCGTATTTTTCACCGAACAGCGCCATCGCCCCGGCCGCCTTGGCGGCATCGATGTCCATCAGCTGCGTCTCGATGGCGACGTTGGCACGGATCTGCGCATTGACGATGCGTTCTACCTGCTCCAGCTGCGCCGGCGTCACGGCCTCGGCGTGTGAGAAGTCGAAGCGCAGCTTCTCGGCATCGACCAGCGAACCTTTCTGCTGTACGTGAGTGCCGAGCACCTGGCGCAGTGCGGCGTGCAACAGGTGCGTCGCCGAGTGATTGAGGCGGATCGCCGCGCGACGGGCGGCATCGACCTGTGCTTCGACGCGCTCACCGACATTCAACTGGCCGGCCGTCAACTGACCGATGTGCAGGAACGCGCCTTCGCCCTGCTTGCGGCAGTCGCTGACGGTGAACTGCGCCGCCGCCGTGCGCAGCAGACCGCTGTCGCCGACCTGACCGCCCGACTCGGCATAGAACGGCGTGCTGTCGAGCACGACGATGCCCTCCTCGCCCGCCTGCAGCTGCTCGACCGGCTCGCCGTCGCGGAACAGGGCCACGATGGTGCCGGCGTCTTCGAGCGTCGTGTAACCGCTGAATTCAGTGCTGCCGGCAACGGCAATGGAATCACTGCGATACGTGCCGAACTGGCTGGCAGCGCGCGAGCGGGCGCGCTGCGCCTCCATCGCCCGCTCGAAACCGGCCATGTCCAGTGACAGCTCGCGCTCGCGGGCGATGTCGGCCGTCAGATCGACCGGGAAGCCGTGCGTGTCATAGAGCTGGAACACCACCTCGCCGGGAATGACCGTGCCGCTGAGCTCGGCGATGACGCTTTCCAGCAGCTTCATGCCGGTCTCCAGCGTCTTGGCGAACTGCTCTTCCTCACCGAGCACCGTGCGGGTGACGAAATCCTGTGCGGCGGCCAGCTCCGGATAGGCCGCGCCCATCTCGGCGACAAGCGGCGCCACCAGGCGGTGGAAGAACGGCTGGTTCTGACCGAGCTTGTAACCGTGGCGGATCGCCCGGCGCATGATGCGCCGCAGGACATAGCCGCGCCCTTCGTTGGACGGCACGATGCCGTCGACGATGAGGAAAGCGGTCGAGCGGATGTGGTCGGCGATGACCTTCAGCGACGGCGAATGCAGATCGCGCACGTTGGTGGCCGCCGCCGCCGCCGCGATCAGACGCACGAACAGATCGATCTCGTAGTTCGAATGCACGTGCTGCAGCACCGCGGCCAGGCGTTCGAGCCCCATGCCGGTGTCGACCGACGGCTTCGGCAGCGGATGCATCGTGCCGGATTCGTCGCGGTTGAACTGCATGAACACCAGATTCCAGATCTCGATGTAGCGGTCGCCATCCTCGTCGGGCGAGCCCGGGGGACCACCGGCAACATCCGGCCCGTGGTCATAGAAGATCTCGGTGCACGGACCGCAGGGACCGGTATCGCCCATCTGCCAGAAGTTGTCGGAGGCATACGCTGCGCCCTTGTTGTCACCGATGCGCACGATGCGCTCGACCGGCACGCCGATCTCCTGCGCCCAGATGGCATGCGCCTCGTCGTCGCTGGCGTAGACGGTGACCCAGAGCTTCTCCGCCGGCAGCTTGAGCACCACGGTGAGGAACTCCCAGGCGAAGTGGATGGCTTCGCGCTTGAAGTAATCACCGAAGCTGAAGTTGCCGAGCATCTCGAAGAACGTGTGGTGACGCGCGGTGTAACCGACGTTCTCCAGGTCGTTGTGCTTGCCGCCGGCGCGCACGCAGCGCTGCGCCGTGGTCGCGCGGGCATAGGGACGGTGGTCGCTGCCGAGAAAGACGTCCTTGAACTGCACCATGCCGGCGTTGGTGAACAGCAGCGTCGGGTCGTTGCCCGGGATCAGCGGGCTGCTGGCCACGACTTCGTGGCCGCGGGCGCGAAAGAATTCCAGAAAGGCTGTGCGAAGTTCGGCGCTGCTGGTCATGGATGCTGGCTTCAGGCTGCGGTGGGTACGGGGCTGATGCGCAGGAATCGGCGCATCAGTCATCCGCGCGGGGACGGAATAGTCGATCGATCTGAGTCATGGTGAAACCGCGCCCGCGCAGAAAGGCGTAACGCTTTGCCCGCGTGCGGGTATCGCTGTCCAGCGACTCACCGAAACGTTTGCGGGCAAAGCGGCTCAGGCACGGCTGCCAGTCCTCGTCAAGGCCGGCAAGGATAACGGAAACAAGAGCTTCGGACACGCCCCGGGTGCGCAGTTCGGCACCGATGCGCAGGGGGCCGTAGCCGCGATCGAGACGCGAAACGGCGTAGACCTCGGCGAAGCGCTGGTCGCTGAGCAGCCGCTCGGCCTCCAGCTCATCGAGCACCGCGGTGATGTCCTCGGCGCAGACGTCATCCCGCCGCGCGAGCTTGTGCTGGAGTTCGAAGCGGCTGTGTTCGCGGCGCGCCAGCAGACCGATGGCCGCGCGCCGCAACGCAGCGATGTCCTCAGAACTCATCCGCGGACTCGCCCGCTTCCTCGCTCACCGGCACGACGGGCATCGCCTCCGGGTGCGACAGGTAATGCGCGCGCACCTTGGTTTCGACCTCGGCGGCCAGTTCAGGATTGTCCTTGAAATACTGACGGACATTCTCCTTGCCCTGACCGATACGGTTGCCCACGTAGCTGTACCAGGCACCCGACTTGTCGATGATGCTGGCCTTGACGCCGAGGTCGATCAGCTCGCCGAGGCGCGAAATTCCTTCGCCGTAGAGGATCTCGAACTCGGCCTGCTTGAACGGCGGCGCCACCTTGTTCTTGACCACCTTGACACGGGTCTCCGAACCGATGACCTCGTCGCCCTTCTTGATCGCGCCGATGCGGCGGATGTCGAGCCGCACCGAGGCATAGAACTTCAGCGCGTTGCCGCCGGTGGTGGTTTCCGGGTTGCCGAACATCACGCCGATCTTCAGGCGGATCTGGTTGATGAAGATCACCAGCGTATTGGCGCGCTTGATATTGCCGGTCAGCTTGCGCAGCGCCTGGCTCATCAGCCGGGCGTGCAGACCGACGTGGCTGTCACCCATCTCGCCTTCGATCTCGGCCTTCGGCGTCAGCGCCGCCACCGAGTCGACGACGACGACGTCAACCGCGCCGGAGCGCACCAGCATGTCGGTGATCTCCAGCGCCTGCTCACCGGTATCCGGCTGCGAGACCAGCAGATCCTCGACCTTGACGCCGAGCTTGTGGGCGTAGATCGGATCGAGTGCGTGCTCGGCATCGACGAAGGCACAGGTGCCACCGAGCTTTTGCGCCTCGGCGATCACCTGCAGCGTCAGCGTGGTCTTGCCGGAAGATTCCGGCCCGTAGATCTCGACGACGCGGCCACGCGGCAGGCCGCCGACACCGAGTGCGATGTCGAGCCCGAGCGAGCCGGTGGAGATGACATCGATGTCGCGTGCGGCCTGGGCATCCCCCAGGCGCATCACCGAGCCCTTGCCGAACTGCTTCTCGATCTGTCCGAGCGCCGCGGCAAGTGCCTTCTTCCTGTTCTCATCCATTGCCTGAAACCCCCGAAAATCCGCCGGCTTCGCCAGTGCAAAGGGGTCGGATCATGCCACGAAAGCGCCCCCCGACCTAGCCCTCGACGGCCCAGCGCAGGCGCGGTGCGTAGCGCACGCCGTCCGCCGTGCTGCAGGACTCGGCGAGCACCACCTCACGCGCCGGCCAGTGAATCGGCTCAGTCAGCTCACACTGCGCCGGCGCATCACGATGATGGCGCGCCAGCGTGACGTGGGCAGCAAAAGGACGTGCCTCAGGCACGAAGCCGCAGGGCTGCAGGCGGCTGTTGAGTTCGTCGACCAGCGCGAGCAGCGCGGCCGGCGGCTGCGACGGTCCGGCCCACAGCACGCGCGGGCCACGCCAGCAGCCGATTCGATCGAGCGCAAGCGTCAGCGGCGGCGGCTGCAGCCCGGCGAGGGCCGCCCGGTAGGCCGCCGCCTGTGCCGCTGGCGTCGCACCGAGAAAGACCAGGGTCAGGTGCAGATTGTGCGCTGGCACCGGCTGTGGTGTCAGGCTGCGCGCCAGCCGCGCCAGTGCTCGCCGGGTATCGGCATCCGGCCACAGCGCCAGAAACAGGCGCTGCATCGCTTCAGCCGACAAGCACTGCCCCGTCCAGGCGCTCAAGCACGCCGTGCAGGGCCGCCAGCACCGTCTGCCGGCGCACGCTGTCGCGGTCGCCGTCGAAGTGCCGGCATTGCGCCGCGGAGGCACCGCCCCGCTGCGCCCAGGCCAGCCAGACCGTACCGACCGGCCTGGTCCGCGAGCCGCCATCAGGGCCGGCGATGCCGGAGACGGCGACGACGATCTGCGCCGGTGAATGCGCCAGCGCGCCGTCGGCCATCGCCAGCACCGTGGCCTCGCTGACCGCGCCGTGCGCATCGAGCGTCGCCGCCGGCACGCCGAGCAGTTCCTGCTTGGCGGTATTCGAGTAGGTGATGAAGCCGCGATCGAACCACGCCGAGGAGCCGGGCACGGCGGTCATTGCCTCGGCGATCCAGCCGCCGGTGCATGACTCGGCCGTGGCGAACAGCCAGCCATGTGCCTGCAGCGCACGGCCGACGCGTTCGGCGAGCTGGTACAACTCCTGATCGACAGCCATGGTCAGTGCTGGAACAGCGAGTCGAGCGCCAGCAGCTTGGCGCGCGAGGCCTCGTCGGCCGGGTTGAGCTCCAGCGCCCGCCGATACGATTCCAGCGCCAGCTTGACGTAGAGATCACCGAGGTTGATCTGCGCCGCGGCGTAATCCGGCGCCTGCTGCGTCGCCGTCACCAGCGCCTGACGCGCTTTGTCGTAGTCGCCCTCGGCGGCGTAGATCACCGCGAGGTTGTTGTACGGCTCGGGCAGCTTCGGCGCGCGCCGGGTGAGATCGGCGAAGGTCTCCCGCGCCGCCGGCAGATTACCCATGTCGAGCAGGATCTGTCCCTTGAGGAAGCGCGCCGAGATATCCCCCGGATCACGCACCAACAGGTCGTCCAGCCGGCTGATCGCCACGGCACGTTGTCCCTCGTCGGCAAGACGACGAATCTCATCGAAGTCCGCCGCGCTCGCCGATGCCGTGGCGAACGCCAATACGAGAACCCCGGTCTTGAGCCAGCTACGCATCATGAAAGTCCCTGATAGGCCGTCGGCGGTAGCCCCGCATCGTACAACAGGAAACCGCATCAGCCGACGCATCACCACCTTCCGCTACACTGCGCCGCCATGAGCCAAGCCACCGATCTTTCCCGCCACACGCCGATGATGCAGCAGTACCTGGGCACCAAGGCGCAACACCCCGACGTGCTGCTGTTCTATCGCATGGGGGATTTCTACGAACTGTTCTTCGAGGATGCAAAGAAGGCGGCGCGCCTGCTCGACATCACATTGACCGCGCGCGGGCAGTCCGCCGGCGAGCCAATCCCGATGGCCGGCGTGCCTTATCACGCCGTCGAAAGCTACCTGGCAAAGCTGGTGCGCCTCGGCGAGTCGGTGGCGATCTGCGAGCAGATCGGCGACCCGGCCACCAGCAAAGGCCCGGTCGAGCGCAAGGTCGTGCGCATCGTCACCCCCGGCACCGTCACCGACGAAGCCCTGCTCGAAGAACGCCGCGACAATCTGCTGCTGGCGCTCTACGCCGTGCACGAAGACTGGGGGCTGGCGACGCTCGATCTGGCCGGTGGCCGCTTCGTGCTGATGCAGCTGCGCGGCGCCGAGGCACTGCTCGCCGAGCTCGAACGTCTGCGCCCGGCCGAGCTGCTGGCGCCGGAGGACCTGCCGCTGCCGGCCGGCCTCGGCGAACGCGCAGGCCTGCGTCGCCTGGCCAGCTGGCATTTCGACACCGCCACCGCTGCGCGCACGCTGAACACGCAGTTCGGCACGCAGAGCCTCGACGGCTTCGGTGCGCAGGAGGCGCCGATCGCGGTCGCCGCCGCCGGCGCGCTGCTGCAGTACGTCAAGGACACCCAACGCAGCGCCCTGCCGCACCTCACCGCGCTCGCCGTCGAACGGCGCGAGGACGCGCTGATCCTCGATGCCGCCAGCCGGCGCAATCTCGAACTCGACCACAGCCTGTCGGGCCACCCCGAACACACACTGGCCGGCGTCATGGACCGCACGGTGACGCCGATGGGCGGGCGCCTGCTGCGCCGCTGGCTGGCCCGACCACTGCGCGCGCACGCCACGCTGCGGCTGCGCCAGCACGCCATCGGCGAACTGCTGGCCGACCGCCAGAGCGAGACGCTGCGCGAGGTGCTGCGCGGCGTGCCCGACGTCGAACGTATCATCGCGCGCATCGCCCTGCGCTCGGCGCGCCCGCGCGACCTGAGCGGCCTGCGCGCGGCGCTCAGCCGGCTGCCCGAGCTGCGCGCCGCCGCCGCGGTCGATTCACCGCGCCTGCAGCAGCTGCTCGATGCCCTCGGCGAACACCCGCAGACGCTGGCGCTGCTCGAACGCGCGCTGGTCGACACACCGCCGGTGCTGATCCGCGACGGCGGTGTCATCGCCCCCGGTTTCGACGCCGAGCTCGACGAGCTGCGCCAGCTCTCCGAACATGCCGACCAGTTCCTCATCGACCTCGAAGCCCGCGAGCGCGCCCGCACCGGGCTCAACGTCAAGGTCGGCTACAACCGCGTGCACGGTTTCTATATCGAGCTGGCGCGCAGCGCCGCCGATGCGGTGCCGGCGCATTACATCCGCCGGCAGACGCTCAAAGGCACCGAGCGTTACATCACCGCCGAGCTGAAAGCCTTCGAAGACAAGGTGCTGTCGGCGCGCGAACGGGCGCTGGCGCGTGAAAAAGCCCTCTATGAACAGCTGCTCGATACGCTGATCGCCAACCTGCTGCCGCTGCAGCAGCTCGCGGCCGCGCTGGCCGAGCTCGACGTGCTCGCCAACCTGGCCGAACGCGCCGAGGCGCTCGGCCTGAGCTGCCCGCAGCTGGTCGACGAACCGGGACTGGCGATCAGTGCCGGCCGCCATCCAGTGGTCGAGCAGGTACTCGATGCGCCCTTCGTGCCCAACGACCTGCAGCTCGCGCCGGAGCGGCGCATGCTGGTGATCACCGGGCCGAACATGGGCGGCAAATCGACTTATATGCGTCAGGCGGCGCTGATCGCGATCCTCGCCCATATCGGCAGCTTCGTGCCGGCGCAGGCCGCACGCATCGGCCCGCTGGACCGCATCTTCACGCGCATCGGCGCCGCCGACGATCTCGCCTCGGGGCGTTCGACCTTCATGGTCGAGATGACCGAAACCGCCAACATCCTGCACAACGCCACCGCGCAGTCGCTGGTATTGATGGACGAGATCGGCCGCGGCACCTCGACCTTCGACGGCCTGTCGCTGGCCTGGGCCTGCGCCCAGCATCTGGCGGCGCAGACGCGCGCCTTCACGCTGTTCGCCACCCATTACTTCGAGCTCACCCGCCTGCCCGAAGAACAGCCCGGCATCGTCAACGTCCACCTCGATGCCGTCGAGCACCGCGACAGCATCGTCTTCATGCATGCGGTGCAGGAGGGGCCGGCGAGCCGCAGCTACGGCCTGCAGGTCGCCGCGCTGGCCGGCATTCCGCAGTCGGTGATCAGCGCCGCCAAGCGCAAGCTGCGCGAACTCGAACGCAGCAGCCGCGCCCGCGCTGCGCTGCCGGCCGAGCCCGATCCGCAGCTGTCGCTGTTCGCCGCCGAGCCGAACGCCGTGCTCGAAGCGCTCGCCGCACTCGATCCCGATGGTTTGAGTCCCCGTGAGGCGCTGCAGGCGCTATACCACCTGAAGACACTTGCCGGCAGCTGAAACCGGTCGGCCCGGCCGCGGCGGCGGCCGGTGATCGCCTCATGCACAGCGGTTATTTCGTCCCGTGCAGCACGCGCCGTACACTGCGCGCCCGCCGCTCAACCCCCAGGAGCCAGCCATGGCCTTTGTCGTCACTGAAAACTGCATCAAGTGCAAGTACACCGACTGCGTCGAAGTCTGCCCGGTGGACTGCTTCCATGAAGGGCCGAACTTCCTGGTCATCGACCCCGATGAGTGCATCGACTGCACGTTGTGCGAGCCGGAATGCCCGGCGCAGGCGATCTTCTCCGAAGACGATCTGCCGAGCGGGCAGGAAGCCTTCATCGCCCTCAACGCCGAACTCGCCAAGCAGTGGCCGGTCATTACCGAGCAGAAAGAGCCGCTGCCCGATGCCGCCGACTGGGACGGCAAGTCCGGCAAGCTGCCTTTCCTTGAACGCTGAGCGGCCTGCTCGCCGCTTGCCGGCGCCGAGCGCGCGCCGCATCATCCGGCCGATTTCACCGGCATGTCCCAGGAACACCTCATGAACCAGCCGCAAAGCTATGTCTTCGACGTTCGCCTGAACGACTTCCAGCGCTTCGTCATCGACAACTCCTTCGAAGTCCCGGTGCTGGTCGACTTCTGGGCGGACTGGTGTGAACCCTGCCGCACGCTCGGCCCGATGCTCGAACGCCTGGCCACCGAGTACGCCGGTGCCTTCCTGCTCGCCAAGATCAACGCCGACAGCGAGCAGGCCATCGCCAGCCATTTCAACGTGCGCTCGCTGCCGACGGTGATGGTGGTACGCGATGGCCAGATCGTCGACATGCTGGCCGGCGTGCAGCCGGAATCCGAATACCGCAAGCGCATCGACGCCTACCGCCCGCGCGCGGCCGATGCGATTCTCGATGCCGCCGAACAGCTCTGGCTCAGCGGCCGTCAGGACGAGGCACTGCAAACCCTGCGCGACGGCATCGCACAGGAACCCGCCGAACTCGATCTCAAGGTGGCGCTGGCCGCCAAGCTGCTCGAAACCGGCGAAATGCTCGAATCCGGCCGCCTGCTGCGCGCACTGCCGGAAGCAATCCAGAAAACCGAGCCGGTACCGCAACTGCTCGCCCACCTGGCCACGCTCGAAGCCGCCGCGCCAAAGGCCGACTTCAGCGCCCAGGAAGCCCAGCTGGCCACCGATCCCAATGCCCACGCGGTGCGTCTGGCACTGGCCAGCGAGCTGCAGGAAGTCGGCGAATACGAAGCCGCGGCCACGCACTTCCTTGAGCTGATGCGCCGCGACCGCAGCTTCGGCGACGATGCCGGACGCAAGGGGCTGATCGCGCTGTTCGAGCTGCTCGGTCCGGAACACCCGCTGACCGGCACCTACCGCCGGCGCATGGCCTCGCTGCTTTACTGAACGCTCAAACCGCCATCCGACTCAGTTCAAGCCCGCGTCAGAGCGGGCTTTACGTTTACGGCTGCCGAGCAGCAGCCGGCGCCGCCTGCTCCAGGCTCACTGTCCCGGGGCGTCGAGCAGCTGTGCGAGCTTCTCGGCCGGCACGTAGCCGGGCACCATCTCACCGGATTCGAGCACGATCGCCGGCGTGCCCTGCACTCCGATCTGATTGCCGAGGTTGAACTCGCGCGCGACCGGGTTATCGCAGTTCGCCGCCGGCAGCTTCTGCCCGGCTTTGGCCTGCGTCATCGCCGTCTTGCGATCCGCAGCGCACCAGACATTGACCGCCTTGCGGTAGGACTCCCCCGCCAGGCCGCTGCGCGGATAGGCCAGGTAGCGCACCTTGATGCCGGCGCGCAGGTAACGGTCCATCTCGGAGTGCAGCTTGCTGCAGTACGGGCAGTCGATGTCAGTGAACACGGTGATGGTGTGCCGCGTCTTGCCCTCGGGCGTATAGACGATCATGTCGCTTTCCGGCACGGCATTGACCACCTTGGCCCGCAGACCGTTGCTGCGCGCCTCGGTAAGGTTCTGCTGCGTGTCCAGATCGATGATGTCGCCACGCATCGCGAAGCGACCGTCAGCGCTCAGATAAAACAGCTGGCTGCCGATGACGACTTCGTAGAGGCCGGGAATCGAACTCGGCTGCACGCTGTCGGGCTTGTTCCCCTGCAGCAGCGCATTGAGACGAGCCATGTCGGGCTGGGCCGGCTGATCAGCGGCGTACAGCGGAGTAGCCAGGGCCAAGGCCAGGCCGGCGAGCAAAGGTTTGAGCATGGATGCAATTCCAGATCGATGCGAAACGGGGAGAAGCAGAACGCAGCAAGGGTAACGCGTTCCTCCTGCGCCCACGTGATCGAATCAGACAGACGATATCCGCAATGGTGCCGGATGCAGTCGCAAACAGGCCGTCTGCGCGACGACGACCCGCACCGCCGCTGCCTGCGGGTTTGCTTCCGTCCTTTAGGGTTGTACGCGAACGGCCGGCAACCGGGCCATGACAAAGCGCATGCCCGGCCACCTGGCCGCAGCCGCACGGGCCGGCGCCGGTCCGTGACAGGGGGCTATGTGCCGCGGGTCGCCGTCGCTGACGGTGGCGCGCCGGCAACACCGGGAGAAACCAGCGTCGAACGGCGTGCAGCCTCGTCGACCCAGCCGCCGCCCATCGCCTTGTACAGATTGACCAGCGTCGACAGCTCGCTGCCACGCGTCTGCGCCAGGCTGAGCTCGGCACTGAACAGGTTGCGCTCGGCATCGAGCACTTCCAGGTAGCTGGTGTAGCCGTTGTCGTAACGCAGCCGCGCCAGCCGCAGATAACTGCGCAGCGCCTCGACCTGACGTGCCTGCGCTTCGAGCTGCTCGCTGGTCTTGCTGGCGGCGACCAGGGCGTTCTCGACCTCGGCGAACGCCGTCTGTACCGTCTTGCGGTAGTTTTCCAGCGTCTGCTGCTGCACGGCCTCGGCCGCCTGCACCTGCCCGGCGATCTTGCCGGCGGTGAACACCGGCACGCTCAGGCCGGCACCGTAGCTCCAGGCGCGCGCCGGCCCGCCGAACAGTGACGACAGCTGCGGCGAAACACTGCCGAGCGCCCCGGTCAGCGACACCACCGGGAAATAGGCCGCGCGGGCGATGCCGATCTGGGCGTTGGCAGCGACCAACTGCTGCTCGGCCTGACGGATGTCAGGACGGCGCTCGATCAGGTCGGACGGCAGGCCGGCGGGAACCACCGGCCGGCGCAGTTCGACCAGGGTGCGGCCGCGCACGATCGGCCCGGGGTTGCGGCCGAGCAGCAGCGACAAGGCGTTTTCCTGCTGCACGATCGCCTGTTCGAGCTGCGGCACCATCGCCCGCGTCGACTCGTATTCCGACTCCGCCTGGCGTGCATCGAGCTCCGGCGTCAGGCCGACCTCGAAACGCCGCTGCGCCAGGTGCATCGACTCCGCCCGGCTCTGCAGCGTCGTGCGCGTGATCGTCAGCCGCTGGTCGAGCTCGCGCAGCGAGATGTAGGCGTTGGCGACGGAGCTGACCAGTGTCAGCACCACCGTCTGCCGCGCCTCCTGCTGCGCCAGCAGATCCGCCTGCGCCGCCTCGGTCGCACGGCGCAGCCGCCCCCACAGGTCGAGCTCGAAACTGGCGCCGAGATTGACGTCGAACTGGCTGGCGGTGGCCGCCGAGCCGGGCAGACGCTGGCTTTCCGCGGTCCGTCCGTGACCGGCATCGGCGCCGGCGGCGACCTGCGGGAACTGGTCGGCGCGGGTCGCCCCGTAGCGGCCGAGGTATTCCTCGACGCGCGCCACCGCGATGCGCAGATCACGGTTCTCGTCGAGTGCGATACCGATCAGCGTGTTCAGCTGCGGATCACCGAACTGCTCCCACCAGGCGCCGTTGACCAGCTCGCTGGTCTGCGCCGGATCGAGGCGCCAGTGTCCCGGCACCTCCAGCGGCGGCCGCTCATAGTCCGGGCCGAGCGCGGAACAGCCACCGAGGCTGACGGCACAGGCGACCCACAGCCCCTTACGCATGGTGTTCGCCCTCTTCGGCGGTGGCCGGTCCCTTGCGATCGAACAGGCGATAGAACAGCGGCACGAAGAAGATCGCCAGCAGCGTCGCACCGAGCATGCCGCCGATGACGCCGGTGCCGATCGAGATACGGCTGTTGGCGCCGGCGCCGGTACTGATCGCCAGCGGCACGCAGCCGAGGATGAAGGCCAGCGAGGTCATCACGATCGGCCGGAAGCGCAGGCGCGCGGCCTCAAGGGCCGCCTCCAGCGCCGACTTGCCCTGATGGCGGAACTCGACGGCGAACTCGACGATGAGAATCGCGTTCTTCGCCGCCAGGCCGATCAGCGTCACCAGACCGATCTGGAAGTAGACGTCATTGGGCAGGCCGCGCAGGAACACCGCGATCAGCGCGCCGCAGACACCGAAGGGCACCGCCACCATGACGCTGAACGGCAGGCTCCACTTCTCGTACTGCGCCGCCAGGATCAGGAACACCATGATCAGGCCGAAGACGAAGGCGATCGCCGAAGACGATCCCGCCTGCTTCTCCTGGAAAGCCTGGCCGGCCCAGGCGAAGGTCATCGTCTCCGGCAGCACATCCTTCGCCAGCTGCTCCATCGCCGCCAGCGACTGCCCTGAGGAATAACCCGGCGCCGCGCTGCCGTTGATGCGCGCGGCGACGAAGCCGTTGAAACGCGCGACGTTATCCGGCCCGGTGGTGTAGCGCGCCTGCACCAGCGCCGACAGCGGCACCATCTGCCCGCTGGAGGAGCGCACGAACACCTTGCTGATGTCCTCCGGCGTACTGCGGTATTCCGGCTCGGCCTGCAGGATGACCCGGTAGGTCCGCCCGAACTTGTTGAAGTCGTTGACGTAGACGCTGCCGAACAGGCCCTGCAGCAGATCGAACACGTCGCTGATCTTGACGCCGAGGGCGCGGGCGCGCTCGCGGTCGAGATCGACGTACAGCTGCTGCGAATTGGCGCGGATGGTGGTGCTCAGACCGGCCAGCGCCGGGTAGTCCTTGGCCTTGGCCAGCATCTCGTGCAGCGCCTTCTCCAGCGCCGCGGTACCGCCCTCGCCACGGTTCTGCACCCAGAACTCGAAGCCACCGGTGGTGCCGAGACCGGGAATCGGGGGCGGGTTGAACACCAGCACCACGCCTTCCTGCAGCGAGGCGAAGGTCTTCTGCAGCTGCTTGCGCACCGCATCGGCGAACTGGGCCGGGTCCTTGCGCTCCTTCCAGTCCTTGAGCGTCACGAACACCGTGGCCGCCGTCGGCTTGTTCTGCGAGTCGAGCATGTTGAAGCCGGTCAGCGTCAGCACGTCCTCCACCGAGGGATTCTTCAGCGCCTCGGCCGATACCCGCTTGGCCACCTCGCGCGTGCGTTCGAGGCTGGCGCCGTCGGGCATGAACACCGCCGCGATCAGGTAGCCCTGGTCCTCATCCGGCACGAAGCTGGTCGGCACCGTCTTGAACAGGCTGACAGTGATCGCCAGCATGCCGGCGAACAGCAGCGTCCCGAGCAGGGCGCGACGGACCAGAAAGCTCGCGCCCAGCAGGTAACCGCCGGTGAGCTTGTTGAAGCCGGCCTCGAACAGCCTGAAGAACAGCCATTTCTCGCCCTTGGCCGGGCGCAGCAGCAGCGCCGCCAGCGCCGGTGACAGCGTCAGCGCGACGATGCCGGAGATGACCACGGAAATGGCGATGGTGATCGCGAACTGCTTATAGAGCTGGCCGGTGATGCCGCCGAGGAAGCCGACCGGCACGAACACCGCACACAGCACCAGCACGATGGCGATGACCGGCCCGCTGACCTCGTCCATCGTGCGCCGCGCAGCCTCCTTCGGCGTCATGCCGAAATGCGCCATGTTGTGCTCGACCGACTCGACGACGACGATGGCATCGTCGACGACGATGCCGATCGCCAGGATCATGCCGAACAGCGTCAGCGTGTTGATCGAGAAACCGAGCATGTACATGCCGGCGAAAGTGCCGATGATCGACACCGGCACCGCCAGCAACGGAATCACCGTCGCCCGCCAGCTCTGCAGGAACAGGAAGACGACGATCACCACCAGCGCCACCGCCTCGAAGAAGGTGTGGATCACCGCTTCGATCGAGACATTGATGAACTTGGTGGTGTCGTAGGGCACCGCGTAGCTGACGCCCGTGGGGAAACTCTTGGACATGCGGTCGAGCGCCTGGCGCACGGCGGTGGCGACGTCGAGCGCATTGGCGCCGGGCTGCTGGTAGACGAGGATGACGGCCGCGTCCTTGCCGTTGACCTGACTGGAGACGTCGTAGCTGCGGATGCCGAGCTCGGTGCGCGCCACGTCACGCAGATAGACCGCCGAACCATCCGGGTTCGAGCGCAGGATGATGTTGGAGAACTCCTCGGACGTGGTCAGCCGCCCGCGCGCCGTCACCGGGAACGACAGCTGCACCGGCCCGGCGGTGGGCTCCTGACCGATGCGCCCGGCGGCCGGCTGGGCGTTCTGCTCGTTGATCGCCGAGCGGATATCGGAGGTGGTGATGCCGAGCTCGGCCATGCGATCGGGCTTGAGCCAGACGCGCATCGCATAGTCGGTGAGACCGAACATCGACACCTGGTTGGCACCGGGAATGCGCTTGATCTCGTCGACGATGTTGATCGAGGCGTAATTGGCGACCTCGTTCGGATCACGCGAGCCGTCCGACAGCACCGCGATCGCCATCAGGATGTTCGGCGAGGACTTCTTGATCACCACGCCATTGCGGGTGACGTCCTGCGGCAGCTGCGGATTGGCCAGATTGGCGCGGTTGGTCAGGTCGGTGAGCACCCGATCGACGTCGGTGCCGATGTCGAAATAGACGTTGAGGCCGGTGTCACCGCTCGATGAGTTGTTCGACTGCATGTAGATCATGCCGTCGACGCCGTTGACCTGCTGCTCGATCGGCGCGGCGACGGTGCCCGAGGCGGTTTCGGCGTCGGCCCCCGGGTAGGAGGCGCTGATCTGCAGCAGCGGCGGGGTGATTTCCGGGAACTGTGCGATCGGCAGGCCTTTGATCGCGGCCAGGCCGGCGATGACGATGACGATCGACAGCACCGCCGCGAACACCGGACGGTCGATGAAAAAGCGCGAGATCATGGCGCGACCCCGCTTACTTGAGTGTACTGACGATCTTCACTGGCGCCCCCGGCGCCAGCTTGATCCCGCCATCGACGACCACCGTATCGCCGGCCTTCAGGCCTTTGTTGATGATCCACTGGTCGCCGTAGAACTGGCCGGCCTCGATCGGCCGCGGCTGCGCCTTGCCGTCCTCGACGACATAGACCACCTTGCCCTGCGCACCCTGCAGCACCGCGCGCTGCGGCACCATGACCGCGTTGACCAGCTCGATGTTGGAGGCGCGCACCCGCACGAACTGGCCCGGACTGAGCGCGTTGTCGGGGTTGGCCACTTCGGCGCGCAGATTCACCGTGCCGGTCTTCTCGTCGACGTTCGGATCGACGTAGTTGATCACCGCCTTGTGCGGATAGACGCGGCCATCGGCCAGCGTCAGCTCGACCTCGATCCGGCCCTGGCTCGGTGACTGCACCGCGCCGGACGCCAGGCCGCGGCGAAAGCGCAGCACATCCTGCTCGCCGACGCCGAAACTGACCCACATCGGATCGGTCTGCACCAGCGTCGTCAGCAGGCCGTTGGCGCCCGGCGACACCAGCGAACCCTCACGCTGCTCGGACTTGCCGGCACGGCCGGTCAGTGGCGAGCGGATCGTGGTGTAGCCGAGGTTGAGCTCGGCACTGCGCAGCTGCGCCTTGGCGACATCGACCGCGGCACGCGCCTCCAGCTCGGCGGAGACCGCATCGTCGAGATCCTTCTGGCTGACGGCTTTTTCCTTGGCCAGGGGACGCACGCGCTTGAGTGTCGCGCTGGCATTGATCAGCCGCGCCTGGGCCTGGGCAAGCTGCGCCTTGGCGCTGTCGGCTGCCGCCTCATAGGGCAATGCATCGAGCTGGAACAGCAGATCGCCGGTCTTGACCAGCGCACCTTCCTGATAGTCGATCCTTTCCAGATAGCCTTCAACGCGGGCGCGAATCTCAACCAGCCGCGAGCTCTCGGTCTTACCGGAAGTTTCGAACTGCGCCGGCGTATTGCGCGGCGTGACCGTGATGACGCTGACCTCGGTCGGCGGTCGCGCCGCAGCGTCCTGCGCATCTGCCTGTCCGGCACAGAGCGCGGTGACACACGCCCCGAGCACACATCCGAATACCCCTGCCCGCATGTCCAAGTCCCCCGCAAATCCGCTACTCACCAGCCAGCCTCGCACTGCCCTGACAGGGCGGTGCCGTCAACGGCAGTACTGTTCCACCGCCGCCCTGGCCTGATCGCGATTCTTTTTCATCGCCCGCTGGCGGCCGACCTGTGCACCGTCGGCATCGGCCAGTTCGGCGTCGGCCTTCTCCAGCCGGTCACGCGCCTGCTGGCAGCGGGCTTCACGCTGGTTCGATGGGGTGAGCGATGGTTCGGCCGGCTTGAGCGTGCCTGCCCGCTCCTGCTCGCGCAGTGCCGCATCGCCCGGCGGTGCGGTCAGAGATGGTGCAAAGCTCTTCGGCGGCGTCTGCGCAAACGCCACGGCCGGCAGGCTCAGCAGCGCTGTCAGCAGTGCATATTTCATTGGCGGGGGACTCCCTGGTCTGTCCGCAAGATGTTCGACTGTCGTGTTTATCGGAATGTCGAACCGATGTACTGCCGAAGCCGGAGACTAGCCGATATTGATGTCCGAATTTAAGCCGGACACGCCGCTCACGGTTCGCTGTGCACATTGCGTCCGGCGGCCGCCATGGCACACCAGCGACCCCAGATCTCGTGCAGCGTCGCCGTGGTCTGCTGCGGGTGTTCGCTGAGCCAGGCATCGACGGCCTGCGGCGTGAACCAGCGCCCCTCGGCGACCTCGACCGGATCGAGCACGAACGGCCCCTCGGCCTCGATGCGGTAGACGCGGACGAATTCCATGCCGGTCAGCGGGCTCGCCGGAAAGGCGAACAGGAACTGCGGCGGCGTGCGCAGCACAAGGCCGAGCTCCTCGTGCAGCTCGCGCGGCACTGTTTCTTCGTAGGTCTCGCCCGCCTCGACGTGACCGGCCGCCGAGCTGTCCCACAACCCCGGGAAATTGTCCTTGTGCTCGGAACGGCGCTGCAGGAACAGCTCGCCGCGGGCATTGAACACCAGCATGTGCACCGAGCGGTGACGCAGGCCGAGGCGGTGCACTTCGGCGCGCGTGGCACGACCGATCGGACGATCGTGCTCGTCAACGACATCGAACCATTCTTCGGGCATGGCTGGCTTCCGGGCCGCGGCGCAGGCGGCCACCCTGCCACAGCCCGCGCAAAAGCTGAACCACGCCCGTGCTGGCATCCGCAGTGCTTCTCAAAGGCAGACACCGAAACAGACGGATGCTGCACCACAGCAAAAAGCAATACAGTATGCGTTGTCTCACAGCACCGGCATTCGCCCGGCTGCTCCGTTCTTTCAATCCATCTGGACACCATCTGACAGGGAAACTCTGCCATGTCGTCACGCCGCCCCCCGCGTTTCGTCCTCGCCCTGCTGCTCTGCGGCCTGTCGCCCGGAGCCTTCGCCGCCGACCCAGAACTGCGCGCCGCCATCGACACCGCCTGGCTGGTACTGACCGGCGCGCTGGTGTTCTTCATGCAGGCGGGTTTCGCGCTGGTCGAAAGCGGCATGGCACGCACCAAAAATGCCGTCAACGTGCTGATGAAGAACTACACCGACTGCTGTTTTGGTGCACTGGCGTTCTGGGTGCTCGGCTACGGGCTGATGTTCGGTGCCAACCCGAGCGGCTGGATCGGCACCGACCACTTCCTGCTGTGGGGCGCGGCGCACATGGATTACAGCCTGCTGTTCTTCCAGTGCATGTTCGCCGCCACCGCGGCGACCATCGTCAGCGGCGCGATGGCCGAACGCACGCACTACTGGGCTTACATCCTGGCCTCGACCCTGACCACGGCGCTGATCTACCCGGTGTTCGGCAGCTGGGCCTGGGGCAGCCTGTACGGTGGCAGCGGCTGGCTCAAGCAGCTCGGTTTCACCGATTTTGCCGGCTCGACGGTGGTGCATTCGGTCGGCGGCTGGTGCGCGCTGGCCGGCATCATGGTGCTTGGCCCGCGCCTCGGCCGCTTCGGTCAGCATGGTGAAGTACGGCCGATCCCCGGCCACAACATGACCTCGGTCGCGCTCGGCGGCTTCATCCTCTGGCTCGGCTGGTTCGGCTTCAACGGTGGTTCGACGGCAATGGCCGACGTGTCGGTCGGCCGCATCGTGCTCAACACCCATTTCGGCGCCGCTGCCGGCGCCGTCGGCGTGCTGCTGACACAGGCGCTGCTCGGTCGCCCGATACTGCTGTCGGCAACGGTCAATGGTTCGCTGGCCGGTCTGGTCTCGATCACTGCCGGCTGCGCCACGATGGAACCGGGCCATGCCGCCCTGACCGGACTGGTCGCCGGCACCCTGATGCTCGCCGGCGAAGCCCTGCTGCTGCGCCTGCGCCTCGACGACGTCGTCGGCGCGGTGTCGGTGCACGGCCTGTGCGGGGCCTGGGGCACGCTGGCGGCCGGCCTGTTCGTCGCCGGTCAGGACTTCGATCTGCAGCGCGTGCTGGTGCAGGCGATCGGTATCGGTGCCGCTTTTCTGTGGACCTTCCCGGTCGCCTGGATCATGTTCAAGGCGATCGACACGCTGATCGGCCTGCGTGCCGGCGGCATCGCCGAACAACGCGGCCTGGATTACAGCGAGCACTACGAAAGCGCCTACCCGGAGTTCGAAGCCGAAGCGCTGCATGAGGAGATCCGCTGACGATGGCTTTCGATGCTTCCGCCTCCATCCCCGTCACGCGGGATTCCGCCCTGATCGAAGGCTTGCGCCGGCTGCTGCCGGCCGAGCAGGTTCCCCTGGCGCTGCGCCTGTGGGAAGAGGAGTACTCGGCCCGGCCCGGTACGCTGCGCGCCTATGCCGATCGCCTGGTGCGCGACTACGCCCTGAGCCAGCCACTGCGCGATGTGCACCGCCTGCTGGTGCAGCACCTGTTCCTGCCGCAGACCACGGCGCGACCGGCCCCGCCGCCACCCGTCGTGGTACCGGCCGCCGAGCTGCCGCCGCTGACCCGCGCCTTCGTCGAGCTGCTCGAAGAACTGTTCGCGCGCTTTGCCCAGAGCGACGCGGACGCCGCCGGAATGACGCGTCACGATCTCGCCGACCGCGTGCTGGCCAGTTCCCTCGAACGCCCGCAGCGCGATGCCCTGATCGCCTGGCTCGAACAGTCCGGACCGGCGCCGGTGCACGACTACCCGCCGAAACTGCTGCGGGCGCTGGTGCACCTGAGCTACGTCGGCGTCTGCAACGCACTCGGGCCGCTGCCGGCCGACCGCCTGCTGGCCGCGGCGATCCGCTACGCCGAGTACCACACCGAGGGCGTGCGCCAACTGCTGTAAGCCGGCGTGACCCGCGCAGGATGCCCCGGTATCCTGCGCGGCCATGTCCGATCCCGCGCTGAAAATCCTCCGCTCCGTCTTCGGTTACGACGCCTTTCGCGCGCAGCAGGCGCAGATCGTTGCCCATGTCGCCGGCGGCGCGGATGCGCTGGTGCTGATGCCGACCGGCGGCGGCAAATCGCTGTGCTACCAGATCCCGGCACTGCTGCGCCCCGGTACCGGCATCGTCGTCTCGCCGCTGATCGCGCTGATGCACGATCAGGTCGATGCGCTGACCCAGCTCGGCGTGCGCGCCGCCTACCTCAATTCGAGCCTCGATGCCGAGGCCGCGCGCAGCGTCGAGATGGCCCTGCTCGCCGGCGAGCTCGATCTGCTCTACGTCGCCCCCGAGCGTCTGGTCAGCGAGCGCTTCATGGGTCTGCTGACACGCGCCGACATCGCCCTGTTCGCCATCGACGAGGCGCACTGCGTGTCGCAGTGGGGGCACGATTTCCGCCCGGAATACATCCAGCTGTCCGTGCTGCACGAGCGCTTCCCCGCCGTGCCGCGCATCGCGCTGACCGCCACCGCCGACGAACTCACCCGCAGCGAGATCCGCGAGCGGCTCGGCCTGACGCAGGCGCAGGTGTTCCTGTCGAGCTTCGACCGGCCGAACATCCGCTACCACCTGACGCCAAAGCACAACGCCCGTCAGCAGCTGCTCGAATTCCTGCGCCGCGAACACCCCGGCGATGCCGGCATCGTCTACTGCCTGTCGCGGCGCAGCGTCGACGACACCGCCGCCTGGCTGCTGACGCAGGGCATCAACGCCCTGCCCTACCACGCCGGCCTCGACAACGCCACGCGCCGCCAGCATCAGGACCGCTTCCTGCGCGAAGAAGGGCTGGTGATGGTGGCGACGGTGGCCTTCGGCATGGGCATCGACAAACCCAACGTGCGTTTCGTCGCCCACCTCGACCTGCCGAAATCGCTCGAAGGCTATTACCAGGAGACCGGCCGCGCCGGACGCGACGGTCTGCCGGCGAGCGCCTGGCTGGCCTACGGCCTCAACGACGCCATCCAGCTGCGGCGCATGCTCGCCGAATCCGGCGCCAGCGAGCAGCACAAGCGCGTCGAGGCGCACAAGCTCGAAGCGATGCTCGCCTTCTGCGAAACCACGCGCTGCCGCCGCCAGGCACTGCTCGCCTACTTCGGCGAGACCTACCCCGAGCCCTGCGGCAACTGCGACACCTGCCTGCAGCCGGTCGCCACCTGGGACGGCACGGTGGCGGCGCAGAAGGCGCTGTCCTGCGTTTACCGCACCGGCAACCGCTTCGGCGTCGGCCACCTGATCGACGTGCTGCTCGGCAAAGCCAGCGACAAGGTGCACGAGCACGGCCACCAGCACGTCAGCACCTTCGGTATCGGCAGCGAACTCGACGTCGCCGGCTGGCGCTCGGTGTACCGGCAGCTGATCGCCGCCGGCATGCTCGCCGTCGATCTCGAAGGCTATGGCGCACTGCGCCTGACCGAGGCCGCCCGCCCGGTGCTGCGCGGCGAAACACGACTGCTGCTGCGCCGCGATCCGACCCCCAAAGGCCGCAGCCGCGATGCCCGCCCGGCCCGCGACGGCGCCCGCCGCGACGGTCCGCAGCTCGCCGTCACCGACCGGGCGCTGTGGGAGGCGCTGCGCGCCAGGCGCACCGCACTGGCCCGCGAGCAGGGCGTGCCACCCTACGTGATCTTCCACGACGCCACGCTGGTGGAAATGATCGAGCGCGCGCCGCGCTCGCTGGCCGAGCTGGGCACGGTCTCCGGCGTCGGCCACAAAAAGCTCGAACGCTACGGCGAGGACTTTCTCGCCGTGCTGCTCGAACACGCCGGCGTCGAGGCGCCGGCAGCGAGCGTCAGCCCGGCCGAGCAGGCGCAGCGGCTGTTCCTGCGCGGCGCCGCTGTCGACGAGATCGCCGGCCGCCTCGGCCAGCCGCCGGCGCAGATCCTCGGCCACCTCGCCGGCCTGATCCGCCGTGGCGAGGCCGAGCTCGAAGAAGTCGTCGACCTCGACGCCGACGCCCGCGCCGACATCGAAGCCGCGTTCATGGCCTGTGACGACAGCCAATGGGGCACGCTGGAGCCGATCCACGCCGCCCTCGGCGGGCGCTGGGACTACGGCGTGCTCAAGTGCGTGCGCGAAGCGCTGCTGCGCATGCTGTGAGCGCTCAGCCGCGGGCGGCAAAAGCCGCGGCGAATTCATCCAGCCAGCGCCGCGCCGCCCGCCGCGTCGCCGCATACACCGCCTGCGCCAGCGCCTGACCGACGGCGGTATGCAGGCCGGCGTAGCGCTCGCCTTCGCCGGGCGCCGCGGCGATGACCACGCAGTCGGTACCGGTGCCGGTGATCGGGCCGTCGCCGTCGACACCCTCCCAGGGCTCATCGAGCAAGGCCGCGGTACGCGCCTCGCTGGCGATCGACACCGCCTCGATCAGCGCCGTATCGCTCAGCGGCTGCGACAGCTGCGCCAGCAGATTGATGGTGCCGGCCTGCCAGGCGGCCGGTGCGCGCGGCGCGGCGGCGCGCACCGCATTGGACAGACCCAGCGTCAGCAGCACCTCGCATTCGACCCCGGCGACCCGCGCCCGCGCGGTCTCGAAGCAGGCGACGGTGCGCGAGGTGAGCAGACCGATTGCCGCCGCATCGCCACGCGCCTGCAGTTCGGCGGCCAGCCAGGCGACGGCGTCGAGCTGCGGATGCAGATCCTCGTTGCGCACCTGGCGCCAGAGCACGCGCTCGGCGACGACGAAGCCCGGCCGGTGTACCGCCCAGCTCAGGCAGCGCTGCGGCTGCTCGAAAGTGGCACTGAGCCACGGTCCCTGCTGCTCGATGCGCACGCGCTCGCCTCCTCGCTGAAAAGCACCTGGTGAAGCTGCGGCGCGCTGGCGCACCGCAGGCCCGCCAGTCTGCCCGAGGCACCGCCGCCGGGCACGCCGGCGTGCCGCAACGCAGCACGCAAAGCCTGCGATTGCGGTAGGCTCGCGGCATGCCGGCAGTCGCTGCCGCCGTCCGTCCAGGGAGATTTCACGCCATGTCCGACCGCCGCTTCGAGGGCTCCGCGCAGTACGTCGCCACCGAGGATCTCAGCCTTGCCGTCAACGCCGCGATCACGCTCGGCCGGCCGCTGCTGGTCAAGGGCGAACCCGGCACCGGCAAGACACGGCTCGCCGAGGAAGTCGCCGCCGCGCTCGATGCGCCGCTGATCCAGTGGCACATCAAATCGACCACCAAGGCCCGTCAGGGCCTCTACGAGTACGACGCCGTCGCCCGCCTGCGCGATTCGCAGCTCGGCGACCCGCGCGTGCACGACATCGGCCACTACATCGTGCGCGGCAAGCTGTGGGAGGCCTTCGAGTCGGCGCAGCGCCCGGTGCTGCTGATCGACGAGATCGACAAAGCCGACATCGAATTCCCCAATGACCTGCTGCTCGAACTCGACCGCATGGAGTTCCACGTCTACGAGACCGGGCAGACGGTGCGGGCGCACGAACGGCCGATCATCATCATCACCTCGAACAACGAAAAGGAGCTGCCGGACGCCTTCCTGCGCCGCTGCTTCTTCCATTACATCCGCTTCCCCGACGCGGCGACGATGGAAGCCATCGTCCACGTGCACTACCCGACGCTGAAAAAGGAACTGCTCGCCGCCGCGCTCGGCGTGTTCTTCGATCTGCGCGAGATGCCGGGGCTGAAGAAACGGCCGTCGACCTCGGAGCTGCTCGACTGGCTCAAGCTGCTGCTGGCCGAGGACATTCCGCCCGAAGCGCTGCAGGCCAGCGACGAGCGCCGGGTGATCCCGCCGCTGCACGGCGCGCTGCTGAAAAACGAGCAGGACGTGCACCTGTTCGAAAAGCTGATCTTCCTGCACCGCCGCGCCGGACGCTGACGGCGATGCTCACCGATCTGCTGTTTCGCCTGCGCGCCGCCGGGCTGCCACTCGGCATCGGTGAATTCCTCACCCTGCTCGAAGGGCTGCGCGCCGGCCTGGTCGGGCCGCGCGTCGAGGAGTTCTACCAGTTCGCGCGCCTGGCGCTGGTCAAGGACGAACGCCATTACGACCGCTTCGACCGCGCCTTCGCCGAGTTCATCCAGCACGTCGAGGCGAGCTTCCCGGCGGCGGCCAGCGGCGAGACCTTCGTCATCCCGCGCGAGTGGCTGCAGCAGCTCGCCGAGCTGACGCTGTCGCCCGAGGAACGCGCGCGGCTGCAGACGCTCGGCTGGGACAAGCTGATGCAGACGCTGGTCGAGCGCCTGCGCGAGCAGGATGAAGCGCACCATGGCGGCAGCAAGTGGATCGGCAGCGGCGGCACCTCGCCGTTCGGCCACTCCGGCGATCACCCCGAGGGCGTGCGCATCGGCGGCCAGTCGAAGAACCGCCGCGCGGTGAAGGTCTGGGAGCGGCGCGAATTCCGCAACTTCGACGACAGCGTCGAGCTCGGCACGCGCAACCTCAAGCTGGCGCTGCGCAAGCTGCGCCGCTTCGCGCGCAGCGGCGCCAGCGAGGAATTCGACCTCGACGGCACCATCGAGGCCACCGCCCGCCAGGGCGGCATGCTCGACGTGCGCCAGCGCCCGGAGCGGCACAACGCCACCAAGGTGCTGCTGTTTCTCGACGTCGGCGGCTCGATGGACGATCACGTGCGCGTCACCGAGGAGCTGTTCTCCGCCTGCCGCGCCGAATTCAAGCATCTGGAGCATTTCTACTTTCACAACTGCGTCTACGAACACGTCTGGCGCGACAACCGCCGCCGCCGCGAAGAACGCATCCCCACCAGCGAGGTGATGCGCACCTACGGCCGCGACTACCGGCTGATCATCGTCGGCGACGCGACGATGAGCCCCTACGAGATCACCCAGCACTGGGGCAGCGTCGAGCACATGAACGAGGAAGCCGGCGCCAAGTGGCTGCAACGCCTGTTCGACACCTGGCCGAAGGCGGCCTGGATCAATCCGCAGCCCGAGGACTGGTGGGAACACACCATGTCGCTGCGCCTGGTGCGTGACATCGCCGGCGGGCGCATGTACCCGCTGACGCTCGACGGCCTGGAGCGGGCGATCCGCGCGCTCAAGAGCGGCACGGCCTGAGCGACGGCTGCAGCACGGCGATCGCACGTTTGTCATGACGGCGGACGTACGATGCACGGTCATTTGCAGCGCGCCGGCGCGGCCCGAGGCGCACGGCGCGGCTTCGACGGGAGCGAGCATGAATGAAATCACGGCACTGCCGAAGGCCATCAAGGCGCGCAGCCTGCACCTGCAGGCCCAGGCCGACGCGCTGCAGGCATTCGGTCTGATCGTGCGCAGTGCGCTGGAGCAGCTGCGCGACAACGCCGAGCTGCTGGTCCAGGCCTACGACGAGGAATACATCCACCAGCTGCGCGTCGCCGCGCGCCGCCTGCGCTCGGCGCTGGCGCTGTTCGGTGTGGCCGAGCCGGCGCTGCGCCGGCCCCCGTTCCTGCCGGCGCTGCGCCGGCTGGCGCGCACGCTCGGTGAAAGCCGCGACCGCGACGTGCTCTGTGCCGAGACGCTGCCGCGGCTGCTCGACGAGGACGACGGCCTGCACGCGCATTTCGCCGTCGGTCGCCAGCAGGCGCGCGTGGCGGCGGTCAGTGCGATCGAGGCGGCGGCCTTCGCCACGCTGCTGGCCGACATCGAAAGCTGGCTCGACGGCCTCGGCCGCGATGCCCGCGCGCCGCTGCACAAGGCGATCGGCAAACTCGCACCGCGCCTGCTCGAACGCCGCCTGCACCGCCTGCGCAAGCGCGGCCGCCATCTGGCGCAGCTGCCGGACGCCGAACGCCACGCCGCCCGCATCGCCGCCAAGGAGCTGCGCTACGCCGCGGAATTCCTCGGCTCGCTGTATCCGGCGGAACGCGTCAAGCCGTTCATCCACGCCCTCGCCGCGCTGCAGGACACGCTCGGCCGGCTCAACGATCTGGTGACGCTGGAGCGGTTGTGCGCCGACCTGACGGACGCCCACGCCGCCGCACACCTGCTGGCCGCCGGCCGTGCCGACGCCTGCGCCGCGCACGCCGAACTCGATCAGGTCTGGCAGTGCTTTCGCCACACGCCAGCCTTCTGGCACCAGGACTGAGGCCGCTCAGCGCCGCGCGCCAGCCGTCGGCGCATCGCTCATGACGTCGGCCACCAGCCCGCTGAGCAGGCGGCTCAGCGCCCGCTTGCTCGCTTCGATGCTGCCGTAGGCATCTTCGCTGTCGGCCGGCTCGACCGTCGCCAGCGTGCGCGTCACCAGTGCACGCCGGCTGGCGACTTCGCTCAGCGTCAGGCGCAGGCGCAGGCGCACCACGCTCGGCGTCACCGTGAAGTCCTGCACCAGTTCGAGGATGTCGACGCCGAGGCGCTGGTCGGCCAGCACCGGCGACGGCGCCGCGGTCACCGCGCGCCAGGCCGCGCTCGCCTCCAGCGCGCGCACCAGCAGAGGCTGCAGCTGGCGCGCCGGCGTATCGGCCCATTCGCTGCGCGTGTAGTAGTCGATGGCGAGCGGTTTGCGGCTGTAGGCGATGCGCGGTGTATCGAAGCCGGGGCGGGCGGTCGGCATTTCCACCAGCAGCACGCCGCTGCCGACGGCGTCGCTGACCGGCACGTGCACCGCGGCATCGAGCAGGTAGCGGGTGATCGCCGGTTCCGGCGTGCGCAGGTCGATGGCGCTGCAGGCGCCGAGCACGAGGGCGGCCGCGGCCAGCAGGGTACGTCGCATCGTCGTTCTCCTCATTCGCCGGGCCCGGCCGGCCCGCGCTGGCGGCCGAACAGCAGCATGCGCGGATCGCGTTCGAGTTCACTGCCGACGCGGTCGAGCACTTCCACCAGCCGCCGCGTCTCGGCGAGCAGACTGGTCAGCTCCGGTCCGGCGCTGCCGGTGAGCTGGCGCAGCTCGCGCTGGCTGTCGGCGACGGCGCGCGTGGTGGTCTGCGCCGTGGTGGTGAAGGCCTGCGCGGTGCGTTCGACGCTGCCGGCAGTGGTCTGCAGGCGCTGCGCCAGCTCGCGGATCGACTGCGCCGCCTTGCGCGTGTCCTGCATGGTGCCGTCGAGACCGTCGGCCTGGCGCGCCAGCGCCGCCGCGGTCGCGCTCAGATTGCTCAGCAGCGCGTGCACCGCCTGCTGGTTGTCGTCACCGAGCAGCTGTTCGAGCCGTGCCGACAAGCGCGCGAAATCGCCGAGCACCTGGGTGACGGCGTTGTCGAGGCGCTGCACCAGCGACGGCCCGGTCGGGATCACCGGATACGGCTCCTTGCCCTGGCGTTCGAGCGGCGGACTGTGCGGATCGTCGACCGCCAGCTCGACCGCGGCGATGCCGGTCAGGCCCTGGGTGGCCAGCACCGCCCGCGTGCTGGCGAGGATCGGCGTGCCGTGCTCGATCTTCAGGTCGACGATGACGCGGTCGGGCTGGGTGCGGTCGAGCTCGATCGAACCGACCTCGCCGACGGTGACACCGCGCAGGCGCACCGCGGCTTTCGGGTTGAGCCCGGCCACCGAATCACGAAAGTACAGGCGGTAGGTGTCGTAGACCTTTTCCTGGGTGCCGACGCTGAGCCACAGCAGGGTGGCCAGCAGCGCGGCACCGAGCGCCAGGACGAAGGCACCGACCAGCGCGTAATTGACCTTGGTGTCCATGCCTCAGCCTCCTGCCGCCGTTGCCGCGGCGCGCGCGCGCGGACCGGCGAAATAGGCGTGTATCTGCGGATGTGCGGCGCGCGCAAGTTCGGCGACCGGCGCGCAGGCCAGCACCCGCCGCTCGCCGAGAAAAGCGACGCGGTCGGTGACGCGCCACAGCGTATCGAGATCGTGGGTGACGATCAGCACCGTCAGCCCGAGAGCGGCGCGCAGTTCGAGCACCAGCTCGTCGAAGGCGGCGGCACCGAGCGGATCGAGGCCGGCGGTCGGCTCGTCGAGCAGCAGCAGCTCGGGATCGAGCGCCAGCGCCCGCGCCACCGCCGCCCGCTTGATCATGCCGCCGGAGAGCTGGTCCGGCAGTTTGTCGGCGGCATCGGCCGGCAGGCCGGCGAGCGCGATCTTCAGCCGTGCCAGCTCATCGATCAGCCGCGCCGGCAGCGCCGTGTGCTCCTGCAGCGGCAGGGCGACGTTCTCGCGCACGCTGAGCGAGGAAAACAGCGCCCCCTGCTGGAACATCATGCTGAAGCGCCGGCGCAGCGCGTTGAGCTCGGCGGCGGAAGCGGTGCCGGCATCGACGCCGAACAGCCGCACGCTGCCGGCCTGCGGGCAGTCGAGCAGCGCGACGATGCGCAGCAGCGTGCTCTTGCCGCTGCCGCTGCCGCCGACCAGCCCGACGATCTCGCCGCGGCGGATCTCCAGCGCCAGATCCTCGTGCACGCACTGCGTGCCGAAGCGCGTGGTGATGCCGCTGAGCGCGACCGGCGGCGTCAGATCTTCAGCCACGAGAACAGCACCGAGAACGCCGCATCGACGACGATCACCATAAAGATTGCCTGCACCACCGACACCGTAGTCTGGCGGCCGACCGCTTCCGCGCCGCCGCGCACGCGCAGGCCCTGGTAGCAGCCGACCAGCGCGATCAGCAGCGCGAACACCGGCGCCTTGCCGACACCGATCAGGAAGGAGCGCAGCGACACCGCCTGCGGGAAACGCTGCAGGAATTCACTGAAGCTGACGCCGAGCTGCAGCTGCGCCATCACCATGCCGCCGAGCACGCCCATGACATCGGCGAACACCGTCAGCAGCGGCAGCGCGACCATCAGCGCCGCCAGCTTGGGAATCACCAGCATTTCGTAGGGGTCGATGCCGAGCGTGCGCAGCGCGTCGACCTCCTGCGTCACCTGCATGGTGCCGAGCTGCGCGGTCCACGCCGAGCCGGTGCGCCCGGCGACGATGATCGCCGTCATCATCACCGCCATCTCGCGCAGCATGGTCAGACCGACCAGTTCGACGATGAAGATGCCGGCGCCGTAGCGACCGAGCTGCGCACCGCCCTGATAGGCGATGACGAAACCGAGCAGGAACGACAGCAGGCCGACGATCGGCAGCGCATCGAGGCCGGCGCTCTGCAGATTGCTGGCGAACGGCCGCCAGCGAAAACGCTGCGGCCGCAGCCACAGCCTGGCGTAAACCACCGTCAGCTCACCGAAGAAAGCCAGCACGTCGCGCAGCTCGCACCAGTGGTAATGCGCAGCACGCCCCAGCTGTGCGAGGCAGCCGGCAGCGGCCGCGCCCTCGCCCACGGCCGGCGTGCGCCGCTGGCGCACCAGTTCGAGCAGATCGGCGGTGCGCGGCGACAAACCCTGCCAGCGCACCGGTGACGGCGCCGCGGCCTCGAATTCGAGCAGCAGCAGCGCGCCGGCGCTGTCGAGCGCACTCAGTGCGGAGGCATCGAACAATACGGGCAGATCGGCCGGCGGCTCGGGCAGGCCGGCAGCGAAGCCGGCAAGCGTCCAGGCGCCACTGAGGCGCAGCCGGTCGGCGTCGACCTCGGCGGTGGGCGGTTCAGCACAAACACTCATGCGCGGACTGTCCCATGCCCCGCGCGACAGCGGCAAGCGCGCGGGGATGACGGTTCACTGCGCTTTGTTGACGCGGCGCCAGGCCCAGGGCGTCTGCTGCGCGCCCTCGACCGACCAGATGCCGAGGCGCTGGCGGCGTGCCTGCGCTTCGACGCGGCGGTATTCGGCGCTGTCGTTGTACTGCTCGTAGACAGCCACCTGACCGCGGCGCACCAGCTCCAGACCGACGTCGTCATTGCCACGCCACAAGCGGCCGACGGTGCGCTTGTAACGGTCGGTGTCGATCACTTCGAGGCGCACCCGCGAGGGCAGCGCAGCCCGCAGTGCATCGCGCGCCGCCTCGCCCCACGGCTTTTGCTTGAGCTCGGGCGCATCGATCCCCCAGACGCGCACGCTGTAGCTGGCACCGTCGCAGTCCAGGCGCACGGTGTCGCCGTCGTGCACCGAGCGCAGATCGCAGTCGAGGCGCTGGCCCTGCGCCAGCGGCGACGGCGTGCGCCGGGTTTCCCGCCGGCCTTCGTATTCACCGAGGCCGTAAACCAGTGCCGCCAGCACCAGCAGCAGCAGCGTGCGCGCCGGCCAGCCGGCGCGCCGCGCCGTCGCGGTAGATAAGGCGCCGAACAACAGCCGGCGTAGCAAGCCCTTCAACAGCAAGTCCTCGGGTCGTGATCGTTGAAAACCATGCTCACGGGAAGCCCGTGAGCACCACAGTGCCGCGGAAGCGCCCTTCAGCGGGCAGCGGCGAGCGCCTGCTCGATGTCGGCGATCAGATCGTCGATGTGCTCAAGGCCGATCGACAGGCGCACCAGATCCTCGCTGACACCGGCCTTCGCCAGTTCCGCCGGGCCGAGCTGGCGGTGCGTGGTGGTCGCCGGATGGCAGGCCAGCGATTTGGCGTCGCCGATATTGACCAGGCGGGTGATCAGCTGCAGCGCGTCGATGAACTGCGCGCCCTTCTCGCGGCCGCCCTTGATGCCGAAGCTCATCACGCTCGAAGCCTTGCCGCCCATGTACTTCTCGACCAGCGGGTAGTCCGGCGAATTCTTCAGGCCCGGATACTTGACCCACTCGACCTGGGCATGGCCCTGCAAGTATTCGGCGACCTGCAGGGCATTGCTGCAATGGCGGTCCATGCGCACCGGCAGGGTCTCGATGCCCTGCAGCACCATGAAGCTGTTGAACGGCGAAATCGCCGCGCCCATGCTGCGCAGCGGCACCACACGGGCGCGGCCGATGTAGGCCGCGGCACCGAGCGCCTCGGTGTAGACGACGCCGTGGTAGCTCGGATCGGGCTCGTTGAGGCGGGCGAAACGCTCTTTGTGCTCCGCCCACGGGAACTTGCCGGAATCGACCAGCGCGCCGGCGATGGTGGTGCCGTGGCCACCCATGTACTTGGTCAGGGCGTGGACGACGATGTCGGCACCGTGCTCGAACGGCCGGCACAGGTACGGCGTCGGCACGGTGTTGTCGACGATCAGCGGCACGCCGTGAGCGTGGGCGATGTCGGCCAGCGCACCGAAATCGACGACGTTCGCCGCCGGATTGCCGATCGATTCGCAGAACACCGCCTTGGTGCGGCCGTCGATCAGCGCGGCGATGCCGTCGAGGTCGTGGTAGTCGGCGAAGCGCACCTCGATGCCGTAGCGCGGCAGCGTGTGGGCGAACAGATTGTAGGTGCCGCCGTACAGCGCGCTGGTGGTGACGATGTTGTCGCCGGCCTCGGCGATGGTCATCACCGCGTAGGTGATCGCCGCCATGCCGGAGGCCAAGCCGAGCGCACCGACGCCGCCTTCGAGCGCGGCGACGCGCTGCTCCAGCACGTCGGTGGTCGGATTCATGATCCGCGTATAGATGTTGCCCGGCACCTTGAGGTCGAACAGATCGGCGCCGTGCTGGGTGTCGTCGAAGGCGTAGCTGGTGGTCTGATAGATCGGCACCGCGACGGCTTTGGTCGTCGCTTCTGGGGAGTAACCGGCGTGAATGGCCAGTGTTTCGAGCTTCATCCTTTTATTCCTCCTGGTTATTTATTAATGCGTGACGCATTCCAGGTAATTCTATATCTGCAGTCCTGCCGCTGACCAGTTTCAGCGCAGCGGCCAGGCGGCGGCCTGCAGCAGCAGCGCGGCATACACGCCGGCCAGCAGATCGTCGAGCATGATGCCGAAGCCGCCCGGCACGCGCGCATCGAGCACGCCGATCGGCCAGGGCTTGCGGATGTCGAACAGGCGAAACGCCGCAAAACCGGCCAGCACCCAGCCCCAGCCGGCCGGTGCCGCCGTCATCGTCACCAGAAAACCGATGATCTCGTCCCAGACGATGCCGCCGTGATCGTGCACGCCGAGATCGCGCGCGGCGCGCCCGCACAGCCAGATGCCGAGCGCGAAGCCGACCGCGGTCAGCGCCAGGTAAACGCCGAGCGGCAGCCCCGCCAGCAGGTACCACAGCGGCACCGCCGCCAGCGTGCCGAATGTGCCGGGCGCGTGTGGCGCCAGACCGCTGCCGAAGCCGAAGGCGAGGAAATGCACCGGGTCGCGGAACACCCGCGGTGCACGTTCAGGCGAAATGGTCATAGCCGCTCCGGGCCAGAGAACAGGGACGGCCGTCAGCGTGGCGCAGGCGCAGGTCGGCTGCAGCCTCGATGCGACCGATCACCGTCAGCGCCACACCGGCCGCGGCGGCGCAGGCCGTCAGCTCATCGCGCCGATCCGGCGGGATCGTGAACAGCAGCTCGTAGTCATCGCCACCGGCCAGCGCCAGCTCCAGCGCCGCCGCGCCCAGCGCCTGCAGCGACGCCGAGCGCGGCAGCGCATCGACGTCGAGCGTGGCACCGACGCCGCTGGCGTCCAGCAGATGGCCGAGGTCCTGCGCCAGACCGTCGGAGACATCCAGCGCCGCGCTGGCCAGTCCGCGCAGCGCGCGGCCGAGAGCGACGCGCGGCTCGGGGCATTCGAGGCGGTCGATGCACGGCGCCGCCAGCGCGGCCGGCAGTTCGAGGCGACCGAGCCGCAGTGCCAGGCCGACGGCGGCCTCGCCGGGCACGCCGCTGACGCAGAGCAGGTCGCCAGGCCGCGCACCGCCGCGGATCAGTGCCTGGCCGGGCTCGACGAAGCCGTGCACCTGAACCGCGATCGCCAGCGGCCCGCGGGTGGTGTCGCCACCGACGAGCTGCACGGCGTAGCGATCGGCCAGCGCAAAGAAACCGTCCATGAACGCGGCCAGCCAGGACTCGTCGGCGGCCGGCAGGGTCAGGCCGAGCGTCACCCAGGCCGGCTCGGCGCCGGCGGCGGCGAGATCGGAAAGATTGACGGCAAGCGCCTTCCAACCGAGCCGCCAGGGATCGACGTCGGCCAGGAAGTGCACGCCGCTGACCAGCAGGTCGAGGCTGACCGCCAACTGCCGGCCGGCCGGCGGCGCCAGCAGTGCGCAATCGTCGCCGATGCCGAGCAGCACGTCCGCACGCGACGGCCGCGCGCGGGTGCAGCAGCGGCGGATCAGGTCGAATTCCCCCATCACGCGCAGTTCAGGCGCGGCCGAGTCCGCTCAGCTCCGGGCACTGGCACAGCTGCAGACCGTAACCGGCGAGCGCCGCTTCGATGCGCTCCGGCGCCACCTGCCCCTCGCGCTTGAGCAATGCGGCGCAGGCGAGCAGGCGGGCACGGAACAGCAGCTCACCGAGCGGTGACATCCGCTCGACCGCCTCGCCGGCCGCCACCCGCGACTGGTCGTGGATCGCCACCGGCAGATCCATGCCGACACCCCAGTGGCGCACGATGCTGGCCGACAGCAGGCTGCCGTAGGCGCCCATCAGCAGGCGGAACACATCGGGCCGCGGCGGCATTTCCGCGCCGAGCTGGTTGAAGTTGTCGGCGACCATGCGAAAGATCGCGATGCGGCCGACGTTGTGCGACAACCCGGTGAAATAGGCGACGAACGGATCGAGCTCCTGACCGTCACGGGCCAGCTGACGCGCCGCCAGCGCGCTGGCCATCGCCTGATCCCAGAGGAACGAGCCGAACATCAGGAAGTAAATCGGCTGAATGTGGATCACCGGGCGCATCAGCACGGCGACGACGATGGATTTCAGCGTTTCCTGCCCGATCAGGCGCAGCGCGCCTTCGATGCTGGCGATCGGCGTGTCACTGACCCGATAGGCCGGACTGTTGGCGATGCGCAGCACGTCACCGGCCAGGGCCGGATCGCGGCGCACCAGATCTTCGATGCGACGCTGGCTGCCCTGCGGGTCCTGCAGCTCCCGCAGCAGCAGACCGACCGTCATCGGCAGCTTGGGCAGCGCCTCGGGCGCCAGTCCGGCGCGCAGCTGCGCTTCGACGATACCGTACACTTGGCGCTCGACCGGCTTGAGCTGTTCGACCGCAGGCACACCGCCACCGCCGAACAGCAGCGACTCGAATTCATCGAACAGCCATTGTGCCGACGCCGGATCGGGGGGGGCGACGGCCGCATCCGGCACCGCTGCCGGCACCGGCGCCGGCTTCGCGGGCGATGCTACATGCGCAGCCGGCGGGGTTGCCTGCGGTTTGCGACCCAGCAGCCAGTCGAGGAAACGCTTCCACATTGCGGTCGGTCCTGTGCGAATTCCGAGCCGGCAAGATAAGCCAAGCCCCGCGCTTTACGCCATGAGCACGCCGCCGCCGCCGTTATACTCCGCCCCTTGTCACGCGCTGCGGAGTCGCCCCATGAATGCCCTGCCCCTGCTCGCTCCAGCCGCCTCGTTCGCCTCGCACCTGCAGGCCCCCGGCGTACTGCTGCTCGATGTACGCGAGCCCGATGCCTATGCCGCCGGCCACCTGCCCGGCGCGCTGAACCTGCCGTATGCGCTCTATGTCCATGCCCGGCCGCCGGCGATGGGGGCCCTGCCACCGCTCAGCGCCCTGAGCGCTGCGCTCGGCGCGGTCGGCTATCAGCCGGAGCGGACCGTGCTGGCCTATGACGAAGGCGGCAGCGGCAAGGCCGCCCGCCTGTTGTGGACGCTGGCCTGCGTCGGCCACCACGAAATGGCGATGCTCGACGGCGGGCTGGCCTGGTGGCTCGATCACATCGGCATCGATCTGGTACGCGAGCAGCCGCCCGTCACGCCGAGCCAGCCCCAGTTGAACTGGGCCGAAGGTGTACACGCCGATCGCGACTGGGTCGCGGCGCATCTCGGCGATGCCGACGTCACCCTGCTCGACGCGCGTTCGCCGGCCGAATTTGCCGGCGTCGACGTGCGCGCCGCCCGCGGCGGCCATATTCCCGGCGCGATCAACCTCGACTGGGTAACCGCGTTCGACCCGGCCCGCCTGCCCTGCGTCAAGCCGCTGGACACCCTGCGCGCCCAGTTCCTCGCGGCCGGCATCGATCCGGCCCACGAGATCGTCGCCTACTGCCAGACCCATCACCGCTCGGCGCTGAGCTGGGTCCTGCTGAAAACGCTCGGCTATGCGCGTGTGCGCGGCTATGCCGGGGCCTGGTCGGAATGGGGCAACACGCCGGGACTGCCGGTCGAGCCCTGAGCACAGACGCCGCGCACAGCCTGGTGCCCTCATCGCGCGCAGGGCATCAGCTGGCCGCGAGATGAGCCTGCTGCGCGGCGTTGAACGCTCCGCGCGCGGGACTTCAGCGCCTTCTGGATCAGTCCTGACTCTTCGTCCGGCGTGAACGCTCCGTGCGCCGGGCTTCAGCCCTCGATGAACAGGCGTTCGCGGTAAAAGCGCAGTTCGGCGATCGACTCGCGGATGTCGTCGAGCGCGAGGTGGCTGCCAGCCTTGCCGAAGCCCTTGATCCGCTCCGGGTACCAGCGCCGCCCCAGCTCCTTGACGGTGCTGACGTCGAGGTTGCGGTAATGGAAGAACGCTTCGAGCTCCGGCATGCCGCGGGCGAGGAAGCGGCGATCCTGGCAGATGCTGTTGCCGCACATCGGTGACTTGCCCTTCGGCAGCCATTCCTCCAGGAAGGCGAGCGTCGCCAGCTCGGCTTCGCGCTCCGAGACCTGGCTGGCGCGCACGCGCGCCGTCAGACCGGACTTGCCGTGCTGATTACGGTTCCAGTCATCCATCAGCTGCAGAATCTCCTCGGGCTGATGAACGGCGAATACCGGCCCTTCGGCCAGCACTTCGAGCTGACTGTCGGTGACGATGGTGGCGATTTCGATGATGCGGTCGCGATCGGGGTCGAGGCCGGTCATTTCCAGGTCGATCCAGATCAGGTTGTCGGCGTTCTGCGGCATGCGTGACTCTCGGCGAAAAAGGACGACGCCGGTTGCCGTGATCCGAAGCGAAGGTCTACGCTGCCCCTTCCGTTCGCCACACGTTTACCGGCGCATGCCTGATATTACGTTGCTTTTCCTGCTGCTGCTCGCCACTGCCGTCGGCCTGCAGGGCTGGCTGGCGATCCGCCAGATGCGTTACGTGCGCGCCCACCGCGACGCCGTGCCGGCGGCCTTCGCCGCCCACATCCCGCTGCACGCCCACCAGCGCGCCGCCAGCTACACCATTGCCCGCGAACGCCTGGGCCTGCTGGCACTCGCCGTCGACACGCTGCTGCTGCTCGGCTGGACGCTCGGCGGCGGTATCGATGCGCTGGATCGATTCTGGGGCGGCTTCGGCCACGGCGAGGTGCTGACCGGCACGCTGGTGCTGCTCAGCGCCTTCGCGATCTCCGCGTTGCTCGAACTGCCGCTGCGCCTCGTGCGCCAGTTCGGCATCGAGCGGCACTTCGGCTTCAATCGCATGACAGCGGGGCTGTTCATCAGCGATCTGCTCAAGGGCGCGCTGCTGGCGCTGCTGCTCGGCGGCCCGCTGCTGGCGCTGGTGCTGTGGCTGATGACACACGGCGGCAACGAGTGGTGGCTGTGGGTGTGGCTGAGCTGGAGCGGCTTCCAGCTGCTGCTGCTGTGGCTGTTCCCGACGGTGATCGCGCCGCTGTTCAACAAATTCACGCCGCTGAACGATGAAGCCCTGCGCGAGCGCATCGATGCGCTGCTGCAGCGCTGCGGTTTTACCAGCGACGGCGTCTTCGTCATGGACGGTTCACGACGCTCCGGTCATGGCAACGCCTATTTCACCGGCTTCGGCCGTGCCAAGCGCATCGTGTTCTTCGACACGCTGCTGGCCGCACTCGATGCCCGGCAGATCGAGGCCGTGCTGGCCCATGAACTCGGCCATTTCCACCATCACCACATCCGCACGCGGCTGGCGCTGTCGCTGGTGCTGTCGGCCGCGGCACTGGCGCTGGCCGACTGGCTGCTGGCACAGCCGGTGTTCTTCACTGCACTCGGCGTGACCATGCCCTCGGTGCACGCCGGCCTGTTCCTGTTCCTCGCCGTCAGCGGCAGCCTGTCGATCCTGCTGCACCCGCTGAGCGCACACGCCTCGCGGCGCCACGAATTCGAGGCCGATGCCTACGCCGCGCAGGTCAGCGACGCCCAGGCGCTGATCGATGCGCTGGTGCGCCTGTACCGCGACAACGCGGCGACCTTGACCCCCGATCCGCTGCATTCGGCGGTCTACGACTCGCACCCGCCGGCGGCAGTGCGTGTCGCCGCACTCGAACGCCTGCTGGCCAGCGGTGCGCACTGAATGGCGGGGCGCAAACTCAGCCGTCAGCAGATCGAGCGCATCCGCGAGCTGCACGAGAACCGCCGCCAGCGTGCCCACGACAAAGCGGCCCGCGTCGCCGAGCAGCTGCTCGAAGGTGAACTCGGGGTGGCCGAAGCCGGCAGCGTCGTCACCCATCACGGCGCGACCCTGATCGTCGAGGATGCCGACGGTGCGCTGATCCGCTGCGTCGCGCGGCAAAATCTCGGTGCGCTGTGCTGTGGCGACCGCGTGCTCTGGCAGCGCGGTCGTGATGGCGGAGGCGTCGTCGTCACCGTCGAGCCACGCCGCTCGCTGCTGAGCCGCCCGGACTACAGCGGCCGGCTGAAGCCGGTGGCGGCGAACATCGATCAGGTGCTGGTGGTCATCGCGCCGCAGCCGGACTTCAACGAGTTCCTCATCGACCGCTACCTGGCGGCGATCGAACTGATCGGCAACGTCGAAGCCGGCATCATCATCAACAAGATCGATCTGCTCGACGCCACCTCCCGCGCCGATGTCGACGCCCGCCTCGCCACCTATGCCCGCATCGGCTACACGCTGCTGCCGGCCAGCACCCGCACCGCGCAGGGCCTGGCCGCCCTGCGCGAGCGGCTGGCGACGCGCACCAGCATCCTCGTCGGCCAGTCGGGCGTCGGTAAATCTTCGCTGATCAACGCCTTGCTGCCCGAGCGCGAGATCCTCACCCAGGCACTGTCGGCGGCGACCGGGCACGGCCAGCACACGACGACGGCGACCACCCGCTATCCGCTGCCCGACGGCGGTTACCTGATCGACTCCCCCGGCGTGCGCAGCTTCGAGCTCGGAGAGATCGACAGCAGCGATCTCGACCGCGGCTTTCGCGAGTTCGCCGCCTGGCTCGGCCACTGCCGCTTCTCCGACTGCTCGCATACGGTCGAGCCGGGCTGCGCGCTGCTGGCCGCGATCGAGCGCGGCGAGCTCGACGCACGCCGGCTGTCGGCCTACCGGCAGCTGCGGGCTGCCATTCCACGGCGTTGAATCGACGCGCTTTGCACAGGGGCTCACTTGCCTTGTGCGATGCAGCGGGCAGGGCTACGATGCGCGCTTCGCGCGACGGCCACAGGCCGCCTCATGCCCCCTACTGCCGACGGCGCCGCCGTCGCCCCACCGCCGCGGCAGTGGCTGTTCCAGTTGCAGCGGAGACACCATGAAACGCATTGCCATGATCGGCCTGCTCGGCCTCCTGCCCCTCGTGGGCGTCCAGGCCGCCGACAAGGACAAGGCTTACGCGCCCAAAGGCGCTGCGCTTCTGACCTGTGAGGGCCTGACCAAGATCACGCCGAATTCGCCGCAGTCGGCGCTGGTCGTCGGCTGGTTCGACGGCTACCTGACCGCCCTGAACATGGTCACGCCGGAGACTTTCGACCTGGCTCCGTGGGAAGACTCGATCCTGCTGTCGAGCCTGGTGCTGAATTACTGCACCAACGCAGTCAAGGCCCAGGAAGCCGGCAAGACGGACAACAAGCGCCCGATCCTGGTGATGGACGCCGTGCGTGAAGTCACCTCCGCGCTGTACGCCAAGCGCCTGACCCAGAAGTCCGAGATGGTGCAGATCAAGGAAGGCGACAAGCAGGGCATGATCTACGCCGAAACCCTGAAGCAGGTGCAGACCGCACTGAAGGAGCAGGGCTTCTTCAATGGCAGCGCCGACGGCAAGTGGGGCCCGAAGACACGCGACGCCATCAAAGCCTTCCAGAAGGCCGCGCCGAAGGAAGCGAATCTTCAGGAAACGGGCCTGCCCGAGCGTGGCACGCTGATGCTGCTCCTGCAGCCCTTCGGCAGCCCGGCCGCCAAGAAGTAAAACGCCAGGCCCCCATACACGAACCCCGCTACGGCGGGGTTCGTCGTTTCTGCCTTCACAACACCTGACGGAACGTCAGATTGATACGGCCGCGGGTAATGCCCGGCTCCTTCGGCAACCGATGCAGCCAGCAGCGCTGCGTCGCGCCGCGCATCAGCAACAGACTGCCGCCCAGCAGGTGCAGATGCTGCGTACGCAGACCGAGCTCGCGGGCCCGCCGGTGACGCAACTCGAACGTGCGCTCCGCGCCGAGCGACAGCGAAGCGATCTGCGGCTCACGACCGAGTTCGGGCTCGTCATCGGCGTGCCATGCCACGCTGTCGCGGCCATCACGATAGAAATTACACAGCACACTGTTGAAGCGGGCAGCGCATGCCGTTTCGACTCGCGTGCGCAAACCGGCGAGCATTTCTGTCCACGGCAGCGGCTCCATGCGAATGCCCGAATAGGTGTAGCCCCGCCCGACATCTGCATACCAGGCATTCAGACGCGGGATCGGGATGGTTCGCCCACCGATATGCAGCTCGTCCTGCCGCCAGGCCAGCTCATCACGCAGCTGCGCGAAGACCGCATCTGCTTCAGCAGCAGGCAGGAAGCGCGGCCAGTACAGCCATTCGGCATCCGGCCAGCGCAACACCTCGCAGGCACCCTCGTCGAACAGCTCCATCACGCCTGCCCTGCCGATTGTCGCCGGCCTCAAACGCCGCGACGCCCGGCGAAGGCGTGTGCCAGCGTACCGCCGTCGATGCTCTCAAGTTCGCCGCCGAGCGGCACGCCGTGGGCAATGCGGCTGGCGGCTACACCGTACTGGCGGGCCAGTGTCGCGATGTAATGAGCGGTCGCTTCGCCCTCGACCGTCGGATTGGTCGCCAGGATCAATTCACGCACGCTGCCGCTGGCGAGGCGGCTTTCCAGCAGATCGAGCCCCAGCGCCTCCGGACCGATGCCATCGAGCGGGGACAACCGCCCCATCAGCACGAAGTAGCGCCCGCGAAACCCCGTCGCCTGCTCAAGTGCGGCGACGTCGGCTGGCGTTTCAACGACGCAGAGCAACGCGTCGTCGCGCGAGGGATCACTGCACAGCCCGCACAATTCGCTGTCGGCAAGGTTGCGACAGCGTGCACAGTGCCGAATCCCGCTCACCGCGTCACGCAAGGCATCAGCAAGCCGCCCAGCCCCCTGCGGATCACGCTCGATGAGGTGAAACGCCATGCGTGCCGCGGATTTCGGGCCAACGCCCGGCAGGCAGCGCAGTGCATCCATCAGGCGGCTGAGGGCACGCGGATAGGCCGCACTCATGGATATATGCTCAGAATGGCAGCTTCATTCCCGGCGGCAGCCCCATGCCGGCGGTCAGTCCCGACATGCGTTCGGAAGTCGTGCGCTCGATCTTGCGCACGGCGTCGTTGAAAGCTGCCGCGACGAGATCTTCGAGCATGTCTTTGTCGTCAGCCAGCAGTGAGGGATCGATGCTCACGCGCCTGGCCTCGTGCCGCCCGGTCATCACCACTTTGACCAAACCACCACCGGACTCGCCTTCGACTTCCATCGCAGCCAGCTCTTCCTGAGCCTTCTGCAGGTTCTCCTGCATCTTCTGCGCCTGCTTCATCAGGTTGCCTAGACCACCTTTCATCATCGCTGTGCACCTTACTCATTGGCGGAAAACGGATTCGACACACGCAGCTTCAGGTACGGGGGACGATGCTTTCAACCCTTACCCGTGCGTCGAAGGTATCGATCAGCGTACGCACGGCCTGGTTCTGCTGGAAAGCCTCGACGGCCGCATGGCGCTGCTGTTCGACCTGCGCAGCCACGACGCGCGCCGGCGTGTCCATGCCGGACGCGCCCATGCGCACCACCAAGTGCACGGGCCGCTGCAGCGCCTCGCCCAGTGCCGCAGCCAGTTTTTCCTCGACACCACCGCCAAGCAGACTGGCATGGGCGGGATCGAGTGCGAGTCGCACCTGCCCCGCGTCGATGGCTTCGAGTACGGCGTGCAGTGCCAGCTGCTGCGGTCGTCCGCGTACGTTCAAGCGGGCGCACAGCAAACCCCAGTCAGGCAGCGTGACCTCTGCTGCGACAGTGGTTGTCGCTGTGCCGGCGGCGAGGGCATCGTCAGCGGGCTCAACCGAGGCTGGCTCAGCATCCTCGGCAACCGTTATCACGGGGGCAGGAGCCTTCGGTGCAGCAGGACGCGGTAATTCCGCAGGTTGCTGAGAGGCGAGCGATGCCACTTCAGAGTGTACCTGCTGCGGCTCCACTGGAGGCACGGGCGCGGGCCTAGGGGCAGGCGACTTTTGCGCTCCGCTCGCCCTGCGACCGAGCAAGGCGTCGAGCTCTGCACGTGCAGACGGGCGCGGTGAGGCCTCCGGAGCAGTCACGGGCTCGCCCCGCATGGACTCCGCCACACCTGTTGCAGCCGCCTCCTGCCTGCCGGGCGGAGTAGCGGCGTCGCTGCGAGTGGAAGGGGTACCTGCCGCGGCGATAGGGTCATGCCGCGTGTCGGTAAGCGATGCCGGACGAAAACACAGCATACGCAGCAGGGTCATCTCGAAACCGCCGCGCGGCTCCGGCGCCAGCGGCAGGTCACGCCGACCGTGCAGACCAATCTGATAGCAGAGCTGCACATCCTCCGCGGTGAAAGCTCTGGCCAGCGCCTGAAGCGTCGTCAGATCGAACCAGTCGTCACAGGCAGATCCCGGCAGCACCTGCTGCTGGGCCACGCGCTGCAGCAGGGAAAGCAGATCGGCCAAGACGGCATCGTAGTCAGGCGCTTCACGGTCGAGGGTAGCAATCGCTTCAAGCAGGGTATCCGCAGCACCCTGCGCCAGTGCACTCGCCAGATGAATGACATGCTGCCGATCGATTGCCCCCAGCATCGATGCCGCGTCAGCCGCATCGACCCGGCCACCGCCATAGGCGATCGCCTGGTCGAGCAGTGACAGCGCATCACGCATGGAGCCGTCGCCGGCACGCGCGATGGCCGCAAGTGCCGCCGGCTCGCCGGGAATGCCTTCCGCTTCGATGATCTGCGCCAGGTGCTCGCTGATCAAAGCCGTCGGCAGACGTTTGAGGGCGAACTGCAGACAGCGCGACAGGATGGTTACCGGCAGCTTCTGCGGGTCCGTCGTCGCCAGCAGGAACTTGACGTGCGGCGGCGGCTCTTCGAGCGTCTTCAGCAGGGCGTTGAAGCTGTGTGTGGACAGCATGTGCACCTCGTCGATGAGGTACACCTTGTAGCGTCCGCGTGTCGGTGCGTACTGGACATTATCCAGCAGCTCCCGGGTATCTTCGACCTTGGTACGCGAGGCCGCATCGACTTCGATCAGATCGACGAAACGACCTTCGTCGATTTCTCTGCATGCGGAACAGTGGCCGCAAGGCTCGGCGGTCACGCCCGTTTCACAGTTGAGGGACTTGGCGAGAATCCGCGACAGCGTCGTCTTGCCGACACCGCGGGTGCCGGTAAACAGAAAGGCGTGATGTAGGCGGTTATTGGCAAGTGCGTTGGTCAGCGCACGCACCACATGCTCCTGACCGACCAGTTCCGCGAAACATTTCGGCCGCCATTTTCTGGCGAGTACCTGGTAGGACATAGCGCGCCTGCTTGCGGCGCCGGCCTGTCACGCAGCTGACGCCGAGGTAAGGGCGGTGGCCCGTACCAGCCACACCCCGGCGCCCGCATCGACCGTTACCGTTGCTCCCTTCCGGGCCTGGCGGGGTTCACGATCTAGCGTCGCGAGGGGACCGATACGGACCACCATAGCGAGAGCCTGAAATAAAAAGCCGCCATCTCTGCGAGGCGGCTCGTACATCTGGCGGAGAAGGAGGGATTCGAACCCTCGATACGGGATTACCGTATACACGATTTCCAGTCGTGCGCCTTCGACCACTCGGCCACTTCTCCGGAATTTCGATCTGCTGGCAAAACGGCGCGTGAGCATACCTTTTTGCCTATAGGCCGTGCAAGTCGGTCAGCGGGTGACGGCTGGCCTGCAGCCGAACCGTCACCGGATAAAGCCGGGATCGTCAGTCGACGTTGCGCATCGTCAGCCGCACACGACCCTGCTTGTCGATCTCCATGACCTTGACACGCACGGTGTCACCGACGGCCAGCTTGTCACCGACACTCTGCAGGCGCTCTTCGCAGATCTGCGAAATGTGCACCATGCCGTCACGTCCCGGCAGCAACGTGACAAACGCGCCGAAGTCCATGATGCGCACGACCTTACCTTCGTAAATCGTGCCGACTTCAATGTCGGAAGTGATCTGTTCGATACGGCGACGGGCTTCGTCACTGGCTGTCTTGTCGACGGCGGCAATGCGAACCGTGCCATCGTCATCGATATCGATGGTCGTACCGGTCTCTTCCGTCAGCTGGCGGATCACCGCACCGCCCTTACCGATCACGTCACGAATCTTGTCCGGATTGATCTTGATCGTCACGATGCGCGGCGCAAAGGCCGACACGTCTGCACGCGACGTGGCAATCACGGCATTCATGCAACCAAGGATGTGCAGTCGGCCGGCATGCGCCTGTGCCAACGCGACCTCCATGATCTCCTTGGTGATGCCATCAATCTTGATATCCATCTGCAAGGCGGTGACACCCTTCTCGGTGCCGGCCACTTTGAAATCCATATCACCCAGATGATCTTCATCACCCAGGATGTCGGACAGGACCGCGAAACGCTCACCCTCCTTGATCAAACCCATGGCGATACCCGCCACCGGCGCCTTCAGCGGCACACCGGCATCCATCAACGCCAGGCTGGCGCCGCAGACGGAAGCCATCGAGCTGGAACCATTCGATTCAGTGATTTCCGAGACGACACGCACGACATACGGGAAATTTTCCATGTCGGGCAGAACGGCCTGTACACCGCGCTTTGCCAAACGCCCGTGACCAATTTCACGACGCTTCGGACTGCCGACCATGCCGCACTCGCCAACGGAAAACGGCGGGAAGTTGTAATGCAGCATGAACGATTCGCGATATTCACCCTGGATCGAATCGATAATCTGAGCGTCACGGCCCGTACCGAGTGTCGTCGTCACCAGCGCCTGCGTCTCGCCGCGTGTAAACAGCGCAGAGCCATGCACGCGCGGCAGAACACCGGCCTTAACGTTGATCGGGCGTACGGTCTTGGTATCGCGGCCGTCGATGCGTGGATTCCCGTCGAGAATGCGGTCGCGGACGGTGCGGTATTCCAGCTCGCCAAACGCCCCCTTGACCTGCTCGGCGGAGTACGGCTTGCCTTCTCCCGTCAGGGCTTCGACGACAACATTGCGCAATTCGCGCACGCGATCCTGACGCTCCTGCTTGACGGCAATCTGATATGCATCAATCAGAGCACTCCCTACAGACTCGCGCACTGCTGCTGCCAGAGTCTCATCGGCGGAGGCCGGCGCCCAGGCGAAAGGAACAGTCCCCGCCTCTGCAGCCAATTCGCGAATCGCCTGAATGGCAATCTGCATTTGCTCATGCCCGAAGACCACCGCGCCGAGCATGACCTCTTCGGGCAATTGCTGCGCTTCGGACTCAACCATCAGAACCGCTTTTTCAGTACCAGCCACTACCAGCTCAAGCTGTGAGGCTGCGAGCTCTGTCACCGTCGGATTCAACAAATACTTGCCATCGGCATAACCGACTTTCGCTGCGCCAATCGGGCCATTGAAAGGCAAGCCGGACAATGCAACGGCAGCGGAAGCACCAAGCATCGCGGGGATATCCGGATCGACCTCCGGATTGACCGCCATGACGGTCGCGATGACCTGAACTTCGTTATAGAAGCCCTCAGGAAACAGCGGACGCAGCGGACGATCGATCAGACGCGACGTCAGCGTTTCCTTCTCGGAAGGACGCCCCTCTCGGCGGAAGAAACCACCGGGGATACGGCCTGCCGCGTAGCTACGCTCCTGGTAATTGACGGTCAGAGGGAAAAAATCACGCCCCGGCGCCGCCTCCTTGGCCCCCACTGCAGTGACCAGCACTACGGTATCAGCCATGTTGACCATGACGGCACCGCTGGCCTGACGGGCAATTTCGCCCGTTTCCAGAGTTACGGAGTGCTGACCGAACTGAAAGGTTTTCTTTACGGAAGCCACGGAACCATCCTAGCGAGCTGAAAACAGAGGAATGCGAGCGGGTTTCAGCGACGCAGGCCGAGGCGGGCGATCAGTTCCTGATAGCGCACTACATCCTGACGCTTGAGGTAATCAAGCAGCTTGCGACGACGGTTAACCATCTTCAACAAGCCCTGACGCGAGTGGTGGTCCTGCTTGTTGGCCTGAAAGTGCGGCTGCAGACCATTGATACGTGCGGTCAACAGAGCGACCTGCACCTCCGGCGAGCCGGTATCGTTGGCCGCACGCTGAAACTCCTGCACGACCTGCCCCTTATGTTCGGTGCTGAGCGACATCTAAGCAAACTCCAAAATTCGGTATGGGTTTTAAAGAACGCGAAATTCTAAACCTTGACCACGGTGAGCCACAAGCGTAGGGCCGTCATCAAAGGTTGAGCACTCGGCGTGGAACGACCATGCCACCGTCTATGACATCCCCGATCCCGAGAAACCGACTTGAATCCGCGTACACCCTGACCGCACCGTTGATCGAATCAGCAGACGTGCGGACAGGATTGCCACAACAAAAGAAATAGGCAGCGTCGCTGCTCAGCTGTACGGCAGGCCACTCATAAAGTGCGCTATCGACCGGCAGCAGCAGATCATCAAGTGCAGTCAAGTCTTGAGCCAGTTCCCTCAGCTGCTCCAATGTCACCATTCGTGCAGCATCATACGGGGTAACACCAAAGCGTCGAAGAGAGATGAGGTGCGCGCCGCAACCAAGAGCACTGCCTATATCTTCGGCCAAGGTTCTCACATACGTACCTTTCGAGCAGCAAACCTCGGCTTCCAGTCTGTCCCCATCACAACCGACCAGTGTCAGCTGATGAATGGTGACCATCCGCGCCTGCCGCTCAACGGACACACCCTGTCGGGCCAGCTTATAAAGCGGCTGACCATTGAGTTTCAGCGCGGAATACATGGGTGGAAGTTGCGAGATGCATCCGCGAAAGCGCTTGAGCACCGACTCCACGTCATCCTGGCTTAACAGCGGCACGGTGCGCTCCTCCAGCACCGCACCTTCCCGGTCGCCAGTGGAAGTCGTAACTCCCAGCTGGGCCACGAACCGGTAGTTTTTTCTAGCCTCAAGCAACTGCCCGGATATCTTGGTGGCCTCACCGAGCAGGCATGGCAGCAAGCCTGTAGCCAAGGGATCCAAACTTCCGCCGTGGCCGGCTTTACGTGCGCGGAAAATCCCCTTAACAACCTGCAGAGCGCTGTTCGACGACAAGCCCAGAGGTTTGTCGAGCAGCAATACGCCATGCACATCGCGACGGGGGGGGCGAGTGATGCCCGATTTTTCCGAAGCCGTCAATCGTCAGACTCCGTATCGTCATCACGGTGACGAGCCTGATCCTCTGCCACCGCCTTACGAATCAACGCATCCAGATCAGACCCGCGCTCAATAGACTCATCGTATTCGAAAGCAAGTCGTGGAACCGTCCGGATGTGCAAACCGCGCCCCAGCTGTTGACGCAGCACCCCGGCGGCGGCGTTGAGCATGGCGAGCATTTCCTTGCGCTCGTCACGCTCACCGATGTAGGTGACATACACCTTGGCATGTGAGAGGTCACGTGCAACCTCCACCAAGGTGATGGACACCATGGCAGCCCGCCGATCATCGATCTCCTGGCGGATGAGCAGAGACAAGTCGCGCCTGATCTGCTCACCCAGCCGTCGTGTACGGGAAAACTCCTTAGCCATACGCAGAGATCCGATTACAGCGTGCGCTGTACTTCAACACGTTCGAACACTTCGATGTGATCGCCTTCGCGCACATCGTTGTAATTACGAACACCAATGCCGCACTCGAACCCCTGACGCACTTCCGAGGCGTCTTCCTTGAAACGACGCAGCGAATCGATTTCACCTTCGAAAATGACGACATTGTCACGGAGCACGCGAATCGGAGCGGACCGCTTAACGACGCCATCGATCACCATGCAGCCCGCAATCGAACCGAACTTCGGATGTCTGAAGACCTGGCGGACTTCAACAAGACCGATGATCTGTTCCCGGACTTCAGGCGACAGCATACCTGCGAGCGCTTTCTTGATCTCATCAATGACGTCATAGATCACGCTGTAATAATGCAGGTCGACCCCTTCTTCCTCGATGAGTTTGCGCGCAGCACTGTCCGCACGGACATTAAAGCCAATCAGCACGGCTTCCGAGGCAACCGCCAGATTCACATCGGACTCGTTGATGGCACCAACGCCTGAAGAAACCATGTTGACACGCACTTCGTCCGTCGACAGCTTCGTCAACGCATCTGACAATGCTTCCGCCGAGCCCTGCACATCGGTCTTGAGCACAACATTGAGCGTTGCGACCTCGCCCTCTTCCATGTTCTTGAACACGTTTTCGAGCTTGGCTTTCTGCTGACGCGCCAGTTTGACATCACGGAACTTGCCCTGACGGAACAGCGCAATTTCACGCGCTTTCCGCTCATCGCTAACGGCAACGACCTCGTCACCAGCATTCGGCGCCCCGGAAAGACCAAGAACCTCGACAGGAATCGACGGCCCGGCCTCGTCGATCTGCTTTCCGGACTCGTCGAGCATCGCTCGGACACGCCCGTACTCCAGACCGGTCAAAATGATATCGCCCTTGTGCAGAGTTCCACTTTGCACAAGCACCGTCGCAACCGGACCACGGCCTTTATCCAGGCGCGACTCGATCACTACACCCTTGGCGGGTCCATCAATCGCCGCAGTCAATTCAAGTACTTCTGCCTGAACGAGAATCTGATCAAGCAGATTGTCTACGCCGAGGCCGGTCTTCGCGGAAACATAGGCGAACAGAGTGTCCCCACCCCATTCTTCCGAAATGACGCCCTGCTGGGACAGCTCGCTCTTGACCCGCTCCGGGTCGACACCCGGTTTATCCATTTTATTGACGGCAACGACGATCGGAACACCCGCGGCTTTCGCGTGTTGAATGGCTTCAACCGTCTGTGGCATCACGCCATCATCGGCAGCCACCACCAAGACAACGATATCGGTAGCTTTTGCACCGCGGGCACGCATCGCAGTAAACGCCGCATGGCCCGGAGTATCAAGGAACGTGATCGTGCCTTTGGGCGTTTCGACGTGGTACGCACCAATGTGCTGGGTAATGCCCCCAGCTTCGCCGGCAGCGACTTTAGTCCGCCGAATGTAATCCAAAAGCGACGTCTTGCCGTGGTCGACATGTCCCATGATGGTAACGACGGGAGCACGAGCCTGCTCCTCACGCACCGCCCCCATCTCTGCCGCTAATTCGTCCTCAAGCGCATTCTCAGACAACAGCTTGTAGCTGTGCCCCATCTCTTCCACGACGACCGCAGCGGTCTCCTGATCGAGGACCTGATTGATCGTCACCATCGAACCAAGTTTCATCAGCGTCTTGATGACTTCGGTCGCCTTGACAGCCATTTTCTGCGCCAAGTCTGCTACCGAAATGGTTTCTGGCAACGTCACCTCACGAGCAATCGGAGCAACAGGCTTGTTAAATCCCTGCATTCCTGCAGAGTGAGGCTGACGCCCGCCTTTAGTCCGTTTACTGCCCTTTCCTCGGCGATCATCTCGATCTTGCTTAAAGCTGCGCTCTTCCGGATCAGCACGACGCTTTCCCGCCTTTCCGTCATCACGGCGACGCGGAACATCGCCGGCAGGGGTAGGTGCAGGGGCAGGCGCCAGTCCGACCGGCGGTGTGGCCTGTGCCTCCACACTACGCCGAGCCCGCGGCTCGTCCGAGCGTGCTGGTGCTGCAGGCCTCTCCGAAGCACTTCGCGGAGACGAACCAGTACGCTCATGGCTGCGCCCTGGACGATTCCCGCCGCCCCGTGTGTCTGTCTTCTGGCCAGCGACATCCCCACGGACCGTGGCTGGCTTATTGGCTTCCGCAGTAGCTTTTTCTTCCCGTGCGACTTGGCGTCTCGAAACGACGCCAACGACTTTCGGGCGAACATCTTCGACGCGAGGCATATCCAGTGACTCTGCCCGCGCGGACACATTCACACTACGCTGACGAGCCAGCACAGTCGTTGATGGCACGATTTCTTTACGGCGAGTTTCCGAGGAAACTCCACGCCGCAAATTAGATGGTTTTGAAGCAGCACCCGCTTTAACAGCCTGAGATGGCTCATCTCCCGCCATGCTGTCAGCTGACGGCTCGACCGCTACGCTCTCCGCAGAAACGACAACGTCATCAGCACTCTCTTTACTGTATTCGCCACGATCTTCCGAATTTGCTGAATCAACGATCAGTGGCAAATCATTAGACGCTCCAGACACGAGCCCGTCTGTATCTGCAAGCACATCATCGGCACTCACATCAGCCGCTTCCTCAACCAAAGCCCGCTTGACATAAGTGCGCTTTTTACGAACTTCAACGCTAACTGTTTTTACCTGCCCCGGCGCTGCCGCCACTTTTATTTCACTGTGTGTCTTTCGTTGAAGAGTAATTTTCTTCGGCTCTGACACAGCTAGAGCATCTTTACGGCCATGACTCTTGCGCAAATGCGCCAAGAGATCGAGCTTTTGAGAATCCGTGATCGTGGAATCGCCGCTTTCAACTTGAATTCCAGCCTCTGCCAGCTGAATTAACAGCCGATCGACTGGAGTTCCCACAACCGCGGCGAACTGTTTGACTGTAACATCCGTCATCGTGTCCAACCCCGCGCTGCTGCTAGCCTTGCTCACTACTGAACCAAGGCGCACGCGCCGTCATAATCAGTTGTGCGGCACGCTGCTCATCAAGAGCCGCCATGTCAACCAAATCGTCAACAGACAACTCCGCCAATTCTTCTTGAGTCTTAATACCCTGTTTTGCCAAACGGAATGCAAGATCCTCATCCATTCCGTCAATAGATAACAAATCCGCATCAGGTGCCGCACCGCCGCCCTGCTCTTCAGCAGCAATCGCACGAGTCAGTAATGCATCTCGAGCCCGCGCACGCAGCTCGTCAACCACGTCCTGATCAAATTCTTCAATTTCAAGCATTTCCTGCGCAGGGACATAAGCGATTTCTTCCAGAGTCGAAAACCCCTCTCGCACAAGTACCGACGCGACATCCTCGTCGACACTCAATGAAATCATGAAAGCCTCCACTAATGCGCGAGCTTCATATCCACTTTTTGCTGCCGCTTGCGCTTCGGTCATGACGTTCAGCTCCCAGCCCGTCAATTCCGAAGCGAGGCGGACATTTTGCCCCCCTCGACCAATTGCCTGTGAGAGTTTTTCTTCTGCAACCGCAATATCCATACTGTGGCTATCTTCATCCACAACGATGGAAACCACCTCTGCCGGGGACATTGCATTGATAACAAACTGGGCCGCATTATCGTTCCAAAGAACGATATCAATACGTTCGCCAGCCAATTCGTTCGATACACTTTGCACCCGGGAGCCACGCATCCCTACGCAGGCACCTACTGGATCGATTCGCTGATCATTCGTTTTGACAGCTATTTTTGCTCGCACCCCAGGATCACGGGCAGCACCTTTAATCTCAATGACACCTTGCCCAACCTCAGGAACTTCAAGCTTAAATAGCTCAACAAGAAATTCCGGTGCTGTCCTTGTCATAAACAATTGCGGGCCTCGCGGCTCGAAGCGCACGTCTCGCAAAAATCCTCTTATTCGGTCCCCATTGCGCACAGGCTCACGTGGAATCATATCTTCGCGAGAAATCAATGCTTCGACACTCCCTCCTAAATCAATGAGTACATTGCCACGCTCAACGCGCTTGACTACACCACTGATCAGCTCGCCCATCCTCGGCAAATACTGCTCAACAATCTGGGCTCGCTCTGCTTCGCGGACTTTCTGTACAATAACCTGCTTCGCAGTTTGTGCTGCAATTCTGCCAAATGCTGCATTATCCACAGCCACTCGGACATCGCCGCCAATTTCTGCACAGACATCATGCTGCAACGCATCAGTAAGACAAAGCTCACGATCAGAGGCTTCAATCTCTGCATCGTCGGAAACAACCATCCAATAACGGTATGTCTGATACTCACCCGTTTTGCGATTTATTTCGACGCGAATATCCGGATCGCCATCAAATCGCTTTTTTGCCGCAGAAGCTAAAGCAGCCTCAATCGCTTCAAAAATCACTGTCTTTGCAACGCCTTTCTCATTTGAAACGGCATCGACGACAAGAAGAATTTCTTTACTCATAATTGCTGCATCCCATTGTCCCGATCAGTACTCGGGTACGAGTCGAGCTGTCTCAATGCGATCGATTGCGATCGTCAAATCCACACCATCACATTGAAAAATTATTTCACCGTCATGCACTTCTTTGATCATGCCGGAAAACCGTCGCCGCCCGTCCAACGCCAATCCCAACTGTATTTTGGCCTGACGTCCCTTGAACCGTTCAAAATGTGCTGCAGTAAACAACGGGCGATCCAAGCCCGGCGAAGACACCTCCAAGGTGTAATGCCCCGGGATAGGATCAGATACGTCCAGCAATCCACTGACTTGTTGACTGACCTGCTGGCAATCGTCAACACATATCCCATTTTTTGAATCAATATATATTCTTAATAACGCATTGTATGAATTTGGATGAAACTCGATTCCTACTAGCTCGTAACCGAGTTTCTCAATAGAAGGTCCGAGCAACTCACGAAGTTGGTAGGGATCCGAACGCATTGCACACCCAAAACAAAAAAGGGCCCTAGGCCCACACATTCCCCACACCGGCAGATCATCTCGACATATAAAAAAAACCCCTCTAAGGGGCTTGCGATCACGACCGACGTACGTACACCCGAAGCTCCTTCCCTCCTTCCTACAACATGCTGGCGCCCAAGAAGCGCTCGCACACATGCAGCAGCAAGGACGGTAGAGCAGTCTACCAAGCAATTTACAAGCGCACAAGGAGGACAGACACTCTCCTTACCACATCGTGCGTCTTGCGCCTAGCTTATGATGAAACCATACAAAAGATGGAAATGCCCCCACCAATAACAAACACAACATTACAACATAATATTCCCAATCCTGACCATGAACTGTTCCTGTTAGTTTAAATTCAGCACCTCTCCCAGATATCGTTACTAAAATCGAAAAAGCCAGCCACTCACACCAGCGCATCCAACTGGCCTTCCTCTTTACAGGGAAGGCGAAAAAAAGCCTGTCACTCAGCCATGGAAGATTAACGCTGACAACGCCAATCAAGAACCATCCCCAAATCAACAGGCTCTGCATCTCCAGCACCATTTTAAAACTACACGCTGACCTAACGAACCGTAGCGACACAAAGCGCCATCAAGGCAGACGGATAAACGCCCAAAAACAGCACAGCAAGAGCCGTTACAGAGGCAACAACCTTTGTATCGCTAGCCAGTTCGATGTGCACTTCATCGCCATCTCCTTTATCAAAATACATTACTTTAACAACTCTCAAATAATAAAAAGCCCCTATTACGGAAAGCAGCACAGCGAACAACGCGACACCAACAAAACCTTCGTTAACAAGACTCTGAAGAACTGCAAATTTCGCATAAAAACCAACCAAGAACGGAATCCCCGCCATTGACATCATCAATATCAACATCAGAAAAGCCATCCACGGGCTGCGGTCATTCAGACCTTTCAGATCGGAAATATTTTCAACATCCCGCTCTTTTCCACACAAAATAATCACACCGAAAACAGCGACCGTACTAAGCACATAAGTAAGAACATAAAACATTGATGAGGCATAACCATCTGGACTTCCAGAAGCTATTCCGAGAAATACGAACCCGACATGCGAAATCGTCGAATACGCCAACATGCGCTTAATATTAGTCTGCGCAATTGCCACAACGTTGCCTAAGGCAATAGACAAAACCGCTAAAACTAACAACATCTGCTGCCAATCAGCCTGCAGCCCGGATGCCCCCTCAACGAGAACACGCATAACAAGAGCAAACGCTGCGATCTTAGGAGCAGAGCCAATCAGCAAGGTCACCGATGTCGGAGCCCCTTGGTACACATCAGGCACCCACATATGAAAAGGCACTGCTCCGAACTTAAAGCCAAGACCGACAACCAAAAAGGCGATACCGAACACCATTATTAAGCTTTTATTTCCTTCCGCCAAAACAGCATTGCCTACAGTTCGAAGATCGATTGATCCTGTAGCCCCATACATCATGGAAATACCATAAAGCAGCATTCCTGACGCCAAGGCTCCGAGAACAAAATACTTCATTGCAGCCTCAGTCGACACCGCGCTGTCACGGTTAAAGGCGACCAACGCATACAGCGAGAGTGAAAGCAACTCAAGACCGAGGTAAACAGAAAGAAAGCTCCCTGCCGACACCATCACCATCATGCCTAAAACAGCAAAAACGGTTAGAACAAAATACTCTCCTCGCACTAACTTCCTCATCCGCAAATAATCGCGAGCAAAGATTAGGGCCCCCGAGCCAGCCAAAAAAATTCCTACCTTTAATACATCCGCCATAGCATCCCGAACGAAATGCCCGTTAAAAGTTATTCTTTCGCCACTACCACCAGTCATCCAAGTAAGAATCAGACCGCCAAGCAAAGCGCCCTGACACAACCAATGAGTAGTAGTTTTATCCTCATCATTCAAACAAACATCTATCACCAAAATCACGCAGGCCATCGTAAGTACAAAAATCTCTGGCGCTGCGGGAAGAAGCTCAGGTGGAATGAATGTCATGGTTTGATCCACATACCAAGAGTAATTTAATGGGAAGATAAAGTTGGATAGCGCCCCAACAGTACATTCACTCAGAGTTTCGAGACTGCCACATGCTGAACTAAGTTATTGACTGACGCCTGCAACACATCCGTCAATGGCTGGGGCCACAAGCCCAACCCGAGAACAGCAACTGCCAATACCAAAAGGATAGTAAATTCGCGTGTATTGATATCCTGTAATTCGGCCACATGCTTGTGAACGACCTCGCCAAACACTACACGCTTTATCAACCACAACGTATAAGCAGCACCGAGGATCAAAGTAAGGGCTGCTAAGAAAGCAATCCAGAAACTTCCTTTAAAGCTTGCCAAGACCACCATAAACTCTCCAATGAACCCGGAAGTACCTGGCAACCCCGCATTAGCAAACCCAAAAAGAACCATAAAACTTGCAAACACCGGCATAGTATTAGCTACGCCACCATAATCTTGAATTTGCCTAGAATGCACACGGTCATACAGCACACCGACGCAAAGAAACATTGCGCCAGAAATAAACCCATGCGAAACCATCTGCACCATGCCGCCCTGAATACCCAATGCAGCACCAGACAGGGAATTCGTTGACCGCAAAATTGCAAACATGACAAAAAAGCCCAAGGTCACGAAGCCCATATGGGCTATGGACGAATAGGCAATCAGCTTTTTCATGTCTTGCTGAATGAGAGCAACCAAGCCTATGTAAACCACCGCGATCAAGGACATTCCGATAATCAGCCAGTCCAGAGATGCGGAAGCATCAGGAGTAATTGGCAGGGCAAAACGAACGAAACCGTAACCGCCAATCTTTAACGTTATCGCCGCGAGTACAACTGAACCCCCCGTCGGGGCTTCAACATGTGCATCAGGCAACCATGTATGAACAGGAAACATCGGCACTTTGACGGCAAAAGCCAACATGAAAGAAAGAAAAATAAGTATCTGCTCGGTCATCCCTAGCTTGAGCTGATGAAATTCTAATATTTCAAAGCTGCCTGACTTGAAATACATGTAAAGCAGCGCAATCAGCATAAAAACCGAGCCGAAGAAGGTATAAAGAAAAAACTTTATAGTTGCATAAACTCTGCGAGGCCCACCCCAAATCCCAATCACGAGGAACATGGGAATCAACATTGCTTCAAAAAACACATAAAAAAGAATTGCATCAAGTGCTGCAAATACACCGATCATGAGGCCTTCCATGATAAGAAAAGCCGCCATGTACTGAGCAACGCGATACTGCACAACCTCCCAGCCGGCGATGACAACAAGAACGGTAATAAATGTTGTCAGCAAAACAAGCGGCATCGAAAACCCATCAACACCAAGATGGTAGTTGATTTTAAATGCTGAAATCCAAGGCCAGAATTCCCCAAATTGCATAGCTGCCGTTGTGACATCAAAACCAGTCCATAAAGGCAGGCTAAGCACAAATGTTGCGACTGCGACCACCAAAGCAAGCCGCCGCGCCTTTGCCGGGCTGTCATCTCCAACAAACAGAACAGCTATTCCACCGAGTATCGGCGTCCAAATGGTCAAACTAAGAAGCGGAAGTTCGGATAACATATTATTTGGATTCCCCCGAGCTCACCGGACAACGATCCAGGTCAGCATGCCCAGCAACCCGATAATCATGGCAAAGGCATAATGGTACAAATACCCGGACTGCACATGACGGACTATTGACGCAACCCAGCCAATGACCTTCGCTGATCCATTCACAATCACACCATCGATTAAGGCTGCATCACCGAATTTCCACAAGCATTTGCCAAGATTCACACTGCCATTCGCAAACACGGCTTGATTGAATTCATCAAATCCGTATTTACGCTCTAATAAATTATAAACAGGCGACAGTTTGCTCTTAAATGCATCTGCCAACTCTGGCCGTTTCATATAAATAAACCAGGCACTTCCGACACCAGCCATTGCCAGCCAGAAGGGCAATCCAATAAAGCCATGCATTGCAAAGCTGAAAGCCCCATGAAAGTGCTCTGCAATGTGAGCTATTGTGTCGTGCTCGTGCTCGACATAAATAACCCCCGAAAAATAATCACCGAACAAAATACTACCGATGGTTTTTCCACCAATAACTACAGATGGCAATGCCAGCATAATTAATGGAATAGTCACAACCCAAGGCGACTCATGTGGTGTTACGGCGTGGTCATGTCCGTGTATCCCTGAGTCTTCAGCATGGTGATGATTATGGCGAAAGCGCTCTTCACCATGAAAGACAAGGAAATACATACGGAATGAATAAAAAGCCGTAACAAATACACCAACAATAACCGCAAAATACGCAAATCCAGAGCCAGCAATATTAGATGCATGGACAGCTTCAATTATACTATCCTTCGAATAAAACCCAGAAAATCCAGGAAATCCAATTAAAGCAAGGGAGCCGACCAACGAAGTAATCCACGTAATCGGCATATATTTACGCAGCCCTCCCATTTTCCGCATATCCTGCTCATGATGCATGCCGATAATAACTGAGCCCGCACCCAAGAATAATAACGCTTTAAAGAACGCATGCGTCATCAGATGAAATACTGCGGCGGAATATGCCGACACACCGAGAGCGACAGTCATATAGCCGAGTTGCGAAAGTGTAGAATACGCAACGACGCGCTTAATGTCGTTTTGGATAATGCCAAGAAACCCCATAAAGAGAGCTGTTAGCGCGCCAATAACCAGCACAAAACTCAGCGCTGTAGTAGACAATTCAAATAGCGGAGACATCCGCGAAACCATAAAAATACCTGCGGTAACCATTGTTGCCGCATGAATCAGCGCTGAAATAGGAGTTGGGCCCTCCATTGAGTCGGGCAACCAAACATGGAGAGGAATCTGCGCCGACTTACCCATTGCCCCAATAAAAAGCAGAATGCAAACTACTGACATCAGAGACCATTCTGTCCCCGGAATAATTTCAATAGTTTTAGTTGCAAACAACGGCGCTGCTCGAAAAACATCAGCATAATCAAGACTATTAAAATACATTAGCACGCCAGCAATTCCGAGCAAAAACCCAAAATCACCGACCCGATTAACAAGGAACGCTTTCATGTTAGCGTAAATTGCTGTTGGCTTCTTAAACCAAAAGCCAATAAGCAAATACGAAACAACACCCACAGCTTCCCACCCAAAAAACAACTGTAGGAAATTGTTCGACATGACAAGCATTAGCATCGAAAATGTGAACAATGAGATGTAACTAAAAAACCGCTGATAGCCGGAATCATCCGACATGTAACCAATGGTGTAAATGTGCACCATCAAAGAAACAAAAGTAACGACCGTCATCATCATGACAGTCAAGTTATCGATGAGAAAACCTACCTCAAACTTAATCCCATCGACAACCATCCAAGTATAAACGGTATCGTTGTAAGCAGCCGCTCCTTGGATAACATGATGTTGAAATACCAACAAAGATAAAAAAAATGAAATGCCAACCCCTCCGATCGTCACCCAGTGAGATGCTGATCGGCCGATTTTCTTACCGAACAAGCCTGCAATCAGAGCGCCGACTAAAGGAGCAATTACGATCGAAAGATAAATGTTTTGCATTCGCTCAGCCCTTCATCGCGTCAAGGTCGGCAACATTAATCGTTCGACGACTACGAAACAGTACAACTAAAATTGCCAGGCCTATCGCCGCTTCGGCGGCGGCAACGGTGAGTATAAAGAAGACAAAAACCTGCCCTGCCGTATCTCCCATAAAGCGGGAAAAAGCAATAAAATTAAAATTAACTGCCAGCAGCATCAACTCAATAGACATCAATAAAATTATTACATTTTTCTTATTTAGAAAAATGCCTGCCACACTGAGGCAAAAAAGCACTGCTCCCAGCATCAAATAATCATTAAGCGCTAGCATGAGCTCCCACCCCGAATAGTTTTTTAAAAACAAACGCGAACTCAAACCACAAAAAAGATTGCGCCGCGCGTGTGTATCTATTCTCTGACGAAAAGCTGATGTTTTAACCTTCGCTTTTATCGCCAGCCACCGGAATATTTACCAACCGAACTCTACCTTCTCGACTAATTACAACTTGTTTAGCCGGATCAACGTATTTAACACCGTTTCTACGTCGCATGGTCAGAGCTATAGCAGCCACGATGGCGACCAACAAAACAGTTGCAGCCAATTCAAACGGATAAGCATATAACGTATATAAGACCCCGCCCAGCTCTTTTGTATTGCTGAAATTAGCACCTTGCTCAACCGGCCCAACGACACTGGACAACGCGACGCCCCCTGACTTCGACGAAGCGATGACCAGAAACATCTCAATCACGATAACAACGGCAATTGCCAAGCCGAGAGGCGCATTTTTTATAAATCCTTCCCTTAATGGCGTGACATTTACATCAAGCATCATGACAACGAATAGAAATAGCACCATCACTGCCCCGACATAAACTAGCACTAATGCAATGGCGAGAAACTCTGCTTGCAAAAGTAACCACAGTGCCGAACTTGTAAAAAAACACAGCACGAGGAATAAAACGGCGTGAACAGGATTACGTACGGTAATAACTCGAAGTGCTGACAGCACCAATACAATCGAAAAAAAATAAAACAAGAATCTTTCAAAGCCCATTTTTTCGCTTCCTAACTAGCCAGTGAGACTGGTGCAATCAACGATACGGGGCGTCTACTGCTCGATCAGCGGCAATGCTGGACTCCATTCGATCGCCGTGCGTCAACAGCTTTTGTTTCGTCATAATGGAGTCTTCTCTAGACTCAAAATGGTAATCAAATACTCTTGTTTCAACTATCGAGTCGACAGGACATGATTCTTCGCAAAAACCGCAAAAAATACATTTAAATAAATCGATTTCGTATTTTGTTGTTCTACGAGTACCATCATCTCGTTGTTGCAAATCTATTGTTATTGCCAGAGCAGGGCAGACCGCTTCACAAAGTTTGCAGGCAATACAACGCTCTTCACCATTCGGATAGCGCCGAAGAGCATGTAACCCACGAAATCTAGGAGAGAGGGGCGTTTTTTCCTCTGGATACTGAACTGTCACTTTTTTTGCAAATAGATAACGCCCAGTAAGGCGCAGCCCAAGAAGCAACTCCCATAGTAGAAAACTTTTAAAATACTGCCTCATAATGTTCATACAGTTCTCTCTACTATCAATTGAACCACGGAGCGATATGGAGGTATTTGGCAACAGCTACTACGGAAAGCCATACGATCGTAACAGGAATAAAAACCTTCCAGCCTAACCGCATGATTTGATCGTAGCGATACCGTGGAAACGTGGCTCTAAACCAGAGAAACAGAAAGAGGAACAGCGAGGTTTTTAGAATCAACCAGACGGGGCCTGGCACCCACGAAAACAACGACTCAAGGAGGGGAATTCCCTCAAAAGGAGACAACCACCCCCCTAAAAACATCGTCGCCGATAATGCTGAGATTAGAATCATGTTTGCGTATTCAGCCAAGAAAAATACGGCGAATACCATTCCTGAATACTCTACATGGAAACCGGCAACGATTTCCGACTCACCTTCAGCAACATCGAAAGGTGCACGATTGGTTTCGGCCACACCCGATATAAAGTACACAACAAAAAGTGGCAGCAATGGCAGCCAAAACCAATGTAAAAAACTACCCGATTGAGAAAGAACTATTGCATTAAGATTCAGGCTGCCACCTGCAATAAGGACGCCTACTAGCGCAAACCCCATCGCTATTTCATAAGCCACAATTTGTGCCGCTGATCGCATCGCGCCTAAAAATGCATATTTCGAGTTTGAAGCCCAACCAGCGATAATAACTCCGTATACTCCGAGTGATGTCATTGCCAGCAGATAAAGCAGTCCCGCGTCGATATTTGAAACTACCACGCCATCGCCGAAAGGAATCACTGCCCATGCAGCTAACGCTGGAGCTATCGATAAAACAGGTGCAAGGATAAATAAAAAGCGGTTAGCTCCAGAAGGAAGTACAATTTCCTTCAACATTAACTTCACCGCATCAGCGATCGGCTGAAGCCAACCCTTTGGTCCCACTCTATTAGGACCAATCCTCACTTGAATGTAACCGATTACTTTCCGCTCAGCGAACGTAAGATACGCCACGGCAAGCATCAACGGAGCGACGATTGCTATGATTTTTAGCAAAATGAGCAACAGGGTCAAAATGTTGTCCACAATAACTATCCTGTTGAATTATCGTTGTGTACCGCTACGCACTGTTTCTAGCGCAGCGTGCTGTTCCCGCACACTAGCAAAAAACGGATTTCACTGAGACGGACTTGCTTCGACAGTGGGACACCGTAAATCGAGTGTAGCGGTTTCACTCAAAGCTGCCGGAATCAGCACGCAATTATCTGGCAAACGATGGTCGACAACCACTGACAGGAGCGCATTTCCACCTCCCTGAGTCACCGTCGCGACTCCTCCGTCAATCAGGCCAACGCTGTGAGCGGTCTGTCCGTTAATAACCAGAATCGTTTGTCCACGCAGCTGGGTCTGCTGAAGTGATTGCGCTCGGCGGACCACCCCATCAACGGAGTACGGCGGCACGACAGCTACTCTTTGCAGGCCTTCTGGCCGTTTCTTTTCAATATGAATAAATATTTCGTCATTCAGTTTTTGCGGATGTTCAGATTTTATCTCTGCTTTGAAAGCAGATAAAACATCTTCCGAACTTGAGTAATCAAACCCATCCAAACCGAGCATGTTCCCAAGTACGCGAAGCACTTTCCAGCCAGGCCTCGCCTCCCCTACAGGCAACACTGCTGCGCTGAAGGACTGCTCACGGCTTTCGAAGTTAATAAGTGTTCCGGAAGTCTCCGCTAACGTAGCAATTGGTAGAAGTACATCTGCCTCATGCTCGATTAGTCCAGCCTGAAATGGCGTAAGTGCTATCACTAACTCTGCAGCCCTCAAAGCTTTAGCTGCTTCGAATGGAAGTCCTGTATCAAATTCTGGTTCAAATCCAATCAAAACATATGCTTGGAGCTGGTTTTCCCACATCTCCCTCGCATTTTTGCCGGGGCTGCAATTATCCACATTCTGTGGAGTCAGGCCGACTTGGGCGAGTCCAGCCGAGTTAGCTCCTTCCGTTAAGAAAGCAACGCGTGCGCCTGCTATCAGCCCAATAAATTGAGTAAGGGCCATCAATTTCTCATAATCCGGATGGGTATAAGCAATCTGCCCCATAATTACTACACTATGCTCCGCTTCGGCCAAAGCTGTTGCTATAGCGACCTCTGAAGCGGCCGTCACGCCCAAGTCCCCATCAATCGAGGGAGGATTTTCTCCCTTTATGTTGGAGAGTTGGACTGCAATACGAGCTAAGGATGCAAGCAGCTCATGCGGTGCAAGTGTTATTTCCTGACTTGGGAGGAAATTTTGCTGAAACAAGTAAGGATTGAGAAACGCAACATTTGCGCCTCTCATCGCGGCTTTGCGCACGCGGTGTGCCAACAAGGGTTGCTCTAAGCGAAGATTTGAACCAATAACAAAAACTGCTTGTGTTTGATCCAAATCCGACAGGCTCAAAACTTGAGTCTGATTTCCAACAGAGATAGTTTTCTGCCCTGAAAAGCTTAGCTGTCTAAGTCGATAATCAACATTACCAACGCCAAGATTAGCAGCCAGTCTTTTTATTAAAAATCCTTCTTCTAGTGTAACGTTAGGAGAAACAACGAACCCAACCTGCTCAGCCCCATGCTTCTCGATAACAGATTTCAACCTTTCCGCCGCATGCAATAAAGCATCTTCCCACGCTACCGCTTTAAGTTCACCCGCCTCGCGGAGAATGGGGGTCAATGCTCTATCAGATGAATTCAGTCCCTCGTAGCTAAAGCGATCCCGATCACTCAGCCATACTTCGTTAATTTGCTCATTCTCACGCGGCACGACCCTAAAAACTTTTCCTCCCCGTACGTGGTAATAAATATTTGAACCGACACTATCATGCCCAGCTACGCTTGGACGCTGAACCATTTCCCACGAGCGGGCGGTATAACGTGAGGGCTTAGCCGTAAGCGCTCCAACTGGGCATAAATCAATAATATTTCCAGACAGCTCGGAGGCCAAACTCATCTCTACAAATGTACCGATTTCCGTGTGCTCGCCCCGGCCTGTCGCTCCCATTTCTCGCAAGCCCGCAATTTCTTCTCCAAAACGCACGCAGCGGGTGCAATGTATGCAGCGCGTCATTTCGGTAGCTACGAGAGGTCCGATGTTTTTGTCCTTTACGGCACGCTTTCGCTCTGAAAAATGAGAAACGTCCCCGCCATAACCTACTGCAATATCCTGAAGTTCGCATTCCCCTCCTTGATCGCAAATTGGGCAATCGAGAGGATGATTGATCAGCAAAAACTCCATGGTGCCTTTCTGAGCAGCCAGTGCCTTTGGCGAGTGCGTTAATACTTTCATCCCGTCCATTACCGGGGTTGCACAGGCTGGCAGCGGCTTTGGTGCTTTCGCCACCTCAACCAAACACATTCGACAATTAGCGGCTACAGAAAGCTTTTTGTGATAACAAAACCTCGGAATCGTGATACCCGCCGCATCCGTCACTTCAATAAGCATTTGCCCCTTGTGCGCTTGGAGCTCAATGCCGTTGACTTCGATTTTCACCAAATCATCACTCATAATCTTTTCCCGGCGGGCTAAAGGTAATGGCGTCTACGACATACTAGGCTGTAACGGCCGATGCGCCTTCCACCATGCTGCGTTTATGCTCGATGTAATACTCAAACTCATGTCGATAATGTTTCAAGAAACTACGAACCGGCATTGCAGCAGCGTCACCTAACGCACAAATCGTTCTTCCCTCGATATTACTTGCCACTCGGTCAAGCTGTTCTAAATCCCCGGCCCGTCCTTGCCCATCTACCACACGACACAGCATACGATACAGCCACCCGGTTCCTTCTCTGCACGGAGTGCATTGACCACATGATTCAGAATAATAGAAACGCGACAGGCGCTGCAGCGCACGTACCATGTCTGTAGTTTCATCCATCACAATAACGGCTCCAGATCCAAGCATAGATCCAGCTCCTTTTGAGATAGAGTCATAATCCATGTTTACTTTAAGAATAATCTCCGCAGGCACAACAGGAACAGACGAACCTCCTGGAATAACCGCCTTCAATTTACGCCCTTTCCAAATTCCACCCGCAATTTCGAGCAAATCTTTAAAAGGAGTACCTAAGCTAATCTCGTAATTTCCGGGTTTCGCAACATGCCCAGAAACTGAGAAAATTTTACAGCCTCCGGCCCCAGGAATTCCCAAACTAGAAAACCACTCTGCACCATTACGCAGGATATATGGCACAGAGGAAAGCGACTCGGTATTATTAATTGTCGTGGGACGACCATATAACCCATAGCTAGCAGGGAAAGGCGGCTTAAAACGGGGTTGCCCTTTTTTCCCTTCCAAGGACTCCAGCAACGCCGTTTCTTCACCGCAAATGTAAGCACCCGCTCCGAGGGTTGGATAAAGATCAAAATCGATACCGCTTCCAGATATATTCTTGCCCAGCAAACCTGCCGAATATGCATCACTTACAGCGCGGTCGAAATGCTGATAAGGCTCATCCATGAACTCACCGCGCATATAGTTATAGCCAACAGTCGCACCGATCGCGAAGCCAGCTATCGCCATCCCTTCCACCAAGGCATGCGGATTAAAACGCAAAATATCTCGATCTTTGCAAGTCCCAGGTTCCGACTCATCGGAATTACAGACAATATATTTTTGGCCTGGTGCTTTGCGCGGCATGAAGCTCCACTTCAGGCCCGTTGGAAACCCTGCTCCACCGCGTCCTCTCAGCCCAGACGCCTTAACAATTTCAATAACCTCATCCGAGCTTAATTCACCTCGAAGAATACGCTGCCATGCAGTGTACCCCCCGAGACTAACATACGTTTCATATGACGAAGGATTACTCAGCTCTCGAGTTGAATACAGCATGCCATTTAAGAACATAGCAATTTCACTCCAAGCCATCGAGAATCATGTCGATTTTTTCAGGCGACAAATTTTCATAGTAAACATGGTCTACCTGCATCATTGGCGCGCTTGCGCAAGCCGCCAAGCACTCTTCTTCTTTTTTCAGAAAATACTTTCCATCTGCAGTGCTTTCCCCCAAACGTACACCTAATTTATTTTCTAAATGACGAACAATCTCATCTGACCCACGTAACATGCATGAAATATTTGTACACACAGCAATATTATGCCGACCAACAGGTTTCAATTCATACATCGAATAAAACGAAGCCACCTCATATACAGCAATACGATCAAGCCCCAAGTATTCAGCAACCGCGTCCATTAATTGAACGGTCAAATAACCATCATTCTCATGCTGAACTTCTCGCAACGCTGCGAGCACTGCGGACTGTTTGCGATCCGCTGGATATTTCGCCACCCAGCGATCGATTTCTTCGCATACATGAGGAGTAAGCTCAATTTTTTTGTTTTCCTGGCTCATCAGCGATCAATCTCCCCGAACACAATATCCTGCGTACCAATTATAGATACGACGTCGGCAAGCATGTGCCCGCGCACCATTTCGTCTATTGACGACAAATGCGCAAACCCGGGGGCTCGCACCTTGACCCTGTATGGCTTGTTAGCCCCATCGGAAATCAAATAAACGCCAAACTCTCCCTTTGGATGCTCAATGGCTGAGTACACCTCACCAGCCGGAACGCAGTAGCCTTCAGAGAAGAGCTTAAAATGATGGATCAGCGCCTCCATTGATTCTTTCATTTCAGCTCTTCTTGGCGGAGAGACCTTGTGGTCATCAAGCATTACTGAACCTTGATGACTCTTTAACCATTGAACACACTGACGGATAATTTTATTAGATTGGCGCATTTCCTCTACACGCACCAAATAACGATCGTAGCAATCTCCGTTTACACCGACAGGCACCTCAAAATCCAAACAGCCATATTTTTCATATGGCTGCTTTTTTCTCAAATCCCATTCAATACCTGAACCTCGTAACATTGGCCCAGAAAAACCGAGCTGCAAAGCCCTCTCTGGCGACACAACACCAATACCTACGGTTCTTTGTTTCCAGATTCTATTATCGGTCAGCAGCGTTTCGTACTCGTCAACGCAAGCAGGAAAACGTGATGTAAAATCTTCTATAAAATCGAGCAAACTGCCTTGTCGAGCGCGATTCAGGCTGGCCACATCCTTTTGACTACGGTACTTACTTGCGTCGTATTTTGGCATGCTGAGCGGCAAATCCCGCGCCACGCCTCCGGGGCGATAGTACGTCGCATGCATCCGGGCACCGGAGACTGATTCGTAGCAATCCATGAGATCCTCACGCTCACGGAAGCAGTACAAAAACACCGTCATGGCGCCAATATCCAGCGCATGAGCCCCTAGCCACATGAGGTGATTTAAAATCCGCGTAATTTCATCAAACATAACGCGGATATATTGGGCCCGCTCAGGAACATCAACGCCAAGCAATTTCTCAATAGCCAACACGTAACCATGCTCATTGCACATCATGGAAACGTAATCCAACCGATCCATGTATCCTATGGATTGATTAAATGGCTTTGACTCAGCTAATTTTTCAGTGCCTCGATGGAGTAAACCAATGTGCGGATCTGCCCGCTGAATAACCTCGCCATCCAACTCAAGCACCAAGCGGAGTACACCATGGGCTGCTGGATGTTGTGGGCCAAAATTTAAAGTATAATTACGAATTTCAGGCATTGTGCGACCACCCCTTTTAAATCATGACCCAATTGTATAACGGTGATCATCACGAATCACTCGTGGCACAAGCACCCGCGGCTCAATTGAAACAGGCTCATAAATGACGCGTCCCTTTTCCATGTCGTAACGCATTTCTACATTACCTATAAGCGGAAAATCTTTTCGGAACGGGTGTCCAACGAAACCATAATCCGTCAAAATGCGACGAAGATCAGGGTGCCCCTCAAACAACAACCCAAACAAGTCAAACGCTTCTCGCTCATACCAGCTGGCACTAGCCCATACATCAATCACAGACGGAATGATCGGCATGTCATCGTCTTCAGCAAAAACACGGACACGCAAACGAGTATTTTTAGAAATGGATAAAAGCTGATAGACAGCAGCAAATCGCTGTTTTGTTTTCGATGTCTCAACGAAAACAGTTACCGATTCAGCAGAACGCCCAGGCGATGTTTCATTTACACCACGCCCAAAACCACTACTTGAAGTATTTACTGTCGCCCATTCACTTGCCCCATAAGCCGAATAATCAACCCCTGCGAGATCAATTAGCTGCTCAAAATGAAATTCATCACGCAGAGAGGCAAAAACTTCTTTCGCGTCAGCTAACGCGATATCAACAGCCAACTCACCTTGACAAAAGCCGCATCCGACAAGACTTTCACCAAAACGCGATTTAATCGAGTCCAGCAAGTTTTCGAGAATATCAGCCATGGCAACATCCCTTATCGGGCGATTGTATTAGTACGTTTAATTTTATTTTGCAGCTGAATTATTCCATAAAGCAGAGCTTCAGCCGTTGGTGGACAACCCGGCACATATACGTCAACTGGCACTATTCGATCACAGCCTCGCACGACAGCGTATGAATAATGATAATACCCCCCCCCATTGGCACAGGAGCCCATGGAGATCACCCATCGGGGCTCCGCCATCTGGTCATACACTTTACGCAGGGCTGGCGCCATTTTATTGACAAGAGTTCCGGCGACGATCATCACATCTGATTGACGAGGACTTGGCCGAAACACAATTCCAAACCTGTCCAGATCATACCGAGAAGCGCCTGCATGCATCATTTCAACTGCACAACATGCCAACCCAAAAGTCATTGGCCATAACGACCCCGTGCGAGCCCAGTTAATCAGCTTGTCTGCAGTGGTCGTTACGACACCTTTTTCGAGTACACCCTCTATTCCCATTCCAAGGCACCTTTCTTCCACTCATAGACGAAGCCGACCACCAAAATCCCCAAGAAAACAGCCATTGCTAAAAACCCAAAGCCTCCGATCTGGTCAAGAGATACGGCCCAAGGAAAAAGAAAGGCAATTTCGAGGTCAAATATGATGAACAAAATAGCTACGAGGTAATAGCGGACATCGAACTTCATACGAGCATCTTCGAAAGCCTCGAATCCGCACTCGTATGGAGAAAGCTTCTCGCTATCGGGATTCCGCGGCCCCAATAAGAACCCTATTGCAATAGGTCCCACGCCGACGAGAACACCAATAACGACAAAAACAAGGATTGGAAGGTAATTTTCAAGCATCCGCGCCATTCCTTCTTTAGCGAAAAACTCAAGGAAGTGATGCTAGTTAACCGAGGCAGTCGAACCACCCTAGACTCGACTAAAGCTTGGGAAGTGTACGACCCGGTGTACAGCAGAGTCAAGAAACGCCCTTTGTCATTCGGCACACCACACTCCCTTGTCCTTTAAGCCTCAAAAGACAAAAAACAAAAAAAAAGCATCCATCATGGATGCTTTTTTGGTGCCGACGGCCGGACTCGAACCGGCACAGCATTCGCCACTACCACCTCAAGATAGCGTGTCTACCAATTCCACCACGTCGGCTTGTGAAGGGCAATAACTATACTAGCTCGATGGCTGGCTTGGCAAGCGCGGCACATCCACAGGAGACGAAGAATCGACTGGCGCATCAATCTGCCGGATCACTGCAGATGATGTGACCGGCGTCGCCGCAAACCACGCGAGCGTCAAACTGGTAATAAAAAACACTGTCGCCAACGCTGCCGTGGTTCTGCTCAAAAAAGACGCAGATCCTCTTGCACCGAATACGGTACTTGAAGCCCCGGCACCAAAAGCCGCACCCGCGTCCGCGCCTTTACCTTGCTGCAGCAAAACCAATACAACTAAAACAATAGCGACTAGTACGTGGAGAAACACTACAATTGTATACATTTACTTCCTACTCATGACAAACCGAACTCAAGAACGCGACAAAGCAGCGTTTGCGATTTTCGCAAACTCGCCGGCATCAAGAGACGCCCCCCCCACAAGACCACCATCAATGTCAGGCATCGAAAACAATTCAGTAGCGTTCCCCGCTTTCACACTACCCCCATAGAGGATTTGCGTTTTTTCAGACAACCCATCATCACAGGCCGCGAGCCGCGAGCGAATAACTCCATGCACTTCCTGCGCCTGCTGTGGAGTTGCCGTCAAACCGGTACCAATCGCCCAGATAGGCTCATATGCTACGACACCAGCACCAAATATTGTGGGACCAACACGATCAAGAACGCCATTTAATTGCCCCACAACAACTTTTTCCGTCAGCCCTAACTCTCGCTCCTCAAGACACTCGCCGACACAAAGAATGGGAATCAACCCAACCTTTGTAGCCGCCTCGAATTTTGCGGCGACTATTTCATCAGATTCACTCCACATGGATCGGCGCTCAGAATGCCCCACAAGCACATACTTGCATCCACACTCCAAAAGCATGCCGGCAGAAACTTCGCCCGTAAACGCACCCGACACATGCGCAGAGACATCCTGAGCCCCAACTCCAATCTGGGTTCTACACAAGGCATCAACGGCTGCCCGAAGGTAAGGATATGGAGGAATAAAGACGACCTGAGCACCGCCCTCCTCGGGTACGCTCTCTTTCATCACAGCAACCCACGCAGCGAGCGCACTAAAATCACCGTTCATCTTCCAGTTCGCAGCCACCAACTTATTACGCATCAGCAAAAGCCCTCAATCCTATTCTGTGCAGAGCATTCATTCATCGTCAGGCCACTTGCTGTGCAACAACCTCAGCAATCTCATGTGCAAGCTGGTTAACAAGAACCGAATCTTCGCCCTCAACCATCACTCTAACCACAGGCTCTGTTCCAGAAGGCCGAAGCAATACCCGCCCCGTCGAAGCCAGCCGGCGCTCCGCACTTCGCACAGAAGCCAAAACCGGCTTGCACGTCATCCAATCCTTCAGCCCTGATATGGGCACATTGACCATCACCTGAGGAAGCTTGCGCATACCTGCAGCCAAATCATGAAGACCGCAGCCATCCATCACCATCGCGGCCAACACCTGCAACGCAGACACTATGCCATCCCCTGTCGTAGTACGATCAAGACAAATTAGATGCCCCGACCCTTCCCCTCCGACAGTCAGCCCATTCGCAGCCAATGCCTCCATTACATATCTATCGCCAACTTTAGCTCTATGTAAAGCGATTCCTAAATTACCTAACGCCAACTCGAGTCCAAAATTGCTCATTTGTGTGCCAACAACTGCACTCCCTGGCAACTCTCCATGCTTAAGACGATCTCGAGCGATGATGAACAACAGCTCATCGCCATCAACGACATTCCCTTTGCAGTCAACAAAAACAACGCGGTCGCCATCCCCATCAAAAGCAACCCCTAAATCAGCGCCTTGCATGAGCACAGCGTCCTGCAAACGCCTTGGTTTTGTCGAGCCGCAATCCACATTAATATTCAATCCATCTGGATTGACAGCCAGAACGCTCACCGAAGCCCCAAGCTCTGAAAACACATTAGATGCAATGTGGTACGTGGCGCCATTTGCACAGTCAACAACCATTTTAATCCCAGACAAGTCAATCGCCATCGGGACTGTACTTTTACAAAACTCTATATAGCGCCCAGCAGCATCAACAACCCGCTCTGCTTTTCCAAGAACTCCAGGTTCGACAGTTACAAGAAGCTCGTCAATAGCGCGCTCTATATCCAATTCAACATCATCTGGCAGTTTTCTTCCATCCCTAGAAAAAAACTTTACTCCATTATCCCAATATGGATTATGGGAAGCACTGATCACGATTCCCGCATCCGCATGCAGCGTCCGTGTCAAATACGCGACAGCTGGAGTTGGCATAGGCCCCAGCAATGAGATATTGATACCCGCAGCAGACAAACCTGCCTCAAGAGCAGATTCAAACATGTAACCCGAGATACGAGTATCTTTCCCGATCAGAACTTTGCTATTTCCAGCCCGAGCAAGAACGCGCCCAGCAGCCCAGCCAAGCTTGAGCATGAATTCCGGTGTAATTGGGCTTTCTCCAACGCGACCACGAATTCCGTCAGTCCCAAAGAAGCGCTTTTGCATTATTCCTGTTCTCGCTCAAAAAGGCTTTCAGGTACAACCTGGCGCCATCCGTAACTGCCACAAACAGTTCCACCAACGTTTAACCAGCACGCTGGACGGTTTCCCACACCTTAAGCGCCTGAACTGTTGGCAGCACATCGTGAACGCGCACAATCTTAGCCCCAGCCTGCACAGCCAGTAATGCCGCAGCAACACTTCCCACCATTCGCTCCACAACAGGTACATTCAACACAGCACCGATCATCGACTTCCGTGACATCCCAGCGAGAACTGGCATCCCGAGGTCCACAAAAACGGATAAATGCTTAAGAAGACTGTAGTTATTCTCAACTGATTTACCAAATCCAAACCCCGGATCGAGCACGATCTGCTCCCGCGAAATGCCTTGTGCTATACATTCACACACACGGGACTCAAGATAACGGCACACATCCGTTACAACATCCTCATAACAAGGGGATAGCTGCATATCCCGCGGTCGACCTTGCATATGCATCAGACATACGGCGGCATTTGAACCTGCAAGCTCATGCAATGCGCCAGGCTCAGACAATGCGCATATGTCGTTAATCATTCCCGCGCCAGCTATCAATGCAGCCTTCATCACTACTGGTTTGCTAGTATCGACAGATATTGGCACCGGCATTTTTGAAACCAAACGCTCAAGAACGGGAATAACCCGCCGCACCTCATCTACTGCGGAAACCTCGGGCGCACCAGGCCGAGTAGACTCCCCCCCTAAATCAATAATAGCAGCCCCTTCCTCGACCATCTCTAGCGCACGGTCAAGGGCACGTTCAGGATCAAGATAGCTCCCACCATCTGAAAAGGAATCAGGGGTCACATTAAGGACCCCCATGACAACCGCGCCAGACAAATCCAGTGCTTTATCACCACACGCTAAACGCATGCAAATCTCTCAATGCTGCTGGGCAGGGCCCCCGATGGCACCATCACCATCGGCTTTGCCATCGGGCGCTTGCGAGGAAGTGCCCGGCGCGGCGGGCGGCTGCTCAGAATCTGAATAATCCTGAGGCGCACGAGGATCGCGACCCGACATGATGTCGTCAATTTGATCTGAATCGATCGTTTCATACTTAATCAGAGCTTCAGCCATCTTGTGCAGTTTTTCCATATGCTCACGCAAGATCTGCTCTGCACGTAGATAATTACGATCTATAACCGACCGAACCTCTTCGTCAATCACATGAGCCGTTTCATCAGAAACATTTTTATGCCGTGTCACTGAGCGCCCAAGAAACACTTCGCCGTCATCTTCACTGTACGTTAATGGCCCCAACCTCTCGGAAAGCCCCCACTTTGTTACCATATTCCGCGCTATATCTGTCGCGCGTTCAATGTCGTTCGAGGCTCCAGTTGTCACCGAGTCAGTTCCAAAAATCAGCACTTCCGCAATACGTCCGCCGAACAGACTTGAAATTTGACTTTCAAGCCGCAGCTTGCTGTAGCTGTACCGATCCTGCTCAGGCAAAAACATCGTCACACCGAGAGCCCTACCTCGTGGAATGATGCTCACCTTATATACAGGATCATGGTCAGGCACTAAACGTCCGACAATTGCGTGCCCCGCCTCATGATAAGCAGTGAGCTTTTTCTCTTGCTCACTCATAACCATAGATTTACGTTCTGCGCCCATCATAATTTTATCTTTGGCGCGCTCAAATTCATCCATTCCAACTTCACGCTTATTAGCCCGAGCAGCAAAAAGAGCTGCTTCATTGACCAAATTCGCGAGATCTGCACCTGAGAAACCCGGCGTGCCGCGTGCGATCAAGGCGGGTTTAACATCTCCGCCCAAAGGCACTTTCCGCATGTGAACTTTCAGAATCTGCTCTCGGCCACGAACATCTGGCAAAGGAACAACAACCTGGCGATCAAAACGCCCGGGGCGGAGCAATGCCGGGTCAAGCACGTCAGGCCGGTTAGTTGCAGCAATGACGATGATACCTTCATTCCCCTCAAATCCGTCCATTTCAACCAACAGCTGATTCAGGGTTTGCTCTCGTTCGTCATGCCCGCCCCCTAATCCAGCACCACGATGACGGCCAACAGCATCAATTTCATCAATAAAAATAATACACGGAGCATGTTTTTTCGCTTGGTCAAACATATCCCGTACGCGAGATGCTCCAACACCAACAAACATCTCTACGAAATCTGAGCCTGAAATCGAAAAGAAAGGCACTTTCGCTTCACCGGCAATCGCTTTCGCCAGCAATGTTTTGCCTGTACCAGGAGAGCCCACCATCAGCACTCCCCGGGGGATTTTTCCTCCAAGCCGCTGGAATTTTCCGGGATCTCGAAGAAACTCAACAAGCTCACCAACCTCTTCTTTTGCCTCATCACATCCAGCAACATCGGCAAAGCTAACTTTGATCTGGTCTTCGCTCATCATCCGCGCGCGCGACTTCCCAAAGGACATCGCACCGCGGCCACCGCCACCGCCTTGCATCTGCCGCAAGAAGAACACCCACACACCGATAAGCAGCAACATCGGGAACCAGCTAATAAATATCTGCATCAACAAAGACTGCTGCTCAGGCGGGCGACCTTCGATATCAACACCATTGTCGAGCAACGTGCCTATCATCGCTGCGTTATCAGTCTCCGGACTATAAGTCACGAACTTTTCGCCCGCATTCGTACGTCCACTGATTGATTTACCGTCAATCGAAACATGGGCGACGCGACCCTGCTTGACCTCATCGAGAAACTGTGAATATGTGACCTGTTGCGAAGGCGATGTGCGCGGCCCGAAACTATTGAAGACCGACATCAGCACCACAGCGATAACGACCCACAGCAGGATGTTCTTGACCATGTCGTTCAAAGGATGAACCTCATCACTCTTAAGCATTGGCGCCAATGCCACCCTACGGCGGGTGACCTGACAAACTTTGAGACCATACTACGCGCGGTAGTTCCTCGCCAGCAGGTAGAGTTCCGAGCTCCGAGCCCGCGACGCCTTAGGCTTACGCGACACAACCGACCCGAAACTCGCCCGAAAATCTTTCAGCAAGGCATCAAAACCTTCACCCTGAAATACCTTGACAAGCATCCCTCCCCCAGAGCTCAAGGCTTGTCGCGCGAAATCGAGCGCCAGCTCGGCAAGATACATCTGCCTCGGCTGGTCGACCGCGCGCATTCCGCTGGAATTGGGGGCCATATCTGAAAGAACAAGGTCAACAGCCCGCCCTTCCAAGACATCAAATAGCTGACGAACAACAGACTCATCACGGAAATCCCCCTGAATCGACTCCACCCCAGCAAGGGCATCTATCGGGAGAAGGTCAAGAGCCACTATCTTGCCTTGGTCGCCAACAATGCTCGCAGCAGCCTGAGCCCACCCACCAGGCGCAGCACCAAGATCCACCACTGTCATCCCCGGGCGTAGCAACTTGTCCCTTTCTTGGATTTCAAGCAATTTATAAACAGCGCGCGACCGATACCCCTCTGCCTGAGCGCGTTTCACATACTCGTCTGCGAAATGCTCTTTGAGCCATCGATTACTCGTCCTGCTTCTCGCCATCCCCTCCCTCCCCCCGCAACACACGCCCCGTCACGAACCGCACCCGTGCAATCAACCAAGCAGCTGCGGCACATCCATACCCCAAAAGCCACGCCAGCTGAAGGCCATTTTCCCCGGCAAAAATCCGGCCTAAGACAAGCAGTAATAAAAAACCAACCAAAAAAATCACACCCAGCTCAAACTTAATTGCATTAAATGGACTTGCCGCCACACGAAATTCACCGCATGATAGAGCCTTCTTTTTATGATCTTCAGCCATATATCCTCACGCAAATGCTTAAACCAAATCAAAAACAGTACCTTAAGGCAATGGCCCACACACTAAAACCCGTAGTAATCATTGGTGAAAACGGGGCCACCGAATCAGTGCTTAATGAAATAGCTCTGGCGCTAGAGCATCATGAGCTGATTAAAATACGCGTTAATGGTGAAGATCGCCTGCACCGCAATACATTAATTCACACTGTTATTCAGGCGTCCGCCGCTGAACTGATTCAGTGCATTGGTCATGTAGCCATTCTGTTTCGTCGCAACACAAAAAAACCACGCATCACATTTCCATAAAAATTACTCATTTTAACGGTGAGAGGCAGGAATAAAGACTCCACATCGCGAAAAAGAGATCGACCGAATTAGAAATTTTAGATAACAAAAAGCCCCTGACCGTTGTAATGGGTCAGGGGCTTGTTGTGTAAGGTGCCTGGCGGTGCCCTACTTTCACATGGGGAGGCCCCACACTATCATCGGC
>NZ_QGTJ01000010.1 GCF_003182095.1 Plasticicumulans acidivorans | reverse complement strand
ATGGGCTTGTCGTAGATCGGCATCAGCTGCTTGCTGACTGAAAGCGTCAGCGGATGCAGCCGTGTCCCCGAACCTCCAGCCAAGATGATGCCTTTACGTTCCATGGCAGAAACCTCATCAAAAAGCTTCGAAAGAAGAGGTGGACGACACCACCTCTCCCTACTGAAGTTATTCGCCTAACGGATATAACCAAGGCTCTCAAGCTTTAGCAGAATGCGCTGGGCAGCTTCGTCAGGAGTGCATTCTTCAGTTTGAATGCGCATCTCTGGATTTTCCGGAGTTTCATATGGATCAGAAATACCGGTGAATTCCTTAATGATCCCAGCCCGGGCCTTTGCATAGAGTCCCTTACGATCCCGCTCCTCGCATGTTTCTACAGTTGTGGCAACGTGGATTTCAACAAAGCCGCCTAACGGCGAAATCATTTCACGAACATCACGGCGAGTTTGCGCATACGGAGCAATTGGTGCGCAAATCGCTATACCACCATTTTTCGTGATTTCGCTGGCGACGTAACCAATACGCATAATATTGATGTTGCGATGCTCCTTGCTGAAACCCAGCTCTGATGACAGATTCTTGCGAACAAGATCGCCATCAAGCATGGTCACACGGCGCCCCCCCATTTCCATCAGTTTAACCATGAGCGCATTAGCTATAGTCGATTTACCAGACCCGGAAAGTCCTGTGAAGAACACTGTAAAACCCTGCAAATGCTTAGGCGGATGAGTTCTCCGCAATTCAGCAACTACTTCCGGGTAAGAGAACCAAGCGGGGATATCCAGCCCTTCCATCAGACGGCGGCGAAACTCCGTGCCGGAAATATTAAGAACTGTCTGACCTGCCTTGACCTCATCGGAAGGTATATATTCAGCAAGCTCCTCAACATAAACCATCTCTTGGAATGGCACCATTTCTATACCCAGCTCTTCGGCATATTGCGCACACAGATCTTGCGCTTCGTAAGGACCATAGAAGTCCTTGCCATCCGAGCCTTTTCCAGGCCCTGCATGATCGCGACCAACAATGAAATGCGTACAACCGTGATTTTTGCGAATGATCGCATGCCAAACGGCTTCACGTGGTCCACCCATACGCATCGCGAGATGCAGCAGCGACAACATCGTGCTTTGTTCAGGATATTGTTTGATCAAATGCTCGTAGCAACGCACGCGCGAGTAATGATCAATATCACCTGGCTTGGTCATTCCCACAACAGGATGAATTAAAAGATTTGCTTCCGCCAGTTTCGCAGCGCGGAACGTAAGTTCCTGATGTGCACGATGCATAGGGTTGCGCGTCTGGAAAGCTACAACTTTACGCCACCCAAGCTTCTCAAACCGAGCACGCATATCCGCAGGATCATTCCTTAATCCGCGAAAATCATAATGCATCGGCGCCTCAATACCTTTGAGCTTTCCACCGATATAAACGCCACCAGCTTTATGCATCAAGTACGATACACCCGGATGTTTATCATCCGCCGTTCCAAATACGCCTTTTGCTTCTACAGTTTTATCCGGAGCCCAAATATCCGAAACTTCCAGAATAGCAACAAGCACACCCTCCGGATCACGTAAGGCAATACGCTCACCTAAAGTGACCGAGTCAGCAAACGTATTGCTGACATCAAGGGTGATCGGCATTGGCCAAAGAGTGCCGTCCACAAGACGCATCTCCGCCACAACGCGATCATAATCTGCCTTACCGAGAAACCCTTCTAACGGCGAAAACGCACCATTAAGCAACAATTCGATATCACACAACTGTCGATGATCTAAATCCCAAGAGCGATACTCTTTAGCTTTCTGCTTCTCCTCTAAAGCGAGCTCTGCAGGTAGGTAGAGGTTTTTAAGTTTGCCACCATGGGGAGCGATCAGCGTTGTCATGCTTCAATATTCCAAATCATTTATTAAAAGGACGCAGCGAACACAACTATCGCAACGCAACAAAGTCTAGACATACAACATTAGTCAGTCATCAACAAAGAGCACACTACTGATGTCAAGCAGAAACATTCAAAACGGCCATACAAATGGCGCAACCAACACAGCCGTCACACCGACCAACACAGACAATGGCCCCCCCACACGAACGAAATCCCCAAACCGATAGCCTCCCGGCCCCATAACCATCAAGTGTGTCTGATAGCCAATTGGAGAAATAAAGCCCGCGGATGCTCCAACCATAATAGACATAACAAAAGGAAATTCGCTCACCCCCATCTGACGAGCAGCTGCGACGCCAATTGGGAACATTAAAACTGCAGCAGCATTGTTAGTTAAAAGTTCCGTAGCCAAAACAGTTATCAAATAAACAATGACCAATGTCATCCAAGGGTCACTGCCAACCATATGCATCATTAGTTGAGCCACAAGTGCTGCAACCTGTGTTTTTTCAACAGCGGCTCCTAACGCAAACGAACACGCGATGATCACAATTAGCTGATAATCAATAGATCGACGCGCTTGACCTTGATTAACACAACCAGCGAGAATCATTGCCGCTGCTGCAAGCAATGCACCGTATAAGGTATTGACATCAAATACAGTAGTACCAACAACCAATGCGGCAAGAATACTTAATGCAACAGGCGCACGAGAATGATCCGGCACCATTGAATCATCAACCTGACTAATCAGCAAAAAATCACGTGAGTATCGATGATGGCGCACAAAATGCGGTGCAGCTTCAACAAGAAGGGTATCCCCGGGCTGAAGCTCAATATCACCTAGTTTTTGTTGAACTCTGGAGCCTTGTCGCGACACTGCAATCACAGCGCCTCCATATCGATTGCGAAAACGCACATCCCTAATAGTGCGCCCGACACATGGCGACATTGGTGAGACAACAGCCTCAATCAAGCAACGCTGATTGTGACGTGCTTCAAGCTTAAACACCTGATCGGTCGCAACCCGAAGACCACGCAAACGACGCAAATCAAGTAACGAGTCTACAATTCCAGCAAATACTAAACGATCTCCGCCACGTAACACTTCCTGCGGAGTTACTGGGGAAATCAGTCGTCCCTCGCGGCCAATCTCAACAAGATACAAATGCGGCAATGAACGAAGCCCGGCCTCCTCAACAGATACACCAACCAGAGGTCCACCATCTTCTACAATCATTTCAACTGTATACTCTCGGGCATTCTGTGACTGCTCCACAGCGCTACGCCTCGCTGGCAATAAACGACGCCCCACAGTCATCAAATAAATACCACCCACTAACGCACACGGCAACCCAACCCGCATTGGATCAAACATACCAAGAGGGTCGAGGCCTTGCTGAGCAATGAGTCCATTAACAATCAAATTAGTACTAGTCCCAATCAACGTGCAAAGCCCACCCAAAATCGTTGCGTAATCCAAAGGCAACAAAAGGCGTGATGCCGCATGCCCAGCACGCCGACTCCATTCTTGAACCGCAGGCGTCAACATCGCCACGATCGGCGTATTGTTCACAAATGCACTAAGCACAGAAGAAGTCGAAATTAACCGAAGCTGGGCAATAGCAAGCGAGCCGGGCTTACCAAGCACCAACGATGCAAGCCATTGAATCCCACCCGTTTCGCGCAACCCCGCCACAACCACAAACAATACCGCAACAGTCAGCACGCCAGAATTGCTAAACCCACTAAGAGCTTCGGCTGGTTTCAACACACCAGAAACCAGCAAAACCGTCATCGCAGCCGCAAGAATCATATCTGGGCCAACACGACTGACTGCCAACATTAGCAAGGTCCACAGCACAACGGCGACCGTCAGCCATGCCTGCCAACCGAGTACAATATGATCCATCAACCATTAACTCCTACGTCGAGGCGTAATCTACTCAGATTTCCCTCGCTCCGTTCCTCAATTTTAACCTGCTTATTTACCCGATAACGTACAGGTCTGTTTTATCAAAAACACTTTAATAACTACAAATAAAAAACAACAAACCCAGCGTAGTTTTTCACAAAATATTTTCCGCCATCATCCAAACCAGCGCTTACTTGTTTTTATATGCGTACTGATACACATACTTCCCTGCGCCATAGCGGCCACCAATCTTTGTAACATCGTTAAATAAAACCCCACGTAAATTAATTCCCGCCTGCCGCAGGCGTTTGACGGCAACTTCGACCTCCCGCAAGGGATTTGCTCCAGCCTTGACGACCAGAAGTGATGCACCAGCCAAACGACCAACAACAGCCGCATCCGTCACGGCCAATACTGGAGGAGAATCGATCAAAACGTGATCATATTCCCGAGCAGCTTGCTCTACCGCCTGAGCGAAACGTTCGTGCAGCAACAATTCTGATGGATTCGGAGGAACAGCTCCCGTACTCATCAAATCAAGCCCTTCAATTGGCGTTGCTCGCACCGCACCAAAGAAATCAACCTGCCCAGTCACGCAATCAGAAACACCAGCACCTCGAGACAAACCAACATACTCGTGTAAATGACCACGCCTTAGATCTGCATCAATAACCAGCACCCGCTTGCCGGCGGTCGCTAATACCGCCGAGAGGTTCATTGATAAGAAAGATTTGCCTAATCCAGGACTCGGCCCAGTCACCATGATGACGTTATTTTTTGCCTCCATCATCACGAAATGCAACGTCGTACGGAGGCTGCGTAAACTTTCAATCGACAAGTCATCGCGATCTTGACTGAACAGCAATAAGTTCTGATCAATATTACCGTGCAGACGCCGACTGAGCTTTGCTTGTAAACGACTATGAGGAACTGTTGCATAGACAGGTAAGCCAATAGTTTTTTCTATTACATCAGGGTCTTCTACTCCACCACGCAATGCATGTTTTATAAAAGCCGAAACGAGCCCCAAAAACCCACCCAGGACAAAAGCAATAGCTATTACAAGCCCTTTTTTCGGTTTATCCGGATCAGTCGGCACCAACGCATGGTCAATGATACGGACATTACCAACGGTGCCTGCCTTGGCAATCTGTAGCTGTTGGGCATTGTTCAGTAGTGTGACATAAAGATCCGTAGCAACCTTAGCATCACGCTCAAGCTGCAAAATCTGCTTCTGCTCATCCGGCAGTGCTTGCACACGCCGGTCGAGATCCTTAAGCAACGCAGAGATACGATCAATTTGCGCATCTACAGCCACAACTTGCGGATGCGAGGGAGTAAAGCGCTGCACCAACTCCTCACGTTTCTGACGCAACTTAACCAAATCGCTTTGCAGGCTAACGGACTGGTCCAGTACGACTTGAGTCTCCTTGGCCATGTCAACTGAGCCAGCCCTGATACGGTACTCGTTCAACACAGCCGCAGCGGTATCCATATTTTGTTTAAGGACTGGCAGTTGCTTACCAAGGAATGCCAACGTCTGCTCAGCCTCTGCTGATCGACGCTCGACATTTTGCCGCAGGTACAAATTTACAATATCATCAATCGTTTTTGCCGCTCTGACAGGGTCAGTATCACTATAACTAACCCCGATGATCCCAGACTGTTTGCCTTGCTCCCCAACTTTCAGTACCGAATCAACGTCACTGATTGCTGTTACAGGATCTTTTTTAATAACCTTAAATGTAACACCAGGTCGGGCCACCATCTCCGAAACAAAGATACGCAAACGTTCTTTACCAATCCCCACTTCTGCGGCTTTACCAACCTCGCCCTGCAATACGGCATTTTTGTCAGGATCAAATACTGTGTAATACCCGTTATCTCCAGCTAAAATTTTTATTTTATTGTTGTAATAAGAAACAGGAACCTCAAGACTATCAATCTGAAGAACCTCCCCCCCCCAAGCAAATCCATCCATTCCAAACAACGGATCTGCTAACCCACTATCCGGCGCAAAGTACCGCGCCCACGCACCACCAAATACAGGAAACGCTACAGGATCCACAACAATATCGAGATGCTGGTTTGCGATGACTTGGCTGAGCACCAATCGCGACTGCATAATCTGCATTTCCGCTTCGGTTGGTGAACTGCCACCTAATAGATCCGCCATGTCGCCAAGTGCAGAATCAATACTGGTTTTACTTTGTTCGACCTGCACCACTGCATCAACCGAGTAAATCGGGCGAGCGATAAATGCATAAGCAACTCCTAGCAACAATACTAGGAGTGTCACCCCAAAAATAAGTCCCTTCGACTCACTGAGTACAGCCAGATATTCGCCAAGATCGACATCATCATCTGCCGCACCAATTCCTGTCTGCATATTCGTTTCTGGTTTCATGTTCGCCACGGGCGACAGTACCTTATAAAGGAATTTCTTAAATCAGCGAGCGTTGATCTGCGTTGTCGTTTGCCCGTTCCATAACGGGAAATGCGTAGCCGTCGAGGCCTGCAGGGTCTGCGCCGTTGGCAGGATCTGCGAGATCACACGGTTCCAACGCGTAACACCAGCTGTATCGACATAAACAACATCACGTGCCTGCAGCGGAAAGCGGTCAGCCAGCAACATGGCATCTGCCGTAGATACATCCAGGTGGAAGATTTCCGGTTTAGCGCTCACGTTGGCACGAATCACGAAAACGTTGCTGGTATTAGCGGATGCCAAGTCAAAGCCTCCCGCATCCCCAATGGCTTCAGCCAAGGACATCCGCCCCTTATTCATAAGCAGCGATCGCTGGCTGCCCACTTCACCGATGACGAAGACTTTATTCAGGCTGTTATCCCAAACATTGAGGATATCGCCATCTTGCATCAGAACATTCGACTGCAAGTCACCATTCTCATACATTCCCAGCAGATCAATCGGGTACACTTTACCATTTCGTGACAACGTCAGAAGATGCTGATCAGCGATCTCGCTTACGCCACCGGCTCGATTCACGGCTTCAGCAATAGTCATCGGGATATCATTGATAAATTGAATTCCAGCCGTTTTGACTTCACCGACGACATAGACTTTTTTACTTCGATAAGCAGCAACGCGCACGTCAAGCTGCGGATTCTCAATATAGGTCGCGATTTTCCGAATCAGCAAATTACGCAACTGATCAACAGTCAGGCCTGCTGCCTTAACAACTCCTACGTACGGATAAAACAGTGTACCGTCTTCATTAATAATCGTCCCAGCAGCTTCTGCCGAACGAAACTCACCGGCTGGGATTGTCAGCTCCGGATGATCCCAAACAGTGATTGATAAAATATCACGGGGTCCAAGCCTATATCTTTCATAAGAAACTTTTGGTGGCCGACCAAACGCATCAAAAAGCTTGCGTTGCATTTCGGACTGCTCAACGACAACCGGCGCAGTAATACGCGTAATTTTTGCGCGTTCTGTGCTTGGTTCACCATCTTTATTAACAGGAATATCTATATCTGATGAATCAGTTAAAGACGACATATACATGCCTGGCGCAAATCCACAGCCTCCAACAGCAAGGCCAAGAATCACAGCACAGGCGATGGGGTGCAGCGTGCTACGCATCATCGCGCTCAACCTTCAAGTTTCGGTAACCAGTCCGCAAGCCCCCGGTCCAGCAAGACCAAGGCCTCTTCAAATGCTTCACGAGGGCGCTGATAAGGATCGGGAATATCAAAACCACCCCACTCACCCCAGCGGTATACTTTGCCTCGCCCGCTGGGATCGATTCTGTCAACCGCCTTTTTATGCCCTGACTCCATGACCAAGATGAGGTCCGCTGAACGCACAAGCGTTGGAGTGAGCTGACGGGCTCGATGTGCAGACAAGTCAATGCCTCGCTCAGCGAGCAGATCCACACTCATGGGGTCCGCAGGATGATCAGCGAGAGCGCCAATGCCCGCGGAACTAACAGACTTTGTAGGTAGCGCCTGCTGCAGCAAGGCAGCCCCCATTGGGCTGCGACAGATATTACCGACACAAACAACCAAGATGTTATCGAACATCGAGTTTCCTTGTTCTTGGGCGGTGTGAATGCGAACCGCGCAGGCGGCTCCGGTCAACGCACACCCATCCTTGGAGACCCTGCAGAGCATCAATGCGATACAGGTGGCACAAACCAACCGGTGTCAGCAAACTTTACAAATCAATCTGCAAGCCTTTCATTTTGCACGGATATTAACCGAATTTCTTCGGTCTCGTCATGAATACTTTTGCACTTGCAGCACAAATTACCGGCGTGGCAGCGTCCCGCCTCCAATCACGAGACGGCAGCAATCAACTGAGCAATCTCTTCCGTTCGCGCCTGCATCAAAACTGCGTCTGCTCGCGCTTCGACATTCAGCCGCAGCAACGGCTCAGTGTTCGATGCCCGTAGATTAAAACGCCATTGCGGAAACTCAGCACTGATGCCATCAGTGCGGTCTATCTGCGGCTCAAGGGGCGCGAAATGGGCCAAAATACGCTCAATCACCGCCCCACTGTCAGCAACTTCGAAGTTGATTTCACCACTGCAAGGGTACGCAGCCATCCGCTCATCAACCAATGAAGACAGCCTCTGCCCACTGCGACACAAACGCTCCGCTACTAGTAACCAAGGAATCATACCGGAATCACAGTAGGCGAAGTCACGGAAGTAATGATGCGCACTCATCTCCCCGCCATAGGCAGCGTCCTCCAAACGCATGCGCTCCTTGATGAAAGCGTGGCCGGTTTTCGACTGAATTGGTTCGCCTTCGGCCGCACGAATCATGTCAATCGTATTCCAAGTCAGCCTTGGGTCATGAATGATCTTTGCACCCGGGTGCTTCTCCAGCATCTGTGCCCCAAGCAATCCAACGAGGTAATAACCTTCGATAAATCGTCCATTCTCATCAAAAAAGAAACAGCGATCGAAGTCGCCGTCCCACGCAATACCAAAATCGGCGCCACTAGCCTGCACTGCTGCTGCAGTAGCTGCGCGGTTCTCCGGTAGCAATGGATTGGGAATTCCGTTAGGAAAACTACCATCTGGGTCGTGATGCACCTTAACGAAATCAAACGGCAAGTACTTTTCAAGCTCATCAATAATCAAACCTGCCCCGCCATTTCCAGCGTTGACCACGACTTTCAATGGAGTAAGCAGCGCCGTGACATCGACATAGCCAAGCAGATGCTGGATGTATGCGCGTTTGCTGGTATCGGTATGAATGTTTCCGTGGCGATCAGCCACCGGATACTCGTTGCGCTCCGCCAGTTCGCGAATAGCTTGCAGTCCTGAATCACCGCTAATTGGCTGGCTACCTGCACGAACCAGCTTCATCCCGTTGTAGTCCATCGGGTTATGGCTAGCAGTTACCATAATGCCGCCGTCCACCGGGAGGCCTTTCTGCTGGCGATGAAAGGTTTGGAAATAAACCTCTTCAGTACCACACAAGCCGATGTCGACAACATCTACCCCGCCATCCAACAAGCCTCGTGATACGGCAGCAGCAAGCGCTGGACTCTGCAAACGCACATCAAAACCGACAACGACAGCACGCGGCTGCAAATAAGCGGCATAAGCACGTCCGATGCGCCATGCAATATTCTCATTGAGCTGATTCGGCAAACGGCCGCGGATATCGTAAGCTTTAAAGCAGGTCAGTATCGTCATCGCTTAGCCTTTGGTCCCCTGACGTCCATAGATATCTTCAAAGCGAACGATATCGTCCTCACCAAGATAGGAGCCAGACTGAACTTCGATTAGCTCAAGTGTCAGCTTTCCAGGATTTACAAGCCGATGCGCAACACCAAGAGGAATGTAGGTCGACTGGTTTTCTGTAAGCAAGAAAGTCTCATCACCACGAGTGATTTCAGCCGTTCCCTTGACGACGATCCAATGCTCAGCCCTATGATGATGCATTTGCAAGCTGAGCGCTGCACCAGGCTTAACTGTAATACGCTTTACTTGGAAGCGATCTGCACTATCAATCGAATCGTACGCGCCCCAAGGCCGATACACTTTTCGGTGATATTTCCACTCGCTGCGGCCATTAGCTTTAAGCTGCTCAACAACTCGCTTCACATCCTGCACTTGAGTTTTACTAGCCACTAACACGGCATCTTGAGCATCGATGACAACAAGATCTTTAACGCCTACCAAAGCCACAAGCCTTTCAGCATGCACATAGCTATTGCAACTGTCGATGCTGATGACATCCCCCTTAATGACGTTGCCACTCGCATCCCGCTTGCCGACATCCCACAGCGCAGACCAAGAACCGACATCACTCCAACCTGCTGCAAGCGGCAGCACGGCGGCATTCCTCGTCCGCTCCATGACTGCATAATCAATACTATCTGAGGGACACCCCTGAAACGCTGAGAGATCAAGACGAATGAAGTCAACATCCCGACGGGCACCTGCAAACGCTGCACGGCAAGCTGCAAGCAAGTCTGGGGCGTATGTTTCAATTTCAGCTAGAAACCGCGAGGCACGGAACAAAAACATTCCGCTATTCCAGAAATAATCGCCTCCAGCAACATAAGCTTCTGCAGTCGCCCGATCAGGCTTTTCGACAAAACGATCGACACGACTAACGTTACGCTCGCCCTCAATAAGCGCTCCAGCCTTGATATAACCGTAACCTGTTTCCGGAGAAGTCGGCACGATCCCAAAGGTAACCAGCATGCCAGCTTCCGCTACATGACATGCTTCCTGCACAGCACAACGAAACGCAGCGGCATCTTCAATGACATGGTCCGCAGGCAAAACCAGCAGCAAGGGATCGTCACCCTGCATCTGTACCTGCAGTGCTGCCAACGTAACGGCTGGTGCCGTATTGCGCCCCACAGGTTCAAGAACAATAGCCGCCGGATCCACGCCAACAAGACGCAGCTGCTCGGCAACCATGAAGCGATGCGCCTCGTTGCAAACAATGAGCGGCGCCTGCAGCCCGGCCAACCCCTCCAAGCGCATTACCGTTCCCTGCAGCATCGTGTGCTCATCAACCAGCGCGAGGAACTGCTTCGCGTAGGCCTCGCGAGATTGTGGCCACAATCTCGTTCCGCTGCCTCCGGAGAGAATCACGGGCAAGACGCTCGTCATCGCGACGACTCCTTGAACATGACGGCGGGCGCTTCCGCGCCCGCATAAAAGGTAGCTTCAGCCTTTCCGCTTAGTGTGCTCCGCCCCGGCCGATGCCGTAATGCATCAGCCCTGCACTGCGCAATTGCTCCGGCTCATAAACATTACGACCGTCGAAGACGACGGGGTACTTCAGATGCGATTTGATCAAACTGAGATCGGGACTGCGGAAAGCATTCCATTCGGTCACGACCACCAGAGCATCGGCACCCTCAAGTGCAGCTTCCGCTCGATCACACAGCTTCAGTCCTGCCCGCTCACCGTAAATCCGGCGGCACTCTTTCATGGCCTCTGGATCATAAGCCTGCACTTTTGCACCAGCCGCCCATAGCGCTTCCATCAATACGCGGCTGGGTGCATCACGCATATCATCGGTTTTCGGCTTGAATGAAAGCCCCCAGAGAGCAAAGGTCTTCCCGGCGAGATCGCCACCGAAATGCGCGCTGATCTTCGCGAACAGCACTTCCTTCTGCCGGTTGTTGACGTTTTCCACAGCTGAGAGCAACTCGGCGCGGTAACCGATATCACGCGCAGTATGTTCCAGCGCTTTGACATCTTTCGGGAAGCAGGAACCACCGTAACCACACCCGGGATAAATAAAATGGTAGCCGATGCGCGGATCTGCACCGATACCTAAGCGCACATGCTCGATGTCCGCCCCGAGACGCTCGGCCAGATTGGCAATCTCGTTCATGAAACTGATCTTGGTCGCGAGCATTGCATTGGCGGCGTACTTCGTGAGCTCCGCCGAACGCACATCCATTTCAACTAAACGGCTGTGGCTGCGATTAAACGGAGCGTAAAGGATACGCAGCAATTCGGTTGTGCGCGGATTATCAGTACCGATGACAATACGGTCCGGACGCATGAAATCGTCGACCGCCGCACCTTCCTTAAGGAATTCTGGATTGGAGACCACGTCGAATTCGACACCCGCACCGCGTGCAGAAAGCACCGATGCAACAGTGTCACGAACGACGTCAGCGGTCCCGACCGGTACGGTCGATTTATTAACGATGACACGGAACTCACTCATGTGCTCACCAATCGAGCGAGCCACGGCCTTAACGTGCTGCAGATCCGCAGACCCGTCTTCGTCAGGTGGGGTTCCCACGGCGATAAACTGAAACAATCCGTGAGCAACACCTTCGGCGACATCCGTAGTGAATTCGAGATTGCCAGCCGCGGCATTACGCTTGACGACCTCATCAAGCCCGGGCTCGTAGATCGGAATGACGCCATTGCGCAAGCCTTCAATCTTGGCGACGTCAACATCGACGCACACCACATGATTGCCTACTTCCGCCAAGCATGCACCTGTAACCAAACCGACGTAACCCGTACCGAAGATGGTGATCTTCATTGATCCTTTACCCGTCAGAAACCCAATGATTGCAACCATCCGTCCCTCAATGGACAGAGTGGCGGCCACCTTAACCGCGTGCTCTCACGCGAGCAAGCAGCGCCCCAAGCCCCTACGCGCGCTAGAATGGCGCGTTTTCAGTCAGACGGACCCGATCGTGACGATGGTCAAGACCCGCTTCGCTCCCAGTCCAACCGGATTCCTGCACATTGGCGGTGCCCGCACGGCGTTGTTTTCCTGGTTACACGCCCGCCGGCATGGTGGCCAGTTCGTCCTGCGCATCGAGGACACTGATCTCGAACGCTCCACGCCGGAAGCTGTCAACGCCATTCTCGAAGGCATGAGCTGGCTGGGTCTCGACTACGACGAGGGGCCGTTCTACCAGACGCAGCGTTTCGATCGCTACCGGGAAGTCATTCAGCAGCTGCTGGCCGAGGACAAGGCGTACTACTGCTATTGCACGAAGGAAGAGCTGGACGCTCTGCGTGCCGAACAGATGGCGCAAAAGATCAAACCGCGCTACGACGGCCGGTATCGTGAGTACAAAGGCGCGCCGCGCGAGGGAGTCGAACCGGTCATCCGCTTCAAGAACCCACTCGATGGCATCACGGTCATCGATGACTTGATCCACGGTCCGATCACCTTCCAGAACAGCGAGCTCGACGATCTGATCATCGCCCGCGCGGACGGCACGCCGACCTACAATTTCTGCGTCGTCGTCGATGACATGGACATGGGCATCACGCACGTCATCCGCGGCGATGACCACATCAACAACACGCCGCGGCAGGTCAATATCCTCGAAGCGCTCGGGGCTCCGGTACCCAAATACGCCCACGTGGCGATGATCCTCGGCGACGACGGCCAGAAACTGTCGAAGCGCCACGGCGCAGTCAGCGTGCTGCAATACCGTGATGACGGCTTTTTGCCCGAGGCCGTACTCAACTACCTGGTTCGCCTCGGCTGGTCACATGGCGACCAGGAAGTGTTCTCGCTCGACGAGATGATCCGGCTGTTCGACATCCATGACGTCAACAAATCGGCCTCCGCCTTCAATACCGGCAAGCTGCTGTGGCTGAACCAGCAATACATGATGGAAATGCCACCGGAGCATCTGGCGCGTCACCTGTCGCCGCATCTCGGCGCTCTGGGCATCGACCCGAGTGACGGCCCCGACCCGGTGGACGTCGTGCGCGAGATGGCCTGTCGAGCACAGACTCTGAAGGAACTCGCTGAGCAAAGCGCATTCTTCTATGTCGATCCGCAAAGCTACGACGAGAAGTCTGCCAAGCAACATCTGAAGCCGGAAGCTGCCACACCCCTCGCCGCGGCGCGTGAGCGCTTTGCTGCCCTGCCCGACTGGCAGCCCGAAGCGATACATGCCGCCGTCGCCGAAGTCGCCGAGGCATTGCAGCTGAAGATGGGTAAAGTCGCACAGCCGCTGCGCGTCGCTGTCGTCGGTCGTGCCGCCTCGCCGGGCATCGACGTCACGCTGCAACTGGTTGGCCGAGTGGCTGTATTGCGCCGCATCGACCGAGCGCTCGCGCTGCTTGCCGGCTGAAGCCATTCCCGCCCTGCGGCTGCCTGCAGGGCCCCACCTCTCTGCTGCCGAATCGACGCCATGAGTCACGAAGCCCCGGCCAAGACCCACTTCATCCGCCAGATCATCGACGAGGACATCGCCGCCGGCCGTATGGCACCAGCCGACGTGCACACGCGCTTTCCTCCCGAACCGAACGGCTACCTGCACATCGGCCACGCCAAGTCGATCTGCCTGAACTTCGGCATTGCGCGCGACTACGGTGGCCGCTGCAACCTGCGTTTCGACGACACCAATCCGACGAAAGAAGACATCGAGTTCGTCGAATCGATCGAGGCCGATGTGCGCTGGCTCGGCTTCGACTGGGAAGACCGCCAGTTCTACGCCTCGGACTACTTCGAGCGACTGTACGCTGCCGCTGAAGAGCTGATCGGCAAAGGGCTCGCCTATGTGGACGATCTCACGGCCGAGCAGATTCGCGAGTACCGCGGGACGCTGACTGAAGCCGGCCGCGACAGCCCTTATCGCAATCGCAGCGTCGACGAGAACCTGGCGCTGTTCCGACGCATGCGCGCCGGCGAGTTTGCCGACGGTTCCCATGTCCTGCGCGCGAAAATCGATATGGCGTCGCCGAACATGAACCTGCGCGACCCGACGCTTTACCGCATCCGCCACGAGCACCACCACCAGACCGGTGACGCCTGGTGCATCTACCCGATGTACGACTTCGCCCATGCACTGTCCGATGCCTTCGAGGGCATCACGCATTCGATCTGCACGCTGGAATTCGAAGACCACCGACCGCTGTACGACTGGTGCGTCGAGAACGTCACCCTTGCAGCCCGGCCGCGGCAGTACGAGTTCTCGCGCCTGACGCTGCAGTACGCGATCACCAGCAAGCGCCGACTGACACAGCTGGTCAAGGAAGGCATCGTCGATGGCTGGGACGATCCGCGCATGCCGACGATTGCCGGGCTGCGCCGTCGTGGCGTACCGCCGGCGGCGATTCGCGAGTTCTGCGAACGCATCGGAGTCACCAAAAGCGACAACGCCGTCGAAATGGAGATGTTCGAGGCCTGTGTGCGCGAGGAGCTCGACCGCAGCGCACCACGGCGCATGGTGGTGCTGCGTCCGCTCAAGGTCACGCTGACGAACTGGCCTGCAGACCGCGTCGACTGGCTCAGCGCCGCCAGCCACCCGAAAGACGAAAGCTTCGGCAGTCGTGACGTGCCGTTCTGCGGCGAGCTGTACATCGATCACGAGGATTTCGTCGAACAGGCCAACAAGAAATGGAAGCGCTTGGTCAGCGGCGACTGCGTGCGCCTGCGCAACGCTTACGTCATTCGCTGCGAGGAAGTCATCAAAGATGCTGAAGGCTCGATCCGCGAGCTGCGTTGCAGCTGCTACCTCGACTCGCTGGGCGTCAATCCGGACGGCGTGAAGCCGCGCGGTGTCATCCACTGGGTTTCCGCACGCCACGGCGTAGCGGCGGAGGTACGCGTATACGAGCGCCTGTTCACAACGCCGTTCCCGGACCGGGAGGAAGGCAACTTCCTCGACTTCGTCAATCCCGACTCGCTGGAACGGCTGTCGCAGGCCATCGTCGAACCGGCACTGGCCGGAGCCGCGGTTGGCGAACGCTTCCAGTTCGAGCGCGAAGGCTATTTCTGCCGCGATCTCGACAGCGGTCGCCTGGTGTTCAATCGCACGGCCACACTGCGCGACAGCTGGGCAAAGATCGCCGACAAGGCCTGAAGCCGCGTGACCGTCTTCGCGCTCCCCGGACACGATATTTGCTGCAGGCAGTTGACAGGTGATCGCGAATTCATAGAATAGCGGCTCTCCAGCGCCGTGGGGCTATAGCTCAGATGGGAGAGCGCCTGCATGGCATGCAGGAGGTCATCGGTTCGATCCCGATTAGCTCCACCAAAGTTTCGATGAATCACCGGCCCAGCCGCTGATTCCAGGTTGTAAGGCCTGACGCAGTCTTCTGCGTCCCCATCGTCTAGAGGCCTAGGACACCGCCCTTTCACGGCGGCGACAGGGGTTCGAATCCCCTTGGGGACGCCACTTCATTCGGGGCTATAGCTCAGCTGGGAGAGCGCCTGCATGGCATGCAGGAGGTCATCGGTTCGATCCCGATTAGCTCCACCATCGTCAAATCCGTCAAAGCCGCCTCCAGGCGGCTTTTTCGTTTATATGCCATCGCTTTTCCGTCAATGCAGAGTGGTTGACAGCTACATGGCAAGCATGATGTGCTGAATCACATGAACACGTACCTGAATCTCCTAAGCCTCCTACTAACGACCCGTTGATGCTTCCGGGTTGGCGCTTCGCGCCTGTCGTTAGGCTTAGATTCAGGAATTCCCCGCGTGACTTCGTGCTTCAGCTGCTTCCCTTCCGCTCTTGATCTCCGTAACGCGCGCTACTCGCGCGGCGCACTACGACTGCTTCGCGGTCGCCGGGCCTGACGGCTGCCTGGCGACCGGAGGTCGCGTCGTGATTTTCGTTTGACCCGCGCATTGCACATAACGGACAAGAGAGACGGACATGATGAACACACCTGCCAACAAGTACCGCGCCTTTCAGGGCATCAGCCTCAGCGAACGCCAGTGGCCGTCACGGCGCATCGAACACGCGCCGCGCTGGTGTTCGTCCGACCTGCGCGATGGCAACCAGGCGCTGATCGAACCGATGGACATCGCCCGCAAGCACCGCTACTTCGAAATGCTCGTGCGCATGGGCTTCAAGGAAATCGAAGTCGCTTTTCCGTCCGCCTCGCAGACGGATTTCGATTTCGTGCGCAGCCTGATCGATGGCGGCCTGGTCCCTGACGACGTGGCGATCCAGGTATTGACGCAGTCACGTGAAGATCTCATCCGCCGCACTTTCGCAAGCCTGCGTGGTGTCAAGCGGGCCATTCCGCACCTGTACAACGCCACTGCGCCTGTCTTTCGCGAGGTCGTGTTCGGGCTTGATCACGCCGGTACGATCGCACTCGCCGTCAAGGGCGCCCGCTTATTTGCGGAATGTGCTGCCGAGCAACCGGAAACCGACTGGACCTTCGAATATTCACCCGAGACCTTCTGCTTCACCGAGCCTGAATTCGCGCTGGAAATCTGCGAAGCCGTGCTCGATGTCTGGCAGCCGACGCCGCAGCGTCCGGTGATCCTCAACCTGCCGGCGACCGTCGAAGTGGCGACGCCGAATGTCTACGCCGACCAGATCGAATGGTTCTGCCGCCACATCTCGCGCCGCGACAGCGTCATCATCAGCGTGCACCCGCACAATGATCGCGGCACCGCCGTCGCCGCTGCAGAGCTGGCCATGATGGCCGGTGCCGATCGTATCGAGGGCTGCCTGTTCGGCAATGGCGAGCGCACCGGGAATGTCGATCTGGTCACGCTCGCGCTCAATCTCTACAGCCAGGGCATCGACCCGCGGCTCGATTTTTCCGAGCTGCGTGACATCGTGCGCACTGCCGAATACTGCAACCAGATTCCGGTGCATCCGCGTCACCCCTATGCCGGCGACCTGGTCTTCACGGCATTCTCCGGTTCGCATCAGGATGCAATCAAAAAAGGCTTTGCGGCTCAGGAACGACGCACGGCGGCCGGCGACGCGCATTGGGAGGTGCCGTACCTGCCGATCGATCCGGCCGATGTCGGCTGCAGCTACGAGGCAGTCATCCGCGTCAACTCGCAGAGCGGCAAGGGCGGCGTCGCCTGGCTGCTCGAAAAGGAATACGGCGTCTTGTTACCGCGCCGCCTGCAGATGGCCTTCAGCCAAGTCGTACAGCGACACAGCGATGCCAGCGGCAAGGAGCAAACCGCGGCCGCGATCTGGGAGACTTTCCGCAACGAATATCACCTCGATACGCCGGCTCCATTCGCCCTGCTCCGCCACAGTGACATCCCGACCCGCAGCGGTACCCGCACCGAAGAGCTGAGCGCAGAGCTGTGCATCGGCCAATCGGTACGTACCCTGCGCGGACGCGGCAATGGCCCGATCGCGGCGTTCGTCGACGGCCTCGCCCGTGATCTCGGCATCGAATTGACGATCGCCGACTACCATGAGCACGCCACCGGCCACGGTGCCGACGCCACCGCGGTGGCTTATGTCGAAGCGCAGATCGGCGGCCAGACGATCTTCGGTGTCGGCATCGATGCCAACATCGTCACGGCCTCCCTGAACGCCGTGGTATCGGCGCTCAACGGTGCAGCCACCTGCGGCGTACTGCCACAGGCAGCGCAGATCGCCGCGGTCGCCTGAGCCGGCAGCCAGCAGGGCGAACGGGCATGACTCGCCGCGTCGTTCGTCTCGCTGTCTGGGCCTTCGTGTGCGGGCTGGCGCTGTGGAGTGCAGGCATCGAGCCACGCCTGCTGCGCACGCGTGAGCTGACACTGGCCGTCGAGCCATGGCCGGCCGGCACACCACCGCTGCGCGCCGTCTACTGCAGCGACCTGCATGCCGGCAGCGGCGCCATCGATCTCGCCGCGCTGGATCATCTCGTTGCCCGCATCAGCGCGCTGCAGCCCGACCTGCTGCTGCTCGGCGGCGACTACGTCAATCAGGTCACCGCCTTCGGCTTGGTGCAGCTCAACATCGAACCGGTCGCCGAGCGGCTCGGACGCGTTCCCGCGCGTTACGGACGCTTCGCCGTGCTCGGCAACCACGATGGCTACTACGGCGCCGAGGCAGTGCGCGCCGCGCTGCAGCGCCACAGCATCCGCGTGCTCGATAACAGCGCGGCAGCGGCCGGCGCGGTGTGGGTCGCCGGAGTCGCCGACGACATGACCGGCCGCCCCGATGTACGCCTAGCACTGCGCGACATCCCCGCGCAGGCTCCCACCCTGCTGTTGACACACGACCCCGCCACCTACGCCGAACACCCGCCGGGCCTGCTGCTGGCACTGGCCGGCCACACGCATGGCGGCCAGATCACCCTGCCCGGCCTGGGAGCGCTGTTCATCCCCGGACGGGCGCCGCGGCGCCATGCCCGCGGCTGGATCGATGAAGGTCACGGGCCGATGTACGTCACCACCGGCATCGGTACCAGCACGCTGCCGCTGCGGCTGGGGGCGGTGCCGGAAATCGTCGTGCTGACGCTGCAGCCGGCCGCTCAGCTGCAGGCCAGCACCAGTGCCAGGCCCGGTGCCGACGCCAGCGTCGAGACCAGAATGCTGCCGGTGGCGATGGCCTCGTCACCATCGAACTGACGCGCCTGCACGTAGGACGCCGCCGCCGTCGGCGTCGCCAGCAGGATCAGGGCCGCGCGGCGCAGGTTCTCATCGAGCCCGAACAGCGCCGCCAGCGCGACACCGAGCAGCGGCAGCAGCAGGGTCTTGATCGCCGCCGCCGCCAACACCGGCAGCGTACGGCCGTGGAAATGCACACCGAGCAGCGAACCACCGATGCCGAGCAGCGCCAGCGGCAGCGCCATATGCCCCAGCGCCTCCAGACTGCGGGTGATGCCCGATGGCAGCGCCGGCCCCCACGCCGCCCAGGCCAGACCGCTGGCGCCGGCAAACAGCTGTGGGTTGAACAGGATGTCGAGCAGCAGACGCAGCCGGCCACCGCTACGCTCACAGCTCGCCTGCAGTACCAGCACCGCCCCGAAGCCATAAAGCGTGACGATCGGTGCAAAAGCGATGATCGCCAGCGAGCGCACCAGCGGATCGCCATGCGTGGCGTAGACGATGACCGGCAGACCAATGAAGGCCAGATTGCCGCGAAACGCGCCCTGCACGAAGGTGCCACGGGCACGGCGATCGACGCCGCACAGCGGCGAGGCGAACCAGGCCAGCGCCCCGCCGGCCACCGTGGCGCAGACCACGGTGGCGAACAGGCCGGCGGCCGCGCCGAGCTGCAGCGGCGTGGTGGCGATGCTGATAAAGGTCAGGCAGGGCAGCCCGACCCAGTAGGCCAGACGATTGATGTCGGCCAGCATCTGCGCATGGAAAAACCCCCGCCAGCGCAGCAGCGCGCCGAGCGCGACCACCAGGAACACCGGCGCGAGTGAATTGAGGATGGAAGTCATGACGAGCGACGAGCGGACGGCAGAGTAGCGATCATCGCCGCACTGTTAACGCTGTCAATCCGCGAATGTACGTACGGCGCATGCACAGGGCAGGCGCCGCAGCGACCTTACGCCAGGATCAGCCGACGGTTTCGACGCGCACCCGCCCGGCCAGATTGCACAGCATCTCGTAAGCGATGGTGCCGGCGGCATCGGCGACTTCCTCGGCCGGCAGCCCCTCCCCCCACAGTGTCACCGGATCACCGATGCCGGCCTGCGGCTGGGCGCTGAGGTCGACGCAGATCATGTCCATCGACACCCGACCGAGCAGCTGGCTGCGCTGGCCGTTGACCAGCACTGGCGTGCCGCTCGGCGCGTGGCGCGGATAGCCGTCGGCATAACCGATCGCGGCGATGCCGACCCGCATATCCTGCGCGCAGGTATAAGCCGCCGAATAGCCGACGCTCTCGCCGGCCTTGAGCTGCTTGACGGCGATCAGCGCGGTGGAGAGCGTCATCACCGGGCGCAGCGCGTCATCGGCGCCGCTGTGGCCGACCATCGGCGTCACGCCATAGAGCATGATGCCCGGACGCACCCAGTCGTGATGCGCCGCCGGCCAGTGCAGCACGCCGGCGGAGTTCGACAGCGCACGGCGCACGCCCAACCCCTGTGTGGCCTCGGCGAAGCAGGCGATCTGCGTGGCGGTGTTCGGCCGGGCCGGCTCATCGGCACAGGCCATGTGACTCATGACACCGAGCTCGGCATCGACATTGGCACAGGCGCGCAGCCGCGCCACCAGCGCCGGCAGCGCCTGCGGCCGCACGCCGAGGCGGTGCATGCCGGAATCGAGCTTGACCCAGACCTTCAGCGGCCGCGCCAGCGTGGCGGCCTCCAGCCAGCCAGCGTGCAGCGGATCGTGCAGCGAGATCTCGAAACCGTGCTCAGCGCACAGCGCGAGTTCTTCTGCGGCGAAAACGCCTTCGAGCAGCAGGATCGGCTGCGTGGCACCGGCGGCGCGCAGCGCCAGCGCCTCCTCGATGCAGGCGACGGCAAGCGCATCGGCCTGCTGTTCGAGCACCGGCAGCAGGCGGGCGGCGCCATGACCATAGGCATCGGCCTTGACGACGGCGAAGACGCTGGCGGCGGGCGCGCATTCGCGCACGCGGCGCAGATTGTGGCGTAACGCGGAAAGATCGATTTTGGCGAGGGCGGGACGCATGGCGGAATACCGGCGGCGGAAGCGGCGAAAAGGGCGGCGGCGGAGCGAGCGGGCAGTCTACGCCGCCTCAGGCGGCGTAGCGCTCCAGGCCGAGGCCGGCGGTATCGATCTCGGCGGCACGCCCGCTCAGCAGATCGGCGAGCACGCGACCGGAACCGCAGGACATGGTCCAGCCGAGCGTGCCATGACCGGTGTTGAGCCACAGGTTCTGGTACTTCGAGCGGCCGATGATCGGCGTGCCGTCCGGCGTGTTCGGCCGCAGCCCGCTCCAGAACTCGGCGCGCGGCAGGTCACCGCCCTTGGGGAACAGATCGTTGACGACGAATTCCAGCGTGGCGCGGCGCTCGTCGCGCAGCCGGGTATCGAAGCCGGTCAGCTCGGCGGTGCCAGCGGCGCGGATGCGCTCGCCCATCCAGGTGATCGCCACCTTGTGCTGCTCGTCCATGATCGTCGAGCGCGGCGACATTGCCGGATCGAGCATCGGAATGGTCAGCGAGTAGCCCTTGATCGGATACACCGGGATCTCGATGTCGAGCTGGCGCAGGAAGGCCGTCGAATAGCTGCCGAGCGAACAGACGTAGGCATCGCCGCTGATCACGCCCTGCGGCGTATCGATGCCGGTGATGCGATCGCCACTGCGCTGGATGCCAAGGATCGGCGTCCCGAAGCGGAATTCAACGCCCGCGGCCTGCGCCAGGCGCGCGAGCTTCTGCGTGAACTGGCGGCAGTCGCCGGTTTCGTCACCGGGCAGGCGCAGGCCGCCGACGAACTTGTCACAGACCAGACCGAGCGCCGGCTCGGCGAGCACGCAGCCCTTGCGGTCGAGCACCTCGTGCGCCACGCCGAGCTTGGCGAGCACGGCGATGTCCTTGCCGGCCGCGTCGAACTGCTTCTGCGTGCGGAAGATCTGCAGCGTGCCCTGCTGGCGGTCGTCGTAGCGGATGCCGGTGGCGGCGCGCAGCGCGATGAACTGATCACGGCTGTACTCGGCCAGGCGCATCATCCGTTCCTTGTTCACGGCATAGCGCGCCTCGCTGCAGTTGAGCAGCATCTGCCACATCCAGCGTAGCATGTCGGCGTCCATCTTGCCGGCACGGATCGCCAGCGGTGCATGCTCCATGAACATCCACTTGACGGCCTTCAGCGGCACACCGGGCGCGGCCCACGGCGCCGAGTAACCGGGGGAGATCTGGCCGGCGTTGGCGTAGCTGGTTTCCAGCGCTGCGTCCGTCTCGCGGTCGACGACGACGACCTCGTGTCCGGCCTGTGCCAGATACCAGGCCGAGGTGGTACCGACGATGCCACTGCCCAGAACGATGACCTTCATGACCCGCCCCCTCGATTCATCCGGATTGCGGGAACCCCCGCATTTGACAGAAAGATGATTCATTCTATGGTGGCGTAACCAGCGGTTCTTGCTGAAAATCACCTGGATACAGCAAAAACCACCAAAGCTGACAGCCTACCCCGGCCTGCACCGCAGGATTTTCCGCCGCCGATGAATCGCACTGCCCGCAAACTCGACCGCCTCGATCGCCGCATCCTGCAACAGTTGCAGCACAACGGACGCATGCCCTTCGTCGAACTCGCCGCTGCCGTCGGCCTGTCACCTTCGCCGTGCCTGGAGCGGGTGCGGCGGCTGGAAAAGGACGGCGTAATCCGCGGCTATACGGCGATCCTCGACCCGCAGGCGATCGGCGCCGGCCTGCTGGTGTTCGTCGAGATCAGCCTCGACTACACCTCGCCCGACATTTTCGAGCGCTTCCGCGCCGCCGTCTGCGAATTCGGCCAGATCCAGGAATGCCACCTGGTGTCCGGCAACTTCGACTATCTGCTGAAGGTGCGCATCGGCGACATGGCCGAATACCGCGAGCTGCTCGGACTGATCCTGCGCACGCTGCCCGGCGTGCGCGATTCACGCAGCTTCGTGGTGATGGAGGAAGTCAAGGAAACGCTCGCCGTACCGGTCGCGGACGGCGGCTGAGACGGGCGCTGAAAAGACGGCGGGACCGACGGCCGCCGGTTTCAGGCGGCCAGCCCTTTGCGCAGCACCGCCACGCGCTCGCCATCGTCGACGGCGACCAGCCGGGCAAAGGCTTCGGCCGGCAGCGGTCGGGAGAAGTAATACCCCTGGCAGTAACGGCAGCCGGTATCACGCAGCGCTTCGAGCTGCTCGGCGGTTTCGACGCCTTCGGCCAGCGCATCGAGGCCGAGGGCACGGGCCAGCGCCACCACGGCATCGACGATCGCCGCATCCTCGGCATCGGTACACAGATCGCGCATGAAGGACTGATCGACCTTCAGGCGGCTGACCGGAAAACGCTTGAGGTAACTGAGGCTCGAATAGCCGGTGCCGAAGTCGTCGACGGCCATGCGCACCCCCATCGCCGACAGCGCCTGCAGGCGCTGGCAGGTATCGTCGAGCCGCGACATCAGCGTCGATTCGGTGATTTCCAGCTCCAGGCACTCGGGTGGCAGGCCACTTTCACGCAGGATGCTGCCGATCAGTTCGACCAGATTCGGATCGCGGAACTGGCGCGCCGAGAGGTTCACGGCAACACTGAGCGGCGCATGCCCGCTGCACTGCCAGCCCGCCGCCTGCCGGCAGGCTTCGCGCAGCACCCACTCACCGATCTGCAGGATCAGGTCGGTTTCCTCGGCGACCGGGATGAATTCCGCCGGCGGCACCGCCTGCCCGTCATCGGTCCAGCGCAGCAGCGCTTCGGCGCCGACGATGCGCTCGTTGGAAACGTCGACCTGTGGCTGATACACCAGCCGCAGTGCGCCCTCCTGCAGTGCGCGCTGCAGGCGCGACTCGATGCGGAAGGAGCGGCTGGCGAGCTGGCTCATGCCCGCTGTGTATGCGCACACCGCATTCCGGCCGTCGGCCTTGGCGTGGTACATGGCGATATCGGCATGACGCATCAGCATCGCCGGATCGCCACCGTCGTCCGGGTACAGGCTGATGCCAACCGATGCCGAGATGTGCAGGCACAGGTGTTCGAACTGCACCGGCGCGAGCAGCGTCATGCGGATCTTTTCGGCGACCGTCAGCGCATGGCCGCGCGAGCGCAGACCGCCGACCACGACGACGAACTCATCGCCGCCGAGGCGGGCGATGATGTCGGCATCGCGCAGCGCCTCCTGCAGCCGACGCGCCAGCGTCTGCAGCAGCTGGTCACCAACATGGTGGCCGAGCGAATCATTGATGCCTTTGAAGCGATCCAGATCGATAAACAGCAGCGCGGCGCGCTCGTGACGGCGTGCGGCACTCGCCAGTACCTGCTGCAAGTGCACCTGGAACAGGCTGCGGTTGGGCAGGCCGGTGAGCTCGTCGTGATTGGCCAGATGCCAGATGCGCGCCTCCGCCTGGCGACGCTCGGCGACCTCCTCCTGCAGGCGGGTGTTGGCGGCGGCGAGCTCCTCGGTACGCTGCGCGACACGCTCTTCCAGGCTGGTCTGATAGCGCGCCAGCTCCAGCTCGGCGGCGTGGCGCTCGCTGACGTCCTCGACGATCCAGATGACGTCGAAGCTGGCGTCCTCACGGCGGCCGATCAGCCGACCGGTGGTCTGCACCCACACTGAACCGCCGTCGCGGCAACGGACTTCGACCTCGCCGCGGTAGAGCTCGCCATTGCGCATGACGGCATAGGCACGTTCACCATGGCACTGAACATCGCTGACATCGGCATAGAGCTGGGATGAAGGTGCACCGACCAGCTCCCCCGGTGCATAGCCGAGCAGTTCTTCCAGACGCGGATTGCAGCGCTGCACGACGTGATCGCGCACGAAGAGAATGCCGACCGCGGCGTTGTCGAAAATCAGCTGCTGCTCGAACAGCGCCGCCTGCAGGCGCTCCTCGTTGCGCTTGCGCTCGGTGTTGTCCTCGATCAGCAGCACGCAGTCGAACGGCGCCGTCGGGTCCGGTGAACGCCCGGCGATGCGGCCCCAGAATTCGCTGCCATCGCGCCGCCGGAACCACTGCTCGCGATTGTGCACGCGCCCGGCCGCCAGGTCCGGGTAGGCCGAACTGCCGAGGCCGGAAAACTCTTCATCGTTGCGGTACCAGACCCGCGTCGAGCAGCCGACCAGCTCACCCGGCCCGTACCCGAACATTTCCTCCATGTGCCGATTGCAGCGGGTGATACGACGATTGCGCACATGGGCGATACCGACCACCGTCAGCTCGAAGATCGATTCGAGCTCGCGCAAGGCCTCGAAGGCGGAAGAAACCGAAGAAACCAGGGAATCCGACATGCGCACCGACGCCAAACAGTTCAAGAAATAACGACGAGCCGTCTGCGGATCGTCAATATGATCATTCGCCATACGAAACACTAGAACCCGATGGCGGAATTGACTTCTCTTTACGGATGATTCATCTGCAAACAACCGTGCATGGATCACGCGCGGCTGTCCTGATGACTTGCCACGCTTTTCGAGTCCGCCGATGGCAGCGCGAGCGACGCCGCGGTGATGCGTTCAAGTGCAGCAACAGGCGGCCGCCAACCGAGGATTGCCGATGGGAAAGCTCCTGCACTGGCAGCTGCAATTCGACGCCGACGGCCTCTGCTGGGCCACACTCGACCGCGCCGACCGCCGCAGCAACACGTTGTCGAGCACCGTGCTCGAAGAATTCGGCCAGCTGCTCGACAGGCTCGAAGCCACACCGCCGCGCGGGCTGGTGATCCGCTCCGGCAAGGCTGATGGCTTTATCGCCGGCGCCGACGTCAGCGAGTTCGACACACTGCACGAAGCCACCGCCGTCGCCGCGCGCATCCGCCAGGTGCATGCACTGTTCGACCGCCTCGAAGCGCTGCCCTGCCCGAGCGTCGCCGCGATCCACGGCTTCTGCCTCGGCGGCGGCCTGGAACTCGCGCTGGCCTGCCGCTGGCGCATCGCGCTGGAGCGCGACGACACCCGCCTCGGCTTCCCCGAGAGCCGTCTCGGCATCTTCCCCGGCTTCGGCGGCAGCTGGCGGGCGACGCAGCGCCTCGGCGGCCCGCGGGCGCTGGAACTGATGCTGAGCGCCCGCCAACTGCGCCCGACCGCCGCTAGGGCCATCGGCCTGATCGATGAAGTCGTCAGCCGGCACGCCTCGCTCGACTGGGCCGCGCGCCGCGCCCTGCTCGCCGGCAAGCACAGCCGCACACCCGGCCTGCTCACCCGGCTCAGCAACACGGCCGCCGCGCGCGTGTTGCTGGCGCCGCTGTTCACCCGCCAGCTCGCCACCAAAGTACGGCGCGAGCACTACCCGGCGCCGTATCGGCTGATCGAACACTGGCGCCGCCACGGCGGCAACCGCGCCGAGATGCTCGAAGCCGAGGCGCTCAGCGTCGGCGAGCTGCTGGTCGGGCCGACCGCGGTCAACCTGCGCCGGGTGTTCCACCTGATGGAGCGGCTGAAAAGCCTGGGCCACGCCGAAGACTGCACGGTGCGCCGCGTGCATGTGGTCGGCGCCGGCGTCATGGGCGGCGACATCGCCGCCTGGTGCGCGCTCAAAGGGCTGGAGGTGACCTTGCAGGACAGCGCGGCACCGCGCATCGACGCCGCACTGGCGCGCGCCACGGCGCTGTTCGCGCGGCGGCTGAAATCCCCGGCGGCGCGCCTCGCCGCCCGCGCCCGGCTGATCGGCGACCCGGCGGGCGATGGCGTGGCGCGTGCCGATGTCGTCATCGAGGCCATCGTCGAGGATCTCGCCGCCAAGCAGGCGCTGTTTGCCGCGCTCGAACCGCGCCTCGCCGCGCATGCGCTGCTCGCCACCAACACCTCGGCGCTGCCGCTGACCGCGCTCGCCGCCGGACTGCGGCAGCCGCAGCGGCTGATCGGTCTGCACTTCTTCAATCCGGTGGCCCAGATGCCGCTGGTCGAGGTGGTGCACGACGCCGGCAGTGCAGTCAGCACGCGGCACCAGGGCTGCGCCTTCGTCGGCGCCATCGGCAAATTGCCGCTGCCCTGCGCCGGCACGCCGGGCTTTCTGGTCAACCGCGTGCTGGCCCCCTACCTGCTCGCAGCCCTGCAGCGGCTCGATGCCGGCAGCAGCAAGGGCACGCTCGACGCAGCGGCATGCGCCTTCGGCATGCCGCTCGGACCGATCGAACTCGCCGACCGTGTCGGCCTCGACGTCTGTCGCCGCGTCGCCGACAGCCTCGGCGGCAGTGCGGCGGCCAAGGCGCAGCTCGATGTGCTGCTCGCCGCCGGCCGGCTCGGCCGCAAGAGCGGACGCGGTTTCTATGTCTGGCGTCACGATCGGCCGCAACGGGAGGCGCCGCAGGCCGGTGTCGACCTCGCCGCCCTCGGTGCCGAACTGCTGGCGCCGCTGCTCGCCGAGTGCCGCGCCGCGCTGGCCGACGGCGTCGTCGCCGATGCCGATCTGCTCGATGCCGGCGTGATTTTCGGCACCGGCTTTGCGCCGCACCGCGGCGGCCCGCTGCACCACCTCGGCCTGGCCTGACGGAGCCCCGCGATGCCCACCGCCTTCCCCCGCCCGGTCGCCATCGTCGGCGCCGCCCGCATCCCTTTCGCGCGTGCCGGCGGCGTCTACGCCGAGCTGAGCAACCTCGACCTGCTGGCCACCACACTGAGCGGCCTGGTCGAGCGCTGCGGCCTCGCCGGCGTGCGCCTCGATGAAGTCGGCGCCGGCGCCGTCAGCAGCCACAGCCGGGACTGGAACCTGGCCCGCGAGGCGCTGCTGTCGACCGCGCTCGATGCGCACACCCCGGCCTACACGCTGCAGCAGGCCTGCGGCACCAGCCTGCAGGCGGCATTCCAGCTCGCCGCGAAGATCGCCTGCGGTGCGATCGACTGCGGCATCGCCGCCGGCTGCGACAGCGCCTCCGACCTGCCGATCGTGTTCCGCCAGCGCTTTGCCCGGCGCCTGCTGCAGCTCAACCGCGCACGCAGTCTCAAAGCCCGGCTGGCAGCGCTCAAAGGCTTCTCCCTGCGTGAGCTGCTGCCGCAGCCACCCAGCGCGGCCGAACCGCGCACCGGCCTGAGCATGGGCCAGCACTGCGAACGCATGGCGCGGCAGTGGCAGATCCCTCGCGCCGAGCAGGATGCCTACGCCCTCGGCAGTCAGCGCAAGGCCGCCGCGGCTTACGCCGCCGGTCACTACGACGATCTGCTGCCCTGCGCCGGCGTGCTGCGCGACAACCTGCTGCGCGCCGACAGCGACCTCGACAGTCTCGCCCGGCTCAAGCCCGCCTTCGCCGCCGACGGCACGCTCACCGCCGGCAATTCCACGGCGCTGAGCGACGGTGCCGCCGCCGTGCTGCTCGCCAGCGAGGACTGGGCGCAGGCGCACGACCTGCCGGTGCTGGCCTATCTGCGCAACTTCCGCTGCGCGGCCGTCGACTTCGTCGCCGACGAGGGGCTGCTGATGGCACCGACGCTCGCCGTCGCTGAACTGTTGAGCCGCAACCGCCTGGCGCTGCAGGACTTCACGCTTTACGAGATCCACGAGGCCTTTGCCGCGCAGGTGCTGTGCACGCTGCGCGCCTGGGAATCCGCCGACTATTGTCGCGAGCGCCTCGGCCTGCCGGCGCCGCTCGGCACCATCGACAGCGGGCGGCTCAATCCCTGGGGGTCGAGCCTGGCGCTCGGCCACCCCTTCGCCGCCACCGGTGCCCGCGTGCTCGGCGCGGCCGCGCGCCAGCTCGCGCAGCGGGGCGGACGGGCGCTGGTCTCGATCTGCACCGCCGGCGGCATGGGGCTGGCGGCGATCCTCGACGCCGCGTAGGGCGTGCGCCGGCCGGCAGGCCGCAAGCGTCGCGCGCTAGCTGCGGCCGATCGCGTTGGCATGTCTGGCGATCAGTTGCCAGGATGCGCCGCCCAACTGCCAGACGTTCGTAAAGCGCCGCGCCACCGGCTGCGGCGACTGCGGGTTGACGACGACGTCGCACCCCATGACGACGACGATGTCGCCCTGCCGCTGCCGCTGCAGCGCTTCAAGACGCTCGTCATCGCTGACATGCGCGATGACACCCCTGGCGAGCCGTTCGAGCACGTCCTCCCGCCGCAGCACCCGGCCGTTCGGCGTGTTCACCAGCAGCTCGGCGGACCACAGCTGGCGCAGGCCGGGAATGTCTTTCGCGAGCCAGGCGAGACGACTCTGCGTCTGCAGGGTTTCAATATGCGACTGCTAGTCGGCGGCCTGCAGGTCGGTCGATGACATGGGACGCCCCCCCACAGCAACAGAGGGAACCCGCTGCAAAGCGGGTGATTCGAGTGCGGAGCCGGTCAGGCGTCCGCCGGGTGAGCGACGCGCCTGTGTCGCGGCTCAGGTGCTCGCGAGCGCTTTTTCGATGCGCCGATCCGGGATCAGCCAGATCAGCGCCACCAGCACGTAGAGTGCGCCGGCGATCCACGGCCGCACGAATGCCGCGGGAATCGCCACCAGGTACAGAATGGGCGACAGCTTGCCCTTGAGATCGCCGCCGAGCGCCGTCGCCAGCAGGGAATCGCGCCCGTGCCTGGCCACGATCGTGCGCTGCAGCAGCCAGTAGGCAAACGCCGCCATCAGCAGGGGCACGCCGTACAGCGCGGTGGGCGCCGGGGCGAAATGGTTTTCGCCCATCCAGTCGGTCGCCGCCGGCACCAGCGACAGCCAGAACAGCAGATGCAGATTCGCCCACAGGATGGCGCCGTTCACCGACGGCGTGGCGTGCAGCATGTGGTGATGGTTGTTCCAGTAGATGCCGATGTAGATGAAGCTGAGCACATAGCTGAGGAACACCGGAATCAGCGGCTTCAGGGCCGCCAGGTCCTCACCGTGCGGCACCTTCAGTTCGAGGACCATGATGGTGATGATGATGGCGAGCACGCCATCGCTGAACGCTTCCAGTCGACCTTTACCCATCTGCGCTCCTCCGCTGGCGTAGTGCCGGCCTCAGGCCGCTCGGCGGCGGCTGTCTAAAAAACCATCACGTGATCGACCCGGTAGCAGCCGTCCTGCTCGACCGGCCCCCGTTCCGCGACGAACTCGCCGGGCGCGCGGGTAAACCACTGCCGCCAGACCACCGCGATCGAGTCCGGACGCCTGAAGATGGCGACCCGCTCGCGGCGGGCGAAAAACCCCGGCGGCTCCGATAGTGCTCGCAGATCGATTGCAGCGCCTTGTGCGAAAGCCCGCTCCGGGCGCGCTCGGTGAAGTCGCGGGCATGGCGCTCGTAATCGATCGCCGTCGAGGCAGCCATCAGGTTGTCCATGATCGGATCGACGACGGCCATGATCTGCGCATCGGACTGCTGTGCCCGCTGCATCACCTGCCCCCACCCCGAACCTGCCGTCTGCCTTCAGCCCCGTGGAGCCGCCTGCGGGCCGGTCGCCAGAAAACCTTCATGGAAAGCGACCGTACCCTGCGGCCAGTGGCCATCGAATGACAGCGCCATGAACACCTCCGGCGGCACGCCGGGGAGCGTCAGCCCCGGCGGATTCACAAAGCCCAGACGCCGGTAATAGTGCGGATGCCCGACCAGGCAACAGCCTTTGCCCGCCAGCGCCTGCAGCTGCGCCAGTCCCTGCCGGACCAGGGCGCTGCCGATCCCCTGACGCTGGTACGCCGGCCGCACCGACAGCGGCCCGAGGCCGTACCAGCCGGCGCAACCATCCGCCAGGCTCACCGGCGAAAACGCGATATGGCCGACGAGGCGCCCGTCGAGCTCGGCGACCAGCGACACCGTCAGCGCACCGGCGGCGCGCAGCGCGGCGACGATGAACGGCTCGGTGTGCTGGCTGATGGCGAGGGTCGCAAAGGCCTCTCGCGTCAGCTCGCCGATCGCCTCGATGTCGGCGCTGGTTTCGGGCCTGATCAATGCTTCCAGTGACATGCGTGGGTATCCCGTTTGCGTGCGTTCGTGTCATGCCGGCGCTCCGCCGGCCCCATCGTCGGTGCGTGCCGGGCCGATTCTGACCGATCTGCCGTGCCGCAACTGCCGCGGACTGAGATACTCGGCAGACCACGGAACGATCCCGGCGCGCCACACCGGCCCCGACCGTCCCGCCCGAGCGAACCGACAGCCAAGGAGCAGGATTCATGGCGCTTGCCGCAGCTTCCGATTCCCGCCCGCTTCATGCACGCCAGTGCTGGGTGTTCGATCTCGACGGCACGCTGACGGTGGCCGTCCACGACTTCGGCGAAATGCGCACGCTGCTCGGCGTGCCGCCGCAAATGGACATCATCGAGTACGTCACGCAGCAGCCCGGCGCCCGGGGCGACGAGCTGCGCCGCCGGCTCGACGAGCTCGAACACAAATATGTGTCGCTGGCGCGCATCGCGCCGGGCGCGGCGCACCTGCTCGAACAGCTGCACCGGCAGAACCGCCGCATCGGCCTGCTCACCCGCAACACGCGGGAAGTCGCGCTGCTGGTGCTGGCGCGTTTGGGGCTTGCCGATTATTTCCCGGCCGATAGCATCGTCGACCGCTGGAGCGCCGAGCCCAAGCCACACCCTGGCGGCCTGCTCAAGCTGCTGGAGCACTGGCAGGCGGTCGGCGACAACGCGGTGATGGTCGGCGACTACCTGCATGACTTGCTGTGCGGCCGCGCCGCCGGCGCGTTGACCATACTCGTCGATCCACAGCGAGCCTTTCTCTGGCCCGAGCACGCGGACTTGTGCGTCGGCAGCCTGGAGGAAATCCTCGCGATCGTCCCCCCATTCGAGCAAGTGTGAGGCATGAAGTTATGCATCAGAACAGCATCGCGGAAGACGTTGCGCGTGCTTTGGCAGAAGACGTCGGCGGCGGTGACCTGACCGGGGAGCTGATTCCGGCGGCGAACATGGCGAATGCCAGCGTCATCACCCGCGAGCCGGCGGTGATCTGCGGCCGGGAATGGTTCGATGAGGTGTTCCGCCAGGTCGATCCGGCTACCGAGGTCAGCTGGCAGGTCGCCGATGGCGAGCACGTCGCCGCCGGCACGCTGCTGTGCCAGCTGCACGGCCACGCCCGCGCCATCCTCACCGGCGAGCGCACGGCGCTCAACTTTCTGCAGACTTTGTCCGCCACCGCGACGACGACGGCGCAGTTCGTCGAAAAACTGCAGGGCACCCGCGCCCGGCTGCTGGATACCCGCAAGACGCTCCCCGGTTTCCGGCTGGCGCAGAAATACGCGGTGCGCTGCGGCGGCGGACACAATCACCGCATCGGCCTGTATGACGCGATTCTGATCAAGGAAAACCACATCATCGCCGCCGGCAGCATCAGCAACGCCGTCGGCCTCGCCAAGCGGCTGCACCCGCAGGTCAAGATCGAAGTCGAGGTCGAAACGCTGGACGAACTGGCCGAAGCCCTGGCCTGCGCGCCGAGCATCATCATGCTCGACAACTTCAGCCTCGAACTGATGCGCGAAGCCGTCATCCGCACCGACGGCCGCATCCCGCTGGAAGCCTCGGGCAACGTCAACCTGAACACCCTGCGCGCGATCGCCGAAACCGGCGTCGACTACATCTCGGTCGGCCACATCACCAAGGACATCAGCGCCATCGACCTGTCGATGCGCTTCGCCTGAGGCGTGCGCCGCCTCAGGTCGCCAGTTCGCGCAGCAGACTGCTGAGGTAGCGCTGCACCTGGGCCGGAGCAACGCCGAGATACGGGGCCGTGGTCACGCAGTACGCCATGCACAGCACGATCTCGGCGTGGTTTCCGGGGAATTCCTTGCCCAGGAACAACATGTCCTGCACCCGGCCGAGCAGGTAGTCACGACGCGGTTCGAAACGCTCGCCCCAGCTCGCGCGCAGCTGCGCGGTGGGATCGTAGGTGTGCACGAAGTCGATCAGCTGCGCCAGCGTCGGCTCGGACTTCAGCAGCGCGCGCGCCGCGCTCGACAGCTCGTCGGACATTGCCCACCTCCATCGTGCGGCGCGTCGGTAATGATCGGTGCCACCCCGGACACTGTGCCGTGAGCCGTCCGCTGCCGGCGGTTCACGGCATCGAAGGTAATGCCGCCGTGGCTCGTGCTGGAAGCGCTTTATCGGTGCCGGCAGGCACGGCCGGGCAGCGGGCCGCTCATGACAACTGTGGCCAGACCTGGCTCAGCCCCACCACATGGACGACGCCGATGCCGAGGCAGATCGCAGAGCTCCAGCCCCAGAAGGCGACACTGCGTTCGCCGGGGGCGGTGATCGCGAACACCATCCCGGCCAGACCGCGCAGGCAGTAGACGGCGCTGATGGCGCACAGCGCGAAACGTTCGAGCGGCAGTGCGAACAGGATGCCCGCGCCGGCAAAAGCATAGGCCGACCACAGCAGCAGAACCGCGGTAATCCCCAGCGTCACCACGCTCGGAATCACACTCCCCGCCTGCGCCAGCGCGACCATGCGGTCGCCCGCGCCGAAAAAGCGATACCACGGCGCGCCGAAGGCGACGCAGCCGATATGCAGCAGGGCAGCGAGCGCACTCGCGCCCGCGCCGGTCAGCAGATAGGTGTTCATAAGTTCGTCCATGATCGAAGTGGTTTAAGGTGCAGCGGCGCGTTTCAACACGTCCACGCACATCAGCGGATTGCACAGCGAAAACACCGACCCGGCCCTGACGGCAAGCGTCTGCGGGACGCAGCGACCGCATAACAGCGCTGCCCGCAGCGCCGGACCTCGCGGCGAGCCGGCGCCCGCCACGATAGCCCCGGTTTTTTACCCGCAGATGCGCACGCAGCCAGCCGCAACGGGCCAGGCCGGGTCACGCCGCTCACGGCTCGCCCTGCTGCAGAATCAGCACTTCCCCTTCCGTGCGCAGGTGCAGGCGGTTGATGAAACTCGAACCGAGCAGCGGCTGGGCCGGATGGCGGCCGTCGATGACCAGGGCGTCGACACTGCTCAGGCGCAGTTCGCCGAATTGCACGGACTCCAGGGTCAGGGCCCAGGCGGAACTGACGCCGCTGGCCGTCATCACCCGCGCAGGGCGGCCGATGCTGCGATAGGGAATGCCGAGCGCGCGAGCGGTATCGCCGCTGATCGACACCTGCGTAGCGCCCGTGTCGAACATGCAGCGCAACGCGGCTCCGTTGATCAGGCAGGGAGCGACATAGGTGCCGTTGGCCGCGCGGCGCACGCGAAATTCCCGGTGCTCGGCCGGCTCCGAGCCGAGCAGGCCGCTGGCCCCGAGCGCCAGCGTGCGCACATTGCCATCGACCTCGACCTCGGCACCGCGTGAGCTGGCGCTGAGCAGATGCACGCCTTCCGGGCTGGTGGCACCGTCGGCAAGCAACCGCCGCTGACCGTCGATCTGCAGCAGGGCCTTGCCGGAAAACAAAGCGAGCACGCGAATCTCGTGGGCGGCCTGCACCGGCACACTCCAGCCACCGAGAAACAGCGCCAGCACCGCGGCGAGCCGCCGTTCAGCCCGATTGCGCATGGGTATTTCCTTCGCCGTCGAGACAGCGGTAGACGTTACGGCCGTCGGCCTTGGCGGCATAGAGCGCCTGGTCGGCTCGCTGCAGGGCCGGATCGAGCCCTTCTGTCGCGGCGGCCAGATGCCCGCCGACGCTGACGGTGAGCAGCATGTCCTGCGCGCAGTGATCGCCGCCCTGGCAGTGCTCGACCGCGCTGCGCAGCCGTTCACCGAGATCGTCGAGCAGCGTGCGATCGCAGTCCTGCACCAGCACCAGGAATTCGTCGCCACCCCAGCGCGCCGCCGCATCATAGGGGCGGACCACCGAGCGGATCAGGCCGGCGATGCAGGTCAACGCAGCGTCGCCCTGGGCATGACCGTAGCAATCGTTGACCTCTTTGAAGTGATCGACGTCGAGCCAGAGAATGCCGAAACGACGGCCGTTGCGGTTGCTGCGCGCGACTTCGGCCGCAAGGCGCTCGGCCATGCCACGACGGTTGAGCAGCCCGGTCAGCGCGTCGGTCTGCGTCAGCCGCTCCAGCGCCTCGGTGCGCTCGGTGACCTTGTGTTCGAGCTCGCTGCGCGAGTCGAACAGAGCCTGGACCATGTTGCGGAAATGGGTGATCAGACGGCCGATCTCGCCGGGAGCGTTGTCCGGCAGATGGTGCGGCGCACTGCGCTCGCGCTGCACCTCGTCCATCGCCCGGTCGAGCGCGGCCAGCGGCCGCAGCACCAGGCGGCCGAGCACGGCGTTGAACACCAGCAGCGCCATCAGCAGCGAGGCGCCGTAGACCACCAGCAGGCCGGTGAAGCGATCGAGCGGCAGCAGGGTATCGAGATCGAACAGCGTGATCTCGAACCAGCCGATCTCCGACAGCCAGACCACACCGGCCAGATACGGGCGGCCCTTGAGCTCGACGAAACGGCTGCCGACGCTGGCACTGTTGGCGGTCTCCAGCTCGCGCATCAGTTCGCGCACCGAGCGGCTGTCCTCGGCGCGGTCGAACAGCCGATCGACGGAGCTGTGCTCGCTCGCCTGCTTGGTGATCGAAGCGAAGTCCACCAGCGACAGATCGCGATACGCCTGGATCGCGCCTTCATGGTCGACGAACAGGCTGCTCATGCCCGGCTGCGTCTGCATCAGCAGCTCGCGCACGAAGCGCTGCAGCTCGAAGCCGGTACCGACGACCCCGAGCACGCGCTTGCCATCGCGCATCAGCACGTCGATCCACAGCTTGGTGACGCCGAGTTCGACGTCGGGGTTGACGTTGAGGTGCAGCGCGCGCTGCTGGCCGACGATGTCATAAAACCAGCGGTCGGCGGGCTTGGCCGGATCGAGCGTGTAGCGCAGCTGGCGGCCGGCGAAGCGGTTGTCGGCATCATTGTAGTAGTAGTGGCCGTTGGCCTTGAGCGCGACGAAATAGCAGCGGTCGGAGAACAGCTCGCGGTAACGCTCCATCTCTTCGAGCGCGGCCTCGGCCAGCGACGCGTCCTCGGGATGCTGTGCCCATTTGCGCAGCAGCGGCGAGCTGGCGAACTGCCGCGCCAGCGCGATCTCGCGCAGGATCGGCTGCAGCGTGCGCTCCTTGTCGTAGAGCATCTGCTTTTCGGCGTAGCGCACCGCCCACTGTTCGACGATGCCTTCAGCCAGTTCCCGCGCAGCGAGCCAGGCAGCAGCGGCGGCCAGCACGAACAGCAGAGCGGTGAGCAGCAGGAAACGCGGCTTGAGATTCATCGATCGGGTCGCTTGTGGAACATGCTGCATGGCGGAAAGAAATGACTGCCTGCATCGTATCCCGCTCTTCCTGCGCTCCGGACCAGCTTTGATACCGTATCGCGCGAAATACGCATAACATTATCAATCATTATGAAAACGCATCACCTCGGCTTACTCTCGTCCGCGCCGGCATCCGCGCGCACGGCGAGCGCTGCGGGCGTACCCTGCCGAAGCTTTCACCGCAGCGTCGCCCTTGTCTGACGCTGCCATCGGAGAACTGGACCATGACCGATTCCACCACCCCGCCGGCCGGCGAGCCGGCGATCCGCACCATCGCCATGCCGGCCGACGCCAACCCGGCCGGCGACATCTTCGGCGGCTGGCTGATGGCACAGATGGATCTCGCCGCCGGCAATGTCGCGGCGCGCCGGGCCCGCGGCCGCTGCGTCACCGTGGCGGTCGACCAGATCATCTTCCACAGCCCGGTGTATGTCGGCGACGAGGTCAGCCTCTACGCCAACGTCACCAAGACCGGCCGCACCTCGATGACGATCGCGGTCGAAGCCTGGCGCCGCTCGCGCGACGGCGACGACCGTGTGCGCGTGACGCAGGCGACCTTCACCTTCGTCGCCCTCGATCAGGGACGCCGCCCGCGCGTGCTGCCCTCGGTCGGTCTGGACGACTGAGCAGCCCCCACCTATCTACCACACTGATAAGCATCTCGGCCGCGCCCCGCGGTGCGGCACGCCCCCGGAGGAACGTTTTCGCGATGAGCACCGATCTCAACGACCAGGCCCTGCGCTACCACCGCTTCCCCACGCCTGGAAAGATCGCCGTGGTGCCGACCAAGGCGCTGGCGACGCAGCACGATCTGGCCCTGGCCTACTCGCCCGGCGTCGCCGCCGCCTGCGAGGCGATCGTGCAGGACCCGCTGGAGGCGGCAACGGTCACCGCGCGCAGCAATCTGGTCGCCGTGATCAGCAACGGCACCGCGGTGCTCGGCCTCGGGCCGATCGGGCCGCTGGCGGCCAAGCCGGTGATGGAAGGCAAAGGCGTGCTGTTCAAGAAATTCGCCGGCGTCGACGTCTTTGACATCGAACTCGACGAGCGCGACCCGGCCAAGCTGATCGACATGGTCGCCGCGATGGAACCGACCTTCGGCGGCATCAACCTCGAAGACATCAAGGCACCCGAGTGCTTCGTCATCGAGCAGACGCTGCGCAGCCGCATGAAGATCCCGGTGTTCCACGACGACCAGCACGGCACGGCGATCGTCGTCGCCGCGGCGGTGCTCAACGCGCTGCGCCTGTGCAACAAGTCGCTCGATAACGTCAAGCTGGTGTGCTCCGGCGCCGGCGCCGCGGCACTGGCCTGCCTCAACCTGCTGGTTTCGCTCGGCCTGCCGCGCGCCAACATCTGGATCACCGACATCGAGGGCGTCGTCTACGTCGGCCGTGAAAAGCTGATGGACGAGTACAAATCGGTGTTCGCGCAGGACACCGAGGCGCGCAAGCTCGCCGACATCATCACCGGCGCCGACGTCTTCCTCGGTCTGTCGGCGCCCGGCGTGCTGACGCAGGCGATGGTGCGCGAGATGGGACCGCATCCGCTGATCTTCGCGCTGGCCAACCCGACGCCGGAGATCCTGCCGGAGCTCGCCCGCGAGGTGCGCCCGGACGCGATCATCGCCACCGGCCGTTCGGACTATCCGAACCAGGTCAACAACGTCCTGGTGTTCCCCTACATCTTCCGCGGTGCACTCGACGTCGGCGCGACGGCGATCAACGAGGAAATGAAGCTCGCCTGCGTGCGGGCGCTGGCCGACATGGCGATGCAGGCGCCCGACGAGGCGGTGATGGCGGCCTACGGCGGCCAGTCGCTGCGCTTCGGCCCGGATTACCTGATCCCGAAGCCGTTCGATTCGCGGCTGATCCTCGAACTGCCGGTGGCGGTCGCCAAGGCGGCGATGGAAAGCGGCGTCGCCACCCGCCCGATCAGCGACTGGGATGCCTACAGCGAGCAGCTCGAACGCTTCGTCTACCGCTCGGGGCTGATCATGAAGCCGGTGTTCGAGCGCGCCAAGCTGGCCCTGCAGCGCATCGTCTATTGCGAGGGCGAGGACGATCGCGTGCTGCGCGCGGTGCACACGGTGGTGCAGGAAAAACTCGGCCAGCCGATCCTGCTCGGCCGCCGCGAGCGCATCCAGCAGAAGCTCGATGCGCTCGAACTGCGCCTGCGCATGGACGAGGACTTCCAGGTCGTCGACTTCCGCGACCATCCCTACTTCGACGACTGCTGGCGCGAGTATCACCACCTGCTCAGCCGCCACGGCATGACCATCGACAACGCCCGCCAGCGCGTGCGCACCCGGCCGACCGTGCTCGGCGCGCTGCTGGTGCGTCTGGGGCACGCCGATACGCTGATCTGCGGCGTCACCGCGCGCTATCGCCGCCAGCTCGATCACCTGACCGAGGTCTACGGCATCCTCCCCGGCCAGCCGGCGCCGGCGGCGATGAGCCTGCTGCTGCTGCAGCACGGTTCGCTGTTCCTCGTCGATACCCACGTCAACCGCAACCCGAGCGCCGCGCATCTGGCGGCGATCACGCGCATGGCCGCCGAGGAAGTGCGCCGCTTCGGCCTGACGCCGAAAGTCGCGCTGCTGTCGCATTCGAATTTCGGCAGCGACGACAGCGACACCGCCCGCAAGATGGCGCACGTGCGCGAGCTGCTCGAAGCCGAAGCGCCGGAGCTGGAGGTCGAGGGTGAAATGCAGGCCGACATGGCGCTATCGGATACGCTGCGCCTGCGCCTGTTCCCCGACTCCAAGCTCACCGGCACCGCCAACCTGCTGGTGATGCCGACGCTCGACGCCGCCAACATCGCCTACAACCTGCTGAAGATGGCTGGCGACGCGATCGCGGTCGGGCCGATGCTGCTCGGCCTGCGCTACCCCGGTCAGGTGCTGACCACGGCCGCCACCGTGCGCCGTATCGTCAACATGAGCGCGGTGGCGGCGGTCGACGCGCAGGTCAACGCCGCCGTGGTCGAGGCAAACGACTGAGACCGGCGCGTCACCCCGCCCTTGACGGGCCGGAGTCGCAAGACTCCGGCCCGTTGCGTTTTCGCTGCCCGCGGCCGTCTTGCCACGATGAGAAAAGCCATGCAAGTGACTGATTAGCGGTCATGCGGCGGCGGCACGACGACGGCGTTGTGCATTGCGCAACGGATTCTCAGAGGTGAAAATACAGCCCCCCTGCCCGCGGCCCGGAGCCGGCACGCCGACGCCGGCCGCGGGGCATCGATCACTTCGTGGAGACAGCTAGATGACTGAGCGCGTTGCCGTTGGCGGACTGCAGATCGCCAAGCCCCTGTACGACCTGGTGCAGGACACGCTGGTACCCGGTACCGGACTCGACGCCGGTGCCTTCTGGTCCGCGCTGGAAGCGATCGTCACCGACCTCGCCCCGCGCAATCGCGAGCTGCTGGCCAAGCGCGACGCGATCCAGGCCCAGATCGACGCCTGGCACCTGGCCCGCCGCGGCCAGGCCCACGATCACGCCGCCTACGTCGCCTTCCTGCGCGAGATCGGCTACCTGCTGCCGGAAGGCGCGGACTTCGAGGTCGAGACCGGCAACGTCGACCCGGAAATCGCCAGCATCGCCGGCCCGCAGCTGGTGGTGCCGGTCAACAACGCCCGCTATGCGCTCAACGCCGCCAACGCCCGCTGGGGCTCGCTGTACGACGCGCTCTACGGCACCGACGTGCTGCCGGAGGACGGCGGCGCCGAGAAGGGCAAGGGCTACAACCCGGCGCGCGGTGACAAGGTCATCGCCTACGCCGCCGCCTTCCTCGACGAAGCCGCGCCGCTCGCCGGCGGCAAGCATGCCGACGCCGTCGAATACGTGCGCGACGGCGCGACGCTGTTCGCCCGCCTCAAGGACGGCTCCAGCTGCGGCCTCGCCGATCCGGCGGCCTTCGTCGGCTACATCGAGAAGGACGGTGCGCTGCAGACCGTGCTGCTGCGGCACAACGGCCTGCACGTCGAGGTACTGATCGACCGCAATCATCCGGTCGGCAAGCAGAGCGCGGCCGGCGTCAAGGATGTCGTGCTCGAATCCGCCGTCACCACCATCCAGGACTGCGAGGACTCGGTCGCCGCGGTCGACGGTGAGGACAAGGCGCTGGTCTACGCCAACTGGTACGGCCTGATCGCCGGCTCGCTGACCGCCGAGTTCGACAAGGGCGGCAAGACGCTGACGCGCGCGCTCAACGAGGACCGCGTCTACACCGCCGCCGACGGCTCGACGCTGACGCTGCCGGGACGCGCGCTGCTGCTGGTGCGCAACGTCGGCCACCTGATGACCAACCCGGCCGTGCTGTTCGGCGCCGACGCCGCCGAGATCCCGGAAGGCATCCTCGATGCGATGGTCACCACGCTGATTTCCTACCGCGACATCAAGGACCTCAACCGCCTGAAGAATTCGCGCCGCGGCAGCATGTACATCGTCAAGCCGAAGATGCACGGCCCCGAGGAAGTTGCCTTCGCCGCCCAGCTGTTCGGCCGCGTCGAGGACGCCTTCGGCCTCGCCCGCAACACGCTGAAGATCGGCATCATGGACGAGGAGCGACGCACCACCGTCAACCTCAAGGAGTGCATCCGCGCCGCCAAGGAGCGGGTGATCTTCATCAACACCGGCTTCCTCGACCGCACCGGCGACGAGATCCACACCTCGATGGAAATGGGGCCGATGATCCGCAAGGGCGAAATCAAGAACGCCGCCTGGATCAAGGCCTACGAGGACTGGAACGTCGACATCGGCCTCGCCTGCGGCCTGCGCGGCCGCGCGCAGATCGGCAAGGGCATGTGGGCGATGCCCGACGAGATGAAGGCGATGGTCGCTGCCAAGATCGCCCACCCGCTGGCCGGCGCCAACACCGCCTGGGTGCCGTCGCCGACCGCCGCCACACTGCACGCGATGCACTACCACAAGGTCGACGTCGCCGCGCGTCAGGCCGAGCTGGCCAGCCGCGCCCGCGCCAGCCTCGACGACATTCTGACGCCGCCGGTGGCGAGCGCGCCGAACTGGTCCGACGCCGAGATCCAGCAGGAGCTCGACAACAACGCCCAGGGCATCCTCGGCTACGTCGTGCGCTGGATCGATCAGGGCGTCGGCTGCTCGAAGGTGCCGGACATCAACGACGTCGGCCTGATGGAAGACCGCGCCACGCTGCGCATCTCCAGCCAGCACATCGCCAACTGGCTGCACCACGGCATCGTCGACAGGGAACGGGTGATGGAGACCTTCCGCCGCATGGCGCTGATCGTCGACCGCCAGAACGCCGCCGACCCGCTGTACCAGCCGATGGCACCGGCCTATGACGGCATTGCCTTCCAGGCCGCGCTCGACCTGGTGTTCCTCGGCCGCGAAACGCCGAACGGCTACACCGAGCCGCACCTGCACAAGCGCCGCCGCCAGCTCAAGGGCAGCTGAGCCCGCGCCGTCTGTTCAATGAGCCCGGCCGGGCACACAGTCCGGCCGGGCTTTTCTTTTGCCGGCCTGCGGCGCAAGCTCGGCCGCCTTGCGGCCGTCGGAAACCTGACGCGGTCGGCATGGTCGGATGCGATATCAAGAAAAACGAGGGCAGGGAGACAACAAGCATGAGCGCGACCGATTCCTACGACGGCAAACCACGTTCCTTGCTGGCCGTACTGATCCACGCCTACCACCCGCACACCTGGCGCGAAAGGGGCATCTTCTATGCCGTCGGCGTACTGCTGGCGACCTACCTGGTCGTCGTCGGCGTGCTGTGGTTCATCTGGGATAACAAGCCGGACCTGTTCGACGTGCGCGAGGTCGCCCTGCAGATGGCCGGCGGCGACCAGGCCAAGCTGGTACCGGGCTATGTGACGACCGCCACCGTCATCCACACCGCGCAGGTGATGCTCGACAAGCCGGGCGGCTACCTCAGCAACGATCGCTTCCCGCCCGGGGTGTTCATGGACAACGTGCCGAACTGGGAATTCGGCGTGCTCACCGAGCTGCGTGACGTCGCCCGCGCGCTGCGCAACGACTTCAGCCGCTCGCAGACCCAGTCACGCGAGGATACGGACCTGCAGGTCGCTGAGCCGAAGTTCAACTTCGATAACAATTCCTGGATCCTACCCGCCTCGGAGAGTGAATACCGCGACGGTATCGCCGCGCTGCAGCGCTACCTGAACCGCCTCTCCGACGAGCGCCGCGATGACGGCCAGTTCTACACCCGCGCCGACAACCTGCGCGACTATCTGGCCACCGTCGAGAAACGCCTGGGCTCGCTGTCGCAGCGGCTGTCGGCCAGCGTCGGCCACATCCGTGTCGACACCAGCCTCGCCGGCGATCCGGACGCCCGCCAGTCGACACCGACCCCGGACGAGCGCACGGTCAAGACCGGCTGGCTGGAGATCGACGATCACTTCTATGAAGCACGCGGCTACTGCTGGGCGCTGATCAACATCCTCAAGGCCATCGAGGTCGACTTCCGCGATGTGCTGGTCAACAAGAACGCGCTGGTCTCGCTGCGCCAGATCATCCGTGAACTGGAACCGACGCAGGATCACGTCTGGAGCCCGATGATCCTCAACGGCTCCGGCTTCGGCCTGTTCGCCAACCACTCGCTGGTGATGGCCTCCTACATCTCGCGCGCCAATGCCGCGATCATCGACCTGCGCAACCTGCTGATGCAGGGTTGATCCCAGCGCTCCTGCCCGCTGAGGGTGCGGCCGCCGGCCGCACCCGGTTTCCTTCAGTGACTTCCCTTGGCCGATTTCAAGACCCATCTGATCTGCGGCACCGCTGCCAGCGGCGCGGCCGCCACGTCCCTGCTGATCGCCGGAGCGCTGCCGCGTGACGCTGCGCTCGGCTGCTTCGCCCTCGGCGCCATCGGCAGCCTGCTGCCGGATGTCGACCTCGATCACTCGATCCCCGCACGCGTCGCCTTCCGCGTCGTCTCGCTGGTCGGCGCCTTCATGGTGGTGCTGGCACTCAGTCCGCACTTCTCGCTAGCCGAACTGATCGTCGCCTGGGCGGCGAGCTACCTAGCTCTGCGCCACGGCCTGTTCGGACTGATCAACACCATCACCGTGCACCGCGGGCTGGTGCATTCGCTGCCGGCGGCAACCGCCTTCGCGCTGGCCACCGTATCGCTGACCTACCACCTGCTCGATTGCGAGCCGCGCAAGGCCTGGCTAGGCGGACTGTTCGTCGGCGGCGGCTTTCTTTTCCACCTGCTGCTCGACGAGCTGTTCAGCGTCGACCTGCTCGGCCGCCGACTGAAGCGCTCGTTCGGCACGGCGGTCTGTCTCGGCGACCTGCGCAACCCGCTCGGGACACTGGCGCTCTACGCCGGCAACTGGGCCCTGTACCGGCTCTGCCCGCCGGATGGCGGCCTGTGGCGACTGCTGATCGACCACGAGCTCTATCGTCGCCTCGCCCTGCGTCTGCTGCCGGCGCAAGGCTGGTTCGACGGTCTGGCAAGCTTTGCCGGCGAAAGCCTGCGCCGCCTGCTCTAGGCGCCGGCCAGATGCAGCACCAGCTGCACCAGCCCGATCAGCAGCAACACGAAGACGACCGTCGCCAGCAGGCCGACGACGATGAACTGGCCGGCACGGCCGCGACTGAAGTCGCGCCGGCGGTTCGCGTCCTTCTGCACGCCGACGAAGGCCCACAGCACGCTTTTGATCACCTGCCACAGACTGGGCGCCGGCTCACGCGGTTCGTTCATTGCGAGGTCTCCGGCTGGGCCTGGGTGTAGAAGCGGTACAGGGCGCTGTGATCGAGCCCGCCGTCACCGGCGGCGATCAGGCGGGCATACAGTTCGCGATTGAGCGCGGTGGCCGGCAGCTGCATGCCGCAGGCCGCGGCCAGCTCCAGCGCCTGCGTCATGTCCTTGTGCTGCGTGGTAACACGACCGCCCGCCTCGAAACGTCCCTCGATCATGCGCAAGCCGTGCAGTTCGAGAATGCGCGAATCGGCGAAGCCGCCGCGCAGCGCCTCACGCACACGGGCCGGATCGGCACCGGCGCGGGCCGCCAGCGCCAGTGCCTCGGCCACCGCGCCGATGCTCAGACCGACGATCATCTGGTTGGCCGCTTTGGCGATCTGGCCGCAACCGCAACCGCCGACATGGGTCAGCCGCGCACCGAGGCAGCGCAGCAAAGGCTCGGCACGGGCGAAAGCCGCTGTCTCGCCGCCGGCCATGATCGTCAGGTTCGCGTTCTCGGCACCGACCACGCCACCGGAAACCGGCGCATCGAGCCAATCAGCGCCGGCGGCGCGCACCTGGGCGGCGAAATCACGGGTCGCCAGCGCCGAGCTCGTGCCCATGTCGATGATCAGCGTACCGGGGCGCAAGGACGGCAGCAGCGCGGCCAGCACCGTCGCCACGGCCGGCGTATCGGTCAGCATCAGCACGATGCAGTCGAGCTGCGCCGCCAGTTCAGCCGGCGTGGCCGCCGCCCGGGCACCGGCGGCGACCAGCGCAGCGACCGGCTCGGGGGAACGGCTGTGCACGCTCAGGGGGTAGCCGGCACGCAGCAGATTGAGCGCCATCGGTCGCCCCATCAGACCAAGGCCGATGAAACCGACGGGCGAACGATCAGGTGAAACGGGGGGATTCATCGACGGGCTCGCGTGGGCGACGGCAGGGCCCGTCAGCATGCCATCGCCGCCCTGTCCCGACCACCGCCAGGCCGGGCTGCGGCGCAGACTGCGTCAGTGAGCGTGCCGCGACAGCGACAACTGCGGCAGGTGTTCGACGACCCGCGGCCGGTGTACCCGCAGCCAGCTCAACGCCGCCGCCGGATCGAGCAGCGCATCGACGCTGAACTCGGCATCGAGCTCAAGATCTTCCAGCCAGTCGGACAGTTCACCGAACCAGCGCGTCAGCTCGGCATCGCCGGCCAGCACCAGACTCTGCACGGCGAGCATCACATGCTGCCCGCGCCAGCCCGCGTCGGCGAGTGCCACCAGTTCACGCTCCGAGGCCCGCGCCAGAAACGGCAGCGGGTCGAAGGTCGTCGCGATGCGTGCACCGTCGCCGTCGAGCCGTGTCGCTTCGACCCAGGCGATGGCCCCTTCCGGCCACAGCCGGATACCTTCCAGGTGGCAGACGGCTTGAGAACTGTCACGGGGCTCGGCGACTTGCATGATGCACCTCGGTGTAGCGAAAAGTGGCGGTTGCACTCATCAAGCAACAACAAGGCCAATAATATTTTTCAGCTTTAAATCAAAGATCTCGATCATCCGCCAGGCGGCACGACCGCAGCGGCCTCGCATTCTGCGAGGCGCTACGCAAAATGCCCTGACGCTGGTCAGCGGGCAATGTGATCGCGCGTGGCCGAGAATTCCACATCAGGCCAGCGCTCCTGCGTCAGCTGCAGATTGACGCGGGTCGGCGCGATGTAGACCAGCTCGCCGTGGTGATCGACGGCGAGATGCTCGAAGCACTTGTTGCGGAAGTCCTCCAGCTTTTTGGCGTCCCGGCAGTGCACCCAGCGCGCGGTGCTGACACCGACTGCCTCGAACAGGCAGTCGACGTTGTATTCGCTCTTCAGCCGATAGGCGGCGACATCGAACTGCAGCACGCCGACCGCACCGAGGATCAGGTCATTGGAGACCAGCGGCTTGAACAGCTGCGTCGCGCCCTCCTCGCAAAGCTGCTCCAGCCCTTTCTGCAGCTGCTTCATCTTCAGCGGATCGCGCAGTCGCGCGCGGCGGAACAGCTCCGGGGCGAAGTCCGGCACGCCGGTGTAGGCGATCTTCTCGCCTTCGGTGAAGGTGTCGCCGATGCGGATGGTGCCGTGGTTGTGCAGGCCGATGATGTCGCCGGGGTAGGCGGCGTCGACGTGTTCGCGCTCGCTGGCCATGAAGGTCAGCGCATCGGCGAGCTTGACCTCGCGGCCCAGGCGCACGTGCTGTGCCTTCATGCCGGCACGCCAGACGCCCGAGCACACGCGCAGGAAGGCGATGCGGTCGCGATGCTGCGGGTCCATGTTCGCCTGGATCTTGAACACGAAGCCGGTGAAGCGCTCCTCCTGCGGCTCGACGGTACGCGCATCGGCCGCGCGCGGCCGCGGCCCGGGTGCGAACTGCACGAAGCCGTCGAGCATCTCCTGCACGCCGAAATTGCTGATCGCCGAACCGAAGAACACCGGCGTCTGCCGACCGGCGAGATACTCCCCGTGGTCGAACGGATCGGCCGCGCCCTGCACCAGTTCGATTTCCTCGCGCAGCGCATCGATGACATCGGGACCGAGCGCATCCGCCGCCTCGGGCGAATCGATGCCGTCGATGATCGCGCCTTCGTTGACGCGCCCGTCCTTCGACGGCTCGTAGAGATGGATGAAATCTTCGAGCAGGTGGTAGACGCCCTTGAGCTCGCGGCCCATGCCGATCGGCCAGGTCACCGGCGCGCAGCGGATCTTCAGCACCTTCTCGACTTCATCGAGCAGATCGAGCGGCTCACGGCCTTCGCGGTCGAGCTTGTTGATGAAGGTGAGGATCGGCGTGTCGCGCAGGCGGCAGACGTCCATCAGCTTGATCGTGCGCTCCTCGACGCCCTTGGCGCAGTCGATGACCATCAGCGCCGAGTCGACGGCGGTCAGCGTGCGGTAGGTATCTTCGGAGAAGTCCTCGTGGCCGGGCGTGTCGAGCAGGTTGACGATGCGGCTCTGATACGGGAACTGCATCACCGAGGAGGTCACCGAAATGCCGCGCTGCTTTTCGAGCTCCATCCAGTCGGAGGTGGCATGGCGTGCCGCCTTGCGCCCCTTGACGGTGCCGGCCAGCTGGATCGCGCCGCCGAACAGCAGCAACTTTTCCGTCAGCGTGGTCTTGCCGGCGTCGGGATGGGAGATGATGGCGAAGGTGCGCCGACGGTTCATCTCTTCGAGAAATTCGCTCATGGTACGGCCGATTTAGCGGATCGAAGTGAGCCGTGCAGTCTACACCATCGCCCTGAACACCGACCGCGCCGCATATCGCCCCTTGCACCTCAGCGCACATCGGGCACACTGCGCGGCCGAAGACGTCCACCGGAACCGGAGGCCGCTCGATGTCCGTCGTCTCGCCTACCCGTCGCCGCCTGCTCGCAGCCCTGTTCGCCCTGCCCTTCGCCGCCCTCGGCGAAGCCCGCGAAACCGAACGCCCAGCGAAGACGGTCAAGCCCAAACCCAAGCCGAAACAGCCGCAGGCCAAAGCCGCCGCGCCGCGCAGCAAGCGGCCGGCGAAGGCAAAAGCGCCGCCGCCGTCACTGAACGCGGCGGTCGGCGCCCGTGTCACCGAACTGCGCCGCCGCGGCCTGATCGGTCGCGACGAAACCGCCGCCTTCTACGTGCAGGACCTGCGCAGCGGCCAGACTCTGCTTTCGCTCAACGGCGGCGTCGCACTGCAGGCGGCGAGCATGATCAAACCGTTCGTTGCCGCCGCGTATTTTTCCGAGGTGATGCGCGGCCGGCTGCGCTATACGCCGGCCGAGCGCACGCTGATGGAAGCGATGATCGTGCACAGCGACAACACCGCGACCAATCACTTCATCCGCGCCGTCGGCGGCCCGGCCCGCGTGCAGGTGCTCCTGCGCCGCATCGCCCCCGGTGTCGTCGTGTCCGAATACATCCCCGCCGGTGGCCGCACCTACCGCAATCGGGCGTCCTGCCAGGCGCATGCGCGCTTTCTCGACAGCCTGTGGAAACGCCGCGCGCCGGGCGCCGACGAGATTCTGCGGGTGATGCGCATCCCCAACCGCGACCGCCTCTACGAAGGCGCCGACGGCGTGGCCCGCGGTACCGCGGTCTACGATAAGACCGGTACGACGGCGCGCCTGTGCGGCGACATGGGCATCCTCGTCGCGCGCCAGCGCGGCGGTGGCGAGTTCCCCTACGCGATCATCGGCGTGGTGCAGCGACGCAGCCCGGCATCCGACTACGGTCAGTTCATGGTCAGCCGCGGCAATGCCATCCGCGAGGTGTCGAGCATCGTCTATCAGGAGCTGCGCGAGCGCTACGGCCTGGTGTGAGGCACTGGCGGCGGATTCAGCCGGCCAGCTTCTGACTGAGGTTGATCAGCATCGCCGCCGTCGCGCCCCAGATATAGCGCTCGCCGTAGGCCAGCACATAGAAGAAGCGCTCGCGACCGCCGAGTACACGGCTGCCGCGACTGTGGTTGGCCGGGTCGAGGATGAAGGCGAGCGGCACTTCGAAGGCGTCGGCGACTTCGAAGGCATCGAGCGTCAGCTCGAATTGCGGTTCGATGAAGGCCACCACCGGGGTCACCAGAAAGCCGGTGACCGTCTGGTAGAGGTCGAGGTAACCGGCGATCTCGACATGGCTGCGTGCCAGGCCGATTTCTTCTTCGGTTTCACGCAGCGCGGTGGCGATCGGGTCGACATCCTCGGCTTCGCAGCGTCCACCGGGAAAACTGATCTGCCCCGGATGATGTGACAGGTGCTCGGTGCGCTGCGTCAGCAGTACGGTCAGCCCCTCTGCGCGCAGCACCAACGGCACCAGCACGGCGGCAGGCGTCAGCGGCCGGTCTTCGCGCGGCAGCCCGGCGACGGCATGATCGCCGCTGAGCGCACGCGGATCGGGACGCGTGGCAACGCGCTCACGGATTAAATCGAGTGTGGCAGGTATCGGTTTCATCACGTCCATTGTGAGCACCGAGCGCGGCGTCGGAACGCCTGCGATGTTTGTTCACAGCGGTGCATGGGCAGACGGCACCGCATCACGGAACAGGCGGAAGAAGTTATTCGTCGTCGTCGCTGCCACCTGCTCCGCGGTCTCGCCGCGCAGCTCGGCGACGAAAGCCGCCACCTCGCGAACCCAGGCCGGGTGATTCGGCTTGCCGCGGTGCGGCACCGGCGCCAGGTACGGCGAATCGGTCTCCACCAGCATGCGCTCGGCTGGCAGGCGGCGGGCGACCTCCTGGATCTGCGCAGCGCTGCGGAAGGTGACGATGCCGGAAAACGAGATATGGAAGTTCAAATCGAGCGCGCGCTGCGCCATCTCCCAGTCTTCGGTGAAGCAGTGCAGCACGCCGCCGACCTCGGCCGCGCCCTCTTCGCGCAGGATCGCCAGCGTGTCCTCGCGCGCCTCGCGCGTGTGCACGATCAGCGGCTTGCCGGTCTCGCGCGCCACCCGCACGTGAATGCGGAACCATTCGCGCTGCAGCTCGGCGCGCTCCGGGCCGTAGTGGTAATCGAGGCCGGTCTCACCGATGGCGACGACGCGCGGCGTGCGTGCCAGCCGCACCAGCTCGCTGAGGGTCGGTGCCCGCCCCTCCTCGCTCGGATGCACACCGACCGACAGTGACACGTCATCGAACGCCGCGACGGATTCGACCATCGCCGGCCAGTCCTCCAGCGCGACCGCCACGCACAGGAAGTGGCCGACACCGGCCTGGCGCGCACTGTCGAGCGCCGCGGCAAGACTGCCGCCGAAGGCATCGAGGCGCAGACGATCGAGATGGCAATGAGAGTCGACGAGCATCGGTACTGCACCGGCCGCGGCCGGCCCTCGGTCAGAGCGTGTGGGTCGGACGATCGGAATTGACGATGCCGGCAAGGTAGGTGTCGATCTTCTTCAGCACCGTCGCCGCCTCCATGCCGGTGAACTGCAGGCCGATGCCGGCCGGCCGGCCGCTGATCGCGGTCTTCGGCGTCAGCCAGACCACCTTGCCGGTCACCGGATAGCGGGTCGGGTCGTCCATCAGTGTCAGCAACAGGAAAACCTCGTCGCCGAGCTGGAAGGATTTGTCGGTCGGCACGAACAGGCCACCGCTTTTCAGGAACGGCATGTAGCACTGGTAGATCTGGTTGCGGTCGCGCAAGGCGACCGACATCACGCCCTGGCGCGCGGCACTGGCTTTCGACTCCATGCGGTCACACCCTGCGGGCGGCGACGCCCGCCCAGTCGATGAAGAATTCTTCGAGCAGCAACTGCGGATTGGCCTGCGTCGCGAGCAGTTCGCGCAGGCGCAGCGCCGCTTCCCAGCGGCGTGCCAGATAGTCCGCACGCAGGCGGCCCGTCAGTGTGCACAGCGCCTCGCGCAGATCCGGATTGGTCAGCTGCGGCGGAGTGGCGGCCATGTTAAGGCGAAGCAGGTCGAGGTACCAGCCGAGCAGCCAGTGCACGGCGAGTGCGACATCGTCTTCGAGCCACAGTTCGGCGGCGCGCAGCGGATCGAGCTTGCCGGTGGCGACATCGAGAAACGCGCGGAACAGCTCCCGGCGACGCGGCAGCTGCGCGGCGAGCTGCAGGGCACGCAGCGGACTGCCGGCGGCGAGCGCCAGCAGCAGCTGCGGATCGGCCTCGCCGACCTGCGGCGCCAGCCAGGCCAGCGCCCGTGCCGTGTCCGGCGCGGTGAACGCCAGCGTCTGGCAGCGGCTGCGGATGGTCGGCAGCAGGCCGGCCGGATGGGCGCTGAGCAGCAGCAGGTGACTGCCTGCCGGCGGCTCCTCCAGCGTCTTCAGCAGACTGTTGGCGGCGTTGGCATTGAGCCGATCGGCCGGCTGCAGCAAGACGACGCGGCGACCGACATTGCCGCTGGTCAGCGCGAGGAACTCGATCAGCTCGCGCACCTGCTCGACGCGGATGACCTTGCCGTCCTCGGCCGGTTCGACGCGCCGAAAATCCGGATGGCTGCCGGCAGCGAACAGCAGACAGCCACGGCAGGTGCCGCAGCCATGACCGTCCGCGGTGCGCGCCTCACACAGCAGCGCCTGCGCCAGCTGCGTGGCGAAATCGAGTTTGCCGAGTCCGGCCGGCCCGCTCAGCAACAAGGCATGCGGCAGGCGCCCCGCATCGATGCGGGTGGCAACGCCCTGCCACAACGTCTCATGCCAGGGCAGCCGCGCCTCCGCGCCGGTACTCACGAAGCCGTCTCCGTCAGCAGCTGGGCGGCGATCGCCTCGACCCGGGCGCTGACCTCGGCCAGCGGCGCCGTGGCGTCGATGACCGTGTAGCGCTGCGGCCAGCGCGCGGCGCGTTCGAGATAGACCTGCCGCACGCGCTCGAAGAAGGCGAGCTGCTCCTGCTCGAAGCGATCAGCGGCCGAGCGCCGCCGCGCCCGCTCCAGCCCGAGCGCCGGCGGCACATCGAACACCAGCACCCGATCCGGGCGCAGCGTGCCCTGCGCGAAGGTCTCCAGCGTGGCGATGCGCGCCGGATCGAGGCCGCGGCCACCGCCCTGATAAGCGTAGGTGGCATCGGTGAAGCGGTCGCACAGCACCCAGTCGCCGCGCGCCAGCGCCGGCTCGATGAGCTGGGCCAGGTGCTCGGCGCGCGCGGCGAACATCAGCAGCAGCTCGGCATCGGCACACATACCGGAGGCGCGCGGCTGCAGCAGCAGCTCGCGCAGTTCCTCACCGAGCGGCGTACCGCCGGGCTCGCGGCTGCGCACCACGCGACGGCCGGCCTGTTCGAGGCAGCGCTGCAGCGTCGCCAGCTGGGTGGTCTTGCCCGCGCCCTCGCCGCCTTCGACGGTGATGAATCGGCCTCTCGCGCTCATGGTTCCTCCGTGGCCTGCTGCTGGAAGCGCCGGTACGCCTGCACAGCGCGGCGATGCTCGTCATATGTCGCCGAGAACACATGCCCGCCATCGCCGCGGGCAACGAAATACAGCGCATCCCCGGCGGCCGGGGCAACTGCGGCAGCCAGCGCTTCAGCACCCGGCGCCCCGATCGGCGTCGGCGGCAAGCCCTTGTGCAGATAGGTGTTGTACGGCGTGTCGCGCTGCAGATCGGCACGGGTCAGCGTCCCCGTGTAATCCTCGCCGAGGCCGTAGATCAGCGTCGGGTCGGCCTGCAGCAACATGCCCAGGCGCAGCCGGCGCACGTAGACACCGGCGACGGCCGGCCGCTCCGCGGCGAGCGGCGTTTCGCGCTCGACGATCGAGGCCAGCGTCAGCGCGTCATCCGCCGAGGCCAGCGGCAGGTCCGTGACCCGCCGCGCCCAGGCGGCCGCCAACCGCTCCGCCATCGCCTTGTAGGCACGGCGCAGAATATCGATGTCCCGATCGCCGAGGCGGTAACGGTAGGTCGCCGGGAAAAACCGCCCTTCCGCCGGCTGCGAGGGCTGACCGAGGCGGGCCATCAGCTCGGCATCGGTGACATCGTCGAGCGTTTGCCCGAGCTTCGGCGCGGCACGCAGCGCCGCGCGGATCTGGCGCAGCGTCCAGCCTTCGATCAGCACCAGCTCGCGTTCGATGACACGCCCGGCCGCCCATTGTTCGAGCAGTGCCTTCGGCGTGGTGCCGGGGGCGATGAAATACTCGCCGGCCTGGATCCGCGCGGCGAGCCCCGTGCTACGCGCATACAGCACGAACCAGGTCGGCTGACGGAGCAGGCCCTGTGCCGCCAGGGCCTGTGCCAGCCCGCCGACACTGCTGCCGCGAGCGACGACGAACTCGACGCCGCCGGCCGGCACGCTGAGCGGCGTGCCGAGCACGCGCCGGTAATCGAGCCAGCCGAGGCCGGCGCTCAGCACCAGCAGCAGCGCCAGCCCGGCAAACAGGCGCTTGTGCCGACTCATGCCGCGCAGTCCGTCGCCAGGCAGGCCAGCAGCCGGGTGGTCAGCGCTCCGGGCGCCGGGAAGCTGCGCTCGCCCAGACGGGCGATCGGGCGGATGCCGAACACGCTGTTGCTCAGGAACAGTTCGCTGGCGGCCTCGACTTCGGTCATGTCGACCCGGCGTTCGAGCCAGGGCAGACCGGCAGCAGTAGCCAGTTCGAGCAGCCGCTCGCGCATGACGCCACAGATGCCGGCGCGATCGAGCAGTGGCGTCACCAGCACGCCGTCGCGCACGAAAAACAGATTCGCCGCAGTCGCCTCGATCACGCCGCCATCGAGGTCGCGCATCAGCCCTTCATCGAACTCGTCGTCCCATTCGCTGCGCGCCAGCACCTGATCGAGGCGATTCAAGTGCTTGAGCCCGGCGAGACGCGGATTCAGCGACAGCGGATGCGTGCACCAGCGCACGGCGATCGGCTGCGCCGCGCCGGCGGCGGCCGGCCAGTCATGCACGCTGAAGATACGCCGCGGCTGCGCCGGCTGTGGTGGCCGATAGCCACGCCCGCCGCTGCCGCGGGTGAGGATGAGCTTGAGCACGGCCTGCCGGCGAGCGGCCAGCAGCCGTGCCGCCTCGGCGGCGAGGAGGTCTTCATCCGGCATCGCAAGACCGAGCCGCGCACAGCCGCGCGCCAGCCGCGCCAGGTGCCGCGACCAGTAGCGCGGCCGGCCGTCGATGACGGCCAGCGTCTCGAACAGGCCATCGCCGTAGGCCAGGCCGCGATCCGTGACCGGCAGGCGATCGCTGGCGAGACCGTCGATCAGACACATCAGGCCCGTCGTCACGTTCCGACCTCGTCAGCGCCGAGCGCGCGCAGCAGGCCACGCGCCTTGTGCCGGGTCTCGGCCAGCTCGCGGCCCGGCTCCGAATCGGCAACGATGCCGGCGCCGGTGCGCAGCACGAGCTGCTCACCGTTGAGCGTCAGCGTGCGGATCAGGATGTTGAGGTCGAGGTCACCGTCACGGTTCAGGTAACCGACGGCGCCGGTGTAGGCGCCGCGGCCGACCCCTTCGAGTTCGGCAATGATTTCCATGCAGCGCACTTTCGGGCAGCCGGTGATGGTGCCGCCTGGAAATACCGCACGGATGACGTCAGCGGGCGAGACTCCGGCACGCAGCTCGCCGCAGACATTGGAGACGATGTGGTGCACGTGGGCATAGCTCTCGACCACCATCAGCTCATCGACGCGCACCGTGCCTGGCCGGCAGACCCGGCCGAGGTCGTTACGCTCCAGGTCGATCAGCATGACGTGCTCGGCACGCTCCTTCGGATGCGCCAGCAGCTCGGCGGACAGATCCTGGTCGGCCGCGGGCTGATGGCCGCGCGGGCGCGTACCGGCGATCGGCCGGGTATCGACCTGCCGTCCGCGCACCCGCACCAGTCGCTCCGGCGACGAACTGACCACCGCCTGCCCGCCGAAGCGGGCCAGAGCGGCAAACGGTGCCGGATTCGCCTGGCGCAGGCTGGCATAGACATCGGCAGCATCGACGCCGCCGCCCAGCCGGCCACGCCAGGCGCGCGAAAGATTGACCTGAAACACGTCGCCGGCGCGGATGTATTCGCGGATGCGCTCGACGCCCTGTTCGAAAGCGGCCGGCAGGTCTTCGGTGAGCCGGCCCGCCAGCAGCGGAGCGGTCGCTCGCGGCGCCGCAGACGCCTGGCAGGCCGCGCAATCGGCACCCAGCGCATCGAGCAAGGGCTCCCGACCGGCTTCGGCCAGGGTCCAGGCCTCGCCGCGCAGATGATCGAGCAACACCGCGGCGGGAATGCGTGTCGCGCAGGCCAGCGGCAGCTCGTCGCTGGCCGCCGGCAGGTGCAGTGTCGGTTCGACCTGCCCGGCCAGCTCGTAGCTCAGATAGACGAACCAGCCACCGCGAAACGGCCAGCACTCGTCAGCGCCGGCCGTGTCATCACCCGCCGCAGTCGCAGGCAATGCTTCGGCATGCCACGCGGCATCGAGTGCGGTCAGAAAATCGTCGCCAGCGCGCGCCTGCACACTCGCTTCCGGGAAGGCGAAAGCGATGCTCCAGCGTGCGTTTGCGCCACCCTGCGCAACGCTTTCGAGCAGAAAGGGGTAACGCTGCGGATTGTGCCGGTGCAGGACCAGCAGGTCGGGCAACGCGGGCAGACGGCGGACGACAGGCTTCATGACGAGACATCAGCGCTGGGCGCCCAAGGGCGCCGGAAACGAGCGGGCCGGCGCGGTTGTCCGCGTCGGCCCGGTGTGCGATTCGAGCCGGGTGCGAGCACCCGTAACGGCTCACGCCAGCTTGCGGAACACCAGCGTACCGTTGGTGCCGCCAAAGCCGAACGAGTTCGACATGACGACATCGATCTTCATCGAACGCGCCGTGTGCGGCACGTAATCGAGATCGCAGCCCTCGCTCGGGTTATCGAGGTTGATCGTCGGCGGTGCGACCTGATCGCGAATCGCCAGCACCGAAAACACGGCTTCGACACCACCGGCGGCGCCGAGCAGATGCCCGGTCATCGATTTGGTCGAACTGACCGCCACCTTGTAGGCATAGTCACCGAGCGCCTGCTTGATCGCCCGCGATTCGATGCCATCACCAGCCGGCGTCGAGGTGCCGTGCGCATTGATGTAATCGATCTGTTCGGCGTTGAGGCCGGCATCGCGCAGCGCCTTGAGCATGCAGCGGCGCGCACCGTCGCCGTCCTCAGCTGGCGAAGTCATGTGATAGGCATCGGCAGTCATGCCGAAGCCGACCAGCTCCGCATAGATCCGCGCACCGCGTGCCAGCGCGTGCTCGTACTCTTCGAGCATCAGCACACCGGCGCCATCGGCGAGCACGAAACCGTCACGGTCACGATCCCACGGCCGGCTGGCGTGCTGCGGATCGTCGTTGCGCTGCGACAGAGCACGCATCGCCGCGAAGCCACCGAGCCCGGTCGGACAGGTCGCCATTTCAGCACCGCCGGCCAGCATCGCATCGGCATCGCCATAGGCGATCATGCGGGCGGCATCGCCGATACAGTGCGTACCGGTGCTGCAGGCGGTGACGATCGCATAGTTCGGCCCTTTCATGCCGAGCAGGATCGAAATCTGGCCCGAAGCCATGTTGATGATGTTACGCGGCACGAAGAACGGCGAAATCTTGCGCGGCCCGCTCTTCATGTAGCCCGAATGCGCTTCCTCGATGCCCGGCAGACCACCGATACCGGAGCCGACCGACACACCGATGCGATCGGCATTGGCCTCGGTCACTTCCAGACCGGAATCACGGAAGGCATCGACGGCGGCAGCGATGGCGTAATGGATGAAGACATCCATTTTTTTCGCCTCTTTCGCCGGCATGTAGCGCTCGATGTCGAAGTCACGCACCGAGCCGCCGAAGCGCACGGAAAACGCACTGACATCGAAGTGGGTGATCGGGGCGATGCCACTGCACCCGGCAAGAATCGTATCCCAGGCTGCGGCCACACTGTTACCCACCGGGGACACGATGCCGAGACCAGTCACGACGACACGTCTTTTGCCCAAAAGGCAGTCCTCTTTACAGCGCGCACTGGACGCCGCTGCGCAGCCGCGTTCGACGCGGCGCGCGGCGCCGGTACACGACGAAACCCGTGATCAGCCGAGGTGCGCGGTCACGTAATCGATGGCGCCCTGAACGGTGGTGATCTTCTCGGCATCCTCGTCGGGGATCTCGCACTCGAATTCTTCTTCGAGCGCCATGACCAGTTCGACGGTATCCAGAGAGTCGGCGCCGAGATCATCGACGAAAGATGCGTCGTTGGTGACCTGCGCCTCGGTGACACCGAGCTGCTCAATGATGATCTTCTTGACGCGCTCTTCAATGCTGCTCATTGGAATCCTCGCAACGATATGTATCGGGGCAATTGCCGCCGGTATTGTATGTAAAACAAAATGCCTGATCCACCGCGAACAAGCTCGCTCACGACTGGAAAAAGCGCCCAAAAACCAGCAATTAACTCCCTGCCGCAAGCTTGCAGCAGGTGCTTACGGCATGTACATGCCGCCGTTGACGTGCAGCGTTTCCCCAGTGATGTAAGCCGCCTGTGGTGACGCCAGGAAGGCAACCGCATGGGCGATGTCCTCCGGTGCACCGAGCCGCTCCAGCGGGATGCTGCGCACCAGCGCTTCACGCTGCTCTGCCGGCAGCGCGCGCGTCATATCGGTATCGATGAAGCCCGGGGCCACAGCGTTGACGGTGATGCCGCGCGAGCCGATTTCCCGGGCGAGCGACTTGGTAAAGCCCAGCAGACCGGCCTTGGCCGCTGCGTAATTGGTCTGCCCCGGGTTGCCGGTGCTGCCAACCACCGAGCCAACGGTGATGATGCGTCCCTGACGGGCTTTCATCATGCCGCGGATCACCGCCTTCGACAGGCGATAGACCGAGCTCAGATTGGTGGTGATGATCTCGTCCCACTCCTCGTCCTTCATGCGCATCAGCAGATTGTCGCGGGTGATACCGGCGTTGTTGACGAGGATCGTCGGTGCGCCGAAATCGCTGCCAACCGCTTTCACCACCGCCTCGATCGAAACCGGATCGGTGACGTTGAGCACCATGCCGCAACCTTTCGCGCCAGCCTCGGCCAGATAGGCGCTGATGGCCTGGGCACCGGTCTCACTGGTCGCCGTACCGACGACCGTCGCTCCGAGCCGCCCCAGTTCGAGGGCGATCGCACGGCCGATGCCACGACTGGCGCCGGTGACGAGGGCGATCTGCTGTTCGAGGTTCATCTTCAAGCTCCCTTGAAATCGGTGATGGCGCTCTGCAGGCCGGCGAGATCGGCAACCGGCAGCACGCTCAAGCCCTTGACGATGCGCTTGTTCAGACCGGCCAGCACCTTGCCAGGACCGCACTCGACAGTGGTGGCGATTCCGGCCGCGACCATCGCGGCGACGGTCTCGACCCAGCGCACCGGACTGTAGAGTTGCTGCACCAGAGCGGTACGAATTTCTTCGGGATCGGTGTGACTGGCGACATCGACGTTGTGCAGCACGCGGATCTCCGGCGTGCGGATGCTGACGGCGGCGAGATGCTCCGCCAGCCGCTCGGCTGCCGGGCGCATCAGCGCGCAGTGTGAGGGCACGCTGACCGGCAGCGGCAGCGCACGCTTCGCGCCGCGCGCCTTGAGCAGTTCGCAGGCACGGTTGACCGCCGCCGTCGCACCGGCAATCACCACCTGACCCGGCGCGTTGAAGTTGACGGCCTCGACGACCTCGCTCTGCGCCGCCTCGGCACAGACCGAGCGCACCGTCTCGTCATCGAGACCGAGGATCGCCGCCATTGCACCTTCGCCGACCGGCACAGCGCTCTGCATCAAGCGACCGCGCTCGGCCACCAGACGGACTGCATCGGTAAAATCGAGGCTGCCAGCCACCACCAGTGCGGTGTATTCGCCGAGGCTGTGACCCGCGACCATGCCTGGCCGCGCACCACCTTCAGCCAGCCAGACGCGCCACAGCGCGATGCTGGCCGCCAGCATCGCCGGCTGCGTGTTCTGTGTCTGGTTGAGCTCGGTATCGGGACCGCCCTGCACCAGCGCCCACAGATCAAAGCCGAGTGCCGCAGACGCCTCGGTGAAGGTCTCGCGCACTTCGGGACGCTCGGCTGCATCGGCGAGCATGCCAACCGACTGCGAACCCTGCCCCGGAAAGACAAAGGCAAGGCTACCCAGGACTCGATTCATCGCTCCTCCGCTCATGTCATCGTGACGGAAACCGTGCACACGCCCGCTGGACACTGCCCAAGCGAGGGTTGCGTTCAGAACCTCACCAGTGCCGATCCCCAGGTGAAACCACCGCCGAAAGCTTCCAGCAGCAGCAGCTGCCCGCGGCGGATACGACCATCGCGCACGCCAACATCAAGCGCCAGCGGCACCGACGCTGCCGACGTATTGCCATGCTCAGCCACGGTGAGAATGACGCGCTCCATCGGCACGCCGAGCTTGCGCGCCGTCGCCTGGATGATGCGGATGTTCGCCTGATGCGGAATCAGCCAGTCGACGCTCTCCGGTGCAATGCCTTCGAGCGCGAGCGCTTCGGCGGCGATACGGCCCAGCGTGTTGACGGCGACGCGGAAGACTTCGTTACCGCGCATTTCGACGAAGGCGCGATTCTGTCGGGTCTGGTCATAGCCCGTCGAAACACCGTTGGGCACCCACAGCAACTCTTTGTAGCGACCATCCGCATGGATGCGCGTCGACAGAATGCCCGGCTCTTCAGCTGCCTCCAGCACCACCGCACCAGCACCGTCGCCAAACAGGATGCAGGTGCCGCGATCGGTATAGTCGAGAATGCGCGAGAAGGTCTCGGCACCGACGACCAAAGCACGCTTGGCCATACCGGTACGCATGAACTGGTCGGCTACCGACAGCGCATAGACGAAACCCGCACACACCGCCTGCACATCGAAGGCCGGACAGCCGAAAGCACCGAGGCGCGCCTGCAGCTGCGTGGCAACGCTCGGAAAAACATGATCGGGTGTGGTCGTAGCGACGATGATCAGATCGAGCGTGGCCGGATCGAGATCCGCCATTTCGATCGCCCGCCGCGCGGCATGCTCGGCAAGATCGGACGTCGTTTCATCGGGCGCAGCGATATGACGCTGGCGCACGCCGGTGCGCTCGACGATCCACTCGTCGCTGGTCTCGACCATGCGCGAGAGATCGTCATTGGTGAGCACTTTTGCCGGCAGGTAACCGCCGGTCCCGGTGATGCGCGCGAAACTCACGAAGCCAGCCTCTGCTCAAGCAGACTGGACAGACGACGGCTGATCAGCTGAGGCACGTTCTTTTCCACCTCGATCGTGGCAATACGGATCGCGTTCTCGAAAGCCAGCACGTCGGCCCCCCCATGACTCTTGATGACGATGCCATTGAGGCCGAGCAGGCTGGCACCGTTATAGCGCCGCGGATCGATGCGCTGCGAGAACGCGCGCAGGATCGGCAGCGCGATCAGTCCGGCGAGCCGCGTCAGCAGATTGCGGCGAAACTCTTCGCTCATGTAATGCTTGATCAGTTTGGCCACGCCCTCACTGGTCTTCAGCGAGACATTGCCGACAAAACCGTCACAGACGACCACTTCCACCGGACTGAGGTAGATGCCGTCGCCCTCGACATATCCGATATAGTTCAAATCGGTCTTCGAAAGCAGGGTATGCGCCTCTTTGACCAGATCATTGCCCTTGATTTCTTCCGAACCGATATTGAGCAGCCCGACGCGCGGGCGCTCGATGCCGTCGACGGCGCGCACCAGCTCGGCGCCCATGACGGCGAACTGCAGCAGATGCGCGGCACGGCAGTCGGAATTGGCACCGAGGTCGAGCATGTGCGTGCTGCCATGCACCGACGGCAGCGTCGTGCAGATCGCCGGGCGATCGATGCCCGGCAGCGTCTTCAGCACGAAGCGCGCCGTCGCCATCAGCGCGCCGGTGTTACCGGCACTGACGCAGGCATCCGCCTCGCCGCTCTTGACGAGGTTGATGGCCACCCGCATCGAAGAATCTTTTTTGTTGCGCAGGGCACTGGCCGGCGGTTCGTCCATGTCGACGACCTGCGTCGCATGGCGAATCACGATACCGGCACGCCCGCTGGCGCCGAGCGCTGCCAGCTTCGCGGCCAGCACGTCTTCGCGCCCCACCAGGATCAGCGAGAGATCGGCACGCCGCTCCAGCATGCGCAGGGCAGCGGGGACGACGACATCCGGACCGATATCCCCACCCATCGCATCGAGCGCGATGGTCAGCGGTCTCGTCATTCGGTTTACCGTCGACTTTTAAAGGTTGGCGAGAACAATGACGCCTCCGCAAGGGAGGCGCTTGATCGGCAGGATCAGCCGGTCGCGCGGACCGCTGAGGATCACTCTTCGGTCTTGGCGGCGATCACGCGGCGGCCGCGGTAGAAACCGTCCGGCGTGACGTGGTGGCGCAGATGGGTCTCGCCGCTGGTCTTGTCGACCGACAGCGCGCTGCTGCTCAGATGATCGTGGGAACGACGCATGTCACGACGGGCACGGGACTTGCGGTTCTGCTGAACGGCCATGGCTTACTCCTGATCTCTCGATTTCTTCAACAGCGCCGCGAGCGCCGCGAAAGGCTGTGGTTCTTCCTTCGCTGCAACGGGCTCCGCGCCAGTTTTCGGCAAGGCGAAGCCATTGGCTTCGCATTCACGCAAATTTTCATGCATCGCCACCAGCGGCAGTGCGAGGAGCAGTTCGTCCTCGATCACCTCGCTGATCGCGATACCTTCCTCGCCGGCCAGCACCGGTTCATAGTGTTCCGGCACCTGTGCCGCCTGAGCTTCGCTCGCGACCGGTGCCAGCGCTACCGTGCAGTGCAGCGGCAGTAGCAGAGGCCCGAAGCAGCGCTGGCAGGCCAGCACTACATCAGCCGAGATATCAACACTCAGGAACTTGCGCCCCTCGGCGTCGACCTCTCCGCGAAGCCGGTAGCGCACGTCGCCACCGGTCTCGCGCAGCAGATCGGTGAGACGACCGAGCTGCGCCAACGGCACACTGCCTTCCACGCGCTCGCCGCTGGCGGCAAGCTTCCACGGATCGAATCTGTCGGCGGGTCTGGCATGCATAAGGCGCGGCATATTAAGGAGTTCGCCAAAGCAAGTCAAAGCTCAGAATGCCGACATTGCAGCGATGCCGGCGACTTCCTACGCTGTGCGCCCCCGAACCGCCCGAGCGCCCCCGGAGCCAGCTCATGATCCCTTCGTTGTCTGACGGCCGGCGACTGGTCCTCGCCTCGACCTCGCCCTATCGGCGCCAGCTGCTCGAACGGCTGGCACTGCCGTTCGAATGCGCCCGCCCGGGCGTCGATGAAACCCCGCTGCCCGGCGAAGCGCCACGCGAACTGGTGGCGCGACTGGCACTCGCCAAAGCCAGTGTCGTGGCGCAGCGCATGCCGCATGCGCTGGTGATCGGCTCCGACCAGATCGCCGTACTCGACGACGCAGTCATCGGCAAACCGGGCACCCACGCGGCCGCGCGCGAACAGCTGCAGCGCGCCAGCGGCCGCAGCGTCGAGTTTCTCACCAGCCTGTGCCTGTTCGACGCCGACAGCGGCAACACGCAACTCGAAGTGGTCAGCCTGCGTGTGCATTTCCGCGCACTGCTGCCACAGCAGATCGAGCGCTACCTGCAGCGCGAGCAGCCTTACGACTGCGCCGGCAGCTTCAAGTCCGAAGGGCTCGGTATCGCACTGTTCGAACGCCTCGAAGGCGACGACCCCAACGCGCTGATCGGCCTGCCGCTGATCGCCCTGACGACGATGCTCGAAGCCGAAGGCGTCAGCGTGCTCTGATGCGTCCCGGCCTGCTGCCCGGCGTCATCCGCCAGCCGCCGCCGGCACTGCTGGCGCTGATCGCCCGGCTGCGGCCGTGGTGGCCGCTGGTCAGTTTCGCCAGCGGTGTGGGGAGCTTCCTGCTGGTGGAGCGCAAGGAACGTCTCGCCGGGCTGCTCGCCGGCCTGCTGCTGCTGAGCTGGCTGTGGCTGCTGGTCGAGCCGCAACTGGCGCGCTGGCGCGGCTACCCCCTGTCAGCGAGGCTCGCCTGCTGGCTGACGCAGGCCGTGCATCAGGAAACCCTGTTCTTCGTCTTGCCCTTCCTCGGCCACACCACCGACTGGAGCAGTCCGCAGGCGCTGTTCACCGTCACGGTCGGACTGGCTGGGCTGGCAACGATCATCGATCCGTTCTACGAGCACCAGCTGCGGGCCCGGCGCGGCCGCTACCTGTGCTTTCATGCTTTCGCTGCCGGGCTGGCGACGCTCGCCTGCGCGCCGATCGTGTTCCACCTCGACACCGCCAGCAGCTACACGCTGGCACTGCTGATCGCCCCGCTGACCGCACTGCCGGGCCTGCTGCGCCAGCGCAGCAGCACACGCCCGCTGCGCCGGCCGCTGATCACCGTGCTGCTGGTGCTGCTGGCATGGATCGCCCAGCCGTGGGTGCCGCCGGTCACGCTGTGGCTCGACCGCGCGCTGCTGTCGGCCACCCTCGACGGCCGCGAGCCCGGCACACCGCTCGACACGGTGACACCGGCGCAGCTGCAGCGCGGCCTCTACGCCTGGAGCTCGCTGCACGCGCCGCTCGGCCTCAAGGAGCCGATCTGGCACGTCTGGCGCCATCGCGGCCAGGTCATCGATCGCATCGCGCTGACGCTCGAAGGCACCAGCCGCGGCCGCTACCGCACCTGGAGCCGCAAGAGCGCCTTCCCGAGCGATGCGCTCGGCCCCTGGTCGGTGACGCTGGAGACCCGCGGCGGCCAGCGCATCGGCCGCCTGGATTTCAGCGTCGTCGCCGGCCGCTAAGGCGCGGCGTGCAGGCCGATGCGCTGGCCGGCGACATCCTCGATCACGGCGATGCTGCCGATGTCGCCGTCGAGCTGCGTAGCCGGCGTCAGGATGCGGCCGCCGGCGCCTTCGACGCGCGCCAGCACCGCAGCGAGTGACGGCCCGGCATCGAGGTAGAGCAGCGGGCCGCCGTGACCCGGCTGCGCATCGGCCTGCTGCACCAGCGCGCCGCCGGTGGCCGGGCACTCATACGGAAAGACCGCGAGCGTCATGCCGCTGGACTGCATGCGCTTGAGCGTGCAGCCGAGCACGGTTTCATAGAAGGTCGCAGCGGCTTCGAGATCGGCGACCGGGATTTCGAACCAGTTGATGATTTTCTGCATCGGCGTTGCCTCGTGGTGAATGACGGGGCACAGCCTGCCGCGGGCCTGCTGCCAGCGTACTGTCAGCAGCCCTGCCGAAGCCCCCCGCCACGCCGCGCTATGCTGACAGCCTGTTGTCAGGAGGCTCACCGATGCGGCGCGCCGATCGCCTGTTTCGTCTGGTGCTGCTGCTCGGCGGCGGCCGCGTGCTCACCGCCCGGGCGCTGGCGGCCGAACTCGAAGTCTGCGAGCGCACCATCTATCGCGATGTCGCCGACCTGGTCGCCAGCGGCGTACCGGTCGACGGCGCCGCCGGCGTCGGCTACCGCCTGCGCCGCGGTTATCAGGTGCCGCCGCTGATGTTCACGCCGGAGGAACTCGAAGCCCTGCTGCTCGGTGCCCAGGTGGTGCGCAGCTGGGCCGACGCCGGGCTCGGTGCGGCAGCCGAGCGCGCACTGGCCAAGGTCGAGGCGGCGCTGCCGGTCGCGCTGCGCCCGCAGCTGACACGCAGCGCCCTGATCGTGCCGGACTTCCACGTGCCGGAGCAGGCGCGCATCGCCCTCGGCGAACTGCGCCGGGCGATCGGCGCGACCTGCAAGCTGCGTCTCGACTACCGCCGCGCCGACGGTGAAGCCAGCCGGCGCACGGTGCGCCCGCTCGGCCTGTTCTACTGGGGACGGGTGTGGACGCTCGCCGCCTGGTGCGAACTGCGCGGCAGTTACCGCACCTTCCGCGTCGACCGCATCACCGCACTGGAAGCGCTGGCGGAACGCTTCGATGCCGGCGACGGCGCTGAACTGCGCCGCTACCTGGCCGCCGTCGCCTGCGCCGAACACGGAGACTGAGCGCTCAGTGCGCCGCCACCCGTGAAAACACATTGATGACGGCGACGCCGGCGATGATCAGCCCCATGCCGAGGATCGCCGGCAGATCGAGGCGCTGGCCGAACAACAGCCAGCCGATGGTCGACACCAGCACGATGCCGAGCCCCGACCAGATGGCGTAGGCGATGCCGACCGGCAGCGTGCGCAGGGTCAGCGTCAGAAAATAAAAGGCGATGCCGTAGCCGATGACGACGAGCACGCTCGGCCACAGCCGGCTGAACTCGTCGGACGCCTTCAGCGCGCTGGTGGCGATCACTTCGGCGACGATCGCGATCGTCAGGTACAGGTAACCCATCATCCACTCCGCTCGCGCCGCACCCGCGGTGCAGCTGTCAGTCCGCCAGGCGCAGGCCCGGCGGCAGTGCCTCGCCGAACACGCGCTTGCGGTCGGCTTCATCCAGTTCGACGACGGCCTCGACCAGCCGCGCCCAGTTCTCCGGCTGCTTCGTCGCCCGCAGCTGCTCGGCGACCTGCGCGCGCAGGCCGGCGTCGATGTCACGCGCACGATCGCCGCTCAGCCGCGCCAGCAGGGTCGCGGCGAGTGCCGCCGGCGGCGCGGCTTTCCAGTCGACGGCGAGTGCCGCCGCGCACCAGCGCTCGGCAACCTCGACCGGCACCACGGCGTGCGCGCTGCCGTGGAACGGCACCCGCGCGCCGAGGCGGCCGAGCGCCCACCAGGTCTGGTTCGACTCGCCCTTGTGACCGAGCCGCGCCAGCAGCGTCTCGCCGACGGCGACCTTGCGCGCCGCCGGCACCCGCTCCAGCGCCCCGGCCAGGCGGATGCGGTCGTCGGTGCCCGGCTTCGCCTTGCTGCCCTTGGCCAGCGCCGGCAGATCGGGCTCGATAGCGTCGAGCAGCGCGCACTGCGCCGCTTCACCCAGGCCGCCGGCGACGCGCCGCCACAGCGTCCACCACTCGGCGACCACCTGGGCATCGCCGGCGTACTGCACGCCCTGCGGGAACAGCGTCCACAGCTGGGCGACACGCCAGTCGTCGAGCGCATGGCCAAAGCCGGGGCGCAGCGCGTAACCGATCAGCGAGCACCACAGGCGCTCGTGATCGGCCGAGCGCCGCCGCCGCCGCGCGCCCTCCCAGAGCACGCCGCCGAGCTCGCGCAGCAGCGGCGTATCCCAGTGCTCGCGCGCGCCGAGCAGTTTTTCCAGATCTGCGCGCAGCGACTTGATCTCCTTCGGGTTCACATCCTTCGCCCGACCACCGTAGAAGCGCAGGATGCGGTCGGCGGCCTCGTCGAAGCGCGGATGCTGCGCCTGCGCCGGCAGCGCCTCGGCCCCCTCGCCGCGCAGCTGGAATTCCAGATTCCAGCGCCGCTCGGCGCCGCCGAGTTCGGCGCAGGCCAGCGCCAGCGTGCCGACCGTCGACAGGCTGGCGACCAGCTGCACCTGCGCCTCGCCGTGGCCGTCGAGCACCGTCGCCACCGGCGGCAGCGGCGAGTACAGCGCGATGTCCGGCACCAGCAGCTCGCCGGCGGCGCGCGGCTGATCCTCGGCGCTGGCCACCAGCGAGAAGTGCACCGGCTCGCCGAGCCGCAGGCGGAAGCTGCGCCCGGCCAGCGCCAGTTCCTGACCTTCCTCACTGCCGCGCGGCAGCACGCACACCGCCTGGCGCTGTTCGCCCTCGGCATCGAGCAGCAGGCAGTAACTGCGCGCCGAGCCGCCACCGATGCGCACGCCGGTGCCGCGCCGTGCCAGCGCCGCCGCCACCGCACCGCGGGCGACCGCCAGATCCGGGTCGGCGTTGGCCAGCCGCCGCGGCGGCTCGCCGCCGCGCCACTGTGCCAACACGTCGAGCAGCCGGGCGCTCAGCGCGTGGGCATGGAACACGCCGCCGTTGAGCAGCAGGCCATCGGGCAGCGCCAGACCGTCGTCCGCCGCGTCGCCGAGCGCGGCGCGCGCCGCCACCTGATGCCGGCCGAGGAAGGCCGCGATGTGGCGGGTGATCGCCGCATCGGCGGCATACGGCAGACCGAATTCGACCAGCGCCGCACGCCGGCCGCTCGGCCGGTCGTCGGCAGCGCAGACCGGCAGGAAGCCCTCGACCAGCCACTCACGCACCTCGTCCCGACTGAAGCTCACCGAACGCGCCGCGCCGATCAGCCGGCTGCCGCCGCCGAGCAGCGTGACGCGCGCCGCCTCGGGCGCCTCGGCGGCCAGCAGCCGCTCTTTGGCGTTGCGACACTGCTGGATCAGCTGCGCCAGCTGCCCGGCACCGAGGCGCTCGCCGTCGGCGAGCAGGCGGCGCTCGGCGACGTGCGCCAGCATCAGGTCCATGTTGTCACCGCCGAGCATCAGGTGTTCGCCAACAGCGACACGGGTGAGCCTGGGCGCGTCATCGTCGTGCTCGACGCGGATCAGCGTCAGGTCGGTGGTGCCGCCGCCGACGTCGACCACCAGCAGCAGGTGCACGTCGGCGAGCGCCGCGACCAGCTGCTCGGCGTGGCGCGCGGTCCAGTCGTAGCAGGCGGCCTGCGGCTCTTCGAGCAGACGCACCTGCGGCAGACCGGCGCGCCGGGCCGCCTCCACCGTCAGCAGCCGCGCGCCTTCATCGAAGGAGGCCGGCAGCGTCAGCACGATCTCCTGCGCCGCCAGCGGCGCCTGCGGATGGTGGTAATCCCAGGCGGCGCGCACATAAGCCAGGTAGGAGGCGCTGGCATCGAGCGGCGAGATGCGCGCCACCGAGGCGTCCGCGCCCCACGGCAGGATCGGTGCGGTGCGGTCGACCCCCGGATGCGACAGCCAGCTCTTGGCGCTGGTGACCAGCCGCCCCGGCACCTTGGCGCCGAGCTCGCGCGCCAGTTCACCGATCACCGCGCTGCCGTCCCAGGCCGCCCACGGCAGGCCGAGGTCAGCGGCGTTGAGCTCGCCGGCGGCCGGGTGGTAGCGCATCGAGGCCAGCAGCGGCCGCGCCGCCACCTCGCCCGGTGCCACCAGCTGTTCGAGCGCGAACAGTTCGATTTCCGGCGTCGCCGCCAGGGTGTCGGCACAGGCCACCAGGGTGTGCGTGGTACCGAGGTCGATGCCGACCAGATAACGGGACATGCGGACGTTCTCCCTGCGCGCAAAGGCCGCGCATTGTACGGGGGCGGCACGCGGCGCGCTTGCAAGCGACATCTTTCGGGCCAATGATTCCCGGCCCAATCACCGCGCTGGGTGCGCCGTCATGACCGAATTTCAGCCACTTAACGATGCCGAGCTGGACGAACTCGACCGTTTCCTCAGTGAGCAGGCCGAGGCCGAACGCGGCACGCTGACGCTCGGTTCGGCCCACGGCTTCTTCACCGCCGAGCAGTGCGGCCCGGCGCCGCTCGGCTTCGCCGATGCCATCGACGAAGTCCTCGCCGATGCCGAGTTCGCCAACGAGCGCGAGGAACGGCGCATCCGCGCACTGCTCGGGCGCATGTGGCTGGAGATCGAGGCTGACCTCAACATGGCCGAGGAATTCCTGCCGCTGCTGTTCGTCGCCGAAGACGAGGACGGCCAGCCGTTCACGCTCTATGAGGACTGGGTGCTCGGCTTCATGGACGCCGTCGACAGCAGCGAACCCTGGCAGGAAGCGCTCGCCGGCGAACCGGTCACCGATGACCCCGAGCGCGACGCACCGCTGCGCCTGGCGCTCGAACCGATCGTGACGCTGTGCTACCGCGCGATCCACGACGCCCAGGAAGCCGGCGGCATCGAAGCCGACGAACAGGACCTGCCGCCGATGGTGCGCGAGGAAATCGCCGCGCTGACGCCGGAGCGCATCGAGGAGCTGATCGACTCGCTCGGCGCCGCCGTGCTGCTGATCGACTCGCTGAACGGCCCGGCGCGCGACGACGCCGGCTACGCCAGCGGCCAGACGCCGATCCGCAGCGAGAAAATCGGCCGCAACGACCCCTGCCCCTGTGGCAGCGGCAAGAAATACAAGAAGTGCTGCGGCGCCGCCGCGAACGACGACTGAAGCACCGGCCGGCCGCTGAATACGCCGGCACCGACCGCCCACCCGCCGGCACCGCCGCAGCCGGCGAGTGACGCGCGGCGCAGCCTGTGCCGGCGCTCACAGACAGCCTTCGCCGCGCCGTGCGACTGAGCAGCGGCGGTGCCCGCTCGTGCCGAGGTGCAACGGACGCCGCGTTCGCCATCCCCGACGCCCGGGCCGCCGGCTCGCGGCGGCGGCCGTTGTCCACCAGCGGAGTCTGCGCATGCATCTGTTCCCCCTGCTCGCCGGCGGCATCACCACCGGTCTGCTGATCGTCCTTGGCGAGGCCGTGCTCAATCTGACCCTGCTGGCCGGTGACTGGGCCGAACTGTTCGCCCGTTTCGAGCTGCCGCAGCCCGGCCCCGCGGTGGCTGCGCAGGGCCTGCTCAAACTGCTGCTGCTCGGCGGCTTCGCGGTCTGGCTCGCCGGCGTGCTGCAGAGTGCATTCCCGCGGCCACTGGTAGCCGCGGTGGTAGCCGGCCTGATCGTCTGGTTCCTGGTCTGGGCCTGGGTGCAGTGGGGGATGCTGCTCGCAGGCTATGTCACGCCGCGGGTCGCGCTGTTCACCGTGGTCTGGGGACTGCTCGAACTGCCGCTCGCCGTCTGTGCCGGCGCTGCCGTGCGCCGGCGGCTGCAGCACGCCCGCGCGCCGGCCTGAAACCCAGCCGCATCGGCCGGGACGGTCCTGCAATGCGGCCACCGACCACCGTTCCCGGCCGCTCGCCACACCCGCTGCAGTACTGTCCTGACTGTCCGCGGCACCCGCAGCAGTTCAATGGCTAGGCATCGCAGCAGCCCATCCGCCTGACCGGAATGGCGGGGCCATCAGCCCGGCCGGGGCACCGGCGGGCGGGCGCAACGCCCACGCAGCGGCTGAGGATGTCGGTCATGCCCGCACACGGCCGCGTAGCGGCAGGAGCTTCGAGGACGCGCAGTGAGGATAGCCATGCGCCCCAGCATCGACCTCGACGGCGCTCGCATCGCCACCGCCGCCAAGGCCTGCGATCCGCCAGCCATGCAGGGCCGGAAGGCGCAGAGAGACCACTGTCTGAACCACCTTACGGTGCGCCGGCAAGCCGCAGGCAGTTGCCGGCGATCCGCAGCTGATGTCGGCGGCAAAGCCGTCTAAACCTTTGCTCATGTCGACCGCCTGCGGGCGGTGAACATGCCCGCAGCCCGCCTGCTCCGCCGGAGACCGCGCCGATGCCCGACACCCCGGTATTCGTCAGCGTCGGCAGCACCGCCACTGCCGCACAGGAAGCCTTCGTGCGCGCCGTCGAAGAGCGCCTGCGCGCCGAGGGCCTGGTGCCGCACACCGTTGGCCGCAACAGCTTCAGCTCCGAATCGCCGTTTCGCGCAGTGACCGAGCTGCTCGACCGCTGCGCCGGTGTGGTGGTCATCGCGCTGGAACGGCTGCACATCGACCACGGCGTGGAAAAACGCGGCGGCGTGCAGGAAGCGGCGCTCGCCGACGTCAAGCTGGCGACGCCGTGGAACCAGATCGAGGCGGCACTGGCCTACAGCCGCGGCTATCCGCTGCTGGTGCTGGTCGAGGACGGCGTGCGCGCCGACGGCCTGCTGGAAACAGGCTTCGACTGGTATGTGCAGAGCGTGCGCCTCGACCCGGCCGCGCTCGCCACACCGGTATTCAACGGCGTGCTGTCGAGCTGGAAAGCCAAGCTCAAGCCGCCCATGCCCCGCGCCGCGCTGGCGCCCGCCAGCGTGGCGGCCAACCCCGGCGAGCGCAGCGTCGCCCAGCTGCTCGGCGAGCTGAAACCGGCGCAGCTGTGGTCGGTGCTGATCGCCGCGGCGACGCTCGTCGGCGGCGCTTTCGCGCTCGGGGCGAAACTCGGCGGCTGAGCGCCGGGCGCACCACCAGCCCCCCGGAACGCGTGCGGCCGGGCGAGCCGGAGCCTCCGAGTCCGCACGCAGGGGGATGCGCGATGTACAACCTCGCCCATGCTCAGCCCGGCACCGGGCGGCGCGGCGGCACGCCCCGCCCGACGCCGGCCGCCTCGATGACGGCGCCGTCGCGGGCGCATGCCTGCCCCTGCGGCGGCCACTGCCCGCGCTGTCACGCCGAGGCGGTCGGCAGCGCGCTGCATCAGCCGGGCGCGCCGCTGGAAGCCGGCGCGCGCGAGTTGATGGAGCAGCGCTTCGGTCACGGGCTCGGCGCGGTGCGCGTGCATACCGATGCGCAGGCCGACCGCGCCGCACGTGCGCTGCGCGCCGAGGCCTTCAGCGCCGGCCAGCACATCGTGTTCGCTGCCGGCCGCTACGCACCGCACAGCCGCACCGGCCGCGCGCTGCTCGCCCACGAGCTCACGCATACGCTGCAGTCGCGCAGCGGGCGGGCGGACACCGGCTACACGCTCGCAGCGGCCGACTCGGCCCAGGAAGCCCAGGCCGAGCGCAGTGCCGCAGCGCTCGGCCGCGGCACCACGCCACCGGCCATCGGCGCCCCGAGCGTGGCGCCGACGCTGCTGCAGCGCCAGCCGCAGCCCGGCGCCGAGCGGGACTGGCCGTTGATACGCGGCGAGCGCTGCCCGAGCGGCGCCTGCCACGGCGCGCCGCGCGGCATCCAGCACAGCGGCGTGGACTTCGGCCGGCGCTTCACGCCGGGCGCGGCTTCGGCCAATCAGGCGCTCAACATCCTCAACTACCTGCCCGATGACGAGTCGGCGGAGTTCGCCAGCTACCTGCTCAAGGGCTACACCAAGCAGAGCTACCGCGGCGAGAAGATCAATTATGTCGTGCCGGTGCTGCAGAGCCCCTATGTCGGCCAGAGCGAGATCGTCGGCTACGTGGTGCGCTATGGCACCGACAACCTCGGCTGGCGGGTGACGATGGACCGCTACGGTAAGGTCGTCGACGTGCACATCGCCGAGGCGCCGATCGAGTCGGAAGGGCTCGGGCCGCTCGACTGGGTGCCGCTGGTCGGCCTCGCCGGCCGTGGTGCCGGTGCGCTGCTGCGCGGCGGGGCGCGCATGTTCGCGCGCAAGGAGGCGGCGCACATCGGCGGTGATGAACTGGCCAGCGTCGCCGGCCGTCTGCGCGAGCCGTGGTTCAATCCGAGCCGCGAACTGGAGCTGCCCGGCGTGCGCGCCGGCGCGGTACCGAACAACTGCCTGGGCTGCGTCAGCGCCGTCGAGAAAACGCGGCTGACCAAGGAGCTGTGGACCGAGGAACGCCTCGCCGCCGAGTACGGCGAAACCTCGAACATGCTGAGCGGACGCGACATCAACCTGCAGAGCGCGCGGAACTACTTCGAGCGCGCCACCGGTAAACCGCTGTCGCAGCAGGCCTACGATCTCGGCGCCAACCGGCTGACCCCGGGCCACTATCTGGTGTTCGGCGGCGAAAGCACCGCCACGCTGAAACACGTGGTGCGCGCCACGGTCAAGCAGGATGGCCGCCTGATCATCTTCGACCCGCAGATCGCCGCAAAACCAAGCTGGTTCGAGTTCATCGGCAAATGGGGCCGCGGCTCGCGCGCCTACCGCATCGAGGACTGAGCGCGCCGGCAGCGTGACGCGGCGACCCGCCGGACCGGAGCGTCCACAGAGGCAGATCACATGAACATCCTGACGCCATGAACATCCTGCTCACCGGCTTCGAAGCCGCCGCCGACGAACTGAACGCCTCGCGCATCCTCGTCGAATCGCTGCGCGAGGAGCCGCCGGCGGCGCTGCAGACACTGCCGGCGACGCTGCACTACGCGGTGCTGCCGCTGAGCTGCGCACGGCTGCAGCCGGCGCTGCTCGAACTGTGGAGCCGCTGCACGCCGCAGTACTGCGTGTTCGTCGGTCAGGCGCGCGGGCGCAACCGCATCGGCTTCGAACGCCTGGCGAGCAACCTGCTCGACTTCACGCTCCCCGACAATGACGGCGCGCTGCCGCGCGGCGAGCGCATCGTCACCGACGGTCCGGCGGCGTACTGGAGCACGCTGCCGCGACAGGAGCAGCTGGCCGATCGCCTCAACGCCGAAGGCATTCCGGCGGTGTGCTCGAACCACGCCGGCAATTACCTGTGCAACCAGCTGCTCTACCTGGCCCTGCATCTGTCAGCGCAGCAGGCGCCAGCCCGCCGCTGCGGCTTCATCCACATTCCGCCGCTGCCGGTGCAGGCGCAAACCCACTGGCCGGAAACACCGTTCATGCCGCTGGCGATGACGCGCACGGCGCTGACGCTGATACTGCAGGCCCTCGCCGCCGACGCCTGAGCACCGGCCTGTGCAGTCGTGCTCGGCAGCGTCACGGCATGCAGAAAAGGCTGATCCTGCCCGCCGCGCCCGCATCCGCGCTCGCCGCCGGTTTTGCCGCCTGCATCTCCTGCTGCCGCTCCTGATCGCTCCGCCGTCACCATGGCGGCCAGCGTCGATCCGGCGCAGTTTCGCAGCCTCACCAACGGGTGCGGCGGCTGCGCTCAGTTTCATCAGCGCCACACGTTCCCGCTAGGCTGTCGTTTCCACTGCCAGCAGAGAGCCTCGCCATGAGCGGATCCACCTTCGCCCGCACGCCGCAGCCGCCGTACTACGCGGTGATCTTCTCCTCGCAGCGCAGCGCCGGCTCCCACGGCTACAGCGAAACCGCCACGCGCATGCTCGAACTGGCCGCGCAGCAGCCGGGATTCCTCGGCGTCGAGAGTGCACGCGGCGACGACGGCTTCGGTATCACCGTCTCCTACTGGCGCACGCTGGAAGACATCACCGCCTGGCGCGAGCAGGTCGAGCACCGCGTCGCGCAGCAGCGCGGCCGCGAACACTGGTACCTCGACTACGAACTGCGCATCGCCCGTGTCGAGCGCGCCAGCGGCCGGCCGGAAGACTGAGGCGGCCGGCGCGTTGATGCGCCTCATGCCGCAAGTCGTGCGCGAGGGTCTAGCCTGTGTCATGCACCTGTCACAGAGGACGCAAAATTGACCGAGCTCGAAACTCCGCGCGACGAGGACGTCGCCATCCCGCCAGAAGCCGACGCGGCCGCCGAAGCGACCACGGACGACACCCCCAACCCGCAGGCGGCCGCCGAGATCGAGTCCGTCAGCCACGCGCCGATGGCGCTGCGTGTCGCCCACGCGCCGAGCGGCAGCAATGAAGACAGCGACGTCGCGCCGCTGCCGCAGAGTTACCCCTACCGCCAGCGCATGCGCCGCGGCGAATACGAGGCGCAGAAGGCCAGGCTGCAGATCGAGCTGCTGAAGGTGCAGAGCTGGGTCAAGGACACCGGGCAGAAGATCGTCGTGCTGTTCGAGGGCCGCGATGCCGCTGGCAAGGGCGGCACCATCAAGCGCTTCATGGAGCACCTCAACCCGCGCGGCGCACGCGTGGTCGCCCTCGAAAAACCCTCCGACACCGAGCGCGGGCAGTGGTATTTCCAGCGCTATATCAACCACCTGCCGACCTCCGGCGAAATGGTGTTCTTCGACCGCTCCTGGTACAACCGCGCTGGCGTCGAGCGGGTGATGAACTTTTGCTCGCCGATGGAATACCTCGAATTCATGCGCCAGACGCCACAGCTCGAACGCATGCTGGTCAACAGCGGCGTGCACCTGTTCAAGTTCTGGTTCTCGGTCAGCCGCGAGGAGCAGCTGCGCCGCTTCATCTCGCGCCGCGACGATCCGCTCAAGCACTGGAAGCTGTCGCCGATCGACATCAAGTCGCTCGACATGTGGGACGACTACACCGAGGCGAAGAAGGCGATGTTCTTCCACACCGACACCGCCGATGCGCCGTGGACGGTGATCAAGTCCGACGACAAAAAGCGCGCCCGCCTGAACTGCATGCGCGCCTTCCTGCACGCCCTGCCCTACCCGGACAAGAACCTCCACGTCGCCTGCGCGCCCGATGCCAAGCTGGTCGGCGCCGGCTCCGAGGTGCTGGCGAACGAGGAAAACGTCATCACCAAGTACTGAGCCTCACGCCCCCCGCGCGGCGCGGGGGGCGGTGGTGTCAGATGCCCAGGCCCCAGCGCCAGTCGAGCTCGCTGACCTCGGCGTCGAACTTGTCCCACTCCTGGCGCTTGATCGCGGTGTAGACGCGCAGGAAATCCGCGCCCAGCGCCTCGCGCAGGAAGGCCGAGGCCTCGGCCCGCTCGATGGCGTCGAGCCAGGTGGCGGGGATGCGCTCGCCGGGGTGGTCATAGCCGTTGGCCAGCACCGGCGCGCCCGGGTTGAGGCGTTCCAGCAGGCCCTTGCGGATGCCTTCGAGCACCACCGCGAGCACCAGATAAGGATTGGCGTCGGCACCGGCGACGCGGTGTTCGAGATGGCGCGACGGCGCCGGACCGGCCGGGATGCGCAGGCTGACCGAGCGGTTGTTGATGCCCCAGTTGGCGATCAGCGGCGCGTAGCTCTGCGCGCGGAAGCGCCGGTAGCTGTTGGCATGCGGCGCGAACACCGCCTGCGCATCGGCCATCGTCAGCATCAGCCCGGCGATGGCCTGGCCGAGCAGCGGCGTGCCGGCCGGGTCCTCGGCGGCGAAGACATTACGGCCGTCGCGATCGTTGAGGCTGACGTGCACGTGCATGCCGCTGCCGGACTGGCCGGTGAAGGGCTTGGCCATGAAGGTCGCCGCCATGCCGTGGCGGGCGGCGACGCCGCGCACCAGGCGCTTCCACATGATCGCCTCGTCGACCGCGCGCAGCGCGTCGGTGCGGTGATGCAGCGTCAGCTCGTACTGCCCCGGCGCGAACTCGGAGATCGCCGTCTCCGAAGGCACGCCCTGCACGTCGGCGGCGCGGTGCAGATCGCTGAGGAATTCGCCGAGCTCATCGAGCGCGTCGACCTCATAGACGCGCGTCGTCTCCGCACGGCTGCCGATCGGCCGCGGCCGGCCACTGGCGATGCTGGCGGCGTCGAGCAGATAGAACTCCAGCTCGATCGCCGCCACCGGCGTGTAGCCGAGCTCGCCGAGGCGGCCGACGGCGCGCGCCAGCGCGTGACGCGGATCGCCGTGCGCCGGGCGGCCGTCGAGCTCGTACATCGACAGCAGCGCCTGCGCGGTCGGCCGCGGCTGCCACGGCGAGCGCACCAGCGAGCCGGCGACCGGCAGGCACAGGCGGTCAGCATCGCCGTCGTCCCAGACCAGGCCGGTGTCGTGAACGTCGTGACCAAGCAGATCGAGGCCGAGGATCGAGCCCGGCAGGTAGCGGCCGTGGGCGTAGACCTGCGCCAGTTCGTGCGGGCGCAGGCGCTTGCCGCGGGCGACGCCGTTGGCGTCGGTGAGGATCAGGTCGACGGCTTCGATGTCCGGGTTGGCGGCGAGGAAATCCGCCGCTTCCTGCGGCTGGCGTGGGGGGAAACTCATGCTTCGACTCCGGTCAGTTCGGCCAGCGCGGCGCCGAGTGTGGCGCACAGCCGGTCGATGTCTGCAGCCGCGGTGTGCGGACTGAGCAGCAACATGGTATGGAACGGGGTGACCAGCAGGCCACGGTTGAGCAGGTACAGGTGCAGCGCCTGCTCCAGCGCCGGGCGCATCGCCGCCGCGGCCTCGCTGCCGTTGCGCGGCGGCTGCGGCGTGAAGTCGATCTCCATGCGCGCGCCGAGGCGCACCACGCACCAGGGCAGCGCGAAGCGGGCGATCAGCGCATTGAGGCCGGCTTCGAGGCGATCGGCCAGCGCGAACATGTCCGCGTAGGCCGCCGCGGTCATCACCTGTTCGAGATTGGCGCGCACGCAGGCCAGCGTCAGCGCATTCGCCGACAGCGTCGTACCCATGCCGGAATGGCCGCCGGCGACCGTCTCGCGCACCGCCGCCAGGCGCTCGCGCAGCGCCGCGCTCAGGCCCCAGGCCGAGGCCGGCAGACCGCCGGCGAGCGGCTTGCCGAGCACCAGACCGTCGGGTTCCAGTCCCCAGGCACGGGTGCAGCCGCCAGGGCCGGCGCTGATGGTGTGGGTTTCATCGATCAGCAGCAGCGTGCCGTAGCGGCGGGTCAGCGCGCGCAGCCCGGCGAGAAAACCCGGCGCCGGCGGCACGATGCCGATGTTGGTCAGCGCCGGCTCGGTGAGCAGCGCGGCGACCTCGCCGTCGGCGAGGGCCGCCTCGACGGCCGCGAGGTCGTTGAACTCGACGACGCGGGTATCGAGGCTGGGATCGAAGGCCGGCGCCAGCTGCCCCGGCCGCGGCAGCGCGCGACCGTCGGCGCCCAGACGCACGAAGGTCTCATCGACGGCGCCGTGGTAGCAGCCATGGAATACCAGCAGCTTGCGCCGCCCGCTGGCCGCGCGTGCCACGCGCAGCAGGAAGCGGTTGGCGTCGGAGGCCGTGGTGGCGAACTGCCAGTACGGCAGGCCGAAGCGCGCGGCCAGGTTCTCGGCGGCGGCGATCGCATCCTCGCCCGGCAGCATCGCGGTAAAGCCGCTCCCGGCGCGCGCGCGCAGCACCTCGGCGACCGCCGGCGGCGAATGGCCGAACATCGCACCGGTGTCGCCGAGGCAGAAGTCGGCGTAGTCGATGCCATCGACGTCACGCAGCCGCGCCCCGGTCGCCTGCTGCAGGAACAGCGGAAACTCGGTGCCCCAGTCGCTCATCCAGTGCATCGGCACGCCATCCGGCAGATGGGCCAGCGCGCGCGCGCCGAGGCGGCGGGATTGCGGGTGGATCTCACGGAAACGCGCGCTTTCACGCGCGATCAGGGCGTCGATGCGTTCGGTTGCGATGGCGTCGCGAACGGCCATGGTCTGGACCTCGTGGGGGAAAACGCCGCGCACTATGCGGCGCCCCCGCGCGGGCCAGCAAATCCGCCTGCACTCCGCCGGCAGGCGCCGTGAACGCCCCGCCGGCGGCCGGGATTCAGGCCAGCAGCAGCAGTTTGCCGCGCGTACCGCGCGCCTCCAGCGCCCGATGTGCGCTGGCCGCCTCGGCCAGCGGGTAGCAGCCGCCGACATGCACCTGCAGGCGTCCGTCCAGCGCCTGCGCATACAGCTCGGCGAGGTCGTGCCGCACGCGCTGCGGCGTCAGCAGCGGCACCAGCGCGAAGCCACCGAGGCTCTGATTGCGGAAGATCAGGCCGAGCAGCTCGGGCACGCCGAGCGCGAAGGACTGGATGTTGAGCGCGCCGAAGATGCGCAGATGCCCGCCGGGCGCCAGCTGCTGCAGGCAGTCCATCGTCACCGCGCCGCCGACCGACTCGTAGACCAGCTCCGGCCCCTGGCCACCACTCGCCGCCCGCAGCGCCGCCGTCCAGTCCGGCTGGCTGTAGTCGAGGGCGACATCGGCACCGAGTGCGCGCACGAAGTCGAGCTTGTCGGCAGCACCGACCGCCGCGATCACCTGCCGCGCGCCGGCCTGGCGGGTGAGCTGCACCAGCAGCGAGCCGACACCGCCGGCGGCGGCGGTGATCAGCACGCTGCGCCCGGCCACTGGCACCTGCCGGCTCAGCGCCAGCGCGCTGAGGCCCTGCACCTGCAGCGCGACGGCCGCCTCCCAGCTCAGCCCGTCCGGCAGCGGCACCGCCCAGGCGGCATCGATCAGCACGTACTGCGCGTATCCACCGCCGTGGGCACCGGCCGCGAACAGCGGTGCGGCGACGCGCTCGCCGAGGCGAAAGCCGTCGACGCCGGGGCCGATCGCCGCCACCGTGCCAGCAGCTTCGACACCGGGAACCGCCGGCAGCGACGGTGTCAGCGCGTAGCGGTCCTGGCGCTGCAGCGTCTCGGCGAAATTGACGCCGACAGCGGCGCAGCGCACCAGCAGCTGGCCGGGGCCGATGGCGGGCGTCGGCAAGTCGACGACTTCGAGAACTTCGGGGCCGCCGAAGCGGCTGAACTGGATGGCGTGCATGATGCTGACCTCAGCAGGCGTGAACAGGAGTGCGCCATCGAAACGCCCGCCGCCGCGGCCGCGCCAGCCACACAGCCTGCTGTTAGTCACCGGGAGGAAACTGCCATGTCCACGCCGATCAAGCACTTGCCGAGCCTGCCGGTGGAGCGCGCGCTGCGCGTGCTCAGCGGTCGCTGGAAAGCGATCGTGCTCTATCACCTGTTCGACGGCCCGCTGCGCCTCTCCGAGCTGACGCGGCTGGCGCCGCAGGCCAGCCAGAAAACGCTGGTGGCGCAGCTGCGCGAAATGGAGGAACACGGCCTGCTGCTGCGCACGGTCCATGCCGCGGTACCGCCGCATGTCGAGTACGCCGCCACCCCGCTCGGCCAGAGCCTGCGGCCGATCCTGCTGACACTGTGCGAGTGGGGCCAGCGGCATGCCCGCGAGCAAGGTGAACTGTCGCGCCTCGCCGCCTGCGCCGAGGTCAGTGCCCGGCTGAACGCCCCCCGCGCCGAGGCCCCGGCGGACTGAAGTGCACGCCCGTCCGCGGCACGGCAGCGGCACGCGCGGGTCTGCAGTGAAGTGGTGTGGTGGTCCGCTTTACTTTGGCCTGACCACGGCTATGTTTCTGTCACTGCAGGGCATTTTCGGCGACGCCGGTCGTGCGATGCCACTGCAGGCATCGCCTGCCGCCAAGGATCTCCCGCCATGCACCGCTCCGTTCTTGCGCCGCTCGCCGCGGCGCTGCTGGCCGTCACCGCGCTGCCCGCCGGCGCCGTAACGCTGAGCCAGCAGCTCGGCGACATCGATTTTCCCAGCGATCCGGGGCTGCCCAACGGTGACCCGGACGCCATCAATCACCGCATCGGCACGGCGACCTTCACCGGCGCCAACGGCGGCGATCCAGCCCCCTTCAACCAGTTCATCGGCAGCGACGTAACGGGCGGCTCGAATTTCACGGCCAGCTGGACCTTCGCCGCCTACGGCGGACCGATCGCCGACCCGGTGCTGTCGGCGACGATCCAGATCGGCCTCTATGACGGCGACTCCGCCGCCACCGGCAACCAGGTGGCGGCGTTCACGGTTGACGGTGTCGACCTCACCGCCCTGCTCAACGCCGTGCTCGAAGCCACGCCCGCCTACACCGGCACCGAGGTCTACTACACGGTGGACCTGCCGGCCGCGGCGCTGGCCGCCCTCACCGACGGCAGCGCGACCTTCAGCCTGACGCTGCAGGGACCGGGCAGCGGCATCCTCGGCGATACACCGAACAACGGCGCCGGCCTCGACTTCGCGGCGCTGTCGATCAGCACCGGGACCGGCAATGGCGGCGGTCCGACGCCGGTCCCGGCACCGGGTACGTTGGCCCTGGCGCTGCTCGGCCTCGGCCTGGTCCGCCGCCGGCGCTGACGACCCGGCCGCACTTTCGCTGGGCAGCGCCGCGGCGCGCCCGCTGCCCCTTCGTTGCGCTGCGGGGAGACTGCCATGTCCGATCCGTTTCTCGGGGAAATCCGCCTTTTCGCCGGCACTTATGCACCGCTCGGCTGGGCGCTGTGCGACGGCCGCCTGCTGCCGATCAGTCAGAATGACGCGCTGTTCAGCCTGTTCGGCACCCTCTACGGTGGCGACGGCATCAATACCTTCGGGCTGCCCGACCTGCGCGGACGCTGTGCGCCGCACGCCGGCCAGGGACTGCTCCAGGGCGCCCTCGGCGGCAGCGAGAACGTCACGCTGACCACCGCCCAGCTACCGGCGCACAGTCATCCGCTGCGCTGCGCCAGCGTGGCACAGACGCTGACACCGAGCGGCGGCTACTGGGCCAGCGACGGCAGCGGCAACGTCGCACCGTATTCGACGACGCTCGGCGGCAGTGCGCTGGCGGCCGGCGCCGTCGCTCCGGCCGGCGCCAGCCAACCGCACGAGAACATGCAGCCCTTCCTCGCGCTGAACTTCATCGTCGCGCTGGAAGGTATCTACCCCTCGCGCAGCTGACAGGAGACATGCCGTGAGCGAGCCATTTCTCGGGGAAATCCGGGCCTTTGCCTTTTCCTTCGCGCCGCGCGGCTGGGCCATCTGCGCCGGCCAGCTGCTGCCGATCGCGCAGAATACGGCGCTGTTTTCGATCCTCGGCGTCACCTACGGTGGCGACGGCCGCAGCACCTTCGCGCTGCCGGACCTGCGCGGCAACGTGCCCATCGGCCAAGGCAGCGGTCCCGGCCTCAGTCCGCGCCTGCTTGGCGAGCAGGGCGGCGCGAGCAGCGTCACGCTGACGGGCAGCCAGCTGCCGATGCACAGCCATGCTGCACTCGCCAACGCCGCCGCCGGCAACAGCGGCGCTGCACCGGCGAACGACTGGGCCGCCGATGCCGGTGGCAGCTCAGTTTACGCGGCCGGCGCCGATGCGCAGATGGCCGTCGACACGCTCGGTACCAGCGGCGGCGGCCAGGCCCACGACAATATGCAGCCCAGTCTCGCGGTGAATTACTGCATCGCGCTGAGCGGCATCTACCCTCCACGCAGCTGAGCCGGGAGCAAGAGCATGGATCCGTTCATCGGTGAACTGAAGCTGGTCGGCTTCACCTACCCGCCGCGCGGCTGGGCGACCTGCGAAGGCCAGCTGCTGCCGATCGCGCAGAACGCGGCGCTGTTCTCGCTGCTCGGCACCACCTACGGCGGCGACGGCATCCGCACCTTCGCCCTGCCCGACCTGCGCGGCCGGGTACCGCTCGGCGTGAGTGACACGCTGCGCCTGGGGACGGCGAGCGGCGAGGCGACGGTGACGCTGAACGCCGCGCAGATGCCGCAGCACAGCCACGCCACGACCTGTCGCGCCGAGGCCGGCACCCAGCGCAACCCGGAAAACGCCGTGTGGGCCGCCGACGCCGGCGGTAACGCGCTGTATGCACCAACGGCGAATGCGACGATGGCCGCTGCCGCCGGCAGTGCCGGTGGCAGCCAACCGCATTCGAACATGCAGCCTTACCAGTGCCTGTACTGGGTGATCGCGCTGCAGGGCATCTTCCCGTCCCGTGACTGAAGCGCTGAGCCTGCGCGCGGAATGCGCCGAGGACGCGGCTTTCGTCGAGAGCCTGTTCATCGCCCAGCGCGCGGCAGTGTTCGCGACGCTGGCACTGGCGCCGGAGGCCCTGGCGACACTGCTGCACGGGCAGTTCCTCGCTCAGGCGGCGGACTACCGCCGACGCTTTCCGCAGGCCGAACGTTCGATCGTGGAACTGGCCGGACAGCCGATCGGCCGCCTGGTCGTGCAGCGCGAAGTGCAGCGCTGGCGACTGGTCGACATCGCGCTGCTGCCGGACTGCTGCGGCCGCGGCCTCGGTGGCACCGTACTCACCAAGCTGCTCGCCGCCGCCGATGCCGCCGGTGTGGCGCTGACGGCCTGTGTCGCCTGCGATAACCCGGCGCGCCGGCTCTATGTGCGCCTGGGGTTTCGCGAAAGCCGTGCGGAGACGGTCTACCTCGAACTGTGGCGGCCGCCACGGAGCCGGGACTGAACGCGGCGCCCGCGTGGGGCGCGGCTCAGACCGCTTCGGTGTCGACGGCGCGCACTTCGAGCTCGACGTTCCAGCGCTCGCCGGAGTCCGGCGACACCGCCTCCAGACGCAGCGTGCCGACTTCGGTCACCACCGCGTGCAGCTGCACCGGTACGACTTCGCCGGGCGTGCGGCCTTCGGCCGGCAGCGTCGCCTCGATCTCCGGCAGCTCCTCCAGCTCCTCCGGTCCCCAGAATTCGAGCACCGCGCCGACCCGATCCTCGCGCCGCGTCGAGGAGCCGAAAAAGCGAAAACGCACCGGCTCGCCGACCACCAGACCGACTTCCTGCGCCGGCAGCTCGGCCTCGGTGCCCTCCTCCATGCCGAAGGGGGCCACGCACAGCGCCTCGATCGGCGGCTCCAGACCGGGCACCGCCGGCATGCTGCTCTCGATGCCGACGTAGTAGCTGCGCGCGGTGCCGCCACGGATGCGCACACCGCGACCGCCGCGCACGCCACCGTAATAGGCCGCACCCCGGGCGACGGCGTGGTCGAGGTGAATGCCGCTCAGCAGCCGCGCGTCCGGGGCGCTCTCGGCCTGCAGCCAATCGTTGAGCACGCCGAGCACGCGCTGCGCCAGCACGCCGGCCTTGAACACGCCGCCGTTGAACAGCACCGCGGTCGGGTGCAGGAAACTCGCATGCGCCGGCAGCTCGATGCCGCAGGCCGCAGCAGCGTCGATCTGCCGGCCGAGGAAGGCGGCCAGATGGCGGGTGACGCCGGCATCCTGCGCATACGGCAGGCCGAGGCGGGTCAGGCCGGTACGCGCGCGCGTCGCCGGACGGGCAGCGGCGTCGATCTGCGGGAAGAAGCCTTCGACCAGCGTGCGTTCGACTTCCTCGCGGGTCAGTTCGGTGCGCAGGGTGCCGCCGATCAGCCTGGAGCCGCGGCTCGGCACCACCACCGGCACGGTCTGCACCTCGGCATCGACCAGGATCTGCTCCTTGGCGGCGCGGCAGCCGTGCACCAGGCCCTGCACCTGCCAGGGTTCGAGGTTGGTGCCACTGGCGGCGAGCTTGGCACGCAGCACGTGGGCGAGCGCCAGGTCCATGTTGTCGCCGCCGAGCAGGATGTGCTCGCCGACGGCGACGCGGGTCAGTTCCAGGCTGCCCTCGCGTTCGGTGACGGCGATCAGCGAGAAGTCGGCCGTACCGCCGCCGAGGTCGACGACGAGGATGACGTCGTTGACCTTGACCTGCTTGCGCCAGTTGCCGGCGCTGGCCTCGATCCACGAGTACAGCGCCGCCTGCGGTTCTTCGAGCAGGATGAAATCGGCCAGCCCGGCGGCCCGCGCCGCCTCGGCGGTCAGCTCGCGCGCCGCCGGATCGAAGGACGCCGGCACGGTGATGGTCAGCTGCTGCTCGCCGAGCGGCAGCTCGGGATGACGGAAGTCCCAGTTGGCGCGCAGGTGTTCGAGGTAGCGCACGGTGGCGTCGAACGGCGACAGGCGCGCGACCTCGGCTGGCGCGTCGATCGGCAGCACCGGGCCGCGGCGGTCGATGCCGGGGTGACACAGCCAGCTCTTGGCGCTGGAGATCAGGCGCAGCGGCGTCTTGGCGCCGAGGCTGCGCGCCAGCTCGCCAGTGACGAAGCCCTCGGTCGCGCCCCAGGGCAGCGTGTAATCGCCCGGCGCCAGCTCGTCAGCGTGCGGCAGATACAAAAAAGAGGGCAGCAGCGTGCGTTCTTCGACGGCGCCGGGCGCCGTCAGCTGGCTGATCGGTTCAAGCTCCAGCACGTAGGTCTCGCCATCGACCAGCGACAGGTCAGTGGCGGCCATCACGCAGTGCGTGGTCCCGAGATCGATGCCTACGGAATAGCGGGATTCGCTCATGGTCGGACTCCGGGCGCGCCGCAGCGCGCCAGCGATCTGTACGGCGAGGGTCAGAGTTCCACTTCGGCAGCAGCGACGACGCTGACGTCATGACCGTCGGCGAGCTTCGGCAGCCGCACCTCGGTCACCCGCCAGCCGCGGTGCACCAGCGTGCCGGTGAACGGCGCGCTGCCGACGACGTTGCCGGTCAGGCGCAGGGCGTTGGGATCGAAGCCGGCCTGGATGGTCAGCCGGCTGCCCTCGTTCTCGCTGCGCACCGGCGCCAGTTCGAAGTGGTTGCGCAGGACCTTGCGGCAACCGTCGTGGACGATGCGCGCCGCCGCGCCGATGTCGGCGTCGGAATAGGCGGCGACGTCCTCCTGCAGGAAATCGATGAAACGGCCGTCCTGCTGCAGCAGGCCGAGCAGCTGCAGCGCGGCGTCGGGGGTTGCCTCGCGCAGCATCACCGGCTGCGGCGCCGCAGCCGGCACGGGCGCTACCGGCACGGGCTCGGCCACTGCGGGCGATGGCTGCGATGCGGGCGCCGGTGCCTCACCCTGACGCAGCCCGGCAACGCCGGTGGCGAAGCGCGAGGAGAACAGCGTGCGGCCGAAGGCGCTGAAGGCGAGGAAAAAACGTTCAAAGATCGAGGGCGTGGGCACGCTCACGGGAAAACTCCTTCAAACAGGTCGGAATCGCGATCCGCGGACGCCGCCGCTCAGCGCAGCGCTGCGTCCAGGCCGAGGGCGCGCAGCAGGCCTTGGCCCAGGCTCGCCCCCACGCTGCCGAACAGGCGGTCGACCGCCCGCTCGCGACGGGTGAAATCCTTCAGGCGTTCCGTGCCGAGCTTGTCACGCGCCACCGAGCGGGTCGAGCCGAGGCCGTCGATCAGGCCCAGCGCGACGGCCTGCTCGCCGGTCCAGATCAGACCGGAAAACAGCACCGGATCGTTGCTCAGGCGCTCGCCGCGGCCTTCTTTCACCGCCGCGATGAACTGGCCGTGGATATTGTCGAGCAGGCTTTGCACATGGCGCACCTGCTGCGGATTCTCCGGGCTGAACGGATCGAGCAGCCCCTTGTTGTTACCGGAGGTCAGCAGCCGGCGCTCGACGCCGAGGTTTTTCATCGCCTCGACGAAGCCGAAGCTGTCCATGCGCACGCCGATCGAGCCGACGATGCTGGCGCGATCGGCGTAGATCTCCTGCGCCGCGGCGGCGACATAGTAACCGCCCGAAGCGCCGGCATCGCCGATCACGGCGTACACCGGCTTGTCCGGGTGCGCAGCGCGCTGGCGACGAATCTCGGCATACATCTGCCCGGCCTGCACCGGGCTGCCGCCGGGGCTGTCGATAGCGATGATGATGCCGGCGGCGTCGCGGTCTTCAAAGGCCGCCTTCAGGCCCTGGGCGAAACGGTCGGCGTTGGCGCTCTCGCTGCTGGCGATCAGGCCGCTCAGCTCGACCACGGCGGCATGACGCCCGCCGCCATCGATCACTGCGCCGGAGCCGTCGACCGTCTGCTCGATCATCGCCTTGACCAGCAGCGCCGCCAGCGCGAACCAGGCAATGCGGAACACCAGTTTCCAGCGTCGTGCCCGCCGCTGCTCGACCAGCAGCTGCGCGGCAACCGTCGCCAGCTGCGCCAGGGCATCGGGCTCGCGCGCCGGGCGCATCGGTTCGGGGGGCGTGGCCGGCTCGTCCCAGGCCCTGCGCTCGTCGCTCATCGGGGGAGTCTCCACTCGGGCGCGCTGTGCAGCGCGCCGCTTCAGGCCGTCAGTGTCGCAAGCACCGCGGGCAGCTCGGCGATGTCATCGAGGTGAGCCAGCGGCTCGAAACGTGCCAGATGCTCACGCGCATGCACGCCGTAGGTCGCCGCGATCGCGCCGCTGCCGGCGGCGCGCGCCATCACCAGATCGAACTCGGTGTCGCCGATCATCAGCGCCCGCTCCGCGGCGACGTCGAGTTCCGCATACAACTCGAACAGCATGCGCGGATCGGGTTTCGAAGCGGTTTCATCGGCGCAGCGCGTCGCTTCGAACAGCGCACCGAGGCCGGAGTCGCGCAGGGCGCGGTCGAGGCCGACACGGCTCTTGCCGGTGGCCACCGCCAGGCGGTAGCCGGCAGCACGCAGCTGCTCCAGCGTGGCGCGGGCGCCGTCGAACAACTGCATCTGCGCCGGATTGCGATAGAGGAACTGTTGCTTGTAGGCCTCGGCCAACGCCGCGTGTGTCGCCGCGTCAGCATCCGGGTAGAGCACCGCGCAGGCTTCGAGCAGGCCGAGGCCGATGATATGGCGGTACTCGGCCGCGCTGAGCTCGGGCAAGCCGCAGTCGTGGCTCGCCGCGCGCAAACAGGCGACGATACGGAATTCGGAATCCATCAGCGTGCCGTCCCAGTCGAAGACGAGCAGCTCGTAGCGGTGTGACATTGACTTCAGCCTCCAGCGGCTTCGAGTGCATCGAGCACGGCGCCGAGCTCGGCACCGAGCGGCGCCGACAGCACCAGCTCACGCTCGCCGAGCGGCAGCGCCAGGTACTGCGCGTGCAGGAACAGGCGATGCAGACCGAAACCCGCCATCAGGCGGTTGAAATCGCTGTCACCGTATTTGTCGTCACCGGCCAGCGGGTGGCCCATGTGCGCGGCGTGCACGCGGATCTGGTGGGTGCGTCCGGTTTCGATGGTGATCTCCACCAGCGCACCCGGCCCGAACTGGCGCACCAGACGGAAATGGCTGACCGAAGGCTTGCCGTCGGCGGCGACTTCGACCATGCGCTCACCGCCGCGAACCATGCCCTTGCGCAGCGGGGCATCGACGCGGCAGCTGCCGAGCTGCCAGTGGCCGCGGACGAAGGCGAGGTAGCGCTTCTCGGTACTGCGGGCATTGAGCGCATCGTGGATGCCGCGCAGCGCCTCCGGCGTCTTCGCCAGCACCAGCACGCCGCTGGTGTCACGATCGAGGCGGTGGGCAAGTTCGAGGAATCCGCCCTGCGGACGCATCGCACGCAGCGCCTCGATGACGCCGACATCGATGCCGCTGCCCTTGTGCACGGCCACACCCGAGGGCTTGTCGAGCACCAGCACGCGCCGGTCCTCGTGCAGGATCGCCGCCTGCAGGCGCTCCTGCAGCCAGCCCGGCACCGGTGCGGCTTCGGTTTCTGGGCTCAGGCGCAGCGGCGGAATGCGCACGACGTCGCCGGTCTTCAGGCGGTGTTCCGGGCGCGAGCGGCCCTTGTTCACGCGCACTTCACCCTTGCGCAGGATGCGGTAGACGAGACTCTTGGGAACGCCCTTGAGCGTGCGCAGCAGGAAATTGTCGATGCGTTGCCCGTCGCAGTCCGCCGGTACCTCGACAAAGCGGACTGCAACGGGCGAAGGATGGGGTTCGGGTTGTGTCATGGCCGCATCATAACCGTCGCTATCGATCAATTGAAGGCGATCAACCGCACTGATATATTGCAGAACGTTGTCGCCGACTGGCCGGTAAGCCAGTGGTTGCGAAACATTTCAAGAGAGTTTCCGGTACACGCCGTGGCGCCGAAAAGAGGTTTTTCCGGCTCGGCGGGTACTCAAAAGGGTTTTTCCTCGCTCAACCCTGCCTTCCCAGAGCGATGTTGATTCGTGCTCCCGCGCCCACTGCCGCAACGACGCAGCGAAGATGTCCGGGCGAGCGCCGTGAACGTTTACCGGCCCGCCGCATCCGCTGTCGATACATACCGGCGACAACGCCGTGGGCTCCGGTCGAGCGCTGGAGATGAAGTCTGCATGAAAAGAATGCTGATCAACGCAACTCAGCAGGAAGAGTTGCGCGTGGCCCTCGTGGACGGCCAGAAGCTCTACGACCTCGACATCGAGACCCCCTCCCGCGAGCAGAAGAAGTCCAACGTCTACAAAGGTCGCATCACCCGCATCGAACCCTCCCTTGAAGCCGCTTTCGTCGACTACGGCGCCGAACGCCACGGCTTCCTGCCCTTCAAGGAAATCTCCCGCAGCTACTTCCAGGAATCGGCCCGCGCCGAAGGCTCCCGACCGAGCATCAAGGAGGCCCTGCGCGAAGGCCAGGAAGTCGTCGTTCAGGTTGAGAAGGAAGAACGCGGCAACAAGGGCGCGGCACTGACGACCTTCGTCTCGCTGGCCGGCCGCTACCTGGTGCTGATGCCGAACAACCCGCGCGCCGGTGGCGTCTCGCGGCGCATTGAGGGCGAGGACCGGCAGGAAATCCGCGAGGCGATGGCGGCGCTGAACGTCCCGGAAGGCATGGGCACGATCGTGCGCACCGCCGGTGTCGGCCGCTCCACCGAAGAGCTGCAGTGGGACCTCGACTACCTGCTCAACGTCTGGCGCGCGATCGAAGACGCCTCGCAGCAGAAGAAAGCCCCGTTCCTGATCTATCAGGAAAGCAACATCATCATCCGCGCGCTGCGCGACCTGCTGCGTACCGACATCGGCGAGATCCTCGTCGACCACCCGCAGACCTTCGAGCAGGCGCGCGAGTTCATGCAGCAGGTGATGCCGGCCAGCACTGCCAAGCTCAAGACCTACCAGGACATCACGCCGCTGTTCACGCGTTTCCAGATCGAGTCGCAGATCGAAACCGCGTATCAGCGTGAAGTCGGCCTGCCCTCGGGCGGCGCAATCGTCATCGACTACACCGAAGCGCTGGTGTCGATCGACATCAACTCGGCGCGCGCCACCAAAGGCGCCGACATCGAGGAAACCGCGCTCAACACCAATCTCGAAGCCGCCGACGAGATCGCCCGCCAGCTGCGTCTGCGCGACCTCGGCGGCCTGGTCGTCATCGACTTCATCGACATGACCTCGCCGCGCAATCAGCGCGAGGTCGAAAACCGTCTGAAAGAAGCGCTGAAGATGGACCGCGCCCGCGTGCAGGTCGGGCGCATCTCGCGCTTCGGTCTGCTCGAAATGTCACGTCAGCGCCTGCGCCCCTCGCTCGACGAAGCCACACACGTGCTCTGCCCGCGCTGCAAGGGCCACGGCACCATCCGCGGCGTCGAGTCACTGGCACTGTCGGTGCTGCGGCTGATCGAAGAAGAGGCGATGAAGGACAAGACCGGCAAGGTGGTCGCCCAGCTGCCGGTGCCGGTCGCCACCTTCCTGCTCAACGAAAAACGCGCGGCCATCGCCATCGTCGAGGAGCGTCTGGGCGTGCGCATCGCGCTGATCCCCAACGACAGCTTCGATACGCCGCACTTCGAAATCGAGCGCGTGCGCACCGACGACCTCGCCGCCGGCAAGGCCAGCGGCCCGAGCTACAAGCTGGCGGTCACGCAGGTCGAACCCGATCTCAGCCTTGCCGCGCAGCGTCAGGAAAAGACCAGCAGCGAGGAAGCGGCGGTCAAGTCCGTCACACCGGCCACTCCAGCACCGGTCAGCTACCAGCCCCCTGCCAGCCCCCCTCCGGCAGCGACAGCGGCGGATGGCGAGCTGAATGCCGGGGAGCCCGGCTTCTTCCGCTGGCTGTGGCGCAACCTGTTCGGTGGTCCGGGCAGTGAAGGCAGCGCGCCGCAGCTGCCGACGCAGAGCGCTGCCCGTCCGAGCAGCGACGAAGTACGCCCGCGTGAACGGCGTGAACGGCGTGAACGCAATCGCAACAACCGCGAGCGGCGCAGCGATGCAACGCCCCCGGCAGCCGCGCCGACGGAAAGCGCCGCCGAAGCGCGAGTCGAGCCGGCAACCCCGGCCATGCCGCCACTGCTGACCGAAATCCCGGAACCGCCGATCACCCGTCAGCCGATCGCGCCGGGGATCGACGACGAGGACAACGGCGAGCAGGTCGAGGCCGTACAGAGCGCCCGCAGCGATGACGCCAGCGTTGACGACACTTCGGCACAGGACGACCTGCGCAACGCCCGCCGCGGCCGTCGCGGTGGCCGTCGTCGCCGTCGCGGCTTTGAGCGCGGCGAGGATGGCGCCCAGGAAGCGGGTACCGACACGACCGGCGAAGCCCAGCCCGCCGAAGACGAGCAGACGGCTGCGCCCGCAGTCAGCGACGAGCCAAAACCCGCACCCGCGCCGAGCAGCGCCGCGCCGCTGCCCGCCGGCCGCTACGTGCGCTCGGGGCGCCCGCGTATCCCGCGGCGCACGCTGGCCAACACTGAAGCCCCCGACGAAGCGCCGGAAACCGTCGTGGCCGCAGTCGCCACTGCGGCCGTCGCCACGACCGCCGGGGAAGTCGTCGCCGCAGTGACCACCGCCGAAGCCGAGGCCGAGTCTGCACCGAGCGCAGGACAGGACCTGAGCACATCGGCAAGCAGCGACGAGCTCGCTGTCGCAAGCGCCGACGCCGCGATCGCGTCCGTTGCCGTCACCGTGGAAGCGACACCGGCCTTGGACAGTACACCAGAGGCCGGGGACCGCACTCCAGAAGCCGGCGACAGTGTGCCGGAGACGGTTGCAGCCATTCCGCCGGCGTCTGCCGCGGCAGAACCGGGCACCGATAGCGCCGTCGCGGAAACGCCCGTGCAGGAAGCGCTCGAAGTCGTGGCAAGCGCCGCAGCCGAGGCGACACCGCTGCCGCCGGTAAACGAGGAAGCGGACGCCGTTGCGCACACCAGCGAAGCAGCCGCCGACACGGGCGTTATCGCACCGGTCACGGCACCTGACGCAGCAGAGGCCGCGGAGCAGCCGGCCGCTGCCGAGCCGACCGACACCGCCATCGAGGCGGCCGCCGAGCCAGATGCGACGGTAACGCTGGAGGAGCCCGCCAGCACGGCCTCCGACACCCCGACGGCGCCGGTGAGCGACGAGGTCGCGACTGCCACGGTATCGGTCGAAGTCGAAGTGGCAACAGAAGCGCCGTCGGCGGAACCGCTCGTCGTGCCCGAATCCGACGCCGCCGCTGACGACGCCCCGCTCAAAGCCGAGGAAACAGCTGAAGCCAACGCCGAGCCAGCCGTCACAACTGCGGAACAGGAAAACGTCGAAGCAGTCACGACGCCGAGCGCGGCCGATGCAGCGGCTGCGGTGCCCGACAGCGCAGCACCGATCGAGCCGGTAACAGCCGAGCCGACAGCCAGCGACGAGACGCCGGATGCCGATGCCGATGCCGATGCCGAGTCTTCGGTGCAGGAAGAAACCCCCGCAAGCGGCACCGAGTCACCGGCCGCAGAAGCTCAAGCCGCGGTCACGCCCGTCAGCACCGGGGTCGACTCCACCAGCGCCTCCAGCGCCGACGAGACGGAACCCAAGCAGTCGGCGGGCCAGGGCAGCTGAAGCCGCCCAGTGACGACGTAAATAACCAAGGGGGCTTCGGCCCCCTTGGTTATTTCATGGCTCGGTACCCGCGCATACCTGTGCTTCGCCCGCGCGGCAGGCGCCTTACAAACCGTGGCGTTCGCGGATGACGGCGATCAGGCCGTCGGTACCCGCCTCGATCAGGTTGAGGACCCGATCGAAGCCGCTGCGTCCACCGTAGTAGGGGTCGGGGACTTCGCGCTCGCCAAGCTCCGGCGCGAAATCCAGCAGCAAGCGCACCTTGGCCTTCTGCTCAGGCCGACTGCAGCGGCTGAGCACGCGCTGCAGATTGTCTTCGTCCATCACCAGGATGTAGTCGAAGTAATCGAGATCCTCGACCTCAAGCCGCCGCGCGCGCAGCCCTTCCATCGAATAGCCACGCTGGGCCGCCGCTTGCTGCGAGCGCCGATCCGGCGGCTCGCCGCTGTGCCCCGCGTGCGTGCCGCATGAATCGATTTCAAGGTAAGGCGCCAGCCCGGCCCGTGCGGCACGGTGCATGAACACCGCTTCGGCCGTCGGCGAGCGGCAGATGTTGCCCATGCACACCATCAGCACCCGGGCAACCACCCGCGGATCCCGACGACGAGGCTCGAAAATCTCCTCGTCGTCCTTGATCAAGTTCTTGAGCCGCTGCCAGAATCGTCCGCCCATTCCCACCTCGCGTGCCTGCCAACATGCCACAGTTAGACGCTTCCCGACTCGCCCGGCTGATCGGTCGCGAGCTCGACTGGCAGGGACGCCCCTGCCGCGTCATCGAAGTACTGCCCGAGGAGCAGCAGATCGTCATCGAACCGCTCGATGGCGCCGAAGCGATCCAGGCCAATCAGTACGGCGAGGCCACGCGCCGGGCGCCGGAAGTGATCTGCCTGCCGCTGCTGAATCCGCGCGGCGATGCGCTCAACCCGCTGCTGCCACAGCTCGGCGAGCTGATGAACTCGATCTAGCCCGCCGCGCCGAGAATCGCCTCGACCCGGGCGAGGTCGGCTTCGGTATCGACGCCGGCCGGCGGCATGACATCGGTCAGCAGCACGTGGATACGGATACCGTGCCACAGCGCGCGCAGCTGTTCGAGCGATTCGGCCTGCTCCAGCGGTGACGGCGCAAGCTGCGGATAACGGCGCAGCACGCTGGTGCGGTAGGCGTAGAGACCGATATGCCGCCAGTAGGGTATGCCCGGCGGCAGTTCGCGCGCGCCGCGGGCGAAGCGGTCCCGATGCCAGGGGATCGGCGCCCGGCTGAAGTACAGCGCGTAGGCCTCGGCGTCGGTCACCAGCTTGACGGCATTCGGGTCGAACAGCTCATGTTCGGCGAGCGGCGCCGCCAGTGTCTCGATACCCGCCTGCGGATGTGCGGCCAGCGCCAGCGCCGTCTCGCGGATCAGTGCCGGCGGCAGCAGCGGTTCATCGCCTTGCACGTTGACGATGATGTCCTCGTCCGCCCAGCCACGGATATCGGCCAGCTCGGCGAGCCGATCGGTGCCCGAGGCATGATCGGCGCGGGTCAGCGCGACTTCGGCACCGAAGCTCTGCGCCGCGTCGACGATGCGCGCATCGTCGGTGGCGATGACGACTTCACTGGCGCCGCTGGCCAGCGCCTGCTGCCAGACGTGTTCGAGCATCGGCCGCCCGGCAATCAGGCGCAGCGGTTTGCCGGGCAGACGCGTCGAGGCAAAGCGCGCCGGGATGGCGACACGAAAATCCATCACACCGGCTCGTCGTCGGGCATGTGGCGCGCTTCGCTTTCCAGCATCACCGGAATGCCGTCACGGATCGGATAGGCCAGGCGGCTGGCTTTGCACTTCAGCTCCTGGCGTTCCTTGTCATAGACCAGCGGTGCCTTGCTGACCGGGCAGACCAGGATCTCAAGCAGCTTCATGTCCATGTTGATTCCTCGTTGGGGAAACGATCACGCATTGCCGGCGCCGGCAGTCGGGCGCACAGCGCCTCGACGAAACCAGCCTGCAGCTCGGCCTCGACAGCCAGCCAGCGCACCGCACCGGGCAGGCGGAAATGACGACATTTTACGGCATCCTTGCCGGTCATCAGCACGCTGGCGGCCGCGCCGAAATCGACGTCGGCCGGCGTGTAAGCATGGTGGTCAGGGAAGGCATGGCGTTCGATGGTCAGCCCGGCGGCTTCGAGCGCCGAAAAGAAGCGCTCGGGATCACCAATGCCGGCCACCGCGTGCACGGTACGACCACGCAAGGCATCGAGCTCGCAATCCTCCGCGCTACCGAGGCCGATGCAGCGCGTGCCGCTCAGCCGCATCGACCAGGCATCGGCCGCCTCACCACCGTTGATGACGATGAAATCCGCCTGCTGCAGCCGCGACGGCGGCTCGCGCAGGGGGCCGGCCGGCAGCGGCCAGCGGTTGCCCAGGCGGCGGCGGGCATCGATGACGATGATCTCGACATCGCGCGCCAGACGGTAGTGCTGCAGGCCGTCATCGCTGAGGATCAGGTCGCAGTCGTGCTGCGCCAGCAGCGCGCGCGCCGCGGCAACGCGGTCGGGGCCGACGCTGAGCGGGCAGCCGGTCAGCGTCGCCAGCAGCACCGGCTCGTCACCGACCTCGTGCGGATCGGAATCCGCCAGCACGGCTCGCGGCCAGTGCGACGAACGCCCGCCATAGCCACGCGCGACGATACCGGGGCGATAGCCACGCGCGCGCAGCGCCGGCGCGAGCATCGTCAGCAGCGGTGTCTTGCCGGTACCGCCGACGCTGATATTGCCGACGACGATCACCGGCACCGGCAGGCGCTGACGCGACAGCCAGCCACGGCGATAGGCCAGCCGGCGCATGGCGACAACGGCGGCGAACACGCCGGCGAGCGGCAGCAGCAGCCACGCCGGCAGACCGCGCCGCGCCCAGAACTCCACCGACCTACTGCGCCTCGCGCGGCAGCGCGGCAATGCCGATGGCGCTGATGCCGACCTGGCCGGCGGCATCCATCGCCCGCACGACGAAGCGGTGCGGCGTGCGCGCATCGGCACGGATGACGAAGCGCTGCGTCGGGTGGCTCTCGAAGGCGATCTTCAGCGCCTGCTTGAGGGTGCCCTCCTGATCGTCCGGCAGACGCTGCTCGCCAAGCGTGTAATGGCCTTCAGCATCGATGATCAGCTCCAGCCGCTCGGCCTCATTGGTCTGCGGCTGGCCGGAAACCTCGGGCAACTGCAGACCGACCGCCGCTTCGCGCACGAAGCTGGTGGTCGCCACGAAGAACAGCAGCAGCACCAGCATCACGTCGATCATCGGGATCAGCATGATTTCCGGCTCTTCGGAACGGCGGGCGCGGAATCTCATGCGTTCGGCCTCGCCGGCTGCACCTGCATCAGGTCGACCAGCAGCATGGCCTCCTTCTCCAGACTGATCACCAGCTCATCGACGCGGCCGCGGTAGTAGCGGTAGGCGACCAGCGTGGGGATGGCGACGACGATGCCCGAGGCGGTCGCCACCAGCGCCTCCGACATGCCGCTGGCCATCAGCTTGAAGTTGCCGCTGCCGTGCTGGCCGACGATGCCGAGGATCTCGATCATGCCGGAGACGGTGCCGAGCAGGCCGAGCAGCGGAGAAATCGTGGCGATCGTGCCCAGCGTGTTGAGGAAACGCTCCAGCTCGAAGACGATGTGGCGGCCGGTGTCCTCGATCGACTCCTTGACCACTTCGCGCCCGTACTGCCGATACACCAGCGCTGCGCGCAGCATCCGCCCCAGCGGCGAGCCGGCATGCTCGCCTTCGACCTGACGGATGCGCAGACTGCCCTGCTCGGCCCAGTGGCGCAGGTCGGCGAGCAGCGCCGGCGGCAGCACACGGCTGCGTCGCAGTGACCAGGCCCTCTCAAGAATGATCGCCAGCGCCAGCACCGAGCACATCAGGATCGGCGCCATCACCCAGCCGCCTGCCTTCACCAGTTCAATCACCAGCTGTCTCCATTGCCCCATGCGAACCGGCGGCGATGATACCCGAGCGGCAGGCGTCCGCGCTTCAGTGTGCCCACCAGTGCCGATGCGCCCGTTCGCGCCAGCGCTGCAGCGACGGCCCGTCTGCGTTCGGCATCGCCGCGGCATCGACGATCAGCGCCCCGTCCGTCGCGGTATCGACGATGCTGGCACCACCGGCACGCCAGGCCGCCACCACCGGCGGACGCGGATAGCCCCAGCGATTGCCGTAGCCGGTGGAAAACAGCACCCAGCGCGGCGCGAGCGCGGCGACGAAGCCGTCAGCCGGCGCCTTCGCGCCCTGCCCGGGGGCCAGCAGCACATCGGCATGCAGCGCGGGAAGCTGACGCATCAGGCGCTCCTGCCCTGACACGCTGAGATCACCGGCGAGCAGCGCACTGCCGCCGGGTCCGGCGATATGCAGCACACAGGACGCCTCGTCCCCGGCTCCCATCGCTGTCGATGGAGACAGCACCTCGAAATGCACCCCGTCCCAGACCCAGGACTGCCCGCTGCGGCATGCCGTGGCGCCTTCGAGCGGGATCGCGAGCAGGTCCGTCGTCAGGCTGCGGCCAACCGGCAGCGCGGCCCGCAGCGAGCCGGCGCCACCAGTATGGGTACTGTCGGCATGGCTGAGGATCAGCGTGTCGATACGCCGGATGCCGCGCGTCTGCAGGTAAGGCAGCACGACGAGCTGGGCGGCATCGACGCGGCCCAGGCGCGGGCCGGTGTCGTAGACCAGGGTGTGCGTCGCGGTCTCGACGACGACGGCCAGGCCGTAGCCGACATCGAGCTGCGTCAGCCGCCAGCCCCCCGGCGGCGGCCGCGGAAAGTCATGAAACAGCAGTGGCAGGCACAGCAGCAGGCCGACCCCGCGCGCCGGGAAACCCGCCGGCGCCAGGCACCACAGGGTCCCTGGAATCAGCAGCAGCAAAGTCCACAGCGGCGGGATCGGCAGCTGATAGCTGGCCCAGGCGGGTGCGGCCAGAGCGGCGAGCGCGTCGAGCATGGCGGCGGTGGCCAGACTCGCCAGCTGCAGCAGCGGCGCCGCCAGCGTATCCGAGACCAGGCTGAGCAGGATGCCGGGCAGTGCCAGCGGCACCATCGTCAGACTCGACCAGGGAATCGCCAGCAGATTGCTCACCGGCGAAACCAGTGGCAGCTGACCGAACAGCACGACAGTCGCCGGCAGTACGCCCAGACTGATCGCCCACTGCAATTGCAGACCGCGGCGCAGCCCCCCGAAGCCATCCGCTCGACCGCGCACCAGATAGAGGATCAGCGCCACCGCACCGAAGGACAACCAAAAACCGACGCCGAGCGGCGCCGCCGGATCGAGCAGCAGCACCAGCCACAAAGCCACCGCCAGCGTGTGCGTCGACCACACAGCGCGCCCGAGCAGCAGCGCCAGCATCGCCACCCAGACCATCAGCAGGGCCCGGCGCACCGGCAGCGCGTCGCCGGCGATCAGCGCATAAGCCGTGGCAGCGAGCAGCGCGGCGACCGCCGCCACACGCACCGGCGGCAGCCGTGCCGCCAGCCAGCCGAGGCGGGCGACCCCACCACGCACGGCGAAAAACACCGCCGCGGCGATCAGCGCGATCTGCTGGCCGGAAATCGCAATCAGATGGCCGGTACCGGTGCGGCGGAACAGCTCCCACTGCGCGGCGCTCAAGCCGCTTTCATCGCCAATGGTCAGCGCCGCCAGAATCGCCGCACCCGGGTCATCCGGCAGCAGGCGGGCGTAGTTCGCCGCCAGACGCTCGCGCAGGCGGTCGATCCAGTGGCCGCTGGCGGCGGCCAGCCGCTGCGGTGCCGGCTGGGTGCGCACGCTGCCCCGCGCATGGATACCAGCGGCATACAGCCGGCGCTCGCGGTCGTAGCTGCCGGGATTGGCAAAACCGTGGGGCCGGCGCAGGCGCACGCCAAAACGCCAGCGCTCACCGACCTGCGGCGACGCCGTCGCTTCGTACCAGGCGAGCTGCACCCGTCCGTGGAAGGGGATCGCCGTGTCGCCGGCACGCAGCTGCTCGACGGCGACGACCAGATCGGTACGCTGGCCACGCGTCACCGGCAAGGCATCGATGTGCCCGATCAGCTCAAGCTCGGCGCCGGCGTAGGCATCCGGCAGCTGCTCCTGTGCGGCACCCGGCAAGCGCCACAGCCCCCACAGCAGCGCCGCCAGCAACGTCATCGGCAGACGCAGCCACAGCGGCACTCGCGGCCAGGCGGCCAGCGCGAGCACCGGACCCAGCGCGAACGCCCAGTGCACGTCCGGCAGTTGCGGCAGCGCATGCAGCAGCAGGGTTGCCGTCAGCCAGAGCAGTGCCAGTGTGCGCATCGGCGTCCATGCCGTGTAAGTGCGCTAGCCGGTGCGCTGCAGACTGCCGCCGTCGAGGCGCCAGACCTGATCGAGACGGCTGGCCAGCTGCTCGTCGTGGGTGACGATGACGAAGGAGGTCGCCAGATCGCGGTTGAGTTCGAGCATCAGATCGAAGACCGCATCGGCGTTGCGCCGGTCGAGGTTGCCGGTCGGCTCGTCGGCGAGCACGCAGGCCGGGCGCGTCACCAGGGCGCGGGCGATTGCCGCACGCTGGCGCTCGCCGCCGGACAGCTCCCCCGGTTTGTGGCGGACGCGATGCTCAAGGCCGACGCGTTCGAGCAATTGCGCCGCCTGCCTGCCCGCCTCGGCCGGTCGCTCGCCGCGAATCAGCAGCGGCATGGCAACGTTCTCCAGCGCGCTGAATTCGGGCAGCAGATGGTGGAACTGGTAGATGAAGCCGAGGCGCGCGTTACGCATGCGCCCGCGCGCACCATCGGAGAGCCTGGCCAGCGACTGCCCGTCGATCCAGACCTCACCACGGCTGGGCTTGTCGAGACCGCCGAGCAGATGCAGCAGCGTGCTCTTGCCCGAACCGCTGGCGCCGACGATCGCCACACGGGTGCCGGCTGGCACCTCGAAGTCGAGGTCGGCAAAGATCTCGATATCGCTGTCCCCCTGACGGAAGACTTTGCTCAGACCTGCGCAGCGCAGCACCGGCGCGGAGTTGTTCATCGATGGCTCACTCATAGCGCAGGGCTTCGGCCGGTTGCGTGCGCGCCGCGCGCCAGGCCGGATACAACGTCGCCAGCACCGACAGCGCGAAGGCGACGATGGCAATGCTGCTGACATCGCTCCACATCAGCGCCGAGGGCAGATCGGTGATCGGGTACACCTCCGGCGACAGGAACTTGATCTTGAACAGCTGCTCAAGGAAGGCCACCGCCTCCTTGACGTTGAGCGCCAGCGCCACGCCGCCGATCACACCGAGCGCGGTGCCGATGAAGCCGATCACCGTGCCCTGCACGACGAAAATCGCCATGATGCCGCGCGGTGTGATGCCCAGTGTGCGCAGGATGGCGATGTCCGACTGTTTGTCGGTGACCACCATCACCAGCGTCGACACCAGATTGAACGCCGCAACCGCGACGATCAGCATCAGGATCACGAACATCGCCGTCTTTTCGATCTGCACGGCGCGGAAGAAATTGGCGTGCTCCTGTGTCCAGTCACGCACCCAGTAGGCTCCGGGCAGGGAATTGGCCAGATCGCGGGCGATCTGCGGTGCCCGGAACAAATCGGAGAGCTTCAGCCGGAGCCCGCTGACCGTGCCTTCCATCTGATAGAGCCTGGCGGCATCGTCGATGTTCACGAAGGCCAGCCCGCGGTCGTATTCGTACATGCCCGAGTCGAAGATGCCGACGACATCGAAACGTTTGAGCCGCGGCAGCACCCCCGCCGGCGTGACGTTGGCCTGCGGCGCGAACACGGTGACCTTGTCACCCAGCCCGACCCCCAGCGACTGCGCCAGATAACGGCCGAGGACGATGCCGTAGCTGCCCGGCTGCAGCGCGTCCCAGTGGCCGGCGACGATCTTCTGCGCAATGTCGGAAACCGTGCTCTCCTCGTCCGGCAGCACCCCCTGAACGAAAGCCCCGGCCGTTGCCGAACCGGCACTGAGCAGCGCTTCGGCACGAATGTAGGGCGCGCTGGCGATGACATTGGGATCGTGCTGCGCCGCCGCCCGCGCCTCGCGCCAGTCGTCGAGCCGGCCATTGCTGCCGGAAATCGTCGCATGCGCCGTCATCGACAGAATCCGCTCGCGTACTTCCTTCTGAAAGCCGTTCATCACCGACAGCACCGTGATCAGCGCCGTGATGCCGAGCGCGATACCGAGCATCGATGACAGCGAGATGAAGGAGATGAAATTGTTGGAGCGTTTGGCTCGCACATAGCGCAGGCCGATGAACACTTCCAGGGGTTGGAACATGGAATGGCATCCGGTAACGGGAAAGGCCCGACCACGCGCCATGTCGCGGCCGGGGTCGCGATTATAACGATGCGAACCGTCTGCCGGATGCGGTACCGCTCAGGGCTTGGCGGCCGTTTCGCTGCTCGTCGGCGCCACGGGCGGCATTGCCGGCGTCACTGCCGTCGGCGCAGGACCGAGCAACAGGTCCTGGCGATTGGCATCGACCAGCTTGGCACCGATACCAGGCACTTTTTCGAGTTCGGCCAAGGATTTAAACGGGCCGTGCTGCTCCCGGTAATCGACGATCGCCGCCGCTTTCTTCGGGCCGATACCCTTGATCGCCGCGGCAATCTCGGCGGCAGAAGCCGCGTTGATGTCCACCGGGGCCGCGTTGACCAGCGCGACGCTGGCGCCGCTCAGCAGCAATGCCGCCAGCCATGAATGCAGTCGTTTCATGGATTCATCCTCCCTGAAAATATGCTCGATGCGTGCAGGCATGCCGTGCCGTCGGGCGAGTCCACGGCATCCCTGCCTGTGTGCGGCCACTCGGACCACCCGTTTACGCTAGCGCGCCAAGCCGGCGCTGCCAGTGCGCTCGCTCACAACACGACCGCTGCGATCGCCCCGGATCGTCACTGACCGATTTCGGCGGCGATCTGCGCCAGGGCGAGCGCCGGATCGGCGGCAGCGGTAATCGGCCGACCGATCACCAGATAATCAGCACCTGCCGCGAGTGCCGCAGCAGGTGTCATCACCCGGCGCTGATCGCCCGCAGCCGCCACGACCGGGCGGATGCCGGGAGTCACCAGGCAGAAATCCCCGCCACAGGCGACGCGCAGCCGTGGCGCCTCCTGCGCCGAACAGACCACACCATCGAGCCCGCAATCCGCTGTCAGCCGGGCCAGACGCTCGACCTGCAGCAGCGGATCGATATCCAGACCGATCTCGGCAAGATCGCTGCGCTCCAGACTGGTCAACACGGTGACGGCAATCAGCAAGGGGCGCCGCGGCAGCTTCTCCAGTGCCTCGCGGGCAGCCAGCAGCATGCGTCGACCGCCGCTGGCGTGCACATTGACCATCCACACCCCGAGCTCGGCCGCAGCACGCACCGCACCGGCCACTGTGTTCGGAATGTCATGAAACTTGAGATCGAGGAACACTTCGAAGCCGAGCGCCTGCAGCTGCAGAACCAAATCCGGCCCGGCCGCCGTGAACAATTCTTTGCCGACCTTGAGCCGGCACTGCCCGGGATCGAGGCGATGGGCCAGCGCCAGCGCCGGTGCCACGGACGGAAAATCAAGCGCAACGAGAATGCGCGGGCCTGAAACCTGAATCACGCCATGACTCCCGAGTAAAGGCAGAACACAAACACACGAGCGCGCCCGCCATCAATCGCGCCGCGTGCGCTCTCCCGCCGGTCGGACGGTACCCCAGCGCTTGCAGCTTGGACATGACCAGTGCAGCGATTTGCCGACGAAACCGCAGTTGTCACAGCGGTAACGCGGCATGCGCTCGGCAAAGCTGTGACCGATGCGGTACAGGGTTTCGAGATCGCCGATGCGCACCGGCTCTTCGGCAGCGAGCTTCAGATCGATCAACTGCCGCAGCCCTTCCAATGACGGATAAAGGCGCAGCTCACGCTCGATGAAATTCAAGGCTGCGGCAACGCCTTCCTGCTCACGCAGCGCCTTGGCGTAGGCAACGGCCGCCGCGCTGGCGTGTCGCCGCTGCACCAGCTCGCGCAGAAGCATCAGCCAGTCCTCACGGCGTCCGCTCTCCAGATAACACTCGCGCAGCGGCTCCAGCACTTCAGGAAGAAATTCGTGGGCCCGGCGCACGACACGCAGGTAATCCTCGATCGCCTGGCGGTAATCACCGCGCGCCGCGACGACGCGCGCCCTCTGGATCGAGGCGCGCACGCTGTCCGGATCGTAAGCGAGCGCCTGCTCCAAACCTGCGAGCGCCTCCTCAACCCGCCCGGCCGCCAGCGATTCCGAGGCCAGTTCGCAGCAGTAATGCGCGGCGTTGACGCGCATCGGTGTACCGGTCTGCTGCTCGACTTTGTCGCTGATCTCCAACGCCCGCCGCCAGTCACGCTCCTGCTCGAAAATCGACAGCAGACGCACCAACGCGACCGAACGATGTTCGACATACCCCTGCAATTCTTCGAACAGCGCCTCGGCCCGGTCGAACAGGCCTGACTTCAGGTAATCCTCACCGAGTTCGAGCAGCGCGCGACCACGCTGCTCGCTGGTCAGTTGGCTGCGCTTGAGCAATTCGCTGTGAATGTGCAGCGCACGGTCAACCTCACCGCGTCGCCGGAACAGATTGCCGAGCGTCAGCTGCACCTCGACGGCATCGGGGTCGTGCACGACCATGCGGCCGAATACCTCGATCGCGCGGTCGGGCTTCTCGTCCAGCAGATAGTTGAGGCCGCGATAGATGTCTTCGCTTGAGCTATCGGCATCCGGGCGCTCGGTCCGCCGCGTGGCCGCAAGCCAGCCCGACGCTGCCGCCACCGGCAGCAGCAGCCAAAGCAGTTCGAACATGCAGCGTAATCAGGACGGCTTGTTGCCGGCGCGCAGGCGATCGAGCTCGAACTGGCGCGCCTCGATCTCACGGCGCATCGCACCGGCCCGCAGACGCAGCGGCAACACGACCGTGGCTCCGACCAGCACCGCAACGATGATGCCGAGCGTGAACGCCGCCACGATGACCAGCGCCAGCGGCAAATCCATGCTGCCGAGGAAATAATTGACCGTGACCGGGGCCGAGTTCACGGCTGAAAACTCCAGGCCGATCGCGAGGATGCACAGAAACAGCAGTATGCCGACAATCCGAAACATGGACGCTCCAAGGGCTCACGGACGCCACAGCGGGCGTCGTCAGGGGTCTGCACTCGGGCTGCGATCATGCCATACGCGGGCGAGCAGCGTGCCAGAGGACTTGCAGCTCGTTCCACGAAGCACCGAACGCGGGCACGCCGGAAACGGGCTCCCCTCGGCTTGCAAGGGAGCCCGCGGCCTCAGGCGGGCTCGTATTCGCGGTCGCTGACCTGAACGCCGGCTTCAGCCGCGGCGTTGACACGCTCGCGCAGCTCCTTGCCGGGTTTGAAATGCGGCACGAACTTGCCAGGCAGGGTCACCGCATCACCGGTCTTCGGATTGCGGCCGACGCGCGGCGGGCGGAAATGCAGCGAGAAACTGCCGAAACCACGAATCTCGATGCGATCACCGCTCGAAAGCGCCTGACTCATCTGTTCGATCATGGTTTTGACGGCGTTCTCGACTTCCTTGTAGGCGAGATGGCTCTGCTTGCGTGCGAGCAGCTCGATCAACTCTGACTTGGTCATGAAGACTCCACCGATAGCCCATACCGAAAAGGAAGGGGGACGGGTGCGCAAGCGCCCCGAACGGAGACGGCGGCCTCCGCGACAGAGGCCGCCGTCCCGGAATCGTCCGGCTTATCAGATGCAGGCGGGCGAGGACCTCAGTCCTCGCGGCCCATCTGCTCTTTCAGCAGGTCGCCCAGCGTGGTGCCGGTCACGGTCTTGCGACCGTAGTCCTGCAGCACTTCCGCTTCTTCCGCGTATTCCTTGGCCTTGACCGACAGCGTGATGGTGCGGTTCTTGCGATCGACGCCGACAAACTTCGCCTCGATCACCTCGCCTTCCTTCAGCACCGTGCGGGCATCTTCGATGCGCTCACGGGACAGCTCGGAGGCACGCAGCGTACCTTCGACACCACCGCCCAGATCGATCATGGCGCCACGCGCATCGACGGACGTGATCGTACCCTTGACGACGCAGCCCTTCGGATTGTCGGCAACGAAGTTGGAGAACGGATCCTTCTCCAGCTGCTTGATGCCGAGCGAGATGCGCTCGCGCTCCGGATCAACAGCCAGCACCACGGCCTCGACTTCCTGGCCCTTCTTGTAGTCACGCACGGCTTCTTCGCCGGGGACGTTCCAGGAGATGTCGGAGAGGTGCACCAGACCATCGATGCCGCCGTCCAGACCGATGAAGATGCCGAAGTCGGTGATCGACTTGATCTTGCCGACGACGCGGTCGTTCTTGTTGTGGGTCGCGCAGAACTCGTCCCACGGATTCGACTGGCACTGCTTCATGCCCAGCGAGATACGGCGGCGGTCTTCGTCGATGTCCAGCACCATGACTTCGACTTCGTCACCGACGCTGACCATCTTCGCCGGATTGACGTTCTTGTTGGTCCAGTCCATCTCGGAAACGTGGACCAGACCTTCGACGCCCTCTTCGATCTCGACGAAGCAGCCGTAGTCGGCGATGTTGGTGACCTTGCCGAACAGACGCGTACCGACCGGATAGCGGCGGGCCAGCGCGACCCACGGGTCGTCACCGAGCTGCTTGAGGCCGAGCGAGACGCGATTGCGCTCACGGTCGAACTTGAGCACCTTGACCTCGACCTCGTCGCCGACATTGACGACTTCGGACGGGTGCTTGACGCGCTTCCACGCCATGTCGGTGATGTGCAGCAGGCCGTCGATGCCGCCGAGGTCGAGGAACGCGCCGTAGTCGGTGAGGTTCTTGACCACACCCTTGACGATCTGGCCTTCCTGCAGGCTTTCCAGCAGCGCTTCGCGCTCGGCGCTGTATTCCTGCTCGACGACGGCACGGCGCGAGACGACGACGTTGTTGCGGCGGCGATCGAGCTTGATGACCTTGAACTCGAGCTCCTTGCCCTCAAGGTAGGCCGCATCGCGGACCGGGCGCACATCGACCAGCGAACCCGGCAGGAACGCACGGATCTCGCCGATATCGACGGTGAAGCCACCCTTGACCTTGCCGCTGATCGTGCCCTTGACGATCTCGTCGCCTTCGAAGGCCTTCTCCAGCACGGTCCACACGCGCGCGCGCTTGGCCTTCTCGCGCGAAAGGCGGGTTTCGCCGAAACCGTCTTCGATGGCGTCCAGCGCCACCTCGACTTCATCGCCGATCTTGACTTCGAGGACGCCATCCTCGTCAAGGAACTGCTCGACCGGAATCAGACCCTCGGACTTGAGGCCCGCGTTGACCACCACCGAGTCGCCACGGATGTCGACGACGACGCCGGTGACGATCGAACCCGGCACCATCTGGCTCTGGCTCAGGCTCTGCTCAAACAGTTCGGCAAAACTTTCAGTCATGTGCTTGTTGACTCGAAAAAATGAAACACCACGGACGTTGGTGAACATCCGCCGGCCGCTTCAGTTGCGTTGTCGGCACGGCCCCATGCCGCGCCCCCGGAAAACCCTTAAATCCCGATTCGCCCGCGGACCAGTGCCCGCGCCCGCTCGAACACCGCCGTGATGTCGAGGTGGTCGGTATCGATGCCGACAGCATCGTCCGCCGCCTTCAATGGCGACGCCGAACGGCTGGCATCCCGCTCGTCGCGCTCGGCGATCTCCTTTTCGAGGGCGGCGAGGTTAGCATCGATACCTTTCTCACTCAACTGCTTATAGCGCCTGCGCGCCCGTTCCGCCGCACTGGCGGTAAGAAAAATCTTGACCGTGGCGTGCGGGAATACCGTCGTGCCCATATCGCGCCCGTCCGCCACCAGCCCCGGCGGCTGCAGGAAGTCGCGCTGGCGCTGCAGCAGGGCTGCGCGCACGGCCGGCAGCGCCGCCACGTGCGAGGCGGCCATCCCCGCCGCCTCGCTGCGAATCGCCAGAGTGACGTCCTCGCCGGCCAGGCGCACCACCAGGTCGTCATGACCGCTGGCGAAATCGACGTCGAGCGCAGCCGCGACAGCGGCCAGCGCCGCGGCATCGTCCAGATCGACGCCGGCACGCTCGGCGGCCAGCGCAGTCAACCGGTACAACGACCCGGAATCGAGCAGGTGGAAACCCAGCACCTGTGCCAGACGCCGGCACAGCGTGCCCTTGCCGACGCCGCTCGGTCCGTCGACCGCGATCACCGGCAGGTTCACGCCATGCGCTCCGCACGCACGTCGATGCCCGCGCCGCGGGCCAGCTCGACGAAGCCGGGGAACGAGGTATCGACGAAGCCCGCATCACGGATCACATGAGTCCCGGCGCCGCGCAACGCGGCGATGGTGAAACTCATCGCGATGCGGTGATCGTGGTGCGTAGCGATCTCCGCGCCCTGACGGAACACGCCGCCCTGAATGACGATGCCGTCGGCGGTCGGCTGCGCGTCGATGCCCATGGCGAGCAGGCCGTCGGCCATCACCTGGATGCGGTCGGATTCCTTGGCGCGCAGCTCCTCGGCGCCGGTGAGCACGGTTTCACCCTCGGCACAGGCCGCGGCGACGAACAGTACCGGGAATTCATCGATCGCCAGCGGCACCAGGGCCTCGGGAATGCGGATGCCGTGCAGCGGCGCGGCACGCACGCGCAGATCGGCCACCGGCTCACCGCCGACACGGCGGGCATTGAGCACTTCGATGTCGGCGCCCATCAGCCGCAGGATGTCGATGACACCGGTACGCGTCGGATTGATGCCGACATGCTCGATGGTCAGGTCAGAACCGGGGGCGATGCTGGCACCGACGAGGAAAAACGCCGCCGAGGAAATGTCCGACGGCACGTCGATGTTGGTCGCCTGCAGGCGATGGCCACCTTCGACGGCGAAGGTGTGCTCGCCTTCGCGGCGCAGCGGATACCCAAACCCTTCGAGCATGCGCTCGGTGTGATCGCGCGTCGGCGCCGGCTCGGTGACGCGCGTGGTACCGCTCGCATACAGACCGGCCAGCAGCAGACAGGATTTGACCTGCGCGCTGGCCATCGGCAACACGTAGTCGATGCCCTGCAGATGGCTGTCACCGCGCAGGTGCAGCGGCGCCGTGCCGCGCTCGCTGGCGTCGATGCGCGCGCCCATCAGGCGCAGCGGATCGGTCACGCGCTTCATCGGCCGCTTCGACAGCGAGGCATCGCCGGTCAGCACGCTGTCGAAGGCCTGGCCGGCGAGGATGCCGCTCATCAGCCGCATCGAGGTGCCGGAATTGCCCATGTCGAGCGCCGCCGCCGGCGCGCGCAGACCGTGCAGACCGACGCCGTGAATCCGCACCCGTCCCTGCGTCGGGCCTTCGATCGCGACGCCCATGGCGCGAAAGGCGTTCAGCGTGGCCAGGCAGTCCTCGCCTTCCAGAAAGCCGCTGACTTCAGTCACACCCTCGGCCAGCGAGCCGAACATGATCGAGCGATGCGAGATGGATTTATCGCCCGGCACGCGAATGCGTCCGCGCAGGCAGCCTCCGGGCTGGATCAGGAAACGGACTTCGGACATGACAGTCTCCACCGACGCAAGGGAGCGGCAAGGTACACCGCGTCGCAACGGGCGCCAAGCCAGCGCTCGGGCCACGGTTGCGACGCGCGGATTTCAGTCGCGGTAGAAGTTGTCGCGCGCGTGCTTGGCGCGACGGAAGGTCTCGAACACGGTGGTTTCATCACCGGCGATCAGCGCGCTGCGCAGGCGCTGCAGGTTGTCGACGTATTCGTCGATCGTGCGCACCAGGCAATCGCGATTGGCCAGACAGATGTCGCGCCACATCGCCGGATCGGATGCCGAGATGCGCGTGAAGTCGCGAAAACCGCCCGCGGCGAAGCGGAAGATCTCGGCGCGGTCGTCCATCGATGCCAGCGTATCGACGACGGTGTAAGCCAGCACGTGCGGCAGGTGCGAAGTCGCCGCCAACACTTCGTCGTGATGCCTCACGCCCATCTCGACCACCTCGGCACCGCAGCACTGCCACATCGTCCGCACCCGGTCGACGGCCGCGGCATCGCTTTCGACATGCGGGGTAAGGATCACCCGGCGACGTTCATAGAGCTCCGCGAACGACGCCTCGACGCCACTGTTTTCAGTACCGGCGATCGGATGGCCCGGGACGAAGCGCTCCGGCAGACTACCGAACACCGCCTGCGCATCGGCGACGACGCAGCCCTTGACGCTGCCGACATCGGTGAGGATCGCCTGCGGCGCGAGATGATCGCGGATCGCCGTAAACATCGCGCGCATCGCCGACACCGGCGTACAGATGACGACGACGTCCGCGCCTTCGACTGCCGCCGCCGGATCACTGGTATACCGGTCGATGACGCCGAGCTCGACACCGCGGCGCAGCGACTGCTCGTTGCGACCGCAGCCGACGACCTCGCCCACCGCGCCGGCACGACGCAGCGCGCGGGCCAGCGAGCCGCCGATCAGGCCGACACCGATGATGGTCAGTCGCGGGATCAGCAGCGTATCGCCCATCAGTCCATCCTCTCGAATGCTCAACGACCGAGCACTTCACCCAGTGCCCGCAGCGCGATGGCGTTCTCGCGCTCGGTGCCGATAGTGATGCGCACGAAATTCGGCAGCCCGTAGTTGGCCACCGGGCGCACGATCACGCCCTTCGGCAGCAGGGCCTTGAAGACTTCGAGACCGGGACGGCCGAGGTCGACGCAGAGGAAATTACCCGCCGACGGCAGCCAGCCGAGGCCGAGCGCACGCAGCCCCTGCTGCCACTGCGCCATACCGGCGCGGTTGTTGGCGACGCCACGAGCGACGTAGTCCTCGTCATCGAGCGCCGCCGCGGCGCCGACCAGCGCCGGCGTGTTGACGTTGAACGGCGCGCGCACGCGGTTGAGCAGATCGGTGACCTGTGCATGCGCCAGCGCATAACCGACGCGCACGCCCGGCAGGCCATAGGCCTTGGCGAAGGTGCGGGTGACGATCAGCTGCGGGTAGCGGGCGACCCAATGCAGCGAATCCGGCCGCAGGGCCGGGTCCATGAACTCGATGTAGGCCTCGTCGAGCACGCAGACTGTGGTCGGCGGCAGGCCGGCGACGAAGTCTTCGAGGGCGGCCGGATCGAGCCAGGTGCCGGTCGGATTGTTCGGGTTGGCGATCCACACCACGCGCGTGCGCTCGTCGATACGCGCGCGCATCGCCGCCAGATCATGGCCGTAGGGCTGCTCGTGATCGGGGGCATTCGCCGGCACCACACGCAGCTCGGCGCCGACGGCCTGCGTCGCGATCGGGTACACCGCGAAGGCATGCGCCGACATCACCGCGTTGTGCGCGGACGTCAGGAACGTGCGGGCGATGATGTCGAGCAGGTCGTTCGAGCCGTTGCCGAGCGTGATGCCATCCAGCGGCAGGCCGAATTTCTCGCTGATCTTGGACTTGAGCAGATAACCGCCACCATCCGGATAGCGGTGCAGATGATCGAGACAGGCCTGGATTGCCGCCAGCGCCCGCGGGCTGGGGCCGAGCGGGTTTTCGTTGGAGGCGAGTTTGACGATATCGGCTTCATCGAGGCCGAACTCGCGAGCCAGCTCGCTCTCCGGCTTGCCCGGCTGATAAGGCGTCAGGCCGCGCACACCGGGCGCCGCCAGTTCGAGAAAATCACAGGTCATGACAGTCTGAACTCCAGGACACGCCGCCCGGCACGGGCGGCGTTAAGCGTAGTCGTGCGCCAGTCGCGCTGGCAGCGCGTTAAAGCACACCCTTGGGATAGGAGCCGAGGACACGAAACAGGCTCGCCTGCTGGCGCAATTCGGCCAGTGCCTGCTGCACCGCAGGCGCATCCTGATGGCCATCGAAATCGATGAAGAACACGTAGTCCCACATGCCCCGGCCGGACGGCCGCGACTCGATGCGCGTCATCGTCAAGCCGTAGCGTGCCAGCGGCTGCAGCAGCGCCTGCAGCGAACCCGGCCGGTTGTAGGACGACACCAGCAGCGTCGTACGATCGTCACCCGACGCGGGAATCGGCTGCTTGCCGATGATCAGGAAGCGGGTCGTGTTGTCCGGCTGATCCTCGATATTCGGCATCAGCACCGGCAGTCGATAGATATCGACCGCGCCCTGGCCGGTGATGCAGGCCGACCCCGGCTCGTTCAGCGCCACGCGCGCGGCCTCGGCATTCGAGGCGACCGGCACCCGCGGCACCGTGGGCAGATTGGCATCGAGCCACTCGCGGCACTGCGCCAGCGACTGCTGGTGCGAATAGATACGCGTGATCTGCTTGAGATCCGGAACCAGGCCAGCCAGGTGGTGATGGATGCGCAGCTGGACTTCGCCACAGATGTTGAGCGACGACTGCAGGAACATGTCGAGCGTGTAATTGACGACGCCCTCGGTGGAGTTTTCCACCGGCACGACACCGTAATCGGCATCGCCCGCCTCGACGTCGCGGAACACTTCGTCGATCGCCCGCTGCGGCAGGGTCTGCGCCGAATGACCGAAATGCTTCAGCGCCGCCGCCTGCGTGAACGTGCCTTCCGGGCCGAGGAAAGCGATGCGCAGCGGCCGCTCCAGCGCCAGGCAGGCCGACATCAGCTCGCGGAACAGCCGCCCGATTTCCTCATCGGACAGCGGCCCCGGATTGAGCTCCATGACCTTGCGCAGCACCTTGGCTTCGCGCTCCGGCCGATAGAAGGTCGAGGTATCACCGAAGGCTTCCTTGACCTTGGCGACATCCTGCGCGCAGCGCGCCCGCTGTGAGATCAGCTCAAGAAGCTGACGGTCGATCACATCGATGCGATCGCGGATCGCCTGCAACTGTTCCTGCTCGCTCGCCATGCCGCTGCCCTCAGCCACGTCGCTGCACGAAATCGCGCATGAAGCTGATCAGCGCATCGACACCCGCCTCCGGCATCGCGTTGTACAGGCTTGCACGCATGCCGCCAACGATGCGATGGCCGGCCAGACTCGTCAGCCCGGCGGCGGCCGCCTCGGCGAGAAAGGTTTTGTCGAGCGTCTCGTCGGCGAGGCGGAACGGCACATTCATCCACGAGCGGCAGGCCGGATCGACCGGATTGCGGTAGAACCCGGACGCGTCGATGTAGGCGTAGAGCTTGCCGGCCTTGCGCGCGTTGCGCTCGGCCATCGCCGGCAGACCGCCCTGCTCCAGCAGCCATTCGAAGATCAGCCCGGCCAGATACCAGCCGAACGTCGGCGGCGTGTTGTACATCGAGTCGTGCTGCGCGAACACCGTGTAATCGAGCATCGTCGGGCAGTCACGGCGCGCATGACCGAGCAGGTCCTCCCGCACGATCACCAGCGTCAGCCCGGCCGGACCGATGTTCTTCTGCGCACCGGCATAGATCAGGCCGAATTTCGACACGTCGATCGGCCGCGACAGGATCGTCGAGGACATGTCGGCGACCAGCGGCTTGTCGCCGACTTCGGGCACCTCCAGGAACTCGACGCCGACGATGGTCTCGTTCGGCGTGTAGTGGACGTAGGCGGCCTCGGGGTCGAGCTGCCAGTCGGCACGCGGCGGGATCGTCGTGTACCGCGTCGGCTGGCTGCTGGCGACGACGTGCGCGCGGCCCAGCCGCGAGGCCTCCTCGATGGCCTTCACCGACCAGGTGCCGGTATCGAGATAATCCGCACTGGCGCCCGGCGGCAGCAGATTCAGCGGCACCATCGCGAACTGCTGCGATGCACCACCCTGCACGAACAGCACGCGGTAATGGTCCGGCACGTCGAGCAGGCGGCGCAGATCGGCCTCCGCCTTGGCAGCGATGGCGGTGAAATCCTTGCCGCGGTGCGACATCTCCATCACCGACATGCCGCTGCCGTGCCAGTCGAGCAGCTCATCACGTGCGCGTTCGAGCACGGCCTCCGGCAACACCGCCGGACCGGCGCTGAAATTGAAAACCCTGGACATCGACTGCTGCTCCTCCGCAGCGGGCGGGATCGACGATCGCCCGCGCCTTGCTCACTGCGCCGCGCGGCCCGCGCGGCACCTCATTGCGTCGCGTCCTCGCCGGCCTCACCGACATCACCCGGTTCAGCCTCCGCATCCTCGGCTTCCTCGCCTTCGGTCTCGATGCGCTCGACGGCGATGACACGTTCCTCGTCCTGCACGTGGATCAGGCGCACACCCTGCGTATTGCGCGACAGCACGGAAATCTCGGCGACGCGCGTGCGCACCAGGGTGCCGCCGTCGGTGATCAGCATGACGTCGTGCGACGCATCCACCTGCACCGCGCCAACGACGCTGCCATTGCGCTCGCTGGTCTGGATCGAGATCACGCCCTGGCCGCCGCGGCCACGCAGCGGATATTCATCGGGCGGCGTGCGCTTGCCGTAACCGTTCTCGGTGACGGTGAGGATGTCGCCCTCGGCGACCACCACCACCAGCGCAATGACCCGGGCACTGCGATCGACGGTCTCGTCGTCGCCACCTTCCTCTTCCTTGAAGCGGATGCCGCGCACGCCGGCGGCATTGCGCCCCATCGGTCGCACATCGGTTTCGGCGAAGCGGATCGCCTTGCCGGCGTCGGTGAACAGCATGATGTCGCGCCGGCCGTCGGTGATGGCGACGTCGACCAGCTCGTCGCCATCGCGCAGGTCGATGGCGATGATGCCGGCGGTGCGCGGGCGCGAATACTCCGACAGCGGGGTCTTTTTCACCGTGCCGGCGCTGGTGGCGAAGAACAGGAACTGGTCCTCGCCAAACTCGCGCACCGGCTGCACGGCAGTGATGCGCTCGCCGGCCTGCAGCGGCAGCAGGTTGACCAGCGGCTTGCCGCGCGCGTTGCGGCTCGCCTGCGGCAGCTCATAGACCTTGATCCAGTAGACCTGGCCACGGTTGGAGAAGCACAGCAGGGTGTCGTGGGTATTGGCGATGAACAGCTTGTCGATGAAGTCCTCGTCCTTCATCGAGGTCGCCGACTTGCCACGCCCGCCACGGCGCTGTGCCCGATAGTCGGTCAGCGGCTGTGCCTTGGCGTAGCCGGCGTGCGACAGCGTGACAACCATGTCCTCTTCGGAGATCAGGTCTTCGAGCGTCAGGTCGATGTGGGCGTCATTGATGACGGTGCGTCGCGGATCGGCGTACTGCTGACGCAGCTCGCCGAGTTCGTCGCGAATCACCTGCATCAGCCGATCGGCATTGCTGAGGATGTCGAGCAGATCGGCGATGCGTTCGAGCAGATCGCGATACTCGTCGTGGATCTTGTCCTGCTCCAGTCCGGTCAGGCGATGCAGACGCAGATCGAGGATCGCCTGCGCCTGCGCGGCCGACAGCCGGTAGCCACCGTCGATCAGACCGAAGCTGGCGTCCAGCCCTTCCGGGCGCGACGCGCTGGCACCGGCGCGCTCCAGCATCGCCGTCACCGGGCCGGCGGCCCAGACGCGCGCCAGCAGTCCGTCCTTCGCCTCGGCCGGCGACGGCGAACGGCGGATCAGCTCGATCATCTCGTCGATATTGGCCAGCGCGACCGACAGACCTTCGAGGATGTGGGCACGCTCGCGGGCTTTGCGCAGATCGAAGATCGTGCGCCGGGTGACGATCTCGCGGCGGTGACGAATGAAGGCTTCGAGGATCTGCTTGAGGTTGAGCAGCCGCGGCTGGCCGTCGAGCAGCGCCACCATGTTGATGCCGAACACGCTCTGCATCTGCGTATGCAGGAACAGGTTGTTCAAAACGACTTCAGGCACCTCACCGCGCTTGAGCTCGATGACCATGCGCATGCCGTCCTTGTCGGACTCATCGCGCAGCTCGCTGATGCCTTCGAGCCGCTTTTCGCGCACCAGCTCGGCGATCTTTTCGAGCAGCCGCGCCTTGTTGACCTGGTATGGCAGCTCGGTGACGATGATGGCTTCGCGCCCGCTGTGGGCGTGGGTCTCGATTTCAGTCCTGGCGCGCACGTAGATGCGCCCGCGCCCGGTCTGGTAGGCCTCACGGATGCCGCGCGAACCGTTGATCAGGCCGGCAGTGGGGAAATCCGGCCCGGGCAGGAATTCCATCAGTTCGAGGATGCCGATCTCCGGGCGGTCGATCAGCGCGACGCAGGCATCGACGACCTCGCCGAGGTTATGCGGCGGAATGTTGGTCGCCATGCCGACGGCGATGCCAGCCGAGCCGTTGACCAGCAGGTTCGGCACGCGCGTCGGGAACACCGAGGGCTCGGATTCCGAACCATCGTAATTAGGGACGAAGTCGACGGTTTCCTTGTCGATGTCGGCGAGCAGCTCGTGGGCAATGCGCGCCATGCGCACTTCGGTGTAACGCATCGCCGCCGGCGCATCGCCGTCGATCGAACCGAAGTTGCCCTGGCCGTCGACCAGCATGTAACGCATCGAAAACGGCTGTGCCATGCGCACGATGGTGTCGTAGACGGCCGTATCACCGTGCGGGTGGTACTTACCGATGACATCACCGACCACGCGCGCCGATTTCTTGTACGGCCGATTCCAGTCATTGCCCAGCTCACGCATCGCGTAGAGCACGCGCCGGTGCACCGGCTTGAGCCCATCGCGAATATCGGGCAGGGCGCGCCCGACGATCACGCTCATCGCATAGTCGAGATACGACTGCTTCATCTCGTCTTCGAGCGTGACGGGCAGGACTTCTTTGGCGAAATCAACCATGTACGGACAACCTGGAAACCGCGGGAAACGCTTCCCCCACGGTCGCGGGGGAAGCCGGAAATCATACCACAGGGGGCATCACACGCCGTCGCCCATCAGCGCCTGCATCTTGGCGCGATCGGGCTGCAGCACGACACCGCGCTCGGTCACCAGCGCATCGATCAGCGCCGCCGGCGTGACATCGAACGACGGATTCCAGGCGCCGGCGCCATCGGCGGCCACCCGCGCGCCGCCGACGCTGAGCAGCTCGTCGGCAGCGCGCTGCTCGATCGGAATCTCATCACCACTGGCCAGTGCCATGTCGACCGTCGAACTCGGCGCCACCACCATGAACTTCACACCGTGGTAGCGCGCCAGAATCGCCAGGCCGTAGGTGCCGATCTTGTTGGCGACCGAGCCATCAGCCGTGATGCGATCGGCACCGACGATCACCCAGCGCACCCGCCCCTGGCGCAACAGATGCGCCGCTGCGCCTTCCGCGAGCAGCGTCACCGGAATGTCGTCCTGCGTCAGCTCCCATGCGGTCAGCCGCGCGCCCTGCAGCCACGGGCGGGTCTCATCAGCGAAGACGGCTTCGATGCGTCCCGCCGTCCAGCCGGCGCGGATCACCCCGAGCGCGGTGCCAAACCCCCCGGTGGCCAGCGATCCGGTATTGCAATGGGTCAGCACCGCGCTGCCGGCATCGATCAAACCGGCCCCCAGTTCGCCCATGCGCCGGTTCGCGGCGATGTCCTCGGCGAGGATGGCATCGGCCTCGGCCAGCAGAGCCAGTAGCGGGTCCACGTTCGGCGCCAGCGCATCCAAACAGCGCTGCATGCGCGCCAGCGCCCAGAACAGATTGACGGCCGTCGGCCTCGCCGCTGCCAGGCACTGCAGATCGCCGCGCACCGCCGCCTGCCAGTCATCACCATGTGTCGCGAACGCATGGCGTGCCGCAAGCACAACGCCATAAGCGGCGGCGATACCGATGGCCGGCGCGCCGCGCACGACCATATTGCGTATTGCCTGGGCAACAGCAGGCGCTTCGTTGAAGCGCAGGAATGCTTCGCACTGCGGCAGGCGACGCTGGTCGAGCAGCTCCAGCGAGCCATCACGCCAGACGACGGCGCGAATGCGGTCATGGTCGAGCAGAGTCATGAGCAGGCGTTCACGGCAGCCAAAGGGCTGGGGAGCATACACCGCAAAGCCTGCGACGGCGGTCGCGGCATACCCTTGCCGCCACAGCCCGGCTCACTCCACTGCCGGGATCTCGACCGCTTCCAGCCGATAGCCGTGCTGGTAGACAGCCTTCAGCTGCCAGCCGTGCTCGGGACGCAGATCAAGCTTGTTGCGAATGCGGCTGACATGGGTGTCGACCGTGCGCGTGTTGAGATCCGGGCTGCGCCCCCACACGCTTTCGAGGATGTGCCCGCGCGACAGCACCCGCCCGGCACCGCGGAACAGAAACACCGTCAGATCGAATTCCTTCTGCGTCAGCTCAATCGGTTCGCCGCGAAAGCTGACCGAACGGGTACCGAGATCGACCGTATACAAGCCGAAATCAAATACTTTCTGACCGTCGTCCTGCGCCACCGCACGCCGCGATACCGCCTTGAGCCGGGCCAGCAGCTCCATGCGCTTGACCGGCTTGACCATGTAGTCATCGGCGCCGTTGTCCAGCGCCTTGACGATATCGTCCTCCTCGTCCTTGCCGGTCACGAACAGCACGGGCATCGGCCACTCGACGTGCTCACGAATCCACTTGAGCACCTGAATGCCATCTGTATCGGGCAGCATCCAGTCGAGCACGACCAGATCGAAGGAGTCACGGCCGAGCTCACGAACCAGCGCCTTGCCCAGAGCATAGACTTGGACGTCGTGCCCCCCTTCGACCAGCCACGCACGCATCATCTCGGCCTGGGCTCGATCATCCTCTAGTAGAGCGATGCGCAAAGTGACCTCCCTTTATTCATTCCGCAACACTTTTTGCAATTCTGACACAGCCGTGTATCATCCAGCACTAGGAAAGGCGTTTTTTCCGATATACTCCGGTCGGTGCCTAGATGTATTTAGCTGTGTCTAAGACTGGCCGAGGGTGAAATTTCTGCATGCGTGCCAACCCCGGCTGTTCTTACCGAACCGGACTTGCTCGCAGTGACCTGGAGGTTAGACGATGAAACTGAAGCTTAACAACATTGCGTTGGCAGTGGCCGCCTCCGTCGCTATTGCGGCTGCCGCACCAGCGCTGGCCGCCGATCTGGTCGTCACCGACCCGTACGGCGCCGCGGTCAAGGATCCGTACGGCAAGTGCGTATTGTCGATCGGCGGTGTCGAGCATCCTGATTGCGGCGCACCGAAGAAGATGGTCCGCACCAGCAAGACCGTCACGCTGGCTGCCGACGCCAACTTCGACTTCGACAAGGCAGTGCTGAAGCCGGCCGGCAAGGCTGCCCTCGGCAATCTCGTTGCCGAAATGAAGCAGAGCACCAAGGTCGACGGCATCCTGATCGTCGGTCACACCGACAGCAAGGGAACTGACGCCTACAACCAGCGTCTGTCCGAGCGCCGCGCCAGCGCCGCGAAGGAGTATCTGGTTGCCGAAGGCGTGCCGGCCGGCATCATCACGGCCAAGGGCATGGGCGAGTCCCAGCCGATCGCCGACAACGCCACCGCCGCTGGCCGCGCCCAGAATCGTCGCGTAGAGATCACTGTCGACGCCGAGAACGAAGCGAAGTAAGCGCGCTGCTCTCGCCTCGTCACCCCGAAACGCCCCGGCCTCGCGCCGGGGCGTTTTTGTTTGGAACAGACGCCGCCGCCGCATCGTTATAATCCGTCGCTCCGAGCACCCGCCCCGAGTCCGCCATGCAGACCATCGACACCCTGATCTTTCCGCGCTGGATCGTACCGGTCGAACCCGAAGGCACCGTGCTCGAAGGGATTGCCCTCGCCATCGACCAGGGGCGTATCCTTGATCTGCTGCCAGCCGACGTTGCTCCGCTGCGTTACGCCGCCCGTCAGAGCCTGCAGCTGCCGACGCACTGCCTGCTGCCCGGCCTGGTCAACGCACACACCCACCTGGCGATGAATCTGCTGCGCGGCTTTGCCGATGACCTACCGCTGATGCGCTGGCTGCAGGAGCACATCTGGCCGACCGAGGCACGCTGGGTCAGCGAATCCTTCGTCCATGACGGCACGCAACTGGCGGCCGCGGAACTGATCCGCGGCGGCGTCACCTGCGTCAACGACATGTACTTTTTCCCTGACGTCAGTGCCCGCGCGCTGGCAGCGGCCGGACTGCGCGCCAGCATCGGCATGATCGTCATCGAATTTCCGAGCGCCTGGGCCACTGACGCCGAGGACTACCTCGCCAAAGGCCTCGTCCTGCGCGAATCACTGCGCCACGACCCGCTGCTGAGCTTCTGCTTCGCGCCGCATGCACCGTATACCGTCAGTGCGGCCACGCTGACACGCATCCGCGCACTCGCCGACGAGCTGGATGCCCCGATCCACATGCACGTGCACGAAACCGCCGGCGAAATCACCCAGTTCGAGCAGGCACACGGCTGCCGGCCGCTGCAGCAGCTCGACCGTCTCGGCCTGCTGTCGCCGGCACTGATGGCCGTGCACATGACGCAGCTCGATGATGCCGAAATCGCCCGGCTCGCCGACACCGGCGTCAGTGTCGTGCACTGCCCGGAATCCAATCTCAAGCTCGCCTCGGGTTTCTGCCCGACAGCACGCCTGGACGCTGCCGGCGTCAACGTCGCACTCGGCACCGACGGCGCCGCCAGCAACAACGATCTGGACATGTTCAGCGAGATGCGCAGTGCGGCTCTGCTGGCCAAGGCAGTGGCCAATGACGCCAGCGCCGTGCCGGCACACCAGGCGCTGCGCATGGCGACGCTGAACGGCGCGCGGGCAATCGGCCTCGGTGCACAGACCGGCTCGCTGGTACCCGGCAAATGGGCCGATGTCATCGCCGTCGATCTCGGCGATCTCGAAAGCCAACCGCTGTTCAACCCGATTTCACAGATCGTCTACGCGAGCGGCCGTCATCAGGTCAGCGACGTCTGGGTCGGCGGCCGCCAGCTGTTGCGCCACCGCGAGCTGACCACGCTCGACCGCGAGATGCTGCTGGCCCGCGCCGAGCACTGGCGTACACAGATCGCCACCGCGCACTGAAATCGCGCACTTTCCGCAGAGGGACACCGTCATGAGCAGCGTCAACGTCGATCACAGTGAAGTCGCCAAGTTCGAGGCCCTCGCCAGCCGCTGGTGGGATCCGGACAGCGAATTCAAGCCGCTGCATGACATCAATCCGCTGCGGCTGGACTTCGTCGATATGCGCGTCGGCGGGCTGTCCGGCAAGCGCGTGCTTGATGTCGGCTGCGGCGGCGGCATCCTCGCCGAGAGCATGGCGGAGCGCGGCGCCGAGGTCACCGGCATCGACATGGGTGAAGCGCCACTCGCCGTCGCCCGCCTGCACCTGCGTGAAGTCGGCCTGTTCGTCGACTATCAGCACAGCACCGCCGAAGCCTTCGCGGTGGCCCATCCGGGCGAATTCGACGTCGTCACCTGTCTGGAGATGCTCGAACACGTCCCTGACCCGGCCTCGGTGATTACCGCCTGCGCCCAGCTGGTACGCCCCGGCGGTCATGTTTTCTTCTCGACGATCAACCGCACACCCAAGGCCTGGATGCTCGCCATCATCGGCGCCGAATACCTGCTGCGCATGCTGCCGCGCGGCACGCACGATTACGCCAAGTTCATCCGCCCCTCGGAGCTTGCCAGCGCCTGCGCGGCCAGCGGCATCGAACTGCGGGAGATGACCGGCATGCATTACAACCCGCTGCTGCGCAGCTATCACCTCGGGCCGGGTGTCGACGTCAATTACCTCGTGCACGGCGTGCGCAACGTGCAGTAGAGAACCACATCATGGATATCCAGTGTGTTCTGTTCGATCTCGATGGCACGCTCCTCGACACCGCTCCGGACCTGGTCGGCGCGCTGAACCGCCTGCGCACCGAGGAAAACCTCGAAACGCTGCCGTACCTGAGCCTGCGCAACGTCGCCTCGCATGGCACCAACGCACTGCTGCACGCGGCCTTCGACATCCGCCCCGGCGCCCCCGACTTCGACCGCCTGCGCGCCCGCTACCTCGGCTTTTACCGGGAAGGACTGGCCTTGCACACGGCGTTGTATCCCGGCGTGCCGGAAACCCTCGAAGGGCTGGCCAAGCGCGGTGTGCACTGGGGCATCGTCACCAATAAACCCGGCTGGCTGGCGGTACCGCTGATCGAGGCCATGGGCTTGTCAACGGAGGCCATCGTCATCGTCAGCGGCGACACCCTGCCAGTGCGCAAACCCGATCCGGCCCCCTTGCGCTATGCCTGCGAACAGGCCGGTCTGGATCCGCACACCTGCTGCTATGTCGGCGACGCCGAGCGCGACATCGCCGCCGGACGCCGCGCCGGCATGTATACGCTGGTCGCACGCTATGGCTACATCGAACGCTACGAGCAACCCGAACGCTGGTTCGCCGACGGCCTGCTCGATCAGCCGCTCGACCTGCTGCCCTGGCTGGATACCCGCACGTGAGCGATGCCACCGCCTTCCTGAACAGCCTGCTGCCAAACCCGCTGCAGCCCTGGATTCCGGGCGCGATACGCCATGCCTGGCAGGCGCTCGACGCTGAACGCGCGGCCGCCCCGGCAGCGACCGCCGATCCTACACCGACGCCGCCGTTTGCAGACGTGGCCACGCTGCTGATCGCCGCCCGCGCGCCGTGGACGCCGTATGCCCTGCGCGCGCTTGCCTGCCTGGGCTGCGACGATGAACTCGCGCGCGGCCAGGCCACCGCACTGGCCAGCGCCGCCTGGCTGCTCGCCCAGCTCACCGAGCTGCAGAGCGACTGCCGTCACGGCATACCCTGGCTGGCGCTCGACGAGATTGCCCGTCATCGCAGCAGCATCGCCGCACTCGGCAGCGGACTGGTCAATCCGGCGCTGATGCAGGCCAATGTCGATCGTGCCCGCCGGCTGCTACGCGCCGGTTCGCCGCTGGCCCGCCGCCTGCCCGCACGCGCCGGTTTTCTGTTGCGCCTGGCACTGCTGGCCGCCGATGAGCGCATCCTGCGCCTGCGCGCCCTCGATCCATCGGCCCTGCAGCCGTTTGCCGCCCGCCACTGGCTGCGCCTCGGCGCGCAGGCGCTGTGGCACGGCATCCGCCCGCAGCGCGAAACCCGCACGCACCCGTGAGCTTGTGATGAACCCTGATCTCTACTGCGTCGACAAGGCGACGCCCCCCGGCTCCCTGCTGCATTACTGCCTGCTGTCGACCGAACCCGACACGCGGGCCGCGCTGAGCGCGTTGTGGGCACTCGAACGGGAAATCGGCGATGTGCCGCGCGAATGCCGGGAAGCCGCCGTGGCCCAGGCCAAACTCGACTGGTGGCGCGAGGAAATCGAGCGCCTGTACGCCGACACGCCGCGCCATCCCGTCACCCAGGCGCTGGCTCCGCATCTGGCCCGCCGGCCGCTGGCACGCGACGCGTTCGTCGAGCTGATCGACGGCGTGGCGATGCCGCTCGAATACGACATCTACCCTTCGCTCGCGCAGCTGACCCCCTACTGCCATCGCACCGGCAGCACACCGACCCAGCTGGCAAGCGAGCTGCTCGGTTATCAGGACCGTGCCGTGCTGCGCTTTGCCCACGAACTCGGCATGGCGCTGGCGCTGCTGCACAACCTGCGCGAAGTGCGCGCCGACGCGCTGCGCGGACGCTGCTTCATTCCGGAAGACGAATTGCAGCGGCACGGCGTTGCTTTCGAAGCACTGCAGGGCACCGACACCACGCCGGCGGTGCAGGCGCTGTTCGGCCAGCAGCTCGCACGCATCCGTGAAACCCTGGCCCGCGCCCTGTCGCTGCTGCCGCAAACGGAGATCACCAGCCAGCGTCCGCTGGTCGTACGCGCCCGGCTGACGGGCGCACTGATCGATGAAATGGAAGCCGACGGCCTGCGGCTGCTCGAATATCGCGTCGAGCTGACGCCGCTGCGCACGCTGTGGCTGGCCTGGAGCGCACACCGGCGGGCACGCCGCCAGCGGCTGTAGACACAGGCAGTCCCGGGGCAGGCCGGCGCTGGGCTAGAATCGGGCCCCACCGCATGAGAATAAGCAGCGCCAGCGCGCCCGGAGAACCAAGATGCAGCCGTATTCCCCCGCCCCCGACCTGCTGCGCGACCGAGTCATCCTGATCACCGGTGCCGGCGACGGTATCGGCCGCTGTCTGGCGCGCGCCTGCGCCACATACGGCGCCACCGTGGTGCTGCTGGGCCGCACCATCAAGAAACTCGAAGCGGTCTATGACGAGATCGAACAGGCCGGCCACCCGCAGCCGGCGCTTTACCCGCTGAACCTCGAAGGGGCTTCACCGAAGGATTACAGCGATCTGGCCGCGGCGATCGACAGCAACTTCGGCCGTCTCGACGGTCTGGTGCACAACGCCGGCTGGGTCGGCGCGCTGACGCCGCTGGCCAACTACGACCTCGAAATGTGGTTCCGCGTCATGCAGACCAATCTGAACGCGCCCTTCATGATGACGCATGAGCTGCTCGGCCTGCTCAACCGCGCCAACGACGCCTCGGTGATCTTCACCACCGATGCCGTCGCCGATGCCGGCAAGGCTTACTACGGCGCCTACGCCGTCGCCAAGGGCGGCGTGCAGGTTATGGCCAAGATGCTCGCCGAAGAAGTCGAAGCCAACACTCACATCCGCGTCAATACCATCGACCCCGGGCCGGTACGCACCAACCTGCGGATACGTACCTACCCCGGCATGGAACCCGAAGTCTGGCCGCTGCCGGACAGCATCATCGACACTTATCTGTATCTGCTCGGCCCCGACAGCCGCGAAGTGCGCGGCCAGCTGCTGCACGCCCAGCACTGAGCCTCACGGCACTGCCGGCGCACATGTCCGGCAGTGCCCACCGCACCGTCACTCTGCGGCGTCGTCGTCGCGCTTTTTCTTCAGGCCGAGCTTGGCCCGACCGCTCAGCGGACGCACTGCAGCCGGAGCCGTGCTGCTGCGACGACGGGCAGCATCCTCATCCAGCCGGTTTTTCCACGGCCGTGCCGGGTTCGGTCGCGAGGGCCGCGCGGCGGCAGACTCTGCGCGCTCCTCGCGGGCCGGGCGATCGTTGCGAGTGCGACCACGCTCACCGGCGGCAGCGGCGCCCGGCCGAGCCGCTCGCTCTGACCACGACGATCCGGCACGCGACCCGGCAGTCCGTTCGCGTTCACCGCCGGCAGGCGCGCGCGGCCGCCCGCTGCCGAAACCGGCCCCGCGACGCTCTTCAGCGTCCCGCCGTGGCGGCTGCGCCGCGCGCTCGCCACGACCGCGCGACGCACGTTCATCACTGCCCCGGGACTCATTGCGCGACGCCGGCCGCTCCCCTCTGGCCGGGCGCGGGGGCCGGGCCGTCGTTTCGGTCGCGCCCTCGAAACGGCGGGGCGCGCGTGCGGGAGCTTCACCACGGGTCGAAGCCGGCCGGCCCTCACCAAAGCGGCGGCCTGTGTCCTGACGCGTGTCCTGACGCGCACGAGGCGGCCGACCGACCGGCCCGCTGCGCTCGCTGTCACGAGACTCCTCCGCCGCACCGCGACGCGGCGGACGCGTTCCGCGCGGCGCATTGCTGAAACCGCCGACGCCCTCGTCGCTGCGCCGGCCGGGCTGGCGCGGCCCGCTCTGCGGGCGCTGCCCCATGCGGGCCGGGCCGCGCGGCGGCCGCGCCTCCGCTTCCTGCACGGGCAGGCTGACCAGGGTGCGCAGGGCGTTCAGCGCCTCATCGTCGAGCTCGCGCCAGCGCCCGGCATGCAGACCGCGCGGTAATTCGACGCAGCCATAGCGCACCCGCATCAGCCGGCTGACCTTGACGCCCTGCGACTCCCACATGCGCCGCACCTCGCGGTTGCGGCCCTCGCGCAGGATCACCTGATACCAGTGATTGGCTCCCTGGCCGCCGGCATCGACGATGTCATCGAAGCGGGCGAGGCCGTCTTCGAGCAGCACGCCGTCGCGCAGTCGCTGCAGGGTGTCGGGACCGACCTCGCCGAGCACGCGCACCGCGTACTGACGCTCGATCTCCGACGACGGATGCATCAGGCGGTTGGCCAGCTCGCCGTCGTTGGTCAGCAACAGCAGGCCCTGGGTATTGATGTCGAGGCGACCGACGGCGATCCAGCGGCCGCCGCGCAGCGGTGGCAGATGCTCGAACACTGTAGGCCGGCCTTCCGGATCGTCGCGGGTGATCAGCTCGCCTTCCGGTTTGTAGTAGGCCAGCACGCGGCAGCGCCGCACCTGCTGGCTCGGCCGCAGCGGCCGGCCGTCGACGGCGATGGCCTCGCCGCCCTGGATGCGCTCGCCGAGCACGGCGGTGCGGCCGTCGACCGTCACGCGGCCGGCAGCGATCCAGTCGTCGATGGTGCGCCGCGAGCCATAGCCCAGGTCGGCAAGGTATTTCTGCAGTCGTTCGCTCATGGTGACTCCGGGGATGAACGGTCAGCCGACGCGGCGGCGTCGGCATCGGCGGCAGCAACGGCCGCCGGGGTGGCGCCGTAGAGTTCGGCGCCGATGGTGTCCAGGTCGCGCAGCTCGGCCAGTGCCGGCAGCTCGGACAAACTCTTGAGACCGAAGTGATCGAGGAACTCGCGCGTCGTGCCGTACAGCGCTGGGCGGCCCGGCACTTCGCGATGGCCGAGCACCTTGATCCAGCCACGCTCAAGCAGCGCCTTGATGATCGCCGTGCTCACCGCCACGCCGCGCACGTCCTCGATTTCACCGCGGGTGATCGGCTGGCGCCAGGCGATCAGCGCCAGCGTCTCCAGCGTCGCCCGCGAATAGCGGCCGGGCTTGTCCTCCCACAGCCGCGACACCCAGGGTGCCAGCCGCGCCGGTACCTGCAGCCGCCAGCCGCCGGCCACCTCGACCAGCTCGACGCCGCGCCCGACGCAATCGGCCGCCAGTGCCGCCAGCGCCGCGCGCAGACTGCCGCGCGCCGGACGCTCGTGCTCGGCGAACAGCGATTCCATGCGTTCCAGACTCAGCGGCTCGCCGGCGGCGAGCAGCGCAGCTTCGATGATGTTCTTCAGCTCCACGGAGCAGTCATGTCGGCTTGTACCTCAGGGGGCGCGCAGCATACGCGAGAAAACGCCTGCCGGCGCAGGATTTTACGTCACTGCCTCAGGCCGTCCGCAGACGCACATAAATCGGCGCGAAAGGCTCTGACTGCACCAGCTCAAGCACCGATTCGCGAATCAGTTCGAGCACGGCGATGAAGGTGACGACGACACCGCGGCGCCCTTCATCGACGCTGAACAGATCAGTGAACACGGTGAAGTGCACGGCGTCGACTCGTTCGAGAATCCGGCTCATGCGCTCGCGCACCGACAGCGGCTCGCGGCTGACCTGGTGGTGGGCGCTCAATTCGGCGCGGGCGAACACCTCGCGCAGTGCCGTCAGCAGTTCATCGAGCGCCACCGCCGGTGGCGTGCGCACACGCTCCTGGCGCAGCAGCGGTGCGCTGGCCTGGAACAGCTCGCGATCGAGGCGCGGCAGTGCGTCGAGATCTTCGGCGGCACGCTTGAAGCGCTCGTACTCCTGCAGACGGCGGATCAGCTCGGCACGCGGGTCGTGATCGGCATCCTCGCTGCCGACGGCCGGCGGCCGCGGCAGCAGCAGACGCGATTTGATCTCGGCCAGCCAGGCCGCCATCACCAGATATTCGGCGGCCAGTTCGAGGCGCAGCTCGCGCATCAGCTCGATGTAGCCCATGTACTGCGCGGTGATCTCGGCGATCGGGATGTCGAGCACATCGAGGTTCTGCCGCTTGATCAGGTACAGCAGCAGATCGAGCGGCCCCTCGAAGGCTTCGAGAAAGACTTCGAGGGCATCCGGCGGAATGTAGAGATCATCCGGCAGCCGCGTCAGCGGCTCGCCGTGCACGCGCGCCAGCGCCTCGGCGACACCCTCGGCGGGCGCGGCGAGCGTGTCGTCCACGCCTCAGCCGAGCCGGCGCAGGCCAACGGCGCTGCGCAGTTCGCGCATGAACGGCGCCGCAATGGTGCGGGCCTTCTCGGCGCCTTCCTGCAGCGTGCGCTCGATCGCTGCCGGGTTGGCGATCAGCTCGGCATAGCGCTCGCGCGGCCCCGCGAGCACCGAATCGAGCTTCTCGAACAGCACGGTCTTCATATCACCCCAGCCAATGCCTTCGGCGTAGCGCTGGCGGATCGCCGCGGTCTCGACCGGGCTGGCGAAGGCCTGGTAGAGCTGGAACAGCGTCGAGCTGTCCGGGTCTTTCGGCTCGCCCGGCATCTGCGAGTTGGTGACGATGCGGCTGACCAGCTTCTTGAGTTCCTTGGCCGGCACGAACAGCGGGATGGTGTTGTTGTAGCTCTTGCTCATCTTGCGTCCGTCGAGACCGGCGAGCACTGCCGCGTCTTCATCGACGACTGCTTCCGGCAGCGCGAAGAACTCGGCGCCGAACAGATAGTTGAAGCGCTGCGCGATGTCACGCGCCATCTCCAGGTGCTGCACCTGATCCTTGCCGACCGGCACGCGGGTGGCGTTGAACATCAGGATGTCGGCCGCCATCAGGATCGGGTAGCTGAACAGCCCCATGGTGACGCCCTTGTCGGCATCGGCGTCGCCACTGTCGACGTTCTCCTGCACCGCCGCCTTGTAGGCGTGCGCGCGGTTCATCAGCCCCTTGGCGGTGACACAGGTCAGCAGCCAGGTCAGCTCGGGGATTTCCGGAATGTCGGACTGGCGGTAGAAACACACCCGCTGCGGATCGAGCCCCAGCGCCAGCCAGGTCGCGGCGACTTCCAGGCGCGAGTGCTCGACACGCTCGGGCTCCTGGCACTTGATCAGCGCATGGTAGTCGGCGAGGAAGAAGAAATACTCGGCATCGCCGGCCTGGGTGGCGGCGATCGCCGGGCCGATGGCACCGGCATAGTTGCCGAGGTGCGGCGTGCCGGTGGTGGTGATGCCGGTGAGGATGCGCGCGGGTTTGACGACGGTACTCAAGGGAACGGCCTCGGAGGTTCGATGCTGTGGCAGGGTGCGCGCCGCTCAGCGCAGCAGGTTCAGCACCAGCCAGTAGAAGAAGTGGGTCACCAGATTGATCATCGGGTCGATGATGCGCCCGAGCATGCCGGTCGCCATCAGCAGCACCAGCACCAGCAGACCGATCTGATCGAAGCGGTACATCGCCGCGCCGTAGCGTGCCGGCAGCAACGCGGCGAGCACACGCGAGCCATCGAGCGGCGGCAGCGGCAGCAGATTGAGCACCGCCAGCACGACGTTGATGATGATGCCGTCATGGCCCATGAAGAACAGCGGCTGGCCGAGCATCGGCAGCGTGTGCGAGAGCACGGCGCCGAGCACCATCATCAACACCCAGCCGAGCGCCATCAGCAGATTGGCGCCCGGGCCGGCCAGCGCGACGAAGGCCATGTCGCGGCGCGGCTGACGCAGGCGGTACATGCTCACCGACACCGGCTTGGCCCAGCCGAAGATGAAGCCGGCGGTGAAGAACAGCACCAGCGGCACCAGCACCGTGCCGATCGGGTCGACATGGCGCAGCGGATTGAGGCTCAGCCGCCCCTGCGACTGTGCGGTGGTGTCACCAAAGCGCAGCGCCGCCCAGCCGTGGGCGACCTCATGCAGGGTGATGGCGAGCAGGATGGGCAGAGCCATCACGGCGAGGCGCTGGATATCGGTCAGTTCTGGCATCGGCGAAGTATACGGACGCTGGTGGTAAAGGTTCAGTCGAGAAAAGCGCTGGCGTCGCCCTTGCCCTGACGCACCAGCACCGGTGGCAGCCCTTCGACCAGATCGAGCACCGTCGTCGGCTGCACCGCGCACAGGCCGCCGTCGATGATCAGGTCGATCTGACTGCCGACCTGGTCTTCGACATCGTTGGGATCGCCGAGTGCCAAGTCGTCGCCAGGCAGCAGCAGCGAACTGCTCATGATCGGCTCGCCGAGCTCATCGAGCAGGGCGTTGTCGACCGGATGTCCGGGGATGCGGATGCCGATGGTCTTGCGCTTGGGGTTCTGCAGGCGCCGCGGCACCTCGTGGGTGGCGCGCAGGATGAAGGTGAACGGCCCCGGCGTCAGCGCCTTGAGCAGCCGGAACTGCGCATTGTCGACACGGGCATAGGTGCTGATCTCGGAGAGATCGCGGCAGACCAGCGTGAAGTTGTGGGTCTTCTCGTCGAGGCGGCGGATGCGCTGGATGCGTTCCTGCGCGCCCTTGTCGCCGATCTGGCAGCCGAAGGCGTAGCTCGAATCGGTCGGGTAGGCGATGACGCCCCCAGAGCGCAGGCAATCGACCACCCGTCGCAGCAGCCGCGGCTGCGGATTGACCGGATGGATCTCGATGCGTTCGCTCATGGTACGGCCCCTGCATATCTGTGGCGCGCACCATGCCACCGCCTCCGGTCAAGGGTCAAATCGCCAGTGCCCGCAAGCACATGCGCCGGCCGGCCAGCGTGCCAGCCGCAGGCCGACTGTGACCTTAAGTCGCGCTTCAGCCGGCCTGCGGCGATTCGGTTAGACTGCCGCCCACCTCAACAGCCGGACCTGCTGATTCCTCGATGAAGATCCTGCTCGATTTCCTGCCCGTGGTGGCCTTTTTCGTAGCGTTCAAGCTGAGTGCCGACGACATGTTCGTCGCCACCGGCGCGGCCATCATCGCCAGCGTGCTGGTCGTCGCCTGGACCTGGTGGCGCGAGGGCCGCGTCGAGAAAATGGCGATCGCCAGCGCCGGCCTGATGGTGGTGCTCGGCGGCATCACCCTGCTGCTGCATGACGACACCTTCGTGCTGTGGAAACCGACGGCCGTCAACTGGCTGTTCGCGCTGGTGTTCCTCGGCAGTCAGTGGATCGGCGGGCAGCCGCTGGTGCAGCGCATGCTCGGCCAGCAGCTGGAGCTGCCGGATGCGCTGTGGCGGCGCCTGAACTTCGCCTGGATCGCCTTCTTCGCCTTCAGCGGCGCGGCCAGTCTCTACGTCGCCTTCCACTACGATCGCGAGACCTGGGTGAACTTCAAGCTGTTCGGCATGCTCGGACTGACCGTGCTGTTCGTGCTCGGCCAGGGCCTGTGGCTCGCCCGCCACGTCAAGCAACCCGATACCTGAACCGGCTTTCGCCCCCTGCCCAAGCCCACCCCGGAGTTCCCGCGGATGCTCTACCTGATACACGGCCGGGACGTGCCCGGCAGCCTGGCGGCGCGTCTCGCCGCCCGCCCCGCCCACCTCGAACGCCTGCAGGCACTGCAGGACGCCGGTCGCCTGCTCACCGCCGGCCCGCTGCCGGCGATCGACAGCCCCGATCCCGGCGAAGCGGGCTTCAGCGGCAGCCTGATCGTCGCCGAGTTCGACGATCTCGAAGCCGCCCGCATCTGGGCCGAAGCCGACCCTTACGTCGCCGCCGGCGTCTACGCTGGCGTTGAAGTCAGCCCGTACAAACAGGTATTCCCGCGATGAGCAGCCCGCGTGTCGACGCCATCGAACAACGTCTGCGTGCCACTTTTGCGCCGCTGCAGCTGACGATCCGCGATGACAGCCAGCAGCATGCCGGCCATCGCGACCCGCGCGACGGCGGTCACTTCAGCGTCTACGTGGTCAGCGCCGCCTTTGCCGGCCAGACGCTGATCAAGCGCCACCGCGCCGTGCACGACTGTCTCGCCGACCTGATGCCGAACGAAATCCATGCCTTGAGCATCAAGGCACAAACCCCCGAAGAACTGCAGCAGTCGCACTAAAGGAAGCTCCATGCAGATCAAGCGTTTCGCCCCGGCCGTGCTCGGCCTGTCCCTGACTCTCGCGCTCGGTGCCGCGCAGGCTGAAGACGCTCCGGCCACACCGAAGCCGGCAGCTGCCCAGCCGGCGGCGCAGCCGCTGCCCGACCCGGTCGCCACCGTCAACGGCCAGCCGATCCCGAAGAGCATCTTCCTCGCCTACCAGCAGCAGCGCGCCCGCCAGCTGGCGGCAACCGGCGCCGGCCCGAACGCCGAAGATGGCAATACCCAGCTGATCGACGAACTGGTGATGCAGGAACTGCTGGTGCAGAAGGCCGATGCCGAAAAGCTCGCCCAGGACCCGGAGATCGCCGCTCAGCTCGACCTGCTGCGCCGCAACCTGCTGGCGACCTTCGCCGTGCGCAAGTACCTGAAGACTGCGCAGCCGAGCGAGGCCGACATCAAGGCCGAGTATGACAAGGCCGTGGCGATGATGAAGGTCAAGGAATACAAGGCCCGCCACATCCTGGTCGACGACGAAGCCAAGGCCAAGTCACTGATCGAGCAGCTGAACAAGGGTGCCAAGTTCGAGGATCTGGCCAAGGCCAACTCCAAGGACGGCTCCAAGGACCAGGGCGGCGATCTCGGCTGGTTCACGCCGGACATGATGGTCGAGCCTTTCGCGCAGGCGGTGGTCGGCCTCGACAAGGGCAAGTTCACCGAGAAGCCGGTCAAGACCCAGTTCGGCTGGCACGTGATCCAGCTCGAAGACTCGCGCGACAAGACGCCGCCGAGCCTCGATGAGCTGCGCCCGCAGATCGCGCAGATGCTGCAGGGCAAGCTGGTCAACGACTATCTGGAAAAGCTCAAGTCCGAGGCCAAGATCGAGGTCGAGGTCAAGTAAGCGCGCCTGCTGCCCGCACCAGCCCCGCCACGGCGGGGCTTTTTATTGGTTGCCTGCGCTCAGTCCGCCGCGAGCCGATGCGCGAATGCCTCCGCCGACAGCGGCCTGGCGAACAGATACCCCTGACCACCGCCGCAGCCCAGCGCCAGCAGCCACTCGCGCTGCGCCGCCGACTCCACCCCTTCGGCGATCAGCTCCAGTCCGAGGCTGTGTGCCAGCGCCACGATCGCGCGGGTGATGGCGACATCATTGCCGTCGTCCGGCAGGCCGCAGACGAAGGAGCGATCGATCTTCAGGCGGGCCAGCGGAAAGCGCTTGAGGTAGGCCAGGCTGGAATAGCCGGTGCCGAAATCGTCGATGGCGACGCCGATGCCGCGCGCGCGCAGCGCCCCGAGCAGTTCGCGCGCCGCTTCGGCATCGTCCATCAGGCTGGTTTCGGTCAGTTCCAGTTCGAGCTGCTCGGGCGGCAGGCCGCTGGCCTGCAGCGCCGCGTCGATACGCTCCAACAGATTGGCACTGCGCAGCTGCCGTGCCGACAGGTTCACCGCCATCATCAGCGGCGGCAGACCGGCCGCGCGCCAGGTCGCCGCCTGACGGCAGGCCTCGCGCAGCACCCATTCGCCGATCGGCAGGATCAGTCCGGTTTCCTCGGCCAGCGGGATGAAGTCCGCCGGCGCGATCGCGCCGCGCTGCGGATGCGTCCAGCGCAGCAGTGCCTCGGCACCGACGATGCGTCCGCTGCGCAGCTCGACCTGCGGCTGATAGGCCAGATGCAGCTCGCCGCGCTCCAGCGCCTGGCTCAGCTGGTTTTCCAGCCACAGCCGTGCGGCGAACGGTGCATTCATGTCGGCGGAAAAGAACTGGCAGCTGCCACGGCCGGCGCGCTTGGCGTGCTGCATCGCCAGATCGGCATGACGCAGCAGACTCGCCACGTCGCATCCGTCGAGCGGGTGCACGGCAATGCCGATGCTGGCCGTGCAGCGCAGCTCCTGCCCATCGATCACCAGCGGCTGCGCCAGCGCGGTGAGCAGCTTGGCACCGACCAGACCGGCTTCGGCCGCCTCACCGAGCCGCGGCAGCAGCACGCCGAACTCATCGGCGCTCAGCCGTGCCAGCGTGTCGGCACCGCGCAGCACCTCGCCGAGGCGCACCGCAACCGCACGCAGCAGCAGGTCGCCGGCGGTGTGGCCGAGCGCGTCGTTGATCGGCTTGAAGCGATCGAGGTTGACACAGAGCACGCCGACCACACCATGCCGCGCCGCCGTCGCCAGCGCCTGCTGCACGCGGTCTTCGAGCAGGGCGCGGTTCGGCAGGCCGGTCAGCAGATCGTGCTGCGCCAGGTGGCGGATGTGCGCCTCGGCCGCCTTGCGTTCGCTGAGGTCGGAAAACACCGCGACGAAGTGGCTCGGCTGGCCATCGGCGCCGCGCACCGCATTCAGCGACAGCCAGGCCGGGAACAGCGTGCCGTCACGCTGGCGCAGCCAGATCTCGCCCTGCCAGGCACCCTGCGCCGCCAGCTCGGTTTCGAGCGCGGCGATAAAGGCGTCGTCCTGCACGCCGGCCCGTGGCAGCTCCTGCTCGTGGCCGAGCACCTCGTTCGCGGTGTAGCCGGTGATCGTGGTGTAGGCGGCATTGACGGTGACGATGCGCCGTGCGGCATCGGTGATGAAGATGCCCTCGCTGCTGCTCTCGAACACCCGCGCGCTCAGCCGCAACCGCTCCTCGATGCGGATGCGATCGAGCGCAAAACCGATGTCATCGGCCATTTCATCAAGCAGGCGCAGACGCTCGACGTCGAAGTAATTGCGCTCACCGGCGTAAACCACCAGCAGCCAGGCCGGCGCTCCGCCCTCACGCACGACAAAGGCCCCCGCGGCCAGCAGACCGTAGTGCTCGGCCTGCTGGCAGCGCTCGGCCAGCCCGAGGCATCCGAAACGCCCCGGCAGATCGTTATCGATCTGGTGCTGGCCACTGCGCAGCGCCTCGCCGCCCGGTCCCTGACCGTAGGGGTGATCCGCCCGCCAGCTGATCACCGAGCCCCGCAAATAAGCCGCGGCCTCGCCGAAACAGCACTGCGGAAACACATCGACACCGGGCTCGCCACAGGCGCCGATCCAGGCCAGGCGAAAACCACCGTGCTCGACGACGATGCGGCAGACCTCGGTAAACAGCGCTTCGCGCGAGCCCAGATGCACGATCGCCTGATTGGTCTGGCTGAGCGCCGCATACAGCGCCGAGACCTGACGCACGCGCCGCTCGGCCCTGTCGGCACGGCTGAAGTTCGTGCGGATCAAGCCGTACAGCAGCACGGCGGTGATGGCGACGAACAGCCAGCCCTTGTACAGCTCCACCGCCGAACGCCAGCGCTCGGCGACCAGCCAGTCGGCCAGCATCCCGGAAAACAGAATCCAGGCCGCCGCTGCCAGCAGGTAGAGCAGACAGATGCGCACCGCCACACGGCGCGCGCGGGACGACACAGCCGGGCTCAGCTCAGGCCCTCCCGGTGAGGATGTTTCAGCCATCGATCCCTCGTCATCACGACTCCTGCCAATCCTTGAGGCGGGAGATGAACGTCGCTTCGTCGAGCACCTCGACACCGAGCGCGTGCGCCTTGTCGAGCTTGCTGCCGGCCTCGCTGCCGGCGACGACGAAGTCGGTCTTCTTCGACACGCTGCCGGCGACGCGCGCACCGAGCGCTTCGAGCTGCGCCTTGGCCTGATCGCGCGTCATGCTGCTCAGCGTGCCGGTCAGCACGCAGGTCTGCCCGGCCAGCGGTGCCTGCATCACCGCCGCCTGCGGCAGTTCGGCGAGCAGCGCATCCGCCGCTGCCAGCGCCACCTGCCAGCGCTCGGCATTCGCCGTCTCGGCGAGCCAGCCACCGAGGCTGTCGGCGAGCGCCGCCGGCCAGCCGTCGATACCAGCTGCCAGCAGCGCGCTGACAGCGGCCGGTGCGAAACGCTCGACCAGCGCCGGCCCCGGCGGCAGCGCCGCGGCGAGCTGCGCGGTGCGCACCTCGGTCAGCTTCGGCACATCGAGCGCCGCCAGCAGCGCGGCCGGCTGCAGGCGTTCGGCGAGCGCCGGGTTCGGCGCGTGCTCATCCGTCGGCTGCACCCCCTGCGCCAGCAGCTCGGCGATCGCCTGGCGGTTGCCCGGCTGGGCGAAGAAATCCTCGACGGTCTCAGCGACTTCGCGGCCGATGTCGGGCAGCGCGCGCAGCAGCGCCGCCGGCGCCGCCATCACCCGCGCCAGACTGCCGAGCCAGTCGGCCAGCGTCTTTGCCGTCGCCTCGCCGACGTGGCGGATGCCGAGCGCGTAGAGCAGCCGCGCCAGCGTGGTGGCACGGCTGGCAGCGATGCTGTCGAGCAGGTTCTGCGCCCACTTGGTGGCGATCTTGCCCTGCTGCACGGTCTCCGGCGTGACGCCGTCGCGCTCGTCGGCACGGCGCTTCATTTCCAGAAACTGTTCGAGACTCAGCCGGTAGAGATCGGCCACGCCGTGCACATAACCGAGCTCGACCAGCTCCTCGACGTAGCGCTCGCCGAGGCCGTCGATGTCCATTGCCCGGCGGCTGGCGAAGTGGATGATCGCCTGCTTGCGCTGCGCTGCGCAGGTCAGGCCACCACTGCAGCGGGCGATCGCCTCACCTTCGAGGCGCTCGATGTGCGAATCACACACCGGGCAGCGCGTCGGCGGCTGCCAGACCGGCGGCGCCGGCTGCGGCCGGCGTTCGAGCAGCACGCCGACCACCTCGGGGATGACGTCGCCGGCCCGGCGCACGCTGACGGTGTCGCCGACGCGCACGTCCTTGCGGGCGACTTCGTCGAAGTTGTGCAGCGTGGCGTTGGTGACGGTGACGCCACCGACCGCCACCGGCGCCAGCCGCGCCACCGGCGTAATCGCGCCGGTGCGCCCGACCTGCACGTCGATCTGCTCGACCGTGGTCAGCTGCTCCTGCGCCGGGTACTTGTGCGCGATCGCCCAGCGCGGCGCGCGGGAGACGAAGCCGAGCTCACGCTGCCAGTCGAAGCGCTCGACCTTGTAGACCACACCGTCGATGTCGTAGGCCAGTGCCTCGCGGCGAGCGCCGATGTCACGGTAGTACTCCAGGCAGCCGCCGGCCCCGCTGACGCTGCGCTGCGCCTCGCACACCGGCAGGCCCCAGTCGCGCAGACGCGCGATCAGCGCCGACTGGCGCTGCGGCAGTTCGCCGCCCTGCACCTCGCCGAGGCCGTAGGCGTAGAACGACAGCCGGCGTTGAGCGGTGATCTGCGGGTCGAGCTGGCGCAGGCTGCCGGCGGCGGCGTTGCGCGGATTGGCGAAGGTTTTCTCGCCATGGGCGCGGGCCTGCTGGTTGAGCCGCTCGAAATCCGCCTTGCGCATGAACACCTCGCCGCGCACTTCGAGCACCGCCGGCCAATCGTCGCCGTGCAGCGCCAGCGGGATCGCGCGGATGGTGCGCACATTGGCGGTGATGTCCTCGCCGGTGGCCCCGTCGCCGCGCGTCGCCGCCTGCACCAGCTGCCCGCCCGCGTAGCGCAGGTTGACGGCGAGGCCGTCGAGCTTGGGCTCGGCGCTGTATTCGACCGGACCGTCGATGCCGAGGCGCTCGCGCACGCGGCGATCGAAGTCGGCGACGTCATCGTCCGCGAAGGCGTTGTCGAGCGACAGCATCGGCACGGCATGCACCACTTCGGCAAAACCGCCGGCCGGGCGGCCGCCGACACGCTGCGTCGGCGAGTCGAGACGCACCCACTGCGGATGCGCGACTTCGAGCGCGCGCAGCTCGCGCATCAGCGCGTCGTACTCGGCGTCCGGCAGCTGCGGCTCGTCGAGCACGTAGTACAGATAGTCGTGATGGTTGATCTGGGTCCGCAGCGCTTCCAGGCGGGCGAGTTCGTCCTGCATCGGGGTTTTGGCTCAGGCAGTGGTCGTGGAAGGCAGGCGACGCTGGTACTCGCCGATGCGCAGGCGCAGCGTGCTGATGCCATCGGGGCCGAGGCGCAGACGCTTTTCGTCGCACAGCGTGCCACCGAGGCGGGCAGCAAGGCGGCGCGCCTGGCCGAGCATGAATTCCAGCGCCGGCAGCGGCTCCATCGCACCGGGCAGGCGCATGAACAGCAGCAGGCCCGGCGTACTCAGCCGCTGCACGCCGGACGGCGGGAAATTGCCGGGCTCGACCAGATTGGCGATCGAGAACACCGGCTTGCCCTGCACCTCGCCCGGGTAGCCGTCGAACAGACCGCCGGTGCTGAATTTCAGGCCCAGCTCGTGCGCCGCCATCAGGATCTCGGTGCCGGTGAAGCGGCCGCCGGCCTCGGCGGTAATGGTGAGAATGACGAACTCCGTCGGGGCTGCCGGCGGTGTGGCACGCGGTGGCGTCTGCGGCATCGCGGCAGGCTGCTTGGCATTGGCCGCCGGGCGTAAATCCATCCGTGGAATCTCGATCTTCGGCTCCTGCCGGGATTCGGCCTTCGCCTCGCCCGGCTCGCGCCTGGGTTCGCCGGGCGCTGGCTCCGTCGCCGGCACGGCCACCGTCGCCGCCGGCTCCGCACTGCTCTCCGGCGCCGCCGGCTCGCTGCCGACCGGCTGACTGCCGAGCGATTCGCCCCTGACCGGCTCGCTGCCGGCTGGCTCCGGCTCGGCCGCGGCTTCCGCCGCCGCGACGGGAGTGCCGGATTTGTCACGCACCACCGGGATGATCTCGACATCGACCAGGCGCTGATGCGCGAACGGATCATGCGGCGCGACTTTCGCCGACACCTCACCGATCGGCTTCTCGGCGATCGGCTCCCCAGTGCGCAGAGAATCCAGCGCGGCCTTCTCATGCGCAGAACGCTGCGCGCGACGACGGGCACGCTCCTCGAAGCTCGCGCGCAGGCGTGCGCGGATGCCCCACAGGTAGACCAGCGCGATCAGCACCGCGCCGGCTGCCAGCACGGCGAGGCGCGCCTCGCCCGTCGTCATGTTCTCGAACCCCATTGCAAATACCTCCCGACAGGGTGCGACTCAGCTTGCCGCCAGACGTACGGCTTCTTCCATGTCCACCGATACCAGGCGCGATACGCCCGGCTCGTGCATGGTCACACCCGCCAGATGTTCGGCGACCTCCATGGTTGCCTTGTTGTGCGTGATAAAGATGAACTGCACCCGCGCCGACATCTCCTTCAGCAGCCGGCCGAAGCGGCCGACGTTGGCCTCGTCGAGTGGCGCGTCGACCTCGTCGAGCATACAGAACGGGGCCGGATTCAGCTGGAAGATGGCGAACACCAGTGCCACCGCGGTCAGTGCTTTTTCCCCACCCGAAAGTAGTGTGATGTTGGCGACTTTCTTGCCCGGCGGCTGCGCCATGATCGCCACGCCGGCATCGAGCACGTCCTCGCCGGTCATTTCCAGATAGGCCTGGCCACCGCCGAACAGCCGCGGGAACAGCGCCTGCAGATCGGCGTTGACCTTGTCGAAGGTCTCGCGAAAGCGCGCGCGGGTCTCGCGGTCGATCTTGCGGATCGCGTTTTCCAGCGTCGCCAGCGCCTCGCTGAGGTCGGCATGCTGGGCGTCGAGGTAGCGCTGGCGCTCGGCCAGCTCGGCGTATTCCTCGATCGCTGTCAGATTGACGTTGCCGAGGCGGCGGACGCGCTCGCCGAGCTCATCGAGCCGCTGCTGCCAGGCGCCCTCCTCGGCCTGCGCCACCAGCCCGGCCAGCAGCGCGTCGGGATCGGCTTCGAGTTCGAGCAGCTGCTCGGCGAGGCCGGTGCGGCGCACCCGCGCCTCGTTCCAGGCCAGACGCTCGGCTTCCAGGCGGTCGCGCTGCGCCAGCAGCGCCTGTTCGCACTGCCCGCGCCCCTGCTCCAGCGTGCGCAGCGCCTCGCTGGCGGCAGCCAGCGCATCGCGCGCCAGCGCCAGCTCGGCCTCGACTTCGAGACGCTGCTCCAGTTCTTCTTCGAGCTGCGCAGCGAGCAGCGCCTGCGGCTCATCACCGGCGTCGAGCTCGGCGGCAAGCGTCGCGCGCCGCGCCGCCGCCTCGCGCCGCTGCTGTTCGAGCCGCGCCAGTGCCTGCCGCAGCGAGGCCAGCGCGGTGCGCTGCGAGCCGGTCGCCAGCGCCAGCCGCTGCACCTGCTCGCGCAGACTGCGGGCCTGCTCGCGGCGGCCGTCCAGCCTCTGGCGCAGCTGTTCGCGCTGCTGCTGGCGCTCGCCGCGCTCGGCCTCGTGCGCGCTCATCGCCTCCAGCGCCGCCTCGTGCTCGCAGCGCAGCTCGGCGGCTTCTTCCTGGCGCTCGCCGAGCTGCTGCACCAGCTCCTCGATCTCGCTCTGGATCGCGGCGCGGCGGCTGGCGCTCTGCTGCAGGCGGGCGCGCAGGGTGTCGACCGCCGCACTCAGCCGCGCCAGCTCGCGGTGGCCGAGGTTGACCGCCTCCTGCGCCTGACGGCGCTGCGCCTCCAGCTCGCCGAGGCTGCCGCGGGCGCTGGCGAGCTGCGCCTGCAGCCGCTCGGCACGGTCGCCATCGAGCTGCAGCCGCTCGCGCAGCGTCTGGATCTCGCGCTCGCGCGCGATGACGCTGCCGTGCTCGTCCTCGCCGCGCGCCACGCTCAGCCAGTCGCGGCCGAGCCGCGTGCCGTCGGCGGTGACGAAACACTCATGCGCGGCCAGCTCGGCGCGGCGTGCCAGCGCCTCGTCGAGATCGGCGACGGTGCGCACGTGTGCGAGCAGACCGTTCAGCGCCGCCGGCCCGCGCAGCTGACCAAGCAGCGCGTCCCCGGCCGCGCCCGCCGGCGCCGGCGCAGGCGCCTGCGTAAGCAGCGTCAGCCGGCCGCGCGCCAGTCCGCGGCTGGCCTGCGCCGGCGCGCTCAGATCATCGACCAGCACCGCTTCGAGGGCATGGCCGAGCGCGGCTTCGGTGGCCGCCTCCCAGCCGGCGCTGACTTCCAGCACTTCGGCCAGCCGCGGCGCCGCATCGAGCCCCTGTGCCTGCAGCCAGTGCGCGAGCGCCTGATCGCGGCGGCCGAGCGCGGCCTCCTGCAGCGTCTCCAGCGAGGCCAGCCGGCCGCGACCGGATTCGAGCCCGGCACGCACGGCATCGAGCTCACCACCGGCCTGGCGGATGACCTCGCGGCGCGCGGCGATGGCCTCGTCGACCTCCAGCAACTGCGCCTCGGCCACAGCCTGTTCGCCAGCGGCAGCCTCGCGCTCAGCCTCAGCGGCTTGCAGCTCGGCGACCGGCGCTTTCGCCGCCAGCGTGTCGTGCTCCAGGCGCAGGCGCTCGATGCGCCGCTCGGCGTCGAGCACCTGGCGCTCCAGCGCCTCGATGCGAGCACGGCCGACCTCGGCGCTGCGCTGGGCATCGGCGGCGCTGCGGCCGAAGCGCTCCCATTCCGCCTGCCAGTCCTGCATCGCCGTCTCGATCTCGGCGAGGGCCTCGCCGGCCTCGGCCTCGGCAGCGCGAGCGACTTCGAGTTCGGGTTCGGCCCGGGCCAGCGCATCGTCCAGCGCCGCCGCCTGCTCGCCATCGACGGCGAGCTGCTCATCGAGCGTCTGCAGCTGGGCATCGAGGCGGTGCTGTTCATCGAGCTGGCGTTCGCGGCGCTCGCGGCTGCCGGCCAGCGCCTGCTCCAGACGGGCGATTTCGGTACCGAGTTCATAAAAGCGCGTCTGCACCGCCTGCGCGCCATCACTGGCGGCGAGCTGGGTTTCACGGGCGCGGGTCAGCTGCGCCTCGGTATCGCGCTGCGCCGCCAGTGCGGCCTCGGCGGCGATCTCCAGCGCCGCGACCTGGCGTTCGTGCGTAGTCACTTCGATGTCGAGCGTGCGCCAGCGCATCGCCAGCAGCTCGCCCTTGACCTGCCGCTCCTCGGCGCGCAGCGCGCGGTACTGCTCGGCGGCGCGCGCCTGGCGCTGCAGCTGCGCGCCACGGCGGGACAGCTCCTCGCGCACGTCGTCGAGGCGCTCCAGGTTTTCGCGGGTGTGGCGGATGCGGGTCTCGGTCTCGCGCCGGCGTTCCTTGTAGCGCGAGATGCCGGCGGCCTCCTCGAAGAAGCCGCGCAGCTCATCGGCACGCGCCTCGATGACGCGCGAGATCATGCCCTGCTCGATGATCGCGTAGCTGCGCGGGCCGAGGCCGGTGCCGAGGAACAGGTCGGTGATGTCGCGGCGGCGGCAGCGCGAACCGTTGAGAAAGTACTGCGAGCTGCCGTCGCGATTGACCAGCCGGCGCACCGCGATCTCGGCGAAGCTCGCCCACTGGCCGCCGAGACGGCCCTCGCCGTTGTCGAACACCAGCTCGACCGAGGCCTGACCGACCGGCTTGCGCGCCGCCGAGCCGCTGAAGATGACATCGGCCATCGAGTCGCCGCGCAGCCGCGAGGCCGCCGATTCACCCATCACCCAGCGCACGGCGTCGATCACGTTCGACTTGCCGCAGCCGTTGGGGCCGAGGATGCCGACGAGATTGCTGGGGAACTGGACGGTGGTCGGGTCGACGAAGGACTTGAACCCGGCCAGGCGAATTTTGCTCAGACGCATGGGGGGCGGCACAGCAGTGGCGATTGGCGCGCGAGGATAACCGAACTCGCCGGCGCTGACAGGCGCATGCTGCACTGCGTTAGAGTGCGCGCCACCCACACTTTCGAGCTAGTCATACGGAGCGCTTTCCCGATGATCGGACCTTTCGCCCGCGGCGCCGGCTGTGCGTTCAGCGGTCTGCGTCTGCTTACCCATCCGCAACTGCGCAGCTTCGTGCTGATTCCGCTGCTCATCAATGTCGTGCTGTTCGGTGGTGGCCTGTGGTGGGGCGGCGGTGAGCTGTCAGCCTTTCTCGATGCGCAGATCGCACGCCTGCCCGACTGGCTGAGCTGGCTGCACTGGCTGATCGTGCCGCTGGTGGCGGTCGCCGCCGCGGCGGTGTTCTTCTACGGCTTCAGCATCGTCGCCAATCTGGTCGGTGCGCCGTTCAACGGCTATCTGGCGGCGCGCGTCGAGCAGATGCGCTGCCCCGGCACGCAGCACCCGCAGCGACCGCTGTGGCAGGAAGTCACGGCCGCCTTCGCCAGCGCCATCGGCTCGCTCGTCTATTTCGTGGCCTGGACGATTCCGTTCCTGCTGCTGTTCTTCATCCCCGGCGTGAATCTGCTGGCGCCGCTGCTGTGGGCGGCGTTCAGCGCCTGGATGCTGGCCCTGCAGTACCTCGATTACCCGCTCGGCAATCACGGCATCAGTTTTCGTGAACAGCGCCGGCTGCACGCGCAGGATCGCCTGCGCACCTTCGGCTTCGGCTGCGGCGTGCTGCTGCTGACCTTCATTCCCGGCCTCAACCTGCTGGCGATGCCGGCGGCGGTGATCGGCGCCACGCTGCTGCACTGCGAGCGCTCCGCGGCGCGCTGAAACGCCGCTCAGACGCCGAGCCGGGCGCCGACGCCCACGCCGGCGAAGTAGGCGCGGATCTGTGTCGACGGCATCGGCTTGGCGAAGTGATAGCCCTGACCGAAGCCGGTGCCGATCGACTTGATGAAGTGCATCTGCTCCTGGGTCTCGATGCCTTCGCAGATCACCGAAAGCTCCAGCGCACGCGCCATCGCCACGATGGCGCTGACCAGCTCGGTGACTTCGGTTTCTTCCGGCACACCGGTGAGGAAGGACTTGTCGATCTTCAGCGTGCGCACCGGGAAACGGCGCAGATAGCTCAGCGAGGAATAGCCGGTACCGAAGTCGTCGATCGCCAGACGCACCCCCTCGCGGCTGAGCGTGTTCATGACGTCGAGCGCGTGCATGTCCTTGTCGAGGAACAGACGCTCGGTCAGCTCCAGCATCAGCGCCTCGCCCGGAATTTTCTGCCGGCGCAGCTTGGAGCGCACCATGTCGATGAAGCCGGCATCGTCGAACTGGCGCGCCGAGACATTGACCGCCATGTGCAGGTACGGGCCGAACTGCTCGCGCCACTCGCCGAGCTCGCGGCAGGCGGTATCGAGCACCCAGGCGCCGATGTCGACGATCAGCCCGGTCTCCTCGGCGACCTGCACGAAGCGGTCCGGCGAAACCACGCCGAGCGTCGGATTGCTCCAGCGCAGCAGCGCCTCGGCACCGACCGGGCGGCCGCTCGCCAGCTCGATCACCGGCTGGTAGACCACCGAGAACTCGCCGCGCTCAAGCGCGCCGTGCAGCAGCTCCTCGATCTGCGCCGACTCCAGCATGCGCTCGCGCATCGCCTCGTCGTACAGGCGGAAGCGATCGCGGCCCTCGGCCTTGGCACGGTTGCGCGCGGTGTCGGCGCAGCGCAGCAGAATGTCGGCCTCACGCCCGTCGAGCGGGTACAGCGCGGCACCGACCGAGACTGTGGTGTGCACCTGCTGATCGCCGCTGACCAGCGGCTGGTGGAAGGCATCGACCAGCCGGCGCAGGAAGCCGGACACCTCGTCGAGGCCCTTGCGCCGCACCAGCATGATGAGGAATTCATCGCCGCCGAAACGCGAAACCAGGTCGTAGCGACCGATCAGCTCCAGCAGGCGCTCGCCCGCCGCCGCCAGCATGTGGTCGCCGGCGGCATGGCCATAACTGAAATTGACCCGCTGCAGGCCGTCCATCGATACGAACAGCAGCGCGGTGACCGAACCGTCGTCGCGATCGGCGCGCTCGATCGCCTCGCCGAGGCGCTGCATCGCCAGCACGCGGTTGGGCAGGCCGGTGAGCTCGTCGTACTGCGCCCGGCGCAGCATGCGCGCCTCGTAGACGCGCCGCTCACTGACATCTTCGCGGGTGAGGACGTAATGGGTGATCAGCCCGCGCTCGTCACGCAGCGGCGCCACCTGCACCGACTCCCAGAACTTGTTGCCATCACTGCGGCAGCTTTCGATTTCGGCATGCCAGACGCGGCCTTCGGCCAGCGCGTTCCACATTTCGGCGACCTGTCCGGATTCGATGCGATCGGACGGCAGCCGCCCCAGCCGCGCGCCGATGATCGCCTCCGGCGAATAGCCGGACATCGCCGTAAAGCGCGGATTGACGAAGCGGATGAAGCCATCGGCGTCGGCGATCAAGACGGCGTTCGGGCTTTGTTCGACCGCCTGCATCAGCACCGTCACCCGCTCGGTCGAAGCCTGCAGGTCGGCGGTGCGGGCAGCCACGCGGTCGCCGAGCGCGTCGCGCATCTGCTCAAGCCGGCGCTGCTGGCGCAGCAACAGGGCGACCAGCAGGCCGCCGCAGACCAGCGCCACCGACAGCAGCACCACGGCGAAGCGGTTGATGTGCGAAATCGCCTGCTGCTTCTCCTCGATCGAGGCGCGCTGCGCTTCGAGTGCGACACGCTGCTGCGCGGCCATGCGGCCGATCATCTGATCGAGCGGCGGGCCGAAGCGGGCGCGCAGCAGATCGGCATCGACCCGTGGCAGTGCCGCCAGCGGCTTGAAGCCCTGCAGCCAGTGACCGACATCCTCGATGATTTCGGCGGCGCCCGGCAGCTCGTGGTAGGACTCGTCGCGCAGATCTCGCTGCATCGCCTGCAGGCTGTTGCCGAGCTCGTCGGCCAGCGCGCGCAGCTCGACCATGCCTTCCGGCTGCTCTTCCTGCAGGCGCTCCAGCGCGATCTGCAGGCGCACCGCCGAGCGCATCAGCGACAGCGTCAGGTCGGCGGCGTCGTGGCGCACCAGCGAGCGCTGGGCTTCGAGCTCGCTGGAGTAGCGCCAGAATACGCCGTACATCGAGCCGAACAGCAGCAGCGTCAGCACCGCCGCAATCAGTGGCAGCCAGCGGTTCTGATCCATGGATGCAGCCAAGGCAGCGGGTTTGGGAGGCATCGCGACAGGATTCCGGAAATAAAGAAGGCCCGACGATTATCGTCGGGCCTCCGCTGGCGCGCGACTGCCGCGTATCAGGCGCCGAGCTCGGCGAGACAGGACGCTACGATGTCGAGCCCTTCATCGACCAGCGCCGGCTCCGCGGTCAGCGGTACCAGCACACGGATGACGTTGGCATAAGTGCCGCAGGACAGCAGGATCAGGCCCTTCTCGAAAGCCTTGGCCACCAGCGCCTTGGTCAGCGCCGCCGCCGGCTTGTGCACATCGCCGCCCTCGCCGAGCTCGAAGGCGACCATCGCACCGAGGCCGCGCACGTCGACGATCGACTTGTGCTTGCCGGCCAGCGTGTGCAGGCGACCGCTGAGCTGCTCACCGAGGGCACGGGAACGCTCCAGCAGCTTGTCGCGCTCGAACACTTCGAACACCGCCAGCGCCGCGGCGCAGGCCACCGGGTTGCCGCCGTAGGTGCCACCGAGGCCGCCCGGCACCGGCGCTTCCATGATCTGCGGCTTGCCGATCACCGCCGCCAGCGGGTAGCCGCCGCCGATCGACTTGGCCATCGTCACCACGTCCGGCTGCACGCCGGACTGATGCACGGCGAGCCAGCTGCCGGTACGCCCGGCACCGGCCTGCACTTCGTCGACGATCATGACGATGCCGTGGGCATCGCACAGCGCCCGCACGCGCTCCAGGAATTCCTTCGGCGCGACGACGAAACCGCCCTCGCCCTGCACCGGCTCGACGATGATCGCGGCGACGCTGGCCGGATCGACATCGAACTTGAACAGCTTCTCGATCGAGGCGATCGAATCATCGACGCTGACGCCGTGCAGCGCGTTCGGGAAGGCCGCGTGATAGATGCCGGTCGGGAACGGGCCGAAGCCAGTCTTGTACGGCGCGACCTTGCCGGTCAGGCTCATCGCCAGCAGCGTGCGACCGTGGAAGCCGCCGCCGAAGGCGATCACCGCACCGCGGCCGGTGTAGGCGCGGGCGACCTTGACGGCGTTTTCCACCGCCTCGGCACCGGTGCTGACCAGGAAGCTCTTGGCATCGGGAATGCCCGACAGCGCATTCAGCTTCTCACAGACGCTGACGTAGCTTTCATAGGCGGTGACCATGAAGCAGGTGTGGTTGAGCTTGGCAGCCTGCGTCTGCACCGCGGCGGTGACATGCGGGTTGACGTTGCCGACGTTGAGCACGGCGATGCCGCCGGCGAAGTCGATGTAGCGGCGGCCTTCGACGTCCCACATCTCGGCGTTGTCGGCGTGATCCATGAAGATCGGGAAGCCCTGGCTGACGCCGCGCGGCAGGGCCGCGTTGCGCCGGGCCATCAGTTCGGAATTGCTGCTCATCGTTTTCAGATTCCCATGCACATGTATTTGATTTCGAGGTAGTCCTCGATGCCGTACTTGGAACCCTCGCGACCGATGCCGGAGTTCTTGACGCCGCCGAACGGCGCAACCTCGGTCGAGATGATTCCTGTATTGATGCCGACGATGCCGTACTCCAGCGCCTCACCGACGCGCCAGACGCGGCCGAGATCGCGGGCGTAGAAATAGGCCGCCAGGCCGTACTCGGTGTCGTTGGCCATGGCGATCGCCTCGGCCTCGGTCGAGAAGCGGAACAGCGGTGCCACCGGGCCGAAGATTTCTTCCTTGGCCACGCGCATCGCCGGCGTGACCTCGGTGATCAGCGTCGGCTCGAAGAAGCTCTGGCCGAGCGCATGACGCTTGCCGCCGGCGGCGAGCTTGGCGCCCTTGGCCAGCGCATCGGCCAGCAGCTCCTCGACCTTGGCGACCGCGGCCTCGTCGATCAGCGGACCGATGGTGACGCCGTTCTCCAGACCGTGACCGATCTTCAGCGCGGCGACCTTCTCGGCGAGTTTGGCGGCGAAGGCCTCATACACGCCGTCCTGCACCAGGAGGCGGTTGGCGCAGACGCAGGTCTGGCCGGCGTTGCGGTACTTCGACATCAGCGCGCCTTCGGCGGCAGCGTCGAGGTCGGCGTCATCGAAGACGATGAACGGCGCGTTGCCGCCGAGTTCGAGCGAGACCTTCTTCACCGTCGCCGCGCACTGCGCCATCAGCACACGGCCGATTTCGGTCGAGCCGGTGAAGCTCAGCTTGCGCACCGTCGGATTGGCGGTCAGCTCGCCACCGATCTCGCTCGCCGAGCCGGTGAGCACGTTGAGCACACCGGCCGGGATGCCGGCGCGCTCGGCCAGCACGCACAGCGCCAGCGCCGAATACGGCGTCTGCGAGGCCGGCTTGACCACCATCGTGCAGCCGGCGGCGAGCGCCGGACCGGCCTTGCGGGTGAGCATCGCCGAGGGGAAGTTCCACGGCGTGATCGCCGCGCAGACGCCGATCGGCTCCTTGAGCACGACGATGCGCTTGTCGGCGGCGTGCGCCGGAATGGTGTCGCCGTAGATGCGCTTGCCTTCCTCGGCGAACCACTCGATGAAGCTCGCCGCGTAGGCGATCTCACCGCGCGCCTCGGCCAGCGGCTTGCCCTGCTCGCTGGTCATCAGCACGGCGAGATCTTCCTGGTTCGCCAGCATCAGCTCGAACCACTTGCGCAGACGGTTGGCGCGTTCCTTGGCGGTCAGCGCGCGCCAGGCCGGCAGCGCCCGCTCGGCGGCGGCGATGGCGCGGCGGGTTTCGGCAGTCCCCATCTTCGGCACGCTGCCGATGTGATCGCCGGTCGCCGGGTCGTTGACCTGGATGGTGGCGCCGCTGTCGGCGGCCAGCCACTGGCCGTCGATGTAGCACTGCTGACGCAGCAGGGTCGGATCGTTGAGCTTCATCGTGCGGACTTCCTCCGGTCGTCGTGCGACCGTCTGCGAGCGGCCCCGCCCGGCGGCGGGGTCTGGGGGTACGGGGTTTCAGATCACGCCGGCGGCCTGCAACCGGGCGAGGTCGGCGGCGGAGTAGCCCAGGCGCTCGCGCAGCACCGCCTCGGTATCGCTGCCGAGGGTCGGCGGTGCCGAGCGGTATTCGACCGGCGTTGCCGACAGCTTCAGTGGGCTGCCGACCGCCGGCACGCTGCCGGCCAGCGGATGCGGCAGCTCGACGTGCATGCCGCGGTAGCGCACCTGCGGATCGGCGAACACCTGATCGAGGGTGTTGATCGGACCGCAGGGCACGTTGGCCGCACCCAGTTCGGCCAGCCAGCGATCCCGCGGACGTTCGCGCAGCCGTGCGGCGAGCAGCGGGATCAGCTCGGCGCGGTGGGCGACACGGGCGCTGTTGCTGTGAAAGCGCGGATCGTCGGCCAGCTCGCTGCAGCCGGCGACCGTGCAGAAGCGGCGGAACTGATCGTCGTTGCCGACGGCGAGGATCAGATGGCCGTCGGCGGCGGCGAAAGTCTGGTAGGGCACGATGTTCGGGTGCGCATTGCCCAGACGCTGCGGTGGCACGCCGGTGGTCAGGTAGTTCATCGCCTGGTTGGCGAGCACGGCGACCTGCACGTCGAGCAGCGCCATGTCGATGTACTGCCCTTCGCCGCTGCGCTCGCGGTGCGCCAGCGCGGCGAGCACGCCGATGGTGGCGTACAGCCCGGTCATGACATCGGCCAGCGCCACGCCGACCTTCACCGGGCCGCCGCCCGGCTCGCCGTCGGGCTGGCCGGTCAGGCTCATCAGCCCGCCCATGCCCTGAATCATGAAGTCATAGCCGGGCAGGTTCTTGTACGGCCCGTTCTGGCCGAAGCCGGTGACCGAGCAGTAGATCAGCCGCGGATTGACCACGCGCAGGCTGTGATAGTCGAGGCCGTATTTCTTCAGGCCGCCGACCTTGTAGTTCTCCAGCACCACATCGGCCTGCGCCGCCAGCGCACGCACGATCGCCTGCCCTTCCGGGCGGGTGATGTCGACGGTCACCGAACGCTTGCCGCGGTTGGCGCAGAGAAAGTACGCGCTCTCGCTGGTCGCCGCGCCGTTGGCATCGTGCGCATAGGGCGGCCCCCAGTGGCGGGTGTCGTCACCGCGGCCGGGGCGTTCGATCTTGATGACCTCGGCGCCGAGGTCGGCGAGCGTCTGCCCGGCCCAGGGGCCGGCCAGCACGCGCGACAGATCGAGTACACGCAGATGGGACAGGGCACCGCTCATCATCGTTCTCCTGCTCAGCAGAAGGCCTGGATACCGGTCTGCGCCCGGCCGAGGATCAGCGCATGCACATCGTGCGTGCCCTCGTAGGTGTTGACCGCTTCGAGATT
>NZ_QGTJ01000009.1:23435-183060 GCF_003182095.1 Plasticicumulans acidivorans | reverse complement strand
GCCGATGATAGTGTGGGGCCTCCCCATGTGAAAGTAGGGCACCGCCAGGCACCTTACACAACAAGCCCCTGACCCATTACAACGGTCAGGGGCTTCGCGTTTCTTGGGGTTTGAAAAACGCACAAACGACTGTCATCGAATCTGCGTGACGTCAGTCCGGCAGAAAGATCTCTGCCCGTAAACCGTGGGGGGCGCGATTGACTAATGTCAGTTCCCCGCCATGGGCGCGAGCGATGCTTCTTGCAATAGACAACCCCAGTCCAACCCCGCCTGTTTCTTGACTGCGTGAAGTCTCGATACGCACGAAAGGTTCCAGCACATCTTCAAGCGCTGCGTCTGGGATACCGGTGCCGTCGTCCTCGACGATGAGGAGTATCCCGTTGTTGGTGACGCATACGGATACACATGCATTGCCGGCGTAACGCACGGCATTTTCGATCAGATTGCGCAGCGCCCGGCGCAGTGCCTGTGGACGGCAGGTTCGGCGCAGGCGTGCGACCTGCTTGATCGTGACGTTCATGCCAAGCTCGACCAGATCATCAACCAGGCTTTCAGCGAGTGCCGCCAGATCAACGGGCCGGCTGATTTCACCTGCGTCTGCGCGTGCAAAGCTCAGGGTCGCCTCAACCAGGGCCTGCATTTCGTCGAGCGTCGTCAGAATCCGCTGGGCTGCTTCACGATCGTCGAGTAACTCGGCGCGCAGGCGCAATGTGGTCAGTGGCGTGCGCAAATCGTGGCTGACAGCTGCCAGCAGTCTGGTGCGATCCTGAACAAAGCGTGTGAGCCGTTGCTGCATGGTGTTGAACGCATGAGTCGCTGCGGCGACTTCGCGAGGCCCCGCCTCGGCTAAAGGTTCGACCGCTTCACCACGACCAAAACGCTCCGCAGCATTGGCCAGTTGACGCAATCCTCGGGTTGCCCGATGCACGGTCACCAGCACCGTGGCGCTGCCGAGCAGTGCGAGCAGCAGCAGCGCAATATCTGCAGCCCGCTCATTGGATGGCGGCAGCACAGTGATTGCATGAACGTTCAGCCAGCGCTGTCCGTCAAGCGCGACCGCCAGACGCAGGCCGGCGAACCGATGAGTGTGATTGACCGGCCCCTCGTGTGGAGAGCCGATCCGGCTGTCGAATCGAGAGCAGTCAGGTACTTGCGACGACGGGCTTTCTTCGAAGCTGACGTGTACCGTCGCCGGATCGACGCGCAGCATATGGGCAAGGCGTTCACTCAGCAGGTGCTCGCCGGCCTCCTGTGCTGTGGCAGCAGCAGGCTCGGCGGATACGGCATAACACTGGAACGGCAGGCCGAGTCCTTCGAGCAGCTGCGGCCAGGTGGATTCCGGCCAGCTGTCCAGCATGTGTCTGGCGACCACCGTGGCATCGAGCACCTGACCGCGAATCGCCGCGCGGACTGCTGCCTCCTCACGACGGTTCGACAGCATGATGCCGGCGACCTGCCAGATCAGCACGACGGCGAACAGGCCGAGCGCCAGCTGAGTGGTCAGTGACGCCGGTGAGCGTTTCACGACAGCGCTTCGACGCTGGCCACCAGTGCGTAACCCTCACCCCAGACCGTGCGGATCAGCTGCGGATCTTTCGGATCGGTTTCGATCTTGCGTCGCAGGCGGCTGACGATGTTGTCGATGCTGCGGTCGAACAGCTCGGCACTGCGCCCGGCGGTAATGTCGAGCAGCTGGTCACGTGTCAGCACGCGGCCCGGTCGCTCGACCAGTGCCTGCAGCAGCCGGAATTCCGCGGCACTGATGGCGACCGCGGTGCCGTCCGGTGCATCCAGTTCCCTCCGGTCGAGGTCGAAGGTCCAGCCGCCGAAACGGTAGCGGCGAGGTGTCTCGGGTGAAAGTTCACCACTGGCTGGCGCCTGCGCACGGCGCAGTACGGCACGGATACGCGCAAGCAGTTCACGTGGGTTGAATGGCTTGGTGACGTAATCGTCGGCGCCCATTTCCAGACCGACGATGCGATCGGCATCCTCGGCCACGGCCGTCAGCAGGATCACGGGTAAACGCGAGCTGGCGCGCAGCCAGCGACACAGTGACAGACCGTCTTCACCCGGCATCATGATGTCGAGCACCACCAGATCCGGTGCCGATACCTGCAATTGCTCACGCAACTGTGCACCGCCATTGGCCGTGCTTACCCGCAGACCGTGCTGCGTCAGGTACTGCGCCAGCAATTCGCGAATTTCACGATGATCGTCAACGACGAGAATATGAGGGATACGGTCCATACGGCCTCCGTGGCTTCAGCCTAAGCCCAAGTGCGGCCGCGTGCACCGGGGAAAATGTACGCATTTGTCGCAAATCCCGTGCTTGTGACGATTGGCCCAGATTCGCCGGCGCCGCGACGAACCTTATCCATGCTGACAGGCGTAGAAAGGCGGCAGATTCCATGACCGGGAGTTCTCTCATGTCGACGATGACGACGGTCAGGCCGTGGTTGCGTCTTGCGCATCGCTGGCTCGGCCTGATCTTTTTCCCCCTATTTATGATCATCTTGCTTTCCGGTGCGGTGCTCGCGCTCAAGCCGATCGTGGATGACCTCACCACGCCGGCCGTGACGGCACCGGTCGAGTCGGGCAGCGTTTTGCAGCGGCTGACACAGCTTGATCCGCAGGGGCAGGCGTCTTCACTGCGTATCGAAGGCGGTAGCATCGAACTGAACAGCCGCGGTGCCGGCCCGCAGGGACGCTTCGCTCTGGCGGATGGTCAGGTGCAGCCAGGCGGCGGTGTCGATGTGTTCGCGGTGACGGAGCAACTGCACAAGAACCTGCTGCTCGGACTCGGCGTGGTGGTCGAATGGGCGAGCTGGGCGATGCTCGCCATCGTCGTCTGCGGCCCGCTGCTCGGCTGGCTGCGTCTGCGCAATACGCTGCTTGGCTGGCACATGGCGGCCGGTTGGCTGCTACTGCCGCTGATCGCTATCGGACCGATCACTGCCGCCCTGATGATCCTGCACATCGGTGGCCCGCAGCTGCCGCCGATCGCACCGGCGCGTCCGGCACTGTCCCTGTCACGCGGTCTTGAACTGGCGGCTGCACAGGTGGATCTGAGCGGCCTGCACTGGGCGCGCAGCTTCCGCGCCGGTAGCGTGCTGCTGGAGGTGGGGAGCAGTGCTGGAGCTCAACGTTACATCGTTGACGGCGGCGGCAGTGTGCATGCGGCGCCCGCCAGCAAAGGTCTGGTCTCGGAGTTACATGAGGGAACCTGGGGTGGGGCCTGGTCCGGTGCGATCAATCTGCTCGCCGCGTTGACCTTGAGCGGGCTCAGCATCACCGGATTCTGGTCCTGGCTGCGCCGCAAGCGTCAAGCCGGCGGCAAGGTCGGCGCTGCCGAATGGCTGGTTGCCCACGCCAGTCAGACCGGCACGGCGGCCCGTCTCGCCGCGGCGACGGCCGATGCCTTGCGTCAGGCCGGGTACGAAGTCGCCTGCGCCTCGCTGGCGGCGCTCAGTCCGGCGGATCTCGAACGCTACCGCGGGGCCTTGCTGCTGGTGTCGACGACAGGCGAGGGTGATGTCGCGGAGCCGGGCCGACGTTTTGTCAGTGCCCTGCACGGTGCGCGCACAGCGGCACGCTTTTCACTGCTTGAGCTTGGCGATCGCCGCTATGCCCATTTTTGCGGTGGTGGTGAGACCGTGCGCAGCGCCCTGTTGGCCGCCGGCGCCAGCGAAGCCGTGCCGGCAGCGCAGGCTGATGGCGAACCGGTGGCGGCCTGGAGTGAATGGTTCAAGCGCACGCAGACGGCGTTCGGCATCGAGGCGGCGAGCAGTACGGCCGTGGCCATGTCCGTGCAGGATGCCGCAGTGAGCCTGAAGCTGATCGAGCGCGAGCGCCTCGATGATCCCGAAAGCGGCGACACCGCCGAAACCTGGCGTGTCTGCTTCGGTGTCGACACGCTGCCGGATTGCCGTCCGGGTGACTTGCTGCTGCTGGCACCGGCCGCGAACGATGTGGAGCGTTGCTATTCGCTCGGTCGCATCGAACGCGAAGGGCGCGGCGGGCGCCTGACGTTGACGGTCGGCCTGAAGCTCACCGAAAGCATCCACGGCGAACCGCATTACGGCCGCATGTCCTACAAGCTGTGCCGTGAGCTCGCGCAAGGTGTCGTGCTGCAGGGCAAGCTGCGTCGCCATCCTGGTTTCAATCCCCCCGCCATCGGTCGGCCGATGATCATGATTGCGGCCGGTTGCGGCATCGCACCGTTCCCCGGCTTCATCGCCGAGCGTGCCGGCGTCGAAGGTGCCGGCGCCAGCTGGCTGCTGTTCGGCAATCGCCACTTCGACGGCGATTTCCTCTACGGCCGCGAGTTGACGGCCTGGCGCGATCAGGGCGTGCTGACACGCCTCGATACCGCCTTCTCACGTGATGCCGGTGGCTGCCATTACGTGCCGGATGCCGTGCGCGAGCAGGCCGAAGAACTGCTGCGCTGGCTGGTCGAAGATGCCGCCGTGCTGTACGTCTGCGGTCGCAGCCGGCTCGGTGATGGCGTCGAGCGTGCGCTGATCGAGGCGCTGCAGGCCCACCGCGGCTTCGACAGCGCGGCGGCGCAGGCGCAGCTGCAGGACTGGCGTGCAGCCGGCCGCCTGCACTTCGATCTGTTCGATTGAGCCAAAAGCGCGCGCTGCCCGTTCCGTCATCGGCGCGGGCGGCGCGCGGTGTTGCCTGCATCAGAAACGTTCGTCGACGAAGCGGAACGGGTAGTCGCTTTCCTGGTAGTGGCCGGCTTTCTGTCGACGCGGCAGCTTCACCGGCTCGCGCGGCAGGTGCTCGTAGGGAATCTGCGCCAGCAGATGACTGATGACGTTGAGCCGCGCCCGCTTCTTGTCGTCAGAGCGCACGCAGTACCACGGCGCCCATTCGCTGTCGGTGGCGGCGATCATCTCGTCGCGTGCCCGCGAATAGTCATACCAGCGGCTGTAGGACTTGAGGTCCATCGGCGACAGCTTCCAGGTCTTGCGATCATCCTCGATGCGTGCGCGCAGGCGCCGCGTCTGCTCTTCCGGGCTGACTTCGAGCCAGTACTTGATGAGGATGATGCCGGACTTGACCATCGCTTTCTCGACCAGCGGTACCGCATCGAGAAACTCCAGCGCCTGCTGGTCGCTGCAAAAGCCCATGACCCGCTCGACGCCGGCGCGGTTGTACCAGCTGCGATCGAAAATCACGACTTCACCGGCGGCCGGCAGATGCGGCAGGTAGCGCTGCACGTACATCTGTGACTGCTCGCGCGGACTCGGTGCCGGCAGCGCGATGACGCGGAACACCCGCGGACTGACGCGCTCGGTGATCGCCTTGATCGTGCCGCCTTTGCCGGCGCCATCGCGCCCTTCGAAGACGATGCAGACCTTCAGCCCCTCCTTTTTGACCCACTCCTGCAAGTGGACCAGTTCCTCGTGCAGTGGCTTCAGCGCCGCCTCGTAGGCCTTGCGCTTCATCGGTGCATTCGCGGCACCGTCGATGGTTTCCACATCGAGCTCGGCGCCTTCCGCAGCGCGCTTCTTGTGATGTTTGTGTCCCATGGATCGCACTCCCAGGTGCTGGCTACGGCGCCCTGCCGACTGGCGGACGTCTATTCAGAGTCTAGCCAAACCGGCTGAAGGTGCTGTCCACGGCCCGTGGTCGAACGCTCAGCGGGCAGTCGACTCGCGCAGCTGCTGGCGGGCCGCCATCAGCGCGAAGCCGAGCAGGTTGAGGCCGAGCCAGTGCTGCGGATCATCGGCGCCGTCGATGAACTCGGCCATGCCGATGCCCCAGATCGCATCGTAAGGACTGGCCTCGACCAGCACCGCATCGCTGGTCGCCTGCAGATAGGCTGCGAGTGCCGGGTTCTGGCTGAACTTGGCGAGGCTGCCGCGCACGACGATGTCGAAGCGTTCTTGCTGCCAGCGGGCCTCGTCGAAGCCGCTGATCTTGCGCCCGAGCGCCTTGACGCGACCGGGATCGGCGTCGGCGAGGATGCGGGCGCGGATTGCCGCATCGCCGAACAGCCGGGCCTTCTCCGCCATCATGAAATGCTCGGCGGTCGGGTAATGCACGCCATCGAGCGTGAAGCCGGCGGCGAACCACTGGCTCAGGCAGTGCTGATCGACGCTGTTCACCGGCGCACGGTGCCCCCAGAAGAACACGTAATCGAAGTGTTCGCCGTTGGCGTGACGCCTGCGCAGGGTGTCGAGATCGAGTGGGGCGGGCATGGCTGGGCCTGCAATTGAGAGGAATGGCGGCGGCATCTTCGCGCAAGCCCCGGTAGGTCGCCAGGCGTGGCGCTCAGGCGAAGCGCCGCCAGCGCAGCAGGTACCAGCCGGCAGCCAGGGCGTTGGCGGCGAGCAGGCAGAGAAATGCCGTGCCGAAGGCCGCCTCCGGCAGGGCCCCGCCGGCTTCGAGCCCGCTGATCAGCCAGCCGATGGCGTAGCTCAGCGAGCCGCTGCCGATGAACATGAACAGGTTGAGGCCGGTGGCGCCGCGACCGACCAGCTCGCGCGGCAGACCGTGACTGAGCACCGTGTAGGTCAGCACGTTCAGCGAGGTGCCGAGACCGTACAGACACCACCACAACCACGGTCGCGGCCAGTGCAGGCAGATCGCCAGCAGCGCGCACAGCTCGATGGCCATGCCGACGGCGAGCAGGTGACGGTTGTCGATGCCGTGGCGGGCCAGGCGTTCGCTGAGCGCGCCGACGGCGAAGTACCCCGCCAGTGCCACCAGCGACATGGTCAGCATCAGGCTGGCCGCCGGTGCGCGTTCCAGGGCGCTGGCGTGCAGCAGCCACTGCATGCCCCACAGGCCCTGGATCGAAATGAAAGTGCCCATGCCGGTGAAGGCCCACGGCATCACCCACCAGAAGCGCGGGTGACGCAGCAGCATGCCGAGGCCGCGCCATTGCGCGGCGAACGAGCGCTGCGCTTTATCGATGCCGATATCCGGAATGGCGAACATCACACCGGCGGCCGCCAGTGCGCTGAGGACGGCGAGGCCGGTGAAGACCTGACGCCAGTCGAACAGCCCGAGCAGCGCTTCGACCGGCCGCGTCGCCAGCGCCGCGCCGAGGCCGCCGATCAGCATGATCCAGCCCGACAGCGATACCTGCCGCTGCGGCGGATACCACATGGCCGCGGCTTTCAGCGGCGCCGCGTAGCAGACGGCGACACCGACGGCGATCAGCACACGACCGAGGGCGAGCGCGGTAAAGCCGTCGGCGAGTGCGAACAGCAGCGCTCCGGCCGCCGCGACCAGCAGCAGCGCGCCTTCGCTGCGCCGCGGGCCGAAGCGATCGAGCAGCAGACCGCCGGGCAACTGCGCTGCGGCGAAGGCGTAGAGGTAGGCACTGGCCAGCAGACCGAGCGCGCGTGCATCGAGGGCGAACTGGCGTGCCAGCTCCGGTGAGATGACGCCGATGACGACGCGAAACAGCGAGGACAGACAGTACGCCGTGGCGAACGGCAGGAAAAAGCGCAGCAGCGGCACGACGGGCAACCTGAACAGCGGACGATGACCGGGGTGGCGGATTATGCCGCCATCCACCCGTTGATCCGTTTGGTCACATATTTCAAATAAATTGGAAATATAATCGACCGATTTCAACTCGCCCGCCACAGAGTCCGATCGTATGAGCGCGAAAACCTGGAACGTGCTGTTCCTGTGCACCGGCAATTCGGCGCGCAGCATCCTTGCCGAGAGCCTGATGAACCACTGGGGGGAAGGGCGCCTGCACGCCTATTCCGCCGGCAGCCATCCGACCGGCAGCGTCAATCCACTGGCCGTGCAGCTGCTCTCCCAGCTCGGCCTGCCCAGCACCGGGCTGCGTTCGAAGTCCTGGGATGAATTCGCCGCGTCCGGGGCACCGGCACTCGATTTCGTCATCACCGTCTGCGACAACGCGGCGGGCGAGGTCTGCCCGCTGTGGCCGGGGCAGCCGATCACCGCCCACTGGGGGGTGGCCGATCCGGCCGCGGTACAGGGCAGCGAGGCCGAGCGCATGCTGGCGTTTCGCGAGGCGCTGCGGGTGCTGGAGAATCGCATCAAGGCTTTCGCCGCACTGCGGCCCGAGGCGCTCGATCGTATGAGTCTGCAGCGCCGGCTCGACGAAATCGGCCGCAGCGGCCTGTGAAGCTTGCGTCACTCGGCCAGTCGTCGCCAGCTGGCCGTCATTGCCTTAAAGGGAGTTCCACGATGAAACGCCTGCATGTCCACATCGCTGTCGACGATCTCGCCGCGTCGCTGCGCTTCTACACCGCCTTGTTCGGCAGCGAGCCGAGCGTGTGCAAGGACGATTACGCCAAATGGATGCTCGATGACCCGCGCGTGAACTTCGCCATCAGCGCCCGCGGCCGTGCTCCGGGCCTCGATCACCTCGGCATCCAGGTCGAGGACGAGCAGGAGCTGGCGGGCGCCGTGGCGCAGCTCGCCGGTGCCGGGGCGCCGCTGATCGAGCAGGGCGAGACGGTGTGCTGCTACGCGTACTCGGAAAAGACCTGGATCCATGATCCGCAGGGCATCGCCTGGGAAACCTTCCTCACCCGCGGCGAAGCGACCCACTACGGCGAGCCGGCGCCGCTCGGCGAGGCCACTTCCTGCTGCGCACCGCCGGCAGCGCCCGCGGCCGAGCCGGCCGCCTGCTGTACGCCGCGCACCGGCTGCTGCTGAGGGGATCTCGATGAGTGCCGTATCCCGCCGCCTGTCCTTCCTCGACCGCTGGCTGACGCTGTGGATCTTTCTGGCGATGGCCGTCGGCGTCGCCTGGGGGCATTTCTTCCCGGGTATCGCCGATTTCTGGCAGGGCTGGCAGAGCGGCACGACCAGCCTGCCGATCGCCATCGGCCTGATCGTCATGATGTATCCGCCGCTGGCGAAAGTGCGCTACGAGGCGCTGCCGCAGGTGTTTCGCAACACCCGCGTGCTCGGTCTGTCGCTGCTGCAGAACTGGGTGATCGGCCCGCTGCTGATGTTCGTACTGGCAGTGACGCTGCTGCACGATCTGCCGCACTACATGGCCGGGCTGATCCTGATCGGTCTGGCGCGCTGCATCGCCATGGTCATCGTCTGGAACGAGCTGGCGCGCGGCGATACCGAATACTGCGCCGGCCTGGTCGCCTTCAACTCGGTATTCCAGGTGCTGTGCTTCCCGCTGTATGCGTGGCTGTTCCTCGGCGTGCTGCCGGGCTGGCTCGGTCTCGATACCTTTGCCGTCGATGTCTCGATGGCGCAGATCGCCCGCACCGTGTTCATCTACCTCGGCATCCCGTTCCTCGCCGGACTGCTGACGCGCCTGCTGCTGCGCCGGCTCAAGGGTGACGACTGGTACACGCGGGTGTTCGTGCCGCGCATCTCGCCGCTGACGCTGATCGCGCTGCTGTTCACCATCCTGGTGATGTTCTCGCTCAAGGGCGAGCTGATCGTGAAGATCCCGTTCGACGTGCTGCGCATCGCCGTGCCGCTGCTGATCTACTTCGTCATCATGTTCCTGGTCAGCTTCTGGCTCGGCCGCCGTCTCGGCGCCGACTACTCGAAGACGGCAACGCTGTCGTTTACGGCGGCGAGCAACAACTTCGAGCTGGCGATCGCCGTCGCCGTCGCCGTGTTCGGGCTCAATTCCGCCGAGGCTTTCACCGCGGTGATCGGCCCGCTGGTCGAGGTGCCGGCCCTGATCGCACTGGTCAACGTCGCGCTGTGGCTGCAGCGGCGCTGGTTCGGCGAGGCCGTCGACAGCACGCCGCTCGCCGGGCCGGCCTGTCCGCGCCAGTGAGCGCGCCGGAAGTCACTCGCTGTCGGCCGGCGTGACGCCGGCCGGGTCTTCGGCGACGAATTCGCCTCGATCGAAGTCGTAGGCGAAGACTTCGGCATAACGGCCCCAGTCGATGACCACGCTGAGTACGCGCTCGGCCTCGTCGCTGCTCAGCGTGTCTTCGAGTTCGCGCAGGAAGCGGCTTTCCGGCGCGCAGTGCTGCGGGCGCTCGTCGATGACGCGGCAGATGTGTGCCGCCAGCGGCACGTTGCGCACCAGATGCTCGGCGAAGATTTCCTTGCGCTGCAGGATGTCGGCTTCGAGGAAGGCGCGACCGTGCGCGGTGATCGAAATCAGGCCGGCGCTGACTTGCGCAAAGCCGAACAGCTCCAGCCCCTCGACGATCGGGAACAGCTCGTCGACTTCCAGTTCCAGCGCGTTGGCGGCGGCGGCCAGCTCGGCGCCCTGGTCGTCGTGCGCGGCGATCTCATCGAGCAGGCCGACCATCTGCTGCACGCCGCTGCCCGGCAGGCGGTGGCCGATGCCGATGCTGCGCGTTGTCGGGCCGCTGCTCATCAGCGTGTAGATGCGCTCGGTCAGCGCGCGGAAGGCCGGCGTCACCGGGTCGCGCGGGTGGCGCAGCGTCACCGCCAGCTCGGCTTTCAGGCGGCCGGGGTTGGCATCGAGGATGACGATACGGTCGGCGATCATCAGCACTTCCTCGATGCTGTGCGACACCATCAGGATCGCCCGTGTCGGGATGCGCCGTTCCAGCCACAGGTCGAGCAGGTCGTTGCGCAGCGTCTCCGAAGTCGGCACGTCGAGCGCGGAGAAGGCCTCGTCCATCAGCAGCACGTCGGGTGCCACCACCAGCGCCCGCGCAAACCCGACGCGCTGGCGCATGCCGCCCGACAGCTCCTTCGGGTAGGCCGACTCGAAGCCGTCGAGACCGATCATGTCGATCGCCGCCAGCGCACGTTTGTGCCGCTCGGCCGCTGCCACGCCCTGGGCTTCCAGGCCGAGTGCGACGTTTTCCAGCACGGTCAGCCAGGGGAACAGGCCGAAGGTCTGGAACACCATGCTGATGCGTGGCTCAGGTCGCGTCACCGGCTGGCCGCGGTAGAGCACGGCGCCGGCGCTGGCCGGGATCAGGCCGCAGAGGATGCGCAGCAGCGTCGACTTACCGCAGCCGGAGCGGCCGAGGATGGCGACGATCTCGCCGGCATGCAGCGTCAGATCGATGCCTTCGAGGATGCTGATCGAGCCCTGGTCGGGCGTGGTGTAGCGCTTGGCGACCTGCCGCAGTTCGAGCAGGGCGTCGCGCCGGGTGGCGTCTGAAGGAGCACTCATCGGGCAGGCTCAGTCGAGGGCCAGGCGGTTCTGCGCCCAGCCGTACAGGCGTTTCCACAGAAAGCGATTGCAGACGACGACGTACAGGCTCATCACCGCGATACCGAGCACTACGCGCGGCGTATCGCCGACGGCGGTCTGCTGGGCGATGTAGGCGCCGACGCCGGTCGCGGTGAGTGTGGTCGGGCCCCAGCTCACCACTTCCGAGACGACGCTGGCGTTCCAAGCACCGCCGGAAGCGGTCAGACCGCCGGTGAGGTAGGCCGGGAACACCGCCGGCAGCAGCACCCGCCGCCACAGCGGCCAGCCACGCAGCCCGAGGTTGGCGGCGGCCTCGCGCAGGTCGTTGGGCAGGGCGCTGGCGCCGGCGACGACATTGAAGAGGATGTACCACTGCGTGCCGAGGATCATCAGCGGGCTGACCCAGATCTCCGGGTTGAGCCGGAAGTGAACGATGCCGAGCACTGCCACCGGAAACAGCAGATTGGCCGGAAACGCCGACAGGAACAGCGCCAGCGGTTGGCTGCGGGCGGCAAGGCGCGGGTGCAGGCCGATGAGGATGCCGAGAGGCACCCACAGCAGCGTCGCCAGCAGGCTCAGCACCAGCACGCGCAGCAGCGTGCAGGCGCCGAGGCCGAACACCCGTGCGATTTCGGCATAACTCGCCTCGCGCAGGACAAAGCGTGCCAGCAGCACGGTGACGACGACGGCGGCGAGCGCCACGCCGAGATTGAACAGCAGCCCCGACCAGTCACCGAGCGGTGCCACGCGCCGCCATTTGATGCGCGGCACCGGCCGCCAGCGTCGCCGCGGTAGCCGCTGCGCCAGCCAGTGTCCGCCGGTGGCGAGCGCCAGCAGCGGCACGGCGAGCAGTGCACGCAGCCAGCGTGCGCGCGTCAGCAGTGTCAGCATCCACGACGCCGGCGTCGGCTGCGCCTGGGAGAATTCGAAGCGGAATTTGTCGGCCCAGGCCACCAGCGGGCGGAACACCAGCTGATCGTAGAGCGCGATCAGCAGTGCCATGCAGACGATGGCCCAGCCGATCGCATGCAGATCCTCGCGCTGGATCGCCACGGCGATGTAGGAGCCGACACCCGGCAGTAGCACGCTGTGGCCGCCGACGGTGATCGCCTCCGAGGCGACGACGAAGAACCAGCCGCCGGACACCGACATCATCGCGTTCCACACCAGATTCGGTGCCGCGAAGGGCAGTTCGAGCTTGCAGAAGCGCTGCCACGGCGACAGCCCGAACAGGTCGGCGACCTGGTACAGGTCCTTCGGCACCATGCGCAGCGAATAGAAGAAGCTGAAGGCCATGTTCCAGGCCTGCGAGGTGAAGATGGCAAAGATCGCCGCGCACTCGGCGCCGAGCAGATTGCCGGGGAACAGCTTGATGAACCACACCACCGTCACCGACAGAAAGCCAAGGATCGGCACCGACTGCAGCACATCGAGCAGCGGGATCAGCACCTGCTCGGCGCGTCGGCTGGCGGCGGCGAGCTTGGCGAACACGCAGGTAAAGACAAAGGAGCAGAGCAGCGCCGCCGCCATGCGCAGGGTGGTGCGCAGCGCGTATTCCGGCAGCGCCTGCGGCTGGAGCGAGATCGCCGGCGCGGCATCGACGGCATACGGCACGTGCATGCCGCGGCTACCCCAGGCCAGCAGGAACAGCACGCTGAACAGCAGCGGAAAGGCAAGCAGATCCCAGCGGCTGGGCAGCGCACGCAAGGCGGGCAGCGGCTGGAGTTCGGGGCGGCGCGGCATCAGCAGGGCTCAGCGTGACGGGATGAGGAGCGTGGTCGTAGCAGACGCCTAGTTCAGCGCGTTCAGGTTAGCGCTGGGTTAAACACCGCCGGCTGCCTCGCTCAATCCAGCCAATCTTGCGGTGCGGCACACAGCTGCGTCAGCCGCGTGTAGAAGCGGCCGACGTGCAGGCCGTCGACCAGGGCGTGATGCACCTGCAGCGCCACCGGCAGCCGCCAGCCGCCGGCGTGCTCCTGATAGCGGCCGACCGAGACGATCGGGATCGAGGCGTAGCTGCGGGAAAATGGATGCGTGATCGCCGTGAAGCTGAACCACGGCAGATTGCTGATGAAAAACAGCTGGTCCTTGCGCCCGGTGCCGAGCTCGGGCTGGCTGCGCACGGCCGCGATGCGCGCACGGGCGTGATCGCGGTAGCGGGCATACGGCTGCAGGTGCAGCGAGTCGCAGAAGGAGAAGGTCTCGTCATCGAGCAGCACGGTGTAGCCCGGGTCGACCTGCTCGAACTCCCACGGCTCGCCGTCGATGATGCGCTGGCGCAGCGCCGGTACTGCGTTGACCGCCAGCGAGATCAGGTAGCTGAGCGGCACGAAGAAGCCGTCGTCGCGTGCATCGAGAAAACACTTCAGCGCGCTGATGTCGATTTCGCAGGTGGTCGAGAACACCGGCACTTCGCGGTCCTTGAAGGCCAGGAACAGGGCTTTGCGCGGATAGTGTTCGAGGTCGATCTGCTGCGGCATGCTGCGGGCACCGTGGCCGGGAGGAGGCGTCCGGTCTAACAGACGCCGCCGCAGCGCACCAGCGCCGTCCGGCTACGGCCGTGCTCGCCAGATGGTGTTGACTACACTTCGCAGGGCCTTTCAGCCCAGCGACGGCCCGCCATGCCCGATCACGCCCCCCGCCCACGCGTCGGCCACTTCCGCGAAATCCTGCTCTGGCCGCTGCAGCTGATGCCGCTGCGCGAGCACTGGCAGATCCAGAATCACTGGCAACTGCTCGAACAGCCGGGAGCGGACAATCCCTGGCTCAAGGTCGATGATGATTTCAGCGGCGATGCCGAGGACTTTCCGCTCAGCCGCTATCGCGAGTTCGCCACCTTCCTGCCGCACGTGCGCCGCTTTCTGTACGGCGATGGCAAGGGCAGCGCGCTGGCTGCGGCCGAATCGCCGATCCGCGTGTTTCGCCGCAGCGACGTGCAGCGCGTGCGCTGTACGTTTCCCGACCCGGCACAGCCGCCGCTCGAACTCGACGTCGCCCGCGTCGAGCTGTTTTTTTTCTATGACATCGACGTCACCGTGCTGGCGATCGAGCTGCACGGCGCCGACATCGCGCTCGATCTGCTGCAGGAGCTGACCTATCGCTTCGGCCGCGCCTATCCGGTGTACTGGGAGGCCGACGGCAGCGGCGGCCACTGTCTGCAGCTTGTCGAATGGCTGGCCGCCGATGGCCGCGTGCTGGCGGCGTCCGATTATCAGGATCGCGGCAAATTCGTGCGCCACGTCGGCGAGTACCGCGCGCCGATCGAAGCCGCCCACTGGGAATTCCTGCTGCGGCCGCTGGTGCAGCACCACTCGGCGGCGCCCGGCCTGCTGCGCTATCGCCAGCTCGAATATCACCGCATGCTGGTGATGGCCTATCTCGCCTTCGACGACGATCCGCGCCGGCTGAGCCGCAATGACTTCATGCGCCTGGCGCTGATCACGCCGCCCGGCGCGCCCGAGCGGCCGCCGTTCCAGGGCGCTGAGGCCGATGCCTTCGAGGCGCGTCACTGCTACGACCGCTTCTGGAATAACGACGCGGACGGCGCCCCCGGTGTGCGCTACCTGTGCTGCGGCGAAGCCTTCACGATGGTGGGCAGCGTGCACTCGCCGTATTTCTTCGCGCCGAACGGCAGCCTGCTCGAACAGTTCCGCCACCAGTACTTCCTGCTGTTCCTGATCCCGCATCTGCACAAGGCGACGCTGCTGATGCTCTCGGACCGGCTGGTGTACTGGCTCAAGCAGCTCGACATCGGCGACCCGGAGTCGGTCAAGCGCTTCAAGCGCGAGATTCGCAAGCTCAAGGAAATCTTCCTGCGCTTCACCCACCGCTACTGGTTCCGCGCGCTGACCGATCAGTACCAGGCGCGCGAGCTGTACCGCATGCAGCGCGAGTTTCTCGGCACCGAGGCGCTGTATGCCGAGGTACGCGAGCGCATCGAAGACATGATCCAGTACCTCGAATCCGACTCGCTGCGGCGGCAGGCGAACACCGTGGTGCGCCTGACCGTGGTCACGGCCTTCGGCCTGATCGGTACCACCGTCACCGGCTATTTCGGCATGAATCTGCTCGGTCTGGAGGGGCTCGGCCTGCCGCTCAAGCTGCTATATTTCTTCGGCGTGCTGGGGGTGACCACCTGGGTCACCTTCTACACGGTGGTGAAGTCCAAGCGCCTGTCGGACTTCCTTGATCTGCTCTCCGATGAGCGTGAGCCGCCGCACCGCAAGATCGCGGCGTTCCTCAAGGTGTGGATGGCCTCGCGCAGGGCGGATGACTGAGGCCGCGCGCTAGCCGGCATCGGGCAGCGCGGCCGCCAGCCGCGGCGCGATCCAGTCCATGAACTGACGCACCCGCGCCGACAGCAGCCGCGCATGCGGATAGACCAGCTGCACCGGCAGCGCCGGCGGCTCGAACGGCTGCAGCAGGCGCTGCAGGCGGCCGGCGGCGAGCGCCGGCGCCACCTGATAGTGCAGCAGGCGGGTGAAGCCGAGCCCGTGTTCGCAGGCACTGCGCACTGCCTGCACCTGGTTGGTCGCGAGCTTCGCCGTCACCTCGACGTTGAGCACCTCGCCATCGGCCTGAAAACTCCACTGCCGGCCCTGCGGCGCGAAGCACACGCAGGGCAGTTCGGCGAGCTGCACCGGGTGGGCCGGCGTACCGAGGCGCGCGATCAGCTGCGGGCTGGCGCAGATGACCTGGCGGGTGCGCCCGAGCGGCAGCGCGACCAGCGAGGAATCCGGCAGCCGGCCGATGCGCAGCGCCAGATCCAGACCTTCTTCGAGCAGATCGACGATACGGTCGAGCAGCGTCAGCTCGATGCTCAGCGCCGGGTGCGCGTCGAGGAACTGGTTGACCAGCGGCAGCAGGTGTTCGCGCCCGAGCTCGACCGGCGCGGTGATGCGCAGCACGCCGCTGGCCTGCAGGCGGCGGGCATCGAAGCCGTGTTCGATGGCCTCGAACTCACCGAGGATGCGCCGGCACCAGGCGAGGTATTCCGCGCCCTCGTCGGTCAGCGCCAGGCGGCGGGTGTTGCGGTTGATCAAGCGCACGCCGAGCTGGCGCTCCAGCGCCGCCAGGCTGCGCACCACCGCCGCCGTCGAGTTGCCGAGCGCCTCCGCCGCTGCGGTCAGGCTGCCGCTGTCGACGATGCGCACGAAGGTGGTCATCGCCTTGAGCTTATCCATGGGCCGGCTCCGATCTGTGCGCTGGCTGCACAAGTGTTGTCAGCGCGCCGGCATTGGTGCGCCGGCGGCGGGCACCGACACTGCGTCCCACCTTCCCGGCCACACGCCTTCGGTGCATTGCCAATGACTTCGACATCGTGTTCACCCGCGGACCTGGCGAGCGCGTCCGCTGCCAGTCCCGCCCGCATCGTCGCCTTCGATCACGTCGGCATCCGCGTCAGCGACCGCGCGCAGGCACTGGCTTTTTACCAGCGCCTCGGCTTCAGCGAGAGCGCGCATTTCCCGGACTACGAGGCCAACGAGATGCTCAGCGCCGACGGCGTGCGCATCAACCTGATCTTCAACGCCGCGCGCCAGCCGGCCGCCCACAACGTGCTGCTCGACGCGGCGGTGAAGCTGCCGGGCATGACCCATCCGGCCTTCGTCGTCGATGACCTGACGGCGCTGCAGGACTGGCTGCAGCGCCAGGGCATCCGCATCACCGAAGGTCCGCACCCGATCGGTCCGCGCCGCATCGCGCTGTTCATCCGCGATCCGGACGGCAATGTCCTCGAATTCAATCAACTGTTGCACCCCCGCTGACCACCCCAGGAGAACCCGCATGAAACTCTATGATCTGGAACTGTCCGGCAACTGCTACAAGGTCCGGCTGTTCGCCGCACTGGCGCAGATCGACATCGACTGCGTCGCCGTCGACTTCCTCGGCGGCGAGCACAAGCGCGCGCCGCTGATCGAGCTCAACCCCTGGGGCGAGCTGCCGATCCTGGTCGACGGCGAACTGGTCCTGCGCGACTCGCAGGCGATTCTGGTCTATCTGGCGGCGCGTTACGGCGGTGCCGCCTGGTGGCCGGTCGAGCCGCAGCTGCAGGGTGAGGTGATGCAGTGGCTGTCGACCTCGGCCAACGAGATCCAGAACGGTCCTTCGGCCGCGCGTCTGGTCGACAAGTTCGGCTTCGTCCTCGACAAGGCGGTGGCGCTGGACAAGGCCGCGCGCATCCTCGGCCTGATCGACGGGCACCTGGCGAGCCATGACTGGCTGGCCGCCGGCCGGCCGACGATTGCCGACTGCGCAGTGTTCCCCTACGTCGCGCTCGCCCCGGAAGGTGGCATCGACCTCGCGCCGTACCGCCACATCGCCCGCTGGATCGATCGCGTCAAGTCACTGCCGCGCTACCTGGCGATGCCCGGCACCTGACGCCGCGCTACCGCGCCGCCGTGCATGGCTGACATGCGCGGCGGCGGCTGGTGTCGGCGTGCGCACTCGCTACGGTGAAGTGCAGCGACTTACCGCCTGAACGATTCCGAGGAGGCCCGCCATGTCCGCCGATTTCGTCCGCTGCGAGTATCCGCAGGCCGGTTACGCCGAGCTGGTCATCGACCGCCCGGCTGCGCGCAATGCCCTGTGCCGGGCGCTGACCGATGCACTCGCCGAGCACCTGGCGCGGCTGGCGGGCGAGCCGCAGGTGCGCGTGGTGCTGCTGCGCGCTGAGGGTGAGCACTTCGCCGCCGGTGCCGACATCCGCGAGATGCTCGGCATCAGCGCCGAAGCCGCCGTGGCCAGCGACTTCGCCGGCTGCTGCACGGCGCTCGGCGAATTTCCCAAGCCGCTGCTGGCGCTGGTGCAGGGCTTTGCGCTCGGCGGCGGCTGCGAGCTGGTGGAGATGTGCGATGTGGTGCTGGCGGCGGACGACGCCGTGTTCGCCCACCCGGAAATCCGCCTCGGCACCATGCCGGGCGCCGGCGGCACGCAGCGCCTGCCGCGGCTGATCGGCATGGCCAAGGCGCTCGACCTGCTGCTCAGCGGCCGGCGCATGGACGCCCGCGAGGCCGAGCGCTGCGGGCTGGTCTCGCGCATCGTGCCGCGCCAGCGTCTGCTCGATGAAGGCCGGGCGCTGGCTGCCGAGCTGGCGACGCTGTCGGGCGAGGTGCTGATGCTGATCAAGCGTGCCGCGCGCGACGGCGCCAGCCTGCCGCTCGCCGCCGGGCTGCGCCTGGAGCGGCAGCTGTTTCACCACAGCCTCGCGCTGGCCGACCGCGAGGAGGGCATGCGCGCCTTCCTCGATAAACGGCCGGCGCATTTCAATGCCTGTCCCGCTGCCGTGATCCCTGATCAGCCGACGGATATCTGAGCCCGAACGCGGACGATCAGGCAAAGCCGCCGTTGACGCGCAGCACCTGAGCGTTGACCCAGGCACCGTCGGCGCCGGCGAGGAATGACACCGCTGCGGCGATGTCGTCGGGCTGACCGAGGCGTTCGAGCGGCGCCTGGCCGACGATCTGCGCGATCTGCCCCTCGCTTTTGCCGGAGAGGAACAGCTCGGTGGCGACCGGGCCGGGGGCGATGGCGTTGACCGTGATGTTGCGTCCGCGCAGCTCATTGGCGAACACCCGCACCAGTCCTTCGACCCCGGCCTTGCTGGCGATATACGGCCCGTAGCCGGGGAAGTTCTTCGCCAGCACGCTGGAGGACAAGGCGATGAAGCGACCGCCGTTCCCGAGGTGGCGGGCCGCGGCGGCCATCATCAGAAAGGTGCCGCGCAGATTGGTGGCGATGACGCGGTCGAAGGCGTCGAGACTGTCATCGGCGATCGGCGCGATCGGCATGATGCCGGCGCTGTTGACGACGACGTCGACACGCCCGAAATGGGACTGCGTGCAGGCGAACAGCCGTTCGACATCTCCGGCGTTACCGACGTCGGCCTGCACGGCGAGCGCCCGGCCGCCGCGCGCGCTGATCGCCGCCACGGTCTGCGCCGCGCCTTCGGCCTGGCCGGCGTAGTTGACGACGACGGCCAGGCCATCGGCCGCCAGCCGTTCGGCAATGGCCCGGCCGATGCCGCGCGAAGCGCCGCTGACAATGGCGATCCGCGGGCCGTCGTCTAGAGTGGTGGGTTGTGTCAGATTCATTACGCGGTTCCTGCTCGTCGAGGTGGTGGGGTGCCCGTGTCGCGCGGGCGCTGGCAGCGGTGCCTGTCCCCGGAACGTCCAGTTCTGCGGGACTTTGGTTTCCAGCCGCAGACAGAGCATCACCGTTGATCGCGCATGGATAAATCAGCACAAATGAATTTGATCATTCAAAAACCACCAACAATAGAGTGCTATGGATCGACTTGAGACCCTGCGTTTGTTTACCCGCATCGTCGAGCTCGGCAGTTTCACCCGTGCCGCCGATGCGCTGGTGCTGCCGCGCGCCACGGCCACGAACGCGATCAAGGCACTGGAGGAGCGGCTTGGCGCACGTCTGCTGGCGCGCACGACCCGGCAGGTGCAGCCGACGCTGGATGGACAGGCTTTCTACGAACGCTGTGTGCAGATCCTCGGTGAACTGGACGACGCCGAGTCCTCGCTGCGCCACCTGAACTCCAGCCCGCGCGGCACGCTGCGCGTCGACCTGCACGGCACGCATGCGACCGCCATCGTGCTGCCGCGCATCGATGCGTTTCACCGCCGTTATCCCGATATCGAGCTGCGCGTCAGCAGCGGTGACCGTCTGGTCGATCTGATCCGCGAAGGCATCGACTGCGTGGTGCGTGCCGGCGATCCGCACGACGCTTCGCTGGTGAGCCGTCGCCTGGCGCTGATGCCGCAGCTGATCTGCGCCAGCCCGGAATATCTGCGCTGTCACGGTGTGCCGCGGCATCCGCGGGAACTGGTCGACCATCAGGCGGTGAATTTCTTTTCCAGCACCGTGACACAGCGCTATCCATTCGAGCTGATCGTCGACGGCGAGCTGCGCGAATTCTCGCCGAGCGGCTGGCTGGCAGTCAGCGATGCCGAGAGCTATGTCATCTGCGCCCTGAGCGGCTGCGGTCTGATCCAGCTGCCGCGCTATCACGTTGCCGCGGAGCTGCGCGCCGGGCGGCTGGTCGAGGTGCTGTCGGCCTGGCGCAGCCCGCCGTTGCCGGTCGCCGCACTGTATCCGCAGCACCGCCAGCTGTCGCGCCGAGTGCGCGTGTTCATCGACTGGATCGCTGCGCTGTATACCGAGCGCTTCGGGGCGCCGGAGTCGTTTCCGTCACTCGCCGCGGACGATGCCTGAAACCGCTCAGGCTGAGCCGGACGCGGCCTCGTCCTGCCCTGATTTGTCTTGCATATCCTTGGCTTGATGCACCGCAGCGATTTTTTTCCCGGACTGGGGTAGAAGCCTTCTGCAGCAGGGCTGCTTCGCATGGAGCCGGGGGCGGACGATGGCGACGATGGCATGGCCCGGGGCGCCGAGTGCACCGCAAAGCGTGGATGCGAGCGCGACGATCGAGCTGATCGGTGGGGGCGGATGTACGCCGGCTTTGCGCCAGCGGCTCGAACAGGCGGGTTACGCCGTGAGGGTATGGCGCGATCTCGCCAGCGCCTGCGCCATGCTCGGGCCGGATCATCCGGCCTGTCTGCTGCTTGATGCCTGCCCCGCGCGCCTCGCCGAAATTGCCCGTCGCGGCAGCCTGGCGGCCTGCGGTGTCGAATGTCCGGTGATCGGCTTCGGTGGCCAGCTCAGCGTTGGCTCGGCGGTGCAGCTGATGAAGTTCGGCGCCGTCGACGTCGTGCAGTGGCCCTGTGCCGACCTGCTGTCGAGGCTGCACGGCGTGCTCGAAAAGGGGCAGGCCGAATGGCCCTGGCGCCGCCGCCGGCTGATGGTGCGCGCGCTGTTCGCGCGGCTGACCTTACGCGAGCGCGAGGTTCTGGCCGCGGTCATGGCAGGAGGCTCGAATAAAGCCATTGCCCTTGATCTGCATCTCGGTGAATCCAGCGTCGAAACCTATCGACGCCGCGCGCTGCACAAACTGCATGCCTCGACATTATCAGCCGCGATGCAATTACAGGCGGTATTGAATTCCACTTCGCCGGTCACGAGTCAGCCAGTTCCGTTGAGTCATGACGGCTGCAGTCGAATTGTAATAAATAGCCAGTCGAGTTAGTGTCATTTGCATGACACTGATCGGCAGGTAGCTGTCGTGTAAGGTAAATCCCAATTGCGACCAGTGGCGTCGAAGCGTATTGAAGATTGTAAAATATAAAAACAAGCAGGAACCAATGGGATAAGGAGGAAGGAGGAAAATGAAATGTTATACAACGCTGAAAAATTAGTGGAAGACTGCATCGAAATACAGAAACGTAATTTCGAAGGCATGCTCGGAGGCTGGCGATTCATGCAGGCACACAGCAATGATGCCGACCCGCGAACCCCTGACACCATCGGTCGCGGAATGACCTGTCTCGTCGATCTGATGGAGAGTCAGCAGGCGTGGCTGGAAGGCTGGGCCGACATCTGGAACGGTCATCTGCAGCAGTCGATGCAGCGCTTCTGTGAAACCCAGGCCTACTGGCTCAAGGAAACGGAGCGACTGAACGCCAATGTGTTCCGCACCTGCCTGGCGATGACGAAGCAGTTCGACTGGTCACTGCTGGATCAGGCCAGAACCCAGGCTTTCGAGGCGGTGCAGCAGACGCTGGACAGCCTCGGCAAGACCGAGCAGCCACAGGAGCCGGCGCGGGCCGAGCCGATTCGGACGCGCACCCGGCAGGCGGGCTGAACGGTCGGCGGCCGTTGCAGTGCGGAGGCGGCGGGCACGCAGGTGCCCGCAACCACGAGCGGCCAGAAACGCAGGCGGGACGGCTGCGTGCCGGAAAACGTCGACGGCATCAGGATCTCTGCTGAATTCAGAGACGGCATGCTGTTCGTCACCCTGCCGAAGACCGAGGCCGCAGCGCCGAAGGTTACCGAGGTACAGATTCACTGAAGCGCTGAATCCTCACTGAGATTTTGCGGCGGACATGGACGTTGGAGGAGGAGCACCCGGGCACCGGCTGCGCAGGCAGCGGGTGCACGGGTCATTTTTTGCCATACATTCATAACACCACCCTGCCGATCGAGGCTCCGCCGCCGACGTGCAGGGTCTGAGCGGTGCTGAAGCAGCTGCCACCGGCGAGCTGGAAGGCGATCGCCGTGGCGATTTCCGCAGGTGTGCTGAAGCGTTGCACCGGCGAGGTGGCGTGCTTGCGCCGGTCGCTGGGCGGGGGTTCAGGCGGCGTTCGCGCGCTGCGGTCGCTGCGGCATCTGCTGCAGTCGCGTGCGCGCGCTGCGCAGCGCGGCATCGTCGGCGAAACCGTGGGCGAGCGCGCCGAGCAGGCTGCGTGCCCAGGCTGGCAGCCGCGGGTGCAGCGCGTAGAACACGCGCGTGCCCTCGCGGCGGTCGACGACCAGTTCGGCGGCGCGCAGCGCGGCGAGGTGGCGCGAGATTTTCGGCTGCGTCTCGGCCAGCGCGTGACAGAACTCGCAGACGCAGATATCGGGCTCGCCGTCGAGCAGCGCCATGATGCGCGCCCGCGTCGGGTCGACGAGGGCGCGCAGCAGCGTGGTGGGATCGAGTCGGCGTGCGCTCATCGTCAGCCCCGCAGCAGCGGCTTCAGCGCCTCGACGCCGGCGAGGTGGCCGGCGAGCTTGACGACGCCGTCGACGGCGAGCGCCGGCGTCTGCATCACGCCCATGTCGACGATGGTACCGGGGTCGGTGATCTTCTCCAGCGTGTAATCGAGGCCGAGCTCATCGGCCGCCTGCGTCGCGTATTCGGCGAGCTTCTGGCACTTCTGGCAGCCGCTGCCGAGGATCTGGATTTTCATGGAATGCGCCTCACAGCACGAGGTTGAAGACGTAGCCGACCAGCAGGATGCCGGCGGCGACGACGGCGATGAAGGTGGCGATCAGCTGCGGCTTGAGCACCTTGCGCAGGATCACCATCTCCGGGAAGGACAGCGCGATCACCGACATCATGAACGCCAGCACGGTACCGAGCGCCGCGCCCTTGGACAGCAGCGCCTCGACCACCGGGATGATGCCGGCGGCATTGGAATACATCGGCACGCCGAACAGCACCGCCAGCGGCACGCTCCACCAGGCCTCGCGGCCCATCAGCCCGGCCATGAAGTCGGCCGGCACGTAACCGTGGATGCCGGCGCCGGCGGCGATGCCGAGCAGCACGTAGGGCCAGACCTTGCCGACGATGTCGACGACCGCGTCCTGGCCGGCGTCGATGCGCTCGCGCCAGTGCAGGCCGGCATCACTGACGCTGGCGGCAGTCTTCGGCCGCGCCAGCACCCAGTCTTCGACCCAGCCTTCGAGCTTCAGCCGGCCGATGATCCAGCCGGCCAGCATCGCCACCGCCAGACCCAGCCCCAGATACAGCGCGGCGATCTTCCAGCCGAACATCGCGAACAGCAGGCCGAGGGCGATCTCGTTGACCATCGGCGCGGCGATCAGGAACGACAGCGTCACGCCGAGCGGCACGCCGGCGCTGAGAAAACCGATGAACAGCGGCACCGCCGAGCACGAGCAGAACGGCGTGACCACGCCGAGCAGCGCGGCGAGCACGTTGCCGACGCCTTCCGCCCGCCCGGCGAGCAGCGCGCGCGTGTGCTCGGCGGAAAAGTACGAGCGCACCACGCCCATGACGAACACCACCGCCGTCAGCAGCAGCAGCACCTTCGGCACCTCGAAGATGAAGAAGTAGACCGCCTCGCCGAGCGCGTCAGCCCGCGACAGCGGCAGCAGCGCAAACAGCGCATCACTCAGCGGCGTCAGCTGGAGGTAGACCAGCCACCACAGCGGCACGGCGGCGAGCCACAGCCAGGCGCGCGCCAGTGGCAGCGGGGAGGACAGGCGTTCACTTTGCATGGTGTGTGCTCCGCGCATGAAGTGCCCTGAATATATGCCATCGCGTATATATGTGCGGCTGAATGTGAGCATCCGCTGACGCAGATCAGGCGACGGCGTACGACGGCCGCATTCGCCAGCGATCGCGCCGCGCGGGCATGCTGTCGGCAGCGAATCCGGGGGCCATCCGATGCTGCGCACCTTCCTGCTGTACCTGGTCACGGCAGTGGCCGAGATCGTCGGCTGCTATCTGCCGTATCTGTGGCTGCGGCGGGATGGCCCGGTGTACTGGCTGCTGCCGGCGGCGGCCAGCCTGGCGCTGTTCGCCTGGCTGCTCAGCCTGCATCCGGCGGCGAGCGGGCGGGTGTACGCGGCTTATGGCGGCGTCTACGTCGGTGTGGCACTGCTGTGGCTGCGCTTCATTGACGATGTGCCGCTGGCGCCGAGCGACTGGCTCGGGGCGGCGGTGATGCTGCTCGGCGTGCTGATCATCGTCCACGGCTGGCGCGCCTGATCCGGCGCAAGTGGCGGCGTGCGCGACTCTGCTAGACCTGCTGCGGGAGCCACTCGCAGGAGTCCGCGATGGATTTCGAGATTGCCCGCCGTACACCGCAGGAGGCACTGGCGCGGCTCGACAGCCGCAGCTCGGGACTGAGCGCCGCCGAGGTGGTGGCGCGGCGCGCGCGCTTCGGTCCCAACCGTATTGAGGCGGCTGAGCGCGAGCCGCTGTGGTGGCGGCTGGGGCGTGAGTTCGTACACTTCTTCGCGCTGATCCTGTGGTTCGCCGCCGGGCTCGCCTTCGTCGCCGAGCTGCACGATCCGGGGCAGGGCATGCGCGAGCTGGGCGTGGCGATCGTCGGTGTCATCGTCGTCAACGGCCTGTTCTCGTTCTGGCAGGAGTATCGCGCCGAGCAGGCGCTGGCGGCACTGCGCTCGCTGCTGCCGCCGCAGGTCGACGTACTGCGCGACGGTCACCTCGAACGGCTGGCCGCTGAGGCGCTGGTGCCCGGTGATGTCATCCGCCTCGGGGCCGGCGACCGCGTGCCGGCCGACTGCCGCCTGCTCGAAGCTCACGGCGTGCGCGTCGACACGGCAACGATCAGCGGCGAATCGGTGCCGATGGCGCGCAGTGCCGCGCCCTGCGCCAGCATTCACCCGCTGGAGGCCAGCAATCTGCTGCTCGCCGGCACGCTGCTGGTGAGCGGCGAGGCCAGCGCGCTGGTGTTCGCCACCGGCATGCACACCGAGTTCGGCCGCATCGCCCGGCTGACGCAGGGGGCCGCCGAGACGGTCTCGCCGCTGCAGCGCGAGATCGCGCGCATCTCGCGGCTGGTGGTGGCGCTCGCCTGCGGCCTCGGCGTGCTGTTCTTTGCGATCGGCGAGCTGCTCGGCCTGCCGTTTCTCGCCAACCTGATGTTCGCCGTCGGCATCATCGTCGCCAACGTGCCGGAGGGGTTGCTGCCGACGGTGACGCTGGCGCTGGCGCTGGCTACCCAGCGCATGGCGCGGCGTCAGGCTTTGGTGCGCCACCTGCCGGCGGTCGAGGCGCTCGGCTCGACCACGGTGATCTGCTCGGACAAGACCGGCACGCTGACACAGAACCGCATGCGCGTGGCCCGCGTGGTCAGCGCGGACGGCACAGATGCGCCCGGGCATGTACCGGCGATGCTGGCCTGTATCGCCCGCCACTGCCACACGCTGCGCTGCAGCGCAGGCACGGTGAGCGGCGACCCGATGGAACTGGCGCTGTACGCCTGGGCCGGTGCCGGCGCCAGCGCCGAGTGCCTCGACGAGCTGGCGTTTGATACCGAGCGCAAGCGCATGTCGGTGGTGGTGAAGCTCGACGGCCGCCGCCTGCTGCTGTGCAAGGGCGCGCCGGAAACCGTGCTGCCGCTGTGCCGCACCGTCGCTGACGGCGATCAGCCGCGCACATTCGACGAGCCGGCCCGCGCGGCGCTGCTGGCGCAGCAGGCGGCGTGCGCTGCCAGCGGCCTGCGCGTGCTGGCACTGGCCTGGCGCGAACTGCCGGAGCAGGCGCCGGCCTGCGAGGACGATCTGGTCTGCGCCGGCCTGCTGGCGCTGGAAGACCCGCCGCGACCGCAGGTGCGCGAGGCGGTCGGCCGCTGCCGTGAGGCCGGCATCCGCGTGGTCATGGTCACCGGCGATCATCCGCAGACGGCGCTGGCGATCGCTCGCCAGATCGGGCTGGTGCGCGGCGCGCAGCCGCTGCTGCTGCGCGGCGAGGACCTGCAGCGGATGACGCCGGCGCAGCGCCAGCAGGTGCTGGCGGCGCCGGAGTTGATCTGCGCCCGGGTCAGCGCCGAGCAGAAGCTGCTGGTGGTCGAAGCGCTGCAGGCGCGCGGCGAGGTGGTGGCGGTGACTGGCGATGGCGTCAACGACGCGCCGGCGCTCAAGCGCGCCGACGTCGGCATCGCTATGGGCCTGAGCGGCACCGACGTCGCCAAGGAAGCGGCCGACATCGTGCTGCTCGACGACCATTTCGCCACCCTCGTCGACGCCATCGAAGAAGGCCGCGCGGTCTACGCCAACATCCGCAAGTTCCTGACCTACATCCTCAGCTCGAACGTGCCGGAAATCGTGCCTTATCTGGCCTTCGTGCTCGCCGGCATCCCGCTGCCGCTGACGGTGATCCAGATCCTCGCCGTCGACCTCGGCACCGACATGCTGCCGGCGCTGGCGCTCGGTGCCGAGCCGCCGCATCCGGGCCTGATGCGCGAACCGCCGCGTGCCCGCCGCGAGCGGCTGCTCAATGCACCGCTGCTGCTGCGCGCCTACGGCTGGCTCGGCGTCATGCAGACGCTGGTCTCGCTCGGCGTGTTCCTGTGGCTGCTGAACGCCGGCGGCTGGCAGTACGGTGACGCGCTGGGCGCGCGGTCGCCGCTGTATCTGCAGGCGACCAGCGCCTGCCTGGTGAGCATCGTCGTCTGCCAGATGGCCAATCTGTTCGTCTGCCGCCATCCGCGCGAGGCCGTCTGGCACGGCGGACACAACCGTCTGCTGCTGCCGGCGCTGGCCTTCGAGCTGCTGGTGATCCTCGCCATCGTCTACACCTCGCCCGGCCAGCAGCTGTTCGGCACCGCGGCGCTGTCGGTGGCAGTGTGGGGCTGGGCCGCACTCGGTGCGCTGCTGCTGCTGTGCTGCGAAGAACTGCGCAAGGCCTGTATGCGCGCCCGCGACCGCGCGCGGCACGGCTGAGCGGTGCGGTGAGCGGGATATGGCGAGGCGGCGGAAGATTTAAAACAGGTGGCGTCCGTGCCACCAAGATCCCCTGGCCGTACATGCGGTCTGGCCCGGAGGAAGAGCCCAGAGCGTGCGCCTGGCGCGCGTTCGACCGTGGCGCGAAGCGCCGATGGTCTGAACAGCCGAGGCCAAGCGTAGACGTTCGTGGGCGTGCGTGCGGAGGAATGCACGACGTTTGTCGAGGCGCTGCCGGCTGTCAGCGCCGGCGGCGCAGCCCGAACAGGCCGAGTCCGGCGCCGAACAGGGCAATGCTCGACGGCAGCGGCACGGCGTTCGGTGTGCTGCTGGCGGGGGCCGAGGGCGTCAGCAGGAAGGCGTGTGTGCTGTCGTCGATCACGCCGAAGCCGACGATCTGGCCGCGGGTGTTGATGCCGGTGGCCTGTTCCAGATACGACCAGCCGGCGGCGGCGACTTCCGGCAGCAGCGACAGATCGAGAATGCCGCCGTTTTCCCAGAGCACGGCGTGCTGCACGTTGCCGTCGACCGAGCCGGTGCCGACGATGCTGCCCAGATCGTTGATCGCCAGCGCCGTGCTCGCTTCCAGACCGCCGGCGAGATCGCCGAGATCGACCATGCCGGTCGCGCTGGACCAGAGAAAGGCGTGGCCGCCGCCGGCGACACCGCTGCTGCCGACCACCTGACCGGCGTTGTTGATCGCCAGCGCCTGGCTGTAGTTCGCGCCGCCGGCGAGATCGCCGAGGTTCTGCATGCCCGTCGCCGCCGACCAGAGGAAGGCACGGTCGCCGGTGAAGGCATTGGAGTAGCCGACCACCTGACCGTGATCGTTGAGGCTGTTGGCGACGCTCAGATTGCTGCCGCCCGGCAGATCACCAAGGTTCTGCATGCCGCTGGCGGCCGACCAGAGGAAGGCACGGTAGCCGGTGCCGGCGCTGGCGTAGCCGACGATCTGACCGGCTTCATTGATGTCGTAAGCGGCGCTTTCCTGACCGCCGCCCGGCAGATCGGGCAACGCCAGCAGGCTGCCGTCGGCCTGCCAGAGCACGGCGCGCGCGGCATACAGCAGGCCCCCCGGAGCCAAGGCGGCCCCGGCGATCTGCCCGGCGCTGTTGATGCTGTAGCCATACGAGTAAGGGTTGCCGCCGGGCAGCAGGCCGAGATCGACGGGCGTGCCCGGCGCGCTCCAGCGCACGGCGTGGAAGCCGCCGCCGGCGCTGGCACTGCCACCGCTGATCAGCCCGCTGTCGCTGATCGCGTAGGCCACGCTCTGTTCGTAAGGACCGGGCAGCGTGCCGAGGTCGGTGATGGTCCAGGCCTGCGCCGCGCTGGCCGCAAAGGCGCCGCCAACCAGCAGGGCGGCGCAAAGAGGGTTGCTGATTGTTGTTGTTGTCATTTCTTCAGGCACGGGAAAGGGATCGGGAGGTCCGGCCGGTCGCCGGCGGCCTGCCTGAAGCAAAGCCAGTGCCTGAGACTATTAAGAAAATTTAATTCAATAGGTTGACATTCATTAACGTTTTTAAATGTGAGGTTTTCGTTAGCTTGCGTAAAGAAAGGCGACATCGCGGCCTGCAGCCCGAGCGATGTCGCCGCCGTGGGCGCGGCTGCCGTGATCAGCTGCGCCGCATCAACTCAGTGCAGACGGCGTGCGCGCCGGCGACCGAGCAGGCCCAGGCCGAGCACGGCCAGACCGAGCGTGCCCGGCACCGGCACCGCGCGTGGCGCGTCGATCAGCTGCAGGCTGACCAGGTTGGAGACATAGCGGCCGCCGGCGATGTCCTCCGGCACCACCAGGCGGGCGAAGCCATCGTCGGTCAGCAGCGCGCCGTCCATCTCGAAGGCGACCATGATCGGCAGGCTGGCATTGCCGCCGAAGGCCGGGTCGAGCTCGGCCAGCGAGAACACCGCCTGATAGCCGTCACTGCCGGTGGCGATCAGCACCTTGCCGAGCAGATCGTTCTTCACGTCGGGGTCGCTAACGATGCCGGCCATCGTCAGCAGCGACCACAGCGGCACGCCGGTGAAGGTCGCCGACACCGTGCCCTTGCTGGTGACGTAGCTGACCGCCTCGGTCACCGTGCTCATGCTCTGCAGCGCCGCGAGGTCGAAACTCAGCGCCGTGCTCACCGTGCCGTCGAGCGTGAACGCGCTCGACACGCCGCCGCCGCTCACCGCCGCCGCCGGGGCGTCGAACACCTGCAGGCTGGCGAGGTTGGAGACGTAACGGCCGCCGGCCGCGTCGCCCGGTGCGGTGGTGCGGGCGAAGCCGCTGCTGCCGAGCGCGGCGCCGTCCATCGTGTAGGCCACCAGCGCCGGTGTGCCGCTGCCGCCGAACTGCGGTGAGAGTTCGGCGATCGAGTAGACGGCGCGATAGCCGTCGCTGCCGGTGGCGACCACGTACTTGCTGATCAGATCGTTTTTCACCGCCGCATCGACCTTGATGCCGGCGGCCTGCAGCAGCGACCACAGGCTGGCGCCGGTGAACTCGGCACTGACCGGGCCGTGGCCGGTGCCGTAGCTGACCGACTCGCTGACGGCCGGCAGCGCCAGCAGATCGTCGAGCTGGTAGGTGCCGGGGTTGAGCACATCACCGGACAGGCTGAATTCGCTGGTGGTCGGTGCTGCGTGCAGCAGGCTGCTGGTGCCGAGCAGCAGCGCGGCGAGGGCGGGGCGCAGACGCGAGCGCGGGATGACGGGAAGGTGCATCGGGGCGGTCTCCAGATGAAAAGACGGAAAGGCGGGGGGCAGGGCGACAGTCGCGGTTTCGATATATCCGTGTCAATACATCGAGATGCACTCATCGACGGGCGAGCTGTGGCTTTGCCGTCTGGCAGCCAAACGGCGCGCGCCTTGGTGCCCGCGCCGGCCGGCACGTACCGTGTGCCGCGACGCACAACTGGCCGTTTGCCGGAGGATTCCCCGATGAGCCACCTGTTCGAACCGCTGTCGCTCGGCGGCCTGCAGCTGCCCAACCGCATCGTCATCGCACCGATGTGCCAGTACTCCGCCGAAGACGGCGACGCCAGCGACTGGCACCTGATCCACCTCGGCCAGCTGGCCTTTTCCGGCGCCGGTCTGCTGATCCTCGAAGCCACCGCGGTCAGCCCGGAAGGGCGCATCTCGCCGAGTGACATCGGCCTGTGGAGCGACGACAACGAAGCGGCGCTGGCGCGCGTGCTCAGCGGCGTGCGCCGTTACTCGACGATGCCGCTGGCCGTGCAGCTCGCCCATGCCGGGCGCAAGGCCTCGACGCAGTTGCCGTGGCTGGGCGGCGGCCAGCTGGCGCCGGAGGCCGGTGGCTGGCAGACCGTCGCGCCTTCGGCGCTGGCCCATACTGACGGCGATGTGCCGCCGCTGGCCCTCGATCACGCCGGGCTGGCGCGCATCCGCGAGGCCTTCGCCGCGGCGGCGGCCCGCGCCGCGCGCCTCGGCCTCGACGGCGTCGAGCTGCACGCCGCGCACGGCTACCTGCTGCACCAGTTCCTCTCGCCGCTGAGCAACCGGCGCGAGGATGCCTACGGCGGCAGCCTGGAAAACCGCCTGCGCTTCCCGCTGGAAGTGTTCGAGGCGATCCGCGCGCAGTTCCCGGCCGAGCGGCCGGTGTGGGTGCGTGTCTCCGCCAGCGACTGGGTGCCCGGCGGCTGGGACATCGACGGCACCATCGCCTTCGCCCAGGCGCTCGCCGCGCGCGGTTGCGCGGCCATTCATGTTTCCAGCGGCGGCCTGTCGAACGCCCAGCAGATCCCGCTGCAGGCGGGCTATCAGGTGGCCTTCGCCCAGGCGGTGAAAGCCGCGGTTGAGGTGCCGGTGATCGCCGTCGGCCTGATCACCGAGCCCGAGCACGCTGAGTCGATCATCGCCAGCGGCCAGGCCGATGCCGTCGCCCTGGCCCGCGCCATGCTTTACGAGCCGCACTGGCCCTGGCACGCCGCCGCCAGGCTCGGCGCCAGCGTGCAGGTGCCGCCGCAGTACTGGCGCGCGCCGCCGCACGGCGTGAAAGGGCTGTTCACCGCCGGCTGAGCGCCTCAGCGATCCGGGTCGGCGGCGTCTTCGGCGAGCAGGCGATAGCCGACACCCGGCTCGGTGCGCAGCCAGCGCGGGCGTACCGGGTCGGGTTCCAGGCGGTGCCGCAGCTCGTGCATGGCGATGCGCACCGAATCGGCGCTGGTGTCGCTGTGCTCGCCCCAGACCTCGCGGATCAGCTGCTGCTGCGTCACCACCCGCCCGGCATGACGGGCGAGCACGGCGAGCACGCGGTACTGGCGCGGCGTCAGCGCGATGTCGACGCCGTCACGGCTGACTTTGCGTGCGACGAGGTCGATGCGCAGGCTGCCGGCGACCAGCACCGTGCTGTGTTCGCTGCGGTTGCGGTGGCGCAGCGCCACGCGCAGGCGGGCCAGCAGCTCGGGCACGCCGAACGGTTTGGCCAGGTAGTCGTCGGCGCCGGCGTCCAGTCCGCGCACCTTGTCGGCCTCCTGGCCGCGGGCCGAGAGGATGATCACCGGCGTCTGCGTCCATTCACGCAGCCGCGCCAGCACCTCCAGGCCATCGAGATCGGGCAGGCCGAGATCGAGCAGGATCACGTCGGGCTGTTCGGCGGCGGCCAGGCGCAGCGCTTCGCTGCCGCTGGCGGCTTCGAACAGCCGCAGCGCCTGCGGCCGCAGCGCGGTGCGCAGAAAGCGGCGGATCGCGACTTCGTCCTCGACGATCAGCACGGCCGGGCATTCGCTGGCGATCATGGTGCGGGCTCCTGTGGCGGCGGCGCGCTGGCGGCGTCGGGGGCCAGCGGCAGCGTGAAGCGAAACACCGCGCCACCGCCGACGCGGGCACTGGCCTCGATGTGGCCGCCGTGCAGCTCGACGATGCCGCGGCAGATCGCCAGTCCGAGGCCACTGCCACTCGGGTGGTCGGACTGCCCGCCGCGCCAGAACCGCTGGAACAGCTGCTCGCCCGCCGCCGGCAGCCCCGGCCCGCGATCGGCGACGGTGATGACCACCGCGTCGGTGTGGCCTTCGACGCCGATTTCCAGCGGACTGCCGGGCGGCGTGTAGTGCAGGGCGTTTTCCAGCAGGTTGACCAGCACCTGCTCGATCAGCAGCGGATCGAGCGGCACCAGTGGCAGGTTCGGCGGCAGCGTGGTGTGCAGCGGCCGGCCTTCGAGCGCCGTCGCCAGCCGCGCCAGTGCACTGCCGATCACCGTCTCCAGGTCATGCGCCTCTTTGTGCAGCGTCAGCGTGCCGGCCTCCAGGCGGGTGGCCTGCAGCAGATTGCCGACCAGGCGATTGAGGCGCTCGGCTTCGCTCTGGATGTTGGCGGCCAGCTCGCGGCGCTCGCCGTCGTCGAGCTGTTCGCCGTATTCGACCAGACTCGAAGCCGAACCGATGATCGCCGCCAGCGGTGTGCGCAGATCGTGTGACACCGATGCCAGCAGCGAGCTGCGCAGGCGCTCGGTATCGGCGGCCAGCCGCGCCTCGCGCGCTTCTTCACCAAGGCGATCGACCTCCAGCGCCAGCGCGGTCTGGTTGGCGAAGGCTTCGAGCAGACGCATCTGCTCGGGCAGGACCAGGCGCGCGGCGTCGGCCGGGCGCACACGCAGCGCGCCGACCGCGCCGCGCTTGCCGAGCAGCGGCACGTAGACGGCATCGACGAACGGCAGCGTGCTGGTGCCGAGTCCGGCGGCGCGGCCGAGGTCGTAGACCCACTGCGCGACGCTTTGCTCCTTGGCGTTCATCGTGAACTCGGCACGCATGCCGGCGCGGATGGTCAGCTTGCCCTGCTCATCGGGCAGCAGCGCCAGCACCTGCGCTTCGAACACCTCGGCGATGTGGCGCACCGCGGCATCGAGCAGCGCCGCCGCGCCGCGCAGGCTGGCCAGGCTCTTCGAGAGCTGGTGCAGCGCGGCGGTACGCCGCTCGCGCAGCCGCGCCTGTTCGCCCTGCGTGCGCTCGCGCACCGTCAGTTCGCTGATCACCAGACCGACGACCAGCATCACCGCGAAAGTGACGAAGTACTGCGTGTCGGATACCGCGAAGGTCAGGTGCGGCGGCACGAAGAAGAAATCGAAAGCCAGTACCGATAGCACTGCCGCCAGCACCGCCGGCCCGCGCTCGCCGCGGCGGCTGACCAGCACCACGCCGATCAGGTAGAGCATGATCAGGTTGGCCAGTTCGAAGTACGGCGCCATCAGGTAGCAGCCGGCGGTGGCCAGCAGCACGCCGACGGCCGCGAGCCCGTAGGCACGCCAGGGCCACGGTCGTGCCGGCGTGGCGGCTGTGGTGGTTGGCGGTGCTGGCGGTGCTGGCGGCGCGTCGCTGGGCACGGCGTGGATCTCGATGTCGCCGCTGCCGCGCAGCAACGCATCGACCAGACCGCCGCGCAGGCGTAGCCGCCAGCTGCTGCGGGCTGGCCGGCCGACGATGATGCGGGTGACGTTGCGCGCCCGCGCGTAGCTCAGCACCTCCTCGGCGACCGAACGGCCGCTGAGGGTGACGGTTTCGGCGCCGAGCTGTTCGGCAAGGCGCAGGCTGGCGACGATCTCCTCGCGCGTTGCCGCCGCCACGCCGTGCTGCGGCGTGTCGACGTAGACCGCGGTCCACTCGGCATGCAGCTGCGCCGCCAGCCGCCGCCCGGCACGCACGATGCGCGCGCCGCTGCTGTCGGCGCCGACGCACACCAGCACGCGTTCGCGCGTCGACCAGGTGGCGGCCGGCGCGGTGCCAGCCTTGAGCGTGAGTACACGGGCGTTGACCTGCGCCGCCGTCGAGCGCAGCGCCAGCTCGCGCAGTGCCGCCAGGTTGGCCTCGCGGAAGAAATGCTCGCGTGCCCGTTCGGCCTGCGCCGGCAGGTAGACCTTGCCGGCCCGCAGCCGCGCGATCAGCTCCGGCGGTGGCAGGTCGACCAGCTCGACGGCGTCGGCCTGTTCGAGTACGGCGTCGGGCACGGTTTCGCGCACCACCACGCCGGTGATGCCGGCGACGACGTCGTTGAGACTCTCCAGATGCTGCACGTTGAGCGTGGTGTAGACGTCGATGCCGCGCGCCAGCAGCTCCTGTACGTCCTGCCAGCGCTTGGCATGACGCGAGCCCGGGGCGTTGCTGTGCGCCAGCTCGTCGACCAGCAGCAGCGCCGGATGGCGGGCCAGCGCGGCGTCGAGATCGAACTCGCGCAGTTCGACGCCGCGGTAGGCGATGCTCTGCGGCGCCAGCTGCTCGATGCCGTCGAGCAGCGCCTCGGTTTCGGCGCGGCGGTGGGTCTCGACCACGCCGGCGACCACGTCGACGCCGCTGCGCTGTGCCTGGCGCGCGGCTTCGAGCATCGCGAAGGTCTTGCCGACACCCGGCGCGGCACCGAGGAAGACCTTCAGCCGCCCGCTCTGGCGCTGGCGTTCTTCCTGCTGTGCCAGTGCCAGCAGGGTGTCGGGATCGGGACGATGGTCGGCGTTCATCGCGGCCTGCCTGGCGTCGTCGCGTGTTCGGGGTCGCACCGGCGGCTCACGGTTGCAACCTGTCGAGCGCCTGATTCAGCCGGACCACGTTCACCCGCGCTTCGCCGAGCACGCCGAACTGGCGCGGCTCGCGGCAGGCGGCGATCAGCGCCTGCACTTGTGCCAGCGGCAGGCCGCGGGCGCGGGCGACGCGCACCGCTTGCCACTGTGCGGCGGCCGGTGAGATGTGCGGATCGAGGCCGCTCGCCGAGCTGGTGAGCAGGTCGAGCGGGATCGGCGCCGGATTGTCCGGGTCGGCAGCGCGCAGTGCGGCGATGCGCGCCTGCACCAGCTCGCTCAGCTGCGGGTGCAGTGGTCCGAGGTTGGCGCCGGCGGAGGCAGCGGCGTTATATGCCGCCGGCTGCGTCGCCGATGGCCGGCCCCAGAACTGTTGCGGACGCGTGAAGGACTGGCCGATCAGCGCCGAGCCGAACAGGCGGCCGTCGGCGGTGTACAGGCGGCTGCCGTTGGCCTGCCAGGGAAACAGCCACTGCGCCAGCCCGGTAACGGCGAGCGGGTAGGCGAGGCCGGTGATGGCGCTGAGCAGCAGCAGTGCGAGCAGGGCCGGGCGCAGCGTGGCGAGATAGAAACGCATGGCGGAAAACTCCCCAGGATGTGGCGGCCTTCAGGCCACGCCGAGACCGACCAGCAGCAGGTCAATCAGCTTGATGCCGACAAAGGGCACGAGGACGCCGCCGAGGCCGTAGAGCAGCAGGTGCTTGCGCAGCAGCTGCGAGGCGCTCGCCGGCCGCCAGGCGACGCCGCGCAGCGCCAGCGGAATCAGCGCGACGATGACCAGCGCATTGAAGATCACCGCCGACAGCAGCGCACTCTGCGGCGTGGCCAGGTGCATCAGATTGAGCGCGCCGAGCGCCGGGTAGGTACCGGCAAAGGCGGCGGGGATGATGGCGAAGTACTTGGCGATGTCGTTGGCGAGGCTGAAGGTGGTCAGCGCGCCGCGGGTCATCAGCAGCTGTTTGCCGATGGCGACGATCTCGATCAGCTTGGTCGGGTTGGAGTCGAGGTCGACCATGTTGCCGGCTTCTTTGGCCGCCTGCGTGCCGCTGTTCATCGCCACGGCGACGTCGGCCTGCGCCAGCGCCGGCGCATCGTTGGTACCGTCGCCGGTCATCGCCACCAGCCGGCCTTCGCCCTGCAGGCGGCGGATCAGCGCCAGCTTGTCCTCGGGGCGGGCCTCGGCGAGGAAGTCGTCGACGCCGGCCTCGGCGGCGATCGCCGCGGCGGTCAGCGCGTTGTCGCCGGTGATCATCACCGTACCGATGCCCATCGCCCGCAACTGCGCGAAACGCTCGCGGATGCCGCCCTTGACGATGTCCTTGAGCCGCACCAGACCGAGCACTTCGGCGCGGCCACCGGGCAGCGGCCGTTCGGCGACGATCAGCGGCGTGGCACCCTGACGGGCGACCGTTTCGGCGGCTTCGCGTACCGCCGCCGGCAGCTCGCGGCCGTGCTGCTGCAGCCAGGCGGCGATGGCCTCGACCGCGCCCTTGCGGATTTCACGCTGCGCCAGGTCGACACCGCTCATGCGTGTCTGTGCACTGAACGGCACGAAGTGCGCTTCCAGCGCGCCGAGCGCGCGCCCGCGCAGGCCGTGGCGCTCCTTGGCCAGCACCACGATGCTGCGTCCCTCGGGGGTTTCGTCGGCCAGCGAGGCCAGCTGCGCGGCATCGGCGAGGCGCTCGACCGCCACCCCGGGCGCCGGTACGAACTCGGTGGCCTGGCGGTTGCCGAGGGTGATGGTGCCGGTCTTATCGAGCAGCAGCACGTCGACGTCGCCGGCGGCCTCGATCGCCCGTCCGGAGGTGGCGATGACGTTGGCCTGGATCATGCGATCCATGCCGGCGATGCCGATCGCCGAGAGCAGGCCGCCGATGGTGGTTGGCGCCAGGCAGACGAACAGCGCGATCAGTACCGTCAGCGACACCGCTGCGCCGCCGCTGGCCGTTGCCGCGTACTGCGAAAACGGCAGCAGCGTCGCCGTCACCAGCAGGAACACCAGCGTCAGCGCCGCCAGCAGGATCGCCAGCGCGATCTCGTTGGGCGTGCGCTGGCGCTGCGCGCCCTCGACCAGCGCGATCATGCGATCGAGAAAGCTCTCGCCGGGGTTGCTGGTGATGCGCACGATCAGCCAGTCCGACAGCACCGTGGTGCCGCCGGTGACGGCGCTGCGATCACCGCCGGCCTCGCGGATCACCGGTGCGCTCTCGCCGGTGATCGCGGCCTCGTTGACCGAGGCGATGCCGGCCACCACTTCACCGTCGCCGGGGATCAGTTCGCCGGCCTCGACCAGCACGTGATCGCCGGCACGCAGCGCGCTCGAAGCGACACGTTCGCTGCCCGCCTCGCGCTGCGGAGCCTGCAGGCGCAAGGCCTGCACCTGCGTGCGGCTGCGGCGCAGACTGTCGGCCTGGGCCTTGCCGCGACCTTCGGCCAGCGCCTCGGCGAAGTTGGCGAACAGCACCGTGAACCACAGCCACAGGCAGACCGCGAGGGTGAAGTCGGCGGGTGCATCAGCAACGCCGGTCACGGCGGTCAGCCACAGCACAGTGGTGCCGAGGCTGCCGATCCAGACGGTGAACATCACCGGGTTGCGCCACTGCTGGCGTGGCGTGAGCTTGCGCACGGCGGCCAGCGTCGCCTCGCGCAGCAGGCGTGGTTCGTACAGGGTATGGCGGATGCGGGTCATGCTGGAACGGCCTCCAGAGTGCGCGAGTCGCTCGCGACGGCGGACGGTGCCTGGCGGATCGGGTGGGCGGCGATCATGGCGTGGCCTGCCACAGTTGCAGCTGCTCGACCAGCGGCCCCAGTGCCAGCGCCGGGAAGAAGGTCAGCGCGCCGACGACGATCACCACACCGATCAGGAAGCCGGCGAATAGCGGCGTGTGCGTTGGCAGCGTGCCGGCACCGAGGGCCAGCCGTGGTTTGGCGGCGAGGTGGCCGGCGAGCGCCAGCACCGGCAACAGCGTGCCGAAGCGGCCGAGCAGCATCACCGCGGCACCGAGCAGGTTGTAAAACGGTGTATTGCCGCTCAGACCGCCGAAGGCGCTGCCGTTGTTGTTGGCCATCGAGGTGAAGGCGTAAAGCAGCTCGCTGAAGCCGTGCGCGGCGGGATTGCCGAGCGCCGTCAGCGCTGTCGGCAGCACTGCCGCGAGCGCCGTCGGCAGCAGCACCAGTGCCGGCATCAGCAGCACGACGATCGCCGTCATTTTCATCTCGAAGGGCTCGATCTTCTTGCCGAGGTACTCGGGGGTGCGACCGACCATCAGCCCGGCGACGAACACCGCCAGCACGACGAACACCAGCATGCCGTAGAGCCCGGAACCGACACCGCCGAGAATGGTTTCCGAGAACTGCATCAGCACCATCGGTACCAGGCCGCCGAGCGGGGTGTAGGCATCGTGCTGGCTGTCGACGGCGCCGGTGGAGGTGGCGGTCGTGGCGGTGGCGAACAGCGCCGAACGGGCGATGCCGAAGCGCAGCTCCTTGCCTTCGAGGTTGCCGCCCGGCATTGCCTCGCGGGGCTGGCTGTCGACGCCGGCCAGCGTGGTGATGCGCGGGTTGCCGGCGGCTTCGGCGCAGTAGGTGGCCACGGCGGCGGCAGCCAGTACCAGCAGCATCGCCGCCAGCAGCATCCGCCCCTGACGGCGGTCGCCGACCAGGCGGCCGAACAGCAGCGCCGCGGCCGCCGGGATCAGCGTCTGCGCCAGCACCAGCAGGAAATCTGTCAGCGGCGTCGGGTTTTCAAAGGGATGTGCGGCATTGGCGTTGAAAAAACCGCCGCCGTTGGTACCGAGGTGCTTGATCGCCAGCTGCGAGGCTACCGGACCGAGCGCGATCGACTGGCCATCGCTGGTCGTCGGGTAGGCGGCGAAGGTCTGCACCACGCCCTGCGCCACCAGCAGCAGTGCCAGCAGCAGTGCCAGCGGCAGCAGCAGGTACAGCGTCGAGCGCGTCAGATCGACCCAGAAATTGCCGAGCCCGGTGCTGCGCTCGCGGCTGAAACCGCGGATCAGCGCCAGCATCACTGCCAGCCCGGTCGCTGCCGAGAGGAAGTTCTGTACACCGAGGCCGAGCATCTGCACCAGCGGGCTCAGCGTCGACTCGCCCGCATAGTTCTGCCAGTTGGTATTGGTGACGAAGCTCACCGCGGTATTCAGCGCCAGATCGCTTGCCACCGCGCTCATGCCCTGCGGATTGAGCGGCAGCCAGGCTTGCATCAGCTGCAGCGCGAACACCGCCGCAACGCCAAACAGCGAGAACGCCAGCACGCTCACTGCATACTGCCGCCAGTCCTGTTCACCGTCGGCGAGCGGGCCGAGCACGTGGTAGATGCCGCGTTCGAGCGGACCGAGCAGCCAACCGAGCCAGCCGGCATCGCCGGCATAGAGCCGCTGCATCCACGCGGCCAGCGGCGCCGCCAGCAGTGGCAGGATCAGAAAGAACAGCGCGATCTGCGCAAAGCCATTGATGCTCATCGCGCAGTTCTCAAAACTGTTCCGGCCACAGCAAGGCCGCGCACAGATACAGCGCGAGCGCCACCGCGGTAAAACCGGCAACCAAGTGAAGCGTGGCCATGAAACCTCCTGCAAGGGTGGAAACCGCATGCAGTGTTCAGTGGCATGGCGTAAAGATGCTGTTAAAGCGGGCTTAAGCCGCAGGTCGATAGGCTCGGGGGATTGGTGCGATATCCTGATGGCGAATAATGAAAAACAGTTTGATTGTTTCGATGGATCTCGGCGCGCGACCTGTCTGTCGAACAGGCGAATTACGATTTCGAGAAACGACGGCCGGCGTTGTGTGAAATAAGTGGCTGTAGAGCTTTAAGACCGGGGTGCGGATGAAATTCGAAGACTTCAAGAAAATGGCGGAAAGCTGCGGCGGCAGCGCGAAAGACTTTAAGCAGTCTTTCTATATAAAACGCTTTGGCTCGCCGCCGGAAGTCGTCAATGGTGTCTGTCGTGCCCTGTCGGTTGCGTACTTGGTCAAGAATTACAGCAAGGCGGTCGGGAAACAGCCTGATACTGACAGCGATTTCGTTGACCCTGATATGAGCAGGGACCTGCAGGTCAGGAAGTTCTTTGAATCTTTCCTGTTTGCCCGCATGGACAATCCAACGGCGTCAGGCCCGCTGGCATCGGAAGATCTCGATCTGCATCGCCGGCGATTTACCTGGATCGGCTGGGTTCAATACAACACCCGGCGACCGCACAAGGCACGGTCGATTCAGGAAGCGAACGATATGGAGGTCGCCTCAGTGTGTGGCGCGATGTCGAAAATCGGCGGTGCCATGATGCAGCACAAGGGGCAGACCCGGTTTTCGATTCCGGAAGAAAAGGCTTCGACGGCGCAATTCCCGGACGGGCAGGGGTTTTGGTTCATCAACGTTGGCGCCCATGCCGTGGCCGTTTGTTTCCGCAGTCAGGAAAGTGGTGGCAAGGCCAAGTTCTTTGATCCAAACAATGGTCAGGTAACCTTCAGCACGTATGAGGAATGCCGGAATTTCATGAATGTTTTCATGCGCAAGGAATACGGCACTGAGCAGTTTTTCGTCCATGTGTTTGGTTAGTTTTTATCCGCAGTGCAAGACGACATGAAAAACATGAAGCGCAAAGCAGTGCATTGTTTGCGAATGATTCGATTAAACCTGATGGGCCGAATATTGCCACTTGAATGAAGCGTGTTCGCCGGCCTCGGCCGTGACGCCGGGGCCGACGAATGGGCATGGAGGTATCGAGCATCGCCTGACGTTGAAGAACCGCCGGCGATGCTGCGGGGACGCCGCTGGCCAGCCGGACTCAGTCTCCGCCCAGTTTCTTCAGCCGGTACGCCAGTTGTGGTCGGGTGATGCCGAGCAGGCGGGCGGCCTGGGTGAGGTTGCCGTCGCTGCGTTCGACGGCGGCGTTGAGCAGGCGGGCTTCGAGGGCATCGAGAGAGGTGCCGCTGGCGAGCACGTCATCGACCAGCACGTCTTTGTCGACCGCTGCGTCGGCGGTGACTGCCGGCAGCGGTGGCAGCGCCTGCGGTTCGGCGTCGTCGGGCGCCGGGGCGTAGGCGGCGAGGCCGCCGGCGCAGGTGCCGATGCCGACCTGCGGGAACAGATCGGGCAGGTCGATGCGGCCGTGGCTCGGTGTGAGGATGACGCCGCGCTCGATGATGTTTTCCAGCTCGCGGATGTTGCCCGGCCAGGCGTATTTGCACAGCGCGCGCAATGCGGCGTCGCTGACGCCGACGGCGTTCTTGCCGTGGCGCACCGAGTGCTTCTGCAGGAAGCGCTCGACCAGCAGCGGAATGTCCTCGCGGCGCTCGCGCAGCGGTGGGATGCGCACCGGGAACACGCTCAGGCGGTAATAGAGGTCGTTGCGGAAGCGTCCGGCGCGGGCGGCTTCCTGCAGGTCGACGTTGGTGGCGGCGACCACGCGCACGTCGACGCGGCGCGTGCGTGAATCGCCGACGCGTTCGAGTTCGCCTTCCTGCAGCACGCGCAGCAGCTTGGCCTGCGCCGAGGCCGACAGTTCGCCGACTTCGTCGAGGAACAGCGTGCCGCCGTGGGCGCGTTCGAAGCGGCCGGGGCGCGAGGTCTGCGCGCCGGTGAAGGCGCCTTTTTCGACGCCGAACAGCTCGGATTCGATCAGTTCCTCGGGGATCGCCGCACAGTTGAGGGCGACGAACGGCGCCTCGGCACGGCTGCTGACGCTGTGCAGGCCGCGTGCGAACATTTCCTTGCCGACGCCGGTTTCGCCGAGCAGCAGCACGGTGACCGGACTGGCCGCCGCCTTGCGGATCAGCTCGCAGGCGCTGCGAAACGGCGTCGACTGGCCGACCATGTCGCCGAGCGTGACGCGGTCGCCGAGCGAGGAGCGCAGCAGCTCGACCTGAGTCTGCAGCTGGATCATCTGCTCGGCGAAGGATTCCGGACGGAAGTAGCGCAGGTCGTCGCGGATCTCCTCGGCGCTCCAGCCGGCGTGCGGCCTGCCGATGATGCGGCACTGCGCATCGCCGCGTGCGCAGCACTCGACTTCGCGATACAGCACCGGGCGGCCGAACACGTGCGTGGTGTAGCCGCTGGCGTAGCCGAGCTGCATCCAGCACACCGGCTCGGTGGCCATGCCGAACGCCTCCTGATGCACCTCGGATTCATAGGCGTCGGTCCAGATGAATTCGCCGTAATAGCGGCCGCGGGCGATGTCGATGTCGACGCGCACCGGCTGGACGTTGACGATGCCTTCGAGCGCGTGCAACTGCGGACCGACCAGCATCAGTTCATCGCCGCTCGCCTGCGGCAGCATGCGCCGCGCCATTTCGGCATCGCGCACGCCCGAGGCGTAGCCCATGCGCGTGAGCAGGCCGCGGGCGCGGTCGCTGCCGAGGGAATCGATCAGCTCCTTGCGCAGCGCGCCCATCGCCGTGGTGTGCAGCAGGATCATGCGCTGCGCGTCGAGTGAAATATGGCCCTGTTCAAACGTGAGCTGCAGGTGTTCGCCCAGCTCGCCGAGCTGTGCGCCGTGCAGCGACACGGTTCGTTCGGTGGTCATCAGGTGCTCCCCTCCGGCCCGACCGTAGGACGCGCTGGCGTCTCCCGGCGGGTTCATGTCTGTCGTTTTCGGCCGGGCCTGCGCTGCCGGGGCGGCAGTCGTGGCCCTGGTCCGTCGGGCACGGGGTGACGGACGGTGGCGGGGTGGTGCCGCGCAGTCTAGCCACCTTGCGCCGGGCGACCAAGCCTCGTGCGCGGGCGATGCTGCACTTTGCAGCGCTGCTGCGCCAATCCGGGAAAACCCTCTGCACGCGACGCTGGCGCCCCGCTCGGATGTTGCGCCGCAGCTTGAGCAAATGCTCAAACGCACCGTTGCGAGCTGCTGATTTGATCAAGTCGGTGCTTGCTCAAAAGCTTCACTGCATCTGCAGCAAAACCATTTAAATCAATTAATTATAATTATGGCACGGTCTCTGCTGATAGCGACTTCGCACGGAGAGCGCGGACGGCGACGGCGGGGTGGTACCAGCCGCGACGTTCACCGGCACCGGCGGCCTGCCGCCGGTTTTCATCCACGATCGCGGAGACGCCCCCTTGGCCAGCACGCCGCTTCCCACCTGCTACGTCCGTGTGCGCGAGGAGCACGCCAACGGCTTCGTCGAGTTCGACTTCGCGATCGGCGATCCCGAGCTCTACGTCGAGCTGATCCTGCCGCGGGCGGCGTTCGAGGCCTTCTGCGCCGAGCACGCGGTGCAGCGGCTCGATGACGCCGCCGCGCAGCGCATCAGCGATGACAAGCGGCAATGGCGCCATGGCGAGCCGCGTCGCTGAGCGCCCAACGATCACGATCGATCCACCCGAGGAGAGCAGCATGCAGATCGACATCCGCACGACGGCGGTGACGCCGTTGCGCCAGACCTTCGGCCACGTCGCCCGCCGTATCGGCAGCGGCAAACCGGCCTCGCGCTACCAGGAAGCCACCTTCGACCTGCAGCCGGAGGTCAATTTCCACTACCGGCCGTACTGGGACGCCGGGCACGAGCTCTACGACGCCTCGCGCACGGCGATCGTCATGGACGACTGGTACGCCTGCACCGATCCGCGCCAGTACTACTACGGTGCCTGGACGCAGACGCGGGCGCGCCAGCAGGAGGTGATGGAGCGCAATTTCGCCTTCGTCGAACAGCGCGGCCTGCCGGAGCTGCTCGACGAAGGCTGGAAGCGCCGCGTCGCCGCCTTGGTGCTGCCGCTGCGCCACGTCGAATATGCCGCGAACCTCAACAACACCGCGGTCGCCGCCTACGGCTACGGCGCGGCGCTGACGCAGGCGGCCTCGTTCTGCGCGATGGACCGCCTCGGCATCGCCCAGTACCTGACACGCATCGGCCTGCTGCTCGACAGCAACGGCAGCGCGCTGCTCGATGCCGCCAAGGCGGACTGGCTGCACGCTGCGCACCTGCAGCCCCTGCGCCGCCTGTGCGAGGACCTGCTGGTGGTCGAGGACTGGTTCGAGCTGCTGCTGGCGCAGGACTTCGTGCTCGACGGTCTGCTCTATCCGCTGGTCTACGAACGCATCGAAGCCGAGTTCTCGCGCGAGGCCGGCACCACGCTGGCGCTGCTCAGCGGTTTCATGGACGAGTGGTACGCCGAGCACACGCGCTGGATCGACCAGCAGCTGAAGGTCGTCGCCGCCGCGTCTGCCGCCAACCGCGAGCGCGTCGCCGGCTGGTGCCGGCAGTGGAGCGAGCGGGTGCGCGCGGCACTGCTGCCGCTCGCCAGTGAGGTGTTCGGCGATGGCGCCGAGGCCGTGCTCGATGAGCTAGAGGCCGCACTGCAGGCGCGGGCGCAGAAGAAATGCGGCCTGAGCTGGGCGCCGGAGGTGGCGGCATGAGCAACAACCGCGTCTACATCGCCCTGCAGAACAACGAGGACGCGCGCCCGATCATCGAGGCGATCGAGGCCGATAACCCGCACGCCACCGTCACTCACTTCCCGGCGATGGTGAAGATCGATGCCGACGGCCGTATCGAGGTGCGTCGCGCCAGCGTCGAGGCGCTGATCGGCCGTGCCTGGGACCCGCAGGAGATCCACCTCAGCCTGGTGTCGATTTCCGGCAACGTCGACGAGACCGACGAGGCTTTCATCCTCGAACGCCACAACTAGACGCCGCGCCGAAGCCGCACGCCGTCACCACCCGAGTTTGTGAGGAGAACACCGATGAGCACGCCGACGAGCGCCCCGAAAAAGCTCGGGCTGCGCGAGAAGTACGCGCGCATGACCCGCGACCTGGCCTGGGAGCCGAGCTACCAGCCGAAGGACAAAATCTATCCGCAGGCCGGGCTTGAGGGCATCAAGATCGAGGACTGGGACCGCTGGGAGGACCCGTTCCGCCTGACCATGGACGCCTACTGGAAGTACCAGGCGGAGAAGGAGCGCAAGCTCTACGCGATCATCGACGCCTTTGCCCAGAACAACGCCCAGCTCAACGTCACCGACGCCCGCTACGTCAACGCGCTCAAGCTGTTCCTGACCGGCGTCACGCCGCTCGAATACGCCGCGCACCGCGGCTTTGCGATGGTCGGGCGGGCGTTTCCCGGCGCCGGCGCGCAGGTCGCCTGCCAGATGCAGTCGATCGACGAGCTGCGCCACGTGCAGACGCAGATCCACACCATCAGCCATTACAACAAGTACTTCAGCGGCTTCGAGGAATGGCGGCACATGCACGACCGGGTCTGGTACCTGTCGGTGCCGAAGTCGTTCTTCGATGACGCGATGAGTGCCGGGCCGTTCGAGTTCATCACCGCGATCTCGTTTTCCTTCGAGTACGTGCTGACCAACCTGCTGTTCATGCCGTTCATGTCCGGCGCCGCCTACAACGGTGACATGGCGACGGTGACTTTCGGCTTCTCGGCGCAGAGCGACGAGGCGCGGCACATGACGCTCGGCCTCGAAGTCATCAAGTTCATGCTCGAACAGCACCCGGACAATCTGCCGATCGTGCAGCGCTGGATCGACAAGTGGTTCTGGCGCGGCTACCGGCTGCTGACGCTGGTGGCGATGATGATGGATTACATGCTGCCCAAGCGGGTGATGTCCTGGCAGGAAGCCTGGGAGATGTACTTCGAGCAGAACGGCGGCGCGCTGTTCGCCGACCTGGCGCGCTACGGCATCCGCATGCCCAGGCACTGGGAAGTCTCGGTCAAGGAGAAGGACCGCCTGTCGCACGAGGCCTGGGCGACCTTCTACAACTACGGCCACGCCGCGGCCTTCCACACCTGGATGCCGGACGAAAGCGAAATGGCCTGGCTGGCGGAGAAATACCCGGCGAGCTTCGATGCCCGCTACCGCCCGCGCTATGAGCACTGGATCGCCGAGGAGCGCGCCGGCCGCCGCTTCTACAACCCGACGCTGCCGATGCTCTGCCAGGTCTGCCAGATCCCGATGGTGTTCACCGAACCCGACGATCCGACCACCACCTGCTACCGCGAAAGCCACTACCACGGCGAGCACTACCACTTCTGCTCCGACGGCTGCAAAGACATCTTCGATGCCGAGCCGGAGAAGTACGTGCAGTCCTGGCTGCCGGTGCACCAGATCTATCAGGGCCATTGCGGCGGCGGCAGCGTGCCCGAGGTGCTGCGCTGGTACCGGCTCGAAGCCGGCCGCGACAACCTCGACTACCTGAGCTCGCCGGACCGCCAGAACTGGCAGCGCTGGAAGGGCGAAGCCGCCGCCGGCTGAACCGCCGCGCCGGGCCATGCGCCCGGCCCGTCCCCAACGTCCCGCACTCGCATGCGGCCCGCGCGGCCGCAGGGAGAGACTCATGTCCGCATCCGCCACCGTGCTCGCCTACCGCGGCGAGCCGAAAGATACCGCCGAGCATTTCCACGGCAACCATCTGCTCTACCTCGGCTGGGACCGGCACCTGATGTTCTGCGCCCCGGTCTGCGTGCCGCTGCCGCCGGATACGCCGTTCTCGGTGCTGACCGAACAGGTGCTGCCGGCGGCCTACGCCCAGCACCCGGACTTCGCGCGCATCGACTGGAACCGCGTCGAATGGCTGCTCGACGGCCAGCCGTTCACGCCCGATCCGGCGCGCACGCTGGCCGAGCAGGGCATCGGCCACAAGTCGCTGCTGCGCCTGCGCACGCCGGGCCTCGACGGCCTTGGCGGCAGTGCCAGCTGAGGCGCTGCCGCGATCACGCCCACCCGCAGGCCCGAGCCCGGGCCTGCGCCGGCCATCCACCGGGGAGACGTTCACGATGAGCCATCTGCTGACCATCGAACCGCTCGGCCAGACCATCGAGGTCGCCGAGGACCAGACCATCCTCGATGCCGCGCTGCGCGCCGGCATCTGGCTGCCGCACGCCTGCTGCCACGGCCTGTGCGCGACCTGCAAGGTGCAGGTCAGCGACGGCGAGATCGAACACAACGATGCCTCGCCGTTCGCGCTGCTCGACTTCGAGCGCGACGAGGGCAAATGCCTGGCCTGCTGCGCCACGCTCAGCAGCGACGTGACCATCGAGGCCGACATCGACGAGGATCCTGACGCCGAAGTGCATCCGGTGCGCGACTTCAACGCCACCGTGGTCGAGCTGGAAACGCTGACGCCGACCGCCCGGCGCGTGGTGCTCGAACTCGACGCCGATCTGAGCTTTCAGGCCGGCCAGTACATCAACCTGTGGCTGCCGCAGATCGAGCGCCCGCGCGCTTTTTCACTGGCCAACCCGCCGTCGCAGTCGCGCCGCGTCGAGCTGCAGGTGCGTCGCGTGCCCGGCGGCGAGGCCACCGGCTACATCCACGAGCGCCTCGCCGTCGGCGACACGCTGCGTCTGAGCGGGCCGTACGGGCGCTTTTTCGTGCGCCGCTCGGCGCCCGGCTCGCACCTGTTCCTCGCCGGCGGTACCGGCCTGGCCAGCCCGCTGTCGATGATCGTCGATCTGCTGGAGCGCGGTGACACGCGGCCGATCACGCTGATCTACGGCGCCCGTCACCGTGCCGAGCTCTACGACGACGCGCGGCTGCGCGCGCTGGCGGCGCAGTACCCGCAGTTCGCCTACGTGCCGGCGCTGTCCGATCCGCTGCCCGGCGATGACTGGGAGGGCGTCACCGGCTTCGTGCACGAGGTGGCGAAGGCGTACTTCAACAGCGATTTCCGCGGCCACAAGGCCTATCTGTGCGGCCCGCCGCCGATGATCGACGCCTGCCTGAGCACGCTGATGCAGGGCCGGCTGTTCGAGCGCGACATCTACATGGAGAAGTTCCTGTCGGCGGCCGACGCGGCGCAGGCCAACCGCCGCAGCCCGCTGTTTCGCGCGCTGTGAGCGCGGCTCAGCCGGCCACCTTGCGCGGCCGGCCGCGGCCGCGCGCCGGCTGCGGTAGCGCGCTGTTGGCGGCGAGCACCTCGGCGACCAGATCGGCGGTGTGCTGGATGTGCACACGGCTCAGTTCGCAGGCGTCGTCGATGCGCCGTTCCAGGCAGGCGCGGTAGATCGCCTCGTGTTCGCCGCTGACGTCGCGATCGGCCGAGCGGTAGTGCACGGCGATGCTGCGGTAGCGGCGGTGCTGGTCGTAGAGCGCGGCGCGCAGCTGCAGCAGCCGCGGCGAGCGGCAGGCGGCGACCAGCGCCTCGTGGAACTCGTGGTTGCGCTGCTCCCATTCCGGGAAGCGCTGGCCGCGCTCGGGCTCGATCTTGGACAGCCGGTACCAGGCGGCGACCACGGCGGCCTCCCAGTCCTCGTCACCGCTGCACAGGCTTTCGCGCAGCGCCTCGGTCTCCAGAAGGATGCGCAGCCGGGTGATGTCGCGCAGGTCGGCGACGGTGGCTGGCGCGACGCGAAAGCCGCGCTGGCCGATGACGGTGACCAGGCCGTCGGCGGCGAGCCGGCTCAGCGCCTCGCGCAGCGGGCTGGCGCCGATGCCGTAGTCGCGGCGCAGGTGCTCGATGGCGAGCTTGGTGTCGGGCAGCAGGCGGCCGCTGAGGATGTCGTCGCTCAGGCGGCTGTAGGCGATGTCGGTCAGCGTGGCGCTGCCGGCGTCATTCGGCTCGGTGGGCGTGGCGGCGTTCATGGCGGGGTGTCCTGACAGTGCGGCGGGCGTCTCGAACGGACGCGTTGAGGCGACATTTTAGGGGTAATCGACGGTTTATGGATAAACTAAAAAAATATCGATAAAAATGTTTTAAATCGCTAAAACTGGCGTATTCTGAACCACAGAAAACGGACACCCGCGACGCCAGAGCGCGGGGCCGGAGGCAGGAGGAGAGAGCAATGAGCTTCGAGATCGAGATCCTCGACAGCGGCGAGCGCTACGCCTGTAGCGCAGCACAGACCCTGCTCGGTGCCATGCACCAGCTCGGCCGCCGCGGTATCCCGCTCGGCTGCCGCAGCGGCGGCTGCGGCGTGTGCAAGGTCGAGCTGTTGAGCGGCGAGGTGGAAACCGGCCGCATGAGCCGTGCCCACATCACCCACGAGGAACAGGCGAAAGGCATCGTCCTCGCCTGCCGTGCCTGCCCGCGCAGCGCCGTGCAACTGCGCGTGCTCGGTCACATGCAGCGGGTTTTCGGCAGCAGCGCAATGCAGAGCAATGTCCCGACTTTACGGCCCGCAGAGGCCGCTACCCACCAACGTTGAGAGCAAGGAGAACACCCATGTCCCTGACTGGCGTATTGCGCCCCGGCCACGTAAGCATCCGCGTACTCGATCTGCCGGCGGCTCTGACTCACTACGTCGATCGCCTCGGGCTGATCGAAAGCGACCGCGACGAACAGGGTCGCGTCTACCTCAAAGGCTGGGACGAGCGCGACTGGTTCTCCGTCGTGCTGCGCGAGGCCGATGCCCCCGGCATGGATTACATGGGCTTCAAGGTCGACAGCCCGGCGACGCTGGACCGGCTGGCCGGGCGCCTGCGGGAATTCGGCTGCAAGGTCGAGCGCATTCCCGCCGGCGAGCTCAAGCACTGCGGCGAGCGCGTGCGCTTCGATTCACCGACCGGCCACAGCTTCGAGCTGTATGCGCAGAAGGATTACCTCGGCACCGCGATGGGACTGCAGAACCCCGATCCGTGGCACGAGGAATGTCTCAAGGGCATGCAGGTGCAGCGCTTCGACCACTGCCTGCTCTACGGCGACGACCTCGACGGCACGGTGAAGCTGTTCACCGAGGTGCTCGGCTTCCACATCTCCGAAAACGTCATGGACGGGGAGCTGCGCATCGGCTGCTTCCTCACCTGCGGCATGAAGGCGCACGACCTGGCGATCATCCGCCACCCGGAGAAGAACCGCTTCCACCACGCCTCCTTCATGCTCGGCACCTGGGAGGACGTGCTGCGCGCCGCCGACATCATCGGCCGCTTCAAAATTCCGCTCGACATCGGCCCGACCCGCCACGGCATCACCCGCGGCCGCACCATTTACTTCTTCGACCCGTCGGGTAATCGCAACGAGGTGTTTTCCGGCGATTACACCTACTACCCGGACTACGAGCCGATCCGCTGGACCGCGGATTCCCTCGGCGGCGCGATCTTCTACCACGACCAGGCGCTCAACGAACGCTTCCTCACGGTGGTGACCTGAGCCGCGCGCAGGGGACGGGACGCCGTCGCGCGCCCCGCCGGTCCAATCCCTAGACAGGTGGGAAACATGAGAGAGATCAAGCATTTCATCAACGGCGCCTACGTCGGCTCGGCCTCCGGGCGGACCTTCGCCGACCGCAGCCCGACCGACAACCGGCAGATCGCCGTGGTCCACGAGGCCGGCCGCGACGAAGTCGACGCCGCGGTGCGCGCCGCCCGTGCGGCGCTGGCCGGCCCCTGGGGGCGGCTGACGGTGGCCGAGCGCGTCGAGCGGCTGTATGCGGTGGCCGACGGCATCAACGCGCGCTTCGACGAGTTCCTCGAAGCCGAATGCCTCGACACCGGCAAGCCGTACTCGCTGGCGCGCCACGTCGACATCCCGCGCGGCGCGGCGAACTTCAAGGTCTTCGCCGACATGGTGAAGAACGTCGCCACCGAGAGCTTCACGATGGCGACGCCGGACGGCGCCGGCGCGCTGAACTACGCGCTGCGCCGGCCCAAGGGCGTGATCGGCGTCATCAGCCCGTGGAACCTGCCGCTGCTGCTGATGACCTGGAAGGTCGGTCCGGCGCTGGCCTGCGGCAACACCGTGGTGGTCAAGCCCTCGGAAGAAACTCCGCTGACCACCGCGCTGCTCGGCGAGGTGATGAACGCCGCCGGCATTCCCGCCGGCGTCTACAACGTCATCCACGGTTTCGGCCCGGAATCGGCCGGCGCTTTTCTCACCGAGCACCCCGGTGTCGACGCCATTACCTTCACCGGCGAGACGCGCACCGGCACGGCGATCATGAAGGCCGCCGCCGTCGGCGTGCGCGACGTCTCCTTCGAGCTCGGCGGCAAGAACCCGGCGGTGGTGTTCGCCGACTGCGATTTCGACGCCGCGATCGAAGGCACGCTGCGCTCGGCGTTCTCCAACTGCGGCCAGGTCTGCCTCGGCACCGAGCGCGTCTACGTCGAGCGGCCGCTGTTCGAGCGCTTCGTCGCCGCGCTCAAGGAAGGCGCCGAGCGCCTGCGCCCGGGCCGCCCGGATGACCCGCAGACCACGCTCGGTCCGCTGGTCAGCCAGGAGCACCGCGCCAAGGTGCTCGGCTACTACGCCAAGGCGGTCGAGCAGGGCGCGACCGTGGTCACCGGCGGCGAGCCCTTCGTCATGGAAGGTCCGCTTGCCGAGGGCTGCTGGGTCAAGCCGACGATCTGGACCGGCCTGGCCGATGACGCCGCCTGCGTGCGCGAGGAAATCTTCGGCCCCTGCTGCCACGTCCGCCCCTTCGACAGCGAAGAGGAAGCCGTGCGCCTGGCCAACGACACCCCCTACGGCCTGGCCGCGGCGGTGTGGACCGGCAACCTCGGCCGCGCGCACCGCATGGCGGCGACGCTCGATGCCGGCATCGTCTGGATCAACTCCTGGTTCCTGCGCGACCTGCGCACGCCGTTCGGCGGCAGCAAGCAGTCGGGCATCGGCCGCGAGGGCGGCGTGCATTCGCTTGAGTTCTACACCGAGCTGAAGAACGTCTGCGTGAAGCTGTGAGGCGGCCATGACAGCGACTGTCCCCAGTGTCGACAGCGGCCGCGAGATCCTCGCCGCCGGCTATCGCACGCATCTGCACGAGCAGGGCAGCGGTTTTCCGCTGCTGCTGATCCACGGCTCCGGGCCGGGGGTCAGTGCCTGGGCCAACTGGCGCACGGTGCTGCCGGCGCTGGCGCGCGGGCGGCGGGTGATCGCACCGGACATGCTCGGCTTCGGCGCCAGCGAGCGGCCGGCCGACCAGTGCTACACGGCGCAGCGCTGGGTCGAGCATGCGCTCGGCGTGCTCGATGCGCTCGGCATCGCCCAGGCCGACCTGGTCGGCAATTCCTTCGGTGGCGCGCTGGCGCTGAAGCTGGCGATCGCCCACCCCGAGCGCGTGCGCCGGCTGGTGCTGATGGGCAGCGTCGGCGTGCCGAGTGAGCTCAGCGCCGGGCTCGACGCCGTCTGGGGCTACCAGCCTTCGCCGGCGGCGATGCGCACGCTGCTCGATCTGTTCGCCTATGACCGCACGCTGGTCAACGACGAGCTGGCCGAGCTGCGCTACCGCACCAGCATCCAGCCCGGTTATCAGGAGTCGTTCGCGGCGATGTTCCCGGCACCGCGCCAGCGCTGGCTCGATGCGCTGGCCAGCCGCGAGGCCGACATCCGCGCGCTGCACCACGAAACCCTGGTGATCCACGGCCGCGAGGACCGGGTGATTCCGCTGCAGACCTCGCTGACGCTGGCCGAGTGGGTCCCGCACGCGCAGCTGCACGTCTTCGGCGGCTGCGGCCACTGGACCCAGATCGAACACGCCGGCCGCTTCGCCCGCCTGGTCGAGGATTTCCTCGCCGAGGCCGACGCGGCCGCCCAACAGGAGTCCGCTGCATGAAACAGGCATTGCTCAAGTCGCTCGGCGACGAGCTGTATCAGGCGCTGCGCGCCCGCGAATGCGTCGAGCCGCTGACGGCGCGCCACGCCGATCTCAGCATCGACGACGCCTACCACATTTCGCTGCACATGCTGCAGCGCCGGCTCGGTGACGGCGAGCAGATCATCGGCAAGAAGATCGGCGTCACCTCGAAGGCGGTGATGCGCATGCTCGACGTGCACCAGCCCGATTTCGGCTACCTCACCGACCGCATGGTCTACAGCGAAGGCGAGGAGATGCCGGTGTCCAGCCAGCTGATCCAGCCGCGTGCCGAGGGCGAGCTGGCCTTCATCCTCAAGCACGACCTGGAAGGGCCGGGGGTGACGCTGACCGACGTGCTGCGCGCCACCGAGTGCGTGATGCCATGCTTCGAGGTGGTCGATTCGCGCATCCGCGACTGGAAGATCCGCATCCAGGACACCATCGCCGACAACGCCTCATGCGGGCTGTTCGTGCTCGGCGATGCGGCGGTCGATCCGCGCCGCGTCGATCTGGCGCTGGCCGGCATGGTGGTCGAGAAGAACGGCGAAATCATTGCCACCGGCGCCGGTGCCGCCGCACTCGGCTCACCGCTCAACGCCGTCGCCTGGCTCGCCAACACGCTCGGCGGCTTCGGCATCGCGCTCAAGGCCGGCGAGGTGATCCTGTCCGGTTCGCTGGTGCCGCTGGAGCCGGTGCAGGCCGGGGACTTCATGCGCCTGAGTGTCGGCGGTGTCGGCGGCTGCTCGGTGCGCTTTGCCTGATCGGCACAGCCAGAGGAATTCATCATGAACAAGATCAAATGCGCCCTGATCGGGCCGGGCAACATCGGCACCGACCTGCTCTACAAGTTGAAGCGCAGCCCGCTGCTCGAACCGGTATGGATGGTCGGCATCGATCCGGCCTCCGAGGGCCTGGCGCGCGCTCGCGACATGGGCCTGAAAACCACCGCCGAGGGCATCGACGGCCTGCTGGCACATGTGCGTGAGGATGATATCCGTATCGCATTCGATGCCACTTCGGCCTATGCGCACCCGGAAACCTCGCGCCGGCTGACCGAGCTCGGCGTGCTGGTCATCGACCTGACGCCGGCGGCGATCGGCCCGTTCTGCGTGCCGCCGGTCAACCTCAAGGAGCACGTCGGCAAGGGCGAGATGAACGTCAACATGGTCACCTGCGGTGGCCAGGCGACGATTCCGATGGTCGCCGCGGTGTCGCGCGTGCAGCGCGTGCCCTATGCCGAGATCGTGGCCACGGTGGCCTCGAAGTCGGCCGGACCGGGCACCCGTAAGAACATCGACGAGTTCACCCGCACCACCTCCGGGGCGGTGCAGAAGGTCGGCGGTGCCGAACGCGGCAAGGCGATCATCATCCTCAACCCGGCCGAGCCGCCGCTGATCATGCGTGACACCGTGCACTGCCTGACCGCGGAAGAACCCAACCGCGAGGCGATCACCGAGTCGGTGCACGCGATGCTCGCCGAGGTGCAGAAGTACGTGCCGGGCTACCGCATCAAGAACGGGCCGGTGTTCGACGGCAACCGGGTGTCGATCTTCCTTGAGGTCGAGGGCCTCGGCGACTACCTGCCGAAGTACTCCGGCAACCTCGACATCATGACCGCCGCTGCTGCGCGCACCGCCGAAATGTTCGCCGAAGAACTGCTGCGCACCCGTACCGCCACCGCCTGAGAGGACTCCAGACGATGAATCTGCAAGGTAAGAAGGTCACGCTGCACGACATGTGCCTGCGCGACGGCATGCACGCCAAGCGTCACCAGATGAGCCTCGAACAGATGGTCGCCGTGGCCAAGGCGCTCGACGCCGCCGGCGTGCCGCTGATCGAAGTCACCCACGGTGACGGCCTCGGCGGTGCCTCGATCAACTACGGCTTTCCGGCGCACAGCGACGAGGACTACCTGCGCGCGGTGATTCCGCAGCTCAAGCAGGCGCGGGTCTCGGCGCTGCTGCTGCCGGGCATCGGCACCGTCGACGATCTGGCGATGGCGCAGGACTGCGGCGTCGGCACCATCCGCGTCGCCACCCACTGCACCGAGGCCGATGTCTCCGAGCAGCACATCAAGGCCGCCGCGAAGCGCGGGCTCGACACCGTCGGCTTCCTGATGATGTCGCACATGGCGAGCCCGGAAAAACTGATCGAGCAGGCCAGGCTGATGCAGGGCTACGGCGCCAACTGCATCTACTGCACCGATTCGGCCGGCTACATGCTGCCCGATGATGTCAGCGTGCGTATCGCGGCGCTGCGCGCGGCGCTCGATCCGGCGACCGAGATCGGCTTCCACGGCCATCACAACATGGCGATGGGCATCGCCAATTCGCTGGCGGCGGTCGAAGCCGGCGCCAGCCGCGTCGACGGCTCCTGCGCCGGGCTCGGTGCCGGTGCCGGCAACACGCCGCTGGAGGTGTTCGTCGCCGTCTGCGCGCGCATGGGCGTGGAGACCGGCGTCGACACCTACCGCATCATGGACGTCGCCGAGGATCTGGTGGTGCCGCTGATGGATCACCCGATCCGCCTCGACCGCGATGCGCTGACCCTGGGCTTCGCCGGCGTGTATTCGTCGTTCCTGCTGTTCGCCAAGCGCGCCGAGGCCAAGTACGGCGTCAGCGCCCGCGACGTGCTGGTGGAGCTGGGCCGCCGCGGTACCGTCGGCGGTCAGGAAGACATGATCGAAGATCTGGCGCTGGACATGGCCCGCGCCCGCAGTGTGGAGATGTCGGCATGAGTACCCTGGACGCAATGACCATCGCCGCGCTCGCCGAGCACATCGAGAACGCCGAGCTGCAGCGCCGGGCGATCCCCAAGATCACCGACGAATACCCGGACATGGACTGGGATGACGCCTATGCCATCCAGTACGCGATCCGTGCCCGCAAGCTTGGTCGCGGCCACCGCCTCGCCGGGCTGAAGATGGGGCTGACCTCGCGCGCGAAGATGAAGCAGATGGGCGTGGAGACGCCGGTCTACGGCTTCCTCGCCGACTACATGGCGCAGCCCGACGGCGCCGAGATCGCCATCGACGCGCTGGTGCATCCGCGCGTCGAGGCCGAGATCGCCTTCGTCACCAAGGCCGAGCTGAAGGGGCCGGGCTGCCACATCGGCACGGTGCTGGCGGCGACGGATTTCGTCATCCCGGCGGTCGAGGTCATCGACTCGCGCTACGAGAACTTCCGCTTCGACCTGAAGAGCGTGATCGCCGATAACACGTCGAGTGCGCGCTTCGTCTGCGGCGGGCGCATCGCCGCGCCGGCGGCGGTCGACGTGCGCAACCTCGGCGTGGTCATGGAGAAGAACGGCGAGGTGGTGGAGACCGGCGCCGGCGCGGCGGTGCTCGGCCATCCGGCGGCGAGCGTGGCGATGCTCGCCAACATGCTCGGCGCGCGCGGCGAGAGCATCCCGGCAGGGACCTTCATCATGACCGGCGGCATTACCGCGGCGGTGGCGGTGGCCCGCGGCGACGCCATCACCGTGCGCTACCAGGATCTCGGCAGCGTCAGCATGCACTTCGTCTGAAGCCGGCCGGGCGGCCCGGCCGCCCGCTTTACCAAAAAAAGCGCCCCAACGCGTGCCGTTCGCGGCACGCGGGGGCCGCGCATGCCCGCAGCAGACGGGCAGCCCAGAGGAGAGAGCATCCATGACCCTGAAGCGCATTGCGCTCGCCGTGCTGGCGGGCCTCGCCGCCGTGCCGGTTTTCGCCAAGGAAGGGCCGGACCAGTACCCCAACGGCGTCGAGAACTTCATGTCCGGCGCGCTGCCGCCGCCCGGCGATTACTTCCTCAACTACCTCGGCCACTACAACGGCCGCCTGCGCGACAGCCACGGCAACAAGCTGCCGGTGTCGGTCAACGCCACCTTCGATGCGCTGCGCTGGGTGCACATGAGCGATCTCAAGGTGTTCGGCGCTGACTGGGGCTGGCACATGATCGTGCCGATCGTGCACCAGAGCATGCACACGCCGGGCGGCAGCGGCACCGCCGACGGCCTCGGCGACATCACCGTCGATCCGTTCATCCTCGCCTGGCATTTTCCGAACTTCCATGTCGCCGCAGCGGTGGACATCAACCTGCCGACCGGCAAGTACGACAAGGACGATCCGACCGCCTCGATCGGCGCCAACTACTGGAGCTTCGAGCCGCTGCTGGCGATGACCTACCTGAGCGACGGCGGCTTCGAGGCCTCAGCCAAGCTCATGTACAACATGAAGACGCGCAACAACGACACCAAGTACCAGTCCGGTGACGAGTTCCACATGGACTACACGCTGGCGCAGCACGTCGGTGACTGGGCCTTCGGCCTCGGTGGCTACTATCTGAAGCAGACCACCGACGATGAGCAGTACGGCGATACCGTCGGCGACGGCAATCGCGGCCAGGTCTTCGCCTGGGGCCCGCAGATCAAGTACGACTACAAGGGCATGAGCTTCATCGCCACCTGGAACATCGAGACCCAGGCCGAGAACCGCTTCGAAGGCGACAAGGTGTGGCTGAAGTTCGTCACCCGCTTCTGACGTTTTCCCCCATTGCCGCGCGCCGGCGCATGCGCGCGGTGTCTTTTTATTCCCTGCGTTGCGCAGTCGTGAGGAGTTCGCGATGGTTCAGCCGGTTGATGTCTACCTGTATTTCAACTTCCGCAGTCCGTACTGCTATCTCGCCAGCAAGCGGCTGTTCGACGTGATCGAGCGTTACCACGTCAATCTGCAGTGGCGGCCGCTGGGCGGCTGGGACGGGCGTTCACCGCCGCAGGATGCACCCAAGCGCGTGCCGCTGGCGCGGCAGGACATGGCGCGCTGGGCGCGGCGCATGGGCATTCCGGTGAACCCGCCGCCGCTCACCACCGAACCGACCATCGCCGGTGCCGGTTCGCTGTACGCCGAAGCGGCCGGCTGCCTGCGGCCCTACATCGTCGAAGTGATGCGCGCCGCCTACGGCGAGGGCCAGGACATCGGCGATCCGCAGGTGCTGCTGGCGATCGGCGAGCGCATCGGCCTGGCGCGCGATGCGCTGGCGGCAAGCTTCGAAGACCCGGCGCTGCGCCGCCAGCTCGCCGACAACTGGGCCGAGGCCGACCAGAAAGGCGTGGTCGGCGTGCCGAGCTTCGTCGTCGGCGAGCAGATCTTCTGGGGCAACGACCGCATCGAGTTCCTCGACGAGCACCTGCGCGAACTGCGCCTGGCCCGGCTGTAGGCGCTACTCGGCGACCAGCCGACGCACCCACGCCGGTGCGTCGGCCTGCGGGTCGCCTTCATAGACTTCGAGCAGGTCGCCGGCGAGCGAGCGCAGCTCGAAATGCACACCGAGGTGGCCGTGCACCGTCTCCTGCATGAAGGCGACGGCCCGGTCCCCGCGCTCGAAGCGCCAGCGCGTGATCGCCAGCTCATTGCCGCGAAACGGCTGCATGCGGCCGTCGTGGTAGATCACCAGTGCCAGCGCGATCGGGTACGAGGTACAGCAGTTCGGATACAGCGCCAGCCAGCCGGCGCTGCGCCCGTCGCGGCTGAGCGCGGGCTGGGCAAAGCCGACCTGATCGGCCGCGGGCGCCGGCCTCAGCGTCTGCCCGTTCGACAGCTGCAGCTGCAGCCGCCCGGAGGGTTCCAGCGTGATGCTCGCGGGCGCCGCCGACAGCGTGCCGGCGGCGGACCATGCGAGCGCCAGCGCCAGCAGACGCGCCAGCCATCTGCCGGATACCGGAAAAATGCCCGGCCTGTGGCATCGTAGCGGGCCGCCGGCATGGTGCCGCTGCGGACAACGATCGCTGATGGAATGCTCGATGAATGACATGGACAAAGCCGTTTCCCCCAAGGTCAAGCAGCCGCCGGTGCTGTTCGCCAAAACCCAACAGGTCATCCGCGCCGCCAGTGAGCACCTCGGTGGCCCGCTGATCACCTACTGGAACAATCCGCGCGGCTGTGTCTGCCAGAGCGACGTGCTGGCGCTCTACGAAATCCTCGAACGGCTCGGCCGCCACGATACTTTGTATCTGTTCATCAAGTCCGGCGGTGGTGGCGGTCAGGTGTCGCTGCGCCTGGTCAGCCTGCTGCGCCAGCACTGCCAGCGCCTGGTGGTGCTGGTGCCGCTGGAATGCGCCTCGGCGGCGACGATGATCACGCTCGGTGCCGACCAGATCATGATGGGGCCGACCGCCTACCTGACGGCGGTCGACACCTCGCTCAATCACGCGCTGTCGCCGGTCGACCGGGACAACGACCGCGTCAGCGTCAGCCTCGATGAGCTCAACCGCGTCATCCGCCTGTGGCGCGAGCAGCAGGGCGACAGCACCGAGAACCCGTACAAGAGCCTGTTCAACTACGTCCACCCGCTGGTCATCGGCGCCGTCGACCGCGCCGAGTCGCTGTCGATCATGCTCTGCCGCGAGCTGCTGGCGCATCACATCGGCGACGATGCCCGGGCGCAGGCGATCGCCGCGACGCTGAACTCGAAATACCCCTCGCACAGCTATCCGATCCTGCTCGCCGAGGCGCGCAAGATCGGCCTCAACGCCGAGCCGCTGCCGGCGCCGATCAACACCCTGCTGCTCGAACTCAACCGCCTCTACAGCGAGATGGGGCAGAAGGCGACCACTGACTTCGACGAGATCCACGCGCACGGCAACGAGATCCTCAACATCTGGGAGGGCCAGGATTTCCAGGTCTACTTCCAGCAGGATCAGGACTGGTTCTACCGCATCGAGGAACGGCGCTGGATCACGATGAACGACAACAGCGGCTGGCGCCGCATCGAGCGCGTCGGCGGCCGCATCCGCCGCGGCACGATGCATTTCACCTGAGCCACGAGCCACACGGCCTGCAGGAGCGGGGCGTCATCCGCTCACGCGCACGATTTCGCCGTGGTCGCCGTCGACTTCGAGTAGTTCGCCGTCATTCAGGGCCTCGAAGATGCCATGCAGATTGGCCACCGCCGGGATGCCGAATTCACGGGCGACGATGGCGCCGTGCGACATATAACCGCCGGTCTCCATCACCAGCGCGCCGGCGCGCAGGAACAGCGGTGTCCAGCACGGGTCGGTCGATGGCGCGACCAGGATCTCGCCGGCGGCGAGGCGCGTGCCCTGCTGCGGTGTGCGCACCAGCCGCGCCACGCCGCGTGCCCGGCCGCAGCCGACGGCGACGCCGTGCAGGCGTTCGGCATGCGGATTGATCGTGGCGGCTTCGGCGAGCGCGGTGACGGCGCGCCCGGCGACGCTGAGCACGTGCGGCGGCTCCCAGCTCGCCTGGGCCTCGCGCAGGCGGCGGCGGTCGCCGGTGCGCGCGCGCAGGCCGCTGGCCGGGATGCGGCCGCGCAGTGCACCGACGATCTCATGCAGCAGCAGCTCGAAAATATCCTCGGCGTGTTCGAGCGCACCGCGCGCTTGCAGGCGCTGCCCGGCGGCGAGCAGCACGCGGCGGCCGGGTTCGAGCATGGCGATCAGCGCACTGCGCGCCGCTTCGCGCTGGCGGGTCTCGACACCGGCCTGCCTGATCATCATCTTCAGCAGCGGTCGCTGCCAGCAGGCCACGGCGGCGCGCAGGCGCTGCCAGGCCGCCTGTGCAGCCTGCGTCTGCCGCGCGCGCAGGGCCGTGAGATCGGTGGTCGCCAGGCCGGGCAGCAGATCGAGCAGATACGCGGGGTGCTCGCGCCAGCGCGGATTGCGGCAGTAGGTCTCGTAAACGCCGCGGTGACCGTAGCGTTCGAGGAAGTCGGCAAAAGCCGCCCGGAAGCGGCTGTCGGCCGGCAGCGACTGCCAGTCCTCGCCGCGATCGGGCGCGACCAGCCAGTCGCGCACCGCTGGCTCGGCGGCGGCGAGCTGCGCCAGTTCGACCAGTGCATAGCCTTGCGCGGCGGTGACGCTGGCTTCGCCGCCGGTGAGCAGCGCGGCGGCGAGCGTGGCGCCTTCGCCCGGCAGTTTCTGCTCGATGGTCTGTACCAGCCGCGCCAGCGTCGCACCACCCGAGCCCTGCAGCAGCCCGAGCGGGCCGGTGGCGCGGGCGCGGCGGCCGAGCTTCAGCGTCAGTTCGAGCAGACCGGCGTCATCCTCGGGCAGTGCGGCAGTCCGCGCGGCGCGGGTTTCGGCGCGGATGGCGTCGATGCGCTGCAGTCCGGCACGGCGTACTGCCGGCACGCCACGCAGGTAACGCAGGATGCGACCGAAACGCGCCAGCCGTTGACGCCAGCTCGGCGGTTGGACGCGGATTTCGGGCTGGTGGCCGCCCATCAGCTCGTTGAGTGCCGCCGGCGGCAGACCGAGCGCATCCCAGGCTTCCCACTGCATCAGCGCCACATTCAGGTACAGGCGGCCGTGGAACAGTCCGGCGCGGGTGACGCCGGGGCGCAAGGCGTAGCCGGACAGCGCGTAGCCGGGGGTGAGCAGCGCGTCGACCAGCTTGCGCGAATGCGCCCAGTCGAGCGCCGATTCCGGCTCGGGCATCACCTCGCAGGTATTGCCGCGCGACCAGATATCGGGCTGCTCCTGCAGCGCCGGATAGGTGTTGCGGGCACTCGCAGTGACTGGCCGCGCTTGCACCACCCAGACCTGGTGGCCGTCCCAGACCCATTCCAGATCGAAGCGCGGCGCCGCGAAATCGAGTGCGCCGGCAGCATCGCGCAGGGTTTCGGCGACCCGCAGAGCAGTGTCGTCGTCGAGGCTGGGACGAGCGCTTGATTGCGCATCGAGCGCTCGATTGGCGGTGCCGCCGGCGGCGAGCGTCACCGTCTGCAGTGGTTTGCGACCGAGCTGCTTGTCGAGCAGGCGCAGGCTGTCGTCGAGCGGGTCTTCGTCGAACAGCCATTCATCGCCTTCACTCTGGCCGCCGACCAGTGCCTCGCCCAGTCCCGGCAGGGCGTGCAGCAGCACGCGGTCGTCGCGGCCGTCGCGCGGATCACAGGTAAAACCGATGCCGCTGGCAACGGCTGGCAGCAGCGGCATGATCACCACTGCCATGCCGGCTTCGGCGTGGGCGATCCCTGCGCGCTGGCGATAGGCCGCCGCGGCCGGCGTCCACAGCGAGGCCCACACCGTGCGGATCGCCTCGCTCAGTGCCGAGGTACCGGTGACGTTGAGGCAGGAGTGATGAATGCCGGCAAACGAGGTGCCGGCGGCATCTTCCTGCGGTGCCGATGAGCGCACGGCAAGGGCGATGCCGTCCCAGCCGCGCGCCTTGAGGAAGGTATCGAGCGTACTGATCAGTGTTTGCGGCAATGGCGTGCGCAGCAGCGCCGCACGGGGCGCTTCGAGTCTGTCGAGTTCGGCACAGGCTGCGAGCAGCTGCTCGCCGAGTCCGCTGGCCTCGCGCCAGGCGCGCTCCGCCTCGATCGTCAGTACCGCACCGGCTGGCACCGGCAGGCCGTAGCGGTCGAGGCGGGCGAGATTCCAGCCTTTGCCACCAGCGAGTTGCGCACCGGTGTCGAGTACCGCTGACCAGTCCTGCAGCAGGGCATTCATGGCGTGACCTCCAGACCGTGCAGGAACAAATCGAGCATCGCTCCGTACTCGGTACCGAGCTCGATCGCTGGTTCGTTGAGCCAGCGCATCAGCGCACCGAGCTGCAGGAAGCTCAGGTACTGCGCCGCAACCGCTGCCGACGGCTGCGCCCGGAATTCACCGCTGCGCTGACCGGCCGCGATCAGGCGCGTGAAGATGTCTTCCAGGCCGCTGCGCTGCTGCTGCAGGCGTTCATTGCAGGGCTCATTCAGACGGTAGCGCAGGTAGTGCGGCAGGTAGTCGCGCCGCGTCTGTGACCATTCGGCGCTGCGTGCGAAGAACGCATGCAGCCGCGCGGCGGCGGAGGGCAGGGCGTCGAGCTCGGTCAGCAGATCAGTCAGCGCCTCGGCCAGCTCCCGGTGAAAGCGATGGCGCAGCAGCGCCTCCTTGACCGGAAAGTGCTTGTACAACGTGCCTTTGGCGACATCGGCGGCGGCGGCGATGGCCTCCATCGTCACCGTCGCGTAGCCCTCGCTTTCGAACAACTGCCAAGCCGTATCGGCGATGGCATCAGCGGTCTGCTGACGTTTGCGCTCGCGGCGCCCGGTGGGTTCTTTCGTCATGATGAAACTCATTATTTGAACGACGTATAAAAATATACAACGTTCAAATAATCGCAAATATATCAATCATGCTTGTATATATTATTTTATATCATCATTTTTTATTAAACCATAAAAACATCAAACAATTAAAAACAGCATTCAAAAACAATAAATTCCTAAAAGTTATCAAAAAAATAAAATTTATTATTTTTCATTATTTATAAGGCCTCCATACACTCCAACCATTCGCCAGCCCCCCTCAACCCGACTGGCACTCAACGCGTTTTGGATAAGGAGGCAAGCAATGACCATTCAACTATTCCAAACCGAAGCCGCTACCGATGCGGTTGCCCACGCCGAAAGCATTCTCGAAACCGCGCGTCAGCTGGCCCGCCTGACGTCGGTTGACTACGCCGGCAGCGTATCGCCAAGCGATGCTTGGACCTTGTTCAGCAACGGTCACGCACAGCTGGTCGATGTGCGCACGATCGAGGAGTGCACCTATGTCGGCCGCGTTCCGAACAGCCTGCATGTCGCCTGGCAAACCGGCACATCCATGAGCAAAAACCCGCGCTTCCTGCGTGAGCTGGAAAAACTGGTACCGAAAGACGCCGTGCTGCTGCTGCTTTGTCGCAGCGGCAATCGCTCCGCGGCTGCGGCCGCGGCCGCAACGGCGGCGGGTTTCACCCAAGTCTTCAACGTACTCACTGGTTTTGAAGGTGCGCTCGATGGTGAAGGTCATCGCGGCGGGCTGGGCGGCTGGCGCTTCGAGCAGCTGCCATGGGTTCAGGACTGAGCCGAGCAAGGGCGCCGGCGTGCGCTTACTGAAGGAGATACCGGCATGAGCAACGCCGAGCGTGACCTGACTGAAGACCTCAATGCCCTTGATGGCTGGGAATTGGCCCAGATCGTTGCTGGGCTGCGGGCAGCTCGCGATCACTGGCGCCAGTCGCAGCAGCGGCTGCGTGAGCATGGTGAACGCGAATTCCCGTCGCGTGAGGCGTTACGTCTGATTGCACGTGATTTATGCGGCGTGTTGTTTCCGCTGCGCCTGGGGCCGGCCGACCTGCGGCGCGAAGGCGAAGATTTCTATGTCGGTCATACCCTTGGCCATGCTCTGCGCGCGCTGTTCCTGCAAGTACAGCGCGAACTGCGCCTGCAGGGGCGGCAGGACACCAGCTCAGAAGGGGAGATCGCGCTCGATACGCGGGCACGTGAGTTGGTACGGCACTTTGCCGAGCAGTTGCCGGCGATCCGCAGCCTGCTCGATACCGATGTGCAGGCGGCATTTCTCGGTGATCCGGCGGCCGGCAGCGTCGATGAAGTGCTGCTGTGCTACCCCGGGGTGCTGGCCGTCATCCACCACCGTCTGGCGCATGCCCTGTATGGCCTGGGCTTGCCGTTGCTGGCGCGCATGCTGGCCGAACTGGCGCATTCGAGCACCGGTATCGACATTCATCCCGGCGCCAGCATCGGCGGGAGTTTTTTCATCGATCACGGCACCGGCGTCGTCATCGGCGAAACCGCGGTCATCGGTGAACGAGTGCGCATCTACCAGGCCGTGACGCTCGGCGCCAAAAGCTTCCAGACCGACGCTGATGGCGCGTTGGTCAAAGGCGTGGCCCGCCATCCGCGGGTTGGTGATGACGTCGTGATCTACGCCGGTGCCACCATCCTCGGGCGCATCGAGATCGGCAGCGGCTCGGTCATCGGCGGCAACGTCTGGCTGACCCATCCGGTGCCGCCCGGCAGCCATGTCAGCCAAGCCGGCACGCATCAGGAAGTGCTTGAGGCCGGCGCCGGTATTTGAAGGTTTTTTCGTAGCTGTTGAATATAAAGGAGCCATCATGTCTGCCCCGAATGAGCTGAAAACCGCGCTTGGCGACAATGCCGCGCGCCAACTCGCCAACGCCACCAAGACCGTGCCGCAGCTGGTCACCGTTTCGCCACGCTGGCTGGTGCATTTGCTGCAATGGCTGCCGGTCGAGGCCGGCATCTACAGGCTCAACAAGGTCAAGAATCCACTCGACGTGCAGGTCGCCTGCACGCAGCGCGACGAAGCTGCACTACCGCAGACCTACGTCGACTACGAAGAGCAGCCGCGTGAGTATTTTCTCAATGCGGTGACGACCATCCTCGATGTGCACACCCGTGTCTCTGACCTCTACAGCAGCCCGCACGATCAGATCAAGGAACAGCTGCGTCTGACCATTGAGACCATCAAGGAGCGGCAGGAGTCGGAGCTGATCAATAACCCCGACTATGGTCTGCTCGCCAACGTCGACGATGCCCAGCGCATCTCGACGCTGACCGGTGCACCAACACCGGATGATCTTGACGAGCTGATCACCAAGGTCTGGAAAGAACCGGGCTTTTTCCTCGCACATCCGCGCACGATCGCCGCCTTCGGCCGCGAATGCACCCGTCGTGGCGTGCCGCCGGCGACGGTAAGCCTGTTCGGCTGCCAGTTCATCACCTGGCGGGGGCTGCCGCTGGTGCCATCCGACAAGGTGCCGGTAGTCGATGGCAAGTCCAGCATCATCCTGTTGCGTACCGGTGAACAGCGCCGCGGTGTCGTCGGTCTGTATCAGCCGGGTCTGGCGGGTGAGCAGAGTCCGGGACTGTCGGTACGCTTCATGGGCATCAACCGCAACGCCATCGCCTCGTATCTGATCTCGCTGTACTGCTCGCTGGCGGTGCTGACCGAAGACGCCATCGCCGTGCTCGAAGACGTGGAGGTCGACAAGTTCCATGAGTACGCCCATGTCTACCAGTGAGTGGCCGCAGCGTCGCGCCGTCGGTGTGGACAGCCTCGTGCCGCAAGGAGGGGGCGGTTTGCCGGATGAGCAGAGTCTGGCGCAGATGGCGAACGTCCTGTTCGCCCTGCTGCCAGGTCAGGCGCCGGTGAGTGCCCAGCCGTCGACACTTCCGCCACCGAGCCTGGTGGCGGTGCCGGCGACGCCCCCAGCGGCTGTTTTGCGCAGCGCGCAGTTTGGACCACCGGCGGCTTATGCCGCGGCATTGCCGACATTGCCGCCGCTGCTCGATCCGAGCGGGCTCGCGGCTGCGGTGCCCTTGTCGGCGGATCCGGCGTTTTATTTCCTCGGCACGTCACTGGCGGATACGGCTGCGCGTGCGAGCAGCGCTGGCGTCGCAGACCCTGCCGAGCGCATCGTCGCGCAGTCGTTCGGGCTGCCGGGCGAAGCGCAGGCAGTCGACCTGCTGCGCGAAGTGGCCGCACAGCCGAACGCTACCCGTCATCGCGACGAGCGCTTTTACTTCCTGGATGCCACGCCGGCCGTGCTGCCGGCGGCGGCGCCGGGCGTGCTCGATGTGCAGGCGGTGCGGCGGGATTTCCCGATCCTTGCCGAGCGCGTCAACGGCCGGCCGCTGGTGTGGTTCGACAATGCCGCGACAACGCAGAAGCCGCAGGCCGTCATCGACCGCCTCGCGTACTTCTACACGCACGAAAACTCCAACATCCACCGCGCCGCGCACGAGTTGGCGGCGCGCGCAACCGATGCCTACGAGCATGCCCGCGACACCGTGGCGCGCTTCCTCGGTGCCGGGTCGTCGGAGGAGATCGTGTTCGTGCGTGGTGCGACCGAGGCGATCAATCTGGTCGCGCAGTCGTGGGGACGGCAATCGATCGGCGAGGGGGACGAAATCATCGTTTCCCTGCTCGAACACCACGCCAACATCGTGCCCTGGCAGCAGCTGGCCGCCGAGAAGGGGGCGCGGTTGCGGGTGATCCCGGTCGACGACGACGGTCAGGTGCTGCTCGACGAGTACCGCAAACTGCTCAACGAGCGCACCCGGCTGGTTGCCGTCACCCAGGTGTCGAACGCACTCGGCACCGTGTTGCCGGTGGGCGAGATCGTGCGCTTGGCCCATGCAGCCGGTGCGCTGGCACTGGTCGATGGTGCCCAGGCGGTGTCGCACCTGCGGGTCGACGTGCAGGCGCTGAATGCCGATTTCTACGTGTTCTCCGGACACAAGGTCTTCGCTCCAACCGGCATCGGCGTGCTCTATGCCAAGGCGGCACTGCTCGAAGCGATGCCGCCATGGCAGGGCGGCGGCAACATGATTCAGGACGTGACCTTCGAGCGCACGCTGTATCAGGGGCCGCCAGCGCGCTTCGAAGCCGGTACAGGCAACATTGCGGATGCCGTCGGTCTCGGCGCCGCATTGGAGTACGTCGAGCGTATCGGCCTGGAGCGTATTGCCGCGTATGAGCATGGGCTGCTCGAATACGCGCTGCAGAGGCTGCGCACGGTGCCGGGCCTGCATCTGCTCGGCAATGCCGCCGAGCGTGCGAGCGTTGCGGCCTTCACACTCGACGGCTTCCGCCCCGAGGAGGTTGGTCGCGCGCTCAACCGCGAAGGCATCGCCGTGCGTGCCGGGCATCACTGCGCCCAGCCGATCCTGCGTCGTTTCGGCGTCGAGGCTTCAGTGCGTCCCTCGCTGGCGTTCTACAACACCCGCGAGGAGATCGACGTACTGTTGCGCGCGCTGCATCAGTTGGTGCGCGGTCGTAGTCGCTTGCCAGCCTGAGCGGGCTGCCTCATCCCCTCGGCCGTTCAGGCCGAGGGGATGAATTCCGCGACGGGTGATGGTGCCGCCAGCAGAAATCCCTGCACCAGATCACAGCCGTGCTTTCGTAAAAACATCAGCTGCTCGGAGGTTTCGACGCCTTCCGCCAATACCTGCAGTCCCAGGTTGTGGCCCATAGAAATAATCGCCAGCGTGATTTCCTGATCGTCGCGGGCGTGACCGAGGCCGGCGACGAAACTTCTGTCGATCTTGAGCTTGTCGATCGGCAGGCGTTTGAGGCTGGCCAGTGAGGAACAGCCGATGCCGAAGTCGTCGATCGACAGCGTGATACCGAGCGCTTTCAACGCCGAGAGCGTGCGCACGGCGTCGTCAGCGGAAGCCGTGATCGCTGATTCAGTGATCTCAAGTTCGAGACGGTGGCCGTCCAGGCCGGTCTCTTCGAGGATCGCCGCGATACGCTCGACCAGCCGGCGCTGGCGGAACTGGCAGGGCGACAGATTGACGGCGATCGTGAACGGCTCGGCGCTGCGCTGTGCAGCGGCCTCGCGACAGGCCGTGCGCAGCACATGTTCGCCGATCGGTACGATCAGCCCGGTTTCCTCGGCCAGCGGCACGAACACATCCGGCGCGACCAGGCGCTCGTTGCGCCGCCAGCGCAGCAGGGCTTCGTAACCGACCGGTCGCCCGTCGCTGACGCGGATCTGCGCCTGATAGTGGACGACGAACTCCTCGTGTTCGAGCGCGCGGCGCAGGCTGGTTTCCAGCGCGAAGCGCTGCTGGGCGCGCAGGGTCAGCGCCTCGTTGTGAAAGCGGAAGGTGCTGCGGCCGCTGGTCTTGGCCAGGTACATCGCGGCATCGGCATCGCGGATCAGGCTGCTGGCATCGCCGGAGGTGTCCGGGTACAGGCTGATGCCGATGCTGACGCCGATGAACACTTCAGTACCGCCGCACAGCAAAAACGCACCGGCGCTGAGCTCGACGATGTCACTGGCCAGCGTGGCCGGCTCGTCATCGCTGTGGATGTTCTCGATGAGGATGACGAATTCGTCACCACCGAGGCGCGCCAGCGTGTCCTCGGTGCGCACGCGCTGGCGCAGGCGACGGGAGAACGCAATCAGCAACTCGTCACCGGCGCCGTGACCGAGGCTGTCGTTGACATCCTTGAAGCGGTCGAGATCGAGGAACAGCAGCGCCATGCGCTGGCCGTCGCGGGCGGCACGCGCCAACGCGTGATCGAGACGGGCGTGGAACAGTGTGCGGTTCGGCAGCTCGGTCAGTGCATCGAAATGCGCAAGGTAGTCGAGCTGCTCGGCCGAGCGCTTGAGCTGGCTGATGTCGGAGAACACGCCGACGTAGTTGGCAACGTCGCCGTGCTCGTCGCGGACTTCGTTGATCGTCAGCCAGGCCGGGAAGTGCTCGCCGGACTGCCGCTCGGCGCGGACCTCACCCTGCCAGTGCCCGCCATTGCGCAGCTGGGTGAGGATGCTTGCGTACACTTCGGCGTCACAGCAGCAGGAATGCCGGTGCAGCTGTTGCGGCGTGCCGCCGATCACCGCTTCGCTGGCGTAGCCGGTGATGCGGGTGAAGGCGCCGTTGACGGCGAGGATGCTGCCGGTGGCGTCGGTGATGATCATGGCCTCGGTGGTGCTTTCGTAGACCACCGCCGCACGGCGCAGCTCCTCCTGCGTGCGCTGCCGCTCAGTGACGTCGCGCAGCACCAGCAGCAGCCCGGTGTTGTGACCCGCCTGATCGTGCAGCAGTGCGGCATCGACTTCAGCGAGGTATTCGAGGCCGTCGCCGCGGCGCAGCCGCACGATCTGCGCGCGGGTGCCGCCGGTACTGATGACATGCTCGAACGCGGCGCGGGCACGCTCGTGCTCACCGTCGCCAATGAATTCGAACAGGGAATGTCCGACCAGCAGCTGCGCCTGTGCGAAGTGTCCGAGTTCGAGCATACGGTCGGAGACGTGACGGATGATGCCCTGTTCGTCGGTCAGCACGATGCCGTCGGGCAGTGTGTGGATAATCGCGCGCTGCAGGGTTTCGGTTTCACGCAGGCTTTCCAGCGTCGCGGCGAGTTCACGCGTGCGCAGGCTGACGCGCCGGCGCAGGGTCTGGTTCCAGACCAGCAGGGCAACCGCGCCGAGGAGGATACCGACCAGCGCGTGCGGCCCGTAGCGGCTGGCGAGCAGGCTGAAGGGGGTGTCGCCGCTGCCGAGCCAGCGTTTTTCCAGCGCCTGCACACGGGCCTCCGGCAAGGTCTCGAAACCATGCTCGACATCGGCCAGCAGTGCCGCATGATCGCGGCGCACCGCGCGGTTGAGTTCGCTGCTGAAGGCAGGCATCGCCTGCGGGAATTCCGGTTGCAGATCGTAGCGGGCGAGGTAGTGGCGCGCCGGCAGCTGATCCATGCAGAACACGCGCACGTCTTCGTTGACGACGCCGCGCACCAGGCTTTCGTAGCTTTCGTAGCGCTTGAGCGTGCCGACGTAGCCGGCGACCAGATGATCGATGCAGGCATCGCCGTCGCGCACACCGACCTTGAAACTGCGCAGCGAGGGCAGATCGGTGATGCCGCTGATGCCGGCGCTGACATAAATGTCGGCTTCGACACGGGCGTAGGCGTGCGTGCTCAGATCCGGATAGATCGTGCCCGGTTTGCTGCGCAGGCCATCGAACAGATCGGCCTGGCCGTCGCGCAACGTCTGCAGCGCGTCATTCGCTTCCATGCCGCGCAGCTCGACGTGAATGCCGGTCTGCTGCTGCCACAGCGTCCACAGCTCAGGCAACAGGCCGCGCAGACGACCGCTGGCGTCACGAAAGGCGTAGGGGGGATAACCGTCATCGAGCACCACGCGCAGCGGCTGCGCGGCCTGAGCCTGCACCGGCTCGGAGGCCGCTTTGGCGGGGGTGTATCCGTACAGCGATACCGCGATCAGCAGCGCGGGCAGACGGCGCATCGACATTCCCTGTGCACGGTGGGCGAAGCCGCAAGTGTAAGCAGGCTTGCGGCTTTCTGTGCACATACGCGGGGGCGATCGATGACAAAAAGGCCGGTACCCTTGTGGGAATACCGGCCTCGTTCGGTCAGCGCGGGCTCGTTCAGGCCGGCGCGCTGCTGCGGATCAGGTGATCGAAGGCGGCGAGCGCCGCGGTCGCACCCTGGCCCATGGCGATGATGATCTGCTTGTACGGCACCGTGGTGCAGTCGCCGGCGGCGAACACGCCGGGCAGCGAGGTCTGTCCCCTAGCATCGACGACGATCTCGCCGAAGCGGGTCAGCTCGATGCTGCCCTTGAGCCAGTCGGTATTCGGCAGCAGGCCGATCTGCACGAAGATGCCTTCCAGCTCCAGGCGCTGCGACGCACCGCTGGCGCGGTCGGTGTAGACCAGACCGTTGACTTTGCTGCCGTCGCCGCTGACCTCGGTGGTCTGCGCCTGGGTGATGACGGTGACGTTGGGCAGGCTGAACAGCTTGCGCTGCAGCACGGCATCGGCACGCAGTTCCGGGGCGAACTCCAGCAGCGTGACGTGGGCAACGATGCCGGCGAGGTCGATTGCCGCCTCGACGCCGGAGTTGCCGCCGCCGATCACGGCCACACGTTTGCCCTTGAACAGCGGGCCATCGCAGTGCGGGCAGTAGGTCACGCCCTTGGTGCGGTATTCCTGCTCGCCCGGCACGTTCATGTCGCGCCAGCGCGCACCGGTGGAGATGATCACCGTCTTCGCCGACAGCCTGGCGCCGTTGGCCAGCTCGACCTCGGTAAGGCCGTTGCCCGCCGGGTGCAGCGCCGCTGCCCGCTGCAGATTCATGATGTCGATGCCGTATTCGCGCACGTGCTCTTCGAGCGCCGCGGCGAGCTTCGGCCCCTCGGTTTCCTTGACCGAGATGAAGTTCTCGATCGCCAGCGTGTCGAGCACCTGACCGCCGAAGCGCTCGGCGGCGATGCCGGTGCGGATGCCCTTGCGTGCGGCGTAGATCGCCGCCGCGGCGCCGGCCGGGCCGCCGCCGACGACCAGCACATCGAAGGTCTCTTTGGCATTGAGGCGCTCGGCGTCGCGGGCACCGGCCTTGCTGTCGAGCTTGCCGACGATCTCCTCAAGGCTCATGCGGCCCTGGCCGAAGGGCTCGCCGTTGAGCATGACGGTCGGCACCGCCATGATCTGCAGGCGCTCGACTTCGTCCTGGAACAGCGCGCCGTCGATCATCTCGTGGCGCACCCTGGGATTGATCACCGCCATCAGGTTCAGCGCCTGTACCACGTCCGGGCAGTTCTGGCAGGACAGCGAGATGTAGGTCTGGAAGTGATACTCGCCGTCCAGCGCACGGATCTGTTCGAGGACGTCGGCTTCGGCCTTCGGCGGATAGCCGCCGACCTGCAGCAGCGCCAGGACCAGCGAGGTGAATTCGTGCCCGAGCGGAATGCCGGCAAAGCGGATGCCGATGTCGGCGCCGGGGCGGTTGAGGCTGAATGACGGGGTGCGGGCGCTACCGTCACGGCTTTCGCGCACGCTGAGGTAGCTGCTCAGTCCGGCGATGTCCTGCAGCAGCGACAGCATTTCCTGCGACTTCGCGCCATCGTCGATGGATGCCACGATCTCGATCGGTTGCGTGACGCGTTCGAGGTAGGCTTTGAGCTGATTTTTGAGATTGGCGTCCAACATGATGGTGTTCCCGTGCGTCAGGGCGTAGGAGGGCCGTGACCGCGCCGGCACGGAGGATCGCTCCGGACAACGCGCGGTCTGGCGAGTGCAGTCGGGGAGGGTGAGGCGCCGGGGTCGCCGGCGCGCACCGAGGGTGAGACGTTCAGATCTTGCCGACCAGGTCGAGCGACGGGGTCAGGGTCTTCTCGCCTTCCTTCCACTTCGCCGGGCAGACCTCGCCCGGGTGGCTGGCGACGTACTGCGCGGCCTTGACCTTGCGCAGAAGCTCGGTGGCGTCACGGCCGATGCCGTTGTCGTGGATTTCGCACAGCTTGATGACGCCTTCCGGGTTGATCAGGAAGGTGCCGCGCAGTGCCAGACCTTCTTCCTCGATCATCACGTCGAAGTTGCGGGTGATCACGCCGGTCGGGTCGCCGATCATCGTGTACTCGACCTTCTTGATCGCCTCGGAGGTGTCGTGCCAGGCCTTGTGCGCAAAGTGCGTATCGGTCGATACCGAGTAGACCTCGACGTCGAGCGCCTTGAACTCGGCGTAGTGATCGGCCAGATCCTCCAGCTCGGTCGGGCAGACGAAGGTGAAGTCGGCCGGGTAGAACACGAACACTGACCACTGACCCTGCAGGCTGGTCTCGTCGACATCGACGAATTTGCCGTTCTTGAACGCAGTAGCCTTGAAGGGTTTGACAGCGGTGTTGATCAGGGACATCGGGTTTACCTCTCGTTGGGTGGAGCGTTGGGACGGGTGCAGATTAGGCGCTGCGGTCGTTTAGTGGAAATTGATTGTTGAAATTGAATCGATATTTAAAAACTATCAAGCCTCAGCCAATGCCATCGGCATCGTCAGAGCCGCCGCGATCGTCGTGCCACCGAGGCTGGCCAGAGCCCGTTCACTGGCATCGAACGCCTCCACGGTCGTGCATGTTCCGCGCGGGTCAGGGGTGCGGACCTGCCACAGGGCGGTGGCGGGCGAAGTGCCCCACATCAGGTAGACGTCTTCGCCGTCCGCTGCAATGCCGCACCGCTGCCGGCGCAGCGACTTTGGACAGTAGACGGTACGTTGCAAAGCGCCAGCACTGCTGACGGTGACCTGGATCAACTCAGCGTTTTCCCAGGCATGTTCGAGCACCTGTCGGGCGTCGGTACTCGGCAGGCGCCGCGCCCACGGGTCACCGAGCAACCGCAGCGCCTGCTGGCGGCCGAGGCCGCAACTGCGCAGCAGCGTCGTCGCCAGACTCGCCTGCGTGAGCTGCGCCCAGCGCGCGCGCAGCCAGCCGGCGTCGAGCGTGCTTGCCGGCCAGAATGCCGCGTGATCATGACGGCCGATGCACAGCGGCTGTGCCCGCCCGCGCAACGCATAGCGGCTGCACAGCGCACCGAAGGCCTGCGTGTCGGCCCCCGGCAGGCTGCGCACGCTGAGCACCGCGCTGCCGCGACGGTCGAAAAAACGCAGCGCCACGCGCTCGCCTTCACGCACGGCAAAACCCGAGTGCCAGTGAGCGAAGCGCAGGCGCAGCACGTCGCTGCCGGTTTCCAGGCGGGCATGGCGGGCATCGACCCGCAGTCCGCGCAGATCCATGTGCCGGCGCAGGCTGGCGAAAGCATTCGCGGTTTCGATCTCGACGGTGCCGAGCGTGGGCAGTGCGCGCAGCAGGCGCGCCCAGTTGCCGCCGAGGCGCAGCGCATCGCGGCCGCTTTCCGCGGCGATCAGTTCAGCCTCGCTGACGCCGAGGCGCTGCGCGGCCTCCAGCGGACGCAGGCCCGGTTCACGCTGGCGCAGCATCTGCCGGGCGGCGAGCAGGTAGGCCGGATCGGTGACGACGGGGAAGCGGGGGGCATTCATGCAGTGACTCCACAGCGGGGGGATCGGGGAGATGGACGACTTGCGATTGCTGACAAATGATAAGTATTCTCATTTAAACAGCAAGCCGTCGTCATTTCCTCCAGTCCTCAGGGAGTCCACGCATGAGTCCGCAGTTCCCCGCTAGCGCCACGCAGGTCGACCAACCGCAGCCCGACGCCGCGGCGGCGTCGGTTTACCGCGCACAGGACATGTACCCGCTGCTGCGTTGCTGCAGCTGCTCCGGCAGCCGCCGGCTGAGCGTCAACCTGAGCTATTTCGATACGCTGCTCGCCGCGCTGCAGGCTCACGCGGCAGTGCCGCAGCACCCGTGCGCCAGCAGCGAGCCGCGGCAGGCGGCGCTGGCCGATTACCTGTATCTGGAGCGCGTGCTCGATCATCTGCTGCAGATCGCACCGGCGGACGCCGTCCAGCTGCGTCTGCGCGCCGCGCAGCTGGCACTGCTCGGCAGCGGCCTGCGTCTGCCACGACGCGACCAGCGGGCCCGCACGCACCTCGAAACGCTGCTCGCCGCCGTGCCCGATCATCCGCAGGCCAATCTGCAGTACGGCGAGCTGCTGGCCACCCGCGCCGGACAGCCGCAGGCGGCGGTTGTGCCCTTGCAGCGCGCGTTCGGCAAGGGGCTCGATGCCGCGGCGCGCCTGCTCGGCGAGGTGTTCGCCGTCCTCGGCCGACCGCGCAAGGCGCGGCGCTACCTGCAGCAGTATCTCGACGGTCGGCCGGATGATGCCGCGGCGCGGGCGCTGCTTGCCGGTCTCGCCGCCGGCTGAGTCTCAGTCGAGGCCGTGCCGCTTCAGCCGCCGCCACAGCGTCGCGCGGCTGATGCCGAGCTGCGCGGCCGCGAGGTGACGGCGGCCGCCACTGGCGCGCAGCGCGGCGACGAGCTGTTCGCGCTCCTGCTGGCGCACGCTGTCGGCGACGCTGGCGAGCGTCGGTTCGAACTCCACCGGCGGTCGCCAGTCGATCAGGCGCTCGGGCAGGTCGTGCAGCGTGATGCGCTCGCCGCCGCACAGCAGCACCGCGCGTTCGAGCACGTTCGCCAGCTCACGCACGTTGCCCGGCCACGGATAGTGCAGGAACAGACGCAGCACCTCCGGGTCGAGCTCGCGCACGCTGCGGGCGAAGCGGGCGTTGAAGCGCTCGATCAGCGCCTGCGTGAGGATCAGCAGGTCGTTGTCGCGCTCGCGCAGCGCCGGCATGGCGATGCTGACGACATTCAGCCGGTACCACAGATCGGCGCGAAAGCGGCCGGCGGCGATGCAGTCCTCCAGCTCGCGGTGGGTGGCGGCGATGATGCGCACGTCGACGCGCCGCTCGCGGTGCTCGCCGATGCGGGTGACGACACCTTCCTGCAGCACGCGCAGCAGCGCCGCCTGCGCCGAGGCGCTGAGCTCGCCGACCTCGTCGAGAAACAGCGTGCCGCCGCTGGCCGCCTCGAACAGTCCCGGTTTGTCGCTGCTGGCGCCGGTGAAGGCGCCGCGCACGTGGCCGAACAGCTCGGCACTCTGCAGCGACTCGGTCAGTGTCGCGCAGTTGAGCGCGATCCACGGCCCGCCGGCGCGCGCCGAGGCATCGTGGATGCCGCGCGCCAGCAGTTCCTTGCCGGTGCCGCTCTCGCCGCTGATCATCACCGTCGAGCTGACGGCGGCGACGGCGCGGGCGATGTCGATGGCGCGGCGCAGCGCCGGACTCTGGCCGATCAGCGCGGCAAAAGCCGCCGGCTCGCCGGAGTCGCCGGCGCCGAGCTGCACGCGCAGCTCGCTGATCGTGCGCCGCTGCGCTGCCACCGTCTGTTCGAGTTCGCGGAACAGGCGGTCGAGGTCGATGCGGCGGAAGTCGTCGGCGCAGCCGGGGAAGTGTTTTTCCATGTCCTCTCGAAAGCCGACGCGGAAGCGGCAACAGTCATGACCCTGGACGCGGCAGGCCGTTTCCACGGCGACGACCTCGCGGCGCAGCAAGTAGCTCAGATGACCGCAGGCGTAGCCGGCCAGCGTCCAACAGGCGGGTTCATTGCAGCGTCCGTGCTGCGCCAGATGCTGTTCGGCCTCGATCGAGTCATGCCAGCGCGAATGGATTTCAAGCACACCGTTTGCCAGATCGACGCGGGTGCCTTCGAGTTCGGTTTCGATGCGCGCGTGCCCCTCGTGTTCGTGCAGCAGCGTGCCCAGGTGCATCTGCTCCTCGGTATCGAGCTGCGGATACTCGGCCGACAGCACGTGGCCGTCGTGAAAACCGGCGTGGTAGCCGTAGCGCTTGAGCACACCGCGGGCGAGGGGGCTGCCCAGCGTGTGGATCAGCTCCGCACGCATCTGGCCGAAGGCTGACGCCGACTGCAGGAACATGCGCTGCGTGCCGAGCATCAGCCGCGCCGCCTGCTGCTGCGGGACGAAGCTCGACAGGGGTTCGAGGCGTTCACGGATGGCGGCGAACTGTTCGGCGGAAGGCATGGCGCTACCTCGGTGATGGCCGCTTCCTTCGGCAGTACGCGGGCAAGGATGTCGCATCAAGGTTGCAGTCCTGCCGCAGCCCTGCAACGCCGCTGCAACGGATTCTGCAACGTCGAGTGTGACGCCGGCCGCGTGGGGGCGTGGATTTTCCAGCGCGGCAGCGCAGTTACGCCGCCTGGCCCGGAGGCTGCAACGACCGGCTGGCCACCGAACGGGTGGCTGCAGGCTTCTCCCCCCGCCAGGAGTGTTGACGATGTCCGACCGTACCGCCCTCGAACAACTGACCCCGGACAACTGCGTGCTGTTGTTCATCGACCATCAGCCGCAGATGGCCTTCGGCGTGGCCAACATCGACCGCCAGACGCTGAAGAACAACGTCGTCGCCCTCGCCAAGTCGGCGCAAGTGTTCGGCGTGCCGACCTTCATCACCACCGTCGAGACCGAATCGTTCAGCGGCTACACGTGGCCGGAACTGCTCGACGTTTACCCGCAGGCCGATCTGCTCGAACGTTCGAGCATGAATTCCTGGGATGACGTCAAAGTGCGCGATGCCATCAACGGCAGCGGCCGCAGGAAGCTGATCCTCTCCGGGCTGTGGACCGAGGTCTGCATCAACTCGGCGGCCAACTCGGCGATGCTCGACGGCTACGAGGTCTACGTCGTCGCCGATGCCTGCGGCGGCACCAGCCAGATGGCGCACGATTACTCGATGATGCGCATGATCCAGGCCGGCATCCGCCCGCTGACCTGGCAGCAGACGCTGCTCGAATGGCAGCGCGACTGGGCGCGGCGCGAGCACTACGACGCAGTGATGGCGATCGTGCGCGAGCATAGCGGCGCCTACGGCATGGGCGTGGATTACGCCTATACCCGCGTGCACGGCGCGCCGCAGCGCGGCGAGTGGCACGGCAGCCTCCGCACGTGAGTAGCGTGCCGAGCGCCTTTCCGCCCGGCCACGTCGAGCACGTCAGCGTCGTCATCCGTCACCGCGTGCATCCCGGCCACGGCAGCGACTACGAGCGCTGGCTGGCCCGCATCATGCCGGTCGCCGCACACTGGCCCGGCCACCTCGGCGTCAGCGTGATCCGCCCGGCGCAGGGCGGCGCGCCGTACACGGTGGTGGTGCGCTTCGACTCCGCCGCGCACCTCGAAGCCTGGCTGGCTTCAGCCGAGCGCACGATGCTGGTCGAGGAGGTCCGCCCGCTGCTGGTCGACGGCGTCGACGCGACGGAGGCGCATCCCGGGCCGGAGTTCTGGTTCACGCCGCCGGGTGCGAGCCCGCCGCGGCGCTGGAAGCAGGTGCTGCTGACGCTGGCGGTGATCTATCCGCTGACGCTGCTGGTGCCGCCGCTGTGGCAGCCGCTGTTCACGCGCTGGCCCTGGCTCGGCGGCTGGCTGCTCGGCCATTTCCTGGTCGCGCTGACCATCGTGCTGCTGGTCGTGTGCCTGATCATGCCGGCGCTGACGCGGGTGCTGGCCGGCTGGCTGTCGCGCTGAAGGCGCGCATCGTTTCGAGGAGATCTTCGCCATGACTGCCGAACTGATCCTGCTCAACGCCCGCATCCACACCGTCGACCGCGCCCGGCCCGCCGCTAGCGCGCTGGCCATCGCCGACGGCCGCTTCCTCGCCGTCGGCGACGAGCGCACGGTGATGGCGCATCAGGGGCCGCAGACCCGCGTCATCGATCTCGGCGGCCGCCGCGTGATCCCCGGGCTCAACGACTCGCACCTGCACCTGATCCGCGGCGGCCTCAACTACAACCTCGAACTGCGCTGGGAAGGGCTGCCGTCGCTGGCCGATGCGCTGCGCCTGCTGCGCGAGCAGGCGGCGCGCACGCCGAGCCCGCAGTGGGTGCGCGTGGTCGGCGGCTGGAGCGAATTCCAGTTCGCCGAACGGCGCATGCCGACGCTCGACGAGCTCAACGCCGCGGCGCCGGACACCCCGGTGTTCGTGCTCCATCTCTACGACCGCGCGCTGCTCAACCGCGCCGCGCTGCGCGCCGTCGGCTACACCCGCGATACGCCGCAGCCGCCCGGCGGCAGCATCGAACGTGATGCCAGCGGCGAGCCGACCGGCCTGCTGCTGGCGCGGCCGAACGCGATGATCCTCTACGCGACGCTGGCCAGGGGACCGACGCTGCCGATCGAGCAGCAGCTCAACTCGACGCGCCGCTTCATGCGTGAGCTCAACCGCCTCGGTGTCACCAGCGCCATCGATGCCGGCGGCGGCTTCCAGAACTACCCGGACGACTACGCCGTCATCGAGCAGCTCGCCCGCGATCAGCAGCTCACCGTGCGTCTGGCCTACAACCTGTTCACCCAGCGTCCGGGGCAGGAGCTCGACGATTTCAAGCACTGGACGCAGCAGGTGACGCTGCATGCCGGCGATGACTTCTACCGCCACAACGGCGCCGGCGAGATGCTGGTGTTCTCGGCGGCGGATTTCGAGGACTTCGTCATGCCGCGCCCGGACCTGGCGCCGGCGATGGAGGCCGAGCTCGAAGGCGTGGTCCGCCACCTGGTCGAGCAGCGCTGGCCGTTCCGGCTGCACGCGACCTATGACGAATCGATCGCGCGCATGCTCGACGTCTTCGAGCGCGTCGACCGCGAGATTCCCTTCGCCGGCCTGCCGTGGTTCTTCGACCATGCCGAGACCATCTCGCCGCGCAACATCGAGCGCGTGCGCGCCCTCGGCGGCGGCATCGCCATCCAGCACCGCATGGCCTTCCAGGGCGAGTATTTCGTCGAGCGTTACGGTGCGGCGGCGGCGCGCGAAACCCCGCCGGTGGCACGCATGCTGGAAATGGGCGTGCCGGTCGGCGCCGGCACTGACGCTACCCGCGTCGCCAGCTACAACCCGTGGACCGCGCTCTACTGGCTGGCCAGCGGCCGTACCGTCGGCGGCCTGCCGCTGGCGCCGCAGGGCCTGTCGCGCGAGACCGCGCTGGAGCTGTGGACGCTCGGCAGTGCCTGGTTTTCCTCCGAGCAGGGGCATAAAGGCATGATCCGCGAAGGGTGTCTGGCCGACGTTGCGGTGCTGTCGGCGGATTACTTCAGCGTCGAGGAGGAGGCGATCCGCGGCATCGAATCGGTGCTGACACTGGTTGGCGGCCGCATCGTCCACGCCGCTGCCGAGTTCGCGCACCTCGATCCGCCGCCGCTGCCGGTACTGCCGGAATGGTCGCCGGTGGCGATCGCACCGGGCCATCACCGCGCCGCCGCGCTCGCCGTGCCGCACTGCTGTGCCGGCGCCTGCGCGGTGCACGGCCATGCCCATGAACGCGCGCGCGGCGCCGATATGCCGGTCAGTGACCACGCCGGCTTCTGGGGCGTGTTCGGCTGCTCCTGCTTCGCCTTCTGATGAGCGCCCCGGCCGATGACACAAGCGCAGCCGCCGGGCCGTGGAGCCCGCTGCGTCACCGCCTGTTCCGCTGGCTGTGGCTGGCGGCGATCGCCTCGAACATCGGCACCTGGATGCACGAGGTCGGCGCCGGCTGGCTGATGACCTCGCTGGCGAACGATCCGCTGCTGGTATCGCTGGTGCAGGCGGCCGGTGCCGCGCCGATGTTCGCGCTGGCGCTGCCGGCCGGCGCGCTGGCCGACATCGTCGACCGCCGCTGCTACCTGATCGGCGTGCAGTGCTGGATGGCGGCGGTGGCGCTGACACTGGCGCTGCTCAGCCACGCCAACGCGATGACGCCGGAACGGCTGCTGGCGCTGACGTTCGCGCTCGGCATCGGCTCGGCGCTGATGGCACCGGCCTGGGCGGCGCTGACGCCGGAGCTGGTGCCGGCGGCCGAGCTGCAGCCGGCGGTGGCACTGTCGAGCGTCGGCATCAATGTTTCGCGGGCGATCGGTCCGGCCCTGGCCGGGCTGATCGTCAGCAGCGTCGGGCCGTGGGCGACCTTCGCCCTCAATGCCACTTCCTTCGCCGGCGTGATCCTGGTGCTCGCCGCCTGGCGGCGCACGCCGACGCTGGCGCCGCTGCCGGCCGAGCGCTTCCTCGGCGCGCTGCGCGCCGGCTGGCGTTACGCGCGCAGCGCCCCGGCCCTGCAGACGGTGCTGGTGCGCGCCGTCGCCTTCTTCGTGTTCGCCAGCGCCGGGCTCGGACTGCTGCCACTGCTGGTGCGCCGCGAGCTCGGTGGTGAGGCGATCGTCTACGGCGGGCTGCTGACCTGTGTCGGCGTCGGTGCCGTCGCCGGCGCTTTTGTGCTGCCGCGGCTGCGTCAGCGTTACCCGGTCGATACCTTGCTCGCCGCCGCCAGCCTCGGCTACGCGCTGGTGCTGTGCGCGCTGGCCGGCGTGCACCTGCTGGCGCTGCTGGTGCCGGTGATGCTGCTGGCCGGCGCGCTGTGGATCACCGCGCTGTCCTCGCTGCAGGTGTCGGCGCAGACCTCGGCCCCGGCCTGGGTGCGGGCGCGGGCACTGGCCGTCTACATGCTCGCCTTCAACGGCGCGATGGCCGGCGGCGCGGCGCTATGGGGGGCGCTCGCGGCCCGGCAGGGGCTTGGCGTCGCGCTGTTCAGCGCTGCCGCCGGACTGGCGCTGGCGGTGCCGCTGCTGCAGCGCTTCCGCCTGGCGCACCACGCGGCGGCGGATCTTTCACCCTCGCTGCACTGGCCGGCGCCGATTGTCGGTGCCGAAGTCGAGCACGATCGCGGGCCGGTGCTGATCACCGTCGAGTACAGCATCGCCAGCGAGGACAGCGCTGCCTTCATCACCGCGATGCAGGAGGTTGCGCGCATGCGCCGGCGCAACGGCGCGATCAGCTGGGGCCTGTTCCAGGACACCGAGACGCCGACGCGCTGGCTCGAATTCTTCATCGACGAATCCTGGCTCGAACACCTGCGCCACCACGGCCGCGTTACCCGCAGCGAAGCTGCCTGCGAGGCCAGAGTCCGCGCACTGCACCGCGCCGCCGACGGACCGCGCATCCGCCACCACGTCGCCGCCGACGCCGCGCACCGGCTGCCCGCGGTAACTGGCGGGCACTGAGTCGGGCGGCGCTGCCGTCGATGTCGACGTCGCGCCGGCATCTGGCCTGAGTCGCGCGCTCAGGCGTCCTGCAGGGCGTGCACGAAACAGGTGGCGGCGAGTACGTCGGCGCTGCCGCCGGGGGAGAGGCGGCGGGCGACGCATGCCTCGTGCAGCGCCTGCGCTTCGTGCACCCAGTCGTCGCACAGCGTGCCGCCGCGGGCCACGAAGCGCTGCGCGCGCTCGCGCACGAAGGCCAGTCCCGCGGTGCCGCCGCGATGCAGCAGATTGGTGTCTTCGAGGCGTGCCATCGTCACGAACAGCGCCTGCATGCGCGCGCGGCGCAGGCAGCCGGTGGCGGCCAGCGTGCTCTGCAGCGCCGGCAGCGCCAGTTCGAAGATCGCCGGGAAGCCGGCCAGCGCCTCGGCACGGGCACCACCGGCGCCATAGCGCCGGGCGACGCGTTCGCCGTTGCTGCTCGGCGCGGCATGGGCCGGCGGCGTCGCGGCGGCGATCGCCGCGCCCCAGCGTTCGACCACGGTGCGGCCGAGCTGCTGACCGTCGAGCTCCTCGCTGCGGGCGCGCAGATAACCGGCGGCGGCGGCCAGCAGGCCGAGCGCGAACACCGCGCCGCGGTGCGTGTTGATGCCGCCGGTCGCCGTCAGCATGCGCGCTTCGGCGGTGCGGCCGAGGGCGTTGAGCGTGGTGAAGTCGGCATCCGCGGCACCGGCGGCGCTGATCTCGCGAAAGTAGCCACGCAGCGCGAACAGGCTGCGCAGAAAGGTCTGCATGTTCATGTCGCTGTGGCTGCCGGCATCGACCGGGCTGACCAGCCCCGGTTTCGGGTACAGGGCCAGCTCCTCGTACAGCGCACGCACCGCGGTGCGCCCGGGATCAGGGATGCGCGCCCGGGAGCGACGCAGTGGGCAGGCGATCTGAGTGGGAATCACGATTAGTCCTCGGTCCGGCCTGTGGCTGACAGCACCTGCCGTATTCGGCGAAGTGCGTGAATCGAGCCGCCATCCATGACCTGCGGACCGGATTGCAAGCCGCCACGCCGGGCGCGGCGGCGGCCGGCGAGCAGGCCCCGCATGTAGCTAGCACTGTCGGCGGTCGTGCGCGGTTGACGCCGCGGCGCGTCGGCACCGTTTGCCGTACATCCGTCATCGGCTCCGCAGGATCGCGCAATGGTAGCGCTAACCAGCGATCGCCACAGCCGTGCGGCTGCCTGCGTGATCTCACCGGCGGGGGCGGTGACCGACTGTTCGGGAAACGGGATTCGCAGCACAGTTTTTGTCTGCCTGCGAATCATGAGTACAGAACAGTCTATGCCTAGGCAGCAGACTAGAGCGAGTGTTTTTTTGCAGCGCACAAATACACGCACGATGAAATCTTGGTTCTGCTCAGATGGTGCGGTCGAAGGCGCGCAGCTCGCGCGCCACCAGCCGGTAGAGCTGCGCCGGGCGCGTCGAGCGGGTCTGGCTGCGGGCGCCGGGCACCGGCTCGATGAAGCCCTGGCTCTCGATCTTGCGGCGGAACGAAGCCGGGTCCAGCGTGCTGCCGAGCACCTGGCCGTAGACCGCGTGCAGCTCGGGCAGCGTGAAGGTTTCCGGCAGCAGGAAGGCTGGCAGCGAGGAGTAGGTCGCCTTGTCGCGGATGCGCGCCAGCGCCTTGCGCACGATCGCCACATGATCGAAGGCCAGCGCCGGCAGGGTATCGACCGCCTGCAGCCGGCTGCCGGCCGGCAGCGTCTGCAGGGCCTGTTCCGGCACCACCGCGAAATAGACCACGCTGATCGACCAGCCGCGCGGATCGCGGTCGCGGCCGCTGAAGGTGTAGAGCTGCTCCAGGTACGGCGAGCTGACGCCGGCTTTGTCATGCAGCACGCGGCGCGCGGTGGCGGCGGTGTCGGCGTCTTCCTGGGTGTGCACGAAGCCGCCGGGCAGGGCGTATTCGCCGGCGTAAGGCGCCCGTTCGCGCCGGCTCAGCAGCACCTGCAGGGCAGCGTCGCGCAGGGTGAACAGCGCCACGTCGACGGTGGCGATCGGTTTTTCGTAAGCGCTCATCGCAGTCTGTGTGGATCAGAGGGAACGGTGGCCGCCGGGCGCGGCCGCAGCCGTGCAGTGTGTCACGACTCACCCCGCCAAAGGCGCGGCCGCGCTACATTCCGTCGACTGGCGATGCGCAGGACAGGCGTTCGATGATGAATCCTCAGGAGATGGTTACGATCAGCGCCGCTGCCTGTCGGCAATGCCGGCAAGACGTGCCCCGTCATCGACCCGAAGTACCGGCTGCCCAAGGCCGAGCGCTTGCGCAGCATTCTGTTCCTCGTTGATCGCGGCGCGCTCGGCGTGGTGGTCGGGCGTCCGCGCGACCTGAGCCGCGAGCAGCTCAAGGAAGCCCGCCTGCAGACGGCGTGGCGCGGCAAGACCAATCAGGACATTGCCGCCAGCATCGTCGGCTACATCCGTCAGACCGCGCTCGGCGAGGCGCTGATTCCGTTCGGCCAGCGCGTCGAGCAGGCGATGACGCGCATCTACGCGCTGGCGCCGTGGACGCCGCTGCAGCGCAAATGGCTGGAGCGCATCGGCAAGCAGCTCCAGCACGAAACGATCATTGACCAGGAATTCATCAACCGCGCCTTCGCCACCGACGGCGGCGCCAAACGGCTCGACCGAATCCTCGGCGGCCAGCTCGGCACGGTGCTCGATCAGCTCGCCGACGGGCTGTGGCCGGCGGCCTGAGCGGCGCCTTATTTCAACTTAGGGCCGAACTTAAAATAAGCGTCCTGCTTATTTTAAGTTCGCGCAGGTTTGTGAGAGCCTGTCTGCCTTGCACTGATCGGTGCTCGCGAACGGATGAGCCGAATCGGTCGCTTCATTCGGCTCATGAATATCAATATTATGAGCCGAATACTGTTAGCATTCGGCTCATTTCCCTTCTCGATACCGTTCTGATGCGCTGGATCTGGCAACACCCCGAGTGGCCGCGGTTTCGCTGGCAGGCCGATGTGCTGGCGCCGCTGCTGCGGCAGGTAACGCTGGCGCAGGGGGCACTGCTCGGCCGGGCGCGGGGCAGTGAGCCGGCGTTGCAGGCGGAATTCACGCTCGATGCCCTGCTGCGCAACCTCGTCGATTCCAGCGCCATCGAGGGTGAGCCGCTGAACGTCGGCTCGGTGCGTTCGAGCCTGGCGCGGCGGCTGGGGCTGGAAGCGGGCGGGCCAGTCGAGGCGGGCAGCGAAGGGCTGGCGCAGATCATGTGCGACGCCACCGCCAATCTCGACGCGCCGCTCGACGCCGCACGCCTGTGGCAGTGGCACGCCTGGCTGTTCGCCGGTGAAGAGGCGTTCCTTGGCCGGCGGCTGCGCATCGGTGACTGGCGCGGCGCCGACACCATGCAGGTGGTCTCCGGGCGGCTCGATCGGCCGACCGTGCATTTCGAAGCGCCGCCGCGCGACGGGCTGGACACGCGCATCGACGCCTTTCTCGACTGGTTCGCCGCCAGCCGCACCGACGCCGCGCTCGATCCACTGCTGCGGGCGGCGCTGGCGCATTTCTGGTTCGTCACGCTGCATCCCTTCGAGGACGGCAACGGCCGCATCGCCCGCGCGCTCACCGATCTGGCGCTGGCGCAAGGCGAGCGCCAGAGCATTCGCTTTTATGCAATGTCGGTGGCGATCCTCACCGAGCGCAAGCGCTATTACGCCGAACTCGAAGCCGCGCAGCAGATGCGCACCGCCGATGCGCTCGATCTGACGCCCTGGCTGCAGTGGTTTCTGCACACGCTGCTGCAGGCGATCGAGAATGCTGCGGCGCAGATCGAGCGTGTACTCGGCAAGAGCCGCTTCTGGCGCGAGCACGATGCACAGGCGTTGTCCGCCGAACAGGTCAAAGTGCTCAATCGCCTGCTCGACGGCGCGCGTCCCGGCCGCGGCGGCTTCGAGCAGGGCATCAGCGCCCGTCAGTATCAGGCGCTGACGCAGGTGTCCAAAGCCACCGCCACCCGCCACCTCGCCGACCTCGTCGCCAGAGGCTGTCTGTACCGGCTGCCCGGCGGCGGTCGCTCGACCCGTTACCAGATTATCTGGCCCGCCGCCGGCGAGCCGCTGTTTCCCTGACCGGATCGACCATGAGCAATACCGAAATCGTCCAGAAACTCTGGAACCTCTGCGACGTTCTGCGCGACGACGGCATTTTGATGCAGATGCAACTGCGTAAAAATCTTTACATCACTTCGGCGATTCGTGCACAAATCGAGTGCGCCGACTGAATCGGCCAGTTTCCCCGAGCGCTGCGGCAATAGTGAGATGAACGTGCGTAAATGGCAGCTACACGAAGCTGCTGACGCCGTCACGGAGTGGTAATAAGCTTGAATAGGCGTATGCAGGAGAAGCTACGGCTATCACCTGGCACCTATCGGCATAAAATGGATTTTTAATAAATGACGTCACCAGCACATGTACTCAAATGGATTAAGCATCTGATTTTTATTATGCTTGTTTTGTGGTGTGCATCATCTTTTGCAGATGAAAGCAAAAATACTTGTCCGGATGAAGCACAACTATTCTGGATGAAGTTTCGCTCGGCGGTTCTAAATAACGATATGCTTGAGATCGTCGCTGCGACGCGGTTTCCTGTGAAAATCAGTCAAACACTGGATGATGGTGAGGTCACATACATTACTGAAAAATTTACTGAAAAATTTAACAACCTGCTAAAAGCAGACCCTGGGCTATATCAAAGCTCAACAACGATGGCATCACTGATTAATGGTACTCAGAGCATTTTAAATGGGTTCTGCAACTCAGGAGGAAATCAATTGTATGTAGGCGCATGGGTTTTTGATCTCACGCCGGAAGGGTGGCGATTGGTCCAGGTGTTTGTAGACGAATGATTTATTTGGCTAAATAGGCACGATATAAAACTGATGACAAAATCATATAAAAAACCAAATGAGTCGTCGTTTTTTATTATGTCAAATCCGATTTAAAAATCTTAACCCCCCATGCGGTTAAATCGGGCTCTTAATTAAAGCAACTAATATGACATTTCGTGGCGAGCTGGTGCCGCCGGACCCGGCTGACGAGCCGGCGGCGGAGTTGCTCAAGCGGCTGGCTGCCAGTCGGGCGGCGGCGCCGAAGGCCAGGCGCGGGCGGCGGCCGGCCTCGGATACGTCTGCCTGAGTCGCCGGACCGATGCCATCCCGGCGTCGGCCTCTGTCGAATAAATTTGTAAATTGCATATTGCATTTTACAAGTCACAAGCCCAAGCTGATGCCCATGCCGCAAGACGCCGGCACGACGACAGAGGAGTGACGATCATGGGTTTCGCACGCTGGGATTCCACCGACTGGAGCGACTACGCGAGCAGCACCAGCGGCCGCAGCCGCGAGGATGTCTTCGCCCGCCGCAGCCTCGACCCCGACTTCGACCCGCGCCGCATCGATATGCGCGAGTCGCGCGATTCGGACCTCAACCCGCAGTCGAACGCGATCATCATCGCCTTCGATGAAACCGGCTCGATGGGCAGCATCCCCGATGCCTTCGTCCGTGAAGGGCTGGGCACGCTGGTCGAGGAAATCCTTAACCGCCGCCCGGTCAGCGATCCGCACGTGATGATCATGGGGCTGGGCGATGCCTGGTGCGATTCGGCGCCACTGCAGGTGACACAGTTCGAGGCCGACATCCGCATCGCCGAGCAGCTGACGCGGCTGTGGCTCGAAGGCGGTGGCGGTGGCAACCGCTTCGAGAGCTACAATCTGCCGTGGTACTTCGCTGCCTGTCACACCGCGATCGACTGCTTCGAGAAGCGCGGGCGCAAGGGGTATCTGTTCACCGTCGGCGATGAGCCGCCACCGCCGGCATTGCTCGCCGCCCACGTGCGCGAGGTCTGCGGCGATGCACTGCCGCGCGACCTCAGCACCCGCGAGGTACTGGCGGCGGCGCAGCGTATGTACGAGGTGTTCCACGTCGTCGTCGAGCAAGGCAGTTATTACCGCAGCGATCGCGGTACGGTACGCCGCGGCTGGGAGGCGCTGCTCGGTCAGCGCGTGCTGTATCTCGCCGACTATCGCCGGCTCGCCGAGCTGATCGTCTCGGCGATCGCGGTCAACGAAGGCAGCGATGCAGCGAGCGTGGCCGGCAGCTGGCGCGGCGAGACCGCCGAAGTGGTCGCCCGCGGCCTGGCGCGACTGGCACCGCCCGAACCGCCGACCCGGCGCAGCGGCTGGCGCAACCTGTTCGGGGGGCGCTGAGATGGCGCGCGCGATCGCGGTGATCGGCGCCGGCTACGGCGACGAGGGCAAGGGGCTGGCGACCGACTGGCTCGCCGCGGCACGGCCGGACACGCTGGTCGTGCGCGCCAACGGCGGTGCGCAGGCCGGGCACACGGTGCAGTGCGCCGACGGCCGCCGCCACGTCTTCGGCCACATCGGCAGCGGCGCCTTCGTCGGCGCGCCGACTTTTCTTAGCCGCTTCTTCGTGGTCAATCCGCTGCTGTACCTGCGCGAGCGGGCGGCGCTGCGGGCGCTCGGCGTAGTGCCGGAAGTCTGGGTCGACGGCGCCTGCGCGGTGAGCACGCCGTGGGACATGTGGATGAACCAGATGCTCGAAGCCGCGCGCGGCGCGGCGCGGCACGGCTCCTGCGGCGTCGGCTTCGGCGAGACGCTGGAGCGCCACGAGCGCGATGCGGCCTACCGCCTGCAGGTCAGCGATCTGCTCGATCCGCGCCGGCTGCGCGAGCGGCTGCAGGCGATCCGCCGCGACTGGCTGCCGCTGCGCCTGGGTGAGCTCAGCCTCGCGCTGCCGCCGGCGCTGGCGGCCGATGCGCTGATCGAGCGCTTCGCCGGCGACTGTGCGCAGTTCCTCGATCATGTGCGTCTGGGTGATGTCGAGCGGCTGCGCAGCGCCGGGCGGGTGGTGTTCGAGGGCGCGCAGGGGTTGCGTCTGGACATGGATCGCGGCGACTGGCCGCACGTCACCCGTTCACACACCGGCCTGCGCAACGTCGTTACGCTGGTGCGCGAGGCCGGCATCGATGCGCTCGACGTGCTCTATGCCAGCCGCGCCTACGTCACCCGTCACGGCGCCGGGCCGCTGGCGCACGAGCTCAGTGCGCCGCCCTATGCCGGCATCGACGATCCGACCAACCGGCCGAACGCCTGGCAGGGCAGCCTGCGCTTCGCCTGGCTCGATGCCGACCGCCTGTGCGCCGACATCGCCGCCGATCTGAGCGATGCCGGCCCGCTGCCGCTGCGCCCGCAACTGCTGCTCAGCTGCCTCGACCAGTGCCCGCCGCGGCTGCGCTACTGGTGCGACGGCCGGCCGTGTGAAGCCGGCGTCGGCACCTTGCTCGACGAGCTGCGCAGCCGGCTCGGACTGCACGCGCTCTACGGCAGCTACGGGCCGACGCGGGCGACGCTGCAGCGGCTGGATGGCGCACTGGCGCGGGCGGCCTGAGTCACTCAGTAGCTGTAACCGCCGCTGCTGGCCTTGCGCGCGACATGCCACACGCCCTTGAGGCCGTCGCCGAAGGCATCACCCGGCTTGCGGTCACCGGCGAAGAAGTACAGCGGCTTGCCGCCGAGCGCCCACTGCTGGCTGCCGTCGTCACGCTTGATCATCGTCAGCCCGGCCGGCTGCGGCGCGCCTGCCTCGACGCTGTACGGCGGCCAGTTGGTCGAGCACGGCGCCTGCTGGCAGTGGCTGCTGCCGTCGGTGTCCTGATCGAAGGTGTAGAGCGTGCGCCCGTCGGCACTGGTCAGCATGCCGGCGCCCGGCGTGCCGGCACAGGCTGTCATGGCAAAACCGAGGGCGGCGACAAAGGCGATGGGATGAGCGCGCATGATGTGGATCTCCGTTTGGCGATGCATGAGCTTGTCAGCAAGGAAGCCGTGGCCCCCTTGCAGCCGATACGCCGGCGACGGGGGATTGGAGACAGGCAGACGAGAACTTTTTTGTTTGACGATGACTCCAGCCCGGTACTTCGCTGGACTGCGCCGTAGCTAGATACGTCAGGTTTATCAAAAGTTTATACGCGTCCATCATATGCCGGTGCTTTCTGAAACTTGACCCGGTTTTCCCTCGCGCCGCTCCTATCTGGCTCTTGGAATTCGGGTCGTTCCAAGGAGTCATCATGGCAAAGATCAAGCTCACCAAGACCGCCGTAGAGTCAGCGCAACCCCAGGCCAAAGACATCGAACTACGGGATACCGTGGTGCCAGGCTTCCTGTGCAAGATTACCCCGAAGGGCCGCCGGGTGTTCATGCTCCAGTACCGCACGAACTCCAGACAGCCCCGCAAGCCTTCGCTGGGCCTGTTCGGGGAACTGACCGTTGAGCAGGCCCGCGTCATGGCGCAGGACTGGCTGGCAGAGGTTCGCCGGGGCGGCGACCCCGGCGGGGCCAAGGCCGAGGCGCGCAAAGCGCCCACGGTCGAAGCGTTGTGTAAGAAGTTCATGGAGGACTACTCCAAGAAGCGCAACAAGCCGAGCACGCAGCGCGGCTATCAGGCGGTCATCGACCCCTGCATCGTCCCGCTGATCGGCCGCAAGAAGGTGCAGGACGTGAAGCGGCCCGACATTGCCGGACTGATGGAGAAGCTGGCCTACAAGCCGGCCGAGGCGAACAACGCCTTCGGCGTGATGCGCAAGATGTTCAACCTGGCCGAAGTGTGGGGCTACCGCCCGGACGGCACCAACCCGTGCCGCCACGTCCCGATGTACCCGCCCGGCGAGGAACCCCGGCTCATCGTGGACGACGAGCTGGCGCTGATCTTCCGCCATCTGGAGAAGCTGGAGGCGGAAGGACTGGAGAACTACGTCATCCCGCTGGCGATCCGCCTTCAATTTGAGTTCGCTGGCCGTCGCTCCGAAATCTGCACGCTCGAATGGGCTTGGGTCGATCTGGAGAACCGGCGCGTGGTCTGGCCCGACAGCAAGACCGGCGGCCTTTCAAAGCCCATGAGCGCGGAAGCCTACCGGCTGTTTTCGACGGCGCCGCGCCGGGAGGGCTGCCCCTATGTCCTGCCGTCGCCCAACGACCCGACCAAGCACCTGACTTTTGGCGAGCACTACGGCGGCTGGTGCCGGGTGCTCAAGGCCGCCGGCGTCCCGCATGTCGGCACGCACGGCATCCGCCACCGCTCCACGACCGACATTGCCAATTCGGGCGTGCCAACCAAGGTAGGCATGAAGCTGACGGGCCACAAGACCGTGGCGATGTTCATGCACTACGTCCACACGGAGGACAAGCCGGTGCGCGATGCGGCCGAACTGGTGGCGAGCCGACGCCAAGCCATCACGGGCGCGCGGCAGCCCCAGGAGGCCATCGCATGAACAGGCGCAAGGCATCCGTTCCTTCGCCCGCAGCGCCTTCGGCGCTGCTGGGCGACATTCGGGCATTGATCGAGGCGGCGCGCAAGCGCGCCGCCTCGACGGTGAATAGCGAGCTGACGATGCTCTATTGGCGCATCGGCCAGCGCATCCGTTCGCAGGTCTTGGACGGGCGCAGGGGGGCCTATGGCAAGGAAGTCCTGCCGAACCTGGCGGCGCAGTTGGTGAAGGAGTACGGCGGCAGCTTTGCCGAGCAGAACCTGCGCCGGATGGTGCAGTTCGCCGCCACCTTCCCCGACGAGCCAATTCTCGTATCACTGATACGAGAATTGAGCTGGACGCACTTCATCGCCCTGATGCCGCTGAAAGACCCGCTCCAGCGGGACTACTACGCACAGATGGCCAGCACCCAACGCTGGAGCGCGCGGACGTTGCGCGAGCGCATCGACTCGATGCTGTACGAGCGCACGGCGCTGTCCCAAAAGCCGGAAGAAACCATCGCGCAGGAACTGGCGACCCTGCGCGATGCGCAGCGCATGTCGCCGGCCCTGGTCATGCGCGACCCGTACATCCTCGACTTCCTGGGCCTGCGGGACACCTGGCAGGAAGGCGACTTGGAAGCGGCGATCATCCGCGAAATGGAGTCCTTCCTGCTGGAGCTGGGCGCGGGCTTCTCATTCGTCGCCCGGCAGAAGCGCATCCCGATCGACGACGAGGATTTCCACCTTGACTTGCTGTTCTACAACCGCAAGCTGCGCCGGCTGGTGGCCGTCGAATTGAAGATCGGCGAGTTCAAGGCAGCCTACAAGGGGCAGATGGAGCTTTACTTGCGCTGGCTCGACAAGCACGAGCGGGAGCCGGAGGAAGCCTCACCGCTGGGGATCATCCTTTGCACCGGCAAGAAGCGCGAGCAGATCGAGTTGTTGGAACTGGACAAGTCGGGCATCCACGTTGCCGAATACCTGACCAGTCTGCCGCCGCGTGCAGTGTTGGGGGAACGGTTGCAACAGGCGGCACGTCGAGCGGAATCGCAGATCAAACAAGGGAAAGCATAGAACTTGAAAATCTGCCCAATATTTTGTTGAGGGAGTTGAAATCCTCATCCGACAAACTCTGTGATGCGACTACCCTTGTCCTGGCCGCGATGTAGAGGGTGCCGTCTCGTGTCCAAATCGGAGCCTGCCCAATTAGGCAGACTCCAAGCGAAGACTCAGAAAATCGTTCGGCCAACTGCTCTATTTTTGATGCGTTTCTCGCCACGAATGCCTCAAGGCTTTCGTGAATTGCCCGCTGAGCTGCTTCGACATTGGGAAGCTCCATCTTTGGAATCCCGTCAAGACAACTGGACACATCCAAGAAGACCAAGCCATAGACCCTTTGGGACATCCCTGCGGCTTGGGCGATAATTTGCTTGCCTGCTTTCTTGAAGTTTTCCTCAAACTTCTTCTCGGAAGACAGTCGCTTGCACTCGCCGAAAACAAGGAATTCATCGTCTTCGGCGACAACATCCGTGACTTTGTTGAAGTCGATCTTGTAGCCGGACAGCGACATTCTTGCTGCAATCAGTAGCTCGAACAAAAAGTCTCTTGATGATCCTGCCGAACTGGCATCAGGATGATCTTGCCCGTCTGTCACCTTGCTTAGTCTATCGACAAAGCCTTGACTCGCTTCGTCTCGAAATGCCCGGTGAATTAGAACAATGCTCAAGCACTCGATATACGAGTTGGTCAGCTTGTCAAACTTGGCCCGGCCGTCAGCGGAAGTGGGATCGTCACACGAGAAAAATTGATCTATGTCTTTCTCGTATCTTGAGTACCGTGAGTTTAGTGCGTTAAGCCCTTTTCCCTTGAGCCATTCAAGAACACACGGCATTTCCTTGAGGATTGGTTCGCCCGCAAAGTCTTTCTTCTGGGTGGGAGGGGCCTGCATCGTCTGGGGCAGGAACAATGCCCGGAGAACCGGGCATCAGCGTATGAAGCGTCGCAAATGCCACACTTGCGATTGCCTCGGCCACTTCATCGCGTTGGCTTCCCATCAAGGCACGAACTGCGTCGATTCTGGCCTGAATGGACGGATGGCTTTGGGACGCACCCCACTTATCGCGTGCCATCAAGGTCATTGCAAATAGCGCGAAATAGATTCCGAGTTCTCTCTTTCTGCGAACAAGGTTCGGGCTTACATTTTCCCGTTGGGCATAAGGAACAAGCTGGTCAAGCAGGAATTTCGTCGCGAAGGCGTCGCATGACAGTTCCTCGCTCCTGCGCTGGGTAGGGTCTGCCTCATCGGGGTCGGCCGAATCACCATCCTGCTGATGCTTCAGATGCCGAACCTCGTGCAGAAGCGCCCAACCAACACCCAGCGTTGCAAGCTCCTCCGGTGCGCGAAGTTGTGGGTTGTCGTCGTAGTGGCCCGGCTCGGGAACATCTTTGGGAAGTGCTTCCAGCTCCGGGGTATCGCTCTCCAAGACGCGCTCAAACGCATCAATCAACTCCACTAGGCGCTTGAGGTCTAGTGGATCTAGTTCGGGTGTTTCCGCTACAACGCGATACGCTTCCCAAGCTGCAAAGCCCGCGATCCAGAATGCACGCACTACGCGATGGTTAAAGCGGACGAAGCGATACATCCCCGCTTCCATGACCAATCGCTCGCCGTTGTGCGTGTCGGCAGTCAGTTGAAAACGAGGCTCAAGCAAGCTCCACAAGGAGGCCAACTCGCTTTCACGTTCTGGGGCCGAACCTAGCAGGACGTTCCGAACTGCGGTTTTTACCTGTTCATCCTCGCGCGGAGGCGTGTTTGAATTCATCTCTATATCCCCATGCAGCGCATAAGCGCGGCACTTTTCTCACCGCAGTTGTTCTTCGAGATACATCGCCATACTCTCGAACCCACTGACTACCGTGCAGTCCGAAAATCTGTCCAGTCCGATTCGTTTGTCGGATAAAAGATTCGCAAGTTTTCTGTCCGTGAAAAGAGCATCCGCTACGGGAAGTGCAGATGCCGCCACCATGAAGTCGCTTGGATCTCCGTTCTGGTATCGGCGCTGCGGATCGAATCGCATCAACCCATAAAGTGAACTCAATACTCTCAGTGTTGGCAGTGCCCGTGAGGCTGGGGTCTCATGCCAGTGGTATTGCGCCTGAAGCGCATATAGCCCAACTTCTTGTTGAGAAATAGTTATCACTTCCTCTCTGAACCACGCTTCTATACAGCCCTTCAGCTCAACGAATATGCCCGTATTGAGATTCACCATTTCCGACTGGTGCGCCGCCTTTCCACCGTTCAGATCGGCAATGCCACGCGAGTTATCCCACTTTGCCCCAGGGTACGTTCCGGCAACTTCCAACTGAAAGGAAAATGGCAGCTCTGACAAAGCATCAAAAAAAGCCTTGTTGAAAGTCTCTTTATCTACGTGCGATTCGAGAAATCCGAGCGTAGAAATCGTCGGTATTCCCATTAGTTCGATGGGGCTGCATAAAAAATCTTCTAGTTCTTCTGGCTCATCCAGCTTGCCCATCCGCAGCTTGCGCAACTCAGAGCCGACACGATCGGGAAAGGGGGGGATGCAGAACCCTTGAGATAGCTCATCAACCAGTCGAGTAAGCGTTTCTCGTGTCGCCGGGTCAGTCATCGAGTCCAACTCGAAGTATGTCGGAACACCGATGGGAAATGCGAATCGCCCCGTCTGAACAGCCCGTTCGATGCTTACCCCAAACGTCTTCATTGCGGGCGTAAGATTTTCCTTATTTCGCCGGAAGTCCGACACACACTTCCATGCGTTCGTGTCGAGATAAATCAGTTTGAGTGGACGCGCACGGGCGGCCCTTTCGCTACGTCGCTTCCTAATGTGGTCGTAGAGAGGCACCTGGCGATGGCCTCGATGCACCTCAATGTAATGGCTGATCCGATTGGCGGACGCTCTGATGGCTGAATCGAGGGATGGCGACATAAGATGTACGAGTAAGCCCCTGTTCACTATGGCAATGTGATTTACAGCCTGGTGCGATGAGTCAAATAGCCTGCTTCTGGCAGCGTACAAGCAGTTTATTCGGAAATGGATAGCAAGCAGAACAACCCTGAGCGTCTCCGCTTCGCGGATCGCGCTGCTTCAGGTTCGCTGTTCGCTCATCCCTGACGGGACTGGCGTTCGCCAGCCTTCCATATCGCTGACGCCTTCCGCCCGACTTCATACGGGCCTGCGCACTCCGCTTGCTTGTTGGCTGACAGACAAGGTGGGGGCGGTCTTGCTGTGTCCCTCCACCGTATCACGGCGTTCTCGCCGTCAAAGGGCTGCACGCGCCTTGCGCGCTTGCGTCCTGGCGGCCGTCTGCGACCCCTGACTGCTTGCGCTGCGCCGTGCTGGCGACGGTTCCGGGCAATTCCGCCCGTGCAACCGGAGATCGTTATGAACGACAAATCGCACGTTTCGCTTGAACAACACGTTTGCCTTGTCTGCGGTACTCGCTTCGACACCGGCGCCATCCTGCTGGATCGCCGCCTGCGCGCGAGCATGGAGCGTCACACGGCAACCGGCTGGGGCTTGTGCCCCGAGCATCAGAAGCTGTCCGACGACGGCTTTGTCGCGCTGGTCGAGTGCGACCCGCAGCGCAGCGGCTCGCCGGCGGGCGGTGGCCGCGTGAAGCCCGAACAGGCGTACCGGACGGGCCGCCTGGCGCACCTCAAGCGCGAAGCCTTCGCACAGGTGTTCAACGTGCCGATCGCGGCCGACCAGCCGTGCGTCTTCGTCGAACCCGGCGTGATCGAGCAGTTGCAGACGATGACGGCGAACTGATCGCGCCTGGCGCCATCCGGTGCGCTGCCCTGCGGGGCGGCGCACCTTTTTTTCTGCTGCGCCCTGGTGCCGATGACTTCGCGCCTGCGGCGCTGCGCGCTGACGCTTGCACTCCGGGGGAAGTGCCTTCGGCACATCCGCGCCGCGCTTCGCTTGGCGCCCCTGCAACACCGCCGCCCCGGCTGCGCCGGCGCGGCAATACCGATGCCGCAAAGGCTGCTTGTCCACCACAGAAGATCCACGCTGCATCTCCACGACTGCATAGGCGTCCCCGGCCAAGAAACATGGCCGGTCGCGCTGTCGTGCTTCGCATCGAGCCGCCTGCGGCGTCTCGCCCCTGACGGGCTTCCATCGTTCCCTCGCTCCGCTCGGCTGACGCCTACGGCCCGGCTTCCAGCTTCGGGCCTGCGCGCTTCGCTTGCGTGCGGTTCAGCACACAAGGGCGGCCGTTGCCTTATCCAACCGTCTCCCCTGACTTCATCACCTTACCCGCGACCGTAGCCCGCTCCCGTGTGCCGTCAAGGCGCGCAGGGCCGTGTCCTCGGCTGCGCCTGCGGGCCGCACCAACCCTGCGCTTGCCTCCTTGACGGCCCCCGTCCGCGCGCTCCTTTGGCCGCGGGCGATGAACTCAGGAAAGACGGTGGCAACGAGGCCAACCGGGTTCCTCGTGCCGACCGCACCGAACAGCCGAAAGGCTGGGCTTCCGAATCTAGGAATCCGGTGTGCGGTTTGAACAGCAAACCCTTTTAGTCAGGAGAAATGCAATGCGACTCGCATCCCGATTCGCTTCCCGCTCCCCCTCGCTGCGCAGCGATTACCCGCTGTCCGATGACCAAATCCGCCGCGTGGCCCCGTCCATCTTCGCGGACGCCCCGCACGAAAGCCGTTCCGAGCGGTACGCCTATATCCCGACCGCCGCCGTGCTGGCGGAACTGCGCAAGGAAGGGTTTGAACCCTTCATGGCAGCACAGACCCGCGTGCGCCACGACGACCGCCGCGACTACACCAAACACATGCTGCGCCTGCGCCACGCCAGCCAGATCAACGGCGCGGAAGCAAATGAAATCGTGCTTCTCAATTCGCACGACGGCACCAGTTCTTACCAAATGCTCGCGGGCATGTTCCGGTTCGTGTGCAGCAATGGCCTTGTCTGCGGCGACACCGTGGCCGATGTGCGCGTGCCCCACAAAGGCGACGTGGCCGGTTCCGTCATCGAAGGCGCTTACGAAGTGTTGAGAGGCTTCGACCGCGTGCAGGAATCCCGCGATTCCATGCGCGCCATCACCTTGAACGATGGCGAATCCGAAGTGTTCGCCCGCGCCGCGCTGGCCCTCAAGTACGACGACCCCGACAAGCCCGCGCCCATCACGGAATCGCAAATCCTGATGCCGCGCCGCTTCGATGACCGCCGCCCGGACTTGTGGAGCGTGTTCAACCGCACGCAAGAGAACCTGACCCAAGGCGGCCTGCGCGGGCGCAGCGCCAACGGACGCCGCCAACAAACCCGCCCGGTGCAGGGCATCGACCAGAACATCCGCCTCAACCGTGCGCTTTGGCTACTGGCCGATGGCATGCGCCAGTTGAAAGCCTGAATCCCCACGCGGCAGGGGCAGGCAGCAGCCCTTGCCGCTTCTCTCGCTGCTGCATCCCTAACCGCAAGGAGTCATCACCATGAACGCCGTCCTGAAAACCGAAACCATCGCCATCGAAACCGCCGCGCCGCTGGAAGTGGCCGACCCGAGCAAGAACCTGATTTTGGTTCCGCTCTCGCAGTTGCTGCCGCGCCGCTCCAAGCGCAACGCGCGGACGACCTCGCGCATGTCCATCCCCGAACTGGCCGCGAGCATTGCCCGCGTCGGCCCGCTGCAAAACCTCGTCGTCATCCTTGCCGCTGATGGCGAGCATTACGAAGTGGTGGCCGGCGACCGCCGCCTGACCGCCTTGAAGCTGCTGGCGAAGAAGAAGCGCATCCCTGCCGACTACGAAGTGGCGTGCCTGCTGGTGCCCGACGCTTCGGCCCGTACCGTCAGCCTCGCGGAAAACCTGCTGCGCGAGCAGATGCACCCGGCCGACCAATTCGAGGCGTTCGCCGCGCTGGTCAAGGAAGGCCGCCCCATCGAAGACATTGCCGCCGACTTCGGCGTGACCCCGCTGGTGGTGCAGCGCCGTCTCAAACTCGCCAGCGTCTCGCCGCGCCTGCTGGCCGACTACCGGGACGGAGCCGTCACGCTGGAACAGTTGATGGCCCTGACCATCACCGACGACCACGCCGCGCAGGAAAGCGCGTTCTACGGTGCGCCCGAATGGCAGCGTGGAGCGTCCGCGCTGCGCGAACGCCTGACCGAACGCGAAATCGACGTCACGCATCCGCTGGTGCGCTTCGCCGGGCTGGATGCCTACACGGCGGCGGGCGGCGGTATCCGCCGCGACCTGTTCGCGGAAGGCGATGCCGGAACCTACCTGACCGACGCCGCGCTGCTGGAATCGCTGGTGCGTGGCAAGCTGGATGCACTGGCCGGGGACGTGCGCGCCGAGGGTTGGGCGTGGGTGGAAGCCGTACCGCACATGAGCTATGCCGAGCGGCAGGCGTTCCAGAACGCGCCGCGCCAGCGCCGCGAACCGAACGCCCGCGAAGCCCGCCGCATCGCCTCGCTGCGAACCCGCCTCGACAAGATCGACGCCGAACTGGAAGACGCCTACGACGCCGAGGACGAGGACAAGACCGAGGCGCTGGAACCGCGCCGCGAACAGGTCGCCGGGGAACTGCAAGCCGTGGAGGAAGCCTTGCAGGGCTACGCCCCGGATGTGCGCGCCGTGGCCGGTGCCATCGTCACCCTCGACCGCAGCGGCGAAGCCGTGATTCATCGCGGGCTGCTGCGCGAAGCCGAAGCCAAGGCGCTGCGCACGCTGGAACGCTTGCGGCAGGGTTTCGGCGGCGCGGAAGGCGAAGCCGGGAACGACGACGAAGGCGAGGACGCAGAACAGCCCAAGGCCGCGAGCCTGTCCGACCGGCTGGCGCAGCGGTTGAGCGCGCACCGCACCGCCGCGCTGCAAATCGAAGTCGCCCGGCATCCGCACGTCGCGCTGGCCGCGCTGGTGCATGGCATGGTGCAGAGCGTCTTGCAGGACAACCACTACGGCCACGACCTGCCGCTGGGCGTGAGCCTGAAAGTGCAAGACCGGCTGGAAGGCATGGCCCCCGACTGGCCCGAGTCGCCCGCCGCCGTGGCCCTGCGCGAGTTGCAGCAGCTCGCGGGCGAAGCGCTGCCGCAGGACAGCGCCGAACTGTTCGCCGCGCTGCTGGTGATGGAGCAAGGCGAACTGGTGCGGCTGCTGGCGGTATGCGCAGCGGCGACCGTGGACGTGGTGACGCCTCGCGCCACGGCGCACCAGCCGGGCGCGGAACTGGCGCAGGCCGTGGGGCTGGACATGGCCGCATGGTGGCAGCCCACCGCAGACGGCTACTTCCAGCATGTGCCGAAGGCCGCGATTCTGGAAGCCGTGGGCGAGTTCGCACCGTCGCACGCTGCCCGGCTGGCGAAGTTGAAGAAGGCCGACATTGCCAGCGAAGCGGAACGGCTGGCCGGTGGTACGGGCTGGATGCCCGCCGTGCTCACGGCGGAAAGTCCGCAGAGAGCAGAATCGAAGAATGCGGAGAAAGCCGTCGTTGTGGAGGATGAGCAGATCGAGGTATTGGCGGCTTGATCTTCATTGCAGGCCAGCGCCTCGGTTCAGGCCGAGGCGCTATCTAGACTACGCTGCCGACGAAGATTGATGGTATTACTGCCGTGTCAATATGCGAATACAATTTTCGATACTCATTCTGCATGGCTCAGTCCCCCAGAGTGCCTTCTCGTTTGTAGGCAAGGCGGCCAACTTTTCCGCGACCAAATTCAAACTATAGCAAAGAGCTGTGCATTGCACATCAGTAAAATCACCTTTTCGCTTGGAAATCATTGGCTCTAATTTGAGAAATGCCTTTATTACGTGATTCCTGTGATTTCCGTCGTCAATCATGGCGCGGCAGGTTTCCATGATTCCAGTAAGCTTTTCAAATCTGGCAACGGGCTGCCCCACATTGGAAAAAAATAGCTCCAGGTCGCACAGCAGCCCAAGATAATTTGTATCAAGCTGAAAGGTCTTGAAGTTAGGGCGTGCGGCTCCACGCGAATATGCCTCAGCCATATGCGATTCAGCCAAGTCCCATCGAGGCTCATCCTGCCAAAATATGCTGTATTGAAGCCAAAACAAAGGCTCCTTTTCAATTAACGCATCACGGCGGCATGATTCATAAAGTTTTCCTATTGTTTTCCGCTTGTCGGCGGCTTGCCCGATAATTGAATTAACAAATCCAAATCGAATCACTGCCGAAAGAAGTGCTCGCGCCCTGCGAAACCGCTCCGAAGAAAAATCATGTGCCTCATCAATTCGGCGCGCCGCCTCTGCGGTGAGATCAAAGATAATTCCGACAAAATCTTTGGAGTCAACATACTTCTGCAATATGTGTTCGGACAGAACCGATGAGTGGGGCTCAAGCTTATCCATGCTGTACGCCATTAACTCAAGAACGCTCTCTCCCAAGCCACTCAATATTGCATAGGGATCTTCTCCGGTGACATCTTCGATAAATCCGACATCAACAGGAAGGCCGGCTGATTTCAATATTGAGCTAATGCATATCAATCTTCTTGCCGGAGCATTTTGAAGCAGCGGATCAATAACAGATCTTAGCCGCTTCGCAATCTCTGGATAATCGTAAGATTTTAGCAAAAAATCGCGAAACTCTATTCCTTCACGAATATCGACAGCACGGGAAAGAGCAGTAAGCCCGGCTTTCCCAAGTAGCTCAACAAGAGCAGTCGCATCGTCTTGATCTAATCTATCAATTCCAATCCTAGCTATCTTACCTCGGAGCCTGCTGTGAACCTCTTGCATCCTAACCTGTAGTGTGCTGGATGATAGTTCCACGACATATCTTGAGTTCTCAGATAGTCCGTCAAACAAATGAATATTTGCAATCGCACTATCGTAGTTGGGGAAAAATATTACTGGTGCATCAATACCCTTCAGGAATTCGATGTCCTGAGGGAGCGGAGAAATGTTATCTCTCAATATAAAGCAGCGGCGTCCTTCTTGCGACAACACAATTTTCAACTCATCGCTGACAATTGTTTTCCCATTTCCAATTTTGCTATGAATAACAAGTGTTTTGTTTTCTTCTAACGCATTCTTGCATGCATCCAGCGAACTTGCCCTGATTACAACGTATTCCGACTTGGGAAAAGATGACCTTATGGCATCAAATCTGATTCTGCCGAATGCAAGCAGTTCTTGAATTTCAGCGGAAGTTGGCTTTGATGGCAGCTTATTATCTTTTGAGAGATCAACATAACGAAAAGAACTCAGTTCTCTTTCGTGAGCCGGGGTTGCCTCAACTTTAGCTCGATCCAGTCTATCTACGAACCCCGTCAGCTCAAACGAATGTCGCACACCATAGTCCACTAGCTTTGATGCAATTATCGGACTCTTGGGATTTCTCAGAATAAAGTGCCGCCTCCCCTCCATGCCTGGATATTTAATTAAATAGCTTGCGGGTTCAAAATCGTTTATGTCATACCCGAGGAAAAATACGTACTGTGAAGTTTTGATATCCCGATCAAACCAATCCCACCAAAGGGATTTCTTAACTCTCTGCTCTACGTATGAGCGACGAGTTAAGACAAGCGACTGATCTAGGTTGTCCGGTTGACACTTGGCAATTGATCCATGCAGATGGACGACGACACCTTTGCGGAGCTGCCGAGGCGGATCGTCTGTCAGGTCAAAAATATCCCCGCTGGCGTTTCCATTCTTCTCCGCCCTGAAGACAGAAACCGAATTGTCGTAATTTGTTGTGTATATTCTCCGCCAAGGCAAAGACAGGATTTTTCGCTGAGAATCCGTGAGTTTTCTAATAGTGTAAAGCCCTTCAAGCAAGCTAAATAGGTCAAGCTTCTGCGATATGGCATACCCTGCCGAATCGGTAAAATCAGAAGGCTCGTCTGCTGGGATATTTGCCAGCTCTTTTATCGCTTTGTTTAACCCGTCTCCAACAGGGGGGCAGCCATTTGCCTTGTTTGTCGAGTCGGCGGAGAAACCTGCTCCGAGAAAAATAACGCAACTAGAAGGATCAAATACCGTAGGGAAATCATCGGAACTCAAGGTAGCCTCCATATCCGTAAATCTCTGAAACCATGACGATATACCATTGGCCAGCCAAGGTTCATCATGCCGGTGAGTGGCCATTGCTTTCACGCACGCTTGATGGCACCGGAGCATCGTGCACCTGTGTGCTACGGCGTGCTTGCGCCACACAAAGGTTGCCGTAGCAAGGCTTGTCGGGCTACGCCCCGGCTTGCTGCGGCAGGTTGTGCCAAAGCGTGCCGTCCTCGACGCTGGCGGTTCGCGCCTGTACGTCACGAAGGGCGGTTCACCGACATGCCACCCGGCCTCGCTACGGAGCATCCATGCCACGCCTCAAGCCCGTCGCCGCAATCTGCGGCAAGGAGCGTTCTCGCTTGTCGTTGGGGTGTTGGCCTTGCCAGTGTCAGGGTGCAAGCCGGTGAAGCCGTCACGCGGGGATGCCGAGTCGGCCACGTCTCCATTCGGGAGCGGGCGGCCTGTGCGTCCTTGGCTTGTCGTGAATCCTGGCGAGGGAGCGGCTGCGCCTTGGGCTTCATGGCCGCAACCTTCCAGCGAAAACAATTTCCCCTGCGCTGCGCGCATTCCTCGCGGGACAAATTCTTTTCGCTTCCAGGTTCTCCACGGTGTTGCGACCGCTGCGCGGTGCGGCCAGCCCATCCCCCGCCGGCCGGATCACAACAAGGACGCACTGGCGCGACCTTGTTCAACCCGAAAGGAGAAACATCATGGCTAGCACCTTCACCGCAGAGAAAGACGGCTTCACCGGCACGCTTCGCACCCTGACGCTCAACGTCAAGGTCAAGCTGGTTCCCAACGACAAGGGCGACAGCGAGAATCTTGACACCGGAACTTTTTTGATCTGCCTGCGGCCGGGCGGGGCGGTCGCGCATGGTGCGGTGTTCAGCGCAATGCCACGACCTCGAAGCGAGTCAGCAACGTGCCCGCCACATCGGGTAATTACAGATGAGCGCCGTTGCTGTGTGGAAAAACATGCCGCTCAATGCAGACGATGCGGGGTATCCGTTATGGCAGCTGAACAAACGAAACAAGCGCTGCTGACGACGAGAACAAAAACGCACTGTGGCAAGCGCATGCGAATCGCGGGTGAAACAGTGCGACCTCGGGACGGAATGTGCGGCGCTCAGAAAAACCGGTTGTTTACAAATATGGCATCGAATTCGATAACGCGATGCCCATCGTCGCTACTGACAGGAAACATGCCCGCCAGGGAAAAGTCCGCATTGCGCATGAACTCGATCGTGTCGACCAGCGTTGGCATTCCGTCGTAGATCGGTATCAGCGACACTTCCGTTTGCAGCGCTTTGAATAATGGCAGTGCATGGGGGGCCCCTGCCAGCACTTCCAGATCGTAGCCCTGGGTGTCGATTTTGATGAAGGTATTGGTCGTGTTCAGATCGATTTTTAAATCCGTCAGGACTGAATCCAAACGTTTGACGGAGACACTTTCCACCCGATCGACCCGATTGTATTCGGCATGCTGCCTGGTCTGCTGGACGCTAGGTTGCAGGAATGACGAAAACACGCTGGATTTCATCACGTTGAGTTCCATCGCCCCCTCGTCGCGGCCGAGGGCGGTGTTCAGCAGTGACCAGTCTTTATCCGTAGATAATTTTCTGTTCAGCTCGGCGCACAAATCAGAAATCGGCTCAAATGAAACGATGCGCCCGGCGTATTCGACCTTGTTGCGGATGAAAGAATAGAATTGCCCGATATTGGCGCCGACATCGAGTACGCACATGATGTTGGCATCCAGAAAAATCTTGCTTAACAGTAAAGCCTGCTGAAAATCATCGAGCCGCCAGCGCGGTATGATTTCATATCCGGCTTGACGCGCCGACTTCTGGACAAACTGCGCTATGAGCTTATTCATATGGACATGCCACCCAACTGCGTAAATTAATGAATACGAAACCTGACAGCAGCTACCTGGACGGTAGCTTCAGTTTTTGCCCTGTGCAGGCTGTACGATTTCGTGAGTTGTGCTAATGGCTGTGCCGATTCAATGGTTTTGTATTCATGACAGATGCCGGGGGAATGGCACTGTCATGCAGCCTGTCTGCCACACAGCCTGTACGCAGTTTTAGCCTATCGGGTTGATTTGTGAGCGGCGTCCAGCACGAAAGTGCAGCAACGCACCTATTCGCGGCGAATACGCTGCTGTTTGCCGATAAAGCGCTGTATTGCGTGCCGCCACGAGCGCGCGGCACGGCAGTTCACCCGGCCTGGCTGTTGGTTGTGCGGCGCAGCCTCAGCCCAGCAGCCGCGCGTACTGCATGCAGAGGAACTGCGCCCGCAGCATCTGTTCGGCTCTGCCTGTTTCAGCCAGGCGCAGGAAGGCGTCGAGGCCTTCATCGCGGGCGCGGCTGCACAGGCTCGGCCAGGCGCCGGGCGGGGCGGATTCGGCGGCGAGGCCGCGTTCGGCGCGGCCAAGGAGCAGCTCGCGGATCTCGCGCAGCAGCGCCGGCAGGCCGGCTTCCGGGTCTTCGGCGACGCGGTCGACGGTTTCAGCGGGGGCCGCGCTGCGGCGGCTGCTCTGGCCGCTGAAGTGCAGCTCGTCGAGCAGCGGCGCGGCGTCGGCGCGCAGCAGGCTCAGCGGCGCGGCGAGCAGGCCGGCAGCGGTGCGGCGCAGCTGGGCGATCAGCAGCGTGCCGGCTGGCGGCGGCTGGGTGGCCAGCGCTTCGATGCGACCGATGGCGTGGGCGGTGCAGGCGTCGTAGGCGATCTCGGCGAGCAGCGTGCGGCCGCTGGCGTCGAGCAGCGGCCAGCTCAGCGTCTGCCGGGCGCTGTCGAATTCGGCGGCGCCGAACTGCGCCGGGCGCAGCACCAGCCAGTCCTGCAGCGGGCTGTCGCCGGCGAGCAGGCTGCGCGGCGCCTGACGCTCGGCGAGCTGCGCCCAGTCGTCGACGGCCACCGCCGCCAGCGTCTCGAAGAACTGGCCGTCGTTGGCGAGCAGCGTGGCGTGCACCGAGTCCGCTGCCGACAGACGGCCGCTGGCGCTGAGCGCGGCGTTGGCCAGCGCGAGGCGGCGGCCGGCGGCCTGCGCCGGCGAGCCGAGACCGTGCCAGGGGCCGGGCTGGCCGTGGCGCGCACGCGGATCAAAGCCGTGCAGGCTCTGCGGGCGGGCATCGGTGCAGGAGAGGAATTCACCGGCCTGCAGGTCCCAGAACAGCAGCGTCAGGCCGACGTAGCCGCTCGCTGCGCGCCACGGCCAGGCACCGAGGCCGAGCAGCTCCAGGCGACCGCCCTCGGCATAGCCTTCGCGGCTGCGCCCGGCCAGATGCACCGGCGTGCGCCCTTCGGCGGCCGCGGCGTCGAGCGCGGCGGCCAGCGCGTAGGCCAGCGCCAGCTCGTCGCACAGGCGCTGGGTATCGGCGCCGGCGCTGCGTTCGAGCAGCGCTTCGACCTGATCGGCGAGGCGGCGCAGCAGGCGGGCCAGCCGCGGATAACCGCAGCCCTGCGCACCGACGGCGAGCGTGGCGCAGCGTTCGTGGATACCGGGCGACAGGTGCGTCAGGCCGAGTTCGACGCACTCGGCGCACAGCCGGCGCACCTGCTCGCGCAGCGTGGCGCGGGCCGGTGGCTCGTCACTGCTGCTGCGGCTGCCGGTGCGTGCGGCCGGCGGCGCGGGCAGAGCCTGGCCGTGTGCCTGCCAGCAGGCGAGTACGGCGGCGACGACGTGCTTGGGCTGCGGCTGACCGCTGTCGGCGATCAGGCCGTCGAGGCCGCCGCCGAGGTAGCGCAGCGCAAAGCGCGGGTGCGCGCAGCTGATCAGCGGATGGCGCTCGCCGCCGCAGACGATGCCGTCGCCGTCGAGATCGAGCACGAACTGGTGCGCCCAGCGATAGCCCGCCGTGCCGGCGTGGCGGCGCAGCGCTTCCGGCTCGATCGCCAGCAGCTCGGCGTAGAGCGCGGCGCGGGCGGCCTCGGCGTCGACGCTTTCGGCGGTGCCGGCGGTGTGCGTGTCGGCGTCGCCGGCCTCGCTGCTGGCGGTTTCGCCGAGCAGTGCCGGCAGCGACAGGATCGCGGCGATGATGTGCTGGCAGACGCCGCTCGCCGGGCAGGAGCACTGCGCCTGGGCGAGCACGCCGCTGGCGAAGCGGATGCGCTGGCCGGCGAAGCCGACCACCAGCGCGTTGTCGTCGTCTTCCAGCAGTTCGGCGCTCTGGCTTTCGAGGTCTTTGCGCGCGCGGCGCAGCAGGCCGCGGTTGGCCAGCGCCACCAGCGCTTCGTCGTCGCAGTGCGCGAGCTGCGCACTCAGGGTCTGGCGCAGGCTCACGAGATCACCTCCAGCAGCCAGTGCGCCAGCCGTTGCGGCGTCAGCGCGGCGATTTCCATGCCGCAGGCGGCGAGGCGCTCGGCCATGTGGCGGTCGTAGACTGGGCTGGACTGCTCATCCAGCGAGGCCAGTCCGAGCAGGCGCACGCGGGCCTCGGCGAGGCGGGCGACGGCGCGCACCAGCTCACCGGGCGGCGCGCCTTCGCAGAAGTCGGTGATCAGCACCAGCACGGTGCGCGTCGGGTTCTCGACCAGCTGCGTGCAGTAGCGCACCGCCTGGGCGATGTCGGTGCCGCCGCCGAGCTGCACGCTCATCAGTGTCTCGACCGGATCGTCGGCGTAGTCGCTGAGGTCGACGACGCTGGTGTCGAACACCACCAGGCGCACGCGAAACGCCGGCAGCGCCGCGAGGATGCCGGCCATCACCGCGCTGTGGATCACCGAGTCGACCATGCTGCCGCTCTGGTCGACGCAGAGGATGATGTCCCAGGGCAGGCGGCGGGCGTTGCGCTCGAAAAAGCGCAGCTGCTCGACCACCAGCCGGCGATTTTCGGCGTCGTAGTGCTGGAGATTGCGACGCACCGTGCCGAGGGCATCGAAGTTGCGCGCCACAGCCAGCGGTGAATGGCGAAAGCGGTTGAGGCGGCCAGCCAGCGCCGGGCGGATGTCGGCTTCGAGCCGCCGGCGCAGTTCCTCGACGACCTTGCGCACGATGCCGCGCGCCAGTTCGAGCACCTCGCCCTTGAGATGGCCGCGCAGCGTCAGCAGCGTGCGCAGCAGCGCCTGGTTGGGTTCGAGCTTGGCCAGCGTCTGCGGATCGGTCAGCAGCTCGTCGAGGCCGTAGCGCTGCAGCGCGTGCTTTTCGATGAGCTCGACGGTGTCGTGCGGGAACAGTGTGCGCACTTCACTGAGCCAGTCGACCAGCGTCGGCTGCGAGGCGTCGAGCGAGCCGGGGCCGAGCTCCTCGCGCAGGCCGCGGCCCTGATATTCACGGCCGTAGAGAAAATCCAGCGCGCGGTCGATGCGCTGGCGCTCGGCGTCGAGCGTGTTCGGCAGCGGCGTCTCGGCGTAGCGGCCGAGCACCAGGCGCCAGCGTTCGAGCGACGGGGAGGAGGGCTTGGATGCGGACACGGCGTGGTTCCTGCGATCGAGGTGCCGGGATCAGTCGCTCAGCCAGGCGCCGAGGCCGTCGGCGGCGAGCAGCGTGGCGAGACTGTGCGAGGCGGCGAGCTGGCGCTGTACCTGCTCGGGCGAGGTGCCGCGCTGCAGCAGCGGGCCGAGGTCGGCGACCTCGTGGCGGCCGGCGACGGCACGGGCGATGCGTTCGGTCTCGCGCGGCGTCATCGTCGCGAACGCCAGGCGCAGTTCCGGCAGCGCGGCGAGGAAGGTCGGCATGTCCCAGCCGCCGAGCAGGCTGTCGAGCGTCTCCAGCACCGCCGGCTGCTGCCAGGCGACCTCACGCGCGCTGTGCAGCAGGCCGCGCAGGAACGCCACCGCTTCGCGCGGCGCCAGCAGGCCGTCGAGGTGACCGTGCAGGCTGACGGCGAGCGCGTCGGCATCGAGCTGGCCGTCAGCATGCAGCAGGCCGGCGGCGGCGCCACGCAGCAGCGGCTGCGGATGCTCGCGGTGCAGCGCGGTGAGCAGTGCGGTGAACAGGCTGGCGTCGAGCGCCTGGCCGGTCTCGCTGGCCAGCAGCTCGCGCAGGCGGGCCAGCGCCTGCAGCGCGCCGCTGCCGTCGTCGCTGAGCGCCAGCGGCGCCTGCCCCAGATACAGCGCGCGGCTGTAGGCGGCCTGCAGCAGTCCCGGCAGATCGTCGAGGTTGCGCGCTTCCAGCGGCTCGCGGGCGGCGGCGAGCAGGCCGAGGTGGCCGGCGGCGGCGGCCAGCGACTCGAACGCGGTGTCGGCGTGGATCGCCTCGCGCAGCAGGCCGCCGAGGCGCGGCACCTGCTCGTGCAGGCCGAGCACGCAGGCCTGCGCCAGGCGGGCGACGGCGCTGCGCGCGTCGAGGGTTTCCCGCGCCTCGCGGCTGCGCTCGATCTGCTCGTTGAAGCGTGCGGCGACCGCCAGCGGCAAGGTCGGGCCGTAGACGCTGGCCTCGACCAGCGCCGCCTCGGTGGCCGCCGAGTAGCGGTATTCCCAGTGTTCCTGCAGCCGTTCCAGGCCGCGGCCGTGGACGAAGTCCGGGCCGGCCGTGCGCTGGGCGAAGGGCACGCCGAGCAGCATCAGGCCGTGCAGCAGGCGGCTGCTGACGCGGTGCTCGGGGCGGCGGTAGAGATCGAGCACGGCGCGCCGCGGTTCGTCCTCGTCGAGCTTGAGGCGCTGGCGGCGGGCGCGGTTGAGCACGTCCTGCAGCAGCGGCGGTCGCGCGGTGCCCGGTGGCACGCGCCCGGCCTCGCGGCCGCAGCAGGCGCGCCGCGCCTCGGCCAGCACCGGCGCCCCGGCACCGTCGATCTCGCCTTGTACGAAGCAGCTCTGCACGGCATCGAGCAGATCGGTGTGGGCGGCGGCGGCCCGCCCGCGCAGCCGGTGCAGGCGGCGCAGCTGGGTGTGCGCGGCCTGCAGGCTGGGCAGCGGCAGATGCAGCCTGTGACGCTCGCGCAGCGTAGCGGCGATCTCGAACAACAGCAGCAGCGCGGCCTCGTCACGCACCTTGGCGCCGAGGTCGGCGATCTCGCCGTGGCCGGCGCGGGCACGCTGCTGCAGGCCCTGCCACAGCCGCAGCTGCCAGGCCGGTGCCGGCATGCCGGCGGCATAGCCGTTGAGGCGGTCGAGGCGCTCGCTGTCGTAGCGGATCAGCGCGCAGTCCTCCTCGCTGAACACGCGGCTGTCGAGCTGCGGCCGGGCCGTTGCACCCGCCACCAGCTCCGGCAGCACCACGGCGTGAAAGCCGCCGACCACCGCCAGTACCGGGCCGGCATCGGCACTGCGCTCGGCCAGCGCGCTGCGGATGTGCCAGGCCATTTCAGCCTCGCGCGCCAGCGTGCCGTCGGTGCGCAATGTCTCCTCGCGGCTGTCGAGGCGCGCCAGCCGGCACCAGGTGTCGAGCGCGGCGAGGTGTTCGGTCAGCGTGCGCGTGGTCGCCGGTACTTCGAACAGATGCTCCCAGAGCTCTTCGTGGTCGCGGCAACCGAGGCGTTCGCCGAGCGCGCGCAGGGTGGCGCTGCGCCGGTAATGGTGCTCGTCGAGCAGGGAGACGGCGTCCGGTGTGGTGGCGCGGGCCGGCGCCGGTGTCGTCACCGCCGGCGCGTCGTCGTCAGCGGCGGCGCGCTCGCTCAGGCATTGCTCGCCGAAGTCGAGGTCGATGAAGCGCGCCGGCACACCGAGCGTGCGCGCCGCGCGCAGCGCCACCCATTCCGGCGAGTGCTCGCAGAACGGGTAGTAGGCGGCGTGGCGGCGCGGTTCCCCGCCGGCACCGGGGCGCTCGACGGCCCAGGCGTAGATCGCCAGCGGCAGCCGCGCTTCCGGGTGCGTCAGCGCCTCGATCAGCGGCGTGAAGCGGCGCGGACCTTCGACCAGGATCGCGCTCGGCGGCCTGGGCAGCGCCGCCAGCAGGCGTTGCAGCTGCCAGGCACAGGCCGGGCTGTGATGGCGTACCGGATAGACGATCAGCTCGGGCGTGTGCAGCCGTGCGGCGAGCGCGCGCAGTTCAGGGGAGGCGGGCAGCATCCGCTCAGCGGTCCAGCTCACGGCGCGCATCGAGCATGCGCTGCCACTGGCGCTGGCGCTGCGCGCGCTGCTTGACGACGACGTCGAAGTAATGGCGCAGCTTGCGGCCGTCGTCGGCGTTGTCCTTGAGCACGGTGCCGATCAGCTGGCGGGCGACGTGCTCGCCGCCGACCTCGCCGTCGGCGAAGTAGTGCGCGTCGAGGCAGGCGGCGAAGCCGACCGACACCGCCTCGGCCGAGGACATCACCGCCGTCGGCCGCTCGACCACGGTGCCCTCGGCGGTGACGCCGTTGCGCAGGTCGTTGAAGGCGGTGACCAGCAGCTCGACGACGTCGGGAGCGAGTTCGACCTCGACCTCGGCATGCGCGAGCAGCGCCTCGGTGCGCTCGCGCACCAGGCGCATTTCCAGGCGGCGGTCGCTGATCGGGCGCACGGTCTCGAAGTTGAAGCGGCGCTTGAGTGCGCCCGACATCTCGTGCACGCCGCGATCGCGCAGGTTGGCGGTGGCGATCAGGTTGAAGCCGGGCAGGGCATGGACGATGGCGTCGTCGTCGCGCAGCTCGGCGATGTGCAGCGCCTTGTCCGAGAGCACGCTGATCAGGCAGTCCTGCATTTCCGGCTGCACACGGGTGATTTCCTCGAAGCGGCACAGGCTGCCGCGCTCCATCGCTTCGAGCAGCGGGCTGCGCACCAGCGCCTGCGGGCTCGGACCTTCGGCGAGCAGCAGCGCGAAATTCCACGTGTAGCGGATCTGGTCTTCGCCGGTGCCGGCCGTGCCCTGCAGCGTGCACTGCGAATCACCGCTGATCGCCGCCGACAGCAGCTCGGAGAGCATCGACTTGGCGGTGCCGGGCTCGCCGACCAGCAGCAGCGCGCGGTCGCTCATCAGCGTGACGATGCAGCGCTCGATCAGCGCATCGTCGCCGTAGAACTTGCGCTTGATGCCGAGGCGCTCGTCGCCGAGCACGAACTGGCGCACGGCGCGCGGCGACAGCCGCCAGCCGGCCGGGCGCGGGCCGCTGTCGGTCTCGGTGAGGCGGGCCAGTTCATCGGCGTAGACCTGTTCGGCCGGGGGACGCAGGACGGGAACGTTCATCGCTCAATACTCGGTCTTTTTCTGCCAGTCAGGATCGAAGCCGCTGCCGGTGGCAGCGAGGTTGCGCAGGTCGTTCCAGCACTCGGCGAGCAGCACCGGCGGCACCTCGGCCAGCGGCAGCTCGGAGTACTGCCAGCGCTCGCCCTGGCGGCAGCGGAAGTACAGCTTGCGCAGCGCCACGGTGCGGTTTTCCTCGGGCAGGCCGTTGCCGGTGAACTCGATGACCGCCTCCATCCCGAGCGTCGGGAAGGGCTTGTCGTAGCTGTAGAACCAGCCGCCGTCCTCGGCGGCACCGCGCGTGTAGCCGAGCTTGAGCGCCCGCCCGCGCAGCGCGAAGGCTTCCAGCAGATAGCCTTCGCAATCGCTGATCGCCGTTTTTGCCGCTTGCTCGGTCGTCAGTGGGTAGGGCTCATGGCCGAGCTGGTCGAACAGCGGCACCACGGCATAGTCATCGAGGTGCGTGCGCCAGGCGTCGAGGGCGTCGGCTTCGAGCAGCGTGGCATGCGCCAGGCGCACGCACGCCGTCGCCGGCAGCTCGACGCTGCCGTCGTCGTTGTCGCTCAGCGTGCCGTCGTCGAGCGGACGGAAGCTGCCTTCGATGCGGCCGTCGGCATCGAGCTGCAGCCACACCAGGCGCTGCACCAGATGGCGCATCAGCGGGTGGGTGTGCATGCACTGCGTCCATTCCTCGGCGCTCCAGCGGCGGCCGATGCACATCGCCTCGTACAGGCGCGTGGTCTGCAGCGCGACGATTTCCTTGAGTTCCTTCTTCGCCGCGGCCCAGGTCTTCTTTGCCAGCGCGGCGCGCTCGGCGTCGTCCTCTCGGCGCGGCGTCGGCAGGCTCTTGACCGCCTTGCCTTCGGGGTTGAACAGCTCGGCGCGCAGCTCCGGCGGCACCAGCCTGGCGTAGAAGCAGCGCGGGCCGTAGTCGAGTTCGAGCACGCCGGATTCATCGAAGCCGGCGGTGGGGATGGTGCGGTCGGCGAGCTGCTCCATCGTCCAGCCCTTGCGCTCGGCCAGCGCCTCGGCCTGCGCGCTGGCCTCCTGCTGGAAGCTCTTGGTACGGAAGCGGCTGCCGATCGACAGCATCAGCTGCGTCGCCGACGGGTGCTCGATCCAGGCCAGCATCACGATCAGCGCCTTGCCCTGCGCCGCGCGCGTGCCGTACCAGTCCTTGAGATAGCGTGCCACCGGCGCCGCGACGCGACCGCCGGCGCACAGCGCGACCACCGCCAGCAGCCCTTTGCTGGCGATCGCCGAACCGGCCGGTTGGCGCTGGTGTGCCGGCAGGTAGGCGGCGACCAGTTCCTCGACGCTGCGACCGAACAGCGGGTCGTTCTGGTACCACTGCGGATGGCTCTGCATGTACTGGTGCGTCGAGCGTGCCTGCTGCTCGGCCTGCTGCAGCGCCTGCTCGGCCGGGATCGAGCGCACATCCTCATGCAGCCACAGTTCCAGCAGACACTGGCCGAAGGGCTCGCGGTCGGCGGCGCTGAAGCGGGAAAAGTACTGGCGCAGCATCACGCCGGGCTCGGCGGATTTCTGCTTGACCGCCTGCAGCAGCAGCCACTGCACCACCGGCAGCGCCACCGGTTCGCCGTCATCGGCCCAGTGCAGCGCCGGCAGCGTCTCCCACGGCAGCCAGGCCAGCGCCGCCGGCAAGCCCTTGGCCAGCACCTTGCCGGCGTTGGCGGCCAGCGTTCCGCGATCGAAGTAGTGATCGATCGACTGACCGAGAGAGGACAGCGCATCGAGCAGCGCGCCGCGGGCGAGGTCGTTCTTTTCCCTGGCCAGCGCCGCCTCGATCGCCGGCACCGCCGGCTGATGACCGAGTCGCGCCAGCCATTGCGCGGCGACCTGACGGGTATCGGCCTTGCCGTCGCTGAGTGCGGCGATGATGCGCACCACCTGCTCGCCGGGCTCGCCGATGGCGTCCTGCGCCAGCGCGCGATCGACCTTGCCGCCGCTCAGCGCCAGCGTGAACAGCGCGTTGTTCAGTGCCGCCGGGCGCTGCGGCAGCAGGCCGAGGCCGCTGAACAGCAGGCTGCGGTCGTAGTAGTACTCACGCGGCCCGCCCTGTGTCAGCCAGTGCAGGGCGGTATCGAGGTGGTGAGCGAAGAATGGCCACACCGCCTCGGCCGGCCAGTCGCTGGCCAGGGCGCGGGCGCGCCAGCTGTAGCAGTAGTTGTGCAGCAGCGCTTCACCGTGGCCGCCGTGGGCATCGAGCATCAGCGCCAGCTCCAGCAGCGTCGGCCGGCCGCTGGCATGGAAGCAGATGTTGAACAGATCCACGGCCGGCTGCAGCAGTTCACCGCGGGCATCGGTCGCCAGATCGAAGAAATACAGCAGGCGCAGCACGTCGACCGGGCGCAGCGCTGCCGTGTGCTTGCAGAACTGTTGCAAGGGCTCCTGTGCATAGCCCCAGGCAACCCGGCGGTTGCCACGGATCGGTGACGCGCTCGGAGCATCGCTGCCGAGGTAGGCGCGCAGCTGCTGCAGGTCTTCGGCGGTGTAGCTCGGCACCGCGCCCTGATTGCCGTGATAGCGCTGCATCCACTGCCGGTGGCCGGTGATGGCCTCGTTGATCTGCGCGATCAGGCCATCGAGTGCGGCCAGCACCGACGGCGCGGCCGGCGACCAGTCGAGCGTCGGCCGCGCGTATTCCAGCGCCGCGATCTCGGTGGTCGGTGCGGCGCGCTCAGCGTCCCATTCCACCACCAGCGCCTGCACCGAGGCGGCTTTGTCGGCGAGCGCCGTCTCGCGCAGCCAGGCATGCAGTTCGGCGTCATCGGCAGCCGCCAGCCGCGCGAGGGCACGCAGCGCCAGCTGCCGCTGCTCGGGTTTGCCATCGGTGGCCTGCGCCCGCAGCGCCGCGATGCCGGCGGCGCCGGTGTGGGGCAACAGCGGCATGGCGGCGTTGCGTACCTGCTTGCTGCCGGAGACGGCAAGTGTCGCCAGTTCTGCGGCGCAGGCGGCGAGGGCGTCTGCATCGGCCGTGCTCAGCAGCATCAGCACGTGCAGGCGCTGTTCGATGGTTGCCGGCAGCAGATGCGGTCGCAGCACTTCGATGTGGCGGTTCAGCGCCGCCGGATAGTCGCTCAGGCGGGTGACCAGCTGCAGGCGGTTGCCGATGCCGTAGCTGCCGTCGACCGGCGTACAGAAGGCGGCGAGCAGCAGCGCCGCCGGATCGCGCTCCTCGGCGAGCAGCAGACGCTCGATGGCGGTCGCGCTCAGGCAGGCCTGCGACTGGACATTCACGTTCACCCAGCCGTTGACGGCGGCCCCGCAGGCGTGCGCCAGCAGCACGCCGGGCCAGCGGGTGCCGTCGGCCAGACACAGCTCGTTGGTGTGCGCCCGCATGGCGCCTGCGGCGGCGTTCAGCAGGCGCACCCAGCGTTGCGCCTGCTCCAGATCGATCCGCTCGAAGCCGTCGTAGAGCGCGGGCGGCTGACTGAGCTGGCTGTAGTTGATGCGCTGCAGTTCCAGCCGCGTCGCCAGCTCGTCGCACAGCGCGCTGTCACCGAGTACCGCCTCCGCTTCGCCGCGCAGGACATAGGCGAGCAGGTCATCAACGGCGCCGGGCCGTACCTTGGTCTGCTTGTTCAGCGGTTCGAGCATCTTGCGCAGGGCGCGCTGCCAGTGCTCGGCAACCTCGTCGGTCGCGGCACGCTGCGGCGTGAACAGCGCGCGCAGGCGCTGCCCCCATGTTGCGCCGCCGGCTGGGTTGTCCGGTGAATCGCTCTGTTGATCGTTCACGATGCGTCCTTTGCGGGTCACGGGCAGGCAAATGCGGGCGCATGCTAACGGACGGCCGTGTGCCGGCGATAGTTGCAGCGGCGAACGAAGGCCGCGCCGGGCGGCCGTCGCCGCGCACGGTTCAGCGCACCGCCACCGCCGGCACCGGAGCCGCACCGTCGACGCTGGCGCCGCCGCCGAGCACCTTGTACAGCGTCACGCCATTGCCAAACTGCGCCAGCCGCGCACTGATCAGGTTCTGCTGGGCGGCGTACTGCGAGCGCTGCCAGATCAGCGTGGTCAGGTAACTGTCGATGCCGCGGCGAAAGCGCGCCTCGGACAGCCGGTAGGCCTCTTCGCTGGCGGCGACCAGCGCACGGCGGGCGGCGAGCTGCTCGTCGAGCGTGGCGCGGGTGGCGAGCGCATCGGCGACTTCCTTGAACGCGGTCTGGATCGCCTTTTCGTAGTCGGCGACCGCGATGTCGCGGCTGGCGCGCGCGGCATCGAGGTTCGCCTGATTGCTGCCGGCGTCGAAGATCGGCAGCGACAGCGCCGGCGCGAAGCTCCAGACGCCGCTGCCGGCACTGAACAGCCCGCTGAGATGGTCGCTGGCGCTGCCACCGCGCGTGGTCAGCGTGATCGTCGGGAAAAAGGCCGCGCGCGCCGCGCCGATGTCGGCACTGGCAGCCGCCAGCGTGTGCTCGGCCTGCAGGATGTCGGGGCGGCGCAGCAGCACCGTCGACGGCAGGCCGACCGGCAGCTCGCCGAGCACGCGCATGGCGTCATCCGGCAGGCGCGTCGGCAGCAGGCGCTCCGGGACATCGGTGCCGGCCAGCAGGCGCAGCGCGTTGTGGTCCTGCGCCACCTGCGTGGTGTAGCTGGCGACGTCGGCGCGGGCGGATTCGACGCTGGTGCTGGCCTGCGCCAGATCGAGCCCGGAGCTGACGCCGCGCTCGGTGCTGCGGCGGGTCAGCTCGTAGGAGTTCTGCTGGCTGGCCAGCGTCTCCTGCGCCAGCGCCAGGCGCTCGCGGTCGGCGGCCAGCGTCAGCCAGGCATTGGCCAGCTCGGCGATCAGGCTCAGCTGCGTGCTGCGCTGCGCCTCGGCGGTGGCGAAGTAGCTCTGCAGCGCGGCGTCCTGCAGGTTGCGCAGACGGCCGAAGAAGTCGAGCTCCCAGGCGCTGATGCCGAGCTCGGCACTGTACTGGCGCGAGGTCGTCGACTGGCCGCTGCTGGTCAGCGAGCCCGGCGTGTGCGTCACCGTCTGCCCGGCGCTGGCATCGACGCCCGGCAGCAGGGCTGCCGACTGCACGCGATAGCTCGCCCGCGCCTTGTCGATGCTGAGCGCGGCAACGCGCAGGTCGCGGTTGTTGGCGAGCGCCAGCTCGATCAGCTCGCGCAGCCGCGCATCGGCGAAGTAGTCGCGCCACGCCGGCGGCTCGGCGGCGTCGGCCTGCGGCGCCGCCGAGCCGCCTGGCCAGGCGTCGGCTACCGGCAGCGCCGGGCGCTGGTAATCGGGAGCGAGGTTGATGCAGCCGCCGAGCGCGACGGCGAGCGCGAGCGGCAGCAGGGCGGGGCGGATCATGACGCGTCTCCGGAAGCCGGGATGGGCGAAGGGGTGGCGGCCGGCGCCGGCTGGCGGCCGCCGAGGTAGCGGCGCACCAGCACGAAGAACAGCGGCACGAAGAAGATCGCCAGCACCGTCGCCGAGATCATGCCGCCCATCACGCCGGTGCCGATCGCACGCCGGCTGCCGGAGCCGGCACCGGTGCTCAGCGCCAGCGGCAGCACGCCGAGGATGAAGGCGAGTGAGGTCATCACGATCGGCCGCAGGCGCTGGTGCGCGGCATGCAGCGTTGCCTCGACCAGATCCATGCCGCGCTGCTGCAGGGTGTGCGCGAACTCGGCGATGAGGATGGCGTTCTTCGCCGACAGGCCGATGGTGGTCAGCAGGCCGACCTGAAAGTAAACGTCGTTTTCCAGCCCGCGCAGCGTCGTCGCCAGCAGTGCGCCGAACACGCCGAGCGGCACCACCAGCATCACCGAGAACGGGATCGACCAGCTCTCGTAGAGCGCGGCCAGCGCCAGGAACACCACCAGGATCGAGATCGCATACAGCAGCGGCGCCTGATCGCCGGAGATGCGCTCCTGGCGCGACAGGCCGGTCCACTCATAGGAAATCCCCTGCGGCATCTGCGCCATGATGCGCTCGACCGCGTTCATCGCCTCGCCGGAGCTGTAGCCCGGTGCCGCCTCACCGACCAGCTCGATCGAGGAGCTGCCGTTGTAGCGCTCCAGCCGCGGCGAGCCGAAGCTCCAGTAGGCGCGCGAGAAGTCGGCGAAGGACACCATCTGCCCGGCGCTGTTGCGCACGTACCAGCGATTGATGTCCTCCGGCAGCATGCGGAACGGCGCATCGCCCTGCACGTAGACCTTCTTCACCCGACCGCGATCGATGAAGTCATTGACGTAGCTGCCGCCGAGCGCGGTGCCGAGGGCACTGTTGATGTCGGACATCGCCAGGCCGAGCGCACCGGCCTTGGCGGTATCGATGTCGACCTGCAGCTGCGGCGTGTCGTCCATGCCCTGCGGGCGCACGCGGGTCAGCACCGGGTCCTGCTGCGCCAGTTCGAGGAAGCGGTTGCGGGCGGCGATCAGCGCGTCGTGGCCGATACCCGCGCTGTCCTGCATCTGCACGTCGAAGCCGGTGGAGTTGCCGAGGCCGCGGATCTGCGGCGGATTCATCACGAACACCCGCGCATCGCGGATGCTGGCAAACGCCTTCATCGCCCGCGCCACGATCGCCGGCGCGCGCAGCTCGTCGCGGTTGCGCTCGCTCCAGTCGCGCAGCTTGATGAAGGCGATGCCGACGCTCTGGCCGTTGCCGCCGAAGCCGGAGCCGGAAACGCCGAACAGGCCGCGCACGGTGTCTTTTTCGTTTTCCAGGAAGTACTTCTCGACCTGGCCGATGACATTGAGCGCGCGCGACTGGGTGGCGCCGACCGGCAGCGTGATCTGCACCAGCAGTGAGCCCTGGTCCTCATCCGGCAGGAAGCTGGTCGGCAAGCGCGCGAACAGCGTGCCGAGGCCGCCGATGATCAGCGCATACACCAGCAGCGAGCGCAGCGGCCGGCGGATCATGCCGCGCGAGGCCGCGGTATAGCCGCTGACGCTGCGCTCGAAGCCGCGGTTGAACAGGCCGAAGAAGCGCCCGAGCAGACCGCGGTGGGCATGATGGCCGCCGGGATCGAGCGGACGCAGCAGGTTGGCGCACAGCGCCGGCGACAGCGTCAGCGCCACCAGCACCGACAGCGCCATCGCCGCGACGATGGTCACCGAGAACTGGCGGTAAATGATGCCGCTGGCGCTCTCGATGAAGGCCATCGGCACGAACACCGCCGACAGCACCAGGGCGATGCCGACCAGCGCGCCGCTGATCTGGTCCATCGACTTGCGCGTGGCTTCGAGTGGCGAGAGTCCTTCCTCGGCCATCAGCCGTTCGACGTTCTCGACGACGACGATGGCGTCGTCGACCAGCAGGCCGATCGCCAGCACCATCGCGAACAGCGTCAGCGTGTTGATCGAAAAGCCGAAGGCTTCGAGCACGGCGAAGGTGCCGAGCAGCACCACCGGCACCGCCACCGCCGGAATCAGCGTCGCCCGCCAGCTCTGCAGGAACAGGTACATGACGGCGAACACCAGCACCATCGCCTCGACCAGCGTCTTCACCACTTCCTCGATCGACAGGCGCACGAACGGCGAGGTGTCGTTGGCCACCACCGCATGCATGCCGGCCGGGAAGAAGCGCGACAGCTCCTTGAGCTTGGCTTCGGCCGCCTCGGCCACCTGCAGCGCATTGGCGCCGGAGGCCAGGCGGATGCCGAGACCGGCCGACGGGCGGCCGTTGTAGCGCGCCAGCACCGAGTAGCTCTCGGCGCCGATCTCGACGCGGGCGACGTCGCTCAGGCGCACCGTCGAGCCGTCGCTGCCGGTGCGCAGCACGATGGCGCTGAACTGCTCCGGCGTCTGCAGGCGGCCGCGGGCGTTGATGGTGGCGTTGAGCGCCTGACCATTGACCGCCGGCAGGTCGCCGAGCTGGCCGACGGCGATCTGCGTGTTCTGCGCCTCGATCGCCGTTTTCACGTCGGCCGGTGTCAGTGCGTACTTCACCAGCTTGTCCGGGTCGAGCCAGATGCGCATGGCGTACTGCGCACCGAACAGATTGGCCTCGCCGACGCCGTCGACACGGCTGATCGGGTCCTGCACGCGGCTGGCGACGAAGTCGGCGAGGTCGGCGTTGGTGACGTCGTCACGATCGGAAGTGAAGGCGAACACCATCAGATAACTGCTGCCGGACTTGGTGACGGTCACGCCCTGCGACTGCACGGTCTGCGGCAGCTGCGACATGGCCAGCTGCAGCTTGTTCTGCACCTGCACCTGGGCGATGTCGGGGTCTGCGCCGGAACTGAAGGTCAGCTCGATGCGCGCCGAGCCGGAGGCAGCGCTGTTCGAGCTGATGTATTCGAGGTGGTCGATCCCCTTCATCTTCTGTTCGATGACCTGGGTGACCGAATCCTCGATGGTCTTGGCCGAGGCGCCGGGGTAGCTGGCGCTGATCGACACCGTCGGCGGCGCGATGTCCGGGTACTGGGCGATCGGCAGCGTGCGGATCGCCAGCAGGCCGGCGAGCATGATGACGATGGAGATGACCCAGGCGAAGATCGGCCGGTCGATGAAAAAGCGGGCCATGCGCGCGCCTCCTCAGCGGGCCGCGCCGGCGTTGCCGGCGGGCGCCTCGTCGGCGACGGTCGCTGCCGGCAGCTGCGGGGCGAAGGCGACCGGCTTGACCTCAAGACCGGGGCGGATCTTCTGCAGCCCGTCGACGACCACATGCGCGCCGGCGTCGAGCCCGCTCCTGAGCAGCCAGCGGTCGCCGACGGCGCGCTCGGTCTCGATGCTGCGCAGCTCGATCTTGTTGTCGGCGTTGATGACGTAGACGGTGGCGCCGCCGCGCGGATCGCGGCTGACCGCCCGCTGCGGCACCAGCAGCGCCGCGGTATCGACGCCTTCGTCGAGCAGCGCGCGCACGTACATGCCGGGCAGCAGCAGCTGCCGCGGGTTAGGGAACTCGGCGCGCAGCGTGATCGCACCGCTGCTCTCGTCGACGGTGACCTCGGAGAACAGCAGGCGGCCGGTCTGCGGATAATCGCGGCCGTCCTCCAGGCGCAGGCGCACGCTGATGGCGTTGTCGCCCGGCTGCTGCAGGCGGCCGCTGGCCAGCGCCTGCTGCAGGCGCAGCCATTCGGTGCTGGAGCGGGTGACGTCGACGTAGATCGGATCGAGCTGCTGGATGGTCGCCAGCGCCGTGCTCTGGTCGGCGGTGACCAGCGCCCCGGCGGTGACCGCGGAGCGTCCGATGCGGCCGCTGATCGGCGCCGTGACCCTGGTGTGATCGAGGTTGATGCGCGCAGTCTCCAGCGCCGCCTTGGCCGCTTCGACTTCGGCATCGGCCTGCAGCAGCGAGGCCTTGGCGTCGTCGTAGTCCTGCTGGCTGACGGCCTTGATGCCGACCAGGTCGCGGTAGCGTTCGACCTTCAGCTGCAGCGAGCGGATGTTGGCCTGTGCCTTGGCCAGATCGGCCTTGGCACTGTCGTAGGCCGCCTGAAAGCTCGCCGGATCGATCTGATAGAGCATCTCGCCGGCCTTGACCTCGGTACCCTCGCGAAACAGCCGTTTCTGCACGATGCCGCCGACCTGCGGGCGCACCTCGGCGATCAGATGAGCGCTGGTGCGCCCGGGCAGCTCGGTGTTCAGCGTCAGCGCTTCGTGCTGCAGCTCGACGAAGCCGACTTCGGGTTTGGGTTGAGCGGCCGCCGGGCTGGCGGCCTGGGGTTTGTCGCAGGCGTAGAGCAGCGCCAGGCTGGCGAGCAGCACCAGCAAAGCCGGCAGTGCCGGCAAGGGGGGTCGATGGGGCATCGGGGAGAATCTCCGGGGGCACCGCGCCAGAGGATCGGGCGGACGGCAATCGAAAAAAAATATTGTCCCGCGATGGACCGGAAATTACACACCGCGTTCGCACGACTTACACGGTCTGACGCGGTGGTGACAAAGCCCCCGGAGTTTGTCGCTGTACAGGCCGCAACTGTACGCAGTTGTATCAGCGCGCCGCCGGCAGCACGCAGTCGGCCGGCTGCGCCAGGCTGCGCTCGATGACGCTGACCGCCTCGCGCAGATGCGGCAGGTAGCGGCGCGCGGCGTCGTCGATGCTCATCGCCTTGGCGACGTAGACCAGGTTGAGGCAGGCCTGCACGTGCTCGCCGTGCATCACCGGCAGCGCGATCGCCGCGATCTTCAGCTCATCGCGCCAGTGGCCGTGATTGAAGCCGAAACCGAGGGCCCGCACCTTCAGCAGCAGCTCGTCGACGTAGCCGCGATCGAGCGCCAGCCGCGACTGCTCGTCCTCGTAGGTCGACAACAGGCGCAGGATCTGTTCGCGCTCGTCATCGGGACAGAAGCCGATGTAGGCGCGGCCGGTGGCGGTGGTCAGCATCGGCAGGCGGCGGCCGACCATCGAGCGGTGGAACGACAGCCGGCTGAAGCGATGGGTGGTCTCGCGGATCACCATGGCGTCGACGTCGAAGGTGCACAGATCGGTCGGCCACACCACTTTTTGCAGCAGGTCGCCGAGCAGCGGTACGGCGATCTCGCTGATCCACTGTTCGTCGCGAAAGCCTTCGCTGAGCTCGCGGGTCTTGATGCACAGGCGGAAGCTGTCATCGGACTCGCTGCGGCGCACGTAACCCTCGCTCTGCAGGGTTTCGAGCAGGCGGCGCACCGTGGTGCGGTGCAGCCCGGTGCGCTCGCTCAGCTGGGCGGTCAACGCACCGCCGCCGGGGCAGCGGTTGAGTTCCCGCAGGATTTCGAGACCACGAACCAAACCCTGCACGGATTTGTATTCCGTGTCGCGTGGGGTACTGCGCATTTTGTTCATCTCCTTTGGTGAAGCGTCCGTTTCAACGCCGCGACCTAATGTCGTTCGGCGTTGCGGATCTGTCGTTTGCTGCATTTGCACATCGAATGCAGCTAATGATGACACCAATAATTAAAGCCGCAAATAACGGTAAGCGACCTTGTGCGTGTTGAATCATTAGCCCGGCGAGGTGCCAATGCGCGGGCATGAAACCCGTCGCGGCAGCTTTGAGACTAGGGTAAACACTTAGAATGCCTGTCGTCCAGCCAGCTTTTATTGTTTTATAAAACACAATAAAAACAACTATGTGCACTATGTGCACGGCAAGTCAGTTTTTTATTGTCGGCGTTCATTGCGACCCCTAGCATCGTCGTCGTTGTCTCGGGAGGAGTAATCAAAATGTCGACGAATAAGCCGCAGTCTGCTTACGGCAGCATTTGGGCGGATTTGCGCGGAACCAGCTTCACGCAGGGCTGGCTTGATGCCAATGGACTGGAAACGCGTTATCTGCAGTCGGGTAATGAAAAGAATCCGCCGCTGATTCTTTTACACGGCGTCGGCGGCCATGCCGAAGCCTACGTGCGCAACCTGAAATCCCACGGTGAGCATTTCTGGACCTGGGCGATCGACATGATCGGCCACGGCTGGAGCGCGAAGCCCGCCAGCGATCGCGAAATTCCGGCCTATGTCGATCACGTGCTGCGCGTGCTCGACGCGCTGCGCATCGACCGCGCCTCGTTCAGCGGCGAATCGCTCGGCGGCTGGGTCGCCAGCCGCCTGGCCGCCGACCACCCGGACCGCGTCGAACGCCTGGTGCTCAACACTGCCGGCGGTTCGCAGGCCGATCCCAAGGTCATGGCCGGTCTGAAGACGCTGTCGCTGCGCGCCGCCGACGACCCGAACTGGGAGTTCATCAAGGCCCGCGTCGAGTGGCTGATGGCCGACAAGAGCAAGGTCTACGACGATCTGGTCGCCACCCGCCAGGCGATCTACGCGCAGCCGGGCATGGCGCAGGCGATGCACCACAACATGGTGCTGCAGGACATGGACACCCGCGTGCGCAACCTGATGCGCCCCGAGGACTACGCCCGCATCAAGGCGCCGACGCTGGTGCTGTGGACCTCGGACGACCCGACCGCCGATGTCTCCGAAGGCCGGCGCATCGCCTCGATGATCCCCGGTGCGCTGTTCACGGTGATGGACGGCTGCGGTCACTGGCCGCAGTTCGAGGACGCCGAGACCTTCAACCGCCTCCACCTCGACTTCCTGCTCGGCCGCGAGGTCGCCGGCGCCGCGCCGGTCAACTGATGCGTTTCACCACAACGACCCGCTGAGGTCGCGCGCCCGGGTTGCGGGCGCATCCATTCCAAGGGTTTTGGCCGAGCGGAGCGCCGCTGACGCGCTCCGTGAGCCCGGCTGCGCCCGCCATACCGCCAGGGACACCAAGGAGCGAGAGGATAATGAGCAACGAGACCACCGCAGCGACCACCCCGACAGCACGCCAGCGCAGCGCCGACGTCGCCATCGTCGGCGCCGGCCCGGTCGGCCTGACCATCGCCAACAGCCTCGGCCAGGCCGGGCTCAAGGTCATCGTCATCGAGAAGCTCGATACGCTGATCGACTACCCGCGCGCCATCGGCCTCGATGACGAGGCGCTGCGCACCTTCCAGAGCGTCGGACTGGCGCAGGCGGTGCTGCCGCACACCACGCCGAACCACTGGATGCGCTTCCTGACGCCGGGCGGGCGCTGCTTCGCCTCGATCGAGCCGCGCACCGACGAGTTCGGCTGGTCCCGCCGCAACGCCTTCGTGCAGCCCTATGCCGACCGCGTGCTCTATGAAGGGCTGGCGCGCTTTGCCAACGTCGAGGTGCTGTTCTCCCGCGAGATGACGGGGTTCTCGCAGGACGCCGATGGTGTGACGCTGCAGCTGGAAGACGCCGAGCACGGCGCCGAGACCATCCGCGTGCAGTACATGGTCGCCTGCGACGGCGGCAACAGCTTCGTGCGGCGCACGCTCGGCGTGCCCTTCGATGGCGAGACCGCGCCGAACCAGTGGATCGTCGTCGACGTGCGCAATGACCCGATCGGCACGCCGAACATCTATATGTGCTGCGATCCGGTACGCCCCTACGTCTCGGCGGCGCTGCCGCACGGCATCCGCCGCTTCGAATTCATGGTGATGCCCGGCGAGACCGAAGAAGAACTCGGTCGCCCGGAGAACCTCGCCAAGCTGCTGCACAAGGTGCTGCCGAACGGCGACAAGCTCGACGTCATCCGCCGCCGCGTCTACACCCACAACGCCCGTCTGGCGCGCAACTTCCGCACGCAGCGCGTGCTGCTCGCCGGCGACGCCGCGCACATCATGCCGGTGTGGCAGGGGCAGGGGTACAACAGCGGCATGCGCGACGCCAGCAACCTGGCGTGGAAGCTGGAGCTGGTCGTCAAGGGCCTGGCCGACGCCGCGCTGCTCGACAGCTACGACACCGAGCGCCGTGACCATGCCCGCGCGATGATCGATCTGTCGGTGCTGGCCGGGCGCATCTTCGCGCCGAAGAGCCGCCTGCTCGGCAAGCTGCGCGATGCGCTGACGCTGGTGCTCAACGCCGTGCCGCCGGTCAAGCGCTACTTCCTGGAAATGCGCTTCAAGCCGATGCCGCGCTACACCAAGGGCGTGCTGGCGCCGCTCGGCCAGAGCGGTGCGACTTCGCCGGTCGGGCGCATGTTCATCCAGCCGCGCGTGCGCCGCAGCGACGGCAGCGTCTGCCTGCTCGACGACGCCATCGGCCCGAACTTCGCCGTGCTGGCCTGGGGCACCGATCCGACCTACGGCATGAGCGCGGCCGACAAGGCGCTGTGGCAGCAGCTCGGCACCTGCTTCGTGCGCGTGGTGCCGGACGTGCAGCTCGGCCACCTCGAAGCGATCGCGCCCGATGCGCCCGGCGTGATCCGCCTCGGCGACATCGACGGCCGCCTCAAGGACTGGTTCGGCGCGCAGTCGGCCTCGGTGGTGTTCCTGCGTCCCGACCGCTTCGTCGCCGCGCTGGTGCTGCCGACGCAGACCTCGGCGGCGACCGCCGAGCTGGCCCGCGCGCTGGCCGCCAGGCCGGTGGCCGCGGCGCCCGCCGAAGCGCCGCGCAAGGTGGCCTGAGATGACGGCGCTGCTGCAGTGCCTGTCGCATTCGCCGCTGATCGGCTGGGTCGATCCGCCGGCGGCGATCGTTGCCGAGGTCGACGCCGCGGTCGCCGGCGCCCGCGCGCAGATCGCCGCGTTCGCCCCGGAACTGGTGATCCTGTTCGCCCCGGACCACTACAACGGCTTTTTCTACGAGCTGATGCCGCCGTTCTGCATCGGCGTGCAGGCCAGCGCCATCGGCGACTTCAACAGCGCCGCCGGCCCGCTGCCGGTGCCGCAGGCGCTGGCGCTGGAGTGCGCGCGCAGCGTGCTCGCCGACGATGTCGACGTGGCGATCTCCTATCGCATGCAGGTCGACCACGGTTTCGCGCAGCCGCTGGAGCAACTGTTCGGCGGCCTCGATGCCTGCCCGGTGATCCCGGTGTTCGTCAACGGCGTCGCACCGCCGATGCCGAGCTGCCGCGCCGCGCGCCGGCTCGGCGCAGCGATCGGCCGCTGGGCGGCGGGTTGCGGCAAGCGCGTGCTGTTCGTCGGCTCGGGTGGCCTGTCGCACGAGCCGCCGGTGCCGGAGCTGATCAACGCCGCGCCGGAAATGGTCGAAAAGCTGATCGCCGGGCGCAATCCGCCGCCGGACCAGCGCGCCGCGCGCCAGGAGCGCGTGCGCGCCGCCGCCGAGCGCTTCGGCCGTGACGGCAGCGGCCTGCATCCGCTCAACCCGGACTGGGACCGCCAGCTGCTCGGCCTGCTCGCCGAGGCCGACTTCGCCACGCTCGACGGCTTCGACAACGAGCAGATCTCGCTCGAAGCCGGGCGCTCGGCCAACGAGACCAAGGCCTGGGTGGCGGCCTTCGCGGCGATGCATGCCTGCGGGCCGTACCGCACGCAGGTGCAGTACTACCGGCCGATCAACGAATGGATCGCCGGCTTCGCCTGCGCCAGCGCCGTGCCGCTCGCCACCTGAGCGCGCTTTCCGACCCCTCAACGGGCGCGCCAAGCCGCGCCGGAGTCCGCCTATGACCATCCACAGCACGATCAATGCGATCGCCCGCCGCCTGCGCGAAGCCGAGGCCAGCGGGGTTGCGGTCGCGCCGATCCGCGAAGCCCTGCCGGGTGACGATCCCGGCGTCGCTTACGCGGTGCAGAAGATCAACGTCGATCACTGGTGCAGCGCCGGCCGGCGCATCGTCGGCCGCAAGATCGGCCTGACCAACCCGGCGGTGCAGAAGCAGCTCGGTGTCGACCAGCCGGACTTCGGCACGCTGTTCGCCGACATGTGCTTCGGCGACGGCGAGGAGATTCCCGCCGGACGGCTGATCCAGGCCAAGGTCGAGGCCGAAGTGGCACTGGTGCTCGAACACGACCTCGACCGCCCCGACGCCACGCTCGCCGACCTGCTGCGCGCCAGCGCCTATGCGCTGCCGGCGCTGGAAATCGTCGACTCGCGCATCCGCAGCTGGGACATCGGCTTTTTCGACACCGTCGCCGACAACGCCTCCTCGGGCCTGTTCGTGCTCGGCGGCATCGCCCGCCGGCTCGACGGCCTCGACCTCAAGGGCTGCGAGATGAGCCTGTTGCGCGGCGAGGAAGTGGTGTCGAGCGGCGGCGGTCGCGCCTGCCTCGGCCACCCGCTCAACGCCGCGGTGTGGCTGGCGCGGCGCATGGCCAGCCTCGATGACCCGCTGCGCGCCGGCGACATCGTGCTGACCGGCGCGCTCGGGCCGATGGTCACGGTCAAGCCCGGTGACGCCTTCGAAGCCCAGGTGTCCGGCCTCGGCACCGTCTCGACCGTCTTCGCTCCCGCCTAAGCAGAAGATCAAGAAGGAGAAACGCCTCATGAGCAAACTCAAATGCGCCCTGATCGGTCCGGGCAACATCGGCACCGACCTGCTCTACAAGTTGAAGCGCAGCCCGGTGCTGGAGCCGCTGTGGATGGTCGGCATCGACCCGGCCTCCGAGGGCTTGGCACGTGCCCGCGACATGGGCATGAAGACCACCGCCGAGGGCGTCGCCGGTCTGCTGCCGCATGTGCGCGAGGACGATATCCGCATCGCCTTCGACGCCACCTCGGCCTATGTCCACGCCGAGAACAGCCGCCAGCTCAATGCGCTCGGTGTGCTGATGATCGATCTGACGCCGGCGGCGATCGGGCCGTTCTGCGTGCCGCCGGTCAATCTGATCGAGCACGTCGGCCGCGGTGAGATGAACGTCAACATGGTCACCTGCGGCGGTCAGGCGACGATCCCGATGGTGGCGGCGATTTCGCGGGTGCAGCCGGTGGCCTACGGCGAGATCGTGGCCACGGTGGCCTCGAAGTCGGCCGGGCCGGGCACGCGCAAGAACATCGATGAGTTCACCCGCACCACCTCGCGCGCTGTCGAGCGGGTCGGCGGGGCGAAGGTCGGCAAGGCGATCATCATCCTCAACCCCGCCGAGCCGCCGCTGATCATGCGCGACACCGTGCACTGCCTGACCGAGACCGAGCCCGATCGCGAGGCGATCACCGCTTCGATCCACGCCATGCTCGCCGAGGTGCAGAAGTACGTGCCGGGCTATCGCATCAAGAACGGGCCGGTGTTCGACGGCAACCGCGTTTCCGTGTTCCTCGAAGTCGAGGGCCTCGGCGACTACCTGCCCAAGTACTCCGGCAACCTCGACATCATGACCGCCGCCGCCGCGCGCACCGCCGAGATGTTCGCCGAGGAGATCCTCGCCGGGCGTCTGATCCTCGAAGCCAACCGCGCCACGCTGGCAGGAGTCTGAACCGATGAGCACCCTTCGCGGCAAGAGCATCACCCTGCACGACATGACGCTGCGCGACGGCATGCATCCCAAGCGCCACCAGATGACGCTGGAGCAGATGCAGAGCATCGCCTGCGGCCTCGACGCCGCCGGCGTGCCGCTGATCGAAGTCACCCACGGTGACGGCCTCGGCGGCAGCTCGGTCAACTACGGCTTCCCGGCGCACAGCGACGAGGAATACCTCGGCGCCGTCATCCCCAAACTCAAGCAGGCCAAGGTCTCGGCGCTGCTGCTGCCCGGCATCGGCACCGTCGATCACCTGAAGATGGCCCATGAGCTCGGCGTGCACACCCTGCGCGTGGCCACCCACTGCACCGAGGCCGACGTCTCCGAGCAGCACATCGGCCTGGCGCGCAAGCTCGACATGGACACCGTCGGCTTCCTGATGATGAGCCACATGAACAGCGCCGAGGGCCTGATCAAGCAGGCCAAACTGATGGAAGGCTACGGCGCCAACTGCGTCTACATCACCGACTCCGCCGGTCACATGCTGCCCGGCGACGTGCACGAGAAACTCGGCGCCGTGCGCGCCGCGCTCAAGCCCGAGACCGAACTCGGCTTCCACGGCCACCACAACCTGGCGATGGGCGTGGCCAACTCCATCGCCGCCATCGAAGCCGGCGCCAGCCGCGTCGACGCCGCCGCCGCCGGCCTCGGTGCCGGCGCCGGCAACACCCCGCTCGAAGTGCTGGTCGCCGTCTGCGACCTGATGGGCATCGGCACCGGCGTCGACGTCTTCAAGATCCAGGACGTCGCCGAAGACCTGGTGTTCCCGATCATGGACTTCCCGATCCGCCTCGATCGCGACGCGCTGACGCTCGGCTACGCCGGCGTCTACGGCTCCTTCCTGCTGTTCGCCAAGCGCGCCGAGGCCAAGTACGGCGTGCCGGCGCGCGAGATCCTCGTCGAGATGGGCCGCCGCGGCATGGTCGGCGGTCAGGAGGACATGATCGAGGACACGGCGATGACGCTGGCGCGCGAGCGCAAGACCAGCGCCGCCTGAGGCGGCGCGCACAAAACAAAACAAGCAAGCATCCCCCAAAGGAGAAACCCGCCATGACGACCTCACTGCGCCTGAGCGCAGCGCTCGCCCTTGCGCTGGCCGCGACCGCGGCCCGCGCCGACATCACCGTCGGTGTCGTGGTCTCGGCCACCGGCCCGGCCGCTTCGATCGGCATCCCGGAGAAAAACGCCATCGCCCTGGGCCCGAGCGAGATCGCCGGTGAAAAAGTCCGCTACATCGTGCTCGACGACGGCAGCGACACCACCACCGCGGTGCGCAACGCCCGCAAGCTGTCGAGCGAGCACCAGGCCGACATCGTGCTCGGCTCGACCACGGTGCCGACCTCGATGGCGATGATCGACGTGATGGCCGAGACCGGCACGCCGATGGTGACCTTCGCGCCGGCGCTGGCGCTGACCAGCCCGGTCGACGACAAGCGCCGCTGGGTGTTCAAGACCATGACCGGCGACGATCACGAGCTGATCCCGCTGCTCGCGCACATGAAAGCCACCGGCAAGCAGCGCGTGGCCTACATCGGCTTCGCCGATTCCTTCGGCGAGGGCTGGCTGAAGACCGCCGAGCCGATGCTGGCCGAGCAGGGCTTTACGCTGCTCGCCCGCGAGCGCTACGCGCGCACCGACACCAGCGTCATCGGCCAGGTGATGAAGATCATCGCCACCCGCCCGGACGCGGTGATGATCGGCGCCTCCAGCGGCCCGGCGGCGCTGCCGGTGATGGAGCTGCGCAACCGCGGCTACCGCGGCGACATCTACCTCGCGCTCGGCGCGACCTTCGGTGACTTCGTGCGCATCGCCGGCAGCAAGGCCGAGGGCGTCTATGCGCCGATCAGCCCGGCCGCGGTGCAGGCGGATTTCCCGCCGACACTGGCCAACCGCGACGCGGTGCTGGCCTTCGTCGAGGCCTATGAAAAAGCCTACGGCGCCGGCAGCCGCAATATGTTCGCCGGCTCCGCCTGGGACGCCGTGCAGCTGTTGCAGCAGGCGGCACCGAAGGCACTGCAGCAGGCCAAGCCGGGCAGTGCGGAGTTCCGCGCCGCGCTGCGCGCGCAGATCGAGACGATCAGCGGCTTTGCCGGGGCTCGCGGCGTGTATCACTTCTCGCCGAGTGACCACGCCGGGCTCGACCGTTCGGCACTGATGCTCGGCCGCCTCGAAGGCGGGCAGTGGCGTCCGGTGCAGTAAGCACCGCCTGACGCCGTCGTCGACCGTTGTCCCCCCGGCGCTCATGCGCCGGGGCCGGAGCGTGTCCGTCCGCCTGCGAGGGAGCTTCCCATGACTTTCGATATTGCCATCCTGCTGACCCAGGACGGCCTGACCAACGGTGCCCTGTACGCGCTGCTCGCGCTGGCACTGGTGCTGGTCTTCGCCGTCACCCGCGTGATCTTCATTCCCCAGGGCGACTTCGTCGTGCTCGGCGCCCTGACCCTGGCCAGCCTGCAGGCCGGCCATCTGCCGCCGACGCTGTACCTGCTGCTGGCGCTCGGTGGCGCCGTCGGCCTGATCGACGCCGTCGCCTGCCTGCGCAGCGGCCGCGCTCACGCCGTCGGCCGCGTGCTGCTGATCGAACTCGGTTACCCGCTGGCGCTTTGGGCGCTGTGTCACTGGCTGCTGCCGCTGTCGCAGAGCCTGTGGCTGCATGCGCTGCTGACGCTGGCCATCGTCGTGCCGCTCGGTCCCTCGCTGTACCGGCTGGTGTTCCAGCCGCTGGCGCAGTCCTCGGTGCTGGTGCTGCTGATCGCGGCGATCGCCGTGCACTTCGCGCTGGTCGGCCTCAACCTGCTCGGCTTCGGCCCGGAAGGCGTGCGCACCGCGGCCTTCAGCGATGCGGTGTTCGAGATCGGCTCGATGTTCATCGCCAGCCAGAACCTGTGGATCGTGCTGGTCAGCGCGGTGCTGATCGTCGCGCTGTACCTGTTCTTCGAGCGGGCGCTGTACGGCAAGGCACTGCTGGCAACGGCGTTCAACCGCACCGGCGCGCGCCTGGTCGGCATCAGCCCGGATCTGGCCGGGCGGCTGAGCTTTGCCGTCGCCGCGCTGGTCGGCACCGTCGCCGGCATCCTGATGGGGCCGATCACCACGCTGTATTACGACTCGGGCTTCCTCATCGGCCTCAAGGGCTTCGTCGGTGCCATCGTCGGCGGCCTCGCCAGCTATCCGCTCGCCGCCGGCGGCGCGCTGCTGGTCGGCCTGCTCGAATCCGGCTCGGCGTTCTACGCCAGTGCCTTCAAAGAAGTCATCGTCTTCACGCTGATCATTCCGGTGCTGCTGTGGCGCTCGCTGAAGTCGCATGACCGGGGGAGCGAAGAATGAAAGTCGAAACGCTCGTCGTACCCGCCGCGACGGCGCCGGCGCGCCGGCGCTGGGGCCTGCCGCTGGCGCTGCTGCTCATCGCCGTGCTGCCGCTGCTGCTGCCGCAGTTCCAGGTGACGCTGTTCAACTACATCGGCCTGTCGTCGCTGGTGTGCATGGGGCTGGTGCTGCTCACCGGCATCGGCGGCCTGACCTCCTTCGGCCAGGCGGCCTTCGTCGGCATCGCCGCCTACCTGAGCGCCTGGCTCGGCACCGCCTACGGCGTCAGCCCGTGGCTGACGCTGCCGCTGGCGCTGATCGTCACCGCGCTGACCGCCTGGTCGGGCAGCCTGCTGACGCTGCGCCTGTCCGGTCACTACCTGCCGCTCGGCACGCTGGCCTGGGGCATCAGCGTCTACTACCTGTTCGGCAACCTCGAATTCCTCGGCGGCCACGGCGGCCTGTCGGGTATTCCGTCGCTGGAGCTGTTCGGCTTCGAGCTGCGCGAGCCGTCGAGCTGGTTCTGGCTGATCTGGAGCATCGTGCTGCTCAGCGTGCTGGCGATCCGCCACCTGCTCGATTCGCGGCCGGGGCGGGCGATCCGCGCGCTCAAGGGCGGGGTGGTGATGGCCGAGAGCTGCGGCGTCGACACCCGTCACTACAAGACCGCGATCTTCATCCTCGCCGCGCTGCTGGCGGCGCTGAGCGGCTGGCTGTATGCGCACATGCAGCGCTTCGTCAATCCGACGCCGTTCGGCATCCACGCCGGTATCGAGTACCTGTTCATGATCGTCGTCGGCGGTGCCGGCTACGTCTGGGGGGCACTGCTCGGCGCGGCGCTGATCACGCTGCTGAAGACGCAGCTGCAGGACTGGCTGCCGCTGCTGTTCGGCCAGAGCGGCAACTTCGAAGGCATCGTCTTCGGCGTGCTGATCATCGTCGTGCTGCTGTGTGCGCGTGACGGGCTGTGGCCGGCGCTGTGCCGGTGGTGGCCGTGGCGGCGGGCGGCAGGCATCACCGTGGTGCCGCCGGCCGAGCCGCTGCCGCTGCAGCCCAAGCCGGCGCGCGGCGAGCCGCTGCTCGACGTCGCCGCCGCGCGCAAGGAATTCGGCGGCCTGGTCGCCGTGCGCGACATGGACTTTCGCATCGCCGCCGGCGAGATCGTCGGCCTGCTCGGGCCGAACGGCGCCGGCAAATCGACGATGTTCAACCTGATCAGCGGCGTGCTCGATGCCACCTCCGGTGAGATCCGCTTCCGCGGCGAGCGCATCGACCAGCTGCCCTCGCGCGAGATTCTCGCCCGCGGCATCGGCCGCACCTTCCAGCACGTGCGCCTGATCCCGGAGATGAGCGTGCTGGAGAACGTCGCCATCGGCGCTCACAGTCGCCTGCAGGTCGGCATCGGCGCGGCGATGCTGCGCCTCGATCGCGAGGCCGAGGCGCGCCTGCGCCACGAGGCGGCCCGCCAGATCGAGCGCGTCGGCCTCGCCGAAGACATGCACCGGCCGGCCGGCAGCCTGTCGCTCGGCCAGCAGCGCATCGTCGAGATCGCCCGGGCGCTGGCCACCGATCCGCTGCTGCTGCTGCTCGACGAGCCGGCCGCCGGCCTGCGCCACCTGGAAAAACAGGCGCTCGCCGAGGTGCTCGACCGCCTGCGCGGCGAGGGCATGAGCGTGCTGATCGTCGAGCACGACATGGACTTCGTGATGAACTTGGTCGACCGCCTGGTGGTGATGGAATTCGGCCAGAAGCTCGCCGAGGGCCTGCCGCTGGAAATCCAGAACAACCCCGCCGTACTCGAAGCCTACCTCGGAGGTGTGGAATGAAGCCGACCACCCGCTCACCGCTGCTCGCCGTCGACGATCTGCACGTCGCCTACGGCAAGGTCGAGGCGCTGCACGGCGTCAGCCTGCGCATCGACGCCGGGCGCATCGTCTCGGTGATCGGCCCCAACGGCGCCGGCAAGACCACGCTGCTCAGCGCGTTGATGGGGCTGCTGCCGGCCCGCGGCGAAGTGCACTTTCGCGGCGAGGCGCAGGCGCGCATCGCCGTCGAGCAGCGCGTCGGCCAGGGCTTGTGCCTGGTGCCGGAGAGCCGCGAGCTGTGGAGCGAGATGAGCGTCGAGGACAATCTGCGCCTCGGTGCCTTCCACCGCAGTCGCGCCCGCGCCGCCGAGCTGCGCGCTGATCTCGACGAGGTTTACGCGCTGTTCCCGCGGCTGCGCGAGCGCCTGCGGCAGGCCGCCGGCACGCTCTCCGGCGGCGAGCGGCAGATGCTCGCGCTCGGCCGTGCGCTGATGGGCAGGCCGCAGCTGCTGATGCTCGATGAGCCCAGCCTCGGGCTGGCGCCGAAGATCGTGCGCGAGATCTTCCACATCATCGCCACGCTGCGCAGCCGCGGCGTATCGATCCTGCTGGTCGAGCAGAACGCCCGCGCCGCGCTGCAGGTGTCGGACTACGGCTACGTGCTGGAGACCGGCCGCGTCGTGCTCGAAGGCGACAGCCGCGTGCTGGCCAACGATCCACGCATCGTCGAGAGCTATCTCGGCCTGGCGAAAAAAGCCGCGTGAACCGGGCTTGCTGCCGGCGCATCCCCTCCTGATTCGCCGGCATTGCGGAGCCGTCACGTACCCCCCGTGGCGGCTCCGTTCTTTTTTCGAGGTTTCAGGCGGCAGTCGACGACATCGCCCACAGGTGCGCGGCGAGCAGCGCGCGCCACGGCGCAAACGCCGCCAGCCAGTCCTGCGCCTGCGCCGCCTCGATGCGCTGCGTGCTGCCGAGCAGGCCCTGCAGCGCCCGCCGCACCGCTGCATCGCCGTGCAGCGAACCATCCAGCCAGCCGTAACCGCGCAGCAGCGTGTAGTCGACGGTCCACGGCCCGATGCCGCGCACCGCCAGCAGCCGCTGGCGGATGACCTCGATCGGCCGGGTCTGCAGCCAGTCGTCGAGCGCCAGCGTGCCATCGAGCACCTGCTGCGCCACGCTCTGCAGCGTGCGGGTCTTGCTCGCGGAAAAACCGGCCTGACGCAAAGTTTCGGCCGGCAGCGCGGCCACGGCGCGCGCGTCGGGGTAACACAGCAGGCCGTGGCCGGCCGCCACGCCGCAGGCGAGGATCAGCCGCCGGCGCAAACTCAACGCCGCGGCGAGGCTGATCTGCTGGCCGGTGATCGCCCAGCTCAGCGCCTCGAACGGCGTCGCCGCCTGGGCCACGCGCAGGCCGCGCTGGCGGGCGAGCAGTGCGCCGAGTTGCGGATGCCCGCCGTGGCGCGCCTCGAAGCCTTCGATGTCCTGCTGCAGACCGAGCAGGTGACGCAGCAGCGCCGCCAGCGCGCCGTCATCGGCGTGGCCGGCGCGGTGCTGCCAGCGCAGCTCGGCGTGCACCTGCGTCGTGTCGAATTCGAGCTGCAGGCAGGCCGGCTCACCGTGCAAGATCAAGCCCTTGCGCAGTTGCTGCGCCTCGACGCGCTCGGCCAGCGCCTGGCTGTCGCGGCGGTGGAAGGCCAGCAGCTCGGCGACACGGAAGTTCGCCGGCAGCGCCAGCGTGCACGGCAGCGCCTCAGCTGGCGTCATGGAAGATCAGACCGAGCGTGTGCCGCAGCCCGCTGCGCACCCGCGCCACGCCGTGGCGGACCTGCAGCCGCTGCACGCCGCGCGCGCCGTCGACCGGTCGCTGCTGCACCGGGAAGATCACCGCGTCACCCTGCGCCAGCGACACCACCTCGATCCGCGCCTGCTGCCGCGGTCGCTGCTCGCTGAGGATGAACTCGCCGCCGCAGAAGTCGCGCCCCGGCGCAGCGAGCAGGATCGCCGCCTGCAGCGGGAACACGTGCTCGCCGTACAGATCCTGATGCAGGCCGTTGTGATCGTCGTCGAGGTAACGCGCCAGCAGCGGCGTGGGGCGCTGCTGGCCGCCGGCGTGGCAGCGTTCGATGAACTGCGCATGTTCGGGCGGAAAGCGCACCGGCCGCTGCAAACGCTCGTACCAGCGGTTGGCGATCGGCGCCAGTCCGGCGTACAGCGCCGTGCGCAGCCGGGCCACCGGTGGCGGCAGCGGGTAGCGGAAGTACTGGTATTCGCCGCGGCCATAGCCGTGCTGCTGCATGACGACGCGGCGGCGGAAGTGCTCAGCATCGGCATACAGCGCGGCGAGCTGCGCACAGTCTGCGGCCGTCAGCAGGCCGGGCAGGACGGCGTGACCGAGCGCATCGAGCGCCTGCTCGACGGCGTTCCAGTCAGCCGGCACCGTATCACCCGCTGCCGCGCTCATGATTCGGCCTCGCGCTGCTGCAGCGCGCGCTTGCGCTCGATGCCCCAGCGGTAGCCGGACAGGCTGCCGTCCTGACGCACGACGCGGTGGCAGGGAATCGCCACCGCCAGCGCATTGGCCGCGCAGGCGCCGGCCACCGCGCGCGCGGCGCTGGGTGCGCCGATGCGCTCGGCGAGCTCGCTGTAGCTCAGCGTGCTGCCGACCGGAATCGCCTGCAGCGCCTGCCAGACCCGACGCTGGAAGGCCGTGCCGCGCACGTCGAGCGGCAGTTCGAGACCGCGCCGCGGCGCCTCGACGAAGCCGATGACCTGCGCCATCCACTGCTCGAATTCGGCATCGCCGCCGATCAGTTCGGCCTTGCTGAAGCGCTGCTGCAGCTCCCGGGTCAGCGCTTCGGCATCGTCGCCGAGCAGGATCGCGCAGACACCGCGCGCGCTGGCAGCGACCAGGATCGCGCCGAGCGAGCATTCACCGACGCCGAAGCGGATGCGCTCGGCCTCACCGCCGGCGCGATAGCGACTTGCTGTCATGCCCAGTACCTGTGTCGATTCCTCATAAAAGCGACCGCTGGAGGCATAGCCGGCGGCATAGATCGCATCGGTCACCCGCGCCTCGCTGTCGAGCTGCTCGCGCAGTCGCGCCGCCCGCCGCTGCCGCGCATAAGCGAGCGGCGTCATCCCGGTCACCGCCTTGAATACCCGCAGCAGGTGAAAACGGCTCAGACCGCAATGCTGCGCCAGCTCGGCGAGCGTCGGCGGCTGCGCCGCCTGTTCGATGTGACGGCACAGCTCGGCCACCAGCACCGCCTGCTGCTGTGCCGGCGCCGGCTGATCCGGCTTGCAGCGCCGGCACGGCCGAAAGCCTGCCTGTTCGGCCTGCTCTGTGCTGGTGAAGAAACGCACGTTCTGCGGCCGCGGCGTGCGCGCCGCGCAGGAAGGCCGGCAGTACACGCCGGTGCTGCTCACCGCGTAATAGAACGAACCATCCGCCTGCGCATCACGCGCCAGCACCGCCGCCCAGCGCGGGTCGGCGAGCGTCTGTGCTGCCAGTCGATCAGCCTGCCGGGCCATCTCGCTGCCCTCCGTTGAAGTCGATGGAGGCCACTTTAGGCGGGCAGGGCAGGCCGGGACACTCCGCGGATTGCTCGGAAATTCGCACATGGCTGCCATGCCGACTGCCCCTGTTTTGCCAGCGTGCGTGCCGATTGGCAGGACAGGCATGGTGATCGCGAACACATCGCCAAATGCTGGCTGGCGTTAGCGTCACGCCGTCATTTGGATTGGGGCTGTATGGAAATGCTCAAACTGCACAACAAAAAGTCATTACTCGGCATGACCCTGGTTTTATCCGTCGGCTGCGGCGGCATCGCGGCCGCCGAGCAGTTTCCCGCCTCCGGGGAATATATCTACAAAGGTGGCAACGGCTCATTGCGGGTGACCCGGGCTGCGCACAACACGCTGCACTTCGAGATTTCCACCGTGGGTGGCAATGGCCATATCTGCGATCTCGATGGCGATATCAAAAATGCCCGCGCCGTAGTCAGCGACGACGAAGACGGTCGCTGCGAGCTGAGCTTCACGCCGCTGCAGAATGGCGGCGTTTCCGTGTCGATGAGTGATGCTTCGGCCTGCCAGGTATTCTGCGGAATGCGCGCCGGCTACGACGGCGATTATCTGCGCCCGCCGCAAGGCTGCAGCTACGCCGAGCGCAAGCAGCGGCGTGACGCATTCAGTACGTTGTATCGCAGCAAACATTATGACCAGGCGGCCCCGATCCTTGAAGACATGCTGGCACGCTGCAAAGACGTGGTCGACGGGGTTGAGGATACTGAAATCCGTAATGATCTCGCCATTACGCAATACCACCTCGGCCGCGCAGCGGATTGCATCAGGACGCTGGAGCCGACCCTGGCTTACCGCATCAAGAGCGCAGCGGCTCTTGAAAATGAATTAGCGCCCGCCGATTTCGAGACGTATCTGCCATTGGCGAAAGCTGCTTGGTACAATCTGAGTCTGTGCCAAAAAGCTCAATGAGTGATACCACCCATGTTTTTATACTATCTATATGATGTCCTGTTCACGAGTGATAGGAACTAATTTAGGTTTACGGCTGACTTTCAGCCTTGGCATGTCACGATGGCATATTCGTTTTGCTGCAATTTACTTCAGGAGGGGCTATTAAATGGGAATTGTGTATAGAGAAGATGATGATCTAGAATTCCTGCAATATTGCTCCGAAGAAGACATACACCAATTAGCTAGATACTTAATATATGATGGTGATGGGCAAAAAAGGAGTACAAGTGAAATCCTAAACGATGAAAAATTTAAATCACTTGATGGTCAGCCAGACAAGTGGCGAGCTTCATGGAAACTTGTTGCTGGCGAGTTGCAACATTTTGGTGGAGATTCAGTTGTAAATTTTTTTCGTGGAAATGGTGTCTTGTATAAAGAGATAGTTTGTGATGTATGTGACAATCTAATGATAGGGTTTGATAAAAAGAGCTCTACTTATGACATTGAAAGTCTTTTGATAGAAAAAATTTCTGAAGTTTTTTGGAATAAAATGTCAGAAGGAGAAAAGAAAAAATTTTTTGATTTTATTGGGATTTCTTATGGCTTTTTAGGTGTTCCGCTCAGTTTTATTATAGGCATGAGCTTGATTGATTCAAGAAAGATCGGATTTTTTAAATTGTCATCTTGGCTGGCTCAGTCAACCTTGCTGGCATTTAGTCGTACGGCGCACTTTGGTTTTATTGGCTTGGCCGTAGTGCCGTTGATAAGTAGGGCTGCATATCAAGTTACCACTCCATCTGCTATTCAAATAGCTTATATGCGTAGAAAATATGAACAAGAGGATCGTTTTAAATGAATGCGCCTGCTGATTTTTTTGAAAAAATCTGGGTCATTGATGAGTCACTACTATCAAAAACATTGCGCGACGCCTTGTTTCAAGGAAAGGCTGTAATCCATGACGGTGTGTCATATTGGGCAAAGGGAAGTGGGAAAACAGGGATAATTCAGCATCTTCCATTTAAAGAAGCGACGTTTGAGTCGGCAGATGACGCGATTAGGTTCGCTCAAATGACAACAACTATGGCTACTGCGGCCTCAACTTGTATTATATTAGGCGCGCTAATCATTCAAACAAAATATCTGGCCGCAAAATTAGATAAAATTCAAATAGCTGTCGATGAAATAGCCAAAGAACTTCATTCACAAAACATCATCTACTATATGGACAAAATGACAGACTACATCGGGGGTATTGAAGTCGCTAGGACTTTACTAAGGGATAGAACTATCGCACATGAGATTATGGAAGTTTCTTTCCCGCTTTTGGCGACAGTGACGGCAAAAAGAAATCATGCATTATCGTTTGTTGATAATGTGCTAAACCTAGTGCGTAACCATGATGATCTTACGAACAAGCACTATGAATTAATTGTTAATTTTGCTCATATGATGTTAGAAATTATGCCGTTAGGTATACACACTGAGTATCTACTCACGTCCAGAGTAGGTAAACCTCAACTGGCTGAGCAAATTTTGATAGACGGTGCTGAGCGATACGAAAACGCTATGAAGATATATAAAAATTTTTTAAATGAACAACACCGCAGTTTGATTCGCGGAAGCATAGGCAGTAAGGCTAAAATCTTTCATCAAATCGAAAGAAAAGCAGAAATTCTTATTCAATCCAAAGAAAATCAGTTGCTGCTTTCTCTTCCTTCAGGAAGAGTGGCTTAAGCTTAAATAACAAAAAAATTTCGCTAAAATGGAGGTGCTGGGTGTGAACGCCACCAACTAGCTGGCCGCAGTGAAATTCAGGCCCTGCGCAGAGATGGATTCTTAATATGAATTCATCAAAAATAACTTTGATCGTGAGCGCCAATGGGTTCCTTCTCGCTTGAAAAAGCGTTGTGATTAATACCACTATTCAGCATTGTCCGACCAGATTTACAATGCCATAAAATCGCCATAACCATGAGGCTGGTACCAGAAAAATATTCTGGTAATAAATCAACTTCAGCCCAGCCCCGTCATTGGACACGATAAAATTTAACGATCTGGCAATATTGAATTGTCTCAGCCAAGTAAATTTTTATAAAAATCATCTAGAGACACTACTGGTGGTTACATAAATTGCAGACGTAATCATTCGCATATTTTAATTTTATTGCTCAGCGCTCGCCAGCAGCCAATGTCCAATGCCGGTAATGTCCAATGCCGGTGTCGCACACAGCAGATGTGCGAAAAATCTGCTGTTTGTCACGATCGGGCACCATCAAATATTGAAATATCGGCATTGCTGGCTGGCAAAAATCGCATGCTGTGATTTCACGCAAGTGAAAATGTTTATCCAGTTGCGTAAGCAATGTCACTAATTTGTGCCACAACTCATGATTCTGTACGTTATGGCATAACACAGGCTTTGCCTGCATTATGCGTGTTATTTTGTCAATGATTTAACGCAGCCAACCTACTCATGAGTGATTATCTGCCAGACAGGCTTGTCGGTTGTGTGATCAGCATCGATCATGGATAACAACAAGCTGTTTTTATCGTGAGTCGTTTTTAAAAACGGAGTCAAAGATGACAGCTGCATTCCAGGATTTTTATCCCGATGAGTTCAGCCACTGTTATGGCTGCGGGAGCCAAAATCCTCAGGGACATCATCTCAAGAGTTACTGGGACGGTGAGGAAACCATTGCCCGCTTTACGCCGGATGCCAAATACAGCGGCGGCGTGCCCGAGCATGTTTATGGCGGCATGGTGGCTTCACTGCTGGATTGTCACGGCACGGCCTCGGCAGCGGCGTTCACCTATCGCGCCTTGAATCGTGAGATGGGCGATGGCGGTGATCCGGTGCGCTTCGTTACGGCGTCGCTGAAGGTGGATTTTCTCAAGCCGACCCCGATGGGCGTCGAGCTGGTCGTGCGCGGGAAACTGCGCAGTATCGACGGTCGCAAGGTCTGGGTGGACCTGTCATTGACGGGTAACGACGGCATCTGCGCAAAAGGCGAGATGCTGGCGATTCGGCTGCGCACATGAGCCGATGATTGGGCCGTAGCGGATTCAGAGCCCTGCCCATGCAGGGCTTTTTATTGTGTGATGCCTATTGCCTGATTGTAGGCTCGATTACTCAGTCAACAGTTGACGTTGAATAATATTGTGAATATTTGATTGCAATCGCTGTGACTGATCGATATTGACGTTTTGCCTTCCCGTGCCGTGATATGGCGCACACACTAAAACGAAGTGGCGAGGCTACTGTTGCATTGATTTAAATGTCAAAGCAGCGAGGCTTGTCATATGTTTGCAATGATTTCAAACTCAAAAAAGCGGGTTTTCAGCGCTGTGCTGTGTTCGGTGCTGCTGACGCTGATGGCAGGCTGCGGAAAATCCAATGAGCGTCTGGGTCACTGGAAGATCAATATCGATGAAACGCTGAAAAAAACCTTTCCACAGGGTGCATCACACACGTACAAAGATGCCATGCATCTGGCTTATGAACATGCTTCAATTGAAATGACAGAAAATAATATCATCATACGCATGCCTGACATCGGCGATGGTTCAGTCATTCAAGCTTACACAGTCATATCCGTAGATAAAGGCTGTTATAAGTTAAATGTCGAAAATTACAATGGATCGGTATCATGGTGTTTTTCTGGAGATCGGCTCTCCATACATGATTCGGGTACAAAAATCATATTCGTTTTAGACCGCTATTAGATCTGTGTATCCATGCAGAGATTTGTATACGCTGCAAACCAGCATTGAATTGCCGGCGTCAGGAAAGTGCGGGCGCGGAAACAGTGAGCATTACGGCCATATGCCAACCGCAGCATAACGAGCGGCCGGCGCTCAGCATTGCGGCAGCATGCCCGCACGCTCATAGCCTTCATGCGGGCGTTCGCTGACGAGCTGGCGGTAGAGCTCGTCGATCAGTGCGCGCAGCAGCACGATGTCCTCGGAGCCGTCGTGCAGGCGGCGGCTCATGATCACCGGCGAGGTGGCGTCGGCGTCGGTCAGCGGGCGGTAGACGACTTCGTCGCGGCGCAGTTGCTGGATGCCGCTCGGCACGAGGCACAGGCCCATGCCCGAAGCGACGAGGCCGACGGCGGTCTGCAGCTCCTGCACCTCGTGCACGGTCAGCGGCTCAAGGCTGCGATCGCGAAACATCGACAGGACCTGGTCGGCGCAGCTCGGCCGTGGTGAGCGCGGGTAGATCAGCAGCGGGTAGGGGGCGGCGGCGGCCAGACTGAGCGGCCCGCGTTCGCGCGCCAGCGGGTGATCGGCCGGGATCGCCAGCACCAGGGGTTCTTCGCGCAGCACTTCGCGCTGCACAGCCGGATCATCGAGGCGCACGCGGCCGAAGCCGACGTCGATGCGTCCGGCCTTCAACGCCTCGATCTGCTCGACGGTCGACATCTCCAGCAGCATGACTTCGGTATGCGGGCGGGCGCTGCGGAACATGCGCATCAGCCGCGGCAGCGCACCGTACATCGTCGACGGTACGAAACCGATCAGCAGACGGCGGTCGAGGTGGGCGAGGCGGCGGGTGGTGGCGATGGCTTCCTCGGCCTGTTCGAGCAGCCGCACCGCGCGGGCATAGAAAAAGCGCCCGGCCTCGGTCAGACGCAGCGGTCTGGCGTCGCGCTCGAACAATTGCAGACCGAGCTCGTCTTCCAGCTGCTGGATCTGGCGGCTGAGCGGCGGTTGCGAGATGTGCAATCGCTCAGCCGCCCGCGTGAAATTCCGCTCGTCGGCAACGGTGACGAAGTAGCGCAGGTGGCGAAAGTCCACTCAATACCTCCTGAGTATCGATCGAGTCCAATTCTGTCTTGGACGCAGCCGCGAGCGGTTCATAGATTCGCCTGCAGACAGCGCATCGGATGAGCCGTTGGCCATCCTCAGGGTGCTGGTGAGTCATCTGGCAAGACAAGCCTGTATTGGCTGATCTTGCACATTAACAAGCTGTATTAACAGCAGATTGAATGTTGCAGTGCAATGTCGATGTCAAGGCATCGAAGGGCGCTGCAGTACCAGCGAAACATACGCTGTGTTGTCGCTCACGCCGGTTTTCTGCGCATTGGCGGATAGGCGCAGCCATCGGCACTGATGCCTTAAAAGCATGCAATGTGGCGGGGTTTGCGCCGTGCATGGCACGCGACCGGCCCGGTAGGCCGTCGCGATGAGCACTGACGGCAACCGCATGACGGTTGCCGGCGTTTCACGGCAGTACCACTAAAACCAAAGAGAGGAGAAACACCATGGACCACCGCACCGACGGGGCTTTGTCGCCCGCTCTCCAGCACTCGCCAGCGTCTGCACGCCGCCTGACGCACTGACATCACGCGCTGACCGTGGAGAGCACATCGATGGAAAACCTTGCCAATGCCGAGCGCTTGCGCACACGCCTCGACGAGATGCTGGTCGAGGACCGCGAACGCCAGGTCTACAAACTGAACCGCGCCGCCTTCACCGATCCGCAGCTGTTCGAGCTGGAGATGCGTCACCTGTTCGAGGGCAACTGGATCTATCTGGCGCACGAAAGCCAGATCCCCGAGCCGAACGATTACTTCACGACCTACATCGGGCGCCAGCCGATCGTCATCACCCGCAACCGCGACGGTGAGCTGAACGCGCTGATCAATGCCTGCTCGCACCGCGGCGCGACGCTGTGCCGGCACAAGCGCGGCAAGCGTTCGACCTTTACCTGCACGTTTCATGGCTGGACCTTCAACAACAGCGGCAAGCTGCTGAAAGTGAAGGACCCGAACGATGCCGGTTACCCGACGGACTTCAACCGCGAGGGCTGCCTCAACCTGACGCATGTGGCGCGTTTCGAGAGCTATCGCGGCTTTCTGTTCGGCAGCCTCAACCCCGAGGTGCTGCCGCTCACCGAGTTCCTCGGCGAGGCGACGAAGATCATCGACATGATCGTCGACCAGTCGCCCGACGGCCTGGAAGTGCTGCGCGGCAGCTCGACCTATGTCTATGACGGCAACTGGAAGCTGCAGGCGGAAAACGGCGCCGACGGCTATCACGTCACCTCGGTGCACTGGAACTACGCGGCGACCACGCAGCAGCGCAAGCTGGCGGCGAGCGGCGACGGCATCAAGGCGATGGACGCCGGCAGCTGGGCGAAAAACGGCGGCGGCTTCTATTCCTTCGACCACGGCCATCTGCTGCTGTGGACGCGCTGGGCCAATCCCGAGGACCGGCCGGCGCATCAGTACCGCGACGATCTGGTGAACCGCTGCGGTGAGGCGCGCGCCGAGTGGATGATCAGCCACTCGCGCAATCTGTGCCTGTACCCGAACGTCTACCTGATGGACCAGTTCAGCTCGCAGATCCGCGTGCTGCGTCCGCTCGCGGTCGACAAGACCGAGGTGACGATCTACTGCATCGCGCCGAAGAACGAGGCGCCGGAGGCGCGTGCGCGGCGCATCCGCCAGTACGAGGACTTCTTCAACGCCAGCGGCATGGCGACGCCGGACGATCTCGAAGAATTCCGCGCCTGCCAGCAGGGCTTCGCCGCCGCGGCGCTGCCGTGGAACGATATGAGCCGCGGAGCCACGCACTGGATCGAAGGCGCTGATGCCGCCGCCCGCGACATCGGCCTGCGCCCGCGGCTGAGCGGCGTGAAGACCGAAGACGAGGGGCTGTACACCGAGCAGCACCGCTACTGGCTCGAAGCGATGCGCCGGGCCTGCCAGTCCGAGTCCGCCTGAGATCCGCCGCCATGACACACGATTCGATCCTCGCGTTTCTCTACCGTGAAGCCCGCCTGCTCGATGACAAGCAGTGGGACGACTGGCTGCAGTGCTATGCCGACGACGCCGAGTTCTGGATGCCGTCCTGGGATGACGACGATGCGCTGACCTGCGACCCGCAGCGTGAAATCTCGCTGATCTATTACGCCAATCGCGGCGGGCTGGAAGATCGCGTGTTCCGCATCAAGACCGAACGCTCGGCGGCGAGCACGCCGGAGCCGCGCACCAGCCACCAGATCTCCAACGTCGAGATCCTCGAACGCGACGGCGACACGATCCGCCTGCGCTTCAACTGGCACACGCTCAGTCATCGCTACCACACGACCGACAGTTACTTCGGCACCTCGCATTACCTGCTCGACGTCTCCGGCGAACAGCCGCTGATCAAACGCAAGCAGACGGTGCTGAAGAACGACTACATCCACCAGGTCGTCGACATCTACCACGTCTGATCCGCCGCACGCGGCCGGGGCGCTGTCCGCGCGCCCCGCGCCGCCGTGCGCCGTGCCGCAGACCTGACGAGATCACGAGCATGAGCCACACGATTGCGCTGCAGTTCGAGGACGGCGTCACGCGCTTCATCGACTGCGCCGAAAACGAAACCATCGCCTCCGCCGCCTACCGCCAGAAGGTCAACATTCCGCTCGACTGCCGCGACGGCGCCTGCGGAACCTGCAAGAGTTTTTGTGAATCCGGCCGCTACGACGGCGGTGAATACATCGAAGAGGCGCTGAGCGAGGACGAAGCCCGCGCCGGTTACGTGCTGAGCTGCCAGATGCGCCCGCGCGCGGACTGCGTGCTGCGCATCCAGGCCTCGTCGAGCGCCTGCAAGACCGCCGTCGAAAGCGATCAGGGCCGGCTGACGGCGCTCGAATGGCTGTCACCGAGCACGCTGCGTTTCAGCATCGAACCACAGCGCGCGACGCCGCTGGTGTTTCTGCCGGGGCAGTACGCCCACCTGCAGATTCCCGGCAGCGAGCTGAGCCGCGCCTATTCGTTCAGCTCGCCGGCCGGCCGCCACGCGCTGAGCTTCCTGGTGCGCAACGTGCCCGACGGGCGCATGAGCGCCTACCTGCGCGAGCAGGCAAAAGTCGGCGACACGCTGAGCTTCAGCGCGCCGTATGGCAGCTTCTACCTGCGCGAGCTGCGCCGACCGCTGCTGCTGCTGGCCGGCGGCACCGGACTGGCACCGTTCCTGTCGATGCTGGAAACGCTGGCCGGGCAGGGCTGCCCGCAGCCGGTGCTGCTCGGCTACGGCGTGACGCACGATGCCGATCTGGTCTGCCTCGATGAGCTCGAAGCGCTGCGCGCGCGTCTGCCGGGCTTCGAGTACATCAGCTGCGTGGCCGACGCCGACAGCACACATCCGCGCCGCGGCTACGTCACGCAGTACCTCGACGCCGGTGTGCTGAACGGCGGCGACGTCGATCTCTACGTCTGCGGTCCGCCGGCGATGGTCGACTCGGTGCGCGCCTGGCTCGGCGAGCTGGGCATCCAGCCGGCGGGTTTCCACTTCGAGAAGTTCGCGCCGAGCCACTGAGCCGCGCCGCGAGCCCGCCTCCTTACGATCATGTCCGCGCGGCCCGCCAGTGGCGGGCCGCCAGTCCGGGTGAATGCTGATGAAGCCACGTTTTACAGACCGGGTCGCCGTCGTCACCGGCGCCGCCCAGGGCATCGGCCGCCGCGTCGCCGAGCGCCTGGCCGAGGAGGGCGCACGGCTGGTCCTCGTCGACCGTTCCGAGCTGGTGCACGAACTCGCCGCCGAACTGGCCGACCACGCGGTGCTGCCGCTGATCGCCGATCTTGAGATCAATGCCGAATGCGAGCGGGTGATGGCGGCGACGCAGGCGCAGTTCGGCCGCATCGACATCCTCATCAACAATGTCGGCGGCACCATCTGGACCAAGCCTTTCGAGCACTATCGCGAGCACGAAATCGAAGCCGAGCTGCGCCGCTCGCTGCTGCCGACGCTGTGGGGCTGCCACGCGGTGCTGCCGTATCTGCTGGCGCAGGGGCAGGGGGCGATCGTCAATGTTTCCTCGATCGCCACGCGCAGCATCAACCGCGTGCCCTACGGCGCCGCCAAGGGCGGCGTCAACGCGCTGACCGCCTGCCTGGCCTTTGAAACCGCCGAACGCGGCATCCGCGTCAACGCCGTTGCCACCGGCGGCACCGAAGCGCCGCCCCGGCGCATCCCGCGCAACACGGCCGAGCCGAGCGCACAGGAACGGCAGTGGTATCAGCAGATCGTCGACCAGACCCTCGCCAGCAGTCTGATGAAGCGCTACGGCACGCTCGACGAGCAGGCCGCCGTGATCCTCTTTCTGGCCTCCGATGAAGCTTCCTACATCACCGGCGTGACCCTGCCGGCCGGAGGCGGCGACCTCGGCTGAACGCCGTCGGGCCGCGCGCCGTGAGGTGAGCCCGACGGACTTCCCGGCGCGCGACCGGCTCAGACGCTCGCCGCGCGCGCGGCGTAGCGCTCCGCCAGCACCGAGCACACGAACAGCTGCAGCGGGTGGTAGAACATGATCGGCAGCACGATGACGCCCAGCGCCGGATGGGCACCGAACAGCAGCTTGGCCATCGGCACGCCGGAGGCGAGGGTCTTTTTCGAGCCGCAGAACACGGCGGTGATTTCATCCTCGGTATTGAAGCCGCAGCGGCGGGCGAGGTGCTGAGTCAGCCACAGCACCAGCGCGAGGATCAGTGCCGAACCGAGCAGCGTCAGCGCCAGCGTGTCGAAGCCGTAGCGGGTCCACAGACCGGCCTCGACCGAGTCGCAGAACGAGGCGTAGACCAGCAGCAGGATCACGCAGCGGTCGAGCAGCGAGGTGTAGCGCTTGCGCCTGGCGAACCAGTCACCGCACAGCGGACGCAGCGCCTGACCGATGGCGAACGGCAGCAGCAGCAGGCGGGCGATGTCGAGCACGGCGTCGAGCAGCGACAGATTGCCGCCCTGCGTGCCGGCGAGCAGCGCCAGCAGCAGCGGCGTCAGCACGATGCCGAGCAGGCTCGACAGCGTGGCGTTGAAGATCGCCGCCGGCACGTTGCCGCGCGCCATCGCCGTCATTGCCACCGATGAGGAAATCGTCGACGGCAGCGCGCACAGGTACAGGAAGCCGAGCAGCAGATCGCTCGGCAGCCAGCCGCCGAACAGCAGCCGTCCGCCGAGCCACAGCAGCGGAAAGACCACGAAGGTGAACAACTGCACCAGCAGGTGCAGGCGCCAGCGCAGCATGCCGGCCTTCAGGCTCTGCGTGGACAGGCCGATGCCGTGCAGGAAGAAGATCAGGAAAATGCCGATGTTGCAGAGCACATCGGCATGCAGCACGCCGCCGCTGCGGCCGAACTGCGGCAACAGCGTGGCGAGAATCACGGCGGCGATCATGCCGCCGAGGAACCAGTCCCGGTACAGGCGGCGCAGATGGGTGAGGAGCATGGCGGACCTCGGCAGCAGATTGGGGGCGGGCCGCGCTGGCCCGGATTGGATGCCCAGTCTGCCGCCGCCGCGGGCGACCGACTAACGCTAGAATGCCGAATCATGTCGCAAAGCGGACGCGCCATTCCCGAACGCATCCTGCCGGCCTTCAGCCGTCTGCCGCGCGCCGTGTACTCGCGCGCCGAATCAGCGCCGGCCGGCTCCTGGGTGCGCCCGCACGCGCATGACTGGGTGCAGTTGTCCTATGCCGTCAGCGGCGTGCTGGAGGTGCGCACGGCAGGCGGCAACTTCGTCGCACCGCCGCATTGCGCGGTGTGGATTCCGCCCGGCGTGGTGCATGAAGTGACCGCCACCGCTCAGGCGGAGATGCGCGGGCTCTATATCGCCCGCGAATGCACCGACGGGGCACCGCGCCACTGCCGCGTGCTCGGCGTCACGCCGCTGGTGCGCGAGCTGATCTGCGCCGCCTGTGCGCTGCCCGCCGATTACGACGCCGCCGGTGCCGCCGGGCGGCTGGTCGGCGTGCTGCTCGACCAGCTCGCCGGGCTGCCGGAGATGGCGCTGTCACTGCCGCTGCCGCGCGATGCGCGGCTGGCGACGATCTGCCAGGCGCTGCAGGCGCAGCCCGAGCAGCGCCGTACGCTGGAAGACTGGGCGGCGGGCGCCGGGGTTTCGGCACGCACGCTGGCGCGGCTGTTCCGCGCCGAAACCGGGCTGAGCTTTCGTGACTGGCGCCTGCGTCTGCGCCTGCTGCTGGCGCTGCCGGCGCTCGAACGCGGGCGCAGTGTCACCGCCGTCGCGCTCGATGCCGGTTATGAGTCGGTATCGGCTTTCATTGCGGCCTTCCGCCGCGAATTCGGCGCCACGCCGCGGGCCTTGTTCAGCCCTCGCGGCTAGCGGGGGAACCCGCCGCAGCGGCGCCGATCTACCCGACGTTCCCTCCTGAACCTGTCGAGATCTTCACGTCGATGAATCCGCTGCTGCGTACCCCCTTGAGTCTTGCCGTCGCGCTGGCGCTGTCTGCGCCGGTGTTCGCCACCGACGCACCGAGCAGCGCCGGGCCGGGGCCGGCGCTGGTGCGATTGGCCGACGGCGACCACTACCACCTGCGCGCCGCACCGTTCCGCTGGCATATCGGCGCGGCCGAGGTCGACGGCTTCGCCTACAACGGCAGCGTGCCCGGTCCGCTGCTGGTGCTGCCGCAGGGCGCGACGGTGACGATCGACTTCGACAACGCCATTACGCAGCCGACCACGGTGCACTGGCACGGCCTGCGCCTCGATTACCGCAACGACGGCGTGCCCGGTGTCGGTCAGCCGGCGGTGGCGCCCGGCGGCTCGGCCCGTTACGTCATCCACGCTCCCGATGCCGGCCTTTACTGGTACCACCCGCACGTGCGTGAAGACGCCCAGCAGGACGCCGGCCTCTACGGCAACCTGTGGGTGGTGCCGCGTGATGCGAGCTACTGGCGGCCGGTGGCGCAGGAGGCCGTGCTGATGCTCGACGACATCATGCTGCGCGACGGCCACGCACTGCCGGCCGGGGAACATGTCGCCGACCATGCGCTGATGGGGCGCTTCGGTAACCAGCTGCTGGTCAACGGCGCGAGCGACTGGACGCTGCAGGCGCAGGCCGGACAGACCGTGCGCTTCTGGCTGACCAACGTCGCCAACGTGCGTCCGTTCCGCCTCGACTTCGGCGTGCCGCTGCGGCTGGTCGGTGGTGACAACGGCCGCATCGGCAGCGAGCGCGAAATCCCGAGCGTCGACATCGCCCCGGCCGAACGCATGATCGTCGAGGCGCGTTTCGACCACCCTGGCCGCTACGAGCTGGCCAATGCCACGCCGGAAGGCCGCAGCGTGCTCGGCCATATCGAAGTCGCCGCCGCACCAGACACCGCCGCAGACGACAGCCTGCGCCAGAACCGCGAGGTGCTCGACGAAGCCGCCGCGCTGCGCGCGCGTTATGCCGACACGCCGCCCGACAAGACACTGCAGTTCGACCTGCGTATCGACCCGGCCAACGGCGACCATGCCGCCATGGGGCACACAACCACGGCCGACGCCGGCATGGATCACTCGACGATGAACCACGAAACCACGTCAGGTGCGATGGCGGGGATGGACCATGCCGCGATGGGCCACGGTGGTGATGCTGCCGCCCCGGCCGCGATGGATCACTCGGCGATGAACCACGAGACCACGTCAGGTGCGATGGCGGAGATGGACCATGCCGCGATGGGCCACGGCGGTGATGCTGCCGCCCCGGCCGCGATGGATCACTCGGCGATGAACCACGAGACCACGTCAGGCGCGATGGCGGGGATGGACCATGCCGCGATGGGTCACGGCGGTGATGCCGCCGCCCCGGCCGCGATGGATCACTCGACGATGAACCACGAGACCACGTCAGGTGCGATGGCGGGGATGGACCATGCCGCGATGGGCCACGGGCACGGTGGGCACGCGATGCAGGCGGTCGAATGGGAGGACGGCATGGGGGTGATGAATGCCGCCAGCACCTCGGCCAATACGCACTGGATTCTGCGCGACCTCGCTACCGGGCAGGAGAACATGGCGATCCACTGGCAGTTCCAGCGCGGCCAGCCGGTGAAGATCCGCCTGGTCAATCCGGCGGACGGCGTTCACCCGATGCAGCACCCGATCCACTTCCACGGCCAGCGCTTCCTGGTGCTCACCGTCGACGGCAAGGCGCCGGCCGACACGCAGTGGAAGGATACGGTGCAGGTCGCGGCCGGTTCGACCGTCGACATCCTGCTCGACAACAGCAACCCCGGTGAGTGGATGGCGCACTGTCACATCGGCGAGCACTTGACCTCGGGCATGATGCTCGGCTTCAGCGTCTCGTCCTGAACGGTGCACGCAAAAAAGCGCGCCGGACCCGAGAGGGGACGGGACGGCGCGCCAAGGGGGTTATGCCACCGTTAAACGTCGTTTCCGCAGGCCTGTTCAGCCCTTCAGGAACTCGATGTGGATGCGGTTGAAGGCATCCGGGTCCTCGTACTGCGGCCAGTGGCCGCAGTTTTCCATGACCACGAAGCGTGACTTCGACACGTAGCTGGCGAGGCGCTGGCCGACTTCGACCGAGGCGGTCGGATCGTGCGTGGTCCACAGCACCAGCGTGTCGGCCTGGATCTTCGCCAGCTCGTCTTCGGTGAGCAGATTGCGCAGGCGGATCTCCATGTCCTGCAGGCACATGATGCGTTCCATCGCGCCGACGATGCTCGGCTGGCGGTAGACGGCGAAGCGCGACTCGACCAGGTCCTCGGTGACGATGCTCGGGTCGAGCATCAGGAACTCCAGGCGCTTGCGCGTGGCTTCACGGTCCGGCGAGCGCACGGCGGCGAGGCTCAGCGTGCGCAGGCGCTCCATGACCTTGGGGTCGGCGATCATGCCGCCGGCGGTGTTGAGCACCAGCTTGTCGATGCGCTCCGGATACTTGGCGGCAAAACGCGCGGCGACCCAGCCACCGAGCGATTCGCCCGACAGGTGGATGCGGTCAAGGCCGAGCGTGTCGATCAGGTCGTGCAGATGCTCGACGTAATCGATGACTTCGTAGTCGCGATCCGGCTTGTCGGTAAAGCCGTGGCCGAGCATGTCGATGGCCATGACGCGGAAATGTTCGGCATGCGGCAGGATATTGCGCATGTACGCTTCCAGATGCCCGGCAATACCGTGCAGCAGGATCAGCGTTTTCGGTCCATTACCGGATTCGAGGACACGGGTTTTGACACCCTTGACATCGATGTAATGCAATTTGACTTCGCCATCAGCAATGGCAGACCACAGCGAACGTAATTCAGGCTGGGTTGAATTTCCCGCAGGGGTCGAATGCGACATCAGCAATATTCTCCCTTGGTGTGCTCGGTTTAGTTAATTAGGCGTTCGCGCATGCTAAGTGCACAAGATATTTTCATCCAATACTAAATAACGTTTATTTAAGACGCGATACCTATTATTCGACGGTTCTTCCGGGGTCGCCGGCGGGCTCGGGCGTGCGCTGCACCTCGCGCACCAGCTCACGAAAGAAGGTCGCCGCCGGCGAGGCCTCGTCGGCCCGCCAGGCCATCAGCAGCGGCACGCTGGGCTCGTCCCCGCTCAGGTGGCGGGTGACGACGTTGCGAAACACCATCTGCTCGGCGTAGTCGGGCAGCAGCGTGACGCCGCCGCCCATGCTGATCACCGACAGCAGCGTCAGCACGTTGTGCACCTCCTGGGTGACGCGCCGTTCGAGGTGATTGCGCTGCAGCCAGGCCTGCACCGCGGCATACAGCGACTGCCCGGCCTGTTCGGCGTTGACGTGGACGAAGTCGGTCGCGGCCAGGGCCTGCGGCGCGATGTGCTCGCAGGCCGCAAGCGGGCTGTCGGCCGGCAGCACCACGACCAGGCGCTCGTTCATCACCGCCTCACTGGTGAGCAGCGGGTGGCTGAGCGGCCCGCGCAGGAAGGCGATGTCGATGCTTTTGTTGAGCAGTGCCTCGATCTGTTCGGCGGTGGTCAGGCTGTGGAAGCTCAGCTCGGTGCGCGGGAACTGCGCCCGCATCATCGGCAGCACGCGCGGGAACACCTTGACCTCGGCCGAGGGCACGAAGCCGATGCTGAGGCGGCTGGCCGGCGGCCCGGCGGCGTGGCGCGCGAGCACGATCGCACGCTGCGCCTGCGCCAGCACCAGCCGCGCCTCGTCGAGAAACACCTGGCCGGCCGGCGTCAGTTCGACGTGACGCTTGGAACGCAGCAGCAGCGGCGTGCCGAGCTCGGCTTCGAGGTCGCGGATCTGCTGGCTCAGCGAGGGTTGCGCGGTGTGCAGCCGCGCCGCGGCGCGGGTGAAGTTGAGCTCCTCGGCGACAGCGACGAAATAGCGCAGATGTCTCAGCTCCATGATTAAGACGTCCTCCTTATTATTGTGAAAGTTACAAAGTATTTCACGATAACATCTGTTTTTTCCATTATTTGCGCACACCCGAGAGGTGGTTTAACTAAAATCAAACCAGAGAGAGGACCTGCGATGGACGACAGACTTAATGTCCGCACGATGGTCGATGCCAAAAAAGGCAAAATCAAACCGGCAATCTATACCGACCCCGATATTTACCAGCTGGAACTGGAGCGCGTATTTGCGCGCAGCTGGTTATTCCTCGCCCACGAAAGCATGATTCCCAAGGCGGGGGATTTCTTTACCACCTACATGGGTGAAGATCCGATCGTCGTCGTGCGCCAGAAAGATGGCTCGATCGAAGCGTTCCTCAATCAGTGCCGGCATCGCGGCATGCGCCTGTGCCATGCCGACGGCGGCAACACCAAGGCCTTCACCTGCGCCTATCACGGCTGGGCCTACGGTCTCGATGGCGGCCTGACCTCGGTGCCGCTGGAAGAGCAGGCCTACCGCAACAAGCTCGACAAGTCGCGCTGGGGCCTGACCCGCGTGCCGCGCGTGTCCACCTACAAGGGCCTGGTGTTCGGCAACTGGGACAATGAAGCGCCCGATCTCGAAACCTACATGGGCGACATCGCCTGGTATCTCGACGGCTTCCTCGACCGTCGCGACGGCGGCACCGAAGTGCTCGGTGGCGTGCACAAGTGGGTGATCGAGTGCAACTGGAAGTTCGCCGCCGAGCAGTTCTGCAGCGACCAGTACCACGCTCCCTATACCCACGCCTCGGCGATCCAGGTGCTGCAGGCCAGCCCCGCCAACAAGGGCGACGGCAAGCCGCTCGGCGACGGGCAGACGCCGCGTCCGGTGTGGGCCGATGCCCTCGGCGGCGTGCAGTTCGGTGGCAACGGCCACGGCAGCGCCTTCTTCTTCACTGAAAAGCCCGATGCCAACGTCTGGGTCGACGGCGTCGTCTCGGCCTACTTCCGTGACACCTACGCGGAAGCCGAAGCGCGTCTGGGCAAGGTCCGTGCGCTGCGTCTGGCCGGCCACAACACCATGTTCCCGACGCTGTCCTGGCTCAACGGCACGCAGACGCTGCGCGTCTGGCACCCGCGCGGGCCGAACCAGATCGAGGTCTGGGCATTCTGCATCTGCGATCGCGACGCGCCGGTCGAGGTCAAGGATGCGCTGATCAAGAGCCACGCCCGTGCCTTCGGTCCGGCCGGCTTCCTGGAGCAGGACGACTCGGAGAACTGGGTCGAGGTGCAGAAGGTGCTGCAGGGCCACATGGCGCGCAAGACCGACTTCTGCGTGCAGATGGGACTGGGCTTCGAAGAGCGGCGCGACGACGGCATCCCCGGCGTCACCAATTACACCTTCGCCGAGACCGCGGCACGCGGCTTCTACCAGCACTGGGCCGACATGATGTCCGCCGAAAGCTGGGAAGAAATCAACGCCCTGTCCGCCGCTTATCAGAAGGAGCTCGTCCATGAGTGAGCCAGCCACCGTTCTCGAACCCCTGCGCCCGACGGTGCAGCCGGCCGTCCTCGCGCCGCTGGCCCTGCACTATGAAGTCGAGCAGTTCCTCTACCTCGAAGCTGCCCTGCTCGATGAGTGGCGTTTTCGCGAGTGGCTGGAGCTGATGTCCGACGACATCAGCTACGTGCTGCTGACCAATACCCAGGCGCAGACCCGCGACCGCCGCCGCAGCAAGCAGCCGCCGCTGACCTACATCTTCAACGAGAGCAAGTTCCAGCTCGAACGCCGCGTCGCGCGCCTGGAGACCGGCATGGCCTGGTCCGAAGAACCGCCGTCGCGCACCCGTCACTTCGTCAGCAATCTGCGCGTGCTCGAATATGACGACGAGCACGTGGAGACCAGCTGCAACTACCTGATCCACCGGGCCAGCAAGCAGCGCGACATCTTCACCTTCGTCGGCACCCGCCACGACGCGCTGCGCCGTGTCGAAGGTGGCGCCGGCTGGCAGGTCTACAGCCGCGAACTCGCGCTCGACGAGTTCGTGCTGCAGGCCCCCAACCTCAGCATCCTGTTCTGATCATGGCCCGCGTCCACGTGTGTTCCGTCGCCGATCTGCCGCCCGGGGAGGGGCGGCGGGTCGATACCACGCCAGCGATCGCGCTGTTCAACGTCGACGGCGAGTTCTACGCCGTCGCCGACATGTGCACCCATGCCACGGCGTCGATCTCCGAGGGCTACCTCGAAGACGACTGCAGCGTCGAGTGCCCGATCCACACCGCACGCTTCTGCCTGAAGACCGGAGCGGCGCTGTGCCTGCCGGCCACCGAGCCGCTGCAGACCTTCGCCGTCAGCGTCGAGGACGGCGAGGTCTACGTCGAAGTCGCTCAGGGGGAAGGCGCATGAGCTGGCTGCAGGGTGAAGCCTGTCTGATCACCGGCGGCGGCTCCGGCCTCGGCCGTGCCCTGGTCGAGCGCTTCGTCGCCGAAGGCGCCAGCGTCGGCGTGCTCGAACGTTCCGCGGAGAAGTCGGCGCAATTGCGCGCCGACTTCGGTGGGGCGGTGGAGGTGGTCGAAGGTGATGTCACCGACGCCGCCGCCAACGAACGCGCCGTCGCGGCGATGGTCGAGCGCTTCGGCAAGCTCGACTGCTTCATCGGCAATGCCGCGGTGTGGGATCACGGCGCCAGCCTGGCCGCCACGCCGATCGATCGCCTCGATGCCGGCTTCGACGAGCTGTTCGCCATCAACGTCAAGGGCTGTCTGCTCGGCGCCAAGGCGGCGGCGGCGGCGCTGATCGCCTCGCAGGGTTCGATCATCTTCACGCTGTCGAACTCGGCGTTCTACCCGGGCGGCGGCGGCCCGCTGTACACGGCCTCGAAGCACGCCGTGTTCGGCCTGATGCGCGAGCTGGCCTACGAGCTGGCGCCAAAGGTGCGCGTCAACGCGGTCGGCCCGAGCGGCATGGCCAGCGACCTGCGCGGCCCGGCGGCGCTCGGCCAGCAGGATCTGGCGATCATGGATTCGCGCAGCCCCGAGGCGATCAGCGCCATCCTGCCGCTGCAGTTTTTCCCGGACCCGGCGGACTTTACCGGCCCCTTCGTGCTGCTCGCCTCGCGCGCCAACAACCGCACGCTGAGCGGTGTGGCCATCAACGCCGATTGCGGCCTGGGCATCCGCGGCATTCGTCATGTCGCCGGCGGCCTGACGCTGTAGCGCCCCCGCGCCGACCAAAGCCGCCCGCCAGAGCGGCGACACCGGAGAAATACCCGATGCCAGTCAAACTGATCTGCGCTTCGCACACGCCGATGATGGACTTCGTGCCTCTCGACGACACCATCGAAACCGACGTGCGCGGCACCTTCGCCGCGCTCGCCGAGCAGGTTCGCGCCTACGATCCCGAGCTGATCGTGCTGTTCGCGCCGGACCACTTCAACGGTTTCTTCTACGACCTGATGCCGCCGTTCTGCGTCGGCCTGCGCGCCGCCGCCGCCGGTGACTGGGGCTTCGGTACCAGCACGCTCGACATCCCCGAAGCCACCGCGCTGGAGCTGGTGCGGGCGCTGCAGGCGGCGGATCTCGACATCACGTACTCCTACCGCATGCAGGCCGACCACGGCTTCACCCAGCCGCTGAGCCTGCTCGCCGGTGATGTCACCCGCTACCCGGTGATCCCGATTTTCGTCAACGGCGCCGCGCGGCCGCTGCCGCCGTGCCGCCGCGTGCTCAAGCTCGGCGAAGAGGTCGGTCGCTTCCTCGCCCAGCGCCCGGAGCGGGTGCTGATCATCGGTTCCGGCGGCCTGTCGCACGATCCGCCAACCCCGCAGTTCGGCGAAGCGCCGCCGGAGGTCGAGGAGTTCCTGATTTCCGGGCGCAATCCGAGCGAGGAGGCCCGTGATCGCCGCCAGCAGAAGGTCATCGACACCGGCCGTCGCCTGGCCGCTGGCGAGAAGGGTGCGGCACGGCTGCTCAACCCGGAGTGGGACCGCAGCCTGCTGGAGACCTTCGTCAACGCCGATCTGGAGCGCTTCCGGACCATGAGCGATGCGGAAATCCTCGCCGAGGGCGGCCGTGGCGGTCAGGAAATCCGCGCCTGGATCGCCGCCTTCGCCGCGCTGCGCGCCTGCGGCGCCTACCAGGCGCAAATGCACTGCTACCGCGCCATCGACGAGTGGATCGTCGGCATGGCGATGGTCAGCGCCGAACCGCTGGCCGCGGCCTGAGAGGAGGGTAAGACGATGACTGCTGCCCCCCATCCGGCACGCGAAGCGTGCTACGTCGTCGTCGGCGGCGGCCAGGCCGGTGCGATCGCCGTCGCCACGCTGCGCGAAGCCGGCTTTGCCGGACGCATCGTGCTGGTCGGCGACGAACCGCACCTGCCCTACGAGCGCCCGCCGCTGTCGAAGGAAGTGCTGGTGACGCCGGCGACGGCGAAGACCACGCTGTTCGACGCCAGCTTCTACGCCGATCGCCACATCGAGTGCCGCTTCGGCGTCGCCGCCACCGGCCTCGATGCCCAGGCGCGCGTGCTCACGCTCGCCGACGGCGAGCGCATCGCCTTCGACAAGCTGCTGCTCGCCACCGGCGCCCGCGCCCGTGCTTATCCGCTGCTCGACGCGCTCGGCGATGGCGTGCTCTCGCTGCGCTCGCTCGACGATGCGCTGGCGCTGCGCGAACGCCTGCTGCCGGGCAAGCGGCTGCTGGTGATCGGCGGCGGCGTCATCGGTCTCGAAGTCGCCGCCAGCGCGCGCACGCTCGGTGCCGAGGTGACGGTGATCGAGCGCTGCCTGCGGCTGATGGGTCGCGCCGCGCCGCTGCATCTGGCGCAGTCGCTGCTCGAACTGCATGCCGCACACGGCGTGCACTTCGAGTTCGGCGCCGAACTGGCCTCGGCGAGCAAGGCCGACGACGGCGAGATCACGCTGACCGGCGTCGACGGCCGCGTGTTCCACGGTGATCTGGTGGTCTACGGCATCGGCGTCGAGCTCAACGTCGAGCTGGCCAGAGAGGCCGGGCTGCAGCTCGACGACGGCATCCTCGTCGACGAGTACGGCATGAGCTCGGCGCCCGGCATCTACGCCGCCGGCGACGTCGCCCGCCAGTGGCAGCCGGCGAGCGGGCGCTACGTGCGCCAGGAGACCTGGAGCAACGCCCAGCACCAGGCCACCAGTGTCGCCCGCGCGATGGTCGACGGCACGCCCTGCGAACCGGACCTGCCGTGGTACTGGACCGACCAGTACGGCCACAACCTCCAGGTCGCCGGCGCCGTCGAGGCCGAGCAGTGGCTGACGCGCGGCGAGTCGACCGGCCGCTACACGCAGTTCGGCGTCAGCGGCGGGCGCATCGTCGGTGCCATCACCTTCGACAACGGTCGCGAGATGCGTCCGGCCAAGCAGCTGATCGCCGCCGCGGTGCCGCTGGGCGATGCCGAGGCGCTGCTCGACATCAAGCAGGACCTGCGCAAGCTCGCCACGAGCCGCATCAAGGCCGCCGCCTGAAGCCTCATCCGCCCGGGAGTTCTTCGATGTCTTCATCCAGTGAAATCATCCGCTCAGCCGCCGGTCAGCTGTACCTGGCGGCGAGCAGCGGCGAGCCCTGTGCGCCGATCCGCGAGGCGTTCGCCGCCAGCGACGTCGCCAGCGCCTACGCCATCCAGGAAATCAACACTCAGCGCGCGCTCGATGCCGGCCGCCGTCTGGTCGGCCGCAAGATCGGCCTGACCTCGGTGGCGGTGCAGAAGCAGCTCGGGGTCGACCAGCCGGACTACGGCATGCTGTTCGCCGACATGGCGCGCGGCGAAGGCGAGGAAATCGCGCTCGCCGACCTGATGCAGCCGAAGATCGAAGCCGAAATCGCCTTCGTCCTCGGCCGTGATCTGGCGCTTGAGCAGCCGACCGTCGCCGATCTGTTCCGCGCCATCGACTACGCCGTGCCGGCGCTGGAGATCGTCGGTTCGCGCATCCGCGACTGGGACATCCGGCTGATCGACACCATCGCCGACAACGCCTCGTCGAGCCTCTACGTGCTCGGTTCGCGGCCGCTGCCGCTGCACGCCTTCGAGCCGCGGCTGTGCACGATGACGATGGACTGCCACGGTGAAACCGTCTCCAGCGGCAACGGCGCCGCCTGCATGGGCTCGCCGCTCAACGCCGCGCTGTGGCTGGTGAAGGTGATGACGCAGGTCGGCCGTCCGCTGCAGGCCGGCGACACGATCCTCTCCGGTGCGCTCGGGCCGATGGCGGCGGTGCACGCGGGCGACGTCTTCACCGCCCGCGTCGAGGGCCTGGGCTCGGTCTGCGCAGCTTTCGCCAGCGCCTGAGCCGGGCTTACGCCCGCGCATCCAGCGAATTCACCCCAAGGGAGAACAAAAGCATGAGCAAACTCAAATGCGCCCTGATCGGTCCGGGCAACATCGGCACGGATCTGCTCTACAAGTTAAAGCGCAGCCCGGTGCTGGAGCCGCTGTGGATGGTCGGCATCGATCCGGCCTCCGAGGGCTTGGCACGCGCCCGCGACATGGGCATGAAGACCACCGCCGAGGGCGTCGCCGGTCTGCTGCCGCACGTGCGCGAGGACGATATCCGCATCGCCTTCGATGCCACCTCGGCCTATGTCCACGCCGAGAACAGCCGCCAGCTCAATGCGCTCGGTGTGCTGATGATCGATCTGACGCCGGCGGCGATCGGGCCGTTCTGCGTGCCGCCGGTCAATCTGATCGAGCACGTCGGCCGTGGTGAGATGAACGTCAACATGGTCACCTGCGGCGGTCAGGCGACGATCCCGATGGTGGCGGCGATTTCGCGGGTGCAGCCGGTGGCCTACGGCGAGATCGTGGCCACGGTGGCCTCGAAGTCGGCCGGGCCGGGCACGCGCAAGAACATCGATGAGTTCACCCGCACCACCTCGCGCGCTGTCGAGCGGGTCGGCGGGGCGAAGGTCGGCAAGGCGATCATCATCCTCAACCCCGCCGAGCCGCCGCTGATCATGCGCGACACCGTGCACTGCCTGACCGAGACCGAGCCCGATCGCGAGGCGATCACCGCTTCGATCCACGCCATGCTCGCCGAGGTGCAGAAGTACGTGCCGGGCTATCGCATCAAGAACGGGCCGGTGTTCGACGGCAACCGTGTTTCCGTGTTCCTCGAAGTCGAGGGCCTCGGCGACTACCTGCCCAAGTACTCCGGCAACCTCGACATCATGACCGCCGCCGCCGCGCGCACCGCCGAGATGTTCGCCGAGGAGATCCTCGCCGGGCGTCTGATCCTCGAAGCCAACCGCGCCACGCTGGCAGGAGTCTGAACCGATGAGCACCCTTCGCGGCAAGAGCATCACCCTGCACGACATGACGCTGCGCGACGGCATGCATCCCAAGCGCCACCAGATGACGCTGGAGCAGATGCAGAGCATCGCCTGCGGCCTCGACGCCGCCGGCGTGCCGCTGATCGAAGTCACCCACGGTGACGGCCTCGGCGGCAGCTCGGTCAACTACGGCTTCCCGGCGCACAGCGACGAGGAATACCTCGGCGCCGTCATCCCCAAACTCAAGCAGGCCAAGGTCTCGGCGCTGCTGCTGCCCGGCATCGGCACCGTCGATCACCTGAAGATGGCCCATGAGCTCGGCGTGCACACCCTGCGCGTGGCCACCCACTGCACCGAGGCCGACGTCTCCGAGCAGCACATCGGCCTGGCGCGCAAGCTCGACATGGACACCGTCGGCTTCCTGATGATGAGCCACATGAACAGCGCCGAGGGCCTGATCAAGCAGGCCAAACTGATGGAAGGCTACGGCGCCAACTGCGTCTACATCACCGACTCCGCCGGTCACATGCTGCCCGGCGACGTGCACGAGAAACTCGGCGCCGTGCGCGCCGCGCTCAAGCCCGAGACCGAACTCGGCTTCCACGGCCACCACAACCTGGCGATGGGCGTGGCCAACTCCATCGCCGCCATCGAAGCCGGCGCCAGCCGCGTCGACGCCGCCGCCGCCGGCCTCGGTGCCGGCGCCGGCAACACCCCGCTCGAAGTGCTGGTCGCCGTCTGCGACCTGATGGGCATCGGCACCGGCGTCGACGTCTTCAAGATCCAGGACGTCGCCGAAGACCTGGTGTTCCCGATCATGGACTTCCCGATCCGCCTCGATCGCGACGCGCTGACGCTCGGCTACGCCGGCGTCTACGGCTCCTTCCTGCTGTTCGCCAAGCGTGCCGAGGCCAAGTACGGCGTGCCGGCGCGCGAGATCCTCGTCGAGATGGGCCGCCGCGGCATGGTCGGCGGTCAGGAGGACATGATCGAGGACACGGCGATGACGCTGGCC
>NZ_QGTJ01000009.1:0-23338 GCF_003182095.1 Plasticicumulans acidivorans | reverse complement strand
ACGGCGTGCCGGCGCGCGAGATCCTCGTCGAGATGGGCCGCCGCGGCATGGTCGGCGGTCAGGAGGACATGATCGAGGACACGGCGATGACGCTGGCCCGCGAGCGCAAGACCAGCGCCGCCTGAGGCGTTCGGCAGCGGCCCGCCACGCCCGGCGCGGCGGGCCGCCGGTTCATTCGACCGCCTCGATGCGCTCGTGCTGCTCCTGCAGCCACAGCGTGAACTCGTCGACCGGCATCGGCGGCGCGATCAGAAAGCCCTGGCCGACGTCGCAGCCCATGCTGCGCAGCGCGGTAAGCTGCTTTTGCGTTTCCACGCCCTCGGCGATCACCCGCAGATGCTGACTGCGGCCAAGGGCGATCACGGTGCGGGCGATCGCGCCGTGGTCACTTTTGCCACCGAGTTCGTCGACGAAGGCGCGATCGATCTTGATCGCGCTGAGCGGGCTGTCGCGCAACGCGGCGAGCGAGGCGTAGCCGGTGCCGAAGTCGTCGAGGGTCAGGCTGACGCCGAGCCGGTGCAGCGCCGGCAGCACCCGCAGTGACGAGCGTTTGTCGAGAAAGCAGCTTTCAGTGATTTCCAGATCGAGCGCCGACGCCGGCACGCCGTGGCGCTGCAGCGCCTGCGCCAGCACGCCGGCGAAATCCTCGTCCATGCACTGCCGCGCCGAGACATGGAGCGACAGCCGCGGCGCGCCGATGCTGGCCGCCCGCCAGGCGGCGAGCTGGGCGCAGGCCATTTCGATGACGCGATTGCCGACGCGGATGATCAGCCCGGACAGCTCCGCGACCGGCAGGAAGGTTTCCGGGCCGAGCACGCCGCGGCCGCTGACGCGCCAGCGCAGCAGCGCTTCGACGCCGACGAAACGCTGGCTGCCCAGCGCCATCTGTGGCTGGAAGTAGAGCAGCAGGTCGTCGTGTTCCAGCGCATGACGCAGCGCGCTCTCGGTGGAGACGCGCTGCTGCACCGACTCGGTCAGCGCCGGCGTATAGAAATGTGTGACGTTGCCGCCGCGTTCCTTGGCGCGATACATCGCGGTGTCGGCATTGCGGATCAGCGTTGCCGCCTCCTGACCGTCGGCCGGGAACAGGCTGATGCCGACGCTGACGCCGAGCACCAGCTCATGCTGGTCGATGACGAACGGCGTGCGCATCGCCTCGATGATCTTATCGGCAACCGTCGAGGCGCCGTAGGGCTCGCCGATTTCTTCGAGCAGCACGCCGAATTCGTCGCCGCCGAGGCGCGCCAGCGTGTCCTCGGCGCGCACGCAGTCGCTCAGGCGCTGGGCGGCGATTACCAGCAGGCGGTCGCCGAGTTCATGGCCGCAGCTGTCGTTGACGTGCTTGAAGCCGTCGAGGTCGAGGTAGAGCAGGGCGGTGATGTGCTTCTGCCGCTGCGCGCGCGCCAGCGCGTGCGCCACCCGTTCGAGGAACATCACGCGGTTGTAGAGGCCGGTCAGCGGGTCGTGGTGCGCCAGATACTCCAGGCGCCGCTCGGCTGCCTTGACGGTGCTGATGTCGGCGAACACCAGCACGTAGCCGCGTACGTCGTCATCGCCCGGACGAATGGCGTCGATGGTCAGCCAGGCGGCGAAGGCCTCGCCGTTCTTGCGCCGCAGCTTGAGTTCGCCATGCCAGCCGCCGCTGGCGATGATGGCCTCCCAGTCGACACCGCTGCGCTCGCAGGCCTGGTGATCCGAGAGCAGAAAAATCCAGTTCTCGCCGAGGCTCTGCCGCTGCGAATAGCCGGTGAGCGCTTCGAAAGCCGGGTTGATGGTGCTGAACAGGCCGTTCTCGTCGAGGATCGCCGCCGCCTCGGTGGTGCTGCGGAACACCACATCGGCGGCGAACAGGCGCCGCTCGGCGTCCTGCTGTGCGGTGATGTCGCTGATCAGCGAATAAAAACCCTCGACCGCGCCGCTGGCGCCGCGCTCCGGCACCCAGGTGACACTGACCTCGCGCTCGCCGAGGCGGCAATGGTTGAGGCGGGTACGGGCGGTGACGACGTGGCCACTGCGTGAAGCCTCCAGCTGCGGGCACAGGTGCTGATAGGCCGCCGTGCCGAACACCGTGCACAGCGGTTCGCCGAGGAGGCTCTGCTGCGGCAGCTCGAACCAGCGCTCATAGGCGGCGTTGACGAAGCGGAAGCGGTGTTCGAGGTCGATGTGGGCGATCAGCGCCGGCATCGCGTCGGCGATGATGCGCAGCTGGCGGGCGCGGCTCTCGGCCTCGGCGCAGGCGCTGCGCTGTTCGGTGATGTCGCTGAAGGTCAGCACCAGCCCGTCGATGCGCATATCACTGGTGCGGTAGGGCAGGATGCGCAGCGTGTACCAGCGCTGGTCGCTGGCGCACACCTCCTCCTGAAACGGCTTGAGCTCGCGCAGCACGCGCTGGCACAGCTCGACCAGCGGACCGTTGCGAAAGCGCTGCGCGACATCAGCGATCAGCCGGCCATGATCGGCCTCGATCAGCGCGAACATCCGCGTTGCCGTCGGCGTGTAGCGGCGCACGCGCAGTTCAAGGTCGAGGAAGATCGTTGCGATGTCGGTGCTGGAGAGCAGGTTGGCGAGGTCGTTGTTGGCCGCCTCCAGCTCGTGCACTTTCTCCAGCAGCTGGTTGTTGACGGTCGACAACTCCTCGTTGAGCGATTGCAGTTCTTCCTTCGAGGTTTCCAGCTCCTCGTTGGTCGACTGCAGCTCCTCGTTCATCGACATGACTTCTTCGTTCGAAGCCTTGAGCTCCTCGTTGGCGGATTCGACTTCCTCGATGGTGGTCTGCAGATCCTCGCGGGTCGCCTTCAGCTCGTATTCGAGCTGATTGACCAGCCCCTCGTCGCCGGCGCGCGCCGCGGGTGCCGGCGCGGGCGCGGGTTCGTCGTGGAAGCAGACCAGCAGGCTGCCTTCGGTCTCGTCCAGCGGCCATACCTTCAACCGCACTCGCCGCGTATCGCGCGCGCTCTGCAGCGTCACCGCGCGGGTTTCGATGGCGAGGTGCTCGCGCGCGGCTTTCTGCAGCGTGGCGCGCAGCACGGTGCGCAGGCCCTCGCGCGCCAGCGCGACGATGTCATGGGTCGCCGTGCCGCTCGGCATTTCCAGGTAGGGCGAGGTGTTGCCGTGGAAGTACAGCGCCTCGCCGCTGCGGTCGACCAGCACCGCGACCGGGGCGTATTCGCGCAGCAGCCATTCCTCGACCCGCTCACCGAGGCGGCGGCTGAGGCCGGAGCGGATGCGGCCGCCGAGCGGCGGCATCAGGCTCGGGGCATCGCGTACGATCGGGTAATCGTCGACGCCGTGCGTCTCACCCGGCGTGTCCTGGCGGACATAGATCCGCCCCTTTTTCGAGAGCGTGCGGAACAGGTCGGTGCGCGGGCCGATGGTTTCCGCGCTGCCGAGGAACAGGTAGCCACCACTGCGCAGCGCGAAGTGGAACAGGCGGATGATCCGGGCCTGTACCTGCGCATCGAGATAGATCAGCAGGTTGCGGCAGCTGATGAAGTCGAGGCGGGAAAACGGCGGGTCGCGGATCAGGTTCTGCGCGGCGAACACCACCACTTCGCGCACCGCCTTGCTGACGCTGATCTGCTCACCGTTGCGGCTGAAGAACTGACTGACGAAGGCCGCCGGCAGCTCCGCGGCGGCGGCCAGCGGGTAGATGCCGGCGCGGGCGACATCGAGCGCCTCGCTGTCGACATCGGTGGCGAACACCTGCAGGCCGAGCGAACGGCCGCTGCGGCGGATGGCTTCGAGGAACACCATCGCCAGCGAGTAGGCTTCTTCACCAGTGGCGCAGCCCGGCACCCAGACGCGAAGCACCTCATCCGCCGCCGCCTGTTCGACGAGGGTCGGGGCAACGCTGTTCAGCACCACCTCGAAGGCCGGCGGTTCGCGGAAGAAACTGGTGACGCTGATCAGCAGGTCGCGCACCAGCTTGTGCACCTCGTCATCGGACAGGCGCAGCAGTTCCAGATAGTCATGCAGCGTCTCGATACAGCTCAGGCCCATCCTCCGGGCGATGCGGCGGCCGAGCGTGCCCTGCTTGTAGTGGCGGAAGTCATGCCCGCTGCGCACATGGACCAGCGCGACGATGGCATTGAGCAGATCCTGTGGCTCGCGGCTGGCGACGCTCGGCAGCAGCTCGCCGCGCACGTAGGGATGGCGCACATAGCGCAGCAGCACTGCCGGCATCGCCTCGACTGGCAGCCGGTAGTCGACCATCCCGGTCGCCAGCGCGCTGTACGGCATGCCGTTGTACTGGGCGGTGTTGGGTTCCTGGACCAGGGTCATGCCACCGTGGCCCTTGATTTCGCGCAGCCCCAGCGTGCCGTCGCTGCCGGTACCGGAGAGGATCGCGCAGATCGCTTTTTCGGCGAGTGCCTCGGCCAGCGAGCGCAGGAAGTAATCGATCGGCATGCGCATGCCGCGCCGCTCGGTCGGTGGCTCCAGGTGCAGGACGCCCGCGCGGATGCTCAGGTAATGATTAGGCGGGATGACGTAGACGTGATCGGCCGCCACGCGCATGCCGTCCTCGATCTGAGCCACCGGCATCGACGTGCATTTGGCCAGCAGCTCGGCCATCAGGCTGTCGTGGTTCGGATCGAGGTGCAGGATCAGCACGAAGGCGAGGCCGGTATCGGCCGGCATCGCCAGGAAGAACTGCCGGAGCGCTTCCAGCCCGCCCGCCGAGGCGCCGATACCGACCAGCGGCCCGCTGTGCTCGCCACGATCGCTGCGCTCGGAGGACTGCTGCGATTCGTCGTTTTCCACGCTGAGAACCCCGTCCGCCGCCGCTCATTGGCGCTGCATCAGCCCGCCATGCGCTGCGTCGCCTGATCGCCGGCGGCCGCAAAGCGCATTGCAATGCCTTACGCCAAGAAACATTAACACTTGAACATGTTTCATGAGCCGTGGCGAGCGACCGGCGACTGCTACGCTTGCGCCGATGCGGTCGACCACGCCGCGGCCGGCCGTTGCCCCTGGCAGACAGACGTTCATTTCCTCCCCACGAGTGTCATCCCATGATCCGATCGAAGCCGCTGCGCCGTGCCGTACCGGTCGCGCTGAGCCTGTGCCTGGCCGTCCCGTTGTTCGCCTGTTCCAGCGCCGGCTCGAACGGCGGTGAGCCGCAGGCGCGAAATCTCACGCCCGAGCAGAAAGAGGATGAGCGGGCGCAGCTGCGCGCCATGCGTGACAAGACACTGGCCGATCTCTACGCGCAGCGACCGGCGACGCGGGCGGAGATCGCCAAAGCCAAGGGCTACGCGGTGGTCGGCGCCTCCGGCCTCAACCTGGTGCTGCTGGTCGGCGCCGAAGGCGGCGGCATGATCGTCGACCAGCGCAGCGGCAAGGAGACCTACATCCGCATGCTGCGCGCCGGCACCGGCCCGGGCCTCGGCTACATGAAGTACCGCTACGTGCTGGTGTTCAAGAACGACACCGCCTTCGACCAGTTCCTCACGCTCGGTGTCGATGTCAGCGCGCAGGGCAACGCCACGATCAAACCGGGCGGCGTCGGCGAATCCACCGATGCCATGGCCTCGTTCACGCCTTATGTCAGCGTTTATCAGCTGATGGACAAGGGCGTGAACGTGCAGGCCAACTGGGGCGGCACCAAATACTTCAAGGACCCCAATCTGAACTGAGAGACATCGCCGGCCGAACCGACGGCCGGAGCGGGCACTCAACGCCGGTGCAGTCCGCCGCCGCCCTGGCGAGCACCACCGGCCTGACGGCCACCGCTGAAGCCGCCGCCGCTGCGCTGTGTGCGCTCGACGCCGCGATTGCCGCGATCACGCGCCGTCACGTCACGCTGCACCGCCGCCGGCGGGTTGGCCCGCTGCGGTCGCTGGGCCAGCCGCTCGGCCGGCGTCGCCTCGCGCCGCGGCGCGCGCGCCGCCGGGGATTCGCTGCGCGGGGCCGGTCGGCTGGCTGACCGCTCGCCCGGCGGGTTGGCCCGCCGCGGTGTCTGCGCCTGCGGTGTCGGGCGCGTTCCCGCTTCGGTGCGGTTCGCGGCGCGTGGCGTCTGCGCCGGACGGCGGGTGTCGCGCTGCGCGCGCGCCGTGTCGCGGCGGGCCTCGCGGGCCTGAGCATCGCGCGGCTGTACGCCGCCGCGGGTGGCGCTGACCTGGCTGCGCGGGGCATCACTGCGCCGCCACTGGCCGCCGCCGTTGTACTCCTGCCATTCGCCACGGCCGGTGCGACGGTAGATCTCGCCGTCCTTGCCGGCGTAGACGCGACCGTTGCGGGCGATCGCACCGCCGCCATTCGAGGTCTGCACCCAGGCGGTATTGCCGCGCGGGCCGCTGCGATGGCCGGCTGCGGCCCATTCGCCACCGCGCTCGGCATAACTGCGGCCCCACGAGCCGTAGGCGTTGGCGCCGCCGATGCGCGCGCCGTAGGCGCCGGTGTACGGGTTGTAGCCGGCACGGCCGCCGGCAACACCGAACGGCGTGGCCACCGCACCGCCGCGCGCCCAGCCGCCGGTCACCGGGTTGTAGAAGGCGCGGCCGCCGGCGACGCCGTAGGGGCCGCTGGCCCAGCCGGCGCGGGCATAGCCGTAGCCCGGCCGGTACACCGCGCCGTAGCCGTAGCTGCGATACGCCGGCCCGTACCAGCCGGGGCCGTACCACCAGTCGTCGTGATCGTGCAGCGCGTAGCCGAGCGCCATGCCGACGCCGAACAGCAGCAGACCGTTCATCACGTACTGGCCGTTGTAGCCGGCGGTGTAGCCGGTGGTGACGGTGGTCGGTGTCGAGTCGTAGACGTTGACGTAGGTGACGTTGTGCACCGGGCTCGACGACGGAATCGTGTACAGCGCCGGCGGCACCGCGGTGCACACCACCCACGGCCCGCCGGCGGCCGGCGCTTCGAACCAGACGCCGTTCTTCACGCTGTAGTAGCGGCCGTCGTAGGCGATCACCGGATCGGCGGCGTTGACCGCGTACTGCATCGGGGTGCCTTCGATCGGAGCGAACTTCGGCTCACCGGCGTAGCTCGCGTCGTAGCGCAGATCGGCACGCTGCAGCGTCGCCTTCTGCGGCACCGAGGCCAGCAGCACGGCGTCTTCGGCGGCTTCGGTGCCGGGCACCGAGGCCAGCACGTAAGCCATCGGGTCACTGTCGGGGATGCGGGCGAAGTCCGCCGGCAGCGAAGTGGTCGCCGCCTGCCACGGCCCGGTGAGCGGGCCGGCACTGAACCAGCGCCCGGCGCTCAGCAGATAGTGCCGATGCTCACCACTGTGCAGGAACAGTGGCTGCTCGCTGTTGCTCACCGCCAGCAGCCGGGTGCCGGCGATCGGCCGGTAGCGCGGCTCGCCATCGGTCAGCAGCAGCTCGGCCTGACCCTCGGTGTAGAACACTTGCGGCACCCGCGGCAGACGCGGGCCGACGCCCTGGCTGCGGAGCTCGCCCCAGCCGTCATCGGGCAATCTGGCGAAGGCGGGCGGCAGGTTCACCGGCTGCGCCCACGGCCCGCGCTGCAGATCCTGCGTGCTCAGCCAGGTATCGCCGAGGCGCAGGTAGTAGCGGTTGCCGTCATCGGGGTCGAGCAGCACGGTGGCATCGGTATTGGCCGCGGCGAGCAGACCGCTGTCGGCGACCGGCTTGAATTCCGGCGGCCCGAAAAAGCCCAGCAGCGTCGCCGGCCTGGTCGAATAGAAGATCTGCGGCGGATCGAGACTGACCTGCACCTCGCGCTGTTCGACCTGCTGTGCATCGAGGTAGGGCAGCAGGCGATCGAGCGCCACCACCAGCGAACGCTGCGGCGGCAGCGCCTCGCGCACCAGCGTGGTCAGGCGTTTGTTTTCATCCGCCGAAGCGTCGGGGAAGCGCAGCTCGGATTTCATGTCACGCAGCAGCACGCTGCCGCTGTCCTTGTCGACCTCGGTCGTCGCCTCGACCGCGAGCACGCCGTAGCGCGGTGTCGCCGAGGGCTTGTCACTGACCGCCACCGCGGCGCGAAACTTGAGGCGGCTCCAGTCACCCCAGCTGTCCACCTGCGGCTGATGGACCACGACCTGCTGTCCGCCCTTGCTGTAGACCCGCGGCCAGCCGTTGTCGGCCGGCGGCTCGCTTGGCGCATCGGCCGCCTGCGCGGCTCCACCGGCGAGCAGACAGAGGCCGTAGAACAGCCATCGATGGAAACGCATCATGGTTCTCCTGCATCACGCCGAACGGTCACGACCGGCGTGCCGGATGGCGACGCGCGGCCGCAGGCACCCGCAACAGCCGGTGGGTACTCTCGCGAGCTTAGGTGGCGGCGTGCACAGCTGCCCGGCGCTCGCGCGGGGCAGGGGAGCGGGCCATATACTGAAACGCGGCCGCCGCTTCGCGGACGCACGGCGCGGCACAGGGGAAGACAATGGCGCGACAGCGTAGGCTCACGGCCGGACCGGGACGATGGCGGCATGCCCGCCGCGGAGGTGCTCATGGCGGCTGACGACGACACCCTGCAGGCGCTGATCGCGCGGGTCGCGCTCGGCGATGCCCAGGCTTTCGAACAGCTCTACGAACTCAGCGCCCCGCGCCTGCTCGGCGTGGCGATGAGTCTGCTCGGCCGCCGCGAGCGCGCCGAGGAGGCGGTGCAGGAGGCCTTCTTCAAGATCTGGCAGCGCGCCGACAGCTACTCGGTCACCGCCGGCCCGCCGTTCGCCTGGCTGGCGGCGGTGGTGCGCCATCAGGCACTCGACCTGCTGCGCAGCGAGCGGCGCCGGCCGCTCGAATTCGGCGATGAGGAGCACGTCGCCAGCCTGGCCGAACGCGCCGACGAGCGCCCCGATCCGCTCGACCTGCTGGAGCAGGCGATCGACGCGCTGCGTCTGCGCAACTGCCTGCAGGCAGTGCCACAGCAGCAGCGCCGCTGCCTGGCGCTGGCCTATTACCGCGGCCTGACCCACACCCAGCTGGCCGACCAGCTCGCTGCACCGATCGGCAGCGTCAAAGTCTGGCTGCGCCGTGGGCTCGATCACCTGCGTCGCTGCCTGGATGCCGTCGCATGAACTACGCAAAACCCGAACTGCTCGATGCCCTCGCCGCCGCCTACGTGCTCGGCACGCTGAGTCCGCTGGCGCGGCGCCGCTTCGAGCACCTGTGCCGCACGCTGCCGGCTGCCGGCGACGCCGTGCGCGAATGGGAGCGGCGCCTCGGCCGCCTCGCTGAATCGGTGCCGCCGCTGACGCCGTCAGCGCAGATGTGGCAGGTGATCGAACGGCGCACCATCGGCGCCCGCAGCCCGCGCACGGAAACCGACGACGAGGATCTCAGCCGCGAACTCGGCGCCTGGCTGCGGCCGCTGCTGGCCTTCGCCTGCGGCCTGCTGTTCGCCGTCGGCGTGGTGCGCATGTACCCCGAAAGCTTCGTCGAGCCGGTGCCGGTCAGCGCGCTCGGCCTGCCGCCGAGCTATCTCGGCATTCTCGCGCCGGCGGACGGTGAACCGGTGCTGCTGGCGAGTGCCGCACGCCGCGAGCAGCGGCTCGGCCTCAAACTGCTGCAGCCCCTCAACATCCCGCAGGGACAGGTCGCCGTGCTGTGGGCGCTGTCGGGTGATGCGCCGCCGCGGCCGCTCGGCCTGGTGCCGGCGCAGGGCACTGGCGAGATCACCCTGAGCGCACCGGCCGACCGCCAGCTGGCGAGCGTGTCGCAGCTCGGTGTTTCCTTCGAAAGCGAGCTGCCGGCACCCGGCGCCCGGCCGCAGCCCTTCGTGCTCAGCGGCCGCTGCGTCAAGTTCTGGTAGCGGCGTTCAGCGCGTGGTGTAGCCGCCGTTGGCGAAGAGCGTCTGCCCGTTGATCCACCAGCCCTCGGTGGCGAGGAAGTGCACGATCGGCACGATGTCGCGGATGTCGGTGAGCTGGCCGTTCATGCTCTGCGACTTGTGGTAGGCCACGGTCTCCGGCGTCTCCGCCGGGTAGAAGAACGGCGTGTCCATCGGCCCCGGCGCGACGTTGTTGACGGAAATCCCGCGCACGCCGAATTCCTTGGCCGCCGCGCGCGTGAAGTGCTCGACCGGCGCCTTGGAGCCGGCGTAGGTCGAATACAGCCCGGTGAACGCCGCCAGCAGCGAAGTGAGGATGGTGATGATGCTGCCGTGATCGTTGAGACGGCGGCCGGCCTCGCGCATGAAGAAGTACGCGCACTTGGCGTTGATCGCGAACATCTCGTCGTATTCGGCTTCGCTGGTGTCGACGAAGGGCTTCTTCAGCACCTTGCCGACGGTATTGATGGCGACGTCGACGCCGCCGAAGCGGCTGACGGCAGCATCGAACAGTTTCTCGATCTCGGCGACCCGGGTCAGGTCGCCCTGTACCGCGATGGCCTCGCCACCGCCGGCGAGGATCTCGGCGACGGTGGCATCAGCCGCCGCGCGCGCGGCATCGCCGTGATAGTGCACAACCAGCTTCGCACCATCGGCCGCACAGCGGCGGCTGATCAAACCACCGAGGTTCTTGGCGCCGGCGGCGACGATGACGACTTTGCCCTGCAGGCTGCGCAGGGTGCTGTTCGGGGTGCTCATGGCGGTCTCCTGACACTGCGCCGCGGATGGCGCCCGCCAAGCCTGACCGTGCACAGTTCACGGATAAACCGGCAAAATCTGCAAAGACTTTCCTGTCATCTCGAACAATTGCACGCGGAGAGACCCCGTGGATCGCCTGCAGACTTTGGAAATCTTCGTCTGCGTCGCTGAATGCGGCAGCTTCACCGGAGCGGCCGAACGGCTGCGGCTGCCGCGCTCGACGGTCTCGGCCGCAGTGCAGAGCCTCGAAGCGCGCCTGCAGACGCGGCTGATCCAGCGCACCACGCGGCGCATGCAGCTCACCGGCGACGGCGTCGCCTATTTCGACTGGTGCCGGCGCCTGCTCGCCGACATCGAGGAAACCGAACAGCGGTTGATGCAGGGCCAGTCACGCCCGCACGGACGGCTGCGCGTCGACGTACCGGGGCGCATCGGCCGCCTGATCATCGCCCCGGCGCTGCCGGAGTTCCTCGCGCGCTATCCGGACATCGAACTGGAACTCGGCGTCAGCGACCGGCCGGTCGACCTGGTGCACGAAGGCGTCGACTGCGCGATCCGCGTCGGCACACTCAGCGACCCGGCGCTGATCGCCCACCCGATCGGCCCGCTGCGCGTCGGCACGTTCGCCAGCCCGGCGTATCTCGCCCGTCACGGCACGCCGAACACGCCGGACGAACTCAGCGGCCATCACGCAGTGCGCTACGCCGTGCCGGTCAGCGGCCCGGCCGACGACTGGGAAGGGCTGGTCGACGGCCAGCCGGTCAGCATCGCGCTCGGCGGCAGCATCACCGTCAACTGCGCCGAAAGCTACATCGCCTGCTGCATCGCCGGCCTCGGCCTGATCCAGATTCCGGCCTACGACGCCCGCAGCCATCTGGCCCGCGGCGAACTGAGCGAAATCCTCACCGCCTTCGCCCCGCCACCCCTGGCGATGACCGCCCTCTACCCGCAACGCCGCTACCTGTCGCGTCGGGTGACGGCCTTCGTCGAGTGGATGGAGGCGCTGTATCGGCAGCAGATGGCGGGGTGAATCAGGACGGCTAATCGGCCAGCCTGACTTCGCCGTCACTAAAAACCAGATCGATATCGCGCGGCGCAGCCGGCAGGACCAGCTCGAAACCGTGCTCCACGGCCTTCGCCGCAAAATCGACCGCGCAGCGTTCATGGATCGAACAGCGAACCAGCGTGATCTTTTCACGCCCATCCTTACGTTCACCGACCGCACCCGGGCAGTAGAACAGGGATTCAAGGAGCGGCTGGTATACCAGCCTGGTTGTGTCGGAGGCTAACGGCTGGGCGGCGAGGATTTCGATGTCGGCTTTTTTATAGTGATCAAAGGTTTCCGCGCAAACAGCCGACAGCGGCGTCAACATCAGCGCCATTGACAATATTGGTCTCATATTTTTATTTCCTATCCATTTGAAATTATATGATTTCATGTTTTTAGCTGACTGCAGCTCGACTGCTATTCGTCGCCAATCCAGGTTCGTGTTTCTTTCTGAGTAACGCTGCAACTGCAAAATGGTTGAGCCTACGGTGATTGCACGGGGATCTTGTTTGGAAACTCATAAATAAAACGCAGCAGCATCTCTATGAATGTAATGAGATCACTCGCATCTTCTTCTTTCATGATAGCTATTTCATGCGTCGCCTCATTTCCTTTTTTCCTGATATGATCAACCCAATGCCTTCCGTTTGGCGGGACATAGCCTTTATCCGCAAGGTAATCGACATACTCAATGAATTTGAGTCCTTCTTTCGCTCCTTGCTGAACGGCTATATTCATCAGCATCTTGCGACAAAGCAGCACGGCACCGGTAAAACAACTTTGGCTTGAAGAGCGCCGTGCCTCTTCATAAAGCGCATAAAGCTCAGACGGCACACTATTAACAGTACTGCCAAGCGCAGCTGCTGGATAACGCATTCCGTTAGGACTAAAAAAATTTGGGCCTCCACAGTTTGGGCAAATATATATCCCGCCAAGATATGGTTTTGTTTTGTCAGTAATTAAATTATACCCATTAACTGATGCAACTTTAGTATTGCAAAATCCACAAACGAACGCCTTTCTTGGTACGGTTTGACAATCTTGCCACGCAGTTGGCGAAATGGTTTTTTCATTCATTTTGACCTCTGCGGATAGGCTGATATCTACACAAATAAATTTGTTTGCACATAAATAAGCAGCATTGCATGCTGCGTTTAATAACGCGCGCTTGTCTGATTTAGGATTATTTTAAGTCAATTTTCCAGCAATCCTCCGCCACCTGCTCCACCCCAAACCGCTGCGGTAAAAACCGTTCGATCACCGCGATGTTGCTGCGGGTGTGTGCGCTGGGTTCGAGGGTGGTGAAGTGGCCGCCGGCGAGGGCGAGGGGCAGCAGTAGCTGGTCGGCGAGCCAGGGGCCGACGGCGGCGGGGCTGGCGAGGTAGTCGCGGGCGGCGTTGCAGGCGCGGCGGGCGACGGTTTCGGCGGCGGTGCCGCGTTCGCCGAAGGCGGTGAACAGCTCGGTGACGTGCTCGTGGCGCAGGCACAGCTGCAGCGCGTTGCCGGGGCCATGGCTGGCCGGCAGGCCGTGGATGTGCAGCACCTCGGCCGGCCAGTCGAGGCGGCGGGCGACCGTGGCGAGTTCGCGCTCGGCGACGTTGCCGGGCACGCCGGCGATCAGCGCCTCGGCACGGCATTCGAGCAGTGCGCCGCGGTTTTCCAGCTGCAATGGCTGCAGCGTGCTGCCCCGTGTGACCCGCACTTCGACGCTGCCGCCGCCGGCCGGGTAGAAGCCGTGCCGCAGCAGCGTCAGCTCGGCGTGCAGGCCCATGCGCGCGAGCAGCGGCAGCCAGGCGTGCTGCAGGAAATCGGCCGGCGGTGCCGCCGGGTTGTGCGTGCCGCCGCTGACCCGCAGCCGGCTCGGCCCCGGCGCCTGCCACAGCGCCGGCAGCACGGTCTGCAGCACCAGCGTGCAGGAGCCGGCGGTGCCGATGGCGAATTCGTAGTCGCCGGCGCGGATCGGGCCGGGGTGGAATTCCAGCGTCTGGCCGCCGGCGACGGCGCCGCTGACCTGCGCGCCGCACACCGCGGCGGCGGCCTGCACCGCGGTCAGGTGCTGGCGCAGCAGGCCGGGCTTGCTGCGCCCGGCGCGGATATGTTCGATGCGCAGCGGGCGGCCGCTCAGCATCGACAGGCTGAGCGCGCTGCGCAGGATCTGGCCACCGCCTTCGCCGGCGGCGCCATCGATGACGACGAGCTCCTTCATCGCGGGGTCCTTTTCATCTCCATGCGGGCGGGCGCGTCAGTCGCGCTCGCGAAATTCGGGGCCGACGAACACGCGCACCGCGTCGCCGCGCTGCAGGCGATCGTGACAGCGCCAGCGGGCCTCGACGCTGTGCGCGGCGGCCTCGCTGCTGCGGGCGTCGAGCTGCTGCGCCAGCTTGTGCAGGGCCAGCGCGCGGTTGCGCGCCTGCGAGCGTTCGGCACGGGCGACGCTGCTGAGGCCGCTCGGCAGATGGGTGATGCGCACCGCGCTGTCGGTCTTGTTGACGTGTTGGCCGCCGGGGCCGCTGGCGCGCAGCGTCTGCATGTGCAACTCCTGCGCATGCCAGTGATGACGCTGCGGCGGCTGCACCGACTCGATGCCGATGAACCAGTTGCGTCGCTTGTGCTGTGGGCGGAACGGGCTGTGGCCGATCCACTGCACACTGCCGCACCAGCGCGCGGCGAAGGCGGGAAAGGCCGCGCCGTCGCAGGCGAGCAGTACCGACTGCAGCGTGCCGGGCTGCGCACCGGCCTGCTGCGCGCGGACCTCGCAGCGCAGGCCGGCGGCGCCGGCCTCGGCGATCAGCTTCGGCAGCAGCCGGGCCAGCACCCAGGCGCACTCGGCCGGACCGCGCCCGGCACTCAGCTGCAGCCAGCCACCGGCGCTCATGCCCGCACCCGCGCGCGCAGCTTGTAGCTGACCAGCGGCCGCAGCACCGCCAGCACCCGCGCCAGCCCGGCATCGACCAGATCGGCGATGACGCGCTCGATGTCCTTGTAGGCCTGCGGCGCCTCCTCGAACAGCAGCTCGCGATCCTCGCAGATCACCTCGCTGCCGAGCGCGGTGCGGCTCAGGCTCTGCGGCGTGAAGCGGCGCTGCAGCCGGGCGCGGCTGTCGCTGCGCTTCCACTTGCGCCCGGCACCGTGGGCGATCGAGTACAGCGTCGCTTCGCTGTCCGGCGTCGGCTGCAGCAGGTAGCTGAAGCTGCCGCGCGAGCCGGGCACCACCACCGGCCCGGCATCGGCCGGTGCCGCGCCCTTGCGATGCAGCCAGCACGGGCAGCCGTCGACCAGCGCCGCACTGACGCTGTTGTGGCAGATGTCGAGGCGGCAGCTGACCTCGGTGTGCAGGCTGGCGGCGAAGCGTTCGGCGATCAGCGCACGGTTGACCACCGCCCAGCGCCGCGCGAGTTCATGACGGGCGAGGTAGGCGCGACCGTCGTCGCTGTCGGCGGCCAGCGGCGCGGCGCCGTGGCGCTCGACGTGATCGCGCAGGATGCGTTCACCGAGGCCGCGCGAGCCGCTGTGCACCAGCAGCAGCAGGCGTTCGGCATCGAGGCCGAGCGCGGTGAGCACTGCGGCATCGCAGACCTGCTCGATCGCCTGCAGCTCAGCGAAGTGATTGCCACCGCCGATGGTACCGAGCGCGGCATCGCAGGGTGTCGGTTCGAGTCCGGCGGCGGCGAGGCGGGCGCTGGTGTCGCCGTCCCACGGGCCGTCGAGGCCGTGCAGGCGGGCGGCCAGCGCCACCGGTTTGGCCTTGGCGCGCTTGAGCGTGGTGCTCCACAGGCTCATGCCGCAGCCGATGTCGTTGCCGACCAGCGCCGGGTGGAGCAGGCCGTCACTGGCGAAAGCCGCGCCGATCGGCGTGACCTTGCCCGGGTGCAGGTCGGGCAGGCCGACCGCGCGGCGCATGCCGGGCCAGGCGGCGACGGCCGCCAGCTGCTGCACGGCGGCGCCTTCGATCCACTGCCCGGCGGAGGCGACCAGGGTCGGTGCGGGGGCTTGAGGGGTGTCGTCCATCGTCATTCGTTTCCGTGGATGCCGAGCGCGTGCGCGGCGAGCGTGAAGTCGAGTTCACGGCGCAGCCGGGCCGGGCAGGCAGCGAGCGCCGTGGCGCTCAGGGCATGTTGCAGGGCTTGGCGCTGCGCCGCGCTCGGCGTCGCGAAGCTGCGGTTGTAACGCGCCAGCCAGTCACTGAGCGAGCGCACCTGCACCGTCGCCGGCAGGGCGAGGATCAGGCGCAGGCGCTCCCATTTGTCGAGCCGCCGGCCGACCGTCTCCAGCACCGCCAGCGCGACCGCAGGGGCCGCGGCGCCGGCGAGCAGGCGCAGCAAGGTGGCGGCATCGTATTCATACAGGCGCGGTGCGGCCCGCACCCTGCGTACCACGCTGGCGGCCGGATCGGCGAAAGCGGCGGCGATCCATTCGTCGCTGCGCGCCGGCAGCAGGCGCAGCAGTGTGCCGAGGCAGGCAGCGCGCAGCGCCGGCTCGGCCGCCGTGCGCAGGTCTTCGAGCCGGTGCGCGTCAGCGGCTTCGCCGAGTTCGGCGAGCAGACCGATGGTGCGGATGCGGCGCGGGCCGGTGAGGGCGCTGCGCAGACTGGCCAGCGCTGCGGCCTGCCGGCCATGGCTGCACAGCCAGCGCAGGGCCATGCGGCGCAGCGCCGGCGCGGGTTCGAGCAGCGCCGCCAGTGCCCGTGCGGTGGCGGTGGCGTCGTCGGCATCCTGCAGCGCCAGCTGCAGCGCCTCGCGGCGCACCGGCATCAGCGGCGCGCGCCGCGCCAGCGCCAGCAGCGGCGGGCGGCTGGCAGCCTCCAGCGTGCGCAGTGCACCGGCGGCGCAAGCGGCGATTACGCAATCGCGGCTGCGCAGGCCGCAGGCGATCAGTGTCGGTGTCGGCGCCGCCTGCCAGCACAGCAGAAAACAGGCGCGCGCCACCCGCGCATCGGCCGCGTACAGCCCGGCGTGCAGCGCTGCCGGGCAACGCTGCAGCAGTTGTTCGACCGCCGTCACCAGCGCGTCGTGATCGGCCCGGCGGCAGCGGCGCAGGTGCTGCAGCCGCGGCAGCGCGGCGACCAGGGCCGCCGCATGCTCGGCGCGCAGCAGCCGGTACAGCGCGGCCTGCGCCGCGTGGCGTACCGGCGCCACCCAGTCGTTGCAGCGCTCGATCAGCGCCGGCAGGGCATCGATCGATGGCAGCTCGCCGAGCCGGCGTACCGCAGCTTCGCGCAGATGGCCGTCGCCGTGGCGGGCCGCCGCCTGCAGCACGGCGAGGTCGCTGCTCATGCGCAGCGCCCAGCGCTGGCGGGTGCGTTCGAGGCGCTGGCGGGCGGGGTCGAGGATCACGGCTCAGCCCTTCACGCAGACCAGCTGCTTGAGCGTGTGCACCACCTCGACCAGATCGCGCTGCGCCCGCATCACGGCGTCGATGTCCTTGTATGCCGCCGGGATCTCGTCGATCACGTCGGCATCCTTGCGGCACTCGACTCCGGCGGTCAGGCGCTTTTGATCGGCGAGGCTGAAGCGGCGCTTGGCCTCGCTGCGCGAATACACCCGCCCGGCGCCGTGGCTGCAGGACTCGAAGCTTTCCGCCTCGCCCTTGCCGCGCACGATGTAGCTCTTCGCCCCCATGCTGCCGGGAATGATGCCGAGCTCGCCGGCGCGGGCGCGCACCGCCCCCTTGCGGGTGACGAGGATGTCCTCGCCGTAGTGGTGCTCGCGCGAGACGTAGTTGTGGTGGCAGTTCACCGCCTCGACGTGGGTGTCGAAGGGCTTGCTGATCACCTGCCGCGCCGCGGCGATCACCGCCTGCATCATCAGCTCGCGGTTGGTACGGGCGAAGTCCTGCGCCCACTCGACCGCCTCGACGTAGTCGGCGAAGTGCTCGGTGCCTTCCGGCAGGTAGGCGAGATCGCGGTCCGGCAGATTGATCATCCAGCGGCGCATGTCCTCGCGCGCCAGCTCGATGAAGAAATTGCCGATGGCGTTGCCGACGCCGCGCGAGCCGGAATGCAGCATGAACCACACCGCGTCGTCCTCATCGAGGCAGACCTCGATGAAGTGGTTGCCGGTGCCGAGTGTCCCCAGGTGCACGCGGCTGTTGCTGCGGGCGAGCTTCGGGTACTTGGCGGTGATCGCCGCAAAGCGGGCGGCCAGCGCCGACCACGCGGCATCGACCGGCGCCGGCGGCTCGCCCCAGGCGCCCTGGTCACGTCGGCCCACGCTGCGTCCGTGCGGCACCGCGCGCTCGATGGCGACGCGCAGCGGGTGCAGATCGTCGGGCAGGTCGCGGGCGTTGAGCGTGGTCTTCGCCGCCATCATGCCGCAGCCGATGTCGACGCCGACCGCCGCCGGAATGATCGCGCCCTTGGTCGGGATCACGCTGCCGATGGTCGAGCCCTTACCGACGTGCACGTCCGGCATCACCGCAATCCACTTGTAGATGAACGGCAGCCGCGCGGTTTTTTCCAGCTGCTCGCGTGCCTGCACATCGACCGGCACGCCTTGCGTCCACAGCTTGATCGGCACCCCGTCGCCGCTCTGCTGCACCTCGTAGTGACGCTGATCTTTGTCCTTCATCGTCAGTCTCCAGACTTCAAAGCAAAACAAAACGGGCGACGAAACCGGTGACGAGAGGGATACATGTTGCAGATGTACTCCCGTCGGCATTCGCCCGGGGCGTGCGGGTGACGAAAAGGGGTGGAACATCTGCTCTACCCGCTGAGCTACGCCGCGCCTGCGCGTGGCGGCGGGAATCGAACCCGCGACACGATGTAGTTCCACGGGCATTCACCCGAACGCCCAAACCTGTGAGGCGCCGCCGCAGCGGCCGCCGTGAAAACAAACGGGCGACGAAACCGGTGACGAGAGGGATACATGCTTGATATGTACTCCCGTCGGCATTCGCCCGCGGTGTGCGGCTGACGAAATGGGGTGAAACATCTGCTCTATCCGCTGAGCTACGCCACGCCTGCGCCTGGCGGCGGGAATCGAACCCGCGACCCGATGTAGTTCCACCAGCATTCACCCGCACACCCAAACTCAAAACCTCCTGTCGTCCGTCGCGCCCTCAGCCCGCCGCGCTGTCTGCCTGCAGCACGATGGCGTCGATCGCCTCGACCCAGTGCTGCGCGCGGCCGTCGCTGAAGGCGGCGATGTGTTCGAACACCGCGTCGCTGAAGCCGCCGACATTGAGGATGTCGGCACGCTCCGGCGCCTGCGTGTGCGCATTCGGCACCAGGTCGATGCACACCAGCCGCGCCTGCGGATGGCGTCGACGCAGTCGCTCCCAGGCCTGCAGCGTGGCACTGGCACCGCGGCGGGCGTCGATCCAGCTCTCGTTGTCGGAGACCAGGATCAGCGTATCGACGCGCTCGCGCCGCTGTTCCAGCCAGCGCAGCGGGGCCGAGCAGTCGGTGCCGCCGGGGCCGATCGCCGCCAGGCGCTCGGCATTGGCCAGCACGCCGGCGCGGGCATCGAGTTCCAGCTCGACCACCGCCTCACGAAACGGCAGCACCCGTGTACCCGGACAGCGCGCGACGAAGGCCGCCGCCACCAGTGCCGCGACATCGACGCAGCGCACGCGGCTGCTCGCGCCGGGCCGCCAGCCGGTCACCGGCGCGTGCATCGAGCCGGAGACATCGGGGCAGACCACCGTGCGCCCCGCCAACCGCGGCACGTTCTTCAAGGCCAGGTCGAGGGCGCGCGCCAGCGCCGCCTGCACGGCATCCGGCAAACCCTGCGCCGCCCGCGCCGCCGCCAGCAGCTGGTACGGGAAGACGCGGGCGCGGCGGATCGCCTCGGCATCGCTCAGCCGTTTGGCGATGTGGCGCAGCATCCCCGGCTGCTCGAACACGCCGTGGCGGGCGAAGGTGTTGAGGTTCATGCGCAGCATCTGCCAACCGGCCTGACGGGCGATCGCCGCCCATTGCGCCGCGCTCAGCGGACAGTGGGTCAGCAGCTGGAACGGCACCGGCGGAATCTCCCCGGCCTCGCCACGGCGCAGCGCCTGCAGGCGCGCGGTCAGCGGCGGCAGCGCGGCGACGTCGTAGGGCAGGCCGTTGAGCCAGGCGAACCAGGCCGAACGCCAGGCCTCGGCCGGCTTCGGGTGCACCATGCGCACGATGTCGCTCAGCGACGGCTGCGTACCGACGCAGGCGCTGAGCAGCGCCGCCTCGCTGGCGCGGTTGAGCCACTGCTGCACCAGCCGCTTCGGCCGGCTGCCGAGCGAACGCCGCCCGGTCGCGCCGCTGCGCAGGATCTGCACGAAGTTGCGCAGCATGCGGCCGTTGTCGATGACCCGCTCGAACACCATCGCCAGCCACGGCGAACCGCGCGCCGCCAGCACGGCGCACAGCAGCGCCGGCAGATCCTTCATCGCCGCCCGCTCGCGGGCATACAGCGCGGTGCGGGCGATGAAGCCATCGTCGAGCTGCGCACACAGTTCGAGCACCTGCTGCAGCTGCGCCTCGGCGTCGCTGTAGTAGCAGTGATTGAGGCAGCCGGTGGCGGCGAACTGCGCCAGTGCCTGCCGTGCCGGCAGTGCATAGGCCGGCGCACCGGCGCCGTTGCAGGTATCGGTCGCCGGCAAGGACGGATCGCGGCGCGACGGAAACAGCGTCAGATTGACCATGATTGCCTCCCGGCTGACGAAATGAAGGCCGCGACGAAAGTGCGGCGTGTCTGCCATCGGCTTTATCAAACAGCGTGCCAGAATCAGTATTTTTTATTTAATTAATTGATTTAAATGAAAAACAAGAATCATCAGCAGGTTTTCAGTGTTTGGGGCATGCGGACATTAAGTGATACTTTTATCGCGTTTTTTATCTCAATGGATAAAACAGCATGCCTGCCAATCCGCGCCCCAGCGTCGTCATCGGCTTTCTCGGCACCACGCTCGACAGCGGCAAGGGTGCCGGGCGCTGGGAGAAATGGCGGCCGAGCGTGGCGCTGTGCCAGCAGGAAGACCGCGTCATCGACCGCTTCGAGCTGCTGATCGTCGAGCGCTTCCGCTCGCTGGCCGAATACGTCGCCCAGGACATCCGCAGCGTCTCGCCGGAAACCCAGCTGAACCTGCACGCGCTCGACCTCGGCGACCCGTGGGACTTCGAGTCGGTCTATGCCGCGCTGCACGAATTCGCCTCGACCTATCCCTTCGAGCCGGAGCACGAGGACTACCTCGTGCACATCACCACCGGCACCCACGTCGCGCAGATCTGTCTGTTCCTGCTCACCGAGGCGCGCTATTTCCCGGCACGGCTGCTGCAGACCTCGCCGCCGCGCCAGCAGCGCGCCGGCGATCCGGGCACGGCCTCGGTGATCGACCTCGACCTGTCGCGCTATGACCGCATCGCCCGCCGTTTCAGCCATGAGCAGGCCGAGCAGGCGGACTTTCTCAAGGCCGGCATCGCCACCCGCAATCCGGCGTTCAACACGCTGATCGAGCGCATCGAGCGGGTGGCGCTGCGCTCGAATGCGCCGCTGCTGCTGCTCGGCCCGACCGGCGCCGGCAAAAGCGCGCTGGCGCGGCGCATCTATGCGCTCAAGCATGCCCGCCACCGCCTCGACGGCCCGCTGGTCGAGGTCAACTGCGCGACGCTGCGCGGCGATCAGGCGATGTCGGCCCTGTTCGGCCATCGCCGCGGCGCCTTCACCGGCGCGCAGAGCGAGCGCCAGGGCCTGCTGCGCGCGGCCGATGGCGGTCTGCTGTTCCTCGACGAGATCGCCGAACTCGGCGCCGACGAGCAGGCGATGCTGCTGCACGCGATCGAGGAGGGGCGCTTTCTGCCGGTCGGCGCTGATCAGGAGGTCGCCAGCCGCTTCCAGCTGATCGCCGGCACCCACCGCGACCTGCGCAGCGAAGTCGCCGCCGGCCGCTTCCGCGACGATCTGTACGCGCGCATCAACCTGTGGACCTTCCGCCTGCCGGGGCTGGCCGAACGGCGCGAGGATCTCGCGCCGAACCTGGACTTCGAGCTGGAGCGCTTCGCCCGCGAGCAGGGCAGCCGCGTGTGCTTCAACACCGAGGCACGCCGTCGCTACCTGGCCTTCGGCAGCGATCCGGCGACGCCGTGGCGCGGCAATTTCCGCGAGCTGGGCGCCTCGATCACACGCATGGCGACGCTGGCCGACGGTGGACGCATCGGCGAGGTCGATGTCGATGAGGAAATCCAGCGGTTGCGCGCGCAGTGGCAGATGCCGCAGACCAATGACGGCCTGGATGCGCTGCTCGGCAGCGAGGCCGCGCAGCTCGACCGCTTCGATCGCGTACAGCTCGCCGAGGTGGTGCGTGTGTGCCGCGCCGCGCCGACGCTGTCGGCCGCCGGCCGCGAGCTGTTCGCCGTCTCCCGTCAGGGCAAGGCGCAGCCCAATGATGCCGACCGCCTGCGCAAATACCTGGCGCGCTTCGGCCTGGACTGGGGGCGCTTGCAGGCAGGCGAGGGGAGCGAATGAAGTGTTCATATCTCGCTAAAAAATCGCTTGCATTTAAATAGCACGCTATTTAAATTCTCATCCCATCGACGCACGATAAAGAGCCGACTGCGATGAACCCCGAACGAGCCCTGCTCCTCGACAACCAGCTGTGCTTTTCGCTGTATTCGACGGCGCTGGCGATGAACAAGGTCTATCGCAAGCTGCTGCGCGAGCTGGAACTGACCTACCCGCAGTACCTGGTGATGCTGGTGCTGTGGGAGCAGGACCGGCTGACGGTTTCGGAAATCGGCGAACGGCTGTATCTGGATTCGGCCACGCTGACGCCGCTGCTCAAGCGCCTGGAGGCCGCGCAACTGCTCAGCCGCAGCCGCTCGGCACAGGACGAACGACAGGTGATCGTGACGCTGAGCGAGTCCGGTCGGGCCCTGCGGGAAAAAGCCGAATCGATCCCGCAACGCGTACTCGGCGCCAGCGCCTGCAGCGTCGATGAACTGCAGGCCCTGAAGGAGCAGCTCGACCGCCTGCGCGCCCGCCTCAACACGGCCGTCTGAACCCGGCGCGTCGACAGACGAGCAAAGATGAAGAAGGGAATGGCCGTGGTTTTTTATGTAGATAAATAGTGCGCTATTTAATAGCGAATAAATTCAGGCATTCCGCCAACCGGCGCAGCGGGACGCCCAACACAGAGCGCCATGCAAACCTGACTCAACGGAGCAATCATCATGTCCATCGAAAAAGTGCTTTACCGTGCCCAGGCCCAGGCCACCGGCGGTCGCGACGGCCGTGCCGTGTCATCCGACGGTGTACTCGACGTGCGCCTGACCACGCCGCGCGAACTCGGCGGCGCCGGCGGTGACGGCACCAATCCCGAGCAGCTGTTCGCCGCCGGCTACTCGGCCTGCTTTCTCGGCGCGCTGAAGTTCGTCGCCGCCCGCGAAAAGATCGCGCTGCCGGCCGATGTCTCCATCACCGGACAGGTCGGCATCGGCCAGATCCCGACCGGCTTCGGCATCGAAGTCGAACTGCAGATCGCCCTGCCCGGCGTCGACCGCGAACGCGCGCAGGCGCTGGTCGACAAGGCGCACATCGTCTGCCCGTACTCCAACGCCACCCGCGGCAACATCGACGTGCGACTGGTGCTGGTGTGAGCTGATGTACTTGAGCGCCGCGGACCGCTAAAGACCGCCGCCGGATGGCCGAGTGCGCCATCCAGCGGCGGTCGGCTGCCTCAGCCCAGGGCCTTCGACAGTTCCGGCACGACCTGGAACAGGTCGCCGACGATGCCGTAGTCGGCCACCTGGAAGATCGGCGCTTCTTCGTCTTTGTTGACCGCCACGATCACCTTCGAGTCCTTCATGCCCGCCAGGTG
>NZ_QGTJ01000008.1:145322-196747 GCF_003182095.1 Plasticicumulans acidivorans | reverse complement strand
ACCGAGCCCTGGGCTTCGAGCACGCGCGGGCTGGCGTAGTTTTCCGAGGCGATCAGCTCGATGTGCGCTTCCTGGCGCTCGGCTTCGGACTGCATTGCAGACCACAGCGCATCGTCATACCCGGCAATGGTCATGTCTTTGCTGAACATTCTGGCGTTCCCCTGGACAAACGTGGCGGCCTGCGTTCCGCACAGGGGAACGACGATGCCAGCCGGCTGGAAAACGCGCTAGTGTAACGAAAAACCGCTGCCCCTGGCATCCCTGATGCCAGGGGCAGCGGCAGCGCTTCATATCACGCGCCGGCAGCGTCCATTCATGCCTTCATCGGCGACTCCAGCAGGGTGTTGACGACCGAGGCCCAGGCTCGGCCGACATTGCGCAGGTCGTAGCCACCGCCGCCGACGGCCAGCAGACGTCCCTCGGCGTACTCCTCGGCGATGCGGCACAGGCTGCGGGCGGCGCGCACATGCGCCTGCTGCGAGTAGTGCAGATGTGCCAGCGGGTCGCCGTCGAGGCCATCGGCACCGCAGTTCATGAAGATGAACTGCGGCTTCCATTCAGCGATGAAGTGCTCGACCTTCTCCCACATCATGTTGAATTCCTGATCGCCCGACAGCGGCAGCAGCGGAATATTGAGCTTGCAGCCCTTGGCGGCTCCTTTGCCGACCTCATGCGGGAAACCGGTGTTCGGGAAGTTGTAGCGACCATCCTCGTGGATGTCGGCAAAGATCACCGTCGGGTCATCTTCGAACGGATAGAACAGGCCATCGCCGTGGTGCGCATCGATGTCAACATAGGCGATGCGCTCAAGCCCGTACTGCCGCTGCAGCACCTTGATCGCAATGCCGACGTCGTTGAACACGCAAAAGCCCGCCGCGGTATCCGGCATCGCATGATGCAGCCCGGCGATCGGCACGAAGCCGCGCCGCACCTGGCCGTTCATGATCTTGTGCACGGCATCGAGCACCGCGCCGACGACATGTGAGACGTTATCGAACACACCGACGTAAGCCGGCGTATCGCCATAGTCGAGCATGCCCTCACCGGTGCGCGAGCCTTCCTTGACCCGTTCGACATAGGCGGGCGTGTGGAACAGCAGCAGATCTTCGTCGGTGCAGGCAACGGAATCGTAGATGCGCACCTGATAGTCGAGATCACGCCGGTGCATCTCATCCATGAACGCGTGAATGCGATCCTCTCCGAACGGGTGATCTTCACCGAATCCGTAGCGCCCCAGCTGCTCGCCCAGATACATGCAAACCGAACGCGAACGCGCCATGTCCCCCTCCTTACTTATCCGGGCAGCCTACCGCTTGGCGGTGGCACCCTGCCTTATCGTGTGAACATCCAGTCGGCCGCGCTCCGCCACCGCGGGCACATCGGTCATCGAAGCGAATGGCAGCCTGCACAGGAGGCTGCAACATCGCCGACGCGACAAGGTCCTGTCCAGTCCGCCACACAGCCAATCGCTTGCATGCCGCATCAGACCGCCCCCGGCCGTTCCTCGCGCAACGCGCGGCGCAGAATCTTGCCGACGTTCGTCTTCGGCAGCTCATCCCGGAACTCGATGTGGTGCGGCACCTTGTAGCGGGTCAGATTGGCGCGGCAGTGCGCGATCAGATCCTCGGCACTGAGCGCCGGATCGAGCTTGACCACGAACAGCTTGACCGCCTCGCCGGTTTCCTCATCGGGAATACCGATCGCGGCGACTTCGCGCACCCCAGGATGCAGCATGACCACGTCCTCGATTTCATTCGGGTACACATTGAAACCGGAGACGAGAATCATGTCCTTCTTGCGATCGACCAGGTACACGAAGCCCTGCTCGTCGATGCGCGCCAGGTCGCCAGTCAGCAGGAAGCCGTCATCGGTCATCACCTTGCGGGTTTCGTCGGGGCGGCGCCAGTAACCGCGCATGAGCTGCGGCCCCCGCACGCACAGCTCGCCGATGGCCGCCGGATCATCGAGCTCGACGCCGTTTTCATCGCGCACGCTGACCTCGGTCGAAGGAATCGGCAGACCGATCGAGCCATTGAAATGATCCAGGTCGAGCGGATTGATGCAGACCGCCGGTGCGGTTTCCGTCAGACCGTAAGCCTCGACCAGATTGACGCCGGTGCTCGTTTTCCAGCGCTCGGCGACAGCCCGCTGCAAGGCCATACCACCGGCCAGAGCGATGCGCAGACGGGAAAAATCGATGCGCTCGAACCCCGGCGTGTTCATCAATGCGTTGAACAGCGTGTTGACGCCGGTGATGGCCTCGAACGGCTGCCGCCGCAAGGTGTGCACGAACGTCGGCAGATCGCGCGGATTGGCGATCAGCAGATTGCACCAGCCCAGCGCCGTGAAAGTCAGGCAGTTCGCCATCAGAGAGAAGATGTGATAGAGCGGCAGCGCGGTGACGATGGTGCCACCATCCAGCCCTTCGAGCTGCGGCCTGATCCAGCTCGTCGCCTGCGCCACGTTCGCCACCATGTTGCCATGCGTGAGCATCGCCCCCTTGGCGATGCCGGTGGTCCCGCCCGTGTACTGCAGAAAGGCAACGTCGTCGGCACCGACCGCCACCGCCTGCGGCCGACCGCTGCGGCAGCAGGCACGCAGCGCAATGGCACCATGCAGCACATACCGAGGCACCAGCCGCTTGACGTACTTGACGACCAGGTTGACCAGCCAGCGCTTCGGTGCCGGCAGCAGATCGCCGAATTGCGTCACGACGACATGCTGCACCTCGGTACGGGCAATGACGGCCGCCAGCACATGCGCGAAGTTTTCGAGGATGACGATGGCCTTGGCCCCGGAATCACGCAGCTGGTGCTCCAGCTCGCGCGGGGTATACAGCGGATTGACGTTGACCACGATCATGCCCGCGCGCAGCGCACCGAACAGCGCCACCGGGTACTGCAGCAGATTGGGCAGCATCAGGGCGACACGCGCGCCGCGCGGCAGCCCGCGCTGCTGCAGCCAGGCGGCAAACGCCGCTGAACGGCGATCGAGCTCGGCGAAGCTCATTGCATGCCCCAGGCTGCTGAACGCCGGGCGGGATGCAAATCGCGCACAGCTCGCCGAGCACAAATCCACCAGGCTGCGGTAGTCGACGTGGTCGAGCTCGGCCGGCACGCCGGGCGGGTACGCAGCAAGCCAACGACGCTCCATGGCATGCTCCTCGGGTGGGCGGGATCCGTTCGCTCGCGGATCTTGTTGACTTGAGCGTATACGGCGCGGGCACTTGCTGCATGTTGCAGGCGCGCAATGCCCTTGCCCCGACCATCCGCTACAATCCGCGCCCTGCGCAGCGGCGATCGCCGCTGCGGTACCTGAAGGCTTCGCGAGAATTCCATGCAGTACATCTACACGATGAACCGCGTTTCGAAGGTGGTACCGCCGAAACGCGAGATCCTCAAGGACATTTCCCTGTCGTTTTTCCCCGGCGCCAAAATCGGCGTGCTCGGCCTCAACGGCGCCGGCAAATCCACTTTGCTGCGCATCATGGCCGGCCTGGACACTGACATTCACGGCGAAGCCAGACCGCAGCCGGGCATCAAGGTCGGCTACCTGTCGCAAGAACCTCAGCTCGATCCGCAGAAAGACGTGCGCGGCAACATCGAAGAGGCGGTACAGCCGATCAAGGAGGCGCTGAACCGGCTCGATGCGGTCTACGCCGCCTATGCCGAGCCCGATGCCGATTTCGACAAACTGGCCGCCGAACAGGCCGATCTCGAAGCGCTGCTGCAGGCCACCGACGGCCACAACCTCGATCGCACACTCGAAATCGCCGCCGACGCCCTGCGCCTGCCACCGTGGGATGCCGACGTCAGCAAGCTCTCGGGCGGCGAACGCCGCCGGGTCGCCCTGTGCAAGCTGCTGCTGTCCAAGCCGGACATGCTGCTGCTCGACGAGCCGACCAACCATCTCGACGCCGAATCGGTGGCCTGGCTCGAACGCTTCCTGCACGAATACCCGGGCACCGTCGTCGCGGTCACGCACGATCGCTACTTCCTCGACAACGTCGCCGGCTGGATCCTTGAACTCGACCGCGGCCACGGCATTCCCTGGGAAGGCAACTATTCCTCGTGGCTGGAGCAGAAGGAACAGCGCCTGGAGCTCGAAGAGAAACAGGAAAATGCCCGCATCAAGGCAATGAAGCAGGAACTGGAATGGGTTCGCGCCAACCCCAAGGGACGGCACGCCAAGTCCAAGGCCCGTCTGGCCCGCTTCGAAGAGCTCGAATCGCAGGAATTCCAGAAGCGCAACGAAACGCAGGAACTCTACATTCCACCGGGGCCGCGACTGGGTGATCTGGTCGTCGAGGCAAGCCAGCTGTGCAAGGGCTTCGGTGAGCGTCTGCTGATCGACGGACTCAATTTCAAGCTGCCCAAGGGCGGCATCGTCGGCGTCATCGGTCCGAACGGTGCCGGCAAATCAACACTGTTCAAGATGATCGCCGGGCGCGAGCAGCCCGATGCCGGCGCATTGCGCGTCGGCGATACCGTACAGCTCGCCTATGTCGACCAGAGCCGCGATGCGCTCAAGGACAGCAACACCGTCTGGCAGGAAATCGCCGATGGCCAGGACGTGATCCAGATCGGCAGTTACCAGATCAATTCACGGGCCTACTGCGGGCGCTTCAATTTCCGCGGCACCGACCAGCAGAAGTTCGTCAAGGATCTCTCCGGCGGTGAACGCAATCGCGTGCACCTGGCCAAGGTGCTGCGCAGCGGCGGCAACCTGCTGCTGCTCGACGAGCCGACCAACGATCTCGACGTCGAAACCTTGCGCGCCCTCGAAGAAGCCCTGCTCGCCTTCGCTGGCTGCGCGGTGGTGATTTCCCACGATCGCTGGTTCCTCGATCGCATCGCCACTCACATCCTCGCCTTCGAAGGCGATTCGCAAGTGGTCTGGTTCGAAGGCAATTACGCGGATTACGAAGTCGACCGCAAGCGCCGTCTCGGTGTCGAGGCCGATCAGCCACACCGTATCAAGTATCGTCGTCTCGCTTGATGGAGCCGTTTTCATCGGTTCGCAGTATGAGGGCATGACACTGAATCAACCGCTATCCGAAACCGATCAAGCGAGAGCGGTTGCAGACGAAACTTCAAAGCCTTGCCGACTGGGTTTAGAATCCCAAGACTTCAAGCCCGGCCGGCAGGCTAATTCACAGCAACACCGGGCGCTCAGGGCACCGCAATACATTACGATGGGTATGCAGTCGACTCCCTACGATCTACTTGGCGGTGCGGATCGAATCCGCGAATTGACAGATCGTTTTTACGATCTGATGGATTCGTTGCCTGAAGTTGCACAGTTACGCAGCGTCCATCCCCCCAATCTCAACGGCGCACGCGAAAAACTGTTCCAGTATCTGTCCGGCTGGCTCGGCGGGCCTCCCCTCTATGAACAGCGCTACGGGCATCCGCAGCTGCGTGCCCGTCATCTGCCGTTCCCGATCGATTCCCGCATGCGCGACCAGTGGATGCTATGCATGTCCCGCGCACTGACGGACATAGGCGTCGATGAATTTCTCGCAGCACAGATCCGCGGCGCACTCGCGTCACTGGCTGATCACATGCGCAATCGCGCCGACATTCCGGAGGGGAGTGAGACATAACGAGTCCGTTTTCAAGATGGCCGGACGGGTTTTCGTCTGCGTGCCGGCCAATAAGGAAGGACAAAGCCGGCGAGAGATCGGCAGATATAAAACAACTGAAATAAGCCGCGACAAGACGGCATTGCATCCCGATCATTCGGCGGTCATCGCTGCTTAATCGTCAATAGAAAGGTCTTGGCCTTCAGCAGTACCCCTGACCGAACAGCGAAATCACGGCGGTTCGCAAGAGGGGCATTTCAACGACGGGGAGTCAACAGAAGCCAAATGAGCACGTCATTCGATCAATTCCGACAGACTTCGGTCCTGTCTGGTGGCAATGCGGCTTTCATCGAAGACCTATACGAGAGCTTCCTGCAGGATCCCAATTCGGTTTCGGAGACCTGGAGAGCCTATTTTCTCGGTCTGCGCGCCACGGGCGGTTCCGCCACTGAGCAGCTGCATGGCCCGGTGCGCGACACCTTCGCCAAGATCGCTCAGAACCCGCGCGCGATCATCTCCATCCTGCCGAGTCTGACCCAGGGGGAAACGCTCAACCCGGAAGCCGCGCGCAAGCAGGCTTCGGTGTTGCGCATCATCAATGCCCACCGCACCCGCGGTCATCAGGCGGCCGACCTCGATCCGCTCGCGTTGCGCGAGCGTCCACACGTCGAGGATCTGGACCTGGCCACGCACGGGCTGAGCGAAGAAGATCTCGATACGACCTTCGACGTCGGTTCGCTGCAGGTTGGCAAGCACCAGATGCCGCTGCGTGAAGTACTTGATCTGGTGCGGCGCGTGTATACGGAGACCATCGGCTCCGAATACATGTATATCAACAAAACCGAAGAAAAACGCTGGATCCAGCAGCGCCTCGAAGGTACCAGCGCGCACCTTGATCTCTCGGCCGTCGAGCGCAAGGAGCTCCTCGCCCAGCTGGTCGCGGCCGAAGGCCTCGAAAAGTATCTGCACACCAAATATGTCGGCCAGAAGCGCTTCTCGCTGGAAGGCGGCGACGCGCTGATTCCGATGCTCGATCTGATGATCCAGCACTCCGGCCACGTCGGTGCCCGCGAAATCGTCATCGGCATGGCCCACCGCGGCCGCCTGAACGTGCTGATCAATATCCTCGGCAAGTCGCCCGCCGACCTGTTCGACGAGTTCGAAGGCAAGAAGAAGCACAGCGAACCGGGGATGTCGTCCGGTGACGTCAAGTACCATATGGGCTTCTCCTCCGACGTCATGACTCCGGGCGGAGTCACCCATCTGGCGCTGGCCTTCAACCCGTCGCACCTAGAGATCGTCAACCCGGTCGTCGAAGGTTCGGTGCGCGCCCGTCTCGAACGGCGCAAGCAGGGCGGCCAGGATTCTCCGCTGCCCTTCGAGGAAGTTCTGCCGGTCCTGATTCATGGTGATGCGGCTTTCGCCGGCCAGGGCGTCAACCAGGAACTGTTCCAGATGGCCAGCGTGCGCGGCTACCGCAACGGCGGCACCGTGCACATCGTCGTCAACAACCAGATCGGTTTCACCACATCGAACCCGCTCGACGTGCGCTCGTCGACGTATTGCACCGACGTAGCCAAGATCATCCAGGCGCCGGTGTTCCATGTGAATGGCGACGATCCGGAAGCGGTGCTGTTCGTCACCAAGCTGGCCGTCGACTACCGCTACACCTTCGGCAAGGACGTCGTCATCGATCTGGTCTGCTACCGCCGTCACGGTCACAACGAGGCTGACGAGCCGTCCGCCACGCAGCCGATGATGTACAAGACGATCAAGGCGCGGAAGACCACAGCCACGCTGTATGCGCAGAAGCTGCTCGGCGAAGGCGTCCTGCTCGAAGGCGAATTCGAGCGCATGCTGGCCGACTATCGCGCCAAGCTCGACGCCGGTCAGCAAGTATCCAGACCGACGCTGCTGCATCAGGACAACCCCTACTCGGTCGACTGGTCACCGTACAAGAGCGAGGACTGGAGCGCGCCGTGCGACACCACGGTCCCGCTCGACCACTTCCAGCAGCTTGCGGAGCGTCTGAACACGCTGCCGGCAGGCCACGAGCCGCATCCGCGTGTCGCCAAGATCATCGACGACCGCCGCAAGATGGCTGCCGGTGCCCTGGCGCTCGACTGGGGCTTCGCCGAGAACATGGCCTACGCCACGCTGCTCGATGAAGGCTTCCAGGTGCGTATCTCCGGCGAGGACTGCGGGCGCGGCACCTTCTTCCACCGCCATGCAGTGCTGCACAACGTCCACGACGGTTCGGCCTACATCCCGCTGGCCAACGTCTCGCCCGACCAGCCGACCTTCACCGTCATCGACTCGATCCTCTCCGAGGAAGCCGTGCTCGGCTTCGAGTACGGCTATGCAACGGCCGAACCGAGCGTACTGGTGATCTGGGAAGCACAGTTCGGCGATTTCGCCAACGGCGCCCAGGTGGTCATCGACCAGTTCATCTCCTCCGGCCAGACCAAGTGGGGCCGCATGTGCGGGCTCACGCTGCTGCTGCCGCACGGCTTCGAGGGCCAGGGTCCCGAGCATTCCTCGGCCCGCCTTGAGCGCTACATGCAGCTGTGCGCCGAGCACAACATGCAGGTCATCGTGCCGTCGACGCCAGCTCAGTGCTACCACATGCTGCGCCGTCAGGTTAAACGCAACTTCCGTAAGCCGCTGATCGTCATGAGCCCGAAAAGCCTGTTGCGCCACAAGCTGGCGGTCAACACGCTTGAGGACCTCACGCAGGGCAGCTTCCAGGAAATCATTCCCGAGATCGATCCGATCGATCCGGCGAAGGTCACCCGCATCGTCTTCTGCTCCGGCAAGGTCTACTACGATGTGCTCGAAAAACGGCGTGAGCTCGGTATCGAGAACGTCGCGATCGTGCGTATCGAGCAGCTCTATCCGTTCCCGGAGGAGCTCTACGCTGCGGAGCTGAAGCGCTACGCCAAGGCGAAGGAAATCGTCTGGTGCCAGGAAGAGCCGCTGAATCAGGGCGCATGGTATGCGTCCCGTCATCACCTGGAGGTCGCCACCGCCTCCGGTGAACGCACGCTGAGCTACGCCGGTCGTCCGGCCTCTGCGTCGCCTGCCGTGGGCTCTCACGCAGTGCACGTCGAACAACAGAATGCTCTCGTCAGCCAGGCCCTCGGCCAATAATCAGAGCTATAAAGGAAAATAACGAGAATGAGCGTTGAAGTCCGCGTTCCCAATCTTCCCGAGTCAGTGGCCGACGCCACTTTGGTCAACTGGCACAAAAAACCGGGTGAACCCGTCAAGCGCGACGAGAATCTCGTAGATCTCGAAACCGACAAGGTCGTCCTCGAAGTTCCGGCACCGACCGATGGCGTGATGGGGGAAATCGTCCAGGCCGACGGCGCCACCGTAAAAGCGGGAGACCTGATCGCCACCATCCTTGCAGGCGATGCCGCAGCCGCACCGGCACCGGCCGCAGCCGCACCGGCAGCAGCGGCGCCAGCCGCCGCAGCCGCCAGCGTCGATGACGAATCGCTGTCGCCGGCCGTGCGTCGACTGGTGGCCGAGAACAATCTCGACGTCAGCAAGATCGCAGGCAGCGGCCGTGGCGGCCGCATCACCAAGGAAGACGTCCTCGCCTACATGAGCGGCGCCAAGGCGGCCCCTGCGGCAGCCCCTGCACCGGCCGCCGCCGCACCCGCGGCCAAGCCGGCTGCAGCACCGGCACCGGCAGCCAGCCCTGCGGCGCTGCCCGCTGGCGCCTGGCCGTTCTCGAATCGCATGGAACAGCGTGTGCCGATGACGCGCCTGCGCGCGCGCATCGCCGAGCGTCTGCTCGAAGCGAAGAACACCACCGCCATGTTGACGACGTTCAACGAAATCAACATGAAGCCGGTGATGGAGCTGCGCGGCCGCTACAAGGACCTCTTCGAGAAAACCCACGGCGTCAAGCTCGGCTTCATGTCGTTCTTCGTCAAGGCGGTGGTCGAAGCGCTCAAGCGCTACCCGGCCGTCAATGCCTCGATCGACGGCAACGACGTCGTCTATCACAACTACTTCGACGTCGGCATCGCCGTCAGCTCGCCGCGCGGTCTCGTCGTGCCGATCCTGCGTAACGCCGAGGACATGTCGCTGGCTGACGTCGAAAAAGCCATCGTCGACTTCGGCAAGCGCGCCAAAGAAGGTTCGCTGACCGTCGAGGAGATGACCGGCGGCACCTTCACGATCACCAACGGCGGCGTATTCGGCTCGCTGATGTCGACCCCGATTATCAATCCGCCACAGAGCGGCATCCTCGGCATGCACGCCACGAAGGATCGTGCCGTCGTCGAGAACGGGCAGGTCGTCGCCCGGCCGATGATGTACGTCGCGCATTCCTACGATCACCGCATCATCGACGGCAAGGAGGCAGTCGGCTTCCTCGTCGCGGTGAAGGAAGCGATCGAAGATCCGGCGCGGATTCTCCTCGCCGTTTGATGCGACCGGAACTAGCCCGCGGCCGGAGCCCTGATCGCCCGGCCGCGGGATTCCCCACGCTCGTACATCTCTAGTTTCCCCACAGGGAGGACATCATGGCCAAGACCTACGACGTCGTCGTCATCGGCGGCGGTCCCGCCGGCTACGTGGCGGCCATTCGTTGTGCACAGCTCGGGCTCGAAGTCGCATGCGTCGAGAAGTGGATCAATTTCAAGGGTGAACCGGCACTGGGTGGCACCTGCCTGAACGTCGGCTGCATCCCGTCGAAGACCCTGCTGGAAACCTCCGAGCATTATCACCAGGCCAAAGAAGGTTTCGGCAATCACGGCATCTCGGTCGACAAAGTGGCCATCGATGTCAGCAAGATGCAGGCGCGCAAGGACGAGATCATCGGCCAGCTGACCGGTGGCATCGCGCAGCTGTTCAAAGCCAACAAGGTCACCTGGCTGCAGGGCAGCGGCAAGCTGCTGGCGGATCATCAGGTCGAAGTCACCAAGCATGACGGCTCGGTGGAAACCGTCGAAGCCGACAACATCATCTTGGCCTGTGGCTCATTGCCGATCGATATCGCGGCAGCGCCGAAGGACGACAAGCTCATCGTCGACTCCACCGGCGGCCTGAACTTCACCGAAGTGCCAAAGCGCCTCGGCGTCATCGGTGCCGGCGTCATCGGCCTGGAGCTCGGCAGCGTCTGGAAGCGCCTCGGCTCCGAAGTCACGATCCTCGAAGCGGTCGAGGACTTCCTTGCGGCCGCGGACCAGCAGATCGCCAAGGATGCGCTGCGCCAGTTCAAGAAGCAGGGCCTCGACATTCGCCTCGGCGCGCGCGTCACCCGCACCGAGAAATCGGCTACCGAGGTCACCGTCCATTTCCAGGACAAGGACGGTGAGCATCAGATCGTCGTCGACAAGCTGCTGGTCTGTGTCGGCCGCCGGCCGAACACTGACGGCGTCGCCGGCCCCGAAGCCGACCTCGTGCTCAACGAGCGTGGCTTTATCCATGTCGACGACAGCTGCGAAACCAATATTCCCGGTGTCTGGGCCATCGGCGACTGCGTCCGCGGTCCGATGCTCGCGCACAAGGGCTCTGAGGAAGGCGTGTTCGTCGCCGAGATGATCGCCGGCAAGCACGGTCACATGAATTACGACTCGATCCCCTGGGTCATCTATACCGACCCTGAGATTGCCTGGGTCGGCAAGACTGAACAGCAGCTCAAGCAGGAAGGCGTCCCCTACAAGGTCGGCACCTTCCCCTTCGCCGCCAACGGCCGTGCCAAAGCCATGGACGGAGCCGCAGGGCTGGTCAAGATCATCGGCCACGCGGAAACCGACCGCCTGCTCGGCGCACACATCTGCGGACCGATGGCCTCCGAACTGGTCCAGGAACTGGTGCTGGCGATGGAGTTCAGCGCCAGCGTCGAAGACATCATGCTGACCATCCACGGCCACCCGACACTGGCCGAGGCCATCCATGAAGCCGCCTTGTCGGTGCATGGACGGGCGATTCACAAGGTCAATTAAGGTATCCAGCGGCAGCCATGCTGCTCGCATCACCTTCGGCCCCGCGTTCGCGGGGCCTTTTTCTTGCCGTCACCGCGCCGGCACTGCTCCGCCTGGACATCGGCGTGGCATATTTCAGTACAGATCACGATTTTATTCAGGAATACGCTCATGGCGGCAAGTGACAGACCGGTTGCCATCGTCACCGGTGGGAACAGGGGTTTGGGTTTTGAAACAGTCCGTCAGCTCGCGGAACGGGACTTCAGAGTCGTGCTGACCGCGCGCCACGCTAGCAAAGGCGAAGTCGCCTGTGAACGCCTGCAGGCACAGGGGCTGAACGTCGTCTTCCACTGTCTGGATGTCACTCAGGCTGACAGCGTCGGTGAACTCGGAGCTTTCGTGCAGGCGAACTGCGGCCGCGTCGATGCGCTGATCAACAACGCCGGCGTGTTCCTCGACGGTCATGGTGTCAGCGATACCACCGGCAGCAGTGTATTTTCGACCAGCATCGATACCTTGCGTACCAGCTTCGAAACCAACCTCTACGGCCCCTTGCGGCTGGCTCAGGAACTGGTGCCGCTGATGCGCAAGCAGGGTCGTGGCCGCATCGTCAACGTCTCCAGTGGCATGGGCCAGCTTGCTGAAATGGATGGCTTCTGGCCGGCCTACCGAATGTCGAAGACGGCACTCAACGCGCTGACCCGCATCCTCGCCGCCGAAACCTTCGGACAGGGTATTCTGGTCAACTCCGTGTGCCCCGGCTGGGTGCGGACCGACATGGGTGGTCCCAATGCCGAGCGCACGCCGGAGCAGGCAGCCGCTGGCATCGTCTGGGCGGCGACCCTGCCGGACGACGGACCGACAGGTGGCTTTTTCCGTGACGGCGAGCCGATCGGCTGGTAAAGCGATGATCGCTGCACTCGCCACCCTGCTGCTGTTCCAGCTGATCGGAGAAGCGCTGGCCCAGCTCAGCGGCCTGCCGATACCGGGACCAGTGATCGGCATGCTGTTGCTGGCACTGCTTCTGGGTTTGCGCCGGCACGTCCCGAGCACGCTGGGTCAGGTCGCCGACACCCTGCTCTCGCATCTGTCGCTGCTGTTCGTGCCGGCTGGCGTCGGCGTCATCCAGTACCTGGGCCGCTTCGCTGATGAATGGCCCGCCATCGTCGCGGCACTGTTGCTGAGCACGCTGCTGTCGATCGCCATGACGGCCCTGGCCATGCGCGCCGTGCTGCACTATCTCAAGCGCCGGGACGGCTCCAACGTCCGTGGATGAGCCGCTGTGGACAAGTCGCTGATCGAAATCTGGGTCTACCTGGCCACGCAGCCCCTGTTGTGGTTGTGCATCACCCTGCTCGCCTACCTGTGCGGACACTGGGCGTTTCGTCGTTCCGGCCAGCACCCTCTGTGCAATCCGGTGCTGATCGCCATCGCGCTGATCGGCGGTCTGCTGGGACTCACGGCGACACCCTATGCCCGTTACTTCGCCGGCGCGCAGTTCGTGCACTTTCTGCTCGGCCCCGCCACCGTGGCCTTGGCCATACCCTTGTTCCGCCACTGGGCCGAAGTGCGCCGACTGTGGCTGCCGCTGCTCGCCGGGCTGCTCGCCGGCTCAAGCACCGCCGCACTGTCAGCAATGGGCATCGCCATGCTGGCCGGCGCCTCGCGCAGCACCGTCCTGTCTCTGGCCCCCAAGTCCGTCACGACGCCCGTGGCCATGGGCATCGCCGAAAAGATCGGCGGCCTGCCCTCACTGACCGCCGTCCTCGTCATCCTCACCGGCATCGTCGGCGCGGTGGCCGGCCCGACGCTGCTGCGCTGGATGCGGATCGACGAACAGGAAGTCCAGGGCTTTGCCATCGGCGTGGCCGCCCACGGCATCGGTACGGCCCGGGCTTTTCAGATCGGCGGCCTGTGCGGCGCCTTCGCCGGGCTCGCCATCGGCCTCAATGCCCTGCTGACTGCGGTACTGGTGCCGCTGCTGGTGCGTCTGGCCGGCATCTGAGCGCCGGCGCAGCCACATGCGCCTCAGCGCGCAAAGCGCTCGTCGAGCAGCAAAGCCTCCAGCTCGTTGAGATCGGCAATTTCCGCATCGGCCGGCGCCGCGCCCGGCCATGGCCGACCGCTGCGATTGACCCAGACGGTGCGAAACCCCGCGGCGGCGGCACCGCGCACATCATGGTCGGGCTCGTCCCCCACGTGCAGGATCTGCCCGGGGGAAAGTTCGAGGCGCTGCGCAGCCAGCTCGAACATCGCCGGATGCGGCTTCAACATGCCGACATCGACGGCCGACAGGTGCAGATCGAACAGATGAGCAATGCCGATACGCTTGAGGTCGGCGTTGCCATTCGACAAAGCGGCAAAGCGATAACGCCGGTGCAGACGCTCCAGCACCGGCAAGGTGTCGTCGAAAAACAGCACCTCGTTGCGCGCCGCAAAAAACACCTCGAAGGCTTCGTCGAGTGCGAACTGTGCATAATCCGCTGCCGCCGCCGCCATCGTCAGCGCGCGCTTGCGCATCAGGCCGCGGTCATGCGCGATCGACGGATCGAGGCGCGCCGCCTCCTCACACAGCGCCCGCAGCTGTCGCGGTGAATAACGCTCGACGATGCGCGGATAGCGCGGCTGCAGCCAGGCATGCAGCCGTTCTTCAGCCCGGTCGATACAGGGACCGGTATCCCACAGCGTATCGTCGAGATCGAAACTGAGGGCAAGGATGGCCATCACGCCGACCTCAGCGGGCGACGGCGTCGAGGCCGCGCGCAAGATCACGGCGAATGTCGGCGATGTCTTCGAGGCCCACCGACACACGGATCAGGCCGTCGACGATGCCGGCGGACAGCTTTTGTTCGGCACTCAGCTTGCCGTGCGTCGTCGTCGCCGGATGAGTGATCGTCGTCTTCGCATCACCGAGATTGCCGGTGATCGAAATCATGCACACCGCGTCGATCACCTGCCAAGCGGCCGCTTGCCCGCCGCGCACGACGAACGACAGCACGCCGCCGAAACCGCTCTGCTGCCGCAGCGCCAGCGCGTGCTGCGGGTGCGACTCCAGGCCCGGGTAGTTGACGCGCTCGATCGCCGGATGCGTTTCGAGCCACTGCGCCAATTCCAGTGCCGCCGCCGAATGCGCCTTCATGCGCAGCGCCAGGGTTTCCAGCCCCTTGAGGAATACCCAGGCATTGAACGGGCTCATCGTCGGCCCGGCATTGCGCAGGAAGGTAAAGACGTCCTTCTCGACCAGCTCCTTGCTGCCGAGCACGGCACCCCCGATGCACCGGCCCTGACCGTCGATGTACTTGGTCGCCGAGTGCACGACGAGATCCGCGCCCAGCGCCAGCGGCCGCTGCAGCGCCGGCGTGCAGAAGCAGTTGTCGACCACCAGCAGAGCACCGTTGGTATGGGCAAGCGCCGCGCTCGCCTGGATGTCGGCGAGCTCCATCTGCGGATTCGACGGCGTTTCCAGATACAACAGGCGGGTATTCGGCCGGATCGCCGCCGCCCAGGCTGCGGGGTCGACCAGCTTCACGTACGTGGTCTCGACCCCGAACTTGGCCATGAAGTTGTTCAGCAGCGCTGTCGTATTACCGAACACGCTCTCAGAGCAGACGATGTGATCACCGGCTTTCAGCGTGCCCATGCACACGCTCAGCACCGCGGCCATGCCCGAGCTGGTGGCGACACAGGCCTCGGCGCCTTCCAGCGCTGCCAGACGCTGCTCGAAGGTGCGCACCGTCGGGTTGGTGAAACGCGAATAGATATTGCCCGGCTCCTGGCCGGCAAATCGCGCGGCGGCCTGTGCCGCGCTGTCGAACACATAGCTGGAAGTCGGAAAGATGGCTTCGGCGTGTTCGCATTCCTGCGTGCGAATCTGGCCGGCGCGCACCGCCAGTGAAGCGAAACCGAATTCGTCGTCGATCGACATTGCATGTCACTCCGAAAAAAGCGCGCACGGCGCGCACCATTCGATTCAGCAGCGGCCGGGCGGCCGCCATTCGATCAGCTCATCGGCAAAGGGAGGGACTGCCCCGCTTTAGCGACACTTGATAACGCGCCTGCAAGCTGCATCAAATCGGCGCGCCGGATCGAGCGCTCGGCCGCTCGATCCGGAAAATATTCACTCGGCCAACCAGTCGAGGCTCAGCTGACGTTGTACAACTCCGGCACGCTGTCTTCCTCGCCATCACGCTGCAACTTGGCCTGGTCGTTACGCTCGGTTTCGAGGCGGCGCAGGTAGGCACCGTCAATGTCACCGGTCACGTACTCTCCGGTAAAGCAGGAGGTGTCGAAATGCGCAAGCTTCGGGTTGGCGACGCGCACCGCCTCCTCCAGATCGGCAAGGTCCTGATAGACCAGCCGATCGGCACCGATCGCCTCGGCCACCTGCGCCTCGCTGCGCCCGGCCGCGATCAGCTCCTCGACGGCCGGCATGTCGATGCCGTAGACATTGGGATAGCGCACCGCCGGCGCCGCCGAAGCAAAATAGACCCGGCGCGCCCCCGCCTCACGGGCCATGCGGATGATCTCGCCCGAGGTGGTACCGCGCACGATGGAGTCGTCGACCAGCAGCACGTTCTTGCCGATGAACTCGAAGGGGATCGGATTGAGCTTCTGCTTGACTGATTTCTTGCGCTGCTTCTGCCCGGGCATGATGAAAGTGCGGCCGATATAGCGATTCTTCATGAAGCCTTCGGCGTATTTGACGCCGAGCGCATAGGCCAGCTGCAGTGCCGCCGTGCGGCTGGTGTCCGGAATCGGAATGACGACGTCGATGTCGTGATCGGGCCAGGTACGCAGGATCTTGTCGGCCAGCCGCTCGCCCATGCGCAGCCGCGCCTCGTGCACCAGCACGTCATCAATGATCGAGTCCGGCCGCGCGAAGTAGACATATTCGAAAATGCAGGGGGCATAGCGCGGCTGCTCGGCGCACTGGCGCGTTGCAAGCTGCTTGCCGTCTGCACTGATAAACACGGCCTCACCAGGGGCGACATCGCGCACGCGTTCGAAGCCCAGGCAATCGAGCGCCACGCTCTCCGAGGAAACCATGTACTCGACACCATCGTCGGTCTCGCGACGGCCATAGCACAGCGGACGGATGCCGTTGGGATCGCGGAAGGCGACGATGCCGTAGCCGATGATCATCGCCACCGCCGCATAAGCGCCGCGCACACGCTGATGCACGCCGGCCACCGCCGCGAAGGCATCATCGGCATCGACGTGCAGCTTGCCCTGCTTGGCAATCTCGTGCGCGAAGATGTTCAGCAGGACCTCGGAATCCGAGTCGGTATTGATGTGGCGCCGGTCGCTGCGGAACAGCTCCTCACGCAATTGCCGCGCGTTGGTCAGATTGCCGTTGTGGGCCATGGAGATGCCGAACGGCGAATTGACGTAGAACGGCTGCGACTCTGCCGAATTCGAGCTGCCGGCGGTCGGATAGCGGACGTGGCCGATCCCCATGCTACCGAGTAGGCGCAGCATGTGGCGGGTACGGATGACGTCACGCACCAGCCCGTTGTTCTTGCGCAGGTACAGACGACCGTCATCACAGGTCATCACGCCGGCCGCATCCTGTCCGCGATGCTGAAGTACGGTCAACGCATCGAAAATAGCCTGGTTGACCGGGCTATGCCCGACGACGCCTACGATTCCGCACATGGTTCGCTACTCTCGAAACGCCGACTCTCGCTGCCGGCGGTAAACGGGGACTACCGCAGGAACTGCAGACCGTCAGCCAGCTCAGGCGGCAAGTAGGGTTTGAGCATCGCGGCAAGCGCTTCGAAATGGTGCAGGAACAGCGACTGTCCCCACCACGGATCTTTTACCACCGGCGTCATGCCCGCCAGCAAGACGAGCACGGTAATCACGGCAATGCCGCGCAGTGCACCGAATATCACGCCAAGCATGCGATCGGTCGTGCCCAGACCGGTGCCCGCAATCAGCTGGCCGACCAGCAGATTAACGATGCCACCAGCCACCAGGGTCGCCAGGAAGACCGCACCAAAGCCCACCAGCTGCCGCATCGACGGAGTGGCGATATGAGGCTCCAGCATCACGGCGGCCTGAGCCGAAAAATTGAAGGCCAGTACGAACGCAGCGATCCAGGTCGCCAGCGAGATGGCCTCACGCATGAAACCGCGCCACAGGCTCATCAAAACGGACAGGCCGATCACTCCGAGGATGGCGTAATCGGCCCAGATCAAATGGTCCAGCATGCTTCAAACCCGTACAGGATCCGGCGAGTACCGGACCGAGGCGGCCGATTCTAGCAGAGCACGACGACATGCCGCAGCCGCAGGCGTCCGCCGTAGTGTCCAGTCCACACTCATTCGCCAGGCTCGATGACGTTGCCCGGAATACCCACGGCACGCAGGCGCGAAGCCATTGATTCACTCGACGCCCGCGAATCCTGACCGACGACACGTACGCGATACATGGCCTGTCCACCAGAATTCACACGCTCGACGACGGCTGGAAAGCGTTGCGCGCGCAGGCGGTCACGCAGCAGCCCGGCATTTTCCTCCATGCTGAAACTGCCGACCTGCACCGCCCAGCTGCTGTTGCCGCCGCCCTTCGGTCGCCAGCCCTGCGCGGCGGCGGCCGGTGCCGGTGCCGGAGTCGGTGCAGGCGCCTGTGCGACGCTCGATCGACTGGTCAGCTCCAGCTTGGGCAGCGCGGGGGCCGGCTTCGGCGTCGGTTTCGGAGCGGGCGTCGGTTTCGGAGCGGGCTCCGGTGCTGGCTTGGGCGGTGCCACCGGCTCCGGCGGTGCGGCACGCGCCACGGTCTCGGGCGCTTTCGGAGCCGGCTTCGGCGGCGTCTTGACGACGGGTTTCGGCTCCGGCTTCGGTTCGGGCTTGGGCTTTACCACTGGCTTCTCGACAGCGACCGGCGGTACCGGTTTGGCGGTCACGGCACGCGGCGCCGTCAAATCGACCGAACGCATCCCCTGCGGCGCGGCGGCACTGGCCGGGGGAGTTGCAGGCAGCGACTGCGGCTCGATCACCGGCGGCTCGGCCAGCGGAGGCAGCGGAGCCGGCTGCGGCGCGGCAGGCACCGCCGGTGCAGGTACGACCGGCTCAACCGGCGGTGGCAGGGTCACCGTCATGCCGCGGGAACTGGGCGCCTGCGGCTCAGGCGGAATGCTCGGATTGACTGCCGGAGGCGCGATCGGTCCGGCCGTCTTGAAGACCTCCGGGACGATGATGACGGCCAGCGCAACCAGCACGGCCACGCCCAGCAGACGCTGTTTCAGACGCTGTTCCACAAACAGACTCCCGATGACTCACTGCGCGTCAGGCGGTCTCGATCATCGATCGCGCCTGCAGGGCCTGCGCAACCGTATGAAACGATCCGGTCACGAGCACGCGATCCGCAGGCCGCGCCAGCGACGCCAGCGCATCGCAGGCACTCGCAACATCATGGCACTCCAGGATTGCGGTTTTTCCGAGCACGCCTGCGAGCGCCCGGGCGCTGCGTCCTCGCGCGCCGCTCAATCCTGCACAGCAGATCCCATCCACTTCATCGCCCAGAACCGCGACAAAGCCCGCAGCATCCTTGTCTGCCAGCATCGCCAGCAACAGCCAGGTACGTCCCGCGCAGGGCCTCGCCGCCAGCGCAGCGGCCAGTGCGGCCGCACCGTGCGGATTATGAGTGACATCGAATATCCACTCAACGCGGCCGGACTGCACCTGGAAACGTCCCGCCACCCGCGCTGAGCGCAAGCCCGCATGCAGCGCGGACTCCGGCACCAGCGCCGGGTCAAAGGCGCGCAGCAAGGCGATGACCCCCGCCGCGTTGGCGAACTGGTGGGTGCCGATCAATGCCGGTGACGGCAAGCCTTGCAGGGCTTCGCTCGCCGTGCGCCAGCTCCAGGAGGCATCGGTTTCCCGCTGCCAATGAAAATCCCGGCCGGCAACCTGCAGCCTGGCGGCGATCGCCGCCGCATGCCCAAGCAAACGGGCCGGCGGATCGTCATCGGCGCAGACGGCGACGTGGCCGCTGCGATAGATGCCGGCTTTCTCGAAGCCGATGCTGTCGCGATCCGGCCCGAGGTATTCGACATGATCAATGCCGATCGCCGTCACCAGCGAGGCATCGGCATCGACGATGTTGACGGCATCGAGCCGCCCGCCGAGGCCGACCTCCAGCACCGCGACATCGACCCGCGCCTGCCGGATCAGCCACAGCGCGGCGAGCGTGCCGAACTCGAAATAGGTCAAGGAGATGTTGCCGCGGGCCGCATCGATGGCAGCGAACGCGCTGCAGAACGCCTCGGCGGTCGCCTCGCGGCCGTCGAGGCGTACACGCTCTTCGTAACGCAGCAGGTGCGGTGACACGTAGACACCGGTACGCCGGCCGGCAGCGCGCAGCATCGCCTCAAGGAAGGCCACGCTGGAGCCCTTGCCGTTGGTGCCACCGACGGTGAACACGATCGGCGCCGGCCGCAGCAGATCGAGGCGCTGGGCCACTTCACGCACACGGGTGAGGCCGAGGTCGATCCCGACGGGATGCAGCTGCTCCTGCCAGGCGAGCCAGGCAGCAAGCGAGGAATGGCGGGGAGACATGGCGGTGTATACCAAGGCAGGAAACGCTGCCGAGGACGGCAGCGACGCACTATTCAGACAGTCGGCGGCGGTTCGAGCGGTTCGTCATCGTCGCTCGCCGACGGTTCCGCCACGACCGGCGGTGCCAGTCGACGCACGACGACGCCATCATCAGCCGGCGACGGCAGGCCGCCGAGCATCGCCAGGATCGCCGCCAGGCGGTCACGCATCTCGCGGCGGTCGACGATCATGTCGACGGCGCCATGTTCGAGCAGGAACTCGGAGCGCTGAAAACCTTCCGGCAGCTTCTCACGCACCGTCTGCTCAATAACTCGCGGCCCGGCGAAGCCGATCAGCGCCTTGGGCTCGGCGACATTGAGATCGCCGAGCATCGCCAGACTGGCCGAAACGCCACCGGTGGTCGGATCGGTCAGCACCGAGATGAACGGCACGCCGGCATTGGCCAGCTTGCGCAGTGCCGCGCTGGTCTTGGCCATCTGCATCAGCGACACCAGCGCCTCCTGCATGCGCGCGCCGCCGCTGGCGGTAAAGCAGATGAACGGCCAGTGGTTTTCCAGAGCGACGCGGGCCGCACGCACGAAACGTTCGCCGACCACCGAGCCCATCGAACCGCCGAGGAAGGAAAACTCGAAGGCCGTGACCACCACCGGCACGCCCTTGACGCTGCCCTGCATCGCCACCAGCGCATCCTTCTCGCCGGTGGCCTTCTGCGCGGCGAGCAGGCGGTCACGGTACTTCTTGCTGTCCTTGAATTTGAGAAAATCACTCGGCTCGACGTCGGCGCCGATTTCGACGCGTCCCTCGGCATCGAGGAAGCTGTCGAGCCGCTGCCGCGCGCCGATGCGCATGTGGTGATCGCATTTCGGGCAAACGTGAAGATTGCGCTCCAGCTCAGCGCTGTAGAGCACGGCACCGCACTCGTCGCACTTCGACCACAGACCCTCGGGAATCTGACGCTTGCTGCCGTTGCCGTCGGTGCGGATGCGCGCCGGGATCAGCCTTTCAAACCAGCTCATATCGACCATTGCTCACCTCGCCTCAAGCGGTCGCGACGCCGACGTCCATCGCCCGGCGCATCTCGGCCAGCAGTCCGCCGATTTCAGCATGCATGCGCTCCGGCGTCGCGGCGAGCTGCTCGACGCGCGACACCAGGGCACTGCCGACGACGACGGCGTCGGCGACGCGCGCCACGGCGGCAGCGGTGACGGCATCGCGAATACCGAAGCCGACGCCGACCGGCACGTCGACCAGCGTTTTGATGTGCTCGACCCTGCGCGCGACCTCGGCGGTGTCGAGGGCTGCCGAACCGGTCACGCCCTTCAGCGAGACGTAGTACAGATAGCCGCGGGCCGCCGCGGCGACTTTGCGGATGCGCTCGTCACGGCTGGTCGGCGCCAGCAGGTAGATCGGATCGAGGCCGTGTTCGACCAGCGCCAGATTGAGTTCGTGCGACTCTTCGGGTGGCAGGTCGACGGTGAGCACACCGTCAACGCCCGCCGCGGCCGCGGCCTGCGCGAAAGCGGTGTAGCCCATTACCTCGACCGGATTCAGGTAGCCCATCAGCACGACCGGCGTCTGCGCATCCTGCCTGCGGAAGCGCTGCACCAGCGCCAGCACGTCGTGCAGCGAGGTGCCCGTGGCGAGCGCGCGCTCGCAGGCACGCTGGATCACCGGGCCATCGGCCATCGGATCGGAGAACGGCACGCCGAGCTCGATGACATCGGCGCCGTTGGCCACCAGCGTGTGCAGCAGCGCCTCGGTAGTGGCGAGATCGGGATCGCCGGCGGTGATGTAGGGGATCAGCGCCTGTCGGCCGGCAGCGGCCAGCGCAGCGAAACGGGTTGCGATACGGCTCATGACGGAAACCTCAGAGCGTGATGCCTTCGCGCGCGGCGATGGTGAAGATGTCCTTGTCGCCACGGCCGGACAGGTTGACGACGATGAGCTGGTCGGAACGCAGCGTCGGTGCGAGCTTCTTGGCGTAGGCGACCGCGTGCGAGCTTTCGAGCGCCGGGATGATGCCCTCGCTGCGGCACAGCTCGTGGAACGCAGCCAGCGCCTCGTCATCGGTGATCGCGCCGTAGTGGACGCGGCCGATGTCCTTCAGCCAGGAATGCTCGGGACCGACGCCCGGATAATCGAGACCGGCCGAAATCGAATGGGTTTCGATGATCTGGCCGTTGGCGTCTTCCATCAGATAGGTGCGGTTGCCGTGCAGCACGCCGGGCCGGCCGGCATTGAGCGGCGCCGAGTGGCGACCGGTGTCCAGACCGTCGCCCGCGGCCTCGACACCGTAGATGGCGACGTCGGCATCGGCCAGGAAAGGATGGAACAGGCCAATGGCGTTCGAGCCGCCACCGACGCAGGCGACCAGCGCATCCGGCAGGCGGCCGAAATCGGCCAGCACCTGCTGGCGCGCCTCGCGGCCGATCACGCACTGGAAGTCGCGCACCATCATCGGGTACGGATGCGGGCCGGCCACGGTGCCGATGACGTAGAAGGTGTCGTCAACGTTGGTCACCCAGTCGCGCAGGGCTTCGTTCAGGGCGTCCTTGAGCGTTTTCGAGCCGGATTCGACCGGCACCACGGTGGCACCGAGCAGCTTCATGCGATAAACGTTCGGCGACTGGCGCTTGACGTCCTCGGACCCCATGTAGACCACGCATTCCATGCCCAGACGAGCGGCGATGGTCGCTGTCGCCACGCCGTGCTGACCGGCACCGGTCTCGGCGATGATGCGCGTCTTGCCCAGGCGCTTGGCGAGTAGCGCCTGACCGACGGTGTTGTTGACCTTGTGCGCGCCGGTGTGATTGAGGTCCTCGCGCTTGAGCAGGATCTGCGCCCCGCCCCACTCGCGTGACAGACGCTCGGCGTGATACAGCGGCGACGGCCGGCCGACGTAGCGCGCCAGGTCGCGGTCGAGTTCGGCGATGAACTCGGGATCGTCGCGGTAGCGCGCGTAGGCGTCGCGCAGGTCCTCCAGCGCCGCCATCAGCGTTTCGGCGACGAACAGGCCGCCATAGGGGCCGAAATGTCCGTTCGCGTCGGGGAACTGGCTGAAGTCGATCAAATCACCCACGGCTGTCTCCGTCTGTCACACCCTGCATGAACGCGGCGATCGCCGCCGCGTCCTTAATACCTTTCGCGGCCTCGACGCCGCTCGATACATCCACTGCCCACGGCCGCACGGAACGGATCGCCGCCGCGACGTTACCCGCGTGCAGACCACCGGCCAGTACGATCGGTTTCCCGCAGTCCACCGGAATCCGGCCCCAGTCGAACGTTTCGCCGGTACCGCCGATGCGCTCGCCGCCGTGACTGTCCGGCAACAGCGCGCTCGCTGAGGCAAAACGCCGGGCGTAATCGCGCAGATCCGCCCCGGCGCCCATCGGTACGGCCTTCAGATAAGGCCGCTCGAATGCCGCACAGAACGTTTCGCTCTCATCGCCGTGAAACTGCAGGCAGCTGACCGGCAAGGCCGCAAGCACGCTCCGCACCTCCTCAGCCGCCGGGTTCTGGAACAGCGCGACGATACTGATGAACGGTGGCAGCCCCGCCAGCACGCGCTGCGCCTGCGCGATGTCGACATAGCGCGCGCTGCGCGGTGCGAACACCAGGCCGATGGCATCGACGCCAGAGCGGGCGCAAGCCAGTGCATCCTCTGGACGGGTGATGCCGCAGATCTTGACGCGGGTACGGGGCATGAACGACTCGGTGGGGGGGAAAACAGTGAAGGTTAACAAAATCGGCCGTCTCGCGGCACTGGCGCGTTAGGCCAGCACCGGCAGCGCAGACGGGTTGCCGCGCGGCAAGGCGAAGCGTTCCGGGTACAGCACTTCAAGGAAATACAGGCCATCGGCCGGCGCGGTCACACCACCACGGCGGCGGTCACGCGTCGCCAGCACTTCGGCCGCCCACTCGGGCGGACGCTCGCCACTGCCGATCGCCAGCAGCACGCCGGCGATGTTGCGCACCATATGATGCAGGAAGGCGTTGGCCTCGACTTCGAGCACGACGAAATCGCCCCGCCGTCGCACGCTCAGCTCATACAGGGCGCGCATCGGATGCTCAGCCTGGCAGCCGGCCGCGCGGTAGGCGCTGAAATCATGCTCGCCGAGCAGAGCCTGACCGGCTGCGTGCATGCGCTCGGCATCCAGCGGTGCATACCAGTGCGTCATCCGCCCGCCGCAGAGCGCGCTGCGGTAACAGCGATTGAGCACCAGATAACGGTAACGGCGGGCATAAGCCGAAAAGCGGGCATGAAAATCATCGGCGACCTCACGCGCCCAGCTCACCGACACGTCGTCGGGCAGCTGCGAATTGCTGCCCATCACCCAGGCATGCAGATCACGCCGCGCCGAAGTATCGAAATGCACCACCTGCCCGGCGGCATGCACGCCGGCATCGGTGCGCCCGGCGCAGACCACCCCCACCGGCTGAGCGGCGATACGCGACACCGCCGTCTCCAGTGCCTCCTGCACGGTACGCACACCGGGTTCCTGCGTCTGCCAGCCGCGAAAGCGGGAGCCGTCATATTCGATGCCGAGCGCGATGCGCATGCCATGGACTCGCTGTCGGGAAAAGCGCCGATGATGCCTGTGGCCGCTCAGGACTCAAGCCGTGCGAGTGCGATGAACAGTAATCCCAGAGCAAGCGGCCACAACCATTGCCACCATGGCGGCGGCGGCGGCACGACGATACGCAAACTCGGCGCATCGGCCAGGGCGAACGGCACGGCATCAGCCTGTGCCAGCGCCCCCACCGCGGCGCGCGCAATCCGGCGCACGCGCCCGGCGACGCCAGACGATGGCGCCGCCGCAGACTCGTCATGTCCGGCGCCCAGCAATGCGCGCACCTGTGGCAGGCACTCCAGCGTCAGGCCGACCCGTACCGCCAAGCGTTCACGCACGCTGCCGAACGGTGTCGCCAGCCAGTAGAGTCCGCCGCTCAGGCCATCGCGCCCGCAGCGGGCGATCAGCAAGGCTGCCCCGGCCACCATCTCCAGCAGCGCCAACGCCCGCCAGACGGCCAGCGACAGGCCGGCAGCGGTCGGCGACAGCGTGCCGAGCTCCGGCCACAAACGTACGCCCGGGGTAAACCACAGATGCGTAACGGTCAGCGCCAGCAGCAGCCAGCGCACCCGGCGCAGGCCGCCGCGCAATGTGCCAGCGGGCACGTGACCGCCAAGCAGCAGACGGGCAGCGAGGAGCATCAGCAGCCCGCACAGCACTGCTGCCGGCGACGCCGCAGCAACACCCAACGCATACATCAGGAACAGCACGATCAGAATGGCTGGATGCATGCAGGCGACCGCATCAGCTCAGCGGCAAGAGACGGCAGCCCTGACGCGCCAGCAGCCGGCTGCGTCAGGAAGCGAGTTTGTCGAGCAGCGCCTGTGCCCTGAGCCGCTGCTGCTTGCCGCCTTCCACCAGCACCTCTTCCAGCAGGGTGCGTGCACCGAGCGGATCGTCCATGTCGATATAAGCGAGCGCCAGATCGAGCTTGGTCTCGACGAACTCGTCTTCCTCGTCGGCACCGGCTTCGACCATCTCCGCCGGCCCCATCGACAGCACCGGAGACTCGACAGAAGGCTTGTGCTCAGGCACGACAGGAACATCGTCAAGCTGCAATGGCTCAACGATCGGCGGCGGAGCCAGAACCGGCTCGAAGGTAAAGCCGGTATCCGCCGGCGTCTCCTCGACATTCTCCTTCACCGCTGCCGCAGCGGCCGAAGTCTCGGCCTTGGTGCTCACCGGCGCCGTCGGGTTCAGATCCGGCAGATCGAACGTCAGATCGAAGCCACCAGCCGGCGCCGCCTCTTTGGGCTTATCCTGCACCTCCGGCTTCGGTGCCGTGCTCAGGTTTGGCAAGGCAACATCGCCAAAGTCCAGATCGCCGAGACTGAGATCGTCGAGCGCACCGGAACTGGCTCGGCCCTTTTCGGCCGCCGGCGCCACACGCTCGAATGTCAGACCTGACATATCACCCAGCGCCGGCGGCTCACTGGCCGGACCTGGCAGCGGCGCTGCGGGAGCTGGCGCGGGCGTCTTGGCGCCAGCAGCGCCGCCTTCAGACGGCACGGCCGGCGTTGATGCTTCAGCGCTCGATGCGGCCGCAGGCGGGTTGAACAGCGGATCTTCGGGACAGACCTCGCGCCCCATGCGGGCCACACGCAACCACAATGGATCGGTGTCGGCGTACACCAGCTCGCGCAGGGGGCCCGCGGCCACGCGGAAAGCGGTGGCGTCACGCATCGCATGCAGCACATCCAACAGGCGCAGGCGCACCGTCGTACTGTCGGGTGCCTGTGTCAGTGCCTGTTCAAGCAGTGCACGCGCCTCCGGGTACTTGCCAACGGCGGCCAGCAGCGATGCCCGCTCGGCGACATCGCCCTGCTCGGCACTTCCCGTCGCCTCGGGCAGCGATCGCGGCGACTCACCGGCTGCGGCAGTACTGTCGACCGACGCCGGCTCGACCCGCTTGAACTCGGGCTGGACACTGGCACCATCGAGTTCGGCCTGACGGCGGCGGCGGACCACCAGGAGCCCGCCCGCCAATGCGGCTACGGCCGCAAGGCCGAGACCGCCGAGCGTCAAAGGATCATCGAGCAGATAATCGAAGAAGCCGGTCTCCTTGGGTACCGGTGGTGACTGCCGCGGCGCCACCGCCGGGGCAATCGGTGCCGTCGCCACCGCCGGCCGGTTATCGACCTTCGGCGCCGCCGGATTGACCGGCACGGGAGGCGGAGCCGCCGCCGCAGGCTGGGTCTCCAAACGGCTCTGCAGATGCTCCAGGCCGGATGCCTGCAGACGCAGACGACCATCCTCGACAGCGATCTGCGCGACTGGAGCGGCATTGACCAGCGGATCAGGTCCGGCCGCGGGCGGCGCGGCCGGCAATTCTGCAGGCCCCGCGGGCGGCGTACTCTCAGGCGCAACCAGTCGCACCTGCGCATCATTGCCCACCGCTGCCGGCGCCGAGGGGGCCAGCGGCTGCGGCACACGCACTTCACCGCTGCTGGTCACCGGAGGCACTGCGTTTATCGGCGGCACGGCGGCTGCCGGAGTCGTCGGGGCTGCCGCGACCTGCCAGCCTTCCGTTTCGGGGAGTGACAGCATCGCTCCCGCGCGCAAGGCGCTGGGATTGCGACCGATGAAAGCGGCAGGGTTGGTGTCGAACAAACGCCGTACGGCCACGGCGGTCGGCATGCCTGCAGGACGCAGACGATCAGCGATGGCCCACAGGGTCTCACCCCGCTGGACGGGCCCGTACCCGCCGCGCGGCCCGCTCGGCAAGGCCGGAGAAACGCTGGCACCCTGCGCAATGGCGATGCCCGACCGCGATGGACGCGCGCCGGGACGAACCGGGTCGAGCAGAATGGCGAACTCGCGCAGCAGCTGCCCGTTCGGGCCGCTCAGTTCCACCAGAAAGTTCAGCGCCGGATCACGCACCGGCTGCTTGGACGTGATGTGGATATAGCTGTGTCCGTCCGGCCTGGACTGGAGCTGGAACTCCAGATCGGACACCGGACCGATACGCTCCAGCCCCAGCTGCTCGAAGGCACGAGCCGGCGCGATGCGCACCGAATAATTCTGCAATTCGTCCGGAACGACAGACAGCAGCTCGACATCTGCCTGCAGGGGCTGGTTGAGCCCCGAATGAACCTGTATCGGCCCAACGCCGATCGCTGCAGCCACACCCGGCGCCAGCAAAAGCCCCGCCAGCAGGGCACGACTCCGTCTATTCCCTTTTGTCATCGTCGATCGCGTCTCGGTATCCGTAGGCTACGGACGAAGTGGATTCCGCCGCATCCTGGCGGTTGTTAGGAGGCTGTACGGCCAACGCGACTCTTTGGCCCCGGCGTCAGCGCGGACCGTCCACCAGCGTTCTCGCGACAGCGACCCCGTTCGACGCAGCTGCCCGCACATTATCTGCCACTATCCACAGATTCAAGTCCCGTGCCTCCCCGGCAGCCGCTCGCAGCAGCGCGATCTGCGGCAGGGACTGCGACACGGCATCGACCACCGGCGACACCGGGGCATCGTCCAGTGCCAGGCAGTCGAGCCCTGCGCTGGCCTCCAGTGCACGCTGCAACTGACCGCAGGGCACACCACGCATCAGGCGCAGGCGCAGCACGCAACCGTCCCCGAAGAATACCGGCATGCGCAGCGCCAGTGCCGTCACGCACTCGCTCGGCACGCCGACAGCCTCGGCCAGCAGACGGCTGCACAGGGCTTCCTCAGCGGTATAGCCGGTCGCGTCGAAGCCGTCCCAGCCCGGCAGCACGTTGAAGGCGATCTGCTGCGGATACAGGTGCGGTTCGATCGGGCGTGCGTTGAGCAGATTGGCGGTCTGCCGGGCCAGTTCATCGATGCCGGCACGGCCATCGTTCGACACCGCGCGCAGCCAGGTCAGGTCGATACGCTCCACACCGGCGAGCGGCTGCAGCGCAGCGACCACACGTGCGGCGGCAACCACCACCGCCGGCGGCGCGATCAGCGCCGTCTGCGCACCGAGCTCAGCATCATTGACCGCGTGCACGACCACCGGCACATGCGTCGTCGTCGCCAGATGACCGCTGAGATCGAGCAGCCTGGCGCCAGCCGCCCGTGCTTGCGACAGACTCTGCGCCGTCAGCTCGGCATCAGCGAACAAGGCGACGGCGACGTCAGCGAAATCGAAACCCGCGGCGGCAGCGCTTTTGAGGTAGGTGTCCGCGTACTCAAGGCGCGTGCCGACAGCCTCTTCGGCCACCAGCGCGCGCAGGCGCGATGCCGGCCAGCCGCTGTCGGCCAGTTCAGCCAGCAGGGCCTCACCGAGCAGTCCGTCGGCACCGACGACTGCGATCAAGGCCTGGTCATTCATCATCTGCTCTCCCGCATGCGGCGAAACGAACGGGCCCGCCGGTGACTCCGGCGGGCCCGCGAGGCTGCCGGCATCACGCCGTCAGCCACTTCCAAGGATAACCCGACTCAGGCTTCGAGCAGGATGCGCAGCATGCGCCGCAGCGGCTCGGCAGCGCCCCACAGCAGCTGGTCGCCGCAGACGAAGGCCGACAGATACTGCGGACCCATGTTGAGCTTGCGCACGCGACCGACGGCGATGTCGAGCTTGCCGGTGACAGCCGCCGGCGTCAGCTCCTGCATCGACAGCGGGCGCTCATTGGCGACGTACTTGACCCACGGATTGCCCTCGCGGATCAGCGCTTCGATGTCAGCAAGCGGCAGATCACGGTTGAGCTTGAGCGTCAGCGCCAGGCTGTGGCAGCGCATCGCGCCGATGCGCACACACAGGCCGTCGACCGGGATCGTGCTCTCGGTGCCGAGGATCTTGTTGACCTCGGCCTGCCCCTTCCACTCTTCCTTGGACTGGCCGTTGTCGAGCTGCTTGTCGATCCACGGGATCAGCGAACCGGCCAGCGGCGCGCCGAAATGCTGCGCCGGGAAGGCCTCGTCACGCATCGTCGCCGCCACCTTGCGGTCGATGTCGAGGATCGCCGAGGCCGGATCGGCGAGCAGCTCGGCGACCGAGGCGTGCAGCGCACCCATCTGCGCCAGCAGCTCGCGCATGTTCTGTGCACCGGCGCCGGAGGCCGCCTGATAGGTCATCGAGCTGACCCACTCCACCAGCCCGGCCTTGAACAGGCCGCCGACACCCATCAGCAGGATCGAGTTGGTGCAGTTGCCGCCGATGTAGTTGCGCACGCCCCTGGCCAGCGCCGCGTCGATGACGCCGCGGTTGACCGGATCGAGGACGATGACCGCATCCGCCTCCATGCGCAGCGCCGAAGCGGCGTCGATCCAGTAGCCGTCCCAGCCGGCGGCCCGCAGCTGCGGGTAGATGGCGTTGGTGTAGTCGCCACCCTGGCAGGAGATGATCACATCCATCGCCGCCAACGCCGCGATCGACTTCGCATCCTGCAGGCTCGACGCGCCCTTGCCGACATCGGGCGCCGCACCGCCGACGTTGGACGTGGTGAAGAACACCGGATCGATCAGCGCGAAATCATTCTCCGCCCGCATGCGCTCCATCAGCACCGAGCCGACCATGCCACGCCAGCCCACCAGACCTACTCGCTTCATTTTCTTGACCTCTGCAGCGGCGGCGCCCGGCCACCGCGTGATAACCGTATTGCGTGCACCCGCTCAGTCGGCGAGCGCCGCGAGCACCGCCGCACCCATCGCCACGGTGCCGACCTTCTCGCAGCCGGCCGACCAGATGTCGGCGGTGCGCAGCCCCTGATCGAGCACGCGCGAAACCGCGCGCTCGACGCGCTCGGCCAGATCGGCGCGCTCCAGCGAATAGCGCAGCATCATCGCCACCGACAGGATCGTCGCCAGCGGATTGGCCACGCCCTTGCCGGCGATGTCCGGGGCCGAGCCGTGGATCGGCTCGTACATGCCCTTGCCGTGCTCGTCGAGCGAGGCCGACGGCAGCATGCCGATCGAGCCGGTCAGCATCGACGCCTCATCGGAGAGGATGTCGCCGAAGATATTGCCGGTGACCATCACGTCGAACTGCTTGGGATTGCGCACCAGCTGCATCGCGGCGTTGTCGACCAGCATGTGGCTGAGGCTGACGTCCGCATAATCCCTGGCGACTTCCTCGGCGACGTCGCGCCACAGCTGCGTCGTCTCCAGCACGTTCATCTTGTCGATCGAGCAGACGCGGCCGCCACGCTTGCGCGCGGCCTCGAAGGCGACGCGCACGATGCGACGGATCTCCGACTCGGAGTAGATCATCGTGTTGAAGCCGACGCGCTCGCCGTTGCGCTGCTCGATGCCACGCGGCTCACCGAAATAGATGTCACCGGTCAGCTCGCGCACGATCAGGATGTCGAGCCCGGCAACCAGCTCGGGTTTCAGCGAGCTGGCGGCGGCGAGCTGCGGATAGACCATCGCCGGGCGCAGATTGGCGAACAGGTTCAGATCCTTGCGGATGGCGAGCAGGCCGCGCTCCGGGCGCTGCGGCCGCGGCAGCGTGTCGTACTGCGGCCCGCCGACGGCGCCGAGCAGCACCGCATCGGCGGCACGGGCCTTGGCCTGCGTCGCAGCCGGGTACGGCTCGCCGCTGGCATCGACGGCACAGCCGCCGAGCAGCGCACTGTCGAGCTCGACGTCGAGGCCGTACTCGCGCTGCAGCACGCCGATCACCTTGACCGCCTCCCCGACGATCTCGGGGCCGATGCCGTCGCCGGCGAGAACCAGAATCTTCTTGCTCATGTTTCGTGTGTCCTGGGTCAGTCCATTCAAAACGGCCGCGCCGGGCGGCCGGGTCATACGATGATGGGCAGTCTCAGCGCCCGTTCGACCAGCAGATCGGCGCATCTTCCTACTGCACACCGAACCCCAGCCCCTGCGGCCCGATGTGGATGTGCCCGGTCGCGAACAACACGGCGAGCAGCACCAGCAGCAGCGCACCGACCAGGCCGACCAGACCACCACTACCCTCTGCGCGCCCGCGCCCCTCGCGACGGCGCGGTGCCCGCCGCGGCCGCTGAGCCGGCGGCACGGCCGGCCGGCGCGTGGGCACCACCGGCGGTGGCGGCGCCACGGTACGCGGATCGGTCTCCACCGATTCGAGCTTCAGCCCGGCGACGAAGGGGCTGTACTCCGCCGGTGCGCGCGCCGATGGTGCGCGCTGCCCGGGTGCCGCCGCCGGCAGGTGCTCCAGGAAACTGATCACCCGGGAGGCCGCGTTCATGAAATCCTCGGGCCGTTCGATCTCGAAGGCGTCCTGATGCACGGCCGAGTTGCGCAGCGTCGCGATCCAGCGCGCGGTCTTGACGATGTCCGCCGGCAGATGCCCCTGCACACTGTTGAGCTTTTCGTGCAGGCCCTTGCCGGTGGCGCCGAGGCGCTGCTCCAGCAGGGATTCGATCGCCCGCGCATTACGCACCGCCATCTCGATGCTCGACATACCCCCAGCCTCCCGAATATCAGCGGCTCAAGGCGTCGATCGTGCCCGATCGTACGTCAGTGTGCGAACAGCCACGGCGCTTCCTGGCGCCGCCTGGCTTCGTAGGCACGGATTTCATCGGCGTGGCGCAGCGTCAGGCCGATGTCATCCCAGCCGTTGAGCAGGCATTCCTTGCGGAACGGATCGACCTCGAAGTCGATCACCTCGCCATCCGGCGTGGTGAGCGTCTGCGTCTGCAGATCGACGACCAGCCGATAGCCTTCCTGCGCCGTCACCGCCTGGAACAGGCGATCGATGCTGACCTCCGGCAGACGGATCGCCAGCACGCCGTTCTTGCCGCAGTTGCTGAAGAAGATATCGGCGAAGCTCGGCGCGATGACGCAGCGGATGCCGAAGTCCTCCAGCGCCCACACCGCGTGCTCACGCGAGCTGCCGCAGCCGAAGTTCTTGCGCGCCAGCAGCACGCTGGCGCCCTGGTAGCGCGGCTGGTTGAGCACGAAGTCCGTGTTCAGCGGCCGCCCGGCGCAGTCCTGGCCCGGCTGGCCGACATCGAGGTAGCGCCACTCGTCGAACAGGTTCGGGCCGAAGCCCGAGCGCTTGATCGACTTCAGAAACTGCTTGGGAATGATCGCGTCGGTGTCGACATTCGGCCGGTCGAGGGCGACGACGAGGCCGTCGAGTTGCGTGAAAGGCTTCATGGTCTGCGTCCTCGCTGTCAGAAGTTGCGCACATCGACGAAGTGGCCGGCGATCGCCGCCGCCGCCGCCATCGCCGGGCCGACCAGATGGGTACGGCCACCGGCGCCCTGACGGCCCTCGAAATTACGGTTGCTGGTGCTGGCGCAGTGCTCGCCGGCGCCGAGGCGATCGGCGTTCATCGCCAGACACATCGAGCAGCCGGGCTCGCGCCACTCGAAGCCGGCGGCGAGAAACAGCTGATCGAGCCCTTCGGCCTCGGCCTGCTCCTTGACCAGACCGGAGCCCGGCACCACCAGCGCCTGCTTGACGTTCGCCGCCACCTTGCGGCCCTTGATCACCGCCGCCGCCTCGCGCAGATCCTCGATACGCGAATTGGTGCACGAGCCGATGAACACGCGATCGAGCAGAATCTCGGTGATCGGCTGGTTCGGCGCCAGGCCCATGTAGGCGAGTGCCTTCTGCATGCCCGAGCGCTTCACCGGATCGGCCTCGGCGGCCGGATCGGGCACGCGCTCGTCGACAGCGACGACCATTTCCGGCGACGTGCCCCAGGTCACCTGCGGGCGGATCTTCGCGGCGTCGATCTCGACCAGCGCATCGAAGGTCGCCTCCGGGTCGGAATGCAGCGTCTTCCACCACGCCACCGCCGTGTCCCAGTCAGCGCCCTTGGGCGCGAACGGCCGGCCGCGCACGTACTCAATGGTAGTGTCGTCGCAGGCGATCATGCCGGCACGCGCACCGGCCTCGATCGCCATGTTGCAGACCGTCATGCGCCCTTCCATCGACAGGCCGCGGATCGCCGAGCCGCCGAACTCGATGGCGTAGCCGGTGCCGCCGGCGGTACCGATGACACCAATGATCGCCAGCACCACGTCCTTGGCGTCGACGCCGGCGCCGAGCTCGCCGTCGACGCGCACCAGCATCGACTTCGACTTCTTCTGGATCAGGCACTGTGTCGCCATCACGTGCTCGACTTCGGAGGTGCCGATGCCGAAGGCCAGCGCGGCGAAAGCACCGTGCGTGGCGGTGTGCGAGTCACCGCAGACCACCGTCATGCCCGGCAGCGTCGCGCCCTGCTCGGGGCCGATGACGTGCACGATGCCCTGGCGTACATCGTTGATCGGGAAGTAATTCAGGTGCAGCTCGCGGGCGTTGATGTCGAGCGTCTCGACCTGCGTGCGCGACACCGGATCGACGATGTCGCTGATGCCGCCGGCACGCGGCGTCGTCGGCACGTTGTGATCCGGCACCGCCAGCATCGAATCCAGCCGCCACGGCTGGCGGCCGGCGAGCTTCAGGCCCTCGAAAGCCTGCGGCGAGGTCACCTCGTGCACCAGATGACGGTCGATGTAGAGCAGCGCGGTGCCGTCTTCGTCAGTACGCACCACGTGCGCATCCCAGAGCTTGTCGTAAAGCGTCTTGCCGGCCATTGCCACGGTCCTCCAGCTTGCAGTGCGCGGAATCTACGCCGCGATCAGACATGACACCAATTCATGTTTTTCATACGATGGATGACCATCAGGAATGGGAACGGGTTCATGGACATCGCTGCGCTGCAGGCCTTCGTCGCCGTCGCCGACACCGGCTCGTTTTCGCTGGCCGGCGAGCGGCTGTTCCTCACCCAGCCGGCGGTCAGCAAACGCATCTCGGCGCTGGAAAGCGAACTCGGCGTCAGGCTGTTCGACCGCCTCGGCCGCCGCGTGCCGCTGACCGAGGCCGGCAACACGCTGCTGCCGCGCGCGCGCCGCGTGCTCGCCGAGCTCGAAGACGGCAAGCGCGCGCTGCACAATCTCTCCGGCCAGGTCGCCGGCGCGCTGACGCTGGTCACCAGTCATCACGTCGGCCTGCACCGCCTGCCGCCGGTGCTGCGCACCTTCACCGCGCGCTACCCGCAGGTACAGCTCGACCTGCGCTTCATGGCCTCGGAAGCCGCCTGCCATGCCGTCGCCGCCGGCGACGTCGAGCTGGCCATCGTCACCCTGCCGCTGCGCCCGGAGGCACCGCTGTCGCTGCGCAGCGTGTGGACCGACCGCCTGCTGCTGGTGGTGCAGCCGGGGCATCCGCTGGCGCGGCAGCGACGCATCTCGCCGTTCCTGCTCGCCGAATACGCTGCGATCCTGCCTGAGTACGGCACCTACACCCGCGAGCTGATCGAGCGCCTGTTCGAGCCGCTCGGCGTGCGCCTGCGCATTGCCTTTTCCGCCAACTATCTGGAAACCATCAAGATGATGGTCTCGGTCGGACTCGGCTGGTCGCTGCTGCCACGCAGCATGCTCGACGGCCAGCTGGTCGCGCTGGAGCTGGAAGGCCTGTCGCCGAGCCGCGAACTCGGCGTCGTTTCGCATTCCGGCTACACGCCCTCGAACGCGGCCCGTGCCCTGCTCGAACTGCTCGACGAGGAGCGCGGCAGCAGCATCGAGCCGCAACCCTGGCGCGGCTACTGAGCGCCCGCCTCAGGCGGCGCGGTGGCCGGAAACCTCGGCACCGGCGTCCGCCGGCAGCCGCAGCGCCGGCCAGGCCGCCGCCGCCGACAGCAGCGAGACGCCGAGAAACGCCCAGGCGAAATCGCCGATGGTGACACTCGCATGGCCGTGCATCGCGGCCGAGGCTTCCAGCATGAAGGCGCCGACGGTGACGCCGGCGCTCAGCGCCAGCTGCTGGGCGACATTGGCCAGCCCGGAGGCCGACCCCATGTCGACGCGCTCGATGTCGGCGTAGCAGATGGCGTTGAGCGCGGTGAACTGCAGCGAGCGGAAAAAGCCGCTGGCCAGCAGCACGCAGAGCAGCAGCCAGACCGGGGTGGCGGTGTCGAACAGGCCGCAGACGGCGAGCACCAGCGAAGCGATCAGCGCATTCACCGTCAGCACCGAGCGGAAACCGAAGCGGCGCAGGATGCGTGCGCTCAGCGTCTTCATGCCGATCGCCGCCAGCGCCGAGACGCAGGTCAGCGCACCCGACTGCAGCGGCGACATGCCCAGACCGAGCTGCAGCAGCAGCGGCAGCAGGAACGGCGTGGCACCGACACCGAGGCGGAACAGCCAGCCACCGAGCACGCTGACGCGGTAGGTCGGCACCTGCAGGAAGCGGAAATCGAGCAGCGGATGCGCGCAGCCGCGGGCATGGCGCACGTAGGCCGCGAGCAGCAGCGCGCCACCGGCGGCACAGGCGGCGGACAGCTCGCCGCTCAGCAGATGCTGGCCGGCGGTGGCCAGGCCGAGCGTGAGCAGCGACAGCCCCAGCCCCGAGAGCACGAAGCCGCGCAGATCCAGCGGCCAGGTCTGCTCCTCGCGCAGATTCGGGATGTAGCGCCCGGCGAAGTACAGGCCGAGCAGCGCGATCGGCACATTGATGAAGAAGATCCAGCGCCAGTCGAAATAGGTGCTGATGAAGCCGCCGAGCAGCGGCCCGAACACCGGCCCGAGCAGCGCCGGAATGGTCAGGTAGCTGAGTGCGGTGACCATCTCGTCCTTGGCCACCGACTTCATCAGCAGCAGGCGGCCGACCGGCACCATCATCGCCCCGCCCATGCCCTGCAGAAAGCGGGCGACGACGAAGCCGCCGAGCGAGCTGGCGAAGCCGCAGGCCACCGAGCCGAGCGTGAACACCACGATCGCGGCGCGGAACACCCGCCGTGCGCCGTAGCGGTCGGCGAACCAGCCACTGACCGGGATGAACACGGCGAGGCTGACCAGATAGGCGGTGAGCGCCAGCTTGAGCGCGATCGGCGATTCGCCGAGCGCGGCGGCGATCACCGGCAGCGAGGTGGAAATCACCGTCGCATCGAGACTTTCCATGAACAGCGCACAGGCGACGATCAGCGCGAGCAGCAGAGGACGGGGCATCGGGATTCGGGCGGTCGGGGGCAGCGGCGCAGCGCCGGCCAGAGATGAAGACGTAACGGACATTTCGGCAAACGACAAAGCTGACATGGCCGACGAGACTGCGTCCACGGCCACGGGGTTCGCGATCATCCGCGCATGGCCGCCAAACCGCACGCACGGCTTGCAAAGCCCGCCCGCCGGGCGCACGGAGAAACAGGCGCTCAGTCGAGTGCCAGCGGCTGCCACTCGCCCTGCGCCGCCGCACCCTCGGCCCACAGCCAGCCGCAGGCGATCGGCAGCGAAAAGCGCCGCGGCCCGGCGCTGCCGGGGTTGAACCACAGCACGCCGCCGTGGTGCTCGCAGCGCGGCTTGTGCGAATGGCCGTAGACGACGACGTCGATGCCGGTGGCGAGCGGATCGAGCGCCAGTTCACGCACGTTGTGCAGCAGGTGGATGCGCAGGCCGGCGTGCTCGACGGTCAGCGCCAGCGGCAGCGCCTCGGCCCAGTGGCCGTGATCGTTGTTGCCGCGCACCGCGTGCAGCGGGGCCAGCCGGCGCAGCGCTTCGAGGATCTGCGGATCGCCGATGTCACCGGCATGCAGGATCAGCGCGCAGCCGTCGAGCGCCGCCAGCGCCTGCGGCCGCAGCAGGCCGTGGGTGTCGGAGATCACACCGATGCGCCCGCTCATGACTCGTCGTCACGGGCGAAGTCGACGACGTAGCCCCAGCCGAGCGCGCGCACCGGCGCATACACCCGCCACAGCCCGGGCCGCTCGACGATGCCGCTGCGCGTCTGCGCCAGCGCCTGCAGCACCGCCGCATCCTCGAAAGTCTCGGTGAGCGGTGCACTGCCGGCGTGGACGATGACGTGACCGGAATCATCGATCAGGCGCGCCGCCAGCGCCGGTGTCTTCGGCAGCAGCAGGCGCTGGCCGAGAATGTCGAGACTGAACGCCAGCCCGGCGACGCCGCGCAGCGTGCCGTCGGCCGCCAGCACGCGCTGCACGCACGGCAGCAGCAGCTCACCGTTGATCGGGCTGCGGAACGGATGCCCGCAGGCATGCTCGGCACCCTCAGCAGCACTGACCAGCTGGTACCAGGACTGCGTGCGCACATCGTAGTCGGCTCCGAGCAGATCGCCGGCGACGCCGGGGTAGCGCAGTTCGCCGCCACTGGCCAGGCCGACCACCGCCCACAGCAAAGGCGTTTCCTCCTCGTCGACCAGATGGCGCATCGCCGCGGCATCGCGCTGCGGCCGATCGGCGTCGTCGGCCAGCGAATACAGTCGCGGCAGCAGCGGCGTCAGCAGTGCCAGGCGGCCGAGTTCGGCAGCGGCCTGCGGCGTGCTGCCGGTCGCCAGCTGCACCGACGGTGCGCTGGCATCGACGGCGAGCCCGCCGTACTGCGGCGCTTTCACCGCCGCCGGCAGCGGTTGCGCCGGATCGGCCGGCGGCACGGCGGCGTTGCTGGCCAGTGCCACGCTGGCGGCACTGCTCAGCCCTTCGAGCAGACGGTCGAACTGCTGGAAGCCGTCACCGATGCGCTCGGCCTGCGCCGCGCCGCTGGCGAGCACGCGCGCCATCAGCAGCTCGCGCCGCTGCATGCGTTCGAGCATCGCCAGATGCCGCCACAGCAGGCCGGCACTGCTGAGGCTGCCGAGCAGCAGTGCCAGCAGCAGTGTCACCAGCGTCGCCTGACGGTGGCGGCCGACCCAGCGCAGCGTGCGCCGCAGCAGCGAATCGCGCAGCGCGCTGACCGCCTCGCCGCGCAGCCAGGCGCGCACGTCGCCGGCCAGCGCGGTGACGTCGGCATAGCGCGCCGCCGGTTCGAGCGCGCTGGCGCGGGCGATGACCGCCGCCAGTTCCGGCGCCACCGCCGGCAGGCCGTGCGGCGCCTGCGCCGGTGCGCGCTCGCCGCGCAGGCGGGCGTTGAGCACCTCCTCGGCACTGTGCCCGATCGCCGCGCGGCGCAGCGTCAGCAGCTCCTGCAGGATCAGGCCGAGCGCGTACTGGTCGGCGCGGGCATCGACGGCATCGCCGCACGCCTGCTCCGGTGCCATGTAGGCCGGCGTGCCGATGATGTCGCCGCAGCGCGTGCGCCCGGCCGGATCGGCCTCGGCGAGCTGCGGCGGTGCCTGCTCCGGCGCCTCGGTGGCAAGTGACGGTGCGCTGTGCACCAGGGCGATGCCCCAGTCCATCACGTACACCTCGTGGAAGGTGCCGATCATGATGTTCGAGGGCTTGAGGTCGCGATGGACCACGCCCTTGGCGTGGGCGTAGGCGATGGCGTCGCAGACCTTGAGGAAATGGTCGATCAGCGTTTCGCGCGCCAGCTCCGCCGGCAGCGGCTCGCTGCGCGCCAGGGTTTCGCGCGCGGCGGCGATCAGCTCGGCGAGCGTGCGCCCGCGCACCAGCTTCATCGCGTAGGCGATGTGGCCGTCGGCATCGCGCTCCAGCGCATACACCGGCACCACGTTCGGGTGATCGAGCTGGGCGGTCAGCTGTGCCTCGATCAGAAAACGCTGCGCCACGCCGGGCGCGGTCTCGACGGCGCCGTGCAGACGCTTGTAGGCCACCGTGCGCAGCAGCTCGCGGTCGCGTGCCGCCTGCACCTCGCCCATCGCGCCGGCGCCGACCGGGCCGAGCAGCTCGTAATGCGAGCCGGGCATGTCGGCGTCACGCGCCGGCGGCGCCGGCGGCAGGGCGCCCGGTGCCTGCGTCAGGGTGCGCAAGACGGTCAGCTCGATGCTGTCGGCGACCGGCAGCACCCGCGTCGCGGCCAGCGCCTCGTCGCCGTCGATCACAGCGTCATTGCCGCCCATGCACCGCCCTCCCCGCCCGTCATCAGTCCGCGGCGACGATCGTCGCCTGCGCCGCCCCTTCGCCGCCGAGATTATCGAGCCAGCGCACGGCCAGGGTGTCGCCGGCCTCGCCGCCTTTGAAACGCAGCGCCAGGTAGGGGTTACGCGCCACGCCGGTGCCGGTGTCGGCGCGCAGCAGCGCGCGGCCGGCGCAGTCGACCTCCAGGCGCACGATGTAGTGCGCCGGGATCAGCGCACCGCTCAGCGGATCACGGCCCTGCCCGGTTTCCATCGGGTGGCGGATCAGCAGCCGCAGTTCGGTGAGACCGGCACGCCGCCGAGCCTCGATGCGGATGTCGTTCATGGGGTTTTCCGCCACAGACCTAACCTCTGGAGTAGCCAGACTGTCAGAAAATTATACAGCCGTAAAAAGCTAACAGCTCGTCACAACGCGTTGAATGACGGCTCCCTATAGTCGCCTGCATTCGCGCCGCGCGGCCACCGCTGCGCCGACGCCATCGACCTGAGGAGCCACCACCTTGACCACGCCGTTGCAGCGGATGTGCCTGCGCGTACTGCCGATCTGGATCCGGCACATCGAGAGCGTGCGCGCGCAGACCGAACAGGCGGCCCAGGCGCTGATCACGCGCTTCACCCGCCTGAGTGAAACCATCGATCTCGCCGTCGAGGAGCTGGTGCGCCGCAGCCACGAGCAGCGCAGCCAGCTCAGCGAGCTGCTCGGTCACAGCGACGCGCAGCTGCACGAGCTGCTCGCCGGCCTGCATCAGGCGCAGCACGAACGCGACGCGACCTTCGCCGAGGTGCTCGAACTGCGCGGGCGTACCGAGGCGATGCGGCGCACCGCGCAGGAAGTCATCACCGTCGCCGGACAGACCAAGCTGCTGTCGCTGAATGCCACCATCGAGGCCGTGCATGCCGCCGACTACGGCCGCGGCTTCGAAGTCGTCGCCCGCGAAGTGCGCGCGCTGGCGCTGCGCGCCAACAGCGCCGGCCAGCGCCTCGGTGACGAGATGCAGACCGTGGCGCAGACACTCGACACCGCCGCCCGCCAGGCCGACCAGCGGCTGGCGCGCGACCGCGAGGTGCTCAACGGCGCCGATCAGATCACCCACACGCTGCTCAGCGAGTTCCGCGCCGCCACCGAGGCCCTCGCCGGCGCGACGGGCAACCTGCGCGACATCAGCACCCGGGTGCGCACCGAGGTCGCCGAAGTGCTGGTCGCGCTGCAGTTCCAGGATCGCACCAGCCAGATCCTCGCCCACCTCAGCGAGAGCATGGAGCAGCTGCAGACGCTGCTCGGTGCCGAGGCGCTCGATGAGCTGGCGCTGACGCGCTGGTTCGACGCCCGCGAAGCCACCTACACCACCGCCGAACAACGCATCACCCACGACCGCGACGATGCCCAGACGCCGGCCGCCGCCGACGGCGAAATCACCTTCTTTTGAAAAGGAGTGCACCCCACATGGCGAAATCCATCTTGATCATCGACGACTCGGCCTCCATGCGTCAGGTCGTGGCGATGACGCTGAACAACGCCGGCTACGACACCGTCGAGGCCTGCGACGGCGAGGATGCCCTCGGCAAGCTCGACGGACGCAAGTTCCACCTGATGATCTGCGACGTGAACATGCCGCGCCTCGACGGCCTGGGCTTCGTGCGCGCGGTCAAGGACAACCCGCAGTACAAGTTCACGCCGATCGTCATGCTCACCACCGAAGCCGGCGACGACAAGAAAGCGCAGGGCCAGGCGGTCGGCGCTCGCGCCTGGGTGGTCAAGCCGTTCCAGCCGCCACAGCTGCTCGCCGCGGTCGCCAAGCTGGCGCTGCCGTAAGGGGTGCCGTGATGCTGCAGATCAACCCCAGCAGTGATGGCCACCGCCTGCAGATCGCCGGCGAGATGACCATCTACCACGCCGCCGAGCTGCGCGAGGCGCTGCTCGCCCACGTGCCGGCGAGCGGCTCGCTCGCGCTCGACCTGAGCGCCGTCGACGAGATCGACAGCAGCGGCGTGCAGCTGCTGCTCGCCTTCGAGCGCAGCGCCCGCGTCTGCGGCGCCGGCCTGCACCTCGCAGCGCCGAGCGATGCCGTCGCCGCGGCGCTGTGTGAACTCGGCCTGGGCGCTCAGTTCGCCATCCCCTGCCAGGAGTGATGCCGATGAACCTCGACATGGCGCTGCAGACCTTCCTCGGCGAGAGCCGCGAGCTGCTGACCGATCTCGAAGACGGCCTGCTCGGCCTGAGCGGCGATGCCGCCGCCGACGCCGAGCGCATCAACGCCATCTTCCGCGCCGCGCACACCATCAAGGGCTCTGCCGGCCTGTTCGGGCTCGACGCCGTGGTCGCCTTCACCCATATCGTCGAAAGCGTGCTCGACCGGGTGCGCGCTGGCGACTGCACGATCGACGAAGCGCTGCGCACGCTGCTGCTGAGCTGCCGCGACCACATCGCCGAGCTGATCGACGCCTGCGCCGCCGGCGCGCCGCCGGCCGCGCTGCTCGAACGCTCCGCGGCGCTGGGCACCCAGCTGCAGAGCCGGCTGGCGACGCCGGCCGTGGTACAGGCGGCGGCACAGCAGATCGAGCCGCGGGCCATCGCCACTACCACCGACGGTCACTGGCATGTTTCGGTGCGCTTCGGCAGCGAGGTGCTGCGCAACGGCATGGACCCGCTGGCGATGCTGCGCTACCTCGGCACGCTGGGCACGATCGAGCACGTCGCCACGCTGACCGACGCCGTGCCGCCGCTCGCCGAACTCGACGCCGAGCGCTGCTACCTCGGCTACGAGGTGACGCTGCGCTCGAACGCCGACGCGACGGCGATCGCCGATGCCTTCGAATTCGTCCGTGAGGACAGCCTGGTGCGCGTGCTGGCGCCGGACTGCGGCAGCGACGCCTACCTGTCGCTGATCCGCGAGCTGCCGGAGGCCGACGACCGCCTCGGCGCGATCCTGCTCGCCGCCGGCGTGCTCAGCCCGGCCGAGCTCGACGCCGGCCTCACCCGCCAGCGCCAGCTCGACACCACCGAGGTACCCGGCCACCAGCCGCTCGGCCACATCCTGGTCGCCGAGCAGGGCGTATCGCCGGCCGCGGTCAACGCCGCGCTGGAGCAGCAGAGCCGTGCGCGCGGCAGCGAGCACCGCCAGATCCGCATCGGCGCCGACAAGCTCGACGAGCTGATCGACCTGGTCGGCGAGCTGGTCATCGCCAGCGCCGCGACCTCGCTGCGCGCCACGCACAGCCGCGATGCCGAGCTGATCGAGTCGACGCAGGCACTCGGCGCGCTGGTCGAGCTGATCCGTGACAGCGCGCTGAATCTGCGCACGGTGCCGATCGGCGAGACCTTCAGCCGCTTCCGCCGCGTGGTCCACGACCTCAGCCGCGAACTCGGCAAAGACATCGAGCTGGTGCTCAACGGCGAGGACACCGAACTCGACAAGTCCATCGTCGAGCGCCTCGCCGACCCGCTCACCCACCTGGTGCGCAACGCCATCGACCACGGCATCGAGCCGGTCGAGGCCCGTCTGGCGCGCGGCAAACCGGCGCGCGGCACGGTCATGCTCAATGCCCGCCACGACTCCGGCAGCATCGTCATCGAGGTGCAGGACGACGGCAACGGCCTCGACGCCGAACGCATCGCCGCCAAGGCACGCGAGCGCGGGCTGCTGCGCGCCGACCAGACACCGAGCGAGCAGGACATCTTCCAGCTGATCTTCGAACCGGGTTTTTCCACGGCCAACGCGGTGACCAACCTCTCCGGGCGCGGCGTCGGCATGGACGTGGTCAAGCGTGCGATCGAAGCGCTGCGCGGCACCGTGGAGATGAGCTCGCAGGCCGGTGCCGGCACCTGCTGCTCGATCCGCCTGCCGCTGACGCTGGCGATCATCGACGGCTTTCTGGTCGGCGTCGGTGACGGCACCTACGTCATTCCGCTCGACCAGATGGTCGAGTGCGTCGAACTCGGCGGCAGCCAGGCCAGCGAGGCGCGGCGCAACGGCTACATCAACCTGCGCGGCCGCGTGCTGCCGCTGCTGCACCTGCATGAGCATTTCGCTGCCGACGGCGCGCGCGAGCGCCGCGAGAACCTGGTCGTCGTCAACCACGCCGGGCAGCAGGCCGGGCTGGTCGTCGACCGCCTGATCGGCGAATTCCAGACCGTGATCAAGCCGCTCGGCCGGCTGTTTGCCGCGGCGAGCTGTTTCAGCGGCGCGACCATCCTCGGCAGCGGCGCGGTCGCGCTGATCCTCGACATCCCCGGCCTGCTGGCTCAGAGCAGCGGCGCCGGCGAGCGCGCCGCCGCCTGAACGCGCGCTGCCCCACCCCGACCCGCATCCGCTTTGCGCCACCGCATCACAAGGACAATCGACCTACATGAAAGCGCTCTCGAAGACCAAGATCTCGACCCGCATGACGCTGATCGTCACGCTGCTGCTTGCCCTGACCTGCGGGCTCGGCGGCTTCTCGATCTATCAGCTCAACCAGCTCAACGGCCAGACCCGCGAGCTCGGTGAAAACTGGCTGCCCAGCGTGCAGACCATCTCGGCGATGAATGCCGCAGCGCTGACCCTGCGCCTGCGTGAGTACAAGCACGGTCTGAGCGACAAGATCGAGGTCATGAATGCCATCGAAGACGGCATGAAGCAGGACATGGCCCAGTTCGAGAGCAACCGCAAGATCTACGTGCCGCTGATCTCCTCGCCCGAGGAACGCAAGCTCTACGATGAAACCGCCGAGCGCTGGAACGCCTATCTCAGCCTGCATGAGGAACTGCTGCCGGTGTCGCGCGCCAACCGCACCGATGAGGTCCGTGCGCTGCTCGACGGACCGATGCTCAAGGCTTTCGCGCAGATCAGCGAGCACCTGAGCGCGCTGGTCGAGCTCAACGTCAAGGGCGCCAACGAAGCCCGTCAGGCGGCGGTCGACACCTATGACAACTCACGCAACCTGATCATCGCGGCGCTGCTGGGCACGCTGGTGTGCGCCGGCCTGCTGGCCTACGTCACGATGCGCAGCATCAACCACCAGCTCGGCAACGCCCTCGCCATCACCCGCCAGCTCGCCGGCCAGGTCAGCACCACCTCGCACGGTCTGGCGCAGGCCACCAGCGAGCAGGCCGCCTCGGTCGAGGAAACCTCGGCGGCAATCGAGGAAATGACCGCGTCGATCGCGCAGAACAGCGAAAACGCCAAGGTCACCGACGGCATGGCGCAGCGCGCCGCCGAGCAGGCCGCGGCCGGTGGCGACGCGGTGCAGCAGACGGTGAAGGCGATGAAGAGCATCACCGAGCGCATCTCGATCATCGACGACATCGCCTACCAGACCAATCTGCTGGCGCTCAACGCGGCGATCGAGGCCGCCCGCGCCGGCGAACACGGCCGCGGCTTTGCGGTGGTCGCCGCCGAGGTGCGCAAGCTCGCCGAGCGCAGCCAGGTCGCCTCGCAGGAAATCGGCACGCTGGCCGGTTCGAGCATGGCAGTCGCCGAGGAAGCCGGCCGCCTGCTCGACGAGATCCAGCCGGCGATCCGCCGCACCGCCGATCTGGTGCAGGAAATCTCCGCCGCCTCGGCCGAGCAGTCGACCGGCGCCAGCCAGATCAACACCGCGCTGGCGCAGATGAACCAGGTCACGCAGCAGAACGCCTCGGCCTCCGAGGAGCTCTCCGCCGCCGCCGAAGAGATGAACAACCAGGCCGGGCAACTGCAGCAGCTGGTCGGCCACGTCGTCGCCGCCCCGGTGGTCACCAAGGCGCCGGCCAAGACCAAGCCGCGTCGCGAGAACGGTGCGCAGGGCGGCGGCTCGCTGTTCGGCGACAGCGATGCCGATGCCGGTTTCGTGCACTTCTGAGCCGGAGGAGACCCCATGGCCCTGCCCGCCTATCAACCGGCCGACGCGCTGCAGGAAGGTCAGCAGTACCTGACCTTCAGCGCCGGCGGCGAGACCTTCGCGCTCGGCATCCTGCACATCAAGGAGATCATCGAGTACAGCCGCGTGACCCGCGTGCCGATGATGCCGGGCTTCATCGTCGGCGTGCTCAACCTGCGCGGGCGCGTGGTGCCGGTCATCGACCTCGCCGCCCGCCTCGGCCGCGAGGCCAGCCAGGTGCACAAGCGCAGCTGCATCGTCATCGTCGAGATCGACGATGCCGAGGACGGCCAGCGCCGCGACCTCGGCCTGCTGGTCGACGGTGTCAGCGCGGTGCTGGAGATCCCCGAGGTGGAGCCGCCGCCAAGCTTCGGCGCCCGCGTGCGCACCGACTTCATCCGCGGCATGGGCAAGCTCGACGAGCACTTCGTGGTCATCCTCGAACCTGCCTGCGTGCTCTCGGTCGAGGAAATGGCGCAGCTCGCCCGCCTCGCCGACCAGCGCCCGGCGCTGCCGCAACTGCCGGATGCGCGCTGAGATGCCGGCCTTCGCCGCGAGCCGGCCGCGGGACTTCGCACCCGCGCCACGCATCAGCGATGCCGAGTTCGCGCTGCTCGCCCGCTGGCTCTACCGGGCCAGCGGCATCCATCTCGGCGAGACCAAGAAGCCGATGGTCTGCGCCCGCCTCGACAAACGCCTCGCCGTCTGCGGCTGCACCAGCTACACGCAGTACCTCAAGTACATCGACGGCGACGCCGATCCGGCCGAGCGCCAGCGGGCGCTCGACCTGCTGACCACCAACGAGACCTATTTCTTCCGCGAGCCGGACCACTTCCACTTCCTTGAGCGCGAAATCCTGCCGCAGGCGCCGGCGGCGCGGGCGCTGCGCATCTGGAGCGCGGCCTGCTCCAGCGGCGAGGAGCCCTACACCATCGCCATGTGCGCCGAGGCCGCCGGCGTGCGCTGGGAGATCCTCGGCAGCGACCTGTCGACGCGCGTGCTCGAACGCGCACGTGCGGGCATCTACCCGATGACGCGTGCCCACGGCATCCCGCCGGCGTACCTCAAGCGCTTCTGCCTGCGCGGCACCGGCGAACACGATGGCTACCTGCGCGTGCACCAGGCGCTGCGCCAGCGCCTGCAGTGGCAGCAACTCAATCTCAGCGTCGAGCTGCCGCAGATCGGCGAGTTCGACGTGATCTTCCTGCGCAACGTGATGATCTACTTCGACATGCCGACCAAGCGCGCGGTGGTCGAGCGGCTGCTGCGCCGGCTGCGACCGGGCGGCCACCTGTTCATCGGCCACTCCGAATCGCTGAACGGCATCGTCGACGGCCTGCGCTGCGTCGCCCCCACCGTCTACCGCCGGCCCTGAGCGGCCGGCCCTCTGGAAGCCTCCATGCCTGAGATCAAGGTTCTGATCGTCGACGACTCCGCCGTCGTGCGCCAGGTCATGCAGCAGGTGCTCGAACAGGCACCGGATCTGAAAGTCATCGGCACCGTGCCCGACCCGCTGTTCGCCGTCGAGCGCATGAAGCGCGAATGGCCCGACGTCATCCTGCTCGACGTCGAGATGCCGCGCATGGACGGCATCACCTTCCTGCGCAAGCTGATGGCCGAACGGCCGACGCCGGTGGTGATCTGCTCGACGCTGACTGCCAAAGGCACGCAGACCTGCCTCGATGCGCTCGCCGCCGGCGCCATGCACATCGTCACCAAGCCGACCGTCGGCCTGAAGCAGTTCCTGCAGGGCGCGGCCAGCGAGCTGATCCACGCCATCCGCGCCGCCGCCGCCAGCCGCCCGGCGCTGCTGCGACCCGGCAACCGCCCGCGACCGACGCCGACCGCGAGCAGCAGCCCGGCCGGCGCGCCGGCTCCGCTCGCGCTCGCCAGCGCCCCGCGCAGCCCGCTGCAGACCACCGACCGCATCGTCGCCATCGGCACCTCGACCGGCGGCACGCAGGCGCTGGAGCGCGTGCTCACGGCACTGCCGCGGGTGTGCGCCGGCATCGTCATCGTCCAGCACATGCCGGAAGCCTTCACCGCCGCCTTCGCCCAGCGCCTGAACCAGATGTGCCAGATCGAAGTGCGCGAAGCGCATGACGGCGACCGCGTGCTTGCCGGCCAGGCGCTGATCGCGCCCGGCGGCCGCCACATGCAGGTGGTGCGCAGCGGCGCGCAGTACCGCGTCGAAGTGCGCGACGGGCCGCCGGTCAACCGCCACAAGCCCTCGGTCGACGTGCTGTTCCGTTCGGTGGCGGCGCATGCCGGGCGCAACGCGCTCGGCGTGATCATGACCGGCATGGGCGGCGACGGCGCCCACGGCCTCAAGGCGATGCGCGACGCCGGCGCCCACACGCTGGCGCAGGACGAGGCCAGCTGCGTGGTCTACGGCATGCCGCAGGAAGCCAAGAAGCTCGGCGCCAGCGAACGCGACATCGCCCTCGACGACATCGCCGGCGAAATCGCGCGCATTCCGCTGGTCTGAACTCAGCCGCAGGCGCCGGCCGCGGCGTCGACGTGAGCCTCGGTGCGGAACAGGCCGGCAGCAGTCTCGGCGACCAGCAGCAGGCGCCCGGAACCGCCGACCTTGATGCGCACGTCGAGCTGCGGCTCGACGCCCTCGCCAAGCTCGAAGCGCGCGATCAGCGGCAGCGGATTGGCGGCGGCGAACAACACGAAGGCGTGCACCGGCGGCAGCCCTGCGGCGCGCAGCTGCACCGGCACCTGCGCCGGATTGTCCGGCGCCGCCGGCACTTCGAGCTGCAGCCCGGCATGCTCGACGAGCTCGCGCGAACCGTACAGCGCCTGCAGCGCCGTATCGAGCGCACTGGCGGCGAACGCCGCCTCGGCGCGCGCATGCAGCCGCCGCGGCAGCACCCCAAGCGCGGCCAGTGCCGCCAGCGCCTGCAGCAGACGACGGCGCGTCAGCGTCTTCATGCCGGCAGGCAGACCACTGGCAGCGGGCTGAGGGTGGCGACCTCCTCGGCGACCGAACCGAGCAGCCAATGACGCAGCAGCGCCTGCGGATGCGTCGCCATCAGGATGCCGGTACAGCCCAGCGCCTGCGCCTCGGCGACGATGCTCGCCGCCGGGTGGCCGACGACGTGATGCAGCGTGCAGGCAAACCCGGCGGCGGCGAGCGCGGCCACCGCCGGGCGCAGCGCCTCGACGCTCTCGGCCTGATACCAGGCCTCCAGCGCCTCGCGGCTGACGAAGCGGCGGGCGTGGCCGGATTCGACCGGAATCTGCACGTTGAGCAGGTGCAGCGTCAGTTCATCGCCGCGCGCGCGCAGCGCCTCCAGATGCTCGATCACGGCGGCGAACGCCGGTGAACCATCGACCGGAATCAACAGGATTTCCGTAGGCATCGCGGCCTCCTCACTCGCCGTCGGCAGCGACGGCCGCCGCCTGCCGCCGGGCCAGCGTGTACCCGAGCAGAATGACCAGCACGGCCGCGCTGGCCGACACCGGGTAATGCAGCCAGGGCTGCGGCACGACGCCGAGGCGCGCCAGCAGCGGATCGGCCAGCAGCAGGCCGCCGGCGATCCAGCCGAGCAGACCGCCGCCGAAGGCGATCAGCCAGCTGAAGCGGTCCATCAACCGCAGGATGAAGCGGCTGCCCCAGACGATCACCGGCACGCTGACCAGAATGCCGAGCACCACCAGCGACAGATCGCCGCGCGCGGCACCGGCGACGGCAACCACGTTGTCGATGCTCATCGCCGCATCGGCGACGATCACCGTGCGGATTGCCCCCAGCAGCGTCGTGCTGCTGCGGACCGTGCCGCCCTCGTCCTCGTGCTCCGGCTGCAGCAACTGCACGCCGATCCACAGCAGCAGCCCGGCACCGACCAGCTTCAGCCCCGGCAGCGACAGCAGTTCGAGCGCAAAGGCGATCAGCGCGATGCGCAGCACGATCGCCCCGAGCACGCCCCAGAAAATACCGGCCTTGCGCTGATGCTCGGGCAGACCGCGACAGGCCAGCGCGATGACGATGGCGTTGTCACCGCCGAGCAGGATGTCGATGAGGATGATCTGCGCCACGGCCAGCAGATAACTGCCGCCGCCGGTCGCCAGTTCGTGCATGTCCAAGACCGTCGCTCCAGATACTGCACTGCATGGAAAGCGCGGCAGGTTAGCACTGAGGCATGACCAGCGCAGCGACATGGGGATGGTGCTAATCACCGCCACCGGCGTCATCCGCGCCGCACACCCCGGTATTGACGTCAGTCGCGCGCCCCGCTGCTCATCGCCAGCAGGCGCTGCAGCAGCGCCCGCCCCTGCGGCCAGTCGCCGAAACCGCTGGTCGCGTTGATGTGCCCGGCGGCGCCGATGTCGACGTACTCGCTGCCCCAGGCTGCTGCGCACTGGCGGGCGTAGTCGAGGCTGGCGTAGGGATCGTCACGGCTGGCGACGAGCAGGCTCGGAAACGGCAGTGCCTGCCGCGGCAGCGGCGTAAAGCCCTGCGCCTGCGGCGGAAAAACCGGCAGCGCCGGATCGGGTACGGCGACCAGCAGGGCAGCGCGCACGCGCAACCGCGTGGCCTGCGCCCAATGCGCCACCTGCAGGCAGCCGAGGCTGTGAGCGACCAGCACGCTGTCGGCGCCGCAGGCAGCGACGGCCGTTTCGAGCGCCTCGCACCAGTCGGCACACTGCGGCTGCTCCCAGTCGTGCTGCTCGACGCGCTGCCAGTCGGGCTCGGCCTGCTGCCACCGGCTTTGCCAGTGCTCAGGGCCGGAATTGCCGTAACCCGGCAGGATCAGGACGTTCGTGCTCAAGAGGCCTCCGCCGCGGGGAATGCATGAGCCCGCAAGACTGTCACCGTCCGCCCGCCACGACCAGACGCCCGCGCCGGCTCAGCGAGTCAGCGGCTCCAGCAGCATCAGCTTGGCGCCGAGCGCGATCAGCACGGTCGAGAACAGCGCATTGCGCGCCCGCGCAAACAGCGGTGCCGCGTCGAAGCAGCGCCCGAGCGCCGAGCCGGCCAGCGCATAGAGCACGTCAAAAGCCAGACCGATCGTCACCAGGATCACCCCGAGCAGCAGGAACTGCGCGCCGATCGCACCGTGCGTCACGTCGATGAACTGCGGCAGCAGCACCGAACAGAAGATCAGCGCCTTCGGATTGAGCAGATTGATCAGCAGCCCGCGGCGGAAGGCCTTGGCGTAATCCGCCTGACCGACCGCCAGCGCAGGCGTCGTGCTCACCGACGAGCCGCCACCGGCCGAGAACAACCGCACGCCCAGCCACACCAGATAGGCGCCGCCGAGCAGACGCACGGCATCGAAGGTCCACGGCGCGGCCCTGAACAGCGCCGTCAGCCCTAGCGCCGCCATCGCCACATGGCAGGAACGCGCCAGCCCCAGCCCCGCCGCCGTCGCCAGCGCCGCCGCCCGACCGCGACTCGCCGCGGTTTCCAGCAACAGGATCATGTCGGGCCCCGGCATCACGTAAACGATCACCAGGGCAACGACGAAAGCACTCAGAGCGGACATGGCGCGGCGGTTCCGGTGGTAGCGACGACGCTGGGCATGCTATGCCCGGGGCTGCACGCATGTCCTTGCGTTATGCGCTGCTTAAACCGATTCTTTTGGCATGTCATGCCACTTAACGAGCAATTTTAAGCAGATCATGCCTGAACACAGTTTCGACGGCTTCGACCGCAAAATCCTCGATGCGCTGCAGACCGACGCTCGCCTGAGCAACGTCGAGCTGGCCGAGCGCATCGGCCTGTCGCCCTCGCCCTGCCTGCGCCGCGTCAAGCTGCTCGAAGAACGCGGCGTCATCGAGGGGTATCAGGCCCGCCTCGACCGCGATGCCATCGGCCTCGGCCTGACGGTGTTTGTCGATGTCAAAGTCGAGCGCCACTCCGAATCCTCCGCCGAAACCTTCAAAGCCGCCGTGCTCTCGCTGCCCGAAGTCATCTCCGCCCATCTGGTCTCCGGCGCGGCGGACTTCCTGCTGCAGGTCGTCGTCCCCGACCTGAAAGCCTACGAACGCTTCCTTACTCAGGTGCTGCTGAAAATCCCCGGCATCAGCGACATCCGCAGCAACTTCGCCATCCAGACGCTCAAGCAGCAGGGCGCACTGCCGCTCGGGCACCTGAGGTAATGGCCGGAACATGAGCGCGGCTAAGGGTCCGTCGTGGCCTCGATGAGCCGGCCCGCCGCATCGAAACGCAAACCAAGACGGCCGACCCACAGAACACCGTCCTTTTCAA
>NZ_QGTJ01000008.1:0-145224 GCF_003182095.1 Plasticicumulans acidivorans | reverse complement strand
GAGCGCGGCTAAGGGTCCGTCGTGGCCTCGATGAGCCGGCCCGCCGCATCGAAACGCAAACCAAGACGGCCGACCCACAGAACACCGTCCTTTTCAAACGGCTCCACCGACGACGGCCAGGCAGCCTGCACCGCCTGCACGACCTGCTCACGTGAACGCCGCTCCGCCCCCAGCGCATCGATGACCGCCAGCGCTTGCGCGAGCGCCTGCTGAGACTCCTCCAGCGACGCGCCCTGATAGGTATACGAAACACCGGCATCCAATAAGCGATAAGCCCACCAGACATTGCTGACGAGCAGCGCCGCAGCGAGGATGCCAATAGCGGCCGTGGTAGTTTTCATCGCTCGCCCATCAAATTCAAAATCACCCTGCCCGCATCCGCATAGCAAGGCCGAACATACCCACGCATTCGCCCGTTGAGCCAGCCCGTGTAGTTTATGGCTTATGGCGATTCATTTGATTAATTCACCCGACTGGAAATCGGCAGTGAACATTTGATCACATGAAGCATCAGCGCGATGGCGGGCAACGCCCACAGCAGCGCGATAAAAAATGGCGAACTGATCACCGAAGCCAGCCCAAGCACCGTGCCCACGACCAACAGCATCATGGGCGCGCGATTATTTTTGATCCAGAAGATCAAAATGATCAGATAAGCCCCCCAGGCCGCAAACCATAAAGGCGCCTTCATATCCAACGAAGCCACGATCGCCATAAAAGAAAAGCCGTGCAACCGACGGATGAAAACAGACAATGCGTCATGTTCTGCACGCCAAATGTTATCAAGACCAAGCAAGTATCTATACCGCCACACTATTTACCCACAGCGGCGAGATAATGGTCGTATGAGATACATCATATATAGCTATGCACTCGTGAGTAATTCGACAATAGTGCGGCATCGAATGCAGCATTTTTATTATGAAATAGAAATGCATTCAGGTATTCAAATAATCATGGTTGCGCGACATACCCCACACAACACCAACTGCAAATAAAAACAAAAGCCCATAAAAATTTTTATTTTTGTTCAGCGCCAGCATGAAACAATTAATTTCGCGCTTCAACAAAACCACCAACATCCTTTTTTATAGTAAAAATCATCACGGCTACGGCTGTTCTATATGTGCTCAAGTTCTGCAGGTATTATTAAGAACAGTTAGTGAGTGTCGTAGTTCTGTAGTGTACGTTCGAGGCACTCGATTACAGCCGTTCGGTCAGGCTGACCTCGCCTGCCTTTCAATTGAAGGGCAAGATCAAGGGGAGTCAAGCTTCGCTTCTTATCTTTGACTAAAGGATTAGCGCCATGAGTCAGAAGGAGCTCTGTCACTTCTAAATTATTGTCAAGTACAGCTTCATGCAGTGGACTAGTGCCGGTTCTTCCATTCAGTTCATTGATACCAACACCTTTTTCAATAAAAAAGCTCAGCAGCTTAGTTTGATCCTCCTTCTCGAAACCCGAAATAATCTCAAACAGGCTGCCATCATAATTGATTTGATCAATATCATTTTTAGTTCCACGAAAATGATAAAGATATGTCCGACAAAGAGACTTTGGAATTAAGGCGATTTGCCCTTGACTGCAGGCGGTGAGCGTATAGATGTGTTTAAAATAAATGGAAACATAATATGCCCACACGCCGAAAGACAACACGACGAGTATCGCTACAACCCATAGTGAACCCCTCCAACCTTTACGCATATCAACCCCACACGGTTCCTGTTTTTGAGGGGCGATCATACTGGATATATGCAAGAAATAGCTTTTTACACGGTTGCCCAATAGCTACTCCATCAAGCAGCTCTTGCATGGACGTTGCAAATGCATAGGAGAGTTGTCTTCTCACCGCTTCTGCGATTTTTGCATTGTGAAGGCTGCGATCAGTCGCGTGTTTAAACCAATATCGGGCAGCTTTTTTACCGATTTTCATAAGCGCTTTTTTTATTCCGTCCCCAGGCTTGTGAAACGTGGTCAATAGAATTTCGATATAACCGAGCGCATAGGTTGCATCGACTGCTTCAACGAGCAGCCCTTGAGCGAAATTGCGAAGGGCCGTCGTTATTTCTACGACATCAATGCGCTGCTGATGATGCCGAAAGAAAAACCTTAAGATTTCTTTTGTTTCAACATCATCGAAAATGAGCTCGCTTTCATTAAAGTTACGCAAGGTTATAAAATTACCCGACATGAATATTCCTGCAATGAATGATAGGGAACATCCACAATAGCAATTAATTGCTTTAGCCAAAGCACTATCAAGGAATTAAATAAAATTTATTTTTAGGAGTAACACCTTGACTGCCGCATCCAACACCTCTTGCTGCACCGCATAAGCCTTGAAGCCCTCAGCAAATGTGGTCAATGAACTGGGCTGCGAGAGCTGAGCGATAGAGGAGTACCCGCTCGATAAGGGTTGTGACATCGATCCGAAAGTTGGTCGCTCGGTTCATCGTCGACCAGCACATCGTCTGTGCAACACTCACCGCTGCAGCCGTCGTGTCGGCTACAGGCTTACGTCAAACTTGGTCATCCTCCAGCGCCCCGTACCGCGTCAGCCTCTTGGTTGATGAGGACTCCGAGGTTTTTCACCGGGCGACCGTGGACGATGTTGCGTACCGCCAGCTCGACGACATTGTTGCTCTTGCTGCGTGGATGTTGCTGACTTGGACGAGCTTGGTGAGGCTATGGCAGCGGATAAGTACAGGTGTTGCATTCGCAACCGCTGTAATCAGCATGCTGGCAAGAACAGTGGCACATCACTGCCACAGTGATGTTTACATTGGTTTTCAATACTCCATGTTTTGTGAAAGTCAGATAGTTTTAAATATGCCGCCTCATATTGAGGAACAGAAGGCAATCTGTATAAAAGATTTATACCAAACAACGGTAATGGCAAATCGTTCCACGGCGTTTTTTTAATAAAAAACACCGCATATTTAAGTACTTATTTTTTGATATGCTGTTTTGCGGTCATCGAAGCTGTACTCACAATTTAAAATCCCCGGCACCAGCGACATCCGCAGCAACTTCATTATTCAGACGTTCAAGCAGCAGGGCGCACTGCCACTGGGGCACCTGAGGTAATAGCCGAAACATCAGCGCGGCTAAGGGTCCGTCGTGGCCTCGATGAGCCGGCCCGCCGCATCGAAACGCAAACCAAGACGGCCGACCCACAGAACACCGTCCTTTTCAAACGGCTCCACCGACGGCCAGGCAGCCTGCACCGCCTGCACGACTTGCTCACGCGAGCGCCGCTCCGCCCCCAGCGCATCGATGACCGCCAGCGCTTGCGCGAGCGCCTGCTGAGACTCCTCCAGCGACGCGCCCTGATAGGTATACGAAACACCGGCATCCAATAAGCGATAAGCCCACCAGACATTGCTGACGAGCAGCGCCGCAGCGAGGATGCCAATAGCGGCCGTGGTGGTTTTCATCGCTCGTCCATCAAATTCAAAATCACCCTGCCCGCATCCGCATAGCAAGGCCGAACATGCCCGAGCACTCGCCCGTTGAGCCAGCGCGTGTAATTCATGGCTTATAGCGATTCATTCGATTGACTCGCCCGGCTGGAAATCGGCAGTGAACATTTGATCACATGAAGCATCAGCGCGATGGCAGGCAACGCCCACAGCAACGCGATAAAAAATGGCGAACTGACCACTGAAACCAGACCAAGCACAGTGCCCACGACCAACAGCATCATGGGCGCGCGATTATTTTTGATCCAGAAAACCAGAATGATCAGATAGGCCCCCCAGGCCGCAAGCCATAAAGGCGCCTTCATATCCAGCGAAGCCGCGATCGCCATACAAGAAAAAGCCGTGCAAACGACGGATGAGAACAGACGGTATTTCATAGGCACCTGAGCCCAACATTGGCAATCCGGCATAATGGCTGAAATAGATGCTCTATTTTCAGCTTAATAAATTCAATCAATTTCGCGGTTTGTGAGACCCAACATTTGAGGTAACCACCACCAAAGCGCGAAACATAAAGGGAACCTGTAAACGCAGCTTTCAGGTGGTCTACTTTATTGAAAGACTATTTCGATCCAAGCAGCTGAATAGTGCGAAGCAATTGATTCTGTATCCTCAAGTTTGGCTGGCCAGCGTGCTCCGAGAGAGCTTTAAGAATTTCTTTAGACGAGACAACTTCAATTCCAGCATCAAGGAGAGTCTTTTGAATTAGAACCAAAGTATTAGGAAATGCGTGATTGTAAACAACGATGGGGCAAACTGTCCTTTTTTCGTGAACCATCCAGCGGTATTGATCTACTCTATTGAGGTACTGTTTAAATCGGTTAAAATGCTCTTTTAATTTATTAAGCATTTCGTCGTTTGCACGGCCCGATTTCGTATTGACTCTATCATCAAGATTCGAGGTGGCACTGATAATTATAGTTTCATCTCCAGAAACAGCGAGCACGTCAATGTCTTGATACCCTCTCTGCTTCTTTTCGTCTTCCCAAACCCAAAACCACTTTCCAGCAGATGTAATGTAACCCCGCACCTGATAGTAGACCTCAACGATTGCCTCAAAAGCATCGTTGTTCGGGCTGTCGGTAACTGGGATGCCCTGAGTTTTTATGGAGCCAGACAAAATCACAACATCCTCTAACGTTTAATCTAAAATGAAAAAAAAGCGTTAATTTGAATGATTATCTAGGCATCAACGTCGCCACTTGGCCCGTTGCTCCTCACGAAACTAAGTTGCGGCTTTTACGCCGCCAATGGCGTACGCCGCCCTCTTTCCTGGTTGCATGCGCGACAGTAAGAGCGGCTGTCCCTGTTGCCATAGCTGAACTCGGCAGCAGGAGACGTTTTCCCGCAAATTGGGAAGGCCTTCTACCCCATGATCCGCCCATCCGTGCCGCGTTTGTTTAGACATAACACCTGAATTAAGCCGAGCCGTGAAACGGTATCGGCTTGAATAAATCGTTAAGGCTCACGCCCGTTGAGTGCGGAAGCCATTACCTCTACATCCGCACGCTGAAGGAACGGGTACAGCAACCTGCAGGAGCCCCGCTCGCGCTCCAGTTCATAGAGCCTGACCGGATGGTTGCCGAAGCGGAACCGGCGTGTATCTGGTGTAGGCGATAGCAGCTCATAGACGCCGAAGCGGCGCGGAGTAGTCAGTGGGCCATTGGGCCGAACATCCTGTGGCTTGATGGCGCGAGCTGCGAGCGTTGTTATGGTGGAAGTTGTCATTACGGCCATCGCTACATGCAGGGCAGCCCCCCCGACATCCGCATCCTCAGCCGTTCCAAAGTGAGCGCCTGTGATCCCCCTCACCGGCGCACGCCGCGCCGGTGAGGGGGGATACGCCTATTCCTCCCCCAGCTCCCCCAGCCCCGCGTACAGCTTCAGCGCTTCGGGGTTGGCGAGGGCTTCGAGGTTTTTCACCGGGCGGCCGTGGACGATGTTGCGCACCGCCAGCTCGACGATCTTGCCGCTCTTGGTGCGCGGGATGTCGCTGACCTGGACGATCTTGGCGGGGACGTGGCGCGGGGTGGTGTTGGCGCGGATCTGGCGGCGGATGCGCTCGCGCAGGGCTTCGTCGAGCGTGATGCCTTCACGCAGCTGCACGAACAGCACGACGCGCACGTCGCCGGCCCAGTCCTGGCCGATGACCAGACTTTCGGTGACTTCGGGCAGGCGCTCGACCTGGCGGTAGATTTCGGCGGTACCGATGCGCACGCCGCCGGGGTTGAGCACGGCGTCGGAGCGGCCGTAGATGATCAGGCCGTCGTGGGCGGTGAGTTCAACGTAGTCGCCGTGGCACCAGACGCCGGGGAAGGTTTCGAAGTAGGCGGCGCGGTATTTGGCACCGTCGGTATCGTTCCAGAAGCACAGCGGCATGCAGGGGAACGGGGCGGTGCACACCAGTTCGCCCTTTTCCTCGCGCACGGCGACGCCGGCATCGTTCCAGACTTCGACGGCGAGGCCGAGGCCGCGGCACTGCAGTTCGCCGCGCCATACCGGCAGCACCGGGTTACCGAGTGCGAAGCAGGAGACAATGTCAGTGCCGCCGGAGATCGAGCTCAGCTGCACGTCGCCTTTCACCTCGCGGTAGACGTAGTCGAAGCTCTCCGGCAGCAGCGGCGAGCCGGTGGAGAGGATGGCGCGCACGCTCGACAGATCATGGCTGTCGCGCGGCACCAGGCCGAGCTTGGCGCAGCCGTCGATGAACTTCGCCGAGGTGCCGAACACGTGCATGCGCTCCTGCTCGGCGTAGTCGAACAGCACACGGCCGTGCAGCAGGAACGGCGAGCCGTCGTAGAGCAGCAGCGTGGCCTCGGCGGCCAGCGCGCTGACCAGCCAGTTCCACATCATCCAGCCGCAGGTGGTGAAGTAGAACACCCGCTCGTCGGGGCGCACGTCGGTGTGCAGCTGGTGTTCCTTGAGGTGCTGCAGCAGCGTGCCGCCGGCGCCGTGGACGATGCATTTGGGCACGCCGGTGGTGCCGGAGCTGAACATGATGTAGAGCGGGCGATCGAACGGGCCGCGGTTGAAGGCGATCTCACCGGCGGCAAAGCGTGCCAGCGCCGTATCGAAGCGCTCGGCATCGGCGATGACGCTGACCTCGGCCTGCGGCTCGGCGTAGCCGACCACCAGCACGCGCACCACGCTCGGCAGCTCAGCGCGGATCGCCGCGAGCTTGTCCAGCGTCGAGTGCGCCTTGCCGTTGTAGAAATAGCCGGCGCAGCCGATCAGCACCTTGGGTTCGATCTGACCGAAGCGATCGAGCACGCCGGCGACGCCGAAGTCCGGCGAGCACGAGGACCAGATCGCGCCGAGCGAGGTCGCCGCCAGCATGGCGATGACCGTCTCCGGCAGGTTCGGCAGCATCGCCACCACCCGGTCACCCTCGCCGACACCGGCCTCGCGCAGCCACTGCGCGCACTGCGACACCGCCGCGTAGAGTTCGGCATGGCTCAGGCGGCTGGCGGCGCGGTCCTCGCCGCGAAACACGATGGCCTCGGCCTCGTCGCGCCGGCGCAGCAGGTTCTCGGCGAAGTTGAGCGAGGCATCCGGGAACCATTGCGCCCCCGGCATGCGCCCGGCTTCGACGAGCGTGCGCGCACCGCGCTCGCCGATCACCCCGCCGAAGTCCCACACCGCCTCCCAGAACGCCGCCGGTTCGGCGATCGACCAGGCGTAGAGCGCCGGGTAGTCGGCGAGCGCGAGGCCATGAGTGGCGTTGACCTGGGCACGGAAGGCACTGAGCTGGGCGCGGGCGATGCGCTCGGGGCTGGGTTGCCAGAGGGGGGTATTCATGATGCGGTCCTGGACAAGGAGGGAAGAAATCAGTCGTAGCGGCGCACGTCGTCGATGACCTTGCCGTCGTTGGGCAGGCTGCCGGGCGCGACCAGCTCGACGCGGCCGCGCAGCTTGGTCAGCTCGCGCAGGCTGCCGGCAACGGCTTCGGCCAGGCGGGCGTCGGCCTGCGCACATTCGCAGTGCAGGGTCATCAGGTCCTCGTGCCCGGCGCGGTCGACGACGAGGCGGCAGCGGCCGAGTTCGGGGTGGCGCTTGAGCACGGCGGCGATCTGGCCGGGGTGGACGAACATGCCTTTGACCTTGGTGGTCTGGTCGGCACGGCCGAGCCAGCCGCGCAGGCGGCGGTTGGTACGCCCGCACGGACTCAGCCCCGGCAGGATCGCCGACAGGTCGCCGGTGCCGAAGCGGATCAGCGGGTAATCGGGGTTGAGCGTGGTGACGACGACTTCGCCGACCTCGCCGTCGGGCAGCGGCTCGCCGGTGCCGGGACGGACGATCTCGACGATGACGCCTTCATCGATGATCAGGCCGTCCTGCGCGCTGCTCTCGTAGGCGATGACGCCGAGATCGGCGCTGGCGTAGCACTGGCGCACCTGCACGCCGCGTTCGGCGAACTGCGCGCGCAGGCTCGGCGGCAGCGCCTCGCCGGAGACCAGCGCCTTGCTCAGGCTGGAGACATCGCTGCCCTGCTCCGCCGCGCGTTCGAGAAGGATGCGCAGAAAGCCCGGCGTGCCGACGTAGCCGTTCGGGCGCAGCTCGCTGATCGCCTGCACCTGCAGCTCGGTGTTGCCGGTGCCGGCCGGGAACACGCAGCAGCCGAGCGCCGCGGCGCCGCTCTCGATCATGAAGCCGGCCGGCGTGAAGTGATACGAAAACGTGTTGTGCACCAGATCGCCGGCACGGAAGCCGGCGGCGAACATCGCCCGCGCAAAGCGCCAGTAATCGGCGCGGCGGGCCTCGGGCTCATAGATCGGGCCAGGCGACTGGAACACCCGCGCCAGCAGGCCGACCGGGCGGGTGGCGAAGCCGCCGAACGGCGGGTTTTCACGCTGCAGTCCGACGAGCTCCGACTTGCGTGTCACCGGCAGCTGCGCCAGCGCCGCCAGCGTATCGACCTGCGCCGGCACCACGCCGTCGAGGATGCGGGCGAAGGCCGGCGCATGGCTGATCGCATTGATCAGCTGCGCCGGCAGGGCGGCGAGCTGCCGGGCGACGCGCGCCTCCGGCGAGCGGGTTTCGAGATCGTCGAAATAGGGAGGCATGATGCGGCGTGCTCCTAGGCCAGCCAGCGTTTGCGCCGGCGGTATGACCGGGCGTCACGGAAGCTCTTGCGGCCCTCGCTGGCGAGGCCGAGGTAGAACTCCTTGACGTCTTCGTTGCTGCCCAGCGCCTGCGCGGACCCTTCCATGACGACCCGGCCGTTTTCCAGGATGTAGCCGAAGTCCGCGTAGCGCAGGGCGACCATGGTGTTCTGTTCCGCAAGCAGGAAGCTGATGCGCTCGCGGACATTGAGATCCTTCACGATCTCGAAGATCTGCTCGACGATCTGCGGCGCGAGCCCCATCGAGGGCTCGTCGAGCAGGATCATTGCCGGCCGCGCCATGATCGCGCGGCCGATCGCGCACATCTGCTGCTCGCCTCCCGAGGTATAGCCGGCCTGGCTGGCACGGCGCTCCTTCAGGCGCGGGAAATAGTGGTAGACGCGCTCCAGCGCGTCCCTGAGCTCACTGCGTGACAGCGCCTGCGTGTAGGCGCCGGTCAGCAGGTTCTCCTCGATCGACAGGTGCGCGAAGCAGTGGCGCCCCTCCATCACCTGCACCACGCCGCGGCGCACCAGCTCGGCCGGCGTCAGCTGGTCGACGCGCTCGCCGCGAAAGTGGATCGCGCCCTTGGTGACGTCGCCGCGCTCGGCACCGAGCAGGTTGGAAACGGCCTTCAGCGTCGTCGTCTTGCCGGCGCCGTTGGCGCCGAGCAGCGCGACGATGCCGCCCTCGGGCACCGCCAGCGACACGCCCTTGAGCACCAGGATGACGTGGTCGTAGATCACTTCGATGTTGTTGACCGCCAGCAGCGGCGTGCTGGCCGGGGATTCGGTTGCGCTCATCGGGGCGGCACCTCGGGACGGGCGTGGGCGATCGGGAACGGGCGCCGCCGCACGGGCGGCGGCGCGAACGGATCAGGCGCTCACATTTCCTGGCTGCAGTCGCGCGGCTTGATGCCCTTTTCCGCGGCGTACTTGGCGGCCGATTCCTCGACCAGCGGCCGCACCAGCGCCTGATCGGTATCGACGTGCTCGGAGATGACGTTCCACTTGCGACCGTCCCACTGCGAGAAGATCACCGGCGCCTGACCTTCGTGATCGAGGCAGCTGGTCTTCATCGGCGGCAGCAGACCGTCGACGCCGAGTTCCTTGAGCCGCTCGTGGGTCAGGTTCAGATGTTCGAGACCCCAGCGCACTTCCTCGCCGCTCAGCGGGCGGTGGCCGAATTTGTCCTGCGCGACCTTGATCGCCTCGACGTTGAGCACCCCGTGCACGATGCCGCGGTTGTAGTAGATGCTGCCGACGCGTGCCGGGTCATTCATGTTGCCCTTGCCGGTCTTGTAGAGCAGCTCCTTGATCTGCTGCACCGCCGGGAACTGGTCGCCGGCCGGATTGAGGCCGGCGGCGATATAGCCCTTGGCGGCATCGCCGGCGGGGATCACGTCCTCCTCGGCACCGGCCCACCAGACACCGACCATGTGATCGCGCGGGAAGCCGACGCGCGCGGCCTGCTGGATCGCCGTCGGATTCATGATGCCCCAGCCGCGCAGGATCACCCAGTCGGGACGCTCGCGGCGGATCTGCAGCCACTGCGCCTGCTGCTCGTTGCCCGGTGCCGGCACCGGAATGCTGACCAGGCTGAAGCCGTACTTCTTCGCCTGCGCTTCGAGGATCGGCAGCGTCTCCTTGCCGTAGGCGGAGTCGTGGTAGAGGTTGACGATCTTCTTGCCCTTGAGCTTGTCCATGCCGCCTTCGCGGCTGCCGATGAAGCGGATCTTCGCGGTGTTCTGCGACCAGTAGGTGGTCATCAGCGGGAACACGTAGGGGAAAACGCGGCCGTCGGCGGCATCGGCGCGGCCGTAGCCGATCGACACCAGCGGGATCTTGTCGGTCACCGAGCGTTCGAGCAGCGCGTAGACCGGCCCGGTGGCGACGAAGTTGAACATCGACGCCCCGCTCGGCCCCTCGCCCTTGAGCCGCTCGTAGCACTCGACGGCGCGGTCGGTCTTGTACTCGGTCTCGCACTCGCTGTAGGTCAGCTTGACGCCGCCGACACCGCCGTCGCGGGCGTTGATCAGGTTGATGTAGTCGATGAAGCCACCGAACACGCCGGTGCCGCCGGCCGCGTACGGGCCGACGCGGTAGCTGGTCATCGGGATGAACTGTTCGCCGTCGGCAAAGGCGGCCGGGCTCAGGCCGATCGCCAGCCCGATCGCCAGCAGCGTCTTGCGCATCGTCATGGTGTTCTCCTCATGCTCGTTCTTGACGGTGGATGCCCTCGAAGGGCGGTGACTTCCGTGCCCTGCGGGCGGCGTGCGCCCGCCATCCCTGGTGTCGCGTCGCGGCCCGCCCTCAGTGCGGGAACGGCCACAGGCGCAGTTTTTCCTTGGTGATCTGCCACAGCCGCGCCAGCCCGTGCGGCTCGACGATCAGGAAGAAGATGATCAGCGCGCCGAAGGTGATCAGCTCCAGATTGGAGAGCACGTCCTGGCGCACGGCGCCGCCGAACAGGTGGCCGAGCAGATTGAGCAGGATCGGCAGCAGCACGATGAAGGCCGCACCGAGAAAAGAGCCGAGGATGCTGCCGACGCCGCCGATGATCACCATGAACAGGATCTGGAAAGAGCGGTTGAGATCGAAGGCCTGCGCATCGACGGTGCCGAGGTAGGCGAACGCCCACAGCGCGCCGGCCACCCCGCAATAAAACGAGCTGACGGCGAAGGCCAGCAGCTTGGTGTGCAGGATGCGGATGCCGATGACCTCGGCGGCCACGTCCATGTCGCGCACCGCCATCCACGCCCGCCCGGTCGCCGAACGCACCAGATTCTTCGCCAGCAGCGCCAGCACGCTGACGATGCCGAGCACCAGCAGGTATTTGTCGGCCTGCGTGGTCAGCGTGTAGCCGAGGATGGTCATCGGCTGCGGGCTGATGACGCCGGAGGCGCTGTGATTGGAGAACCAGCCGAACTTGGTCAGCGCCCACTCGATGAAGAACTGCGCGGCGAGCGTCGCCACCGCCAGGTAGAAGCCCTTGATGCGCAGGCTGGGCACACCGAAGACGATGCCGACCGCGGCGGCGACCAGCCCGGCGAGCAGGAAGTCGAGCAGCAGCGGCAGCTCCGGCAGGCGCAGCTGGAAGTTGTAGGCGGCGTAGGCACCGACCGCCATGAACGCCGCCGAGCCGAGCGAGAGCTGGCCGCAGTAGCCGGTGAGGATGTTCAGGCCGAGCGCGGCCAGTGACAGGATCAGGAACGGGATGAGGATCGAGCCGAGCCAGTAGTCGTTGGCGCCGAGCGGCACGGCGATGAAGGCGAAGGCCAGCAGCGCGAACAGCGCATAGCGGTCCTGCGGGATCGGGAAGATCGCCTGGTCGGCGCGGTAGCTGGTTTTGAACTGTCCGGATTCGCGGTAGATCATGGTCGCGGGAGATCCTTGGATGCGGGCGTCAGACGCGGTCGATGTGGCGTTCGCCGAACAGCCCTTCGGGCCGTACCAGCAGGAAGCCGAGCGCGAGCACGTAGGCAAACCAGTTTTCGATGCCGCCACCGACGAAGGGGCCGACGTAGACCTCGGCGAGTTTTTCCGAGGCGCCGATGATCAGGCCGCCGACGATCGCCCCCGGCACCGAGGTGAAGCCGCCGAGGATCAGCACCGGCAGCGCCTTCAGCGCGACCAGCGTCAGCGCGAACTGCACGCCCAGCCGCGCCCCCCAGAGCAGGCCGGCGACCAGCGCGACGAAACCGGCCACCGCCCAGACGATCGCCCAGATGTGCTGCAGCGGGATGCCGATCGACAGCGCCGCCTGGTGGTCATCGGCCACCGCCCGCAGTGCGCGGCCGACGCGCGTGTACTGGAAGAACACACCCAGCGCGACCACCAGCAGCGCGGCGACGCCGGCGGCGATCAGGTCGAAGGTCGAGATCAGCATGCCCTGGATCTCCAGCGGATCGTCGGGGATGCCGAGCTCCAGGCGGTGCACGTCGGTGCCGAAGATCAGCTGCGCCAGGCCTTCAAGCACGAAGGTCAGGCCGATGGTGGCCATGAACAGCGTGATCGGCGGCTGGTTGACCAGCTTGCGCAGCACCACGCGCTCGGTGGCCAGCGCCACTACGATCATCGTCGCCAGCGCCGCCAGCAGCGCCAGCGGGAACGGCCAGCCCCAGGACTGGAAGCTGACGAAGGCCAGCGCGGCGAAGAACACCATCGCGCCCTGCGCGAAGTTGAAGACGCCGGAGGCCTTGTAGATCAGCACGAAGCCGAGCGCGACCAGCGAGTACATGATGCCGGCGAGCAGGCCACCGACCAGCACCTCGAAGAAAAAGATCAGTTCCACGGATGAACCCTCACGCAGAAGCGGCGCGCGGCGCCCGGCCGGCGCGCGGTGTCGATGGCGCGCGCCCGCGGGCGCGGCGCTTCAGTGACTGGTGCCGAGGTAGGCGGCGATGACTTCGGGGTTGTTGCGCACCTCGCCGGGTGCGCCGTCGCCGATCTTCTTGCCGTAGTCGAGGACGACGACGTGGTCGGAGATGTCCATCACCACGCCCATGTCGTGCTCGATCAGCACGATCGTGGTGCCGAACTCGTCGTTGACGTCGAGCACGAAGCGGCACATGTCCTCTTTTTCTTCGAGGTTCATGCCGGCCATCGGCTCGTCGAGCAGCAGCAGCGAGGGTTCCGCCGCCAGCGCGCGGCCGAGCTCGACGCGCTTCTGCAGGCCGTAGGGCAGCCGCCCGACCGGCGTCTTGCGCACCGACTGGATCTCCAGGAAGTCGATGATCCGCTCGACCTTTTCGCGGTGCTCCAGCTCCTCGCGCTCGGCCGCGCCCCAGCGCAGCGCCTGCTGGATGAAACTGGTCTTCATCATCAGGTTGCGCCCGGTCATCAGGTTGTCGAGCACGCTCATACCCTTGAACAGCGCGATGTTCTGGAAGGTGCGGGCGATGCCCTGGCGCGCCGCCTCGTGCGCCTTCATGCGCCGGCGCGGCACGCCGCGGTAGGTGATCTGGCCTTCCTGCGGGTGGTAGACGCCGTTGATGACGTTGAGCATCGAGCTCTTGCCAGCGCCGTTGGGACCGATGATCGAGCAGATCTCGTGCTCGCGCACGGCGAGGCTGATATCGGTGAGCGCCTTCACGCCGCCAAAGCGCAGCGTGATGTTGCGCACGTCGAGCAGCGTCGAGCCGATGTTGCGGGATGTAGCGGTCATCGTCGTCCCCTCAGCTCGCCTTGCGCAGCTCGTGCACGCCGAAGCGCTCGGCCTCGCGCAGCTTGAGATCGGCGCGCAGCAGGCCGCTGCGTCCGTCCTCGAAGCGCACCTCACTCTCGAAGCTCGCCTGCGCGCGCGCCGAATACAGCGCCTCGATCAGCGTCGCGTAGCGCTCGGCGATGAAGCGCCGGCGCACTTTGCGCGTGCGCGTCAGCTCGCCGTCGTCGGCGTCGAGCTCCTTGTGCAGCACCAGGAAGCGCTTGATCTGCGAGCCCGACAGGCGGCTGTCGGCGGCGAGATCGGCGTTGACCTTCTCGATGCACTCGCGCACCAGCGTGTAGACGACGTCCTGCGCGGCGAGGTCGGTGTAGCCGGAATAGGCCAGACCGCGCTTCTCCGCCCAGTTGCCGACGGCTTCGAGGTCGATGTTGATGAAGGCGGCGACGTATTCGCGCTGGTCGCCGAAGGTCACCGCCTCCTTGATGAAGGGGAAGAACTTGAGCTTGTTCTCGATGAACTTCGGCGCGAACAGCGTGCCGTCGGCGAGTTTGCCGACATCCTTGGCGCGGTCGATGATGCGCAGGTGGCCCTCGTCATCGAAGTAGCCGGCATCGCCGGTGTGCAGCCAGCCCTCGGCGTCCTTGGCCTCGGCGGTGTCGTCCGGGCGCTTGTAATAACTGTGGAAGGTGCCCTTCGAGCGCACCAGCACCTCGCCGCTGTCGGCGATGCGCACCTCGACGCCGGCCGCCGGCACGCCGACGGTGTCCGCCCGCACCTGACCGTTGGGCTGCACGCAGATCGTCGCCGCGGTCTCGGTCGAGCCGTAGAACTGTTTGACGTTGATGCCGAGCGCGCGGAAGAAATCAAAGATTTCCGGGCCGATCGCCTCGCCGGCGGTGTAGGCGAGCTTGATGCGCGAGAAGCCGAGCACATTCTTCAGCGGCCCGTAGACCAGCACGCGGCCGAGCGCGTACTGCAGGCGCTCGCCGGTCGACACCGGCCGGCCGTCGAGGATCGCCGTACCGACGCGCCGCGCCAGTTCCATGAAGTAATGGAACAGCCGCCGCTTGAAGGCGCCGGCGTCTTCCATGCGGATCATCACCTGCGTCAGCAGGTTCTCGAACACCCGCGGCGGCGCGAAGAAGTAGCTCGGCCCGATCTCGCGCATGTCGGTCATCACCGTGCTCGCGCCTTCCGGGCAGGAGACGCAGAAACCGGCGACGTAGCTCTGTGCATACGAAAACAGGTGATCACCGACCCAGGCCATCGGCAGGTAGGCCAGCACCTCGTCACGATCATCCAGCCCCTCGCGCTCGACGCCGGCGCGCGCGGTGACGATGAACGCCTCGTGCGTCAGCACCACACCCTTGGGCTTGCCGGTGGTGCCCGAGGTGTAGAGCATCACGCTGATGTCGTCGGCGCGGGTGCGCGCCACCGCCCGCTCGAAGAACTCGTGCTGGCCGATCTCGAACTGCCGGCCGTCGCTCTGCACCTGCGCGTAGGCGCGCAGGCAGGGCTGGCGGTAGTGGCGCATGCCGCGCGGATCTTCATAGATGATCCATTCGAGCTGCGGGCAGCGATCCTTGACTTCGAGCAGCTTGTCGACCTGCTCCTGATCCTCGACCACGGCGAAGCGGATGTCGGCGTCGGCCAGCACGTAGGCCATCTCCTCGGCCACCGCGTCCTGATACAGCGGCACCGGCACGCCGCCGAGCGTCTGCGCCGCCGCCATCGCCCAGTACAGCCGCGGGCGGTTGTCGCCGACGATCGCCAGCTTGTCGCCGCGGCCGAAGCCCATCGCCGCCAGCCCGCAGGCCAGCGCGCGCACCTGGGCCGCCATCTGCTCCCAGCTCCATTCCTGCCAGATGCCGAGATCCTTCTCGCGGATCGCCGGCCGTCCGGGCCGCTCGCGTGCATGCATCAGCAAGAGTTTGGGAAAGGTGTCCGCGCCCGCCGGCGGGCCGCCGGCCGTCTGCACCGTCGCCTTCAATTGCCCGTCTCCTCTGGTGGTGGTGATGCAAGCGCCGCTGCGCTCAGACGCCGATGCGCACCACGCGCCGCCCGGTGACGGTGCCGCGCAGGTAGTCATCGAAGGCGCCCGGCAGCTCGTCCAGTGCGACTTCTGTGGTCGCGATCAGGCCGAGATGGCGTGGCTTGAGGTCTTCGCCGAGGCGCCGCCAGGTGCGCTCGCGCAGCGCTTCCGGGGCGTAGGTGGAGTTGATGCCGAGCAGGCTGACACCGCGCAGGATCAGCGGCATCACCGTGGTCTGCAGCGTATGGCTGGCGGCGAGGCCGATCGCGGCGATGCTGCCGTAGGGGCGCACGGTGCGTGTCATGTAGGTGAGCACCTCGCCGCCGAGGTTGTCGACGGCACCGCCCCAGCGCGCGCGCTCCAGCGGCTTGCTGCCGAGCTCCAGCGTGTTGCGATCGACGATCTCGCCGGCGCCGAGCCGGCGCAGGTAATCGGCCTCGGCCAGCTTGCCGGTCAGCGCGGCCACGGCGTAGCCGCTGCCGGCGAGCATGTCGATGGCGAAACTGCCGACGCCGCCGGTCGCGCCGCTGACCAGCACCGGGCCGAGCTCGGGCGTCTGCCCAGCGTCTTCCATGCGCACGATGCCGAGCGCCGCGGTAAAACCGGCCGTGCCGATCGCCATCGATTCGCGCAGCGTCAGCCCGGGCGGCAGCGGCACGATCCAGTCGCCCTGCACACGCACGTATTCGGCATAGCCGCCATCGAAGTCCTCGCCGAGCCCGCAGCCGATCACCAGCACGGCGTCGCCTTCGCGAAAACGCGGATCGCTCGAAGCCGCGACGTGTCCGGCGACGTCGATGCCGCCGACCAGCGGAAAGCGCTTCTGGATGCGGCCGGCCCCGCCGCTGGCGAGGGCGTCTTTGAAGTTGATGTCCGACCACGCGGCGCGGATCACCACGTCACCCGGCGTCAGGTCGGCAAGCGTCAGGGTCTCCAGCCGCGACACGACGCGGCCGTCCTCCCGGTGCGCCCGAAAGGCACGGAAGTTCTCCATCCTCAATCTCTCCAGTCGTGCGCCGATCGGTCGTTGCCGTTGGCTGCGTTTTCATCGTTGCCGTCGCCCGCAGGCGCCGGTGCGGGCGGGTCTGTTGCTCAGCCCGCGCCCCGGCCCTCTCCCGTCGGGAGAAGGTTCAAAAACCGTACGGCTCAGGCCCGGCAGTGCCGCCCTCGCCCAGCCGCTTCATGCATCCCGCTCCGTGGCAGGCCGCGGGGGTGCCCGCCGCTCCATTCGTCATAGCACGGCATCCAGCAACCAACAGCAGATGAAGCCGCCGGAGCCGCTTTCCAGCCGCCAGCGCCTCTCCGCGCGGGAGAGGGTTTGAAGCGCGGGCTCGGGCGTCGCCCTCACCCGCGCTGCATCGCCCCTCGCCCCGGAGACCGGGACGAGGGAACCCTTCAGGCAGCGCCGCCGCTCACTCGCCGCGGAATGCCGCCGGACGCTTGCCGATGAAGGCGGCCATGCCCTCTTTCTGGTCCGCCGTCGAGAAGCACAGGCCGAAGACCTGAGCCTCGAACTGGCAGGCGTTGTCGAGATCGAGATCCTGACCGCGCTGCACCGCCTCCTTGCCGAGCTTGACGGCGAGCGGGCCGCGGCTGGCGATCATCCGCGCCTGCTTGAGCACCTGCTCGCGCAGCTCGGCAGCCGGATAGACGTGGTTGGCCAGACCGAGCGTCAGCGCCTCGGCGGCCTTGACGTTGCGGGCGGTGAGGATCAGTTCGAGCGCACGGGCGCGGCCGACCAGCCGCGTCAGGCGCTGCGTGCCGCCGAAGCCCGGGGTGACGCCGAGACCGACTTCCGGCTGGCCGAACACGGCGTTGTCACCGGCGATGATCCAGTCGCAGCTCATCGCCAGCTCGTTGCCACCGCCGAGCGCGTAGCCGTTGACCATGGCGATGGTCGGGATCGACAGCGTCTCCAGCGAGCGGAACACCGCCATCGTGCGCCGGGAGAAGTCCTGGCCCTGCACGCCGCTGAAGGCCGACATCTCCTTGATGTCGGCACCGGCGACGAAGGCTTTTTCCCCGGCGCCGGTGACGATCAGCACGCGCGCCGCGGCATTCGCCGCCACCGCCTGCAGCGCGGCGCCGATGTCGGCGATGGTGGCGCTGTTGAGGGCGTTGAGCGCATGCGGACGGTTGACCGTCAGCACCCAGATGCCGGCTTCGATCTCGTCGAGGAGGACGTTTTCGTAGCTCATGCCGGCCTCACTTCGCGCTGTAGTCGTAGAAACCACGGCCCGACTTGCGGCCCAGGTAGCCGGCGTCGACCATCTGCTTGAGCAGCGGACACGGCCGGTACTTGGAATCGTTGAAGCCCTCGTAGAGCACTTCCATGATCGACAGGCAGGTGTCGAGGCCGATCAGATCGGCGAGCGTCAGCGGCCCCATCGGGTGGTTCATACCGAGCTTCATGACGGTATCGATCGCCTCGGGCGTGCCGATGCCCTCGTACAGGCAGTACACCGCCTCGTTGATCATCGGGATCAGCACGCGGTTGGAGACGAAGCCGAAGCTGTCCTTGACCTCGACCGGGGTCTTGCCGACGGCACTGGCCAGCGCCTCGGTGGCGGCATAGGTCGCGTCGCTGGTCTGCAGCGCGCGGATGATCTCCACCAGCTGCATCATCGGTACCGGGTTCATGAAGTGCATGCCGATGACCTGCTGCGGGCGCTTGGTCGCGGCGGCGATGCGGGTGATCGAGATCGACGAGGTGTTGCTGGCGAGGATCGCTTCCGGCTTCACGATGCCGTCGAGTTCGCGGAAGATCGACAGCTTCAGCGATTCGTTCTCGGTCGCGGCCTCGATGACGATGTCGCAGTCGGCGAGCGCGGCGACGTCGGTGACACCGCTCAGCCGCGCCAGCGTCTGCGCCTTGTCCTCGGCGCTGATCTTGCCCTTGGTGAGCAGGCGGTCGAGGCTCTTGGCGATCGTGGCCATGCCGCGGGCGACAGCGGCATCGTTGATGTCACGCATGATGACTTCATAGCCGGCGGCAGCACTGACCTGCGCAATACCGTTGCCCATCTGGCCGGCGCCAACGACGCCAATCTTCTTGATTTCCACTGGTAACTTCTCCACTGCGAATAAGGGTTTTCCCGTATGGGCACGCGGAGCATAACGCATACGGAAACCCTACTCATTCAAGAGAAATTCAATTGACGCGCACGTCAACGTCAAGCGCTGACGTGCCCGCGCGCCCGCTCACATGTTACGCCGGTACTTGCCGCCCACCTCGAACAAGGTCTGCGTGATCTGGCCGAGCGAGCAGCAGCGCACCGCCTCCATCAGCACCTCGAAGACGTTGGCGTTGTCGATCGCCGCCTGACGCAGCCGCGCCAGCACCGCCGGTGCCGCCTCGGCATGACGCGTCTGGAACTCGCGCAGGCGCGTCAGCTGCGAGCGCTTTTCCTCGTCGGTCGAACGCGCCAGCTCGATGCTCTGGGCGACGTCCTCGCCGTGCGGGTTGCGGAAGGTGTTGACGCCGATGATCGGCAGGCTGCCGTCGTGCTTGCGGGTTTCGTAGAGCAGTGATTCCTCCTGAATCTTGCCGCGCTGGTAGCCGGTTTCCATCGCGCCGAGTACGCCGCCGCGCTCGGCGATGCGCTCGAACTCGCAGAGCACCGCCTCTTCGACCAGATCGGTCAGCTCGTCGATGATGAAGGCGCCCTGATTGGGGTTTTCGTTCTTCGCCAGCCCCCATTCGCGGTTGATGATCAGCTGGATCGCCATTGCCCGGCGCACCGAATCCTCGGTCGGCGTGGTGATCGCCTCGTCGAAGGCGTTGGTGTGCAGCGAGTTGCAGTTGTCGTAGATCGCGATCAGCGCCTGCAGCGTGGTGCGGATGTCGTTGAACGCCATCTCCTGCGCGTGCAGCGAGCGCCCCGAGGTCTGCACGTGGTACTTGAGCTTCTGGCTGCGCTCGTTGGCGCCGTACTTGAAGCGCATCGCCGTCGCCCAGATGCGCCGCGCCACCCGCCCCATCACCGTGTATTCCGGGTCCATGCCGTTGCTGAAGAAGAAACTCAGGTTCGGCGCGAAATCATCGATGTGCATGCCGCGGGCGAGATAGGTCTCGACGTAGGTAAAGCCGTTGGCAAGCGTGAAGGCGAGCTGCGAGATCGGGTTGGCCCCGGCCTCGGCGATGTGGTAGCCGCTGATCGACACCGAGTAGAAATTGCGCACCTGGTGCTCGACGAAATAGGCCTGGATGTCGGCCATCAGCTTGAGCGCGAACTCGGTGGAGAAAATGCAGGTGTTCTGCCCCTGATCCTCCTTGAGAATGTCGGCCTGCACCGTGCCGCGCACGGTGTTGAGCACCCAGGCGCGCAGCTGCGCGGCCTCCTCGACGCTCGGCGCGCGCTGCTGCTCGCGCGCGAACTGCTCCAGCTGCTGGTCGATGGCGGTGTTGAGGAACATCGCCAGAATGGTCGGCGCCGGGCCGTTGATCGTCATCGACACCGAGGTGCTCGCGGCGCACAGGTCGAAGCCCGAATACAGCACCTTCATGTCGTCGAGCGTGGCGATGCTGACGCCGGAGTTGCCGACCTTGCCATAGATGTCCGGGCGCTCGTCGGGGTCGCCGCCGTACAGCGTCACCGAGTCGAACGCCGTCGACAGCCGCGTCGCCGGCTGACCCTTCGACAGGTAGTGAAAGCGCTTGTTGGTGCGGAAGGCATCGCCCTCGCCAGCGAACATCCGCGTCGGGTCTTCGCCCTCGCGCTTGAAGGCGAACACGCCGGCGGTGTACGGGAAGTTACCCGGCAGGTTTTCCTTGAGCAGGAAGGTCAGCAGCTCGCCGTGATCGCTGAACTTCGGCAGAGCCACCTTGGGAATGCGGTTGCCGGACAGTGAGGTCGTGGTCAGCGCGTAGCGGATCTCCTTGTCGCGCACCTTCACCACGTGCTCGTCGCCCGAGTAGCTCGCGACCACCGCCGGCCACTGCTCGATCAGCTTGCGGGCGCGCGCGTCGATGCGGTCTTCGGTCTTCAGCAGCAGCGCGTCGAGCGTGGCAACCTCGGCGCCTTCGCGCTGCAGCAGCGCCCGCACCGCCTGCAGCTGCTGGCGCTGGCGCAGCAGCGCGGCCTGCTCGCCGATGGTGCGGTGGTAGCCGCGCACGGTGTCGGCGATCTCGGCGAGGTAGCGCACGCGCCCCGGCGGCACGATCACCGTCTTGCCGGACGAAGCCTTGACGCCGACCGGCGCCAGCCGCTGCACGCCGGCACTCAGCCCCTTCTCGCGCAGCAGCGCCGACAGGCACTGGTAAAGCGCGGTGATGCCGTCGTCGTTGAAGCGCGCGGCGATGGTGCCGAACACCGGCATCGCCTCCGCCGCCACGGCGAAGGCCTCGCGGTTGCGCTGCATCTGTTTGCGCACGTCGCGCAGCGCGTCCTCGCCGCCCTTGCGGTCGAACTTGTTGATCGCCACCACGTCGGCGAAGTCGAGCATGTCGATCTTCTCCAGCTGCGAGGCGGCACCGAATTCCGGCGTCATCACGTACAGCGCCAGATCGGCGAAAGGCACGATGCCGGCGCCGCCCTGACCGATGCCGGGGGTTTCGACGATGATCAGCTCGAAGCCGGCGACCTTGCAGGCGGCGATGATGTCGTCGAGATGCTCCGGCACCTCGGTGCCGCCGGCGCGCGTCGACAGCGAACGCACGTAGATGTTGGGGTGATCGATCGCATTCATGCGGATGCGGTCGCCGAGCAGCGCGCCGCCGGACTTGCGCCGCGACGGGTCGGCGGCGATCACGGCGATCTTCAGGGCATCGTCACGATCGAGGCGGAAACGACGGATCAGCTCGTCGGTCAGCGAGGACTTGCCGGCGCCACCGGTGCCGGTGATGCCGAGCACCGGCGCCGACCGGCCGACCGCCTCGGCGAGCAGCGTCGTGCGCAGCGCGCCGTCCAGCGCGCCGGCTTCGAGCGCGGTGATGCAGCGCGACAGCGCGCGCTGATCACCGCCGCGCAGCGCGTCGAGCGCGCAGGGCACGGCCTGCGCCTGCTCGACGTCGCACTCGCGGATCATCAGGTTGATCATGCCGGCGAGGCCCAGCCGCTGGCCGTCCTCCGGTGAAAAGATGCGGGCGACGCCGTAGTCGTGCAGCTCGCGGATCTCCGCCGGCACGATGACGCCGCCGCCGCCGCCGTAGACGCGGATGTTCTCGCCACCGCGCGCGCGCAGCAGGTCGATCATGTACTTGAAGTACTCGACGTGACCGCCCTGGTAGGAGCTGACGGCGATGCCCTGCACGTCCTCGGCGAGCGCCGCGGTGACCACCTCGTCGACCGAGCGGTTATGGCCGAGGTGGATCACCTCGGCGCCCTGCGCCTGCAGGATGCGCCGCATGATGTTGATCGAGGCATCGTGGCCATCGAACAGCGAAGCCGCGGTGACGAAACGCACCTTGTGCTGCGGCTTGTGCAGGGGCTGCGACTGTACCGGGGCCGCGCGCACGGCCTGGGCAGCTACGCTCATCGGATGTTCTCCTCTCCACTCGTTGCGGTTCGCGGCGCCGCCTCTGACGGGCGTTTACGCCGCGCTGCAGTCGTAGCTGGACACTCGCTGCATGGCTCTTATGTGCTCGAACATAACTGCCGTTTACGTTAACGTCAATTGATGTTTTCACACGGCCTGCAGGGTGCAGCAAACAGCTCGTGGAGTCGCGCGCGGATGAATGCAGAGCGCAGCAAGGCCGGCTCAGGCGCGGCGGGCGGTACCCATCAGGCAGCGGGCGCGGCCCTCGCGCAGGCTGCGCTCGGCATTGGCGATCACCAGGCCGAGTTCCTCTGCCGGCAGCACCGGATTGTCGGCCTGCGGCTGGCGGGCGAGCGCCTTGAGCTGGCGGGCGTACCCTTCGGCGGCCGTAGCCGAAACATCCTGCAGACGGATATCGATGAAACCGGCGGCCGTGAGCCTGGCTTCGAGCTCGGCCTGGCTGCCGAGATGACTCAGGCTGCCGTCGGCCGGAGCCCACGGCGCCGGGTAATACGGCTCGCCGCTGCCGAGCACCCATTCATGCACCGCCAGCAGACCGCCCGGCTTGAGCAGACGCGCCGCCTCGCGCCACAGTGCCAGCGGCTCCGGCAGATGCAGCGCCAGATGCTGCACCCAGACCAGATCGTAGGCAGCGTCCGCCAGCCCGGTGGCCGTGGCGTCGGCTTCGAGGTGACGCACGTAGCGCTGCAGACCGACCAGCGTCGTCAAGCGCTCGCCGGCATCGATCAGCGTCGGTGTCAGATCGACGCAGGTCAGCGCGCAGCCGTAGGTGCCGCTCAGCGCCCGCGCCGCGCCACCGAGACCGCCACCGAGATCGACGACCTGCCAGTCGCGGCTGATCGCGCACAGTTCGGCGAGCTCGCGCACCGCCTGCAGACCGCCGGCATGAATCTGGTCGAAGCGTGCGACATCACGCCATTGCGGCGTCTGCACCTGCTCGGCGGCCAGCCGCGCCATGATCCAGGCGGCAGGATCGCGCCGGCTCCAATGCGCGGTGATGGCAGCATGTTCGGCGGCATTGCCCATAAATGAGACCTCTTCGTTGCAACAGTGATAAACCGCATCCATGTCCGGGAATCTAACATGACGTATACGTCAATCGACGCCTGCGGCCAGCACCACCCGCCGGCCGGCCCCGACGCCCGCATCGCCAGCCTGGTGCCAAGCCTGAGCGAGCTGCTGTTCGCGCTCGGCCTCGGCACGCAACTGGTGGCACGCACGCATTACTGCATCCATCCGGCCGCCGAGCTCGCCGCGGTGCCGAGCGTCGGCGGCACCAAGAAGATCAACCACCGCCGCCTGGCGGCACTGGCGCCGACACACGTCCTCCTCAATATCGACGAGAACACGCAGGAGTTGAGCGCGCAGCTGGCCGCCTATGTGCCGCAGCGCATCGTCACCCACCCCTGCGCGCCGCAGGACAACTTCGCGCTGTACCGCCTGCTCGGCCGCGTGTTCGACCGCGAGGCAGAGGCCGAGGCGCTGTGCGCCGGGCTGCAGCAGCGACTGGAGAGGCTCGACGCCCGCCGCTGGCCGGGCCGGCGCGTGCTCTACCTGATCTGGCGCGAGCCGTGGATGAGCGTCGGTGCCGACACCTACATTGCGCGCATGCTCGAACGCGTCGGCTGGCAGACCTGGCCGCGGCCGGCCGCCGTGCGCTATCCGCAGATCGAGATCACGCCGCAGCTGCTGGCCGAAGTCGATCTGGTGCTGTTTTCCAGCGAGCCGTACCGCTTTACCGCCGCCGATCTGGAGCACTTCGCCGCGACCACCGGCTGCGCGCCGCACCGCCTGCGGCTGATCGATGGCGAAATGACCTCCTGGTACGGCAGCCGCGCGCTGGCCGGCGTCGACTATCTGCACGATTTCGCGGCGGCCTGCGCATGAGCGCCTTCTCCGCCTGTCGCGTCCGGGCCACCGCCCTCGGCTACGGCCTGCAGACCGTGCTGGCGGGCGATGCCGACAGTGCACCGTTTTCGGCGCTGTGGCTGGTCTGCAATACCGGCGCAACCGTGCAGCAGCGCTGGGCGGCCGGGCGCCCGCCGGCGCAGCTGCTGGCGCTCAACGCCACCGCGCCGGCCACTTCTTGCGGTCCGCTCGATGATTTCTGCCGCGCCGAACTGAGCGCCCTGCTCGGCGCCCTGCCGCACCGCGTGCTGTTCCCGCACGCGAACGGCGCGCCGACGCTGCCACTGCTGCCCCGACTCGAAGCCGCCGGCTGGCTGCGGCCGGGACCGTTCATGAACACGCTGCACCCGCGTTACGGCAGCTGGTGGGCGGTGCGCGCGCTGATCGCCCTCGATGCCGAGCCCGACCCCGCCGCAGCACTCGGCGACTCCCCCTGCGTGGCCTGCAGCGCGCCCTGTATCGAGGCCTGCCCGGCGTCGGCCGTCAGCATGGCGGGCTGGAACGGACAGGCCTGCATCCGGCAGCGCCTGGACAGCGCCTCGCCCTGCGCGGCCGACTGCCGCGCACGCAGCGCCTGCCCTGGCGGTGCCGAGTGGCGTTACGACGCGGCGACGCGCGCCTATCACTACGGCGTGTCACTGGCGACGCTGCGCGACTGGCTGCGCGGACACTGAGACCGCAGCCGACCTCAGCGGAAGACGTATTCGCGGCCGTTCCACTCGAAATGGCCGCGGGCGTCGTCGAAGCGCAGATCGTGCATGCCGCGATGCCGGCTCGGCAGGATCTGGACCTTTTCATAGAACCACGGCAGCGCGATCTGCCGCGTCGCATAGCCCTGCCCGTTCGCCAGCAGCGCAAAGCCGCCGCAGCCGGCCGAGCCGCAGTAGCTCATCGAGCTCAGATGCACGATCAGATCAGGCTGGCCGTCATCGTTGAGATCGGCACTGCCGACGCTGAACTCCAGCGCCTTGCCTTCAGTCTGCTGCATCTCGCGGAACTCGGCCGCCGCCGCCCGGCGTACCGCGGCACGCTGCACCGCCGTCGGCGGATCGGCCGGCACGACGACGGCGATGGGCGCCGCCGGCGCCTTGTACGGGCCGATGCCGCGCACCAGCCGCCGGGCATCGGCGCCGTTCGGGTCGGTGATCACCCGCACACCGGCCCGCGGCGCCGCGGTGTACTGGCGCGTGCGCGTCACCCAGTCGAGCAGACTGCGCGGCCACTGCCCCGGCACGGAGGCGCCGGCGTCGGCATAGACGAGGATGCGCCGGCCACTGAGCACACCAACGGCGACGCGGTCGCGGCGCAGATCGACCGAGACCGCGGCCTCCTCCTCGGAGCCCCGATGCGGCTGATTGCCGGCGACGCTCAGATCACAGCCTTCGACGCTGATCGGCCCGACCACACCGAGATTGTCACGCACATGCGCAAACTCGCTGCCCAACCGCTGCTGCAGACGCTGCACCAGCGCCGGATCGTTGAACAGCTTGTCGACCTCGTAGCTGCCGGCATATGCCGCCAGATGGCCGAGTTCGCCCGGGCAGACGGCGGTGGCGGCCTGTGCCGACGCGGCCCCGAGCAGCAGCCACAGGCCGATCACTGGGGCAGCGGCCGGAATCGGGCGCTGCGTGGATTGCCTGGCGGCGGCCAGCATGGAAGCGATGTCGTTCACGGTGTGAGCCCTCGACGCAAGGCGTGCGAAACACGAAACGGCGCGATGCCGGCGGACACTCCCTGGCGCCGCCCCGCCGCGGCCGTAAACCGCGCCGGGCGCACCTTGCAGCCAAACTAGACCAAAACCGGTGGCGATTTGACGTCAATGCACGGGCATCGCCCGCGACCGGCGCAGCTGTCGCGGCAGCCTCCGCCAACCGTGAATACACTCGTGACAACGCAGCCGGGCCACGATGAGGACAGCCTTGCGCACGAGGCGTACCCTCGCGGCGGGCACGCGCAACCGCACGTTTCACCGGCAGGAAGCGACCATGAAAACCATCGGCCTGATCGGCGGCATGAGCTGGGAATCCACCGTGCCCTACTACCGGCAGATCAACGAGGGTGTGCGCGAGCGCCTCGGCGGCCTGCACTCGGCGCGGCTGATCCTTTACAGCGTCGATTTCCACGACATCGAATGCCTGCAGCGCAGCGGCGACTGGGAGTGTGCCGGCGCCCGTCTGGCCGGCGCGGCGCAGGCACTGCAGAGCGCCGGTGCCGATGGCCTGCTGCTGTGCACCAACACCATGCACAAGGTCGCCGCCACCATCGAGGCCGCCACCGGCCTGCCGCTGCTGCACATCGCCGATGCCACCGCCGCGGCGATTCGGACGCACGGCCTGACGCGCGTCGGCCTGCTCGGCACCCGCTTCACGATGGAAGAGACCTTCTACCGCCAGCGCCTGGAGCAGGAACACGGCATCGAGGTACTGATACCGGAGGCTGCCACGGACCGCGCCGAAGTCCACCGCGTGATCTACGAGGAGCTGTGCTGCGGACGCATCGAGGCCGACTCACGCCAGCGCTATCGCCAGGTCATCGATGCGCTGGCCAGCCGCGGCGCCCAGGCGATCGTGCTCGGCTGCACGGAAATCGGCCTGCTGCTGACAGCCGCCGATGCCACCGTGCCGCTGTTCGACACCACGGCGCTGCACGCCCGCGCCGCAGTCGAGTTCATGCTCGGCTGAAAGCCTGCCTGTGGCACACGGCGACTTGCACACGGTTTGCCGCCGCCGTCAGGCTGAGCCCCCTTTCTGCCCGGAGCCCAGCCGATGCCGCTCAGCCACCGCGCGGCGACCACGGACGATCTGCATCGTGTCGCCTGCTTCGCCCTCAACCCGCAGGAGTTGTTCTACTGGTTTCCAAAGGCGAGCTGGCCGCTGACGGCCGGGCAGCTCATCGCCACCGCGGCCACGCGCACCGAATCGACCGTGGTCGAACTCGACGGGCGCGTCGTCGCCCACGCCAACTTCCTGCGCTGGGCGCAGGGCGGCGATTGCGCCATCGGCCAGGTCGTCGTCGAACCGACGACGCGCGGCCAGGGCGTCGGCCGCTACCTGATCGAGACGATGTGCACGACGGCCTTCACCCGCTATGCCGCACGCAGCGTCAGCGTGGCCTGTTTCAGCGGCAACACCGCCGGCCTGCTGTTCTACCCGCCGCTGGGCTTCGTGCCGCAGGCGATCGAGGCGCGCCGCGATCTGCACGGCGCGCCGACGGCGCTGATCCATCTGCGCCGGCTGCGCGCGGACTGAGCCGGCGCCGCCCGAACGCTCAGCGCGGGCGGATCGGAATCGGCTTGCCCGGCAGGGTTTCGATGCCGATGCGCGGAAAGCGCACCGTCAGTACGCCATCGGCGAAATCGGCCTCGGCATTGTCCTCGTCGAGGCCGGCCGGCAGATTGATCGAACGGCGGAACGCGCCGAACGCGCGCTCGGCGACGTAGTACTCGCGCTTCCACTCCTCGCGGTTGTGCGGATGCTTGTCGCCGGCGACGGTCAGCACGCCCTGATGCACCGACAGGCGGATGTCCTGCTCGCTGACTCCGGGCAGCTCGACCTGCACGATCAGCGCGCCGTCGGCGTTGATGATGTCGACCTGCGGCTTGATCGCACCCTCGGCGAAATTGGCCGGGCCGAAGCCGGCGCCGCCGGCATCCACCCACATGTTCTTGCCCACCGGATCTCCTCCTCGTGATTGCGCGTCGTGGGTCTGCGCCGCCGCGGTCGCGCTACCGCCGGCGGCATCGTGCACCGGAGCGGCGCTTACTTGAGCAGGCGGTAGCGCACGTAGGCACCTGGGGCGTCTTCACGGGCCGGCAGCGCGCCGCTGCCGGGGACACGGGCCGGCACACGGGCGTCGTCCTCTGCAGCCAGCCAGGCATCCCAGTCACTCCACCAGGAACCGGCATGCTGCGTGGCACCGGCGAGCCAGGTTGCGGCGTCAGTGCCGAGCTGTGGATTGGTCCAGTAGCCGTATTTGTTCGCCGCCGGCGGATTGATGACGCCGGCGATGTGACCGGAGCCGCCAAGCACGAACTTCATCGGCCCGCCGAACAGCCGCGTGCCCATGAAGGTCGACTTCCACGGCGCGATGTGGTCTTCGATCGCCGAAAGGAAATACACCGGCACCGTGACCTTGCCGAGATCGATCGGCACGCCGCCGAGCACGATGCCGCCGGGCTCGCGCAGGCGGTTTTCCAGATACATCTTGCGCAGGTAGAAGCTGTGCATCTTCGCCGGCATACGCGTGGAATCGGAATTCCAGTACAGCAGGTCGAAGGGAAACGGCTCCTTGCCGAGCAGGTAGTTGTTGATGGCGAAGGACCAGATCAGGTCATTGGCTCGCAGCATGTTGAAGGTGCCGGCCATCTCGGCACCGTCGAGGTAACCCTGCGCCTGCATGCGCTTGTCGATGGCATCGAGCTGCTGCTCGTCGATGAACACTTCCAGCTCGCCGGGATGGGTGAAGTCGAGCATCGTCGTGAACAGCGTCGCACTCTTGATGCGCTGCTCGCCGCGCGCGGCCAGCCAGGCCAGCGTCGCCGCCAGCAGCGTGCCGCCGAGGCAGTAACCGACGGCGTTGACCTCGTGCTCGCCGGTGGCCTGCTCGATGGCGTCGAGCGCGGCCAGCGTGCCGTCGCGCAGGTAGTCATCGAAGCCTTTGTCGGCGTAGTCGGCGCCGGGGTTGATCCACGACAGCACGAACACCGTGTTGCCCTGGTCGACCGCCCACTTGATGAAGGAATTCTTCTCGCGCAGGTCGAGGATGTAGAACTTGTTGATCCACGGCGGCACGATCAGCAGCGGCCGGCGGCGCACGTCGGGCGTGGTCGGCGAATACTGCAGCAGCTGCGCCATCGGCCCCTGCCAGATCACCTTGCCCGGCGTCACCGCGACGTTGCGACCGAGCTCGAAGGCATCGAGATCGGTCATGCGGATGTTCAGCTTGCCCTTGCCGCGTTCGAGGTCGGCAAGCAGGTTGCGCCAGCCTTTGAGCAGACTCTCGCCACCGGTGCGGCAGAGCTCGCGCAGCGCCTCGGGGTTGGTCAGCGCGAAATTGGTCGGCGCCAGCGCATCGACGAACTGCCGGGTGTAGAACTCGACCTTGCGGGCACTGCGCTCATCGAGCCCCTCGACATGCTGGCTGAGATCCAGCAACCAGCGACTGGCCAGCAGGTAGGACTGCTTGATGAAATCAAACGGCACCGCCTCGGACCAGGCCGCGTCGCGAAAGCGGCGGTCGCTGCGTGCCGGCTCGATGACCGGGGAAACCGGTGCGCCCAGCAGGCTGCCGAGGGCCGAGCTCCACAGCTGCAGACCGTCACGCCACAGCATCATCTGCGACTCGACGAGGTGCAGCGGGCTGCTCAGCAGATGCGATGACGCATCGAAAAACGCCTTGCCGATGCCCAGCTCGTCGCTCGGCAACGCCGGCGTTCGCCCGCGCCGGCGTTCGAACTCCGCCTGCAGCAGGCGCTCACTGCGCGTGAAGATTTCCTGCAATACCCCGGTGACGGAGACCGGGTCCGGCCACTGCATCTCGACCGTGTCGGACACGCCCATTCCTCATCTCTCCCAGCAGACTTCGTTGAATTCTTGTTATTTGACGTTTACGTAAACTGAAGCTGCAATGCTTAAACTAACGACCGCCGTCGGGGCTTGCAAGCAGACCGACAGGCCCGCCGACGCCGTCCCGACGATGGCTGTCACCATTGTGAGCGCAGGCCATGATGAGCGCTCGTTGATCCTTACTTGCCGTTGACGCGACAGTTATTGGTACACTTCATGCTTGACTTCACAAACCCTTCACGAACCGGAGCGCATGCGTTGAGTACCGTCGAACGGCCTACGGGTACGATCTACACAATCAGCGACTTGGCGCGCGAATTCGACGTGACCACCCGGGCGATCCGCTTCTATGAGGATCAGGGCCTGCTCTGCCCGTACCGCGACGGCCGCCGGCGCGTCTACAGCAAACGCGACCGCACCCGCCTGAAACTGATCCTGCGCGGCAAGCGCCTCGGCATGAGTCTCGGCGAAACACGCGAGCTGTTCGATATGTTCGACACCGCGCGCGGCGAAGAGCGCCAGCTCGAACTGTTCCTGCGCATCCTCAGCGAGCGGCGGGCGATTCTCGTGCAGCAACAACGCGATATCGAGGCCGTGCTGCGCGAGATCGACACCGCTACCGCCGACTGCGAGCGCCTGCTGAACGAGCGCTCCGATCTCACTTCACTGCCTGATCACGATACGGTTTAAGCGTCGACTTGACGCTTTTTGTGCCTCTACGTATTGACGTTTACGTCAACGTCAATTAACGTCACCGCACCTAACGGGCCGCCCGAGCCCGCACGCATCGCCCATCCGAGGATTGAGGAGTCCCCATGATTCAGCTGCCGTCCCTGAACTTCGCTCTCGGCGAAACCGTCGACATGCTGCGCGAGGCTGTGCGCGACTTCGCCCACCAGGAAATCGCACCGCGCGCCGCCGAAATCGACCGCACGAACGAATTCCCGGCCGACCTGTGGCGCAAGTTCGGCGAGCTCGGCCTGCTCGGCGTCACCGTCGGCGAGGAATACGGCGGTGCCGACATGGGCTACCTGGCGCACATGGTGGCGATGGAGGAAATCTCGCGGGCCTCGGCCTCGGTCGGCCTGTCCTACGGGGCGCACTCCAACCTCTGCGTCAACCAGATCCACCGCAACGGCAGCGCCGAGCAGAAGGCGCGCTACCTGCCCAAGCTGGTGTCGGGCGAGCACGTCGGCGCACTGGCGATGAGCGAGCCGAACGCCGGCTCCGACGTGGTCAGCATGAAGCTGCGCGCCGAAAAGAAAGGCGATCGCTACGTGCTCAACGGCGCAAAGATGTGGATCACCAACGGCGGCGACGCCGACACGCTGGTGGTCTACGCCAAGACCGACATCAATGCCGGTCCGCGCGGCATCACCGCCTTCATCATCGAGAAGGGCTTCAAGGGCTTCAGCCACGGCAAGCATCTCGACAAGCTCGGTATGCGCGGCTCCAACACCTTCCCGCTGTTCTTCGATGACTGTGAAGTGCCGCAGGAGAACGTCCTCGGTGGCGAGGGCAACGGCGTGCGCGTGCTGATGTCCGGCCTCGACTACGAGCGCGCGGTGCTCGCCGCCGGCCCGATCGGCATCATGCAGGCCTGCATGGACGCGGTGGTGCCGTATGTGCACGAGCGCACGCAGTTCGGCCAGCCGATCGGCGAATTCCAGCTGATGCAGGGCAAGCTCGCCGACCTCTACACGACGATGATGGCCTGCCGCGCCTACGTCTACGCCGTCGGCCAGGCGCTCGACCGCCTCGGCGGTGCGCATGCGCGCTCGGTGCGCAAGGACGCCGCCGGCGTGATCCTCTACGCCGCGGAAAAAGCCACCTGGATGGCCGGCGAGGCGATCCAGATCCTCGGCGGCAACGGCTACATCAACGACTTCCCGGTCGGGCGCCTGTGGCGCGACGCCAAGCTCTATGAAATCGGTGCGGGCACCTCGGAAATCCGCCGCATGCTGATCGGTCGCGAGCTGTTCGCCGAAACCGCCTGAGGCGGCGGCAGCACTTGCTATCCCCCCGCAGCAGTGCAGAGGAGATATCCGCGATGAACCCGAGTTACGTCCACGGCGCGAGCGCCAAGCCGCTGATCGGCATGACCATCGGCCGCTTCCTGGAGACGGCCGCCGAACGCTGGGGCGAGCGCGACGCGCTGATCGTGCGCCACCAGAACGTGCGCTGGTCCTACAGCCAGTTCCTCGAAGAAGTGCGCCGGCTGGCCGCCGGCCTGCGCCGCATCGGCCTGGAGCCGGGCGATCGCATCGGCATCTGGTCGCCGAACAACGTCGAATGGGTGCTGATGCAGTTCGCCACCGCCAGCGCTGGTCTGGTGATGGTCAACATCAACCCGGCCTACCGCACCTCGGAGCTGGAATACGCACTGAACAAGGTCGGCTGCAAGGCGCTGGTGCTGGCCGCGCGCTTCAAGGGCAGCGACTACCTGGCGATGGTCAACGAGCTGGCGCCGGAGCTGGCGGACAGCCGGCCGGGCGAACTGCGCGCGGCGCGGCTCAAGAGCCTGCGCAGCGTCATCCGCCTCGGTGAAGAAGCCACGCCGGGCATGTTCAATTTCGACGCGCTGCGCACGCCGGCCAGCGCCACCGAACGGGCGGAGCTGGCCGAGATCGGCGAGCAGCTGCAGTTCGATGAGCCGATCAACGTGCAGTTCACCTCCGGCACCACCGGCGCGCCGAAAGGCGCGACGCTGTCGCACCACAACATCCTCAACAACGGCTACTTCATCGGCGAAGGGCTCAAGCTCACGCCGCAGGACCGGCTGTGTATTCCGGTGCCGCTGTATCACTGCTTCGGCATGGTGCTCGGCAACCTCGCCTGCGTCACCCACGGCGCCTGCATGGTCTACCCGGCCGAGGCCTTCGAGCCGACGGCGGTGCTGGAGGCGGTGCAGGCCGAACGCTGCACCGGCCTGCACGGTGTGCCGACGATGTTCATCGCCGTGCTCGACCACCCGGACTTCGCCCGCTACGACCTCTCCAGCCTGCGCACCGGCATCATGGCCGGCTCGCCGTGCCCGATCGAGGTGATGAAGCGCGTCATCGAGCAGATGCACATGAGCGAGGTCACCATCGTCTACGGCATGACCGAGACCTCGCCCGGCAGCTTCCAGAGCGGCACCGACGATCCGCTCGACAAGCGCGTGTCGACGGTCGGGCGCATCCACCCGCACGTCGAGGTCAAGATCGTCGACCCGATCGGACGCATCGTGGCACGCGGCGACACCGGCGAGCTGCTGACCCGCGGTTACTCGGTGATGCTCGGCTACTGGGGCGACGAGGCGAAAACCGCCGAGGCGATCGACCGCGCCGGCTGGATGCACACCGGCGATCTGGCGACGATCGACGACGAGGGCTTCTGCAACATCGTCGGCCGCCTCAAGGACATGGTCATCCGCGGTGGCGAGAACATCTACCCGCGCGAGATCGAGGAATTCCTCTACCGCCACCCGAAGGTGCAGGACGTGCAGGTGGTCGGCGTGCCCGACCCGAAGTACGGCGAGGAGCTGTGCGCGTGGATTCGCCTGCGCGACGGCGTCGAGTGCAGCGAAGACGAGATCCGCGACTTCTGCCGCGGCCAGATCGCCCACTACAAGATTCCGCGCTACGTGAAGTTCGTCGAAGCCTTCCCGATGACCATCACCGGCAAGATCCAGAAATACGTCATGCGCCAGCAGGCCACCGAGGAACTCGGCCTGAGCACGGCGCGCACCGCCTGAGCCCGCTTGGCGCTGCGGGAAGCGGCGCAGGAGACCCCACCATGCAGCAAGATCCGGTCGTCATCGTTGGTATCGCCCGCACCGCGATGGGCGGCTTTCAGGGCGCGCTGGCGCCGCTCGGCGCCACGCAGCTCGGTGCCGCGGCGATCCGTGCCGCCGTCGAGCGCAGCGGCCTGCCCACCGACGCCGTCGAGGAGGTCTACATGGGCTGCGTGCTGCCGGCCGGCGTCGGTCAGGCACCGGCGCGCCAGGCCGCGCTCGGCGCCGGACTCGGCCTGCACACGCCCTGCACCACCGTCAGCAAGGTCTGCGGCTCGGGCATGAAGGCGGTGATGCTGGCCCACGACGGTCTACTCGCCGGCAGCGCCGGCATCGTCGTCGCCGGCGGCATGGAGTCGATGAGCAACGCGCCTTACCTGCTGGCCAAGGCGCGGGCCGGCTACCGTCTCGGCCACGGTCAGGTGCTCGATCACATGTTCCTCGACGGCCTCGAAGACGCCTACGACAAGGGCCGGCTGATGGGCACCTACGCCGAGGAATGTGCCGACAGCTACGGCTTTACCCGCGAGGCGCAGGACGCCTATGCGCTGGAATCGCTGAAGCGCGCCCGGGCGGCGATCGAAGGCGGTCTGTTCCGCGACGAGATCACCGCGGTCAGCGTGCCGGCGCGCGGCGGCGAGCAGATCGTCGATACCGATGAACAGCCGCTGAGTGCCCGCCCCGACAAGATCCCGACGCTGAAGCCGGCGTTTCGCAAGGACGGCACGGTGACGCCGGCCAATTCCAGCTCGATCTCCGACGGCGCCGCCGCGCTGCTGCTAATGCGCGCCAGCAGCGCCGAGCGCCACGGCCTGACGCCGCTGGCGGTGATCCGCGGCCACGCCAGCCACGCCCAGCGCCCGGGCCTGTTCACCACGGCGCCGGTCAGCGCAATGCAGAAGCTGTTCACCCGCACCGGCTGGCGTGCCGGCGACGTCGATCTGTTCGAGATCAACGAAGCCTTCGCGGTGGTGACGATGGCGGCGATGCACGACCTCGAACTGCCGCATGCCAAGGTCAACGTACACGGCGGCGCCACCGCGCTCGGCCACCCGATCGGCTGCTCCGGCGCCCGCATCCTGGTGACGCTGATCAGCGCGCTGCGCCAGCGCGGCGCCCGCCGCGGCGTAGCCTCGCTGTGCATCGGCGGTGGCGAGGCCACGGCAATGGCCGTCGAACTCATCTAAATACAGAGCACGCGCCGGCACCGCGCCGGCCCGCGGCGCGCCCGCGGCGCGCGACCAGGCAAAGAGGAGGGCAGGAGGAGAAGGGAACGCCGGGCCGGATGATCGCGGCCAGCCGCCATCCGGCCCGGACGTTCCCCCCTCCCAGCCGGGAGAGCAGCGATGATCCTGAGCGACGAACAGACGATGATCCGCGAGGCGGTGCGCGCCTTCGTGCAGGAGCAGATCGCCCCGCACGCCGCGCGCTGGGACCGCGAGCAGCACTTCCCGCGCGCGGCGCTGGCCGGCCTGGCCGAGCTCGGCGTCATGGGCATGACCACGCCGGAAGCCTGGGGCGGCAGCGCCGCCGGCTACGTCGCCTTCGCACTGGCGCTGGAGGAAATCGCGGCTGGCGACGGTGCCACCAGCACCATCGTCAGCGTGCACAACTCGGTCGGCATCGGCCCGCTGCTCGCCTTCGGCAGCGCGGCGCAGAAGGCCGACTACATCCCACGGCTGGCGCGCGGCGAGCTGCTCGGCGCCTTCGCGCTGACCGAGCCGCAGGTCGGCTCCGATGCCTCGGCGATCCGCAGCCGGGCCGTGCGCGATGGCGACGAGTACGTGCTCAACGGCACCAAGCAGTTCATCACCTCGGGCAAGAATGCCGATCTGGCCATCATCTTCGCGGTCACCGACCCGGCGGCCGGCAAGAAGGGCATCAGCGCCTTCATCGTGCCGACGACGAGCCCCGGTTATGTCGTCGCCCGCATCGAGGACAAGCTCGGCCAGCACGCCTCCGATACCGCGCAGATCGTGCTCGACAACTGCCGCGTGCCGCTCGCCAACCGGCTGGGCGACGAGGGTGCGGGCTATCGCATCGCGCTGGCCAATCTCGAATCCGGGCGCATCGGCATCGCCGCCCAGTGCCTCGGCATGGCGCGCGCGGCCTTCGAGGCGGCGCTGGCCTATGCCAAGGAGCGCGAGAGCTTCGGCAAACCGATCATCGAGCATCAGGCGGTGAGCTTCCGCCTCGCCGACATGGCCACGCGCATCGAGGCCGCCCGCCAGCTGGTGCTGCACGCGGCGAGCCTGAAAGACGCCGGCCGGCCCTGCCTGAAAGAAGCCTCGATGGCCAAGCTGTTCGCCTCGGAGATGGCCGAGCGGGTCTGCTCGGACGCCATCCAGATCCACGGCGGTTACGGCTACCTCAGCGATTTTCCGGTCGAGCGCATCTACCGCGACGTGCGCGTGTGCCAGATCTACGAGGGCACCAGCGACGTGCAGCGCATCGTCATCGGTCGCGCCCTCGCCGCCTGAACCCGCCGCCAGCCAGCCCACCCCGCATGCCGAGGCCCGAAAGCGCTCGGCAGCGGCCACCCCATGCCCAGAAACCATGACCGGGACCGCCGCGATGAGCATCCTGCATTCCAAGCTGAACCCGCGTGCCGAAGACTTCCGCCGCAACGCCGAAACCATGAGCGCGCTGGTCGCCGACCTGCGCGAGAAGGTCGCCGCCATCCGCCGCGGCGGTGGTGAGGAGGCCTGCGCCCGCCACACCGCGCGCGGCAAGCTGCTGCCGCGCGAGCGCATCCGCGCCCTGCTCGACGTCGGCTCGCCGTTTCTGGAGTTCAGCCAGCTCGCCGCCTACGGCGTCTACGAGGACGACATCCCCGCCGCCGGCATCATCGCCGGCATCGGCCGCATCAGCGGCCAGGAATGCGTGATCGTCGCCAACGACGCCACCGTCAAGGGCGGCACCTATTACCCGCTGACGGTGAAAAAGCACCTGCGCGCGCAGGAGATCGCCCAGCAGAACGCCCTGCCCTGCGTTTATCTGGTCGATTCCGGCGGTGCCAACCTGCCCAATCAGGACGAGGTGTTCCCCGACCGCGAGCACTTCGGCCGCATCTTCTACAACCAGGCGACGATGTCGGCGCAGGGCATTCCGCAGATCGCCGTGGTGATGGGCTCGTGCACCGCCGGTGGCGCCTACGTGCCGGCGATGGCCGACGAGTCGGTGATCGTGCGCCAGCAGGGCACGATCTTCCTCGCCGGCCCGCCGCTGGTGAAAGCGGCGACCGGCGAGGTGGTCAGCGCCGAGGACCTCGGCGGCGCCGATGTGCACTGCCGCACCTCCGGCGTCACCGACCACTACGCGCAGAACGACGCCCACGCCCTCGGCATCGCCCGGCGCATCGTCGCCAACCTCAACCGCGTCAAGCGGCCGAACCTGGAGCTGCGCGCGGTGCGCGAGCCGCTGTACGCCGCCGAGGAGCTGCACGGCGTGATCCCGGCCGATGCGCGCAAGCCCTTCGACGTGCGCGAGATCATCGCCCGCCTGGTCGACGGCTCGGAATTCGATGAATTCAAGGCGCTGTACGGCACCACGCTGGTCACCGGCTTCGCCCACCTCTACGGCTACCCGGTCGGCATCGTCGCCAACAACGGCGTGCTGTTCTCCGAGGCGGCGCTGAAGGGCGCGCATTTCGTCGAGCTCTGCAGCCAGCGCGGCATTCCGCTGATCTTCCTGCAGAACATCACCGGCTTCATGGTCGGGCGCAAATACGAGTCCGGCGGCATCGCCAAGGACGGCGCGAAGATGGTCACCGCGGTGGCCTGCGCCCAGGTGCCCAAGCTCACGGTGCTGATCGGCGGCAGCTTCGGAGCCGGCAACTACGGCATGTGCGGGCGCGCCTACTCGCCGCGCTTTCTGTGGATGTGGCCGAACGCGCGCATCAGCGTCATGGGCGGCGAACAGGCCGCCGGCGTGCTGGCGCAGGTGCGCCGCGAGGCGATCGAGCGCAAGGGCGGCGCCTGGAGCCAGGACGACGAGGAGCGCTTCAAGGCACCGATCCGCCGCCAGTACGAAACCCAGGGCCATCCGTACTACGCCAGCGCGCGCTTGTGGGACGACGGCGTCATCGATCCGGCCGACACCCGCCGCGTGCTCGGGCTGGGCCTGTCGGCGGCGCTGAACCGGCCGCTGGAGGCGACCCGCTTCGGCGTTTTCAGAATGTGACCGGCGTTTCTGTGGACTGACAATAGTCGCGGGGAATCAATGTGTTTCGTAATAAGCTTAAAACGCGGAGGCATTTCGACAGAGGTGCCGCCGCTGTTCACGAAAGCACAAGGGACTCCGCGTCCCGTCAGGAGACTGGCATGAACCGACTCGTTTTGATCGCCTTCGCGGCGATCGCCGGACCGCTCGCGCATGCGGGCGAGGACCCCGGCAAACAACTGGTGCAACAGGGCAACGCCCAGGGCGCACTGGCCTGCGCCACCTGTCACGGCGTCGACGGCGCCGGCAACGCTGCCGCCGGCTTCCCGCGGCTGGCCGGGCTCGACGCCGGCTACATCGCCAGGCAGTTGCAGGACTTCCATGCCGGCACGCGCGTGCAGCCGGTGATGGCACCGATCGCCAAGGCCCTCAACCCCGACGAAATCCAGGCGGTCGCGGCCTATTACGCCGCGCAGCCGCTGGCGCCGGCGCCGGCACTCGATCGCAGCAGCCCGCTGCCGCAGGACCCCGGTGCGCAGCTTGCGCTGCGCGGTGACTGGAGCAAGGGCGTGCCGGAGTGCACGCGCTGCCACGGCGCCGGCGGCGCCGGCGTCGGCAGTCAGTTCCCACGGCTGGCCGGCCAGCACGCCAGCTACATCGCCACCCAGCTCAAGTCCTGGCGCGACGGCAGCCGGCACAACGACCCCGGCAAGCTGATGGAGACCGTCGCCAAGAACCTCGACGATGCCCAGATCGACGCCGTGTCGCACTACTTCGCCGGCCTCGGCCAGCCCTGAGTGAAGGAGGAGCCAGCCATGCACCATCGTTATGTCCTGTCCGCCCTCCTCGGCCTCAGCCTCGGCCCGGCGTTCGCCGCCGATGCGCCCGGCGGCGCCATCGCCGATCAGTCCGAGCCGCACAAGCGCGTCGCCCCGGCAACCGAGCGCTTCGAGCCGCCGGCCGAGGCGAGCATCAGCAAGGATGCCTTCGGCCAGATGGTCGAGCGCGGCCGCCAGCTGTTCGTCAACACGCAGAGCCTGCGCGGCCAGTACGTCGGCAACGGCCTCAACTGCGCCAACTGCCACCTCGATCAGGGCCGCCAGCCGCATTCGGCGCCGCTGTGGGGTGCCTGGACCGCCTACCCGGCTTTTCGCAAGAAGACTGGCGAGGTCAGCACCTTCATCGAGCGCATCCAGGGCTGCTTCATGTACAGCATGAACGGCAAGGCCCCGGCCGCCGACAGCGAGGAACTCAAGGCGCTGTCGACCTACGCCTACTGGCTGGCCAAGGGTGCACCGACCGGCATCGACCTGCCGGGCCGCCTGTATCCGGCGCTGCCCAAGCCGAAAGGCGGCTTCGACATCGCCCGCGGCAAGGCGGTCTACGCCGAGCACTGCGCGGTCTGCCACGGCGCCAGTGGTGAGGGCCAGAAGCAGGGCGAGCACTACGCCTTCCCGCCGCTGTGGGGCCGTGACTCCTACAACTGGGGCGCCGGCATGCACCGCGTCAACACCGCCGCCGGTTTCATCCAGGCCAACATGCCACTCGGTCAGGGCGGCACGCTGAGCGAACAGCAGGCCTGGGATGTCGCCGCCTTCGTCAACAGCCACGAACGCCCGCAGGACCCGCGCTTCACCGTCGACATCGAGACCACCCGGCAGAAATTCCACGCCAATGACGGCGTGAACTTCTACGGGCAGACCCTCGACGGCGTGCTGATCGGCCAGGGCATCGACTGAACCCGCGCATGCGCCGTGTCACGGACGCGCGGCGCGCTCTCCCCCATTTCCCCGCTCCGACGAGACTGCGATGACTGCCCTGCTCTGCGAAACCCGCGCTGGCGTCGCCACCGTGACGCTGAACCGCCCGCAACTGCACAACGCCTTCGACGATGCGCTGATCGAGTCGCTGACGGCGACGCTGCGCGCGCTCGAAGCCGACGCTGCGGTGCGCGTCGTCGTGCTCGCCGCCAACGGCAAGAGTTTTTCCGCCGGTGCCGACCTGAACTGGATGCGGCGCATGGCCGATTACAGCGAGGCGCAGAACCTCGATGACGCCCGCGGCCTCGGCGAGCTGATGCGCACGCTCAACGGCCTGGCCAAGCCGACGCTGGCACGCGTGCAGGGTGCCGCCTACGGCGGTGGCGTCGGCCTGGTCGCCTGCTGCGACATCGTCATCGCCGCGACGTCGGCGAGCTTCTGCCTGTCGGAGGTCAAGCTCGGTCTGATCCCGGCGGTGATTTCACCCTACGTCGTCAACGCCATCGGCGAGCGTCAGGCACGCCGCTACTTCGTCTCCGCCGAGCGCTTCGACGCCGCCACCGCGCAGCGCCTCGGTCTGGTGCACGAAGTGGTCGAGCCGCAGGCGCTCGACGCCCGCGTCGAGGAGCTGCTGGCGACGCTGGCGCAGAACGGCCCGGCGGCGATGGTCGCCGCCAAGCGCCTAGCGCAGGACGTCGCCCGCGGCCCGCTGGATGCGGCGCTGATCGAAGACACCGCACAGCGCATCGCCGCGATCCGTGCCAGCGCCGAGGGCCGCGAGGGCCTGTCGGCCTTTCTCGGCAAGCGCCAGCCGGACTGGATCAGCGATGCCGCGCACTGAACGCTCAGCCGCGCCGACGCCGGCGCAGGCCGACCGCCGCCACGCCACCGGCCAGCAGCGCCAGCACGCCGGGCTCCGGCACCCTGCGCACACTGCCCTCGCCGATCAGGTTCCAGCTGGCGTCGAAGAAGCGGTAGTAGGCACTGGCATCGCCGCGGTCATAGCCGAAGGCGACGAAGCCGCCCGGATAACCGTAGAGATCGGTGGCGAAGTAACCGTAGCCGAGGCCGTAGAGACCGGTTTCCAGCATGTAGTCCATCGGGGCGCTGAACAGACGCTCGAACAGCTCACCGACGCTGTCGACGCTGCCTGGAAAGTACCCGGTGCGCGCCAGCGTGCTGTCGAGAAAACCGCCACTGCCGCCGGCGAAGCTCCATTCGAGTCCGCTCATGGTTTCGGTGGCGTCGTCCCACCAGTAGGAGCCGCTGGCGGTCTCGCCGCCGTTGTCGGTGAAGGCGAGCGCGTAATGCAGCGGCGTGGCGTTTGCGCTGCTCAGCCAGCCGCTGGCGAGGCAGAGCACGAGGACAGGCAGGCGGGGCAACAGGTCAAGGCCGTAACGCATGGTGAGTTTCCTGTGATTGAACGCGGAGCCGTCTTGGTGCGGCGCAACACCCAACGCAAGAGCCATACCGCTGCACCGCAGCGCTATATCGGCTTTGACATATCGATACTTACGCAAAATTAAACAATCACGCCTTGTCTGCTTCGAGACAAGTCGCTTTCAGCTTTGTAATGCCCATGACAACAGCACTCGGCCCGATGCCGGCGAGTCGCGCAGCCCGAAGGAGCAGCACATGTTCGACAAGATCCTGATCGCCAACCGCGGCGAGATCGCCTGCCGTGTGATCAAGACCTGCCGGCGGCTCGGCATCCGCACCGTCGCGGTGTATTCCGCCGCCGACGCCAACGCCCGCCACGTCGCGCTGGCCGATGAGGCCTGGCTGCTCGGCCCGGCCAAGCCGGCCGAGTCCTACCTGCGCGCCGATCGCATCATCGAGGTGGCGCGGGCCAGCGGCGCGCAGGCGGTGCATCCGGGCTACGGCTTCCTCTCGGAAAACGCCGAGTTCGCCGAGGCGCTGGCCGCCGCCGGGCTGGTGTTCATCGGCCCGCCGGCGGCGAGCATCCGCGCGATGGGCTCGAAGAGCGCGGCGAAGTCGCTGATGGAAACCGCCGAGGTGCCGCTGGTGCCGGGCTACCACGGTGCCGACCAGGACCTCGAACTGCTCAAGCGCGAAGCGCGGCGCATCGGCTTCCCGGTGCTGATCAAAGCCAGCGCCGGCGGCGGCGGCAAAGGCATGAAGGTGGTCACGCAGGAGTCGGAGCTTGAGCCGCAGCTGCTGTCGGCACGGCGCGAGGCCAAGGCCGGTTTCGGTGACGAGCAGCTGCTGATCGAGAAATACCTCGAACGCCCGCGCCACATCGAAATCCAGGTGTTCGCCGACGGCCACGACCACTGCGTCTACCTGTTCGAGCGCGACTGCTCGGTGCAGCGCCGCCACCAGAAAGTCATCGAGGAAGCGCCGGCGCCGGGCATGGACCCGGCGCGGCGGCGGGCGATGGGCGAGGCCGCCTGCAAGGCGGCGCAGGCGATCGGCTACCGCGGCGCCGGCACCGTCGAGTTCATCGCCGACAGCGACGGCACGTTCTACTTCATGGAGATGAACACCCGCCTGCAGGTCGAGCACCCGGTCACCGAGATGATCAGCGGTCAGGACCTGGTCGAATGGCAGCTGCGCGTCGCCGCCGGCGAGCCGCTGCCGCTGGCGCAGGAGCAGCTGGCGATCCACGGCCACGCCTTCGAGGCACGCATCTACGCCGAGGACCCGGACCGCGACTTCCTGCCGGCGATCGGCCGCCTGCACCACCTGCGCACGCCGGCCGAATCGGCGCACGTGCGCATCGACACCGGCGTGCGCGAGGGCGACGAGGTCTCGCCGTACTACGACCCGATGATCGCCAAGCTGATCGTCTGGGACGAGGATCGCGAGCGCGCGCTGGCGCGGCTGCGCGGTGCGCTGGCCGATTATCAGGTGGTCGGCGTCACCACCAACCTGCGCTTCCTGTCGAGCCTCGCCGCGCACCCGGCATTCATCGCCGGCGACGTGCACACCGGCTTCATCGCCCAGCATCAGGCGGCGCTGCTGCCGCCGCGCGCCGCGATCAGCGATCGCGTGCTGGCGCTGGCGACGCTGGCCGAGCTGCTGCGCGCCGAACAGGCAGCGACGGTGCGGGCCGCGCACAGCGCCGATCCGCATTCACCGTGGCACGCCAGCGACGGCTGGCGCATGAACTGTGACAACCATCATGTCTTCCACTTCCGCGACGGCGAACGCGAGCTGGCGGTCACCGCGCACTACCGCCGCGACGGCTACCTGCTCGAACTGCCGGGTGGCGAGCTGCTCGCCCGCGCCGACAGTACGGCCGATGGCGAACTGTTCGCCGACCTCGACGGCGTGCGCCTGCGCGCGACGCTGGTACGCCGTGGCGATGAGCTGAGCGTGATCAGCAGCGACGGTACGCAGACGCTGACGCTGCACGATCCGCTGGCGGCGGCGATGGACGGCGAGGAGCACGGCGGCGGCCTCAACGCGCCGATGCCCGGCGCCATCGTCGCGGTGCTGGTCGAGCCCGGTGCCCTGGTCGCAAAAGACCAGCCGCTGGTGATCATGGAAGCGATGAAAATGGAGCACACCATCACCGCGCCGCGCGCCGGCGTCGTCGCCGCCGTGCACTACGCCGTCGGTGAGCAGGTCAGCGACGGCGCCGAGCTGCTGACACTGGCCGATGCCGACTGATTCCCCCTGCCCCGGCGCCCCGCCCGTCACGGCGGGCGCGTCGCCACCGATGACGAGACCGCCATGCCGCTCTACCTCGAAGACCTGCAACCCGGCCAGCAGTGGCAGTCGCCGCCGCTGACCGTCACCGAAGAGATGATCTTCGCCTTCGCCCGCGAGCACGATCCGCAGCCGTTTCACCTCGACCACACCGCGGCCGATGCCTCGCTGTTCGGCGGCCTCGCCGCCAGCGGCTGGCACACCGCGGCGCTGTCGATGCGCCTGGCGGTCGGCAGCGGCCTGGAGCTGGCCAACGGCCACGTCGGCATGGGCATCGACGGCATCCGCTGGCCCAAACCGGTGCGCCCGGGCGACACGCTGCGCGTCACCGTCGAAGTGCTCGCCGTCACCGCTTCGCGCTCGCAGCCGGGCTGGGGCGTGATGAAGGCGCGCTGGACCACGCACAACCAGCACGGCGATGTCGTCGCCGAGATCCTGCCGAACTACTGGGTGCAGGGCCGCACGGCCGCCGGCGCCTAAGCCTCAGGAGGAACCCGCATCATGCCGCTGCCCGCAAGCGTGAAGATCGTCGAAGTCGGCCCGCGCGACGGTCTGCAGAACGAGCCGACGCCGGTGTCGACCGCGACCAAAGTCGAGCTGATCGAGCGTCTCGCCGCCGCCGGCCTGCCGGCGATCGAGGCCACCAGCTTCGTCTCGCCGAAATGGGTGCCGCAGATGGCCGATGCCGCCGCGGTGCTGGCGCAGCTCAAGCGCACGCCGGGGCGGCATTACCCGGTGCTGACGCCCAACCTCAAGGGCTTCGAGGCCGCGCTCGCCGCCGGTGCGCGCGAGGTCGCGGTGTTCGCCGCCGCTTCCGAGTCCTTTTCACAGAAGAACATCAACTGCTCGATCGAGGAGTCGCTGCTGCGCTTCGAGCCGCTGCTGCAGGCCGCCGCCAGCGCCGGCGTGCGCGTGCGCGGTTACGTCTCCTGCGTGCTCGGCTGCCCCTATGAAGGCGCGATCGCGCCGGCGGCAGTAGCCCGCGTCGCGCTGCAGCTCTACCGCATGGGCTGCTACGAGGTCTCGCTCGGCGACACCATCGGCACCGGCACGCCGGAGACGGCGCGGGCGATGCTGCGCGCGGTCGCCGCGGTGGTGCCGGTCGAGCGCCTGGCTGCGCATTTCCACGACACCTACGGCATGGCCATCGCCAATCTCCATGCCGTGCTGCAGGAGGGCATCGCCACCGTCGATGCCTCAGTCGCCGGCCTCGGCGGCTGCCCGTATGCCGCCGGCGCCTCCGGCAATGTCGCCACCGAAGACGTCGTCTACCTGCTGCAGGGGCTCGGCATCGACTGCGGCGTCGATGCGCTGGCGCTGGCGCAGACCGGGCAGTGGATCAGCGACTGCCTGCAGCGGCCGAACGGCTCGAAAGCCGGCCGTGCGCTGCTGGCCAAACAGGCCAGGACCTGCGGCTGAGCAGCACGCCGCCGGCCCGGTCAGCGGCGACGGCACGCCCGGCTCAGCGCTGCCTGCCCACGCCGCGACGCCCGCAACCGGCTGCCGACGACGCCACCGGCGCAGGTGGCCGCCGACACGACCACCCATCACACCGCCGCACCGGACTGCACGCCCGCATCACGCCGCGCGGGCGCGCCAGCCTCGTGGCTGCACCCCCGGCCAGCACGCCGCAACTGACCCGGCCCGACGGCGGCAACCGTCGCGGCACGGTGCCGGTGAGGCTGCACGAAACCGCTGCGCAGCCGGCGTTCGGCACCCGCTTCGGTTCGCCGGCTCACAGCGGCGCCGGCCGCGGCGCGGCGCCGGTAACGATGACCGGGGCCGCCTCGCTGCGCGCCGGTGGCACCGTCAGCTCGCCGGCGAGGTGCAGCGGCGGCGCATGGCCGGCGTGATCCTCGCCCATGTACACGGTCAGGTGCGGGAACGGGATCTCGATGTTGCGCTCGTCGAACACGGTCTTGATGCACTCGTTGTAGGCGCGGCCGACGTCCCACTGCTTGCCGGGCAGCGTCTTGATGCGCCCGCGCACCTTGACCGCCGAGTCGGCGAATTCGGTCAGGCCGTGCATCTCGAACTCGCCGAGGATGCTCAGGCGGTGCTCGGTGGCGCGCAGCCGCTCGAAGGCTTCGAGCATCGCCGCTTTGACCTCGGTGACGTTCTCGCGGTAGGCAACGCCGATCTCGGCGACGTGGTAGGAGAAGTAGCGCATGAAGTTCGACACCGTATCGACCGCCGAGAACGGCACGATGTGGTAGACGCCGTTGAGGTCGCGGATGCCGGCGGAGCGGATCGTCAGCTTCTCGACGACGCCGGAAATGCCGCCGACGGTGACCACGTCGCCGACGTTCATCGCGTTCTCCAGCTGGATGAAGGCACCGGTGATGATGTCCTGCACCAGCTTCTGTGAACCGAAGCCGATCGCCAGACCGAGCACGCCGGCGCCGGCCAGCAGCGGCGCGATGTTCACGCCCAGTTCCGACAGCGCCAGCATGCAGACGATGACCACCAGCGCGATGGTGAAGGCGTTGCGGAACAGCGTCAGCAGCGTGCGCTCACGCGGACTCGGCTGACGGCCGCGCGGCGGCTCCAGACGGTATTCGACCCAGGACGACATGGCGATGTAGATGAAGCCGCCGAGCACGATCACCACACCGGCCGAGACGATCGCGCCGACGGTGCGCCGCCCGGACAGGGTATCGATCCAGCCGGCGAAGTCGATCAGCGTCCAGGCCTGACCGATGGCGATCAGCACCAGCAGCATGACCATAAAACGCACCACCCGCAGCACGCCGGGGATGAAGGCGTTGAGCCGGTCTTCGAGCAGCGGCAGACGCTGCTTGAGCTCGCTCGGCAGGTGCATGCCGCCGGCGATGATGCGCGCCAGCACGGCGCTGAGCAGCGCACCGACGCCGGCCGCCAGCAGGGACTGCACGGTCGCGCCGAGCATGAACGGCAGCGCGGTGAACGGGTTCGACAGCCAGACCACGAACAGCGAGACCACGTAGAGGATCGCCAGCAGGTGCCAGACGCGCGCCAGCAGCGCCAGGCCGCGACCACCGCCAAGGCCCTGACTGGCCCGTGCCCGCGCCAGCAGCAGCTCACGCACGCGGTGGCGGTTCTGCAGCACCACGGCGATGACCATCATCACCGCGGTGAACGCCACCAGCACGCGCAGCGAACGCGAGGCGGTCCACGATACGTTGCTGGCGAGAATCGGCGCGATGAACAGGAAGGTGTAGCCAAGCAGGCTGACGATGCGGCTGAGCCAGAAATACCAGTAGGCGGCATCGGTATCGCCGAGCGCGATCAGTCGCAGGCCGCGGTGTTGCGGCAGCAGCACGCCGCGGGCGATCACCTTGATCAGCTCGATGATGACGAAGGCATTGAGGAACAGCGTCTGGTGCAGCCCCATGCGCCCCTCGCCGCCCAGCTCGATACCAATGACGAAGGCGTAGCCGCAGGCCCAGGCCAGCAGCACGCCGAGCGCGTCGCTGAAGGTGACCAGCAGCAGCGCCGACAGCCGCTGCAGCCAGCTTTTGCCGGCGACGCGCGCACCGAGCCAGTTGACCAGCCGCACCTGCAGCTGGCGCAGCAGAAAAAACATCGCAAAGCAGACCAGCACCACGGTGGCGACCTTGAGCGTCACCGCCCAGACCTCGGCGGGATTGATGCTCACGGTGCCGACCAGCGCATCCTGCAGCGTGCCCAGCACGACGCCGGTACCGGCGAGGAAGCGCGAGGACTGCTCGATGAAATCGCGGGTGTACTCGGCCATCTGCCGCGCCAGCATCGGCTCATCGGCATCGGCGCCGTCAGCCGCCGCGGTGGGCGCATCGGGCGCCGCGGCCACCGCCGGTGACGCCGCTTTGAGACGGGCGATCAGCGCCTTGCGCGCCGTGTCGTTTTCCAGCACGCGCAGCAGCGCATCGACATCGGTCGCGCTGTCGGCACTGGCACTAAAGGATGCACTGCCCTGCGGCGGCGCTCCGGAGGCGCCGTTCAGGCTTTGCGCCTGTGCACCGGCAAGACAGAGGAACAGGAACAGGCCAATCAAGGTTCGCATGGTTCGGCAGGGCCTCCCGTGGGTGCGGTCGGTATCACGCCAGTCGATCCCGGAACGTGGTTCGAGATGCTTGAAAAAGACGCGAGCTCGGAACGATTGAAGGGCGAATCCGCGGCGCTCGGCACGCGGCATTGCTGTATTACAGTCAAAAATCGCCGCCATCGGTTCCCTACACGGTGCGGACACGCCCCCACCGGCGCCCACCGCCCGGACTGGCAGGAGGCACAAACCGGCGCCCCGGCGGCGCCCGCATCGCCAGCCGCGGAGGTGCGCTCTAGAGTAAGGACGGACCACGCCAGCCGCAGGAGCCGCCATGATTCGCGCCATTGCATTCGATGCCTACGGCACGCTGTTCGACGTCTACTCGATCGGCAAACTGGCCGAGGATCTGTTCCCCGGCCACGGCGAGGCGCTGGCTGCGCTGTGGCGCGACAAGCAGATCGAATACACGCGGCTGCGCACCCTGTGCGACCGCTACCGTGACTTCCGCTGTGTCACCGAGGATGCGCTGATCTTCTCGGCGCGCAGTCTGGGGCTGGCGCTCGACAGCGCGACGCGCTCGCGGCTGATGGCGCAGTACGACCGCCTGGCGCTGTTTCCGGAAAACCACGCCGCGCTGCAGGCCCTCAAGGCGCTGGGGCTGCCGCTGGTGATCCTGTCCAACGGCACGCCCGGCATGCTCGCCGCGGCCGTGGCCAGCGCCGGCCTGGCCGGCGTGTTCGACCAGCTGCTGTCGGTGGAATCGGTGCGCCGCTTCAAGACCGCACCGGAAGCCTACCGCCTCGGCCCGGACGCCCTCGGCGTACCGGCAGCCGACATCCTCTTCGTCTCCTCCAACGGCTGGGATGTCTGCGGCGCGACCTGGTACGGCTTTCACACCTTCTGGCTCAACCGCCGCCGCCTGCCGCCCGAGGAACTCGGCGTCGCCCCGCACGCCGAGGGGTGCTCGCTGGATGAGGTCGTCGACTATGTGCGTGCGGCACTGAATCACAGCCGCTGAACGCGGCCTGTGCGGTTTGCAAACGGCATCCAGGCGCTTTTGCAGATTGCACAGCCGCCGGCCGCACGCTGGACATGAAAAAGGGGGCCGCAGCCCCCTGGTTCAAGCGGTATCAGGCCCGCCGGCGACGGCGCGTACCGATCAAACCGGCCAGCCCGAGGCCGAGCAGGCTGAATGCGGCCGGCTCGGGCACCGCAGTGGTCGCGGCGCTGCCCAGCACCGGCCCCGCCGCAGGCAGCACCGGCTGCGTGCTGCCGAGCGACACCTGCAGCGTGTAGTAGCTGTTGCGCGGCATGTTGACGTCCGGGTAGGCACTGACGACGAGGTAGTAATCCCCGGTCTCGGTAAAGACGTACTGCAGGAAGGAATCCCACACGGTCGAGCTGCCGCCGGCACCGGCCTGCGTGCCGTAGTCGTCGTTGATGGCCAGCACGTTGCCGGAAAAATCCTGCAGCGTCAGCCAGGTATCGAGGTTCGAGCTGCTGTAGTCGATGTCGAAGATGCCGGTCAGCCCGGCCGTACCGACATGGAAGCGGTAGTAATCGACACTGCGGCTGCCGCTGTCATTACCGAGGACGGTGACGTGCGGAATCGAGGTCGAGGTGTTGGCACCGCCGGCGTCGCCGATGTCGGCGCTGTAGTCGAGACTGAAATGGCCGTCGAGCAGCTGCGCCGTCGGACGGCTGTTGTTGGGCTCGGTTTCCGAGATGACCGAGGCCTGGGCGCCGGCCATGGCAGCGGCGAGCGCAAGGGCAAAAACGATACGGTTCGGGCTGTACATGGAGCGTCCTGAATCGAGTGATGGCGCAGAAAGCGAAACTGAGCCTGTTCACGCAATAAGCACGCCGCGCGCGCCGACACTGAGGTCAACGATTGTGAATCGTCGATACGTCACCATATCCTAGTGATTCTCTAAGGTATTGGTCGCCCATGCTGCAGTGCAGTATGATCTGTCTACACGACGACCTTACGGTCGAACCCGGAACGCCATGAACTACGTCATCGAAGAACCCGCCTCCCCCTGCATCGGCATCTGCCAGATGAACACCGACACCGGTCTGTGCGAAGGCTGCTTCCGCACCAGCGAAGAAATCGAAAAATGGTGGGAACTCGACGCCAAGCAGAAATGGGCCGTGGTGGCCATGGCGGAGGACCGTCAGGCCCGCATTCTCGATGGCACCTACTTCGATTGAGGAACCCGCCATGCCGCTGTCAGCGCCCGCGCCCCGCAAACTCATCCATACCCGCACCGTGACCTGCCAGGGTTACGAACGCGATGACGGTCTGTGGGACATCGAAGGGCACATGACGGACGTCAAGACATACACCTTCCCCAACCGCGACCGCGGCGGCGAAATCAAGGCCGGCGAGCCGGTGCACGGCATGTGGCTGCGCCTGACCGTCGATCTGGAGATGACCGTGCACGCCGCCGAGGCCTGGACCGAATACTCGCCGTTCAGCGTCTGCCCGGAAATCGCCGCGGCTTATTCCAAACTGGTCGGCCTGCGCATCGGCCCGGGCTGGAACCGGCGCATCAAGGAACTGTTCAGCGGCATCAAGGGCTGTACGCACCTCTCCGAGCTGCTCGGACCGATGGCGACGACGACCTTCCAGACGCTGTACAAGGCACGCGAACAGAACTCCGACCACCTCAAGGACAGTGCCAGCGCACCGCCGCTGCTCGGCACCTGCCATGCCTTCGATCCGCAGGGCGAAGTGGTCAAATGGTTCTTCCCCACATTCGCCCAGTCGCAGCAGACTGCGCAGGAAGCCGAAGCCAGTCCGCAGTAAGCACCGCCCGCCACCGCCAGCTCTCCACGATGCCCAGCCTGCGCGCCCGAACCGTTCTGTTTGCACTCAAACACAGTCACTGGCTGCACCTCGAATGGCGGCGCAAGCCGCTGACCTTCGACACTGACCTGAGCCGCCTGCGCGCCGAGATGGACAGCGCGCTGCGCATGCTCGGCGGCGTACCGTCCGAGGTGGAGGTCGAAATCACCGCCGCCAGCCGCATGCGCGCCGAATGGCTGCGCCCGCTGCAGGCGCTGCCGGGACGCGCACTGCTCTACATCCACGGCGGCGGCTACATCGGCGGCTCGATGGCCGGCTACCGCGCCACCGCGGCACGCTTCGCCCGCGACTGCCAGGCAGTGGCCCTGAACTTCGATTACCGCCTCGCCCCGGAACATCCGTTCCCGGCGGCGCTCGATGACGTCCTCGCTGCCTACGCGCACCTGCGCGATGCCGGCTTTGCGCCGCAGAACATCGTCTTCGTCGGCGATTCGGCCGGCGGCGGCCTGTGCCTGGCCGCCCTGCTCGCCCTGCGCGAATACGGCCGCCCGCTGCCGGCGGCCGCGGTGGCGATCTCGCCGTGGGTCGATCTGCGCCCGAGTTCGCGCGCCTTCCATGAAAGCGACCCGGCGCTGGCCGACGGCCTGGCGACGGTGTGCAGCCATTACTACGCCGGCTCGACGCCGCGCGACGAACCGCTGCTCTCGCCGCTGTGCGCCGAGCTGCACGGCCTGCCGCCGCTGCTGCTCTACGCCGGCCGCGACGAAGTCCTGCGCCACGAGATCGAGCAGCTGACCGGCAAGGTGCAGGCGGCCGGCGGCGACGTGCGTCTGGTCATCGGCGAGGGCATGGTCCACGACTATCCGCTGCTCGCGCCGCTGTTCCCCGAAGCGCAGGACGCCTTCGCCGACATCTGCGCCTTCGTGCGCAAGCATGGCGCCGCCCACGTCAGTGACAGCGGCCGCGGGCTGCCGAGCGCGGACGCCAGCAGCGCGGCATAAACCGGCAACACCCGGCTGCATCCGCCCTGCAGCCACCCCCGTAGACGATGACGTGCGGCGATCGCCGCATCCCTTCACCGAACTACGGGAGATCCAACATGAGCCAGACCCACGCCGCCCTCGCCCTTGCCCTCAGCGCCGCCATCGGTCTCGCCGCCGCCGCGCCGGCACAGGCCGCCGCCGCGCAGGAGAAATGCTACGGCGTCGCGCTGAAAGGTCAGAACGACTGCGCCGCCGGGCCGGGCACCACCTGCGCCGGCACATCGAGCCGCGACTATCAGGGCAATTCCTGGAAGCTGGTGCCAAAGGGCACCTGCACCACCACGCAGACGCCGTCGGGCGTCGGCAGCCTGACGCCGATCGAGCGCTGAGCCGGCACTTCCGGGGAGCGCCGCGATGTCCGCCGTCACCGCGATCCCGGCCCGCGCCGGGATCGGCTTCAAGCCCGTCCATTTCGATGCGCTGCTCGCCGCCCCCGCGGCGACCGGCTGGATCGAGATTCACGCCGAGAACTACTTCGGTGCCGGCGGCCCGCCGCATCACATGCTCGAAGCGCTGCGCGAACAGCTGCCGCTGTCGATCCACGGCGTCGGCCTGTCGCTCGGCGGCGCCGAGGCGCTCGACCGCGCCCATCTGCGCGCACTGAGCCGGCTGGTCGAACGCTACCGGCCGGGGCTGGTTTCCGAGCATCTGGCCTGGTGCGCCCATGGCGGCCAGTGGCTCAACGATCTGCTGCCGCTGCCGCTGAACCGCGCGACGCTCGATCATGTCTGCGCCCATGTCATCGCCCTGCAGGATGCGCTCGGCCGTCAGGTGCTGATCGAAAACCCGGCGCGCTACCTCGACTTCGAGCAGCCGGAGGCCTGGCCGGAGGCCGAATTCCTCGCCGAACTGAGCGCCCGCAGCGGCTGCGGCCTGCTGCTCGACATCAACAATGTCGTGGTCTCGGCACACAACCTCGGCTTCGACGCCGCCGCCTACATCGATGCCCTGCCGCCGACGGCGATCGGCGAGATCCACCTCGCCGGCCACACCATCGACAGCGCCGGGCCGCTGCCGCTGCGCATCGACGACCACGGCAGTCCGGTCGATGCCGAAACCTGGGCGCTGTATGCCCGCCTGCTGCGCCACGGCGGCCCACGACCGACGCTGATCGAATGGGACACGCGGGTGCCGACGCTGGCGGTGCTGCTCGGCGAGGCCGCCTGTGCCGATGCCCGTCTGCTGCGTCTGGCGGAGGCGGCATGAGCGCGCTGCTGACGCTGCAGGCCAGCTTCGCCGCCGCGCTGCTCGGCGACGACGACGAACCGGTGCTGCACCGGCTGCGCGGCCCGCATGCCGCGAGCCGGCTGGCGGTTTATCGCAACAACGTGCTGCACGGTCTGATCGAGGCGCTCGGCGCGGCCTATCCGGTGCTGCGCCAGGTGCTCGGCGCCGAGCTGTTCGATGCCCTGGCCGGTGAATACGCCCGCGAGCAGCCGCCGCGCCACGCCGCGCTGCTCGACTACGGTGCCGGCTTCGGCGCCTTCTGCGAACGCCATGCGGCGGTGGCCGCGCTCGGTTACGTCGCCGAACTGGCGGCACTCGAACGCGCCCGCCTGCGCGCCTGGCACGCCGCGGACTATCGCCCGCTCGACGCCGCCACGCTGGCCACGCTGCCGGCCGCTGAGCTGCCGGCACAGCAGCTCGCGCTGGCCCCCGAGGCGACGCTGCTGGCCTGCCGCTACCCGGTCGCCGCCATCCACGCCGCGCACGCCGAAACCCCGCCGCGCGCCTTTGCGCAGACGCCGCAGGCGCAGTGGCTGCTGGTGTACCGGCCGCAGCTGCAAGTGCAGATCCGCGAGCTGTCGCCCGGCGCCCACGCCCTGCTCACCGCACTCGCCAGCGGCGAACCCCTGGCCGCGGCCGCCGACAGCGCCCGGCACATCGACCCCACGTTCGAGCTGATCGCCGAATTCGCCGCCCTGCTCGCGGCCGGCGTGTTCAGCACCCACCCGACACCGCCGCCCGGAGAATCCCTGCCATGAACGCCATCGCCACCCGGATCCAGCGTCGCCTGAGCGACGTGCTGCCACGCCTGTACGCCCGTCTCGACCATGTGCCGCTCGATGTGGTCGCGCTGCTCGCGCGCATCTGCATCGGCATGACCTTCTTTCTGTCGGGCCGCACCAAGGTCGAGGGTTTGCTGACGCTGAAGGACAGCACCTACTTCCTGTTCGAGAACGAATACGCGCTGCCGCTGCTGCCGCCGGAGCTGGCGGCACACATTGCCGCCTATGCCGAGCACCTGTTTCCGCTGCTGCTGTGGCTGGGGCTGGGCACGCGGCTGGCGGCCAGCGGACTGCTGGTGATGACGCTGGTGATCCAGACCTTCGTCTACCCCGATGCCTGGGTCACCCACGGCACCTGGGCAGCGATCCTGCTCTACCTGATCCTGCGCGGCCCCGGCCGGGTCAGCGTCGATGCCTGGCTGGCACGGCGCACGGCCGGCTGACGGCTCACAGGCAGGCGCGCAGCAGCCAGTACAGGCTGCCGGAAAGCACGATGGCGCAAGGCAGCGTCAGTACCCAGGCGAGCAGCAGATTGCGCACCGTCGCGCGCTGCACGCCGCTGCCACTGGCCGCCATCGTGCCGGCGACACCGGATGAGAGCACATGTGTGGTCGACACCGGCAGGCCGTAGAGATCGGCGGCAGCGATCGTGCTCATCGCCACCAGCTCGGCGGCGGCGCCCTGCGCATAGCTCAGGTGCGTGCGGCCGATGCGCTCGCCGACAGTGACGACGATGCGCCGCCAGCCGACCATCGTCCCCAGCCCCAGGGCGATGGCGACCGCCACCTTGACCCACAGCGGAATGAACTTGGTCGCCTCGTCGAGATGGCCGCGCAGGCTGTGCAGCTGCTCGCGCTGGGTGGCCTCCAGCGCACCGGCATGCTGACGTTCGAGCAGGCGGATGGTCTCGGCGGCGAGGTACATATCGTTGCGCACATTGCTGACGGCGGCGGCCGGCACGCGATCGAGCGTCCCGTGCTCGCCGACCTGCTCGCCGATGCGACCGGCCAGCCGGCCGAGCGCCGGCACTACCGCCGGTTCGAAGCGGCGGCTGTCGAGGTAAGCCGTCAGGGTCGCGCGCACCTCATCAAGTCCGGCATCACTCGGCGGCAACGTCGCCTGCACCGTCTGCGTCAGCGCGACGAAGCGCGCGGTCTGCTCGGCCGGCATCGCGCGATTGAGCGCATAGGCGGTCGGCAGCGTGCCGACCAGGATCAGCATGATCAGGCCCATGCCCTTCTGGCCGTCATTGGAACCGTGAGCGAACGACACGCCGGTGCAGGTCAGGATCAGCAGGCCGCGAATCCACCACGGCGGCGGCGTGCAGCCGCGCGGCTCGGCGTAAAGCTCGGGACGGCGCAGCAGGCGGCGCGTCAGGACCAGCAGCAGCGCTGCGCCACCGAAACCGACCAGCGGCGACAGCAGCAGCGACCAGCCGACCTTGGCCGCCTGCGTCCAGTCGACACCGCTGCCGGCGTCACCGTGCAGCAGCGCGTTGGCAACACCGACGCCGATGATCGAGCCGATCAAGGTATGTGAAGACGAGGCCGGCAGGCCGAGCCACCAGGTGCCGAGGTTCCAGACGATCGCCGACACCAGCAGCGCGAACACCATCGCAAAGCCGGCGCCGTAGCCGACGCTGAGAATCAGCTCGACCGGCAGCAGCGAGAGAATGCCGTAGGCCACCGCCCCGCTCGACGCCAGCACGCCGAGGAAATTGAACACGCCCGACCAGACCACGGCGACATTCGGCGGCAGCGCGTGGGTGTAGATCACCGTCGCCACGGCGTTGGCGGTGTCATGAAAACCGTTGACGAATTCAAAGCCCAGCGCGATCAGCAGCGCCAGGGCCAGCAGTACAAACGGCGCCCAGGCCAGCGCCTGCGAACCGGCCCCGCTGACATCGCTGACCAGGCCGGCGACCGAGCAGCCGACGCCGATCACCAGCAGCACGATGAACAACCATCGGCTGCCGCGACCGCTGCGCCTGTCCAGCGCCGGTCGCGTGCTTCCACCTTCTGCAGCCAATCCCGCCGCCACGCTCATACATCCCAACCTGCAAACGCCCCGAAGCGGGCGGACGCCATTGTCCACATGCGACCGTCAGCGTGCTTGACCTGAGACAGGTGCTGGCAAGAGCCCCTGGCATATGTGTCATACAGAGGCAAGCAGCGCTGACGCTCGCCCCAACGGCCGCACTCGGATCCAGCCAAAGAAAAACGGCGGCCGGATGGCCGCCGTCACGCTCGGACGTGCCGGGTCCGCAGCCGATCAGGCCTTGCGGCGCAGACGCAGGGCGCCGGCCAGCCCGAGGCCGAACAGCAGCACCGTGGCCGGCTCCGGCACCGGCGTCGTGACGACCTGGCCGTTGCGCACCTGGAACACGTACTGGCCCGCCGTCGTCGAATTCAGCGAACCGTCGACCAGCGCATCGCTGCCCGTGTCGAGGAGAGCGCCGTTGACGCCGGAGCCGGTGAATTCCTGGTAGGTACCGGCACCGTTGGTCCAGCCGACATGCGCCGAGGTACCGCCGAGGCCGTCGACGCCACCGCTGGCACTACCGGTCTCCCAGGCGATCGTGTCGTAGTTGAACTCGAAGTCGAAATTGCCGGCACCGAGATCCGAACGGTCGGTGATGATCAGCTGGAAGCTGTTGAGCTTGCTGCCGCTGCTGTCGGCGAAGTAACCGACGTTGATCCAGTTGACGCCGAACACCGCATGACCGTCGATGGTGCTGGTGCCGTAGGTCACTTCCTGAATCGGCGAGCCGACATCGGCGTACGTCCAGACATCAGCGAAGAACGGCGCCAGCATCGACAGCGAACCGCCGGTGATGCCATACGGCGTGTAGGTACCGAGCGCGCTGTCGAAGGTGACGTTGCCGTTGTTGTTGACGTACAGGCTGCTGTACGACTCGCCGTAGAAGTCGATCGTGAAGCCGATGCCAACCGGGCCGACGGAGCCGTCGTCATTGGCGGGAAACACCGTCGTGAACAAACCAGCGTCATGGATCGCACCGGCATGCGCCAGTTGCACAGGCGCGCTGAGCGCCAGAAACACCGTTGCCGTCTGGGCCAGCTTGGAAAACACACCCGCATTCATCTTTCAATACTCCAGAAAGTAAAAAGATTTAAAAAATTGTTTTGCCAGCGTTATTCAAATCATCGAAAAGCCAACAGCCAAAAAACAAGCTGCTGTTTTACAAACAAAACATTCCCGGCAGATCTTTAATCGAGACTTCGCCGTCAGCTCGACAGACGACTCGAAACTTGTCGAGTTTTAATTCATACACTGCACAAGCAAAACAAATACCAATTAAACAACGCATTGTTTTTATTTAATTTAAAACCTGACAAAAACACTTATGAAGTAAAAATAACTAACACCCAGAACCTCTTTTATGCCCGTGTCCGCTGCACACGCCGGGCGCCAACGACACGCCGCCCGCCGCAACTCGCGCCACCACACCCCCAGGCAGCGGCTACCAGCGCCACCGACACCACCGAGCAGCGGCGACAGCCGCGGGCACGGTGGCGGCAGCACCAGGTTTTGCTATTTCCATACGCAGCGCAGCGCGGTGCCGGCATTCACGCCAGCGGGTGCAACCACGGTGTACTGCGTACACATGAGGCCGGCGGGCAGCCGAGCAAGGAACACGACAATGGGTCTGGACGGCGTAGAGCTGCTGCTTTGCGTGGAAGAAACCTTCGCGATCGACATCCCCGACGGCGATGCCGGGATGCTGGTCACGCCGCGCCAGCTGGCGCAGTACCTCCACCGCCGCCTCGGCGAAGCGCCGCCCCGACCGCAGTGCTGCGACAGCCAGCGCCGTTTTCATCACCTCCGTTCGGTGCTGATGCGCCAGTTCGGCGCCCGCCGCCGACAGATACGCCCCGAGGCGCCCGTCCACGCCTTTCTCAAAGGCGATGACATGCGCGCGCAGTGGCGACAGCTGCGCCAGGCGCTGTGCGCCGGCCACCTGCCCGAACTGCAGTGCGAGCGCTCGCTGTATTACCGCCTCAATGCCGGCCTGGCGCTGGTCGCCACCACCCTGCTGCTGGCGGCGGGCGCCTCGCCGTGGCTGCTGCCGCTGGCATGGATGCTGAGCTGGCTGACCGGCGAGGTGCTGGCGCAGAAACTGGCCCGCGTGGTACCGCCGGCGCTGAACACGCTCGCCGCACTGCTGCCCCACGTACACCTGCCGCACACGCCCTGGACCCTCGACGACATCCTGCACACGGTGATCCAGATCACCGCATGCCAGTGCGACCTGCCGGCCGAGCAGATCCACCCGGACCAGCATTTCGTCAGGGACCTCGGCCTCGACTGAAAACCTGCGCGGCCAGCGGCTTTTGCGCTGCACGCCGGCGCTGCGGTCAAATAAGCCCCCCGTGCGGCCGCCCGCCGCCTTGGTCAACGACAGGATTTACCCGCCATGAGCCGTTCCGCAGAACTCTTCGCCGAAGCCCAGACCGTGATTCCCGGTGGTGTGAACTCGCCGGTGCGCGCGTTTCGCGGCGTCGGCGGCACGCCGGTGTTCTTCAAGCGTGGTGAAGGTGCCTACCTGATCGACGAGGACGACCGCCGCTACATCGACTACGTCGGCTCCTGGGGGCCGATGATTGCCGGTCATGCGCACCCGCAGATCATCGGCGCGGTGATCGAAGCCGCCCGCCACGGCCTGTCCTTCGGCGCGCCGACGGCGATCGAGACCGTGGTCGCCAGGAAGGTCATCGAGCTGGTGCCGTCGATCGAGCTGCTGCGCATGTGCTCCTCGGGCACCGAGGCGACGATGAGCGCGATCCGCATCGCCCGCGGCTACACCGGGCGCGACAAGATCGTCAAGTTCGAGGGCTGCTACCACGGCCATTCCGACTCGCTGCTGGTCAAGGCCGGCTCCGGCATGCTCACGCTCGGCGTGCCGACCTCGCCGGGCGTGCCGGCCGAGCTGGCGCAGCACACGCTGACCCTGCCCTACAACGACATCGCCGCGCTCGAAGCCTGCTTCCAGGAATACGGTGCGCAGATCGCCGGCGTCATCGTCGAGCCGGTGGCCGGCAACATGAACTGCATCCCGCCGCAGCCGGGCTTCCTTGAAGCGCTGCGCGCGCAGTGCGACGCCAGCGGCGCGGTGCTGATCTTCGATGAGGTGATGACCGGCTTTCGCGTCGCCCGCGGCGGCGCCCAGCAGTACTACGGCATCACCCCGGACATGACCACGCTCGGCAAGATCATCGGCGGCGGCATGCCGGTCGGTGCCTTCGGCGGCAAGCGCGCGATCATGGAAAAGCTCTCGCCGCTCGGCCCGGTCTATCAGGCCGGTACGCTGTCCGGTAATCCGGTGGCGATGGCCGCCGGCCTGGCGACGCTGGAGCTGCTCTGCGCCGAGGGCTTCCACGAGCGCCTGAGCGCCCTGACCGAGCGCCTGTGCCGCGGCCTGGAAACAGCCGCCCGCGACGCCGGCATTCCGCTGTGCACCAACCGCGCCGGCGGCATGTTCGGCTTTTTCTTCACCGAACGGCCGTCGGTGAGCTGCTATGCCGAAGCCACCGCCTGCGACACCGAGCGCTTCAAGCGCTTCTTCCACGGCATGCTCGACGAGGGCGTGTACCTGGCGCCGTCGGCCTTCGAAGCCGGCTTCCTCAGCTCGGCGCATACCGAGGCCGACATCGATGCCACCGTCGCCGCCGCCGGCCGGGTGTTCGCCCGCATCGGCTGAGCACCGCGCCTACAGCAGCACGCGGTTGAGCAGGTAGCCGCCGCCGGCGAGGATCAGCGCCAGTGTCGCCGCCAGCGCCAGCGGGCGCAGGCCGGCCTGGCGCAGCGCGCCGGCGTGGGTGCGCAGGCCGAGCGCGGCCATCGCCATCGCCAGCAGCGCGGTGTCGAGCGTCAGCAGCCCGTCCTTGAGCGCCGCCGGCAGCACGCCGAGCGAATTGACGCCGCTGGCGACGATGAACAGCACGGCGAACCACGGGATCGTCACCCGCTGCGCACGCTCGCCGGCCGGCGCCAGCCGCCACGACAGCAGCAGCAGGAACGGCGCGAGCAGCATCACCCGCATCATCTTGACGATGACGGCATCGGCCGCCGCCTGCTCGCCGATCGCCCGCCCGGCGACCACCACCTGCGCGACCTCGTGGATCGTCGAGCCGGCGAGCACGCCGTAGGCACGTTCATCGAGGCCCAGGTGCGGATACGCCAGCGGCCAGGCGAACATCGCCAGCGTGCCGAAGATCACCACCGTGGCGACGGCGACGGCGACCTTGTGCGCCGGCGCCTTCAGCACCGGCTCGGTGGCGAGCACCGCCGCCGCACCGCAGATCGCGCTGCCGGCACCGACCAGCATCGCCGTCTCCCGGTCCAGTCCGAACAGCCGGGTGCCGAGCCACCAGCCGAGCGTGAAGATGCCGGCGACGACGCAGGCGTCGATCGCCACCACCTGCCAGCCGAGCCCGGCGATCTGCTGGAAGCTGACCTTGAGCCCGAACAGCACGATGCCCAGGCGCAGCAGCGGACCGCGAGCGAAGTCGACACCGCTGGCGCAGTGCGTCGCCAGGCGCGGAAACACGGTGTTGCCGGCGAGGATGCCGAGCAGAATGGCCAACGTCAGCGCGCCGAGCCCGGCCTGCTGCACGGCCGGGCGGGCGGCCAGCAGCGCGGCGACGGCGGCCACGGCCGCGACGAGGACGAGGCCGGCGGCGCGCGGGCGGCGGGCGGCATGAGCAGTGGTCATCGAAGAATCCCTCCAGCGAACGTGAACGATGGCCGCCAGCTTGCGCAGCGCCGCGTCAGTGGAGAAACGGATTATTCTGTTTTGACTTATCGATATAACCACTAAGCACGCCCGCCATGCTCCGCCTCACGCTGCGTCAGCTCGAAGTCTTCGTCGCCATCGCCCGCCGCGAGAACGTCACCCAGGCCGCCGCCGCGATCGGCCTGTCGCAATCGGCGGCCAGCGCGGCGCTCGCCGAACTCGAAACCCAGCTCGGCAGCCGGTTGTTCGATCGCTTCGGCAAGCGCCTGGTGCTCAATGCCCACGGCCGCGAGGTGCTGGCGCATGCCGACGGCCTGCTCGACCGCGCCCGCGAACTGGAGACGCTGGCGACCGGCGAAGCCATCGAACTGCGCCTCGCCGCCAGCACCACCATCGGCAAATACCTGCTGCCGGCGCAGATCGGCCACTGCCTGACGCGCTGGCCCGGCAGCCGTTTCACGCTGCAGGTCAGCAATACCGAACACGTCATCGACGCCGTCGCCCGCGGCGAGGTCGATGCCGGTTTCGTCGAGGGCCACTGCGCGCACCCGCAGATCGAGGCGCAGCACTGGCGCGATGACGAGCTGTGCGTGTGCGTGGCGCCGAGCCACCCGCTGGCGGCACTGGCGGCGCCGACGCCGGCCGATCTGGCCGCCGCCGACTGGGTGCTGCGCGAGCCCGGCTCCGGCACGCGCGAAGTCGCCGAACACGCACTGAGCAGCGCCCTCGGTCCGATCCGCCTGGTGCTCGAACTCGGTGACAGCGAAGCGATCAAGCGCCTGCTGGAAAGCGGCTTCGGCGTCTCCTGCCTGTCGCGGCTGGCACTCGCCGAGGCGCTGCAGCGCGGCACGCTGTGCGTGCTCAACACACCGTGGCTGGCACTGCAGCGCCCCTTCCACCTGCTGCTGCACCGTGCCGGTTTTCGCTCCCGCGGCCTGCAGCGCTTTCTCGCGGCCGGGCCGGCAGCGCCCTGAGCCAACCGCACGGCACCGCTCCCGGCCACGGCCGTCGAGGTCTGCGGCCGCGTGGCGACAGTCCTGCGCACGGCAAGCGCTCGACTAATACTGTCTGATTGATACCGGCCGCCCCGGCGCAGGGCGGCCGCTGACCATGCTTGGAACATCCGGAGAGAGGTGTGTGATGCTCAGTCATTGGTTCAATCGAGAAGCGGAACCAGCACCGCCGGTCACGCCGGCAGCGGCCGAAAAACCGGCCGGCCTGCTCGACAGCATCGGCGGACTGCGCGCCTGCCTCGACGCCGCGCAGGCCAACATCTTCATCGCCGACACCGAGCTGAACCTGGTCTACGCCAACGCCGCCGCGCTGAAGACCGCGCGCACGCTCGGCGGCGAAATCCGCAAGACCTTCGGCATCGGCGTCGAGGAGCTGCTGCACGGCTCGATCCACCGTTTTCACCGCGACCCGGCACGCATCGAGACGATCCTGCGCAACTACCGCGAGACGCTGCCGCGCCACGCCATCTTCAGCTTCGGCGAGACCACGCTGCGCACCGACATCAGCGCCATCGAGCACGAGTCGCGCCTGCTCGGCTACATCGTCTGCTGGGACGATGTCACCGCCACGCAGCGCAACGCGCGGCTGATCGAGGACGCCCGCCAGCGCGAACACGCGCACAGCGAACAGCTGGAGCAGCAGGTGGGTGCGCTGCTGCGCGGCGTCGAGGCCGCCAGCGCCGGCGATCTGACCGGCCGCATCGAGATCCGTGGTGACGACGCCATCGGCCGTCTCGGCGCCGGCATCGAGCGCCTGCTGCACTGGCAGCGCGAGCAGCTGCGCCACCTCGGTGACAGCGCCGCGGCGCTGGGCGAGGAAGCCGGCAAGCTGCAGACGCTGTCGCACACCATCGACGAACAGGCGCACGGCGGCACCGAGCGCAGCCGGGCAGCGCTGCAGGCGGTCGAGGAGGTGCGTTCGCAGCTCGAATCGATCGCCGCCGCCGTCGAACAGCTGAGCGCCGCCGTCGGCGAGATCGCCCGTAACGCCGGCGAAGCCGCGCAGGTCGCCGGCCAGGCGCTGCAGGATGCCTCGGCCACCGTCAATCACATGGAACAGCTCGACGAGCGCGGCAAGCAGATCGGTCAGGTCATCCGCCTGATCAACGACATTTCCGACCAGACCCGGCTGCTGGCGCTCAACGCCACCATCGAGGCGGCCCGTGCCGGCGAGGCCGGCAAGGGCTTTGCCGTGGTTGCCGGTGAGGTCAAGGAGCTCGCCGCGCAGACGCAGAGCGCCACCAACACCATCGAGACCAGCATCGCCGCGATCCAGGGCGCGGCCAGCGAGGCCAGCACCTCGATCCGCGGCATGCGCGATGTCATCGCCCACATCAACTCGCTGCAGGAAAGCGTCGCCGCCGCGGTCGAGCAGCAGAGCGCCGTCACCAGCTCGATCACCCGCAATATCTCGGCCGCCGCCGACAGCAGTGCCACCATCACCCAGGGCGCGCGCCAGCACACACAGAGCGCTGAAACCAGCGCCCGCCAGGGCGCGGCGCTGGCCGCCAGTGCCAGCCAGCTGCAGGCGCTCGCGCAGAATCTGCAGGGCCTGCTGCAGCGCTTCCGCTACTGAGCGCGGCCCGCACGGGCGGACACCCCGGCGGACAGCTGCCGGTACGGCGCCGGCTGACACCCGCGCGCCGCTGCCCGTAGACTCGGCGCTACCCCCATGACCGGAGTCGCCATGACGGCCCCCATCCCCCCGACCGGCCGCCCGCACCTGCCCGCCTATCTGCGCGAGGTTTACGCCTGGGCCTACCTCAGCCGCTGGGGACGGCGGCTGTTCGACCGCCCCGTCGCCGTGCATTCGATCCTGCTCGGCAACGCTGCCCGACTGATGGGCGGCGTCGAGCGGCTGATCGCGCCGGGTGCGCGCGTGCTGCAGATCGCCTGCGTCTACGGTGATTTCAGCCGCCGCCTGGCGCGCCGCGCCGGCGCGCTGGAAGTCATCGACGCCGCCGCCGTGCAGGTGCGCGGCGTGCGCCGCAAGCTCGCCGAATTCCCGCACGCCCGCGCCCGCCGCCACGACGCCACGCTGCCGTTCGCGGCGCACTTCGATACGGTGGTCTGCTTCTTCCTGCTGCACGAGGTGCCCGACGCCTGCAAGCGGCGCATCGTCGACAACGCCCTCGCCGCGGTCGCCCCCGGCGGCTTCGCGGTGTTCGTCGACTATCACCGCCCGGCGCGCTGGCACCCGGCGCGACCGCTGATCGCGACGGTGTTCCGTCTGCTCGAACCCTTCGCCGCTACCCTCTGGCAGCGGCCGATCGCGAGCTTCGCCAGCCACGCGCAGGACTGGGACTGGCAGCAGCGCACCGTGTTCGGCGGCCTCTACCAGCAGGTGATCGCCCGCCGCCGCAGCGAGCCGTGAGTCCGCGGCAGCGGCGCTAGCCGACGGCGACGGCCGCGGCCGGCTGCGGCCGCTGCGCCGTCAGGGCGCTGCCTGCCGAGGCCGTCACGATCAGCCCGATCGCCAGCCACTGCAGCGCACTCAGCTGCTCATCGAGCAGCATCAGCGCCAGCAGCGCGGCCACCGCCGGCTCCATGCTGATCATGATGCCGAAGGCCTGCGGCGGCAGGCGCTTGAGCGCCACCATCTCCAGCGAGATCGGCAGCGCACTGGAAATCGCCGCCACGCCCAGGCCGACACCCAGCACCAGCGGTGAGCACAGCGCCGCGCCGGCCTGCATCATGCCCACCGGCACCACCACCAGCGCCGCCACCGTCAGCCCCAGCGCCACCGAATGCCCGGCGTGCAGGTGCCCCACCCGCTTGCCGAACAGGATGTACATGGCCCAGAACACGGCTGCCGCCAGCGCGTAGAGCACGCCGAGCGGATCGAGCGCGCCGACCACCTGCCCCAGCGGCAGCAGCAGCCCCAGCCCGGCCACCGCCAGCACCACCCAGGCGAAGTCCAGCGGCTGGCGCGAGGCCAGCAGCGCCACTGTCAGCGGCCCGGCGAATTCGATCGCCACCGCCACGCCGAACGGGATCGTGCGCAGCGCCAGATAGAAGGTCAGGTTCATCGCCCCCAGCGCCGCGCCGTACGCGACCAGCGCGCGGGCATCGGCGGCGGCCAGCCGCCAGCGCCAGGGCCGCCACAGCAGGCACAGCAGCAGCGCCGAGAAGCCGACGCGCACCGCCGTGGTGCCCTCGGCACCGACCAGCGGAAACAGCACGTGCTTGGCCCAGGAGGTGCCCACTCCGAGACAGGTGACGGAGCCGAAGATGGCCAGCAGCGGGACGAGAGAGGACAAGCGTGCGTTCGACATGCCGCGCACGATATTGCGCGGCGGCCGGTATTTGGGCTCTATTTCCACCCCGCCCGCGCAACTTTCACTCAGCCATGCCCATGCTGCCGACGCTCGATGCGTTCGATCTCGCCATCCTCGACATCCTGCAGCGCGACAACACGGTGTCGCAGCGCGCGATCGCACTGGCCGTGCACCTGTCAGCGCCGGCGGTGCAGCGGCGCATCCGCCGCCTGCGGGAAAGCGGCGTGATCCGCGCCGAGGTGGCGGTACTCGACGCCAACCGCCTGGGCCGGCCGCTGACGCTGCTGGTGGAAGTCCATGTGCACGACGAACACCCGCTGCGCACCGCCGGCCTGCGTCAGCGCATCGCGGCCGAGCCGGCGGTGCAGCAGTGCTACGCCATCACCGGTGAAGCCGATTACCTGCTGGTGATCAGCGCCGCGACCATGGCCGACTACCAGGCACTCAGCGAACGCCTGTTCGGCGGCGATGACAACGTGCGCCGCTTCCGCACCTCGGTGGCGCTGAGCTGCCTGAAGAGCGGGCTGCAGGTACCGATCGAACGCGACGCCGCCGCGCCCTGAAAGCGCCGGCGGCACAGCATCAAACCGCGCCCGGTGCGAACCGCCGCACGCGGCCACTCTCTGCACCGGATCGCCCGTCACGCTGACAGCCCGTGAGCGGCCGCTGCAGCAGTGCTCGGCGCCACTGCCGGCATCGCCGCCGCGGTGCCCGTGCTTTCAATCCCACTGCCCGGCGAGGCGGTCGGCCAGGCCGCTGGCGCGCGGTTTGACGGTCTGCACCGCCTGCTGCAACGCCTCGCGTTCGGCGAGCAGTTCGAGCTGGCGGCGGGCGCGAGTGACGCCGGTGTAGAACAGCTCGCGGCTGGTCGCCTGCTCGCTCGCCGCCAGCACCAGCAGCACGTGCTCGAACTCCGAGCCCTGCGCCTTGTGCACGGTCATCGCGAACACCGGCTCGTGCTCGGGCAGGCGCGGCACCGGCAGCGTGCGGCAGTGGCCGTCGGCGCCGACGAAGGCCACGCGCAGGCCCTGCTCGCTGCCGACGGCGATGCCGACATCACCGTTGAACAGGCCGAGCGTGTAGTCGTTGCGCGTGACCATCACCGCCCGCCCCGGGTACCACAGCACCTCGCCGCAGCGCAGACGCTGGCGTATCCGCGCCTCGATGCGCGCGTTCAGCGTCTCCACGCCGAGCGGCCCGTGCCGCGTCGCCGCCAGCAGGCGAAAGCCCGCGAAAGCCGCAGCGAGCGCTGGCGCATCGGCGCCCGCGGCGAGCGCCTGCAGGTAGGCCTCATAGCCGGCGAGCGCGCGCGCCACCGCCGCTTCGCTGCCCGCCGCCGGCTGCCAGGCGAGATCGTCGAGCCCGGCTTCGAGGCTGGCCAGCGCGGCGTCGGCGTCGCCGGCATTGATCGCCCGCGCCAGCCGGCCGATGCCGCTGTCGGCGCCGAAGCGGTGGCTGACGCTCAGCTCGGCGATGCCGTCGCGCAGCGCCGAGCCGGCCTCGGCAGCGGCCGGCGCCGCGCCGGCGACGCGGCGCAGGCGCTCGGCAAAGGCCGGTGACGGCGGCCCGGCCTGGGCACCGAGATCACCGAGCACCGCACCGGCGTCGACCGAGGCGAGCTGGTGACGGTCACCGAGCAGGATCAGCCGCGCGCGCGGCGGCAGTGCGGCGAGCGTGCGGCTCATCAGCGTCAGGTCGACCATCGACGCCTCGTCGATGACCAGCACGTCGCAGTCGAGCGGCGTCGCCGCGTCATGGCGGGCGCTGCCGTCGGGGCGCAGGCCGAGCAGCCGGTGCAGCGTCATCGCCGTGGTCGGCAACTGCGCTGCGAAGTCCGCGCCGAAAGCCGCGGCGATCGCCGGCCGGCGCTGGTCGAGCGCCTCGCCCATGCGCGCCGCCGCCTTGCCGGTCGGCGCCGCCAGCGCGATGCGCGGCGGCGGCTCGCCCTGACGCAGCAGCGCCGCCAGCACCGAGGCGAGCGTGGTGGTCTTGCCGGTGCCGGGGCCGCCGGTGATCAGCGCCAGCGCGCTCAGCGCCGCGGTCGCCGCCGCGCGCAGCTGGCCGTCATCGGCCGCCGCGCCGGGGAACAGCGTGGCCAGATCGGCGGCCAGCCGCGCCTCGTCGACCGCCACCGGCTGCGCGGCCAGCGCCAGCAGGCGCTCGGCCAAGGTCCGCTCGGCCAGCCAGTAGCGATACAGGTACAGCCGCCCGCTGGCGTCGAGCAGCAGCGGCTTGAGCTCGCCGGGTCGACCCAGCGCCGGGCAGTCGCGCAGCCGCTGCAGCCAGCCCGCGGCCTGCGGCGTCCACAGCGCCTCGCCGCGCTCGTCGGCGCCGAGCAGCAGGCGCCGCGGTCCGGCCAGCGGCTCGCAGACATGGCCGAGCGCCGGCGCGTGGCTGGCCAGCGCCGCGGCGAGCAGCCAGTCCCAGCGTGTGCTGCGGCACTGGCGGCCGATCATGCGGGCGAATTCCAGATCGAGGGCGTCGATACGCCCGGCGTTGAACAGCCGGCACAGCCGCGCGTCGGTATCGGAGTCGATGTCGGTCGTGCTCATGCGGCCTCCGGCAGCGTGCCGTGCTGCAGCCAGTGATCGAAGGCGGCGATGAAGGCCGCATCCGGGCGATCGGCGAACACGCCGTGCGTCGGCCCGAGCGCCGGGTCGAGGCCGCGCAGGAATAGGTAGAGCACGCCGCCGAAATCGCGCGCGTAGTCCCAGCCCGGCACGCGCTGACGCATCCAGCGCACCACGGCGACGCTGTAGAGCAGGTATTGCAGGCGGTAGCCGGCGGCATCCATCGCCGCGCCGAGGCGCTCGGCGGCGTAGTCCTCGATGCGCAGGCCGAGGCGGTTCGATTTGTAGTCGACGATCCACACCTGGCCGCGGTGCTGGAACACCAGATCGATGTAGCCGTGCAGATAGCCGTGCAGCGCGGCGAAATCGAGCTTTGGCAGCGCCCAGCCATAGCGCGCGCCGAGCGCCACCAGCCCGTCCGCCGTCAGCTTCTCGACCGGGAAGAAGAACTCCATCTCGGCGCGCCGCGCCGCCGCCGGCAGCGAGCACAGGCGCAGGCCATCGGCGGTCAGCGGCGTGCGCAGGGTGTGGCCGATGCCGCTGACCGCCGCCGCCAGCCAACGCTCGGCATCGAGGCCGCGCCGGCGCAGCCAGTCACCGGCGACGGCGGCAATCGCCGCGTCGTCGCCGGCGAAGTCGACGTGTTCGAGGATGTCGTGCAGGCAGGTGCCCGGCTCCGGCCCGGCCGGAAAGTGCAGGAAATCATCGGCGGCCGGCTCCAGCAGCGGCGGCGGGCGCACCGCGTCGACGTCGCGGCCTTCGTCGTGCCAGCCGGCGAGCAGCTGCGAGAAGCTGCCGGTGCGCCGCCCCGGCGACAGGTAGCGCGAGAACGGCCGGGCGTTCAGCGTCGCGGCATCGACCTCCGCCGGCGGATAGAACACCGTGCCCGCCGGCGGCAGCGGCTCAATGCGGATCGCCGTCGGCGCACACTGGCGCAGACTCTCCAGCGCCTGCTGCAGAGCCGCGTCGGCGATCCAGGCCTGGCGCGGGCGGCCGCGGTCGAGGCCGCACGCCAGCCACTGCTCGGCCGAGCCGAAGCTCTGCGGGTGCAGCAGCCAGGCCAGCGGGCTGCGCTCGGCGCCGGAATAGGCGCCCCAGATCAGGTACAGGCGCTCGCGGGCACGGGTCAGCGCGACGTAGGCCAGGCGCAGTTGCTCGGCCAGCTCCTCCTCGACCGCCTGCCGGCGGCTGGCGCCGCCCTGCGCCGGCGCCAGGTCGAGCAGCAGGCGGCCGCTGGCCTCGGGGTCGTGGTAGCGCACCGAGGCATCCTCGGCGCCCCAGACCGTGAGATCCCACAGCAGCGGGCAGAACACGATCGGGTATTCCAGCCCCTTGGACTTGTGGATGGTGACGATCTGCACGCGCGCGGCGTCGGACTCCAGGCGCATCTGCCGGCTTTCATCCTCGATCGCGCCTTCAGTACGCGCCTGCGCCAGCTGTACCAGCAACGCCTCCATGCCGCCGCCAGTGCTGTCGAACTCGGCCAGCAGCTCGCCGAGGTGCAGCAGATTGGCCAGCCGCCGCTCGCCGTCGCGGTAGTCGAGCAGGCGCTCGGCGATGTCGAACTCGGTGAGCAGCGCGCGAAACATCGGCGCAAAGCCGCGCTCGGCCCAGCGCTCGTGCAGCCCCTGCAGGCGGCCGATCAGCGCTTCCCAGCGCGCCTCGTCCTCGGCCAGCGCCAGCAGCCCGGCAGCGTCGACGCCGAGCAGATCGCTCGCCAGCGCCGCGCGCACGCCGGGTTCGCGGCGCGGATCGAGCACCGCCGCGAGCAGGCGTTCGAGCTGCAGCGCCTCGGCGGTGGCGAACACGCTGTCGGGTGAATGCAGCACGCTGGGCACGCCGCGTTCGAGCAGCGCATCGCGCATCGTCATCGCCTGGGTATGGGTGCGCACCAGCACGGCGATGTCGCCGCCGCCGAGCGCGCGGCCAGCGATGGATGCCCGGCCGTGGCGGCCGGCGCTGAGCAGTTCGGCGATGCGCCCGGCGGTCGCCGCCAGTGCCGCGGCGCGCCCGACGGCCTTGCTCACCGGCTTGCCGTCGTCACTGCCGCACCACCACAGGTGCAGCGCCGCGTCGCCGTCGGGCAGCTGCAGCGACGCCGGTTCGTCTGGCTTCGGCTGGACCGGCACGTAGTCGATGCCGGGGAGCAGGAACGGATCGCGGCGCTGGCTGAACAGTGCATTCAGCGCGGCGATCAGCGGCGGCCGCGAGCGCCAGTTGACGGTCAGCGTGTGCCGCTGCGGAGCGTCGTCGCGGGCGGCGAGGTAGGCGAAGACGTCGGCGCCGCGGAAGCTGTAGATCGCCTGCTTCGGGTCGCCGACGCAGCACACCGGCAGTTCGTGACCGTGGTAGATGGCCTTGAAGATCGCGTACTGCGTCGGGTCGGTGTCCTGGAATTCGTCGATCAGCGCCGCCGGATAGCGCCGGCGCAAGCCCTCGGCGAGGCGCGCCCCGGCACCGTCGACCGCCAGCGCCGCCGCCAGCCCGCTCAGCAGGTCGTCGTAGGACAGCACGCCGGCCTCGCGCTTGCGCCGGTGCAGCTCGGGCACGGCGAATTCGAACAGGCCGCGGCGCAACCGCACCAGCTCGTTATCCAGCGCCGCGCCCAGCGCCTCGGCCGCCGTCATCAGCGCGGCGGCGGCGGCAAAAAACGCATGCTGCGGACAGACGCCGCCTTTTTTCAGCGAGGCGGCGAGCTTGGCCGGCGTCAGCAGCTCGAACTTCTGCGGCAGTTCCGGCGTCGCCGCGGCCAGCCAGGCATCGACCTCGGCCAGCAGCGCGGTCAGCGTCGCCGGGCGGTAGATGTTGGCTTTCAGGCCGGCGCCGGCCAGCTCGGCGGCGAGCGCCTCCGGCGCCCACAGCGCCTGCGCCGCCTGCAGCGCGGCATCGAAGGCCGCCTCGGCGCTGGCGTAATCGACGCCCGGCACATCGAGCAGCTGCAGCCACGGCTTGCCCAGCCAGCCGCGCAGCTCGGCGGCGAGTGCGGCCGGGCTGAGGCCGCGGTTGAGGGCGTGGGCGACGATGCGCCGCTGCGCACTGTAGAGCGTGCGCCGCCAGTAATCCTCGACCACCGCCTGCAGCAGACTGTCCTGATCGGCGAGCAGCTCGGCATCGAAATCGGCACCGGCGGCGAAGGCATGCTCGGCCAGCGCGCGGTGGCAGAAGCCGTGGATGGTGAACACCGCGGCCTCATCGAAGCCGAGCAGTGCCGCCTCCAGCCGCCGCGTCGCCCGCCGCTGCGCCTCGGCGTCACCGGCGCAGCGGTCCAGCAGGCCGCACAGCAACGGATCATCGCCGCCGTCGCCCTGCTCGAAGGCCAGCCGCGCTTCGGCCAGGCGCTGGCGCAGGCGGCCGCGCAGCTCGGCGGTCGCCGCCTCGGTGAAGGTCACCACCAGGATCTGATCCGGGCGCAGCTGGCGCTCCAGCACCAGGCGCAGGTACAGCGCAGCGATGGTGAAGGTCTTGCCGGTGCCGGCGCTGGCCTCGATCAGCAGCATGCGTTCGAGGCCGACGCCGAGCGCGTCGAAGTTCTGCAGCGTGCTCATGCCCCCTCCTCGCTGCGGGCAGCCTCGATCGCCGCGAAGATGCGCGTGCCCCAGTCCAGGCACGCATCCAGCGGCAGCTCAGCGCTGAACGCCGCGGCGTAATAGGCCTCGTCGCGGTAGGCGAAACGGCTGTTGTAGCCGCCTTCCCATTTGCGCCGCGCCGCCTGCCGCGCAGCGTCGCTGTCGCTTTCGCGCGCCGCCGCCCAGGCACAGGGCGGCACGAAGGGCAATGGCGCGCGCAGGCCGCTGGCGTAGCCGGCGAGCAGCATGTCGAGCTCGGCGGCGGCATTGGCCAGCGGTTTCAGGCGCAGCGCCGTGTCGCTGCCGACCAGGCAGGTGTGCGGCGTGATGTCAGGGCGTTCGGCCGCCGCCAGCTGCAGCAGCAGATGGCCGATCCAGGCCGTCAGCCGCTCGCGCCAGCCGAGCGGCTGCGCCACCACCAGCAACCGGCCGTCGGCCCGCAGCTCGCGCAGCCAGCCGCTCAGGGTGACGCCGGCGTGCTGATAGTGCAACGCACAGGGCTCACAATCGGCGCTCGCCGGCGGCAGTGCGGCGATGACTTTGTCGACGGCACCGCTGGCACCGTCGAGTTCGAGGCGGCCGATCGCGCCGTGCGGCAACCAGCCGGCGGCGGCGACCAGCCGGCGGGCGTCGTCGGCGGCGCAGTCTTCGCGGCGCAGGCTCAGCAGCTCGGTGCGCAGCGCGCGTTCGCCCCAGTCTTCATCAAGGCGGAACGGCTCGGCATGCGCCAGCGCGCCGTCCAGCTCCTCGAAGCGCAGGCCGAGGCGCTCGCGCAGCAGGTAGCGCGCCGGGTGGCTGTAGAAGCCGATCAGCCGCTCCGGCGTCACGTTCAGCAGCTCGGCCGGCGGTGGCGGCAGCGGCTCCCCGGCGAACAGCCGCTGGCACAATCGCTGGCCGCGCCCGATGCGGCGGGCCAGCCCGGCCAGACGCGGCGAATGCGAGGCCAGCCGCGCATCGGCGCCGTCGAAGGCGCGCGGCGAAAACGCCTGCAGCGGGTGTTCGGCGCGGATCAGCGCCAGCGGATCGCGGGCGCGGTCGCCGGGCCTGCGCGGCAGCGCAGGCGTCGGCTCGTCGGCGCGCACGCAGCTGCGGCCGATGGTGTCGAGCAGCTCGGCGACCAGCACCGAGGGCGGCAGCTCGGCATCGTCGCGGGCGCTGCGGCCGACGTAGCTCATATAAAACACCTGCCGCGCCGACAGCAGCGCTTCGAGGAACAGGTAGCGATCCTCGTTGCGCGGCGAGCGGTCGCCGCGGCGCGGCTGCCGCAGCAGCAGGTCGAAGTCGCGACGGCTGGCGCGGCGCGGGTACTCGCCGTCGTTGAGGCCGATGACGCAGACCACTTCAAAGGGGATCGCGCGCATCGGCACCATGCGGCAGAAGGTGATACCGCCGCGCAGCCCGGCGTTGCCGCGTTCGCCGCCGAGCTCGCCGAGCACGAAGTCACGCACCGCGGCGAGTGGCACCGCCGCGTCGAAACCGGCGCGCACGGCGGTGTCTTCCAGCCGCTGCAGCGCATCGCGCCACTGCTGCACGGCGGCCAGCTCGCTGGCGTCCTCGGCGAGCAGGAAGCCATCGAGCAGCGCTTCGAGCCGCGTGCGCCACTGCGCCGGCGGGCAGCGGCCGCTCAGGCGCTCGCGCAGCGCGGCCAGCTCGGCGGCGAAATGCGCCAGCCGGCCGACCAGCCGCGCCGCCTCGCCGCCCGGTGCATCGACCGGCAGCAGGCCGGCGTACAGCGCCCTCCCGCCCGTCGGCAGCGCACTGCCGAGCAGCAGGCGATCGAGCCCCCAGCGCCAGCTGTGCTCGGGCTGCGCCGGCAGGCCGAGGGCTGCGCGCTGCGCGCCATCCCAGGCCCAACGCACGCCGGCACGGCTCAGCCAGTCACGCACGCTGTCGAGTTCATCGGCGGCGATGCCGAAGCGCCGGCGCAGCGCCGGCACTTCGAGCAGGCTGACGACGGCATCGGCCTCGAAACGGCTGTCGGGCATGTCGAGCAGGCGGAACACCGCGTCGAGCGTGCGGTTCTCGGCGCGCGCGGTGCGATCGACGATGTCGAAGGGCATGCGCTGCTCGGCGCCGGCGAACACCGCTTCGATCGCCGCGGCATAGGCGTCGATGTCCGGCGTCATCACCACCACGTCGGCCGGACCGAGCGCGGGATGGGCCGCGAACAGCGCCAGCAGGCGCTCGTGCAGCACTTCGATCTCGCGCAGCCGGCCGTGGCAGACGTGCAGCTGCACGGAGTCATCATCGGCGCGCAGCCGGTAACGCGGCAGACCGCGCTCGCCGCGCTCACGCAGTTCGAGCATGTCGCTCTGCAGCACCTGCAGCAGGGTCTGCGCCGCCTCGGCCGGCTGCGGCTCGGGCGGGTCGAAGGCGTCGATACGCACCATCTGTTCGCCGAGCTCGGCGAGCTGATGATGGAAATCGCGCCCGAGGCGGCCGGTCGAGGCCAGCAGGCGATTGCCGGTTTCCAGGTAGGCCTCGGCCGGATCGCTGTCGGGCAGGCGCCGCGCCAGCGTGCGTTCGGCCTCGATCAGGCCCCAGTACTCGCGGCAGGGATTGAGCAGGTAGAGATCGATGCGCAGAAAGCGCGCCAGCGCCTGCAGGGTTTCCAGCCAGGCCGCCGGCAGCGCCGGGATGCCGATCAGCGACAGCCGCGGCGGCAGCCCCGGCGGCGGCGTGTCGCGGGCCTGCAGCGCGGCGAGAAAGCGCTGGTGCAGCTGCGCGCGGTGCGGCTCGCCGCAGGCCACCAGCCGCCGCCACAAGGCCGGCTGCCAGGCATCGGCCGCGTCGGCGCCGCGCTGACCGCCCTGCTCCCAGTCCTCGATCCAGTCGGGGCGATAGACCAGATACTGGTCGAAGGTGTCGGCGATGCGCCGCGCCAGCCGGTAGCGGCCGCGCTCATCCTGGCGTTCGAGGTAGGCGGCAAGCGGAGCAAACACCGCCTCATCGGCCAGCCGCCCGCATTCGCTGAGCACGCGCCAGGCGAGGATCGGCGTGGCATAGGCCGATTCCTGCGGCACCTCCGGCAGCAGCGCGCGGTACAGGTCCCAGAACAGCCGCGACGGCAGCGGCCAGTCGAGATTGGCGCAGACCCCGAGGCGCTCGGCCAGGCCGAGCGACAGCCAGCGCCGCAACCCGTTGGAAGCGACGACCAGCGTCTCCGCCGCGAAGGCATCACCGAGCGGCGCGCGCAGCTGCGCGGCCAGCACATCGGCCAGCGTTTCCATGCGGTTGCTGTGGATGACGGTGAGCATCGGCGGGATCTCGCGGCGGCCCCGGCAGCGGGCGCGCGCAAGCATCGCAGAATCCACCGCGTGCCGGTGTGTTCACCGGCACCGCGCCGACCCGCAGCCGTGCGGGTCGTGCAGGATGGCGCCCCGCCGGTCTCCGGCAGGGCGCAAGCAGCGCTCAGATCGCGCCGCGGACTTCGCGCTTGACCTCGACGGTGCCCGACACCGCCTCGGCCAGCGTCACCGTCGGGAACTTCGGCGTGTAGCCGCGCAGAGCCGTGTACAGCGTCTCGACCTTCTCGGCGCTCGACTGGCCCTTGAAATCGCTCTTTTCCAGCGCGACGAGGTCGATCAGCTCGTTCCAGACCATGCCTTCGGTCAGCGGAATCAGCACCGCGCTGGCCGCCGCCGCCGCGCACTGCACCGGCGCCGGGATGTTGACGACGAAGAAGAACAGCTTGGTATCGGACGCGAAATCGTCCTGGTACTTGTCGACGAAGATCTGCACTTCGGCAGCGTCTTCGAGGAAGCCGGCGGCCAGCTTGAGCTGCTCGCCTTCAGCCAGCATCACCGCCTGCCCCAGCACGGCGACCGGCGGCTTGCGCCGGCCCTGGGCGTCGCCGACCTCACCCTCGACGAGCACCAGCTCGCCGCGGTAGGCCACGGCCGCCTCGGTGGCTTCCTTGAAATTCTTGTTGAACAGCAGGCCGGCCTGCTCATAGCGGTCGAACAGCATGATGTAACTCCACGGTCGGAAAGCAATGCGGTCGAGGTGACTAGCAAATTCCGATCCAACCAAATACATCATTTAAAATCAAAAGAATACGCATCAAAAATACGACTGATACGCTGCAGACCAATGCCGCCACGCAGGCATTGTCGCAAACCCGCCAAGCGCCGACGGCGACATCGGGCGTGGTCGCGACATCACGACACAAGTGTTGATGCTGCATTTGCAAATCTTGACCCAGCACAAAACCTTAAACGGTTTTAATGATCGGCATCCCGAATTCAGCAAGGTCGATCTGCCCATGAAGGCCGCCTCATTACCGTCATTTCTCGTCGCCGGACTGCTGCTGTGCACCGCAGCACAGGCCGGCGCCGGCACGCTGAGCGCCACCGACATCCTCAGCCAGTTCAATGCCGTGATCTTCGGTTCGCTGACTTCAAGCTCGGAAATCGAAGGCCGGACCTTCGTCGGCGGCAACCTGAGCGGTTCGTCCTCGACCTACGCCACGCGCACGCTGCCGGCCTCCGACTACGCGGCGCTGACCGTCGGCGGCAGCATCACCACCAGCGGCTGGGTCAACGTCAACAACAGCGGCAGTGCCGTCGTCGCCGGCAACGTCAGCTACATGAACATGAACGGCGGCTCGGCGACGATCGGCGGCACGGTCACCGGCATCGTCAACGGCAGCGCCGTCACCGGCGTCAGCCTGCCGATTCCGGACTTCAAGCAGACGCTGCTCGACTTCTCCGCCCAGCTGGCGACGATGAGTGCCAACAGCGCGGTCACCATCAGCGGCAACACGGCGATCTTCTCGGCCTCGCCGGACGCCGACGGCACCGCGGTGTTCACCATCAGCGATCTCGATTTCTTCAATAACATCAATCAGATTTCGTTCAATCTGAACGGTGCCGACACGGTCATCATCAACGTCGACGTGGTCACTGCGACGATCGCCGCCAACTTCCTCGCCGGCGCCGCGACGCAGATCGCCGACAACGTGATCTGGAACTTCGCCGACGCCACCGAACTGAGCTTCAACACTGAATTCGGCGGCACCGTGCTGGCGCCGAACGCGCACGTCAGCAACAGCATCAGCATCGACGGCACGCTGGTCGCCGACAGCCTGACGCAGAACGGCGAGCTGCATCAGTACAACTTCACCGGTTCGATCCCGAGCGACCCGGCGACACCGGTCAGCGTCGATGCGCCATCGACGCTGGCGCTGTCAGGCCTCGCAGCCTGTGCACTGCTCGGCGCCGCGCGCCGCCGCCGGCCCCGCCTGGCTGCCTGATAGACACACCTGACGCCAGCAGCCGTCGACCGCGCGAACCGCGGTCGACAGCCGTTCGTCTGTTGGGATACGGCCGAAGGCGCGGGCTCAGTCGCCACCCGGCTGATCTTTCGGCGTCGCGACTTCCTCGGCGATGCGCAGCTCAAGCAGTTCCCTGGCCTGCGTCTGCACGGCTTCCAGCTCCTCGGCCGTGAAACGTTCGATATCGAACAGATCCTGCACGCCGAGCACGCAGGCATCGACGCCGGCGATGATGCTGGACAGCAGCTCGGCATCGCCGTGCAACCAGCGCTTCAGGGCATCCAGCGCGCCGGCCGTGGCGCGATCACGCTCGCTCTGCAGCCAGATGTCCGCCACTTTACCGGCGACGGCGACGCAGGCCGCCACGATCGGTGCCGAGCCGGCACGGCCGCGCGGCTCATGCGAATAGCGCACGGCCTCGACGATGCCGTTGGGCAGGTTCCAGCGGCTGAGCAGCCAGCCGCCGACTTCGGCGTGATCGAGCTGCAGGCGCGCGTGTTCGAGCGCCACGCGCTGGTCGTGTGCCGGCTCGACCGGCGGGAGCGTGGCGTACAGGCCGGGCTCGGCCTGTTCGAGCGCGAGGATGCCGATGTCCTGCAGCAGCGCGGCGATGAACACGTCCTCGATCAGATGCAGCGCCACGCGCTGCGCGATCTCCCGCCCGGCGAGCGCCGCCAGTACCGAGCGCCGCCAGAACTGGCCGCCGCCGCCGTTGATCCCGTGCAGCAGGCCGTGAAACGAAAAACCCAGGGCGATGTTGATGATGCCGCGCATCCCCATCACCACCAGAGCTTGCGACAGATTGGTGACGCGGCGCGAGCGCGCGTAGAGCGCGGAATTGGCGACCTTGAGCACGCGCGCGGTCAGCGCCGGATCGAGCGTGACGACCCCGATCAGCTCGTCGGGCTCGGCATCGGGATCTCGCGCGATGTCGATGATGCGCATCGCCGCACCCGGCAGGGAGGTCAGGACGAAGGCATCCCGCAGGCGGTTCTCAAGCGATTTGTCCATGACGGCCCTGGGGAACGATTCGCCTTAAAACTTACCGGCAGTTTACCCTGACCCGCAATATGCCCGGAGTCCGGGCAGCGACCGTCCGCCGTCAGGCAGCCGGACGCAGCGGCATGACGTCGACCGACACGTCGAGCGCATGGGTACCGCCGCCGATCATCACGCCCTTGAGCGGTGCGACGTCGCTGTAGTCACGGCCCCAGGCCAGCGTGACGTGACGCTCGCCGGGCAGGCAGTCGTTGGTCGGATCGAGATCCACCCAGCCGAGGCCGGGAATGAACACGGCGAGCCAGGCGTGCGAGGCATCGGCGCCGACCAGCCGTTCCTTGCCCGGCGGCGGCAGGGTTTCCAGGTAACCGCTGACGTAGCGCGCGGCCAGGCCGAGTGAGCGCAGGCAGCCGATCGCCAGATGGGCGAAGTCCTGGCAGACACCGCGGCGTTCTTCGAGTACCTGCGACAGCGGTGTGGCCAGCGTGGAGAAGCCCGGGTCGTAGGTGAAGTCCTTGAAGATGCGGCGATTGAGGTCGAGCACCGCTTCGAGCAGCGGCCGATCCGGCGCGAAGGACGGCCGTGCGTAATCGAGCAGCTCGTGACTGGGGCGGATGAACGGCGATTCGAGCATGAACTGGCGCGCTTCGAGCGCGCCGAGTTCCGGCAGCCGGCGCACCACGCGCGCGACCTCGTCCCAGGCCGGCGACGCGGCGTCCGGCGGCAGCACGCGCGGTGCGCCGGTGATGTGCGAGGTGGCAGTGACCTTTAGGACCTGGTGCAGGTCCTGGATCGAGAAATACACCACGCGATTGCCGAAGAAATCGCGACGCTCGTGGTAGATCGCCGGCTTGGGCTCGATGACCAGCTTGGTCTCGCCGACGAACTGCGAAGGCGTCTCGCGCGGCAGCAGGCGCGCCTCGTTGTGACACAGCGAGACGCGGCCGCTGTAGCGATACGTGGTGCGGTGGGTGACGCGGTAATTCATGGATGGTTCACTCGTGGCCGGCCGCCTGCCCACCCGCTCACAGCATGTCGATCAGCTGGCGCGGAGTCTCGGAATGACTGAAATGACTGTGCGTGAGCGCATCCGACAGCTCGCTCAACGGTGCCATCAGGCTCGCCAGCAGCTCGGCGAGCAGATGGCCACCGCTGCCGCCCTCCTCCTCACCCTCGCGGATCGAGGCCGCCAGCGCCTCGATGTCGACGAGCTGCAGTGTCGACTGCGCCTGCAGGATCAGCCGCTCCTCGGCACTGCGGTACGGCGTGCCGCTGGGTTGCGGCAGGCGCTGAATCTGCCGTGCCAGCCGGCGCAGCAGGTAACCGACCGAGCGCGGGTTGTCCTCGTCGAACAGCAGCAGGTCGAGGATCGCGTTCGGATGCAGCGCCGAGCGGTAGCGGCGACGGTAGGCGGTCATGTTGTCGGTCGTCGACAGCAGCACCTCCCACAGCGGCAGGCCGGGATGCTTGGCGCGCACGAACACCACTTCGAGCAGGTTCAGCGTATTCAGCGTGCGCTCGACGAAACGGCCGATGTCGAGGAAACGCCAGCCGTAGTGATGCGGCATGGTCTCGTTGCACAGGCCGAAGAAGGCGGCAATCAGCGTCAGATGCTCGTCGAGCGCCTTGCGCGCACCGCTGATGCTCGGCGGTGATGGCAACTGCTGCAGGTTGTCGCGCAGGCGGTTGAGCACGCGGAAGGAATCGTCGCCGAGATGATCGCGCACGGCACGGCCGTTGCGCAGCATGCCGGCGAACATCTCGCGCAGGCCGTTCTCGCGCTGGTCGTCGAACATGCTGAGCAGCGTCCGCCGCAACGCCAGGTAACGTCCGCGCGGACCGGCCTCGACCTCGCCGACATCGAGCATCAGCGCGGTGAGCAGCTCTTTCAGGCAGCTGTCGTCGCCGGCCTCCTCGCCGCGCTCGACCAGACGCTGCAGCGCCTCGCGCAGCAGCCGCGAGAGAATGTCGTAGCGCTCGCCGTAGCGGCCGAGCCAGAACAGATTGTCGGCCACGCGGCTGGGCAGATCGGCGCCGTCACGGGTGACGATGATCGGGCCGTGGGCCTGACGCAGCAGGCTGACGTGCGGCTGCGGGGCGTCCGCCAGCACCCATACGTCTTTGGTGATGCCACCCTGGCCGCTGGGTGCGCCTTCCGGCGTCGCCCAGGCCAGAGCGCCGGGCATCACCCGGTAGCCGTCTTCGGCGAGCACGCTGAAGGCGCGCAGCGTCACCGGCTCGGCGACGATGCGGCCATCCGCCCACACCGGTGCCGTCGCCGGCCGGATGCGCTCCTGCGCCACGAACAGATGCGGTGCGTTCCGGATACGCTCGCGCAGGCGCTGACGCCCGGGCTCGTCGAGCCGGGCACCGTCGATCCGCGTGCGATCCGGTAGGTAATGCACCAGCAGGCGATCGAGCGAGCCGAGCACCTGGTCGCAGTCCTGCTCCCGCCCGCACCACCAGCTGGCGACCGATGGCAGGCGCAGCTCCTCGCCGAGCAGCTCACGCGCCAGCGCCGGCAGGAACGGCAGCAGCCCGGGGTTTTCCATTGCGCCGCAGCCGAGCGCGTTGGCCAGTGTCACGCCGCCTTCACGCACGGCGGAGAGCAGCCCCGGCACACCGAGCACCGAATCGCCGCGCAGCTCCAGCGGATCGCACCAGGCGTCGGTGACCCGGCGCAGGATGACATCGACTGCCTGCAGGCCACCGAGCGTCTTCAGCCAGACGCGGCCGTCGCGCACCACCAGATCCTCACCCTGCACCAGTGAGATCGACAGGTAGTTGGCAAGGTAGGCGTGTTCGAAATAGCCCTGGCTGCCGGGGCCCGGAGTCAGCAGCACGACGTTCGGGCTGTCCAGATGACGGGCGGCCAGCCGGGCCAGCGTGGCACGCTCGGTTTCCAGGAAACTGGCGAGCCGCTGCAGCGGCGCCTCGCGATAGACGGTCGGCAGGGCCCGCGCCAGTGTGATGCGGTTCTCCAGCGCATAGCCTTCGCCGGACGGCGCCTGCGCCCGATCGCCGAGCGCCACCCAGTGGCCGTACTCGTCACGTGCAATGTCAACGCCGTGGCATACCAGCCATGCATGCCCTTCGGGGAGCGAATTCCAAGCCGGATGCAGAAAGCCGGGGTGTGCGTGCACCAGCTCCGGCGGCAGCACGCCGCGGCGCAGGACGGTACGCGGGCCGTACAGATCAGCGAGCAGGCGGTCGAACAGACGCGTGCGCTGCGCCACGCCGGCCTCGACCTCGGCCCAGTCACTGCCTTCGATCGGCAGCGGGATCGGATCGACGCTCCAGGCCCGATTGGCGCCGCGGCTGTCTTCATAGGCGTTGAACGTCACGCCGTTTTCGCGCAGCAGGCGCTGTGCTTCTTCATAGCGCGGCTGCAGCTCGCTGACACCCAATTCCGCGAGCTGGCCAAGGATGTAATCCCATCCCGGACGCAGGGAACCATCCGGCCTGAGCAAGACATCCCAACGGCCGTCCTGTGGCAACGGATAGTCGGCCAGCAGTGTTTCGACTGCGGTCGGCTTCATCTGGGCCTCGATCATGCGCTCGATGCTCCGGCGGTGGACGGGACGGCTTGCGATGGTAGGTCGCAAACCGTGACCGATGCCAGCCATTCACCGGTATGTAAACCCGCTGCAACGGCCCCGTTCATGCAGATTGACCGCAATCCCGGGAGCCGCGGCGCGGCGCTCGACTCAGGGGCGCCGACGCAGATCCAGCGTCAGCGGCAGGTCGAGGGAACCTTCCTCGGCCGGCGGCTGCATGCTGCCCGGCGTGTGGCCGTAAGCCCAGAAGCGGGCGAGACGGCGTGCCTCGGCTTCGTTCGCGTTGACCGGGAAGGCCACGAAATTGCGGCCGGCCGGGTGCGAGACGTGGTAGGTGCAGCCGCCGATCGAACGCCCGTTCCAGGTGTCAACGATGTCGAACACCAGCGGCGAATGCACCGGGATCGTCGGATGCAGCGCAGACGGCGGCTGCCAGGCGCGGTAACGCACGCCGGCAACGAACTCGCCCTGGCGCCCGGTCGCGGCCAGCGGCACGCGCCGGCCGTTGCAGGCCACCACGTAGCGATCGCCGTTGAGGCCGTCGATCTTGACCTGCAGGCGCTCGACCGAGGAATCGACGTAGCGCGCGGTGCCGCCGAGCGAGGCTTCTTCGCCGAGCACATGCCAGGGTTCGACGGCCTGACGCAGTTCGAGCTGGATGTCCTGCTGCACGATGCGCCCCATCACCGGGAAGCGGAATTCGAGGAACGGCAGGAACCACTCGCTATCGAACGGCAAGCCATGGCGGCCGAGGTCGCCGAGCACGTCCTTCATGTCTTCCCACAGGAAGTGCGGCAGCATCCAGCGGTCGTGCAGCGTGGTGTTCCAGCGGCACAGCCGCCCGCTGTAGGACTGCTCCCAGCAGCGCGCGGTGATGGCGCGCAGCAGCAGCATCTGCAGCAGGCTCATGCGCGCATGCGGCGGCATCTCGAAGCCGCGGAACTCGACCAGACCGAGGCGACCGGTCGCCGAATCCGGCGAATACAGCTTGTCGATGCAGAACTCGGCGCGGTGGGTGTTGCCGGTCAGGTCGACCAGCAGGTTGCGCAGCAGACGATCGACCAGCCACGGCTGCGGCACCTCACCGGTGGGCATCTCGCGGAAGGCGATCTCCAGCTCATAGAGGCTATCGTTGCGCGCCTCGTCGACGCGCGGCGCCTGCGAGGTCGGGCCGACGAACAAGCCGGAGAACAGGTACGACAGCGCCGGGTGATGCTGCCAGTAGGTGACCAGGCTGCGCAGCAGATCGGGGCGGCGCAGGAACGGCGAGTCGTTCGGCGTGGCGCCGCCGAGGGTGACGTGGTTGCCGCCGCCGGTGCCGGTGTGACGGCCGTCGAGCATGAACTTCTCGGTGCCGAGGCGGGTCTGCCGCGCTTCCTCGTAGAGGATCTGCGTGTTCGTCACCAGATCGTCCCACGACGATGCCGGATGAATGTTGACCTCGATGACGCCCGGGTCCGGGGTGACAGCGAACTTGATCAGCCGCGGGTCCTGCGGCGGCGTGTAGCCTTCGACGAACACCGGCATGCCGAGGTGGGCCGCGGTCTGCTCGATGGTCGCCACCAGATCGAGGTAGTGCTCCAGGCGCGACAGCGGCGGCATGAACACATACACCTGCCCGTCGCGCGACTCGACGCACAGCGAGGTGTGGACGACATCGTAATCGTCGTCGTCCGGCTTCTGCTCCTGCCAGTCCTGATTGACGCCTTCATGGTGCAGGCCGTCCGCCGACTCGCCGCGCAGCAGCGCGCTGTAGCGGCGGGCAACCTCGCCGTGCAGGTCATGATGCAGCGGCTGGCGGAATTCGAACATCGACTGCTCGACCGGCAGATCCTTGTCATCGACCCAGGGCAGCGCGCTCAGCGGCAGGCGCAGGCCCATCGGCGAGTCGCCGGGGATCAGATAGAGGTGATCACGACGCAGCGGCCAGGCGCCGCTCTCCCAGCCGTTGCGCGAGAAGTTCCAGCGCAGTGGCAGCGCATAACCGGTCACCGAGCCGAGATCGCGCTCCAGCAGCTTGGCCAGACGACGGCGCTCCTCCGGGTCCTTGAGGTTGGACTTCAGCGGATCGACGTTGACCGGCAGCGTGCGTTCGTACCACAGGTAGTAATAAGCGTCTTCGTAGCCCGGCACCAGCCGCTTCGGCGACACGCCGAGGCGCTTGGCCAGCTCGGAGGCAAATGCCATCGCCTCTTCCGGGCCATAGCCGTTGTTGCGATTGTCGTCGGCGATCAGCGCCTCGTCCTGCCACACCGGCTGGCCGTCGGTACGCCAGTAGCAGTTCAGCGCCCAGCGCGGCAGCGACTCGCCCGGATACCACTTGCCCTGCGAGTAATGCAGCAGGCCGCCCGGGGCGAAACGCCGGCGCAGGCGCTTGAGCAGCTCACCGGCGAGCCGGCGCTTGTTCGGGCCGAGCGCCGCGGTATTCCATTCGGCGCCGTCCATGTCGTCGATGGAGACGAAGGTCGGCTCGCCGCCCATCGTCAGGCGCACGTCGCCGGCGCTCAGACGCGCATCGACTTCGTGGCCGAGCGCTTCGATCGCGCCCCACTGCTCTTCGGAATACGGCTTGGTGACGCGCGGATCTTCGTGCACGCGCGTAACGCTCATGCCGAAGTCGAAGGCGACCTCGCATTCATCGGTGTAGCCGGTGATCGGCGCGGCACCGCTCGGGTCCGGGGTCGCCGCCAGCGGAATGTGGCCCTCACCGGCCAGCAGGCCGGAAGTGGGATCGAGGCCGACCCAGCCGGCGCCGGGGATGAACACCTCGGTCCAGGCGTGCAGGTCGGTGAAATCGTGATCGGTGCCCGAGGGGCCGTCGAGCGACTTGACGTCGGCGGTGAGCTGGATCAGGTAGCCGGAGACGAAACGCGCGGCGAGACCCAGGTGACGCAGGATCTGCACCATCAGCCAGGCCGAGTCACGGCAGGAGCCGCTGCCCTTGGTCAGTGTCTCCTCGCCGGTCTGCACGCCCGGCTCCATGCGGATCAGATAACGGACGTCCTGCTGCAGACGCTGGTTGAGGTCGACGACGAAATTGACGGTATTGCCCGGATCGGCCGGCACGTCGCGCAGCCAGTCGAGCAGCAGCGGACCGCGCTCGCGGACTTCGAGGTAGGGGGCCAGCTCCCGCTTGAGCTCGCTCGGGTACTCGAAGGGGAAATTATCGGCGTACTCCTCGACGAAGAAGTCGAAAGGATTGATGACCGTCATCTCGGCAACGAGGTCGACCTCGACTTCGAACTCGCGAACCTTGTCCGGGAACACCAGACGGGCCTGGAAATTACCGAACGGGTCCTGCTGCCAGTTGATGAAGTACGGCTGCGGCGAAATCTTCAGCGAGTAGGCCGGGATCGGGGTACGCGCATGCGGGGCCGGACGCAACCGCACGATGTGCGGCGACATGGACACAAGACGATCGAAGCGGTACGAAGTCTTGTGGTTTAACGCGACGCGAATGGTCATGGCGTGTCCTTGGCTCGACGAGAAAAGCCGGTATGGATTCCGGGCGTAGCAAGCGGCGTTCCATAATACTCGGGTTAGCTGTCCGCCGCGGACGTAGGCAGACTGCCCGCAGCGCATCTGCCTGATAAGACAGATGCACCACCCCGCGGGCGTGTGGCAGCGCACCATCGCTGAGCGCAACATACCAGCCAGCCGGTCTGCCGGGGGGTGCGCATGTTACGCACTAAAAAAAGACATGCAATAGTGCAGAAGGCTACAGAATAGTGCTTCAGCCGTTTCAGGCAGTGAACTCGCCACCCACTGGAAACCTCATGAAACCCTGTGCAAATTCCGCACGCTCCACATGGATAACGGCGTTCTGCCATCCGATGCGCTTGATCGCCAAGCCAGCACCAGACCACAGCAGACCTTTATAAGGTTGCACCGACACTGCGCGCGAGCACGTGCCCCATCAACTGGCACGACAATTGTTTAACCAACCCCTCAGCGCCCCCGGGGAGATGACAGGCAAGAGGGGCGTCCCACCGCGTCGCCGCCTTTGCGCGTGCAGACCAAGGACCAAAAAGCTCATGAGCACACTCGACTGGCAGCATTACCGCGCCGACGGCTTCTTTGACGAACTGATCGCCGCCGGCGGTATCCCCCGCCCGGTGGCCAGAGCGCTCTGCGAGCATCTCGCAGCCCTCTCCGACGCCGAACTCGCCGAACGTAAGACAGCAGCCGAACTCGCCATCCGCGTCATGGGCATTACCTTCACGGTGTATTCGGAAGGCAGCATGATCGACCGTGCCTGGCCGTTCGACATCGTGCCAAGGATCATCCCGCTCAGTGAGTGGACGCGCGTCGAGGCGGGCCTCAAGCAGCGCGTGCAGGCACTCAACATGTTCATCGACGATCTCTACCACGAGCAGAAGGTCGTCAAGGATGGCGTGCTGCCGGCGGAAATCCTCGCGCAATCGGTCAATTTCCGGCCGCAGTGCGTCGGCACCACGCCGCCGCACCGGGTCTGGGCGCACATCTGCGGTTCCGATCTGGTCCGCGACAAGGACGGCACCATCTACGTGCTCGAAGACAACCTGCGCGTGCCCTCCGGCGTCTCCTACATGCTGGAAAACCGCGTCGTCACCAAGCGCGTGCTGCCCGAGCTGTTCGACTCCGGCCGCATCATGCCGGTCGATGACTACCCGGCGCAGCTGTTCGAAATGCTCGCCTCGATGTCGCCACGCCCCGGCGACGATCCGCAGATCGTCGTGCTCACCCCCGGCATCTACAACTCCGCCTACTTCGAGCACGCCTATCTGGCGCAGCAGATGGGTGTCGAACTGGTGCAGGGCCCCGACCTGCTGGTCGGTGACGACGACTGCTGCTACATGCGCACGATCGACGGCCTCAAGCGCGTCGATGTCATCTACCGTCGCGTCGACGATCTGTTCCTCGACCCGGAGGCCTTCAACCCCGAGTCGATGCTCGGCTGCGCCGGGCTGATGCGCAGCTGGCGTGCCGGCAAGGTCGCGCTGGCCAATGCGCCGGGCGCCGGTGTCGCCGACGACAAGGTCGTCTACGCCTTCGTGCCAGAACTCATCAAATACTACCTGGACCAGGACACCATCCTGCCGAACGTGCCGAGCTATCTGTGCATGCGCGACAAAGATCGCGAGTACGTGCTGGCCAATCTCGACAAGCTGGTGGTCAAACCGGCCAATGAATCGGGGGGCTACGGCATGATGGTCGGTCCGCACGCCAGCCCGGAGAAACGCGCCGAGTTCGCCGAGCTGATCCGCGCCAATCCGCGCAATTACATGGCCCAGCCGACGCTGGCGATTTCCACCAGCCCGACGCTGTGCGACGGCCATGCCGAACCGCGCCACGTCGACCTGCGACCGTTCATCCTGTCCGGTCCCAACACTTACGTGACGATGGGCGGGCTGACCCGCGTCGCGCTGGTCAAGGGCTCCTTGGTCGTCAACTCCTCACAGGGTGGCGGCAGCAAGGACACTTGGATCGTCGATTTCGAGGAGGCTTGAGCATGCTTTCGCGCGTCGCCCAGAACGTCTACTGGCTGGCCCGCTACGTCGAGCGCGCGGAGGATACCGCCCGCCTGATCAGCGTCACCACCAACCTGCTGCTCGACCTGCCGCGCACTGCCCGCACCACCGAGTGGGAGCCGCTGATCTACATCACCGGCAGCCAGGAAAGCTTTTTCGACCGCTTCAGCAAGGCCGACGAATTCAGCGTCGTCTCCTTCCTGACCGGCGATCTGCAGAATTCCGGCTCGATCCTCTCGGCGCTGACCTACGCCCGCGAAAACCTGCGCACCACCCGCGACGCGATGCCACGCGAAGCCTGGGAAGAACTCAACGAGGTCTACCTGTTCGTGCGCGACAATCTCGCCAACGGCGTCAGTCCGCGCGGCCGGGATTACTTCCTCAAACAGATCATCCGCGGCTGCCAGCGTTTCAACGGCTTCCTCGAAGGCACCATGTCGCACACGCAGGCACGTCATTTCGTGCTGCTCGGCCGCTACATGGAACGCGCCGACATGAGTACACGCATCCTCGACGTGCGCTCGGCGAACCTGCTGCCGCGGGAAGGCGAACTGACGCCCTACACCAACATCCAGTGGATGAGCGTGCTGCGTTCGATGTCCGCCTATCAGGCCTACCGCCAGCAGGTGCGCTCGCGCGTGCGCGGCTCCGACGTGCTGCACTTCCTGCTGCAGGACGAGCATTTCCCGCGCACCGTCGCGCACGCCCTGCTCTCCATCGCCGACTGCCTGCGTGGCCTGCCCCGCGCGGAAACCGCCATCGGCTGCGTGCATCGCTCGCTGCAGGCGGTGCATGACGCCGACGTCGATGCACTGGCTTACGCCAATCTGCACCAGTTCATCGACGATCTGCAGATCGGCCTCGGCCAGATCCACGAGGCCATCAGTGCCACGTACTTCACCTACCAGGAGAAGGACGACAAAACGGCGGAGCGGCTCGAAGTCACCGCGAAAATCTGAACCCGGACGTCAGGGGGCTGGCTGCGCTTCGCTGCACTTGCACAAACCGTGCGGATAACCGTATTTTTCGAATGGTATTCGCAAGCGGCAGCAGCTCGCATCTGCCAGATCATCGCGAATGCGCTGCCACGGCCTGCCTCAGGCAGGCCGCACCCTTTTCCCTCCTCGCCCCGGAGACGACGACATGGCCCGCATCGGTATCTTTTTTGGCACAAGCAGCGGTAACACCCGCAAAATCGCAAAGAAAATCAAGAAAATGTTCGACGACGAGACGATGGCCGCACCGTTGAACATCAACCGCGTCGGCGCCGACGAGCTCGCTGCCTACTCGCACCTGATCCTCGGCACCTGCACGATGGGCGACGGCCTGCTGCCAGGCCTGTCGGCCGACTGCTCCGAAGAAAGCTGGGAAGAAGCCCTGCCCAAGCTCGAAGGACTCGATTGCACCGGCAAGACCATCGCGTTCTACGGCCTCGGTGACCAGGATGCCTACGGCCATGAATTTGTCGACGCACTGAAGGATCTCTACGATTTCTTCAGCGAGCGCGGCGCTACCATCGTCGGCGCCTGGCCGACCGACGGTTACGACTTCGAAGCGTCACGGGCCGTCATCGACGATGAGTTCATCGGCCTTGCCCTCGATCTCGACAACCAGGCCGATCAGACCGACGAGCGCCTCAACGCCTGGCTCAAGCAGATCGCCCCGGACTTCGGTCTGCCGCTCTGATCGACCGGCACTGAACCGGTAACGCGCCCGCGCCAGCAACCGGGACAGCCAGCCACTCGCGATACCCGCTGCGGCGTGCGTGCCGGAGCGGGTATCTGCTTTCGCCTCGATGATTGGCAGGCCCGCTGCAGAACAGGCAGCGGGGGTATGCGGAACCTGACTGGCGGCCGCTTGCCAGACCTTCTGCGCAGGGGCCCAATCCACATGTCGCCTGCCTGGAGGTCATCACACGCATGAACGCAGCATCCGTCACTGCCGTCATCCTCGCGGGTGGACGCGGCACCCGCATGGACGGTGCAGACAAGGGACTGGTGCCGATCCACGGCCGGCCGCTGATCGAGTACATCCTTTCGTCCCTGCGCTCGCAGGTCGGCCGGATCGTCATCAACGCCAACCGCAACGCCGAACGTTACGCCGGTTACGGCTATCAGATCGTCAGCGACGCCAGCGAGGATTTCCTCGGACCACTCGCCGGCATCGCCGCCGCGCTCGGCGTGTGCGACAGCGAATGGCTGCTGACTGTCCCCTGCGACAGCCCGCTGATCTGCCCGGATCTCACCGAGCGACTGCTCCACGCTGCACTGCGCGAGGATGCCGAAATCGCCGTCGCCAGCGACGGTCAGCGCCTGCAGCCGCTGTTCGCGCTGATCCGCAGCGATCAGCTGCTGCCGCTGGAAGACTATCTCGCCAGCGGAGAGCGCAAGGTCGAGCGCTGGTATGCGGAGCGACGCATGACCCGGGTCGATTTCAGTGACCGGGCCAGCTGCTTCCTCAATCTCAATTCGCATCAGGAACGGGCCGCCTACGAAACGGCAACGCGCGGCGCAACATGAATTTTTTTACATCAAAAACCTGCCTGCAACCGGCGACAGGCATGAGCACAACGCTTGATCGTTGTTTCATTAAGTATTTATGTAATCAGCATGACATTTGCATTGTTCAAGCCATCTGCAAGTTGTCAGCGGGAATGTCACCATGCCACGCGGGGTGCTGATCGATCTGTCCGGCGTCATCTATGACGGTGCCTGCGCCCTGCCGGGCGCCGTCGAGAGCCTGCAGGCGCTGCAGGCCAGCGGACTGCCGTGGCTGTGCATCACCAACACCACCCGTCAACGGCGACGCGATATTGCGCGCGATCTGCAGGCCCTGGGCTTTGCCATCCCCGAGGCACATATCCTCAGCGCCGTCGACGCCACCCACCAGTGGCTGGCCACACGCCAGCGCCGCCCGAGCCTGCTGGTACACCCCGCCGTCGTTGCCGAATTCCTCGATCTCGACCGCCGCGACCCGGATACCGTGGTGCTCGGCGATGCCGCCGACGGCTTCAGCTACCGCGCGCTGAATCGCGCCTTCCGCCTGCTGCTGCAGGGGGCCGAGCTGGTGACGATGGGGGACAACCGCTATTTCCGCGATCTCGACCAGGGCTTGAGCCTCGACATCGGCCCGTTCCGGGCGCTGCTCGAACATGCCAGCGGCGTCAGTGCGACCGTCATCGGCAAGCCCGCTCCGACGTTTTTCACCACCGCCTGCGAACGCCTCGGCCTTGATGCCAAGGACGTGCTGGTGATCGGTGATGACGCCGAGCACGACATCGCTGCCGGCATGGCGATCGGGCTGCAGGGCTGTCTGGTACGCACCGGCAAGTACCGCCCCGGCGACGAGGCCCGCTGTCCGGGCGCGCAGGTGGTAGCCGATTTCAGCGCCGCCGTCGCCCCGCTGCTGCGCGGCTGAACCGCGCGCAGCGCTGCGCTTCCCGGCACCCGCGCCGGATCGTTTGCCCGGCGCCAGCTGCTCCGCCCTCGTCAGGCGCGGGCTTCGATCTCGATCAGCATCGGCTTGAGCGAGGCGTGCACATCGGCGATCAGGAAGCTGACTGATACCACCAGCGCGATCGACGCCAGTGCGAACAACGACAGACTGAGCGGGGCCGCGTCGAAGCCGAACAAGGCTTCACAAAACAGCGTGGCGACGGTGATGGCGACGCAGAGCACGCTGCAGCAGGCGGAGAGCACCGCCGTGCGCATCAGCCGGCAGCGCTGCATCAGCACGCTCAGCTCACGTTCGAGCGCCGATGCGCCATCGCCGCCGAGGTTGCGGATGCGGTCGTGGATGATCCGCGTGCGATCCATCACGCGGCCGAAACGGGTGCCCATCGACAAAATCAGCAAGGCCACCCCGGACATCATAACGACCGGGGTCAGGGCGGAGCCGATGATCAGGCTGGCATTCATGGCGGTCTCCGATGCACAAACAGGCAGGCGGTTTTATTGCGTCGCACCATCATCAGCAATCGGCCCCGAGAGTCAACGGCCACTGACACGCGCCACCACACGCCTTGGCATTCAAGGTCTACGCTGTGTCCCCTGACAGTGCCAACGGCAAGGGGGCTTGCCGGTGGGGCGCTGCAGTGGAGAGGCGAGTGGATCATGCTTGCCGCGTTCCATCGCGACCGTCTCCCCCCAGCGGTCATTTTCATTCGGGAGTGCTGCAAACATGCGTATCGGTGTGCCCAAGGAAATCAAGAACCACGAGTACCGCGTCGGCCTGACCCCCGCCAGCGTGCGTGAACTCGTCGCCCATGGTCACGAAGTGCTGGTCGAAACCCGTGCGGGTGCCGGCATCGGTTGTGAGAACGCCCACTACGAAGCCGCTGGCGCCACGGTCGTCGACAGTGCTGAAGAGGTTTTCAGCCGCGCGCAGATGGTCGTCAAGGTCAAGGAACCGCAGCCGGCTGAATGCAAGATGCTGCACGAGGGCCAGATCCTCTTTACCTACCTGCACCTGGCCCCCGACCCGATCCAGACCCGGCTGCTGGTCGAGTCCGGCGTCACCGCGATCGCCTATGAAACCGTCACCGGCCCGCGTGGCGGCCTGCCGCTGCTGGCGCCGATGTCAGAGGTCGCCGGGCGCATGTCGATCCAGGCCGGTGCGCACTGTCTGGAAAAAGCCCACGGCGGTCTGGGCATGCTGCTTGGCGGCGTGCCGGGCGTGGCGCCGGCGCATGTGACCGTGATCGGTGGTGGCGTCGTCGGCGCCAATGCCGTGCGCATGGCGGTCGGCATGGGGGCGCATGTCTGCGTGCTCGACCGTGACGTCGACCGCCTGCGTCTGCTCGATGCCGAGTACGGCTCACGCATCACCACGCTGTATTCGACACGTGAAGCGATCGAGCAGCAGGCAGTGGCCGCCGATCTGGTCATCGGTGCGGTGCTGGTGCCGGGCGCCTCGGCGCCAAAGCTGCTGAGTGCCGAACAAGTCAGCGCGATGAAGCCGGGCGCAGTGCTGGTCGACGTCGCCATCGACCAGGGCGGCTGCTTCGCCACTTCGCATCCGACCACGCATGACGATCCGACCTACGTCGTCGACAGCGTCATCCATTACTGCGTCGCCAACATGCCGGGCGCAGTACCGCGCACGTCGACCTTCGCCCTGAACAACGCCACGCTGCCCTACACGCTGGCGCTGGCCAGCAAGGGCTTTCCGCGCGCCGTCGCCGACGATGCCGGTCTGCTCGCCGGGCTCAACGTGCATCGCGGCCGCATCACCTACCGTGCGGTGGCTGATGACCTCGGCTACGACTGGGCCGAACCACTGGAACTGCTCGGCCTGTGAGGTCACTGCGACGCTGCCGGCCAACGCCGGCAGCGTCAACAATCGCAACAATCGCCATGCCGATGCGTTTCGCGGTCACGCAGGAGCTTGTACTCCTGTAATCATCTGACGCCGACTGCACGCCACGGTAGCCGGCTACGCGGTCAGCTACCTTACTTCTCGCCGCCACCGATTACGGGAATCCACAATGACGCTTCTGCGCTCCACCCTCGGCATCGCCCTCTGCACCCTGCTCTGCGCCAGCGCCCAGGCTGAACTGCGCGTCTGCAACAAAACCGGCTACCAAGCCTCGGTCGCCGTCGGTTACCAGGACGGCAAGAAATGGGTCTCGGAAGGCTGGTGGAACATCGATGGCGGCAAATGCGCCGTCGTCGTCCAGGGCAAGCTCCGTTACCACAATTACTACCTGTATGCCACGCACGAGATCGGCGGCGGCTGGGGCGGTGACTACTACTTCTGCACCTCGGCAAAGTCTTTCACCATCGTTGGTGACAAGAACTGTGACGATCGCGGCTATGACCGCAACGGCTTCTACAAGGTCGACACCGGCGATTCCACATCGCACACCGCCAACCTGACGGACGAGTGAGCCGCGGCGTCAGCTGCGGCACACACGCCAGGCGCAGTCACTGATGCGACTCAGGCCGCGCTCGCGATAGCGCGGATCACGCTCCAGCAGATCGACGGTCTGCAGGCAGCTGAGGTCCCAGCCGGCGTACAAGGCACGCACTTCATCGGCGCTGACGGCGAACGGCGGCCCCTGCCGTTCGGACTGCTCGTAATCGAGCGTGATCAACAGCATGCGCACTGCGGCCGGCAGCGCACCACTGAGGTGCTCGACATAGCGCCGGCGCATCTCCGGCGGCAGTGCGATCAGCGCAGCGCGGTCGTAAATGCCCTGCACATCGGCGAGCTGCGCGGACTCAAGTGCGAACACGTCACCGCACAGCAGCTCGATTTCCGCGCAACTCCAGCGGGTGAAGGCCCCCTCCTCACGGCGTGTCGGTGTCAGACCGTTTTCCGCGAAGAACGCTTCGCAGGCCAGCGACGAGAGCTCGACGCCGAGCACGCGCAGCCCTTCGCCGGCCAGCCACAGCATGTCGAGGCTCTTGCCGGCCAGCGGCACGAACACGCGCTCGCCCGACTTCAGCCCCAGGGCCGGCCAGTGCGCGCGCAGCAGTTCATTGGGAACGGACTGGTGAAAACCGATATCACGGCGTTCCCATTTGTCATGCCAGAAGCCAGGTTGCATGCGGACTCCAAGGTCGAAGGTGAGGTCGGCATGATAGGCCGACGGCGCTAGACTGGCTGCGCCCATCGCAGCAGGACGCCCGCCATGAATACCGACGCCATCCCCTGCCGTTACCGGCATGACTTCCACCACAGCGACGCGAGCGCCGAACGCAGCGCTTGGCGCGTCGTCGGCCTGACCGCCGTGATGATGGTCATCGAGATCCTCGCCGGTTGGTGGTACGGCTCGATGGCGCTGCTCGCCGATGGCTGGCACATGGCCTCGCACGTCGTCGCCATCGGCCTGGCGGCGCTGGCCTACTGGTTCGCCCGTGAGCACGCGCGCGATGCGCGCTATGCCTTCGGTACTTGGAAGATCGAGATCCTCGGCGGCTTCGCCAGCGCCGTGCTGCTGCTCGTCGTCGCGGTCCTGATGGCTCTGGAATCGCTAGACCGCCTGTTTTCGCCGGTGGCGATCGGTTTCAACGAGGCCATCGCCGTCGCCGTCATCGGCCTTGCCGTCAATCTGGCGAGCGCGCGCATGCTGCACGCCAGCCACGACCACGACCATCATGCGCATCCCGGCCATGTGCACCCTGACGCGCATGATCACCACACCGATCACGATCACGACCATCATGGCCACCAGCACCACGATCTCAATCACCGTGCCGCCTACATGCACGTGCTGGCCGATGCGCTGACCTCGGTGACGGCGATCGCGGCGCTGCTGTGCGGCAAGTTCTTCGGCTGGTGGTGGCTCGATCCGCTGATGGGCATCGTCGGCGGTGCCGTCATCGCCATCTGGGCCGTCGGCCTGCTGCGCGAATCGGCCAAGGTACTGCTCGATCGCGAGATGGACGATCCGCTGGTCGGCTGCGTACGCCGTGCCATCGAAGCCGGCGATGCCTGCGTCGAAGACCTGCACTTATGGCGCGTCGGCCGCCAGCGCTACGCCTGCATCATCGCTGTGCGCGACCCGCACGCCCAGTCGCCAGAGCACTACCGCCACCGGCTCGCGGCTTACCCGGAGCTGGTGCACGTCACCGTCGAAGTCAACCCGCCCCCGCCCGAGCCCGCCTGAGCTCAGGCGCCGTCGGCGATCTGGCGCAGTGCCGGCTCGTCAACGGTGAAGACGTTGCTGCGCAGCTCGTGCAGGCAGCCCTGCCGGCGCAGCTCGGCGATGGTACGGCTGACGGTCTCCGGCGTCAGGCCGAGCATCGCACCGATGTCCTCGCGCCCGAGCAGCCGGAACGGTTCTTCGCGCCCGGCGGACAGGCGCAGCAACAGCCGGGCGACGCGGGCGCGGGCGGTGCCGGTGGCAAGCTCGGTCAGCCAGCTGTCGGCCTCGGCCAGCGCCTGCTGCCAGCGCCGCAGCAGTTCGGTATGCAGCGCCGGCTGTTCGCGCGACAGGCGGCTGACCACCTCGCACGGGATCGCGCACAGCTCGGCGGCGGTCAACGCGATCGCATCGTGCTGATAGCTGTGACCGAGCAGGGCCTCCAGGCCGAAGACATCGGTCGACTGCAGCAGACGCACGATGCGCTGACTGCCGTCGGGCAGGTATTGCACCAGCTTGACGATGCCGTTGCGCAGCGTGAACACGCGCTCGCCGGGTTCGCCAACCCGATAGACACGCCCCTGGACCGGCACGGCGATGTCGTGGATCGGCTGATGGATCAGGTCGAAGTCGCCACGTTCGAGTCCGGCGAACAGTACCGAACCGCGCAAACTGCAGTTGCGGCAGTCAGCCTCGCCGTTCCAGGCGTTCTGTATCGGGATGTAGGGCATGGTCGCGTGCTTATACACAGACCACGCGGTAAACGAAACCTGCCTACAGCCTCAAATTGCAGATTCAGCCATGCGAATTGTCAGTCGCACCTCAGTGCCCCCACTGCTGCGCGGCGTGTGCCATCCGGTCGAGCAGCTCAACGACCTCGTTCGAAGCCTTTTCAAGCTCGACCAGCTCGTGCATGACGCCGTCGGCATCGCCCGCCGTACGCCGGCGCAACACCTCGATCCCATGCCGGTGCACCCGCGCGTGCGGTTCGACCAGCGCCCGGAACAGGCGCTGATCCGGGCAGTCCGCAGCACTCAGGGTGTCGTACCAGCGTCCGAAGCGGCAGCTGTGGTGATCCGGCAGCTCTTCGAGCCGCACCGAACCGAGTCCGCACAGAGCGCCGACGATGCGCCGCTTGAAGGCCACGTGGTCGGCCTTGCCGCGCAGGCAGCGGGCGGCAAAGCCGTCGAGCTCGTCCCAGCGCGTCAGCGTCGAGCGCAGGGCACTTTCCGCGGCGTCGGCGCGTGCGACACTGGTGTCGAGCACATGCGTGCTCTCGTCGATGGTCGCCACCAGCCCGGCGACGTGACGCGCGACCTCCTGCGAAGCCTGGCGCTGCTCGCCGGTCAGCGATGACACGTCATGGATGCGCTGCGTCACTTCATCGACGCATTCGGCCGTCGCCAGCAGCGCGCTGGTGGTGTGGGCCACGGCGCTCTCGCCGTGCTCGACCGCATCGAGCCCGACCGCCACGGCCGAGGAAATCGCCGCGGTGCTGCTCTGCACGGCTTCGATGCGCGCGCGGATGTCTTCGGTCGAATGCTGCGTCTGCAGCGCCAGCTCCTTGACCTCGTGTGCGACGACGGCGAATCCGCGCCCGGCAGCCCCGGCGCGAGCCGCCTCGATGGTGGCATTGAGTGCGAGCAGCCGCGTCTGTGCGGCGATGTGCTCGATCTGGCGCAGGATCTCGCCGATCTGCTGTGTCGCCTGCGCGAGATCCCGGCCGCGTGCACCGATGTCGCGCACGGCATCGACGATGCCGGCCATCGCCTGCGTCGCCCCGCCGGTGGACTCGCGCGCTTCCGCCATCAGCGTGTGAGCTCGCGTCACCGACTGTTCGACCGACGCACTGACCTCCGCCACCGAAGCCACCGTCGCCGCCATTTCCTCAGCGCCGGCGGCAATACCCTGACCGCGATTGTTGATGCCCTGCAGGTCATGGCGCAGACGCACCATCGACACCAGCCCTTCCGCCATCGCCGAGGAGGCATCGACGACCACGCTGAACAGCGGCAGTTCGTCATTGGTATCGTCGGCGTAGTCGATCGGCTCGCTGAGGGCTTGGTTCATGATCTGCGGGGCTCCTGATTCTTATTTAGGACGGGCGCACAATGCGCCGCCGGCAGGCTTTTGCTGCCTCAGGGCCATGGCCGTCGCCATGATCCCCTGAAAAATGTATTGATTTTAATTATTTTCACCGCTTGCGCACGCGGCAACACTGACTGGCATCAGCGCGATCGTATGAATATCGTGCCAGTCGCGCCGCCGTCGCCGGGCACCGCGCCCGCTTACCCGAGAGGTCTGACCGTGCCCGACACCGATCCGGCATTTCTGCTGCGTGCAGCCCAGTTCGCCGCTGAACGCCACCGCGACCAGCGCCGCAAAGGCAGCCACGCCGAGCCTTACATCAACCACCCGCTGAGCGTCGCCACGCTGCTCGCCACCGTCGGCGGCGTCGAAGACGTCGAAGTGCTCGCCGCCGCGCTGCTGCACGACACCATCGAAGACACCGAGACCCGCGCCGAGGAACTGGTCGAGCACTTCTCCGCCCGGGTCGCCGAGCTGGTGTTGGCGGTCAGCGACGACAAGCACCTCGACAAAGCCGAACGCAAGCGCCTGCAGATCGAACACGCCCCGCAGCTGCCCCCTGCCGCACAGCTGATCAAGCTCGCTGACAAGATCTGCAACGTCGATGATGTCGCACAGCGGCCGCCGAACTGGCCGCTGGCGCGCCGCCGCGAATATCTGGACTGGGCCGCTGCCGTCGTCGCCGGCTGCCGCGGTGTCAATGCCGCGCTCGAAGCGCGCTTCGATGCCGTGTTGGCCGCCGGCCGCGTCCGCCTCGACTCCGACCCCGTCGAATAACCCCCTGCAAGGAACCCGCTGCCATGTCTGCGATGACCCTGGTGATCGGCAACAAGAACTACTCGTCGTGGTCGCTGCGGCCGTGGCTGCTGCTGCGCCAGCTCGGCCTGAGCTTCGACGAGCTGCGCCTGCCGCTCGACACTGCTGAATTCGATGAGCGCATCAAAGCGCTGAGCCCGAGCGGCCGCGTGCCGGTGCTGCAGCATGCCGGGCGCGTGATCTGGGATTCGCTGGCGATCATCGAATATGTCAATGACGTGCTCGCCCCCGGCCGCGCCTGGCCGCAGGAGGCCGGCAGCCGTGCCCAGGCCCGCTGCTACGCCGCTGAGATGCACTCCGGCTTCTTCGCGCTGCGCAACGAGATGCCGATGAACATCCGCGCCCGCCGCCGCGTGCAACCCTCCGCCGACTGCCTCGCCGACATCGCCCGCATACAGGCGTTATGGACCGATGCCCGCAGCGCCCACGCCGCGGACGGCCCCTGGCTGTTCGGTGAGTTCTGCGCGGCCGACGCGATGTTCGCGCCGGTGGTACTGCGTCTGCGCACGTACGGCGTAGCGCTGTCACCGCCGCTCGCGGCTTACTGCGACACGCTGATCGGCTGTGCACCGATGCAGGCATGGATCGCCGCCGCGCTGCAGGAAACCGAAATCCTCAGCGCCGACGAAGCCGGCGAGGAACGCTGAAGCCGGCCGCCGTCAGCCGCCGTCGCCCGCCGCCGGCACCTCGGCCAGGCGCCGATACAGCGTGCGCTCGGAGATACCCAGCGCCTGCGCCAGACCGCGACGATCGCCCGCAAAGCGCTCGCTGGCCCAGCGCAGATAGCGCTGTTCGACATCCGCCAGCGGCAGCACCTCGCCCGCCGGTGACCACGGCCCGGCCACCGGTTCACCTTCGGCGGCTGCGGCGGGCGCTGCCGAGGTTTCGACACCATCGTCGAAACGGATGTGCTCGGCCTGCAGCAGATCACCATCGGCGAGAATGCAGGCACGCTCGACCAGATTGCGCAGCTCGCGCACGTTGCCCGGATAGTCGTAGGCGGCGAGTTTCTCCAGCGCCCCGCTGCTGATGCGCAGCGGCCGCTGCGGATGCAGCCGTGCCAACAGCGAGGCGACCAGCAGCGGAATGTCCTCGCGCCGCTCGCGCAGCGCCGGCAGGCGGATCGGGAACACATTGATGCGGTGGTAGAGGTCGCGGCGGAATTCCCCGCGGCCAACCATGGCGCGCAGATCGCGGTGCGTGGCGCAGATCAGGCGAAAATCTGCGCGCAGCGCCTCGACGCCGCCGACCCGCCGGTAGGTGCCGGCCTCGATCAGGCGCAGCAGCTTGACCTGCAGACCCGGCGGCACGTCACCGATCTCATCGAGGAACAGCGTGCCGCCGCCGGCGGCTTCGACCAGGCCGGTCTTGCGTGACAACGCGCCGGTGAACGCCCCGCGCTCGTGGCCGAACAGTTCGCTCTCGAACAGGTTCTCCGACAGGCCGGCACAGTCGAGCGCGACGAAAGGCTGCGGCGAACGCGCGCTGAGGTCATGGATGGCGTGCGCGAGCAGTTCCTTGCCGGTGCCGGATTCGCCGAGCAGCAGCACCGCAGCCTCGGTTTCCGCCACCCGCCGCCCCAGTTCCAGCACAGCGCGCAGCACGCGCGAATGTCCCACCAGCTCGCGAGCCTGCGCGCCGCGCCCGGCGTGACGCAGCGTGCGCAGCGTCTCCAGGAAATAGCGCACGCTGCCGTCGGCGCCGCGGATCGGCACCGTCTCCACTTCGACGTGCTCGGGGCCGAGCCGGGTGTGATGCACATGCAGCACGCGCCGCGCCTCACCGGCACTGCGACAGGCGTGCAGCGGGCAGCTCTCACCGCTCAGGTCGCAGGGCTCGTGGAAATGATGCGAAACCTCGTAGCAGGTCCGTCCCACCGGATCGGCATCACCGAACTCACGGCGATAGGCAGCGTTGACCGCGACGATGCGGTAGTCGGCATCGATGCATACGCGCGGCTCAGGCAGGCTGTCGAGCAGATGCACGACCTCGACATCGGGCGCGGGACTCACTTCATTCAACGCTAAGGTCTCCTGCCGTATATGGCAGTCACTATGGCACATGACTGCCTGATGCGGCATAAGGCACGCCAGCCATAGGCGGCTCGACGATCAAAAGCAATCACATCTCATTGATTAAGATAGAAATAAAATATCGGAAAGTGTCTGGCCTTGAATTTGCTCTGCTTCCTGCATCAAGGCCTATGTCTGTCCTGAGGAGTACCGCCATGCAACGCATCGCCGTCACCAGTCAGAATTTCCGCACCGTCACCGGCCACGCCGGCAAAACCCGCCGCTTCATCGTCTACGGCGAGCAGGACGGCGCCCCGGTCGAGCTCGAACGCCTCGACCTGCCGATGGAGCAAAGCTTTCACGAGCTGCGCGGCGCGCCGCACCCACTCGATGGCAGCAGCGTGCTGATCACCTCTGGCTGCAGCGAGAACTTCGTGCACAACATCGCCAAGCGTGGCATCCGCGTGTGCATGGTCGATGCCGAAACCACGCCGCTGGCCGCCGCCAGCGCCTGGCTGGCCGGCTCGCTGCAAGCCCTGCCGGTACCGGCAGGGCTGTCTCAGGAAGACGATCACCACCACCACGATCATCACCAACACCGTCATCAGCACCGTCACGGCCAAGGCCACGGCCATGGCCCGCATCACGAGCATCACGACGATCATCCCTGCTGCGGGCACGGCCACGATGAGCAGGCCGATGCCTGAAGCCGCCCGCGCCATGCACTGGCCACTGCCCCGCCGCGGCCTCGGCCGCGAACTGACGCTAATGCTGCTGCTGAAGTTTGCCGCCATCGGGCTGCTTTGGTTCGCCTTCTTCAGCCAGCCGATCGATGAACACCTTGACGCCGACGCCGTCGGCGCAGCCCTGTTCGAGCGCGGTCCGCAGTCCGCCGCCTCGACCCACCACGAGGAACCGCGATGATCTCCACGGAAGTCGTCGATCTCTCACGACTGCAGTTCGCCATCACGGCGCTCTACCACTTCCTGTTCGTACCCCTGACGCTCGGGCTGACCTTCATCCTGGCGATCATGGAAAGCGTCTACGTGATGACCGGCAAGGTCATCTACAAGGACATGGTCCGCTTCTGGGGCAAGCTGTTCGGCATCAACTTCGCGCTCGGCGTCACCACCGGCATCACCATGGAGTTCGAGTTCGGCACCAACTGGGCCTACTACTCGCACTATGTCGGTGACATCTTCGGCGTGCCGCTGGCGATCGAGGGCCTGATGGCCTTCTTCCTCGAATCGACGTTCATCGGCCTGTTCTTCTTCGGCTGGGAACGGCTGTCGAAGCGCCAGCACCTGCTGGTGACCTACCTGATGGCGATCGGCTCGAACCTCTCGGCGCTGTGGATCCTGGTCGCCAACGGCTGGATGCAGAATCCGGTCGGCGCCGAGTTCAACTACACGACGATGCGCATGGAGCTCTCCAGCCTCAAGGCGGTGTTCTTCAACCCGGACGCCCAGGCGAAGTTCGTGCACACCGTCAGCGCCGGCTACGTCACCGCCTCGATCTTCGTGCTGGCGATCAGCGCCTGGTATCTGCTGAAGAACCGCGACACCGAATTCGCCCGCCGCTCCTTCCGCATCGCCGCAGCCTTCGGTCTGGCCTCGGCGGCCTCGGTGATCGTGCTCGGCGACGAGTCCGGCTATGCCGTCTCCGAAGCACAGAAGACCAAGCTCGCGGCGATCGAGGCGATGTGGGAGACCGAACCGGCGCCGGCGCCGTTCGTGCTGTTCGCGCTGCCCGACGAGGAAACCCGCAGCAACCGCTTCGCCGTCGAAATCCCCTGGGTGCTCGGCCTGATCGCCACCCGCTCGGTCGACACCGTGCTGCCCGGCCTCAATCAGCTCGAAGCCGAAGCCGAACAGCGCATCGCCAGCGGCGCGATTGCCGTCAGCGCCCTGGAGCGGCTGCGCGCCGATCGCAGCGATGCTGAAGCCCGCGCCACCTTCGAGGCGCACAAGGCCGATCTCGGCTACGGCCTGCTGCTGAAGAAGTACACGCAGGACGTTTCCAAGGCGACGCCGGAGATGATCCGCCAGGCCGGTCGCGACACCCGCCCGAACGTCGCGCCGATGTTCTGGAGCTTCCGCATCATGGTCGCCTGCGGCTTTGCCATGTTCGCGCTGTTCCTGGTCGCCACCTGGCGCTCGGCGCATGCCAACTGGGACTGGCAGCACCACCGCGGCATGCTGCGCTGGGCGCTGTATTCGCTGCCGCTACCGTGGATCGCCTGCGAGGTCGGCTGGTTCGTCGCCGAATACGGCCGCCAGCCGTGGACCATCTTCGGCGTGCTACCGACACACCTGTCGGTGTCGACGCTCAGCCTGGCCAGCATCTGGATGTCGCTCGCCGGCTTCGTGCTGTTCTACACCGGCCTGCTGGTCGCCGAGATGTACCTGATGATCAAGTTCGCCCGCCTCGGCCCCGGCAGCCTCGGCACCGGCCGCTACTACGGCGAAACCTCAGGCGGCGGCGCCCTGCCCGCACACGCTCCGGCCTGCCCGGCCATCGCCCCGGAGGGTCGCTGAGATGTTCGACTACGTCACGCTGAAACTCATCTGGTGGGCCCTGGTCGGCATCCTGCTGCTCGGCTTCGCGATCATGGACGGTCACGACATGGGCGTCGGCACGCTGCTGCCCTTCGTCGGCAAGACCGACGACGAGCGCCGCGTCGTCCTCAACACCATCGGCCCGCACTGGGAAGGCAATCAGGTCTGGTTCATCACCGGCGGCGGCGCGATCTTCGCCGCCTGGCCGCTGGTCTACGCGACCGCCTTCTCGGGTTTTTACTGGGCGATGCTGGCCGTGCTGTGGGCGCTGTTCTTCCGCCCGGTCGGTTTCGACTACCGCAGCAAGGTCGCTGATCCGCGCTGGCGCCAGCTATGGGACATCGGCCTGTTCATCGGCGGCGCGGTGCCGGCGCTGATCTTCGGCGTCGCCTTCGGCAACCTGCTGCAGGGCGTGCCCTTCCACTTCGAGCCGGACCTGCGCCCGGTCTACACCGGCAGCTTCTTCGCGTTGCTCAACCCGTTTGCACTGCTGTGCGGCGTGGTCAGCCTGGCGATGCTCACCGCGCACGGCGCGCACTACCTGATGATCCGCACCGAGGAGCAGATCTTCGAGCGCTCGCGCCGCGCGGCCCTGATGTTTGGCGCACTGCTGATCGCCGGTTTCAGCCTCGCCGGCCTGTGGGTCACCTACGGCATCGACGGCTACGCGATCAGCGGCAGCATCGACCCGGCGGCCATGCCCGACCCGCTGGCCAAATCGGTCGAAATCGCCCCCGGCGCCTGGATGGCCAACTACTCGCGCATGCCGTGGACGCTGGCCCTGCCAACGCTCGGCTTTGCCGGTGCGCTGCTCGGCCTGCTGTTCGCCTGGCTGCGCAAGCCGCTGCTGGCCTTCATCGCCAGCAGCATCGCCGAACTCGGCGTCATCGGCACTGCCGGCGCGGCGATGTTCCCCTTCATCATGCCGTCGAGCAGTGATCCGCGTTCGAGCCTGACCGTGTGGGACAGCGTCTCCAGCCCGCTGACGCTCGAAGTGATGTTCTGGGCGGCGCTGATCTTCACGCCGATCATCATCGCCTACACCAGCTGGGCCTACAGCGTGCTGCGCGGCAAAGTCACCGTCGCCTACGTGCGCGAACACGACCACTCCGCCTACTGAGCACGGGAGATTCGATCATGTGGTACTTCACCTGGATGCTCGGCCTCGGCTTCGCCCTGCTGCTCGCGATCGTCAACGCCATGTGGTGCGAGGCACAGGAAGCACGCAACGGCAACGGCAACGGCAACGGCAACGGCACAGAATAGCGCTTGCGCCTTCAGCGCCTGAACGCGGCCGCCCGTCAGTGATCTGGCGGGCGGCCGCGGTATTTAGAGCAATCATCAACTGCGCTTGCCTTGAATCTGCCGGGAGCATGAAACCACGTGTAATACGAAATGCAATGCATCAGCGGAACCAGCGCTCGATGCCACGCGCCTGCCATGCGGGAGAACAGATCAAGCCACTGCCAAAGCCCCTCTATTCCCTGACAAGCTGCTCGTAGGGCGGCAGATTTCCTGAAGTTTTCAATGCCTCCGCATAACCGGCCCTGAGTGCCGACAACGCCTTTTCGTAGCTGAGCAGGAGCAATTCCATTTCTCCTGATTCCGGACTATCGTTCGTCTCAAGCTGTTTCACAATTTCATTTGTTTTTGAATCAACGGCCTGTATGGCCATCATCAATGTAATTCCGCTTATTTCCGGCATTTTGCCCCCCTTTAATACAGGCGGGCCAGCTCAACCGCCCGTGCAACGGCAGCACGGGCGAAGTTATCCAGCGCCCCTTGCATTGCGTCCTTTATCATAAACTCTGATCTTGGCTCGACTTGGCAATGCTTGCTTTGATTCATTTATTAAACTCGCTACTCACGACCACGAGAGAGACCGGAATCTGTGTATCTTCTGGAACGCCCCCCCCAACGTGGTAAATGCGCAAGCACCTCAGCGATTATCTGCCAGACGTTTCTGCCACGCGCGTGCGCCTTCAGTTCAATGGCAAAAAACGAGGCGCTTTTGTTGAATGTATTAAGCACGTACCGCTATGTATCGGGCCAAGACATACACGGGAGTGCAATGACACCCGTGCCCCCCTCAGCTGCCGCATCCGAGAATGCGTACAGAAGGTTATGCAGCATTGGTGCAATAAAAAGCCCGAGTCCTGTTTTTCAGGCAACGGCGCCGGCCTAATCCACGCGATACAGGTAATCAGCCTGCGGCCTCTCTTTTTTCGACCAGCTCGCCATCCTCAAAAAGCAAGAGACGCGCAGCAGGCTTTGCATCAGCTGATTGCAACGCGGCAGTCAGCTCCGTTACGTCGGGATGCGCATCGAAAGCAAGAAAAACCAGCTCCGGCCGCCGTGCCAGAAAAAGGCCAGGTAACGCTTGCGGTATTTGGGACCACGGACAGAGCCATGCGACTCCGTCGTACGCCAATTCCACTGGCTGCAGCACGCCATTGCAATCGGCTTCTATGGCGCGGCGCACAGCCCCAAGAGGAGCCGGCGTCGGAACGACAACGACCCATTCGGCAGGCCCGAGGCTGCGCAGCAATGCCGCATAAAACATAAAGCGCTCATCCCCATATGCTTCCTCTGGCCATTCCAAGTCAGTACTGGGATCTGGCTCAGCCGATGTCAGTTTCATTCAAATGCCTCGAATCGCACCGTGCCGGGTAAGTAACAGGAAGCTGTCTAAAATACCCTTACCAGAAGTGGCATGCCTTAGTTTTTATACGAAAAGCACTGCTGCAGGCGCCGCACATATAATTGTCTTTTTTAAAACTTATCTTTGATTGGCAGCGAATTCTTTTGCACCAGCCCATCGGGAATCAGGTTCGGTAGTTTGTGCAGATTCCGCACCGAAAGTGCAGATCACACGCCATAACCTTCCCACAAGCCAGCAAGCCTAAGATGGCGGCGACCCGCTATGGAGCCCGCCCATGTTTGCATTCAACCGCGTGCGCGATCTGCCGCGCAGCGTGTTTCTGATTGGTCTGATCAGCCTGCTCAACGATGCCGCCAGCGACATGATCTATCCGCTGGTGCCGCTGTATCTGGCTTCGGTGCTGATGGCCGGGCCGCAGGCGCTGGGGCTGATCGAAGGGATCGCCGAGGCCACTGCCAGTCTGCTCAAGCTGGTCTCCGGCGTACTCACCGACCGCCTGCAGCGGACCCGGCCGTGGATCGTCTGCGGCTATGCGCTGGCCGGCTTCGGCCGGCCGCTGCTCGCGTTTGCCAGCAGCTGGCCGTGGGTATTGCTGATCCGCTTTGCCGACCGTATCGGCAAGGGGCTGCGCACCTCGCCGCGTGATGCGCTGCTCGCCGCCAGCGTCAGCCCGGCTGATCGCGGCCTGGCCTTCGGTTTTCACCGGGCGATGGACAATGCCGGCGCCGTCGTCGGCCCGCTGCTCGCCGCCGCGCTGCTCGGGCTCGGCTATGAGCTGCGCACGGTGTTCCTCTGCTCGCTGCTGCCGGCGCTGCTGACGCTGATGCTGACGCTGCGCCTCGACGAACCCGAGCTGCCGCGGCCGGCGCAGCACCGCTCCTTCGACTGGCGCTTCGGGCAACTGCCGGCGCCGCTGCGCCGCTACCTGCTGGCGCTGGCGCTGTTCACGCTGGGCAATTCCTCGAACATGTTCCTGCTGCTGCGCGCCCGCGAGCTCGGCCTCGGCGAGGCGACGGTGCCGCTGCTGTGGGCGACCGTGTCGCTGGTCGCCACCCTCGCCTCGACGCCGCTGTCGGCACTGTCCGATCACATCGACCGCCGCCGCCTGCTGCTGGCCGGCTGGATCGCCTATGCCGTGTTCTATCTGGTGCTCGGCCGCCTCGGCGGGGCGCTGTCGAGCGGCTGGCTGTTCGCGCTGTTCGCCAGCTACGGCCTGTTCCTCGCCGCCACCGAAGGCGTCGAAAAGGCGCTGGTCGCCGACCTCGCCGAGCGCGAGCGCATCGGCACCGCCTATGGCTGGTTCAACCTGGTCGCCGGGGCGATGCTGCTGCCAGCCTCGCTGCTGTTCGGCGTGCTCTGGCAGCACCTGGGGTCGGGCAGCGCTTTTGCCTTTTCGGCGGCCTGTGCACTCGGCGGCGCCGTGCTCCTCGCCCGCGATCTGCGCCCGGCAGCGGCGGCCTGATCGCGCCGCCGCCGGGCGTGCCCGGCCTCAGTGGCGGGCGCCGAGATAAGCTTCGATCACCCGCGGATGATGAGCCAGCTCGGCGGCCGGGCCCTCCAGCGTGACGTCGCCGACTTCGAGCACGTAGCCGTAGTCGGCGACCTGCAGGGCGGCGCGCGAGTTCTGCTCGATCAGCAGCGTCGCCACGCCGCTGTCGCGCAGCCGGGCGATGACATGGAACACCTCGGCCATCACCCGCGGCGCCAGACCGAGCGAAGGCTCGTCGAGCATCAGCACCTTCGGGTCGCTCATCAGCGCGCGGCCGATCGCCACCATCTGCCGCTCGCCGCCGGACATGGTGCCGGCCAGCTGCCCGCGGCGTTCCCGGAGCCGCGGGAAGATGGCGTAGACGCTGTCCAGCGCCTCGCGGTGCGAGCGGCCGCGCCGGCGCCGGCGGTAGGCACCGAGCAGCAGGTTGTCCTCGACGCTCATGCTGGTGAACAGTTCGCGCTTTTCCGGCACCAGCGCCAGCCCTTTGCCGAGGCGCTGTTCGACGGCGTGATGGCCGATGTCGCGGGCTTCGTAGAGCACCTCGCCGTCCGCCTGGCCGTTGCTCGGCAGCGCCCCCATGATGGCGTTGAGCAGCGAGGACTTGCCGGCGCCGTTGGGGCCGATGACGGTGACGATTTCGCCGGCGCGCAGGCGGATCGAGGCGCTGCGCACGGCCTCCATCTTGCCGTAGCGCACGCTGAGCTGACGGGTTTCGAGCACGACGGCGCTCATTCGATGCCTCCGAGATAGGCCGCGAGCACCGCGGCATCGTTGCGCACCACCTCGGGCAGGCCCTCGGCGAGTTTGCTGCCGAACTCCATCACCACCAGGCGATCGGTCAGGTCCATGACGAAGTCCATGTCGTGCTCGACCAGCAGCACCGCCATGCCCTCGGCCTTGAGCTGGCGGATCAGCCCGGCCAGTGCCTGTTTTTCCTGCAGGCGCAGGCCGGCGGCCGGTTCGTCGAGCAGCAGCAGCAGCGGGTCGGAGCACAGCGCGCGGGCGATCTCGACGATGCGCTGCTGACCGAGCGCGAGGCTGCCGGCCGGCGTGTACATGTGCTCGGCCAGCCCGCAGCGGCGGATCTGCTCGGCGGCGAGGTGCAGCAGCCGCGCCTCCTCGTGGCGCTCCAGGTGCAGCGCCGCGGCCAGCGGCCCGGCATGGCCGCGCCGGTGGGCGCCGAGGGCGACGTTCTCCAGCACCGAGCGCTGCGCCAGCAGGTGCACATGCTGGAAGCTGCGACCGATGCCCAGCTCCATGATGCGGCGGGCACCGAGCCCGTCGATGCGCTCGCCGCAGAAGCGGATCGCGCCGCCGCTCGGCGGCAGCACGCCGCTCAGCAGATTGAACATCGTCGACTTGCCGGCGCCGTTCGGACCGATCAGGCCGACCACATCACCGGCGCGCAGCGCGAAGCTCATGTCCTTGACCGCCAGCAGGCCACCGAAGGCCTTGCGCGCGGCGTCGACGTCGAGGAGCAGCGAACCGGGCGCCGGTTTGCTCCGCCGCGCCAGCCCGGCATAGCCCGCGGGCGCGCTCGCCGGCGCCAGCGGCAGCGGCGCCGGCGGCTGCCAGCGCGCCCACGCGCCGGCCAGCCACGGCCACAGTCCCTGCCGCGCCCACAGCAGCAGCAGCACGATCATCACGCCGAACACCACCAGCTCGAAGTTGCCCTGGCTGCCGAACAGCCGCGGCAGCCAGTCCTGCAGCTGGCTCTTCAGGCCGGTCATCACCGCCGCGCCGAGGATCGCGCCCCAGACCTGGCCGATGCCGCCGACCACCGCCATGAACAGGTATTCGATGCCCATGTTCAGGCCGAACGGCGTGGCGCTGACCGAGCGCTGCAGGTGCGCGTACAGCCAGCCCGACAGACTCGCCATCAGCGCCGCCAGCACGAAGATCAGGATCTTGTACTGCGCGGTGTCGACGCCCATCGCCTCGGGCATGGTGCGACCGCTGGCCAGCGCGCGGATCGCCCGCCCCGAGCGCGAATCGAGCAGGTTCAGCACCAGCCACAGGCAGCCGCCGAGGCACAGCCAGATCAGCCCGTACATCGCCTCCGGCGCCGACAGGTCGAGCCCGAACAGCGCCAGCGGCGGGATGCCGGAGAGGCCGTCGTACTTGCCGAGGAATTCGAGCGTGCCAAACAGGTAATACAGCGACAGCCCCCAGGCGATGGTCGCCAGCGGCAGGAAATGCCCGGACAGGCGCACGGTGACGCTGCCGATCAGCGCCGCGCTCAGGCCGCTGACCAGCAGGCCCGCCGGCAGGCCAAGCCACGGCGAAACGCCGAGCACGCCGCTCAGGTACGCCGTGGTGTAGGCGCCGAGGCCGACGAAGGCCGCCTGGCCGAAGGAGGTCAGGCCGCCGATGCCGGTCAGCAGCACCAGGCCGAGGGCGACGATGGCGTACAGGCCGATGTAATTGCCGATGGTGATCCAGTACGGCGGCAGCGGCAGGAACGGGAAGACGAAGAACCAGGCGAACAGCAGCCACTGCAGTCTGCGCGTGTTCATGCGCCCTCCTCGTCGGTATGCACGCTGGCCAACGAGCGCCAGGCCAGCAGCGGAATGATCAGCGTGAACACGATCACCTCCTTGTAGGCGCTGGCCCAGAACGAGGCGTAGCTCTCCAGCAGGCCGACCAGCAGCGCGCCGGCGGCGGCCAGCGGATAGCTGGCGAGGCCGCCGACGATCGCCGCGACGAAGCCCTTGAGCGCCACGATGAAGCCGCTGTCATAGCCCACGGTGTTGAGCGGGCCGATGAGGATGCCGGCCAGCGAGCCGAGCGCCGCCGCCAGTGCGAAAGCCATGCGCCCGGCCTGCGCCGTGCCGATGCCCACCAGCTGCGCGCCGCGGCGGTTGACCGCGGTCGCGCGCAGCGCCTTGCCGAACAGCGTGCGCTCGAAGAACAGGTAGAGCGCCGCGATCAGGCCGGCGGCGACGGCGATCACCACCAGACTCTGGCCGGACATCAGCAGCGCGCCGAACTCCGCGCTCCAGTCGGTGAAGGCCTGCGTCGTCGAGCCTTCCGGGCCGAAGATGAACAGGCCGAGGCCGATCAGCGCGAAATGCACGCCGACGGCGACGATCAGCAGCACCAGCACCGAGGCCTCGGCCAGCGGCTGGAAGGCGACGCGGTAGAGCATCACGCCGAGCGGCACGGTGACGGCGAGCGTGAACAGGATCTGGCCGAGCATCGGCACCGCCGACCAGTCGAAGCTCTGCGCCAGCGCCCACAGCAGCAGCGGGTAGAACAGGTTCTCGCCGGCGCTCCACAGCAGCTGGCGGCGCGGCAGCGGCTTGTAGCGGCGCTGGCGCAGCGCTGCGAGCAGATCGACGGCAAAGCACAGCACGCCGACGCCGATCAGCAGCCACAGCAGGCGCGGGAACTGCCCGCCCTGCAGCGCGGCGAGCGTCAGCGCGCCGAAGCCGATGAACTCGCCCTGCGGCAGAAAGATGATGCGGGTGACCGAGAACACCAGTACCAGCGCCATCGCCAGCAGCGCATAGACGGCGGCGTTGGTCACGCCGTCCTGCGCCAGCACGGCAAAGATTCCGAAATCCATCGCGACCTCCTGGGCCGATCTCCTGGGGCGGGGCGACGCTCAGTGGCGCAGCACGAAGGCGTCGGCGAAGAAGCGCTCGGGCGGCAGACCGGCGCTGGCGGTGAAGTGACTGCGCGCGGCGTCGATCATCAGCGGATTGCCGCAGGCGTAGACCTCATAGGCGGAGAGGTCCGGCAGGTCGGCGAGCACGGCGGCGTGGACCAGGCCGCGCCGGCCCTGCCATTGCGGATCGGCCTCGGAGAGCACCGGGATCAGGCGGATGCCCGGATGCTCGGCCTGCCACTGCTCGACCTCGGCGACAGCGTAGAGGTCGGCGCGCTGGCGCCCGCCCCAGTACAGCACCGCGCGGCGGCGCGCCAGCTCGGCGCCGTGGGCCTTGAGCATCGCCGCGATCGGCGCATAGCCAGTCCCCGAGGCGAGCAGCACCACCGGCGCATCGCCCGGCTGCAGCGTGAAGGTGCCGAACGGCCCTTCGATGCGCAGCATCGCGCCGACCTTGAGCTTGTCGTAGGCATGCGTCGAAAAGCGCCCGCCCTCCATGCGCCGCACGTGCCATTCGATGACGTTGGCCTCATCCGGCGCATTGGCCATGCTGTAGCTGCGCCGCGCGCCGTCCTTGAGCAGCACGTCGGCGTACTGCCCGGCGCGGAACTGAAAGCCGCTGTGCTCCGGCAGCTGCAGGTGCAGCACGGCGACGTCGGCCGAAGGCCGTTCGACGGCGCTGACGCGGGCTCCGCAGCTGACCACGCGCTGGCCCGGCTCGCGCGGCACGCCGGGCGCCTCCAGCAGCAGGTCGCTGTCGGCCAGCGCGCGGCAGCTGCGGCAGCGCCCCGCCGCCACTGCGCCGCCGTCGGCCGGCAGTTCGAGGTGATGGAAACGGCCTTCGAGGACCGGCAGCTCGCAGCTGTTGCAGCTGCCTGCGCGGCAGCTGTGCGGCAGCCAGTAGCCGGCGGCCATCGCCGCATCGAGCACGGTCTGCCCCGGTGCGCATTCGAAGCTGCCGCCGTGCGGCGCCAGACGGATGAGGTGGTTCGGGTTCGCGGCCATCGGCTCAGCCCGCCTCGCTCATCGTTGGTATGGCGCGGATGGCGTCGTGCTCATGGCCCTTGAGCAGGTCGAGGGCGACATCGACGATCATGTCTTCCTGCCCGCCGACCATGCGCCGGCGCCCCAGCTCGACGAGGATGTCGACGGTCTTCAGCCCGTACTTGCGCGCGGCGACCTCGGAATGGCGCAGGAAGCTCGAATAGACGCCGGCGTAGCCGAGCGCCAGCGTCTCGCGGTCGACGCGCACCGGGCGGTCCTGCAGCGGCCGCACGATGTCGTCGGCGGCATCCATCAGCGTGTAGAGGTTGCAGCCGTGGTTCCAGCCCATGCGCTCGGCGGCGGCGATGAACACTTCGAGCGGCGCGTTGCCGGCGCCGGCACCCATGCCGGCGAGGCTGGCGTCGACGCGGTCGCAGCCCTCCTCGACGGCGACGATGCTGTTGGCGACGCCGAGGCTCAGATTGTGGTGGGCGTGGATGCCGGTCTCGGTCGCCGGATCGAGCACGTCCTTGAAGGCGCGGAAGCGCTCGCGCACGTCGTTCATCGACAGCGCACCACCGGAATCGACGACGTAGCAGCAGGTCGCGCCGTAGCGCTCCATCAGCTTGGCCTGCTGCGCCAGCGCCTGCGGCGTGGTCATGTGGCTCATCATCAGGAAGCCCACCGCCTCCATGCCCAGATTGCGCGCCGTCTCGATGTGCTGGCGGGAAACGTCGGCCTCGGTGCAGTGGGTGGCGACGCGCACGATGCGCGCGCCGGCCGCGTACGCGGCCTTGAGATCGTGCACGGTGCCGATGCCCGGCAGCAGCAGCGTGGCGACCTTGGCGTGACGCACCGCCTCGGCGACCGCCGAGATCCATTCGAGATCGGTGTGCGCGCCGAAGCCGTAGTTGAAACTGCTGCCCTGCAGGCCGTCGCCGTGGGCGACCTCGATCGAATCGACGTGGGCCTTGTCCAGCGCGCGGGCGATCTGCACCGCCTGCTCGACGCTGTACTGGTGGCGGATGGCATGCGAGCCGTCGCGCAGCGTGACGTCGGAGATATAGATCTTCTTCTCGGCTTGCATCGGAGTCTTCCTCAGGCGGTGGCGAGGATGCGGGCAGCCATGCGCTCGGCCGTGGCCTTGGCCGCCGAGGTCATGATGTCGAGGTTGCCGGCGTAGGCCGGCAGGTAATGCGCGGCGCCCTCGACCTCCAGAAAGATCGAAGTCTTCAGCCCGCTCATGCGCGCGCCGACGCCGGGGATGTTGATCGGCCGCGACGGCGGGATCAGGTCGAACTGCACCTGCTGCTTGAGGCGGTAGCCGGGCACGTAGCGCTGCACCTCGGCCGCCATCTGCGCCACCGAGGCGGCGATCTCGTCCTCGTCGGCGGGCGCGGACAGGCAGTAGACGGTGTCGCGCATCATCAGCGGCGGCTCGGCCGGGTTGAGGATGATGATCGCCTTGCCGCGCTCGGCGCCGCCGACCGCCTCGATCGCTTTCGAGGTGGTTTCGGTGAACTCGTCGATGTTGGCGCGCGTGCCGGGGCCGGCCGAGCGGCTGGAGATGCTGGCGATGATCTCGCCGTAGTGCACGCGGGCGACGCGGTTGACCGCCGCCACCATCGGGATCGTCGCCTGGCCGCCGCAGGTGACCATGTTGACGTTGAGCGCCTCGTCGTGCGCCGCGCCGTTGACCACCGGCACGCAGTACGGGCCGATCGCCGCCGGCGTCAGGTCGATCATGCGCAGCTGCGGCTTGCGCTCGCGCAGAAAGGCATCGTTGCGCACATGGGCGCTGGCGCTGGTGGCATCGAACACCAGGTCGATGTCCTCGAACACCGGCAGGCCGACCAGGCCCTCGACGCCTTCATGGGTGATCGCCACGCCCATGCGCGCGGCGCGCGCCAGGCCGTCGGACTGCGGGTCGATGCCGACCATCGCGCCCATTTCCAGACCCTGGCCGTGGCGCAGGATCTTGATCATCAGATCGGTTCCGATGTTGCCGGAACCGATGATCGCCACCTTCAGTTTGTTGCTCATGGGTGCTCCCTGGGCAGATTCGGGGTGAGCGCGCCCGCCGCGACCGTCAACGGCCGCCCGTACGGACTGGCTGGGGGGTTCGGGCTTAGGCGTCGCGGCCTATTTGAGAAAGACGACGCGGTCGAGCTTGGGCGAGCTGTGCAGGCTGACGACCTCGGCGGCGCGGCGTGCCAGCACCGCGCGCTGGTTGATGTAGCCCTTGTCGGTGATCTCGCCGGCGTCCATGTTCGGCGGCTCGTCGAGCAGCATCGCCCGTGTCGGACTCTGCGAAGAGCCGCCACCGCCCTCGGCCTTGAGCCTGCGCAACCCCTCGCGGATGTGCGCGTGCAGATCGCCGGTCGGCAGGTCCTTCGCCGCGGCGCTGGGGAAGATCAGCAGGCCGACTTCGTCGCGGTCGTGGCCGGTGACCACCACGTCCTGTGCATACGGTGCCAGCGCGGTGACCGCCCGCACCCGCAGCGTGCCGACCGACACCCAGGTGCCGGTGGTCAGCTTGAAGTCCTCGGCGACGCGGCCGTTGAAGACGATGCCTTTCTCCGGGCGCTGCGGATCGACCAGCAGGCCGGCGTCGCCGATCTTGTAGTAGCCGTCGTCATCGAAGGCCTCGGCGGTCTTGTCCGGGTTGTTGAGATAGCCCGGGAACACCTGCGGCCCCTTGACGCGCATCTCCAGCTTGTCGCCGTTGGGCAGGAACTTGATCGAGGTGCCGGCCACCGGCAGACCGATGCAGCCGGGCCCGTCCAGCCGCCAGTGCACGTTGGTCAGCAGCGGCGAGGCCTCCGTCGCGCCCCAGGCCGAGGTGAACCAGACCTTCTCGCCAAGCACCTTTTGCGCCGCCCGCTCCAGACGGTCCCAGGTCGACTGCGGCAGCGCCGCGGCGGCGTAGAACACCGCGCGCAGGCGGCCGAAAAAGTCGCGGGCGAAGGACTCGTCCTGTTCGAGGAAGGCGATCAGTGCATCGAAGCCGCGCGGCACGTTGAAGTACAGGTTTGGCTGCACCTCGCGCAGATTGCGCACCGACTTCTCCATCAGCCCCGGCAGCGGACGGCCCTCGTCGATGTAGAACGAGCCGCCGTTGCACAGCACCATGTTGAAGTTGTGGTTGGTGCCGAAGGTGTGGCTCCACGGCAGCCAGGAGACGATGACCGGCTTTTCCTCGCGCAGGAACGGCCAACTCTGCTGGATCTGCTGCTGGTTGGCGCAGAGCATGCGGTGGGTGTTGATGGCGATCTTCGGCCGCCCGGTCGAGCCCGAGGTGAGCAGGTACTTGGCGTGGGTGTCGGGCGTGATGCGGACGAATTCCGCCATCACCGCCGGCGTTTCGCGGGTGCGCAGCAGCTCGGCCAGCGTCAGGCTGCCCTCGACCTCGTAGGCGTTGTAGCTGAGCACCACCGGGCAGCGCACCGCGCTGGCGCGGATCGCCGAGCCGTACACCGCACCGTCGCCGGCATAGAGCACGCCCGGCTCCAGCTCCTGAATGATGGCGGCGACCTTGCTGTAATCCTTCGCCAGCCGCGAATAGGCGCTCGACACCGTCGCGAACGGCCGGCCGAGGTGCATCGTCGCCAGCATCAGCAGCGCCTGGTCGAGGCTGTTGTCGGACAGGCACACCACCGGCGCCTGCGGCGCGATGCCCAGATCGAGCAGCCCCTGGGCGATGCGGCCGACCTGCTCGCGCGCCGCCGCGTAGGTGAGCTTGACCCATTCGCCGTCGGCGTCGCGCTCGGCGAGGAACATCGCGTTCGGCGTGCGCTCGGCCCAGTACTCCAGCCAGTCGCCGATGCAGCGGGTGACCTCGCCGAGCGGCTCGGAACAGGCGAGGATGAAACCGCCGCGCGCCAGATCGATGCGGGTGACCCGCGGCGGGGCCAGCATGCCGGGATTATCGAAAAAGCTCATGTCGGCACCCTCCTACTGCAGCAGTTTCCAGCGGTTGTCCTCGATGGTGATCAGCACGCGGGCACCCTCGCCCAGACCGGAATGATCGGTCGTCGACATCGTGTCGAGGCCGTGCGTCAGCGGCTGGTCGCGGGTCTGCTCCAGCGCCGCGCGCAGCGCGCTGCGAAACTCCGCGCTGCCCGGCGCCAGCTGCGCGTCGACGCGCGCCACCGCCTGATCGAGCAGCAGGTAGGCGTCGTGGGCATAGGCGCCGAAGTTGTTGCGCGAGCCGGCGCCGTAGCGGCCCTCGTAGGCCGTCAGGTAGCGCAGCGCCACCGGCTTGCTCGGGTGATCGTCGGGCAGCTGCTCGGCCACCAGCACCAGGCCGGTCGGCAGGATCACGCCCTCGTCGGCACTGCCGGCGACGCGCAGGAAGTCGTTATTGGCGGCGCCGTGGGTCTGGTAGAACTGGCCCTTGTAGCCGCGCTCGCGCAGCGTGCGCATCGGCAGCGCCGCCGGCGTGCCGCTGCCGGCGATGAAAATCGCATCCGGCTTGCGCGTCAGCAGCTTGAGCGCCTGCGCGGTCACCGACTGGTCGGTGCGGCCGTAGCGTTCCACCGCCACCAGCTCGATGCCGTGCTGCATCGCGCGCTGCTCGACATCCTTCAGCCAGGCTTCGCCGTAGGCGTCGCTGAAGCCGATGAAGCCGAGCGTCCTGGTGCCGCGCCGGCTCATCTCCTCGAACAGCGCCGCCGACATCACCGCCACGCTGTGCGGCAGCGGGAACACCCAGGCGAGCTGCTTCGGCGCGAACGGCGCCAGCGCGATCTGCGGGATCTTCGCCTCGTTCGCCACTTCGGCGATCGCCAGCGAGGTCGGCACCGTGGTCGAGCCGATGATGGCGTCGACGTGCTCGGCGTCGGCGAAGCGGCGGGCGTTGCGGCTGGCCGCGGTCGGGTCCGAGGCATCGTCGAGCAGCACGTAGGTGACCGGGCGGCCGCCGAGTGTCGGCGGCAGCAGGTCGATGGTGTTTTTCTGCGCGATGCCGAGCGACGCGGCCGGGCCGGTCGAGCTGACGCTGACGCCGACGGTCACGCCCTGCGCCGCGGCGAGCGGACTCGCCCCGAGCGCCAGCAGCAGTGCCGCGGACAGACTGGCCAGGAAATGGCGGCGGTTCATGGGTTCAGGTCTCCTCAGTCCTCATGGGTGTCGGGAATCGACGGCCCCGTCTGCTGCGGGGCTCGTCGGTAAAGGCTTCAGCCGGCGCGGCACTCGACCGTGCCGAGGCCGGCGATCGCCAGCTGCAGGTGATCGCCGGCTGCCAGCGGGAACATCGGGCCGAGCGCGCCGGAAAGAATCACGTCGCCGGCGCGCAGCGGATCGCCGAGCTGCTGCATCGTGCAGGCGAGCCAGTGCGCGGCACGCAGCGGGTGGCCGAGGCAGGCCGCGCCGCTGCCGAGCGAGGCGCTGGCGCCGTTGCGGCGAAACTCCATGCCGCACAGCGCCAGCTCGACGGCGCCGAGCGGCCGCGGCTCCAGGCCGAGCACGTAGAGGCCGCAGGAGGCGTTGTCGGCGACGGTGTCGACCAGCGTCAGCTGCCAGTCGAGGATGGCGCTGTCGACGATCTCGATCGCCGGCAGGGCGTACTCCAGACCGTGCAGGAAGCGCCCCCAGCTCAGCGCCTCGTCGTCGAGGTCGCGGCCGACGACGAAGGCGATCTCGCCTTCGGCCTTGGGCTGGATCAGCCGGTCGCCCGGCAGCTCGGCACCGCTGAGGAATTCCATGTCGGCGAACAGCACGCCGTAATCGGGCTGGTCGACGCCGAGCTGCTGCTGCACCGCCCGCGAGGTCAGGCCGATCTTGCGGCCGACGCAGCGGCGGCCGGATTCCAGCGCCAGCGCGGTGTTGTAGCGGGCCACGGCATAGGCGGTCTCGGCGCCGTCGATGCCGAAGGTCTCGGATACGCGCGGGATGGCGCGGCGCGCGGCGCGGGCGTTACGCAGGGCATCGGCCGCTGCGATGATCGGGCTCTGGCTCATGTCGGTCTCCGCGGGGCAAGCGGGTGATGGCTGGGGCGTGGCGCTTCAGCGCTGCGGGTAGCGCGCGCGCAGCGCGCCGAGGCCGGCGGCTTCGGCGGCCAGGCAGTGCGCGTATTCGCGGTAGAGCTGGTCGACGATCTCGGCGGTGCTGGCGACGCGCTCGATGCCGCCGACGCCGTGGCCGGCCGACCAGACGGTCTTCCAGGCTTTCGGCGCGGCGACGATGTCGCCGGAGAAGTCGATCTTCTTCTCCTCGCGCAGCTGCTCGGCGCTGAAGCCGGCGCGCTCCAGCGTCGGCTTCAGCCAGTTGGCGAGCACGCCGGACACAGCCTTGCTCGCCACCAGATCCTCCAGCGCACTGCTCACCACCAGCTCGCGGTAGTCCGGCTCGGCCAGGCTCTCGGTGGCGGCGATGAAGCGCGTGCCGGCGAGCACGAAATCGGCGCCGAGCAGCTGCGCCGCGCGCAGCTCGTGACCGTGGCTGAGGCCGCCGGCCAGGCCGAGCGGCCCGGACCAGAAGCGGCGCACCTCGGCGAGCAGCGCGAACGGGTGATAGTGGCCGGTGTGGCCGCCGGCGCCCTGCGTCACCAGCACCAGCACGTCGGCACCGGCGGCGGCGGCCTTGCGCGCCAGGCTCGGGCTGATGACGTCGGCCATGACGATGCCGCCGTAGTCGTGCACCGTGTCGAGCACGCGCGCCGGGCTGCCGAGCGCGGTGGAGACGATGCTCGGCTGGAACTCGCGCACCAGCTCCAGCTCGGCGGCGAAGCGGTCGTAGCTGCTGTGCACGATCATGTTCAGCGCCCACGGCGCGGCGGCGGTGCGCGCCGCGATGGCATCGCGGGTGTGCTCCATCCACTCGCGCAGCACGCCGAGGTTGCGGGCGTTGGCGGCCGGATAGGCGCCGACAATGCCGGCCTCGGCGCAGGCGATGACCAGCTCCGGGCCGGACACCAGGAACATCGGCGCGGCCATCAGCGGCAGCGTACTGCGCGCGACGATGTCGAGAAAGGCCCGCTGGGCGGCGGTGAGCTCGCGTTCGGCGCTCATCAAGATCTCCTTTGGCGTGTCGGGGCGGCGTGTGGTCGTTGTTATCGGCGCCGTCGGGGGTGGTCAGCGGATCGGACGGATCTCCCAGCCGCCATCGCTCTGGATCACCGCGGCGGTGGTCGCGCGGCTGTTCTCGCGCGAGGCCAGCAGCACGTAATGACCAGCGTGATCCTCGGGCTGTGCGATCAGCTGCAGCGGCATCGAGGCGGCGACGTTTTCCTGGAAGTTCGGGATCTCCGACAGCCGCCGCTCCTGCTTGCCGAGGCTCTCGGGGCCGCGCAGCGGCGTCACCGTGCCGCCGGGGGCGACGCCGTTGACGCGCACCTCGGGGGCGAACTCGTAGGCGAGCTGGCGGATCAGGCCGAGGCCGGCGTGCTTGGAGGCGACGTAGAGCGGGCCGCCGCCGCCGGCGTAGAAGGCCGAGTTCGACAGCGTGAAGATCATGCTGCCGCGGCTTTCGCGCAGCGCCGCGGCGGCGGCGCGGGCCGCCAGCGCGTAGCCTTTGACGTTGACGCCGAAGATCTCGTCGAAGCCGGCGTCGAGTTCTTCCAGGCTCATCTTCTCCAGGCGGGTGAAGAAGTCCCAGACGCCGGCGTTGCCGACCAGCGTATCGAGCCGGCCCCAGCGTTCGAGCGTCAGCTCGACGGCGCGCTGGTTGTCGGCGCCGCTGCGCACGTCACCGCGGCTGACCACCACCTGCTCGCCGAATTCTTCGAGCAGATCGGCCGCCTGCTCGGCACTGCGCACCATCACGCCGACGCCGCGGCAGCCTTCGGCGAGAAAACGCCGCACCACCGCCCGGCCGATGCCGGAGCCACCGCCGGTCACCAGCGCCACATACCCATCGAGCCAGCCCATTGCCGCCGCTCCTTTAAAGGAAGGTGTTGAGGTTTTTGGCCATCAACACCGACTGCGTCATCAGGATCTTGCGGCGCACGATCTGGAAGCTGTCGCCGACGGCGCGCAGCAGATCCTCGCGCCGGCCGACCAGCAGGTCGTTGTCGCGCTCGACGCGGCTGCGGTAGTTGACGAAGCTGCTGTGCACGACGTACTCGCCGGTGCGTTCGCCCTGGTAAACCTCGACGCCGGAGATGACGTGGGCATGGCGGGTCGGCGGGTCCTCGGCCCAGGCCGAGGGCTGCTTGAAGCGGCTGACGCGGCGCGTCAGGTCGAGCCGGTTGTCGTTGTAGAGCGCACCGCGATCGAGCGCGTAGGCACCGAGCTTGTCGGCGCGGCGGCGGTTTTCCATCGTCGGCATCCAGTAGTGGATGTCTTCGGCCATCAGCGCCAGCCAGTCGTCCCAGCGCTCGTCATCGAGCAGGCGGGCCTCGCGGTACAGGAACTGCTCGATCCTGCGCTGGGTTTCGGCATCGACCGGAATCTCCGGCAGTCGGGCGACGGCGCTCATGCCTTCACCTCCATCGTCGCGACGTCGCGCTGCGGTACGCACCCCCAGCTCGGGGCTTCCATCAGATCGAACCAGCGCTGGTAGAAGGCGCGCTGATTGGCCTCGTTGATCTGGCCGCGATAGACGTTGCCGGGCAGCCCGGTGTCGGTCAGCCGGGTTTCGTGGCCGAGGCCGAGGTAGAGATCCTGCTGGCGGGTGACGAAGCCGCTGTTGGTACGGGTCGAGTATTCCCAGTTCTCGCCGTCGTCCATCTCGAACACGCCGGACGGGCTGAAGGTCATCATCGTGCCCTTGCGCCAGGCATCCTTGACCGCCTGCGGGGCGTTGCGGTTGACGAAGGTCCAGGTGTGCAGCTCGATCGCGCCGGGGCCGCGCGGGTGCCAGGTGCGGAAGGTGTTCTGCCCGGGCAGGAACGAGCTATTCGGAAACAGCGTGCACGAGGAGATCGCGCCGATCATCTTCGAGCGCAGCTCGCCGAGGCGCTCGGCGACCTTCGGCTGCAGCACGTAGAGATACTTCATGATCTCCTTGTCACCGAGGGTCGCGGCATTGCCGACGATGTCCTGGTTGAACTCCCAGCCGTGGCCGTTGAAGTTCACGTGGTAGGACTGCTCGGGGAATTTGTGCACCTCGGCCACCGGCCCGCCGACCATCGCCTTGGCGCCGGAGTCATGGGTCCAGCCGGCGTGCAGGATGTCGCCGACGAAGTTCTCCGAGGCGAACTTCCAGTTGCACTGGATCACCGACTTGACGCAGCCACCGATGAATTCGGTGCCGCCCTCGTCCATGTCGAAGATCGCGTCGAGGTAGTAGCGGAAGTCGCCGAGGTACTCGGCCAGGCTCGGCGCCTGCGGATCGAGCGTGGCGAAGATCAGCCCGCGGTAGCTGTCGATCTGCGCCACCGGGTGCAGGCCGTGCGCCGACTTGTCGAGCCCGCTTTCCTCGTAGGCCGAGGAGGCGTGCATGCCCTTGAGCGCGCCGTCGATGCCGAAGGCCCAGCCATGGTAGTTGCAGACGAACTGGCGGGCGTTGCCGAGATCGGCGAAGCAGACCTTGTTGCCGCGGTGCGGGCAGGTGTTGAGGAAGCCGCGCACGCTGCCGTCCTTCTGGCGCACGATCAGCACGTTGTCCTCACCCATGTAGGTCGAGACGTAGTCGCCGGCCTTGGGGATCTGCGACTCGTGGGCGACGAACAGCCAGCAGCGCGCGAAGATGCGCTCCAGCTCCTGCTCGTAGATGTCGCGGTCCCAGAACACGTCGCGCGACATGCGCCCGTGCTCCAGATCCATCAGCTGTTCGAGGTGCTCGACCGAGCGCCCCACCGGTCGCCGCTTGAGCCGCGGCTGCGTGTCGTTGGCGTTGCACATGCTTGCTGCTCTCCTCCTCTTCAGATGGCGTCAGCCGCCTCGTCTGCTTCCTGCTCGAGATCGACCAGTACCTCGTCGCCCTGCTCGATCACCTTGAACGTGCGCAGCGCGTGCTCGCACGGAAAACTCATCGCCTGGCCGCTGGGGATGTGGAAGGTGCCGTCGTGCACCGGGCAGGCGATGCAGTCGTCGTCGATGATTTCGCCTTCCGACAGCGAGGCGGTGGCGTGGGTACAGCCGTCCTGCGTCGCGTAGAAGCAGCCGCCGAGGTTGTAGACGGCGAGCGCCTGCCCGCCGCACTCGACCCTGCGCACGCAACCGGCGTCGAGGTCGCTCTTTTTGATCAGGAAAATCGGTTCAGCCATGGTTCTGCTCTCAGGCAAACAGTTGAACGAAGCCGAGGCCGGTGACCCACTCGCGCACCGCGGCGTAGTCGATGACCTCGCCGCGCGCGCCGGGCATCGCCCCCATCGCGCAAGCCCACTGGCGGATTTCCATGGCACCGTTGCCGCCGTGTTCGAGGATGTAGTCATCGCTCAGCGCCGCCATCGCCGACAGCTCGCCGCGGCAGGCGTAACCCATGATTTCGCGGTCGAAATCCTCGTTGACGCGGCCCATCTCGGCGGTGCCGACCCAGTGGCTGATGCCACCGCTGCCGATCACCACCACGCGCTCGTCGGCGGGCGCGGCCTCGACCGCGGCGCGGATCGCACCGCCGAGCTCGATGGCGCGCTGCATGCGGATGTAGGGATCGACGCCGGCGGCCAGATACACCGGGATGGTGCCGATCGACTGTCCCTGACGACGCACCGGGTCGACGATCAGCCGGTCGGGAATCGCCACCGCGTGATCGACGGTGAAGGCGCGCGCCACCGCCCAGTCGAAGCCGTTGGCATGGCCGTGCTCGGCGATGAAGCCGGCCAGCGCCTCGCTGGCCGGAATCGGCTGGCGCTTGAGGCCCGGCAGCACGTCGAGCGGGCCGTCGACGTCGCCGGTACCAATCAGGTACTGCGGCAGGCAGCCGGTGCCGAAATTGAAGTAATGGTCGGCACCGATGATCACCACGCTGCTGGCTTCGAGCCGGGCCAGGCGTGCGGCACATTCCTCGAACGCGCCCCACATGCGCTGGCGAATGTCTTCCGCCGGTGCCTGCGGGACCACGAACATCACCGGGTCATGCGGCACCAGAAAGCCGCCTACGATCTTTCCCACGACGGGCTCCTGAATTCGGGCTCAGTGCTTGAGCGCTGCAGAGAACACTTCGCCGCCGCTGTCCGCGCCGCGCAGCGCCTTCATGTAGGCGGCGGGGTGGCGGTCGGGGGCGTTTTCGGACCAGAAGCCGAGCGTCAGCATCGGGTTGACGCCGTGCTTCTGCATCGCGGCGACGTCGAAGCGGCGCAGCATGTCGCGCTCGTCCTCGGTCAGCGCGTAGCGGGCGAGCAGGCCTTCGAGGTCTTCCTTGAAGCGCTGCTTGACCGTGCGATCGACGCACAGCTGGTGCATCAGTTTTTCCAGCACATTGCGGCTCATCGTTGGCTCCCCCGCCTCAGGCGCAGAAATCGCGCACCAGCTGCAGGAAGCGGACGCGGTGCTCGGTCTGCACCCAGTGCCCGCACTGGCCGAACAGATGCAGCTCCGCGCGCGGAATCGACTGCGCCAGCAGGAAGCCGCACTGCGGCGGCACCACGCGGTCCTCGCGACCGTGCAGCACCAGCGTCGGCGCCTCGATCTTCGCCACCGAGGCCTGCGGGAAGCCCTTGACGATGGTCGGCCCCTCGGCGTTCGGCCGCGGGATCAGCTTGCGCAGCGCGTCCTGCGCGCCGGGCCGGGCGCTCGCCTCGTAGCGGCCGCGGACCATCTCCTCACTGATGATCGACTGGTCGAACGGGAACAGCCGCATCGTGCGTTCCATGTTCTCCAGCGTCGGCTCGTACTCCCAGGCCGAGCGCAGGCCCGGCGTCTGCTCGAACTCACCGGCCGGCGTGCCGAGCAGCACCAGGCGCTCGACACGCTGCGGCGCGTGCAGCGCCAGGCCGATCGCCAGTGCGCCACCGAAGGAGTTGCCGACGAAGGACGCCTTGTCGACGTCGAGCGCATCCATGATCCCGAGCAGATGCCGCACCCACAGCTTGATGTCGTACTTGCTGTCGGCCTTGAACTCGGTGAAGCCGAAGCCGGCGATGTCCGGCGCGATGACGCGGAAATGCTGCGCCAGTGCCGGCATCACGCCGGCCCAGTTGGTCCAGGCCGACACCCCCGGACCGGAGCCGTGCAACAGGAACAGCGGCTTGCCACTGCCCTGCTGCAGATAGTTGGTTCGATGCTCGGCCGCGAGCACGGTCTCGCCGATGCCGGGGTACTGGGTCATTGCCTCTCTCCTTCAGTACACATGTGTATGTGTATGGTATGGAAAAATTCTCAGAGCGCAACAACTTTTGATGCAGATCAATAAAATCGGCCGTCTAGCGATTTTGTTTAAGTTAAAAAACAATAACTTATTGTTGTTTAGCTGTGTTATGCATAGAAAACCTAATGCCACACACACAGACACATACACATGTGTACTGAGTTGAATCACTCAAACACAGCATCCGTACACACTTCCACAGCGACGCCGGTCCGTGCCGGAGGCAGTGCCGAGAAACACCGCACGACACCGGCGGGCGGCCCGCCACGGCCGGATTTCAGGAACGCTGCTGATGACCCGGCGGTAGCGATGCGGACGAATGCCGCCCCCCGGCCGAGGCGATGCCAGCAGGCGACAGTGCGATCAGGGAGGACAGCGATACAGCCACGGAACGAGTCCGGCAGCCGGCGCGCGCATCAGGCAAAGGAGCGCCTGCGGCGTACCCGCATGCTCAGGGCTCGCCGACGGTTTTCAGTACGGGAGGGAATGAATCAGGCGTGGCCGCGGCTGAGCCGCCGCCGGCACACTCCGCCAAGGCGGGCGAAACGGGGATTCAGCCGGTAACCGGCTGCAGCAGCAGCTGCTCGACGAAGGCGCGGCGCTGCTCGCGCTGGCTGTCGGTGCCCTGCCCGTGCATCAGCGACTCGCTGATCATGTAGCTGTAGAGCAGGAAGGCGCGCATGCCGGCATCCTGAAAACTGAAGCCGAGTGCGACGAAGCATTGCGCGACATAGGACAGGCGCTTGGCGTCGACCTCGTCGACCACCTGGCGCGCCATCTCGTCACGCCGCGCCCAGGCGCGGATCGCCAGCTCGATCGAGGCCGAGGTCGCCGCCGCCTTGCCGCGGAACGGCAGCGAGGCCAGCTCACGCACCAGCGCCTCGGGATCGGCACCGCTGCGCTCGAAACGGTTGATGATCTGTTCGGTGGCGGCGTCGCGCCAGGACTTCAGCAGCTGACGCAGCAGATCGTCGCGGTCCTGAAAATGCCAGTAGAAGCTGCCGCGCGTCACTTTCAGCCCTTTGGCCAGCACATCGACGCGCACGGCGTCGATGCTCTTGTCGACCAGCACTTCAGTCGCCGCTCTGATCCAGTCGGCGGGCGTCAGCTGCACCTTGCCCGCCGGGGCGGTGGACGCACCCGTCGATGACGAGCGGGAATCGGATCCAGACATCATGAAACCTGCAACAGCGAATGACGGCAGCGGCCGGCGAACGGCCGGGGCACGCGGATGCTCCGCGCCCCGACCGGAACAGGCGGTCACATGGTCGGACCACCCGACCAGCCGGAAGGTGTCAGCCTGCCACGAGACGGGGCGAGGTTCCAGCCATTGATGCAGTGCAGCGGCCGCCGCGGCCGCCAGCCACGCACCGCCATCGCCGGCTCAGAACTCCAGGCAGATCTTGCCGAAATGGCGATTGCTTTCCTGATAGCGGAAAGCGTCGGTGATCGCCTCCAGCGGGAAGCAGCGGTCGATGACCGGATGCAGGCCATTGGCGTCGATCGCGCGGATCATCGCCTGCTGCTGGCTGCGATTGCCGACCAGCACGCCCTGCAGGCGCAGCTGGCGCACCAGCGCCGCCACCACCGACAACTCACCGCTGAGGCCGCTGAGGATGCCGATCACCGAGATATGCCCGCCGATGCGCGCGGCGATCATCGATTGTTCGAGCGTCGCCGGGCCACCAACTTCGACGACGTGATCGACGCCGCGACCGCCGGTCAGGCGGCGCACGGTCTCGCCCCACTGCGGGTCCTCGCGGTAATTGATCAGGTGATCGGCGCCCATCTGCGCCATGCGCGCCAGCTTCTCGTCGCTCGACGAGGTGGCAATCACCGTCGCGCCGGCGAGCTTGGCGAACTGCAGCGCGAAGATCGACACGCCGCCACTGCCCTGCACCAGCACGCTGTCGCCGGGCTTGAGCTGATCGTCGGCCATCAGCGCACGCCACGCCGTCAGGCCGGCGGTGGTCAGCGTCGCCGCCTCGGTATGAGTCCAGCTTTGCGGCGCCCGCGTGAACGCCGTCGCCCTGGCCGTCACCCGCTCCCGTGCGTAACCGTCGATGCCGTCGCCGGGCACCGTGGCGAAGCCTTCGACCAGCGGCTCGCCGTCCAGCCAGTCAGGAAAAAACGTGCTGACGACGTGATCACCGACGGCGAATTCGCTGACGCCGGCACCGACCGCCACCACCTCGCCGGCACCGTCCGCCATTGGAATACGCGGCTCGCTCGGTCCCCACATGCCGCTGACGACGGCGAAGTCGTGATAATTCAGCGAGCTGGCATGCAAGCGCACGGTGATCTCGCCGGCCTGCGGCGCGGCCGCCGCGCACTCACCGACGATGACCTTGTCGTAACCGCCGCCCGGCTGGACGTAGATGGCTTTGCTCATGCTGTTCTCCTGGGTGGGCAATGTTTTTGTTGTGCGTTTCAGGCGACGGCCAACATGCCGCATCGGCGGCCGCAGCCCAAGCCGGCCACATGCGGCCCTGTCACGTGGCGCATACGGCTGACACGACGGCGCCGGATGAAACCCGCGCAATTCTCCCCGGCAGACTCAGGCGATCAGCCCCATCCGCCGCAGCCAGGCGGCATACCAGGCGGGCCAGTCCGCTGTCGGCGTACCCGCGCGCCCCATGCCGAAGCCGTGACCGCCGCTCGGCAGGCGATGCCACTCGACGGCGACCCCGGCGGCCGCGCACGCCTGCGCCAGCAGCGCGCTGTTGTGCGGATCGGCGACCGGATCGTCGTCCGCCTGCACCAGAAACACCGGCGGGCAGCCCGCACGCACGTGCGTCTGCACCGACCAGTCTGCCGCGCGGGCCGCATCGGCATGCGCACCGAGCAGCACACGCCGCGTCGCCGTGTGCTGGTAAGGCGGCTGCAAGGTCATCACCGGATAGATCAGCGCCGCAGCCGCCGGTCGCGCCGACAGCGCATCGAGCGCGTCGACGGGCGGATACGCGCGAAAGTCGGCCCGCATCGCCGCCAGACCCAGCAGATGCGCGCCAGCGGAAAACCCGAGCACGCTGAGCCGCAGCGGATCGAGCCCGTATTGCGTCGCGCGCGCCCGAATCAGCCGCAGGGCACGCTGCGCATCCTGCAACGGCGCCAGCGCCCCCGCGTTCCAGCCCTCGCCCGGCAAGCGATAACGCAACACGAACGCCGTGATGCCACGGGCCGCCAGCCAGCGCGCGGCCGGCCAGGCCTCGCTGCCCATCTGGATGCGTCGGTACCCGCCACCGCCGGCAACCAGCACGGCTGCGCCGTTGGCCTGCTCCGGCGCAAAGACCTCCAGCAACGGCGTGGCAATGTGGCGCATCGCACCGCGCGCACTGATCTCGACGGCTCCGTCCGGGCCACCGCCGCCCGGCGGCCTTGCCGGCCAAAGGTCGATGCGCGTCGCTAACGAGGCCGCCGGCAGCGACGGCGCAGGCACGCTGAGCAGCCCGGCGACCGCCAGCAACAGCTCTCGACGCGTCACAGGCAGCCCTCCGCTCAGTCCGACGATTGAGTGCTTTGCCACCTCGTCCCGCCGTCGCGTGCGCACGGTTGGCGGCAGCGCCGGTGTTACAGCGCAGCCACACAGCGCCTAGCCGTGCTTCCACACCTTGACCGAGGAGATGACGAGAATCGCCGCCAACACCGGCAGCAGCACGGTGCTCGGCACGATGCCCAGCAGCTGACCGCCGAGCCATGCCCCGATCAGGGAGCCGACCGCCATCAGCAGCACGAAGGACGGGTTCTGCCCCAGCACTGCGAAGCTACCGTCCCGGCTGTAGCGGGCAAAGCCGACGATCATGGTCGGCAGGCTCACCGCCAGCGACAGGCTGCCAGCCAGCTTGATGTCGGCACCGAACAGCAGGATCAAGGTCGGGATCAGCAGCTCACCGCCCGCCACCCCCATCAGCGAAGCCACCACGCCGATGCCAAAGCCGGCGACCACGCCGGCCACCTTCTGCATGACGCCGCTCAGCAGGACACTGCCCGCGGCATGCTCATGGCCAACGAGCAACACCAGCGCGATCAGCACCAGCAATACGGCCAAGATGCGATACAGCGTCCGGCTCTGCATCCTGGTGGCCCAGTCGGCACCCAGCCAGGCACCGAACAGGCTGCCGGCCAGCAGATTCACGACGATCGGCCAGTGAGCCAGCACCTCGTCGAGCGGGACCGCCTTGGTGCGAAACAGCAGCGCCGAGGCGACGACCACCAGACTCATCGCCTTGTTCAAAATGACGGCAGGTAGCGCAGTAAAACCGAACAAGCCGATCAGCAAAGGCAGGCGGAATTCAGCACCGCCCAGACCGACCAGACCGCCCAGCACGCCGATGACGGCGCCCCACGCCAACGCCGACACGAGCCGCGCGCTCGACGCAGCACTGCTAACGGAGTTCATCAATGGTTCCACGACAGGGCTTTCGCTAAGGCGCCGGGGGAAGCGCTGAACGGCCTCGCTTTTGCTGCCCGCGAACTGCACTGAACGAGGCTCATCAAGCCAGCATCCAGCCGATGCATGACATGCGATCGGGCGTCAGTCATTGGCGGAAGAGGTGTCCCCCACCGTAGCGTCTCGCGTCATCGCGTAACGTCGCTAGATTGCCAGCAACCCCGCGTAAACACAAGACTTCCACCGCGGTGATCGTCTCGGATGGTCTCGACTTATCGCGTAAGATCGCGTAATCTTAGGCGGGTTTTTAGGCGGGTGCGAGATATGCCACGAGTTGCGAAAGAACTATCAGCGTTGGAGGTGAAACGCCTCTCACAGCCGGGAATGTACGCCGTTGGGGGTGTTCCTGGGCTCCATCTTCAAGTCCTCCCCGGCGGAGGAAAAACTTGGCTGCTTCGGGTCACGGTCGGCGCGACCGCGGACGGCAAGCAGCGCCGCAGCGAGGTCGGCTTGGGCGGGTATCCGGCGGTGACGCTTCAGCAGGTCCGGGAGAAGGCGCGCGAGGTCCGGGAGAAGATAGCCCAAGGCATCGACCCGATAGCGGAGCGCAAAGCCGCGCGCTCCGCGCTGATGGCGAGCCGGGCGACTGAGATCACCTTCGAGGAAGCCGCCAAGCAGTACATCGCCGCGAAGTCGCCCGAGTGGAAGAACGCGAAGCACGCCCAGCAGTGGGGCAACACGCTGGAAACCTACGCCTTTCCCAAGATCGGCAAGCTACAGGTCCGCGACATCGACACGCCGCATGTCTTGGAAGTCCTCGAACCGATCTGGACCGTGAAAACGGAAACCGCCTCCCGCGTGCGCGGGCGCATTGAGGCCGTCTTGGATTGGGCGACCGTTCGCAAGTACCGCGACGGCCAGAACCCGGCCCGCTGGAAGGGCTACCTTGATTCAATGCTCCCGGAGCCCACGAAGGTGGCGAAGAACGGCAACCATGCCGCGCTGCCCTTCGCCGAAGCCTCCGCCTTCATGAAGCATCTGCGCAAGATGGACGGGACCGGCGCGCGGGCGCTTGAGTTCACCATCCTGACCGCTGCCCGCTCCGGCGAGGTACGCGGGGCAACGTGGGACGAAATCGACCTTGAGGCCCGCGTCTGGACGATCCCCGCCGGGCGAATGAAGATGGGCAAGGAACATGAGGTGCCCCTCACCGAGGATGCGGTGGCCTTGTTGAAGGCCCTCCCGCGGTTCGAGGACAACAACCTTGTATTCCCCGCGTCCCGTGGCGGCGAGTTGTCGGATATGACGCTGGCCGCGGTCATCAAGCGGATGCACGAAAGCGAGACGAAGGCGGGCCGCAAGGGCTACATCGACCCGAAGCAAGCCGACAAGAACGGCGACCCGAAGGTTGCCACCCCACACGGGTTCCGCTCGACCTTCCGCGATTGGGCCGCAGAACAGACCGACCACCCGCGCGAAGTCGCTGAAATGGCGCTGGCCCATAGCATCGAGAGCAAGGTGGAAGCGCACTACCGGCGCGGCAATCTTCTCCAGAAACGGCGGGCACTTATGGAGGATTGGGCCTCCTTCTGTCACCCGAAAAAGTAAAGTAAGCCGTTGATCTGATTGGAGTTATCGGCAGCGAACCGCTAGACGACTGTCGTCTTATTCGCTACTATTCCCCGTAATTGATCGCTGGAGACAGGGGGCGACGCCAACGAAGCGGCGTTGACCTGCCGGTATCTCCACAGGGACACAGGTTCCGGGGCTCTGCCCCGGCCCATCAGGGGTCCTCATCCGCTGTAGATGCAGCGGTGGCGTGAGAGTAGCCGCCCTTCGGGGCTTGCCGCTCCCGCCGCCCGCGCAGCCTACCCGGCCCGGTGGCGTGAGCTAAACGCTCAAGGATTCGCCACCATGAAACAAGAAACGATCCCGCTGCCAGCCTTGAAACAGGCTGTCGCCGAAGAACTCGCCCGCCGCCAAGAACGGCGCAACGCCCGCCCCACCGGCACCGCTCAATATCTGGGCGTCAGCCTCGCCACCCTCTGGCGCTGGCACGCCGAACGCCCCGACTTCCCCCGCGCTCGCAAGATCGGTCCCCGCGCCACCGTTTGGGACCTGAACGAAATTGATGCGTGGCTGAATGCGCAAGAGCAGTGAGGAGACGGACCCATGAAACCGAGCCTCACTGCGCAAATAGCTGCGCCCACCGAAGCCCGCCGCGCGTCCTACGTCGCTTGGCTGCTCCGTCTCGACCCTCTCCGCGTGTTCCCCGCCGGGCCTGAGTGCAACACCGAAGCCGATCAACACCTTGTTGATACGGTCCTTGCCCAGCTCGAAGAACTGACCGAGCAGGCCGCGCGCTCCTCCGACCGCTCGCCGCGGGCCGTCTGGTTCCGTCGCACCCTCGATCACTGCAACGAGGTGATGGGCGGCAAGGCCGATCCTGCCGACAACGGCTGGTTCGACAACAAGGCCGGGTATCGCCGCGGAATCTACCTGTTTCAGGAGGTCGCAGAATGATTGCTGACTTCCTCGACAACTACCGCCCCGGCGGGCCGTTCGTTCTCACGTCCATCGTCCCGGACGGGAAAACCGAGACGCGCACCTTCACCGACTCGAAGGAGGCGGAGGCGTGGGCCATTCGCCAGAACGAAAACAAGAACATCTACTTCCACGTCAATCGCACGCGGGGACCGCTGACGGCGAAGGCGAAGAAGGAGGACATTGCCGCCGTTGAATACCTGCACGTTGACATCGACCCGCGCACCGGGGAGGACTTCGAGCAGGAGCGCGCCCGCATCCTTCGCTTGCTGACTGCCGAACTGCCCAAGGGCGTCCCGGCTCCCTCGCTGGTGATCGACTCCGGCGGAGGCTTTCAGGCCTTCTGGCGTCTGGCGGAGCCGCTGAACATCGACGGCGACACCGACAAGGCCCACGAGGCCGAACGCTACAACCGGGCGCTTGAACTCGCCTTCGGTGCTGACTCGTGCCACGACGTTTCGCGCATCATGCGCACGCCGGGGACGATGAACTGGCCGAACAAGAAGAAGCGCGACAAGGGCCGGGAGCCGCGCGAGGCGGAGGTGTACAGCCGCACGGGTGCCACCTATCCGCTGACCGCGTTCAAGCCCGCCCCCGCCGTCAGCACGAAGCCCCGCGCTGCCACCGGGAAGGCATCCGCGCCCGTGCCCTTGGGCGAGGGTATGGGAATGGGCACGGAGGAGCTGCTAGCGTGGGCAAAGGCCAACGGCAAAACGCTCAAGGAATCGACCCTTGCGCGGATCGCCACCGGCGAGGACCCGCTTGATCCAGCCAAGTACCCCTCCCGCTCCGAAGCGTTGTTTGCTGTCTGCTGCGACCTTGTCCGGGCCGGGGCTGATGATGCGGTGATCTTCGCCGCGATCACGGACCCGAACAACAAGATTGCGGAAAGCGTGCGGGAGAAACCCCGCTGGCAGGCCTACGCCGCGGACCAGATCCAGAAGGCCCGCGCGAAGGTGGCCGAAGCCGCGCAGCTTCCGACTTGGGACCGCGTGAACAAGGACGGCGAACCGCGGGCCAGCTACTGGAACGCCCGGACGGCGCTGCTACTGATGGGCGTGGAATGCCGCTATGACAAGTTCCGCGCCCGCCACCTCGTGGGCTCCCATGAGTTGCAGGAGTTCGCCGGGGAGTTCTCCGACCACGCGGAGCGCATCTTGCGTGACGAGATCATCCGCCGCTTCGGCTTCGATCCGGGCGACATGAACACGAACAAGGCGGTGCTGTCGCTGTGTACGGAAAACCGCTTTGACTCGCTGATCGACCACCTCCATGCCCTCCCGGCATGGGATGGGAGGCCGCGCCTTGATTCCTGGCTGATCGACTTCTGCGGGGCGGAGGATAGCCCATACACGCGCGCCGCCGGGGCCGTGTGGCTGACCGCGGCAATCGCTCGCGCCTTCGAGCCGGGCCTGAAGTTCGATTACATGCTGGTGCTGATGGGAGGCCAAGGCGTGGGGAAATCGACCGCGCTGCGCATCCTCGCGGGTGATGAGTTCTTCTCTGATGCCGCCTTCCTTGGTGCGCGGGACGCCCGCGAAGTCTTGGAGGTGTCCTCCGGCGTGTGGATTCTCGAATGCGCAGAGCTGGACGGCATGAGCAAGAAGGACGTTTCAGCCCTCAAGGCGACGATTGCCCGGCAGGCCGATACCGGACGCCCGGCCTACGCGCGCAGCCCCGTCACGGTCCCCCGGCGCTTTGTCTTGGCGGGAACCACCAATGAGGAGCGTTTCCTACAAGACCCGACCGAGAACCGCCGCTTCTGGCCGGTCGCCGTGTCCCGTGTTGACCTCGAAGGCCTGCACGCCGCGCGTGACCAGCTCATCGCGGAGGCGCTGGCCCGCTACCGCTCCGGCGACTACGCGCTGACCCTCGAAGGGGAAGCCGCCACCGGCGCGAAGCAGGCGCAAGCGCAACGCCGCGTGGTTGACGAGGGATTCATGGAATGCCTCGAAGGAATGCGCGACGAAATCCAGCAATGGAAGGGCCAATGGATCGTCAAGACGGAGGCGGTCTACAACCGTTTGGGCATTCCGCAGAAGGACCGCAACGGCGGAGTACCCCGGAAGGTGAAGGAGGCGATGACGGCGCTGAGGTGGAAGCCAGAAGGCCCCGTGCGGATCGACGGGGAGCTGTGCCGCATCTACGTCTGGGCCGGGGACGGAAACCCGGCGGGCCTCGCTCCCTTCTGATGGGCGAGGTGCCAGAGTTACGCGAAAATGGGCGGGTTCCCCGTAACGGCCGGAAATCCATCAACGGGTGGACTTCCGGCTGTATTTTTTGCGCTCGGGTTACGCGATACGCGTCAATTCCTATTAGACCCTTACGCGTATACGGCGCGACGCCCTACGCCCACGGGTCGGGCGGGAGCCGGTCCCGGTTCTCCTCCCCTCCTGAAGTCTTTTACCTACTTTCCCCGTAACCGCGTAACGGAAAGCCGGGAAAGCCAGAAGCGTATGGGGTTCGGGGCAGTTACGTGGAAGCAGTCCCGCCGCGTAGCGACCCGTAACCGCGTAACGGCTCCCGCCCCTTGGGCTGATTCACCCCCGCGCCGCCGCCCGGCGTCATGGGCCAGCAGCGACCGGCACGCATACAAGATCACGCCGCGCCGATTATGGCGGAGGCTTTCTCCCCGCAGTTCTCCATAGTCGTTGGAATTTACGCATGTTTCGCGGAGAAACCCGCCTATACACCCGCCTAAAAACCTTTATCTCTCGTGATCCGGTCGCTAGAATCTATCGAAACCGCATTCACGATAGGACCCGACCATCATGGCCCGCTTCATCCTGTACGCCCGCCGGGCACTCGACACCGACCCCGCCACTGAGGACCAGTTCGCCCCGCTCCGCGCCTTCTGCGCCGCTGCTGGGCATGAGGTGGTTGCTGAGTACGCTGACGAGAACATTGACACCCGCGCCGCCCGCGATCCCCGCCCGTACCTTGACCGCGCGATCTTCGACACCCTCCGGGGCGCAGCGGATGGCATCGCTGCTGTTTCGTTCGACCGGCTGGCCCGTAGTGTGGGCGACCTCGAAAAACTGCTCCGCGAGCTGTCCGTGGCTGGCGCTGGCCTGTACGTCGCTGACCTCGACCTCGACACCCGCACGCCCGCCGGGGCCGCGATCCTCCGCGCCGTCGCCGCCGTGGTCACGTTCGACAAGGCTGTGCGCGTAGAAGCCCTGCGCCGGGGCCACCGCAAGGCGAGGGCCAAGGGCGTGAAGATCGGCGCGCCTCGCATGTCCCGGAGCCTTGAGGACAAGATCGCCGCGCTGCTCAAGGCCGGGGTGAAGCCCGACCGTGTCCGCACGATCACGCACGCCGGCAAGTCCGCGATCTACCGCATCAGGAAGGACTTGGAAGCCGCCGCTGCCCTCGCCACCGAGGAGGCCGAAGCATGAGCCGCAACACTCAACTGACCAAGGGCATCGTCCGCGACCTCGCCACGAAGGGCCTGCCCGCTGACGCGCTGAACGTAGTGCGCGAACTCGCCGCCGAAGGGTGCCGTGAGCACGCCATCCGCCGGACCCTTGGGCTATCCCCCGCGCAGTGGAACGCCCTCAAGAAGGATGACGCCGAAGGCGAGCTGTCCCCGCTGGCGCTGGCAATCGAGGAAGGCCGGGCGGAGGGCGCGGGCGAGGTCATCGCCGTCATGCGCGCCCGGATGAAGGAAGGCGACACCCGCGCCGCCGAATGGCTGGGCGACAAGCTCTACAAGATCGGACGCGAGGACGGCCCCGGCGAAGCGCCCCGCGTCCTCATTCAAATCAATGCGGCTCTGAGCCCCGAGGAATACGCGAGGGTGATCCATGTATCCGACTGACAACGTGATCCGCCCGACCGCCTTTCAGGCCCGCGTGTTGGCGGTGCCTGAGGACGTGTTCTTGTTCCTTGGCGGGGGCCGCGGGGGTGGCAAGTCCTTCGCCCTGATGCTCCTGATCCTGCGACACGTCCAGCAATACGGCCCGCGTGCTCGGGTTCTCGTGACGCGCCGCCGGTTGAAGTCGCTGCTTCAGTTCGCCGAAGAACTCCGGGGCCTGCTCCGCTCCGCCTTCGGGCCGGGCGTCAGCTACAACATGAATGACAATGTGTTCCGGCTCCCGAACGGCGCAGCGATCTTCATGACGCATTGCGAGTCCGTGAGCGCCCTACAAGACACGATTCAGGGCCACACCTACAGCCTCGTGATCGTGGACGAAGCAGGCGAAGGTCCGCCGCTGGAAGTCATCGACCAACTCGGGCTGTCGCTGCGCGCTCCGGGCGTCCCGCTCCGCATGATCCTTGCCGGGAACCCCGGCGGGGCGAACCATTCCGCCCTGTCGGAGCGGTACGTCACCGCGCGCGACCCTTGGGCAATCTTCGAGTTCGCCGGGCAGAGCTGGGCCTATGCGCCTTCGACGGTCGATTCAAACCCGCACCTGCCGGAGGCGTACCAGCGCAACTTCGAGGTTCTGCGGACCACCGACCCGGCGCTGTACAAGGCGCACCGGCACGGCGACTGGTCAGCGATCACGGGGGACTTCTTCGCCGGATCGTGGCGGGCCGATGAAATGGTGATCGACCACCACGACCTCCCGCCGCATCTGTTCGCATCGCTCAAGCTCGCCATCGACTGGGGCAGCGCCGCGCCGTGCGTCGCCTTGCTCATGGGCACGCTCGCCTATGACGTGCGGCTCCCGGATGATCGGGTGATGCCGAAGGGCAGCGTTGTGGTGTATGACGAGCACGCGGAGTTCGACCCGCGCAACATCGCCCGCGGCACGGGCCGTTCGCCGTCGCAGATTGCCCCCGCCCTTCATGCCATGTGCGCCCGCTCCGGTGTCCGCGCGCGGGGCGTCATCGACGCCGCCGCCGAAGCCAAGACCGCCGGGCGTCACGAGGACAGCATCAGCGACTTGTTCCGCGCCGCCGGGGTTCGCGTCTCGCCCGCTCGCAAGGGGCCGCGCGTGCCGCGCTTCGAGGCGTTGAAGCAAATGATGATTGCGCGGGAGTTCTACGTGGCGAGCCGCTGCGCCGGATGGCTCCGCACCGTGCCCAGTTTGCCGCGCGATCCCCGCAACCCGGAGGACGTGGACACGAAGGCCGTGGATCACTGGCTGGATGCGACCAGCTACGGGCTGGCCGGGTCCGCTTCGGGCCTCGTGACCGTGGGCGACTTCGGCGGAGCGCCGCCGCGTCTGCCCGATACCGGCGACCGTGTCATGTACGTTTGAGGAGGTCCCGCCATGCGTAGCCTTGTAGCCGTCCCGCTGTTGATTCTCGCCACCGTAGCGGCAGCGGAGGAGCGCCCCCTGTACTCTGCCCAGGACTCGCTCCGGCGGGCGCAGGTCGGCACATTCTCGGCACGCCTCGCGCCTCCCGTCCGCGTTCAGGAGACGGCCCGAGGAGCCGCGCTCCAGTTCGAGCGCATGGAGTGCCGCCCGGACCCCAGCCGACCGCTGGAACGGGCCATCATTTGCACCCCGACCGAACCCGAAAAAGTAAAGTAAGCCGTTGATCTACAAGATAAATTTCTTGCCGCGGACTGGATCGGGGCCTTATCCTTACTGAAAGTGTGGGCATTTCGCGCCCGCGCCTTGATAGTGGGATGAGCCCCGCTGGTTACGTGCTTTGGGCCTCTCCCGGTTGTGACAACTGAGACAGGAGCCCGACATGGCAACCATCGACTTCAACACCGTTCCCTCCGGCGTGACGCTGAACGAGGAACGCGCGCAATACCTCAGCGACCGTGCCGCCGAAACGGCCACCGCCTTCTCCCGCAAGGTTGAGAAGCTGCAAAACACGGTCATGGACGCCCGGAACAACTACACCCGGGAAGCCGAAGAATTCATCACCTCCGCCTCGCCGGAGGATCGCGCCACCGCTCGCGCCTTCGCCAAGAAGAACGCCGCGAACAAGGCCGCGAACATCCACCGCCAGCTCATCGCCAGTTCCGAAGCGGAACGCGCCGCCATGCTCAAGGGCTTGCAAGCCTACGCAGCGGAAGCCGCCGCAATCCAAGCCGTCTACACCTCGCCCGCGACGATGCTGGGCCGTGTCGCCTTGGGCGAAGCTCGCCGCACTCACCTGATGCAGCAGCTCGAAGGCGCTGGCCCGGTCGAACTCGAAACCGCCGCCCGTACCGCGATCATGACCGGGGACATGGTGCTTGGCGCTGCCATCGCCACCGTGATCGACCGCCGCCCGAAGGATCGCCGCCCGTTCGCCGTTCAGGCCTTGGCCGAACGGATGCTGGGCGAGGTCTGGAAGCGCATGACGGCGAAGCTCGAAGGCGTCCAGCTCGCCTACAAGTCCGCCGTTGCGGCTGACCGCGAGTTTGTCCGCGGCAAGGCGGACGGGATCACCAACCTGTCGTTGGCGTTGTCCCGTCAGGCAATTGACGAGGCCGCGGGCGATGACGGTGGCGAAGCCTGAGAACACCCCGGCCCTACCGCGGGGCTGGGGCGGGCATGTCCCGCGCTGGCTCCGGGCTGACGATCCGCGGGTGAAGGTTCGCGCCTGCATCCGCTGTCGCGCTGGCTTCTGGAGCGCACACGCCGGGCACAGGTTCTGTCCAAAGTGCGCCGAAGAAGTCCGCACCATCTACTGAGGAGGCCGTCATGGCACAGCACAACGTAGCGAAGGCGAAAGCCATTCACCAAGTACGGCAAGCCCAGCGGGATGCGAACGTGGCCGCGATGAAGCGCGGGACCGTCGCAACCCAGCTTCAAGGCTTCATCAATCACGCCTACAAGCGCCCGAACGCGAAGCCGCGCGGGCGCTGACCGAATGAAGCCCGCCGCCCGCGTCAGCGGTGTGCGCCTCACGCTTCCGTCCTCTTGATTGGGCGCGCGGGCTTCACCCTTCAAGGCCTGTCGTTGGAGACTTCCGGGAGGCGTACAACCTCGCCCCTCGACCCGGAGGAGGAAGGCGGCAGGCCTTGCCTACACCTCGTCGGGCTCGAAGCCTGCCGCGTCCGGCGGAGTCTTGGCCTTGCGCTTGTTGGTGACAACCTTCTTCCGCTTGATGGATAGGTCCGGCGCAGTGCCGTGGATCATCGTCCCGTGGGCCATCACGTACTTGATCGGAATCTTCGGGTTGTTGATGTCCTTCCCGCCGTCCGTGTGCCACTTCTGTTCCCACTTGGTGAAGTAGAACTCAAGGTCAGCCGGTTCGAGCAGATACACCGTTTGCAGGGCGATATCTCGATAGACGGCGAACACCCAAGGCACCTGCCGATACTTGGCGATGATGACCGGGTTCATGTGGTGGTGGGTCGAGAATCCGTGGGTGTCAGCTCGATGTTGACCGACTTCAGCTCATACTCGCGCCCGGAGGCGTCCACCGCGTCATTCCCTTCGCGGCCCGGAATGATCTTCAAGCCCAGCAGCAGGAGAACCTGCAACAGCTTCCCGCCGTTGTCCTGGAATACGTCATCAATCCCGTGCTTTGTGGCAAGGGCCTGATACTCCTGTACGGCGGGCCAGATTTCGAGTAGGCGCTGGTAATCGTCGTGCGGCGAAAGTGTCACTTCTTCGGTTCCTCCAGTAGTGAAGCAGGAGGAACCCCGAGTGCCAATGCCAACCGTTCGATGTTGTCGATGGAGATATTCCGCTCGCCACGCTCCACCGATCCGACGTAGGTTCGATGGAGGCCCGCGGCATCGGCCAGAGCCTCTTGAGAAAGGCCGAGCCCCTCCCGCGCCTTCCTCAGGTTCAGAGCGAAATGCTTTCTTGTAGCTGAGGGCTTTAACTTCTTGTTCATCCGCGAGATAATGCGCAGATGATGACAATGAATCTACAGACTTTGAGTAGCACCGCATGCTGATGAAATCCAAGACCGCCCCCGCCTACTACACATCCAAGGGGGCCACGTTCATTGGCGACTCGCGGGAGTTGCTGGAGGAGCTACCGGACGGAAGCGTGAACCTCGTGATCACCAGCCCGCCGTTCGCCCTGCAACGTCAGAAGGAGTACGGGAACCTTGACCAGCACGAGTACATCGACTGGTTCTTGGAGTTCGGGCGCATCGTCCATCGCAAGCTGCGTGATGACGGCAGCTTCGTGGTGGACTTCGGCGGGGCCTACATGAAGGGCGTCCCGGCGCGGAGCCTCTACAACTTCCGCGTCCTGATCCGCATGGTCGATGAGCTGGGCTTCTTCCTCGCGGAGGACTTCTATTGGTTCAACCCGTCGAAGCTGCCGAGCCCGATTGAGTGGGTGAACAAGCGCAAGCTGCGCGTGAAGGACTCGATCAACACCGTATGGTGGTTCAGCAAGACCGAGTGGCCGAAGTCGGACATCACGAAGGTTCTGGCCCCGTACAGCGACCGGATGAAGAAGTTGATCGAGGACCCGGACAAGTTCTACACGCCCAAGGTCCGCCCCTCTGGGCACGACATCGGCAAGGGGTTCGCCAAGGACAACGGCGGAGCGATCCCGCCGAACCTGCTACAGATTTCCAACTCCGAGTCCAACGGTCAGTACCTGTCCGGCTGCAAGGCGGTAGGGATCAAGGGGCACCCCGCGCGCTTCCCGGCGAAGCTGCCTGAGTTCTTCATTCGGATGCTCACAGACCCGGGCGACCTCGTTGTGGACATCTTCGGGGGCTCGAACACTACGGGGCAGGTAGCAGAGGCGGAGGGACGGCGCTGGATGGCCTTCGAGGCATTGCCGGAGTACGTCGCTGCATCGTCGTTCCGCTTCCTCGACAAGAGCGTGAGCCCGGAGCTGATGCAGGCCTTGTACGACCGGATTGTGGCGGGCGAGTCCGTGAGCATCGAGGACTTCCGCAGGCAGGCCGAACTCGCGTTGTGATCGGAACGCGGGAGCCAGAAAGAAAAAGCCGCCCGAGGGCGGCTTTTTTCATCGTCTCACAGGGCCTTACCCCATCGCATCCCATCACTTCGGGATAGGCGGGTTTTTAGGCGGGTGCGCCATCAGAACCCTGCGGGAAGCCCAGTAAAACTGGCAAAATTGGCGGAAGAGGTGGGATTCGAACCCACGGATGGTCGCCCATCGCCGGTTTTCAAGACCGGTGCATTCAACCGCTCTGCCACTCTTCCTAAAGATGGTTCGGGACGGCGGGCCGGGTTCGCCTGGCCGCCCCTGCAGCGGGACGCGGAGCATACAACAAAGCCTCCGCGGGCAGCCAGTCAGGCGCTTATTCCGGCTTGTAGTAGCCGACACCGAGGAAGGCGTTGGCATCGGGTATGCGCTTGAAGTAGCTGATCTTCTGCTGCGGCCTGCCGGTTTGCGGGTTGAGCCAGCTGTATTCGAAGGCGCCGCCGCCGTGGGTGCGGCTCATTTCGATCATCTGCTGGATGACGAGCTTGCCGTCCTCGCTGCGGTAGTCCTTGAGGTTGCTGCCGGGTGTCGCGGTCGGCGCGGCGTTGGCGAGGTTGGTGCCGTTGAAGTCGTAGACGAAGACGTACAGATCGCGATCACGGAAGGCGCTGTCCGGGGCGTTGATGTCCTGCAGCGCCTGTTCGAGCCCGACCTCGCGCACGTGCGCCAGTGCGCGACCGACCAGCGCCACTGCCTCCTGCTTGGTCCCCGGCGCTTCCTGCGCCAGCGCCAGCCCGTTGCACAACAGCAGTAACAGCGCCCAGCACAGGCTACGAGCACGCATGACGGGAATCTCCGGAACGGCGCCGACAGGGATCAGGACAGGTTGAAGGACTTCTTCGCCAGCGCCTGCAGCTCACCGATGAAGCCGCGGCGGAAGGCCAGCACGCAGACCACGAAGATCGCACCGAGCACCACCGGCGCCGGCAGCCAGACACCGACCGGGCTCGAAGCCAGGTAGTTCTGCAGCGCGACGACGGTACCGGCGCCGACCACCGGGCCGAGCATCGTGCCCATGCCACCGAGCAGCGTCATCAGCACCACCTCGCCGGAGGCATGCCAGTGCGCGTCGCTGAGTGAAGCGAGCTGCAGCACCACGGACTTCAGCGCCCCGGCCAGCCCGGCCAGGCTCGCCGAAAGCACGAAGGCGAGCAGCTTGTAGCGGTCGACCTCGTAGCCGAGCGAGATCGCGCGCGGCTCGTTCTCGCGGATGGCCTTCAGCACTTGGCCGAACGGCGAATGCACGGTGCGGTAGACCAGCACGAAGCCGCCGATGCAGATCGCCAGCACGAAGTAATACAGGTTCAGGTCGTCCTGCAGATCGAGGCCGAGAAAGCTGCCGCGCGGCACGCCCTGCAGCCCGTTTTCACCACCGGTGAAGTCGGCCTGCAGGAAGAAGAAGTAGACCATCTGCGCCAGCGCCAGCGTGATCATCGCGAAGTAGATGCCCTGGCGGCGGATCGCCAGCAGGCCGACCGCCAGCCCGAGCAGACCGGCCGCCAGCGTGCCACCGAGCAGGCCGACGATGGTCGGCAGCTCCAGCACTTTCAGCACGTGGCCGGTGACGTAGGCGGCCAGGCCGAAGAAGGCGGCGTGGCCGAACGACAGCAGGCCGACGTAGCCGAGCAGCAGGTTGAAGGCGCAGGCAAACAGCGCGAAGCACAGCATCTTCATCAGGAAGACGGGGTAGATCGCCAGCGGTGCCAGCAGCAGGCAGACGCACAGCACGAAGTAGAGGGTACGTTGATACATAGCGGCGGCCCCTCACTTTTCCTTGCCGAACAGGCCCGCGGGCCGGATCAGCAGCACGATCGCCATGATGACGAAGATGACGGTGCCCGACGCCTGCGGCCAGATCACCTTGGTCAGCCCTTCGACGAGGCCGAGGCCGAGACCGGTGACGATGGAGCCGAGGATCGAGCCCATGCCGCCGATGACGACGACGGCGAAGACGACGATGATCAAGTCGGAGCCCATCTTCGGGCTGACCTGGAAGATCGGCGCCGCCAGCACGCCGGCAAAGGCCGCCAGCGCCACGCCGAAGCCGTAGGTCAGCGTGATCATCAGCGGCACATTGACGCCGAAGGCCTGCAGCAGCTGCGAATTCTCGGTGCCGGCGCGCAGGTAGGCGCCGAGCTTGGTGCGCTCGATGATCAGCCAGGAACCGAGGCAGACCACCAGCGAGGCGACGATGACCCAGGCGCGGTACTTGGGCAGGAACATGAAGCCGAGGTTGAGCGCGCCGCGCAGCGACTCGGGCGTGGCGTAGGGCTTGCCGGAAACGCCGTAGAGCTGCACGAACACGCCTTCGATGATCAGTGCCAGGCCAAAGGTCAGCAGCAGGCCGTAGAGATGGTCCTCGCGGTACAGGCGCGACAGCAGTGTGCGTTCGAGCAGCATGCCGAAGGCGCCGACGGTCAGCGGCACCAGAATCAGCGCCGCCCAGTAGTTGACGCCGAGGTACTGCACACCGAACCAGGCGACGAAGGCACCGAGCATGTACTGCGCGCCATGCGCGAAGTTGATGATGTTGAGCAGGCCGAAAATGATCGCCAGGCCGAGGCTGAGCAGCGCGTAGAACGATCCGTTGATCAGTCCGACGACGAGCTGCGCGAGGATGGCGGGCAAGGGAATGTTCAGGAAATCCATGCGTAGGCTCCGGCGCAGAGGCGACCCCGGCGACCGGCATGCAGCCGGCCGCCGACCGGCGGCTGGATCAGGACTTCTTCACCAGCGGGCACTTGCTCTCGCTGAGCGGCAGATAGGCCTCGTCGCCCGGGATCACGCGCAGGATCTTGTAGTAATCCCACGGCTGCTTGCTCTCGGCGGGCTTCTTGACCTCGGCGAGGTACATGTCGTGGACCATGCGGCCGTCCTCGCGGATCTTGCCGTGACGGGCGAAGAAATCCTCGACCGGCGTGGCCTTCATCTGCTTGACGACGGTCGGGCCGTCATCCGAGCCGGTCGCCTCGATCGCCTTGAAGTAATGCATCAGCGAGGAATACACGCCGGCCTGCACCATCGTCGGCATCTTGCCGGTCTTCTCGAAGAAGCGTTTCGACCAGGCGCGGGTCTTGTCGTCGTAGTCCCAGTAGAAGCCGGTGGTCAGCGTCAGGCCCTGCGCCACCGGCAGGCCGAGGCTGTGCACATCGGAGATGAACACCAGCAGGCCGGCGAGCTTCTGCCCGCTCTGCACGACGCCGAACTCGTTGGCGGCCTTGATCGCATTGGTGGTGTCGGCGCCGGCGTTGGCCAGGCCGATGACCTGCGCGCCGGAGGACTGCGCCTGCAGGATGAACGAGGAGAAATCCGTCGCCGGGAACGGATGCTTGACGGCACCGAGCACCTGGCCGCCATTGGCCTCGACGACGGCGGTGACGTCCTTCTGCAGATTCTGGCCGAAGGCGTAGTCGGCGGTCAGGAAGAACCAGGTCTTGCCGCCCTCCTTCACCATCGCCGAGCCGGTGCCCTTAGCCAGTGCGTAGGTGTCGTAGGTCCAGTGGATCGCCGTCGGATTGCAGTCCTCATTGGTGATGCGCGAGGAGCCAGCACCGGAAATCAGCACCACCTTGTGCGTCTGCTTGGCGATCTCCATCACTGCCAGCGCGGTGCTGGTGGTCACCAGATCGACGTAGGCGTCGACCTTCTCGACATCGCCCCATTCGCGCGCCTTGTTGGCAGCGATGTCCGCCTTGTTCTGGTGGTCGGCGCTGAGCATCACGATCGGCTTGCCCGCCACCTTGCCGCCCATGTCAGCGATGGCCATCTCGGCAGCGGCGACGACGCCGGGGCCGGCGAGGTCGGAATAGGTGCCGGACATGTCGGTGAGCACGCCGATCTTGACGGCACCGTCGGAAATCTCAGCCTGTGCCGCACCCGCTGCCAGGGCGCCGAGCACGGCGGCGTAGCCGGCCTTACGTGCAAAGTTCATCGGATGTTCTCCTCGGTGGTTGAGCGGCGGTGGTCCGCCGTCTGGCCTTCAGACACCCAGTCGCTGATGCAGGGCGTCCATGCGGGACGGTAGTTGTTCACGGCTGATGCATTCGACGACCTTGCCGTGCTCGATCACGTAATGGCGATCGGCCAGCGGTGCGGCGAAGCGGAAGTTCTGTTCGACGAGGATGACGGTGTAGCCGCGCGTCTTGAGCGCGCCGAGCACGTCGCCGAGCTTCTGCACGATCACCGGCGCCAGGCCCTCGGTGATTTCATCGAGCAGCAGCAGATTGGCGCCGGTGCGCAGGATGCGCGCCATCGCCAGCATCTGCTGTTCGCCGCCCGACAGCCGCGTGCCCTGGCTTTTGCGCCGCTCGGCGAGGTTGGGGAACATCGCGTAGAGCTCCTCGACGCTCATGCCGCCGGAGCGCACCTGCGGCGGCAGCACCAGGTTTTCCTCGACCGAGAGGCTGGCGAAGATGCCGCGCTCCTCCGGACAGTAACCGACGCCGAGATGGGCGATGCGGTGCGTCGGCCAGTCGATGACCTCCTGGCCATTGAGGTTAACCGAACCGCTGCGCCGGCCGGTGAGGCCGAGAATTGCGCGCAGCGTGGTGGTCTTGCCGGCACCGTTGCGCCCGAGCAGCGTGATCAGCTCGCCGCGGCGCACTTCGAATTCGATGCCGTGCAGGATGTGCGACTCGCCGTAGTACGCGTGCAGGTTGCTGACCTGCAGCGCCTCGAAATCGGGACGGAATGCGCTGGTCATCCGGCTACGCCTCCGGCTGGCTGATCGTCGGAGCGCCCCATGTAGGCTTCGCGCACCTGCGGGTTCTGGGACACCTCGGCGTAGTCGCCCTCGGCCAGCACCGCGCCGCGCGCCAGCACGGTGATGCGATCGGCCAGCCGCGAGACCACGCTCAGGTTGTGTTCGACCATCAGGATGGTGCGACCCGCCGACACCCGGCGGATCAGCTCGGCAACCTTGTCGACGTCTTCGTGGCCCATGCCCTGCGTCGGCTCGTCGAGCAGCATCAGTTCCGGTTCGAGCGCCAGCGTGGTGGCGATCTCCAGCGCGCGCTTGCGGCCGTAGGGCATTTCCACGGTGACGGTATTGCGGTACTGCGCCAGGCCGACGTCTTCCAGCAGTTCCGCGGCGCGCGCATCGAGCACTTCCAGCGAACGCTGCGAGCGCCAGAAGTGGAAACTGGTGCCAAGCTTGCGCTGCAGCGCCACGCGCACGTTTTCCAGCGCCGTCAGGTGCGGGAACACCGCCGAGATCTGGAACGAACGCACGATGCCGCGGCGCGCGATCTGCGCCGGCCGCACATAGGTGATGTCGTCGCCGTTGAACAGGATCTCGCCGCGCGTCGGCGTCAGGAACTTGGTCAGCAGGTTGAAGACCGTGGTCTTGCCGGCGCCGTTGGGGCCGATCAGCGCATGGATGTGACCGCGGCGAATGCGCAGATCGACGTGGTCGACAGCGACGAAGCCACGGAACTCCTTGACCAGACCGCGGGTTTCGAGAACGAAATCCTCGCTCATGCCATTCCTCCGGTGGTTGCCGAGCCACCGGAGTGCCGAGCATTCCGGGGATACGGCCGCGAGAGTGTTCTGTGCACTCTTCGTCGTAGGTCGCGACACAATGCGCCTGCCTGTACGGTCGCGGCGTCATTGATCTGGAGCAAGTCTAGTCAGGCTCCAGCAAAGCAACAGTCGAATCGGACAAATTTTCTGAACGGTTCGGCCGCCATCCGACCATCGCTGACGGCGGACCGTCATGCATGCCGAACACGGAAACCCATCTGCCGCATCGCCGGTAGCGCAGCTCCGTTCGCACTGTCTCGGACAAAAAAAGGCGGCTCCCGAAGGAACCGCCTTTTAAAAGTACCTATTTTACAGCGGCCGGCAGAACCGGCCGCGGCTCAGGCACGCGTGATCAGAACTGCTCTTCCGTCAGCGCCATCATCGTGCGGGCACCGGTCTTCACCGTGGTCAGCAGCGAGCTGGCCTTCGGCAGCAGCTGTTCGGCGTAGAAGCGCGCAGTCAGCACCTTGGCCTCGTAGAAGGCCGGGTCCTCACCGGCGGCGAGCTTGGCATTGGCGACCAGCGCAGCGCGCGCCAGCTGCCAGCCACCGCAGACGTAACCGGCCAGCATCACCGCGTTCACCGCTTCACCGAGCACGTCGACCATGTTCGGCTTGAAGTTGGCAACGACCCACTGTCCCAGCTCTTCCAACGCCCGCACGCCTTCGGTCAGCGAGGCGCGGATCGCCGCCAGATCGTCGCCGGGGGCCGCAGCGAGCTCTTCCAGCGTGGCTTTCATCTCATTGAGCAGGACGCCGAGCGCCGCGCCGCCGTCGTGAGCCACCTTGCGGCCGACGAAGTCGTTGGCCTGGATCGCCGTGGTGCCTTCGTAGATCGTGGTGATGCGAGCGTCACGCAGGAACTGCGCCGCGCCAGTCTCCTCGACGTAGCCCATGCCGCCGTGCACCTGCACGCCGAGCGAGGTGACTTCCTGGCCGACCTCGGTGCTCCAGGCCTTGACGATCGGGATCATCAGGTCGACGCGGGCCTGCGCGGCAGCGGCGGTGGCCGCATCTTCGCTGTGGCGGGCGATGTCCATGTAGCTGGCGGTGGTGTAGGCGATCGCCCGCATCGCCTCGGTCTGCGACTTCATCGTCAGCAGCATGCGACGGATGTCGGCGTGGCCGATGATCGCCGTGCGGTCACCGGCCTTGGCATTCGCCGGACGCCCCTGCACGCGCTCCTTGGCATAGGAAAGCGCCAGCTGGTAGGCACGATCGGAGATCGCCAGGCCCTGCAGACCGACCTTCAGGCGGGCCTCGTTCATCATCGTGAACATGTAGCCCAGGCCCTTGTTCGGCTCGCCGACCAGATAGCCGACGGCGTCTTCGAAGGCCAGCACACAGGTCGGGCTGCCGTGGATGCCGAGCTTGTGCTCGATCGACACGCACTGCACGGTGTTGCGCTGGGCCGGCGCACCGTCGGCATCGAGCAGGAATTTCGGGCAGACGAACAGCGAGATGCCTTTGACGCCTTCCGGCGCATCGGGCAGACGGGCGAGCACGAGGTGAATCGTGTTCTCCGTCATGTCGTGATCGCCCCAGGTGATGAAGATCTTCTGCCCGGAGACGAGATAGTGATCCCCCTCGGGCACGGCCTTGGAGCGCACCGCCGAGAGGTCGGAACCGGCCTGCGGCTCGGTCAGGTTCATCGTGCCGGTCCACTCGCCGCTGACCATCTTCGGCAGATACGCGGCCTTGAGTTCATCGCTGGCGTGATGGTGGATCGCCTCGATGGCACCCATCGTCAGCATCGGGCACAGCGCGAAGGACATGTTCGCCGCCTGCCACATCTCGTGCGTGGCGGTGCCGAGCAGCTCGGGCAGCCCCTGCCCTTCGAACTCCGCCGGGCAGGACAGGCCGTTCCAGCCACCTTCGACGAACTGCCAGTAGGCATCCTTGAAGCCTTCGGCAGCGATGACGCCGTCGGCCGTCCACTGCGCGCCGGTGTGGCCGGTGTCGCTGTTGAGAGGTGCCAGCACTTCGCCCGCCAGCTTGCCAGCTTCTTCGAGCACCGCCTCGGCCAAGTCAGGTACTTCTTCGAAGCCCGGCAGGGCTGCCACGGTATCGAGACCGGCCAGCTCGGTCATGACGAAAAGCATGTCACGAATAGGTGCGGTATACGTGCTCATCAACCTCTCCTTCTCTCATTGTCGCGAGCACGAACACTGCCGTGCCGCGCGGTGCATTGTTCTGAAAAAAGATGATCCGCAAACCCGCGCCGGGGCAGCGGGAATGCGGACCAAGGGGGGGTCAAACATCAAAACCGTTCAACACGGGAGCCGTGCTTCCCTAATCAGCCCAGGGCCTTCGACAGTTCCGGCACGACCTGGAACAGGTCACCGACGATGCCGTAGTCGGCCACCTGGAAGATCGGCGCTTCTTCGTCTTTGTTGACCGCCACGATCACCTTCGAGTCCTTCATGCCCGCCAGGTG
>NZ_QGTJ01000007.1 GCF_003182095.1 Plasticicumulans acidivorans | reverse complement strand
GATAGGCCGCCACGACACTGCGACCCTGCTTGCTCAGGGCCTTGCACATTGCCGTTCCCAGACCGCCGATTCCGCCGGTCACGATTGCTACTTTGCCCATCTGGCCTCCAAAACGCTTGCGCTGAAATTCGCCGGCAGCACGCCAGCGAACCACGTGTATCAATCCCGAACCGCTACCGCGACGGCACCGGTTCGACCCTAACAGCCACCCTGTCCGCACCGCCACAAAGCATTGCGCGCGGTGGTGAGCGGAACCGCAGCCTACGCGGGCACTGCGCAGGCCACATTGATGCGGCGCAACAATCATGACGCTTTACGCGGCAGCGCAGCAAGTCTGTGCGCAACCGCTGACAGCACGATGACGGTGCGACGCTCAGCGACTCAGGGACAGGGCTTCGCCGGCGTGCTGGGCCAGTTTTTCGTAAAGCGTCGCCCGCGAAATACCGAGCAGGCGGGCCGCCGCCATCTTATTGCCGCCACTGGCATCGAGCGCGCGGCGGATCGCCGCGCGCTCGGCCGCCGCCACGGCCTGAGCGAGTGTGGACACCCCGGCCGCGCCCGCCTCGGCGGGCGCACGCGGAGCGCCGGCCGGCGAGAGAATCCGTGCGAAGGAATCCGCGCCCAGGCAGCGCTGCTCGCTCAGCATCGCCGCCCGCTCCAGCACGTTGGCCAGTTCACGGATGTTGCCCGGCCAGTCGTAGGCGGCCAGGACCGAAAGCGCCGCAGCATCGACCGAACGCCGAACGCCGCCATCACGGGCGGCCTGTCTGTTCAGCAGGACGGCCACCAGCAGCGGCAGATCATCGCGGCGCGCGCGCAGCGGCGGCAGCTCGATCGGCAGGACGTTGAGGCGGTACCAGAGATCGGCGCGGAACCGGCCATCCGCCACCATCGCCGGCAGATCGCGGCTGGTCGCGGCAATCACGCGCACATCGATGCGCTCGACGCGATTCGAGCCCAGCGGCTCGAATTCCTGCTCCTGCAGGACACGCAGCAGCTTGGCCTGCAGGTGCAGCGGCATGTCGCCGATCTCGTCGAGAAACAGCGTACCGCCGTCGGCCAGCTTGAACTTGCCGTCGCGGCCCTTGCGATCGGCGCCGGTGTAGGCACCGGGTGCAGCGCCGAAGAATTCCGCCTCCAGCAACCCTTCGGGCACAGCGGCCACATTGAGGCCGACGAACGGCCTCCCGGCGCGCGGCGAGGCTGCGTGAACAGCCTGCGCCACCAGTTCCTTGCCGGTACCGGTCTCACCGAGCAGCAGCACCGTGGCGTCCGCACGCGCCGCGCAGACGGCGAGCCGGCGCACTTCACGGGCGGCAGCGCTTTCGCCGACGAAATCCTCAAGGCGATAACGCACGCCGCGGCTCGCCGCCAGCTCACGCCGCGCGGCATCGAGCTCCGCCCGCAAACGGGAAAACTTGGTCATCACCGGCTGCAGCGAACGCGGATCGTCATAGAGCACGAAGCCGACGGCACCGGCGATCCGCCCGTCCTCGTCGCGCAGCGGCAGGCGCGTGACCACCAGGGAGCGCTCACCGTGCGCCATGATGTCGAGCAGGATCGGCTGGCCCTGCTCGACGACCTCACGCATCAGACTGTTCGGGATCACCTCTTCGACCGGCCGGCCGAGTGCCGAACCGGCGTCCTGCAGGCCGAGAAACGCGGCATAGGGTTCGGTGATCCAGACGACGCGCGCCTCGCCATCGACGGCAACCGCCCCTTCGCAGCAGGACTCGAAGTAATCGAACAGATCGCGGGCCGCCTGGCGACGGATGTGGGCAGCGTGATCGGCGGAACTGGGCAACAGTGTCGGACGGGCCATGGGACAAACCGTGCTTCATGAGAATCGGGGGCGGCGGCGTCAGTCGCTGCGCGTGTCGAGCCAGGCGTCGAGCCTGCCCGGCGTTTCGAGTGCGCGCAGAAACCATTTCAGCGCCCGGCCGCCATGATTGTTGCGCCAGGCGAGCTGCAGCGCCAACGGCGGCGGCGGCGACTGCACGGTTTTCTCGATCAGGCGCCCGTCGGCCAGCTCGGCAGCAACCAGCCGGCGCGCCACGAAACCGGCATCGAGCCCGGCGCGCAGGGCGGCGAGCCAGGCCGGCATCGAGCCGACGACGAGCTCCGGCGCGGCGCCGGCGATGGTCGGCAGCGGTCGCTGCCGCGAAGAATCGGCCAGCGCCACGCTGCGTCCGCGCTGGATCTGTTCCTCGTCCAGCGGCTCGCTGGCGCCGGCCAGCACATGCGTGGGCGCACACACGAAGGCCAGCGCCACGCACCCCAGGGCGCGGCTGGCGTAGCCGCCACCAGGCGGGCCGTCGCAGGCGACACCGATGGCGAGATCGGCACGCCCCTGCACCAGGGCCTCCCAGGCGCCGTTGCCAATCTCGCTGTGCAGGTGCAGGCGTGTGCCGTGGCCTTCGGCGGCAAACTCGGCGCACAGCGGCAGCAGACTCTCGACCGGCAGCCATTCGCCGACCACCAGCCCCAGATCCGGCTCCCAGCCACTGGCCACGCGTTTGACCAGCCCCTCCAGTTCGACGGCGGCACGCAGCAGCTCGCGGCCCTCCTGCAGCAGGCATTCACCGACGGCGGTCAGGCGCGCGCGATGTCCGCTGCGGTCGAACACCTGGACGTCAAGATCCTGTTCAAGTTTATGCACGGTGTACGTGATCGCTGACGGCACACGGTGCAGTTCTTCGGCCGCAGCGGCAAAACTGCCGCGGCGCGAAATGGCGTCGAGCACGGCAAGGGCATCGAGAGTCAGTCGCATCGTTCGGCTCCCGGCGGTGGCGGCAACGGGCATAGGGCGGACCCGTCGGTTCGGCGGCTGAACTCGCCGCTCTTTATGTCCGTGCCCGCGCAAGACACGGCACGGCGTCCCTGTCATGTAGTCGCAAACCGTGCGGCGGTCGAGTCCGCGGCGTTCCGGCGCTATCATCCCTGCCCTTTTGGCGACAGCGGAGAACCGGCCTTGAACGACTTTGTCAGCGGCAGTCGCTGGATCAGCGAGCCTGAACCGGAACTGGGTCTCGGCATGGTGCTCTCGGCAGACCAGCGACGCGTCACGATGCTGTTTCACGCCAGCGGCGAAACCCGCATCTATGCCCGCCAGGGCGCCCCGCTGGTACGCGTACACTTCCAGCCCGGTGACACCGTGCAAAGTCATGAGGGCTGGAGCCTGCAGGTCGAGGCCGTGCGCGAAGAGCAGGGCCTGCTGGTCTACGTCGGCGCCGAGCGCGAACTGCCGGAGACGCTGCTGTCGAATTTCATCAGCTTCAGCAAACCGCAGGAACGGCTGTTCGCCGGCCAGACCGACCCGCAACGCCTGTTCGCCCTGCGGCTGGAAACCCTCGAACAGGCGGCGGCAGCGCGCCAGTCCGAACTGCGCGGCCTGGTCGGTGCCCGCGTCGATCTGCTGCCGCACCAGCTGTGGATCGCACACGAGGTCGCCGAACGCTATGCCCCGCGCGTGCTGCTCGCCGACGAGGTCGGCCTCGGCAAGACCATCGAAGCCGGTCTGATCCTGCACCGCATGCTGGTGTCCGGCCGCGCCGGGCGCGCGCTGATCGTGGTGCCGGAGCCGCTGATCAATCAGTGGTTCCTCGAAATGCGCCGCCGCTTCAACCTCGCCTTCAGCATCTACGACGAGGAGCGCTGCCTCGAAGGCGGCGCCGATGACAACCCCTTCCTCGCCGAGCAGCTGATCCTCTGCGGCCGCGACTGGCTGACCGCCAGCCCGCAGCGCCTCGAAGAAGCCGCAGCGGCCGGTTGGGACGTGCTGGTCGTCGACGAAGCGCACCATCTGGCCTGGGAGCCCGGCGCGCCGAGCCCGGCCTACCTCGCCGTCGAACAACTCGCCGCCAGCGCCGCCGGTCTGCTGTTGCTGACCGCCACGCCGGAGCAGCTCGGCCCGAACGGACATTTCGCGCGGCTGCGCCTGCTCGACCCCGACCGCTTCCACGATCTCGACGTGTTCCGCCACGAAAGTCAGGCGTATCGCAAAGTCGCCCGCATCGCCGATGCGCTGCTCAGCTACCGACCACTCGATCTGGCCGACCTCGATGAGCTACGCGCCTGTCTCGGAGAAAAAGCCGGTGACGAAACACTCGAAGCCGTCTCCCTGCCCGGCGCCGACGGAGAAGCGGCGCGCCAAGCGCTGATCGAGGCGCTGCTCGATCGCCATGGCACCGGCCGCGTGCTGTTTCGCAACACCCGTGCGGCGATGCCGAACTTCCCGCAGCGTATCCCGCGGCCGCAGGCGCTGCCCTGCCCGGCACAATATGCCGCGCTGCCGGCCAGCCTGACGCCGGAGCGCGAATACCGCGACGCCGACACGCCGTGGTGGCGCATCGACCCGCGCGTCGACGCGCTGCTCGAACTGCTCGCCGGCGGCGAGAAAGTGCTGCTGATCTGCGCCCGGCGCGAAACCGTGCTCGAACTCGAAACCGCGCTGCGACTGCGCAGCGGCGTCGCCACGGCGCTGTTCCACGAGGACATGAACCTGCTCGCCCGCGACCGCGCTGCCGCCTGGTTCGCCGAACCCGACGGTGCCCGCGTGCTGCTGTGCTCGGAAATCGGCAGCGAAGGCCGCAACTTCCAGTTCGCGCATCACCTGTTCCTGTTCGACCTGCCGGAAAACCCGGACCTGCTCGAACAGCGCATCGGCCGCCTCGACCGCATCGGCCAGAGCGAAGACATCCAGCTGCACATCCCCTACCTCACCGGCAGCGCGCAGGAAGTGCTCTATCGCTGGTACGCACAAGGGCTCGACGCCTTTGCCCGCTACGCCCGCGCCGCCGATGCCGTCTACGAACGCCTGCGCGCACCGCTGCGCGAGGCGCTGAACGGCCGTGGCGATGTCGAGGCCCTGCTGACGCAGACGGCCACCTTGCGTGAAGAACTCGGCGCCGAACTCGAACGCGGCCGCGACCGCCTGCTGGAACTGCACTCCTGCCGCAGCCAGCCGGCAGGCGAACTGGCCGAACGCATCGCCGATCAGGATGCCGATCCGGCGCTGGCGGCGTTCCTCGAACGGCTGTTCGATCACTTCGGTGTCGATCACGAGGAACATTCGGCCGACGCCCACATCCTGCACGCCAGCGAGCGCATGCTGACCGCCGCCTTCCCGGCACTGCCCGAAGAGGGCCTGACCGCGACCTTCTCGCGCAGCCGCGCGCTGGCGCGCGACGACATGGCGTTCCTCAGCTGGGACCATCCGCTGGTCAACGGCGCCATCGAGCTGCTGCTCGGTGCCGAACACGGCAACTGCGCGCTGGTCGCCTGGCGTGGCCGCAGCCCCGAGGAAGCACCGGATCTGCTGCTCGAAGCGGTTTACGTGCTCGAATGCATCGCACCCGGCGCACTGCAGGCCGATCGCTTCCTGCCACCAACGGCATTGCGTGTGGTCATCGATCCGCACCTGAAGGAATGCAGCGAGCACTGGGCGGGCGAACTGATCAGCGCCGGCTGCAGTGACGTGCCCGCGGCGGCGGTGCGCGAGGCGCTGGCCGACCGGCGTCTGCGGCGCATGCTCGACGCCGCGGCCATTGCCGCCGGCCAGCATGCCGAACAGGTAATCCAGCAGGCGCTGGTGCGCATGCAGCTCACGCTGACGCCCGAGGTCGAACGTCTGCGCGCGCTGGCTACGGTCAACCCCAACGTGCGCGCTACTGAAATCGACTTCGCCGAGCAGCGCATCGCCGAGCTGCATCAGGCGCTCTCGGCGGCGCGACCGCGCTTTGATGCCCTGCGCGTCGTGCTCAAAGCCGATGTCCAGGCCGATCGGTAAATATTTGTGTCCCGCCGCTGCGTACTCGACCGCGCCCGATCGCGGTCAGCACGGCACGGAAATGAGTCGTTATATTCGATCAGGATTGATCCCGTCCGCGCGCCGCGCCGACCTTGATTCAGCGGTCGACACGGCGTCTGTCAGGCCTTTTTTTGCACATGGATGATCATGCATACACCGCCACTGCTCTGGCCTAGCCGCCTCGCCGTCCGCCTGCCACTGGTGGCGGTGGTGATATTCGTGCTGACGATGACGCTGCACACCGCGCTGACCATCCAGGAGCAGACGGACTTCCAGCTGGGTACCCGCATCGAACTGGCCCGGGCCCTGGCGGCACAAACCGCTGATCGGGCCGCCGATGCGCTGCACGAAGGCCGCGCGGCGCTTGACCGACTGGTACTCGACACGGCACTGCACCCCCATACGCTGCTGGTCCACGTCGTCGATACTGCCGGCGTTCCACTTGCCGGCGCCGAAAGTCATGGCGATGCCGCCCAGCTGTCAGCTGCAGTCAACGGTGAACGCCTGTCCCCGCCATCGAGCAGTACGCTGATCACCGAACCGGTCAGCGGCGGGGAGGCCGGGATCTTCGACATCTGGGCACCGATCGGACGTGAGCACCCACTGGGCTGGGTGCGGTTGCACTACCGCATCGGCAGTGCGGAAGAATTGCGCCAGCACATCTGGACCCGCGCGCTGATCCTGGTGACGATCGCCAGCCTGCTTGCCGGCATCCTGCTCTGGCTGATGCTGCGCCGTCCGCTCAACAGCATCGCGCGCGCCGCGACCCTGGCCCGCGATCTCGACACCCGCCGTGGGGAAGTCATCAACATCGGCGGTTCGGCGGAGATCGTTGAACTCGGCGCCGCGCTGAACCAGGTCTCCGCCCGGCTGGCCAGCGACGAAATGGCACTGAAAGCCTCGCAGGAACGCACCGAGGCGCTCTTGCGACACGCCGTGGACGGCATCGTCACGCTGGACGCTGAAGGCCACATCGAGCGTTTCAATCAGGCCGCCGAGCACCTGTTCGGTTATCCGGCACGTCAGGCCATCGGCTGCAATATCAGCCTGCTGCTGCCGCAGGTCCGTGCGGGTGAGGCGTTCCGCAACCGCGCGCTGAACGGTCGCCGCCGCGACGGCGCGCTGATTCCACTGGAAGTATCGGTCGGCGAAGCCCGTCTCGGCGATGGCAACCGCTTGTACGTCGCCATTCTGCGTGATCTGTCAGCCCGTGATCTGGCCGAGCGTGCGCTGGCGGACAGCGAACTGCGCAAAGCCGCCATCCTGCAGGCCGCCCTCGACGCCATCGTCAGCATCGACAGCCGCGGCCGCGTACTGGAGTTCAACCCGGCAGCCGAACGCCTGTTCGGCTACCCGCTGCGGGCAGTCATCGGGCGTGATGTCGCTGAACTGATCGTGCCCGAACGCGGCCGCATGCAGCACCGCCTGGGCCTGGCCCGTTACCTGGAGACCGGCGCCAGCGACATACTCGGTACCCAGCGCAACGTCACGGCGATGCGCTCCGATGGCAGTGAAGTCCCGGTCGAAATTCTGGTCACCCCGGTGCATCTCGAATCCGGCCCGATGTTCGTTGCCTATATCCGCGACATGCGCGAGCGTCAGGCCGCTGAGCACGCCCTGCGCGCCAGCGATGAACGCTACCAGCGCGTGGTCGACAGCCTGCATGAAGCCATTTTCCAAGCCGACGCCCGGGGCCGGCTGACCTTCCTCAACCGCGCCTGGAGCGAAATCAGCGGCTACGATCCCGCCACCTCGCTGGGCCGATCACTCGATGAATTCATCGAATCCGACGATCGTGCGAACTACCGCGCCGCCCTGAAACAGACCGCTCTCGATGCCAACGAATCGCGCGTCGAGGTCCGTCTGCGCCGCCATGACAGCAAGTCGGCATGGGTCGAAATAGCCATCGAGTACACCGCCGCCGGTCACGAGCTCGAAGCGGGATTCACCGGCACGATCTCGGATATCAACGCGCGCAAGGCTGTGGAAACCGAGCTGCTGCTGGCCCGCGACGCGGCTGAGGCGGCCAGCCGCACGAAGAGCGAATTCCTCGCCACGATGAGCCACGAGCTGCGCACACCGCTCAATGCAATCATCGGCATGACCGAAATCGCACGGGAAACAGTGCGTGATCCCGAGGTACGGGATTACCTGACCACGGCTCACAGCGCCGCCAATCGCCTGCTCGGCATCATCAATGACCTCCTCGACTTCTCGACGCTGGAATCCGGCCCGCCCAGCGTGCGCTCGGTGCCGTTCTCGCTGCGTCAGCACATCCACGCCAGTGTGGCGCTGCATGCCCGCGGTGCGACAGCCAAAGGTCTCGAACTGATTGCCGAAGTCGAACCCAACGTGCCGGACGATGTCTCCGGCGACCCTGACCGTCTGGCGCAGGTCGTCTCCAAGCTGGTCGGCAATGCCGTGAAATTCACCGAACGCGGCGAAATCGCCGTGCGCATCCGGCTGCAGGAACTCGACGAGCAGGCTGTCGGCCTGCTCGTCAGCGTGCGTGATACCGGTATCGGCATTGCGGCGGACAAGCTGTCACGCGTGTTCCAACCGTTCGTCCAGGCGGAAGCATCCTTCACTCGACATTACGGCGGTACAGGTCTCGGCCTGTCCATCGCCCAGCGTCTGGTCGAGCTGATGGGAGGACGCATTCATGTCGAAAGCACGCTGGGCGCCGGCAGTGAGTTCTTCTTCACTTTGCGCCTGCAGCGCACTGCGGCGGCGGCCAGTGAGGCTGTGCGCGAACCCGACTGGAGCGGGCTGTTCGCACTGGTCATCGATGACAACGCGTCCAGCCGCAGCCTGCTCGAACGCCAGCTGCGCTACTGGGGCTGGCAAACCGTCGCCGCGACCAGTGCCGACGAGGCACTTGAGCTGTTGCGCGAACGCACGCAGCTCGGTCATCCCTTCGATCTGCTGCTGCTCGACGAGTCCCTGCCCGTCCACACGGTCGAGCACATCTGCAATGAGCTCGCCCGAGCCAAGCATCCGCCACCGATCATTCTGCTCCGCGCTGCGGGACTCGACGGGGATGACACCCAGCCGGCGGCTGTTTCGAGCTGCCTGGTCAAACCGGTCGACTCCGCGCGTCTGCGCTCGGCCATAGAGCATCTACTGACGCCGATGAACGCCAAAGCGGACGATTAAACCTCACCAGATACCACGATACAAAAAAAAAATTCCGCACTTGCCAACAGGGAGCGGGTTTTCCAACAGCATCCTGCGCAACTCACTTACCAAGGGTCTTTTAAGGACAAATTGCCAGCGTTAACAAAACAGCCTGCACCTATTAACGGCTTCATTCGTAATGATATGAAAAACAAAACAAAACAAAACGGAAAAAGAGAAAGATTCCGGTCTGTCGGAAGCCGCGTCACGCACTCTTTACTTAGCTCGATGTTCGGTTAAACTCAACGGCGGCTCAAACCGTCATTCCACTATCCAAACTGCACTGCAACATATTGGAGGATGGGGCTCGCCATGCTCAGGAGGCCGAGCATGAACGCGAGGACGGATGGGCCCGAGAGCGACTTTCTGTATCAAAGCCATAACTAAGGAATGCGCCATGCAACCCGATGTCGTCCGACAAGTAAAAAACAATCCGAAGTATCAGGAACTCATATCCAAGCGCTCCGCCTTCGGCTGGACGCTGGCGGTCATCATGCTGGTGATCTACTACGGCTTCGTCCTGATCATTGCCTATGACCCTGCTCTCCTCGCCATCAAGACCAGTGATGGTGCAGTGATGAGCATCGGCATGCCGATCGGCGTTGCTGTCATCATTTCGGCTTTTGCCCTGACCGGCATTTACGTTGCGCGAGCCAACACCGAATTCGACCGTCTGACCAACGAGATCGTGGAGTCGGTGAAATGATGAAAAAGCTTCTCGCCTCCCTGCTCGCCTCGCTGGCCTTCGTCGGGCCGGCGTTCGCCGATGCCGTCACCGGACCGGTCGAAAAGCAGGCGACCAACGTCACGGCCATCGTCATGTTCCTCGCCTTCGTCGCGGCGACGATGGGCATCACCTACTGGGCTGCATCGCGCACCAAGACCGCCAAGGACTTCTACACCGGCGGCGGCGGCATCACCGGCTTCCAGAACGGCCTGGCGATTGCTGGCGACTACATGTCGGCTGCGTCCTTCCTCGGTATCTCCGGTCTGGTGTTCTCGTCAGGCTATGACGGTCTGATCTACTCGATCGGCTTTCTGGTCGGCTGGCCAATCATCATGTTCGTCATGGCCGAGCAGCTGCGTAACCTCGGCAAGTTCACCTTTGCTGACGTTGCCTCGTACCGCTTCGGCCAGACGGAGATCCGCACGATGGCAGCGTTCTCGTCGCTGGTCGTCGTCGCGTTCTACCTGATCGCGCAGATGGTCGGTGCCGGCAAGCTGATCCAGGTTCTGTTCGGTCTCGATTACTGGATCGCAGTCGTCGGCGTCGGCATCCTGATGCTGATCTACGTGGTGTTCGGCGGCATGACCGCGACCACCTGGGTGCAGATCATCAAGGCCTGCCTGCTGCTCGCCGGTGCCACCTTCATGGGCCTCGCCGCCCTCTCCCACTTCGGCTTCTCGCCGGAGGAGATGTTCAAGCAGGCCACCGAGGCACACCCGAAGGGTCAGGCGATCATGGGTCCCGGCGGACTGGTCAAAGATCCGATCAACGCGATTTCGCTGGGCCTGGCGCTGATGTTCGGTACTGCGGGTCTGCCGCACATCCTGATGCGCTTCTTCACCGTGCCGAACGCCAAGGAAGCGCGCAAGTCGGTGTTCTATGCGACGGGCTTCATCGGCTACTTCTACATCCTGACCTTCATCATCGGCTTCTCGGCGATCGTGCTGCTCGGCCAGCACCCCGAGTTCTTCAAGCCTGATGCGCTGGTCAACGGTGTGGTCGACAAGGCCCACTTGGTATCCGGCATCAATGGCGGCACCAACATGGTCGCGATCCGCCTGGCCGAGGCCGTGGGCGGCAACGTCTTCCTCGGTTTCATCTCGGCGGTAGCCTTCGCCACCATCCTGGCGGTGGTCTCGGGCCTGACCCTGGCCGGTGCGTCGGCGATCTCGCATGACCTGTACGCGAGCGTCATCGCCCGCGGCCACAGCAGCGAAGTCATGGAGATGAAGGTCTCGCGCATGGCGACCGTCTGCCTTGGCGTCATCGCGGTGATCCTCGGTATTGCCTTCGAGAAGCAGAACGTGGCCTTCATGGTCGGCCTGGCCTTCGCCATCGCCGCGAGCTGCAACTTCCCGGTGCTGATCATGTCGGTGTTCTGGTCGAAGATGACCACGCGCGGCGCGATGCTCGGTGGCTGGCTCGGCCTGATCACCGCCACCGTGCTGACGATCATCTCCAAGGCCATCTGGGTGGACGTCATCGGCAACGCCGCTCCGCTGATCTCGCTGAACAACCCGGCGATCATCTCGATCCCGGTGGCGTTCATCGGTATCTGGCTGTTCTCGATCACCGACAAGAGCAAGCGCGCCGAGCAGGACATCCTCGGCTACGAAGCTCAGGACGTGCGCTGCCAGACCGGTATCGGCGCAGAGGGTGCTTCCGGCCACTGAGCCGCGCCCTTGCCCGGAACCCGACAAGGGTTCCGGGACTGCCCGAATCCAAATCCCCGCCAGGCCTTCTACACTGGCGGGGTTTTCTATTCCGGGGACGTCATGGAACCTCTCGCCCTGCTTGCCCAAACCGAGCCATTCGACCAACTGGCGCCGGCGATCCTCGATCAGGCCGCCTCACGTGCGGATATTGCCTACTTCAGTCAGGGCAGCACGATACTGGAGGCGGGCGCTGTCCCTGATGCGCTATTCGTGGTCGTTCGCGGCACGGTCCAGGGATTGATCAACGGCCAGGAACGGGCACGCTTCGGCAGCGGCGATCTGTTCGACGTCGAGTCGCTGCTGCGACACCGCAGCACGTATCAGCTGCTTGCGCGTGAGGATAGTGTCTGCGTCACGCTGCCACGCAGCTGCTTCATCGAACTGCTTGGTGCGTCAGCGGAGTTTGCTGATTTCTGCTTGGAAGACATTGCCGAGCGCGCGACAAACGAACGCACCGCCTCACGTCAGGATCTGGCCGATTTCATGATCGCCACGATCGGCGACGCCTACATCCATCCACCACTGACCGTCGACGCGACGACATCGATCCACGATGCCGCTGTAGCGATGCGCGAGCATCGCGCCACTTCGCTGCTGGTTGAACGCAACGGCGCCATCGGCATCTGCTCCGGTACCGACCTGCGCGATGCCGTGGTCATTGCCCGCAGGTCACCCGACGATCCGGTCGGCGATATCGCCTCCTATGAACTCGTCTCGCTGGAGGCCGATGACTTTCTGTTCAATGCACTGCTGACGATGACACGGCACAGCATCAGCCGCGTCGTCATTCGCCGCGATCAGCAGATCGCTGGCGTACTCGAACAGGTTGATCTGCTGTCATTCCTATCAAGCCATACCCATCTGATTGCCGTGCAGATCGAACGTGCAGCCACGCTTGAGGAACTCGCAACGGCGAGCCGGGCACTGGTCGACGTCATCGAAGCCCTGCACGGCAAAGGCGTAAAGCTGCACTACATCGGCCAGCTGGTCTCGGAACTGAACAAGAAGCTGTTCGCCAAGCTGTTCGCTCTGCTGGCACCCGCTGAGCTGCTGGCCAACAGCTGCCTGATCGTCATGGGCAGCGAGGGACGTGAAGAGCAGATCCTGAAAACCGATCAGGACAACGCACTGATCCTGCGCGATGGCTACACGCACCCCGATCTGTCGAGGATCACCCAGGCATTCACCGAAGCGCTAGTCAGCTTCGGTTACCCACGCTGCCCCGGCAATATCATGGTGTCGAACCCCTTCTGGACACGCAGCGTCAGTGCGTTCCGTGACGAGATCTTCGACTGGATCCAACGCCCGGGCGAAGACAGTTTCATGCACTTCGCGATTTTCGTCGACGCCATGCCGGTCGCCGGAAACGCCGGACTGCTTGATGAACTGCGCCAGTACGTGTTCCAGCAATTGCAGAGCAACAAGCCATTCTTCGCCCGCTTTGCCCGCGCGACCGTCAGCTTCGAAACGCCACTGGGGTTCTTCGCCAACTTTGTTGTGGAAAAAGGGGCTCATCGTGAAGAACTCGACCTCAAGAAAGGTGGCATCTTCCCGCTGACGCACGGCATACGCAGTCTTGCACTCGAACACCGCATCGAAGCAACCAACACACTGGAACGCATCGAACTCCTGCGCAGCCGCGGCGTGCTCGAAGCACAGTTTGCGGTGGAACTGGCTGAGGCACTGACTGTGCTGTCGACGCTGCGCCTGAAAAGCGGCCTGCAAAAGGCACGCAGCAATGAAGCGCAGAACAACTACATCAATCCCGCGAACCTGAACAAGCTCGAACGCGAGCTGTTGCGCGACTCATTCAAGATCGTCAACGAGTTCAAGAAGTTCATCTCCTTCCACTTCAAGCTCAATCTGATTACCTGATGCCATTGCCGTTCAGTCAGCGCTTTCGCCACGCACCGCCCCCCGAGGCCTATGCCTTCCTGCACGAACCCGATACCAGTGGGGAACTGGTCTGCCTGGACTGCAGCGCCAGTTCGCTCGATCCAAATCGTGCCCGTCTGCAATCGATCGCTGCCGTGCACCTGCGCGGCAACCGCCTACTGACATCGCAGGCGTTCGTCATTGACGTCGATGACGGTCTGGGACATCAAGGTGAAGAACCACTGGTGGCCGTTGATCGCCTGCTGCGCTTCGTCGGACCGCGACCACTCATTGGCTATTACACCGAATTCGACCACGCGCTGCTGGGGGACTCCATCGGTCAGCTGCTCAATGGAGCGCTGCCCAATCGCGTCATCGATGTCTCCGCGCTCTATCATGACGCTGCCCGACGCCGTGCGCGTCGTCCGGGTCATGCCATCGACCTGCGCTTTGAAACCATCCGCCGCGCCCTCGGGCTGCCGCCGATGTTGCGGACCAGTGCCCTCGCGCACGCGGTCATGGCTGGCTTGATGTATCTGAAACTGAATCCAGCACGGGCCTGAAAGATGACGATCCGCGTACGTTACTTCGCCAGCCTGCGTGAACGCGTGGGCTGTGCCGAAGCTCAGTTCAACACCGGCACGGTCACCACTGTCGCCACGGTCTGGCACGCACTCAATCCGGATCTCGCGCTGCCCGGTAACACGCTGGCGGCGATCAATCATGAATACGCGACGCTTGATGCCGTCGTCCATGATGGTGATGAACTGGCGTTCTTTCCGCCGGTCACCGGGGGCTGAGTGAGATGCTGATCGAGATTCGCGAGACGCCCTTCGACCCGCTGGCCGAACTCAGTCGATATCAGGCCAAGCCCGACCTGCACGGCAAGGCGGGGGCACTGGCGAGTTTCATCGGCCTGATGCGCGACCACAACGAAGGCGATCAGGTCAGTGCCATGTGTCTCGAACACTATCCGGGCATGACCGAGCGCGAGATCGCCAGAATCATCGATGAAGCTCAGGTTCGTTGGCCGCTGCTCGATGCACTGGTGCTGCACCGTGTCGGTGAAATGTTGCCAGCCGACCCCATCGTGCTGGTCGCAGTATGGAGCAGCCATCGAGCCGCCGCCTTCGAGTCCTGCCGCTACATCATGGAAGCGCTGAAGTCCCGCGCTCCGTTCTGGAAGCATGAAACCCTAACGGACCGCGGCCGTTGGGTTGACAGGAACACCGACGGATATTGAGCGTAAAACGCAGGGAGAGAACCGATGAGCATGCGCTTTGATTACGCGACCGCTTTCAGCCGCAATATCGGCTGGCTGACGCCAACGGAACAGGCCCTACTGCGCGGTCGACGCATCGCCATCGCTGGCCTCGGCGGCGTCGGCGGCGCGCACCTGCTGACGCTGACCCGCCTTGGCATCGGTGCTTTCACGATCGCCGACTTCGATCATTTCGAACTGCACAATTTCAACCGCCAGGTCGGCGCAACGCTGCCCAATCTGCAACGCCCGAAACTGGATGCGATGGCTGAAGCCGCGCGCAACATCAATCCTGAACTCGATCTGCGCCTGTTCGCCGAAGCCATCGGCAGCGATAACATCGAGCGCTTTCTCGACGATGTCGACATCTACGTTGACTCGCTGGATTTCTTTGCCGTCGAGGCCCGCCGCCAAGTCTTCGCTGCCTGCGCCCGGCGCGGCATCCCGGCAATCACCGCGGCCCCACTTGGCATGGGCACTGCGGTACTGACCTTCCTGCCGGGCCGGATGAGCTTCGAGGAATACTTCGGCCTCGAAGGCAAACCCGAGCGCGAACAGCTCGCACGTTTCCTCATCGGCCTGTCGCCGGCGATGCTGCAACGCGGTTACCTGGTCGATCCCTCGGCAGTGAATTTCATTGAACGACGCGGCCCGTCAACACCGATGGCCTGCGATCTGGCGACCGGCGCACTCGCCAGCGACGTACTGAAGATCCTGCTCGGCCGCGGCAAAGTCTACGCTGCACCGTGGGGTACGCATTTCGACGCTTATCGCAACAAGCTGGTCCACACCTGGCGTCCCGGCGGCAACCGCCATCCGTTGCAGCGCCTGGCACTGATGGTGGCACGGCGGATTCTCAGCCGCTCTGAAAAACTCAGCCGCCCCGAACGCTCCGCGCCACTGCCGGTACTCGATACGCGCGTGCAGTGTGTGCTCGATCTGGGACGCTGGGCGCCGAGCGGTGACAACACACAACCGTGGCGCTTTGAGGCCGTCGGTCCGCTGGAAGTCATCGTGCATGGTTGCGATACCCGCGACCATGTCATCTATGATCTGTTCGGCCGTGCCAGCCAGCTCGCGCTCGGCGGGTTGCTGGAAACCCTCGACATCGCCGCCAGTGGCGAGGGGCTGCGCTGCAGCTGCGAGCGCCTTGCCAATGTCGACGACACCTCGCCCGACTGGCACCCGCTGTTCCGCCTGCAGTTCTCCGAGGCAGCAGACGACACACCGCATCCACTGCTGCGCTCGATTGAGGCCCGTTGCACACAACGCCGCATGATGCAGCGCACGCCGCTCGATGCACGCCGCAAAGCAGCGCTGGACGCCAGCGTCGGCGCCGGCTTCAGCGTCATCTGGCTTGAGGGTGAGCAGCGCAGCGCCGTCGCCAAGCTGCTGTTCCGCAATGCCCACGTCCGGCTGACCACGCCGGAGGCCTATCCGGTGCACCGGGACATCATCGAGTACGGCGTGCAGTACAGTGAGGATCGCCTGCCAGACCGTGCCGTCGGTCTCGACCCGATCGGTGTCGCACTGATGAAGTGGGCGATGCGCAGCTGGGAACGGGTGAATTTTCTCAACACATACTGCGCCGGCACCTGGCTGCCGCGTATCCAGCTTGACTGGCTGCCGGGCCTGTTCTGTGCGGCACATTTCATGATCGTCGCCGACACTCCGCCGCGAACACTGGACGATCGCCTCGCGGCAGGGCGCGCCATGCAGCGCTTCTGGCTGACGGCGACACAGCTTGGCCTGCAGTTCCAGCCGGAGATGACCCCGCTGATCTTCGCGTCTTACATCCGTGAAGGCATCCCGTTCACCGGCAAGCAGGCTTCCGTCGATTCAGCGCGCTGGCTGGCCGGCGAGTTCGAGCGCCTGCTCGGAGCCGACGCGGCAGCACGCGGGGTCTACTTCGGTCGCGTCGGTTTCGGCTCGGTCCCGCAATCGCGCTCTACCCGCCTGCCACTCGCGAAACTGGTGCTCAATACAACAAGCGCCTGAAAGGAACCGCCACCGCCGCCATTGCGGCGGTGCGCGCTCAGAAGTTCACCCGAACTTCGCCGTAAACGCGATCATCATTAGTAAAACGACCGAACAGGCCATCGGGTGGCCCGTGCATCACATCAACGCCGACAATAGCCTGCACATCCTGGTTGACGTGCCAAGTCAGACGCGGTCGCAGTGCCCAATCATCGCGGTTGGTACTGCGTATGAAGGTCACCTCGGGTTCGAGACGATCACCCCAGAACTTGCGCGTCAGATACAGGCTGGCGCCGCTTTCGACCCGATCCGGAATCATGTCCTCATCGTAGTCGTCATAGATACGCTGGAAGAACTGCACGTTGACGCGTGATGACGCATCACCGGAATACTCAAGACCGAGGACATAATCAAAGGTGTCCTTGCGCACCAGACCATCCGCGTCACTGAAACGCAGCACGTCATAGCGGCGACCCTGCGTATAGATCGCCTCGCTCTTGAACACCATCCCTTCGCCAAGGTCCTTACCGACGGTCAGCCCCCACTGCTGGATACGATTGTGGTCCGGTTTGTATTCGATGAACGGCACGCCGTCCTGCATGATGATGCTGCGTTCGAAGCTCGGCGATGTATCCGTGCTGCGGTAATAGAAACCGGCCACATCCCAACCGTCGATCAGGTAACCCAGACGCAAACCAGCGGCCATGTCATCGTTGCCGTCACGCGGTTTGCGCTCATTGAGAATGCGGCAGTTGGCCGCCGGGCAGCCAGGCGGATACGGGTAGAAGTCGGCTCCAGGCTTGCCGATTTCATCGTAGTTCTGGAACGGGATGAAGATCGCCTCAGCGTGAAAATCGTCCTCGAAATACTCTGCCCGCGCCGCCCACTGCGGGATGCGAATCTGGTCAAAATCCGCCATGACGAATTCGCGCATGTCTCGGGCAGATACGACGTCCGCGAAGAACAGACCGACCATCTCGCCCCAGACGATCTGCTGCCGACCGAAGCGGAAATCCCAGCTGCCGGCAGACCAGTCGAGATAAGTTTCACGCAACTGGAACTCGTGACGCTGGTCCGCCCGCACATCGTGCGGGTAGTAGCTGGAATTATCGTAGACCGGGTCGTAGCGCAGCCAGGTACTGGCCTTCCAGCTCAGCGAATCGTTCAGCACGCCATCGGCTGACAAGCCTAATGTGTTACGGAATTTCGACCAGTGATCCTCACCGCTATAAGTATGTGCCGCCTCACTGGAAAAGAAGCCGCTGGTACCCGTCACCTGCGCTTCGGCGTGCACCGCAGCTGAAGCACCTACCAGCGCCAGACCGAACATGCCGCCGGCAATGTTCATTACATGATCCTTCATCGATTCGACTCCTCACCGACGACCTCACCATCGCTGACACGCACCACGCGATCAGCCATCGCGATGACCCGTGCATCATGCGTTGAAAAAATAAAGGTGGTTCCCGAGTGATGGTTGATTTCCTTCATCAGCTGCAAAATACCCTCACCCGATTGGTGGTCCAGATTCGCAGTCGGCTCATCAGCGAGCACGATTTTGGGCCGGGTCGCTAAAGCACGGGCAATGGCCACCCGCTGACGCTGACCACCCGACAGCTGATTCGGCCGGTGCTTGGCAAAGCGTGTCAGCCCGACCATGTCAAGAAAGTACGCCACACGCCGGCGTCGCTCCTCACGCGGCAGGTGCTGAATGTTGACCAGAGGGTATTCGACGTTTTCCTCGGCCGACAGCACCGGCAGCAGATTGAACGTCTGGAAAATAAAGCCGAGCGTGCGGGCGCGCAGATCGGCCAGCTGATCGGGCGAACGGCCGGTGACATCCTGGCCATCGACGACGACACGCCCGCCGGTTGGTGTATCAATGCAGCCGATCATGTTCAGCAGCGTAGTCTTGCCACTGCCCGACGGACCCGCGATGGCGACGAACTCACCCTGTTCGATGCTGACGCTGACGCCGCGCAGAGCAGCGACTTCCTGCTCACCGAGCCGGTAGCGTTTCGAGACATTTTCGATGCGTACTATGCTCATGGCCTCGACCGTTCAATCCCTGGCGAGCAGCCCGCCGCCACACAGGAGTGTGTACAAGATGTTCAAATCCCCAAACCGCTGGCTGCTGTTGGCCGCGCTGACCCTGCTGCCATCGTTCTGCGCCATCGCCCAAGAGGTTGACATTGAGGCCATGGCGATGCTCGAAGCAGCCGACCGGGTTCGCTTCCCAGATGAAAGTTTCGAACTCAATGTCACCATCACCTCGACCAGCGCTGACCAGCCAACCGAAGAGCGGGAATACCAAGTTCTGTCGAAGGGTAACGAAAACACGCTGGTCATCTCCACTGCTCCAGCGTCGGAGCGGGGCCAGATCCTGCTGATGCGCGGCCGCGACCTGTGGGTCTATACGCCGCGCCTGTCACAGCCGGTACGTCTGCCGCTGTCACAGCGGCTGACCGGCCAGGTAGCCAACGGTGACCTGGCCCGAGCGAACTTCAGCGGTGACTACAACGCACGCACGCTGCGCGAGGAAACCATAGACAAAAAACGTCTCGTTGTACTTGAACTTATTGGTATCGATGGCGGAGTGACCTACAACCGCGTGCTTTACTGGATCGAGAAAGACACACAACGCCCCTTCAAAGCCGAGTTCTATGCACTGTCGGGACGCCTGCTGAAAACAGCTTTTTACCGCGGCTACAAGATGATCAATGGCGTAATGCGCCCGACCGAGCTGCTGATGCGTGATGCGCTGAAGAAAGATGACCAGTCGGTGCTGGTCTACAGCGCAATCAAACCCCGTGAACTGGCCAACAAGCTGTTCAACAAGGACTACCTCAAGCGCATCAAACCCGGTGAATGAAGCTGTCGGTGCCGGTGAATGAAGCTGTCTGTGGCCGTGCACTCGCTCACATAGCACGCCGCAGCGCTTCAACGACCGGCAGACGCGTTACCCGGGAAGCCGGCAGCAGGGAGGCGACGATCGTCGCCACGAGCCCGATGCTCATGGCGATTGCCACCTGCTCCGGTACCACACGCACCGCGGCCAGATACCCCTGACTTGAGTTTGGTGGCGGCGGCATCGGAATACCCACGGCACTGATGAGAAACGCCAGCACAATGCCGAGCACGACGCCGATCAATCCGCCCAGCACGCCACTGACCGCACTCTCAAGTACCAGCAAGCGAAACACTTCACGCCGACGGTTTCCCAGCGCGAGCAGCGTACCGACCTCGCCGGTTCGTTCGAAGATCGAAATATTGACGCTGTTCGACACCGACAGAGCCACCATCACCAGAATGATCAGCTGCAAAACGCCAAACTGCGCGCGGTACAGATCGACTGCCTTGCGGTAGAAGTCCGCCAGCTCCTCCCATGACTTGACTACCAGTGGCTGCCCGCTGAACGTCGCGCGCATGACGTTGATCGCCGCATCTGTCTCGCTGGTGTCGTTCAGTGCAACGACCACCGTATGCACGGCATGGGTATTCAGTGCCGCCTGCGCCGCTGCAAGCGGCATGCGCATGGCGCGGGCGTCGTACTCGATCGAGAAACTGCGGAATACGCCGACCACCTGCAACTCGACGGTATTGACAGCGCCTTGCGGCGTACTGGTCAACAGAGTGACGCGACTGCCCGGCTTGATTCCCAGCGAACGGGCCAACCCCTCGCCCAGCTCGGCAGCATAGACGTCATCGGCGTTGAGGTGACGCCCTTCGATCAGCGAGATGAAACCTCCGACAAACCGCTCCTTGTCCGGCTCGACCCCTTCGCCACGAACCGGCAGTTCCGCCTTGCCATTGTTCAGCGTGCCGTTGACGTTGAGGCGGCTCATTGCCTCCTTGACCTGCGGCAGACGCTTGACCTGCGCGATCACAGCTTCGGGCTTGTCGATCATGTAGGCGTAAGGTTGACGGGCACTGAATTTGAAATACCCCTCCTTGGCAATCTGCGCATGACCGAGCCCGGACTGCACGGTGTTCTCGCGCAGCTGCACGAAGATGTCGTCAACGAAACCGGCCGACAGCACCAGGCTGACGACGCCGAAGGCGATGGCGGCCAGCGTCAGTGCCGTACGCCCCTTGTGACGTGAAAGATTACGAAAAGCGAACTTGAGCATGCTGCACCGTTCTCAGCGATTGTGACGCAGCGCGTCGACGATGATCAGCCGCGAAGCCTTCCAGGCCGGGTACAGGCCGGAAACGAAGGTCGCACCGACGGTCAGGATGAAAGTCGTCAGAGCCAGTGGCGGGGTGACCATGATCTCGGCGACAAAGCCCTTGTCCATACCCGGTGCAGGCGGCATCGGGATGCCGATGGCCGAAGCCACGACACCGATCAGCGAACCGAGCAGTACGCCCAGCCCTCCGCCCAGCAGACCGAGCATCAACGCTTCCATACTGAACAAATAGAGAATGCTGCGCCGACGCGTACCCAGCGCCTGCAGGGTGCCGATCTCGCCGGTGCGCTCCATGACGTTCATCATCAGCGAGTTGGAGATACTCAGCAGGATGATGACGACGATCATCAGCCGCAAAACCATCATCTGCCGCGCGAACAGTTCGCTGGTCTTGTTGTAGAAATCCGATAGCTGATACCAGGGCACGGCCTGCAGCGACGGATCGAGACGGTTGTTGATTGCCGCCAGAGCCGAATCGGTATGAGCGGTGTCGTCGAGCAGTACCACCCAGGTATGGACGGCATGCTCGTCACGCGTCAGTTCCTGCGCGACCGACAGCGGCAGGCGCAGCGCCACTTCGTTGAGCGCCTGATTCGAGGTCGAAAACAGACCGCGCACCGTCAGTTCGACGGCATTGAAGCCGCCGCCCTGCGAGCTGGCCATCAACACCACCCGCCCACCCGGTTTGACGCCGAGCGTGGCGGCCAGGCCACTCCCCAGGATCACCTCCCGCGCATCGCGCGTGGTCAGTCCCTTACCACTGACGATGCGGTAATCGACACTGATCGGTGCCTCCAGGTCCGGCACGACGCCCTGAGCCAGATAGGGCACGCTCAGGTCACCGAAACTGATCAGGCCGCTGAACGCCAGCCGCGGCGCCAGTTGACGCACGTGCGGCACACCGGCGAGGGCTTCAGGCACTTCCTCCTTCTGTAAAAAGGCCTGCGGGTCAGCGCTGCCCTTGACGAAGTAGTCCTGACGCACGATTTGGATGTGGCCGAGCTGCCCATAAATTGCCGACTCGCGTGTGGCCCACAACACCCATTCGATGAAGCCGCCGGCGAGCACCAGTGCAATTGCGCCGAAACCGATCGCCGCCAGCGCCGCCGCCGTGCGCCGCCGCTGGCGCACCAGATTGCGCAGCGCGAGGCCGAGTGCACGCAGAATGCCCGGCAGATCACGATCGAACAGCGGGCGACGCTTCGCCTTGTCGGCATCGGCGTCCTGCACATGCGGCGCAGGTAAACGCCACGGCCGCTGGACCGTGGGTGACAACCGCATCGGCCCGAGCCATCCGCCGCCAGAGGCGGCCTGGGGTACAGCGCTGCGACTGCGACTGCGCAGTGGCAGCACAGCCGCCGCGCCGCGCTCCCTGACCTCCTCAAGTGCACGCATCAGCTCGGACGGACGTGGCGACTCCGGTGCCAGCTGACGCCAGTGATTCAGATGCCGCGCTGCGCGCCCGTAGAACCCCTCGTCCCAGTTGGCATGCAGGTACTGCAACAACGCCTGTACCGCCCCACCGAGCAAGGAAATGACATTCGGCGCACTCTTGAGCCCATCCTCGAAGGAGCGCAGAGCCATCAACTGGTCATTGGCACGCAGATAGTCCATCCCCTGCTCGTACAGGCGACGGACTTTGGGGTCGGCCGGCAGATCATCACGACGCTTGACATCCGCTTCGCTGCCGGAACGCCAGCGCGCAAACAAGCCTCCCCGCGACTTTTTCTCCGCTGACGAGGATTTCGCCTGCTCCGCGCGCTCGTGTGCCTCCTGCAATGTGCACAAAGCCGGAGCCACACACAGCATCAGCACGGCCAGCAACGGCATACCCCAGGCAAACGTTGCTCCAAGCGAGGTCCATGTCGGCGCAAAACCGGCCAAGCCGCTGGCCAGCGGCAGCATCGCCAGAGTCGTTGCCGTGCACAGCACCAGCGTCGGCAGCAGACGCACCTCGGCAGCGTAAAGGTTGGCCCGCGCGACACCGATGCCGCGGTCGAGCCGCTGCCGCGTGCCCACCAGCAGAGCGACCATGCCATGCACGGCCAAGCCCAGGAATACGGTGCCAGCAAAGCCGGTCTGGGTACCGATCAGTTGTCCGCTGGCATACAAACCGCCGAGCAGTGCAACCGCAGCCAGAGGCATGGCACAAAAGGCGAGCAGCGGCTGGCGATAATCGCCGGCATGACTGACCAGCAACAGGTAGACAAACCCGATGCCCAGCACGAACAGGCTGAACAGCGCCGTCATGTGGCGGTTGACTTCACCGAAAGCGCCGGTGGTTTCGACTTCGAGGTCCGGGAAACGCGCAGCGTAATCCGCAGCCCACCAGTCACGGATCACGCGGTCGATGGCGAAGGCATTGACCCGGGTGCGATCGACATCGGCCTGAACGGTGATCGAGCGCTGCAGATCGTAATGACGGATGACACTGCGCCCCCGATCCTCGCTGACGTCAAACAGCTCACGCAGCGCCACGCTGCGCCCATCAGCCAGATGCAGCGGTCGATCGAGAAAGGCGTCAATGTCTTCGAACTCGATCGCTTTGCCACGCACCGTCACGTCGATCAGGGAGGTGTTCTCACGCACGCGGGCGATCAGCTCGCCAGAGCCGAGCAGCCGCAGTTCACGCAGCAATGCTGGAGCCGTCAGGCCAGCCTTCAGCAGCGCGTCGGGCTTCAGCGACAGGTGCAGCTCTGCGGACTCGTCGAGATCATCGTCGTCGGTGATGTCGACGACGCCGGTGAGCGCGCGCAGGATGCTGACCAGCGCATCCGCGCCTTCGCGCACCCGCACGGGATCGCCACCGCGCACGGTCACACTGATCGGGCGCGCGGCCGGAAGCCCCCCCTCGATCGCCTGTACGGCGATGTTGCGCGCGCCGGCGATGAAATCGAGGCGAGGTTTGACCAGCGCCATCGCAGCATGTGCACTCAGTGGCGACGAAGACTCAGGCCGCAGGCTGACCTCGATCTGACCATGCCGCGCACCGAGCAAGGCGCCAAATTCGGTACGCCGCTGACCGGCATAGGTCACGACTTCCCGGACCGAGCCCGGCGGCAGCAGTGCGCGCACGACACGCTCGACTTCATCGGCTACCGACAGCGTCTGTTCGAGACGCGAGGCCGGCGGCAGCTCAAGATTGATGTAGAAGGACTGACGCACCCCGCTCTCGCCCAGCGCAACACCAATGCGCCCGGTACTGAGCAGCAGCAGGCAGACCAGCAGCAGCACGATGCCGCTGATGATCGGCACCAAGCGGTGACGCAGCAGCACCAGCAGCAGGCGACGGTAGCGACGACGCAGACGGAACAGCAGCCACTCGCGCACCTGCTGCACGCGGCTGGCCCGATCCGGACTCATGTCCACGGCCACCATCTGCGCCGGCAGCAACAGGCCAGCGTAGACGAGACCGGCCGCCAGCAGCGCCAGCAGCGCACGCGCGACCTGCGAGCCCCCGGCACCGGGGCCGTCCGGCCACCACATCGGCAACAGGGCGGCGGCGGCAAAGCAGATCCACGCCAGCAGCAGCGGCCGCGCGGCGAGGCGTTCGGCGTCCAGCGCCGCCTTTGCCGTATCGGCGCCGTACAGCTGCCGACGCCGCAGCATGTCCGCCACCGACAGACTGGCGTCGAGCAGCAACACGGCGCCGCAGACATGCGCGATCAGCAGGCCCGGCGTCAACGCCTCACCACCGGACAACCAGGGCAGCAGAGCGATACCGGCAGCCACCGGCACAGCCAGCATGATCAGCAGTGTCAGACGCGCGCCATAGAACAGGCTGATCACGAGCAGTGCGATCAGCGCCGCCGGCAGCACCTGGAGCGTCAGAGCATCAAACACGCCACGCACATCGCGGGCACGGTCATCAAGCAGCACCAGCGCCGTCCCCGCTGGCAGATCCGATGACACCGGCAGGGCCGCCGCCACAGCATCGACCACATCAAGTGCGTTGGCATCACTCTTACGGAACACCGACAGCAATACCGCCGGACGACCGTCGACGCGCACCTCACGGGTCGGCGGAGCTTCACCCCGCACGATCTGGGCAACATCGCCCAGAGCGATCGACTTGCCTGAACTGAGACTCAGCGGCAACCGCGCCAGTGCCTGCGGCTCCAGTGACTGCGCCGAGACCCGCAGCTGCCAGCGATCCTCCGCGATATCCAGAGCTCCAGCGGCCTGCTCACGCAGCTGAACCTTGAGCTGATCACTGAGATACGCTGCACTCAAACCGACTTTCGCCAGCTTGTCCGGATCGAAACGGATCTCGACGAGCTCGCCGCGCATGCCGGTACGCAGCACGCGATCGACATGCGTCAGCGTTTCCAGCCGCTCGGCGATGCTCTGCGCACTGCTCCACGGCCCGACATCGCTGTCGCGGGAACCGATGACCAGCACCTCGACACTTGGCAGCGGGCCGCTGTCGCTGACGTCGACCACCTCGGGGGCCTGTACCAGCTCTGGCAGCTGCAGGGCCGCGCCCTGCACCGCCCAGCGCAGTTCACCCAACCGATCAGCGAAGATCTCCGGTTCCAGCGCGCGGAAATTCAAACGCACGCGTGATTCGCCGGCACGGCTGGTACTGCTCAGGAAGCGCACGTCAGGTACGCCCTTGACTGCGAGTTCGATCACGCGGGTGAGCTGACGCTCAACTTCGGCGGCCGCGAGGCCCGGTGCGCGGGTGACGACTTCGACGCTATGGGCTCCGCCCATCGGCGTCTGCGCACGCGGCATTTTCCAGAGTGCGAGGGCAAGCGCCAACAGCGCGAGCAGCAACGCAGCCCGTGCAAACACGGGGTTACGAATCAGGCGGCTGAGCATGGTTCGGGAACGCTGTGGTGAGGAACGCGAAGGGACATTCGGCCAATCCGTGGGCACGACATGGACGTACCTCAAGCGGGTGCTGCAAGTGTAGCCTCGGCGGCTGCCCGGCATTCAAGAGGGTAGACCGCAGACGGGGCCTGCATGCAAGTGGCAGATGCCGGCGGCGTCGATGCCAATCGACGAAGCACTCCGGTATGCTCCCGGGCATGAACGACACCGTACGCAAGTCCCCTATCGCCTACCGCTTCCGCGGTTTCCTGCCGGTCGTCGTCGACCTGGAAACCGGTGGCTTCAACGCCCGCACTGACGCGCTGCTGGAAATCGCCGCCGTCATCGTACGCATGGACAATGACGGGCGTCTGTATCCGGCCCGCACGCTGGCCCATCATGTCGAGCCTTTCCCCGGCGCCAACATTGAGCCCGAATCGCTGAAGGTCAACGGCATCGATCCCTATCACCCGTTCCGCATGGCGCTGCCCGAAACCGAAGCGCTCAGCAACATCCTGCGCGAAGTGCGCCGCGAGGTGCGTGAAACCGGCTGCACGCGAGCCGTGATGGTGGCGCACAACCCGATCTTCGATCTCGGCTTCTTCAATGCTGCGATCGAGAGAAACGACATCAAACGCAATCCCTTCCATCCGTTCTCGTCCTTTGATACCGCCACACTCGGCGGACTGGCCTATGGCCAGACGGTACTCGCACGCGCCGCGCAAGCGGCCGGCATCGAGTGGGACATGCGCGAAGCGCACTCGGCGATCTACGACGCCGAGCGCACCGCCGAGCTGTTCTGCCGCATCGTCAACCAGTGGAAGGACTTTGGCGGCTGGGTGCCGAGCTCGGCCGACTGAAGATTATTCAAAAACCGAGCAGGCGGGCTCCCTGGTAGAAGGCGAAGCTCGCGCCCCAGGCCAGCAGCAGCGGCCAGACAACGGCCACTGTGGTAAAGGCCAGGCTGCGGGTTTCGCTCTTCAGGGTCGCCACCGTCGACAGGCAGGGCGTATACAGCAGCACGAACAGCATCAGGCTGAAGCCCTGCACCGCATCCATGCGCGTGCCGACCAGCTGGGTCAGCGCATCGCCATCGGCCCCGACCAGCACCGCCAGTGCGCCGAGCACGATCTCCTTGGCGACGAAGCCGAACAGCAGCACCACCGCCATCGTCTGGTCGATGCCGAGCGGTGCCAGCAGCGGCTCCATCCACTGACCGAACATGCCGGCCAGCGTCGCCGGGCCACCGGCCACGGCATCGTGCGGATAATGCGTCAGCACCCAGACCAGAGTGACGCCGATGACGATGAAGCGCGTCGCCCGCATCAGGAAGTGATGCACCTCCTGCCAGCTGCGCAGTGCAATCTGGCGCAGTGTCGGCAGCCGGTACGGCGGCAGCTCCAGTACGAAGGGCTCGTGACAGGGGGCGACGCGGCCGCCGAGCCACGCGGTCACGAACGCCGCGACGAAACTGACCAGATACAGTGCCGCCAGCACCCACGGTGCCTGGTGCGGCGTGAACAGCGCGGTGGTCAGGAACACGAATACCTGCAAGCGCGCCGAACACAGTGACAGCGGGATGATCAGCATCGTCAGCCAGCGCAGACGGCGCTCGCGCATCACCCGTGTGCCCATCAGCGCCGGCACGTTGCAGCCGAAGCCCATCAGCAGCATGACGAAGCCGCGCCCGTCGAGGCCGAGCCGCGACATCAGCGCATCGGTGAGAAAGGCAATGCGCGACAGATAACCGCTGTCCTCGATCAGCGCCATCGCCAGGAAGAACAGCACGATCACCGGCACGAAGGACGCCACCGTCGCCAGACCGTCCCAGGCACCTTCGACCAGCAGGCCGTACAGCGGCGCCGGCAGCCAGCCGGCCAGCGGTTCGAGCAGCAGCGTCCTGATACCGTCCAGGCACCAGGCAACGGCATCCTGTAGGGGGGCGCCAAGGGTGTAGACCAGCTGGAACATGCCGAGCAGCGCGGCGATGAACAGCGGAATGCCCCACAGCGGATGCAGAGCCAGGCGATCGATGCGCGCGCTCAGGTTCGGCGCCATCTGCCGCGGCCGCACCACGGTGTCGGCAAGCAGCGCATCGGCCTGCTCGACGACGGCATCGTCGCCTCCCAGCCGGCTGTGCAATTCTTCGAGCGACGGCCGTGGCGCCGGATTCGCCAGCGCTTCACGCAGCGCTTCCCGCGCAACGCCATAACCGTGACCGTACTTGGCGCTGACAGCGATGACACGACAGCCGAGGCCGGCCGCCAGCCCCTCGGCGTCGATCGACAAACCCATCGCGCGGGCTTCGTCGCTCATGTTGAGCAGCACGACCAGCGGCAGACCGAGATGAGTGAGCTGCAAAGCCAGCGGCAGCTGATGTTCGATCTGACCGGCATTGAGCACCACCGCCAGTGCATCGACCGGCTGTGATTCGAGGAAGCGGCGGACCACCTGCTCATCACCGGAATAGCCGTGCAGATCGTAGAGGCCCGGCAGATCGACGACTTCGACCATCGACTCGCCAAGCAGGATCTTCGCGGCGTACAGATCGACGGTGACGCCCGGCCAGTTGCCGACCCGCGCCGAGGCACCGGTCAGTCGGTTGAAAAACGTCGACTTGCCGGTGTTCGGCATGCCGACCAGGGCGAGCCGCTTCATGCCGACAGCCGCACCGTGATGCCGTGCGCATCGCACCGGCGCAGCATCAGTTGTACCGGTCCGACCCGGACCACCAGCGGTCCGCCGAGTGCCGCCTGCCGCTCGACCGACAGCGGACGTCCGCAGCGCAGACCGAGCGCCTGCAGCCGCTGGCGAAAGCCTGCATCGAGGTCGAGCGATTCGATCGTGGCCTCGTGGCCGGGGGACAAGGTATCGAGCGTGACGACGGACATGGCGGCAATCTCCCTGAGAATGTTTCTCACTATGCCATTTTCAGGCCACGATTGCCTGATGTGCATCAAATCCGATTTTTCGGCCGCCAAAAGCGCGAAACCCGGCACTTGCCGGGTCTCGCAGTGACGCTGGCGCGCAGCACTCAGGCGGAAGGCTGTTCGCTTTTGGCGACGGCAGCATCGACCATCTTCTGCAGATCACCGTTCTGGTACAGCTCCAGCGTGATGTCGCAGCCGCCGATCAGCTCGCCGTCGACATAGATCTGCGGGAAGGTCGGCCAGTCGGCATAGCGCGGCAGGTTCTGGAAGATGTCCATGTCTTCGAGCACGTTGACATAGGCAAACGGCACGCCGGTACCGGCGAGCGCCTGCGAGGCGCGCTGCGAGAAGCCGCACTGCGGCGCCTGCGGCGTGCCCTTCATGTAGATCAGCACCGGGTTGTTCTTGACCTGATCATCGATGCGCTTGAGCACGTCATCCATTGTCTGTTCCTCGTAAAGCGATGGGCCGGGGTGACCGGCAGGCAGGTTGGCGGTCGAGTCTACGCGTTTGCCGGCGCCAGCTGAACGCGCGGCAACGCCGGGATATCAGGGCCGTACTGCATCGACATTGAGCTGCAGCCACAGTTCGAGCAGCGCGGCATGCCAGAGTTTGCTGCCCTGCAGGCGCGTCATCCACGCCTCGGGCGCGGCGAACAGCGCATCGAGGTACTCCCGACGGAAGATGCCGCGATTGCGCGCCGCCTGCGAGTCGAGCACGTCATGCATGAAAGCAAGGAACTCGCCACGCACGTATTTCAGCGCCGGCACCGGGAAATAGCCCTTCGGCCGGTCGATGACGGCATCAGGGATGCGGCCGCGGGCGAACTGTTTCAAGGCGTACTTGCCGCCGTCGCGCAGCTTGAGCTCGGGCGGCATGCTCATCGCCAGCTCGACCAGTTCGTGATCGAGGAAAGGCACGCGCGCCTCCAGCCCCCAGGCCATCGTCATATTGTCGACGCGCTTGACCGGGTCATCGACGATCAGCGTCGTCGTGTCCATGCGCAGCACGCGGTCGAGGTAGGTATCGGCACCGGGCTCGCCGAGCAGGCGACGCACCGTCTCCGCCGAGTAATCGGGACCGTGCCAGCGCGGCTCGACGGCGTCGAGGAATTCGGTATGGTCGCGGTCGAAATAACGGCTGGCGAAGCGGGCGACATCGTCCTCGCCCTCGGCGGCGGCCATCTGCGGGTACCAGAAATAACCGGCGAAAACCTCATCGGCGCCCTGCCCGCTCTGCACCACCTTGACTTCGCGCGCCACCCGCTCGGAGAGCAGGAAGAAGGCAACGGCGTCCTGACCGACCATCGGCTCGGCCATGCAGCTCACCGCCTCGGGCAGACGCAGCAGCACATCACCGTTCGGAATCAGGAACTTGTGGTGATGCGTGGCGTAGCGCTCGACGACCAGGTCGGAGTACTCGAACTCCGAGCCCTTCTCTTCCGGCTGATCCTCGAAGCCGACCGAGAAGGTCAGCACGTTCTCCTTGCCGGCCTCGGCGAGCAGCGCCACCAGCAGGCTGGAATCGAGGCCGCCGGAGAGCAGCACACCGACCGGCACATCGGCCACATCCATGCGCCGGCGCACCGCGTTGAGCAGCGCGCCGTGGATGCGCTCCAGCCACTCGGCCTCGCTGTACACCTCGGCCGGGCGCTCAGCGCGCAGCTTCCAGTAGGTGCGCGGCTGTTCGTGACCGTGCTCGTCGATCAGCAGCGTGCTCGCCGGCGGCAGCTTGCGGATACCGCTGAGCACCGTGCGCGGCGCCGGCACCACGGCGTGCAGCGTCAGCTGGTGATGCAGCGCCACCGGGTCGATCGAGGTGTCGACGTCGGCCGCTTCGAGCAGCGCCTGCGAATTGGAGGCAAAACGCAGCGCACCCGGCGTGCGGCTGAAATACAGCGGCTTGATGCCGAGGCGGTCGCGGGCGAGGAACAGCGTGCGCTTGCGCGTATCCCAGATGGCGAAGGCGAACATGCCGAGCAGACGTTCGACGCAGGCCTCGCCCCATTCGGCGTACGCCTTGAGGATGACCTCGGTATCGCCACCGGAAAAGAAGTGGTAGCCCTTGGCCTGCAGCTCGGCGCGCAGCTGCGGGTAGTTGTAGATGGTGCCGTTGAAGACGATGGTCAGGCCGAGCTCGGCGTCGACCATCGGCTGGTTCGAGCGCGGCGACAGGTCGATGATCGCCAGCCGGCGGTGGCCGAAGGCCAGGGCGCCGTCGCTGTAGCTGCCCTCATGGTCCGGCCCGCGGCGCGCGAGCCGCGCCATCATCCTGCCGAGCAGGGCCGGATCGGGTCGCGTGCCGTCGAAACGCAGTTCTCCGCAGATGCCGCACACTTCGCTGTCCTCACTGAAAAACGGCCGGCGCACCGCGCGGGCCTGGGAAACCGGCGCGCATGGTTGACCGCGCCGCCGGGGCTGACAAGTACGCTGGCGGTATGGCCGCCATCGCCACGCAAACGGCCACCGCCGCGGCAAGCTGTCGCAACACTGACAAACACGGCGCCCTCCGCAGACGCCCGTCGTGCAGCCGACAAGCCGGCGCTCACTGCAGATAGCGCAGATACAGATAGACCGAGCTGATGGCGATGCTCAGCAGCATCAGCGGAAACGCATGCAGCAGGAAGGTCGCAAACCGCACCCGCTGCCCGGAGCGCTCGGCAATGCCGGCGACGACGACATTGGCGCTGGCACCGATCAGCGTGCCGTTGCCGCCGAGGCAGGCACCGAGCGACAGCGCCCACCACAGCGTCTGCAGCTGCCCGGCGCTGAAGCTCGCCGACATGTTGTGGATCACGCGGATCATCGTTGCCACGAACGGGATGTTGTCGACCACCGAGGACAGCAGCGCCGACACCCAGAGGATGGCGAAGGTGGTCGCCGCATGGCTGCCCTGGGTCCGGGCGATGATCCAGTCGGCCAGCCGCCTGAGCGCACCGGCCTGCTCGACGCCGGCGACGATGACGAACAGGCCGGTGAAGAAGAACAAGGTCACCCACTCGACCTGACCGAGCGCCAGCGCGACCTGTTCGCGCTGACGGGTCGAATCCTTGCCGAACACCTGCAGCGTCAGCAGCAGCACCGCCCCGCTTGCCGCCACGGTCGCCGCCTCCAGCTGCAGGCGCCCGGCGCACAGAAAACCGATGACCACCGCGACGATCACCAGCAGCGACTGGCGCAGCAGCCGGCGATCGCTGATCGCCGTGCGGGCCTCGAAGGCCATGACGCGGGCGCGCCGCTCGGCATCGGCGTGCAGCCGGGCGCCCCACAGCAGGCGGATCGCCAGCAGCGTGGCGACGAAGCTGACCGCCGCCGCCGGCGCCAGATGCAGCAGAAAGTCGTTGAAGCCCAGGTGCGCCGCCGAACCGATCATGATGTTCGGCGGATCGCCGATCAGCGTCGCCGTACCGCCGATGTTCGACGACAGAATCAGCGCGAACAGGTACGGATAGGCCGGCACGCCGAGCGCCGCGGTCATGCGCAGCGCCACCGGCGTCAGCAGCAGCACGGTGGTGACGTTGTCGAGCACCGCCGAGAACAGCGCCGTCACCACCGCCAGCATCAGCAGCAGCCGCCAGGGATCGGCACGCACCCGCTGCGCGGCGACGATCGCCACGTACTGGAACATGCCGCTCTTCTGTGCGATGCCGACGATGATCATCATCGCCGTCAACAGGCCCAGCGCATTGAAGTCGATGCCGGCGACCGCCTGCGCCTGCGTCAGCACGCCGCAGAGGATCATCAGCACCGCGCCGATACCGGCCAGCACGGCCCGGTTGAGCGCATCGCTGACGATCAGCACATAGGTCACGGCAAAGATCGCCAGCGCCACACGCATCGGTTCGAGCCCGGCAGCAAGTTCAGCAGCCATCACGCGCGCCCCCTCCGCTCGTCCCGCGCACCCGTGTGCTTCACCGGTGCCACGGCAGCCCCCACCGCTTTGCACACAGTTGTATAGGCCGCTGTTTTTCCGGCGCGGTTGCAGCCGCCGTCATCCGCAAGCAATACCAAGAGTCGAACCTCGCTCATCAGTCGTGCGCCGCAGCGGGGCAGCCATGCTCCGCTCAGCGCCGTGCGCAATGGCCGGGCACATTACGGCATCGACAACAGCCGTACAGGCTGTCGCGTTGATATGTCGTGCCGCAGGCGCATAGACTCGGCGCGGACCCGACCGGGGAATCCACAATGGAAACATGGTCATTCGCCGGCGGGACGAACCGCTTTCCCAGCCAGCTGTCAGGAGGCCACCTCATGGTTCATGAACTGCCCGCTCTGCCGTACGAAAAGAACGCCCTCGAACCGCACATCTCGGCGGAAACCCTGGAGTACCACTACGGCAAGCACCACAACACCTACGTGGTGAACCTCAACAATCTGATCAAGGGCACGGATTTCGAGACCCTGTCGCTTGAAGACATCGTCCTCAAGTCCTCCGGCGGCATCTTCAACAACGCCGCCCAGGTCTGGAACCACACCTTCTACTGGAACTGCCTGTCGCCGAACGGCGGCGGCGAGCCGAGCGGTGCGCTGGCCGAGGCGATCAATGCCAAGTTCGGCTCCTTCGCCGCGTTCAAGGAAGAGTTCACCAAGTGCGCCGTCGGCACCTTCGGTTCCGGCTGGGGCTGGCTGGTGAAGAATCCCGACGGCAGCCTGGAGCTGATGAGCACCTCCAACGCCGGCACGCCGATGACCTCCGGCAAGAAGGCGCTGCTGACCTGCGACGTCTGGGAACACGCCTACTACGTCGACTACCGCAACCTGCGTCCGAAGTACGTCGAAGCCTTCTGGAACCTGGTCAACTGGGACTTCGTCGCCGCCCAGTTCGCCTGATCGACACCGTTCAGGCATGCCCCAAGGCCCGCATTCGCGGGCCTTTTTCGTCCGGACGGTGAACGCCGCCCGGCGCCCGGACTCCAACCGCCGTCCCTGCCGAGCGTCTGCCGATGTCCCAGCCCGCCAGCCCCGCCGCTCCGCTCTCCGCGACCGACATCCGCGTCATCGTGCTCGGTGCGGTGATCTCGCTGTTTCTCGCCGCGCTCGATCAGAGCATCGTCGCCACCGCGCTGCCGGCGATCGCCGGCCAGCTCGGCCAGGTCGAGCTGATGTCCTGGGTGGTCACCGCCTACCTGCTGACAGCGACCTGCGCCACCCCGGTACTCGGCAAAGCCAGCGACCTGCTCGGCCGCCGTCCGGTGCTGGTCGGCTGCCTGCTGGTCTTCCTCGCCGGCTCGGCGCTGTGTGCGCTGGCCACGTCGATGCAGACGCTGATCCTCGCCCGCGCGCTGCAGGGCCTCGGCGGCGGCGGCCTGATCACGCTGGCGCAGGCCACCGTCGCCGACGTGGTCGCGCCGCGCGAGCGCGGCCGCTACGTCGGCTATTTCGCCAGCATCTGGGCCGCGGCCGGCCTGCTCGGGCCGACTCTCGGCGGAGCGCTGACGCAATACCTCGGCTGGCCGTGGATCTTCTGGATCAATCTGCCGTTCGGCCTGCTCGCGCTGACCGTCACCGATCGCGCGCTGCGCCGCCTGCCGCCACAGCCGCGCGGGCGCAAGCGCATCGACTTCATCAGCGTGCTGCTGCTGCTCACCAGTACCAGCGGGCTGCTGCTGGTGCTGTCGCTCGGCGGCCACCGCTGGGGCTGGACCTCGCTGCCGCTGCTCGGTCTGCTCGCCGCCGCCAGCACGGCCGGCGTGCTGTTCCTGCGCCGCCAGTCACGCGTCGATGAGCCGATCCTGCCGCCGCAGTTCTTCCGCGATGCCGTCGTCGGCCCGGTCGGCACAGCGCTGTTCCTGATCTTCGGCGGTTTCCTGGCGCTGGCCGTGCTGGTGCCGGCCTGGCTGCAGATCACGCTGGGCATGAGCGCGGCCGCCGCCGGTCTGGTGCTGATCCCACTGTCGCTCGGCGCGCCGGTCACGGCGACCTGGACCGGCCATCACCTGAAGGCGACCGGGCGCTATCGCCGCCCGCCGCTGATCGGTGTGCCGCTGGCGATGTGCGCGCTGCTCGGCCTCGCCTTCCTCGCGCTGCGCGGTGCGGCCTCGCCGTGGCAGATCGCAGCGCTACTGCTCGTCGCCGGGCTCGGTATCGGTCCGCTGTTCTCGGCCAGTTTGACGGCAGCACAGAACGCCGTGGCACCGCGCGACATCGGCGCCGTCACCGGTGCGCTGACCTTTGCCCGCGCGCTCGGCGGTGCGGTGTGGGTGGCCGTCGCCTCGGCGCTGGTGCTCGGCCTGGCGCTGGCCTGGCTGCCGGATCTCGGCGCACTCGGCGGCCTGGAGGAGCTGGTGCGACGGCCGCTCAGCGACCACGAGCGCAGTACGCTCGGCCAGGCTTTTGCGCTGATCTTCAGTCTCGACGCACTGCTGCTGCTGTGCGGGACACTGTGCTGGGCGCGGGTCGCCGAACGTCCGCTGCGCGCGCAGGGCGAACACTACGAAGCCCCGGTTTGAACCGGGCAAACACGCCAAGGCATTCATCCGTGGCCGCTTTTTCGCGGTTTTACTGTTTTTTAAGGCTTGCCCGGGGAACTTTTCGTCGGTAGGCTCGCGGGTTTTTCCGCTGCACGGCTGCCGTGCGGCAGAGCACTTGCGCACGGAGCCCGACCATGTCCGACCACCTGATGAGCACCTATGCACGCCTGCCCGTGAGCTTCGTGCGTGGCGAGGGTGCCTGGCTGTGGGACGACAGCGGACGACGTTATCTCGATGCCCTGTCGGGCATCGCCGTGTGCGGTCTCGGCCATGCTCACCCGGAAGTCGCCCGCGCCATCGCCGAACAGGCGGCGACGCTGATGCACACCTCCAACGTCTACGGCATCCCGCTGCAGGCCGCGCTCGCCGAGCGCCTGTGTGCGCTCGCCGGCATGGATCGCGCGTTCTTCTGCAACTCCGGCGCCGAAGCCAACGAGGCGGCAATCAAGCTCGCCCGTCTGCACGCCCGCCACCGCGGCATCGAGCAACCGGTGATCCTGGTGGCCGAAAAGAGCTTCCACGGCCGCACGCTGGCGACGCTGAGCGCGACCGGTAACGCCAAGGTCAAGCGGGGCTTCGAGCCGCTGGTCGTCGGCTTCCGCCACGTGCCTTACGGCGATACCGCGGCGCTGCAGGCGGCAATGAACGAAAACGTCGTCGCTGTGCTGCTCGAAGCGGTACAGGGCGAAGGTGGCGTCCACATCGCGCCGGCGGGCTATCTGGCGGCGGTGCGCACGCTGTGCGAGCGGCATGACTGGCTGATGATGCTGGACGAAGTGCAGGCCGGCATCGCCCGCACCGGCACCTGGTTCGGCTTCCAGCATGCCGGCGTCGTGCCGGACGTCATCACGCTGGCCAAGGGCCTCGGCAACGGTTTTCCGATCGGCGCCTGCCTTGCCCGCGGCCACGCCGCAGCGCTGTTTCAGCCCGGCAGCCACGGTTCGACCTTCGGCGGTAATCCGCTCGCCTGCCGTACTGCGCTGAGCGTGCTCGACATCATCGAGCGCGATCATCTGCCACTGCGCGCCGCAGCTCTCGGTGAGCGCATGCAGCAGGGCTTTCGCGCCGCACTCGATGGCTGCAGTGTCGTGCGCGAAATTCGTGGCCTCGGCTTGATGCTCGGCATTGAGTTGGCCCGTCCGTGCGCAGAACTCGTGCGCCGGGCGCTCGATGCAGCCATTCTCATCAACGTGACTGCCGATTCGGTGATCCGTCTGCTGCCGCCGCTGACTCTCAGCGATGCGGAAGCCGACGAAATCGTCACCCGCGTCAGTCGACTGATCCACACCTTCGCGCGCGAGGACTCCGCGAGCTGAGCGCGACGCCCCGGGGCGTGGCCGATCCACGCCAGACCCTCCGCGGGAAGAGGAATCCGCATCCCATGAGCCCAAGACACTTCACCAGCCTGCTCGACTGCACGCCCGAAGAACTCGCCTACCTGATCGACCGCGCCCTGCTGCTGAAGGCGAAACATCGCCGCGGCGAGGTGCACGCGCCGCTGCCGCTCAAGGTGCTCGGGCAGATTTTCGAGAAGGCGTCGACGCGCACGCGGGTGTCGTTCGAGGCGGGCATGGCACAGCTCGGTGGCAGCTCGATCTTCCTGTCGCCGCGCGACGCCCAGCTCGGCCGCGGCGAATCGATCGAGGACACCGCGCGGGTGATCTCGCGCATGGTCGACATCGTCATGATCCGTGCATTCAGTCACCGTACCGTCACCGATTTCGCTGCCCACTCGAAGGTGCCGGTAATCAACGGCCTGACCGACTACGAACACCCCTGCCAGCTGCTCGCCGACGTGATGACCATCATCGAAAAACGCGGCTCGGTCGCCGGACGCACCGTGGCGTGGATCGGTGACGGCAACAATATGTGCCACAGCTACATTACTGCGGCGCGTCAGTTCGACTTCCGTCTGAAGATCGCCTGCCCCAAGGGCTACGAACCTGCCGCCGAGTTCGTCGACGCCAATCGCGACCGTGTCGAAGTCCTGCGCGATCCGCTGCTCGCGGCCAAGGATGCCGATGTCGTCACCACCGACGTCTGGGCCAGCATGGGCGACGAGGCCCAGCTCGACGAGCGCCAGGTGGCTTTTCGCGATTACCTCGTCGACGACACGACGATGGCGGTAGCCAGGCCCGATGCGATCTTCCTGCACTGCCTGCCGGCGCATCGCGGTGAAGAGGTCTCCGCCAGCGTGATTGACGGAAATCAGAGCGAAGTATGGGAACAGGCGGAAAATCGTATGCATGCGCAGAAGGCGCTGATCGAGTTTCTGCTGCTGGGCCGCCAAGAGCGCTGAATCGCCCGGCATCTCGAACAGCCCTTCCCGCGCCAGCCCGGCGGGAAGGGCTTTTTCTTGTCTGCCGGCCAAGCGGAGCACCGTCCCGCGGACTACCGTCCGCACTGGTGGCGGAGGTCGGCTTTCTGCTACTGTTGCGCGTTCTCGACTGGCGATGAACCCCATGATCCATATGGGATTTTAGCCGGCATACGGCAAGCTTCACGCAGTTTGAACAGTTTTTTTGCGATGGCTCACCACGGCACTGGAAAAAGGTGATGAAAGAGTACGTTCTGATCCTGCTGAGCACGGTCCTCGTCAATAACTTCGTGCTGGTGAAGTTCCTTGGCCTGTGCCCGTTCATGGGCGTCTCGAAAAAGGTCGAAACCGCGCTCGGCATGGGCATGGCCACCACCTTCGTGCTGACCTTGTCCTCGGTGTGCACTTATCTGGTCTATCGCTACCTGCTGGCGCCACTGGGCCTCGACTACCTCAACACCATCACGTTCATTCTGGTCATCGCGGTGGTCGTGCAGTTCACCGAAATGGTCGTGCACAAAACCAGTCCGGTGCTCTATCAGGTGCTGGGCATCTATCTGCCGCTGATCACCGTCAACTGTGCGGTGCTCGGCGTCGCGCTGCTCAACATTCAGGCGCACAACGGCTTCGTCGAATCGGCGCTGTACGGCTTCGGCGCCGCGGTCGGTTTCTCGCTGGTGCTGGTGCTGTTCGCCGCATTGCGCGAACGCATTGCCGCTGCCGACGTGCCGCTGCATTTTCGTGGGCCGGCGATCGCTCTGGTCACCGCCGGTCTGATGTCTCTTGCCTTCATGGGTTTTTCAGGTCTCGTCCGGGGTTGAAATCATGCTCAGTGCCGTCTTCGCCCTCACTCTGCTCGCCCTGACCTTCGGCCTGCTGCTCGGCTTTGCCTCCGTGCAGTTTCGCGTCGAAGGTGATCCGCTCGCCGACCGGCTGGACGCGGTACTGCCCCAGACCCAGTGCGGCCAGTGCGGCTTCCCGGGCTGCCGCCCCTACGCCGAGGCAATGGCCAGAGGCGAAGCCGACTTCAACCGCTGCCCGCCCGGCGGCCAGGCCGGCATCGAGGCGCTGGCCGCGGTCCTGGGTGTCGAACCCAAGCCGCTCGATCCGGAAAACGGCGTCGAGCAGGCAGCGATGATCGCGATCGTCGACGAAAACGTCTGCATCGGCTGCACGCTGTGCCTGCAGGCCTGCCCGGTCGACGCGATCCTCGGCAGCGCCAAGCACATGCACACCGTGATCTCGCAGGAATGCACCGGCTGCGGCCTGTGCGTCGCACCCTGCCCGGTCGACTGCATCACCCTGCAGCCGGTACCGGCGACGCTCGCCACCTGGAAGTGGCCGTCGCCGCTGATCTCCGCCAACGCACAGCAAGAACCTGCGCGCGCCGCTGCCTGATACCGACCGCTGGACCCAGCCATGTCCGTGCTGAATACGATCACGCGCCTGTGGCGCTTCCACGGCGGCCTGCATGTGCCCGAGCACAAGGCCGAATCCAACAGTGCCGCCATCGAGGCACTGCCCCTGCCGGCGCAGCTGGTGCTGCCGCTGCAGCAGCACATCGGTGCGGCGGCGCGTGCCTGCGTGCGCGTTGGCGAGCGGGTACACAAGGGCGATGCGCTGGCACGCGCCGACGGCTACATCAGCGCCGCGCTGCATGCGCCGACCTCAGGCACGGTAGTCGCGATCGAGCCGCGCCCGGTCGCTCATCCGTCCGGCATCCCGGTCTTGTCGGTGGTGCTCGAAAGCGACGGCCGTGACGAATGGGGGCCGAACAGCCTGCCGACGCCGATCGAGGACTACCTGCGCCTCGACCCGGCCTATCTGCGCGAGCGTGTGCGCGAAGCCGGCATCGTCGGTCTCGGCGGTGCGGCCTTCCCCACCGCGGTCAAACTCAACGCCGAAGGCGCGATCCGCGTGCTGGTGCTGAACGCCGCCGAATGCGAGCCCTACATCACCTGCGATGACCGCCTGATGCGCGAGCGGGCGCACGCGGTCATCGGCGGTCTGCTGCTGATGCGCCGCGCCCTTGGCGTCAAGGACTGCATCATCGGCATCGAGGACAATAAACCCGAGGCCGCCGCCGCGCTGCAGGCCGCGCTCGAACAGTTCGCCGACGACGCCGAAGACGTACTGCTGCAGCAGATCCCGACGCTGTATCCGTCCGGCAGCGAACAACAGCTGATCCGCGTGCTGACCGGCGTCGAGATCGGTCGCTCCCGCCGGCCGGTGGACTCCGGCATCCTCTGCCAGAACGTCGCCACCGCGGCCGCCGTGCATGACGCGGTGACCGAAGGCAGACCGCTGATCTCGCGCGTCGTCACCGTCACCGGCAGCGGCATCAGCACGCCACGCAATCTGGAAGTGCTGATCGGCACGCCATTGTCGGCACTGATCGAGTATTGCGGTGGCTACACGCCGCGCGCCGCGCGCCTGATCATCGGCGGGCCGATGATGGGACTGGCGCTGCCGGGTGACGACCTGCCGATCACCAAAGGCATGAACTGCGTGCTGGTCGCCGGCGCTGATGACGTCAGCGCTCCCGAGGAATCGATGCCCTGCATCCGCTGTGGCGAATGCATGAATGCCTGCCCGGCCAACCTGTTGCCGCAGCAGATGTACTGGCATGCCCGGGCCCGCGAGTTCGATAAGGCGCAGCAGGTCAACCTGTTCGACTGCATCGAATGCGGCTGCTGTGCGGCGGTCTGCCCGAGCCATCTGCCGCTGGTGCAGTACTACCGCTTCGCCAAGACCGAAATCTGGGCAGCCGAGCGCGAAAAGAAAAAGGCGGAACAGGCACGCGCGCGTCACGAGTTCCACCTCTACCGCCTGGAACGCGAGGAGGCCGAAAAGGCCGCCCGACTGCAGGCCAAGAAGAGTGCCGCCCAGCAACGCGGCCATGAGGCAGAGACGCCGGCGGCAGATCCGAAACAGGCCGCTATCGCCGCCGCGCTGGCGCGGGCACAGGCAAAGAAAGCCGCCGCGAAAGCCGAAGCCACCGCTGGCGAAAGCAGCAATGAGCTCAGCCCCGAACAGCTCGAAAAACTCGCGGCAGCGCGCGCGCGCGCCGAAGCCAAACGCCTGGCGGCGACACAGACAGCTGGCGAAGCCGCTAATGACGCCACGGCAGCACTGTCACCCGAGCAGCTCGAAAAGCTCGCCGCAGCGCGTGCCCGTGCCGAGGCCAAAAAAGCCGCCAGCGCGCCGGCGCAGGCAAACGCCGACGCGGCACCGGCACTGTCACCTGAACAGCTCGAAAAGCTCGCTGCGGCGCGTGCCCGGGCCGAGGCCAAAAAAGCCGCCAGCGCGCCGGCGCAGGCAAACGCCGACGCGGCACCGGCACTGTCACCTGAACAGCTCGAAAAGCTCGCTGCGGCGCGTGCCCGGGCCGAGGCCAAAAAGGCCGCCAGCGCGCCGGCGCAGGCAAACGCCGACGCGGCACCGGCACTGACACCCGAGCAGCTCGAAAAGCTCGCCGCGGCACGCGCTCGTGCCGAAGCCAAAAAAGCCGCCAGCGCTCCAGCGCAGGCAAACGCCGACGCTGCGCCGGCACTGTCTCCTGAACAGATCGAAAAACTCACCGCAGCCCGCGTCCGCACCGAGGCGAAGAAGGCTGCGCAGGAAGCGCTTGCCGCGGCTACCGCTGCGGTCGCAGCGCTCGACGCCGACGCACAGGAAGAAGCCCCAACGGCCTCTCCCGCTGCTGAGGCGACACCCGCACCACTGACCGAGGAGCAACTCGCCCGCCTCGCCGCGGCCCGTGCCCGCGCTGAGGCGAAGAAAGCCGCGCAGAGCGGCAAGCCGGCATCCTCCGATCAGGAGCAGTGAGTTCGCGATGCAGTTCGCTACTACGACTTCCCCCCACGTCCATCTGGGCAACAGTGTCGGGCGCGTGATGCGCCGCGTCGTCTACGCACTGCTGCCCGGCCTGCTGGCTTTAGTGTGGATCTTCGGGCCCGGCGTACTGGTACAGGCGGCGATCGCCGTCAGTACCGCGCTGGCGGCGGAAGCTCTGATGCTGACGCTGCGCGGCAAGCCGCTCGGCCGTTTTCTCGGTGACTGCAGTGCGCTGGTCACGGCGCTGCTGCTGGCGATCGCGCTGCCACCGCTGGCGCCGTGGTGGATCACCGTGCTCGGCACCGGCTTTGCCATCATCATCGCCAAACACCTGTACGGCGGCCTCGGCTATAACCCGTTCAACCCGGCGATGATCGGTTATGTGGTGCTGCTGACGTCTTTCCCGCGCGAGATGAGCAGCTGGGCTGCGCCGCTGACGCTGCACGGCTCGACGCCGGATCTGGCGACGACGCTGGCGCTGGTGTTCGGTGAGCGCAGCGCCGAAACGCTCGACGCCGTGACCTCGGCCACCGTGCTAGATCTGCTGCGCACGCAGATCGGTCTGGGACACAGTGTCACGGAAGTCCGCAGCAGTCCGGTATTCGGCCTGCTCGGCGCCCGCGGCTGGGAGTGGGTCAATCTCGCCTTTCTTGCTGGCGGGCTGTGGATGTGCCGTCAGCGCACCGCCGCCTGGCAGATTCCGGCGGGCATGCTGGGCGCGCTGGCCGTCATCAGCACGCTGTTCTGGCTGGTCGACGCTGCACGCTTCGCACCGCCGTGGTTCCACCTGTTCAGCGGTGCCGCGATCTTCGGCGCTTTCTTCATCGCCACCGATCCGGTTTCGGCGAGCACCACGCCACGCGGCCGGCTGATCTACGGTGCCGGCATCGGTGTACTGACCTGGGTGATCCGCAGCGTCGGCGGTTTTCCAGACGGCGTGGCCTTCGCCGTGCTGCTGATGAACATCGCGGCACCGACGATCGACCAGTACACACGCCCGCGCGTGTTCGGCGCGAGGGCCTGAGCCATGCGCGAAATCCTGCGTCAGATGGGCCGCAGCGGCATGATCCTCGCCGGCTTCGCAATGGTCAGCGTGCTCGTCGTCGCCGCGACCTATCACGGCACCCGCGAGCGCATCACCCGCGCCCAGCAGCAAGCACTGGCCATGCAGCTCGATACGCTGGTGCCGCCCGCGCGTTACGACAATCAGCCGACGGCAGACACCCTGCAACTGCGCGATGCGGCCTTCGGCAGTGACAGCGAAGGCACTGTTTACCGCGCCCGCAAAGCCGGTCAGCCGGTCGCACTGCTGACGACGATCGTCGCAGCCGATGGCTACGCCGGGCCGATCCAGCTGCTGGTGGCAGTCAACGCCGACGGCCGCCTTGCCGGTGTACGCGTGCTCAGCCACAAGGAAACGCCGGGGCTCGGCGATGCCATCGACATCGAGCGCTCCAACTGGATCAGTCACTTCGACGGCCGCAGTCTCGACGATCCGGCCGAGGCGCAATGGAAAGTGAAGAAAGACGGCGGCGTCTTCGACCAGTTCACCGGCGCCACGATCACACCGCGCGCGGTGGTCAAAGCCGTGCACCGCTTCCTCGAATATGAGCGCGACCACCGCGCCGCGCTCTATGCAGCGGAGAAAACCCGATGAGCACGCCGAGTGTGCGCGAAATCCTCAGCAACGGCCTGTGGCACAACAACACCGGCCTGGTCGCCCTGCTCGGCCTGTGCCCGCTGCTGGCGACCTCCAGTTCGGCGATCAACGGCTTCGGCCTCGGCATGGCGACGGTACTGGTGCTGCTGCTGACCAACACCACGATCTCGGCGATTCGCCAGTACGTGCAGTCGGAAGTGCGCATCCCGGTCTACATCGTCGTCATCGCCTCGGCGGTCACCGCCGTCGAACTGCTGATCCATGCGCTGCTGCCGGAGCTGCACAAGGTGCTCGGCATTTTCATTCCGCTGATCGTCACCAACTGCTGTGTGCTCGGCCGTGCCGAAGCGTTTGCTTCCAAGCAGCGTCCGGCGATTGCTGCGCTCGACGGCCTGGCGACCGGGCTCGGTTTTACGCTGGTACTGACGACGCTCGGCGGGCTGCGCGAGCTGATCGGCCACGGCACGCTGTTCGCCAATGCGAACATCATGTTCGGCGAGGCAGGACGCGCGCTGACGCTGCACGTGCTGGAGGATTACCGCGGTTTCCTGCTGGCGATCCTGCCGCCTGGCGCGTTCATCGGCCTCGGCCTGCTGATCGCCGGCAAGAACCTGCTCGACGCGCGCGCGCGCCAGCGTGGTGCCGCCGTGCCAGTGGTGCAGGCCACGCACTGCGCACCGAGCGCACTGCCCACCCCCTGAGTCACGGGCACGCAGGGCGCGGCGGCACGGATGCGCTACGATAGCGCTCCCCTTGCCAGCCACCGCGCCCGATGACGCCGCAAGCCCGCCACGATTTTTTCGCCCGCCTGCAGGCGGCCGACCCGCACCCGCAAACCGAACTCCGCTACTCGACACCGTTCGAGCTGCTGGTCGCGGTGCTGCTGTCGGCGCAGGCGACCGACAAAGGCGTCAACAAGGCCACGGCCCGGCTGTTCCCGGTCGCCAACACGCCGGCCACGATCCTCGCGCTCGGTGAGGATGAACTGAAGGAACACATCAAAACCATCGGGTTGTTCAACACCAAGGCAGCGAACCTGATGCGCACCTGCGCGCTGCTGATCGAACAGCACGGCGGCGAGGTGCCGCGCACGCGGGAAGCCCTTGAAGCGCTGCCCGGTGTCGGCCGCAAGACGGCCAACGTCATCCTCAATACCGCCTTCGGCCAGCCGACGATGGCCGTCGATACGCACATCTTCCGTGTCGCCAACCGCACCGGTCTGGCTCCCGGCAAAAATGTGCGGGCAGTCGAGGATGCGCTGCTCAAGGCCGTGCCGGCGGAGTTCCTGCTGCATGCGCACCACTGGCTGATCCTGCTCGGTCGCTACACCTGTGTCGCACGCAAACCGCGTTGCGGGGCGTGTCCGGTCAGTGATCTTTGCGAATACCCCGACAAGACCGGAGATGCCTGAATGTTCGGTACCGACCGAGGTCAGCTGCGCCGCTATTACTGCGAGGTCTGGCGCAGGCGACAAGCCGGCGAGACGCTCGAAGCGCTCGAAGCGCTGATCGCTCACGCCATCGAGCAACACCCCGAGTACCAGTCGCTGCTCACCGATCCGGAACGCGCGATCGGCGGCGAATGGACCCCGGAGATGGGCCAGACCAACCCGTTTCTGCACATGGGCATGCACATCGCCATCGCCGAACAGGTGAGCAGTGACCGCCCGGGTGGGCTGCGCGCAGCGTACACCGCACTGTGTGCACGCATCGGCGAGGTGCATGCAGCCGAGCACGCGATGATGGAAGCCCTCGGTGAGGTGCTGTGGGAAGCCCAGCGCTTCGGCACAGCCCCCGACGAGGCCCGCTACCTCGCGCGCATCCGCGACATGGCCGGGCTGCCGGCCGAGGAAGGCAAACCGTGAGTTCGACCCCGGAAGTCCTCGGCGATCTGCTGGCGCGCTGCGCGCTGGCCGACCGCGCTGCCTTCGAAAAGCTGTATCGGCTCTCCAGCCCGCAACTATTCGGCATCGTGCTGCGTATCGTCAGAGACCGCGATATTGCGGCCGATGTGCTGCAGGAGACGTACGTGAAGATCTGGCACCGCGCCGGTGACTTTCGAGCCGACCTGGCGACGCCGATCACCTGGATGGGCTCGATCGCACGCAATCAGGCAATCGACACGCTGCGCCGCGCGGAACACCGCATCACGCAGGCGGACGATGTCGACGAGATGTACGACCTGGCCGACGACAGCGAAGGACCGCAGGACGCCGCCGCCCGCGAGCGCGACGCAGCGGCTCTGCACCGCTGCCTCGAAGAACTGCAGGGGGCACAGCGCACGGCGGTACGCCTGGCCTGGTTCCGCGGCATGACGCATGAAGAACTCGCCGAGCACCTGGATACGCCGCTCGGCACCGTGAAGTCCTGGTTGCGCCGTGGTCTGCTGCGGCTCAAAACCTGCTTGGAGGGCGCATGAACTACCGCGACCCGCAATTGTGCGAACTACTCGCCGGGCAGTACGTGCTCGGCACACTGAGCGCGCGCGCCCGCCGCCGTTTCGAAGGACTGCTGCCGGGCCGCCCCGACCTGCGCCGCCAGGTCGCCGCCTGGGAGCACCGTCTGCCTGAAGTGCTTGGCCAGGCACCCGCCGAGGAGCCGCCAGCGGCCGTCTGGAACAGTCTGAACCGGCGCCTGTTCGCCGAAGCGGCGACGACGCCCGCCAGCGCTCCGCGCGGACTGTTCGAACGCCTGGGCTTCTGGCGCGGCTGGGCGTTTACCTCCAGCCTGCTCGCCAGCGTATTCGCACTGGCACTGCTGCTCGGCAGGGAAACGGAAATCCCCGGCTATGTCACGACACTCGCCAGCATGAAAACCCGCACGCCGATGTGGGTGGTCAGCGCCTCGCCGGAGATGGACCGGCTGTATGTGCGTGCCCTGCTGCCGATGGACGTGCCACACGAGAACGGCTGTCTGCTGTGGATCAAGCCCGAGGGCTCAGACCAGTACTACCTGCTCGGCTCGATCCCCGAGCATGACGGGGCCGACAAAATGCTCAAGATCGACCGCAAGATGCGGCCGATGCTCAAGGGCGAGCTGTACGTCACCGTCGAGCCGGTCGCCAAGGGCATGCCGGAGAAGCCAGCGGTGGCGCCGAGCTTTGCCGGTAACTGGGTGCCGATCAAGATCTGAGCGGCACCCGCGCTCACCCGGCTTCGAACAGGCCGAGCAGATGCACGCCGGCAATCCGCAGCCGGGCATAACGGCCATGCCCGGCAACCTCGGTCGGCGGACAGTGCAGTTCGGCGCCGAGTTCAAGCGCCCGCGACAGGCTCGCCTGCAGTGAGGCGACCTGCACGTACACCACCGTGGACTCGGCAGCGGCATCGCCCTGCAACAGGCCGAAGCAGGTGCCGCCATCCGCCGGCGTGAACTGGCGATAACGACTGCCGAAGCACTCGAAGTCCCAGCCGAACAGCGCCTGCAGCAGGTCTGCGACCCGCGCCGGATCGGGCACACACCACTCGACGTGCGACACCTGTGGCGTCAACGGCATTCAGCCCACCCGCGTACTGAAGATCCAGTGTCCGTTCAGGCACAGCTCCAGACGGTCTCCAGGGGCCAGGGCGGCAACGCCGGCAGGCGTGCCGGTGAGCACGACATCACCCGGCAGCAGGGTGAAATGCCGGCTCATCGCAGCGATCAGATCGGCGATCGGATGCATCATCTGCCCGGTATTGCCGCGCTGACGCACCTCGCCGTTGACGCGCAGCTCGATGTCCGCCGCCTGCGGATTCGGCAGCTGCTCCGGACGCACGAACGGCGACAGCGGACAACTGCCATCAAAGGCCTTGGCGACCTCCCAGGGCTGTCCCTTCTGCTTGAGTCCGTTCTGGACTTCGCGCAGGGTCAGATCGAGCGCCAGCCCGTAACCGGCGATCGCTTCGCGCGCGCCGGCGGCACTGGTGGCGGTCAGCCGGCGCCCGATCAGCACGGCGAGTTCGAGCTCGTGATGCACCGGGCCACTGCGCTCCGGCAGGCGCAGGGGCGCATCGAGGCCGACGATCGCCATCGACGGCTTCATGAACAGCAGCGGTGCTTCAGGCACCGCGTTGCCGAGTTCGTGTATGTGATCGAGGTAATTGCGCCCGATACACACGACCTTGCCGACTGGCAGGTCGATGGTATTGCCGTCCACGTAGCTGTGCCGGTACTCCACCTTCTTCTCCTCGCCCCGCGTCCGGTGCGTTCGCGTTTATCGTTGTCACCGGCACCGTCGCCCCGGCCTTGTGTGTGCTCTTCTTGTGGTCACCCGTCGCTGCTCGCTCCTAAATAGCCGTGTGCAGCGCATTCGGCAACGCATTGCCGTGTGCATTGCATTCTGCAATGTCGGGGACGGCATCGACGCATTGTTTCAGTGCTCATCGCTGACCTGAAGGATGAGTTTTTTTTGAATCGATTCAAACACTATCGCGACATGCCCGGCGACAGCCACCAGGTAGGCTCCCTGCATTTCGCACATGGCATGTTTTTAGCGGAATCCGGCACATGCAACGGTCGACGACCGCTTCACCGGAGAATGCAGTCCCATGAAACTCGATCCCCGCCGTGTCCTGCTCGGCGTTGCTGCTCTGATCAGCGCCGGTCTGGGCTCGGGTCTCGCCTATCTCAACGAGGTATTGCACACCGCGCCAATGCACACCGCGGCGCCGAACCCGCCCCCGGTAGCGGGTACATCCCCCGCGGACACGGCAGATGATCACCGGCAGAGCGACTGGCTGTGCCGAGCCGATTACAGACTGCCGTGGCTCGACGACGATGCCGTGACACTGCAGGTCAGCGCTGCCGATTTCATCGGCGAGGACGGCCAGATCCTCGATCCGCTGGTCATGCTGGAGCCAAACGCTCCGGGCACACCCGATACGGCGGGCACAGCCTCCGCACCCGATCCTTACGACAGACTGTCCGACCATGCCCGCCCCGCTGAGACAGGCAGCCTCGGCAGCCGTCGCCATGCCGGGACCTCGACAGCGAATCTGAACCTCGTCCCCACGGCGTTCAGCTGGCGCCTGAGCCCACAGCCACGCACGGCCACGACCTCCAGCACCAGCGCTCCGGCGGACCGGACAACCCCGGGCCTCGCCTCCACAGAGGGCGGCACCGACAGCAGTACCCGCTCTCCGGCACGGCCGTCCAGCCAGCCACAGGCCACCGCGCCGGCCCGAGACTTCGGCTTTTCCGGCCTCGACCCATTGCTGACACTGATACCCGCGCACAGCCATGCCGCGCCGCGCCCGACGACGAACGGCGAACAGGACATCCCTTCGGCCACGACGCCGAACGCACCGACGCTGACGCAATGGCTGCCGCCCGAGCCGGCATCCCTGATCGACACAGGCGCTAGCAGCCTGGCGCCGAAGGCATCGACCGGCGCTGTGGCGAATACCCCGGTTCCCTCCCCGAATGTCATCGCCCTGCTCGGCGTTGCTCCGCTGCTGCTGATAGGAGCACGACTGCGGAGGTGACAGGGGCGCATCGGACGTGCAGCATGACGGGCTCCATGCCGAGGTCGACCATGCCCTTCATCGCACTGCCCGCCGGCACACTTCATGTCCGCGAGGCCGGCAACGGCCCACGCGTGCTGCTGCTGATCCACGGCAACTGCGCGTCCTCGCGCTGGTGGAACAATCTGCTCTGCTCGCCACCGGAAGGGCTGCGCCTGCTGGCGCCGGATCTGCGCGGCTGCGGTGAATCGATGCGCCCGGGCAGCGGCTACGACGTCGCTACACTGGCCACCGACCTGCATGCCGTGCTCGATGCCTGCGGCGTTGAATGCTGCGACATTGTCGGGCATTCACTTGGCGGCGCAGTCGCTTTACAGATGGCTCTGGATGCTCCGCAGCGTTGTCGCAGCCTGCTGCTGGCAACACCGGCACCAGCGGATGGCATGCCGCTGCAGGCGCCCTTCTCCTGGCTTGGCGCCGAACGGACCGCACAGCTGTTTCCCAATATCGCCTTGAACCGCACGGTCCTGACCCGGGCCCTGCCGCGTGTCGCCCCGGGGCTGCATGACCCGGCCGCACTTGCCGAACTGCTCGACGACGCCCTGGCGTGCGAGCATGCGGCGGTGGCGGGCTTCACCGCCTCGCTGATGGCTTTCAACGTCATTGAGCTGCTGCACAGCCTGACTTGCCCGACACTGCTGCTGGCTGGCGCACTGGACCCCCTGGTCCCGCCACTGCAGTTGCAGGCCACCACCACGGCACTGCCGCACAGTCACTTGCTGATATGGCCGGACTGCGGCCACGCACCGCAGCTCGAACACTCGCAGCGCTTCATCAGCCTGCTGACACGCTGGCTCGCCGACCCCGCCGCGGTGCTGAACGAAGCACCGCTAGAATGGCCTTTCGTCGAACCGACGGACCCCGGTCTGCTCAGACGGCTGCGTCAGTGGGTCGGACTGGATTGACCGGCTCACGGCGTACCTGCCACAACACCTGACCGGCGCTGTCGATCAGCCCATGGCGTAACAGCCAGTCGCGGGCATCCGCCGCGTCTTCGTTGAACCAGGCCCGCGCCGAACCGAGCCGGAAGCTGTATCCCCAAGCATCCATGTCGGCGAGCGCGCGCTCGAAACCGAATCCCGGCAGGTAAGCGGCCAGCAGCAGCTGCAGATAGCAGGTGGCGCACTCTTCCGGTTCGTCGCCGCCGGCATCGGTGTGCAGAGCCGCGCGACGCTCATCATCCATGCAGATCCAGTGACACGCCTCGTGCAGTGCGGAATGCACCGGCGTATCAGCACGCAGATACAACCGGTCACCGATCAGACCGGCTTCGCGATCACCGAACCAGCTGCCCGGGATCACCTCGCCGTCGGTGACACATTCGATACGCAAACCGAAACGATCAAGCAATACACTCAGCGCGAAAAAGCCGATATCAGCACAATTGAGCACACTCGCTTCAGCAGATGACACGATCCGGGCAACTCGTCGACAACCGAAAACAGGCATTGTCCACGCTGGCGGTAGCGCATGCGAGCAATCAACGCGCCGACGCCATGCCGACCAACCACAGCGAGCCCCGTGACGCCGTGCCTTAGCTCAAGGACGGCTCTGCGCACTCGGCGTAAACGTCAGCCGGCGATGACGAAACGTCGTGGAGCATGGCAAAAGACTTGTCCGCTCAAGAATGGCGATGCAAGCAGCCCTGCACAAAAATGTACGCATCGACCTGCTCACTTTGGATCATCGGCTTCATTTCAGCCTGGTGTACTTGTCTGCTAGGCGACAGACGTGATCGGGTTCACTGCTGCGGCGCAACAACTTTCGGCATACTGGCAATGAGACACAACGCACTGATTAACAAGATTTTTATAGACAAACCCAAAACATGCAATACGCCCCTAATATTGGGGCATGCAAATTACGGCATGCTGATTGCATTAAATTTCAGTTAAAGCCCCCAAGAACACGGCACTTTTTGCATACTCAATTTCGCTTGGTGATATTGCGAGCTGTGGTGCGCCAACCTTCCAGAACACTCTTTCACTTGCGTCGACAAACTTGTCGTAAGCATGCTTACATCGAGTGCACTTGGAAACACGCACGAAAAGACAGAGTCATTCTGCCAAGCACGCACGCATTCCGGAGGGATACGATATGAATGCCATGCTGGACATCGACAGCCGCTCACTGCATGCCTTGAGTGGTTTCGTGCGTGACGTCGATCTCAGCGATCCTCTGCGCCGACAGAGAATCGGCTACGATCCGCGCGCTTATCTGATCGCCCATCTGGCGGACGCCGCCTTCATGCCCTGCCGTAAGGACGATGCCGTATTACTCGAAATCGGCAGCATTGCACTGCTGCTGCATCCGCGCAGCAACCGCTTCTGGCTGAGCTGCGGAGAAGACGAATTGCGCCGGCTGAGCCTGATGCCGATGGAAATCAGCACCAAGATGCGCATGCTGCATTTCGTCGGCGCACCGGAGGCTTTCATGCGCCGCCACCCCACGGTGCACAGTGATTCAATCGATCATCTGCTGGCGAGCGTGGCGTTGCGCTGCGCGCGCGGCCGCCTGCCCTTCGATGTCGACCCGCAGGCCGAGCTGCACCTGACGGCATGGCCGAACCTGACCCGCCTGCCGCTGACGCCGGGGGCACTGCGCATGGCCATGCTGTGGCGCCGGCAGCGCGGCATCAGCATTGCCGAGACCAGCGTGCTGCTCGACCTGCCGCAGCGCCATGTGTTCTCGTTCTATAACGTGTGCGCCGCGCTGCGACTCGTCACCGTCGTCACGGGCGAACCACGCAACCACGCGCAGCCGACCAGCCAGGCGCCCAAAAAGCCCGCAGCCAACGCTCGCGAACGCGGCCTGCTGCGGCGCTTGCTCGGCACACTCGACGCCTTCCTGCACCACTGATCCGTGGGGTCCTCCGATGCGCCAGTTCAAGCTCGTCATCGCCGGCTCACCGGGCTCCGGGAAAACCACCGCCATCCACACCCTGTGCGGTGATGCCGCTGTCCACACCGAGGCCGGGACGCGTACCGACTACGGCCCCGACAAATCGACGATCACCGTTGCCCTCGACTACGGCACGCTCGATCTCGGTGGCGGCGACCGTCTGCATCTGTACGGCACGCCCGGTCAGGAACGCTTCGACTTCATGTGGGACATCCTGCTGCACGGCAGCCTCGGTGTTGCCCTGCTGATCGACAACAGCACACCAGACCCCCTGGCCGATCTGCGACGTTTCGTCGAGGCGTTCACCGTCGCCCGCTCAGGGCACACCTTCGTCGTCGGTGTCACCCACACCGACCAGGCACCGCAGCCAACCATCGAGGAATACCGCAAGATCCTCGCCGCAACCACGCAGGACCCGCCGATCTTCGAGATCGACGCCCGCCGCGTGGAGGATGTCTCGATGCTGCTGATGGCACTGCTCTACGACATCGACAGTGATCTGCTGACCGCTGCTTCACGGGCACGTGCCAACGACAGCGCGTCCGCCAGCACGCGCGAATCGGTCGCCGTCCGCCACTGGGTAAACAGCGACGCCGCCTCCGGGTAAGCATTGCGCAGGTACGACAGCCACAGCTTGAGCCGGCCCGGTGCGTGCCGCGGCGCCATGATCGCCCGCACCGCAGCGAAGTAATTCTCGACATATCCAAGCAGCTGCGCCCAGTCGAGGCGCGGCGCTGGGCTGCCCGTCCGCGCCGCCAGGATCGCGAGTGCGAGATCGGGCCGGGTCACCAGACCGCGCCCCAGCATCAGATCGTGACAGCCGCCGATCTCGCGGCAGCGCTGTGCATCACCGACGCTCCAGATCTCGCCGTTACCAATGACGTTGACCGGCACCGCGTCGCGAATGCGGGCGATCCATTCCCAGTAGGCCGGCGGTCGGTAGCCATCGACTTTGGTCCGCGCATGCACGGTGATTTCCTCGGCACCGCCATTGGCCAGCGCCTGCGCACAGTCGATCGCCAGCGTGGTATCGCCCAGGCCCAGGCGCATCTTCGCGGTGACCGGCACCGCGGGCGGCACGGCGGTACGCACCGCCGCGACGATGCGGTACAACAGCGTCGGCTCGCCGAGTAACGCAGCCCCACCGCGATGACGATTGACCGTCGGTGCCGGACAGCCGAAGTTCAGATCGATGCCGGGCGCACCCAGCGACGCGACACGCGCCGCGTTATCCGCGAGGCATTCGGCATCGCTGCCGAGCAGCTGCACCCGCACCGGCACTCCCGCCGGCGTGCAGCCGCCATGATTGAGCTCGGGAACCCGCCGCAGCCAGGCCGCGCGCGGCAACAGCGTGTCGGTAATGCGCACGAACTCGGTGACGCAGGTGTCGACACCACCGATGCGGGTCAGCACGTCGCGCAGCAGAGCGTCGGCCAGCCCTTCCATCGGCGCGAGCCACAGACGTCCGCGCGCATGCGGCGCGATGCACGCGGCCCCCATCCTCAGTGCTGCTCGATCAGTTCAATCTGATAGCCGTCGGGGTCGACGATGAAAGCGATCACCGTACGTCCGTTCGGCGCCTTGCCCGGTCCCCAGCTGAAACGCTGGCCGTGCGCGGCGAGCTGCCCGGCGAAAGCGTCCATCGACTCGACCTGCAGGGCGATGTGGCCGTAACCCTTGCCCAGGTCGTAGGAGGCCACGCCCCAGTTGTAGGTCAGTTCGAGCATCGGCCCGCCGTCGGCGTCACCCGGCGCCCGCAGGAAGGCCAGCGTGAACTCGCCTTCCGGGTAATCGTTGCGCGACACCAGTGAGAAGCCGAGCACGTCGGTGTAGAAATTGATCGAACGATCGAGATCGCCGACCCGGATCATCGTATGCAGGTAACGCATGCTGACTGACCTCCGCTCACGGAAGAAATGAAAAGGGCGCGCCGCGGCGCGCCCCGATGCGTGGAACTTCGACCGCTCAGACGCGGCCCTTGTTCGCCGCGATGCGCATGCGCAGCGCATTGAGCTTGATGAAGCCCTCGGCATCCTTCTGGTTGTAGGCGCCACCGTCATCCTCGAAGGTGGCGATGGTCGAATCGAACAGCGAGTCCTCGGACTTGCGCCCGGCGACGATGACGTTGCCCTTGTAGAGCTTGAGGCGCACGACGCCGTTCACCGGCGCCTGCGAGGCATCGATCATCGTCTGCATCATCTTGCGCTCCGGCGACCACCAGTAGCCGTTGTAGATCATGCTGGCGTAGCGCGGCATCAGCTCGTCCTTGAGGTGCGCGACCTCGCGGTCGAGGCAGATCGACTCGATCGCACGATGCGCCTTGAGCATGATCGTGCCGCCGGGGGTTTCATAGCAGCCGCGTGACTTCATGCCGACGTAGCGATTCTCGACCAGGTCGAGGCGGCCGATGCCGTTGGCACCGCCGATCTGATTGAGCGTGGCGAGCACGGTCGCCGGACTCATCTCGACGCCGTCGATGGCGACGATGTCACCACAGCGGTACGTCAGCTCGATGTAGGTCGGGACATCCGGAGCCGTTTCCGGCGACACGGTCCAGCGCCACATGTCTTCCTCGGCCTCGGCCCACGGATTTTCGAGGACCTGGCCTTCATAGGAAATGTGCAGCAGGTTGGCATCCATCGAGTACGGCGACTTCTTGCCGTAGCGATCGACCGGAATGTTGTGCTTGTCGGCGTAGGCGAGCAGCGTTTCGCGCGAGGTCAGATCCCACTCGCGCCACGGCGCGATGACTTTGACACCGGGCTTGAGCGCATAGGCGCCGAGCTCGAAGCGGACCTGATCGTTACCCTTGCCGGTCGCACCGTGCGAAACCGCATCGGCGCCGGTTGCGTTGGCGATCTCGACCAGGCGCTTGGCGATCAGCGGCCGGGCGATCGAGGTGCCGAGCAGGTACTCGCCTTCGTAGATGGTGTTGGCACGGAACATCGGGAAGACGAAGTCGCGCACGAACTCCTCGCGCAGGTCGTCGATGTAGATTTCCTTGACGCCCATCGCCTGGGCCTTGGCACGCGCCGGTTCGAGCTCCTCACCCTGACCGAGGTCGGCAGTGAAGGTCACCACCTCGCAACCATACGTTTCGACCAGCCACTTCAGGATCACCGAAGTGTCCAGTCCGCCGGAATAGGCCAGTACGACCTTTTTGACGTCAGACATGAGATTCCTCAACAAACGCGCGGGCATTACGAAGATGCGCCGCCGCCCGGCGGCGCGCAAAGGCGAAAGCTTACCCCTTGGCCAAAGCAGGTCAAGGCAGCCCTACAACCAGCCGCTGCGCCGCAGCCGACGATAAAGCCAGCCACAGGCGGCGAACGTCGCACCGACCACCAGCGGATAGCCGAAGGGCCAGTGCAGTTCCGGCATGCGTTCGAAGTTCATGCCGTACAGACCGAAGATCACCGTCGGCACGGCCAGAATCGCCGCCCAGCCGGCCAGTGCCTTGGTGACCTCGTTCTGGCGCACCGACGCCAGCGCCAGACTGACCTGCAGCACCGTCGCCAGCATCTCGCGCATGGTGTCGAGCGTGTCATTGATGCGCTTGAGGTGATCGAGCACGTCGCGGAAGTACGGCCGTACCGCATCCGGCACATGCGTCACCCTGAGCGAAATCAGGTCGGTACAGACGTCGATCAGCGGCAGCACGGCACGGCGGAACGTCACCAGCTCGCGCTTGAGTTCATAGATTTCCTGTGTCGAATCACGATCGGCGCCGCCGGCGAAGATGTCCGTCTCCAGATCGTCGAGGCGGTCTTCGTAATCGCTGAGCACCGGGAAGTAGTTGTCGACGACGAAATCCATCAGCGTATACAGCGCAAAGCTCGGACCGTGGGCGAGCAGCTGCGGCTGCCGCTCACAGCCCAGGCGCGCCGGCCGATAGGTCTGCGACGCGCCGTGACGCACCGAGACCAGATAGTTGCGGCCGACGAAGACATGCGTCTCGCCGTAGACCGCGGTTTCCGCAGACTCATCCCAGCGCGCGGTGCGCAGCACGACGAACAGCGAGTCGCCGTAGATTTCCATCTTCGGCCGCTGATGCGCCTTGTGCGCATCCTCGACGGCGAGATCGTGCAGACCGAAGCGCGCCTGCACCTCGGCGAGCAGGGCTTCGTCAGGTTCGTAAAGGCCAAGCCAGACGAAGCTGTCCTCGCGCTGCAAAGCGTAGGGAATCTCGTCGAGCGTGATGTCGCCGATCCGCCGCCCTTCGGCATAGGCCGCGCAGACGACGATGCCGACACGTTCTTCAGTCGGAGCCATGTTCTTCATTCCCGCTCTGGGGCCGGGGCCGGCCCTCGTTATACTGGCGGGTCCCGAGTGAATGCCCTGCGAACCGCTGGAGCCCGCCCATGCGTCTGACCCTGACCCGCCCCGATGACTGGCACCTGCACGTGCGCGACGGCGCCGCCCTCAAGGTGGTCGTACCGCACACGGCCCGCCAGTTCGGCCGGGCGATCATCATGCCGAATCTGCGCCCGCCGGTAACGACCGTGGCACAGGCGCTGGCCTATCGCGAGCGCATCCTCGCCGCGCTGCCGGCCGGCACCCCCTTCGATCCGCTGATGACGCTGTACCTGACCGACCGCATCGAGGCCGCGGAAATTGCCGTGGCGCGCGCCAGCGGCCACGTCGTCGCCTGCAAGCTTTACCCGGCCGGCGCGACGACCAACTCCGACGCCGGCGTCACCGACGTGCGCAAGATCTACCCGGTGCTGGAGGCAATGCAGCGCGAAGGGCTGCTGCTGCTGGTACACGGCGAAGTCACCGACCCGGCCGTCGATATTTTCGACCGCGAAGCCGTATTCATCGAGCGGGTGCTGACACCGCTGCTGCGCGACTTCCCGGCGCTGAAAGTGGTGATGGAACACATCACGACACGCGATGCGGCACAGTTCGTCACGGCCGCTGGCCCCAACGTCGGCGCGACGATCACCGCCCACCACCTGCTCTACAACCGCAACGCGATCTTCCAGGGCGGCATCCGCCCTCATTATTACTGTCTGCCGATTCTCAAGCGCGAAAGCCATCGCGAAGCGCTGGTCGCAGCCGCCACCAGCGGCCATCCGCGCTTTTTCCTCGGCACCGACAGTGCGCCGCATGCACGCCATGCCAAGGAAACCGCCTGCGGCTGCGCCGGCTGCTACACCGCCTCGCATGCGCTGGAGCTGTACGCCGAAGCCTTTGCCGCCGCCGGTGCGCTCGACCGGCTCGAAGCCTTCGCCAGCTTCCATGGCGCCGATTTCTACGGCCTGCCGCGCAACAGCGACACGCTGACGCTGGAAGCCGGTGAGGTGCAGGTGCCGGCTCAGTTCGCCTATGCCGACGACGATGCCCTGGTACCGCTGCGCGCCGGCGAAACCGTAGGCTGGCGTCTGCTCGACTGAAGCCACTGCAGACAGACACCTCCGTCCCCCTGACCGGGGCGGAGGTGTCATGGCGGCCATTGGCGGCTTACTGGTCGATCGCGACGGTATCGAGCCAGGAACGGATCGCCCACAGAGCTTCCTGCGACAGCGGACCGTCGGGCTCGGCAAACTTCGGCATATAGACCGCGCCGTTACGCACGGCACCGTTACGCACGCGCTCCTGGAACCACTCGTCGCCCAGCGAGCCTTTGTCGAGCTTGCGCAGGTCCGGCGCGATACCGCCGGAGATCGCGTCAATGCCATGGCAACGCGCGCAGTTCGCCGCAAAGGCGTGCTTGCCGATCTCGATCGCCGTCGGATTGCCGCGGTAGGGATTCTCGTCCCGCCATTCCGGCCCGAGCGGATCGAGACCCGTCGTATCAACGGCATGCGGCACGACGTCGCCATGGGCGAACACCGCCGGAGAAGCCAGCAGCGCCGCCAGCAGGGTACTCACACCGATCGTCATCTTCATCATCGCACTGCTCTCCTCCGGTCTCCGGGGTTGTCAATTTATGGTGTGCTGGCCCTCAGCAAGCGCCATGCCACCAGCTCATTGAGCACAGTTAAGCCAATGACAAAGATCAATTTTTATCGAAAATAACTCGTCTTCGGCGCAGTAATCGCTGAATCCCACACCGGCGCCGCCGCGCGGCGTGTGACAGTAACGACACGCGATGTAACGCCGTTGCTGTCATCATGCTGCACATTAAGCAAAGCCTTTTCGCAGGCTGACAAATCTGCAGTTAGACTGAAGGGCAAGATCCGGCATGAACCGGATCGCCATCCAATAAAAGCAAGCCGGCGTCGTGACTTGCAGCGCGCGATCCGCCGAGGAGGAGAAGCATGTTGGACCGAGCGGCGTCCCAACACGCATCAAGAGTCATGTCGATCGCGCGTGACCACGCGCACAAGGGTGAGCGCCTGCCTGACGCAGCGATCGCCCGCTCGTGGACACGGTGTATCGATGGTTACGGTCTCGACCCCACACTCAACCGACGCCCCCTGGTCGTCGAGCGGACCATGCTGGAAAGTCGCCAGGAACACCTGCGCGACCTGATCGACATCGCACGCGTGGAGATGGACAGCCTCTACCAGCAGATCGCTGGCTCGGGCAGCGCCATCCTGCTCAGCGACGCCGATGGTGTAATCCTCAACTGCGTCACCAGTCCCAACCTCGCGCGCATGTTCCAGGGGGCCGGCCTGTGGCTCGGCGCCAACTGGAGCGAGCAGCACGAGGGCACCAACGGCATCGGTACCTGCGTCGTCGAACGCCAGCCGGTGACCGTGCATCGCGACGAGCATTTCCTCTCCAGCCACATTGGTCTGGCCTGTTCGGCGGCGCCGATCTTCGATGCCCACGGCAAACTGCTGGCAGTGCTCGACGCGTCCAGCGTCAACTCGCGCGACTCCAAGCAAAGCCAGTTCCACGCCCTGGCGCTGGCGACGATGTCAGCGAAAACCATCGAGAACTGCTGTTTCCAGCGCCAGTTCTCGCAGTCCTGGGTGCTGCGCTTCCACACCCGGCCGGAGTTCGTCGGCCTGCTGTCAGAGGGCCTGCTGGCCTTCGATGGCGGCGGTCGCATCCTCGCCGGCAACCAGAGTGCGCTGAACCAGTTCGGCCAGATCAGCCGCGAAGAACTGATCCAGCTGAAGGTCTCCGACATCTTCGACCTGAGCCTCGACGTGCTGATGGGACGCTCCAGCCAGCAGACCAACGGTGGCGTCTGGCCGCTGCTCGACCGCCGCGGACACGGCTACTTCGCGATGCTGCGCGCGCCAGATGTGTACAACGTCACGCCGATCAGCGTGGCGCGGCGCACTGCGCCGAGCCGCAGCCCGCTGCAGACCGGCGGCCGAGCCGCGGCCTGCCTCGACGTCACGCCGCCACGCATGGATCTCAGCGGCCTGGCGGGCGGCGATGCGGCGATGGCGTTCAACGTGCGCTGCGCGCAGAAGGTCGCCAACCGCAACGTCACCATTCTGCTCAACGGCGAAACCGGTACCGGCAAAGAGGCATTCGCCAAGGCAATCCATGAGGCGAGCGACCGCGCCGACAAGGCTTTCGTTGCCATCAACTGCGCCTCGATCCCCGAGAACCTGATCGAGAGCGAGCTGTTCGGCTACAAGCACGGCGCCTTCACCGGCGCGCGGCGTGAAGGCATGCGCGGCAAGATCCTGCAGGCGCACGGCGGCACGCTGTTCCTCGACGAAATCGGCGATATGCCGCCGCATCTGCAGACGCGCCTGCTGCGTGTGCTCGAAGAGCGCGAAGTCGTGCCGCTCGGCGGCGAGACGCCGATTCCGGTCGATCTGCACGTCGTCAGCGCGACGCACCGCAATCTGCAGGAGCTGGTCGCCGCCGGCAGCTTCCGCGAGGATCTGTTCTACCGCCTCAACGGTCTGGTGCTGACACTGCCGGCGCTGCGCCAGCGTCAGGATCTGCGCGAAGTCATCCGCCGGGTGCTGGCAGCGGAAGCCGACGGCCAGACGGTACGCCTGTCCGAAGAGGCCCATGCCGCCCTGCTCGGCTACGCCTGGCCGGGTAATATCCGCCAGCTGCGCAACATCCTGCGCACGGCCTCGGCCCTGTGTGAGGACGGTATCGTGCAGCTGGACGATCTGCCCGCCGAAATCGCCGGTCGGACGCAGCCGGCCATGTCCGTGCCCCCGCGCCTGGCACTGGCCTGTGAAGCGGCCGTACCGATGTCCCTGGCCAGCGGCGCCGACATCGACGCTGGCGAATCCAGCGCCCTGCTCAGCGCCGAGAAGACCGCCCTGCTGCGTGAACTCGAACAGCACCGCTGGAACATGACCAACACCGCGCGAGATCTCGGCCTGTCACGCAACACGCTGTACCGCAAGCTGAAGAAGCACGGCATCACACCGCCAACACTGAGCTGAACCTTCATGGCCTGGAATGCCATGTGGCTTTAAATGCATGTGTCAACGCCGGCACACCGGCGTTGACACATTGCGTATGTGGCGGCGCAGCATGTCCCGAACAGATTCGAGCAAAAACAAAAAATTCATTTATATTCAATAACATAAATACATGGCATCGAATCTGCTAAATCCTTTTTGCCGGATGTTGTGGTACTGCGAGTCAGCCATCTCCCCCTTTCGGGCTGCCCCGCCGACCTCGTGCTCGACATCAGGCACCTCCTCCTTTGTACCCGCGATCGGGATGCTTGAGGCGGCTTGATGCCGCCTCTCTTTTTTTGTGCCGGCCAGCCGCTGTCTCCCTCGTCTCCGTGCTGACACACTCTGTCCCAGAAATACCCTGGCGAGTCCTGCAGAAACGCAGCCTTCATCTATTTTTAGATATAAATCATTAGGTTAAAAAATAAATCCGAGTGGCACGGGTCATGCTCTAATCAGCAGACGGCACAACGCCGGATTCGACCCACCAGAAACGGAGGAGAAAAACAGATGCAGTGGTCCAAGCCTGAGTTCACCGAGATGCGTTTCGGCTTCGAAGTCACGATGTACATCTCGAATCGCTGAAAGCGCTTCACGACGCCGGACCGCCAGGTCCGGCGTTGTCACATACGGGGCCAACGCAGCCCTGTACACCAGCAGAGCGCGGTCCACCGTGCCAGCGGATACCACCACCCATGCACATACATGTACTCGGCTCGGGCGCCGGCGGCGGCTTCCCGCAGTGGAATTGCAACTGCGCCAATTGCGCCGGGCTGCGCGCCGGCACGCTGAAGGCCACGCCGCGCACGCAGTCCTCGATCACCGTCAGCGCCGACGGCGTCAACTGGGTCCTGTTCAACGCCTCGCCGGACATCCGCGCGCAGCTCGCGTCGTTCGCCCCGTTGCAGCCGAACCGCGCGATCCGCGACACCGGCATCTGTGCCGTACTGCTCATCGACAGCCAGATCGACCACGCCACCGGCCTGTTGATGCTGCGTGAAGGCAAGCGTCTGCCGGTGTATTGCACGGCGCCGGCCCAGCAGGACCTGAGCACCGGCCTGCCGCTGCTCAAGGTGCTGGAGCACTACTGCGGTACCGACTGGCACGAGCTGCCGCTCGACGGCGCAGCCTTCACCATTCCCGGCGCCGAGGGGCTGCTGTTTCGCACCGTGGCCCTGGCCAGCAAGGCGCCGCCGTATTCCCCGCACCGCCACGATCCGCACCCCGGCGACAACATCGGCGTGTTCATCGAGGACCAGCGCAGCGGCGGCACGCTGTTCTACGCGCCCGGCCTCGGCGAGATCGAAGCACACCTCAAGCCGTACCTGGAGCGTGCCGACTGCCTGCTGGTCGACGGCACGTTCTGGACCGCCGACGAGATGATCCGCGCCGGCATCAATCACAAGTTTGCCCAGGAGATGGGTCATCTGCCGCAGAGCGGCGATGACGGCATGATCGCCGCCCTGGCGCCGTACCGCGGCCGCAAGGTGCTGATCCACATCAACAACACCAACCCGATCCTGGTCGAGGACGGCGCCGAGCGCGCCGCGCTGAGCGCCCACGGCATCGAAGTCGCCTTTGACGGTATGGATATCGAACTATGACCGACACCCGCGCCTGGACCCCCGAGGAATTCGAAGCCCGCCTGCGTGCGCTCGGCAGCCTCTACCACATCCACCATCCCTACCACACGCGCATGCACGCCGGTGAACTGAGCCGCGAGCAGATCCAGGGCTGGGTGGCGAACCGCTTCTATTACCAGATCTCGATCCCGCGCAAAGACGCCGCGGTGCTGGCCAACTGCCCGGACCGCGAAGTGCGCCGGCGCTGGATCCAGCGCATCGTCGACCACGATGGCGACGAACATGCCGAAGGCGGCATCGAGGCCTGGATCCGGCTCGGCATGGCCTGCGGCCTGAGCCGCGAGCAGATCGTTTCGCAGGAGCTGGTGCTGCCCGGCGTGCGCTTCGCGGTCGACGCCTACATCAATTTCGCGCGCTCATCGAGCTGGCAGGAGGCCGCCTGCTCCTCGCTGACCGAGCTGTTCGCACCGACGATCCACCGCCAGCGCATCGACAACTGGCCGGACCGCTATCCGTGGATCGAGGCCGACGGCCTGCAGTACTTCCGCAACCGCCTGTCGCAGGCGCACCGCGACGTGCAGCACGGCCTGGCGATCACGCTGGAGCACTTCCGCACGCGCGAGCAGCAGGAACACGCGCTGAGCATCCTGCGCTTCAAGCTCGACGTGCTGTGGAGCCTGTGCGATGCGCTGTGGATGGCCTATGTCGAAGGCAAGCCGCCGTACTTCTGCTGCGAGCGCCCGGCATGAGCGCCGTGCGCATCGCCCCCGGCTACCGCCTGCAATGGGAGCCGGCACAGGACTGCCACGTGCTGCTCTACCCCGAAGGCATGGTCAAGCTCAGCGCCTCGGCGGCGATGATCCTTGAGCTGTGCGATGGCGTGCGCGATGCCGACGCCATCGTCGCCGCGCTGCTGCAGCGCTTCCCCGAGGCCGATCTCACCGCCGACGTGCACGAATTCCTGGAGGTCGCCCATGAGCGCGGCTGGCTGCGCACCGTCTAAACCGCTCTGGCTGCTCGCCGAGCTGACTTACGCCTGTCCGCTGCAGTGCCCGTACTGCTCGAACCCGCTGGACTTTCACCGCTACAAGGACGAGCTCGACACCGAGACCTGGAAGCGGGTGCTGCGCGAAGCGCGGGCGATGGGCGCGGCACAGCTCGGCCTCTCCGGTGGTGAGCCGGCGACCCGCCAGGATCTCGAAGAACTGGTCGCCGAGGCGCGCCGGCTCGGCTTCTACACCAACCTGATCACCTCCGGCATCGGTCTCGACGTCGAGCGCATCGAGCGCCTGCGCGAGGCCGGGCTCGACCACATCCAGGTGAGCTTTCAGGGCAGCAGCGAGGAGATCAACGATCACCTCGCCGGCACCGAGGCCTTCCGCCACAAGCAGGCGATCGCCCGCGCGGTCAAGGCCGCCGGCTACCCGATGGTGCTGTGCTTCGTCCTGCACCGCGACAACATCGACTCGATGGACGCCGTGCTGACGCTGGCCAGCGAGCTGCAGGCCGACTACGTCGAGCTGGCGACCACGCAGTATTACGGCTGGGCCTGGGCCAACCGCGACCGCCTGCTGCCGAGCCGCGAACAGCTGCAGCGCGGCGAAGCGATCGCCCACGCCTGGCAGGAGCGGATGAAGGGGCGCATGAAGATCTACTACGTCGTCCCCGACTACTACGAGACCCGGCCGAAAGCCTGCATGAACGGCTGGGGCAAGGTCTTCCTCACCATCGCCCCCGACGGCACCGCCCTGCCCTGCCACTCGGCGCGCGAACTGCCCGGCCTGAGCTTTCCCAACGTGCGCGAGCACGCGCTGGACTGGATCTGGAGCGAGTCACCGGGCTTCAGGCGCTTTCGCGGCTTTGACTGGATGAAAGAGCCGTGCCGCTCCTGCGACGAGAAGGAAAAGGATTTCGGCGGCTGCCGCTGCCAGGCCTATCTGCTGACTGGCGATGCCGAGAATGCCGACCCGGTCTGCGACAAATCTCCGCATCACGATCGCGTGCTCGCCGCCATCGAACAGGCGGCAGCCACTCCGGCCGAAAAACCGCTGGTCTTCCGCAATCCGCGCAATGCCAAACGGATTTCCTCAACAACTGTTCACGAAACAGCACCGGCCGCACCGCGCGCAAATGATCCAGGTCAGCCGGAGCGCTCGCAGACGTAGGCTAGGCTAGAGGCGTCGTCGGCAAAGGACGATTAACGACGATGCCGGTTGTGCCACTGCCAACCGCCCACAGCCCACACGGTACCGCCAAAGCCTATGAGCATCCCGAACTACATCGAATGGACCGACGATCTGTCGGTCGGCATCCAGGAAATCGACGAGCAGCACAAGTATCTGGTGCAGCTGGTCAATGAACTGAATGCCCAACTGCTGACGCAGGGCAATCAGCGCGACATCATCGAGGAAGCGTTGGATCGCCTGATGCGTTACACGGAAACCCACTTCGTCGTCGAGGAAAGCCTGATGCGCATCCTCGGCTACCCGGACTATGAGCCCCACAAGCAGCACCACGAAGACCTGCTGCGCATGGCTCACGACTTCCGTGAGCAGCTGCGCCACGACGGCAAGATCTCACGCATCGAGCTGATGGAATTCCTGCACAAGTGGCTGACGCACCACATCCTCAAGGAAGACACGCAGTATTCCGAGCATTTCCTCAGCCGCGGCGCGCAACGCTCCTGGCTGAAGGGAGCCTGGCTCAAGAAATTCTGGAAGTAAGCCAGCGCCCGCCTGTCACCGGCTGACGCCGGCGCAGCGGCGGGCTGCCTGCGAGCTGCCGGTGCAGGCGATCGGCAGCCTCCACCCAGGCCTCAAGCATCGTCGGCTCACTGAGCAGGTGGCCGGTACGCGGCAGGCTGATCATCTCCGACTGTGGCCACACCGCCCCCAGTGCCTGCGACTGCGTAATCGGACAGACACGATCCTGCTCGCCGTGCAGGATGATGCCCGGAATACCATTCAGGCGATGCGCATTGGCGAGAATGCGGTTATCGACGATGAAGCAGGCATGGTGCAGATAATGCGCGGCGATACGCGCCTGGGCGATCGCATGCAGCGCATCGGTCGCTGACTTCGGCGTATCCGGTGGCAGTGTCCAGGTGGCAACCGTGCTGTCCCAGGCGCGCCAGGCCAGCGCCGCGGCGGCGGCAGTCTCCGGGTCGTCACTGCACAGCCGGCGGTAGTAGCCGCCGATCAGATCGTTGCGCTCACCGGCATGGAGATGGGAAACGAACTGGCGCCAGGCCTGCGGAAACCGCAGGGCCACGCCATCGCTGCGATAGAACCAGTTGATGTCGCGCGCACGCGCGAGAAACGTACCGCGCAGCAGCAGCGCGGCGGTGCTGTCGGGAAACGCCTCGGCGTACAGCAGCGCGAGCGTCGCCCCCCAGGAACCGCCGGCCACCAGCCAGCGCTCGATGCCGAGCGAAAAGCGGATACGCTCCAAGTCACCGAGCAGATCGGCCGTGGTGTTGTTGGCAATATGGCCGAGCGGGCGCGAACGACCGGTACCGCGCTGATCGTAGAGCACGATACGCCAGCACTGCGGATCGAACAGGCGCCGCTGCAGCGGGCCGCAGCCCGAGCCGGGGCCGCCGTGCAGGAACACCACCGGCAGGCCATGCGGCGAGCCGCATTCCTCGACGTGCAGGACATGACCCTCGCCAACGGCGAGGGCATGGACGGCATAAGGTTCGATAGGCGGGTACAGGCAGTCCATTCCCGCGCGGGCACGGCGCACCAGCGCCGCCCCCGCCCTCCGGACATCAGTTGTTGGGCAGATAATTGCCGACACCGATGACAATGTCACCCACCCGTTTCACGTGCGAGACCTTCTTCTGCACCTTGTTCACCGAACGGTTCAGCCACATGTACTCGACGTCACCACCGGCCGGCGATTTGTTGGCCACTTCGAGGATGCGCGGGCCGACCGGATTGCCGGCGGCATCGGCCGCCATGATCGGCTTGCCGATCAGACGCGAGTCGGCACCGCTGGCCAGGTAGTTGCCCTTCTCGTCGAGCGCGAACACGTACAGGTCGTTGCGCACGAACGGTCCGGGGTTCTTGCTGAACTCGGCCAGCGCGGCCTCCTGCCCCTTCTCCTGAATATAGGTCTCGGCATCCTTGAGCAGGGTACGGGCCTCCTTCTCGGTGCTCCACGCATGCGCAGCGGAGACCATGCTGAACGCGAGCACAGTGCTCGTCATCAGCGCGGACAGGAATTTCACAGCCTTCATCTTCTCACTCCTCCACTCTTCCATCGTTCAAGACAGACGAACCACACGGGGCGAATCGCTTTTACAAAACCCCGGTCCCGACACCGTCATGACGTCCGCAGCGGACATCATGGTGAACTTGCCGAAACCCGCGTTGACCTAAAGCAATGAGCGCGCCACGCAATACAACACAATGATTTAAAATGAATTGTTCACTCGCCACGCGGATCTGTGCTGAGCCCTGTCACGGTTTCGGGACGATGACGGCACAGGCTGCGCGATGCGAAAGACAGCTGCACCCGGCACCTCAGGCCGGGCGACCACTGCGCCGCAGCAGGCCGCGCCCGGGGTCGTAGCCGAGCACGGCGGCGACGAAGAACGTCAGCGCGCTGCCGATGACCACCAGGCAGGCGGTGAGATTGAACTGGCCGTAGAGCGCGAAGCGGATCAGCTCGACGGCATGCGTGAACGGATTGAGCGAAGCCAGCTGCCAGACGATCTCGGCACCGGACTCACGCAGCTTCCACAGCGGGTACAGCGCCGAGGAGACGAAGAACATCGGGAAGATCACGAAGTTCATCGTGCCGGCAAAGTTCTCCAGCTGCTTGATGTAGACCGACAGCAGCAGGCCGAGCGCGCCGAGCATCAGCCCGCCGGCGAACAGCGCCGGCAGCACCGTCAGCCAGCCGGCCAGCGGGATACCAACCTCGAACAGCGCCGCGATCGCCAGGAAGGCGTAGGCCTGCAGCACCGACAGCACGGTGCCGGCCATCAGCTTGCAGAACAGCAGATACCAGCGCGGCAGCGGCGCGGTCAGCAGCAGCCGCATCATGCCCATCTCGCGGTCGTAGACCATCGACAGCGAGCTCTGCATGCCGTTGAACAGCAGCACCATGCCGAGCAGCCCCGGCGCGATGTAGACGCGGTACTCGATGTAGCTGTCGTAGGGCGGGATGATCGCCACGCCGAACACGTTCTGAAAACCCGCCGCGAACACGATCAGCCACAGGCTCGGGCGCACCAGCGAGGACAGCAGCCGGCCGTACTGGCGCACGAACTTGGCGATCTCGCGACCGGCGACGGCATGCAGGGCGAGCCAGGCGTGGGTGAGCGTCATCGGGCGGTTCCCTTTCAGAACTTGCAGGTGCTGTCGCGCTCGTCGGCGCCCAGCGTGTCGAGGGTATTGGTCGGATGCAGAAAACCGTCGACCGGCGCGCTGGCGGCAACACCGTTGCCGTAACCGAGGAACACCGGCTGGCGCAGCTGGCCGTCCCAGGCACGGAACGACAGCCGCGCACCCTTGAAGCCGTCGATGATGATCTCCCCGCCGCGCAGGTAGCGCAGCACCGCGGCATCATCGCCATCGGCCACGCGCAGGCTGGCCTCGACGACGCCCTTGACCGCCACCCAGGCCGCCCAGTCGGCGCCGCTCATCTCGCGTTTTGCCGACTTGCGGAAGCGGTTGTTGAGCTGCGGCGCACCGTTGCGCTCCCAGCCCCACTGCCAGATATCCGCCACCAGGCCGGCGGAGCCGACCACCGGGCGCGGCAGCACGGTGCGAAACTGCGCGTCGCGGGCGAACTCGCCGTCGCTGTCGGCGATGTAGACCGCGTCGTAGTCCTCGCCGGCGGTGAGCAGGCCGATGTTGCCGAGGTCGCGCTCGCGCGGATCGTTCGACAGCTTGAACGGACGCTCGGCGACGATCTTCAGGCCGTAGCGTTTGGCACTGCGGGCGAAGGCATCCATGCGCTCGCGGTCCGCCGGCAGCGGGCCGACCAGTGCCAGCACCTTGCGCCATTTACGTGACACCAGGTACTGACCGAGCGCGTCGGCGAGCATCGATTCGCTCGCTGCGGTGTGCAGCAGATGCGGCTGGCACTGCGCGCCGCGCAGCGCATCGGCGCTGGCGCCGACGTTGATCAGCGTGACACCGCGTCCGCGTGTCGCCGCCGCCAGCTGCGCCAGCGCCGGCGCCGGCAGATCCACCAACACGAAGCGCGCCCCGTGCGCGAGCAGCCCGTCGAGCGCCGCGCCGAGGCCGTCGGCGTCATCGGCCTCGGCCGTTTCCAGCTTCAGCGTCAGGCCGAGCGCCTCGGCGGCGAAGGACGATTCCTCGACCGCCACCTCGGCACCGGCCAGCGGCCGGCCCCAGGGCTGGCCCTGGAAGCGCCGCTCCAGGCGGGTGGCGTCGTAGCGCGGATCGTCGGCGAGATCGAGGTAGCCGATGTTCAGCTCGCGCGCCATCGCCGGCAGGGCGGCGAGCAGCGCCAGAGACAGCAGCAGGGTGCGCTTCATGCGGGTGGCTCCCTTCAGTCGTCGATAGCGACGGTATGCGGCACGCGGCCGGTCTTGATCGCCCGCAGCGCCTTGTGCGTCGCGGTGTCGATGACCGAAACGTCGTCGCTGAGGCCGTTGGCGACGAACAGCCGCGCCTCGCTGCGATCGAGCGCCACGCTCCAGGCGCGCTTGCCGACCAGCACGTAGTCGCTGACCTTGCGTGCGGCGACGTCGACTGCGGCGACGTGATTGGCACGGCCGAGCGCTACCCAGACGGTCTTGCCGTCGCGGCTCATGGTCAGGCCGACCGGCGTGACGTCATCGGCGCGAAAACCCTTGGGCTCGAACTTCACCGTGGCCACCACCTTGTGCGTGGCGGTGTCGACGATGCTGACGCTGCCGCCGAGCTCGTTGCTCACCCACAGCTCCTTGCCGTCCGGCGTCAGCGCGAAGCGGCGCGGGCGATTGCCGACGACGATCTTGGCCTGGCTCTGGCCGCTGGCGACGTCGACGACGCTGACCATGTTGGCGACCTCGGAGGTGACGTAGGCAGTCTTGCCGTCCGGCGTCAGCAGCACGCCCTCGGGCTCGCCGCCGACCTTGATCTGGCGCACGATCTTCTTGCTCGCCGCATCGACCACGGTCAGTGCCGAGTCTTCCTCGCTGGAAACGTAGAGCGTGCCGGCATCGGCGCTCAGCGCGAACATCTCCGGGTCCTCGCCGACCGGGATGCGATCGACGACTTCGAGCTTGGCGACGTCGATGACGTCGACGCGGCCGGAATCGCTGGCCACCACGTACAGCCGCGTGTGCCCGGCGTCGAAATGCATGTCACGCGCGCGCTTGCCGGTCTTGATCACCTTGACCACGTCGTAACTCTTGCCGTCGAGCACGGTGACGGCGTTGTCCTTCTCACTGCTGACGAAGATGTAGCCGGTGTCCTTCGCCTGAACCAGCGGTGCGGCGAGTACGCCGGCAAGGGCGGTGGCGAGCGTGAGGCGGCGGAATGACATGGTGTTTCTCCTCAGGTCTTATCGAATGGGGAGGCGCAGGCTAAGCCCCCTCGCCGGCCAGCGGGACATTCGCCCGGATCATCGGGAAGAATTCCCGAACCCCCGGCGCATCACGCCGCATGACGGCCGCCGCCGGCCGTCAGCTGCAGGAACGCCGCGGCAAGATCGGCCGCGCCGCAGTGCGCGACCAGCTCGGCCGGCGTGCCGGTGAACAGCACATGCCCGAGGTGCAGCACGACGACGCGGTCGGCGCCCTCAGCCTCATCGACCAGATGCGAGGCCCACAGCACACCGACACCGCGGCTGGCGACCAGCGCGTGCACATCGTCGAGCAGCTGCCGGCGCGACGCGAAATCGAGGCCGACGGTGGCCTCGTCCATCAGCAGCACCTCGGGCTGGTGCACCAGCGCCCGCGCCAGCTCCACCTTGCGCCGGTTGCCGCCGGACAGCGCCCGCGCCGGCTCCTGCGCGCGTTCGGCCAGGCCGAGGCGCGCCAGCTCGGCGTCGATGCGCTCGCGGGCATGGCGGCCACCGAGGCCGTGCAGACGGGCGTGGTAGCGCAGATTGGCCGCCACGCCGAGGTCGAGATCGAGCGTCGGCTGCTGGAACACCACGCCGAGCCGCGCCAGCGCCGCGGTCATGTGCGTGCGCAGGTCCAGCCCGCCGATGCGGATACTGCCGCCGTCGGCGACGAACAGCCCCGAGAGCAGCTGGAACAGCGTCGACTTGCCGGCGCCGTTCGGCCCGAGCAGGGCGACGAACTCGCCGCGCCCGACCTGCAGCGACACACCGTCGAGCGCCTTGCGCGGACCGTAGGACTTGCTGACCTGTTCGACATCGAGCAGCGGCTGTTCAGCCATCGGCAGACTCCTGGGCAGGGCCGCACCCTCGGCGGCCGGCGAGCAGATCGGGGTGGGCGCCGAGCAGGACCGCGCGCTGCCCGGCCACCGCCGCCGGCGAGCGCGGGCGCAGCACGCCGCAGCGCCATTCCAGCACCACCTGTGCCGGCGCACCGCCGAGAAACACGATGCGGTCGGCCAGCGTCAGCGCCTCGTCGAGATCATGGGTGACGAACAGCACGCCGGGACGCTCGGCCTGCCACTGCGCCAGCAGCAGCTCGCGCAGGCGCTGCGCCACCGGCGCATCGAGCGAGACGAAAGGCTCGTCGAGCAGCAGCAGGCGCGGACGCGCGGCGAAGGCGCGGGCCAGCGCGACGCGGCGCTGCTGGCCACCGGAAAGCTGGCCCGGATAGCGATCGAGCGTCGCCGCATCGAGCCCCATCGCCGCCAGCAGCTCCAGTGCATGGGCATCGCAGCGGCCCTGCGGCAGCACCAGCGCGAGGTTCTCGCGTACCGTCAGCCAGGGCATCAGCCGCGGCGTCTGGAACAGCAGGCCGAGGTCGGCCGATGCGCGCAGGGTGCCGCTGAACTCCGCGTCGAGGCCGGCGATCAACGCCAGCAGCGTACTCTTGCCACAGCCGCTCGGCCCGACCAGGCAGACGAACTCGCCGGCGGCGACGTGCAGTTCGATGTCGGCAAGCACCGCGCTGTCCGCCCCCGGCCAGGTCTTGCGTGCCAGCTGCAGGTGCATCATGAGCGCCACCCCAGCAGCCGGCGCTCCAGCGGCCGCATCAGCCAGGCCTCGATCGCCAGTACCACGGCGGCGAAGGCCAGCGTGTAGGCGAGGATGCCGGCGATGTCGAAGAACTGGAAAAACACGTTCAGGCGAAAGCCGACGCCGTTGGAACGGCCAAGCAGCTCGACCACCAGCACGATCTTCCAGATCAGCGCCAGGCCGCTGCGCGCGGCGGCGAGCAGATACGGGTAGAGCTGCGGCAGATAGACCTGGCGGAAGGCGCGCAGGCGCGGCACGCGAAACGCCCGCGCCACGTCGAGCAGCTCGCGGTCGACGGCGCGCGCGCCCTCGCGCACGGTGACCACCACGGTCGGGATCTTGTTCAGCGCCACCGCCAGCACCGCGGCCACGTCATTGAGGCCGAACCAGACGTAGCAGAGGATGATCGTCACCAGCGCCGGAATGTTCAGGCCGAGCACCAGCCAGCCATCGCAGAACACATCGAGCCGGCGCGAGCGCCCGAGCAGGATGCCGAGCGCGGTGCCGACCGCCATCGCCAGCACGAAGCTCGCCACCACCCGCGCCAGCGTGGCGCCGAGGTGACGCCACAGCTCGCCGCTCAGCGCGTGCTCCCACAGCCGCGCCGCCACCGCCGCCGGCGACGACAGCTCCGGCGACTGCAGCACGGCGGCCAGCAGCCACCAGCCGAGCAGCAGCAGCAGGAAGGACAGCGCGCGCAGGCGGCGCTCGGAGCGGGCGATGGACATCACGCTCAATCCCGGTAACCGTCCCAGAAGGTGCCGGCGGCGAGCGCACGCCCCTTGCCGACCAGCGCCGTGCCGCCCTCGCTGGCGAGCACCTGATACACCGCGGCGGCGGCCTCGGCGTCCTGCGGCCCGACGTGGGCCGGGATGCCGGCGCGGTAGGCACGCTGCAGCACGCCGAACTCGGCCTCGTCGCGCGCCTTGAGCAGCGGCCGCAAGGCCTGCCAGACGCCGTCGTCGCCGGCTAGCAGCGTCTTCGCCGCGCGCGAGGCGCGCAGGAAGCCGCGCAGCGCCTCGGCGTGGCTGTCGGCCCAGTCCTCGGCGAACACCCAGCCGATCACCGGCAGCTGCGGCGGTGCACCGAGCCCGGCCAGCACCTCGCGCATCGACACCACCGGTCGGAAGCCCGCCGCTTCCAGCCGGGCGCCGTAGTTCCAGTAATTCAGCGCTGCCGGCAGCTCGCCGCCGAGCGCCAGCTGATTGAGCAGCGGCGGCGCGCCGAACTGCGGCTCGACGCGTTCGGCGAGGTCGTAGCCGAGCGTCTTCCTAGCGTAGGCCCGCAGCAGCAGCCAGCTCTTGTCGAGCGGACCGCCGGCGACGCCGAGCTTTTTGCCGGCGAGATCGGCCAGCGTGCCGATGCCGCTGTCGGCGCGCGCATACAGCGCGCCGGCGGCCAGCGAATGGGTGACGAAGGCGTACTTGCGACCTTCGTCACGTGCCCGCGACACCCACAACCAGTCATCGACGACGACATCGACCGCGCCGCCCTGCAGCGCGATGTGGGTGGCGTCTTTGGTCGCCAGTGGCACCAGCTCCAGCTCGATGCCCTCGCGCTCGGCCAGACCGCGATCGACGAGGGTCTGCAGTTCCCACTGCACGGTGCCGGATTGCTGCACGCCGACGCGGATCTTCTCCAGCGCCTGCGCCGGCAGGCCGAGGGTGCACAGCAGCGCGAGCAGCAGCGCGCGGGGCAGGATCTGCCACATGGATCGATGTCTCCCCTGGTTCATGATGCGTCGTTCATCGTGGTATCGCTCAGGGCGCCACCGGCACCGCCTCGCTGAGCGGCAGTCCGGCCTCGGCCCAGCCGTCGGAACCCTCCGGGTACCAGTACAGCCGGCGGTAGCCCCAGCTGGCGGCGCGGTGTACGGCATTCCACGACAGCCAGCAATCGGCGATGCAGTAGATCAGCAGGGCCCGCGCGTGATCGCCGCCGCTCAGGCGCGCCAGATTGTCGCGGTAATAGCGCTCGACCGCCGGCGTCAGCTCGGCGTAGCCGACGTTGGGCAGCCAGGTCGAACCGGGAATGTGCCGGCGCACCTTGCTGGGGATGAAGCCTGCCGGCACATCGCCGTCGGCCGGCCGCGCCGTCGCCGCCATCACATCGATCGCCACCACCTGCGCCGAATCGATCAGCGCGCGCGCCTCCGGCGTGTTCACCGTCGTCGCGTCCGGGTGCTGCGCCGGCACCGGCGCGTGGTAGGCGTGATCGCGGTAGCCGTCGAGGTCGAGCGTGCCGAGCTCCAGGGACGGCATGCCCGGCGGCACCAGCGCCGGCGCCAGCCCCGGCAGCAGGCCGAGCAGCAGGCCGCACAGCCAGCGCCCCATCGCCCGCGCTCACTCCGCCACGCCGAGCGAGGCGCGCTCGATCGCCGGATACAGATGCGCCACCGAGCGCTGGTATTCCTCGCGCAGCAGCGCGAAGTCGTCGAAGCGCGCCGGGATCGGCAGACGCAGCGCCTCGGCCATGTCGACGCCCTGCGCCGCCGCCTGCCGCAGGCTGCCGTCGAGCCAGCGCAGGTAGTCGGCATCGTGCGCCAGCATCGCCGTGTCACCGACCGGGCCGACCGCCGGCACGATGCGTGCCGGCTGCAGCGCCTGCAGCTGCTGCAGGCTGCTCAGCCAGTCGCTGATCGTCGCATTCGGCGTCGCCGGCGTGCGGCCGTTGAAGACGATCCCGCTGAACAGCGTGCCGGTGCTGCGATCGAGGATCGCCAGATCGGCGGCGGTGTGCCCCTTCAGCGCCAGCAGCTGCAGCGTGTGGCGGCCGATGGTCACCTCACCGGCGGTGACCGCCTCCTGCGGCAGCAGCGGTTCGGTGCCGCGCATCCAGTCGCCGGTCATGCGGTAGAGGTTGGAATTGAAATCCGCGCCCTGCTCGCGCAGGCCGTCGATGGTGCCGGCCAGCGCGCGGATCGGGACGTCCTTGAACGACTGGTTGCCGAGGGCGTGATCCGGGTGATGGTGGGTCAGGTAGACGGCGACCACCGGCTCCGTGGTGATGCGGCCGATCGCCGCCCGCAGCTGCTGGCCGTAGCGCTTCGACGGCCCGGTGTCGATGACGACGACGCCGGCGCCGGTGACGATGAAAGCGGTGTTGGCGATGTCGCCGCCGTTGCTGCGCGAGAAGTTCTCCGGCTTGCCGAACACCACCCAGGTGTCGGCAGCCACCTGCCGCGGCTGCAGGCCGTAATCGAAGTCGTCGGCGATGGCGAGGCTGCTCAGCAGCGCCAGTGCGGCCGCCAGCCAGGTTCGTACACAGCGTGCGCGCATCATTCGACCCTCGCCTCGATCAGCGTGGCGCTGTTGTCACGGCCGCTGATCGCAAGCGCGCCGGCGACCGGGAACTCCAGGGTCAGCAGCGGACTTTCGGCGATCGGCTCATGCAGCGCCAGACTGGCCAGCTCGCGGCCGCCGGCGTCACGCACGTGCAGTTCCTCGACGAAAAAGGCCGGTGTGCCGCTGATCAGCCCGGTGTCGTTGGGATGAGCGATGCGCAGTTTCAGCCGCTGGCCACCGTCCGCCAGCGGCCAGCGGCGGGCTGCGACCTTGCCGATGTCCTCGTCCCGGACGCGCGAGGCGACCGCCGACGGCAGGGTGCAGCCACCGCCGGCGGCATCGACCCAGGCACCGCCGACGTGCCAGACGCCATCGGCGGTGCGCGCGGCGACGCGGATCGGTGTCGACTGCTGCACGCGCACGCGAAAACCGATGTACGGCAGCGCCTGCAGCGGACGCAGCGAGAGCACGCCGGGAATCGGGTTGAAATCGATGAAGGCGATGATCTCCTGCACATCGGGCAGGCCGTGCACGCGCGCCGACACCGGCACGTTCATCGAATCCTCGGCGGCCGGCGGCACGATCACCTGCACGGCGTCGTCGAACACCACGCGCTGATCACGAAAGAACTTGTGCACCATCGCCGGCCACTGCACGGAGTCCAGCGGATCGGGGGGAACGGCCTCCCCGGCGAACGCGGCCGGGACGGCCAGCGCGCAGACCAGCGCGACAGCAGACCATTGCATCGAAATCTCCTCCGGTGGATACGGCCAGCGCCTCTGGCGGGCGCCTTGCGGCCGCTCCCGAGCGTGCCGGCGGCACGGGCTCGGGCGGGTCGCCGCACCAGCAGACGGTGCGACGACGGCGCAGCGGCTTCAGTGTGCCGGTGCGTTGAGGCTGACGTGGTTGGCGTCGAAGATCTTCTGCAGCGTGCCGTCCTGGCGCAGCGACTCCATCGCGTCGCCGAGCGCATCGCGCAGGCCCGGCTCGCTGGCGCGCACGGCCATGCCGACGTTCCACTCGAAGACGCGGACGTTCGGCGCCGGCACCGTGGTCACGACAAAGCGCGCGCGATCGCCGCCGAGGCAGTATTCGAGCTGCCCGCGCTGCGCCGCCAGCGCCGGCACTTCGCCAGACTTGAGCGCCGCGCAGGCGGCATCCGGCGTGCGGAAGTGGCGCACGTTGTTGATGTAGGCGCCGCTCTCGGTGGTGATCAGGTACTGATCGGCGACGGTGCGCATCTCGACGCCGACCTTTTCCTTGCGGAACACGTCGAGGCTGTTGAGATCGGGGATCTTGTCCTTGTCGTAGGCGATCGCCACCAGCTCGCGGTAGTACGGCGCAAACAGCGTGACCTTGTCGACGCGCTGCTGGAAGTCGGCATTGACCGGCACATGCAGCATGACGTCGGCCGCGCCCCAGCCCATGTAGTGGCCTTTCCAGACGGCGTTGCGCAGGTCGTCTTCCATCGACTCGTCGGAGGCCGGGATCGGCTCCAGCGACATGGCGACACCCATGCGCTCGGCCAGCGCGCGGCCGACTTCGACGTCGAGGCCGGTCATGCGGCCATTGGCGTCGGTGTAGGAATACGGGGGAAAGTCTTTGTAGACGGCGACGCGCAGCACGCCCTTTTCACGCACGGTGGACAGCGCATCGGCGTTGGCCAGCGCCACGCCCGCGCCGAGTCCGAGCGCACACAGCAGGCCGGCGGCCAGCGGAATCCGGTTCATGGACGGTACCTCTTCAGTGATCGGGACGGGGGCCGGCGGTACGTCGCCAACGGCCCTGCCGGAAAGCGGGTCGCGGACGCCCCAGGCGTCCGCGACCGTGCCGCATCAGGACTTGTGCAGCTTGAACACCCACATGCTGCCGCCCTGGCTCAGGTGCTGGATGCGCTTGGCAACCTCGCCCCCCCACAGCGGTACCGCGCCACCCCAGCCGGAGGGCACGCCGATGTACTGCTCGCCGTCCATCTCCCAGGTGACCGGGCAGCCGACCACGCCGGAGCCGGTCTGGAATTTCCACAGCTCCTTGCCGGTCTTGGCATCGAAGGCCTTGAGGAAGCCTTCCGGCGTGCCGGTGAACACCAGGTTGCCGGCGGTGGTCAGCACACCACCCCACAGCGGCGCCGGGTTGTGGTACTCCCAGACGATCTTGCCGGTGGCCGGATCGATCGCGCGCAGCGCACCGATGTAGTCCTCATACAGCGGCTTGATGGTGAAGCCGGCGCCGAGGTAGGCCGCGCCCTTCTTGTAGGAGATCGGCTCGTTCCAGATGTCCATGCCCCACTCGTTGGCGGGCACGTAGAACAGGCCGGTGTCCTTGTTGTAGGCCATCGGCATCCAGTTCTTGCCGCCGAGGAAGGACGGCGCCGAGAACACGGTCTCGCCCTTCTTGCCGTCGGCGCTCTTCGACGGATCGCCCGGACGCACGCCGGTCTCGATCGGACGGCCGGTCTTGAGGTCGACGCCGGTGGCCCAGGTCTGCTTAGTGACGAACGGCGTGGCGCTGAGCAGCTTGCCGTCGGTGCGGTCGAGCACGTAGAAGAAGCCGTTGCGGTCGGCCTTGCCGACAGCCTTGATGACCTTGCCGTCCTTGTGCAGGTCGAAGGAAACCAGCTCGTTGACGCCGTCGAAGTCGAAGCCGTCGTTCGGCGTGGTCTGGTAGTGCCACTTGATCTTGCCGGTGGCCGGATCGATGGCCAGGCTCGACGCGGTGTAGAGGTTGTCACCCGGGCGGGTGTGGGCATTCCACGGCGCCGGGTTGCCGGTGCCGATCAGGATCGAATCGGTCTCGGCATCGTAGAGGCCGCCGAGCCAGGTCGCGCCGCCGCCCATCTGCCACATGTCGCCGGGCCAGGTCTTGTTGGCGGCACCGCCGGTGATGTCGGAATCGACCAGCTGGCCGTCCTTGAGGATCTTGCCGGGGAAGCCTTCGATGACCGGACGCGACCACACCAGCTTGCCGGTGTTGGCGTCGCGCGCATCGACGCGACCGACGACACCGAACTCGCCGCCGGAGACGCCGGTGATGACCAGACCCTTGACGACGATCGGCGCCGCCGAGTTGGAGTAGCCGTCCTTGTAGTTGTCGAGCTTCTGCTTCCAGACGACCTTGCCGGTCTCCTGGTTGAGCGCGACCAGCTGCGCATCGAGCGTGGCGAAGATCACCAGATCGCCGTAGAGCGCGGCACCGCGGTTGATCACGTCGCAGCAGGGCAGGATCGCGTCGGGCAGGCGGTGCTCGTACTTCCACAGCATCTGGCCGGTGCGCGCATCGAGCGCGAACAGGCGCGAGTACGAGGCGGTGACGAACATGCGGCCGTTGTAGACCAGCGGCTGCGCCTCCTGGCCACGCTGCTTCTCATCGCCGTAGCTGAAGGCCCAGGCCGGCACCAGATCCTTGACGGTATCGGCGTTGATCGCCTTGAGCGGGCTGTAGCGCTGGCCGTTGAGCGTGATACCCCAGGTCAGGACGTTCTGCGTGTCCTTGTCGGCGTTCATGATCATCTCGTCGGTGACGCCGGCCTGTGCGGCGGCGGTCCCGAGCAACATGGCAACGCCGAGGGCGAGTCGGTGTTTCAGGAAACGTGAATCGGTCATGGACTACTCCTCTGGGGCTCCCTGGGGGCTTTGGAGCTTTTCTGGTTTGTCCCGCTTCTGTGACAGATGTCGAGCGGTGCGAGGAGTTGAGCAAGGTCAATGCCAGCCACATCGAAACGCGCTTGAACTCAGCTGCAAAATCCATTCACATCAAAGACCTGTATCAGTCAAAAACTCCGTATGTCGCGCTGCAGCAGCGCACCCGCCGCTGTTGCTGCGAAGCAACAACGTCCCGCCGCTGCCGCAGGCCGTCCCCCCTCCGCCCTGCCGGGGTGACACGCGGGACACCCTGTCACCCGCAAAAACACCGCGGGCGCCACCCCTGGAGGGATGGCGCCCGCGGCGCTCATGCATGGTCTGGCTGTGTGGCAGCGCAGAGGTTTACGCCCGCTGCGGGCTCACTCGGCCGGCGGTGCCATCGGTGCCGGGCCCTGGCCGTCCATGCCCGGGCCACCCATGCCGGCACCCATGCCCGGACCACCCATACCCTGGCCGCGCATGCCGTGCCCGCCACGCGGCCCCCATTGGAAGAACTTGTCGAAAGTGGCCTTCTGATCGGCGTCGAGCGAGCCGTAGAACTTCTGCATCGGCACCAGGCTCGCCTTCATCTGCTGCAGGTGCTGCTCCATACGCTCGATGCGCAGCTGCTGGCGTTCGATCGGGTTCTTGTTGATCATCGCATCACGCCAGGTCTTCATCTGTTCCGGGGTGAGCGGGCCGAGCGCCTTGCGGGCGTTGACGTATTCATCCCAGGCGGCCTTCTGCTCCGGGCGCAGCTGCAGGGCTTTTTCCAGCAGCTCGAAGCGCAGCTGGCGATGGCTCTGCATCATTTCCCAGCGGGCTTCCGGGTCAACCGGGCCACCCCAGCCACCCGCCCCCTGCCCCTGACCGGCCCAGGCGACGGCGGAGCCGATACCGGCAGTGGCGAGTGCGGCGGTAAGCATCAGTGTGCGGGTGAGTTTGGTCGTCATGATCGCTGCTCCTTGAGGATTGCGTTTCGGTGTTCGATCGGGTGGATCGCTTCCACGGCGTCTATTCGACACCCGGCGTGTCACCGTTCGACCACAACGAGGTCGCGTTCTGTAACGGCGTGTAACACCCCGGCCCGTTCCAGCCTTACGAACGTTATAAGGAGCGCCATGAACGACCATGTGCTGATCGTCGACGATGATCCCGAACTGCGCGCCCTGCTCGCTGACTATCTCGGCCGTAACGGCCTGCGGGTTTCCGAAGCCGAGGACGGCGCCGGCCTGCGCAATGCGCTCGAAGTCGAACCGCCCGATCTGGTGATCCTCGACGTCATGCTGCCCGGCGAAGACGGCCTGAGCCTGTGCCGCAACCTGCGCGCGCACTCGACGCTGCCGGTGATCATGCTCACCGCCCGCGGCGACGACACCGATCGCATCGTCGGCCTGGAAATGGGCGCCGATGACTACCTGCCCAAACCGTTCAACCCGCGCGAGCTGCTGGCACGCATCAACAGCGTCTTGCGCCGCACCCGCGGCACCGGTGAGGCCGGCGCCGCGGTAACACCGCCCCACAGCGACGGCCGCGTGCGCCGCTATCGCTTTGCCGGCTGGCTGCTCGACGCCGAGCTGCGCCAGCTGGTCGATGCCGACGGCGTCGTCGTGCCACTCGGCAGCGCCGAGTTTCGCCTGCTGCGTGCACTGCTCGAACATGCCGGGCGGCCACAGACCCGCGACCAGCTGCTCGACGCCACGCAGGGCCGCGAAGCCGGCCCGTTCGACCGCAGCATCGACATGCTGATCAGCCGCCTGCGCCGGCGTCTGCGCGAAGACCCGAAGGAGCCGGCGATCATCCGCACGCTGCGCAACGAGGGTTACGTACTGGTCGCACCGATCACCCGCGAGTTCTGAGCATGCCGCGTTCACTGTTCGGCCGCCTGCTGTTCCTGCTGTGCGTCGGCCTGCTGGTGTCGCAGAGCATCGCGCTGACGCTGCTGCTGCGTGACCGCGGCGCCAGTCTCTATCACGTGCTGGTGGCCGACAGCAGCGAACGCATCGCCGCCACCGTCGAACTGCTCGATGACTTCGACGCCGGCGATCGTGAGCGCCTGGCCAATGCGCTCGACCTGCCGCCGCTGCGCCTGCGTCTCGACCTGCCGTGGACCGATCTGCCGGCCGACCAGTCCTCGCAGGCGGTGGCGCTGCGCCGTCTGCTGCACCAGCAGCTCGGTGCCGCACGCCCGGTCTACGTCAGCCTCTACCGCCCCCAGGACGGCGGCCTGCGCCCGCAGCCACCGAGCTTTTTCATTCAGGTCGGACTCAACGACGGCGGTATCGCCAGCTTCCTGCACGAGCTGCCGCCGCTGCTCGCCGCCCGCCCGGTCAGCCTGCTGCTCAGTCTCGGCGCGGCCATGAGCGTGGTGCTGATGGTGTCGCTGCTCGCCGTGCGCGGGCTGACGCAACCGCTGGCGCAGCTGGCCAAGGCGGCACGTGAACTCGGCGACAACCTCGATCGTCCGCCGCTGACCGAGCGCGGTGCGCTCGAAGTGCGTGAAGCCACCCGCGCCTTCAATGAGATGCAGGCACGGCTGCGCCGCCAGCGCGAGGACCGCGACCACCTGCTCGCCGCCGTCGCTCACGATCTGAAGACGCCGATCGCACGCATGCGCCTGCGTGCCGAACTGCTCGACGATGCCGGTACCCGCGAGCATCTCGGTGTCGACCTCGCCGAACTGGAAGCCACCGTCGCCGACACGCTGGATCTGCTGCGCGCTGGACGCGGTGAGGCTTTCTCGCCGCTCGATGTCAGCGCACTGGTCGAGGCGATCTGCGAAGACACCATCGAGGCCGGTGAAACGGTCAGCTTCGACGGCACGCCGAGTGCTCCGCTGACAGTGCGCCCGCGGGCGCTGCGCCGCTGCCTGCAGAACCTGATCGACAATGCCCTGCGCTACGCCAAAACCGTCGAAGTCCGCCTGGACGACTCACCGCAGCAGCTGATGATCCGCGTGCTCGATCGCGGCCCCGGCCTGCCGGCCGACGTGCTGGAGGCGGTGTTCGAGCCGTTTCGCCGCGTCGAGCACTCGCGCTCGCGCGCCACCGGCGGCAGCGGCCTCGGTCTGTCGATCGCCCGTGCCATCGCCCGTGCCCACGGCGGCGACGTCACACTGCGCAATCGCGAGGGCGGCGGACTGGAAGCGCGGCTGATATTGCCTCGCACAGCGAGCAATTGACCGAGCACAAAAGCTCCGCGCGGCGCACTTCCATGCCTGTCAGGCACGACCTATGCTCGATAACGCATTTCACCTAAGTAATTTCCCGTAGTGCGTCAGCCAGCCGCAGAAGCCGGCAGCGCCACCGATAGATTGTTGGCAGAGGAGCCCCTCATGAATGTTCAGGATGCGTACCGGCAACGTCTGACCAGCGCCGCCGAGGCCGTGCGTCAGGTCCGCGATGGCGACATGATCATCGTCTCGACCGGCGTCGGCGAACCGCCGACACTGCTGACCGCGCTGTCGGAACAACGCCGCGAATTTCACGACGTGAAAGTCGCGCAGATCCTCGCGGTACGCAAATACGGCTACATCGACCCGGAGACCGTCGAGCACGTACGCCATGTCGCACTGTTCTACGGCAGCGCGACCCGCGACGGCGGCCAGCACGGCTGGATCGATTTCCTGCCGAACCATTTCTCCGAACTGCCGGCAATGATCGAGCGCGGCCTGATGCCGGCCGACGTGGTGTTCGCAATGGCTTCGCCGATGGATCAGCACGGCTATTTCGCGCTGAGTCTGGGCGCCGACTACACGATGGCGGCGGTCAAGCGCGCCCGTGCCGTGATCCTTGAAGTCAACCCGAACGTGCCCTTCGCCTACGGCAACTGTCATGTGCACATTTCGCAGGTGGCGGCGCTGATCGAAAACGAGGACCCGCTGCTCGAAGTCGGCCTGCCGACCATCGGCCCGGTGCAGGAGGCCATCGGCAAGTACGTCGCCGACCTGATCGACGACGGCTCGACGCTGCAGATCGGCTACGGCGGCATCCCCGATGCGGTGGTCACGCAGCTGACCTGCAAGCACGATCTGGGCGTGCATTCGGAGATGATCGGCGACGGCATCCTCAAGCTGTTCGAAAGCGGCGCAATCACCAACCGGCGCAAGAACTTCATGCCCGGCACGATGATCGCCACCTTCGCCCTCGGCTCGAAGCGCCTGTACCAGTTCATGGATCACAATCCGGCGCTGGAAATGCACCCGGTGGAATTCACCAACGATCCCTTCATCGCCGGGCAGAACGACAATCTGGTGGCCATCAACGCCACGCTGCAGATCGACTTCCTCGGCCAGTGCGGCTCGGAAAGCCTCGGCTCGGCGCCCTACTCCGGCACCGGCGGACAGACCGACTTCGTGCGGGCGGCCAACCGCTCCAAAGGCGGCAAGGCCTTCATCGTGCTGCCGTCGACGGCCAAGCACGACACCATCTCGCGCATCGTGCCGACGCTGACACCGGGCACCCATGTCAGCACCAGCAAGAACGACATCAACTACGTCGTCACCGAGTACGGTGTCGCCCAGCTGCGCGGCAAGACCGAGAAGCAGCGCGTGCATGAGCTGATCAGCATCGCCCACCCGGACTTCCGCGAGCAGCTGCGCGAACAGGCACGGGCGATGCATCTGCTGTAAGCGGCGCGGCGTCGCAAAGCCGACAAGGTTCGCACCGCCGCGTACGGCTGCGACACGGCAGCACAGCCGCCGTGTCGCGCCAACTCCTTGACCCGACGGGTGGTAGCGGTCATGAGCGACGCGGCGGTCCGTTCCTTGCTGCAAGGCGGGCGCATGCTGTCAACGCGGGACCCGCCATGAGCCGTTACGACTGGAACGATGAACGCCACGCCCTCGGCGTGGCGACGATGGATGCCACCCACCGCGAATTTCTTGAGCTGGCGCGCGCCATCGAAAGCGGCCCGCCGGCCGAATTCGCCACCCGCTTCGAGGGGCTGGTCGAACACACCCGCGCCCACTTCGCCGCCGAAGAAGCGCTGATGCGCGAAACCGCCTGCCCGAGCCTGCGCGAGCACGAGGCCGATCACGCCCGCGTGCTCGGCGATCTCGGCCGTTTTCTCCAGAGCGTCGCCAAGGGCCGTCCGGCGATGGCGCGCGCTTACATTGCCTCGGGGCTGTCCGAGTGGTTCGACCTGCACGTGGCGACGATGGACGCCCAGCTCGCCGCCCACCTCAACGCGCGCCAGCACGCCGGCTGAGCCCTCAACCGGCAAGCGCCGGCGGTACCGACCAGCCGCCGCTCATCGCGCGGGCGATCTCGTGCTCGCCGATCACCGCATAGTCGGCGCCCTGCCGGCACAGGTGCTCGCGCTCGGATTCGTTGTGGGCGCGGGCGACGATCGTCAGCTGCGGGTTGAGCTGACGGGCGCGGGCGACGATTTCACCGGCCTCGAACACCTGCGGGATCGCGATGTAGAGCCGGCGTGCGCGCTCGATCGCGGCCGCTTCCAGCAGTTCCTTGGCCGCGGCACTGCCGCAGAGCACGTCGAAGCCGCGCGCGCGCGCCTGCTCGGCGAGGTCGGCCCGCGTCTCGACGATGACCAGCGGCGTCGCCGTGCGCGCCAGCTCATCGGCCAGCCGGCTGCCGACGCGGCCGTAGCCGACCAGCACGTCGTGATCGGCATGGGCGCTCAGGTCCGGCAGCGGGATGTCGCTCGCCTGCGTCGCCGTGCCCAGCCGCAGGCGCAGCCAGCGGCACAGGCCGAACGCCAGCGGGTTGACCAGGATCGAGAGAATCGCACCGGCGAGGATCAGGTCGCGGCCGCTGTCCGGCAGCAGGCCGAGCTGGCCGCCGAGCGCGGCGAGGATGAAGGAGAACTCGCCGATCTGCGCCAGGCTGGCGGCGATGGTCAGCGCCGTGTCGTTGGGGTGGCCGAAGGCGCGCACGATCAGCCAGGCGGCGATCGACTTGCCGAAGACGATGATCAGGCAGGTCGCCAGCACCGGCAGCGGCTCGCGCAGCAGGCTCATCGGATCGAACAGCATGCCCACCGAGACGAAGAACAGCACCGCGAAGGCATCGCGCAGCGGCAGCGAGTCGGCCGCGGCGTTGTGGCTGAGCTCGGTCTCGCCGAGGATCATGCCGGCGAAGAAGGCGCCGAGCGCAAACGACACGCCGAACACGTGCGCCGAGCCGTAGGCCACGCCGAGCGCGATCGCCAGCACGCCGAGCGTGAACAGCTCGCGCGAGCCGGAACGGGCGATGCGCGCCAGCAGCCACGGGATCACCCGCCGGCCGACCACCAGCATGAACAGCAGGAAAGCGAGCACCTTGCCGAAGGTGATACCGAGCGTCAGCAGCAACGCTTGCGAGTCGAACACCGCCCCGCCGCCGCCGAGCAGCTCACCGAGCGCCGGCAGCAGCACCAGCACCAGCACCATCACCAGGTCTTCGACGATCAGCCAGCCGATGGCGATGCGCCCGCGCGTCGAATCGAGCAGGCGGCGTTCCTCCAGCGCGCGCAGCAGCACCACGGTACTCGCCACCGACAGCGCCAGGCCGAACACCAGGCCGGCGCCGAGCGTCCAGCCGAGGACATGGGCGAGCCCCATGCCGAGCAATGTGGCGACGCCGATCTGCACCAGCGCGCCGGGAATGGCGATGCCTTTCACCGCCAGCAGGTCTTTCAGGGAAAAATGCAGGCCGACGCCGAACATCAGCAGGATCACGCCGATCTCGGCGAGCTCCGGCGCCAGCGACTGATCGGCGACGAAGCCCGGTGTGAACGGGCCGACGCAGATACCGGCCAGCAGATAACCGACCAGCGGCGAGATGCGCAGGCGGTTGGCCAGCGCACCGAGGGCAAAAGCAAAGCAGAAAGCAGCGACCAGCGAAGTGATCAGCGGGGTGTAATGCGGCATCGACGGCGATCCGTGGGAGCAAGAGTAAAGAGTGACGCAAACACAAGCCGGGCGCGCGCTCGGCAACGCATGTGCGGTGTCGCATGCCTTGCCGACATGAATCCTGCGTAAAGGTTGCCAGCCAGTGGCGGAAAACCCTCGCCGGGAGCACCCGCCAGCCGAATCAGCGTATCAGCCGGCGCGCACTCATCCGTAGCCAGCCCGTCAGCGCAAAACCCGCACCGGCGGTGCGCGTCATCAGCCAGCGCAGTCCACGCGCCAGCCATCGCCCCGGCTCTGCGCCGAATTCAGCGTGAAACGGCCAAGCCCGGAAAGGCGCAATCAACAGCGCCGGCAGGCCGGATGACCGGGCCGTGCCGGCTGCCGGGCGAATCCGTTGCGCTGCAACGGCCTGCGCCAGCTCGACAGCGGGATGAACCCGGCGCAGGAAGCCGCCTCATCACCCGCTCGCCGCGTGCGGATGAATGCCAGCGGTGTCATCCAGGCCGGCACTGCCGAGTGCCGCTACGGTAATGCTGTGCAGAGCCGCCGTCGGCGACGGCACTGACCACGACAAGCGGTGCGATACCGCCGGAATGCGCGCGCCAGCCTGAACGCCGCAGTTCAGATGGTCACCGTGCGCCGCCACCACGGCAGCCGACCACCGAAGACGTTGAGCAGCAGGCCGAGCAGCACCAGTGCCGCCGCCGCGAGCTTCAGCGGCCCGTACTGCTCGCCGAAGGCCAGCGCCGAACCGAGCATGCCGAACAGCGGCACTAGCAGCGAGAACGGTGCGATCAGCGTCACCGGGTGCTGCTGCATCAGCCAGCCCCAGACGCCGTAGCCGAACCAGGTGGCGAAAATCGCGATATAGAGCAGCGCCGCCAGGCCGGACCAGCCGAGCGCATGCCAGGCCGCCGGCAGCGCACCCGGCCCCTCCAGCCACAGCGAGAAGCCGTACAGCGGCAGTGGTGGCACCACGCTCATCCAGATCATGAAATGGACCATGTTGGCGCCGCGCACCCGCCGCAGCACCAGATTGCCGCTGGCCCAGCCGGCGGCGGCCACCAGCACCAGCAGCAGGCCGGCCAGCGTCACCGAGCCATCGCTCGATGCGCCGATCAGGCCGATGCCGGCAAACGCCACCGCCAGCCCCCACCATTGCCAGGGACGCGGCGAAATACCGTCGATGGCGATCGCGAACAAAGCGGTGAAGAAGGCCTGCGTCTGCAACACCAGCGAGGCCAACCCCGGCGAAATGCCGGCATGCATCGCGCTGAACAGGAAGCCGAACTGCACGACGCCGATGCCGAGGCCGACGCCGATCAGCAGGCGCCACGGCACCGGCGGACGCGGCACCAGCAGAATCGGCAGGCCGGAGAAGATGAACCGTGCCGCCGAGAACAGCAGCGGCGGCATGCTGTCGAGCCCGACACGGATGGCGATGAAGTTGCAGCCCCACACCGCGGCCACGAGGACCGCGAGCAGGATATGGCGCAGCGGCATGATGCAGACCCCTTTCGCCCCGCGCGATGCGGCGGGGGTGGGGCAGCATTCACCAGGCGGGCGGGCGCGAGAAAGTCGCGTATGGCAGCCAAACGCTACGCATCGACTGTCCGCGTAGCGCTGGCTTGCCGGGTGATTACCAGACGCTGGCCGGGGCGAGCAGGCGCTCGACCGGCGTGCCGCCGATCAGGTGTGAGTCGATGATTTCCTCGACGTCCTCCGGCTTGACGCTGTTGTACATCACCCCTTCCGGATAGACGATGATGTTCGGACCGAGATTGCACGGGCCGATACAGGCGGTCTGCGTCAGCAGGTAGGTCGCCCACAGGTTGCGCGCCTGGAACACCTCGGAGAACTTCTGCGCCACCGCCGCCGCGCCGTGGTGGGCACAGGCACCGCGCGGGTGGTTCAGCGGCCGGTTCTGCGAACAGACGAGGACGTGACGGACTGGCTTGGGCATGGCGACGGCTCCCGAAAAATGAGTTCGCCGCCTGCCAAGCACAATTGATGCCGCCGGCCATCATGGCTTTTTCTTCAGATAGTTGCCGCCGGCGCCCGGCCCCATGAATATACCGGGCGGTACATCCTTGTCGGTTCTGCTACAAAGACCGCCCGCTGCCCTGCTCGGCCTGCTCCAGCCGGCGCAGGAAGGCAACGTCGCCTTCGAGCTGCGCCAGCGCCCGGCCCTGTTCGCCGGCGAGCTTGCCGAGCGCCGACAGTGTCTGCTCGATCAGCCCGGTGTTGGCAACGATCGCCTCGACCTGGGCGACGGTGTCACGCGCGCGCCCCTGCGTGTCGCCGAAACGCTTGCGCGTCAGCTCGATGTGACCGCCGAGCGCGCTCAGCGCCTCCTCTATGCCGCTGATCGAGGTCTGCGTACGCGCCAGCGAGGCCTTGGTGTCGTTGGCGAGCTTCTTGACCTCGGTGGCGACAACGGCAAAGCCGCGGCCGGCCTCGCCGGCACGCGCCGCCTCGATTGTCGCGTTCAGCGCCAGCAGATTGGTCTGGCTGGCGATGTTGTCGATGATGCGCAGCACGTCGCGCAGGCCGGCGGTGTACTGGCCGAGCGTGGTGAAACCGCTGGCGAGCGCTTCGGCATCGGCGCTATCGCCGGCCGTGCCCAGACTGGTCAGCAGGGTGCCGCGGATCGCCTCGACGTTGGCGCGGATCTGCGCCGCCTGCGCTACCACGTCGACGATCTCGCGACCGAGCCGGGCGCTGGCACCGAAGTGGTCGGTCAGGCGGTGGATCATCGCCCCGCGCATATTGTTGAGGATCTCGGCGCGCTTGAGCTGGCAGCGCGTGAAGTACTCGCGGAACCGGGCGTAATGCACCGGGAAGTTGTCGATCAGCTCGTCGCGGAACTCACCATCGCCGGCCTCGAAGAACACCACCGCGCTCAGCGTCTGATTGACGTTGATGCCGAACAGTTCGCCGAAGGTGGAAAACCCGGCCGCCGGCACCGGCCACAGCCCGGACATCTCGGCCAGCCGGCGCTCGTTGTTGAGCCGGCGCAGGATGCAGTCGTTGAGCAGCGCGGCCAGCGGCCGCGGCTTGCCGCGCAGGAAGGACTCGATGTCGCGGCGCGTCTGCTCGACGAAATCGGTCGGCTCCAGCAGCAGCAGCTCGTCGCCCGGATTGACGTCACAGAAGAACGACACCGTGCCGCTCGCTGCGTCGAGGCCGGCCACCGAGCGCACGAACAGCTCGCCGTCGAGCTCGATGCCGAAGGTCTGCGCGCCGAGTTTGCTCAGCACGCCGTCGACCGGCACCTGCAGCAGGCGGGACAACACCTGGGCAAAGGGCTGCGGCTGGCCGTCTTTCGGATCGAGCACCGCACTGACGACACGGCGGTCGGGATCGGCGTCGATGACCACGAATTTCTGCATGGTCTTGCGGAAATTCTGGCTCTTCAGCGCGGCATAGCGCTTGCCGGCCGCCAGCTTGATGAAGGCGACGACGGCGTGATTCTCGACGCAGCGATGCCCGTCGAAAATGAAGGTGTTGCGAAAATCGAGCTTGCCGCCGGCCGAACCGCCGATGAACAGGCAGGGAAAGCGCCCGGCGCGGTAGACCGCCTCCATGAAGTAGTTTTCGCAGGCCGACAAACCGTCGACAAAGGTCAGCGCCAGCGTATCGCGCACGTCCAGCCGAAACGGCGGCGCCACGCTGCCGAGCGACTGCGCGATGCGCTTGACCCGGGCCTCGCGCTGCTGCGTCGGCTGGCCGCGGCGGATGTCGTCGTTATGCAGCGGTACGGCATGGATGCTGACCTGGGCGATCAGACTCGGGGCAAAGATCTGCACGACCACGCCCGACCACTGCGCGGGCGTGGCGCAATACAGCGTGCCGCGCGGCTCGGAGCACAGCTCGCCGGCGGTGCTGACGGCAATCAGCTGGGTGTCTGCGGCCAGTCGCCGCAGCGACTCGGTGACATTGCGAAAATCGACGTGGGGCGAGATGAACGCCACCGCCAGCGGCGCAGCGCCACCGGCAAAGCGGAAGCTCTCCGGTAGCAGCCCGCGCAGGCTGGCATCGGTGGCCACGATACGCAGTGGTTCCTCCCCGGCTGCCCCGGCCACGGTCCCTGCGTCCGCCAGCGAGTCGACATTCATGCGCTTCTCCCGGGCCTGTGCCCTTTGACTTGCCTGCCCAGCCGCGCCTGCCTGCGGGTATCCGCGATGCCACCCACCCAGCGCGGGCACGATCCTGACACGGAATCCGTGTCCGTCAGCGTGAGGAATGTCATGAGTTGTAGACGCGAATCGGCGCCCGCAGCACAGTGCGGCTACTCGGGGGCCTGCCCGGCGGCGGCCCCCATCCACACCGTTGCTGGCGAACGCCACGCGGGCGCCGCCTGCGTTTGCCGGACACCGACGGCCTGCGGCCTGCGAGGACATCACGATGAGCGACCTGAAGCGCTGCCGCTGGACCGGGAACGATGCGCTGATGCAGCGTTATCACGACGAGGAATGGGGCGTGCCGGTGCGCGACAGTCGCCTGCTGTGGGAAACGCTGATGCTCGAAGCCTTCCAGGCCGGCCTGTCCTGGCAGGTGATCCTGCGCAAGCGCGAGGCCTTCCGGGTCGCTTTCGCCGGCTTCGAGCCGCAGCGGGTGGCGCAATTCGGCCCGGCCGACGTCGAGCGCCTGCTGCTGGACGCCGGCATCGTGCGCTCGCGCGCGAAGATCGAGGCGACGATCGGCGCGGCCCGCGCCTATCTGGCGATGCAGGCGGCAGGTGAGGATTTCGCCGACTGGGTCTGGGCCCAGGCCGGTGGCGCACCGATCCGCAACGACAGCCCGACGCCGACCCGCTCGCCGTTGTCCGAACGCCTGTCCGCCGAGCTCAAGCGGCGCGGTTTCAAGTTCGTCGGACCGACGATCGTCTACGCCTGGCTGCAGGCGGTCGGTATCGTCGACGATCACGATGCGGACTGTTTCCGCCGGCAGCCGACGCCAGCCCGCTGAACCGCGCCGGACTCAGTTCACCGGCGGCGGCTGCAGCGAACGGGACTCGATCGGCGTCGACAGAACGATCGAGGTGCGCGTCTCGCCAAAGGGATTGATAGCGGCGATGAAGGCTTCGAGATGACGCACATCGCGCGCGATGACTTTGAGGATGAAGGAATCCTGGCCGGTGACGTGGTGGCATTCGAGCACCTCCGGCGCCGCACGCAGCACATCGAGCAGCCGCGCCTTGTCGGCTTGCGGCGTGGTGATGCCGATCAGTGCCATCAGCCCGTAGCCGACCTGCTCCGGAGCCACCAGCGCCCGGTAGCCGGCGATCACCCCGGCATCCTCCAGCCGCCGGACCCGATCCGAGGTGGCCGGCACCGACAGCGCGACATGGCCGGCAAGCTCGGTCATCGATACACGGCCCTGCGTTTGCAGGATTGACAGTAGTTTCCAGGATCGATCGTCGATTTCCATGATTCAGAAGTAATTTCAATACAAAAAGTGATTATTTCAAGCCGATCAGCACAAAGCCGACGATCTTTCCGTTTATACGCGTTTATCGAGCACAGAAGCTTAAGCCGGGAGCTCCCTGCAGCAGCGCCCGTCCAGAGCGCTGCAGTCATGGTTGGCAGACACGCCACCACGACTGCGGCTGCAATGCTCAGCCTTCGGTGGCAGATGAACATTGACGTCGGCCAAGCGCCTCGCGCGGCATCCTCCCACCCAGGCTTGCGTCCAGCGTAAACACTGAAGACGCCATGACTTGCGGCAAGCAAACCACGCCGCATCCGGCACCGCTGCCGCGTCGCGAAGACTGTCGTGCACAGTGTGCCGATACTGTGCAGTCACGGCAGGACTGCAGCAATCCCACCAAGGATGTATCCGTCTGCGGACGCTGCCACGGAGCAACCTGCGGGCGACCGCCGCCGTGGAGATAGTGCGCTACTGCATTGCAGGCACCCCACGAATGTCTACAGTCTTCGACAAATGCAATAAACGCTTGCGAGATTGGTGCTTACCGCTGCCCTCCCTGCTCGCAGCGCCAAGCGTATGGATGTTTTGTAGCCGAAAATTGGATCACGCGTCCCTGAGCGGCGGTTTCACCGTCAGCACAGGGTTTCAGCGCAAGCTCAGATGTATGGACGATCGAGGACGGGCGAACTGAGTTTCGCCGTAACGGCGACAAACCGCTCGCTCCGGGAGGTTCAAGTAAATGGAATCACTGACCAGGCCGGACGCCCCCCAAGCCGGCGATGTCGTTTTTCTGCCGGAGGACACCGAGCCCTCCACCTCGCCACGAGAATCCTGTGCCTGGCGCGTGCTGGCGGTCGATGACGACCCTGCATTCCAGCGGGCGACCAGTTTCGCGCTCTCCGGCATGCGCGTGCTGGGCCGGCCGATCGAGCTGCTGCAGGCCTACAGCCACGCCGAAGCCGCGCGCCTGCTGGCCGCTGAACGCGACATCGCGGTAATGCTCCTCGACGTGGTGATGGAAACCGACGATGCCGGGCTGCGGCTGGCACGCGCGGTGCGCGAGGTACTCGGCAATGCCGAGCTGCGCATCGTGCTGGTCACCGGCCAGCCCGGCCTGGCGCCGGTGCGCGAGGTGATGGAGCAGTACGACATCAATGACTACTGGTCCAAGCCCGAGCTCGGCGTCGAGCGCCTGCACACACTGCTGACCGCCAACACCCGTGCCTGGGAACAGTTACGCACGGTGGCACGGGCGCGGCGCGGCCTGCAGCTGATCGTGGAGGCGACCAATGTGCTGGTCGGCGCGCGCAACCTGCGCGATTTTTCCGCCCGTACCATCGCCGAGCTGGCGTCGGTGCTCGGCGTGCCACCGGAAGGTCTGGTCTGCGTCCACCGCACGCGTGACGATGCGCCGGACGAGGGTACGGTGATCGGCGCCGCCGGCCAGTTCGCCAGCGCCATCGGCCAATCGCTCGACCTGCTCCAGCAGGAAGGCCCGCGCGCAGCGATCCGCCGCTGCCTGACCGACCGGCACACGCGCATCGAAGCCGACTGCATGGTGCTGTACTTCCCGGCGGAACTGGCCGGCGACGAATACGCCGCCTGGGTGCAGATCGAGCGCCCGCTCGACGAAACCGAGCAGGAGCTGCTGCGCGTGTTTGCGCTGAACATCGGCAGCGGCCTGCACAACGTCGCGCTGGTCAGCCGCCTCGACGAGCTGGCCTATCGTGATTCGCTGCTCGCCCTGCCCAACCGCAATGCACTGCTGCGCGCCCTCGAAGCCGCACTCGACAGCGCAAACGGGCGCGACAGCGCGCTGCTGCTGATCGATATCGACGACTTCTCCGGCATCAACCTCGCCCTCGGGCCGCACTATGGCGACCAGCTGCTCAAGCGCGTCGCCGCACGGCTGCGCCAGACGCTCGACCCGACCGTGCTGCTCGCCCGCCTCGGCAGCGACACCTTCGCCGTGTTCGGCTCCCGGGCGCTGATCGACATCCACGCGATCACCGCCGCACTCGGTGCCGGTACCGAGGCCGGCGCCGTCGACTGCACCGTCGGTACCGCGCTGCTGCCGCTGGCGCAGTTCAACGGCAGCGCCGCCGATGTGCTGACCAGCGCCCGCCTGCTGCTCAAGCAGGCCAAGCAGCGCGGCTGCAGCCAGCATCTGGCCTGGCTGCCCGAACTGCAGGCCGCAGCGGGACGTCGTTTCGAACTGCTGCAGGCCTTGCGCGAGGCGTTGGCGCAGGGCGCCATCGGCATCGAGCTGCAACCGCAGGTCGAGCTCGAAAGCGGCATGGTCGTCGGCGTCGAGGCACTCGCGCGCTGGCATCTGGCCGATGGCAGTACGATCCCGCCGGATGCCTTCATCCCGCTGGCCGAAGCCACCGGGCTGATCGTGCCGCTCGGCGAGCACGTACTGCGCCTGTCCTGCGAAGCCGCTGCACGCCTGTGCGCCGCCGGTTTTGCCCATGTGCGCGTGGCGGTCAATGTCTCCGGCGTGCAGATGGAGCGCATGGATGTCGTCGCCAGCATCGAACGCCAGCTGGCGGCAACCGGCATCAGCGCGCGCCAGCTCGAAGTCGAGGTCACCGAAAGCACGGCGATGGAGGGCTTCATGGCCGTGCGCGATGTGCTCGACCGCCTGCGCAGACTCGGCGTCAGTGTGGCAATCGACGACTTCGGCACGGGCTTCTCTTCACTCGCGCACCTGCGCCGGCTGCCGACCGATCTGCTGAAGATCGATCGCAGCTTCATCCAGGAAATCGACCTCGGTGCCAGCCGCTCCGCGCTGGCCGATCTGGTCATCCGCCTCGCAGGAAGGCTCGACCTGAAGACCATCGCCGAAGGCATCGAAACCCGTGAGCAGGCCGAATGGCTGCGCGACCACGGCTGCGAGCTCGGTCAGGGCTGGCTGTTCGCCCGTTCGCTGCCGCTCGACGTGCTGCTCGAATGGCTGCAAGCCCACGGAGGCCGGGTCGAGGTCTGATGTGATGCTCCGGCCTTCACTCCCCCTCCGCGATACGCTCCGGCGCTTTCTGCCATGGCTCGCGCTGATCACGCTGCTGGCCGCCCTGGCCTACACACCGTGGCATGCCAGCGTCCTCGCGCCACTGCGCCAGACCCAGCTGCAACGGCTGGCGCTGGCCGGGCGCACGCTGGAAACGACGCTCGACGCTCTGGCACACGATCTCGATCTGCTGGCCCGCCGCGACCACTTCGACGATGAGGTCGGGCCTCAGCAGAACCTGGAGGAGCTGTTCTTCGCCCTCCTCGCTCTGAACCCCGATTATCGGCGCATCGCCTGGATCGACAGCAGCGGTGCCGTACGCAGCTATGTCGACGGCCCCCGGACGGCATCGACGGCACCGCCACTGGCCGCTCTGGTGCCCGCCGTGGATGCGGCCTTCTGCAACAGCGTGATGCATCAGCCGGCCGGCACGCTGCTCCTCACACGCCAGAAACTCGACGGCATCGAGGACACAGCCCGCACACGGCGATTGCAACTGGCGACTCCGGTGTTCGACAGCCGCGGTCGTGCCCAGGGCCTGATCCTGCTCGTCGTCGAAGCCGATCGCCTGTCCGCTGCACTGCCACCCGACAACGACGGCGGGCAGACCCGACTGATCGACCACGATGGCAACGACTGGCTCGCCGGTGCCGGACAGGACCAGCCGGCCTCGCTGCTCGACGAGCGCACCGCACAGCGCTGGCATGCGCTGAATTCGAGTGCCAGCACCCAGTTCAGCGATACCACGGGGCTGTGGTCTTTCCAGCGCATACACACCGAGCGCTGGCGGACAGCGACAGCCGCACTCGACTGGACGCTGGTCAGCCAGCTGCCGCCAGCCGTGCTGCAGGCACAGGAGCAACGCGCGTGGTGGCCACTGGCCGGCTTCGCTGTACTGACGCTGCTGCCGGGCCTCGCCGCTGCCTTCGGCTTCGCATGCCTGCGCCAGCGGCAGGATCAGCAGCCCCTGCCGCAACCCCCAAGCGATGGACCGGCCACCTGTGATGACGAACTCAACGCTCTGCGCGAACAACTCGACACGACGCAGGAACAGCTGCTGCAAGCCGACAAGCTGGCCTCGCTCGGTGTCATGGTCGCCGGCGTCGCCCATGACCTGAACACGCCGATCGGTGCGGCGCTGGTCACGCTGTCGGCGCTCGATCAGCAGGCCGTCGAACTGACGACGCGGGTACACAACGGCTTGCGCTTTTCTGATCTCGAACACTTCTTCGCTCATAACGAAGAAGGTCGCGCCATCCTGCGCGACAACCTGCAGCGCGCCGCGGCGTTGATCCACAGCTTCAAGCAGATCGCCGCCGACCGTGCGACCAGCGAACGCCGCGAATTCGTTCTCGATGAACTCGTCGCCGACATGCTGCGCACGCTCAGCCCGCGACTGAAGCGCCTGCCACAGCGCATCGAGACCGCCATCGAAGCGGGCCTGCATTTCGACAGCTACCCCGGCCCGCTCGGGCAGGTGCTGCAGAATCTGCTCGACAATGCCCTCACCCATGCTTTCCGCGAAGTGACCGGCGGCGGCACGGTACGCATCCGTGCCACCGCCGAAGACACAGAACGGGTGCGCATCGATGTCGAGGACGACGGTTGCGGCATTGCCGAAGACATCCTGCCGCAGGTCTTCGAACCGTTCTTCACCACCCGCCGCGGTCAGGGCGGCACCGGGCTCGGCCTGCATCTGGTACGCGACTTCGTCAGCGGGCTGCTCGGCGGCGAGGTGCAGGTCAGCTGCCCGGCCAGCGGCGGCACGCGCTTTACGCTGATCCTGCCACGCGTCGCCACCGCGCCCGAAGACGCCGGCGCGGAGCCGGCCACCGTCGCTCAGTGACCGCCGAGGTAGGCCTGACGCACCTGCGGGTTACCGAGCAGCTCCTTGCCCGAGCCCTGCAGTTCGATGACGCCGTTGACCAGCACGTAGCCGCGATCGGCGAGCTTGAGCGCGTGGTTGGCGTTCTGCTCGACCAGGAAGATGGTCTTGCCGAGCCCGGCGATCTCACGCAGCACCTCGAAGATGCGCTTGACCACCAGCGGCGCCAGGCCAAGGCTCGGCTCATCGAGCAGGATCATCTCCGGGCGCGCCATCAGCGCCCGGGCGATCGCCAGCATCTGCTGCTCACCACCCGACAGCGTACCGGCCCGCTGGTCGCGGCGTTCTTCCAGCCGCGGGAACAGCTCGAACATCGCCTGCCGGTCCTCGTCGGCGTGCTCCATGCCGACCGGGATCGTGCCCATGACCAGATTTTCCTCGACCGTCATGCCCGGGAAGATGTGCCGGCCTTCCGGCACCAGCGCCAGCCCGCGCTTGGCGATCTGGTAGGTCGGCAGGCGGGTGATCTCCTCACCACGGAACAGGATGTGGCCGACCAGCGCCCGCGGGTTGCCGAACAGGGTGTTGAGCAGCGTGGTCTTGCCGGCGCCGTTGGCACCGATCAGCGTGACGATCTCGCCTTTGTCGACGTGCAGCGAAACTTCGCGCAGCGCCTGAATCGGGCCGTAGTAGGCATCGATGCCGCGCACCTCCAGCAGATGCTCACTCATGCCGCGCCCTCCTCATCGTCATCGGCGCCCAGGTACGCGGTGATGACCGCCGGCGAATTCTTCACCTCCTGCGGATCACCGGCGGCGATGACCTCGCCGTGGTCGAGCACGACGATGTGTTCGGAAATCCCCATGACCAGACTCATATCGTGCTCGATCAGCAGCACCGTGACGCGGTGCTCGTTGCGCAGATGCTGGATGCGTTCGGCGAGGTCGGCTTTCTCGCGCGGGTTGAGACCGGCGGCCGGCTCGTCGAGGCAGACCAGGCGCGGGCCGGTGCACATCGCCCGGGCGATCTCCAGGCGGCGCTGACGGCCGTAGGGCAGCTCACCGGCAAGGCGGTTGGCGTCTTCTTCCAGATCCATCACGCGCAGCCAGTGGAAAGCCCGCTCGATGCCGTCGCGTTCGGCCTGACGGTAACGGCGCAGGCCGAGCGCACCGGAGAGCAGGTTGCGATCGAGGTGGTTGTGCTGAGCCACCAGCAGGTTCTCGACCACACTCATCTCGCGGAACAGGCGGATGTTCTGGAAGGTGCGGGCGATGCCGGCGCGTGCCACCAGATAGGAACCGCCGATCAGCGGCTTGGACAGCAGCCCGCCGACTTCGAGCGGCGCACAGCCTTGGTCACCGGCCAGATGGATGGTGCCTTCCGAAGCGCGGTAGAAGCCGGTCAGGCAGTTGAACACCGTGGTCTTGCCAGCCCCGTTGGGACCGATCAGCGCGGTGATCGAACCCTGGGCGACATCGAAGCTGACGTCATTGTTGGCGACGATGCCGCCGAAGCGCATCGTCAGGTTGCGGACTTCGAGCAGGTTGCGAGGGTCCATCTCACACCTCCGGCGCGAAGTGCGGGCGCTTGGGCCGGATCAGCCCGCGCGGACGCCAGATCATCATCAGCACCATCAAGGCACCGAAGGCCAGCACGCGATAGTCGGCGAATTCGCGCAGCACCTCAGGCAGCAGGGTCAGCACCAGCGCCGCGATGATCACGCCGAGCGTCGAGCCGAGACCGCCGAGCACGACGATGGCGAGGATCAGTGCCGACTCGAAGAAGTTGAACGAGGTCGGATTGACGAAGCCCTGATAGGTGGCGAAAAACACGCCGGCGAGGCCGCCCGTCATCGCCCCCATCATGAAGGCCGAAAGCTTGACGATGACGTGGTTGATGCCGAGCGAGCGGCAGGCGATCTCGTCTTCGCGCAGCGCCTCCCAGGCGCGCCCCATCGGCATCTGCCGCAGTTTGGTGAGGAAGCGCACCATCAGCAGCACGACGACGAGCAGCACCAGATAGGTGAACATCAGCTTGTAGTCGGAGCTGTATTCCAGACCGAAGAATTCATGAAACGGCGTGCCGCCCTGCTTGGCGATGCGGCTGAATTCCAGACCGAAGATCGTTGGCGCCGGCACCGAGGCGCCATTCGGACCGCCGGTGAAGTCCAGCCAGTTGTTGAGCACCAGCCGGATGATCTCGCCGAAGCCGAGGGTGACGATGGCCAGATAGTCACCGTGCATGCGCAGCACCGGGAAACCGAGCACCGCACCGAAACAGGCAGCCAGCATCGGCGCGCAGACGAGCGCCGTCCAGAAACCGATATCGAGGTACTGCGCGCCGAGGGCGAGAAAATAGGCACCCACCGCGTAGAAGGCGACGAAGCCCAGATCGAGCAGGCCGGCAAGGCCGACGACGATGTTCAGGCCCAGCCCGAGCAGCACGTAGATCAGTGCCAGGATCAGGTTGCCGAGCCAGTACTTGTTGGCGACGAAGGGCAGCGTCACACCGATGGCGATGACCAGCGGCACGACGAAATACAGCAGCTTGTACTCGTCACCGCGGGCGACGGTGACACCACCGCTGGCCTTGCGCGCGTTGCGTGCCAGCAGCTTCTGGCCGAACGGCGTCTGCTCCAGCACGCCGAACAGCAGGCGGCCGGCGGCGACGATGGAGGCGATCAGCAACGGCCGCCCCAGATGCGGTTCGATGCTGTAACCATCGAGTACCAGACCGGAAATCGGGCCGAAGACGATCAGCGCGAGCACGAAGGTCACGCCGGCCTCACGCAGCGGCCGGATGAAGGTGGGGGAAGCGTGGGTACTCATGGGTTCATACCTTCTCGACTTCCGGACGACCGAGCAGGCCGCTCGGACGGAAGATCAGCACCAGGACGAGGACGGAGAACGAGAACACGTCCTTGTAATCGGTGTTGACGAATCCGGAGAACAGCGATTCGAACAGGCCGAGCAGGATGCCGCCGAGCATCGCTCCGGGCAGCGAACCGATGCCGCCGAGCACCGCCGCGGTAAAGGCCTTGATACCGGTGACGAAGCCGACGAAGAAATCGAACGAGCCGTAGTTCAGCGTCACCAGCGTGCCGGCGATGGCCGCCATCGCCGCTCCGATGACGAACACCGTCGAGATGATGCGATCAGTATTGATACCGAGGATCTCGGCCATGTGCCGGTCCTGCTGCGTCGCCCGGCACTGGCGGCCGAGCGAGGTGCGCTGAATCAGCCAGGTCAGCCCGGCCATCGCCCCGAAGCTGGCGATGACGATCAGCAGCTGCACATGCGTCATCTGCACGAAGTCTTTGTCATTACCGACACGGAACACGCCGTCGATCAGCGACGGGATGCCCTGGTTGCGCGCGCCCTGCGCCACCTGCACGTAGTTCTGCAGCAGCAGAGAAATACCAATCGCCGAGATCAGCGGCGCCAGGCGCGTGGAGCCGCGCAGCGGACGGTAGGCGACGCGTTCGATCGACCAGCCGTAAACGCCGGTGATGAACATGGTCAGGCCGAGGGTGACGACGATCGCGAACGGCACCGACTCGACGCCGAACGCCGAGAGCACGGCGAGCGAGATCGCGGTCAGGTAGGCCGAAATCATGTACACGTCGCCGTGTGCGAAATTGATCATGCCGATGATGCCGTACACCATCGTGTAGCCGATGGCGATCAGGCCGTAGATGGAGCCAAGCGTCAGCCCGTTGACGAGCTGCTGGCCGAGGATGTGCCAATCCATCCGGTTTCTCCCGCAAAGTCGCCGCTGCCCGGCCGGATCGCGGACCTGGACGGTGACGACGCAAAAAAAGACCCCCGCACCGGGGCTGGAGCGGGGGTCGGTATCAGTGGACTTACTTCAGCTCGGCGTAGCCGCCCTTGTCGTCCCACTGGTACATGACGTAGTCGGAAACCTTCAGGTCACCCTTGGCATCCCAGGCCTTCGGGCCCATGACGGTCTGCACGGTGTGCGCCTTCAGCCACTTGGCCAGCGTGACGCCGTCGGTGGACTTGGTCGCCTTCATTGCATCGGCGATCGCCTGCACCGAGGCGTAGCTGTACATCGTGTAGCCTTCCGGCTCATAGCCGGCCTTGCGGAACTTCTCGACGACTTCCTTGCCGGCCGGAATCGCACGCGGATCGGCGCCGAAGGTCATGTACACGCCCTTGACGAACTGCGGGCCGCCGGCGGCGGTGACCATGTCCGCCGAGACGATGCCGTCGCCGGAGATGAACGGCGCATTGACGCCCTGCTCGCGCAGCTGACGCACCAGAATGCCGGCTTCGGCATAGAGGCCGCCGAAGTAGACGGCATCGGCACCGCTGGCCTTGATCTTGGTGGCCAGCGCGTTGAAGTCCTTCTCGCCGCGGGTCAGGCCTTCATAAAGGACTTCCTTGACACCCTTGCTGGAGGCAGCGGCCTTCATCGCGTCGGCCAGACCCTGACCGTAGGTGTCCTTGTCATGGATGACGGCGACTTTCTTCGCCTTCAGCTTGTCGAGGATGAAATCGGCAGCGACCACGCCCTGCTGATCGTCACGACCACAGGTACGGAAAATCGTCGGAATCTTGCGCTCGGTGACCTTCGGGTTGGTCGAGGCCGGCGTGATCTGCAGCTTGCCGGCTTCGGCGTAGATCTCGGAGGCCGGAATCGTGCTCGATGAGCAGAAGTGGCCGACGATGGCGTCGACCTTGTCCTGATCGACCAGACGGTTGGCCACCGCCACGGCCTGCTTCGGCTCGCAGGCGTCGTCGCCCTTGACCAGCTCGATCTGCTTGCCGTTGATGCCACCGGCAGCGTTGATGTCCGCTGCGGCCTGCTGCGCGCCTCTCCAGAACTGCTCACCGTAAGCCGCGTTGGCGCCCGTCATCGGACCGGCGATGCCGATCTTGATGGCATCGGCCGCCTGGGCCGCTACGCCGTATGCGACTGCGCCGGCCAGAACGGAAACGGCAAAGACGCGCTGAATGGCCTTTCTCATCATCGACTCCTCATGCGTTGGGATAAGCAGCGGCGTCGGTCGTCGCGCCTCGCTGGCGACCGGACCCGCAATGCGTTGCCGGCTCGGCCGGCGGGGGTCGTGGACGGTGAGATCCTTCTGCATCCGCGCCAAGTGTTATGGACGGTTGCTCCGTAATCTGTCAAGAACACCTGCCGACCGCAACATTAGTCCTTGCTGCAGCACGACACGTAACAATTGGCGATGGCAACTTCAGTTTCCATGCCAGCCTTCACAAGCCCTGATGAATCAGATGCTTGGCGCACGCGGGTGACGGCAGCGACGGCGATTTCGCCACCTCACAGTGCAGCACACCGCACCAACGAACCACCGCGGTGCAGCGGTCTGACCACCGAGCCATCGAATGGCCCTGTACTGCCGCGCTGTACAGTCCTGCGTTCACGAAGCCGCTCCCGACGCCGCCACATCCGCCCGCCGCGACCGGCGGCCGGCGTATTGCTGCAGCACGATGCCACCGACGATCAGCAGCAGCCCGCACAGCGTCGAGGCGCGGATGCGCTCACCGAGCACCAGCGCAATGCACAGCAGCGACAGGAACGGCGAGAAGTACACCAGCCCGCTGACCTGCGCCGCCGTGCGCGAACGACGCAGGGCGGTGAGCCAGAGCACGAAGGTCAGCCCCATCTCGAACACGCCGACATAGACCGCGCCCAGCACCCCGGCGAGCGGCAGGGCGCGCGGCGTCGCCGTCAGCCACCACCAGGCGAGCACCAGCAGGCTGCCGCAGAGGAAATTGGCGAACAGCCGCAGCACCGGCTCGACCGTATCGCGCGCCGTCAGCAGCCAGTAGCTCGCCCAGATCAGCGTGCTGCCGAGCGCCAGACCGACGCCGAGCGGGTCGGCAAAACGCAGCGCCCAGGGCTCGCCGCGGGTCGAGATCACAGCGATGCCACACAACGACACCAACATCGCGCCGAGCACACGCAGCGACAGCGGCTGGCGCAGGACCAGGCTCGACAGCACGGTCAGCACCAGCGGCCAGACGTAGTTGAGCGGTTGCGCCTCCTGCGCCGGCAGGCGCGCGTAGGCCTGCAGCAGCACCAAGTAATAAAGGAAGGGATTGAGCGCGCCGAGGCCGAGCGAGCGCCACCAGTCGGCGCGCGGCCAGCGCCGCAGTTCACCCAAGCGCCGCTGCAGCAACAGCATCAGACCGAGGAGCGTCGTCGAGGTCAGTGAGGCGAGCAGCAGCAGTTCGAGCGGGGTCAGCGACTGCAGGCTGAGTTTGAAAGCCGACGCGGCCGTGGCCCAGGCGAGCACGGCGCCGGCGGCATACAGGTAGGCTTGCGTCTGACGTTCCATGCGGCCTCGGTAAAAGCCCCCCGCGGTGCAGCGGGCACGGCATGGAGGCGCAGTATTCCGGGCAGCGCCGGCCCGGAGCAAGTCCAGGCCGGCAGCTTTGCTTGCCGCATGGCAGGCGGATGGTTCACAGCGCGCGGGCCGCCATCTGCGCACCGATGTATTCGGCCTGGCGGATTGCCAGCGACACGATGGTCAGCGTCGGATTCTCCGCACCGCCACTGGTGAACTGACTGCCGTCGGAGATGAACAGATTGGGCACATCGTGCGTGCGGCCGTGGGCATCGCAGACGCCGTCTTCCGCCTTGGCGCTCATCCGGCAGGTGCCCAGATTGTGCGTCGACGGATACGGCGGCGTGCGGTGCACGCCAACGGCGCCGACCGCCTCGTAGACCCTGGTGCCGGCACGGTAGGCATGCTCGCGCATCGCCAGATCGTTGGGGTGATCATCGAAATGCACGTTTGGCACCGGCAGGCCCCACTGGTCCTTGACCGCGGTGTTCAGCGTCACGCGATTGCTCTCCTGCGGCATGTCCTCGCCGACCAGCCACATGCCGGCGGTATGCGTATACAGCGACATCATCCGCGCGAAGTCCGGCCCCCAGCCCCCCGGTTCAAGGAAGGCACCCATGAACGGCAGGCCGAGCGACAGCGTTTCCATCTCGTAGCCGCCGACGAAGCCGCGGCCTGGATCGTTGCGCGCCTCATCGAGGATGGCGCCGGCCATCACCGTGCCGCGGTAGAAGTGCACCGGCTGATCGAACACGGCGTAGACCGAGCCGGTCATGTGGCGCATGTAGTTGCGCCCCACCTGGCCCGAGGAATTCGCCAGACCGTCCGGAAACTTGCCGCTCGCCGACAGCAGCAGCAGGCGCGGCGTCTCGATCGAATTGCCGGCGACGCAGACCACCCGCGCCTTCTGCCGCTGCTCGACACCGCTGGCGTCGAAGTAGACCACGCCGCTGGCGCGGCCGCGCGCGTCGTGCTCGATGCGGCTGACGTGGGCGCCGGTGCGCAGTTCGAGATGGTCGGTGGCCTCCGCCGCCGGGATCTCGGTGTAGAGCGTCGACCACTTCGCGCCGGACTTGCAGCCCTGGAAGCAGAAGCCGAGCTGCAGGCAGCTGTTGCGTCCGGCGCGCGGACGGCTGTTGATTGCCATGCGCCCGGTATGGCACTGACCGTAGCCGGCCTTGATCGCGCCGTTGTAGAACACCTTGAAGTTGTTGTTGCCGGGCAGGCCGGGAATGCCGTTGGTGCGCGTCACGCCCATCTTGTCCTCGGCGCGCGCGTAGTACGGTTCAAGCTCGGCCAGCGTGACCGGCCAGTCGAGCAGATTGGCACCCTTGATCTCGCCGTAGGTGCTGCGGGCACGGAACTCCCAGTCATGGAAGCGCAGGCTGGCGCCGGCCCAGTGCGTGGTGGTGCCACCGACGGTCTTGCAGATCCACGCCGGCAGGTTCGGAAAGTCTTTGGCGATGCGCCACGACCCCGAGGTGGTGCGCTTATCGAGCCAGGCGAGCTGGGCGAAGGAATCCCACTCGTCATTGATGAACGCAGCCGAGGACTGGCGCTGGCCTGCTTCCAGCAGCACCACGTCGATCCCCTGCTGACACAGCTCGTTGGCGAGCGTACCGCCGCCCGCGCCCGAGCCGATGATGACGACGACAGACGCGTCGTCCGCGGCGAACTTGGCCATTTTCTCGATCTCCTCTCTGGTGGCGCGCCGGCGGTGTTGTGGTGATCTGTGTGCCGGTCACGGGGCGTTGCTTCAGGCGGGTTTCGGACTCGCCTCCTCCGGCGGATCCGGCAGCCAGTCCAGATCGTTGAAACCGCGGTGCAGATAGCCGCCCTTGTCCCAGGAGGCGCCTTCGTAACCCAGCCGCGCCCACACGGCCTTGTTGCCGTAGAGCGCAACGACGCCCTTGCCGCGCACTTTCTGAAAAAAGGCGCTGCTTTCGATGCCGCGCAGCACCTCAAGCTGCGTGCTCATTTCCAGATCGACGAAGGGCTTGCCGCGCGCCGCGTCGAGCGTGCGGACTCCGTCACCCAGCAGACTGGCGACCGCCGGATCGGCTGCCGCCTCGGCATCGAGGCCCTGCACCCAGGGGGCGTAATGAACATCGTCGAGTTCGGCGTGCGGGAAGATCGCCCGGCACATCTGCAGCAGGGTGGTCGCCACCGGCTGCGCCAGGGTCTTCAGCTCGCCGGCCCAGGCCGGGCCCGGCAGCAGAAAGGCCGGCGCGCTGCCGAGTACGGCAACGCCGGCGACGGCACTGCCGCTGTGCAGCAGAAACTGCCGGCGGCTCAGGTAGGCATGGAGCATGATGCGGTCCTCCTCGGTGGTTCCCGCTCAGCGGTAGTGGCCGTGGCGCTCAAGCACCTCGATCTCGTAGCCGTCCGGGTCGGTGACGAAGAAAAAGCGCGCGAGCAGCTGACCGTCCGGCGCGAACTCGACCAGCTCCCGCGGCGCATAGCCGAGGGTCTGGAAGCGCTCGCGCTCGCTGGCGGCGTCATCGACGCAGACGGCGATGTGGCCGTAGCCGCTGCCGTGGCTGTAGGGCTCGGTGCGGCCCTTGTTCAGCGTGAGTTCGAGCTCGACGTCGTTTTCGTCGTTGCGCAGGTAGACCAGCGCAAAGTCGGGAAAGTCGAGACGGTGGGACTCGGTGAGCCCGAAAGCCTCGCGGTAGAACGCGAGGGAACGATCCAGGTCGAGCACCCGGATCATGCTGTGAATGATCTTCGCCACGCCGGCCTCCGCTGCGGTCAGTGCTGGTCGGACCATCCGACCGGTCACCCCGTCACTACAGCACCGCGGTCGCGCAGCGTGGTAGTAGCCGGCTGCTACATCGCGTCATGCGAAGCCGGCAGGCGGCGCCTCAGCCGAGCGAGGCGAGGCGTGACGGCGACGGGCAGGCCGCCGCCTGGCGCGCCAGGTAGCAGGTGCAGACCACGCGCAGCAGCGAGGCGAAATTGGCGATCTCGCCTTCGCGGGCCAGTTTTTCGCTGTAGAGCTGGCTGAGGAAGCGCGGCGTGGTCAGTCCCTCCTCCGCCGCGATACGCTCAAGGATCGCCCAGAACTCGGCTTCGAGACGCACGCTGGTGACGACGCCATCGATGCGCACGGAACGGGCCTGAGTGGCATACAGCGCGGGATCGGTGCTGGCGTAGATCTGGCACATCGGAGAACGTCCTTCGTTGGCGGACCGCTCGCGGCGGCAATGGCGGTTAAGCCGAACTTAGCAGCACACCGGCCGACTGCCATGCTGCAGCGCCGCGGCGGTTTCCGCTGCGGCGGCACGCGGGCTAACATCGCCTGTCCCCCAGATGCGCCGCGCCCGTGCCGGCGCCCCCGCTTCCCGGACCGCCTGCCGGCGGCCCGCTTCCCGTGGAGTCAGCCCATGTTCACCGGCATCGTGCAGGCCGCCGTTCCCGTCGTCGGGATCGTGCGCAAGCCGCAACTGATCACCCTCACGCTGAGCCTGCCCGAGCCGCTGCGCGGCGGGCTGGCGATCGGCGCCAGCATCGCCGTCAACGGCACCTGCCTGACCGTCACCGGCTTCGAGAACGACCGCGTCGGCTTCGATGTGATGATGGAATCGCTGCGCCTGACCAACCTCGGCCGGCTCGACGTCGGCAGCCTGGTCAACGTCGAGCGCGCCGCGCACTACGGCGCCGAGGTCGGCGGCCACGTGCTCTCCGGCCATGTGCACGGCATCGCGGAAATCGTCGCCATCGAGCGCCCGGACGCCGACAACTGCGTCGTGCGCTTCCGCGTACCGGCGCCGCTGGTCAAGTACATCATGGACAAGGGCTACGTCGCGCTGAACGGCTGCAGCCTGACCATCTGCGACGTGCAGGACGGCGAGTTCAGCGTCTACCTGATCCCGGAAACCCTGCGGGTGACGGTGTTCGGCCATTCGCAGGTCGGCGATCAGGTCAATCTGGAAGTCGACAGCCAGACGCAGGCGATCGTCGATACCGTCGAGCGCGTCCTCGCCGCCCGCGGCTACTGAGGGCGACGCTCAGTGGCCATCGCCGCCGAACTGCTCCGGCGGCAGGTCGGCCGCCGGGTGGCCGAAATGAAAACCCTGCACCAGGTCGACTCCCAGCTCGCGCAGCAGCGCGAGCGTGGCAGCGTCCTCGACGCCTTTGGCCACCGTGGTGCGTTCCAGCCCGCGCGCGATCTGCACGATCGCGCGCACGAAGCAGCCGTCGTCATGCGCTGAGCCCAGATTGCGCACCAGGCCGGCGTTGATCTTCAGCACTTCGGCGCCGAGCTCGCGCAGCACCGGGAAGGTGCCGAAGCCGCTGCCGAAGTCATCGATGCAGACCCGGCAGCCGGCGCGCTGCAGATCGGCGATGAAATAACGCGCCTGCTGGATGTCGGCGAACACCGCCGACTCCGTCAGCTCGATCAGCAACCGTCGCGGCGCCACGTCGTGCAGCGCCAGCACATGCAGGATGAAGCCGGCGAAGCCCGGCTGCTGCAGCGAACGGGCGGAGACGTTGACCGCCAGCGGCGGCAGCGCCAGATCGGTAGCCAGCCGGCGCACCGCCGTCCCCACCACCCAGCGGTCGATGTCGGTGATGCGACCGCTGCGTTCGGCCGCGGCAACGAACTCGCCCGGCAGACACGGCGGCGCCGGCGCGACGTCATCCAGGCGCAGCAGGACTTCGAGGTGGCTGAGGTGGCCGTCACGGGCCCGGTAGATGCCCTGGAAGAACAGACGGAACTGCTCGCGCTCCAGCGCCCGCGTCAGGCGCGTGCTCCAGCTCATGCGCTCACGCTGGACCTGCCCGGCATCGGCGCAGAGGCGAAACAAGCGCCAGGCGTTCCTGCCCGCCTGCTTGGCCTGATACATCGCGGCATCCGCGCAGACCACCAGCTCGCTGGCCGTTTGCGCATGCTGCGGATACAGCGCGATGCCGAGACTGCAGGACAGGCGCACCGGCTGGCCGGCACAGACACAGGGCAGCCGGCCGATGGCGTTGACGATGCGCTCGGCCAGCACTGAAGCCTCGTTCTCGCCGGCGCCGGTGACGATCAGCGCGAATTCGTCGCCGCCCAGCCGCGCCAGTGTCTCATCGGCGCGCACCAGGCGACCGACCTCGCGGGCCACCCGCTGCAACACGTCGTCGCCAGCGTGATGGCCAAAGCCGTCGTTGATCTGCTTGAAGTTGTCGAGATCGAAATACAGCAGCGCCCCGCTGCCGCCGCGGCGCTCGACGGTGCGCAGCATGCCCTCCAGCGCCGAGGCGAAGCGATGACGGTTGTACAGGCCGGTCAGCGTGTCGCGCTCGGCCAGATAGAGCAGACGCTCCGCCGTCTCGCGCTCGCGGGTGACATCCTCGAAGATCCACAGCAGGCCGCTGCCGGCGGCGTCGTGCACCGTCTCGCAGCGCACGACGACGATGCGGCCATCGGTGCAGCGCAGCTCGCGCTCGTCGCCGCAGCGTTCACCGGCGCTGAACTGCAGCTGTGTCGGGTCGCTGAGCCAGCGCGCGCAATACGCGAACACCTCGCCGAGCGGCCGCCCGACCAGCCCGCTCTGCTCATCGACACCCCACATCCGTCGCCAGGCCGCGTTGACGAACACGATGCGGCCATCGCCCTCGGTGAACAGCAGGCCACGACGCACGGCGCCAAGCACCGCCGCCAGCCGGGCGCTCTCGGTCTGCGTATGGGCGAGGAAGCGGCGGCTCTGGTCGCGCGCGGCTTCCAGTTCGACGATGCGCACCGCGATCGCATCGGCCATGCGGTTGAACGCCCGTCCGAGCCGGCCGACCTCATCCTCGCCTTCGGCGGCGCGCTGCGCCTGCCCGCCGTCGGCCAGCGCCTCGCTGAGCGTGCTCAGGGCATGCAGACGCCGCGTCAGCCAGTAACCGATCAGACCGAGCAACAGGGTCGAGGCGAACATTTCCAGCGTGGCGATCAGCACGCTCTGACTGAGCAGGCGGGCCCGCAGCTGATGCAGAAAGCCGAGGTCGACGCCAAAGTGCAGCTCGCCGAGCCGCTGCCCGGCCAGCTCCAGCACCCGCCGGCCGTCGAAACGCGCGCCGTAGCGGTGATCCAGCTGCGCGTTGTCGGCAACCGGCGGCAGCGCCTCCTGCGTATTCCAGCCGGCAGCGGCGACCTGACGGCCGTCGGCATCGAGCAGCACCAGATAGCTCAGGCCGTCACGGCGGCGCACCGCATCGAGCAGCTCCTGCAGCGTGACGTAATCACGCTCCGCCAGCGGTGCTGCCAGCGCCGCCGCCAGCAGCGTCCCGACTTCCTGCATCCGCAGGCGCGACTGTTCGAGCAGCCCTTCTTCAGTGACGCGCCAGGCGTTGCAGACCAGCAGCGCCAGCATCAGCAGCTCGACCAGCAGGCTCGCAACCACCAGACGCGTGCCCAGTGCACGCCATAACGACCAGCGGTTCATGGTGCGGCGTCAAGGGCACGGGCCAGTTCCTCGGCGGCATCGTCCAGCGAGCGCAGCTCCTCTGTGCTCGGTTCACGGTAGCCGATGTGCCCGGAGCGGCGCATGAACTCGGCACCCGCTGGCGTATCGGCAAAGCCCAGCAACACCTGGCGCAACTGTGCCTGCAGTGTCGGTGGCAGATCGCCTCGGGCGAGGAACATCATCGGCGGGATCGGCGGCTCGATGTGCAGCTCGGCCAGCAAACGCAGTCCTTCGCGTTCGGCTGGAGACGTGCGCAACCACACGGTGCTGCTCAGCACGCCGACCTGCACGTCACCCTGCAGCACCGCCGCCAGCACCGCGCTGTGCGAGGGGTACTCATGGAACGTGAGTTCGCGGGCCACATCGAGGCCGGCGTCGTGCAGCGCACGCCGCGCCAGACTGTTGACGATCGCCAGCCGGTCCGGCGTCGCCAGCCGCGTGCCGCGCAGATCGCTCAGGCGCTGCAGCGGACTGTCGGCCGCCACCACCAGGCAGGGATGCAGTTCACGCCGCGCGCTCGCCAGCGGCACATACCCCGCCTCGCGCTGCATCAGCCGCGCGCCATGCGGGGCGATGCCGATCAACGGGTATTCGCCGTGGCGCGCACTCTCGAAGAAACTGCGGAAATCAGCCGCCGTCACCAGCACGACCGGACGCCCGAGCGCATCCTGCAGTGCCTCGCGCAGCGGGGCATAGAGGCCGAACAGGGCACGTGTGCTCAGATAGGGGAATACCGCCAGTTCGAACGCCGGCTCGGCACGCAGAACCCCACCTACGCCGAGGCTCAGCAGCAGCACGCACAGCCAGCGCCCCCAGCGTCGGGACCACGGTCCAATTCCAGCATGGTGGAACGCTTCGACGAACATACAGTGTCAGCTCGCGCGAGGGGCTTCGTGATTAGCCTATGCCGTCCCCGCTGCGGATGCCGCTGCAGCTGCACTTCAATTGATGCAGGTCAACGCGGCCCGAGGAGACTGCCGATACCGAGCAGGCCCAGCGCCGTCATCGCCAGCGAACCGCCGACGTGCAGCGCGATCGCCCCCAAGCCCCAGCCGATCTCACCGCGCAGCAGCAGCGTGACGATCTCGGCGGAGAAGGTCGAAAACGTCGTCAGCCCACCGAGAAAACCGGTGGTCACGCCCAGCCGCAGCTCCGGCGCCAATCCCGGCCACAGCTGGAACAACCCCAGTGCCACGCCCATCAGCAGCCCGCCGAGCCAGTTCGCCGCCAGCGTGCCGAGCGGCACCGTCGGGAACAGCGCGTTCAGCCACAGCCCGAGCAGCCAGCGCAGCCAGGCGCCGCCGGCTGCACCACTGCCGATCGCAAGCAATGCCATCGCGTTCATCTGCGCCACACTCCCGCCCGCTCCAGCCCCATCATCAGTACAAACCCTCGAACGGTTGCACGTCGACCCAGTCACCGGCCGCCACTTCGGCACTCGCCTGTGCCAGCACCACGAAGCAGTTGGCCCGGCTCATCGAACTGAGCACACCGGAACCCTGCGCGCCGCTCAGGCGCACGCCAAGCTGGCCGTCCGCCTCGCGCTGCAGGATGCCGCGCTGGTATTCGGTGCGCCCCGGCCGTTTCTTCATGGGCGCCAGTGCACGGGCGCGCAGCAGCAGCGGCGCCTGCTCGGGCATGCCCATCAGCCGGTGCAGCGCCGGCTGCACGAACTGGAAAAAGGTGACCACCACCGCCACCGGATTGCCCGGCAGGCCGAAGAACAGCGCATCGTCGATATGGCCGAAGGCCAGCGGCCGCCCCGGCTTCATCGCAATCTTCCAGAAGTGAATGCGGCCGAGCGCGAGCAGTGTGTCCCTGACGAAGTCCGCCTCGCCGACCGACACGCCGCCCGAGGTAATGACCACGTCGGCGCTGGCCGCCGCCTCGCGCAGCGTCTCCCGCAGCGCCTCGCGGCAATCGCGCACCACGCCGAAATCGAGCACGTCGACGCCGAGCCGGCTGAGCATGCCGTACAGCGAATAACGGTTGCTGTCGTAGACACAGCCGGCCTCCAGCGGCTCGCCGATCGAACGCAGCTCGTCGCCGGTCGAGAAAAACGCCACCCGCACACGCCGGCGCACGCGCACCTCGCCACGCCCGAGCGAGGCCAGCACGCCGACATCGAACGGGGCGATGCGCCGCCCGCCCGCCAGCACCACGCTGCCGCAGCGCAGGTCCTCGCCGACCCGGCGCACGTTCTGCCCGGCGCGATGACCACTGCCGATGCTCACCGAATCGCCGTCGCGCGCGGCGTGCTCCTGCATGACGACGCTGTCGGCGCCGTCCGGCAGCAGCGCGCCGGTCATGATGCGCACGGCCTCACCGGCACCGAGGCAACCGCCCCACGGCTGACCGGCGAAAGCGCTGCCGACGAGGCGCAGCCGCACGCTGCCGACCGCCGGCAGATCGGCGCTGCGCACGGCGTAGCCGTCCATCGCCGAGTTGTCGTATGCCGGCACGTCGACCGGCGCCAGCACGTCGGCGGCGAGCACACGGCCGAGTGCGGCGCGCAGATTCAGCTGCTCGCAGCCGCTCACCGGCTGCACCTGCTGCTGGATGCGCGCCAGCGCCTCAGCCACCGGCAGGGATTGCGGATCGAAATCGTCGGCGCAGCTGGGCTGGGCCGGGATACGCGCTTCGCTCATCGGCCTCTCACTCCGTTCGGCAAGGCAGGCATTGCAGGAAATCGAGCACGAAGGCGAGCACCGCTTCGTTCGCGTTGAGGTCGAGGCAGGGCACCTGCGGCGGCGGCTCGATGCGGTGGTCGCAGACGACGGCGATGACGTCGGCATCGTCACGGTGGCGATGGCGCATCGGCTGACCGGCACGCAGCACTTCGAGCTTGGCGATCGCCGCTTCGGCATAGCCTTCGACCAGCACCAGATCGAGCGTTGCCGGCTCCAGCCAGGACAGCGCTTCGGCCAGTGCGGACTCATGCGGCTGCGGGTATTCCTCGATCAGCGTGCTGCCGCTCTCACCGCTCAGCAGCAGGCGCTGGATGCCGGCGCGGCGCAGGCGGTCGCTGTCGTGGCCGGGCACGTCGACATCGAAGCGCGGTGACGCCTGCTTGACCACGCCGACGCGCAGGCCGCGCGCCGTCAGTTGCTCGATCAGTGCGCACAGCAGGGTGGTCTTGCCGCTGCCGCTGGTACCGACGACACCGAGCAGCGGCCGCGGAAAGACGGGGCGGACGCTCATACGCCGAAGGGCTGCACGGTGTGCGCATGGTCGACCGGGCCGCGGCCACCGCCGAAACCCGGCGCGCTGACGATGGCCTGCTGCACGTAGTCGAGGCCGCGGCGCACGGCATCGGCGAGCACCAGCCTCTGCGCCAGACCGCTGGCGATCGCCGAAGCCAGCGAGCAGCCGGTACCACCGGTGTGGACGCTGGCCACCCGCGTATGTGTGAACACCTGTTCGCCGTCGCGGCTCAGCAGCACGTCGCTGACCGTCTCGCCGTCGAGATGCCCGCCCTTGACCAGCACCGCGCTCGGGCCGAGTTCGAGCAGGCGCTCGGCGGCACGCCGCAGGTCGTCGACCGAGTCGATCGGGCACCCGGCCAGCAGTTCCGCCTCACGGCGGTTCGGCGTCAGCAGATACGCACGCGGCAGCAGCAGCGCGCGCAGCGCGCCGATCGCGGCCGTGTCGAGCAGCGCATCACCGCCCTTGGCGAACATCACCGGATCGGCCACCAGCGGCAGTCCGGCGGCGGCGCCATCGAGCGTGGCACAGACGGTTTCGATGACCTCGGTGGCATGCAGCATGCCGGTCTTGACGACGTCGGCGCCGTAGTCGTCGAGCACCAGCTGCATCTGCCGGGCGATGAAGTCGACCGGCACCGCATGCACGCCGAACACGCCGCGGCTGTTCTGCGCGGTCAGCGCGGTGATGGCCGTCATCGCGTAGGCGCCGAGTGCGGTGATGGTCTTGATGTCGGCCTGGATGCCGGCGGCTCCGCCGGAATCGGAGCCGGCGACGACGAGTACCCTGCCCTGCATGCTGTGAGGTGCTCCGTACAACGCTTGCGCGAACGTGGCTGGTGTTCCAGTGTCCGCGATGATGCGCGCCGCTGCCAAGCTTCCTGCCGGAGTCCGCCGATGACCGCGATCACCCACGACTGTCCCGCCGCCATCCGCCACTGGCTCGCCGAGCTGGCGCCGCCCACGCTGCTGCTGATCGCCGATGCCGATACCGAGCTCACCGCGCAACTCACGCCGGCGGCCGACTGCGTCGTCACGCGCCTGCCGATCGAACAGGTGGCGGACAGCCAACATGCCGCCGTGCTGCTGCTCGACGGCCTGGAGCGCCTGCCCGCGGATGACGCCCGCCACCTGCTCGCCCGCCTGCGTGACCACCAGTGCCACGACGGCCTGATCCGCAGCCCGCGCACGCTGTGGGACGACAGCGCCTGGCTTGGGCTCGGCTTCACGCTGCCGGCCAGCGACGCCACGCACCGCCTGGCGCGCTGGTCGCTCGCCGAATACAAGACCGTGCCGGACTGGCTGAACGCGAAATTCTGGGCCAATCCGGAACGCTGGCAGCCGTGAGCGCGTTGCACCCCGGCCGGGCAGGGGGTAGCGTTCGCGCCCTGTCCGCCGTCAGCCAGCCAGCCCGTCCGATGTCGACCGCCCCTGCTCCGCTCGCCCTGTACTCGACCGTCGTCCCATCGCAGTGGATCGACTACAACGGTCACATGAACGTCGCCTACTACGTGATGGCCTTCGATCAGGCCACCGACGCCGTGCTCGACCATCTCGGCCTGGGCGAGGCGCACCGCGCCGCCACGAACTGTTCGGCCTTCGTCGTCGAGACGCACATCAACTACCAGCACGAGCTGGTCGTCGACACGCCGCTGCGCGTGGAGACGCAGCTGCTCGGTCACGACAGCAAGCGCGTGCAGCTGTTTCACTGGATGTACAACGCCCGCAGCGGCGAGCTGGCAGCCAGCACCGAGATCCTGCTGGTGCACGTCGACCTCGGCTCGCGCCACGCCTGCGCCATGCCGCAAAGCATCCTCGATCGCCTCAACGCACTCGCCGCCGAGCACATCAACCTGCCCTGGCCGCTGGCGGCCGGGCGCGCGATCAAGCTCGCGCGCCGCCGTTGAGCGCATGAGCCGGCGCGAGCTGCCCCCGCTGACCGTGCGCGAGAGCCCGCGCGCCCGGCATGTGCGCCTGCGTGCGGTACCGGCACGCGGCATCGAGATCGTCGTGCCGGCGGGGTTTCCGCCGCGCGAGCTGATCGGCATCGTCGAGCGCCACCGCGAATGGATCGAACTGCAGCACGCGCGCCTGCAGCACCATCTGGCCGGGCTCGGCGTGCCGTCGCAAGTGGAGCTGCCAGCGCTCGATGAGTGCTGGACGATCAGCGTCGAACCCGGCAAGCGCACCGGCCTGTCGTGCCAGGACAACCGCCTGCAGCTGCGCGCCAGCGACGACGTCAGCGCCCGCAGCCTGCTGCGCCGCTTCGTGCTGCGGCGGGCGCAGGAAACACTGCCGGCGCGGCTTGCCGCCACCGCCGAGGCCACCGGCCTGCACTACACCGCCGTCGGCATCCGCGCCCAGCGCACGCGCTGGGGCTCGTGCTCGCGCCAGGGCCACATCAGCCTCAATGCCAAGCTGCTGTTCCTGCCGCCGGAGCTGGTGCGCCACGTGATGGTCCATGAGCTGTGCCACACGGTGCATCTCGATCATTCGCCGGCGTTCTGGGCGCTGGTGGCACGCCACGATCCGCTCTGGCAGAGCCTGCGCCAGCGACTGCGCAGCCTGCCGGCAATGGCGCCCGCCTGGTTCGAGGTGTGAGCGGCGGACTCTGGAGCCTGTTCTTCGGCAGCTTCCTCGCCGCCACCCTGCTGCCGGGCGGTTCGGAGTTGCTGCTGATCACGCTCGCCCTGCGCGGGGAAACGCCGCTCGCCCTGCTTGGTGTCGCCACGCTCGGCAACACGCTCGGCGGCATGAGCTCCTGGCTGATCGGCTATCTGCTGGCACGCCGCGCCGCGCCGATGCCGACGCACCCGCAACATGCCCGCGCGCTCGGCTACCTGCGCCGCTGGGGCGCGCTGGCGCTGCTCGGCTCATGGATTCCGCTGATCGGCGACCCGCTGTGCGTCGCCGCCGGCTGGCTCGGCATCGGCCCCTGGCGCTCGCTGCTCGCCATCGCCAGCGGCAAGGCCGCGCGCTACGCGGCGCTGCTGGCCGCATTGCCGGGCAGCTGAGTGTGCCGCTGCGCGGTGGCGCGCTGCACACCCTCGGCGAGGATGCATTGGACGGCCCGCGCGGCTGACACATGCAGCCGTCAGCGATCGAGCTGCGGAATACGCGAGCTTCAGTCCGTCGCCCTCAAACCTGAGCAAGCGTCGGCGCAGGTCCGAAATGACGCGCCAATCCGTCCGGAAAGAAGTGCTCCGCACCAGTCCATGCGCATTTTTCTCCTGCGCATCTCGATGATGCGAAGCGCTTCAATCCTCTGGTGTCGTTGACAGATGGTTGGCGGGCAAAAGAAAAGGCCTGCGTCTTTCGACGCAAGCCCTTGTATTTTGGTGGGTCATGCAGGATTCGAACCTGCGACCAGCGGATTAAAAGTCCGATGCTCTACCAACTGAGCTAATGACCCTGAATCGGGGGCGCAAGAATACCCAAGTCAGGCGCCCGAGCCAAGCACTAAGGACGCGATCAGTGCAGATCCTGCATCTGCCGGCTGGCCTGCGTCGCTGCCGCGGTCCCCGGATAAGCCTGCGTCAGGCGGCGCAACACCTCACGGGCCTTGCCGGTATCACCGAGACGCGCGTAACTCTGGCCGAGCCTGAGCATGGCCTCGGGCAGTTTTTCGCTGTTCGGATAGCCGGCGCCAAACTGCAGCAGCGTGTCACGCGCATGCGCGTAATCACCGGTCATGAAGTAGCTCTCGCCGAGCCAGTACAGGGCGTTGCCGGTCAGCGGACTCGATGTGAAGCGCGTGTTGAAATTTTCCAGCAGGCCGATGGCCTCGTCGTAGCGGCCTTCGCGCAGATGCACGATGGCCGCTTCATAGGTCGCCTTGTCGCTGGCGGCAGCATCCGCGGCAGCCGCCGGCGGCGAAGCCGGCGCGACGTTGGCTCGCGGCGTCTCACTCTGCGCCTGCCCCTGCTCGCCACCCTGCTGTTGCTGCTGGTAGCGCAGCACCTCGATCTCTCCGCGCAGCTCGCGCACGTCCTTTTCCAGCTGACCGACGCGATCGAGCAGTTCATAGATCAGGCTGGTGCCCGCGCCCTCCTGCTGTGCCGCGGCGGGCCAGGCAGTCAGGGCGAGGACGAAGCTCAGGGAACACAGCGCAAGGCGCATGGCAGCTACCTCAGTAGGCAATCTCGACGCGGCGGTTCTGCGCGTAGGCAGACTCGTCGTGGCCGGACACGGCCGGACGCTCCTCACCATAGCTCACGGTGCGCAGCTGCCGCGGATTGACGCCGAGGGCTTCCATCGCCCGGCGCACGGCATTGCTGCGGCGCTCGCCGAGGGCAATGTTGTACTCGCGCGTACCACGCTCGTCGGTGTGCCCTTCGAGGATCGCAGCGGCGCCGCCGGTCTGCATCAGGTAGTGCGCGTGCGCCGCGATGATCGGCTGCGAGTCGGCGCGGATTTCAGCGCTGTCGTAATCGAAATACACGACGCGCTGCTCCTGCGTCGCCTCCGGGCCGCCGACGTAGTTGCCGGCCCCCGCACCGCCGGCGCCGTAGGCACCGCCACGGCCGGCGCCATAGCCGGATGCACCGTAGGCGCCGCCGGTACCGTCGGCGCCCGTGCCGTCACCGCTGGTGGTGCCGGTGGACGAGCAGGCAGCCAGCGCGACGAGGGAAGACGCGAGCAGCAGGTTCTTGAGGAAGGCGTTCATCTTGTGTGCGGTTTCCTGTGAAGTTCAGGGTGTTGAACGGGGTTCAGCGGGAATAGGGGGACCAGGCCGGCTCGCGCACTTCGCCCTGGGTCGACAGCAGCGTCTGCTGTACGCGCCCGTCGATGGAGACGGCGGCAAGCACACCGCGGCCGCCGCGCTGCGTGGCGTAGATGACCATGCCGCCGTTGGGCGCGAAGCTCGGTGATTCGTCCATACCGCCGTCGGTCAGCATTTTGGTCTGACGCGAACGCACGTCCATCAGCGCGATATGAAAACGGCCACCGCTACGCGAGACGAAGGCGAGCGACTTGCCATCCGGCGAGAAGGCGGCGCGCGAGTTGTAGTCACCGCTGAAACTGATGCGCTCGGCCCCGCCGCCGCTGGCCGACATGCGATACAGCTGCGGGCTGCCACCGCGGTCGGAGGTGAAGACGATGCTCGAACCGTCCGGCGACCAGGCGGCCTCGGTATCGATCGAACTGGAATTGGTCAGCCGGGTCAGGCCGCCGCCGCTGATATCGGCGCTGTAAATTTCCGGGTTGCCGTCCTTGGACAGCGTGAAGGCGAGCCGCTGGCCATCGGGTGACCAGGTCGGCGCACCATTGATGCCCGGCGAGGCGGAAATCGTGCGCCGCGCACCGCTGTAGACGTCCTGCACGACGATCTGCGCCGCCCGGTTCTCGAACGAGACATAAGCGAGCTTGGAGCCGTCCGGCGACCAGGCCGGCGACATCACCGGCAGCGCCGAGCGCAGCACCGTCTGCGGGTTGTAGCCGTCGGAGTCGGCGACCACCAGCGTGTACGACTTGCCGCCCGGCGGCACGGTGACGTAGGCGATGCGCGTGGCGAAGGCGCCCTTCTCACCGGTCAGCTTCTCGTAGATCAGATCGGCGATGTGATGGGCGACCCGGCGCAGGTCGCTGGCACGCACATCGAAGCTGTAGCCGAGCAGCTGCGCACCGCTGAACACGTCTCCGAGTTGGAACTGCACCTTGTAGCCGGCGCCGCCGGCGCTGACCTGACCGACGGTCAGATGCGGCACGCTCAGATTGCGCCAGCTGCCGAGATTGGCCTGATTCAGCGCGGACGGCGTTTCCGGGAAGCGGCCGCTGTCGAGCGGGTTGAAGCGGCCGCTGCGCTTGAGATCGGCCGTGACGATCGCGGCGATGTCTTCCGGCAGACCGGCATTGCCGGCGAACGGGACGATGGCGATCGGCAGAGCGCCTTCAACGCCTTTGGTGATCTGAATGGTCAGCTCCGCCCGCGCGGATGCGCACAGCGCGCACGCGAGGAACAGAGCTGGGACGATGCGGGCAAGGAAGTTCAAGACCGGCCTCCTGACTTAGGCATCGGGTTTGAATTCGAAATTGAAACTGCGGAATTTCGCAGCGACATCGGGATCGTTCGGCATTGGCAGCGGCGAAGCGCTGCGTACCGCAATCACCGCGGAGCTGTCGAAGGTCGGGTCACCACTGGAGCGGGCAACACGTACGTTCTGCACCCTGCCGTCAGCCCCGAGCTGGATGACGAGAATACAGGATAAGCCCTGCCGGCTACCCTGCGGCAGCAGCCAGCGTGACTCGACCGCACGCCGGATCAACGCGCCGTAGCGATCGATCTCACGCTGCATGCCACGCTCTTTGGCTTCTTTCGCCAGCAGATCAGCCAGCGCCTGCTTTGCATCCGCCTCGGCTTTCGCCTTGGCCTCCGCAGCGACCTTGGCTTTGGCCTCGGCGTCGGCTTTGGCCTTGGCATCGGCAGCCGCTTTAGCTTCGGCAGCCGCCTTGGCTTTGGCCTCCGCATCAGCCTTGGCTTTAGCGTCAGCGGCTGCCTTGGCATCGGCGGCCGCCTTGGCCTTGGCGTCGGCATCGGCCCTGGCTTTGGCGTCAGCCGCCGCCTTGGCGTCCGCATCAGCCTTGGCTTTGGCATCGGCTGCTGCCTTGGCCTTTGCATCAGCGGCCACCTTGGCTTTGGCATCGGCCGCCGCTTTGGCCTTGGCGTCGGCATCGGCCCTGGCTTTGGCATCGGCTGCCGCCTTGGCTTTGGCCTCTGCGGCAGCTTTGGCCTTGGCTTCTGCCGCGGCTTTCGCGTCTGCCTCGGCTTTGGCTCGGGCTTCAGCCTCTAGCTTTTTTTTTTCAGCTTCCTGCTGGCGCTTTTTCGCCTCGGCCTCGGCACGTGCCTTGGCTTCGGCAGCTTTCTTTTCGGCGGCGGCGCGCTGCGCCTCGGCGGCCTCGGCGGCCTTCGCCGCCTGTTCGGCCTTGCGGGCGGCGTCAGCGGCTCGCCGCTCCTCGGCTGCACGGGCTTTTTCAGCATCAGCCCGCTGCTGGCGTGCTTCAGCCAGGCGCTTGGTCTCGGCCTCCGCCTTGCGCTCAAGTTCCTCCTGACGCCTGGCCTCCTCGGCCTGCCGGACCTGCGCCTCGTGCAGACGCGCCTCTTCCTGCCGACGCCGGTCCTCGGCTGCCTTGGCCTGCTGTTCGAGTTTGCGCTGGCGGGCATCCTCGGCTTCCTGGCGCTGGCGATCGGCGTCGGCCAGGCGACGCATGGTCGCCGCAACCGCACTCTGATCGACCATCGCCGCCTGCGTCGGCGCCGGGGCCTGCTGCGGAGCCTGCTCCTGCACGCTGCTGCCGAGGTTCTCCAGAGAGCTCGGGACGAATGACACCAGCAGGACGGCGAGCAGCGCTGCGTGCAGCAGCAGCGACATACCCGCGGCCAGCAGCCGCTGGCGCATCTGTGGGCGCGACTTGCTCATGATCGCTGGGTCACTGCTCCGCGGGCGTTGACATCAGGCCGACCTTGGCGACTTTCCACTCGCTGATGCGGTTGATCACCGCGAGCACCTTCTCGTAGCTGGCCGTCCGGTGGCCGGCCACCAGCACGGTCTTCGAGGCCGCATCCGCGCCGAGGAAATGCTCGGCCGTGACCTTGGCCTCGGCCGCCTGCGTCGGATCATCGAGATTGAACATCGCGCTCACGTCGCGTGTCCCCCGGCCGACGGTGATGCTGCCGTTTTCATAGACGCTGACGATGACCGGCGGTTCGTCGGGCCCCTGCTCGACCTCACTGGTCTTCTGCGCCTGCGGCAGTTCGATCTCGACGCTCTGGTTGATGATCGGCGTCACCGCCATAAAGATGATCAGCAGCACCAGCATGACGTCGATGAACGGCACCACGTTCATCTCGGCCAGAACCTTCTTGCGAGAGCTACGCCGCGCCATGGGTTTCGGCCTGCTGCTGGCGCGCCGCGCGCAGGCTGTGCGCCTGACGCTGCAGGATGTTGGAGAATTCTTCGGCGAAGGTGTCGAAGCGGTTGACCAGGCGGTCGACCTCGGCGGCGTAGCGGTTGTAGGCGACGACCGCCGGAATCGCCGCGAACAGGCCCATCGCGGTGGCGACCAGCGCCTCGGCGATGCCGGGCGCGACCTGCTGCAGCGTCGCCGTCTTCGCCGCGCCGAGCCCCATGAACGCGGTCATGATGCCCCACACGGTGCCGAACAGGCCGATGTACGGACTGACCGAAGCCGCGGTCGCCAGCACCGGTAGGTAGGCTTCGAGCTCGTCGGTCTCACGCGACAGCGCCGCGCGCATCGCCCGCTGGCTGCCGGCGACGACCGACTCCGGATCGACGGTCGGCTGCGCGCGCAGGCGCAGGAACTCCTGGAAGCCGGCGAGGAAAATCGCCTCCAGGCCGGTGGCGGCATCCTCACGCCGGCTGATGCGCGTGTACAGCGCCGCGAGGTCGATCCCCGACCAGAAGTCGTCCTCGAACTCGTCGGCATCGCGCCGCGCCTGGCTCAGACCCAGCCGCTTGCGAAAGATCACCGTCCACGAAGCCAGCGAAATCAGCAGCAACAGCAGCATCACCAGCTGCACGATCCAGCTCGCCTGCAGGATCAGGTGCGTGAAAGACAATTCGGCAGTCACCGCTCAGTCTCCGAAATACGGATTGTCACCGGCCGGCAGGGCCCCGCGGGTTGCGGCCCGAAACCGGCACGGCCCGAAGGAGCCGACATGCAGAATGTCGATCCGTTCGGGTACGGGGGGATATCGGGAAGGTCGCAGACAAGGCGGGAGCCGGGAAACGGCACATCAGTTTGCAGTGCAGCATTCTAGCTCGCCGCCCGGCGCGACGGAATCGGCAGATGCGGACCTGCCAGCCGGGCTTTCCAGGCGGACCGTCAGCCGATCTCGGTGTCGAGCAGATCGCCACCCGGCGTGCTCAGGCCGAAATGCCGGTAGGCATGGGCGGTGGCCATGCGCCCGCGCGGCGTGCGCATCAGGAAGCCCTGCTGGATCAGGAAGGGTTCGAGCACGTCCTCGATGGTGCCGCGCTCCTCACCGAGCGCAGCGGCAAGCGTATCGAGACCGACCGGGCCGCCGTCGAACTTCTCCAGGATCGCCCCGAGCAGGCGCCGGTCCATCTCGTCGAAGCCCATTTCGTCGACGGCGAGCATCACCAGCGCGCGCCGGGCGATGTCGCAGCTGATGTGCCCGCTGCCCTTGACCTCGGCGTAGTCGCGCACACGGCGCAGCAGGCGGTTGGCGATGCGTGGCGTGCCACGCGAGCGGCGGCCGATCTCGCTGGCGCCGTCGGCATCCGCCGGTACGCCGAGAATGCCGGCCGAGCGCTGCACGATCGCCGTCAACTCCTGCGGCGTGTAGAACTCAAGGCGGTGGACGATACCGAAACGGTCGCGCAGCGGGCTGGTCAGCAGGCCGGCGCGGGTGGTGGCGCCGACCAGCGTGAACGGTGGCAGATCGAGCTTGATCGAGCGCGCCGCCGGCCCCTCACCGATCAGGATGTCGATCTGGTAGTCCTCCATCGCCGGATAGAGCACTTCCTCGACCACCGGCGACAGGCGGTGGATCTCGTCGACGAACAGCAGGTCGTAGGGTTCGAGATTGGTCAGCAGCGCCGCCAGATCGCCGGGTTTTTCCAGCACCGGGCCGGAGGTCTGGCGCAGGTTGACGCCCATCTCGGCGGCGATGATGTGCGCCAGCGTGGTCTTGCCGAGACCCGGCGGCCCGAACAGCAGCACGTGGTCGAGCGCTTCATGGCGCTGGCGCGCAGCGTGGATGAAGATTTCCAGCTGCTCGCGCATCGCCTGCTGGCCGACGTAATCAGCCAGACGCTTGGGCCGGATCGCACGGTCGATCGCCGCCTCGTCAGGCTGGGCGGTGGCGGAAATGAGGCGGTCTGACTGGATCATGGCAAGTTCGGCGGTGGTGATCTGCCGGCAGTGTACGCGATACACCGGCCGCACCCCGCGCCGGCCACTGGCGCCGCATCAGTGATCTACCGACAATACCGGACCATGAACGCCGCCCACGATCCGATCCATACCCTCGACCTCTCCGGCCTCGTCTGTCCGCTGCCGCTGCTCAAGACCAAGCAGGCGATGGCGAAGATGGCGGCCGGTGAGGTCATCCGCGTCATCGCCACCGACAAGAGCGTGGTCATCGATTTCCGCGTTTTCATCGACCGTTTCGGTCACGAGCTGATCGAATTCAGCGAGGCCGACGAGCACTTCGTCTTCGTGCTGCGCAAAGCCCTGGCGTCCTGATCCGGGCACATCAGCCGCGCAGCGTCGCGCTCAGCGCGCGGCGGATCAGCTCCTCGCTCGGCAGACCTTCGGCGAAGACCGCCTTGACCATTTTCGTTGCATCGACCGGCCGGTAGCCGAGAGCGACCAGCGCCGCCTCGGCATCGGCGCCGGCATCGGCCGGCGGCGCCAGACCGGGCGCCGGACGCGGCACGAAATCGGCGCCGAGTTCGAGCGTGGCGATGCGGTCACGCATTTCCACCACCAGCCGCTCGGCGGTTTTCTTGCCAATGCCCGGCAGGCGCACCAGTGCGGCGGTGTCACCGGCCTCCAGGCAACGGGCGAAGGCTTCCGGGCTCATGCCGGAGAGGATCACCAGCGCCAGCTTGGCACCGATGCCGGTCACCTTGATCAGATTGCGAAACAGCGTGCGCTCGGCGAGCGAGCCGAAGCCGTAGAGCACCTGCGCGTCCTCGCGGATCGCCAGATGCGTGTACAGCGTCACCTCGTCGCCGGTATCGGGCAGGTTGCAGCAGGTGTTGAGCGAGGCTTCCAGCTCGTAGGCCAGGCCGTTGCCGAGCTCGATCATCAGCAGCGGCGGCTGCTTGAGGATCAGTCGACCGCGCAGACGGCCGATCATCGCCCGCCTCCGGCCTCGGCCAGGCGGCTGCGCGTCAGCAGCCGGGCACCGTGGCAGAGGGCGACGGCCAGGGCATCGGCGGCGTCGGCCTGGGGTTTACGCGGAAGCTTCAGCAGCGCGGTGACCATGTGCTGGACCTGCTCCTTGGTGCCGCGGCCGGTGCCGACGACGGCCTGCTTGATGACGGCGGGCATGTATTCGGTGATCGGCAGACCGGCCTGCGCCGCGGCGAGCAGGGCCACGCCGCGGGCGTGGCCGAGTTTCAGCGCCGAGGTCGGGTTGTGGTGGAGAAACACCTGTTCGATCGCCATTTCCTGCGGCTGCCAGTGCGCGATGATCTCGCTCAGACCGGCGTGGATCGCGCACAGGCGCGCGGCGAACTCACCGTCCGGCGTGCGGATGCAGCCACTGTCGACATAACTCGAACGCACGCCGCGCACATCGATGATGCCGTAGCCGGTCAGGCGCGAGCCGGGGTCGAGGCCGAGGATGCGCAGCACATCCGGCGCGGCGGCGGGCACGGGCCGGCTCAGAGCTGCGCCATGATCTCGTCGGCGATGTCGGCGTTGGAGTAGACGTTCTGCGTATCGTCGAGGTCTTCGAGCATGTCGAGCATCTTGACCATGTTCTTCGCATCGTCGAGACCGAGCGACACCGTGTTGCCGGCGCGCATCGTCACCTCGGCGTTTTCCGGTGCGAGCTTGGCGGCGACCAGCGCCTCGCGCACCGCCTCGAAGGCGTCCGGCGCGGTCAGCACGTCGAAGGAACCGTCATCGTTTTCGACGATGTCATCGGCGCCGACTTCAAGCGCGACTTCCATCACCGCATCCTGATCGGCCCCGGCCGGGAAACTGATGATGCCGGTTTCGGTGAACTGGAAGGCCACCGAACCGCTGGTGCCGAGATTGCCGCCGCATTTGGAGAACGCGTGGCGGACTTCGGCGACGGTGCGGTTGCGATTGTCGGTCATGCAGTCGACCATCACCGCCACGCCACCCGGCCCGTAGCCTTCGTAGCGGATTTCCTCGTAGACCACGCCGTCCTCGGTGCCGGCGCCACGCTTGATCGCGCGCTCGACGGTGTCTTTCGACATGTTCGCGGTCAGCGCTTTGTCCACGGCGAGACGCAGGCGCGGGTTGGCCGCGGGGTCAGGCAGACCGTAGCGCGCGGCAACGGTGATCTCGCGGATCAGGCGGGTGAACAGCTTGCCGCGCTTGGCGTCCTGCGCGTTCTTGCGGTGCTGGATGTTGGCCCATTTGCTGTGTCCGGCCATACGCTGCCTCTCGAAAACTTTTGCTGCGACTGAAAAAAATTGGCCGGCGAGTGTACACCGCCGCATCAGGCGCCGGAATCGGCACGCTCATCCGTCGCAACGGCGAAATGCCCGGACAGCAGAAAACGGTCGATCTGCCGCACCATCTGCGTCGAGAACAGCATGCCGCTGTGCGACACCGGCAGCACGCAGGCGTCGCTCGCCTCGGAACAGCTGGCCTCGGCCACGCCGACCACGCCGTCGTTCGGCGCCGGCAGCCGGGCGATCAGCTGCGCCAGGCCGAAGGGATGATCACCGGCGATCGTGCCGAGCTCGCGGTTGCCCGGCCACTGCGGCACGTCGCCGTACAGCGCGCGGCGACGGCTGGCACCGAGCATCCAGCCCAGATGACGGCGGCGCAGCAGCGCGGCGATACGGCTGCCGTGATGCGGCGTGCCCAGCGTCACCACCCGTCCGGACGGCAGGTACGGCGCCCGCTGCAGGGCGTGGCGGATCACCAGGCCGCCGAGGCTGTGCCCGACCAGATGCACGCGGCCGGCGCCGGTGGCGAACACCCGCGCCATCAGCCGCTCGCCGGCGCTGGCCGGCGACTCGAACATGCTCGGATAGGCGAACAGGCTGACCGGCCAGCCGAGCGCCCGCAGCCGGGTGGCCAGCGGCCGCAGCCACAGGCGGTTCATGTACAGCCCGTGCACGAGAAAAACGCGGACGCGCGAACGCTCGTCCGCCGTGAAAGACGTAGTCGACTCCTGATCTGGCATGCTCGATCGGTGCACCACGCCTGTTAGTGTTTCAGGTACACTAACAAACATGCGCGCTACCCTGCTCCCTGTTTCCGTCCATATCGTCGTATTCGGCATCCGCTGTGAAGGGCTGGCGGTGCTGCTCCTGCCCCGCGCTGAGATGTGGTCGCTGCCCGGCGGCGGGGTCGAGGATGCAGAGGATATCCATGGCGCCGCGCTGCGCCAGCTTGCCGTGCAAACCGGCCTGCGCGATGTCTATATGGAGCAGCTCTACACCTTCGATCATCTGGACGCCGATACGGTGCAGCGCACGGTCGCCGTCACCTGGTATGCGCTGGTGCCCTCAGCATCCTCGTTCACGAAGACGGCCGCCGGCGAGTGGTTTGCTGTCGAGGCGCTGCCGGCGCTGCCGGCCGAGCAGGCGGGCATCGTCCACCTCGCCCGCCAGCGGCTGGCAGCGAAGCTCGAATATTCGACGATCGCGCTGCAGCTGATGCCGGAGCGCTTCACGCTGGGCGTACTGCAGGCGGTCCATGAAACCGTCCTCGGTACCGCACTCGACAAACGGAACTTCCGCAAGCGCGTACTCGCCTGGGCTTGCATCGAAGAGACTGGCGAGATGGCCCGCGAGGGACATCACCGCCCGGCACGGCTCTACCGGGTCACCCGCCCCGGCAGCGTCGAGATCATCAAATGACGCGGCCCGCTGTGACCGCTGGAGTACTCCCTGAATGAACGCATTGACTGACGCCGGCGCCGCCCGCCGGCACCGGCTGACCCCCGAGCAGGTGCCGGACATCGTCACCGAACAGCTCGATGCCGACGAAAAGGCCGCGCTGACCGCGCGCATCCGCGAACTGCTCAAGGCACAGAACGCCACGCTGGTCGCCCACTACTACACCTCGCCGGAGCTGCAGGAAGTGGCCGATGCCACCGGCGGCTACGTCTCTGACTCGCTCGACATGGCCCGCTTCGGCACCGAGTGCTCCGCGTCGACCCTGATCGTCGCCGGCGTGCGCTTCATGGGCGAGACGGCGAAGATCCTCAACCCGGAAAAGCGCGTGCTGATGCCGGATCTCGGCGCCGAATGCTCGCTCGACCTCGGCTGCCCGCCGGATGAGTTCGCGGCCTTCTGCGACCAGCACCCGGATCGCGAAGTCGTCGTCTACGCCAACACCTCGGCGGCGGTGAAGGCTCGCGCCGACTGGATGGCGACCTCGGGCATCGCGCTCGATCTGGTCAAACACCTGCATGCCGAGGGCAAGAAGATCCTGTGGGCACCGGATCGCCACCTCGGCGCCTGGGTGCAGCGCGAGACCGGGGCCGACATCCTGCTCTGGGACGGCTCCTGCGTCGTGCACGAAGCCTTCAAGGCCGACGGCATCGCCCGGCTGAAGGCCGAGCACCCGGACGCCCTGGTGCTGGTGCACCCGGAATCGCCGGCGGAAGTCGTCGCTCTCGCCGATTTCGTCGGCTCGACCACCGGCATCATCAAGGCCGCCCGTGAGCTGCCGGCGCAGAAGTTCATCGTCGCCACCGATAACGGCATCTTCCACAAGATGCGCGAGGCGGCGCCGGAGAAAACCTTCATCGAGGCGCCGACCGGCGGCAAGGGCGCCACCTGCGTCTCCTGCGCGCACTGCCCGTGGATGGCGATGAACGGCCTGCGTTCGCTGGTCGGCGTGCTCGAACGCGGCGACAACGAAATCTTCGTCGACCCGGCGCTCCGCGAACGCGCAGTGCAGCCGATCCAGCGCCTGCTCGATTTCGCCCGCAGCCGCCGCACCGTGGTGCTCGGCAACAACGATGCGTAAGTCAACGCCGGCAGACAGCGCCCGCGCCAGGCCCGGAATGCCGGCATGAGCGATCGGGCAACGCTCCACGCACGCACCGGCGCACTGCGCTCATTGATCGATCAGGCCCAATCGAGCAGCGCACCGGCACGCCGACGGCCCGACCGCGCCGACGACGCGCCGCAGCCTTTGCCGCAGGCACGTCGCCTGCCGCCACTGCGGCTGCAGCGCCTCGGCGAGCGCTTCAACAAGCCGCGCAGCGAGCTGCGCTCGCTGATCGACACCGCGCGCGAACTGGCGCGGATCAATCAGGCGTTCGCCATCGCGGCACGGCCGCCGCTGGCGCTGCACGCCAGCATCGTGCGCCTCGACCCGCAGGGCTGGACGGTGCTGGTCGATTCACCGGCGTGGGCGTCGCGCCTGCGCTTTGGTGCACACGCGGTACAGCGCAAGCTGCAGGCGCACCTGCGCCGCCCGGTGCCGGACTTCGACATCCGGGTGCAGGCGCTGGCCGCGCCACGGCCACAACCCAGCCACAGACCGCTGCACGTCTCCGAACAGAGTGCGCAGTGGCTGAGTCGCGCCGCCGGCAGTTTCGGCGAGCAGCCACTCGGACGCGCACTGGCACGCCTGGCCGATCATGCTTGCAGACGTGCAACAACAGTGGGCGAGCCTGTTGATCGCCGCTAGAATGCCGCGCTTTCCCGGCTACCCAGCCTGACAGGAACACCCGTGACAACCGAAGCTACCCTTCCACCGGACACCTTGCCGGAGTCTGCCCCTGACACCGCCCCCGCTGCCAAATCGCGTGCGCGGGAACAGAGCAAGGAGCTGCTCGGCAGACTGGTCGAGACCTACCCGAAGACCTTCTTCCCGCTTTCGGCGAGACAGGTCAGACCCCTGAAGCTCGGCATCCACAAGGATCTGCAGACGGTGGTCCGGGAATGGGGATATGAACCCCTGGCACTGAAACTCGCGCTCGCCGCCTACATCCGTCAGCTGCGTTATCAGGTGGCACTGACCAAAGAAGCCCAGCGGGTCGATCTCGCCGGCGAAGCAGCCGGTGAAATCAGCGAGGAGCACAAAGCCAAAGCCGTCCAGCAGGTGGCCGAGATCCGCGCTGCACGTGCCGCCCGCCAGGCGACCACCCGCCCGGCCGCGGCCAGCGCGCCGGAAACGGCCCCCGCGGACAGCCCCGAAGTCAGCGCCGACGCCACACCCGGCACCGAGGCCGAACGGCCGCGCCGGCGTCGCCCGCCGCGCCGTGCCGACAACGCGGCGGCCGACGGCACGAACACCGCCCCCGCCGCACGCGAGCGGCGGGCACGCCCCGACGGCGAGCAGCGGCGTCCGCGCAAACCGCAGGAGCGCACGGAGCGCGGCCCGCGCCGTGAGCGTGACCAGGCTCCCGCACGCGTCAGCGCCGCCCCGGCGGAGCCCGCCGAAGAAACCGCCTTCGCCGCCCTGCTGCGCGAAGCGCTGGCCCGCCAGGACGACAAGAAAGCCTGAGTGCCATCATCGCGGGGCCGGCAGCACACCGGCCCCGACGGACTCAGCCAGCCTTCACCACCAGGCTGTTCTTCACCGACTTCACGCCCTTGACCGACTTGGCCACCTTGCCGGCCAACTGGCGCTGCGCGCTCGTATCGACGAAGCCGCTCAGCTGCACGACGCCCTTGACCGTCGTCACCTCGATGGCAAAGGAACTCAGCGACGGCGTTTCCGCGATCTTGGCCTTAACCTTCGCGGTGATCGCCGTGCTGTCGAGATACTGCCCGGCGGTCTCCCCTTTCTTGAGGATCACCAGGTCGTTGCGCACGCTCTTCACGCCTTCGACCTGCCGAGTGACCTGCTCGGCCCGCGTCTTCTGCTCGGCGGAATCGACGAAGCCGGACAACTGCACTGTTCCCTTGTAGGTCTCGACCTCGAACTTGTGGCTCTTGACCAGCGGGTCCTGCGCCAATGCATCGCGCACCTTGGCCGTCACCAGCGTGTTGTCGAGGTATTCACCGGTGCTCTCCGAGGTCGGCGTGCTGGTGCACCCGGCGAGTCCGCCGGCAATACCGAGGCTCAGTGCCAGCAGCACGGCTCGCGACAAACGAACGGTTCCCGACATAAGACAGATCTCCCTCTTCGCTTACGGAGCAGACACCAGCGCGAGAATCGCCGCGCGATTGGTCTGCGAGAAGACGCGCTCCGCCGCCGCGGCCCACGGCAGCCAGATGGCCGCATCATGCTCCCCGGCCTGCAGGCGGACCGCGCTGCGCTGCGGCAGGCGCAGCGTGAACACATGCTCGATGTTATCGCTGACATCGGGCGCATAGCGCGCGCGCCACGGCGGCAGGATCGGATAGCGATTGACGATGCCGGCCGCCTCGATTCCGGCGCTATCGAGCCCGGTTTCCTCGTGAAGTTCCCGCCGGGCGGCCTGCAGCGGCGCGGTCTCATGCCACTCCAGGCTGCCGGTCACCGACTGCCAGTAACCGGCCGGCCGTACGCGCCGCAGCAACAGCACCTCACCGGCCCCGGTATGAATGACGACCAGAACGGATTCCGGGCGTTTGAAAACGCGGCTCATGACCATGCATTCCTCAGCAACCGTTGAGCATGGCTCGGTCACAGGCTAGCAAGCCGCCGGCCCGGCGTCCGCCGCAGGAGGATGCGCGGGCAAAGAAAAGGGGCCGGCAGGCCCCCTTTCGACATCGCGGTATGTGCCGGGCGTCAGCCTACGGCGTGCGGCGCAGACGGATGTTGAGCTCGCGCAGCTGGCGCTCATCGACCGCCGCCGGAGCGTCGGTCAGCAGGCAGGCGGCGGTCTGCGTCTTCGGGAAGGCCATCACGTCGCGAATCGACTTGGCGCCGGCCATCAGCATGATCAGCCGATCGATACCGAAGGCCAGGCCGCCGTGCGGCGGGCAGCCGAACTTCAGCGCATCGAGCAGGAAGCCGAACTTGAGCTTTGCCTGCGCTTCGTCGATGCCGAGCAGTTCGAACACCGCGGTCTGCATCTCCGGGCGATGGATACGGATCGAGCCACCGCCGATCTCGGTACCGTTGAGCACCATGTCGTAGGCACGGGCGATGGCGTTTTCCGGGTCGGCCTTGACCGTCTCCACTGCATCCCGCGGCGAGGTGAACGGATGGTGCATCGCGTTCCAGCGGTTTTCGCCGTCGTCCCACTCGAACATCGGGAAATCGACGACCCACAGCGGCGCCCAGTCGCCCTCGATCATGTCGAGGTCCTGACCGATCTTCAGGCGCAGCGCGCCGAGCGCGTCGTTGACCACCTTGGCCTTGTCGGCGCCGAAGAACACCAGGTCACCGTTGACGGCCGCGGTACGTGCCAGGATCGCTTCGAGCGCGGCATCGGAAAGGTTCTTGACGATCGGCGACTGCAGTCCCTCACGCCCCTTGCTGACGTCGTTGACCTTGATGTAGGCCAGCCCCTTGGCGCCGTAGCGGCCGACGAAACCGGTGTAGTCGTCGATCTGCTTGCGCGAGAGCTTCTCGCTGCCGCCCGGGACCTTCAGCGCGGCGACCCGCCCGCGCGGCTGGTTGGCCGCCGCGGCGAAGACCTTGAACTCCTCGGTCTTCATCACATCGGTCAGCTCGGTCAGCTCCATCGGAATGCGCAGATCCGGCTTGTCGGAGCCGAAGCGGCTCATCGCCTCGGCAAACGCCATGCGCGGGAACGGCTCGGGCAGCTCGACGCCGAGCACTTCGCGGAAAGCGCCGCGGATCATGCCTTCCATCAGGCCGGTGATATCGGCCTCGTCGAGGAACGAGGTCTCGATGTCGAGCTGGGTGAATTCGGGCTGGCGGTCGGCGCGCAGATCCTCGTCACGGAAGCAGCGCACGATCTGATAGTAACGGTCGAAACCGGCCATCATCAGCAGCTGCTTGAACAGCTGCGGCGACTGCGGCAGTGCGAAGAACTCGCCCGGATGGGTGCGCGAGGGCACCAGATAGTCGCGTGCGCCCTCGGGCGTGGCCTTGGTCAGCATCGGCGTTTCGATGTCGAGAAAGCCCTGCGCGTCGAGGTAGCGACGGAAATGGCTGATGGTGCGGGCACGCAGCTTCAGCCGCTCCTGCATCACCGGGCGGCGCAGATCGAGGTAGCGGTAACGCAGCCGCACTTCCTCGGAAATTTCCTCGTCGTCCATCTGGAACGGCGGGGTTTCGGCACGGTTGAGGATCTCCAGACCCTTGGCCAGCACCTCGATCTTGCCCGAGCGCAGATTGGGGTTGTCAGTACCGTCAGGCCGCGGGCGGACCCGGCCGTGCACGCGCAGCACGAACTCCGAGCGCACGCGCTCGGCGTTGGCGAAGGCTTCGGCGGTATCGGGATCGATGACCACCTGCACCAGCCCCTCACGGTCGCGCAAGTCGATGAAGATCACGCCACCATGGTCGCGGCGGCGGTGGGCCCAGCCGCAAAGTTGTACTTCCTGCCCGAGCAGGGCCTCGTCGACCTGGCCGCAATAATGGCTGCGCATCATTTCGTCGGATTTCCGTGGATTCAAGCGAATGGGCACCGCCGGTGCGGTGCGAAAAGGCGCGGAATGGTACGGGGCCGCAGCCCGGACGCGCAACTTGCGCGGCCCGGCTGCGGCCCCGTACCGCGCCGCGCCGGCTCAGGCGCCGGCGCAGGAATTCGCTGCGCCGCAGGCGCTGTTGCCGCAGGCGGGCACGTCGTCCTTCTTGGCGATGTTCTTCTGCTGACCGGACTTGAAGTCGGTCTCGTACCAGCCGCTGCCGGACAGACGAAAGCCCGCCGCCGAAATCAGCTTTTTCAGCTGCGGTTGGTGGCACTCGGGGCACTCGCTGAGCGGCGCATCCGCCATCTTCTGCATGGCTTCGAATTCGTGACCGCAGCTGTCGCAGCGGTATTCATAGATCGGCATGACCAACCACCTCCGGATACAGTTCAGAAGCAGGCGCCGTGGTGCAGCGCGCAACGGCGCGAGTATACGGTAAAGCACAGGACACGGCGGGCACGGCGCTAGGCAGCGCGCGCGGCAACGCAGTACCCTTGCCGATCCGGCAGATGGGGACGTCAGGCCCTGCTGACAAGGGCGTCGTTTCGTTCAGGTGACATGCATGCTCGTACTAGGCAATGCCGACTACTCCGCGCCCGCTCGTGGCATCGCCGCCCTGCTCGGCATGGCCTATGCCGAACTGGAGGTTCATCGCTTCCCCGATGGTGAGAGCCGCGTCAAGCTGCCGACGCCGCTGCCCGCCCACCTGATCATCGTCTGCACGCTGAACCGCGCCAATGACCGTCTGGTCGAGCTGCTGCTGCTCGCCCACACCGCACGCCGACACGGCGCCGAACGCTTGACGCTGGTCGCCCCCTATCTCTGCTACATGCGCCAGGATCTTGAGTTCAGTCCCGGCGAGGCGGTCAGCCAGCGCATCGTCGGTCGCTTTCTCGGCGAGCTGTTCGACGACGTGCTGACCGTCGATCCGCACCTGCACCGCATCGAGCGGCTCGATCAGGCGATTGCGTCCGGCAACCCGGTCATGCTGACGGCGGCGGCACCGATCGCCGCCGAAATCGGCCGGCGCTGGCCCGATGCACTGCTGCTCGGCCCGGACGGCGAATCCCAGCAGTGGGTCGAGCGCATCGCCGCCATCGGCGGGCTCGACAGCGCGGTTTCGCACAAGGACCGCTTCGGCGACCGCGATGTGCGCGTGGCGCTGCCGGCCACGGCGGTCGATGGCCGCACCGTGGTGCTGATCGACGATATCGCCAGCACCGGGCGCACGCTCGCCGTCGCCGCCAGCCAGCTGCGTGAACGCGGCGCGGCCGCCGTCCACGCCTGCGTCACCCACGCCCTGCTTTCGGCCCAGGCGCTGGCCGATCTGCACGCCGCCGGCATCGACACCGTGCTCAGCACCAACAGCGTGCCGCATCCGACCAACGCGATCGCGCTCGAACCGCTGCTGGCCGAAGCAATCAGCACGCTGCGCTGAGAGGGACTCATCATGCCGTTCGCACCGGGTCCGTTCTTCATCCTGCTGGCGCTGCTCGCCGGCCTGCTGCTGGCGCTGCAGCTGCAGCTGGTCGGCATCGCCTTCGAGCGGCTCGGTCTGACGCCGGACGGAGCGATGCTGCTGCTGTTCGCCTCCCTGCTCGGCAGCCTGATCAACCTGCCGCTGTTCAAGCTGCGGGCGACGGCGCCGCCGCCGCAGGCGCTGGAGCCGCTGCGCCGTCTCGGTCTGCTGCGCCACCGGCCGCCGCCGTTTCGCGGTTACACCCTGATCGCACTCAACGTCGGCGGTGGTCTGGTGCCGGTGCTGTTCTCGCTGCACCTGCTCACCCGCCTGCCGCTGGCGCCACTGAACACGCTGCTGGCGATCGCCATCGTCAGCGGCATCGCCCGCATGGCCAGCCAGCCGGTGCCGGGTTTCGGCATCGCCATGCCGATATTCGTCGCGCCGCTGGCCGCCGCGATCACCGCGCTACTGCTGGCGCCGGCGGGGCTGAGCGCGCCGCTCGCCTACGTCTGCGGCACGCTCGGCGTGCTGATCGGCGCCGATCTCTCGCGCCTGCCCGACATCCGCAAACTCGGCGCGCCGGTCGCCTCGATCGGTGGTGCCGGCAGCTTCGACGGTATTTTCATTACCGGCATCGTCGCCGCGCTGCTGGCCTGAACTCACTCCAGCGCCGTCAGCAGGGCATCCAGCCATTCTTCGGCAAGTCGCCCGCGGGTGATGAACACCAGGCGCGTGCGTCGATCCTGCGCCGACCAGTGCTGCAGAGGCTGCAGCGGTTCGAACGCCCCCTGCACACCGTGCACCAGGAACGGCAGATCGCGGCCGGCGAGGTGGACGATGCCTTTGACGCGCAGCAGATCGGCCGAGCCGAAATCGCTGAGCATCGCGAAGAAACAGCGAAAGGCGTCGATATCGAGCGGCGTTTCGCGCTGCAGGGCGCGGGCGCGGATGTCGGCACCGTGACGATTGGCGTCGGGCGCGCCGAGCCGAAAACCGCGCAGGCCCAGCCACGGTTCGATCTGTTCGCTGCGCGCCGTGGCGTCGCGGATCGCCACGCCGAACAGCGCCTGCGGTGCGATGTCGCCGTGCACCGCGACCAGCGGTTCGAGCCCCGGATGGATCTCGGCGATCTGCCGGCGCAGCAGCGCGACCGCGTCGGGCTCGGCGACGTCGGTCTTGGTCAGCACCAGGCGGTCGGCCAGCGCCACCTGCGCCCGGCTCTCCGGCTGCGCCGCCAGCGTCGCCAGGCCGTGACGCGCATCAACGGTGGTGATGACGCCGTCGAGCGCGAAATCCGCCGCCAGCGCCGCGTCATCGAGCAGGGTGCGCAGGATCGGCGCCGGCTCGGCCAGGCCGGTGGTTTCGATCAGCACGCGGGCAAACGGCGGCAGCTCGCCGCGCGCGCGCCGTGCACGCAGACCGGCCAGCGTGCTGGCCAGCTCGCCGCGGCGGGTGCAGCACAGGCAGCCGCCGGGCAGCTCGATGACATCCTCACTGCCCGCCTCGACCAGCTCGTGGTCGATCGACACTTCACCGAACTCGTTGATGATCACCGCCATCGGCGGCAGCGACGGCGCCTGCAGCAACCGCGACAGCAGCGTGGTCTTGCCGCTGCCAAGAAAGCCGGTCAGCACGCTCAGCGGTGTGCGCTCATCTGTACTCATCGGATTTCGCTGCCACTCGACGACACGGGATACGGCGCAATACTCGCTCAAGCCTCAGTGACTGAGGCAGTCGACGAAGCCGTCAGCGAGCTCGGTCAACGTCTGCGTATAGGCCGCCGGACCGGCCGGCACGTCGACGCCGAGCGGATCGAGCCGGCCGGCCCGTGCCGGAGTGCCTTCGATCAGCGTGGCGATCAGCGCCGGGTCGAACTGCGGCTCGGCGAACACGCAGCGGGCGCCGCTCTGCGCGATCTTTTCGCGCACGGCGCGCAGACGTTGTGCCGAAGGCTTGAGCTCGGGGCTGACGGTGATCGAGCCGACCGCCTGCAGCCCGTAACGCGCCTCGAAATACTGGTAGGCATCGTGGAACACCACATACGGCCGACCGCGCACAGCCTCGACGCGCTTGGCGAGCTGCTCCTGCAGCGCGGCGAGTTCGCCGTCGAGGCGCTGGCCGTTGGCACGGTAACGCTCGGCATGTGCCGCATCGACCTCACTCAGGGTGCTGACGATGTAGGCAGCCATCGCCCGGGCATTGGCCGGATCGAGCCAAATGTGCGGATCGAGATGATGGCCGTGTTCATCTTCACCTTCGTGCTCATGCTCATCATGGTCATGTGCACCATGCGCCTCGGCGCCATGCTGATGCGCCTCCCAGACGCCGCCTTCGCGCGGCGCCAGCGTCTTCAGATTCGGCGCATCGGCCAGCTCAACGCTGCGCACGCGCGGCGCGGCGGCAAGCGGCCGCACCAGAAAACCTTCCAGCGCGTCGCCGATCCAGAACACCACATCCGCCTCGTTGATTGCCCGCGCGGCCGAGGGCTTGAGCGCGAAGTCATGCGGTGAGGCGCGGTTGTCGAGCAGCAGAGTCGGCGTGGCAACACCGTCCATCACCGCGGCGACCAGTGCATGCACCGGCTTGATGCTGGCGACGACCTTCGGTGCCGCGGCAGCGCTGCTGGCCACGCCGAGCATGGCAGCCATCAGTAAAAACTTGACGGAAAAGACTTTCACAGCGGATTCTCCTGCGCCTTAAATGTTATACAGTAACGTTACAATATAACATTTCATACAATGCGACCAGCGTCGCCGCAGGCGATATGAACCTTCCTTCACCTTCCTCCGCCCTCGCCACCGCCAGTCGTCTGTGCGACGAACGCGGCCAGAAACTGACCGAGCTGCGTCGCCGCGTGCTGGAAATCATCGTGCACAGCCGCAAACCGCTCGGCGCCTACGCGATCCTCGACGTGCTGCGCGCCGAAGGGCGCAATGGCGCACCGCCGACGGTCTATCGCGCGCTCGAATTCCTGCTCGAACAGGGGCTGATCCACCGCCTGGCCTCGCTGAACGCCTATATCGGCTGCACTCACCCGCACGAACGCCACGGCAGCCAGTTCCTGATCTGCAAGCATTGCGGTGCCGTCGGTGAACTGATCAGCACGCGGCTGGAAAGCGACATCGCCGCAGCGGCGCAGGCGCAGGGCTTTACCGCCGAGGCGACGATCGTCGAAGTGCTCGGACGCTGTGCCGCCTGCCGGGAGCCATCATGAGCCTGCTGCACGATGACGCCAGCGCCGACCCGGCGATCCTCGACGACTGGGGCCGTGAGGCCGGCATGCACGCCGCAGCGGGCAGCGCACCGCTGCTGCGGCTGCGCGAGATTTCCATCTCTTTCGGCCAGCGCCGCGTGCTCGAAGGTGTTTCGCTGGACCTGGCCCCAGCGGAAATCCTCACGCTGGTCGGCCCGAACGGCGCCGGCAAGTCGACACTGGTGAAGATCGCCCTCGGCCTGCTGACGCCGGATGGCGGCCAGATCGCCCGCGCCGCCGATCTGCGCATCGGTTACGTACCGCAGCGCCTGCAGCTCGCCGACACCCTGCCGCTCACGGTCGCCCGTTTCGTCACCCTCGGTACCCGCGCGGCGCGCGCCCAGGTCTTCGCCGCGCTGGGCGAGACCGGTGCTACGCATGTCATCGACAGCCCGATCCAGGCGATTTCCGGTGGTGAGCTGCAGCGTGTGCTGCTGGCCCGCGCCCTGCTGCGCCGGCCGCAGCTGCTGGTGCTCGACGAGCCGGTGCAGGGCGTGGACATCGCCGGCCAGTACGCGCTCTACGATCTGATCCGCCAGCTGCGCGACCGCCGTGGCTGCGCCGTGCTGATGGTCTCCCACGATCTGCATCTGGTGATGGCCTCGACCGACCGCGTGCTCTGCCTCAATCGCCACGTCTGCTGTCAGGGCCAGCCGGAGCACGTTTCGCGCGATCCGCGTTACCTGGCGCTGTTCGGCCGTGACGGTGCATCGCACCTGGCCGTTTATCACCACCATCACAACCATGTGCATGATCTGCATGGCGATGTGCATCCGACGACCACGGAGCGCGATGCGTGAACGCCCTGCTCGATGACTTCCTGCTGCGCGCGCTGCTCGGTGGCCTCGGCGTCGCCCTCGCCGCCGGCCCGCTCGGCGCCTTCGTGGTCTGGCGGCGGATGGCCTACTTCGGCGACACACTGGCCCATGCCGGCCTGCTCGGCGTAGCGCTCGGCGTCCTGACCGGCCTCTCGGAAAACCTCGGCGTCTTGCTGGCCTGCCTGGGCATCGCGCTGCTGCTGGTGGTGCTGCAGCGCCAGCGCCGGCTGGCCACCGACACGCTGCTCGGCATCCTCGCGCACACCTCGCTGTCGCTGGGGCTGGTCGGCCTGGCGCTGCTCGACAACGTGCGCATCGATCTGTCGGCCTATCTGTTCGGCGACATCCTCGCCGTTTCGCGTACCGATCTGCTGTGGATCTGGGGCGGTGGCCTGCTCGCCCTCACGGTACTGGTGCTGCTGTGGCGGCCCTTGCTGGCGATCACCGTGCACGAGGAACTGGCCCGCGTCGAAGGTGTGCCGGTGGCGGCGGTGCGGGTGAGCTTCCTGCTGCTGATCGCGCTGGTGGTAGCGGTGGCGATGAAGGTGGTCGGCATCCTGCTGATCACCTCGCTGCTGATCATTCCGGCGGCGGCGGCCCGCCGCTTCGCGCGCAGCCCCGAGGGCATGGCCGCACTGGCCAGTCTCGGTGGCTGCCTCGCCGTCTGCGGCGGCCTCGCCGGCTCACTGCGTCTGGATCTGCCGGCCGGCCCGGCGATCGTCGTCTGCGCGACGCTGGTTTTCGTCGCCGGGCTGCTGTGGCCGCAGCGCCGCTAGGCCTGGGCGCGCTGACTCGCCGCCTGCTGGCAGGCGAGCTCGGCAGCAGCGAGCGCGTCCAGCGCGTCCGCAGCATTGTCGTCGCCCAGGCGGATCAAGCCGACGTTACCCCCGATCGGCAGTGAGCGTCCCTGCGCCTCGACACGCACGCCGGCGACCGCTGCACGGATCGCTTCCTTGCGGGTGTTTGCGCTGTCCTCGGCCCAATCCGCATACAGCACCGCGAACTCGTCACTGCCGACCCGCGCCAGGCGGTCCTGTGGACCGAGCAGCGCCGCCAGCGCCAGCACGCAGCGCTGGCGCGCCATATCGACCAGCTCCATGCCGCCGAGGACTTCCAGCCGCGCCAGCCGGGTCAGGCTCAGATAAGCCAGTGCCCGCGCCGGGCCGCGATTGCGCACGCCGGCCAGCACACCGTCGAGCTGCGCGATGAAAGCCGGCCGATCCGGCAGTGCCGTGTACGGGTCGACGTCAGCCGCCTGCTCGGCGGCCACCGGGACGGCGCTCGCTTCGGCGACGGCTGGCGCCGGGGCAGCCAGCGGATGCGGCAGCTCGGGATTGATCAGCAACGGCATGTCGCTCGCCGGCAGCGACTCCATATAGCTGGTGGCCGGAGCCAGCGTAAGCTTGGGTTCGGTCATCCCGCCCCCCTCCTCGTTTGTGGCCGCGCGCGGCACCTTAATGACGGTGGCCGGCGGCTCGGGCGGGGGCGACGCCTCGGTTCTGGATTCCGGCAGCGGCAGTGCCGGCACGACCAGCGGCGGCGGTGCCGACACGACGGCAGCGGGTACTGCCATCGTCGACAGCTGCCCCGCATTGCTCACGGGCGCCGGTGCGGCTTCCTGCTCACGCAGCACCAGCACGACGCCACCGATGTCCTGTCCCAGACGGCGAATCGAGGCGATCGAGCAGAGCACATCGAGCTCACTGCCGTCACAGCGCCGCAGCCGGCCGGGGGCGAAATCCTCCCGTGTGTCATGCGCCTGCGCCAGCAGATCGGCGCCGGTCTGCGGATGGCGCAAGGGCACGATCTCCGGCAAGGGGCGTCCGACCGCCGCCGTCGGCTCCCACCCGGTCAGGCGCTGCGCCAGCGGGCTGAGGAAATCGACCCGGCCGACACTGTCGGTGGTGATGACGGCTTCGCCGATGCTGGCAAGAATCGCCTCACTGCGCTCGCGCTCGCGTGCTGACACCGACTGCGCCTGGGTCAGCGCCGTCAGGTCGTGGACCAGACAGGCATAGTGCAGCGTACCGTCGAGCGCCTCGACCGCGGCGACGTTGACCTTGGCCGAAAAGCGCGCGCCGTTGCGGCGCAGACCGGGCACCGGCCTGCCGTCAAGCGGCGGCTGCAGCGGATCGAAATCGGTCAGCAGACGGCTCACCGGCTGGCCGCAGACCTCGGCCGCCATCACACCGAACAGCCGCTCGGCGGCCGGGTTGAGGGCCTCGATGACGCCGTTGTCGGCCAGCGTCAGCAGGGCTTCCGGCAGCGACTCGTACAGCGCCTGCAGCCATTGCTCATGTTCACTGACGATACTCGCCTGCCAGCGCCGCTCGGTCATGTCTTCGGCGTGGCCGACGATGCGCAGCGGCACACCGCTGGTATCGCGCACCACGCGCGCCCGGTCGCGCAGCCAGCGCTGTGCGCCATCGGCACGCACGATGCGGTACTCGATGTCGAAGCCGCCGCTCTGCGGCGCCAGCATCAGGGCGCGGCGCACACGCTCGCGGTCCTCCGGATGAATCGAGTCGCGGCGCAGGTTCGGCCGGCTGAAGAATGCCTCGACCGGGTAGCCCCACACCGACTCGAAGGCCGGACTGAGGTACAGCAGCTGGCGCGCGTCGGCGCTGCAGACCCAGAACACGCCATCGGAGCTTTCGATGATCTGGCGCAGCCTGCGTTCGCTCTCGGCCAGCTGCAGATTACGCCGGGCAACCAGCGTCTCGATGCTCCCCTGACGCCCGATCACGCCATACAGGATCGCGGAAACCGCCGCCGACAGTGCCAGCCCGGCAAGCAAGCCCCACCACGGCCGTTCGCCAATCGAGCTGATGAACTGTCCGGGCGCCGGTGTCGCCACCAGCTTCCAGCGCCGCTGCGCCACCTCGATGTCACGCTCCTCATGTTCGAGCACACTCAGCGCATCGAGATCGGTCAGGTAACTGGCCATCGCCGCGCCGCGCAGACTGCCGAGCGGGTGATACAGCAGCTGCCGCCCCTTCGGAGCGCTCGGGTCGAACAGGCGCAGTTCGATCCGGCTCATGTCGAGGCGCGACAGGGCGCTCTCGACCAGTCGCTGCGGATCGATGACGGCGACCGCGACGCCGATGATCTCACTGGCTCGCCGGCGCTCGTCGCTGAGCGCCTGCAGCGAGCGATACACCGGCTGCACCGCCAGCACACCGCGCTGCTGGGCGTCGCCGTACACGAACACGTCGGAAAGCATCAGCCGTCCGCCATCGCGGGCAGCCGCCACCGTATCGGCCAATTCCGCCCGCGCGCCGAGGTCGCCCCCCAGTGCCAGCGCGGCGCCTTCACCGGGATAGACCCGTTGCAGCACGAAACTGTCGCCGCTGCGCACCGCCCAGCCCAGAGAGTCGATGCCGGCCGACAGGCTGAGCAGCGGGCGCGACAGCGCCTCGAAGCCGTCGCGCGGCACGGTCGGTGTGGTGAAGCTGTATGCGGCCAGACCCTGCAGGGCGGTCAGACCCTGTTCCAGTTCACGGGCGACCGCCAGAAAACGGTCGCGGGCATCGTGCTCGAAAGCATCGCGGGCGCGGGCACGCTCGCTGCCTGCCAGCCAGACGAACAGAACGGCCGACAACAGCCCGCCGACACACAGGCAGACGAGCGGCCAGAGCCAGGCCCGACGTTCGCCTGCGGCCGCCTCCGTCGCGCGCGATGATGTTTCCGACTGCCCCCAGATGCGCATGCGCTTGTCTCCTTCCTGTCCGCGCCAGCCGCATGCGCGGCACGTCAAGCCAGCAGCAGATCGTCCTGATCGAGTGTTTCGCCGCGTGCCCGCTCAAACAGCGCCAGCAGATCCGGCACATCGAGCCGCGCGCGCTCCACTCCGGCGACATCGAACACCACGTCGCCCCGATGCAGCATGACGGTGCGATCCCCCACCGCCAGAGCCTGACGCATGCTGTGCGTGACCATCAGCGCGGTCAAGCGATGCTCGGCGATCAGCTCGCACGACAGCCGCAGCACCAGGGCCGCCGTCTGCGGATCGAGGGCCGCGGTATGTTCGTCGAGCAGCAGGATCTGCAGCGGCTGCAAGGTCGCCATCAGCAAACTCACAGCCTGGCGCTGGCCGCCCGAGAGCAGGCCGATGCGATCGTGCAGCCGATGTTCCAGGCCGAGGCCGAGGGCCGCCAGCGCCTCGCGAAATCGCGTGCGCCGGGCGGTATCGAGCGCCCGGCCAAAGCCCCGCCGGGTACCGCGCGCCGCCGCCAGCGCCAGATTTTCTTCGATGGTCAGCTCGCCGCAGGTGCCTGCCAGCGGGTCCTGGAACACCCGGCCGACCAGCGCCGCGCGCTGATGCGGCGCCTGGCCGGTGACATCGCGCCCGCCGATGCGCACACGCCCGCGGCTCGGCTGCACCTCACCGGCCAGCACGTTGAGCAGCGTCGACTTGCCGGCGCCATTGCTGCCGATGACAGTGACGAACTGTCCTTCGGCAATGTCCAGGCTCAGGCCGCGCAGCACCTCGTTCTGCAGCGGCGTACCGGCATTGAACACCACCTGTACAGCGTCAACGGCGATCATCGGCGCACCTTCGCCCGCAGGCGCGGCAACACCAGTGCCGCGCCGACCAGCAGCGCGGTCACCAGATTCAGATCCTGTGCCTGCAGACCGATGAAATCGGCGTTCAGCGCCAGCGCCACCAGCAGGCGATAGAGCAGCGAGCCGAGCACGCAAGCGATGGTGGCACGCGCCACGCTGCGCGGCGCCAGCAGCGCCTCGCCACCGATCACCGCCGCCAGACCGACGACGATCGTGCCCAGCCCCATGGTCACGTCCGCCGCCCCCTGCGACTGCGCGAACAGCGCACCGGCCAGGCCGACCAGCGCATTCGCCAGTGCCATGCCGAGCAGCGTCGCCGCGCGGGTATTGATGCCGTTGGCCCGCGCCATGCGCGCGTTGCCGCCGGTGGCGCGCAGTGCCAGCCCCAGCCCGGAGCCGAGGAAGCGATCGAGCGCCCAGCGCAGCAGCAGCAGCAGCAGCAGCAGCGCCAGCGGCGTGGCGAGGTAGCCCGGCAGCGGCAGCGCGGCGAGGGGCGTGAATACGGTTTCTTCACCGAGCAGCGCGACGTTCGGCCGGCCCATGATGCGCAGATTGACTGAATACAGCGCGATCATCACCAGGATGCCGGCGAGCAGGTCGAGGATCTGCAGGCGCAGCGAAGTCCACGCCGTGAGCAGCCCGGCGAGCGCGCCGGCGAGCACCGCCATCGCCGTCGCCGCCCACGGATTCCAGCCGGCGACGATCAGGCTGGCCGCCACCGCGGCCCCGAGCGGAAAACTGCCGTCGACCGTCAGGTCGGGGAAATTCAGCACCCGGAACGACAGATAAACGCCGAGCGCGACCAACGCATACAGCAGCCCGACCTCCATCGCTCCGGCAAAGGCGATCAAGCTCACGGCCGCGCCCCCCGCACCGTCGACGGCGCGCTCAATGCAGCACCTTGGCGGCGCGTGCGAGCAGCTCCGGCGGCAGCTCGACGCCCATCGCCCTGGCGGCCTTGAGATTGAGCACCAGCGACAGTTTTTCGACCGACTCGACCGGCATCTCACCCGGCGCCGTGCCCTGCAGCACGCGCCAGACCTGGGCGCCGCTCTGACGGCCGAGGTCGTAGTAGTCGAAGCCGACCGCGGCCAGCGTGCCACGCGTGACCGAGTCGGTATCGGCGCTGAATACCGGCAGTTTGGCCTCACCGCCGACCTTGATGACCGCTTCGAGTGCCGAGACCACGGTGTTGTCGAGCGGAATGAAGATCGCATCGACCTTGCCGACCAGCGCCCGCGCGGCGTTGAGGACGTCACTCGACTTCGGCGCCCCGCTCTCGACGACACTGAAGCCCTGCGCCGCCGCCTCGGTCTTGAAGCGGGCGAGCAGCGCCACCGAATTGGCCTCCCCCGGATTGAACAGCACGCCGATGCGCCGGGCCTGTGGCAACACCGCGCGGATCAGACGGATCTGCTCGGCGGCCGGCGTCAGATCCGAGGTGCCGGTGACGTTGCCGCCCGGATGTTCGAGATCACGCACCAGCTTTGCCGCCAGCGGATCGGAGACGGCAGCGAAGACGATCGGGATGTCGCGGGTGGCCGCTGCCACCGCCTGTGCCGATGGCGTGGCGATGGCGACGATGACGTCACTGCCTTCACCGACGAACTTGCGCGCGATCTGCGCCGCCGTCGCCGGATTGCCCTGGGCGCTCTGGAAGTCCACGCGCAAACCATGCCCGTCGCTCAGATCGTGCGTCGCCAGTTCATCGAGGATGCCCTTGCGTACGGCATCGAGCGACGGGTGCTCGACGATCTGTGTCAGCCCAAGCCGGCGCTCGGCGGCCTGAGCGAGCGGCTGGGCAAACGCGGTGGCGGCCAGCAGCAGCGCCGCGAGAATGCGCGGGTTGTTCACGATGTCGTCCTCTTGCGGTCGGGGGGCAGACCAGCGCGCAAGCCTTGCACAGCGGTCAAAGTGGCGACAACCACTCAGATCAAAGCCACTCAAAGCCGCGACTCGGCGCTGGCGGCGAGCGGCGTTAGAATTTCCAGTATGGACATGCACTGGTTCACCGCGCTCGCCGACTGGTCCACGGCTCATCCGCAGCTGATGGGACTGAGTGTCCTGCTGATCGCCTGCGCCGAGTCACTCGCCATCGTCGGCCTGCTGGTGCCCGGCGCCTCGCTGCTGCTCGCCTGCGGCGCGCTGATCGGCCTCGGCCACCTGCCGCTCGCGCCGATCTGGGCCTGGGCGGTGGCCGGCGCGGTCATCGGCGACTGGGCGAGCTTCTGGCTCGGGCGGCGCATGCGTTCACGCACACGCGGGTTGTGGCCGCTGAACCGTCACCCCGAATGGCTGGAGCGCGGTGAGCGCTTCTTTCAGCACCACGGCGGCAAGAGCGTGGCGATCGGCCGCTTCGTCGGGCCGGTGCGCGCCGTCGTGCCGCTGATCGCCGGCATGCTCGACATGTCGCCACGGCGCTTCATGCTGCTCAATCTGCTGTCGGCGCTGCTGTGGGCGCCGGCCTATCTGCTGCCCGGCATGGCGCTGGCCGCCACCCTCGATCGCGCCGGACCGGTGGTCACCCGCCTGCTCGCCGTGGCGCTCGTCGCTCTGGTATTGCTGTGGCTGCTGTGGCAGGTGAGCACGCTGCTGCTGTCGCGCCGGCCGCGCCCGCTGTATCTGCGCATCGCAGCGGCAGCGGCACTGCTGGTGTTCGGCATCGTGTTGCATCCGCTCGCCGCCGACCTGTCGACCCCGAGCGACACCGCGCTGTGGGTCGGCAGCCGCCAGGCGCTGGCGAGTGCCCTGCAACAGGAAGGCTGGAGCCGGCCGCGGCCGTCCCGTGAAGCCTGGCTGGCCGCACTCGATCCGGCAGCGCCGCTGGCGGCCCTGCCGGTCACGCCGAACTGGCAGCCACCGGACGCCATCTGGGTACGCGGCGACCATCACGGCGAACGGCAGGTGCTACGTCTGTGGTTCGATACGCATTCACCGGCGGCGCAGCCGCAATGGCATGCCGCGCTGAGCCATCAGTATCGGCGAGCCTGCGGCTGGCTCGCCTGCTGGGCCGAAAATCCGGCCACTGCGCCGGCGCCGCCGCAACCGGCGGCACTGACGGGGGACGGCAACGCCCCCGCCCGGATTACAGCATCAGGCTGACGGCGAGCGCGGCGACGACGCCGAGCGCCAGCACCACCATGCCGCGCGTCAGCCGTGTCTGTGCCTCCTCGGCCAGCTCGCGTGCAGCACGGGCTTCGGCAACAGCCTCGTCGAGCTGGGCCCGCGTCGGCAGCTGTTCGATCGCCCGCCGCGTGACTTCGAGCTCATTGCGCAGGGCGGCGATTTCCGCCGGCGCATTGCTCTGCATGCCCTGCACCTGGGCGACGACGTCGGCGGTCATCGCACGCACGGCCTCGCTGGCAGCGCCGCGTGCCAGCTCGCCGATGCGCACGGCAAACGGCCCGGTCTCCAGTGCGCCCTGCAGGGACTGCAGCCATTCGTCCTTGCTGGCGAGGATCGCCGCCGGCACCTGCTCGGCGATCAGCGTGCGCAGCTGCGCCGCCTGCTCGGCCGTCGCATCGCGCAGCACCGATTCCGCCGCCGCGCGCGCCAGCGGCTCGGTGGTCTCGGCGACGATCTGCTGTGCCACAGCGGCAGCGGACGCCTGCGCGTGCGACGCAGCCACCTCGCGGGCCTGCGCCACCGCGTTGGCGCCGATCTCCGGCAGCAGCGCACTCAGGCGCTCATCGAGGCTCGTCACCAGCAGCGCGGGCACGCCCGCAAGCAGCGACTCGCGCACCTGCGCCTCCAGCGCCGGCTGGCGGGCTGCGACGGCGCTGTCCACCGCCGCGGCAATCTGCGCCTGCAGCGCAGCGGGATCGAGGGCGGGCGCAGCCGCCGCAACCGGAGCCGCCTGCGGGGCCGGTGCGGCTCTCAGCAACGTGCCAAGCAGCTGGCTGATGCCGGCGTCATCGGCGGTCTTGCTGAGAAAAGCTACGGCGCCGACATCGGCGGCACGCGCCTTGACGTCGGCGGTTTCCTCCGCCGAGCACATGATGACCGGGATGCCGACACTGCGTGGATCGTTGTGAATCAGGCCGGCCGCGGTGAAACCGTCCATTTCCGGCATCGTCACGTCCATGAACACTAGGTCGGGCCGTGTCGAATTGAGATACTCGAAGGCCTCCGCAGCGGAAGCCACCTGCGCCACCTGCAGGCCGTGCTTTTCCAGAGTGCGAGTCAAGGCCAGGCGCGCCAGTCGAGAATCGTCGACCACCAAGGCTGTCTTCATTGTCGTCCTTCCTCAAGCCGGGTTCGAACTGCGCCGTTCGGCGGCGTCGCTGACACCGCCCGTCGTAATACCCGACATATCGGTCGAATGCATTCGCCACCTCATGACATGCAGTTCCAGTCACAGAAATTAACAACGGGAAAACCAAGCCTCTGACCATGCCCCAGCTGTCGCCATCCACATTGGCTTCATTCCCGTCGCTACCGATCTCACCCCTGCTCGCCGAGTTGCAGGCCCGGCTGAGCACCGCTCCTGCCCTCGTGCTGCAGGCGCCGCCCGGTGCAGGCAAGACGACGCTCGTTCCACTCGCGTTGCTCGACGCAGCTTGGCTGAACGGCGGCCGCATCATCATGCTCGAACCGCGCCGCCTGGCAGTACGCGCCGCCGCCTCCCGGATGGCGGCACTGCTCGGCGAGTCCGTCGGTGAAACCGTAGGCTACCGCATGCGCTTTGAGTCGAAGGTAAGCCAGCGCACACGCATCGAGGTCGTCACCGAGGGCATCCTCACCCGCCGTCTGCAGGGCGACCCGGAGCTTAACGGAATCGGCCTGCTGATATTCGACGAGTTTCATGAACGTAGTCTGCATGCCGACCTGGCGCTGGCGCTGGCGCACGACACCCAGCGCGGCCTGCGCGAAGACCTGCGCCTGCTGCTGATGTCAGCCACGCTCGACGGCGAGCGGCTGAGCCGGGCGCTCGGCGATGCGCCCCTGCTGACCAGTGCCGGACGCAGTCATCCGGTCGACATCCACTACGCCGCGCGCGAATCCGACGCCCCGCCGGCCGAAACGCTGGTGCGCGGCGTGCTCGCGGCGCTGCGTGCCGAAGAAAGCGGCGATGTGCTGGCCTTTCTGCCCGGCAGTGGCGAAATCCGCCGCGCCGCCGCCGCCCTCGCGGCCGAACTCGGCGACAGCGTCAGCGTGCTGCCGCTCTACGGCGAACTGCCCTTTGCCGAGCAGCAGCGCGCGCTGCAACCCGACGCCCGCGGCCGGCGGCGCGTGGTGCTGGCGACCAGCATCGCCGAAACCAGCCTGACCATCGATGGCATCCGCGTCGTCGTCGACGCCGGCTACGCCCGCCAGCCGCGCTTCGACCCGCGCAGCGGCCTGAGCCGACTGGAGACAGTGCGCATCAGCCGCGCCGCCGCCGAACAGCGTGCCGGCCGCGCCGGCCGCCTCGGCCCCGGCGTCTGCTACCGGCTGTGGACGCCGGCCACCGACGCCACGCTGCGCCCGCACACCAGCCCGGAAATCCTCGATGCCGACCTGGCGCCGCTGGCGCTGGAGCTGGCGGCCTGGGGCGCGCCGGCGGATGCGCTGCTGTGGCTCGACCCGCCGAATCCCGGCGCGCTGGCACAGGCGCAGGCGCTGCTGCGCCAGCTCGATGCGCTGGATGTCGACAGCCGCATCAGCGCCGGCGGCCGCGCGCTGCTCGAACTCGGCCTGCATCCGCGCCTTGCTCATCTGCTGCTCGCCGGCCGCCGCGACGGCTGCCCGGCGCTGGCCTGCGACGTCGCCGCACTGCTCGAAGAGCGCGATGTGCTCAGGGGCGAGGCAGCACGCTCGGCCGATCTGACGCTACGCCTTGAAGCGCTGGCGACGCTGCGCGCACGCGGCCGCGGTGCCCTGCGCGAACTCGGCGCCGACGGCAACGGCTGCGAGCGCGTCGAGCAGGCCGCTCGCGCCCTGCGCCAGCGCCTCGGCAGCCGCGCCGACGCCGAACCGATCCGCGCCAGCCAGGTCGCCCGCCTGCTCGCTGCCGCCTACCCCGAACGCATCGCCCGCCGCCGCGACGGCTCGCCGGACCGCTACCTGCTCGCCAACGGCCGCGGCGCGCGGCTGCGCGAAGGCGATCCGCTGAGCGGCGCCGACTGGCTCGCCGTCGCCAGCCTCGACGCCGGCGAGCGCGAAGGCCGCATCTTCCTCGCCGCCGAACTCGACGCACCAACGCTGGAAGACGTCCTCGCCGCGCACATCGACAGCGCTGCCAGCGTGCGCTGGGACGAGCGCGAGGCCGCCGTCGTCGCCCGCGAGGAACGCCGCCTCGGCGCAATCCTGATCGACGCCAAAGCCCTCGCCCGCCCCGCGCCCGAGGCGCTGCGCGCGGCGATGTGCACCGGCATCGAACGCCTCGGCCTCGACGCGCTGCCGTGGACGCCGGCGCTGCGCGAGTGGCAGGCGCGGGTGCTGTCGCTGCGCGCCTGGCTCGGCGCGGACTGGCCCGACGTCAGCGACACCGCCCTCGCCGCCCGCCTGAACGACTGGCTCGCGCCCTACCTCGACGGCATCAGCCGCCGCGAACACCTCGCCCGCCTCGACCTCGGCGCCATCCTGCGCGCCCGCCTCGACTGGGCACAGGCGCAGCAGCTCGATGCGCTGGCGCCGACCCACCTCGAAGTGCCGAGCGGCTCGCGGCTGCGCCTGAGCTACACGGTCGACGGCGCCGCGCCGGTGCTGGCGGTCAAGCTGCAGGAAATGTTCGGCCTCGCCGACACCCCGCGCATCGCCAACGGCCGCATCGCCGTCACCCTGCACCTGCTGTCGCCGGCACAACGGCCGATCCAGGTCACCCAGGACCTGCGCGGCTTCTGGGAACGCACCTACGCAGAGGTCAAAAAAGAACTCAAAGGCCGCTACCCGAAACACCCGTGGCCAGACGATCCGTGGACGGCGACCGCGACACGGCGGGCGAAACCGCGGGGAACCTGAGCGGGCCAGCGCTTGATGGCCGCAGCTATCAGGCGCGCAGCTCCTCCGCTACGCGCACCTGCAGGCTGACCCACAGCACCGTCATCGGCAGTTCGACGGCCCACAGCCGGCGGCACTGCGGTTCCATCCAGGCGACGGCGTCGAGTTCGTGGCCGTCGAGGGGGCCGAGGTCGCGCTCGGGCGGGTCGAAGCGCACGCGCAGGCGCCAGAGTTCGGCGATGCGCACTTCGCCGGCGTAGTCGGCACCGTCGATCCAGTGAGTGATGTGCAGCAGCAGGCGGCACGGTGCCGGCTTGAGCCGGGGGACGGCGGCGGCGAGGCGGGCGAAGCCGCGGCGCAGCAGGGCGGCGCCGAGGGCGGCGAGGCCACCGAAGGTGACGAAGAAACCAAGCGCCAGCGGCTGCGGCAGGCGCTCTTCCTGCAGCGCGGCGAGGCTCAGCAGCAGGCCGCACAGCGCGGCGGCGGCGCAGCCGCGCAAGGCGCGCGTCAGACGATGGCGACGGTGTTCGAGCGCCTCGCGCAGTTGCACGCCATCACCGATCGTGACCGCTTTCACCGTACACCTCCCGTCGTTCAGCCCCATACCGGTCGGAACCGCCGCCGGCACGGGTGTTCCCTTCACGATAGGCGAGGTGCGTGCGGCCGGGCGAGACGAAACGACCGCGCCCGCCGCGAAGGCGGGCACGGTCGGCTCAGCCGTGGCATTCAGCGTGAACGCTTGTAGCCGGTGAACATCGCGCGGATCAGGTTCTCGCGGTGACGCAGGCTCTCGTAGACGGCGGCTGCGATGTGCAGCGCGACGGCACCGAGGGTGACGTTGACGCAGCCCTCGTGGAATTCCTCCATCAGCTCGCTGCCCCAGAACGCATCGGTGGTCATCAGCCAGCCGCTGGTGGCAATCGCCAGCACCATCGTCATCAGGAACAGGATCATCACCGCCGCCGCCGGGTTGTGACCGGGGTGGTACGGCTCACGCCCGCGCAGCATGGCCTGCAGGTAGGCGCGCAGCGTGCGCGGCGTCGGCACCCATTGCGCGAAGCGGGCGTAGTGGCTGCCGATGAAGCCCCAGACGATGCGCGCGACGATCAAGGCCGCCGCGCTGTAGCCGGCCCACTGGTGCAGCGCCTCGGCATCGTCGGAGCTGGCCCAGGCGGTGGCGAACGCCGCCACCAGCCCCCAGTGGAACACGCGCACGAAGCGATCCCAGACGCGCACGCGGGCGGCGCTATCGACGCCCGCGACCGACGCCTGCAGCTCAGTCATCATCGTCCTCGTCTTCCGACTTGGACTTCACGACCGACATGTCGACCGGGTTGAAGTAGATCTCGACCTTCTTGCCGTCCTTGTTCTTGCCGTAGATCTCGTAGCAGTTGCCCGAGGTGACCTTGAACTTCTTCACCGTGTAGCCCTGCTCGTCGAGCTTGGCCTTGAAGGCCTCCTCGGTCATCCACTTGTCCTTCGGCTCTTCGGTGCACTGCGTACCGGCGAAGGCACCGGCGGAGGCTGTGGCGAGGATCACGGCACTCAGTAAGCGTTTCATCAGCGAGACTTCCTGGCTCGACCGGCAGGATGCCGGGTTCGGGAGCGGAGTCTGCCGGGGCGAGCTGAATCGGCCCTGAACGCTCGGGCCGGTGAATACTGGCCCGTCCGCTGCCGCGCGGGCCGCGGCAAAGACCGCCCGGCGGCCGGATGCGGCCAGTCATCGCCGCTGCGCCGGCCGCGCGGAACACGCGGTGCACGCCCCTCGCCGTTCGCGGCACGCGGATGCCGAATGCGGACAACGAGCGTCTGCAGCGCTTGCCCGGCCGATCGGACGGTGCCACCCGCCGCTCACGGGTCGCCCCGGCCCGTGAGCGGCGGTCCGGCCCGCTCAGGGCGAGTGGATGTCGACCACGCCGTAGCGGTAGGCGAGATGGATCAGCTTGACGTCGCTGTCGATGCCGAGCTTCTGGAAGATGCGGTAACGGTGGGTGCAGACGGTCTTGTAGCCGATGCTGAGCGCATCGGCGATTTCCTGCAGCGCGCGGCCCTGCACCAGCATCAGCGCCACCTGCATCTCGCGCGCCGAGAGACCTTCGAAGGGGTTGTCGGCGCGCTGGCGGATGCTCGCCATCACCAGCTGGCCGGCGATGGTCGGCGCGATGTAGGCACCGCCGCGCGCCACCACGCGCACGGCATCGACGACCTCCTCGGCGGCGCCGCCCTTGGGCAGATAGCCGACGGCGCCGGCTTCCATCATCCGCTGCGGATACGGCGGCTGGTCGTGCACCGAGACGGCGACGACCTTGGGCTGGTGCGGCAGCGCGGCGAGGCGGCGCGTGGCCTCCACGCCGCCCATGCCGGGCATGTCGACGTCGATCAGCACCACGTCGGGCTTGAGCGCGCGCGCCTTGGCCAGCGCGTCCTCACCGTCGACCGCCTCGGCGATGACACTGATCCCGACGCTGTCGCCAAGCACCTTGGCGAGCGCAATGCGGATCAGTTCGTGGTCATCGACCAGCATGACGTGGATCATCGGGGAAGGGCCTGGCAAGTCGGGGAGATGCAGCGGACGCGCGACGATAACGCGAAACGGCCGACCGGCGGCCATCCGTTATGATAACGGCTCTCGACCGAGCCACTGTGATGCGCATCATGTCTGCCGCCTTGCCCTCTCTTCCCCTGCCCGCCGACACCCGCTTACCCGGACGCTGGGACGGTCTCGCCGGTGCGGCGACGGCGCTGGCGATCGCGCAGACGGCGAACCGCGTCAACGGCCTGGTGCTGGTGCTGGCGCCGGATACCGCCACGGCGCTGCGCCTGCAGGCGGAGATCGGCTTCTTCGCGCCGGGCAGCGAACTGCCGACGCTGGTATTCCCGGACTGGGAAACCCTGCCCTACGACGTGTTCTCGCCGCATCAGGACATCGTTTCGCAGCGCCTGGCGACGCTCTATCGCCTGCCGCAGGAAAAGCGCGGCGTGCTGATCGTGCCGGCGCCGACGCTGATGCAGCGCCTGTGCCCGCGCAGCTACCTCGATGCCCACGCGCTGCTGCTCGCAGTCGGCGACCGCCTCGACCCGGATGCCTTCCGCGGCCGGCTGGAAGCCGCCGGCTACCTCTGCGTCGCCCAGGTCGCCGAATACGGCGAGTTCGCCGTGCGCGGCTCGATCGTCGACGTCTTCCCGATGGGCGCCGAGGCGCCGTACCGCATCGACCTGTTCGATGACGAGATCGAATCGCTGCGCACCTTCGACCCGGAAACGCAGAAGTCCACCGGCAAGGTCGACGCCATCGAGCTGCTGCCGGCGCGCGAATTCGCGCTCGACAAGGACGCCATCACCCATTTCCGCACCGCCTTCCGCGCCGCCTTCGAGGGCGACCCGCAGCGCAGCCAGATCTATCGCGAGGTCAGCCAGGGCTTCGCGCCGCCCGGCGTCGAATACTGGCTGCCGCTGTTCTTCGATCGCACCGGCACGCTGTTCGACTACCTGCCCTCGGGCGCGCTGGTGCTGCGCCTGGCCGGCTGGGACGCGGCGATGGACGCCTTCCTCGCCCAGGTCAACGAGCGCTACGAGAGCCGCCGCCACGACCGCGAGCGCCCGCTGCTGGCGCCGTCGGCACTGTTCCTCGATCCGACCGAGGTCAACCAGCGCGTCGGCCGGCTGACGCGCATCGACCTCGCCACCGACGGCGTCTCGGCGCTGGCGCGGCCGCTGCCGGAGCTCTACCTGGTGCCGCGTGCCGAGCGCCCGGCGGCGGCACTGCTGGAATTTCTCGACCGCTACCCGGGGCGGGTGCTGTTCGCCGCCGAATCCGCCGGCCGCCGCGAAGTGCTCGCCGAAACGCTGCGCGCGCAGGGCATTCAGGTGCAGCCGGTCGCCGACTGGCGCGCCTTCCTGGCCGCCGGCGAGCGCCTGGCGCTGTGCGTCGCGCCGCTCGATCAGGGCCTGCTGCTGGATGCGGTTGCCGTCGTCACCGAGGGCATGCTGCACCGCGAATGGGTGCGCCAGAGCCGGCGCACCAGCCGCGCCGCACGCGACGCCGAAAGCATCATCCGCAACCTCTCCGATCTGGCCATCGGCGCGGCGGTGGTGCACGAGGATCACGGCGTCGGCCGCTATCAGGGGCTGACGCACATGGACGCCGGCGGCATCGAGGCCGAGTACCTGGTGCTCGAATACGCCAACGCCGAAAAGCTCTACGTGCCGGTGGCGATGCTCGACCGCGTCAGCCGCTACAGCGGCGCGGAGAATCCGCCGCTGCACAAGATCGGCGGCGAGCAGTGGGAAAAAGCCCGCCGCAAGGCCGCGGAAAAAGTCCGCGACGTCGCCGCCGAGCTGCTCGACATCTACGCCCGCCGCGCCGCGCGCAGCGGCCACAAGTTCAAGGGCGAGGAAGGCGATTACCTAGCCTTCGCCGCCGGCTTCCCCTACGAGGAAACCCCCGACCAGCAGGCGGCGATCGACGCCGTGCTCGCTGACATGCGCGCCGGCAAGCCGATGGACCGCGTGGTCTGCGGCGACGTCGGCTTCGGCAAGACCGAGGTGGCGATGCGCGCGGCCTTTCTCGCGGTGCAGGACGGTCGCCAGGTGGCGGTGCTGGTGCCGACCACGCTGCTCGCCAACCAGCACTACAAGAACTTCCTCGACCGCTTCGCGCCGTGGCCGGTGCGCGTCGAGGCGCTGTCGCGCTTTCGCTCGAAGAAAGACACCGACGCAGTGCTCGCCGGGCTGGCCGAGGGCAGCCTCGACATCGTCATCGGCACCCACAAGCTGATCCAGCCCGATGTCAGGTTCAAAGACCTCGGCCTGGTGATCATCGACGAGGAGCACCGCTTCGGCGTGCGCCAGAAGGAAGCCTTCAAGGCGCTGCGCTCCGAGGTCGACATCCTCACGCTGACCGCCACGCCGATCCCGCGCACGCTGAACATGGCGATGGCCGGGCTGCGCGAGCTGTCGATCATCGCCACGCCGCCGGCCAGCCGCCTGGCGGTAAAGACCTTCGTCGGCGAGTTCAACGCCGCGCTGGTGCAGGAGGCCTGCCTGCGCGAGCTCAAGCGCGGCGGTCAGGTGTATTTCCTGCACAACGACGTCGACACCATCGAAAAACAGGCCAGGGACCTGCAGGCGCTGGTGCCGGGCGCGCGCGTCGCCATCGCCCACGGCCAGATGGGCGCTGGCGAGCTGGAAAAAGTCATGCTCGATTTCTACCACCAGCGCTGCAATCTGCTGGTGTGCACCACCATCGTCGAAAGCGGCATCGACGTGCCCTCGGCCAACACCATGATCATCAACCGCGCCGACAAGCTCGGCCTGGCGCAGCTGCACCAGCTGCGCGGGCGCGTCGGCCGCTCGCATCACCGCGCCTACTGCTACCTGATCACGCCGCCGCGCAAGGCGATGACCGCCGACGCGGTCAAGCGCATCGAGGCGATCGAGTCGCTCGAAGACCTCGGCGCCGGTTTCATGCTCGCCAATCACGACCTCGAAATCCGCGGCGCCGGCGAGCTGCTCGGCGAGGAGCAGAGCGGGCAGATCCACGAGATCGGCTTCACGCTGTACATGGACATGCTCGAACGCGCGGTCAAGGCGCTGCGCTCGGGCAGACTGCCGCAGCTCGAAGCGGCGCTGGAGCACGGCCCCGAGGTCAGCCTCGGCGCCCCGGCGCTGATCCCCGAGGACTACCTGCCGGACGTGCACGCGCGGCTGATGCTCTACAAACGCATCGCCAGCTGCAGCGACGCCGAGGCGCTGCGCGAGCTGCAGGTGGAGATGATCGACCGCTTCGGCCTGCTGCCGGCGCAGGTGCACAACCTGTTCCGCGTCACCGCGATCAAGCTCGCCGCCACCCCGCTCGGCGTGCGCAAGATCGACATCGGTGAACAGGGCGGACGCATCGTCTTCGCCGCGCAGCCGAACATCGACGTCGCCAAGCTGCTGGCGCTGATCGGTAAACAGCCGAAGGTCTACAAGCTCGACGGTCAGGACAAGCTGCGCATCGTGCGCCCGCTCGCCGACGCCACCCAGCGCGCCGACGAAATCGACGCGCTGCTCGGCACGATCGCGGCATAAGCTGGCGTTAAGCATTCGTTCAGTGTCGATTCAGTGGCCGCGCCTAGTCTGCACGCCATCCGGTCACGTCGACCGGGCAGCCACAGAGACCGAATTCATGCGCACACTCAACGCCCTGCTTGCCGCCGCCCTGCTCGCCACTGCCGGCAGCGCCTTCGCCGCCGACATGACCAAGGAAGAGGCGATCGCCAAGGCCCAGGAAATCCACCCCGGTGAGGTGGTCAAGGCCTACACCGAGACGCAGCACGGCCAGAAGCTGTGGGAAGTCCAGATCAAGGGCGCCGACGGCAAGAAGGTTGCGCTGTTCTTCAACGTCGCCACCGGCGAGCAGGATCTGAAGGCCAAGTAAGCCTGACGCGCGGATCAGCTCCCGCTGCGGCCGGCGCCAGCGCAGGCGCCGCGCCGGCCGCAGCGGGATTGTCTTTGGCCCGACGCGGAGGACGAGCATGACGCCGAGCGACGAAATCAAGGTCTGGGACCCGCTGGTGCGGGTGTTCCACTGGACGCTGGTCAGCGCCTTCACGCTGGCCTTTTTCACTGAAGACGAACTGCAGGACATCCACGTGCTGGCCGGCTACACCGTGTTCGGCCTGCTGCTGGTGCGCGCGGTATGGGGCTTCATCGGGCCGCGCCACGCGCGCTTCGCCGACTTCGCCTACCCGCCGCGCGAGGTGCTGCGCTACACGCTGGCGGTGCTGCGCGGCCGCGCCGAGCGCCACCTCGGCCACAATCCGGCCGGCGGCGCGATGATCTTCGCGCTGCTCGGCATGCTGCTGCTGACCACCACGCTCGGCCTGAGCCTGTACGGCGCCCGCGGCGAAGGCCCGCTCGGCACCCTGCTCGGCGACGTCAGCACCGATACCGCGGACTGGCTGCGCGCGGCGCACGTGTTCTGTGCCTGGAGCACGGTCGTGCTGGTCGGCGGCCACCTGCTCGGCGTGGTCTGGGAGAGCCTGCTGCACCGCGAGAACCTGCCGCGCAGCATGGTCACCGGCCGCAAACGCGCCCCCGCCGCCGAACCGGCGCCGGCCCGCGGTGAATGAGCGCGACGGAATGCAGCGGGCCGGCGGCGGTCTGCAGGCGGGCGCACGCTGTGCCATCGTCAGCTTCTGAGCCCTGAACGGAGACCCGCAGATGATCCTCAGCACCACCCCCACGCTCGAAGGCCACCGCATCCGCGAGTACTGCGGCATCGTCAACGCCGAGGCCATTCTCGGCGCCAACGTGGTCAAGGACTGGTTCGCCAGCATCACCGACTTCATCGGCGGTCGCAGCGGCACCTACGAAGGAGTGCTGCGCGATGCGCGCAGCGAAGCCTTCGAGGAGCTGACCCGCGCCGCGCAGCAGCTCGGCGCCAACGCCATCGTCGGCATCGACATCGACTACGAAGTCCTCGGCGAGCAGAACGGCATGATGATAGTCGCCGTCAGCGGCACCGCGGTCGTCGTCGACTGAAAACAGCCGTACTCAGTAGGCCACCTCCCAGCGGCCGGCCGGCGTGCGCACGAACACCAGCTGCGGCGGATAGGCCGCCGCCAGCGCCACGCCGGCGCACAACTGCACCGCCTGCCCCTTGATGCGCTCGAAGCGGGCGGCGTCGTTCGGCATGAACAGCGGCGCACCGTCACGCCCGCGGACGACGACTTCCGGCCGCCCGAAGGTGAGCAGCTCGATCGACTCGACCGGCGGCAGCACGATGCGCAGGCCGACGGCGTACGCCTTGTCGAGACACTTCAGACGCTTGATGTCAGCGAGGCGCAGGTTCTCGCGCCCGGCGAGCAGCTGATGCACGCCGTCGAACGTCGGCCGGAACGCCGCGGCACGCGCCTGCACCTGTTCGAGGATCGCCGCGCGGTCGGCGGCGCTCAGCGCATCGACCGGCGGGTAATGATGAAACGGCCGGTCGCTGGCGAAATCGGCAACGAAACGGCGCTCGAAGCTCAGCGGGCCGTGACCCTGCCGGGTCTCCTGCCCCTCGCCACTCTGGTTGGTCGCCGCGTAGTGGCCATCGCTGCGTTCTTCCTGCACCGCGTCGGTGACCTCGGCCCAGCGCAGCTGCGCGCTGTAGGCCGCCGCATCGGCCGGCTCGAATTCGATGCGCAGGCTGTTTTCGCCCCGCCGCAGCCCCGGACCGAACGCACTGGCCGGCAACCACAGCGCCGGCGCGATCTCGCGCGCCTCGAACATCACCGGCACCGACTGCGCCGCGATCGCCTGTTCGAGCAACGGCACGCCGTTGAGGTACACCCGCGCGCGACCGGCGACGGTATCGACGCTGTCGGCGGCGGGATCGCCGCGGTAGGGCGTGAACTGGAATTCGACATTGAGCACCGCCGCCCACAGACAGGACGGTGCACACAGCCACAGGCACAGCAGCAGACGACGGCTCATCGCGAAACCCTCCAGCAGGGCCGGCGCCCGGCGCGCCGGCAGGACGGGAAGCGAAGCCTGATCTGCCGAGTCTGGCAGCCGCGGCGCAGGCCGCAAGCCGCCCCGCGCACCGGCTAGACTGCAGCCGCACGGCGTGCTGCAGGGCACGTCGCCCACCCACCCCGACCGACCACCACGCCGGTGACCTCCGGCCACGGATCTGCCGACATGCTGATACGTTTTCTCCGCCTCGCGCTCGGCGCGCTGTTTCGTGTGCGCGTGCTCGGCGACTACGCCGCGCACGGCCATGCCCGCACGCTGATCGTCGCCAACCACGAATCCTTCCTCGACGGCCTGCTGCTCGGCCTGTTCCTGCCGGTCGAGCCGGTGTTCGTCGTGCACACGCAGATCGCCGCGCATCCGTTCTTCGGCCGGCTGCTGAAGTTCGTCGAGCACCTGGAAGTCGACGCCGCCAATCCGATGGCGATGAAGGCGATCGTCAAGCTGGTCGAAAGCGGCCGGCCGGTGGTGATCTTCCCGGAGGGGCGCATCACCGTCACCGGCTCGCTGATGAAGGTCTATGACGGCGCCGCCTTCGTCGCCGCGAAGACGGCGGCGACCGTGGTGCCGGTGCGCATCGAAGGCGCAGCGCGCAGCTACTTCGGTCGCCTCGGCGGGCTCTATCCGCTGCAGCTGCTCCCGCGCATCACGCTGCACATCCTGCCGCCGCGCACGATGCCGATGCCCGACCGGCCGAGCGCGCGCGAGCGCCGCGCCGTCGCCGGTCAGCACATGCGGGCGCTGCTCACCGAGATGCTGGTGGTGACGCGGCCGCGGCTGACGCTGTTCGAAGCCTTCCTCAGCGCCCGCGCGAGCTTCGGCCGCAACCACAAAGTGGTCGAGGACGTGCGCCTGATCGAGGAATCCTACGGTTCGCTGACCAAGATGAGCCTGGCGCTCGGCCGCCTGGTCGCCCAGCGCAGCGAACGCGGCGAGTACGTCGGCCTGCTGCTGCCCAACGCCGCGGCGACGCTGGCCGCGGTGCTCGGCACCGGCGCCTGCGCCCGCGTGCCGGCGATGCTCAACTACACCGCCGGCGTCGACGGCCTGCGCGCGGCGTGCACGGCGGCGCGTATCCGCAGCGTGTTCACCTCGCACGCCTTCCTCGAAAAAGGCCACCTCGAACACCTGCCGCAGGCGCTGACCGAGCTGAACTGGTACTACCTCGAAGACCTGCGCGCGCAGTTCGGCCGCGCCGACAAGCTCTGGCTGCTGCCGCGGCTGCTGCTGCCGCGCCTGCTGCGCGAACGCTCGGCGCGCCCCGAAGACCCGGCGGTGGTGCTGTTCACCTCCGGCTCGGAAGGCCGGCCCAAGGGCGTGGTGCACACCCATGATTCGCTGCTCGCCAACATCGCCCAGGTGCGGGCGATCGCCGACTTCACGCCGCTCGACAAGTTCATGGTGGCGCTGCCGATGTTCCACAGCTTCGGCCTCACCGCCGGCGCGCTGCTGCCGCTGATGGCCGGCTGCAAGGCCTTCCTCTATCCGAGCCCGCTGCACTACCGCGTCATCCCGGAGCTGAGCTACGACCGCAACTGCACGGTGCTGTTCGGCACCTCGACCTTTCTCGGCAACTACGCCAAGTTCGCTCACCCGTATGACTTCGGCCGCCTGCGCTACGTGGTCGCCGGCGCCGAAAAGCTCGACGAGAGCGTGCGCCGCGCCTGGATCGAGCGCTTCGGCATCCGCATCCTCGAAGGCTACGGCGTCACCGAATGCGCGCCGGTGCTCGCCTGCAACGTGCCGATGGCCTGCCGCAGCGGCAGCGTCGGCCAGCTGGTGCCAGCGATGCAAAGCCGGCTGGTGCCGGTCGAGGGCCTCGACGACGGCAGCGGCGTGCTCGAAGTGCGCGGGCCGAACGTGATGCTCGGCTACCTGCGCTACGAGGCCCCCGGCGTCATCGAGCCGCCGCGGGCCTCGGGTGAAGACGGCTGGTACTCGACCGGCGACATCTGCTCGGTCGACGAGGACGGCTTCATCCACATCCGCGGCCGGCTCAAGCGCTTTGCCAAGATCGCCGGCGAGATGGTGTCACTGGAGGTCGTCGAAAACCTCGCGCGCAGCGTCGCACCGCAGGCGATGCACGCCGCCGCCACCCGCAGCGATGCCGGCAAGGGCGAAGCGATCGTGCTGTTCACCACCGAGCGCGGGCTCGAACGCGAGGCGCTGCTCACCGCCGCACGCCGCCTCGGCGTGCCGGAACTGGCGGTGCCGCGCGACATCCGACCGCTCGCCGAGATTCCGCTGCTCGGCACCGGCAAGACCGATTACGCGCAGTTGCAGAGCCTGGCGACGGGCTGAAAACACGCCCCGGCGCCGGCGCTGTCAGCTCAGGTGTGCAGTCCCATGCAAATGTCATAAATCCGCTGCTCATCAATGACCTGCTTGGTCTACACGTTTGCGCAGGGGGTCGCGGCCCAACGCCGAACCGGGCCGTTCCGCCAGAACCGACCGCGCCACCACCAAAGAGGAGATCGAACCATGCGCCACCGTCCGATCCGCACCGTCGTCGAGAACCAGAAAATCCTCACCGCCTCGGCCGACATCAGCGTCGCCGAAGCCGCCCGCCGCATGCGTGAACACCATGTCGGCGCGGTGATGATCGTCGATGAAGCCGGCCGCCTGACCGGCATCTTCACCGAGCGCGATGCACTGTTTCGCGTGCTCGCCGTCGGCCTCAGCCCGGAAACACTGCTGACGGAAGTGATGACCTCGCATCCGCAGACGATCACCGGCGAGCGGCCGTTCGGCCATGCCCTGCACCTGATGTACGAGTCGGGCTTTCGCCACGTGCCGGTGGTCGACGCCGCCGAGCGGCCGATCGGCATGGTCTCGGCGCGTGATGCGCTCGGCCCGGAAATCTCGACCTTCGAGGTCGAAGTGCACATGCGTGAACACCTGAACGAAGTGCTGTAAGCCACTACATCCGCCTCCCCGGCACGCGGGCCGCCAGCAGCGGCCCGCTTTTTTGTGCCCGCGCGGCGCCGGACAAGCCTGGCCACGCCCCGGTAGCATGCGAGGCTGCGGCGCACGACCGCGCCATCGTCCCAGGAGCCTTCATGACCACTGCCCCGTCCGCCACCCGCCCGCTGTGGTCGCGCGGCATGGCCGCCGTGCTGTTTGCGCAGTTCTTCTCGGCCTTCGGTGACAACGCGGTGCTGTTCGCCGCGCTGGCGCTGCTGAAAAGCCTGGCCTACCCGGACTGGGCCGCGCCGCTGCTGCAGCAGTTCTTCGTCGCCGCCTACATCCTGCTGGCGCCGTTCGCCGGCCCCTTCGCCGATTCCTTCCCCAAAGGCCGGGTGATGCTGATCGCCAACGGCCTCAAGCTCGCCGGCGCCGCCTGCCTGCTGGCCGGGCTCGATCCCTTCCTCGCCTACGGCCTGATCGGCGTCGGCGCCGCGGCCTATTCGCCGGCCAAGTACGGCATCCTCGGCGAGCTGACCTCGGGCGACCAGCTGGTCAAGGCCAACGGCCTGATGGAAGCCTCGACCATCGCCGCGATCCTCACCGGCGCGATCGCCGGCGGCGTGCTCGCCGACCACGGCGTGACGCTGGCACTCGGCGTCTGTGCCGGCGTCTACGCCGCCGCCGCCGCGGCCAACCTGCTGATCCCGCGGCTGCCGGCGGCGCATCCGCTGAAGAACGTCTCGGCGCGCTCGCTGCTCGGCGACTTCATTGCGGCGCTGCGCAGCATCTGGCGCCACCCGGACACGCGCTTCTCGATCATCGGCACCAGCCTGTTCTGGGGCTCGGGCGTGACGATGCGCTTTCTGCTGGTGGCCTGGGTGCCGATCGCGCTCGGTATCACCGACAACGCCACGCCGGCCTACCTCAACGCGATGGTCGCCGTCGGCATCGTGCTCGGTGCCGGCCTGGCCGGCGCCTGCGTGCGCCTGGAGCAGGTCGAACGCGCGCTGCCGGCCGGCGTCGGCATCGGCCTCGCCGTCGCCGCGCTGGCGCTGGTGCACAGCCTGGCGCCGGCCTACGCCCTGCTCGCCGTCGTCGGTGCCTGCGGCGGCTTTTTCATCGTGCCGCTCAACGCCCTGCTGCAGGAGCGCGGCAAGGAGACGGTCGGCGCCGGCCACGCCATCGCCATCCAGAACCTCGGCGAAAACGGCGCGATGCTGCTGATGCTCGGCCTGTACACGCTGGCGCTCGGCGCCGGCACGCCGGTGCTGTGGATCGCACCGCTGTTCGGCCTCGGCCTGTCGGCGGCGATCTCCGTGCTCTGGCTGGCGCGGCGGCGCCAGCGCTGAGCCGGTACGCGGCGCCGCCTGCTGCCAGCGGCGCCGCAACACACATTGCCGTGTACTTGCCCTCGCAAAAATAGACCGACCGGTCTACTATTCGGCGCATGAACAGCCGCCGCTCCGTCACCCGCGAATCACTGCTGCGCCTCGGCGTCGAACTGCTGACCGAGCAGACCTATTCGAGCACCGGACTCGACGCCCTGCTGCGCCGTGCCGGCGTGCCGAAGGGCTCGTTCTATCACCACTTCGCCAGCAAGGCCGACTACACCCACGCCGTCATCGACGCCTACGGCGCCTACTTCGCGAAAAAGCTCGAACGCACGCTGCAGGCGCCGGGGTGCACGCCGCTGGCCGGGCTGGCAGCCTTCATCGACAGCGCGATCGCCGGCATGGCGCGCTACGCCTGCCGCCGCGGCTGCCTCGCCGGCAATCTCGGGCAGGAACTGGCGGCGCAGGACGAGCACTTCCGCCAGCAGCTCGACGCCCTGCTCAGCGACTGGCAGCGCCGCGTCGCCAACTGCCTGCGCGCGGCGATCGCCGCCGGCGAACTGCCCGCCGACTGCGACGCCGAAGCCGCCGCTGCGCTGTTCTGGATCGCCTGGGAAGGGGCGATCCTGCGCGCCAAGCTGGCCGGCTCGACAGCGCCGCTGCAGCTGCTGCGCACGCAGTTCTTTTGCCGCGTGCTCGGCGTCGCCGAGCCGCCTTTCACCGAGTGACACCCCGGAGGTAAGCCGATGTTCCGTGCCATCTATCTGGAAAAACCCGCCGATCGCACCGAGGCGCGTGTCGCCGACGTCGATGAGGCCGAGCTGCCGGACTACGAAGTGACGGTGCGTGTCGCGCACTCGACGCTCAATTACAAGGACGGGCTGGCGATCACCGGCAAGGCGCCGGTGGTACGCCGCTTTCCGATGGTGCCCGGCATCGACTACGCCGGCCGCGTCGAGGCCAGCAGCGACCCGCGCTGGCAGGTCGGCGACGAGGTCATCCTCAACGGCTGGGGTGTCGGCGAGGCGCACTGGGGCGGGCTGGGGCAGTACGCGCGGGCCAAGGGCGACTGGCTGATCGCGCGCCCGGCAGCGTTCAGCACGGCGCAGGCAATGGCGATCGGCACCGCCGGCTACACCGCGATGCTGTGCGTGCAGGCGCTGGAGCGCGCCGGGCTGACGCCGGACCACGGCGAGGTGCTGGTCACCGGCGCCGCCGGCGGCGTCGGCAGCGTCGCCGTCACCCTGCTGGCGCAGCGCGGCTTTCGCGTGCTGGCCTCGACCGGCCGGCCGGCGCAGGCCGATTACCTGAAGTCGCTCGGCGCCGCCGAGATCATCGACCGTGCCGAGCTCTCCGCCGCCGGCAAGCCGCTGATGAAGGAGCGCTGGGCCGGCGCCGTCGACACCGTCGGCAGCCACACGCTGGCCAACGTCTGCGCCAGCACCCGCTACGGCGGCACCGTCGCCGCCTGCGGCCTGGCCGGTGGCATGGACCTGCCGGCGACGGTCGCGCCGTTCATCCTGCGCGGCGTCACCCTCGCCGGCATCGACAGCGTGATGGCACCGCGTGCACGCCGCGAGGCCGCCTGGGCCGCGCTGGCCGCCGAACTCGACGCCGCGCAGCTGGCGGCGATCACCACCGAAATCCCCCTCGCCGACGCCATCGCCGCAGCGCCGGAACTGCTCGCCGGCCACATCCGCGGCCGCCTGGTGGTCGACGTCAACCGCTGATGGTCAAACCCGGCGCGGACATCTGTGCGCGCAGTCGGCGAGCACTTCACTGACACAGGTACCGGCTCCGCCGATCGTCGCCGCATCGTCGGTGCGTCGGCGGTCACGCCGGCCTTGGTGCGTCACAGCCAGTCGCGCTCGACTGCACGCCGGACCAGCGCTGGATCGGGGTTCAGCGCGGGCGATCCGACTTACATCGCCAATGCCCGCAACACTTCTCAAAATACCGGGCGCACCGGGAGGTGCGTACGTCGGGGTATCGGTGCCGGGCTGTACAATCCCGCCCTGCACGCGACATCCAACCGCAGTCTGTCAACGCCAGGCTGCAGTGACGAAAACCGCCACTGACATGAGGCGGCGGGCGGCACGGGCCTCATGTAGATGCGGGCAACGGAGACACAGGCGTGCGCCAAACCCGATCCCTGCACGCCGGCACGGTCGTTCAAAGCAGCGATACTCACGGGCCGGATCGGCCGCTCGTCACCGCAGATCAACCAACCATTTTCAACAGAATGCGTATGTGCATGCATCCGATATCGTTTTCAGGCCGACATGCTGATACCCATAAGAAACACATCGCTGATCAGGACCGTCGCGCACCGTAGGTTGCAGACACCGGATACAGCCGGTCATCATGCCCGCAGGAGGTCAATCCATGGACCCAGTTAGCTTTTTACCGGTAATCGGAGCCATGCTGTCAGCACTGCTGATGGGCTATCTGATTGCGAAAAGATACGGGGTCGAGCCAGCCAAAGGCCGTTTTTCATCAATTGACGGACTTCGTGGATACCTCGCGTTTTTCGTTTTTCTACATCATTCATGCATCTGGTTTTTTTATCTCAGGACCGGCCAATGGCGGGTTCCACCGTCAAATTTATATACGCATTTCGGTCAGAGCAGTGTCGCTCTGTTTTTCATGATCACAGGGTTTTTGTTTTTTTCTAAAATTCTAGATGGTCGAAAAAAGAAGATCGACTGGCTGAAGCTGTTCGTTTCCCGCTTTCTGCGGTTGACACCCTTGTATGCATTTTCAATGGCTTTACTGTTTTTTATAGTGTTTGCTTTATCTCAATGGACACTCAAAGAACCACTTTATACAGTCACCAAAGAGCTCATCTGCTGGTCAGGGTTCACGATTCTCGGCGACCCAAACATCAACGGCATCAGCCATACCAGCATTATCATTGCCGGCGTTACCTGGTCGATCCCATATGAATGGTTCTTTTACCTTTCACTGCCGGTACTCGCCCTTGCCGTGCTGGTCATTCCGCCACTGCCGTTCATCGCACTGGGCATTGCCGGTGTGTTGAGTTTCGCTTGGTGGCAACCCAGCTTTTATCATTTAATGGCATTCCTCGGCGGCATCGTCTCAGCTTTTCTCGTGCGCTCAGATCTCTACAGAAAGCTCTGTACTTCAAATCTCAGCGCGCTGATCGCCATTGTATTTATATTAATGACAATCACCCTGTTCCCGACGACCTACGGGCTCAAACCAATAATCCTGCTATCCGGTGCGTTCGCGATCATTGCCGGAGGCAATACCCTTTTTGGTGCACTGACAAACGACGTTTCGCGTACGCTGGGAGAAATGGCGTACAGCATTTATCTGCTGCACGGAATTCTGCTGTTTGTCACATTCACGTTCGTTCTCGGCACCGATAAGGCGAAGCTGTTTTCAGCGCAGGAACACTGGCTGACGATCATTGCGCTGGCCCCGGTCTTGATCGCCACGGCCTATGCCACGTTTCGCCTGATAGAACAGCCTGGCATGCAGAGTACGAATGCAGCGACGGCCTGGCTGCGCTCGCGCCGCATTTTCGGCTACCGGGCCAGTGTCACGTGTCCCGCCTCGACAGAAACCCAAGGCAGTTGAGACCCGCTGAACATCAGACGGCAACAGTCGTTTGCCGCCCTGCAGCATGACAGTCATATTTCAGCCCTAGTGTGCGCGCATCGGTCAGCCACCGTGTGAGCACCTGGCCATGCATGTTCTCTCCCGCCTGCGGATGCGGCCCCGCCTGCTGTTGTTGTTCCTGCTCAGCGGCTGCCTGCCGCTGCTGATCGCCGGGGCGCTGGTGCTGCCGCGCCTGGAAGCGGCGCTGAGCGATGCCCGGGCCACCGCGGGCGAGGCGCTGGAAGCGCAGATCGGCCTGCGCCTGCGCGGCCAGCGCGATGCCCTGGCGGCGCGCGTCAGCGAGCGCATGCGCGTGCTGAGTGATCAGCTGCAGACGCTGGCCGAAGGCCCGCTGATGATCGACACGCTCGATCGCTTCACCTTCACTTTCAACAACTACCGCACCGAGGCCGACGTCAACGGCACCACCCTCAGCGCCCGCCGCGAGCGGCTGCACAGCTGGTACGACGGCCCCTTCGCCAGCGTCCTGCGCGCCGTGCGCCCGCCGCAGCCAACGCCGGTCGACGACTGGATCGCCGCACTCAGCGCCAACGCCGTGGCGCTGCAGACGCGCTTCGTCGACGGCCTGCCGACCCCGGCCGGTGCCAGCGGCAACACCCAGTACGAACAGCTGCACGCCCGCCTCGACCCGGCGCTCAGCCGGCTGGCAGCGCGCCTCGGCGTCGCCGATCTCTACCTGATCGAGACCGACAAGGGCGATGTCGTCTACTCCAGCGCCCGCCAGGCCGACTTCGCCACCTCACTGGCCAGCGGACCGTGGCACGACAGCGGCCTCGCCACCGCCTGGCAGCGCGCCAACGCCATGAAAGCCGGCAGCGGTTTCGTCTTCGTCGACTTTGCGCCGTACACGCCGCTCGGCGCGGCGCCGGCGGCATTTCTCGCCGCGCCGGTGTTTCGCACCGGCGTGCGCCTCGGCGTGCTGGCGCTGCGCCTGAGTCCGCAAACGCTGAGCGAGGCACTGCACGGCGGCGACGGCCACTTGCAGCTGCACCTGTACGCCGCCGACGGCCTGCCGCGCAGCGATCCGCCGGCGGATGCGCCCGGTGTCAGCGTCGCCACGGCGCTGCTCGAACCGGCGAAGCACCAGCAGGCATCGGCGCCACTCACCGCGGCGCTCGCCGGCAGGACCGGGCTCGACAGCTACCGCGCCGATGACGGCCGCGAATACCTCAGTGCCTACACGCCGCTCGACATCGGCGGCCAGCGCTGGGCGCTGCTCGCCGAGACCGCGCGGGCCGAGGCCTATGCACCGGTCGCGGCGATGGATGCCGGCGTGCATCAGGCCGAGGCGGCGATTTCCACCCGCCTCGCGCTACTGCTGCCCCTGCTGGTGCTGGCGATGGCGGCGCTGGCCTGGTGGCTGGCAGTGGCCATCAGCCGGCCGCTGCAGCGCAGCGTCAGCGTGCTCGAAGCCGTCGCCGCCGGCGATCTCGGTCAGCAGGCCGACTGCGCCGGCCGCGACGAGCTGGCCCAGCTCGGCCAGGCGCTGGAACGCACGCTGGCCGGCATCCGCGGCGCCGTGCAATCGACGCAGGTCGACTGGGAGGCGATCGCGCTGCAGCGCCGCGAACTCGGCCGGGTGCAGGCGATGATGGAAGGCGCACCGGTCGGCATGCTGTTCGCCGAGCCCGACGGCCGCATCCGCTACCTCAATCCGGCGATGCGCGCGCTGCTCGCCACGCTGGCCGAAACGCTGCCGGCCGCGGCTGCGACGCCGCTCGACCAGCCGCTCGTGGCGCTGGCGGACGTGAGCCCGCTGCAGGCCGGCGAGCGCGTGCGCCGGCTCGGCGACGAGCATGTGCAGCAGCGCCTCGATGCACTGCAGGCCAGCGACGGCGAGCCGCTCGGCTGGCTGCTCAGCTGGCAGCCGGTAACGGCGACGGTGCAGGCGCAGACGGCGATGCGCGCCGCCAGCGAACGTGAACACGCGCAGCTGGAGCTGCTGCGCGCCGACGCCGACCGCGTTCTGGAGCAGGTGCGCACAGTGGTCGCCGGTGATCTGCGCAGTGCGGATCAGCAAGCGGTCGATGATGCGCTGATCGGCCAGATCGCGGCCGGCATCGCGGCGCTGATCGACGATCTGCGCCAGCGCATCACCGCCATCGCCGGCGAGGCGCAGCAGGTCAGCGAGGCTGCCAGCCGGCTGACGGCGATCAGCGAACGCCTGAGCACCGAGGCCACCGACAGCGCTGACGGCACCCGGCTGGCCGCCGGCGACGCCGATGCCATCAGCGCGCGGATGGACACACTGGCCGCCGCCAGCGAGCAGCTCAGCGCCAGCACCCGCGAGATCGCCGGCAACGCCGCCGAAGCCCGGCGCATCGCCGATGCCGCGCAGAGCGCCGCGCGCACCGCCGATGCCCGTCTCGATCAGCTGCGCACCAGCGGCGAGCGTATCGAGGCCATCGTGCAGCTGATTGCGCGCATCGCCGCGCAGACCAACCTGCTGGCCCTGAACGCGACGATCGAGGCGGCGCGCGCCGGCAGCGCCGGGCGCGGCTTCGCGGTGGTGGCGCAGGAGGTCAAGGAGCTGGCGCGGCAGACCTCGCAGGCGACCGAGGACATTGCCCAGCGCGTCAGTGCGATGCGCGACGACACCCACGACGTCGGCGAGACCATCGGCCAGATCGGCGCGGTCGTCGACCGCATCCACGGCCTGCAGACCGGCATCGCCGAGGCCGTCGCGCAGCAGAACAGCGTCAGCAGCGAGCTGGCCCGCACGGTCGCCGAAGCCGGCAGCGTCACGCACGGCATCGCCGAGCAGCTGGCGACACTGCGCGCGCGCATCGCCGACACCGCACAGGACAGCACCGAGGTGCGCACCGCCGCCAGCGCGCTGGCTCAGCTGGCCGGCGGCCTGCGGGCGCTGATCGCCCGCTTCCGCTGCTGAAGCCTCAGTGCGTGCTCGACAGGCCGGCGTCTTCCGGCAGGCCGCTGATCAGGTTCAGCGACTGGATCGCCGCGCCCGAGGCGCCCTTGCCGAGGTTGTCGAGACGGGCGATCAGCAGCACCTGGCCGCTCTGGTCGTTGGCGTAGACGAACAGTTCGAGGTCATTGCTGCCATTGAGCGCATCCGGGCGCAGGAAGGCGCCGCGCTCCAGCGCCTCGGTACCGTCGAGCGGCATCACGTGGACGAAGCGCGAACCGGCGTAATGCGCACGGTAGGCCTCGACCAGCGTCTGCCCGCTGACGCCGCTGGCGAGCTGCGCGTAGTGCAGCGGCACCGTCACCAGCATGCCCTGGGCGAAATTGCCGACCGCCGGGAAGAACAGCGGCGCGTGCTGCAGGCCGCTGTAGGCGCGCATCTCCGGCACGTGCTTGTGCTTGAGCGTCAGGCCGTACATGCCGAAAGGCTCGGCCGTGCCCGATTCATAGGTATTGATCAGCGCCTTGCCGCCACCGGAATAGCCGGAAACACCGCTGACGGCGATGTGGGCGTCGCAGGCCAGCAGGCCGGCCTCGGTCAGCGGCCGCAGCAGGCCGATGGCGCCGGTCGGGTAGCAACCGGGGTTGGCGATGCGCTTGGAGGCCAGCAGCGCGGCCCGCTGCCCGGCACCAATCTCCGGAAAGCCGTAGGTCCAGCCGGCGGCGACACGGTGCGCGGTGCTGGCGTCGATCACCGCGACCGCCGGATTGTCGATCATCGCCACCGCCTCGATGGCGGCGTCGTCGGGCAGGCAGAGGATGACGACATCGGCACTGTTGAGCAGCTCGCGGCGGGCCTGCGGATCCTTGCGCCGCTCGGCGGCGATCGACAGCAGCTCCAGCTCGGGGCGGGTTTCGAGGCGGGCGCGCACCTGCAGGCCCGTGGTACCAGCCTCACCGTCGATGAATACGCGGATGCTCATGCGAAAGTCCTCGTCGCCGTGCCCGGGGGCAGGCCAATGATCAGGGGCGCGCATGATAGCGCGCCCCCGGCGTCAGGTCCGCGACAAAGCCGCCGCCCGCCTCACCAGACGAAGAACAGCGCCGCCCAGCCGGCAACCACGCCGGCCGCACCGAGCCCGAGCAGCGCGCTGGCGGCCAGCCGCCGCACGCCGCCGGCGTAGCGGCCGCTGCTGCGCCAGCCCAGCCACAGCGTCCACAGCGCCGCCGCCGCCAGCAGCAGCGCGCGCATCTCGTCGACGCCGCCGAGGCGGATGCCATCACCTTTGAGCAGGCTCAGCGTGGTCATCGACAGCCCGAGGAACACCCCCACGCCGCCCAGCGGCACGAAGCACAGCGCCAGATGGTGACGCGCCGGCAAGGCGCCGAGCAGCCGCGCCGCCAGCGCGCACAACGCATACAGCAGGCCGCCGACCACCACCCCGGTGCCGAGGATGTAGGCGGCGATCAGGCCGCCGTCGAGCCAGGTGAAGACATCGTGGTTCTGCGGATAGTGCGTCAGCAGCCACCACGGTGCGTTGTCGGCGAGCAGCCAGTCGGCGCCGCGCTCGACCGCCCAGTCGACGGCGGCGAGACGCAGGTCGACGTAGAGCGGACTGGCGGTCCAGTGAAAGGCACCCATCGCCACGCCGATGATGCCGAACAGCAGCAGCGCGCTGTCCCAGCCGCCGGCGTCTTCGCCGCCGTGCTCGACGATCTCGGCATTCGGCGAACGCCGGCTCAGCGCCACCGCATCGCGCTGGCCGCTGCAGCGACCGCAGGCGTGGCAGGCGGCGGCGCCGTGCATGCGGCGGATGTCGATCAGCGGCGCGCAGTTCGGCGGCAGGGTAATGCCGCCGGCCTGCGCGTCCCAGCGTTCGCGGTCGACGCGAAAGTGCAGCGGCGCCAGTCGCGCCAGCAGATTGAACACGCCGTTGACCGGGCACAGGTGGCGGCACCAGACGCGCTTGCCGCGACCATAAAACCAGCCGACCAGCATCGCCGCCAGCGTCGAGCCGCCGAGCACCAGCAGGGCCGCCTGCGCGTACTGGTAGACGCTGACCAGCTGGCCGTAGACGGTGGTGAGCACGAACGCCACGCAGGGCCAGCCGCCCCAGCGCAGCCAGCGCGGCATGCCACGGCCGCGGCCGTGGCGGCTGACCGCCTCGGTCAGCGTGCCTTCGGGGCAGAACACCCCGCACCAGACGCGACCGAGCAGCACCATGCTGAGCAGCACGAACGGCCACCAGATGCCCCAGAACAGGAACTGCGCGAACAGCGTCAGATTGTCGAGGATGTGCGCATCGTCGGCCGGCAGCGGCAGCAGCGCCGGCACCACGATCAACACCCCGTAAAAGGCGACGACCAGCCATTGCAGGCGGCGGATGGCGGTGCCGTGGCGGCGCATCGCGTCGCCGAGACGCAGCAGCCAGCCGGCACGCGCAGGAGACGTCTCGAACACCGCGGCCATTGCCTCAGCTCCGCGCCGGCAGCGCCTGCGCGCGCGCCTGGGTCGGCACTGCCGAGTGGCGCAGCAGCCACCACACGCCGAGCCAGAAGGCGGCATAGATCAGCACCGAGATCAGTGCCGGCTGCGCCCGATAGCCGGTCAGCGCCGACACCAGCCCGCCGACGCTGCCGCCGTCATCGAGCAGCGCCGTGGTGTTCCACAGCGGATCGACCAGCGTCGGCAGCACATCAAGCGAGATCAGGCGGTCGACGCCACTCATCAGCAGCGCAGCGGCCAGCAGCAGCAGCAGTGTTTCGCTGAAGCGGAAGAAGGTGCGCCAGGACAGCCAGCGGCTGCTCGCCTGCAGCAGCCAGAAGGTGGCGAAGGCGAGTGCCAGACCGAGCGCCGCGGAACCGGCGAACAGCGCCAGATCAGCGCCGCTGTGACGGGCGCCGAGACCGTAGAGGAAGATCACCGTCTCGCTGCCTTCGCGGGCGATGGCGATCGCCACCAGCACGGCGATCCCCCAGCCGTTGCGCTCTTCGAGGTGGCGTGCCGCGCCCTGCTCCAGCTCGCGCTTGAGCGTGCGGCCGTGGCGGCGCATCCACCACACCATCTGCACGATCAACAGCACCGCGACCAGCACCATGCCGGCCTGGAACCACTCGCCGGACTCGCCGTCGAGGAAACTCGCCGCGCCGAGGATCGCCATGCCCAGTCCGGCCGCGGCGGCGAGGCCGAGACCGACGCCGGTCCACAGCCAGCGCAGCCCCTGCCGCGCATCATCCTGCTGGCGCAGCCAGACGAAGAGGATGCCGACGACGAGCATGGCCTCGACGCTCTCGCGCCAGACGATGAACAGTACGTCACCCATGATGCAGCTCCCGGCGCGCCGTCAGCGCGCGATGATCGCGCCCTGCCCGGTCGCTTCGTGGAACTCGTCGAAGAAGCGGTAGCGGCCGGCGCCGAGCGCCTGGAACACCAGCGTCGACTTCGCTCCCGGAGCCAGCACTTTCTCCTTGCGCAGCTCGCTGCTCTCGAATTCGATCGGGTCCTTGCCGGTGTTTTCGATTTCGAGGCGGAATTTGGTACCGGCCGGCACGACGATCTCGGCCGGCTCGAAGGTACCGTCGCGGGCCACCAGCCGGAAGGTCGGCAGGTCGGCCAGCGCCGGCAGCGCGGCGGCGCACAGCACCGCGGCAGTCACGGTCATCAGCAGGGGACGCATATCTCACGCTCTCCGGTAGCGGCGGCTCAGTAGCCGCCTTTCTTGCCGATGCCGGCGTAAGTGAAGTCGTAGCTGACGTCGAAGGGCTTGAACCACTCGCCGACGCCGGTTTCCTTGTCGGTGTGGCGGCCGAAATGCGCGTGGCCGCTGCCGGGCGGGGTGATGTGCAGCGTCAGCCGGTACTTGCCGGTGCCCATCATCTTGACGTTGTCGCCGTAGTGCGGACCGTCGGAGGCCACCATCGGCATGAACTCGCCGCTGGCCTTTTCACCGCTGTCGAGCCTGGTCAGCTCGTAGCTGACGCCGAGATACGGCACCCAGGAACCTTCCTCGAAGCCGTTCGGGTTGTCCTTCAGTGCCTTGATGTCCGCTTCCATGTGCACGTCGGAGTCCTCGGCCTTACGCATCATGCCTTCGGGCTCCATCTTCACCGGCTGCAGGTAAACGGCGGCGATCTCCAGGCCGGCGTGCTGCTGCGGCTTGCCGGCGGGGAATTCCTTGGCCTGGACGGCGCAGGGCAGCAGCAGGGCTGCGGTGAGCAGGACAGAGGGTTTCATCAAAAGCACTCCTGAAAAGCAATAAATGCGGAATGCGAATGATGTTAAATTCAGCCGTTCAACAAATGCAAATCATTCCTATTTCTTAAGACAGCTTAAGCCGGCATAAGCGCCGGCCGGCGTTCAGCGCCCGGCGCGCGGCAGCTCCTGCTGCAGCGTCTGCAGCCAGCGCCGGGCGTGCTCCTCGTCGAAACCGGCAAGGCGCACGGTCGGCTGCGCGCTGTCGTCGAGGTGGAAAATCAGCTCGCGATGCACCCGCGGCTCCGACATATCGTTGCCGCCGGGCGACTCGTAACGCTGCAGTTCCCAGCGGCGCACCTGGTCGTAGCGGTAGATTTTCGTGCTGCTCAGGCCGAGAAAGGCGATGCGCTGCGCCTGATGATCGAAGGCAACCGGATTGACGGTGTCGTCGAGCGTATAATCAGGATGGAATCCGTACTCTTTGAGCCGATCCATCGACGCCGCGTTGTGCATCGAAAAAAACCACCACAGACCGATGCCCAGCGCAACCACCAGCAATACCAAAATCATCTGCGTATCTCCGTGCAAAACGGACCAGCATTCCAGGCCCGGCCACGCGCCGCCCCCACCGAGGCCCCATTCATGAACGTACAAGCCCTGCGCGACATTGCCACGACCACTGACCCGCTGTGGGACGCGGTCCGTGAAGAAGCCGCCCGCACCACGCGCGAGGAACCGATCCTCGCCAGTTTCCTGCACGCCACGCTGCTCAACCACCGTGATCTCGGCAGCGCCCTGTCCTTCACGCTGGCCAACAAGCTCGGCGGCTCGATCGTGCCGCCGATGGTGGTGCGTGAAATCATCGAGGAAGCCATCGCCTCGGCACCCGCGCTGCTCGATGCCGTGCGCGCCGACCTGCGCGCGGTGCGCGAACGCGATCCGGCCTGCCCCGGCTACGCCGTGCCGCTGCTGTATTTCAAGGGTTTTCAGGCGATCCAGGCCTACCGCGTCGCCCACGCGCTGTGGACCCACGGCCGCGAGGCGCTGGCGCTGTTCCTGCAGGCACGCATCAGCGAGGTCTATTCAGTCGACATTCACCCGGCGGCACGCATCGGCCACGGCATCCTGCTCGATCATGCGACCGGCCTGGTGGTCGGTGAGACCGCCATCATCGAAGACAATGTCTCGATACTGCAGGGCGTGACGCTGGGCGGGACCGGCAAGGAAACCGGCGATCGCCACCCGAAAGTGCGTGCCGGCGTGCTGATCGGCGCCAATGCCACGGTGCTCGGCAACATCGAAATCGGCACCGGAGCGAAGATCGGCGCCGGCAGCGTCGTGCTCGACCGCGTACCGCCGCACTGCACCGTGGTCGGTGTACCGGCCCGCGTGGTCTGCCGCTGCCGCGACCAGGAACCCGCCCGCTCGATGGACCACCACATCGAGGGCTGAGCGCGAAGACCGCGACACGGCCGCCCCGGCGGCCGTCGGTCCGCTTCAGAGTGCTGGCAGCCAGTGCCAGGCGGCGAGACCGGCCACCGGCACCGCCACCACGGTCACCAGCAGCAGCAGCGCGTGCAGCGTGGCCCGCGCACCGTCCTTGAGGCCGCCGCCGAGCGCCAGCATCAGCTCCGACCACAGCCACAGCACCAGCAGCGTGCCCAGTACGCCGGCCCAGATCAGGCCACCCTGGCGTGCCAGCGCCGCCCAGTCGAGCGACGCGAGCGTCGTCTGCAGATCATTCATTCAAGCCCCCTCACGGAAAAACAGCAGTAAAACCAGGCCGACCACCAGCGCGAACGCACCCGACAGCTGGGTCACCGTGGCGACCAGTTTGAGCTTGCCGGTCGCTGCCTGCGGATGGCGGGCCAGCATCGCGGCCATCGAGCGCGCCAGCAGCAGATCCATCACGCCGACCGCGAGCAGCAGCAGGCCGACCCACATCGGCACCTGTATGTTCGTCATTGACTGACTCCTCAGACCATCGGGATCACGACGCGCAGCAGCGTGCGCACCTGCTCCATACCCAGCTTCAGGCACTGGTCGATCTGCTCCATGGTGATCTCGCCCTCGCCCTTGCCGGCGGCCCAGTTGGCGACCACTGCGCAGCTGGCGTAGGCGATGCCGAGCTCACGCGCCAGCGCCGCCTCGGGCATGCCGGTCATGCCGACGACATCGCAGCCGTCGCGCTCCAGACGCAGCACTTCGGCGGCAGTCTCCAGACGCGGGCCCTGCGTGGCGGCGTAGGTGCCGTCTTCGATCGCCTGCAGCCCGGCAGCGCGGGCGCCGGCGATCAGCTTTTCGCGCAGCCCGGCGTCATAGGGCCAGGTGAAGTCGATGTGGGTGACGTGGGTGAGATCGCCTTCGAAGAAGGTGTTATGCCGGCTGTAGGTGTAATCGATGATCTGGTCGGGAAAAGCCAGCACGCCCGGCCCCATGCGCGCGGTGATGCCGCCGACGGCGGCGACGGCGATGATGCGCTCGACGCCGATGTGCTTGAGCGCCCACAGGTTCGCGCGGTAGTTGATCTGGTGCGGCGGGATGGTGTGGCCGTAACCGTGTCGGGCGAGGAACACCACCGGATGACCGGCGAGCACGCCGTGCGTGATCGGGCCGGAAGGTTCGCCGTAGGGGGTGGAGACCATCTCCTTGCGGGTGATTTCCAGCGTCTCCAGCGAGGTCAGGCCGGTACCGCCGATGATCGCGAGCAGATCGGACATGCGTCGCAGCGCTCCAGGTTGCAGGATTCGAAAACGTGACAGCCGCGGCCGCCACGCGGTTCAGCCGAGGGCTTCACTCGGGCAGAGCGTATACGCCCGGCAGGTTACGCAGGTATTCGTGGTAATCCATGCCGCAGCCGAAGACATAGCGGTCGGCCACCTCGACACCGACGAAATCGACCTCGAAGCCCGGCACCTTGCGGGCGTGCACCTTGTCGACCAGCACCGCGCTCAGCACCTCGGCGGCGCCCTCGCCGCGCAGCTCCTCGACGATGGCCTTCAGCGTGTAGCCCTCGTCGAAAATGTCGTCGATGACCAGCACGCTGCGCCCCTGCACCGGCAGGCTCGGCCGCACGATCCACTGCAGGCTGCCGCCGTGGGTTTCGCCACGATAGCGGGTGGCGTGCAGGTAGCCGATCTGCAGCGGGAAATCGAGCTTCGGCAGCAGCAGCCCGGCCGGCACGATGCCGCCGTTGAGCACCACAAGCACCACGGGATCGCGTGCGCCGAGCCGTGCGTCGATGGCGGCGGCGAGCCGCTGCAGCGCCTGCTCGATCTGCTGCGGGGAGACCAGCTCCTCGGCGCTCGCGCGCACCGCGCGGATATCCTGCGGCTGTTGCGACATGGCTGTACTCCCGGCTTCAGTAGGTGAAGGTGACGGTGTCGTCGTCCATCGCCTCGCTGATGATGTAGGCACCGCCGACGACTTCGGCGATCTCGGGGATCATCTCGCCGGTGAGCCGCTCCTGCGTCTGCGTGCAGATCTTGAACTTGACGCCGGCTTCGGCGGCATCGCGCAGCAGATCGTAGGCCGAACGGCCTTTGCCGACGCTGACCTCATTGGCGAAGGCGCGCTGCGCCAGCGCGCCGCTGCGCCCGGTCAGCACCATCTCGACGTCGTATTCCATCGCCGCGGCCACCGCCGCCTGAGCAAACACCGCATTCAGCACGGCGGCATCGCTCGGATCTGCATTCGTCAATATAAACAACAGCTTGTCTGACATTACGATCTCCGCACGGCGGCAGCTAGCAAAGCGAGCGCGCGATTATAGGGAGCCCTCCCGGACGAGACCACCCGCCCGGTCAGTCCAGCGTGCGCTCAGATGTCCATATCATCGAGGGCGTGCGCGGCCGGATCACTGACCAGGCTCACGGCGCGCCGCCAGGCTTCGGTGGCGTGCAGCGCGCGGTAATCGATGTGGCCGCGGCCGTGCAGGCGCACCAGGCGCAGATGCGTGGCGGGCTGTGCCGGATCGTCGAGCCCGCGCAGGATCTGCCGGGCGGCGGCCCGATCGTTACAGGCCAGCACCATGTCGCAACCGGCGGCCAGCGCGGCCCGCGCCCGCTCGGCCGGCCCGCCGGCAAAGCCGGCGGCGGCCATGTCCAGATCGTCGCTGAAGATCACGCCCTGAAAGCCCAGCTGCCCGCGCAGGATCTGCCGCAGCCACACCGGCGAGAAGCCGGCCGGCCGCGTATCGACCTGCGGATAGAGCACGTGCGCCGGCATCACCGCGGCCAGGCCGTAATGACACATGCGCTCGAAGGCGATGAGGTCATAGGCGGCGATGTCGGCGAACGGCCGCGGGTCGACCGGCAGCTCGTGGTGTGAATCGGCACTGACATGGCCATGCCCGGGAAAATGCTTGCCGACCGCCTCCATGCCGGCCTTCTGCATGCCGCTCATGTAGGCCTGGGCCAGCTCGGCGACGGCTTCGGGCCGTGAATGGAAGGCGCGATCGCCGATCACCTGACTGCGGCCGACGTCGACATCGAGCACCGGTGCGAAACTGAAATCGACGCCGCAGGCCCGCAGCTCGGCGGCCATCAGCCAGCCGCTGACGCGCGCCAGCTGCTTGGCACGCATCGGCTCGCGGTCGTACAGCTCACCGAGCGCGCGCACGGCCGGCAGGCGGGTGAAGCCCTCGCGAAAGCGCTGCACACGCCCGCCCTCGTGATCGACGCCGATCAGCAGCCGCGGCGAGCGCAGCGCGTGGATCTCGGCGCACAGTGCGCTGAGCTGCGCCGGGTCGTGGTAATTGCGCGTGAACAGGATCACGCCGCCGACCAGCGGATGACGCAGCAGCTCACGCTCCTCGTCGCTCAACTGCAGGCCGACCAGGCCGAGCATGACCGGACCGAGGGATACGGGGCTGGCTGGGGTATTCATGCTTCGATCAGGACCTCATCGCCGACCCGGACGCGCTCGAACAGCTCGACCAGCTCGTTGTTGCGCATGCGGATGCAACCGTGCGAGCGCGGCACGCCCATCGGCTCGGTATCCGGCGTGCCGTGGATATAGATGTAGCGCCAGGCACTGTCGCAGTCGCCGTAACGATTGAAATGCGCCTGCAGACCGCCGAGCCAGAGAATGCGGGTGAGAATCCAGTCGCGCCCCGGATGCGCCGCGGCATAGGCCGGCGTCCAGACCTCGCCGGTCGGCCGGCGCGCGCGAAACACCGCGCCGAGCGGCTGGCCAGCGCCGATCTTGGCGCGGATGCGGTGACGGCCGCGCGGCGTGCAGCCGCTGCCCTTCTGCTCGCCGGCACCGGCGGCGGCCGTCGACACGCGGTACTCGGCTTCAGTACGGCCATCAGGCGCCAGCAGGCGCAGCCACTGCCCGCCGATGCTGACCTGCAGGCGCGTCACCACGAACGGTACGGATGCAGCGCGAGCTGGGTGTTGTAGTAGCGCACGTCGAGCGAAACCTCCTCGCCGGCCCAGTCCGGGCGCGCGAAGGGCTCGCCCTCATAGGCCAGCTCGACCTCGGCGACCACCAGCCCGGCGTTGTCGCCCTCGAACACGTCGATCTCCCAGAGATGATCGGCGAACGGCACGTAGTAGCGCGTCTTTTCGACCTTGGTGCCGCACAGCGTGGCCAGCAGTTCCTCGGCGTCGGCGAGCGGGATCGGATACTCGTATTCGGCGCGCGAAGTGCCGATGCCGGAGCTCTTGATGTTCAGCCGTGCCTCGTCACCCTCCAGGCGCACCCGCACCGAACGCACCTCGTCGCTGACCAGATAGCCCTGCGACATGCGCACGCTGCGCTCGACGGCCGCGCGCCAGGCTTCGCTGATGACCAGGAATTTGTGCTCGACTTCCGTCGCCATACGGCCTCCGCAGCCGGATCGAGTGGGGCTGCGATGGTAGTGGATCGTTCGCAGCCTCGTATATCCTGATAAATCCAGCCGCGAAAGGCTCAGAGGACAGGACGTTTGCCGCATGAGCAATGAACTGCCACCTATCGTCGACGAAATCACGCTGAACGAGCTGCGCGAGCTGCTCGAAGACGGCTTCGCCGAACTGCTGCGCACCTACCTGAATGATCTCGACGCCGACTCGCGAATCCTCGAACAGCGCTGCATGGGCGGCGATGCCGAGGAGCTGCGCAAGATCGCTCACAAGCTCAAGTCGGCAAGCGCCAGCGTCGGCGCCAAGCGCCTGTCGGCAATCGCCTTCGAACTGGAGCAGATGGGCCGCGAAGACGAGCTCGGCGGTGCCGTCCCGGCGCTGATGCGCTTCGCCGCCTGCGCCAAGGCCACCCGCGAAGCCCTCAAGGCGGCGATGGACTGAGCGCGGCGTCAGTCGCGGCGCAGACGCTCGTTGAGTGCCATCGGTGTCGGGAAGCGGCGCACCACCAGGTACGAGGAAGCGACGAAGGTCAGCAGCGTCGCTGCCTGGATCAGGTACGAGGCCTGAGCGCCGATGACGCCGGCCTGCAGCGCCAGCACCGCGATCAGCAGCGAGAACTCGCTGACCTGGCCGAGCCGGGCCCCGATCTCCAGCGCCAGCCGCGGCTTTTCGCCGGTGTTGATCAGCAGGTAGCGGAACACCCGTGGCTTGAACCACAGCATCGCCGCCGCCAGTACCGCTGCCGGCACGATCACCCCGCCCAGCGCCCCCAGCTCGAAACTCGCACCGACCGAAAAGAAGAACATGATGACGAAGAAGTCACGCAACGGTTTCAGGCTCTCAGCGATGAATGCTGCGATCGGGCTCGCCGCCAGCGCCACGCCGGCGATGAACGCGCCGATCTCGTAGGACAAACCCGTCGCGTGGGCCAGTTCGGCCATGCCCAGGCACCAGCCGATCGCCGTCAGGAAGATGTATTCCTGGATCACGTCAAAGCGCGCGATCAGCCGCATCAGCACCTGGCGCTCCATCAGCACGGCAAAGCCGAACAGCAGCGGCAGCGCCAGCAGACGCATCAACATGGCCCACCAGTCGGTGCCACCGGCCTCGCCGGCGCCCTGCAGCAGCAGCAGGATGAAAATGGCCAGCACGTCCTGCAGCAGCAGCACCGAAATCATCACCTCGCCCATGTGCCGCTGGTGCAGCGCCGTCGTCGGCAGCAGCTTCAGGCCGATGATCGTGCTGGAGAACATCATCACCGCACCGACCACCAGTCCTTCGGCAAAGCGGTAGCCGAACAGCCAGGCAATCGGCGCCGAGACCGCGGCAAAGGCAGCCGAGCTCGCCAGCGTCACCCAGGTCGCCTGCCGCAGCATCGGGATGAGCTTCTGCGGATGCAGGTTCAGGCCAAGCAGATAAAGCAGAAAGATGATGCCGACATGGCCGATCTGCTGGATCACCGCCGGTTCCGGCACGACGTCGAAGCCGGCCGGGCCGCACAGGCCGCCGAGCACGATATAGGCGATCAGCAACGATTGCCGCGCGAACAGCGCCGCCGCCGCCAGCACGGCCGCACCACTGAAAATGACGAAGACGGCGAAGACGATGCTGTCGGCCTGCATGGTGGCTAGCGTCCCTGATGCGCTCAGCTGGGTTCGCGCGGCACGGTCACGACGAAGGCCGGGCGCTGACAGATTTCGCCATGCCAGGCGGCGAGCCGCGGGCGCTGTTCGCGCCAGTCCGGGCGCACGCCGCGAAACACCAGCCAGTCGAGTGCACAGGCGATCGCGATCTCACCGATCGTCGGCGCACCGATTTCCAGCAGCTCCGCCTCGCCTTCCAGCGCATCCAGCGTGCGCGTCACCGCCGTCTGCTGGAATTCGACCCAATCGGCCCAGCGCAAGCCCTGCGGCCGGCGGACCTGCTCAATGAACACGGTGATCGCGGTGTCGAGCAGCCCGTCGGCCAGCGCCTGTCGGCGCAGCGCCGTCCAGCGCGCCACACTGGCCACCGGGAACAGGCGCCCCGAGCCGGCCAGGGAGTCGAGGTATTCGCAGATCACCGGACTGTCGTAAAGCAGCGTGCCGTCATCGAGCGTCAGCGCCGGCACGCGGCCGAGCGGATTGTCGACGGCGATGTCGGAGGCCGGGTCCCAGGGGTTGGTCGGGATGCGCTCGATCAGCGTGTCGAGTTCGAGTTCGAGCGCACAGACGCTGACCTTGCGGACAAACGGGGACGTGGGCGAGTAACGCAAACGCATCATCAGCGGGACTCCAGTCACGGCGGAAAGCAGGGGGGCCGAGCGGCGTAGCGTCATGCAGCCCCGTCACGAACATGCCAGCAGATGCGCGGCACGGCCAGCACGGCGTGTGCCGACGGCATCAGAAGCGGACGTCGAACAGCGCCACGATGCCCAGCACGGCAAACAGCGCCGCCGCCACATAACGCACCCAGCCCAGGGCGAAGGCGCTGTTGCCGAGGCGGTTGCCGATGAACACGGCCGGTACGTTGGCGAGCATCATGCCGAGGGTGGTGCCGGTAACCACAGCCAGCAGTGAATCGAAACGCGCGGCCAGCGCGACGGTGGCGATCTGGGTCTTGTCGCCGATCTCGGCGAGGAAGAAAGCCACCACCGTGGCAATGAAGGCACCGTAGTGAGTCTTCGGCTCGGCCTCGGCATCGTCCATTTTATCGGGCACCAGCGTCCAGGCGGCGACGGCAAGGAAGGAGATGCCGAGCACGCGACGCAGCCAGTCCTCGCCGATCTGTTCGGCGACCCAGCTGCCGACGGCGCCGGCGACGGCGTGATTGGCGATCGTCGCCACGAAGATGCCGGCGACGATCGGCCAGGGGCGGCGGAAACGGGCGGCGAGGATCAGCGCGAGCAGCTGCGTCTTGTCGCCGATCTCGGCGATGGCGACGGCAAAGGTGGATACCAGCAGGGCTTCCATGGGTGCATCCGGGGTCGGGCGGCGGGCAGGCCGATGGCATGGCGCCACCCGCCCGACCGGCTGCGTGGCCCCGATGCCAAAGGTCTCGCCAGGTCCGGAGCTGGACTGCCTGCACCATGAGCGAACGCTCAAGTCTGTTGGCGCAGGCCCCTCATGTTTGGTCGAGGGCGGCTACTCCCCAATGGGAGGCGGCAGAATACCCGTCATATCGACGTCGTCAACCGGGAAGCCATCATGACGCTCACACCGACTGAACTGCCGCCCAGGCCGCAGAAGCCACATCCGCTGCAGTGCTGCCAGCGCGGCTGCCGCCCCTGCATTTTCGATTACTGGCGCACGGCCCTCGCCCGCTGGGAGGACGAGTGCCGGCGGCTCGGCGTCACGCCGCCGGCTGTGCCGGCTGCGGATTGCTCGGCCGCGGCTTGTTCCACGGCATCAGCGCCAGCAGATTCGCCATGCCGCAGAAGCCGGTGAGTCCGGCGAACAGCAGGCCGGCACCGACAAAGCCCGACAGTCCGAACCAGGCCGGCGCCACCAGAAAGCCGAGCACGACGCCGAGCAGCACCAGCGTACCGGCCGCGATCTGCACCTGACGCATGATCGGCAGCGGCTGCGAACGGTCCTCGTGATACGGCAGCCCGGCCCGCTTCCAGGCCTCAAGGCCGCCGTCGAGCATGCAGACTTCACCCGGCGCGCGGTTGAGGATGCGCGCGGCGTTGGCGGCGGTGCGCATGCCGCTCTGGCAGCAGAACACCAGCAGCTTGCCGCTGTCGGCGTCGAATTCGTGGGCATCGAGCGTATCGGCCGGTACCAGGCGGGAACCGACGATGTGCTCGCGGGCGTATTCGTTCTGGTCGCGGATGTCGATCAGCACCGCCGTGCCATCGGCGAGGCGGGTCTGCAGGGTCTTGACGTCAATCGTGTTCAGGCTCATCGGGTTAGGACTCCGGGTCGGTACTGGCTCCGCAGTACAGGGCGTACAGCGTGCGGATGATGCTTTCGGCTGAGGTACTGGCGATCGAGTAGAAAATCGTCTGTGCTTCGCGACGGTTGCTGACCAGGCCGTCCTTGCGCAGCAGTGCGAGATGCTGTGAAACCAGCGCATCACGCACGCCGAGCAGGTCAGCGATCTGGCCAACGGATTTTTCGCCGTCGACGAGCTGGCAGAGGATCTTCAGGCGCACCGGACTGGCCATGGCCTTGAGCAGATGTGCCGCGGATTCGGCCGCCTGATCCATCACGTCAATTTTCATATTTGCGAATATATGAATATATGATTATGCTGTCAAACAGCGGATAGCAAACGGAACGCAGCCGATATATCTGCATCGGTCGTTTCGCCTTCCCTTGTGGAATCCATGCCCTGTGAGGAACGTTGTCATGACCAAGAACGTCGGCCAGCTCGACAAGATCCTGCGCATCATCGTCGGCCTCGTGCTGATCGGTCTCACGCTCGCCGGCCAGATCGGCGTCTGGGGCTGGATCGGCGTGCTGCCGATCGCCACCGGCCTGATGGGCTGGTGCCCGGCCTACACGCTGATCGGCCTCAAGACCTGCCCGACCGAGTCGAAGTCCGAACAGAAGTAAGCGCCGCTCGCGCCGTCACGCCAAGCCCCGCCTGCCGCGGGGCTTTTTCATGCCCGCGCCTCACCCCTGGGCGATGCGCACGCCGCGGAAGTAGCGCACGGCGGCGTCGGCCGAGCCGCTGGCCGATGGCGTCTCGGGCACCTCAGCGGTATCGGCAGCGTCGCGCGCCGGCACCAGCCAGTCGCGGCGCGGCGCACTGCTCGCCCCCAGGCTGGTGAAATCGAACAGCGCAGTATCGGCCAGCTGCGACGGAGCGACATTCTTCAGCGCCGAGAACATGGTCTCCAGCCGGCCCGGGAAACGCTTGTCCCAGTCGCGCAGCATGTCGCCGACCACCTGACGCTGCAGGTTGGGCTGCGAACCGCAGAGATTGCAGGGAATGATCGGGAATGCCTTGGCCTGCGCGTAGCGTTCGATGTCTTTTTCCTTGCAGTAGGCCAGCGGCCGAATGACGACGTTGCGGCCGTCGTCGGAGAGCAGCTTCGGCGGCATCGCCTTCAGGCTGCCGCCGAAGAACATGTTCAGCAGCAGGGTTTCGAGGATGTCGTCACGATGATGGCCGAGTGCGATCTTGTTGAAGCCATGCGTGTGCGCGTAGGTGTAGAGAATGCCGCGGCGCAGCCGCGAACACAGTGAGCAGGTGGTCTTGCCCTCCGCCACCACGCGCTGCACCACGCTGTAGGTATCCTGCTCGATGATCTCGAAGGGCACGCCGATCGAGCGCAGATAGTCGGGCAGCACATGCTCCGGAAAGCCCGGCTGCTTCTGGTCGAGATTGACGGCGAACAGCTCGAATTCGACCGGAGCCGACTGCTGCAGCGAGCGCAGGATGTCGAGCATCGTGTACGAATCCTTGCCGCCGGACAGGCACACCAGCACGCGATCGCCGTGCTCGATCATGTTGTAGTCCTGAATCGCCTCGCCGACGCCGCGGCGCAGACGCTTGGCGAGCTTGATCAGGTTGATGCGCTCCTTGTCGGAGCGGGCGGCGGTCGAGTCGAGCATGCGGCAAACATCCAGTCGAGGCCGCGAGCGGGCGCCTGCGGCAGGCGCGGAATCCTAGCAGGGACGCCCACTTGGCGAAATCCGCCGATTCAGGTGACGGGCTCGGACAAGACCCCGCAGCGGCGCAGCCAGCTCACGGCACCACCACCGGCAACACGGCCACTGGCGAAACAGGCCGTCAGCAGATAGCCGCCGGTGGGCGCCTCCCAGTCGAGCATCTCACCGGCGCAGAAAACGCCCGGGCGGGCATGCAGCATCAGCTCCGGGCTCAGCGCCTCGAAAGCAACGCCACCGGCCGAGCTGATCGCCTCGTCGAGCGGGCGCGTGGCCACCAGCTCGATCGGCAGGGCCTTGATCGCCGCCGCGAGCCGGCGTGGATCGGCGAGGCATTCGGCCGCTACCTGCTCGCGCAGCAGCGCCGCCTTGGCGCCGTACAGGCCGGCCTGCCGCTGCAGATGATGGGCCAGCGAGCGCGAACCGCGCGCTTGCGCCAGTGCCTGCGCCAGGCGCAGCTCATCGCGATCCGGCGCCAGGTCGAAGGTCGGTCGGGCGACGCCGTGAGCCTCGATCAGCCCGCGCAGCCCGGACGAGGCGGCATAGACCAGGCTGCCTTCGATGCCGGTCGCGGTCAGCACGCACTCCCCGCGCCGCTCGAAGCGTTCGCCTTGGGCGTCGATGAAACTCAGGCGCACCGGTTTGAGTGGCGCACCGGCGTAGCGCGTGCGCAGGTGCTCGCTCCAGCCGGCGACATCGAAGCCGCAGTTGGCCGGTCGCAGCGGCACGACCTCGGTACCGCCCGCAGCGAGCCACTCGACCCAGGCGCCGTCGGAACCCAGCCGCTGCCAGCTGCCGCCACCGAGCGCGAGCACGCAGGCCGGAAAACTGCGTGCGATCTCGCCGGCCGGAGTGGCGAAGCGCAGGGTTCCGTCGGTATTCCAGCCGAGCCAGCGGTGACGCACGTGGATCTGCACACCGGCGGCGCGCAGCCGTTGCAGCCAGGCACGCAGCAGCGGTGCGGCCTTCATGCCGACCGGGAAGATCCGCCCGGAGCTGCCGACGAAGGTGTCGATGCCCAGGCCGTGCAGCCACTCGCGCAGATCCTGCGGTCCGAACCCGGCCAGCAGCGCCGCGATCTGCTCACGGCGCTGGCCGTAACGGGTGAGGAAGGTCGCCAGCGGTTCGGAATGTGTGATGTTCATGCCGCCGACGCCGGCCAGCAGGAACTTGCGCCCCGGCGAGGGCATGGCATCGAACAGTTCGACGCGCACGCCGGCTGCGGCCAGCACTTCCGCCGCCATCAGCCCGGCCGGACCACCGCCGATCACCGCCGCGGAAGCACTCAGCGCGGACATGGCGGCCAGACGCAGGATGAATCACGGTCGCGCATGAGAACGCTTCTCTTCGAGACGGGGGGAGGCGCGCGATGCTCGTCATTCGCACAGTCAACGTCAAGCCGGCCGCGCTTAAGCCAGCGTTAAAGCCGCAGCCGCACGCTGGGCACTCGGCATTGCTGCTGCAGGAAGCCACCATGAGTATGTTCAGCCGTATCAGCCGGGTTCTGCTTGCCAGCCTCGCGCTGCACGGCAGTGTCTACGCGCAGACAATCGGCGCCCCTCATCCGCCCGCGCACACCGATACGATCAAGCACTATCCGGTACTCGACGACGCCAGCCACACCGACGCGGCCGGCCCGCCAGACTCCGGCACGGAGAATCCTTTCACGATCACCCGGGACCTGGCCCCGCCAAGCCCGGCCAACGGTGCCACGAGCGACGATCCGTTCACGCAGTTGCCGGACCAGAGCAACGGTGACGCGGCAGCAGTCGGCCATCACCTGCCCAGCGGCAGCAGCTACTACCAGTGCAACGACACCAATCCCTACCAGTACCACCACTACTGCACGCAGTAACGGCACTCGGTCCGAACGGGATCAGTCGGCCGGGCTGCGACAGGCGAGCAGCGCGGCCCCCAGTGCGTCCCAGTCCGGCTGCGCCTGCTCCCTGGCGATGAACTCGGCACGGCTGTCGCGACGCCAGGCCAGTGGCTGCACCCGGCATGCATCGCCGGCGACGGCGTTGAACAGCAGACGATCCCAGGCGACACGCAGCACGCCCTTGCCGCGCTCGATGCCGAGCAGGGGCGGCTCGCAATCCAGACGGTCGAACAGCTGCTTGAGCGCTCCAGCCTCGAAGACCCAGCTCGCCGGAAAACGCCAGCCACAGGCGTGACGGCCATCGCTGGCATGCTCCAGACGCTGAGGCGCATCGATCGCCGGCAGCGCAAAACGCGGTCCGACCGCGGGCGCGGCCGCCAGCCCCCCCGCGTGCGGCGAAATGATCGGCCCGCCCTCGCCGACCGCCGTCGGCAGCTCCAGCCAGGCCGGGTCGAGCGCACCGTCGACGCAGCGGCCGATGGCGGCCTTCGGCGGATACAGCGACGCCGCGAAGGCTGCGAAGCGCTCAAGATCCGCCGCTGAGGCGACGTCGGCATGCGTCGCCACCAGCACGTCGGCGAGTGCCGCCTGGGCGCGGAACAGCTCACTCGCGCACAGCCGCGCATCAGCGAGCCGGCGCGGATCGAGCAGATTGATGATGGCGCGCAGATCGAGGTGCTCGGCGAGGTTGGCGGCCGTGAGCAGATCGACCAGGCCGGCCGGATGCCCCAGACCGCTCGGCTCGATCAGCAGGCGATCGGGACGCTGTTCGCGCAGCAGGCGCGGCAAGCTCGCGCGCAGCGCCATCGCGCCGACGCAGCACAGGCAGCCGCCGTTGATCTCGCGCACGCTGATGCCGTCGACGGCGCCGAACACCGCACCGTCGATGCCGACCTCGCCGAAGTCATTGACGACAATCGCCCAGCGCTCGGCGGCCGGGCGGTAGTCGAGCAGGCGCAGGATCGCCGTGGTCTTGCCACTGCCAAGCAGGCCGGTGATCAGATGTACGGGAATCGGCATGGCCGGGCTCCGCCGCAAAAAGGGGCCGGCAGCATACGCTGGCGCGACCTTGAACTCCTCGCGCGTGACCCAAACTCAGTAGCAACAGATGCGACCGCCGATGGAAACGACATGAGCGAACACGACAACGAAGCCCTCGATGCCGAGGTGCTGGAAGCTGAACCCGAGACTGCGCCGCCGGCCAATACCGAGACGGGCGCGGCGACCGAGAGCGGCAGCGATATCGCCATCGCCGCCGACGTGCTGCCCTCACGCCTGCTGCTGCTGCCGCTGTGGGAGCGGCCGTTCTTCCCGGCGCAGGCGCTGCCGCTGCTGCTGAATGACGACCCCTGGCTGCCAAGCTTCGAGGCGGCGCTGGAACGCCCGCAGCGCGTCGTCGGCCTGGTGCTGGCGCGCACCGATGAGCCGGACCGGGCCTCGCCGCAGGATTTCTACGAAATCGGTACCGTCGTGCGCATCCACAAGCCGATGCGCCAGGACGGCCGCATCCAGTTCATCGCTCAGGGCCTGCGCCGCTTCCGCATCCGCGAGTGGGTCAGCAGCGAGGCGCCGTTCGAGGCCATCGTCGAATACCTCGACGAAGAAGACCTGCCGAATACCGACGAGCTGCGCGCCTACTCGGTAGCCGTGATCAACACGATCAAGGAGCTGCTGCCGCACAACCCGCTCTACGCCGAGGAGCTGAAGTTCTTCCTCAACCGCTTCAACGCCAACGATCCCTCGCCGCTGGCCGATTTCGCTGCGGCGATGACCACCGCCTCCAAGGCCGAGCTGCAGGACATCCTCGCCACCGCGCCGGTGCTGGAGCGGATGAAGAAGGTGGTGGTACTGCTCAAGAAGGAGCTGGAGGTCGCCAAGCTGCAGTCGCAGATCCGCCAGCAGGTCGAGGAGAAGATGACCGAGCAGCAGCGCAAGTTCTTCCTGCGCGAGCAGCTCAAGACCATCCAGCAGGAGCTGGGCATCTCCAAGGATGACCGCACCGCCGACAGCGAGCGCTTCCGCGAGCGGCTGGAAGGCAAGGTCGTGCCGGAAAAGGCGCTGGCGCGCATCGAGGACGAGTTCGACAAGCTCGCTGTGCTCGAATCCGGCTCGCCGGAATATGCCGTCACCCGCAACTACCTCGACGTGCTCACCGACCTGCCGTGGGGTGTGCATTCGACCGATCAGCTTGATCTCGATCACGCGCGCAAGATCCTCGACCGCGACCATGACGGCCTCGCCGACGTCAAGGACCGCATCATCGAGTTCCTCGCCGTCGGCGCGCTCAAGGGCGAGGTCGCCGGCTCGATCCTGCTGCTGGTCGGCCCGCCCGGCGTCGGCAAGACCTCGATCGGCCGCTCGATCGCCGCCGCGCTCGGCCGCGAGTTCTATCGCCTGTCGCTCGGCGGCATGCGCGACGAGGCCGAGATCAAGGGCCACCGCCGCACCTACATCGGCGCCATGCCCGGCAAGGTGATCCAGGCGATCCGCGAGACCGGCGTGTCGAACCCGGTGATCATGCTCGACGAGATCGACAAGATCGGCGCCAGCTACCAGGGCGACCCGGCCTCGGCACTGCTCGAAGTGCTCGACCCGGAACAGAACATCGATTTCCTCGACCATTACCTCGATGTGCGCTTCGACCTGAGCAAGGTGCTGTTCATCTGCACCGCCAACCAGCTCGACACCATCCCCGGGCCGCTGCTCGACCGCATGGAGACGATCCGCCTGTCCGGCTACATCACCTCGGAAAAACTGGCGATCGCCAAGCACCACCTGTGGCCGCGGCTGCTGCAGCGCTCCGGCATCAAGTCCAGGCAGCTCAAGCTCACCGACGCGGCGATGAGCGCGATCATCGAGGGCTACGCCCGCGAAGCCGGCGTGCGCAACCTCGAAAAGCAGCTCGGGCGCATCGTGCGCAAGGCCGCCGTGCGCCTGGTGCGCGGCAGCGACAAAGCACTCAAGGTCGGCGCCAAGACCGTCGAGGAATGGCTCGGCAAGCCCTCCTTCCAGAATGACCGGCCGAGCACCGGCGTCGGTGTCGTCACCGGCCTGGCGTGGACCGCGCTGGGCGGCGCCACGCTCAACATCGAGGCCAGCCGCATCCACGGCAAAGGCCGCGGCTTCAAGTTGACCGGCCGTCTCGGCGAGGTGATGCAGGAATCGGCCTCGATCGCCTACAGCTACCTGCAGGCGCACGGCACCGACTTCGGCGTGCCGCAGACGTATTTCGACGACGCCACCATCCACCTGCACGTGCCCGAGGGCGCCACGCCAAAGGATGGCCCGAGCGCCGGCATCACCATGGCCAGCGCCCTGCTCTCGCTCGCCCGCAACGAGCTGCCGCGTCCAGTGGCGATGACCGGCGAGCTGACACTGACCGGACAAGTGCTGCCGATCGGCGGTGTGCGTGAAAAAGTCATCGCTGCCCGCCGTGTCGGCATCAAGGAGCTGATCCTGCCGGAGGCCAACCGCGGTGACTTCGATGAGCTGCCCGAGCACATCCGCGACGGCATCACCGTGCACTACGCCGCGCAGTTCACCGACGTCGAGCAATGGCTGTTCGACAAGCCGCGCGGCATACGGCGGGTGGCGTGAGTCAGCGATCCGAAGCCATCGTCTGTGCACAGCGCCTTGCGTGTTGTCCGCAGACGCCACTGAGCGGTGACGGTCGCTCGAAGCCTGGGCCCGTTCGCGCTAGGCTGTCGGGCCGACTGACATCCGGTAGAGAGATAAGGCACCGCATGCTGACCCGCCACCTATTGCTCTCGCTGTGCGCCCTGTTCTGCGCTGTACCCGCCCATGCCGCCTGTGAGGACGCTCCGGCGCGACGGGTCAACTGGTACGCCTGCGCCAAACCCGGCGCGATGCTCAACGGCGCCGACCTGCGCGAGGCGGTGCTGGAACGGGCCGATCTCAGCAGCGCCAGCCTGGTCGGCGCCCTGCTCGACGGCGCGGACTTCGGCCGCGGCTCGCTCGCCGGCGCCGACCTGTCGCAAGCCCGGCTGAGCAAGGCGCGCCTGGTCGGCGCCCGGCTCGAAGGCGGCCACTTCGACGGCGCCAAACTCGACGCCGCGCGCCTGGAACGGGCGCAGGCCGCGCAGGCGAGCTTCCCCGAGGCCAACCTCAGCGCTGCGAACGCCTACCAGGCTGATTTCACCAAGGCGGACTTCACCGGCGCGACCCTCGACGGTGTCCGTCTGGAGCAGGCGACGCTCGATGCCGCCGTGCTGCGCAACGCTAGCCTGAACAACGCCAATCTGCTGCGTGCCAGTCTGGAAAACGCGCTGCTTGCCGGTGCCCGGCTGCGCGGTGCGCGGCTCGACGGCGCGGACCTGAGCAATGCCGACCTCAGCGGCGCTGACCTCAGCAACGCCTCGCTGGTCGGCGCCATCCTCGACGGCACGCGGCTCGATGGTGCACGGCTCGACAGCACCATCTGGACCGATCGCCGCCGCTGCCGCCCCGGTGCGATCGGCACCTGCGAGTAGGAGCTGGTGCGATGTTCGACTTCCTGCGCGAACTGTTCTCGACCGGATCTCCGGCCTGCTGCCAGCCGGGTGACGAACTCGACACCGCGATCGAACACCTGATCGGCTCCACCGACCCGCGGCTGAAACTGGTGCCGCGCTACTGGGATCGCCTGGCGCCGGCCGTCTCCCGCGCGCTGCAGGCTGCCCACCAGTGCACCGAAAGCCTGTTTCAAAGCCACGAGCTGACCCGCAGCGCCTATGCACTCGACCCGCTGGTGCATGCGCTGTACGCATCGAGCGATCAGTTGCAGGAACGCCTGGCCGCCAACCCCGACCTGCACGGTTTTCTTGCCACGCCCGCCGGCCGCGGCAGCAATCGCATTTATGGCCTGCTGACCGCGACGCGCGTCGAAAAGCCGCGCCTGGGCATTGCGCTGCAGGACGGGCTGCTGCGTCGCGACGTCGAACAGACGGTGCTGCAGTTCAGCGACACCCGTCTGCTGGCCTTCGGCGCCGACGAGCAGGCCAGCCATATGGCACTGATGTGGAGCGTGTTCGACTACTACGCTCACCGTGCACTGCACCGCCTGAGCGAACTGCGCGAACGGCGCGAAACGCTGGAGGCGCGCTACCACCTCTACCTCGGCAAGCTGCGCTCGCTGGAGCACTACCACCGCGGTATCGGCGGCCTGCTCGGCGAAGCCGCCGGTGGCCAGGGCAGTTCGCGTGAAGAAACCGCTCAGGAGCTGGCGCTGATCGAGCACCAGCTGCACGATGCAGTCGCCGATATCGGTTCGCTCGACGATCATCTGGAGCGCGTCATCGAGGTGCTCGACGAGGCTCCCAGGCTGATTCACATCGACATCATCGACCGCCGCATCGACCGCACCGGCGTCGTGTTGAGCGGACTGCAATCCGGCGGCGATGCCATCGAATTCGCCGAGGCAGTCTTTCATGGCGAGGTGCGCCGCGCAGCGATCCGCGTCAGCATCCCGGTCGCCGAAATCCCGCCAGCGCCCAGGCCCCGGCTGTAAGCGCGCCAAGCAAAGCGGACACTGGCACGCTGAAACACCAGCCGCAACGATCTTAAAAACCATCCATGCTGCAGCGCAGCAGTAAGCTGTGACAAAATACCGACATCGACGGCAAGCCGCCTGCCCCCTCCGGAGCGCCTTCCATGTTCGGTTTTCTGCGCACCCTGCTCGATCACGATGGCCGTTCCAGCGAACCGCCGTCGCGCGGACTGAATCAGGCCATCGACCGTATCGTCGCCGGCACCGATCCGCGACTCGCCCTGCTGGCCCAGCACCGCCGCCGCTTGGCTCCCTGTGCCGGCCGGTTGCTCACGCATGCCCGCGCCTGCGCGGCCGCCCTGACGCCACCACGCCTGCTCAGCCGCACGTCCTTCACCCGTGATCCGCTGATCCGCGCCTGCTTCGGCTCAGCCGATGGCGTCGCCACCACCATCACCCGCGATCCGGCGCTGCGCGAGCTGCTGGCGACACCCCAGGGACACTGCGCCCCCGAGTTCTATGCCCTGCTCAGCCTGAGCTGCACCGAGCGCGCCCAGTTCGGGCTGCAGCTCGAAGGCGACATCATGCGCCGCGATGTCCGCCAGACCGCCGTCGTCTTCGAACGCCCGGTGTTCCTCGCGCCGCACGCCGACGAAGCGGCCTGCCGTGAAGCGGTGATGTGGACCGTGTTCGACTACTGCGTCCACCGCGCCCGGGAACACCTCACCGGGCTGCGCGGGCGACGCGAAGCCCTGCAGACGCGCTACCGCGAGCAATTGGGCAAGCTGCGCATGCTCGATCATGTCAACGGCCGGCGGGTCGTCGGCCTCGACGGACCCGAGCGCGTCAGCCACCGCATCCAGGCGGAGCAAGCATTGGCGCACATCAAGGCGGAGCTACAGCAGGCCGTTGCCGATGTCGCCAGTCTCAATGATTCGCTGGCGCGGGTGATCGAGGTCCTCGAAACGCCGCAGCAACTGGTCAGCATGCAGCGCCGCTGCCTGCGCATCGACCACCGCGGCGTCCGCATCGACGATGCGGCATCGAGTGCGGACACCGTCTGCTTCGATGAAGCCTGCTTCGCGGGTACGCAGACACGGGCCGCCGTGCTGGTACGCATCCCGGGCCTGGAATTCGAGACCCCCGGCCTGCCGACGCTCCCCGACTGGTAGGGATCAGCCAGCCTCAGCGGGCAGCAAAGCGCAGAGGCGCCGGCATACCGTGCTGACGGTAACGCCGATAGTCGGCGAGGATCAGCCCGTGGTCGAAGGCGAGCACCGGCAGTTCGGCATCAGGATCGAAAACGGCGAGATGCCGAGCGTCGTCCTGCGCGCACGGCTCGCCGCATGCCTCGGCGACATAGACCGCACTGGCGGTATGCAGGCGCGCATCGCGCGCCGGATCGGAGTAGCAGCCGAGCAGCGCCAGCAGACGCACGTCGAGCGAGGTTTCTTCGCGGGCCTCACGCACGGCGGCGTCTTCCAGACGCTCACCGATATCGACGAAGCCACCCGGCAGCGCCCAGCCCGGTGGCGGGTAACGGCGCTCGATCAGCACGATCGGCCGTCCGGGCCGATCGGCCAGCTCGATGATGATGTCGACGGTCAGACGCGGCGTCTGCGGTGCACTCATCGCGGTTCCATCCACTATTCGCTGCGCGTGAAGCGCACGATGCGTCGGCGGGCCTGCTTGCCGGGGCGGTGCTCGGGGTGCGGATTGGCCAGCGCGTGCAGCCGCCGCAGCTCGGCTTCACGCTCGCGCCGCTCGCGGCTTTCATCGGTTTCCTGGTAAAGGGTCTGCGCCACGGCGGCCGGGCCGCGCAACTCGGCCAGCTGGCAGACGATCACCTCAAGGCGTTCATGGCCGCGGCTGACCTCGACGGCATCGCCGACATGCAGCGCGCGCGCCGGCTTCGGGCGATCGCCGTTGACATGAACGCGCCCGCCGTTGACCGCCTCGGTGGCAAGGGCGCGGGTCTTGAAAAAGCGCGCCGCCCACAGCCACTTGTCGAGGCGCACGCGCTCAAGTGCGGTGGCGCTCTGTGCCGGCTGGGCCATCCGTGTCAGGTCGCCGGCCGCGCCGGCACCTCGTCGTCAGGCAGCAGAATATTGAGCTCCAGCACTTCGCAGTCACCATCGCGGTCCAGATGCACCTTGATCTGGTCCTGCTCGACCTGTACGTACTTGCGCACGACTTCAAGCAATTCACGCTTGAGAGCCGGGAGATAGTCCGGACTGCGCCTTCGCCCTGAGCCGCGCTCATGGGCAACGATGATCTGCAGCCGTTCCTTGGCCACCGCAGCACTGTTCTGCTTCTTGCGGTTCGCGCGGAAGTAGTCGAAGAAGCCCATGTTCAGTTACCGAACAGTCGCTTGAAGAAGCCTTTCTTTTCGGTCGTCAGGAACCGGTGCGGCCGCTCCTCGCCGAGGAACCGCGCAACCAGATCCGCATAGGCAGAACCGGCATCGGTGGTCTCCTCAAGGATCACCGGCACACCGGAGTTCGACGACTGCAGCACCGCCGACGATTCCGGAATCACGCCGAGTAGCGGGATTGCCAGAATTTCCATCACATCGTCGACCGACAGCATGTCGCCGCGCTCCACCCTCTCCGGAGCATAGCGGGTCAGCACGAGGTGTTCCTTGACCGGCTCCTCGGCCTGCACCGCCCGCCGCGACTTGCTGGCAAGAATGCCGAGGATGCGATCGGAATCGCGCACCGACGACACTTCGGGGTTGGTCGTGACCAGCGCTTCATCGGCGAAGTACATCGCCATCATCGCACCACGCTCGATGCCAGCCGGAGAGTCGCAGATGATGTAGTCGAAGCTCTGGCGCAGTTCGTCGAGCACGCGCTCGACGCCTGACTGCTCAAGGGCATCCTTATCGCGCGTCTGCGAGGCCGGCAGCACATAAAGCGTCTCGACGCGCTTGTCCTTGATCAGCGCCTGATTGAGTGCCGCTTCGCCGTTGATGACGTTGACGAAGTCATACACCACGCGCCGCTCACAGCCCATGATCAGATCGAGGTTACGCAGACCGACGTCGAAATCGATGACGACGGTCTTGAATCCGCGCAGTGCGAGGCCGGTGGCAAAACTGGCGCTGGTCGTGGTCTTGCCGACGCCGCCCTTGCCGGACGTCACGACGATGATCTTAGCCAAGGTGAAGTCTCCTAAAGCTTACGATGGCCGCTGGTTTCGAGCACCAGCGGTTCAATGATCAGGTTCTCGCCTGCCAGATAAATCTGCACCGCCTGCTCCCATTCGCTGTCTCCCTTCTCGATCGTGCGATAGCGCCCTGCAACCGAGACCAGTTCAGCTTCAAGGCCGTGGCAGAAAATTCGCGCAGCCGTATTGCCCTTGACGCCGGCCAGCGCTTTGCCCTTCAGGCTGCCATAGACGTGGATGCTGCCGTCGGCAAGCACTTCGGCACCGGCACTGACGGCGCCGAGCACAGTCAGGTCACCGTCGGCGGCGTAGATCTGCTGACCTGAGCGCACCTGGGTGGCAATGATCCGATTGTGGGCCACCGCCGTCGGCTGGACAGTGGCCGGCAGCACTTCGGCAGCGGCAACGCCGGATTCCTCGTCACGAACGTCGCTGCGCCGCATCGCCGGCCGGCTCTCCGGCAGAAGAGCCAGCCCGGCAGCCACCGCCGCACTGCTCGCCGCCTCGCTGCCGTGGCGCACGCCGACCGGAACCATGCCGTGCTGGCGCAGCATTGCGGCCAGCTGCGCGAAATCCGGCGGTGGTGCGGCCACGGGCAGATCATCGAGATCGATGACGACGGGGTGATGGACGAAGAGCCCGGGCGCCTGTGCCACTTTGGCATCCAGGGCAGCGCCAATGGCTGCCAGATCGCTTTCGTGCAGGCGCAATACGGTGAGGGTAAACAGGCTGCCCTTCAACTCGAAAGGCGCCTCCAAGGTGCGGTCGCTGGTCATGTTTTGGCGCTTTTGTCGGCCGCTGAATCGATCCGGCGGGGGGCCGTAAGAGTGGCTGGCACTCTAAACACTCCCCCCCCAGCGTTCAAGGTCCAGCCGCTGCCCGGCATCAGCCGCCAAGCCATTCGCAGCGCCGTTCGAGCACCGGCTCCGACGGCTGAGCGCTGACGCTGCAGTACACGCTATCGGCCGGGGCCGGCAGGGGCAGCAATGTCACACTGGAAAGCTCGTCGCGCCGAAAAAAATGCAGCGTGCGCGGCTCGCCCGGCGGACAGCGATCGAGCAGCGCTTCGAAGCCGCGCGGCGTAATGCGCAGACCATCGAGCGCGAGCAGCACATCACCTGCCGCCAGCCCCGCCATCTGCGCAGCCCCGCCATCGATGACGTGCACCACGCGCAGCTCCTCGCCACTGGTACCGGTGCGCAGGCCCAGGTCGGCGCGCGCCGTCGTGCGCCGCGCCGGCGTACCGCCTTTGTCGCTGGCGCCTTCGGCCGGCCGTAAGGTGAAGTCGATGCCGAATTCGGCGAGCAGCTCGGCCAGCGGCAGCTCGGCGGTGCTGCGGATGGTCAGATCGAAGAATGCCTGCAGATCACAGCCGGCGATCTCACTGGCGATTGCCTCGACGCCGTCTTCCGGCACGCCGATGCCATGGCAGCCATAGCGCTGCCACAGCGCGCGCATGACGTCATCGAGTGAGCGCTCACCGCCGGTGGCACGGCGGATCGTCAGATCGAGCGCCAGCGCCACCAGTGCGCCCTTGGCGTAGTAGCTGACGACGGCGTTCGGCGTGTCGGCATCGGGTTTGTAAAATTTGTTCCAGGCGTCGAAGCTCGAATCGGCGAGCGTCTGCCGCAGCCGTCCCGGCCCGCGGCAAACGCGGGTGGCGGTTTCGCCGAGCAGCTGCAGCCAGGCGGGGATGTCGATCAACCCGGCGCGCAGCAGTCCGAGGTCGTCGTAATACGAGGTGATGCCCTCGAAGGCCCACAGCAGCCGCGTGTAGTTCTCACGGCCGTAGTCATACGGCGTGAACGCCGCCGGGCGGATGCGCTTGACGTTCCAGGTGTGGAAATACTCGTGGCTGCACAACCCGAGGAAAGTACGGTAGCCCTCGCTGACACCGCTGTCGCCCGGCTGCGGCAGATCGTCGCGCCGGCAGATCAGGCTGGTCGAAGCGCGGTGCTCCAGCCCGCCATAACCGTCGCCGACGGCCAGCACCAGGAACACATAGCGCGACATCGGTGCCGGCTCACCGAAGAAGCGGATGTGCTGCTCGCAGATCGCTTTGAGGTCGCGACTCAGCCGGTCGAGATCGACGCGCACCTGGCCGGTGATGACGATCTCGTGCGGCACGTCGCAGGCAATGAACTGCGCGCGTAACTGTTCGCCGATTTCCACCGGGCTGTCGACCAGCTCGTCGTAGTCGGCCGCGCGATAGAGCCCCGCCCCGGCGCCGTCGACATCGAGGGCCGGCAACGCCGTGGCCACGCGCCAGCGCGCGTACTCGGCCCCCTGCGGCAGACGGATTTCCAGCTCGCAGGACTGATCGGCCTGCTGCGGCAGGCGCGGGAACAAGGCCGTGCCGTTGAAGTAAGCGCGCCGGGTATCGAGATACGCGGTGCGTACCGACAGATCGAGCGCGTGGATCTCCAGCGACACGGTCAGTGCCCCCGCGCACGGCGCGCAGCGCCAGTGATCCTTGTCGAGCTTGTCGACGCTCAGCACCTGGCCGTCCGCCACGCGGGCGCTTAGCGCAACGACGTTCTTGGCGAAGTCGCGGATCATGTAGCTGCCGGGAATCCAGGCCGGCAGCATCAGCTCCTGGCCGGCCGGGTCCGGAGCGGCAACATGGACATCGACGCGGAAGCGGTGCGTGTGCGGCGCATCGGCGTAGAGGGTGTAGCGGAGCGGCTGCGGCATGGTGATTCCCGGTGAAACGGCAGAAGTCGATGCCGCACGCTACCACCGCCGGCCTCAGTCGTGCAGCGCAACCAGCCTTGCCAGTTCCTCACGGCTGAAGCCACCCTGCAAACGCGCCTCGGTGTTGAAGGGCGGGTGCACCGCCGTGTCGTATTCAGCGAGCAGCTGCAGAAAGGTCGCCTCCGGCTCAAGGCCGCGCTCTGCGCACAGATAGGCGAACCAGCGCGAGCCGATGGCGACATGGCCGACCTCCTCGCGCAGGATCACTTCGAGACAGGCGACGGTGGCCTGGTCTCCGAGCTGGCGCAGGCGGGCAATGATGCCCGGCGTGACATCGAGACCGCGCGCCTCCAGCACCCGCGGCACCAGCGCCATGCGCACCAGCGGATCGTGTGCGGTGCGCCGCGCGGCATCCCACAAACCGTCATGCGCCGGCAGCGCACCGTAGTCGCTGCCGACCTCGTGCAACCGCGCCTGCAGCAATGCGAAATGCTCGGCCTCCTCGGCGGCCACCTGCAGCCAGTCGCCATAAAACGCCGGCGGCAGGCCGCGGAAGCGGTAGACGGCATCGAGCGCGAGGTTGATGGCGTTGAATTCGATATGGGCGACCGCGTGCAGCAGCGCGACACGCCCGGCCGGTGAACCCAGCGAGCGGCGCGGCACCTGATGCGGGTGCACCAGCTCAGGCTGCAGCGGGCGCCCCGGCTCGCCGATCGCATGCGGTACTGCGTCCGCATTCAGGCTCAGGCGGCCGTCGAGCCAGTCACGGTGCAGACGCGCACTCAGCGCCAGCTTGTCATCAACGGCACAGGCGCTGAGCGCCTGCCAGGCGCGGGCGTGGACGGATTCACTGCTCATGGCGTTCAACAAACTCGGCAACGGACCTGACGAGTATACGGCGATCGCTACCGGCTCCCGGACGGCGACGCGTTGACGACCTGCGGCAGCCATTCGAGCAGCGCCGCCGCCGGCATCGGCCGCGCGAACACATAGCCCTGCACCTCATCGCAACCGAGCTCGCGCAGCAGTTCGAGCTGCTCGGGCTGCTCGGCGCCCTCGGCGATGATGCGCAGCCCCAACCCGCGGCCGAGCTGGATCACCGCCTCGACGATGGCGCGATCTTCACGCTCATCGAGAATGCCCATGACGAAGGAGCGGTCGATCTTCAGCCGCGACACCGCCAGCCGGCGCAAGGCCGTCAGGCTGGAGTAGCCGGTGCCGAAGTCATCGATCGAAAAGCGTACGCCGAGCGCCCGCAGGCGCTCGACCGCGGCGGCCACCGTTGCCGCGTCACTGAGCAGCAGGGATTCGGTGAGTTCGAGCTCGAGCCGCTGTGCCGGCAGCCCGCTCGCCGCCAGTGCCGCCTCGACGGTGGCGACGATGTCCCCGCTGGCGAACTGCAGCGCCGACAGGTTGACAGCGACAGCCATCGTCTCGGGCCAGGCACAGGCGTCACGGCACGCCTGTTCGAGCACGTAGACGCCAATCGGCACGATCAGGCCGCTTTCCTCGGCCACCGGGATGAAGCGCCCCGGCGACAGCTCACCCATGCTTGGAGAACGCCAGCGCAGCAGGGCTTCAGCGCCCAGTACGTGACCGTCGTGCAGATCGAGCTGCGGCTGATAGGCCAGCCAGAATTCCCCCTGACGCAGTGCCTCACGCATGCCCTGCTCCATCGCCAGGCGCTCGCGAGACATGCGGTCGAGCGGACCGCCGGCAAAACGGTAGCCGCCGCGCCCCGCGCTTTTTGCCGCGGCCAGTGCCGTGTCGGCACGCGCCTGCAGGGCATCGAAATCGCTGCCGTCATCCGGGAACACGGCAATGCCGATGCTCGTCGAGGTTTGCAGGCGCTCACTGCCGAACACCACCGGCTGCGCCAGACTCTCCAGCAACTGCACGGTAAAGCGCACGACGGCGTCGACATCACCAAGACCACCGAGCAGCAGCACGAACTCGTCGCCGCCGACGCGGCTGGCGCGATCGGCAGGACCGAGTGCAGCGAGCAGGCGCTCGGCATAGCAGGCGAGCAGACAGTCACCCGCCGTCGGCCCGAACAGGTCATTGAGGATCTTGAAGCGATCGACATCGAGGCTGAGTACTGCCGCGATGCCGCCCTCGCGCCGCGCCTGGGCCAGCACCAGCGCCGCCAGCTCACGCAGCAGCTCGCGGTTCGGCAGGCCGGTCAGACCATCATGACGCGCGAGGAAATCGATGCGCGCCTGTGCGGCCTTGCGCTCGGTGAGATCGGAGACGACGCCAACGTACTGACTCAGCCGGCCGGCCGCATCGCGCACGGCGGTCACCCCCAGCCACAATGGCAACGGCGCGCCGTCCTGACGCCGGGCGCAGATCTCACCCTGCCAGTGTCCACTGCGATCAATCTGCGCCAGCAGTTCGCGTAGGTGTCCGGCATCATCCGGGTCGGGGGCCAGCCGCCGCAGCAGGCTCCCCGACCAGTCCGCAACGCTGTAGCCAGTCATCGCCGCAAACGCCGGATTGACCATCTGCACCCGGCGTTGCGGATCGGCCACGAACAGGCCTTCTCCCATCGCGTCGAACACCTGAGCCGCCAGGCGCAGCTGCGCCTGGCGCTGCAAATTGTCGAGGGCGTAACCGATGTCACCGGCCATTTCGGCGAGCAGGCGCACGTCGTCATGGCCGATGGCCGCGTCGGTACGAGCGCGCACGACCAGCGCCCCGTCCACCCCCTGCTCATCATCGATACGGATCGGGAACACCGCCAGCTCACCGTCTTCACTGAGCTGCGGCTGCCGCGCACGGCAGGCGGCACCGACGATGCCGGCCGCTGCGTACAGCTGCTGACGCGACGGCGCCGCACCGCCGCAGGCGACCAGGCCGCCGCCGTCGCGCAGATCGATCCAGACGCTGGCAAAACCTCCCTGCGCGCAGGCCTCCTCGCAGACACGCACCAGCAGCTCCTGGCGGCTGCGCGCACGCACGATGGTCTGATTGGTCGCCGACAGGGTGACGTAGAGGCGGTTGAGATGGCGTTCGCGCTGTTCGGCGAGCTTCAGTGCGGTGATGTCGGTATGCGTGCCCACCAAACGCCGGGGACGCCCGTCTGCATCGCGCTCGATGACACGACCGACACTCAGCAGCCACAGCCAGCGTCCGTCGGCAGTGCTGGCGCGGTACTCGGCGCGATAGTCGACACAGCGCCCGGCAAGATAGTCGTCGAGGGCTTTGAGCACACGGCCGCGGTCGTCCGGATGCAGCCGCCCGCGCCAGCCGGAAAAACTGGCGTGAAACGCCCTGTGGTCATAGCCGAGCATTCGCGCATAGCCATCGTTGACGACCATCACACCATTGATCAGATCAAGATCGAACAGCCCCTGACGCCCGGCTTCGAGCGACAGCCGCAACCGCGCCTCGCTGTCAGCAAGCGCCACAGCGGCACGCTGATCGGCGCATATCTGCCGATCCAGCCACCACAGGACGGCACCGATCAGCAGCGTGGCCGTCAGCACCAGCGCATCGTGCAAACGCCGTCGTTCTTCGTGTGCACGGTGAGCGGCGTCGATGATGGCGATCTGCAGGGCCTCACCCGCGGCACTGAGTTCGGCGAAGGCAACACGGATCGACAAGGCATCGCCGCCGGAGCCATCGCGGTGCCGGCTCAGCGCTGCACGCACGGGCATCAGCGCCTGCTCGACACGCTGCGCGGCACGCACGACTTCCACCGACGGCGTACTGACGTCGGGCACACCGCTCAGGCTGCTGCGCCCGCGGGCAATGTCGGCAGCCACCAGCCGCGCCCGCTCCAGCCGCATATCGAGCTCGCCGGGATGCACCACCAGCCCCCCGGCCAGCAACTGATCGGCCTGCAAGCGGGCTTTCAGCACCTGGATCTGTACCTGAGCGGAAGCGTCAAGCGGCGCCACGATGCCGGCCAGACTCGCTTCGCTGAAGGCATACAGCCAGCCAAGCAAGCCGAGCAGCAACACGCCGAGGCCGGTTACGCTGAACAGCGGCAGCCGCGTGCGCCAGCCCTCACGGGCCGCCACTGGCTTCATGCCGGCGGCCATCTCAGCGCTCTCCCGCCTGCGGCCGCAGCTCGTCGGCGGTAAAGCCCAGCGGCATCACTCGCACCAGATGCTCGTCGCTGCCCAGATACGTTGCGAGCGCCCGCTCGCAGATCTGACGCAGGCGCTGGTCCTGTTTGCGAAACGCCAGTGCCGGCCGGTCACGGCGCGCCATGGGCTCGCCGCTCAGCATGATGACGCGCAGATCATCATGTCCCGGCGCACGCACACCGGCACGCAGGGTCGGCGCCGACAAAGCGAGACCGTCCGCGCGCCCCGAACGCACGGCCTCGAAACCGCTGGCAGCATCAGGAACGCGCAGCAGGCGTTCAAGCGGAACGCCCGCCATGCGCGCACGGGTTTCTTCGACGGCATCACGCACGACAGCGAGCACGAAATGTGTATCCGCGGCGACCTCCGCCAGCGTGGCGTATTGGCGCGACTCGTCGACACGCAGCAACAGTCCGGCTCCGACATAGGCGGTGGGCTGCGAGAAATCGACGCGCTGAGCGCGCTCCGAGGTGGTGAACAGGCCGGCGGCAATGACATCGAAGCGGCCGGCCAGAAGTTGCGGAATCAGCTCGTGGAAATCAGTGACCACCCAGTCGACTCGACGAATGCCGAGCCGGCTGGCCATGGCATTGACCACTGCCACCGATTCGCCGTCGAGCCCCTGCGGACCGACGAAAGCATAGGGCGCTTCAATGGCGTAGCCGACGCGCAGACTGCTCTCTCGCGTCAGCCGTGTCGCCGCATCCACCGGCGCCAGCATCCTCCCCCACCAGACAATGCCCCCCGCGCTGACAAGAACCAGCGCCAAGCAGCAGGCGAGTGCACGACTCATCGCGGCACCTCCCGGCTACCTTCACATCCAAACCGCCCCGCCTTCTCCACGGCATCCGGCTGACTCATCCATCGGCTCCGTGATTTTGCGTGCCAAGCTTGGCGCTCGGCGGTCAGCGGCCCGAGGGTTATGTTGCTCCATCTGCAGCGTAGGACACGTGACGCGCATCACCGCCACTGCCGGCAACTTCAATTGTTTGCACTGATCTGGGTCACACTGGCCAGACACTTCCACGCTGCCAGCTTTTGTCGAAACGTCTGTCCGGCATGCGCCGGGCTGGTCGACGGCAGGCGAACCAGATTCAGCTCCAGTCCGTCGAGTCGGCGCAACACCCAGCGGCGAAACACCGTCTCCGCCGTCGTGCCGTTGAAGAACACGTGCCGAAGCTGCGGATGCGCTGCAAAAAATGCGGGGAAGTCATTGATCTGCATTGAAGCTGGATCGATTGCACTGTCGAGGCTGCCCTCGCGACGGCAGGCCGCCAGCACATCCCAGACGGCGACGCCGGCCTGGCGCAGCGCCGCAGCACGCTCGGCATAGGGGGCATCGGCCGGCGTACCGTACAAGGCGGCCATCAGCGGCCAGAAGTGATTGCGCGGATGCGCGTAGTACTCCCCCGCCGTCAGCGACGCCACGCTCGGCATCGAACCCAACACCAGTGCGCGTGCGTCCGAGCCGGCAATCGGATCAAATCCTTTCAACAAGTTTTCCATAAAATCACCTCGGAAAATAAAATTAAATACAATAAAATCACGCTGTTATTAACAAATTTTCAGATATTTTGTATTAGAAATTTTCACAGCTTGAAATTAGTTTCAAGCTTAAACTGCCGCGCTTCCGGGCCGCTCATGGAACCATCTGTCCACGGTCCGGCAGAGGTTTGCAAAACCGCTACCCCGGGGAGAGAGACAATGTTCGAAGAGCGTATCCGCTGCGCTGACCTACGCAGCCGCGTCATGTCCGCCGATCAGGCTGCAGCACTGATCAGCGACGGCATGACAGTCGGCATGAGCGGATTCACCCGCGCGGGCGATGCCAAAGTCATTCCCTTCGCGATGGCTGAACGCGCGCGCCGCGATCCGTTCCGCATCACCCTGCTCACCGGCGCCTCACTCGGCAATGACGTCGACCGCACGCTGACCGAAGCCGGTGTGCTCGCCCGCCGCCTGCCGTTCCAATCCGACGCGACGCTGCGCAAGGCGATCAACCGCGGTGAGGTCATGTTCGTCGATCAGCACTTGAGCGAGACCGTCGAGCAGCTACGCACGCACCAGATCGGCCCGGTCGACATCGCGGTGATCGAGGCCATCGCCATCAATGCCGACGGCAGCATCGTGCCAACGACCTCGATCGGCAACTCGGCGAGTTTCGCCATCCTCGCCGAAAAAATCATCGTCGAAATCAACCTGACGCAACCGCTCGAACTCGAAGGCCTGCACGACGTCTACATCCCGCGCCGACGCCCGCACCGCATGCCGATCCCGCTGACCGATCCGTCCGATCGCATCGGTGAAACCGCAATCCCGGTGCCGCCGGAGAAGATCGCCGCCATCGTCGTTTCGGAAAAGGCCGACAGCGCCTCGACGATCCTGCCGGCCGATGCCGAAACCGCCGCCATCGCCAATCACCTGATCGAGTTCTTCGAGCACGAGGTGCGCCGCGGCCGCCTGACCACCTCGCTGCTGCCGCTGCAGGCCGGCATCGGCACGATCGCCAACGCGGTGCTGAGCGGCTTCATCCATTCGCCGTTCCACGGCCTGACGATGTACTCGGAAGTGCTGCAGGACTCGACCTTCGAATTGTTCGACGCCGGTCGGCTGGACTTCGCCTCGGGTTCGTCGATCACGCTGTCAGCCGAAACCTACCGGCGCGTATTCGCCGACATCGGCCGCTACAAGTCGCGACTGGTGCTGCGCCCGCAGGAAGTCAGCAATCATCCGGAAGTGATCCGCCGCCTCGGCATCATCGCACTCAACACGGCGCTGGAAGCCGACATCTACGGCAACGTCAACTCCACGCACGTGCTCGGCACGCACATGATGAACGGCATCGGCGGCTCCGGTGACTTCGCGCGCAACGCCTACATGGCGATCTTCGCCACCAAGTCGATCGCCAAGGACGGGCGTATTTCGAGCATCGTGCCGATGGTCAGCCATTGCGACCACAACGAGCACGACGTCGACATCCTGGTCACCGAACAGGGTCTGGCCGACCTGCGCGGCCTGGCGCCGCGCGAACGCGCTGCGGTGATCATCGAGCGCTGCGCCCATCCGCAGTACCGCGATCTGCTGCGCGACTACTACAAGGATGCGGTCACCCACATCGGCGGCCAGACGCCGCACCGGCTGGAGCGCGCCTTCGAGATGCATGTGCGCTTCCGCGAAACCGGCTCGATGCTGGCCAGCACGGCCGAGGCGGCAGCATGAGCGCCCGCCGCTTGTCCAAGCGCCTGCACGGCACGATCCGCGCTCATCGCCGCCTGCTGCTCACCGAGCACGAAGAGGAAATGGTCGAGGCCGATACGCCGCAGACACCCAGCCTGTCCCACGACAGCTGCACGACAAGCGGACCGCTGCCGCTGAAAGCCCCCGCACAGCACTGAGGTGCGCGGCTGCGACCAGCCGGCACGCTGCATGCCGGCTTGTCGCAAACCTGACAAACGACATCCGCCTGCGTTCGGGCTGCGAGGCGGATCACTTTAAAATCAATTCATTGACGCAACTCAATGCGCCCTCCGCAGGCTGGCACCGGAAGTGCAGGCAGCAAGTATCGCATCTGCCCCGCCAGGCTCATGGAGACCGTCGATGTCCAGCCCCGCCCCCGCTGCTGCCCCCATCACTCGCGACGCCGCCCTGCGCATCGCCCTCGCCGCCCGCGCCATGCCGGCGATCACGCTGCCCCGCCTGATCGAAGTCCTGCAGGATCTGATCGGCGACGAGATCGACTGCGAGCGCCTGCGCAAAATCACCGTCACCGACCTCAAGACCGGCTTCGGCAGCCTCGACGGCGAGGAAGACGGTGAAGACATCGGCATCGGCCTCGAAGCTCTGAAGCTCGCGGCCCGTATTCTCTGGGGCGACACCCAGGAAGACGAAAACCTGCCGAAGATCGAGACCTACGCCGAAGGCGATATGCCGGACTCGCTGCGCGTCGCGCTGTGCTCGGACAGCGGCAACGAGCTGAACGGCCATTTCGGCTCCTGCCTGCGCTACCTGGTCTACCAGGTCTCGGCCACTGAAAGCCGCTGCATCGGCATCCGCGATGCGCTGGAAGCCGATTTCGCCGCCGACAAGAACCTGTTCCGCACGCAACTGATCGACGATTGCCACGTGCTTTACGTAGTGTCGATGGGGGGGCCGGCAGCGGCCAAGGTGATTCGCGCCAATATCTATCCGATCAAGCGCATCGAGGGCGGTCCTGCGACCGAAATCCTCAGCGAATTCCAGGGCATGATGGCCGGTTCGCCGCCGCCGTGGATGCTGAAGGCCCTCGGCGTCGCCGCCGAGCAGCGTCTGAAAAACTACGGTGCCGCACCGACCGACGAATGAGCTGCGAGGTCAATGCCATGGGCCAGTCTGCCAAGACCGATTACTACCGCACCGTCGCCGACCTGATCGTCAACACCATCACTTCGGCGAAGATCGTCGGCGAAAACCGCAAGCTCACCGGCCTCGTGGCCGGCAGCGTCACGCGCTTCGTGCGTGAACTCGACAACGAATCCGGTGACGAGGAACAGGGCGATGCACTGCTCGACTTCGCCCGGGAATGCATCGACGAGCACGGTGCCGAGCATGTGCCGAACCTCGCCGCCGCACTGAGCACGCTCGCCGCAACCCGCGCCTGAAGCGTGTTGCAGCGGCCCGCCATGACGGCGGGCCGCATGCGGCTCAGTTCGATGAGCCGGTCATTTCATCCCAGAACTTTTTCGCCTTGTCGAGCCAGCTCTGCGACTGCGGCGCATGCTCATGCCCGCCCTCGCCCAAGGTCGCGGCGAACTGCTCCAGCAGCTCGCGCTGCTTGGCGGTGAGATTGACCGGTGTCTCGACGCTGACCCGGCACAGCAGGTCACCCTGCTGACCGCCGCGCACCGATTTCACGCCCTTGCCGCGCAGACGGAACACCCTCCCGGTCTGCGTTTCCGCCGGAATCTTCAGGCTGACGCGGCCGTCGAGCGTCGGTACGTCGAGCTCGCCGCCGAGCGCGGCCATCGTGAAGCTGATCGGCACCTCGCAGTGCAGGTCGTTTTCTTCACGGGTGAAGATCGGGTGCGGCTTGACGCGGATCTGCACGTACAGATCACCCGCCGGTCCGCCCCCCTCACCCGCCTCTCCCTCACCGGCGAGACGGATGCGGTCACCATTGTCGACACCGGCCGGCACCTTGACCGACAGCGTCTTCTGCTCCTCGACGCGGCCGTGACCATGACAGTGATCACAGGGGTCCATAATGACGACGCCGCGCCCCTGGCAGCGCGGGCAGGTCTGCTGGATCGAGAAGAATCCCTGCTGGATACGCACCTGACCGACACCGTTGCAGGTCGGGCAGGTGCTCGGCTTGGTGCCTTTCTTGGCTCCGGAGCCGTTACAGAACTGGCAGGTGACCAGCGCCGGTACGCGGATCTTGGCGTTGGTGCCGAATACCGCCTCTTCCAGCGTCAGATCGAGCATGTAGCGCAGATCGGCTCCGCGGTATGCGCCGCCGCCCTGTCCGCGCCCGCCGCCATTGAAAATGTCGCCGAAAATATCGCCGAAGATGTCGGAGAAATTCGGTCCGCCGGCACCACCGGCACCCCCCGGCCCACCCTCGACGCCGGCATGTCCGAACTGATCGTAGGCTGCGCGTTTGCGGGCATCGGCGAGGATCTCGTAAGCCTCCTTCGCCTCCTTGAATTTTTCCTCCGCGGCCGCGTCACCGGGATTGCGGTCAGGATGGAATTTCATCGCGAGACGGCGGTACGCCTTCTTGATCTCTTCGTCGCTGGCGTTTTTGGCAACGCCGAGCACCTCGTAATAGTCGCGCTTGGCCATCGGTCTGATCTGGGGCTGGGGGCGGTGAATGCGCCGCCCGTTCACGACAAGGCCGGACCCCGGGATTTACCCCAGGGTCCGGCCGCGGCGTACTGCCGTTTCCGTTACTTCTGATCCTTCACTTCTTCGAATTCGGCGTCGACGACACCATCATCGGTCGGCTTCCGGCCGCCGGGCTGACCGGCGGCGTTGGCGTCACTCGCCCCTTCGGCGCTGTAGACGCGCGAGGCCAGTTTGCCAGAGAGCTCGGCCAGCGCTTCGGTCTTCTTGACGATCGCGTCCTTGTTGTCGCTCTTGGCAGCGGTACGCAGATCGGCAATCGCCGACTCGATCCCGGCGCGCTCGCCGGCCTCGACCTTCTCGCCGAGCTCCTTCATCGACTTCTCGGCGGCGTGGATCAGGTTCTCGGCATGGTTGCGGGCCTCGACCAGCTCATGGAACTTGCGGTCTTCCTCGGCATGCGCCTCGGCGTCCTTGACCATGCGCTGGATCTCGTCGTCGCTCAGGCCGGAGCTGGCCTTGATGACGATGCTCTGCTCCTTGCCGGTGGCCTTGTCCTTCGCTGAGACGTTGAGGATGCCGTTGGCGTCGATGTTGAACGTCACCTCGATCTGCGGCACACCGCGCGGCGCCGGCGGGATGTCACTCAGGTCGAACTTGCCGAGCGATTTGTTGGCATGCGCCTGCTCGCGTTCGCCCTGCAGCACGTGCACGGTCACCGCGGTCTGGTTGTCGTCGGCAGTGGAGAAAGTCTGCGTCTGCTTGGTCGGGATCGTAGTGTTCTTCTCGATCAGCTTGGTCATCACGCCGCCCATCGTCTCGATACCGAGCGACAGCGGGGTGACGTCGAGCAGCAGCACGTCCTTGACCGAACCACCGAGCACGCCGCCCTGGATCGCCGCGCCGACGGCCACGGCCTCATCCGGGTTGACGTCCTTGCGCGGCTCCTTGCCGAAGAAGCTCTTCACCGCCTCCTGCACCTTGGGCATGCGCGTCTGGCCGCCGACGAGGATCACGTCGTCGATGTCACCGACCGACAGGCCGGCATCCTTCAGTGCGGTACGGCACGGTGCGATGGTCTTCTCGATCAGATCCTCGACCAGGCTTTCGAGCTTGGCGCGCGTCAGCTTGATGTTGAGGTGCTTCGGACCGGTCGCATCGGCAGTGATGTACGGCAGGTTGATGTCGGTCTGCTGGCTCGACGACAGCTCGATCTTGGCCTTCTCGGCGGATTCCTTCAGACGCTGCAGCGCCAGCGGATCATTGGCCAGATTGATGCCGGAATCCTTCTGGAACTGCTCGACGAGGTAGTCGATGACGCGCTTGTCGAAGTCCTCGCCACCGAGGAAGGTGTCGCCGTTGGTCGACAGCACTTCGAACTGCTTCTCGCCGTCGACGTCAGCGATCTCGATGATCGAGATATCGAAGGTACCGCCGCCGAGGTCGTAAACGGCGATCTTGCGATCCTTGCCGCTGACCTTGTCCATGCCGTAGGCGAGCGCGGCGGCCGTCGGCTCGTTGATGATGCGCTTGACGTCGAGACCGGCGATGCGCCCGGCGTCCTTGGTCGCCTGGCGCTGCGAATCATTGAAGTAGGCCGGCACGGTAATGACCGCTTCGGTCACTTCTTCACCGAGATAGTCTTCGGCGGTCTTCTTCATCTTCATCAGCACGCGCGCGGAAATCTCCGGCGGCGCCATCTGCTTGCCGTGCGCCTCGACCCAGGCATCACCATTGCTGTTCTTGACGATCTTGAACGGCACGAGGTCGATGTCTTTCTGTACTTCGCGGTCTTCGAAACGACGGCCGATCAGACGCTTGACGGCATACAGCGTGTTCTGCGGATTGGTCACGGCCTGGCGCTTGGCGCTCTGGCCGACGGTGACTTCGCCGTCTTCAAGGAAAGCGACGGTCGACGGAGTCGTGCGATCGCCCTCGCTGTTTTCGATGACGCGGGGTTTACCGCCTTCCATCACCGCCACGCAGGAATTAGTGGTGCCGAGGTCGATGCCGATGATCTTGCCCATGGTGTCCTCTCTACGGAAATTCGGGGTTTGTATTCGTTCGTGGCTCGCGGCGCTCTGCCGTGCTGCTGTGCGCTTAGATGGGGCCTGCGCGCCGCGCTTCAAGGGCTCAGGGGGCCTTGGCGACGATGACTTTCGCCGGGCGCACCAGACGATCGTTGAGCATGTAGCCCTTCTGCACGACCTGGATGACCGTGTTGGGCTCGACTTCCGCCACCGGCGCCATCGCCAGCGCTTCGTGCTGATCGGGATTGAACTTCTCGCCCTGCGGGTCGACCGTGACCATGCCGAACTTGCCCATCGCCGTTTCGAGGATCTTCAGCGTCATTTCCGAGCCTTCGCGCAGCTTGGTGAAATCAGCCCCCTCGACTGCGGCCTGGATACCCATTTCCAGACTGTCACGAACTGGCAGCAGCTCATTGAAGAATTTCTCCAGCGCGAATTTGTGCGCGGCCGCCAGATCGCGTTCATTGCGCCGGCGCAGGTTCTCCATCTCGGCCCGGGTGGCAAGAAATTCGTTCCAGTGCTCCTCGGCCTTGGCCTGAGCCGCGCTCAGCTCCTGCTTGAGATTCTCGATCTCCTGCTCGGCCGTCGCGACCGGCAACTCGTCGGCGGGCGCTTCGCTCACATTCTCAGCCGCGGCCTGGGTCGCCATCTGTTCCTGGCTCATCCGGAAAATCTCCAGGTAGTCCAATCGGTTGTAAAAAAAGAAAACGTCCGGCGTCCGCTCGTGCAGTGCCGTCCGCTGTGGGTATGGGGATCAGGTACGCGAATTCAAGGCCGATGACAGTAAACGCGCCGTGACATCCACCAAAGGCACGACACGCTCGTAGGCCATCCGCGTCGGCCCGATGACGCCGAGCACACCGAGCACGCGACCGTCGACACTGTAGGGTGCGGTGACCACGCTGCACTCATCGAGGACGTCGTAGCCCGTCTCCTGGCCGATAAAAATCTGCACACCGTCAGCCCGCATGCACTGGTCGAACAGGTCGAGCAAATCACGCTTGCTGGTAAAGGACTCGAACAGCTGGCGCAGACGGCCAACATCGGAGAGTTCCGAAAACCCCATCAGGTTGGTCTGCCCGGCCATGACGAAATCATCACCCGGTTCGGCATCGTCACCGAACGCCTGCTCGGCCATTTCGACGGCGCGGCGCATTGCCTCGGACATGTCGTCCTGCGCGCGCTGCAGCTGAGCCAGCAGTTCGGCACGCACCTGACTGATATCGCGGCCGGCAAACAGTGCATTGAGCATGTTGGCCGCCTCGGTCAGCTCGGCGGCGGTGTGGTCTCGTGCAACGTGGATGATGCGATTCTGCACCTCGCGCTCATTGACGACGACGATCGCCAGCACGCGTCGATCCGACAGCGCCAGAAACTCGACCTGGCGCAGCGTGACGGATTCGCGGCGCGGCATCATCACCACGCCGGCCATGTGTGAAATACCGGACAGCAGGCTGGAGGCCGACTTCACCAGCATCTGCGTATCCTGTGCCTGCAGAAACTGGCGGCGCAGCGTCTGTACCGCGACTTCCTCAAGCGGCCGCACCTGCATCAGCGCATCGACGAACAGACGGTAACCGCGTACGGTCGGCACCCGACCGGCCGAGGTGTGCGGCGAACGCAGCAGCCCGAGGTCTTCCAGATCCGCCATGACGTTGCGTATCGTCGCAGGCGACAGATCAAGCCCGGTGCCCTTGGCCAGCGTCCTAGAGCCGACCGGCTGTCCATCGTCGATGTAACGTTCCACCAGCAGCTTTAAAAGCTGCTGCGCCCGTTCCGACAACTGGGTGGTCGGCACCTGCTGCTCTGCCACGCGCTGCGCCTCCGCTGTTGGCACTCCAGTCATCGGAGTGCCAACGGATCAAGCTAAACAGCGGCATCAACAGTGTCAAGGCGCAGCAGGCACCGCACAGCAGGCCCCGACCGTGCGATCATGGTGCATGTGAACCTATTCCTATCGGTCACCGGCGATTCACGATGCCCTATCTGTTCGAAACCATCGGCCTCATCGGCAAATACGGCGATCCCGGCGTCGCCGACACTCTCGCGCAGATCGCCGACTTCCTGCGGCAGGCCGGGCGGCAGGTACTGCTCGATGAAGACACGGCGCAACTGACCGCGGCACAGGGCGTGGATGTCGCCACCCGACGCGAGATCGGCCGCCGGGCGGAGCTGGCCATCGTCGTCGGCGGTGACGGCACGCTGCTCAACGCGGCGCGTTCGCTGGTCGACTTCCAGGTGCCGATCGTCGGCGTCAACCTCGGCCGGCTCGGCTTCCTGACCGACGTATCCCCGGCGGAAATCCCGGCCGGGCTCGACGCCATCCTGCAGGGCCGCTACCACGAGGAAAACCGCGCGCTGCTGCATGCCCAGGTACGCCGCGGCGAGCAGGTCATCAGCGAGGCCGATGCCCTCAACGACGTCGTCGTCCATAAGCGTGACGTCGCGCGCATGGTCGAACTCGACACCTTCCTCGACGGCCAACTGCTCAACGCTTACCGGGCCGATGGCCTGATCATCGCCACGCCGACCGGCTCCACGGCGTATGCCTTGTCCGGCGGCGGGCCGATCCTGCACCCGACGCTCGAAGCCTTCGTCGTCGTACCGATCTGCCCGCACACGCTGACGCACCGGCCGATTGTCATCGGTGCCGATTCCGATATCGAAATCGTCGTGCGCGGGCGCAACACTACACAGACGCAGATCACCTGCGATGGCCAGATCAGCCTGCCCATCGAACCGGGCGATCGCATCGTCATCCGCCGCAAACGCCGTCAGCTGCGTCTGCTGCATCCGCTCAACCACGATTACTATGAGCTGCTGCGCGCCAAGCTGCGCTGGGGCGTCAATCCCGAAGGTACCGAGTTCAACCGCTGACCCCCGCTGCGCGAGGGCCGTTCCCGATGCTGACCCATCTGCAAATCCGCGACTTCGCCATCGTCGAGTACATCGAACTCGAACTGAGCGCAGGCATGACCGCTGTCACCGGCGAAACCGGCGCTGGAAAATCGATCATGGTCGATGCCCTCGGCCTGCTGCTCGGCGACCGTGCTGACAGCGGCGTCGTGCGCCACGGCGCCGAGCGCGCGGAAATCAGCGCCGCTTTCGATCTCGAACAGCTGCCCGCTGCGCAGGACTGGCTCGCCGAACGCGACCTCGATGCCGATCGCGATTGCTGGCTGCGCCGCACGATCGGACGCGATGGCCGCTCACGCGCTTACATCAACGGTACGCCGCTGCCCCTGGCCAGCCTGCGCGATCTCGGCGAGCGCCTCGTCGATATCCACGGTCAGCACGAACATCAGTCGCTGATGAAGCGCGATGCCCAGCGTGCGCTGCTCGACGCCTTCGCCGGCCTCGGTGCAGAACTTGAGCAGCTGGCCAGCGCATTTCAGAGCTGGGCGCGCATCCGCCGCCAGATCGACGAGCTCGAACAACGCAGCGCCGAACGCGAGGCACGCCTCGACATGCTGCGCTATCAGGCCCGCGAACTCGAAGAACTCGGGCTCGGCCCCGATGAACTGGGCCAGCTGGAGGACGAACACCGGCGTCTGGCCAATGCAGGTCGCCTGCTGGACAGCAGCCAGCGCGTCCTCGATGCGCTCTATGAAAATGACGCCTGTTCAGTGCAGAGCCTGCTCGGCCACGCCGCAGCCGAGCTGGGTGAGTTGGCCAACGTCGATGCCAGCCTGCTGCCGAGCACGGAGCTGCTCAACTCGGCGCTGATCCAGGTGCAGGAGGCCAGTGACGAGCTGCGGCGTTACGTCAGCCGCCTGGACCTCGATCCCCGCCGGCTTGAGTGGCTGGAAAATCGTCTGGCCGAGATTCAGGCCCTGGCGCGCAAACACCGCCAGCGCCCCGAAGATCTGCCAGCCCTGCTCGAACATCTGCGCACGGAACTCGACGAGCTTGAGCACAGCGAACAACACGCCGACGACCTCGGCCGGCAATTGAAAGACACTGAAGTCGAATACCGTCGGATCGCCGAACGCGTCGGCGCGCAACGCTCTCACTCAGCCGCCGAACTGGGCCAGCAGGTCAGCGCAGCGATGCATGAGCTGGGCATGCCGGGCGGCCGCTTCGCCGTCGAGCTCACACAGATCGACAAACCATCAGCAAACGGCCTGCAAAGCGTCGAATTCCTCGTCAGCGCCAACCCCGGCCAACCGCTGCGTGCGCTGGCCAAAGTAGCTTCCGGCGGAGAACTGGCGCGCATCTCGCTTGCGCTGCAGGTCATCACCGCCCACGGTGCACAGGCGTCCACACTGATCTTCGATGAAGTGGATACCGGCATTGGCGGTGGCGTCGCGGAAATCGTCGGTCGACGACTGCGGGAGCTCGGTCGACACGGCCAAGTTTTGTGCGTCACCCATCTGCCGCAGGTCGCGGCGCAGGCGGATCACCACCTGTTCGTACGCAAAGCCACCGATGGTGAATCCACCCATACGACCGTGGCCCCACTCAGCAACAAAGAGCGAGTGCATGAAATCGCACGGATGCTGGGGGGCGTCGAAATCACCACTTCGACACTGACCCACGCCCGTGAAATGCTCAAACGGACTCGTCAGAGTGAGACCAAACTCCCGCCCGCCTGAGCACAGCCAAGCAATAACAGAAAAACTCAGGACTCCTCGCTCTGCTCAGGGCCCGTCTGCTTCAACAGACGCTTGCGCTCGCAGTCCGGCCGCATGCAGTTGCCATAAAGAGTTAACGCGTGATCGGCCAGCTCGAACCCCATCCGCCCGGCAATCTCACGCTGGCGTGCCTCGATGGTTTCGTCGACGAACTCTTCGATATGGCCGCACTGCAGACAGAGCATGTGGTCATGATGCTCGCCATGATTCAGCTCGAATACCGACTGTCCACCTTCGAAATGATGGCGGTGCACCAATCCCGCCGATTCGAACTGTGTCAGTACCCGATAGACGGTTGCCAGCCCGACCTCTTCACCACTGGCCAGCAAGGCTTTATAGACATCTTCTGCGCTCAGATGCTGGCTACCGCCGCGCTCCTGGAGGATGGCCAGGATCTTCATGCGCGGCAGCGTGACCTTCAATCCGACTTCTTTCAGTTCTCTGGAACCCAAGAGACTCAACCTCGTCAGCTGTTCTGCCCGTGTCGAGGGCTTTGGGTTATGCTCTGCGGCAGTCTAAACAACGGCGGACCCCCCTTCAAATGCACCGGATTTTCGTCTGCGCGGCACTGGCCAGCACCCTCTTCGTCACAGGCGCCTGCTCCCTGACCTTGCCGAGTTTCTATAAGACGAAGATTCGCCAAGGTAACTACCTTGAGCAGTCCGCCCTGAACAGCCTGCATGCAGGCATGACCCGCACCCAAGTACAAGCATTGATGGGATCCCCCCTGCTTACCGATCCCTTCCACCAGAACCGCTGGGACTACGTCTATATCTATCGGCCCGGCACCTATGACGATGGTGAGCCTGAAGAACGGCACGTCACACTGTTCTTCGATGGAGAAGTCCTAAGCCGGATCGAATACGCTAAGCCGTAGTCCACTCAACCGGCCGGCTTCAGGCTCCGTCGGGGAGATCGCCTCCCCCTTTCTTCATGCGTTTACCTTCAGCTGCACGTTGCTTGCGGACAGCTTTCGGATCTGCGACCAGTGCGCGATAAATTTCTACTCGATCCCCACTACGCAACACGGTGTCGAGTTTAGCCGCCTTGCCGAAGATCCCAGTATCAACCTGTTCGGGATTGATTTCCGGGAACCGATCGCTGATTCGTGACACCAACAGTGCATCCCGCACAGTGCTCCCAGATGCGAGCTCCACCGGCAAAACGACCTGCCGCTCTGGGCAAGCATACGCAACCTCTACCTTAATGAGCTCAATTTCGGCCATAAAGATCCACCGCACGCTTACAAAAGGCGTCCACCAGAGAATTTGCAATCTGATTAAAAATCGGACCGATCGCGATTTTCAGCAATGAATTAGAAAACTCGAATTCCAGATCGAGAGAAATCTTACATGCACCCTCACCCAGCGACTCAAATCGCCAGAATCCCTCCAGGCGACGGAACGGCCCGTCGACCAGCCGCATCTCGATCATCTTATTCGGCTGCATACGGTTACAAGTCGAAAATGACTTGTTGATGGCACCTTTGGCCATCTCAATCGTCGCGTGCACTTCATCCGCATGAACCTGCCGTACTTGAGTGGAACGACACCAAGGCAGGAACCTAGGGTAAGCCTCGACATCTGCCACCAACACGTACATGTTCCCTGCGGAGTACGGGACCAATGCACTTTTTTTGATTATCGCCACCAGCTTTTACCCAAAGTGGCCCATCTTCGACCCTCATGTGGTACAGCAGGCCGAATCTCAGGCGGAATGGTGCATTGTCCGCGAATCTCACTGACGGCTCAACCGCGTCACTCGACACCAGCGCGATCGCCAAAGGCTACAATCCCGAAACTATGAGCAAAAAAAGCAAAAACGCCGCGCCGGCAAGCATCGCGCAAAACAAAAAGGCCTATCACGACTATTTCATTGAGGAGCGATTCGAAGCTGGCCTCGTACTCGAAGGCTGGGAAGTCAAGAGCTTGCGTGAAGGCAAAATCCAACTTAAGGAGGCGTATGTTCTCCTCAAGGATGGAGAAGCCTTCCTGTTCGGCTGTCATATATCGCCACTGCTGTCTGCTTCCACCCACATCCATCCTGATGCCATCCGTACCCGCAAGTTGCTGCTCCATGCTGAAGAGATCTCTCGCCTGATCGGTGACGTCGAGCGGAAAGGTTACACTCTGATGCCACTATCGCTGTACTGGAAGAAAGGTCGTGCGAAACTCGAGATCGGCCTCGCACGAGGCAAGAAGGACTATGACAAGCGCGCCGTGGAGAAGGAAAGAGACTGGGAACGCGAAAAAGCACGCATCGTTCGTCACTAGGCCTTGCAATAGTTGGACCTTGGCCATACTGACCGACTAAGCTATACTTCTAAAGCTCGGCTATGGGGCCGACTTGGTTTCGACGTGGGTTACAAAACCTGAGATGCATGCCGAGGATGTCGCTAGGCCTCGTAAAAAAAGCGGCAAATCAATAGTTGCCAACGACGACAACTACGCTCTGGCCGCCTAACCCGGCCAGCCTCTGCTCCGGAACGTGCTCGTAAAGTCCGGGTGCCCGCAAGGGCGTGCAGGGGTCGACCCAGAACGAGATCGCGCACACGCTTGCCCGGAGCCGCAGCGCTAAATCCCACGGGACCGCCGCTCAACATCCTGCCCGTCGGATCGCGAACGGTTAAATCGTAGACGCGGCTAAGCATGTAGTATCAATGGCGGAGAGCTTGCGGACGCGGGTTCGATTCCCGCCGGCTCCACCAAAATTAAAAAGGTCTGGATAGTATCCAGACCTTTTTTTATCGAAAATCTCAAAATAACAAGCTGATCTAACGTCAGCATTCGCAAAAAAGCATCACAGCCCAGCAGGGTGAAAGCACCAGCTTCGCAGGCCCTGCTTGAAAACAGGGCTGCGAAAGTGGCATTTGCTCCTTGAGAGCACAGTGCAAGTCGCTACTTCAGGCGCTGCAGCATCGCTCGCGCAGAGTCCTGCTGTTCAAACGACCTATCCTCACTCAGCAAACGCTCAAGCTCTCGTTTTGCCTCATCGGGTTTGCCAGATTTTTCAAGTGCAACCGCTAAATGGAAACGAATATCCCCCAAATGGGGAGCCTGAACAGCAGCCTGCCGAAGGATACGTACGCCTCTTTCAGTATCGCCGTTTTGCGTCAGCACCCACCCAAGGGTATCCGCAACTTCTGGACTATCTGGCGCTAACTCTCTGGCCTTCTCTGCTAAAGATATAGCCTCTTTACTGCCTTTTTCGTTATAAAGCCAAGCCAGATTATTTAGGGCAGGAACATATTTTCCATTTTTTGATAGCAAAATCTTATATTGTTCGATTGATTCATCAATTTTTCCAATACGCTGAAGCTCGACAGCTAATTGCATACGGACAGAGATGTCTTCAGGATGCTCAACAAGCCATTTCTCTAAAACATCACGAGCCTTATTACCATCGCCGCCAAGAAGCAAAACTTTAGCCAATTGTTGAACAATTCTAGAATTAGGCGACAACACGAGGGAGGCCTGATATGCCTGCGCAGCCTCTTTCCATTTCGACTGCAAGCCAAAGCTATCTCCTTCAAAACGCTCCGCCATGCCTGATTTAGGATGCGCTTCCCGTAAAACAGCAATAACCTGGGATAGTTCAGAAAATCTTCTATCACGCAACAGCAACTCGCCTTTCATCACGAGCGATGGGAAATACTTTGAATCGAAAGACAACGCTTGCTTCAAAGCGTCCTCTGCTGCAGCAAAATCCTTCAAGCGCACTTCCGCTCCAGCTTTCAATTGCCACGGATCAGGAGACTTCGGAGCCAGCTCACCGTAGCGCACGAATGCTTGCTTTGCATTCGCCGGATCATCATTAGCAAGCAGCACAATACCAAGCAACCTTTGCACGGCAGGAGAATCCGCTTGTGCACTTTCAAGCGAACGAGCCACTTGCAGCGCTTTAAGCCGCTCGCCTCGCTGCAAATAGCGCTCCGCCAAGACACTTCCAACAGAAAACTGCGAAGGGTTTTTATCCCAAGCCTTCTCTAACCATTGCAGAGCATCACCAGCATTCCCCGCGCGATCTGCAATTGCAGCCAACGCAAGCATCGCTTGAGCATTATTCGGGTCCTGCTTCAGGATCGACATATATCGATGCGTGGCTTCATCGACATTGCTTTCCCTTAAGTCAAGCTGTGCCAAATTTAGCTCTGCAACCGAAAATTGCGGGGAAATTTTCAGTGCCTGCTCAAAAGATGAACGAGCAGCCTTAAAATCTTGACGCCCCAGCTCCGCTACGCCCAGCAAATTATAAGGCATCGGATTATCAGGTAATTTTCCAACGAGAGACCTTGCAGTGTCGACAGCTTTATCAAACTCTTTGTTTTGCAGCAAAGTCAGCACCAGCATGATATCTGCTTGGACCAAACCCTGATTCAGATCAACTGCTGTTTCCAGCTCTGAAATTGCCTTATCCGCCTCCCCAGAGGCGAGCATAGAAAGAGCCAGCTGAGCCCTGATTGCTGATTGATCTGGAGATATTTCTGCAGCTTTTTGCAAAAGCATCCCTGCCTTTTGCACATCACCACTTTGCATATACGCACTGCCCAACAACGCTAAATACTGAGCATCGTCATTAGCCTTTTCTTGCTCAAGAACTTCTATGGCCTTTTTTGGATTTTTCAGTTTCATTTCTGTCGCAGCAAGCAACTTACGCGCATGCAAATTGCTCGGCTGAGCTGCAACAAAACGCGAAAGATATGACTGTGCCTGCTCCAAATTACCCTGCTGAAGGGCTATCGCTCCCAACAGCAAATAACTTGGCCAATGCTCTGGGGCAAACCGTAAAACATCAAGCAGTGCTTCTTGTGCACCGGGTAAATTTTTCTGTACTAATAAAATCCGTCCACGCAGATAGTTAGCCGGGGGTAAATCCGAGCGAATATTACGCACCGCATTGACATCAGCCAGCGCAGCATCGAAATTTTTTTGCTCGAAATTAGCCTCCGCACGCCCCAGCAGGGCGCGTAATTCACGAGGCCGTTTTGAAATAACCTGAGTATACAAAGAAACTGCCTCAGGAAGTTTCTTTTGCAGCCTTGACAACTCCGCCTTAATCAGCAAAGCATCAAAATTCTCTGGCTGTAGCACTAAAACTTTATCGATTCTCCGATCGGCTTCTTGATAGTTTTTATCATTTGCATCAAGACGCGCCATAGCAACAAGAGCATCAACATTCTCAGGCTGTAGAGAAAGTGCCTCGTTTAGCTTTGCTCGGGCCGAATCAACCTTTCGTTCACCAAGTTCCGCGAGAGCTTGGATTGCAAGTATAGAGGCTCGCACTTCAGGTGGATCATTAGCATCTACCTGTAGCTCGTCAGCTATACGATCTGCTTTTCCAAGCATCAATAATGCTTTGCCTAGATCCTTGATCCACTGCACCCGGGGCAGACCAAGATCTCTGGCTCGCGTCAATTCTTTATCCGCAGCGGCGTAATCACCTGCAGCCAAATAAGTCTGCCCCAACAACAAACGGACAGCTGCATTGTCTGGTTCGTCTTGCAAAGCATTTTTTAGTTGGATTATTCCAGCCTGAATATTTCCAGCCTTAATAGACTGCCTTGCTTCTGCAACGTATGAATCGGCTGAAGTCTCAGCAATTGATGGACGCCCAACCGCAACCATTACCGCAAAAGCGACTTTCAACGCTAAAGTATTACGGTTATTTTTCGACTCAATACCCGATGAACTCACACAACCTCCAATTTTTCCGCACTATACTTCAGGTAACAGTCAGGGTTTCATATTATATTTATTAATTAGCGCATACAGTGTTGGCCGCGTAATACCTAGTAAATCTGCCGCATGAGATAAATTACCATCTGCGTGACTTATTGCTCGACCAAGCGCCTGACGTTCCGCCTGCTCTCGAATCCTACGTAGATTAAGCGGTAAATTATTGTCATCAATCTTTTCCAGCTCAAGATCATCTGCTGTAATTTGAGTGGCCTCCGCCATAATTACTGCTCGTTTAACTTTATTTTCTAGCTCTCGAACATTCCCTGGCCATGAGTATGCTTCCAACGCTGCTAACGCATCTTTAGAATACCCCTTGAAAGATTTAGCCATTTTTTGAGAAAACTGATCTAAAAAAGCGCGCCCCAACAAAACTGCATCACCATCCCTTTCACGCAGCGGAGGAATATTAATTGTTATCTCGCTAATTCTATAATATAAACCTTCCCGGAAACTGCCATCTTTTATTAGTGACTGTAGATTCCTATGAGTAGCACACACTACCCTGACATCGACGGGAATCTCATCACGACCACCGACCCTTTCTACAATTCTTTCTTGCAAAAAGCGTAATAACTTTGCCTGCAATGACATAGGCAAATCACCCACTTCGTCTAAGAAAAATGTCCCTCCATCCGCATATTCTATTTTTCCTTTAGTCTGTTTGGCAGCCCCCGTGAAAGCCCCTTTTTCATAACCAAAGAGTTCACTTTCTAATAGCGTTTCCGGAATTGCAGCGCAATTAATTGCAACAAATCGCTTTGATGCCCGTCCTGACAAATCGTGTAATGCACGAGCTAGCACTTCTTTACCCGTACCGCTTTCACCAAGCAGTAAAGTCGTTGCATCGGTCGGCGCTATCCGCTCAACTGTTTGGCAAATTTTAAGCATTTGCGGACTACCGGAGATTAAACCGGTAAGTCGGGGGCCAAAACCGCGCGATGCGAGCTCTCGATTCTCTCGCTCAAGCTGATACAGGCTATATGCACGATCAACAATTAATTTAAGTATTTCTGCATCTACCGGTTTTTGATAGAAATCATAAGCACCGGCTGCTACAGCTTGCAGTGCATTATCTCTGTCATCATTTCCTGTAACTACAATAACTTTAGTATCGGGCGCAAGTTGCATGATTTCCTGCAATGTCGCCAGCCCTTCCGATGCATTCGTAGGGTCTGGAGGCAACCCAAGATCAAGAGTAATTATAGGAGGCTCATGTCTGCGCAGCTGAGAAATAGCCATCTCACGATTTTCCGCCGTCAGAACTTCATATTCCTCGAAACACCACCGCAGCTGACTTTGAAGACCTGGATCATCTTCGACAATAAGCAGTTTTCGATTTAGTTCGCGCAATTTCCAGCCCCCCCCAAACTTGAAGCCGATGCTTGATCCATTACGGAACCACCGGCAATCGCTGCTGTGTCGACAATCGGCAACCGCAGAGCGAAAGTCGTCCCAATCCCTACTGCACTGTCAACCTTGATGTCCCCCCCTATGCCCAGCACGAACGCACGGCTTTCGTAAACGCCAACCCCCATACCCGCGTTACCTTTAGTCGTTTGAAACGGCTTAAATAACGAAGCTCGAATAAAGTCCACATCCATACCACAACCGGTATCGACAATTTTTATACTAATCCACCTATTTTCACGCCCCAAACATATTTTGACGCTTCCGGTAATCGGAGTGGCTTCTTGCGCATTTCTCACAAGATGACATATAATTGCGACAAATTTATCACGATTAGCTCGAAGCTCAATTCCTTCACAATCCCCAACGACTACAGGTAACGGTGCGCGCGAGCGGCTAATTTCGACGACTTCTTGAATCGCTCCATGCAAAGAGAAGATTCGTATATTTTCAGAAACGTTCGTTTTATTCGAAAGCTGGGAAAGAAGTCGGTTCATTCGGCCCGTAGCATTTTCGACTGTTTTAAAAGCATCATCGACAAAAGCGGGGTTATTACGATGCTTTTCAGCATTTTTAACAACGAGTGACAATTGCGCTGCGACATTTTTCAAATCGTGAACAATAAAAGCAGATAAACGGTTAAATGCGTCGAATTGCTTGGTGTTCATCAAGGCTTCTGTTGCATCCAGCAGCGCAACAAACCCCGCAACTTGTCGACCGGCTGTTTTAAGTAAATCACGATCTTCCCAATTGATAGCTCGAGAAATACTTGGCTTCGTCAAAATAACGAATCCCTGCAATTGCTCAATTTGCATCAGCGGCACAATAAGCCATACACGCTGAAGCCCCGTCAGCCAACTAGGCAAATCCAGTCCTTCATAAAGGTCCGGCTCAGCTAAATATTCACCTATTTCTATAACCCATTGCCGCGCCGAAAGAAACTGACACAGACTACTATCTGTCGCTATACTGCGTTGCTCGGAATCACGTGCATTCCTAGTTGCAGATAAAACAAACATCCCTGACTCATCTCTCTGCCACAACCAGCCTCCAGAGCTGTCGACCAACTCTGCAATGGCTCGTATTGCCCTCTCGCGAACAGGCTCTCCTACACCTTCTGCCGATAACGTTTCTGTAAATTTTAACCATTCATCACGATAATCGTATTTATAGTGATAAAAATGTTTACTAAGAAACACGCGTGCATACGCACGAAGCTGTCCAGAAAACATCAAAATAATTAATAAAATTAACGCACTAACGATAAAAACAGATTGAATCGCAGTTCCCCAAGTCCCCCCAAAAGATCTAATATAATACCCTACACCAGCCATAATTATAAGATATAACCCAGCCCCTAATACTGAGGCTGTATGCAAAGCCATTCTCTGAGATACGAACAAGCCAATAGACCATTCAGAGTTACGTTTCACCGACATGAATAAAAGCGGCAATGCTAACGAATCAACGAACCCTCTGGATGCCCACATTTGCAAATCGAGACGCCTAAACAATAAAGCATCAGCATAAACAAAAAAATCATATGAAAATAAAACACCAACACCAAAATAAAGAAATTTTATTCCCCACCGATGCTCTGTTTTAGTATTGCGAAATAGTTGTTCAATTATCCCCAACCCCGCAAGAGCCAACATCAAATGAGCAAAAATATGCACATCAGGCCATAGTGATTTCGAAAAATATGGGGTACCATTCGAAAAAAACTCGAATAAATACAAGCAAATACCAAATATAATAAGCATGGCACGCAAACGACCGAACCACACCTCACCTAACTTTACATCACGAACAATAAGCGGGCTCAATAACCCCAATAAAAACAAAACCCAAAATATAGTACGAATTATCTCCAACCCAGGAAACAAAACCACAAAAATAGCATTAGAATATTCAGCCAAAAAAAATATAGCCAACGCCCAAATCGATGTGGCCATAGTCGCAGCAATAAAAATACCAGATATCCGCCAGGTTCTCCATTTATATAGCAGTACTAAACTAAAAGTAGCATAGAGAAAGGCACATGTTCCGTAGCTGGCATTTATAAGCTGATAAAGATACTGATCTCCGCTCCACAGCATTCCCATCTGCTCCGTCTGTCATCCCAATTTAACGAGCACCTTTACCCCAAAGAATCACGTGGGCTGTTTGCAATAACACCATTAAGTCCAAGAACACGCTGTAATTTTTAATATAATAAAGGTCGTATTGCAGCTTTTCTTTAGCATCTTCTTCTGATGCGCCATAAGGATAACAAATCTGTGCCCAACCAGTAATTCCCGGATTAACTCTGTGCCGCACTGAATAATATGGGATTATACGCTCTAACTCCTCTACAAACTGCGGCCGCTCTGGACGAGGTCCTACAAAACTCATTTCCCCTCGTAACACATTAAAAAGCTGCGGCAACTCGTCTATACGAGTTTTACGAATAAATGCACCAACCTTAGTGACACGTGAATCATTCTTTGCCGCCCATTGAGCAACGCCATTACGCTCCGCATCGACGCGCATACTCCTGAATTTAATGACTCTGAATACCCTATCATTGCGCCCAACACGTTCTTGACAATAGAATACAGGCGCCTTTCCTCCCGCTTCGATACAAATAGCTAAAGCTGCCAGTAACATTATTGGCCATGTCAAAAGTAATAACAAACAGCTAGCACCAACGTCGAACAACCGCTTACTAACAGACGTCAAAGCCGCTTGATGAAATCCGTCCGAAAAAATCATTGAACTTGGGTGCAACGCATCCAAGCGGATTTTTCCAGTTTCTCTCTCGAAAAAATTGGATAAATCACTAATAAGCACACCACTCATCTTGCAATCGAGAATTGCATCTATAGGGAATCCTCTACGTCTATCATCCATAGCCACAACGATTTCATCCACTTGATGTGAATCTACAATATCGCGTAAAGGCACACCTGTTTTAATTAATGATAACGGATCAATTTGAATATCATCAATTTCATTCAACTGCACATATCCAACAATTGCAAAGCCATTCCCTGCCCACCCAGACTCCAGCTCTTCAATCTGCCTTGCGCGCTTCCCGCACCCTAGAACTAAAACTCGCCGCCGCAAAGACTCATGATCTGACCATCTAAAAAAACCGAACCGCGCAAATGCAACAAGAGCAAAAGCGGTAGCAAACCCAATACCAAACTCACCGCGCCCGAGATATAAATCTGGTGCAATATAATAAAGAAGAGTGATAACAAACAGCCCAAGGAGGAATCCCACCGCGACACGGAGCATCATGTCCGCTTTGCCATCCCAGAAGTTTCTCTCGTAAAGCCCCATAGCCGTCATAATCGAAACCATTACAATCGCAAACACGGCGGCTTTAAGCAACAGTCCTTCTGTCGTAAAAGCCCACCCTTCCAATGCAGAGCGAATAAACTTACCAAAGGGAATTGCTGCTAAAAAAATAAGACATTCAATCAGCGCAAGCGTTAGTAACGGCAGCGGCACATAGTGCCTGAACAGGCGAATCATCCTTACTACCCCGATTTTAAAAGATATATCTGTTACTGTAATACCAGAATGGCACCACAACCACTTTACTTTTCCAGCCTAACCAGCGATAAATTCAGCCATGCGTTGATTTATAAATTGAGCTAAGTAGAGAATACATCAATCGACTATGCCTCCCGATCAGTAAGCTGCAAAACATCGTGGAAAATGCTTACCCCAGAGTTGTCAGCTAGCCCTCAACTGCCCTCCTTCCCCTCCAAAAACAGCTGTTTGAGCGAACAGAGCGTTCGACCATGTCGAGCATCGCTTCATGTGCGATCAAGCTCCCCTCATCAGCGGCCACTACGCGGAGGGCGGGACGGTCAGCAGGAAGTACAAATTCAGTCATTTCCACCTGCACGACTTGCGCGGTAACCTCTGATACTTGCTCGACTTCGAGAGTCATAGCAACTTGGCCACCGGTCATTGCAAGATAAACATCAGCCAAAATGCGGGCGTCCAACAAAGCCCCGTGCAGATTTCGCTTAGAATTATCAACTCCATAGCGCCTGCATAGTGCATCCAAAGTATTCCGCTGCCCTGGATGCTTATCACGCGCAAGCTGAAGCGTATCTAACACATTCCAGCTATCGGCGATGTTCCTTTCTGAGAATGGAAGTCTGGAAAACTCATGGTTTATAAAGCCAATATCAAACGCAGCATTATGAATAATAAGCTGAGCGTCATCGATAAAATGTAAAAAACCCTGAGCAATATCGGCAAATACAGGCTTATCTGCCAAAAATGCGTTCGTAAGACCATGCACTTCGACAGCCCCCGCATCCACTCCTCGCTGCGGATTAATGTAACAATGAAAAGTGCGCCCCGTTGGCCGCCGACCATCGATTTCGACACAACCGATCTCAATAATACGATGCCCAAGCGCTGGATCTAAACCTGTAGTTTCTGTATCAAGTACAACCTGGCGCATATCAGTCCTCTCCTTTATTTAAATTAAGACATGAAGTTTTTTCGAAATACCGATACTAATCGCTGCCCTAGCGGCTCGATCAACACGCTCATTGTAAGGATCCCCTGCGTGTCCTTTGACCCAGTGCCAGGTAATTCGATGCTGCGCCGCCAATGATTCAAGACGAAGCCACAACTCAACGTTTTTTACAGGTTGTTTTGTTGATGTTTTCCAACCATTACGCCGCCAGCCAGTAATCCATTTTGTTATACCGTCAAGTACATATCGGCTATCCGTGTATAAATCAACCGAGCAAGGGCGCTTCAGCGCCTCCAGTGCAGAAATGACAGCTATCAGCTCCATAACATTATTGGTGGTATGGGCAGCCCAACCAGAAAGTTCTTTTTCACGATCATTCCACCTCATTAACGCAGCCCATCCGCCTGGCCCAGGATTGCCCGAACATGCACCATCTGTATGAATCTCTACGCCCCCCTCGATCACACCTCAGCCCCCCGCATTTTCATATATTCCTGCCCCTCCCCGACGATACCCCCATATCCAATACGTGGCGCTCCTACTACACCAACCGCAGCCAATCGACGTGAACGCCACCGTGGACGCACCGGGGTAAAAGTAGAAAGGCGCTTTTTGGCTACGAGTAGGTATCCTTTCGCTCCGAGCGCTACAGGCCAACACGCTAACTGGCGCCACCACTCCGATTTTCTTCCGTGAAAGAACACTCGCTCTACATCAAGCCCTGCGCGCTTAATATCCATCGAGGCAGCCGCCGCTCCGTGCAACCTCAGACCCGACGACAGGTTGCCCGATCTCCCCCCTAGCAGCCGCCACAAGCCGCCTTCGGCAAGGGGATTGAAACCCAGTAAGAGCAGACACCCTTCTGGGATCAAGCAACGTTCAATCTCATGAAACAAAGGGGGCACATAATCGAGACATTCATGCATATGGACTACGACAAATACGTCGACACTGTCTGGACCAAATGGCATTGCACACGGATCAGCTACCAGACTAGAGTCCTGCCCACAGCCTTCAACAGGGTGAAGCAGGCAACGATGGCTTATACGACTAGCCGCCAACCAGTCGCCACTGACTATCGGGCAGCTAATGCAGACAGCATGATACCCAAACATTGTCGACAGCACATGATCGAGGATTTCGTGCTCAGAAAGCGCAAAGCGACGTCCAAAATCATCCGCGTACCAGCGCGCGAGCAAGGAAACTTCGCTGACACGTAAGGAGCTTTTTTGCAAAATAGCGCACCCATATTTCACAATAGAAATTGTGACAATTTTAATAAAAATTATTGAAGAAAATTAACTGTTTAAATTTTTTTACTTCGACGTCAGCCCAACGGCTCTTCATTAAATAAACCTATCAAATAGGTCATAAATTCTGCTTCAATAGCTTTGCCACTATTTATAAAAATGCTTTTTTACTAAACCTTCGCGCGAAATAAAACATAAAAATCATTGTTTATAGAGAGCAATACATTCATGACCTGGATCACCTAAAAGCTATATTTACTAGTGCAGTTTGCTTCGCCGGATGTACATAACCGCTTATTATCTTAACGGCTGATGGTAGCAATCACATTTGTTCTGATAATAATCAAAAATTATGACGCCATTCGGCATGGAAAAAATTGAGAATGTAGCATAATTTGAAAGTAGTTACCGACCCTACGCCATACCACCTAAAAAACAGCAGGACTATGATGGCAGCTAATGCCAAATATCGCACCCACCCCGATCTGACACTGGAAGAGCGAGCTGATGCTCAGATCTCGACCGAGGCTGCACTTGATTATATCAAAAGCCTCAATCGAGACTTCGATGGCAACTAGCTACCAACGTTAGCTGCTTATAATGTCGGAGCCGTACGATTCAAAATGCAGCTCAACGCAATCTCGATGCCGGCCGCCCCATAAAATTTTGTAAGCTGAACTTGCCGTAACGAACTCCAGAATATATAAATATATGCTTCGCATTTTTACGCCACCACATATTATTGCAGAAGCTGAATGATTCAAGCGACCTAAACATAGACTAACAATACTGAAACCCATCGGACAAATATCTAATAAAATCAATTATTTATTAGTCAAATAATTTTCGCGCATAATTCAAAACACTCAACACAAAAACCTATTTTTATTAAATGCCAAATAAATTTTTCGCCAAATTCATCAACGCCAAACGAGAAATTATCGCTTAATTTTGCAATACTTCACTTACACACTCTTGTGTGTGCTGCACTCATTTTGCCATCGCGAACCCTATGTCAAATCAGCTTCTTTTCTGTAGTATAGAAAAAATACATCAGTTATAAAAAATTCAACTAAAGATAAAGCTCAGCAATCATCAAAAATCAGCTATTCTACACATATCAGTAAGCCCTTAAAAAAGGCATCCGCGAAGTTTAATTCGAGAACCGAATTTTTACTAAAAAGGCACACCAAACAAGCCTTATTAATTTTTAATCAATAAACAAACCGCACGGCGGTTGCTTATTTCGACACTGAATTTTCATACCTACAATGCTGGCCTAAATCGATGTTTAAAGAAGCTCGCAGTAACTCACGGGTATAAGGATGCTTGGGCGAGGTAAAAAGCATCTCCGTCTCTCCTTCTTCTACGACCTCACCATGACGCATCACCATCACGCGGTGTGCTACTGATCTGACCACCGCTAGATCATGACTAACAAACAAATAGCTAATACCTCGGCGCCGTTGAAGCTGCCAAAGCAACTCTAGAACTTGACGCTGTACTGTCGCATCGAGTGCGCTAGTAGGCTCATCCAGCAAAATCAAATCAGGCTCAACGACTAAAGCACGAGCAATCGCAATACGCTGACGCTGCCCACCGGAGAATTCATGCGGATATCGCCAAAGCACGTCATCATCCAATCCTACCTCGCACAGCGCTGCAACGATACGTTCGCGCCTTGCTTTAGCATCCAAGTGCGGGTGATGAATAACGACCCCTTCCCCTATAATGTCCTCCACGCACATACGCGGTGACAAGGATGCAAATGGGTCTTGAAATACTACTTGAAAATGACGGCGCAATGGCCTTAACGCCCTTCGACTCAAACTGCTCCATTCATGACCGTTGACACTTACACTCCCACTAGCCGTAATCAATTGTAGCAATGCCAACCCTAAAGTAGTTTTGCCTGAACCAGATTCACCAACAATTCCTAATGTTTCACCAGAAAAAACTTTAAAACTAACATCACGAACAGCCCAAAAAAAATTCTTTTTTTTACGCTTCCACCACCTGCCGTTTTGCTGAAAACGCACCGAGACATTTTTCACCTCCAATCTAGGAGCCCCCCTCTCCTCCCATCGAAGATAACTCTGCTCACTAACAAAGCGCTGCGGCATACTTGAAATTAGGGCTCGTGTGTACGAAGCTTTTGGATTATGAAAAACATCTTCGACATAGCCTTTCTCAACAAGTCTTCCCCGCTGCATAACACAGACACGCTCAGCGAAACACCGCACAAGGTTTAAGTTATGGCTGATAAAAAGAATCGCCATATCCGACTTGTGTTGTAATTGCATCAGCAAATTTAGAATCTGCACCTGCAAGCTAACATCCAAAGCCGTCGTCGGCTCGTCCGCTATCAAGAGACGAGGCTGACACGCTAAAACCATTGCAATCATCGCCCGCTGGCGCTGCCCACCTGATAGCATATGTGGGAACGCATGTGCTTGGCGAACTGGCTCTGTTAAGCCTGTGCGTACCAGCCAATCCACGGCCTGTGACCACGAATCGGCAGCGTTCAACCCGAAATGCAGCTGTATCCCTTCGGCTATCTGACTTCCTATCGACTTTAGAGGATTCAGCGCATTCATCGGCTCCTGAAAAATCATCCCAATATCCCGACCGCGCCGTCGCCGCATCTGGGACTCTTGGATCGCCAGTAAATCTTCACCAGCAAACCGTATCCGCCCTGACACTTTGACCAACCTCGTGTCTAGCAGACGCAGACATGCTAGTGCTGTAACCGATTTACCTGAACCACTTTCTCCAACCAATGCAACGCGTTCCCCAGGATTAATAGAAAAATTCACATCATCGACAACCGGAACAGCATTACCGAAACGAACCTGCAAATGCTCAACATCAAGTAAAGCCCCGCACTCAGCCACGACGTGCATCCACCGCTTCACGTAAAGCTTCGCCAATAAATATTAAAAGCATTAAAGTTCCTACAAGCACCATAAATGTTGATGCAGACAGCCACCACGCAGTTAAATTCTCCTTACCTTGAGCCAACAACTCTCCGAGACTCGGTGTCTGAGGAGAGACACCTAGCCCTAAGAAATCTAAACTTGTGAGTGCGACAATCGCGCCACTAATTCGAAAGGGAAGGAATGTAAGGACAGGTGTCATCGAATTCGGCAATAAGTGTCTAAACATAACACCCGCATCACTAACGCCCAAAGCTCGCGCAGAACGCACATAGTCAAGGCTACGTCCGCGAAGAAACTCAGCGCGAACATAATCAGAAAGCCCCATCCAACCAAAAGCCGCCAACAATGCCAGTAACAAAAAAATGCTCGGCTGAAACAAAGAAGCAAAAATAATCAAAAGATACAGCTCGGGTAACGACGACCAAATTTCGATTATCCGCTGACAAGTAAGATCGACACGCCCTCCAATATAGCCTTGCACAGCCCCCATAAAAACACCAAGTACTGTACCGATGAATGTCAAAGCAAACGCAAAAAGCACCGAAAGGCGAAACCCATAAATCAAACGAGCGAGAACATCTCTCCCTCGGTCGTCAGTCCCTAGCAAATGCTTTTCCGAAGGGGGAGCCGGATTTGGACGATCATCATCAAACACTATAGTATCAAAGCGGTATGGATTAGGCGGCTCTAGCATCCAATTCCCATTGCCTGTCAAGCGCGAGCGCAAGTACGGATCGTGATAATCAGCTTCGCTAATAAAATCCCCGCCAAACGCCGTCTCCGGATAAGCCTGAACGATTGGGAAATATAATTTCCCTTCGTAAAGAACGACTATCGGACGGTCGTTTGATAAAACTTCAGCTCCCAAACTAAGTGTGAATACTAAAGAAAAAAAACCAAGACTCCAGTAGCCCAATCTATTTGATCGGAATCGAATCCACGCACGCCGCGCTGGAGAAATACTGTATGACCTCATCTATGATACCGTTTCAAAACCAATACGCGGATCAACTAACACGTAAGAAAGATCCGATAATAGTTTGGCAAACAGACCAAGCAATGTGTATAAATACAAAGTACCAAGCACTACCGGATAATCTCTCCGCAACACTGACTCATAAGACAATAAGCCAAGTCCATCAAGCGAAAAAGTAGTCTCAATTAATAAACTTCCAGTAAAAAACATACCAATAAAAGCTGCAGGAAACCCTGTCACCAAAGGGATCATCGCATTCCGAAGTACATGCTTCAAAAGCACCGTCCGACCATCTAGCCCTTTAGCCCGCGCGGTCAAAACATATTGTTTACGGATTTCCTCGATAAAACTATTTTTTGTCAGAAAGGTTATCACAGCGAATCCACTGACAGAGGACGCCACTACCGGCAATACCAAATGCCACAGGTAGTCGATTACCTGCCCATTCCATGACAAACTCCCCCAATCGTCAGAGGTCAGGCCACGCATTGGGAAAACGTTCAAAAAACTGCCACCACCGAACAAAACAAGCAACAACAAACCAAGCACAAACCCAGGAATTGCATACCCGATTAACAAAACAATGCTGCTAATAGCATCGAAGCGTGAGCCATCGCGCACTGCTTTGCAAATACCTAAAGGGATGGATACTGTATAAATAAGAAGAAAGCTCCACCCCCCTAAACTGATTGAAACTGGCAGCTTGGAGACAAGCAAGCTAAATACTGAGCGATGGTGAAAAAAGCTTTCCCCGAAATCAAATCGCGCATATTTCCACAACATATCAAAAAAACGCTCAGCAGCAGGCTTATCAAAACCATACAGGGTACGTATTTCAGCGAGTCGTTGTGCATCCAGCCCAGTCGCTCCCCGGTATGCAAACTTCCCAAAGCTTCCTGCCTCACCTGCCATACCTTTATGAGCAAGCTCATTGATCAGCTGTTCTACCGGTCCTCCTGGCACGAACTGAATAATGATAAAGCTAACCAATAGCACTCCTACCAATGTAGGAATCATCAGCAATAATCTTTTAAATAAATAAGCAGTCACTACTATTTAGCCCACCACGTGCTCAACGCCCACTCTACCGGCTGATAGTACAAGGGAAGTTTATCTGGATAGTCAAAACGGTCCCTCCAAGCAACACGAAATACCGGAGAATACCAATTCGGAATAACGTACTCTCCTGCTAATAACACTCTATCAAGCGCATGCGCTGCGGAAACAAGTTGTTGCCGGCTTTGTGCATAAACAAGATTTTCAACCAAAGCATCAACTATAGGATTTTTCAAACCAATTAGATTATTCGAGCCAGGCAAATCTGCTGTTGAAGAGTGCCAATACGTTATCTGCTCGTTTCCAGGAGACTGGGACTGACTAAAAACATGCACCAACATGTCAAAATCAAAATGATCTACGCGTTGCTGATACAGAGAAGCATCAACCGTCCGGTAACTCATATGGATGCCAAGACGCTCTAGATTCTTTGCAAATGGAGCCATTACACGCTCAAAAGTTCGGCTAGCCAGCAGCATTTCAAACTCTAGCTGCGTGCCTTCTTTCATCAGCACACCATCCTGCATGGTCCAGCCTGCATCCATTAAAAGGGTTTGAGCCTCACGCAAATGGGTGCGCAATGCAGCAGCATCTATATTAACTGGTGCTTCCCAGCGCCCAGTGAGTACGAATTCTGGCAGACTGTCACGAAAATACGTCAACATCTCCCGTTCCTCCCCGCGAGGAGCTTCTGAGTCTGCAGCTAGCTCACTGTTAGCAAAATAACTATTAGTTCGACGATAAAGTCCAAAAAATAAATTTTGATTAGACCATTCGTAGTCAAAAGCCAACGCGATAGCCTTTCGCACCCGAAGATCTTGAAAGAGCGGCTTTCGAAGATTAAAGACAAATGCTTGCATACCTGCATCATTATGATGCTCGAGCTCACGTTTGCGGAGCTCTCCGCTATCAAATTTTGGACCCGTAAAATCGCGCACCCATTGCTTAGCAATATTGACCTGTATGTAATCAAACTCTCCCGCTTTAAATGCTTCAAGCGCCACATCTGGATCTCGATAGTATTCAAAACGAATATTATCGAAATTATACTGCCCTCGCCTAACAGGTAAATCCTGTGCCCAGTATTGTTTATTACGTCGAAAATTTATACTACGCCCAAGACTATATGCATCCACAATATATGGACCGCTGCATAAAGGTGGTTCTAAGATAAGCTCATCAAAATTTCGGCCTAAAATCCAATTTTTAGAAAACACTGGCATTTGACCAATAATCAAATGTAGCTCAGGATTAACACGCGCAAATCTAAAGCGAACGCGCTGTGCATCAATTACCTCCGCCGCCACAATATCGGCCCAATAAACTCGATACTGGGGATGAGCCCGAGTGCTCATAAGTGCATCGAAAGTCGCTTTGACGTCTGCAGCTGTCACATGAGTTCCGTCATTAAAGCGCGCTTCAGGACGAATAGTAAATACCGCAGACAAACGATCTGCCTCCACTGCAATATCGGAAGCCAGCAGACCATACGCACTAAACGGTTCATCGCGACTCTGCTCCGTCAGGGTATCACACGTCAATTCAGTCACCCCATCTGCAACCGTTCCTTTAAGAAGGAATGGATTCAGGCGGTCAAAGCTTCCAATGGCTGGCAACACGAATGTTCCGCCCTTTGGGGCCTGCGGATTGACATATTCGAAATGTGTGTAATCCGTTGGGTACTTAGGCGTATAGCCAAGGGCTACCGCTGACGCAGCAACGGCAGCGGAACCGTGGGTTAACTCAAGAGAAAGTGTCAAGAGAATCAGATATAGGCGGCCTGTAGTCATCTGCGATCCTTTGTAGGTCGGCGCCAGCAGGTTATGCTTAGTTGCGTCCGGTCGCAGTTGCAAATAGCCGGAACAATAGCAAGAGATGATAGGAGTCAACTATGGGTTTTCTCGCCGGCAAGCGTGCACTGATCGTCGGTCTCGCCAGTAATCGTTCGATCGCGTGGGGGATTGCACAGGCCATGCACCGTGAAGGGGCAGAACTCGCGTTCACGTACCAAAACGACAAATTAAAACCGCGCGTAGAAAAATTTGCTGCTGAGCTTGATAGCCAAATTGCTCTGCCTTGCGATGTATCTATTGATTCGGAAATTGATGGCGCGTTCAGAAAATTAAAGGAGATCTGGGGCTGCCTCGACATACTGGTGCACTCTGTCGCTTTTGCGCCCGGAGATGCACTTGAAGGAAATTTCGTAGACGCAATCAGTCGTGACAATTTCCGTATCGCGCATGACATCAGCTCATATAGCTTCGCTGCGTTAGCCAAAGCAGCTCGACCGTTAATGCAAGGTCGGAACGGCGCTCTCATTACAATGACTTATCTTGGAGCAGTACGCAGCGTACCAAATTACAACGTCATGGGGCTCGCAAAAGCAAGCCTCGAAGCAAATGTACGCTACCTCGCCGCCGCACTCGGACCAGAAGGTATTCGTGTCAACGCAATATCAGCAGGTCCAATCCGCACATTAGCGGCATCGGGGATTTCCGGTTTCCGAAAGATGCTTGAAACATTCGAGGCTGCCGCACCTACACGCCGCTGTGTCACCATTGAGGAGGTTGGAAATACAGCAGCATTTATGTGTTCTGACTTAGCGTCAGGAATAACTGGAGAAATAACTTATGTTGATGGCGGGTTCAATAATGTTGCAATGGGCAACATTTAATACAGTTTTTTAAAAACAGTTCTTGATAGTCAAGGCACTCAGCGTAAAATTGCTCCGGGCGGCTGTATTACAATAGCAGCCGCCCAGTCATTAAAAACAACAATTATTATTACAAACGATCAATGTTATTAATAATTTTAGCCGCGCCTCGCAATTCATTAATAAATCCAGTCATCTGTACGTCACTTATTTGCTTAGTAAGCGTATCAGTCCAAGCTTTTCGATCGTTTGCTGATAAATTTTCGGCATTTCCATTGGTCACTTTCAATAGCTTAATCACAACCCAATTCCCATTTGCCAGCTCGATACTTTTAATGGCCACGTTTTTTTCATTAGACACCGGCATTTTAAAAATTGATTCAACAATGCTATTGTCAAGTCCAGTAAAGTTTCTCGCTATCTCATCCAGCCTTTGATGCTCTACAGTTTTACCATAAGCTTCTATGATGGACGTGACATCCTCCCCATCAAAGAGCATTTTTTCTAAATTTCCCGCCTCCTTTTTCAAATAATTTTTCGCCATTTCATTTTTAACGGAACTAATTAACTCCAACCTAGCCTCATCAAATGTTTTAGGGGTTTGTTTTTTATGATTAACCACACGCAACACTAAAACATGACGGTCTCCAATTTGGATTGGCTCGCTATTCTTTCCATTCAAAAGGACATCGTCACTAAAGGCGGCATTTATCACTTTTTGATTAGAGAAAACCCCTCCATTATTGCCATTAATTGAAAACCAATCTGAATGCTCGATCGGAACACCTATTTTCGTTGCCACGGCATCAAGATCATCAGGATTTTCAAACACCAAGGTAGCCAACCGATCTGTTACATCAAAGAATTGCGTCTCCGCTTTTTGATAAGCAAGCTGTTTTTCCAAAGTGCTTCTTACATTTTCAAAATCAGGTATCACTTTTGGATAAATTTTATCCAACTTAATAAGTTGAAATCCAAAACTAGTATGCACTGGAGCACTGATATCCCCCACCTTAGCCAAGCTAAAAAGCGCTTGATCGAAAGCGGGCTCCATCACGCCTGGTCGTAGCGACTCTAAAGTACCAAACTCAATCGTTTTATCAGCACTGTGCTGTAACTCATCTCCTAATTTATCAAAACTACTTTTCCCTGATTTCAGTCGTTCATATAGCGCGGTAGCTTGCTGTTCCGCTTTCTTTAATTCATTTTCATTTGCGTTCTCTGGCACCCTGACAAGGATGTACGACGCCACTCGTTGCTCAGGAGTTCCTATAATCGATAGCTGTTGTTTATAGGCATCAAGTAGCTCTTGTTCGGAAACACTCTGTTTATCTAATAAAGCATTCAAATCAAGATTTATATAATCAATCTTAACCATTTCAGGATTATTAAAACGCGATTTGTTTTTTTCAAAAAAAACATTCAAATCAGCATCATTTGCATGCTGCAAATTAAACACAGGAGAATGCAGAAAATTAAAAATTTCGACGCTCCTTTTTTGTGCCAACAGTCTAACCGCGCCACCTAAATCCTCTCGCGTGAACAAGGCTGTTGCATCAAAGGCATTAGCAAATTGTTCTACTGGCAATGATTTTTTAAGCATTTCCATAAAATATGATTGCGTATATCCTTGTCTTTGCAAGGCAAGGTCAAATAAATGAACGTCAAAGTTTCCGTTGTCTGAGCGGAATGCATCAATTGATTTTATTCGATTTAACAATTGTTCATCAGTTACAAAAATATTTTCTTTTTTTGAATACTGTCTCAACAACCGTTCATTTATAAGCTGCTCCATCGTTTTTAACTTCAAACTAGCATCGTCAACTTCTTTATTTAAATTCAGTAAAAATGATCTTTGCTGCTGCAAAGAGTTTTGAAAATCCCGCAAAGAAATTTCATCACCATTTACTTGAGCTGCGTATACGCCGCTACCCTGATGTATATAATGATCGATTCCCCACAGCCCAAATGGTATTATCAACATACCAAAAATAATATATGCAAACCAACCTGAAGCATGGTCTCTTATTTTCTGCAACATAAACGACCTCTTTTTATCTTCTCAAAAATTCAGTCAAAAACCATCACTTAAAATCAAGTTGATTTTACAAAAACGCCACTCATAAACACCATAGCTTATGCAAAGAATCATAGATGATACGGTTGAAATTATACGCAAGTCAAAGGCATCATCATTACGCGCAAAGCACAATATAAAAAACGCAAACCTGTAACTCTATTGTATTTTTACATAATCTATCTCAATCCAAAATTTTCATAACGCTAAAATATGAAAAACCCCGGGGTTTATTAAAGCCCGGGGTTAAAAATTAAACCAACATATGGCGGAGCGGACGGGGCTCGAACCCGCGACCCCCGGCGTGACAGGCCGGTATTCTGACCAACTGAACTACCGCTCCATAAACTTCTTGGATTTTACTGCCTTTTTTTCTTTCATTTCTTGGCGGAGCGGACGGGGCTCGAACCCGCGACCCCCGGCGTGACAGGCCGGTATTCTGACCAACTGAACTACCGCTCCATAAACTTCTTGGATTTTACTGCCTTTTTTTCTTTCATTTCTTGGCGGAGCGGACGGGGCTCGAACCCGCGACCCCCGGCGTGACAGGCCGGTATTCTGACCAACTGAACTACCGCTCCATAAACTTCTTGGATTTTACTGCCTTTTTTTCTTTCATTTCTTGGCGGAGCGGACGGGGCTCGAACCCGCGACCCCCGGCGTGACAGGCCGGTATTCTGACCAACTGAACTACCGCTCCAATATGGTGGGTGCTGAGGGGTTCGAACCCCCGACCCTCGCCTTGTAAGGGCGATGCTCTCCCAACTGAGCTAAGCACCCTAAAGGGACCGCTACTTTACAGCATCCTTTAGCCCCTTGCCAGCCTTAAACACGGGATTTTTTGAAGCTTTGATTTCAATACTTTGTCCAGAGCGCGGATCTCTCCCCGTACGCGCAGCGCGCTCTTTTACAGAAAAAGAACCAAACCCAATCAAGGATACAGTTTCGCCAGATACTAAAGCATTAGTAATCGTATCTAGAACCGCTTCCACCACAAGACCTGCTTGTCCCTTCCCCATCTCCGTAGCATCGGCCACGGCATCAATCAACTCAGACTTATTCATCATGCATACCTATCGTCACACGGAGATGCATCGCCGTATCATCAAGCATCAAGCGACGGTGACACTCAGCCGCCTCAACATCGTCTCGAAGTCCACAACAAACATTATCTTCAAATAACAAAAGCATTGGCCGTCTTCAGTGCGCGTGTCTAGAAGTCTCTGTTGAATTCAATGTCTTGCTTCCGTTATCGACCGAGGTCTGAGAGGACATATTACTTCTAATCTTGACAGCAGCCTCTTGAGGTTTTTCTGTCAAAGCAATTTCAAAAACCTCATCAATCCATCTAACTGGCCGTACATTCAACCGCTCAAGCACACTCGAAGGCATTTCCGCAAGATCTTTCCGGTTATCATCCGGTATTATGACGATCGAGATACCACCCCTATGAGCAGCTAAAAGCTTTTCCTTTAACCCGCCAATCGGCAAAACCTCACCTCGAAGAGTTATTTCTCCAGTCATAGCGACAGCACTTCGCACCGGAATGCCTGTCAGCGCTGAGACTAAGGCTGTACACATAGCTATCCCCGCGCTTGGTCCATCTTTAGGAGTAGCCCCTTCTGGAACATGAATATGTATATCACAACGCTCGTAGAAATCGGCATCTAAACCAAGCTCCACGGCCCTACTTCGTACCACGGTCATTGCTGCCTGGATCGACTCCCGCATGACATCACCTAGCTGGCCGGTATGACTGAGCTTCCCTTTCCCTGGCATCAAGGCCACTTCGATTCTAAGCAGCTCTCCACCGACCTCAGTCCATGCAAGCCCTGTTACTTGTCCAATTTGATCACTTTGCTCAGCAGTACTAAAACGGAAACGTTGCACGCCCAAATAATCACCAAGTATATTGGGTGTAATCTCAATTAAGATTGGAGTTTTTTTATCTTCTAAGACAGCTGATTTAACAACCTTTCGACAAATCTTCGAAATTTCTCGCTCTAAATTTCGTACGCCCGCTTCACGGGTATAATAGCAAACAATATCTTTAATTGACGATTCATCAATTTTAATCTCTTCAACCCTCAATCCATTTGCAGCCACTTGTTTTGGAACAAGATACCGCATAGCTATATTAATTTTCTCGTTTTCTGTATAGCCTGGAATACGAATGACTTCCATTCTATCCAATAACGGACTAGGGATATCGAGAGAATTCGCAGTTGCAACAAACATAATGTCAGACAAGTCGAGATCAACTTCTAAATAATGATCTACAAACGCATTATTTTGCTCTGGATCTAAAACCTCCAATAATGCAGAACTCGGATCTCCACGAAAATCCATAGACATTTTGTCTATTTCATCAAGCAAAAAAAGCGGGTTACGAACACCTATTTTACATAAATTTTGTGCAATTTTCCCTGGCATCGAACCAATATAAGTACGTCGGTGCCCACGTATTTCCGCTTCATCACGCACGCCCCCTAAGCTCATACGGACGAACTTACGATTTGTAGCTCGCGCAATAGAGCGCCCTAGTGACGTCTTTCCCACCCCCGGTGGGCCAACAAGACAAAGAATAGGTCCTTTAAGCTTTTTAACACGATGCTGAACAGCGAGATATTCGAGAATACGCTCTTTCACACGATCTAAGCCATAATGATCTGATTCCAACACTTCTTCTGCGTCAAACAAGCTATTTTTAATCTTAGTCTTCTTTTTCCAAGGAAAACCAACCAGCCAATCGATATAATTTCTTACAACAGTTGCTTCAGCGGACATTGGCGACATGCTTTTAAGCTTACTTAGCTCACCCAATGCTTTAGCACGAACATCTTTCGGCATTTTAGCCAATTCTATTCGCTGTCCTAAATCTTCTAATTCGTTCGGTGCATCTTCTAAGTCTCCCAACTCTTTTTGAATTGCCTTTATTTGCTCATTTAGATAATACTCTCGTTGACTTTTCTCCATTTGCTGTTTTACACGAGAGCGAATTCTTTTTTCTACCTGAAGAATATCAATCTCACCTTCAACAAGCCTCAGCAACCGCTCTAAACGATCAGTAACACTTTCCAGCTCTAAAAGTTTTTGTTTCTCCTCAAGCTTGAGCGCCATATGCGCCGCTACAGTATCAGCTAAACGTCCTGGATCTTCTATATTATTTAACGAAGCCAACACTTCGGGAGGGATTTTTTTATTAAGCTTTACATACTGCTCAACCCCAGCCAAAAGCGAGCGCACGAGAACAGCGGCTTCCCCAACTTCACCCGATTGGGAGCATGCTATAGGTGCAACCATAGCAGAAATATAATTTTCCGTGACATCAAACCGTTCAATACGCGCCCGATCAATACCCTCTACTAAGACTTTTACTGTACCGTCAGGAAGCTTCAATAACTGTAAAATTATAGCTAAAGTTCCAACTCGATAGATATCATCAACCGTCGGGTCATCGACATCCGCATTTAGCTGAGCTGTCAATAATATTTTCTTGTCCGACTGTACAGCCGCTTCCAATGCGTTAATCGATTTATCTCGACCAACAAACAATGGAATGACCATATGCGGATACACAACAACATCTCTTAACGGCAAAACAGCCAATTTGCGAATTGGCACTGACAACTCATCAGAAAACGCTTTTTGCTCCATTTTTGTCTCTCAAAAAAAAATTCCTGTACACTTTCACGGAACTGTATACAGGATTTAAAAATATAAAAAGCACCCAAAATCTCGAATCTTTTTCCGAGATGAGACAGCACTAATGAAGCAATTTATCAAAAAACATAAATTAAGAATCTCCTCCACTCACCCGTTTTTGTTTATCAATATTTTCATAGATAATTAATGGCTTACAATCGCCACGCACTACGCTTTCATCGACGACTATTTTACAAACACCCTCTAAACTCGGCAAATCATACATTGTGTCCAATAATATATGCTCAATAATCGTTCGTAGGCCGCGCGCACCAGTTTTACGCTCCATAGCTTTGCGTGCCACGGCACTCAATGCGTCATCGCGAAACTCTAACTCACACCCTTCCATATCAAACAACTTAGAAAACTGTTTCGTAATAGCATTCTTAGGCTCAGTTAAAATACTGACCAATGCTTTTTCATCCAGTTCTTCTAAAGTTGCAATTACCGGCAATCTACCGATAAACTCTGGAATTAAACCATACTTAATCAAATCTTCTGGCTCTACCTCTTTTAAAACTTCCCCTGTATTTTTATCAGGATTAACGCTTTTCACTTCAGCAGAGAATCCAATCCCGCCTTTCTCTGAGCGACTTCTAATAACTTTATCAAGACCCGCAAAAGCACCCCCACAAATAAAAAGAATATTCGATGTATCAACCTGTAAAAACTCCTGCTGTGGATGCTTTCTTCCGCCTTGAGGTGGAACGGATGCAACAGTACCTTCAATAAGCTTTAAAAGCGCCTGCTGCACACCCTCACCAGATACATCTCTAGTAATCGATGGATTATCAGATTTTCTAGAAATCTTATCAATTTCATCAATATACACTATTCCTGTTTGAGCTTTATCTACATCATAATCACATTTTTGCAAAAGCTTTTGAATAATATTTTCTACATCCTCGCCAACATAGCCTGCTTCTGTCAGAGTTGTTGCATCCGCAATAGTAAAAGGCACATTTAATAAACGGGCTAAAGTTTCTGCAAGCAGCGTTTTGCCAGAACCTGTAGGACCAATCAGCAAAATATTAGATTTTGATACTTCTATTTCGTCTTTGCCGCGTCGAAGTTCAAGGCGTTTATAGTGATTATAAACTGCGACAGCAAGTACTTTTTTTGCCCTGTTTTGTCCAATCACGTACTCATCAAGTACATGTTTAATTTCATGAGGCTTTGGTAATTTACTGCCGGCTACAGGAGCTTTATCCTCCATCTCTTCACGAATAATGTCATTGCAGAGCTCTACGCACTCATCACAAATAAACACATTCGGACCCGCAATCAGCTTACGCACCTCATGCTGACTCTTGCCACAGAACGAGCAGTACAAGAGCTTGCCATCTTCGCTCTTGTCGTTTCGGTCTTTGCTCATAGGTGCATCCTCGACACAAAATAACTATCAGCGCCTGCTACTGCGCTCCCACGACCAAAAAACAACAGAATGCAACGCGCCAACGAAACCGGCCTCGTTGGACACCAGATATTCCGGTGCCATTGAGGCCTATTCAACTACGCGAGGACTTGAATATCAAGGCTGTCCCCCAGCCTTTTCTTAACAGAGACCCATCTCTGGAACTTTGTCAACCTCTTCAAGCTCCTCGCTGAGCAAGCACTGCATCAATTAGCCCGTACGCTACAGCGGCATCCCCGCCCATAAAATTATCGCGGTCGGTATCTTGCGCAATACGCTCAAGCGGCTGTCCCGTATGTTTCGAAAGCACTCGATTCAATCGATCACGGATTAAAAGTATCTCTTTCGCGTGAATATCGATATCCGATGCCTGCCCCTGAAACCCCCCGAGAGGCTGGTGAATCATAACTCTAGAATGCGGAAGACAATAACGCTTACCTTTCGCTCCTCCGGCCAGAAGTAACGCCCCCATGCTCGCCGCTTGCCCGATACACATCGTGCTGACTTCTGGTTTAATAAACTGCATTGTGTCATAAATTGCCATCCCGGCAGTTACTGAACCACCGGGGGAATTAATATAAAGATGGATATCCTTATCCGGGTTTTCCGCTTCAAGGAATAAAAGCTGCGCAACAACCAGATTAGCCATGTAATCTTCTACTTGGCCAACCAAAAAGATGACACGCTCTTTAAGCAAGCGCGAATAGATGTCATAAGCGCGCTCACCGCGCGCAGACTGCTCAACAACCATCGGAACCAAGTTCAGAGCCTGAACATCAATAGCACTCTTGCTAGGAGTCATCCCACCCTCTCATTGCTGCCATTCAAGCAGCTACGCAACTGTCCGCACGACGCCACCATTAGCTGGTCGCATTACATCATCAAAAGTACTTGGCAACTCCTTCACCACTACCTTGCCAAGCAGCCATTCAACTACCGATTCCTCCATCGCCAGCGCCCGCACACCTTCAAGGGCTTGCGGATTTTGCAAATACCACTGAATAACTTCCTCAGGGTCAGCGTAGGTTTCCGCTAACATTTGAAGCTGTTTCATAAGCTTCGCTTCGTCAAGCTTGATGCCTTCAGCACTAACGATCCGCGATACAATCAACCCTAACGCCACTCGTCTACGAGCTTCTTCTTCAAACACTGCTGATTGTTCAATTTCGCTGCCCGTTGACTCTGGAAACCCAGCCTGGCGGGCCATACGAACAGTTTCTTCCGAAACCAAAACTTCTGGTAGTTCAAGGGGGTTTGACATAATCAAACCATCCATTATTTGTTTCTTGACAACAGCCCCTATCCCTTTATGCAATTCCCGCACCATATTCTCACGAAGCGCCTGCTTAAGCGATTCAACATCCCCATCGTCGATGCCGAAAGACTTCACAAACTCTGCATCAAGCTCCGGGAGTTTAGGCTCGGCAACAGACTTAACGGACAAGCTGAACTGCACTGTTTTTCCAGAGAGCGTAGCTGAATGATAATCCTCTGGAAAATCAACATCTGCCTGCTTCTGCTCTCCTGCTACAACCCCCTGCAACGCATCTTCAAAGGGCTTAATCATCCCCCCTGCACCAAGCACGACCGGCACTGCAGAACCGGTATTGCCGGGGAAACTTTCACCATCAAGCTTTCCCTCAAAGTCAATAACAACCTTATCTCCCAAGATTGCAGGACGAGCAACATCCAGCCACTGGGTACGTTGCTTACGTAGGGTTTCCAACATACGGTCAATGTCGGCGTCCGTGACCTCGGCAACAGGCCTCTCCACCACAATCGACTCCAGCCCCTGCACATCGAAGTCCGGAACTACTTCAAATGTGGCAGTGTAAATAAAGCTACCATTGTCATCGTCAGCCTTGGGCTCTATCTTGGGCCCTGCAGCAGGCCGAAGATTCGCCTCAGCAACAGCGTCTCGAAAACTCGATTCGACAGCACCGGTAAGAACTTCCTGTCGCACTTGTGCGCCATACATCCTTTGCACGACATTAAAGGGAATCTTGCCAGGCCTAAACCCATCCAATTTCGCATGGCGAGCAAGAGACCGCAAACGCGCGGTCACTTCCTGATCGATCGTGGAGGATGGAATCTGGATTGTAAGGCGACGCTCAAGACCACCCAGCTCTTCAATAGAAACCTGCATCTACACAACCCCTACTTCAGGACCTCAAATACCCTTTCATCACGAGAGGACGACCAAAATCCATCAAGTCAGACTTGGGCAATGAATAATTTGGTGCGAAAGGAGAGACTCGAACTCTCACGGGTTACCCCACTGGAACCTAAATCCAGCGCGTCTACCATTTCGCCACTTTCGCTTAAAATCTCTTAAAACGCGAAAACGCCACTACAGCACATCTAAAAAATATTAATCAATACAACACTAGCAAAAATATATTTTTAAAATTTTTATACTAAGCAAAGTGTCAATATTTTCCCTTACACCAAACTCATGCTGTAAGCTGTAACAAGCAGCTTTCAAATAAAGCACATTGCATTTTAAATGATAGCATAGAACCCACAATAAAAATAGGCACCACACCAGCCACAGAAAACCCTATCTGCGAGAGACTGGTACAAGGTGCCTTTTAGATATATCACTAACCAAATAACTCTTTACAAGAACAAACCTATTCCAATGATATAATGGTGGGCCGTGTAGGACTCGAACCTACAACCAATTGATTAAGAGTCAACTGCTCTACCAATTGAGCTAACGGCCCTATACAAACGGATTTGGGGTGGACGATGGGACTCGAACCCACGACAACCGGAATCACAATCCGGGGCTCTACCAACTGAGCTACGCCCACCATAATGCTGCCTTTCTAAAATACCACCGGGAGTGGTGCGCCCGGCAGGATTCGAACCTGCTACCCTCGGCTTAGAAGGCCGATGCTCTATCCGCATGAGCTACGAGCGCAATAATGCCAACAATATGCTCGCGATATGGTCGGGGTAGAGGGATTTGAACCCCCGACACCCTGCTCCCAAAGCAGGTGCGCTACCAGACTGCGCTATACCCCGCCGCAGATAAACATAACAATTGCGACATAGCTCTCCTCAGAGGGGGATAAATATACACACTGCCTTTGCGCCAGTCAAGAAGCACCTTTGCACACACAAGGCATCAAGGACGAGCGAGCAATGCAACAAGCCATCCCCCTTTTTTCTGCACGACCAAGCCCCCGCCGGATACACAACACCCGCTATCAGTTAGTGGTGATGGCCGGCAGGCCCGTGCACGTGCCCATGAGCAACTTCCTCCTCACTCGCCTCCCGCACGCCAAGAATTTCCACATCAAAATGCAATGTTTTTCCAGCCAACGGGTGGTTTCCATCTAAACGCACACTGTCGTCACCCACATCCACAACAGTAAACGTCAACACACCTTGCGGTCCTTCTCCATGAACCTGCATGCCAACCTGAATATCCTCATTCGGCGGAAACTGGTCCCGCGGCACATCAAACACAGCGCGCTCATTGCGCACACCATAAGCATCTTCTGCAGAGACCGTTACCCTGGACTTGAAGCCAACATCAGCCCCCTCCAAAGCACGCTCCAAGCCGGGAATAATATTTGCGTGGCCATGCAAATAATCGAAAGGACCACGACCTTCGCTGCTGTCAATAACCTCACCAGAATCATCGGTAAGAGTGTAATGCATAGAGACAACCATACCTGAGGTCGCTTTCATTGACTGTGCCCTATTTAAAAGCAGTGAATGGCAGTCCACCATAGCACACTATTTTATCCTCCACCCGACCCTCAACAGCCAAGGACAAACAGGAGAGATATCAAATACACACAAACCACCAATAAAAAAGGCCTAGGCTTTTGCCTAGGCCTTTTTTATTGGTGGGCGATAGTGGGATCGAACCACTGACCCCTTCCGTGTGAAGGAAGTGCTCTCCCGCTGAGCTAATCGCCCTTGTAGGCTGATAATCATATGGCTTTCCAAAAATTCCGTCAAGCACCAAATTCATGCATCAAGGACCGTTAAGACCACGCCCACGCAACAAGGCACGTACGTAATCTATGGGAATCGCATAGCTGATACCGCTTGGTTTTTGGATCACACTTTCCTTAGTTTCTTTGACAAACACAGAATTGATGACACCAATCACTCGCCCGCTTGCAGGATCGTAGACAGGACTACCGCTATTGCCTGGATACGCTGTTGCATCAAGCTGCAGCACCTCGAATGGGTCATTGAGACGCCGAATTGCTTCGGCATCAAGTTGACTGGAATTGGGAGCGGGAATGGCTATCGGGCTAATCGCGGAAACGATACCGCGATGAGTAACGGGATAGAGCCCAAGAACTACGCCTAGCGGGAACCCTGTGAAAGCGATTTCCTGACCTTCACGCGGCAGACCGCTGCCAAGCCGCAGCGCAGGTAATGGACTGGCCTTGATCTGTAGCAGTGCCAAGTCATGCTGCAGATCGACTTTTATCTTTATAGCTTCACGCGTTTGAAAATTATTTCCCCGCCCGGCGAAAACAGCCAAAAACTCTCGATTACCACTGTCAAGTGCTCGCTCAACAACATGCGCATTGGTAACAACGTAGCTCCCATCACCGACGACGAAACCTGTACCAAGAAATGCAGCAGGAGGACGCCGCGTCGCTTGAAACGTACCGACAGCAACAACACTGCCCCGTACGGCTGCAACTGTTTCAGGTAAACCAACCGCGCATGTCGGCTGCAATGCCATCAGAATGAACATAAGACCTGCAAGCAGGACACTGGACGTTCCAAGCATGATCTATCTCCCGAAACAGTAACGGGCAACATCTAGTTGCCCGTCACAGAAACACGGTAAACACGACTTATCACGACTGGCTCAGAGATGCTGTACCTCAACAATATCCCATTCACGCAAGCCACCCGGGGTCTGCACAGCTACCGAATCCCCTTCTTCCTTTCCGATCAGGGCTCGGGCGATCGGCGAGTTCACAGAGATACGCCCCGCGGGCACATCCGACTCATCCTCACCAACAATTTGATAGGAAACTTCCTCTCCGCTGCCCTCATCACACAAAGTAACCGTAACCCCGAAAATGACCTTTCCGGTCTTCGCAATCTTGGTTACATCAATGACGTGCGCGTTTGAAAGCTTGTATTCGATATCCTTAATACGACCTTCTATAAAACCTTGCTGTTCACGCGCTGCCGCATACTCGGCATTCTCTTTGAGATCACCATGCGCGCGGGCCTCAGCAATCGCCGCGATGACATTCGGGCGAGCTACTGACTTGAGTTCCTGAAGTTCATTTCTGAGTTTTTCCGCACCGGCAGCGGTCATCGGCACCTTCTGGGTCATGCCTGGAGCTCCTTGTGCAGATCCTGGAGGCGATTGACGTGGTCGTTATCAATAGCATCGAGTGCCATCACGGTCGCACGGGCCGCAGCGATGGTTGTCGTGTAGCTAACTTTGTTCATCAAAGCACTGCGGCGAATGGAGAACGAATCGGCGATTGCCTTCTTCCCTTCCGTCGTATTGACGATAAAAGAAATCTCGCCATTTTTTATCATATCGACGACATGCGGCCGCCCCTCGCCGACTTTATTAACTATTTCGCATTCGAGTCCAGCCGAGGCAATCCCGCGAGCCGTTCCACGCGTCGCGCAAAGCGCAAAACCATGCCGCACCAGCTCACGACCGATCTCAACGATTTTAGCCTTATCTGCGTCACGCACCGACAAGAAAGCCTTCCCGGACTCCGGCAGACTGTTGCCGGCCCCAAGCTGGGCCTTGCCATAGGCTTCCCCAAACGTACGCCCGACGCCCATCACCTCGCCGGTGGACTTCATCTCCGGCCCCAGCAGGGGGTCAACACCCGGAAACTTGATAAAGGGAAACACAGCCTCTTTCACTGAATAGTATCCAGGGCGGATCTCGCCGGCGATGCCCTGGGCGGGCAGCGTACGCCCAGCCATGCAGCGCGCAGCAATCATCGCCAAAGCACGCCCTGTCGCTTTGGAAACAAATGGAACCGTACGCGAGGCCCGAGGATTGACCTCCAGCACGTAGATATCCTCACCCTGGATAGCGAACTGCGTGTTCATTAGTCCAACCACGCCCAGTTCGCGCGCCATCAACGCTACTTGAGTGCGCAAGCGATCGAGTGTCAGCGGCGACAGAGAATACGGGGGCAGCGAACACGCTGAATCGCCGGAGTGCACACCCGCCTCTTCAATATGTTCCATGATGCCGCCAATAACAACGTTACCCTCGGCATCGCAAACTGCGTCGACATCAACCTCGACCGCGTCATTGAGGAAGCGGTCCAGCAGTACCGGACTATCGTTGCTGACCTGCACGGCCTCACGCATGTAGCGACGCAGATCTTCCTCGTTGTAGACGATTTCCATTGCCCGACCGCCCAGCACGTAAGACGGGCGCACGACCAGCGGATAGTCGATCTCTGCAGCCAGGCGCACGGCGGTTTCCGGATCCCGGGCAGTGCGGTTGGGCGGCTGGCGCAGCGCCAGTTCGTCGATCATTTTCTGGAAACGTTCACGATCCTCGGCACGATCGATCGCATCCGGACTGGTGCCGATGATCGGCACGCCGGCCGCCTCCAGCGGACGAGCCAACTTCAGCGGTGTCTGCCCGCCGTACTGCACAATCACCCCCTTGGGCGATTCGATGCGCACGATTTCCAACACGTCTTCCAATGTCAGCGGTTCGAAATACAGCCGGTCAGACGTATCGTAATCGGTCGAAACGGTCTCCGGGTTGCAGTTGACCATGATCGTCTCGAACCCATCGTCGCGCAGCGCGAACGCAGCGTGGACGCAGCAATAGTCGAATTCGATACCCTGACCAATGCGGTTCGGACCACCGCCAAGGATCATGATCTTATCGCGCCCGCTCGGCTGCGCCTCGCACTCTTCCTCATAGGTCGAGTACAGATAAGCCGTGCTGGTCGCAAACTCCGCGGCGCAGGAATCGACCCGCTTATAGACCGGGTGCACGCCGAACTGCGTACGCAACGCCCGTACCTCGTGCTCCGTCGTACCGGTAATCGCAGCCAAGCGCCGATCCGAGAACCCCTTGCGCTTGAGGGCATGCAGCTTTGCTCTGTCCCGCAAGCCTTCCACACCGTGTGCCGCGACACCCACGGCAATCTCATACAGCTCATGGATCTGATCGAGGAACCACGGATCGATCTTGGTCAGCTCGAAAACATCCTCGACCGTGTACCCCATGCGGTAAGCATCGGCAACGAACCAGATACGCTGCGCGCCCGGCACCCCAAGCTCCTGCTTGAGCCGCGAACGCGCATCCGGATCATTCGGATCAAGAATCGGATTGAAACCATCCGTACCAATCTCAAGGCCGCGCAGAGCTTTATGCAGTGATTCCTGAAAAGTGCGGCCGATCGCCATGATTTCGCCGACGGACTTCATCTGCGTGGTCAGACGGGCATCAGCCTGCGGAAACTTCTCGAAATTGAAGCGCGGCACCTTGGTAACGACGTAGTCGATCGAGGGCTCGAACGAAGCCGGCGTCTTGCCGCCAGTGATTTCGTTGCGCAGCTCGTCGAGCGTGTAACCGACGGCCAGCTTGGCCGCCACCTTGGCGATAGGGAAGCCAGTGGCTTTCGAGGCCAGCGCCGAAGAGCGCGACACGCGCGGATTCATCTCGATGACGACCATGCGGCCATCAGCCGGATTGACGCCGAACTGCACATTCGACCCACCAGTATCGACGCCGATTTTGCGCAGTACGGCCAGCGAGGCATCGCGCATGATCTGGTATTCACGATCGGTCAGCGTCTGTGCCGGGGCAACGGTGATCGAGTCACCGGTGTGCACACCCATCGGGTCGAAGTTCTCGATCGAGCAGACGATGATGCAGTTATCATGGCGATCGCGCACCACCTCCATCTCGTACTCTTTCCAGCCGAGCACGGATTCTTCGAGAAGCACCTCGGTGGTCGGCGACAGATCCAGACCGCGCTCGACGATTTCAATGAACTCCTCACGGTTATAGGCAATACCGCCACCAGAACCGCCCATCGTGAAGGAGGGACGAATGATCGTCGGGAAGCCGATCTGCACCTGCGCAACAACAGCTTCTTCCATCGAATGTGCAATGAAAGCACGCGGCGTTGCCAGACCGATCTCAGTCATCGCATCGCGAAAGCGTTCACGATCCTCAGCCATGTCGATCGAGTCTTCGTTGGCGCCGATCATTTCGACGCCGAACTGCTCAAGCACGCCGTGGCGAGCCAGGTCCAGCGCGCAATTGAGTGCCGTCTGTCCGCCCATCGTCGGCAGGATCGCGTCAGGGCGCTCTTTTTCGATGATGCGCGCCAGCGTCTGCCAATGAATCGGCTCGATGTAGGTCGCATCGGCCATGCCCGGATCGGTCATGATCGTCGCCGGATTCGAGTTGACCAGAATGACTCGATACCCTTCCTCGCGCAGCGCCTTGCAGGCCTGTGCGCCGGAGTAGTCAAACTCACAAGCCTGACCGATGACGATCGGGCCGGCACCGATGATCAGAATGCTCTGTATGTCGATACGTTTCGGCATGACGGATATCCATAGAGGGCGACCGGAGCAAATCCCTCCGGCCGCCGCGCAAATCTACTGATGGCGCTGCGCCAGCAGCCCGACGAATCGATCAAACAGTCCCGCAACATCGTGCGGTCCTGGACTCGCTTCGGGGTGACCCTGAAAACTGAATGCCGGACAGTCGGTGCGCGCAATGCCCTGCAAAGTGCCATCGAACAAAGAACGATGTGTCGCCCGCAGAGTCGTCGGCAGGCTCTGCTCGTCGACGGCAAAGCCGTGATTCTGGCTGGAAATCATCACCTGCCCGGAATTAAGGTCTTGAACAGGATGATTGCCACCATGGTGACCGAACTTCATTTTCAGAGTACGCGCGCCGCTGGCAAGCCCGAGCAACTGATGCCCCAGGCAGATACCGAAGATAGGCAAACCGCTCGCAAGCAGCTCGCGAATCGCCGCAATCGCGTAATCGCACGGCTCCGGATCACCGGGGCCGTTGGAGAGAAATACTCCATCCGGCTCCAGCGCGAGCACCTCGCTCGCCGGCGTTTGCGCCGGCACGACGGTAACGCGGCAACCGCGCGAAACCAGCATGCGCAGAATGTTGCGCTTGATGCCGAAGTCATAGGCGACCACGTGGTACGGCAGCGACGCCGGATGCGGAAATCCGTCATCGGACAGCTGCCAGCAACCTTCGTCCCAGACATATCGCTCATGCGTACTGACGACTTTCGCCAGATCCATGCCCTTGAGACCAGGGAACTCACGCGCCGCAGCCAACGCAGCTTCGGCGTCGATATGATCCCCGGCCACGATGCAGCCTGCCTGAGCGCCGCCTTCGCGCAGCAGGCGCGTCAACTTGCGCGTATCGATGCCGGCGATAGCCACAACGCCCCGCTCCGCGAGATAGGCGTCGAACGGTTGCCGATTGCGCCAATTGCTGGCGATACGTGGACAGTCACGGACGACCAGCCCGGACGACCAGATACGGCCCGCTTCCTCGTCTCCCGGGTTGCTGCCGACATTACCGATATGCGGATAGGTCAACGTGACAATCTGACGGCAGTACGACGGATCCGTCAGGATTTCCTGATATCCGGTGATCGAGGTATTGAAGACGACCTCGCCGATGGTTTGCCCGTCGGCACCGATGGACTCGCCATGAAAGAGGCTGCCATCTTCCAAGGCGAGGAGCGCTGGTTTCCTCAAGATTTCCTCCATTCAGACGTGCGAAACGGGAAGGCAAGCCTCGCTGCCCTCCCGCCCCGAGTCCGACGATGCATATAGGCCGATCATTAATGCATTGGATTTTACGGCAGTGCCGCAAGCGCTGTCCACGAAGGTGCAAGCCGCCCGTCAACGGTGCGTCACGCGATCAGCGCAGGCCCAGCACGTCCTGCATGTCGTAGAGGCCCTGTTCGCGTGCACCAATCCAGCTTGCCGCACGCACAGCACCCTTCGCGAACGTCATGCGACTCGATGCCTTGTGTGTGATCTCGACCCGCTCACCCACATCGGCGAACAACACGGTGTGATCACCGACGATGTCTCCGGCCCTCAGTGTCGCGAAACCGATCGTCTTGCGATCGCGCTCCCCGGTCACACCTTCACGACCGTAGACCGCCACCTCGGCCAGATCACGCCCCAGCGCCTGGGCAACCACTTCCCCCATACGCAGCGCCGTACCCGATGGCGCATCGACCTTATGCCGGTGATGGGCCTCGATGATTTCGATATCGACATCATCACCAAGTACACGCGCGGCAAGATCGAGCAGTTTGAAGCACAGATTGACACCGACGCTGAAATTCGGCGCCGCGACGATGCCGATCTCCTGCGCCGCCGCTTGAATCGCCGATTTCTGCTCCGCGCTGAAGCCGGTAGTGCCAATAATCATGCGCTTGCCGGAACGCCGGCAGAGTTCGACATGCACCATCGTCGGCTCCGGCCGCGTGAAATCAATCAGCACGTCGAATGCATCGAGCTGGGCAGCCAAATCAGCGCTCACAACCACCCCGAGGCCCCCCAGCCCTGCCAGCTCGCCGGCATCAACACCGATGAAAGCACTGTCTGCGCGCTCAACAGCCACGCAAAGTTCCGTGTCGGCCGCCTGCTGACAGGCTTCAATCAGATGCCGCCCCATGCGGCCGGCCGCTCCGGCGATTGCAATTCTGACCATGCTGATGAATCCCCGCTGCGCAACACGCCACTTCGCCGCTCTTCCTTGTCAAGAGACGATCAGGCTGCAAACTTGCGGCGCTTGAGACAAGAAAAAGGCCGCGACGATTGCGCGGCCTTGCGAAAAATCTGGAGCGGGTGATGGGAATCGAACCCACGCCATCAGCTTGGGAAGCTGAGGTTCTACCATTGAACTACACCCGCGAAGGGCCCCTATTATGCCGTCCGAATTGGCGCTGGCAAGCCCGCAGGCGAAACTCGAAAGGACTCAGGCCGAAACCGCGAAATCACTGAGCTGAGCACCCTGCTCAAGCGCTTCCTGCAACCAGCGCGGCCGCTTACCACGACCACTCCAAGTCTGCTCGAAGTTTTCGGTATTACGAAACTTGACGATCTTTTCGCCGGTAGTATTCGGCTTCGGCCCGCGCTTGCGCTTGCCTTCCGGAGCAAGCTGCAGAAGTTCTTCAACGCTGCGACCGACGCTGCTGGCAAGGTTTTCAATCTGGGCACGCACTTCCACCAGGCGCGACTGCTCCTTCTGATCAATTTCCTTACGTGCCATTTCCATCAATGCCTGCAACTGTTCAAGCGAGAAGGTGGAAACATCGATGTCTTCGAAACGTGCGCTCATTTGGGCTCTCTTGACTACCAGTCCAATCAATTGTTTATCAATCTTTCGATCCGATCCGGCTTTGCGGATTCGCAATCATATTAATCGAGCATTTAAACGGTTTCCAGCCCTTCAAGCGATAAAACATTAACGCCTGCTTACAGCGATGCCGCGCTGCTTGAAACACGTTGGAGACATTTACTCAGCACACCATATCCTCGTCACCTGGCGACGACAGAAGCATATCGCCACCTTCCGGAGGTGGGCGATTGGGTAAGGATGAGCGGAGCAATTGCTCACGGAATTACCGCAAGACCGGACAGGGCAATAAGGTCTCGGAAAGGGGCACGGGTCACGCTTTGGTTTGGTGTATCATCACCGTCCCGCGACCCAGTCATCGGACGCACATTAGCTATGCAGATCAAGATCAACGGTCGAGCCGAAGAAGTCGCAGAACAGCTCAGTGCCGCGCAATTGCTTGAGCAGATGGGACTTGGCGGCAAGCGACTGGCACTGGAGATCAATCGCGATATCGTTCCGCGCAGTCAGTGGCACGAGCACCGACTCAATCCTGGCGATGAAGTCGAAATCGTTCATGCGATCGGTGGCGGTTGAATACGGCACGTCCCGCCATTCCATCCGACTATTAAGGAATTTGCTGCCATGACCGTTTCGTCTACTCCGTCCACGCCACTGGTCATTGCCGGGCGCGAATATCGCTCACGCCTGCTGGTCGGTACCGGCAAGTATCGCGATCTCGAAGAAACCCGACTCGCCACCGAGGCCAGCGGCGCCGAAATCGTCACCGTCGCCATCCGCCGCACCAACATCGGTCAAAACCCGGGCGAAGCGAATCTGCTCGATGTGCTGCCCCCGTCGCGCTACACGATTCTGCCCAACACCGCCGGCTGCTTTGATGCCGATTCCGCCATTCGCACCTGTCGGCTGGCCCGCGAACTGCTGGACGGTCATCGTCTGGTAAAACTTGAAGTTCTCGGCGATCAGCAGACCCTGTTCCCGGACATCGTTGAAACCCTGAAAGCGGCTGAGATCCTCATTCGCGAGGATTTTCAGGTGATGGTCTACACCAATGACGACCCGCTGATCGCCAAGCGGCTTGAGGAAATCGGCTGTGTGGCGGTCATGCCGCTGGCCGCCCCGATCGGCTCCGGCCTCGGTATCCGCAACCCCTACAACATCCGCACCATCATCGAAAATGCCCGGGTGCCGGTGCTCGTCGACGCCGGCGTCGGTACCGCCTCCGACGCCGCCATTGCGATGGAGCTCGGCTGCGACGGCGTTTTGATGAATACCGCCATTGCCGGAGCGCGCGATCCGGTGCTGATGGCCAGCGCAATGAAAAAGGCTATCGAGGCCGGACGCGAGGCCTATCTCGCCGGACGCATCCCCAGAAAACGTTTTGCCAGTGCCTCCTCCCCACTGGATGGCCTGTTTTTCTAAAGTTTCACTGCATTAGCGCGAGCGCGAACTGTCGCGCCCGCGCTTTTTTATTTTTATCCGCAACCATTTATCAGGCGTTCCGCAAACGAGCCGCGCATGAACATCGATACCGACAATTTCCGCCACATTCGCAGTTTCGTGCGACGCGAAGGCCGGCTGACCCTTGCTCAGCAGCGCGCGCTTAACGAGCTCTGGCCGCGTTTCGGTATTGCTTCCGGGCCGGAACCGATCGACCTCGATTCAGTGTTCGGACGTCAGGCGATGCGCGTGCTGGAAATCGGTTTCGGCAACGGGGAATCGCTTGCAGCAATGGCGGCGGCGGCGCCGTACACGGATTTCATCGGCATTGAAGTTCACCGTCCGGGCGTCGGGCATTTGCTGCTGCAAATCGAACAGCACGAGCTGAGCAACGTGCGTGTGCTCTGCGAAGATGCCGTGGAAGTTCTGGAAACACGTATTAACGATGCCAGCCTCGATCGCGTGCAGATCTTTTTTCCAGACCCATGGCACAAGGCCCGTCACCATAAACGCCGGCTGATCCAGCCGGCGTTTGTTTCGCTGCTGGCCCGCAAGCTGCGCAGCGGCGGGCATCTGCATCTGGCAACCGACTGGGAACATTACGCACAACACATGCTCGATACGCTGCGTGCCAGCACGGCATTCAGTAATACATCGCCCTGCGGTGATTACTGCCCGCGACCGGAATATCGGCCGTTGACCAAATTCGAACGCAGGGGACAGCGGCTGGGCCACGGCGTCTGGGACCTGATTTTCGAACGCCGCTGAAACGCCGTATTACATCCCGCAATTAAACCACTGCAGGAGATGCCAGCCATGCGCCATACCCGCCTCCCCCACACTGATCTGGACGTCAGCTGCATATGTCTCGGCACGATGACCTGGGGTGAGCAGAACACCGAGGCCGACGCGCACGCACAACTTGATTACGCCATCGCTCACGGCATCAATTTCATCGACACGGCGGAGATGTATGCCGTACCGCCGCGGGCAGCGACGCAGGGACTGACCGAGCGCTACATCGGCAACTGGCTGGCACGCCGCGGCAAGCGCGACGATCTGGTCATTGCGACCAAAGTCGCGGGGGCCGCCCGCAACATGGACTACCTGCGCGAGCCGCCAATCCGCCTTGACCGGCGCAACATCCGCGCCGCCTGTGATGCCAGCCTGCGCCGTCTGCAGACCGACTACATCGATCTGTACCAGGTGCACTGGCCCGATCGTGAAGCAAACTTCTTCGGCCCCCTCGGCTACACGCCGAGCGAGCGGCCGGCGGTCGCTATCGAGGAAACCCTGGCCGCCCTCGCCGAGCTGGTTCAGGAAGGCAAGGTCCGCCATCTCGGTGTTTCCAACGAAACGCCATGGGGACTGATGCGTTATCTGCGCGCCACCGAACGCGACAACCTGCCACCCATCGCCACCATCCAGAATCCCTACAACCTGCTCAACCGCACCTTCGAAATCGGCCTGGCGGAAATGTGCTTCCGCGAACAGGTCGCACTGCTCGCCTACTCGCCGCTGGCGATGGGACTGCTGAGCGGCAAATACCTCGACGGTGCGCGCCCGGCGGCGGCGCGCCTGACGCTGTTCGAACGTTTCAGCCGCTACGCCAGCCCGCAGTCGATCGAGCCGGTGCGCGCCTATGTCGCACTGGCACACGATCACGGCCTCGATCCGGCGCAGATGGCGCTTGCCTGGGTCAACGCCCAGCCCTGGCTCGGCGCCAACATCATCGGCGCGACCTCGATGGCCCAGCTCGCCAGTGACATCGCCAGCATCGACATCGAGCTGCCCGCCGAAGTCCTCACCGAAATCGACGCCATCCATCTGCGCCAGCCAAACCCCTGTCCCTGAGTGGGATTTTGAGGGAGCATGCACGCATATTCCGACGGCGGATCTGCGCATGCGCTCCCATGTACTGCACCATCTGACCGACACCTCGGCCAACGCGCTGCAAACGCTGATTGCAGCCCGCCGCCGCGCAGCGCCGCAGGCCGGACTGCTGGCCCTGGTCGCTGAATCCGAGCAGGACTGCGTTGCGCCGCTGCAGGCGGCATGCCGACAGCTTGGCATGCCGCTGCTCGGTGCTATCTTCCCGGCGCTGATCGTCGATGACGAGCTGCGTGACTGCGGTGTCTGGCTGATCGAACTCGATCCGATGCCGGCCTACGGCCTGCTCGCTGCCCTGCACACAGCCGAAACCGATGCCGCACGACTGAGCGCGGCGGTCAATCCGGCACTCGGTGACGACCGGCCCACGCTGTTCATGCTGCTCGATGCCCAGTTGCGCCACACCGCCAGTCTGCTCGATGCGCTCTACCTGAAGCTCGCCGACCGTGTGCACTACCTCGGTGTCAACGCCGGCAGCGAGAGCTTCCGCCCCCTCGCCTGCCTGTTCGACGCCACCCGGCGGGTGGACGACGGTGCCGGCTGGCTGCTGCTGCCGCCTGGCATCCCCACCGCACTGGAACATGGCTACCCGGCACCGAGCCAGGTAATGACGGCGACCTCGACCGTCGGCAACCGCATCGTTGCCATCGACTGGGAACCGGCGTTCGAGGCCTACCGCCGGCTGATCGGCAGCAGCTACGGCATCGAGCTCAATCGCGACAACTTCTACCGCTACGCGACGCATTTCCCGGTCGGCATCCTGCGCGCCTGCAATGAGGTACTGGTGCGCATTCCGGTCGTGCTGGAAGACGACGGCTCACTGTTCTGCATCGGCGAAGTGCCGGCGAACTCGGTGCTGACGGTACTTGCCGCACCGCCAGCCGGCGCCGACTGCGGACTGAACCGCCTGCTCGAACATCTCGGGCCGCCGGCGCCGAACGACGAACTCCTGCTGTTCTACTGCGCCGGCCGGCGACTGCACTTTGACGCCTATGCCCAGAACGAACTCGCCGGTCTACGTGCCGCCAGCGGCTCGCGGCGCCTGGCCGGTGCGCTGTCGCTCGGTGAAATCGGCGGTGCCGGCAGCGATACGTATCCGCTGTTTCACAACGCCGCGCTGGTGTGCGCCCGCCTGCCCTCGCCATGAATCGCGACCAAGTCCTGACGGTTCTTTATGACCTTGCGCTGGCCATCGGCAGCGAGGTCCGAGTCGTCCCGCTGCTGACGCGGACCCTGCAGCGCCTGCTCTACCACACCGGCTTTCCGGCCGGTATCGCCGCACTGAGCGACAGCGACGGCAGTCCGCCGCGACTGCGTGCCGCCGTCGGTGACCACGTACTCGCCGAGCGGCTCGAAGAAAACATCGCGCTGCCCGCCGAACTGCTGCATGGCGAGGTACGCCTGCTCGACGCCCCTCCTGTGCTGCCTGGCGCACCCCGCTACCGCGCCTGCCTGTGCCTGCCGCTCGACGGCGCCGGCGTGCTGCTGTTGCTCGCTGCGCAACGGCCACCCTCCGAACTGCCGCTGACGGCGATCTTTCCGCCACTGGTCGCCAATCTGGCGCGCGCCGTGCTGCTGTGCCGCAGCCACGAGGCGATGACCGCCGCCCTGCGCAACGCGCATGACGCCACACGACTGCTGCTGCACGAACGCGAGCGCCGCTTCCAGTCGCTGTTCGCCAACATGCTCGAAGGCGTGGCACTGCACGAACTGATCTGCGATGCCGGCGGCCGGCCGCTCGATTACCGCATCGTCGACTGCAATCCGCGCTGCAGTGAAATTCTCGGCCTGCCGTTCGTCGACATCATCGGCCGCCTGGCCAGCGAGGTCTTTGCCACGCAACCGGCGCCGGGCCTCGAAGCCTTCGCCGCCGTTGCCCGCGGAGCACCACCGCAGCGCCTGGAACTGCGCCTCAGTGCCCTGCGGCGCATCCTCGAAATCTCGGTCGTGCCCTGGGGCAAGCACGGCTTTGCCACGGTGTTCACCGACCTGACCGAACGCCGCCGGCTGGAACAACGTCTGGCTCGCGCGGCGTACTACGACGAACTCACCCGTCTGCCGAACCGGGCACTGCTCAGTGACCGCCTGCAGCGCGCGGTTGCCTCCGCCCGCCACGACAACTCGCTGATTGCGGTCTGCTCGCTCGATCTCGATGGCTTCGGACCGTTCAACGCCCGCCACGGCCACACCGCCGGCAACGAACTGCTGATCGCCATCGCCCGGCGGCTGGCGACGTGGATCGGCCCGGAGGATACGCTCGCCCGCCTCGGCGGCGACGAGTTCGCACTGCTGCTGACGGACCTCGACGATCTCGATGCCTGCCGGCGACGCCTCGACGCGCTGCTCACCACCGTCGCCGGGCCGGCAATGCTCAGCGACGGACGCCCGGCCCAGACACACGTCAGCATCGGTGTGACCCTGTTTCCAGCCGACGACAACGACGCCGACACGCTGCTGCGGCATGCCGACCAGGCCATGTACCGCGCCAAGCAGGAAGGCGGTCACCGCTTCGTGCTGTTCGACGCTGACCAGGAGCGCACCATCCGCGAACAGCGCGAGGCGCTCGCCCGCGGTCTGGAAGCGCTGCGCAACGGTGAATTCGCGCTCTACTACCAGCCGAAGGTCGATATGCGCGCTGGTCGGGTGATCGGTGCCGAAGCGCTGATCCGCTGGCTGCACCCCGAGCTCGGCGTGCTGTCCCCGGCGCATTTCCTGCCGCTGTTCGAGGGCAGCGAACACGCCGTCGAACTCGGCGAGTGGGTCATTGCCACGGCACTGAGCCAGCTCGACGTCTGGCGTCAGGCGGATCTGGCACTGGAGCTGAGCATCAACATCTCGGCCAGCCACTTCCAGCAGGACGATTTCGCCACGCGCCTGGCCGGCCAGCTCAGCGCGCATCCCGGGGTCACCCCCTCGCAGCTGCAGATCGAAGTCCTCGAAACCACGGCTCTCGCCGACCTGATCGGCGCCTGCCGCACGATGGAGCAGTGCCGGCAGTTCGGCGTCAGTTTCGCGCTCGATGACTTCGGCACCGGCTATTCCTCGCTGACTTACCTCAAGCGCCTGCCGGCCGACGTGCTGAAGATCGACCAGTCCTTCGTGCGTGACATCCTGCGCGACCCGGAAGATCTGGCGATCGTCGCCGGCGTCATCGGTCTGGCACAGACCTTCGGCCGCACGGCGATCGCCGAGGGCGTGGAAACCGCCGAGCATGGCTGCCGCCTGCTCGAACTCGGCTGCGAGCTGGCGCAGGGTTACGGCATCGCCCGGCCGATGCCGGCAGCCGAGCTGCCGGTCTGGACCGCCGCCTGGCAGCCGCCGCAGGCATGGGCGCTGGCTCCGGCGCAGCACTACGCGCTGCGCGGCTGAAGCGCCGCCAGACCGGCTCCCGCCTCAGCCGCCCGATTTGCGCGCGGCGACGGCGAAGGCTTCCAGCCGCGCTTCGACGCGACCGTTGATCGACGCCGGCGGAAAGCGGCCATCGCTGCCGCGCGCCCCGGCCTCGGCACCGCACAGCAGCGACAGGGCCTCATCGAGCTCGGCGACGGCGTAGATGTGGAACTGGCCGCGCTCGACGGCAGCGATGATCTCCGGATCGAGCATCAGATGCTGCACGTTCGCCGCCGGCACGATCACGCCCTGCTCGCCGTTGAGCCCGGCTTCGCGACAGACCGCATAGAACCCCTCGATCTTCTCGTTGACACCGCCGATCGCCTGCACCCGGCCGTACTGGTTGAGTGAGCCGGTGATCGCCAGCGACTGCTTGAGCGGCTGCGCGGACAGCGCCGAGAGCAGCGCACAGCATTCGGCGACCGACGCGCTGTCGCCGTCGACCGGACCGTAGGACTGCTCGAACACCAGGCTGGCGCGCAGGCTCAGCGGCTGGTCGGGCACGTAACGGGCGCCGAGCAGACTGGTCAGGATCAGCACGCCTTTGGCGTGGATCGCGCCGCCGAGCTCGGACTCGCGCTCGATGTCGAGCACCTCGCCGCTGCCCAGCCGCACCGTTGCCGACAGCCGCACCGGCTTGGCGAAGCGCACGTCGCCGAGATCGAGCACGGCCAGACCGTTGACCTGGCCGACGCTGGCGCCGCAGGTGTCGATCAGCACCGTACCGCGGCGGATCGCTTCGAGCATGCGCTCCTCGATGCCGCCGCGACGGCGGCGGCGGCGCGCCAGCGCCTCGGCGACACACCCGGCGCTGACGCACTCGAACTCCAGCTCGCGGGCGACGAAATCGGTCTCGCGCAGCAGATCGTGCAGCGCGCCCAGATGCAGGGACAAACGCTCGGCGTCCTCGGCCAGCCGCGCCGCCTCCTCGATGACGCGGGCCACCGCCGTGGCATCGAAGGGCAGCAGCTGCGACTCATTGACCAGCGTCGCCACCAGCTGCGCATACAGCCGCTCGCTCGCCGCATCGCGCGGCACGTCGGGTTCGAGATCAGCAACGACCTTGAACAGCGCCGGGAAATCCGGGTCGAGCGCCGAGAGCATTTCGTAGACCTCGGCATCGCCGAGCAGCAGCACCTTGGTGGCCAGCGGGATCGGCTCCGGGTCGAGCGAAACCGTGGTCACCTGGCCGTACTGCTCGCCGGGCGCGACGATGCGGATCACCCGCGACAGCAGCACGCGCTTGAGTCCTTCCCAGGCAAAGGGTTGCGACAGCAGCTGGCGGGCTTCGAGGATCAGGTAACCGCCGTTGGCCTCATGCAGCGAGCCACTGCGGATCAGCGTGAAATCGGTGATCAGATTGCCGGTCTCGGCGGCGTATTCGAGGCGGCCGAGCAGGTTCTGGTGCAGCGGATGGTCTTCGTCGATCACCGGCGCGCCGCTGTCCGGCGAGCGGCTGACGACGACGTTGACGCGGTAGCGCTTGAGCTCGCGCGCCGGCGGTTTCTCATCGTCATCGGCATCGTCGGGCAGGAATTCATCGGCATGGCTGACGACGTCCGCCGCCAGCGCGTCGAGGTAGGCGGCGACGCTGTCACTGTCGCGATAGCGCTCATGCAGTTCGTGGATGCGCGGCTCGGACTCGCGGCGCATCAGCCCCTCGCGCAGATCGCGCACGCGCTCGCGGTAGTCGCGCTGCGCGCGCGGGGCGGCGTCGAGCAGGTCTTCGAGGGCGCTGCGCAGCTCGCTCATCGCCGCTTCCAGACGCTCGCGATCGGCCACCGGCAGCAGCTCGAAGGCCTCGTCGCTGATCGGCTCACCGTCGACCACCGGCGTCAGCGTGAAGCCGTCGCTGGTCTGCATCAGCGCCAGATCCTTGGCCTTGGCCTGCTCGCGCAGGCGCTTGAGGTTTTCCTCGTCGCGGGCGACGAATTCGGCCTTCAGTGCCTGGCGCCGGGCGCGGCACTCCTCGCCTTCGTAGATCGCCGGCATGGCTTCGGCGAGATCGGCGATCAGCCGGCGCAGGTCACGGGCGAAAGCCGGTCCCTGGCCAGCCGGCAGGCCGATCGCCCGCGGCTTCAGCGGCTCGCTGAAGTTGTGCACATACGCCCAGTCACCGGGCGTGGATTCGCTGGCGGCGCGCGCACCGAGCACGCGTTTGGCCAGCCGGCGCTTGCCGATGCCGGCCTCGCCGAGCAGGAACAGGTTGTAGCCATCGCCCCCCATGCGCACCCCGAAGTCGATCGCGGCGAGCGCCCGCTCCTGACCGAACAACAGCGGCAGCGGCGCCAGTTCGGTGGTCACGGTGAACCCCAGGGTGGCGGGATCGGTGGCGCGGCGCAGGCGCGCCGGTGGCAAGGCAAGCGAAGCAGTCATCGGCATTCTCGAAGTGGATACGACACCCGCCAAGGCTCACGAGCCATGGCGGCCGCGCAGGATAACGCGGTGCGGCACCCGGCTACATCTCGACCTGCGTGCCGAGCTCGACGACGCGGTTGGTCGGCAGGCGAAACACGTCCATCGCCCGCGCGGCATTGCGCGACATCGCCACGAACAGCCGCTCGCGCCAGCGCGCCATGCCCGGGCGCGAGGTGGCGATGACGGTTTCGCGACCGAGGAAGAAGGTCGTGTCCTGCAACTCGAACTCCAGACCGAAGCGCTCGCACAGCGCCAGCACATCCGGCACGTCCGGGTCTTCCATGAAGCCGTAACGGGCGACGACCCGGTGAAAGCCGTAACCGAGCGGCTCGACGCTGACGCGCAGATCGTCGCCGACGCGCGGCTGCTCGACCGATTCCACGGTGAGGAAGATCACCCGCTGGTGCACGATCTTGTTGTGCTTGAGGTTGTGCAGCAGCGCATGCGGCAGGTCGCAGGCGCGGCTGGTGAGGAACACCGCGGTGCCGGGCACGCGCGGTGTGTTGGCGGCGATGTCGTTGATGAACAGATCGAGCGGAATCGTTTCCTCGGCCAGACGCAGCGCCAGCAGTTCACGGCCGCGCTTCCAGGTGGTCATCATCACCAGCAGGCTGCCGCCCATCACCAGCGGCAGCCAGCCGCCCTGCATGATCTTCAGCGCGTTGGCACCGAGGAAGGCCAGGTCGACGGCGAGAAACAGCGCACCGAGCGCCACGCACTGCCACCAGCGCCAGTGCCAGTGACTGAAGGCGAGGAACACCATCAGCAGGCCGGTGACCAGCATGGTGATCGTCACCGAAATGCCGTAGGCCGCCGCCAGGTTCGACGAGGAGCCGAAGCCGAGCACCACCAGCAGCACCGCCGCCAGCAGCAGCCAGTTGGCGACCGGCACGTAGATCTGCCCGGAATGATCGCTGGAGGTGTGCACCACCTCGACGCGCGGCGAATAACCGAGCTGCACCGCCTGCCGGGTCAGCGAGAACACGCCGGAGATCACCGCCTGCGCCGCAATCACTGTCGCCACCGTCGCCAGACCGACCATCGGCAGCAGCAGCGGCTCCGGCACCATGCGGTAGAACGGGTTGGCCGACGCCGCCGGCTCGCGCAGCATCAGCGCGGTCTGGCCGAGGTAGTTCAGCAGCAGCGCCGGCAGCACCAGGCAGAACCAGGCCAGACGGATCGGCCGGCGGCCGAAATGCCCCATGTCGGCGTACAGCGCCTCGCCGCCGGTCACGCACAGGAACACCGCGCCGAGCACGACGAAGCCGTGCGCGCCGTTGTCGGCGAAAAACGCGATCGCATAGCGCGGATCGAAGGCGGCGAACACCCGCGGCTCGCTCAGCGCGTGCCAGATGCCGAGCACCGCCAGCACCAGGAACCAGACCAGCATCACCGGGCCGAAGGCGCCGCCGATGCGCGCCGTACCGTGGCGCTGCACCAGGAACAGCACGACCAGGATCACCAGTGTCAGCGGTACGATGTAGGGATCGAAGCCGTAAGCGAATACGCCCAGCCCTTCGACCGCCGACAGCACCGAAATCGCCGGCGTGATCACACCGTCACCATAGAACAAGGCCGCACCGCACAGACCGAGGCCGATCAGCACGCCACGCCGGCGCGAACTGGCCGGCAGCCCTTCCAGCGTCAGCGCCAGTAGCGCGAGGATGCCGCCCTCGCCGCGGTTGTCGGCGCGCATGACGAAGGTCACGTACTTCAGTGAAATCACCAGCATCAGCGCCCAGAAGAACAGGCTGACGATGCCGAGCAGATTCTCCGGCGTGGCCACCACGGCGTGCGGGCCGCTGAAGCACTCACGCAGGGCGTAGAGCGGGCTGGTACCGATGTCGCCATAGACCACACCGATGGCGGCCAGCATCAGCGTGTAGGTCGACGGCGACCGCTCGGGGGCAGCGGCGACGGCGGGAGCGAGCGTGCTCATGCGGCAGAAACCTCGGCAGGAAAACACGTTGTGCGGTGCGACAATAACGCACGCAACGCGGATCAGACGAACGCCAGTGCCTCGGCCAGGCGTTCCACGCCGGTGACACTGAAGCCTTCCGGCAGCCCGCCGCGCGGTAAATTCGCTTTTGGCACAATGGCTTGGCGAAAACCATGCTTGGCGGCCTCACGCAGGCGCTCCTCGCCATTCGGCACCGGACGGATCTCTCCGGCCAGGCCGACCTCCCCGAATACCACCAGCTCGTGCGGCAGCGCCCGGTCACGGAAGCTCGACAGCGCCGCCATCAGCACGGCGAGATCCGAGGCCGTCTCCTGCACGCGCACACCGCCGACCACGTTGACGTAGACATCCTGGTCGAACATGGCGACGCCGGCGTGGCGATGCAGCACCGCCAGCAGCATCGCCAGGCGGTTCTGCTCCAGTCCCAGCGTGACCCGGCGCGGATTGCCGCCGTGGCATTCGTCGACCAGCGCCTGCACCTCGACCAGCAGCGGCCGCGTGCCCTCGCGGGTAACCATTACCACGCTGCCGGCTACCGGCGCGCCGTGGCGGGACAGAAAGATCGCCGAGGGGTTGGAGACTTCCTTGAGGCCGCGCTCGGTCATCGCGAACACCCCAAGCTCGTTGACCGCGCCGAAGCGGTTCTTCACCGCCCGCAGCACGCGAAAGCGTGAGCCGGAATCACCCTCGAAGTACAGCACCGTGTCGACCATGTGTTCGAGCACGCGCGGCCCGGCCAGCGTGCCCTCCTTGGTGACATGGCCGACCAGAAACACCGCCGCGCCGCTGCGCTTGGCGTGGCGCACCAGCTGCGCGGCGCTCTCGCGCACCTGCGCCACCGAACCGGGCGCCGACTGCAGCTGCTCGGTGAAGATGGTCTGGATCGAGTCGATCACCAGCACCTGCGGCTGCTCCTGCGCAGCGACGGCAAGGATGCGCTCGACGCAGGTCTCGGCGAGCAGGCGCAGGCGCTCGCGTGGCAGGCCGAGGCGCTGGGCGCGCAGGCTGACCTGCTGCGGCGATTCCTCACCGGTGATGTAGAGCGCGCGATGCTGTTCGGCGAGGTGCGCCAGGGTCTGGATCAGCAGCGTCGACTTGCCAATGCCCGGATCACCGCCGATCAGCACTACCGAGCCGACGGTCAAGCCGCCGCCGAGCGTGCGGTCGAGCTCGCCGATGCCGGTGTTCAGGCGCGCCGCCTCGTCGGTACCGACATCGGCCAGGGTGTGCACGACGCTGGCCGTCGCCGCACCGGCATAGCCGGCACGTCCGCCGCGTCCGCCGGCCGGCGGCTGCGGAGCGACGACGACTTCCTGCAGGGAGTTCCAGGCTCCGCATTCACCGCATTGCCCCGCCCACTTCGACGCCGCAGCGCCACAGGCACTGCAGACGTAGGCGATCCGCGTCTTGCTGCTCATTCGCGACATTCTCCGCAAGCCGGCTGGCATGCCGGCAGTATGCTGGCCGTCACAGCCAGGCCGAAAGCACTGGCACTGTCGCGGCGTTGCGCCAAGCTGACAGGTACAGTTGCATCAAGCAGATATCTTGACGCTGGCCTGCGAACGGCCTTTTCTTGCGGCAGCGTCCGCCACGGTAAGGGACCGCGTGCGACTTTTTCAGGAGCAGAAAATGGCCGCGCCGAACGACAGCGGTGAAATGGACTTCCTGCCGGAGGATTCCGCCCCGCCGGAAAACTCTGCAGGGATAGGAGTGCCGGAGCAAACCGTATGGCGTGTCCTGGCCGTCGACGACGATGCCGGCTTTCGTCAGTCGACCGCCTTCGCTCTGAGCGGGCTGGAGGTGCAGGGCCGCCCGCTCGAACTGCTGCAGGCCACCAGCTACACCGAGGCCTGTGCCATCCTCGGTCGCGAGCACGACATCGCGGTGATCCTGCTCGACGTGATGATGGAAACCGACGATGCCGGCCTGCGCCTGGCGCGGGCGGTGCGCGAAGTGCTCGGCAACGCCGAGGTCCGCATCGTGCTGGTCACCGGCCAGCCGGGGCTGGCGCCGATGCAGTCGGTGATGCGCGACTACGACATCAACGACTACTGGACCAAGACCGAACTGAGCGTGGCGCGGCTGCATTCGCTGCTCACCGCCAACGTGCGTGCCTACCAGCAGCTGGTGACCATCGCCCGCGCCCGCCGCGGCCTGCAGCTGATCGTCGAGTCGAGCAATCTGCTGTCGACCTCGCGTACGCTGCAGGAATTCTCGACGCGCACGCTCGATGAGATCGCCACGCTGCTCGAAGTCGACCCCGACGGCCTGATCTGCGTGCGGCAGGCCCATGCGCCGCAGAGCGAGGTGCGCATCATCGGCGCCGCCGGCCGCTTCGCCCGGCTGGCCGATCACCCGCTGAGCGACCTGCCGGCCCCCGAGATCTGCGCAGCGCTGCAACAGGCGATCAGCGAGCGGCGCACGCTGGTGCTGGAGCGGGCGACGGTGCCGTACTTCCCGGCCAGCGACGACGACACCGGCGCCTTCGCCGCCTGGGTCGCCACCGGCCGCCCGCTCGAACCGACCGAGATCGAACTGCTGCACGTGTTCGCCAGCAACATCGGCGCCGGCCTGCACAACGTCGCGCTGTTCAGCCGCCTCGACCGCGTCGCCTACCACGACGAGCTGGTCGACCTGCCCAATCGCCACGCGATGGTGCGCGCGATCGACCTGGCGCTGGAGCGCCAGCCGCGGCTGCTGAGCAGCCTGCTGCTGGTCGATCTGGACAATTTCGCCGGCACCAACCTGGCGCTCGGCCCGGAATTCGGCAACCGCCTGCTGCGCGCCGTCGCCCAGCGCCTGCGTCAGGCACTGATGCCGACGGTGCAGATCGCCCGCCTGGAAAACGACGTCTTCGCGCTGCTCGGCCCGCGCGAGCAAATCGATGCCGACCGCGTGCGCGGCCTGCTCGACGCGGCCGACGACAGTCTGCCCGGCATCACCGCCGGCATCGCCGAGCTCGACCTGCGCGACTGGCGCCAGGGCGGGCTGGAAGCGCTGACCGCCGCGCACATGACGCTGAAGCTGGCCAAGGCGCAGGGCTACGGCGGCCTCGCCCGCTACGATGCCCGCGATGAAGACGCCGCCGTCGAACGCTTCCAGCTCGCCAACGAACTGCGCAGCGCACTGGCCGAGGAGCTCATCTACATCGAGCTGCAGCCGCAGCTCGAACTGCGCGACAGCGGTGCACCCGGTTTCGAGGCGCTGGCGCGCTGGCGGCGCGAGGACGGCAGCATGGTGTCACCGGCGAGCTTCATCCCGATCGCCGAGGCCACCGGCGCGATCGTCGCGCTCGGCCAGCGGGTGTTCCAGCTGGCCTGTGAAGCGATTCTCGAACTGGCCGCCAGCGGCTTTCCGCAGGCGCGCATCGCCGTCAACGTCTCGGCGCTGCAACTGGCGCGCGAGGACTTCGTCGTGCAGCTGCTCAACACCCTGAGCACCTACAATCTGGAGCCTTGGCAGTTCGAGCTGGAAGTCACCGAATCGCTGGCGATGCACAGCTTCGAACATGCCGGCGGCAAGCTGGCACGCCTGCGCGAAGCCGGCTTCACCATTGCCATCGACGACTTCGGCACCGGCTTTTCCTCGCTCGCCTATCTGCGCCGGCTGCCGGTCGACGTGCTCAAGATCGACCGTGCCTTCGTCAGCGAGATCGGCGAAGTCGCCGATGCCCACGCCATCGCCGACGTGGTGCTGCGTCTCGGCCAGCGCTTCGGCCTGCGCATCGTCGCCGAAGGCGTCGAATCACGCGCGCAGGCCGACTGGCTGAGCGCGCGCGGCTGCGATCTCGGTCAGGGCTTCGGGCTGGCGCGGCCAATGCCGCTGGCACAACTGATCGACTGGCTGCGCGCAAGGACCGCGGGCGATGCGACGCCGCGGCGCTGAACCCGGCGCCGTCCGCCAGCGCGGCTTCGCCAGGCGCTTCGTCCCGACGCTGCTGGTCATCCTGCTGCTGTTCGTGCTCGGCTGGGAGCACATGGTGCAAAGCGAACTCGAACCGCTGGAGAACCGCCTCGAACGCCAGCTCGCCAGCGCCGTGGCGGTGATCAACCGGCGCGCCGGCAGCACCCCGCGCGATCTCGAACTGCTCGCCCGCCACCCGGTGCTGCTCGATGCCGTCGACAGTCAGGCACCGATTCCACTGCGGCGGCTCGAAGACCTGTTCGTCACCTTCGCCGAAGCCAGCCGCGACTACGACCAGCTGCGCTGGATCGACGAACACGGCCGCGAGCGCGTGCGCGTCGACTGGCGCGACAACCATGCCGTGCGCATTCCGGCCGACCAGCTGCAGGACAAGGCCGACCGCTACTACGTGCGCGATGCGCTCAAGCTGCCGCCAGGCGCGCTCTATGCGTCGCGCCTCGACCTCAACATCGAACACGGGGAAATCGAGCGCCCGCTGAAACCGATGCTGCGCTTCGCCTCGCCGGTCACGGCCAGTGACGGCACGCCGCGCGGTCTGGTGGTGCTCAACTACCGCGCCGGACGCATGCTCAGCGGCCTGGAGATCCTCGACGCCAGCCTCAACGTACTGCAGCTGCTCGACCACGACGGCTATCTGCTCGCCGGCGGTGACCCGCAGCGGCAGTGGGGCTTCATGCTCGGCCAGCCACAGGCGACGCTGGCGCAGACGGCGCCGCTGAGCTGGGCGCGCATCCAGTCCGGCGACAACGGTCACTTCGCCGACATCAACGGTCTGTGGCACTTCACGACGATACGTCTGATCGACGACAACGGCCTCGACCTCGGCAGCAACGGCCTCAAGCCGTGGAAGCTGATCGCTCACCTCGACGCGGCGGCGATCAACGCCATCCGGGCGCGCCAGGCCTGGGCGCTGGGCAGCATCGCGCTGATGATGACGCTGGCCGCGGCCTGGGTATCGAGCCATCTCGCCCGCCTCAGCCGCGAGCGCGAGGCCATGCTGCACGCGCTTGAGCAACGTACGCAGGCGCTGAGCGCGGCCAATCTGGCGCAGCAGCAGGCCTACGAGCGCCTGCAGCGCACACAGGCGGAGCTGGTGCGCGCCGAGAAGCTGTCGTCACTCGGGCTGATGGTCGCCGGCGTGGCGCACGAGCTGAACACGCCGATCGGCAGCTCGATGGTGGTGCTCTCCACGCTGCAGCAGCACGCCGAGCGCCTGCGCGAGCAGCTGCTCAGCGGTCTGCGCCGCTCCGATCTCGACAACTATCTCAAGCGCCACGCCGACGGCATGACGCTGGTCACCGCCAACCTCGAACGCGCGGCCGCCCTGGTGCGCAGCTTCAAGCAGCTCGCCGTCGACCGCAGCAGCGCCGAGCGTCGCCGCTTCCGCCTCGATGAGCTGCTCACCGACATCCTGCGCGCGCTGCAGCCACGCCTGAAACACGAGCGCTCGCGCCTGCTCAACCAGATCCCCGCCGGCATCGAACTCGACAGCTTCCCCGGCCCGCTCGGTCAGGTCCTGCAGAACCTGATCGACAACGCCTTCACCCACGCCTTCAGTGAACATGCCGGCACGCTCGAACTGCGCGCCGGGCCGGCCGACGAAGTGGGCTGGCTGCGCATCGAAGTCATCGACGACGGTATCGGCATCCCGCCACAGAACATCGAACAGGTGTTCGATCCGTTCTTCACCACCCGCCGCGGTCAGGGGGGCTGCGGCCTCGGCCTGCACCTCGCCCACCAGCTCGCCAGCGAAGTGCTCGGCGGCCACCTCAGCGTGCACAGCGAAACCGGCGCCGGGAGCTGTTTCACGCTGGAAATCCCGCTGAGCGCGCCCCCCTTCGTGGCCAGACCGGCGCCGCAGCTCGACGACTGACTGCTACTGCACGGGCACAAAAGAAAACCGCCGCCGGCCTGACGGCGGGCGGCGGTCGCGGCGCAGACCGGCGCTGCGAGGTTTCAGCGCTTGAGCTGGCTGACGTCGCGCACGGCGCCGCGGGCGGCCGAGGTGGTCATCGCTGCGTAGGCCTTGAGCGCGTTGGAGACGACGCGATCCCGCTTGGCCGGCTGCCAGGCCTGCGCCCCGCGCTCGGCCATGCGCGCACGACGCTCGGCGAGTTCTTCATCGCTGATGCGCACTTCGATGCGGCGGTTGGGGATATCGATATCGATGATGTCGCCTTCCTCGACCAGACCGATGTTGCCGCCCTCGGCCGCTTCCGGGCTGGCATGACCGATCGACAGCCCCGAGGTGCCGCCGGAGAAACGGCCGTCGGTGATCAGCGCGCAGGCTTTGCCGAGGCCCTTGGACTTCAGGTAGCTGGTCGGGTACAGCATCTCCTGCATGCCCGGCCCGCCCTTCGGCCCTTCGTAGCGGATCAGCACGACGTCGCCGGCCTTGATCTCGTCACCGAGGATCGCCGCCACCGCGGCTTCCTGGCTTTCGAGGACACGCGCCGGACCGGAGAAGGTGAGATTCGAGGCGTCGACGCCGGCGGTTTTGACGATGCAGCCATCCTCGGCGAGGTTGCCGAACAGCACGGCGAGGCCGCCATCCAGCGAATAGGCATGCGCCTTGTCGCGCACGCAGCCGTTGACGCGGTCAGTATCGAGCGTCGGCCAGCGCGTGTCCTGGCTGAAGGCGGTCTGCGTCGGGATGCCGGCCGGGCCGGCGGTGTAGCGCTTGCGCGCGGCATCGGAGCTGCTCGGACGCATGATGTCCCATTCATCGAGCGCCGCGGCGAGGGTTTCGCTGTGCACGGTGCGCACCCCGGTGTGCACCAGACCGGCCCGGTCCAGCTCGCCGAGGATCGCCATGATGCCGCCGGCGCGGTGCACGTCTTCCATGTGGTATTTCTGCGTCGCCGGCGCCACCTTGCACAGGTTCGGCACGCGGCGGCTGAGGCGGTCGATATCGCTCATCGTGAAGCCGACACTGCCCTCCTGCGCGGCGGCCAGCAGGTGCAGCACGGTGTTGGTCGAGCCGCCCATGGCGATGTCGAGGCTCATCGCATTCTCGAAGGCTTCGAAGCTGGCGATCGCACGCGGCAGCACCGAGGCATCACCCGCCTCGTAGTAGCGCTTGGCCAGCGCGACGATGCGCCGGCCGGCTTCGAGGAACAGCTCGCGGCGATCGGCGTGGGTGGCGAGCAGCGAACCGTTGCCGGGCAGGCTGAGGCCGAGCGCCTCGGTCAGGCAGTTCATCGAATTGGCCGTGAACATGCCCGAGCAGGAACCGCAGGTCGGGCAGGCCGAGCGCTCGACCTGGGTGACGTCGGCGTCGGTCTGGTGGCTGTCGGCGGCCATCACCATCGCATCGATCAGGTCGAGCTTGAGCTCGTTGCCGGCGAGGCGGGTCTTGCCGGCTTCCATCGGCCCGCCGGAGACGAACACCACCGGGATGTTCAGGCGCATCGCCGCCATCAGCATGCCGGGGGTGATCTTGTCGCAGTTGGAGATGCACACCAGCGCATCGGCGCAGTGGGCGTTGACCATGTACTCGACGGAATCGGCGATCAGCTCGCGCGAGGGCAGCGAATAGAGCATGCCGCCATGCCCCATCGCGATGCCGTCGTCGACGGCAATGGTGTTGAACTCCTTGGCGATGCCGCCGGCCGCTTCGACTTCGCGGGCGACCAGCTGGCCGAGGTCATGCAGGTGCACGTGGCCGGGCACGAACTGCGTGAACGAGTTGGCGATGGCGATGATCGGCTTGCCGAAATCGCCATCCTTCATGCCGGTCGCGCGCCACAGGGCGCGCGCGCCCGCCATGTTGCGGCCGTGGGTAGTGGTGCGGGAGCGGTATTCAGGCATCGGGGCGACTCCGGAAATCGGGCGAGGAACACCGGCTTGGACCGGCGGGGAGGCCGGGCATTTCAGCACAGCTCACCAGCCACGGCAAAAACCGTGGCCGCCTTGAAAGACGGCCGCCGCCCAATAGGCTTGGACGGGCACGGGGTCGACAGAAGCCCCGGCCATTCCCACCACCGGAGACCGCCCGATGAATGCCCGCCTCCTGTTGCTCGTCGCCGGCCTGTGCGCCGCCGGCGCCGTCCACGCCGGCGACCCCGCTGCCGGTAAATTCAAGTTCTCGACCTGCTCCGGCTGCCATGGCGTCCCCGGCTACACCAACGTGTATCCGAGCTATCACGTGCCCAAGCTCGGCGGCCAGCACGCCGACTACATCACCGCCGCCCTCGGCGAATACCGGGCCGGCAAGCGCCAGCACCCGACGATGACCGCCAACGCCAGCGTGCTGGGCGAGGCCGACATCGCCGACATCGCCGCCTATCTCAGCGGCATCGCCCCGGCCGCCGGGCAGACACCGGCGCGCGGCGACCCGGCCGCCGGCAAGCAGAAGGCCGCGGTCTGCGCTGCCTGCCACGGCGCCGACGGCCAGGCGCCGAGCCCGGCCTTCCCGCGCCTCGCCGGCCAGCACGCCGACTACCTGGTGCACGCGCTGCAGGCCTACAAAGACGGCACGCGGCAGAACCCGATCATGCAGGGCATGGCGGCGAATCTCTCGGCGCAGGATCAGCTCGACCTGGCCGCCTGGTTCACCTCGCAGCCACAGGGTCTGGCAGTGCCGCGCTGACGGCTCAGAACAGGCCGGCCTGTTGCGGCTCGCGCTGAGCCGGCCACGGCGCCAGCGCCGGCAGCTGTGGCAGGCGCTCGCGCAGCAGCCGGTGGAACAGCCGCGCCAGCGCCGGCGCCTCGCGGTTGTCGGCCATATGCGCGAAAAACCACGGCTCGCAGCCCTCGCCGATCCACTGCGCGAGCTTGTCCACCCACGGCGCCAGATAGCCGCGGTTGCGTTCGAGCTGCGGATGGCCGACGAAGCGCACGCAGGGTCGCGGACCGAGCGCGACGGCATGCACCGGCAGCCGCGGCTTCTTGCGCTGCGCCTCGGCGGCCGCCGCATCCGGCGGCGGCGTCGAGAACAGCGCGCGGGTGTCCATCATCACCCGGTCGACGCCGCGCTCGTGCAGACCGCGGTTGAGCGCCCGCTCCGCCGCCCCCTTGGCGAAGAACTCGGCGTGGCGCACCTCGACCACCACCGCACGCCCGGCGAGGCGCCGGTCGAGGAACTCGAACAGATCGGCGAGCGCCGGCGGCCCGAAGCTTGCCGGCAGCTGCAGCAGCAGCGGCCCGAGCCGCCCGGCCTGCGCCAGCGGCGCCAGGCGGTCGAGAAATTCCGCCAGTTCCGCCTCACCGCCCTGCAAGGCGCGCTCATGCGTCAGCGTGCGCGGCACCTTGAAGCAGAAGCGCAGCGTTGCCGGCGCTTCGTGCGTCCAGCGTTCGACGGTGGCCGCCGTCGGCAGGCCGTAGAAGGTGCTGTTGCCTTCGACGCAGCCGAACACGCTGGCGTACTGCGCGAGGAAGTCCTCGACGCGGGCATCGCTACGGTAGAACTCGCCGACCCAGCGCCGCTCGCTCCACACCGGGCAGCCCAGCCGGTACGGCCAGGCGGCGGCCTCGCCCCCGCCGCCGGGCAATGCACCGCTCATGGCACTTTCGGCAGATTTTCGGCGAAGCCGCGATAAGCCGCTTCGAGCAGACCGGCGGCCTGCGGCGGTGGCGGAAAGACGCCGACACCGGGAAAGCCCGGCGACCAGGCCGGCCCGACGCCGCGCGAGAAGTCATTGCTGTGTGAACCGCTCTTTTCGATGCGCCCGCTCCACACCACGCGGGCATCGTGCAGGTCGAGCACTTCGAAATAGACGACCAGCCGGCGCACGGTCTCGAACACGTCGATCACTTCGACGCGGTCGTACAGCGGCACCCAGATGCGATGGCCGTCACGATCGCGCGCTTCATAGACCGGGTCCGGCAGATCGAGCACCCGCGTGCCCTGGCGCTGGAACACCTCGTCGCGCTCCAGCCGCGCATAGACCACGTAGCGGGCCAGCGCGCCAAGCGGCGCGAGCTGGCTGAAAACGTCGCCCGGCAGCGGGCCGCCGCCGAAGGCGTCCTGCAGCCGGGTCTGTCGCGGCACGCCGAGCGCGCGGCCGACCGCCTCGCTGCCGACGATGCGCAGCGCCGGGCGCTCGGCGGCGACCGCCTGCGCCAGCACCTGTGCTTCCTGCGTCGCCACCGCCGGCGACAGGGGTTCGAGTTGTGCGGCGACCCCGCCGATCGCCAGTCCGCCGGCGAGCAGCGGCGCATAGGTAAACCCCGGATCGCTGCGCAGGTCATAAACCGGCGTGGTGCAGGCGGTCAGGGCAAACAGCAGACAGGCTATGCCGACATGCAGGAGCGGACGCATTCGACGGCTACCGACGCAGAAACGGGGACGCGAGCATAGGCCATGCGTCCCGCCGCCGTCGCCGGCGCACTGCACGCTACTTGGTCAGGATCAGCCGGCCGTGGCGCGTGCGCCGCAGCTGGTAGACCTCACCCTCATGCTCGATCAGCACGACGCTACCGGCGGTGAACAGGGTGCGCGTGCTCAGTCGCGGCTGTGCCGGGCGCGCATGGCTGACGACGTTGAAGGAGGTAACGGATTTTTCCTGCATGGCGGGGACCTCGGTGAAAAAATGGCTTGCGCAGTTAATAGGAATAATTATCATTTGCCAAGACCCAGCCAGCCGCCGAGTGTCGCGTCGCTCTCTCCGCCGCGCTTCGCCGCCAGCCACGGCCCCGTTTCCCGCCCCTACCGGCCCGGCCCCTGTCTGGAGGTGTCCCATGCTGCTTCGCGGTCCCGTTCTCTATCTCGTCGATGGTCGTCCGGTGCGCGTGGCGCCGGCACCGAGCGGCAGTCGCGCGCCGTCGCCACTGCTGCACGCCTATCCCCTGCCACCGGCCGCGGCGCGGCGCGAGGAGCGCTGAGATGGCCTCACGCGTTTTTCATCACCCGGCGCTGCTGCGCGCGCGCTGGCGTACCGCGCTCGACATCGGCGGCGGCGGCAGCGGAGCCTCCTCGCTCGATGAGCTGGTGCCGGCCAGCGCGCCGGCCGCCCTGCTCGCCAGCGGCTGCGGCGGGCCGGTACTGCGCCTCGACGGTCGCTGGAACGAACTGCTGCAAGGCCTGATCGGCATCGGCAACATCCAGGTCAGCGTGCATCACGGCGAAGCGCGACAGACCGCCTACGGCCTGCTCAGCACCGCGCAGCTGACGGCCGGCGGCGGCTGGCTGTACGGCCCGGGGCTGGACCTGCGCGTGTTCTTCGATCGCTGGGCACACGGTTTCGCCGGCCTGCACGACACCGACGAGGGCGTGCAGGCGACGCTGGCTTTCTTCGACCGCAGCGGCCAGGCGGTGCTCGGCATCCGCCTCGGCCCGCACGCCAATACCGACGCCTTCAGCCGGCTGATCTACCGCCATCGTCACGCCGACCAGCGCAGCTGCCTGCTGGCGACGCAGGCGAGCCCGCTCAGCGCCGGCTGCGACCAGCGCGCGATGGCGGCCAGCGACGCCGTGCTGCACCCGCTGCTGCGCGGCGAGCAGCCGCGGCGGCTGGAGGCGTTGCGCAGCGCCGGACCGCTGGCACGCGCCGTCGATCCGCAGGCAACCGTCAACCTGCTGCGGGTGATCGCCGAGCGCCGCGATCCGCTGTGCTGGCTCGGCGGCAATCACGGCGCCGCGCTGGCTTTTCGCGGTCGCGCCTGCCGCTGCCTGGTCGAAGACGACAGCGTCTGCCTCGCCGGTTTCGGCTTCATCGGCCAATTGCAAGCGCAGCAGATCGCCAGCGCCTGGGTGGTACAGCGCCAGCTCGACGAGCACCACCGTCCGCTGCTCGAACTCTACGATGCCGGCGAGCGGCTGATCGCCGCGCTCGGCGGCCCACAGAACGAATGCCCGGTGTGGAACGCGCTGCTGCTCGGCCTGCCGGCACCCGGCGGCCACTGAGCTTGACGGCGGACTGACGGCCGGCGGCGCAGGCGCGGCGGCGGCGATATGCTCGGCGCATGGATACCGCCACCGCCCTCACCCAGTTACGCGCCGCGGTCGACGCCGCCGGTTTTCTGGTCGCGCCGGACACGATCGAGCCCTACCTGAACGAATCCCGCGGCCGCCTGCACGGCCAGGCGCTCGCCGTGCTGCGCCCGCGCTGCACCGATGAAGTCGCCGCGATCCTGCGCATCTGCCACACCCACGGCATCGGCGTGGTCGCCCAGGGCGGCAACACCGGGCGCTGCGGCGGCGGTGTGCCGGCTGCCGGGCAGATCGTGCTGGCGCTGGAGCGCATGCACGCGATCCGTGCCGTCGATGCGCTCGACGACACCATCACCGTCGAGGCCGGCTGCATCCTCGCCGAGGTGCAGGCCGCGGCGGCCGCGGTCGACCGGCTGTTTCCGCTGTCGCTCGGTGCCGAAGGTTCCTGCCGCATCGGCGGCAACCTTGCCAGCAACGCCGGCGGCCTCAACGTGCTGCGCTACGGCATGGCGCGCGAGCTGTGCCTCGGGCTGGAAGTGGTGCTGGCCGACGGCCGCGTCTGGCACGGTCTGCGCCGGCTGCGCAAGGACAACAGCGGCTACGACCTGCGCGATCTGTTCATCGGCAGCGAGGGCACGCTCGGCATCATCACCGCCGCGGTACTGCGCCTGCTGCCGCGGCCGCGGCATACGGCGACGGCGCTGCTGGCGCCGAGCTCGCTCACCGCGGTGCTGGCGCTGCTCGCCCGCGCCCGCGCCGCCGGAGCCGGCGGCCCGCACAGCTTCGAGCTGCTGCCGCGCATCGCGCTGCAGGCCGCGGCCGAGCACGTCCACGGCTGCCGGGCGCCGTTCGCCGAGCTGCCGCCGTGGAGCGTGCTGATCGAATTCGGCGCGCGTGGCGTCTGGATCGAGGCGGAACTCGAAGCACTGCTCGCCGAGGCCTTCGAGGCCGGCGAGCTCGACGATGCCGTCATCGCCCAGAGTGAGGCGCAGAAGGCCGCGCTGTGGCGGCTGCGCGAGGGCATCGTCGAGGCACAGAAAGCGCTCGGTGCCAGCCTCAAGCACGATCTGGCAGTGCCGGTGTCACGCGTGCCGGCTTTCATCGAGCAGGCCTGCAGCGCGCTCGCGCAACAGCTGCCGGGCGTGCGGCCCTATGTGTTCGGCCACGTCGGCGACGGCAATCTGCATTTCAACCTCAGCCCGCCGCCGGGCATGGACGACGCGAGCTTCCTCGCCGCTGCGGCGCCACTGACGCGCACGCTGCACGATCTGGCGGCGGCCTTCGAGGGCAGCATCAGCGCCGAGCACGGCATCGGCCTGCTGAAGACCGCCGAGCTGGCGCGCCTGCGCCCGCCGCTCGAACTCGAACTGATGCGCCGGATCAAGGATGCGCTCGATCCGCAGGGCATCCTCAATCCGGGCAAGGTGCTGCCGCCGCGCTGAGCGACCGTCAGTCGGCTGCGACCTGGCCGTCGCAGGCGACCAGCTTGCGGCTTTCCTGCTCCAGTACGGCGCGCCAGGCCGCCTCGTGGGCATCTTTATCGACGTCGTCCCAGACCAGCCCACAGCAGTTCATCGCGCTGACGAAGTCACTGGCGTAGGCCTCGACCTTGAAGTCCTCGTCTTTCCCGCTCGGGGCGGCGACGTAGCGATCGAAGAAGGTTGCGGCCGACGTACGCGCCAGCCGCGCCAGCACCTCATCGAAGCCGCTCCGCTGCACCGCCAGCGCCGCCAGACGCTGCCCGTCCTCACCTGTCTGCCAGGCACCGACCGTGACCTCAAGACCGCTGTCGGTCTGCACGCGGGCCGCGAGGGTGTCGTCGGCTTCCACCTCGTCACCCTCGCAGGCCAGCTGGCGCGGCACACCGTGCTCGTAGAGCAGTTCGCATGTCGCAGACAGGGGATACCAACCGTTTCTGACGCTCTCCAGCATGGTGAGTCCTCCCTTGCACTGGCGCCGGCGCGATCGCCGGCCCCACAAGTTAAGCAGCCGCGGCAGCCTGGCGCGACGCGCGGCCGGCAGCGATATGCAGCGAGCCGGCTGGCACGGCCTCGCCTACAACTTTCCACGATCTTCAGTCTTTGAACACGTCATTCTTTACAGTCGTTAAAACAAGATTGCGGGTAATGGGAGACACGGAATCGTGAACACCGCGTTCAAGCTCAAACTGCAGCCGCAGTTCGCCCTGCTGCTGCTGGTCATCGTCGCTGCCATGGCGACAGTCGCGTCCCTGATGCTGAGCGATATGCATCAGCAGCTCGAATCCGAACGCAAACTGCGCGTCCGGGAACTGACCGAAGTCGCCAACAGCGTGCTGGTGCGTTTTCACAAGGAGCAGCTGAGCGGGCGCCTGAGTCAGGAGGAAGCCCAGCAGCGCGCCGCCGAGGCGCTGAGCGGCATGGTGTTCGAGGACACCTATCCGACCATCCGCACGCTGGCCGGTATCTACGTGATGCACCCGACCAAGCCGGAACTGGTCGGCAAACGGCCGACCTCCAAGGATTACGCGGGCCGCAATCTGTCCGACGCCTACGTCGAGGAGGCGCGCAAAGGCGGCGGCAGCGGTTACGTCAGCTACCCCTTCCCGCGGCCGGGTTCCGACGTGGCCGAACCCAAGCTCTCCTACGGTCGCGTGTTCGAGCCCTGGGGCTGGGTGGTCGCCGTCGGTCTCTACGTCGCCGATATCGACACCACCTACGCCAAGCAGCGCAGTGCGGTGCTGATGGCCTTCGGTCTGGTCACGCTGCTGGTCGGTGCGGCGCTGTGGTGGCAGGCCCGGCGCATCGTCGGCCAGGTGCGCGCGGTGCTCGCCTTCGCCCGCCGGCTCGCCGCCAATGATCTGTCCACCGAGCTCGCCATCACCGCCCGTGATGAATTCGGCGACATGGCGCTGGCGCTCAATCAGGCTCAGGCCGGCATGCGCGAAGCCTTCACCCATGTCGAGGCCGCCGCCGCCAGCGACCGCGAGAAGATGGCCCGGCTGCAGGCCGCCGAAGCCCAGCAGCAGGCGCAGGCGCGCGAGATCGCCGAACAGGCCGAGCAGATCCGCGCTGATGCCGAGCAGCAACAGCAGCATGCGCGGGATGTACAGGCCAAGGTCGAACGCCTGCTCGCCGCCACCGAGAACGCGGCGCAGGGGGACCTGACACGCGAGTCCGGCGTCAGCGGCGACGACAACGTCGGTCAGGTCGGCCGTGCCGTCACCCATCTGCTGCGCGACCTGCGCGCCAGCATCAGCGGCATCGCCCGCAACGCCGAATCGCTGAGCGCCGCCGCCAGCGAAGCCTCCGGCCTGAGCTCACGCATGGACGGCATCGCCGAGGACACCGCCGCCCGCGCCGAGCAGCTCGCCAAGGCCACCGGCAACGTCGACGC
>NZ_QGTJ01000006.1 GCF_003182095.1 Plasticicumulans acidivorans | reverse complement strand
AATCTCGAAGCGGTCAACACCTACGAGGGCACGCACGATGTGCATGCGCTGATCCTCGGCCGGGCGCAGACCGGTATCCAGGCCTTCTGCTGAGCGCACGCCCGCCAGCCGGCCTGTTGCTGTTCCCCCTTTGGCCTGCCCCGGAGCCTGGGCCCGGGCTCCCGTTCTCCAGTGGGCAGGCCATCTTTTTTTGCGCACGTGTTTGTCGCCGTCCGACCTGCCAAGGGGATCATCCGCACGATGAGCGCCGCCCTGTCACACCTTCGCGTCCTCGATTTGTCCCGCGTGCTCGCCGGGCCGTGGGCCGCACAGAACCTCGCCGACCTCGGCGCCGAAGTCATCAAGATCGAACGCCCCGGCCGCGGTGACGACACCCGCAGCTGGGGTCCGCCGTACCTGCACGATCGCGCCGGCGGCGAAACCCGCGAAGCCGCCTATTACCTCGCCGCCAACCGCGGCAAGCGCTCGGTGACCGTCGACATCACCCGCCCGGAGGGGCAGGCGATCGTGCGCGCGCTGGCGGCGCAGTCCGACATCCTGCTGGAGAACTACAAAGTCGGCGGTCTGGCGAAGTACGGCCTCGACTACGCCAGCCTGCATGAGCTCAACCCGCGACTGATCTACTGCTCGATCACCGGCTTCGGCCAGAGCGGTCCGTACCGCGAGCGCGCCGGCTACGACTTCATCATCCAGGCGATGGGCGGGCTGATGAGCCTGACCGGCGAGCGCGACGACCTGCCGGGCGGCGGCCCGCAGAAGGTCGGCGTCGCCTTCGCCGATTTGACCACCGGCCTCTACGCCACCATCGCCATCCTCGCCGCGCTGGCCTATCGCGAGCGCAGCGGCGAGGGTCAGCACATCGACATGGCGCTGCTCGACGTGCAGGTGGCGCTGGTCGCCAACATGGGCTCGAACTACCTGTGCTCCGGGCGGGTGCCGCACCGCTACGGCAACGCCCACGCCAACATCGTGCCCTATGGCGTGTTTCCCTGCCGCGATGGCCAGCTGGTGCTGGCCGTCGGCAATGACGAGCAGTTCCGCCGCTTCTGCACGGTGGCCGGCTGCAGTGAGCTGGCCGACGATGCGCGCTTCGCCCGCAACCGCGACCGCGTCGTCAACCGCGAAGCGCTGCAGCCGTTGCTCGAAGTGGCACTGCGCCGCCGCGACGGCCGCGACTGGATGGAGGCGCTGGAAGCCGTCGGCGTGCCCTGCGGGCCGATCAACGATCTGGCGCAGGTGTTCGCCGACCCGCAGGTGCGCGCCCGCGGCATGCAGGTCGAGCTGCCGCATGCGCAGGCCGGCACGGTGCCGCTGGTCGGCAGCCCGATGAAATTCTCCGCCTCGCCGGTGCGCTACCAGCGCCCGCCGCCGCTGCTCGGCGAGCACACGAGCGAAGTGCTCGGCGAACGCCTCGGCTACGACGCCACGACCCTGCAGGCGCTGCACGAGCAGGGCGTCATCTGATGCCGGTTTCCGGTTTAGATGGCATCCGACACTTAAACAGAGACAAGGAACACGCATGCCCACGCTGATCGAAACGCGGCACGGCCGCGTGCTGCAGCTGACCCTGCATGACCCGGCGAGCCGTAACGCGCTGCACCCGGATATCTACGCCCAGGGCACGGCGGCGCTGCAGCGCGTCGCGGCCGATGACAGCCTCGGTGCCGTGGTGCTCGACGGTGCCGGCGGCACCTTCTGCAGCGGCGGTCACATCGAGCGGCTGAGCGCCAACCGCGAACGTGAACGCGCGGCGTCGGCGGCGGGCATCGAAGCCCTGCACGGCTGGGTGCGCGCCCTGCGCGCCTGCCCGAAGCCGGTGCTCGCCGCGGTCGAGGGCGCGGCCGCCGGCGCCGGTTTTTCGCTGGCGCTGGCCTGCGACCTGATCGTCGCCGCGCGCGATGCCCGCTTCAGCATGGCCTACGTGCGCATCGGCCTGAGCCCGGACGGCGGCGGCACGGCGTTTCTCGCCGCGCTGCTGCCGCGCCCGCTGGCCGCCGAGCTGCTGCTCGAAGGCCAGCCGATCGGTGCCGAGCGCCTGCACGCGCTCGGCGTGGTCAACCGCCTCACCGCCGCGGGCGAGGCCAGTGCCGTCGCGCTGGCATACGCCGCGCGTCTGGCCAGCGGCCCGAGCGAAGTGCAGGGGCGGATCAAGGCACTGCTCGCGGCCGCGCCGGGCCATTCGCTGGCGCAGCAGCTCGACGCCGAGCGCGAGGCTTTCCTCGATCATTTATACGGCGCGGCCTGTGGCGAGGGGCTGCGGGCCTTTCGGGAGCGGCGTGCGCCGCAGTTCGTGCAGCCATGAGCACGCCGGGGCCGTTTTCCACCCGGGTGACGCAGCTGTTCGGCACGCGGCTGCCGATCGTCGCCGGCGGCCTGCAATGGCTGGCCGATGCCCGCTACGTCGCCGCCGCCGCGCGCGCCGGCATCATCGGCTTCATCACCGCGGCGAGCTTCGCCGAGCTGGAAACGCTGCGCGACGAGATCCGCCGCTGCCACGATCTGGCCGCCGGCGCGCCGTTCGGCGTCAACCTCTCGATGCTGCCGAAGCTGGTCGCCGACGAGCGCACGCCGGCGCTGGTCGAGCTGCTGATCGAGGAGGGCGTGCGCTTCGTCGAAACCTCCGGGCGCAGCCCCGAAGCGCTGCTGCCGGCGCTGCACGGTGCCGGCGTGCGCGTGCTGCACAAGGTGCCGACGCTGCGTCATGCGCGCAAAGCGCAGGCGCTCGGCGTCGATGCGGTGGCGGTGATCGGTGCCGAGGCGGGCGGACATCCCGGTCTGGAGCTGATCGGCACGCTGGTGCAGTCGGCCCTCGCCGCGCGCGAGATCGACATCCCGCTGCTGATCGGCGGCGGCATCGGCAGCGGCGCGCAGCTGCTCGCCGCGCTGGCGCTCGGGGCCGATGGCGTCATCGTCGGCACGCGTTTTCTGGTCGCCGAGGAAATCTGGGCGCACCGCGACTACAAAGAGCGCCTGCTCGCCGCCGGCGCCGCCGACACCACGCTGATCCAGCAATCGCTGCGCAACACCCTGCGCGCGCTGAGCAATGACACCGCCGCCGCGGTGCAGGCGATCGAGCGTGAACACGGCGGCGATCTGCAACGCCTGCTGCCGCTGATCGCCGGCCGCATCGGCCGCCGTGCCTATGAAACCGGCGACACCCGCCACGGCGCGCTGTCGCTCGGCCAGTCCGTCGCCTTCGCCGACCGCATCGAGCCGCTGGCGGCCATCGTCGACCGCTTCGAGGCCGAGGCGCTGGCAGCGCTGCAGCGACTGGACGGGCTGCGCGCGGTCTCGTAATCCGCCGCCGTACACGCGCGACCAAAAGCCCCCGCCCGGGGGCTTTTTTCATGGCGCAGGAGCTGCGGCCTCATTCGGATTCTTCGCTGTCGGTGCCGCCACTGGCGTCGATGCGCTTCATGTTCTCCAGCAGCTGCAGCAGGTAGTGCAGCGTGTGGCTCATGTCGCTGATCGAGAAGTCGGCGAGGGCCTGCGCGTAGTAGGCGTGGATCTTCGGCTGCGCCAGCGCCTGCCAGACGTGGCGGCCGGAGTCGCTCATCGTCACCCGCCGCGAGCGGCGGTCGCGGCCATCGGGGGCGCTGCACAGATGGCCGTCGCGTTCCATGCGACTGACCAGGCCGGAGAGGTTCTGCCGGCTGACCATCAGGTAGCGCGCCAGGTCGCCGACGCTCATGCCCTCGGGGTTTTGCGACAGCGCGCCGAGCACCGCCCACTGCTGCGTCGTCAGGCCCTCGCTCTCGACCGCGCGCGTCCCGGTTTTATGCAACATGTTTGCACATTGGTAGAGTCGAAAGAACAACCTGTTGGCCAATTCGTTGCGTGTGATCTCGATATTTTCTGCGGATTCTTTCATGTTTTTCACACGATAAAGTCACGGAAGCAGCTTGCGCAGCGCGTACATATAGGTAAATATATTTACGTAATACAGCAGCCGACTGACAAGTCGGCAGCACCATAGCAAGGCTGGACCACCAAGGAGAAACCATCGTGCAGAAATTCGAAGGCAAGACGGTCGTCGTCACTGGCGGCGGCGGCGGCATCGGCGGGGCGACCTGCCGGCGCTTCGCGCAGGAAGGCGCGCGGGTGGCGGTACTCGACCGCTCGCTGGAGGCCGCCGAGCAGGTCGCCGCGCAGATCCGCAACAGCGGCGGCCAGGCCGCGGCGTTCGCCTGCGACATCACCGACCGCGTCGCGGTCAACGCCGCCGTCGCTGCGGTCGAGGCTCAGCTCGGCGAGATCGACGTGCTGGTCAACAACGCCGGCTGGGACGTGTTCCGGCCGTTCCTGAAGACCGAGCCGGCGCAGTGGGAGCAGCTGATCGCCATCAACCTGACCGGCGCGCTGCACATGCATCACGCGGTGCTGCCAGGCATGGCGGCACGCAAGCGCGGGCGCATCGTCAACATCGCCTCCGACGCCGCCCGCGTCGGCTCCTCCGGCGAGGCGGTGTACGCCGCCTGCAAGGGCGGGCTGGTGTCGTTCTCCAAGACCATCGCCCGCGAGCACGCGCGCCACGGCATCACCGTCAACGTGGTCTGCCCCGGACCGACCGAGACCGCGCTGTTCGAGGACTACAAGCAGGGCGCCGGCAACCCGGAAAAACTGCTCGAAGCCTTCCAGCGCTCGATCCCGCTCGGGCGCATCGGCCGCCCCGACGACCTGCCGGGTGCGGTGCTCTTCTTCGCCAGCGACGACGCGACTTATGTCACCGGACAGGTGCTGAGCGTCTCCGGCGGCCTGACGATGAACGGTTGAGGTGATGACGATGAACTACGAAGACATCCTGTATGAAGTGCGCAACGCAGCGGCCTGGATCACCATCAACCGCCCGCAGAAGATGAACGCCTTCCGCGGCCAGACCTGCGACGAGCTGATCCACGCCATCACCCGCGCCGGCTACGACCGCCAGATCAGCGTCATCGTCCTCGCCGGCGCCGGCGACAAAGCCTTCTGCACCGGCGGCGACCAGTCGGCGCACGAGGGCCAGTACGACGGCCGCGGCACCATCGGCCTGCCGATGGAGGAACTGCACAACGCCATCCGCGACGTGCCCAAGCCGGTGATCGCCCGCGTGCAGGGCTACGCCGTCGGCGGCGGCAACGTGCTGTGCACCATCTGCGACTTCACCATCGCCTCGGAAAAAGCCCAGTTCGGCCAGGTCGGGCCGAAGGTCGGCTCGGTCGATCCGGGCTACGGCACGGCCTTCCTCGCCCGCGTCGTCGGTGAGAAGAAAGCCCGCGAAATCTGGTACCTGTGCCGGCGCTATTCGGCGGCCGAGGCGCTGGCGATGGGGCTGGTCAACGCCGTGGTGCCGGCCGAGCAGCTCGATGCCGAAGTGCAGAAGTGGTGCGACGAGATCACCGAGAAGAGCCCGACGGCGATCGCCATCGCCAAGCGCTCCTTCAACATGGACACCGCACACCAGAGCGGCATCGCCGGCATGGGCATGTACGCGCTCAAGCTCTACTACGACACCGAAGAGTCGCGCGAGGGTGTGCGGGCCTTCCAGGAAAAGCGCAAGCCCGACTTCCGTCGTTACGCCAAATAAGAGCCGGCGCCCGCAACAGCCGACCACTGGAGGAGACCGCATGAACCCTTATCTCGACGACGATCTCGTCGTGCTGGGCGAGCACGCCCGGCGTTTTGCCCGCGGCCGCGTCGCGCCCGGCTTTCAGGAGCGCGATCAGACGCGCGTGCTCGACCGTGAACTGATGGCGGAAATGGGCGAGATGGGGTTCATCGCGCCCGAGCTGCCCGAGCAGTACGGCGGCCAGGGGCTCGGCTGCCTCGCCGCCGGCGTGATCCACGAGGAGATCGCCCGCGCCGACCTGAGCCTGTCGTACATCAACCTGCTGGCCTCGCTGAACGGCCAGATCCTCGCCCAGCACGGCGCGCCGGAGGTGGTCGGGCCGTGGCTGCAGCGGCTGACGCAGGGGCGGGCGCTGCTGGCGATCGCGCTGACCGAGCCGCGCGGCGGCTCCGATGCCGCCAATCTGCGCCTGCGCATGGAGCGCATCGGCGACGAATACGTGCTCAACGGCGAGAAGACCTCGATCTCCGCCGCCGACCAGGCCGATGCCGCGGTGGTGTTCGCCCGCACCGGCTCGGTCGAGGCCGGCGCCCACGGCGTCTCCGCCGTGCTGGTGCCGCTCGATCTGCCGGGCATCAGCCGCAGCCGCTTCGACTGCCACGGCCAGCGCGCCATCGGCCGCGGCTCGCTGTTCTTCGAGAACGTGCGCGTGCCGGTCGACCACCGTCTCGGTGCCGAGAACAAGGGCTTCGTGCAGGTGATGCAGGGCTTTGATTTCTCGCGGGCGCTGATCGGCCTGCAGGTGCTCGCCGTGGCCCGCGTCACGCTGGAGGAAACCTGGGCGCACGTCGCCGAGCGGCAGTCCTTCGGCAAGCCGCTGGCGGCGTTCCAGGGCGTGTCGCACCCGCTCGCCGACTTCGACACCCAGGTCGAGGCCGCGCGGCTGCTGTGCCTGCAGGCGTTGTGGCTGAAGGACCGCGGCGCGCCGCACAGCGCCGAGGCGGCGATGTGCAAATGGTGGGCGCCGAAGCTCGCCTACGACACCATCCACCAGTGCCTGCTGATGCACGGCCACGGCGGCTACGACCGCGGGCCGCTGGAACAGCGCCTGCGCGACGTGCTCGGCTTCCAGATCGGCGACGGCACCGCGCAGATCATGAAGACCATCATCGCCCGCGTCCGCGCCGGCCGCGATGCCGTGCCGGCCTGAGCGGGGAGGGAAGGCTCATGCACTTCGATGCCGTCCTCATCCCGCCACGCCGCGAGCGCCTGCGTGCGCAGAGCCTGTGGCACGATCTGACCATCAATGACGCGCTCGACGCCTGCCTGGCGCAGTGCCCGGAGCAGCGGGCGCTGACCGCCGTATCGACCGAGCGCGGACGCTGCGAGAGCTTCAGCTACCGCGAGCTGGCGCGGCTCGCCGAGCGCATCGCCGTCGGCCTGGCGCGGCTCGGCGTCGGCCGCGATGACGTGGTCTCCTGCCAGCTGCCGAACGGCTGGCCGTTCACGCTGCTGTATCTGGCCTGCTCGCGCCTCGGTGCCGTGCTCAATCCGCTGATGCCGATCTTTCGCGAGCGCGAACTCGGCTTCATGCTCGCCCACGCCGAAAGCCGCGTCGTCGTCATCCCGGCGCAGTACCGCGGCTTCGACTACCCGCGGATGTATGCCGGCCTGCGTGCGCAGCTGCCGGCGCTGGAGCACGTCATCATCGTCGATGGCGACGGCGACGACAGCTTCGCCGCGTGCCTGAGCGATCCGCCGTGGGAGCAGGCCGCCGATGCCGCGGCAATCCTCGGCCACGTGCGGCCGCAGGCTGACGACATCACCCAGCTGCTCTACACCTCCGGCACCACCGGCGAGCCGAAGGGCGTGATGCACACCGCCAACACCTTGTTCGCCAACATCATTCCCTACGCCGAGCGGCTGCATCTGGGCGCCGGTGACGTGGTGCTGATGGCCTCGCCGATGGCGCACCAGACCGGCTTCATGTACGGGCTGATGATGCCGATCCTGCTGCGCGCGCAGGTGGTACTGCAGGACGTCTGGGAGCCGCGCACCGCGCTCGGCCTGATCCGCGAGCACGGCGTGACCTTCACGATGGCCTCGACGCCGTTCCTCACCGATCTGGCCAAAGCGGTCAGCGACAGCGGCCTGACGGTGCCCAGCCTGCGCACCTTCCTCTGCGCCGGCGCGCCGATCCCCGGGCCGCTGGTCGAGCAGGCGCAGCACGCGCTCGGTGCCAAGGTGATTTCCGCCTGGGGCATGACCGAGTGCGGCGCGGTGACCACCACGCGACCCGAGGACGCCGACAGCCGCGCCGTCGACACCGACGGCTGTCCGCTGCCCGGCGTCGAGCTGCGCGTCGTCGATGCCGACGGCACGCCGCTGCCGCCCGGCGAGAGCGGTCGCCTGCTGCTGCGCGCCTGCTCGAACTTCGGCGGCTACCTCAGGCGCGCGGCACTCAACGCCACCGACGCCGAGGACTGGTTCGACACCGGCGACCTCGCCCGCATCGATGCCGAGGGCTACATCCGCATCAGCGGCCGCTCCAAGGACGTCATCATCCGCGGCGGCGAGAACATCCCGGTGGTCGAGATCGAGGCGCTGCTCTACCGCCACCCGGCGATCGAGCAGGTGGCGATCGTCGCCTACCCCGACGAGCGTCTCGGCGAGCGCGCCTGCGCCATCGTCGTGCCCAAGCCGGGACAGGAGGGACTCGAACTGGCAGACCTGGTCGACTTCCTCAAAGCGCAGGGCGTGGCGCTGCAATACATCCCCGAGCGCCTGATCGTGCGCGAGGCACTGCCGGCCACCCCCTCCGGCAAGATCCAGAAGTTCAAGCTGCGTGAGCAGTTGCGCGACGCCTCACGCTGAAAGCCACCCGCACCGACGCCGGCGCCGCGCGCCGGCCGTCGCCTCCCGGAGCCCACCATGCAGGAACAGGAAACCGAATCACCGGTGCTGTGCAGCCGCAGCGGCCGCGTCGCCACGCTGACGCTGAACCGCCCGCGCCAGCTCAACGCCCTCAACGACGCGCTGATGGATGCGCTCGGCGCGGCGCTGCTGGCCGCCGATGCCGATGCCGACATCGGCGCCATCATCATCACCGGCAGCGAACGTGCCTTCGCCGCCGGTGCCGACATCGCCGCGATGCGCGGCTGGAGCTACGCCGACGTTTTCGCCAGCGATTACGTCACCCGCAACTGGGAAACCATCCGCCGCGTGCGCAAGCCGGTGATCGCCGCCGTCGCCGGCCACGCGCTGGGCGGTGGCTGCGAGCTGGCGCTGGCCTGCGACCTGATCATCGCGGCCGACAGCGCCCGTTTCGGCCTGCCGGAACTGCGCCTCGGCGTCATCCCCGGCGCCGGCGGCACCCAGCGCCTGCCACGCGCCATCGGCAAAGCGCGGGCGATGGACCTGTGCCTGAGCGCACGCACCATCGACGCCGCCGAAGCCGAACGCATCGGCCTGATCTCGCGCCTCGTCCCCGCCGAACGGCTGCAGACCGAAGCCGCCGCCATCGCCGCCAGCATCGCCGCCCAGCCGCCACTGGCAACGATCGCGCTGAAAGAAGCCATCAACCGCGCCTACGAAAGTCCGCTCAGCGAGGGCCTGCTGTTCGAACGCCGCACCATGCACGCCCTGTTCGCCACCGCCGACCTGCAGGAAGGCATGAACGCCTTCCTCGATCGGCGCGAAGCGAGGTTTCGGGGGCGCTGAGCGAGGCGGGGGGCCGGTGCATGACGCGGTGAAGCCGGCAGGCACGACACGGCGGACGCTCCAGCCCGCCGGGACAGCAACATCACGACGTCACGGCTTTTGGGTCGAGCCTTTTTGCGTCAATGCATTCCAGGCGGCGAGGGAATCCATATAGTCCCTCCCGCCAGGCCGCGCTTGCCGGGGGAGGCATTCGCAGGTTCGTCACGGCAGCAACGGCAGCCCCAGCTCCGCAAGAAACTGATTGTGGCGCTGCTTGGCTTCGGTGACCTTGTGCTCAGCGGCGACCAAGTCGGCATGCACGGCAGCAAGGTCGATCTCTGCTTCAGCTTCCGCCGTGCTCACATAGCGCGAGATGTTGAGGTTGAAATCGTTCTTCTCGATTTCCTCCATGCCCACCCGCCGTGAGTAGCGCGACTCTTCCTTGCGGTGCTGGTAGGTGTCGATGATCTTGTCGATGTGCTCGGGCAGCAGCTGGTTCTGCCGTTTGCCCTTCTCGAAGTGCTCGGCGGCGTTGATGAACAGCACGTCGTCCGGCTTCTTGCACTTCTTCAGCACCAGGATGCAGACCGGAATGCCGGTGGAGAAGAACAGATTGGCCGGCAGGCCGATCACCGTGTCGATGTGGCCATCTTTCAACAGCTTGGTACGGATGCGCGCCTCGGCGCCGCCACGGAACAGCACGCCGTGCGGCAGGATGATAGCCATCACGCCGTCCTGCTTGAGGAAGTGAAAGCCATGCAGCAGGAAGGCGAAGTCGGCGGCCGATTTGGGCGCCAGGCCGTAGTTCTTAAAGCGCACATCCTGGCCCAGCGCATCAGACGGCTCCCAGCGGTAGCTGAAGGGCGGATTGGCCACCACGGCGTCGAACTTCGGCATCTGGGCCGGGTTGGTTTCGCGCAGCAGATCCCATTCGTTGAGCAGGGTGTCGCCGTGGAAGATTTCGAACTCGGAATCCTTCACCCCATGCAGCAGCATGTTCATGCGCGCCAGGTTGTAGGTGGTGATGTTCTTTTCCTGGCCGTGAATCTTGCCGATGCCGTGCGGCCCCATGCGGTGGCGCACATTCAACAGCAATGAGCCAGAGCCGCAGGCAAAGTCCAAAACGCTCTCCAGCTGCGGACGCTGTCCCGTTGCCGGTTCCTGGCTGTCCAGCGTGACGATGGCGGAAAGGACGCTGGAAATAGGCTGCGGCGTGTAGAACTCGCCCGCTTTCTTGCCCGAGCCGGCGGCGAACTGGCCGATCAGGTATTCGTAGGCATCGCCCAGCGCGTCGCTGTCGGTGCTGAATTGCGTCAGTCCCTTGGCGATTTCGCTGATGATCTTGCATAAGCGGGCATTGCGCTCAGGGTAGGTCTTGCCGAGCTTGTCAGAGGCCAGATTGATTTCCGAAAAGAGGCCCTTGAAGGTACTGTCGAAAGACTGGTTCTCGATGTAGTCAAAGCCCTGCTGCAGCGTGTGCAGCAGCTCGGCGTCCTGGGTGCGGGCCAACTCGGTGATATTGGTCCACAGGTAATCGGGTTCGATCACGTAATGCACCTTGCGGCGCATCTGCTGTTCGAACGCGGAGATGTCCGCAGTGTTATCGACATACCAGAACGACAGGGGGCTGAAGCGGTCCTCAGGCTCCAGTTCCGGGTAATCCGGTCCCAGCTCCTTTTTGGCCGCGGCTTCGTAGTTGTCTGACAGATAGCGCAGGAACAGAAAGGCCAGCATGTAATCGCGGAAGTCATCCGCGTTCATGGCGCCGCGCAACTGGTCGGCGATGGTCCAGAGGGTCTTGCCCAGTTTTTGTTTTTCGAGATCGGTCATGGTGAATTCATGGTTTGTCGTTGTGCGGCATCGGGCTCAATCGCTTCCCTCGATCAAACGTTTTTCCCGTTCGATCTCGGCAATCAATTCCGCTTCGGTCGGCAGCACGCGCTGATATTTGGAAGCGAAAAGTTGCTGGCTCCCCTGGAGAATCGAGTATTTGACGACGGTTTCATCCTTGCTGTCGCACAGGATGATGCCGATGGTGGGGTTGTCATCTTCGCCGCGTTTGAGGTCGTCGAACATGCGCACATACATGTCCATCTGACCGATGTCCTGATGGCTGAGCTTGCCGGTTTTCAGGTCGATGATGACAAAGCACTTGAGCAGATAGTTGTAGAAAACCAGGTCGATATAGAAATGGCTGGTTTCGGTGCTGATGCGCATTTGCCGGGCGACGAACGAGAAGCCCTTACCCAGCTCCAGCAGGAATTTCTGCAACTCATCGATGATCGCCTGCTCCAGCCGGCTCTCCTTGAGTTGTCCGGCTTCCGGCAGTTGCAGGAACTCCAGCACGTAGGGGTCCTTGATGAAATCGCCCAGCGCATGAGCGCTGGCCGCGTCCCCCTCCGCCTCGCTTGCCTGTGAGGACAGCAGGCGCTGGAAGCTGTGCGTCTGAATGTTGCGCTCCAGCTGCCTGACGCTCCACTGCTGCGCAGCCCCCTCCGTCAGGTAATAGGTCCTGGCCTTGGGGTCATCCACTCGCATGATGAGCCGGTTGTGGCTCCAGCTCAATTTGCTACACACCGTGTAGCAAATCTCCTGATCGGGATAGGTGAGATAGAACTGGCGGAAGTTGCGCAGGTTGGCATATGAAAAGCCCCTGCCAAAATCCGACGTCAGCGCCTTTGAAAGGTTCTCCAGCAAGCGGCTGCCGTATTCCGCCTTGTGCTGTCCGCGCTGTTCCTCTTCAACGATCCGCCGGCCAATCAGCCAGTAAGCCTCCACCATCGCCGCATTCACCGCCGAACGTGCCTTGCCGCGCGCCTGTTCGAGGATGGCCTTGATATCCGTGTGGAAAGTGCCCAACGCACTCATGGCTTGGGTCGCTTTTTCAGGGTGTTTTCCAGCGCCTTCAACTCAGCTTCGTCTTGCATATCTGCGGCGCAGGCATCTTCGGCCTTGCGGCGTTGGTCGTAATCCAGAAACAGCGTGCCCACCTTTTGTTCCATGCGGGCATGGCTGACGGAACCCGCGCCGCTTAGCAGGGGAAAGCCATTGGCAGTAATGATCTGGCCCACGTTTTCCTGCCAGAAGGCCATGGGCGTGATGGTCTGGCGTTTGGCGCGCAACTCGGCCGTTTCCAGAAAGATCACCACCAGCCGGTTGAGGGTATCGATTTCGTCTTCAGACAGATAATTCTTGGCGACGACGACGTCCTGCTTGCGCACCTGCGCGCCCTTCCAGGTCAACAGGCCGAAATGCGGATCGGCGGCATTGGCCCGCGCCAGGATCAATTCGGCGGCGGTCTGCTGCGTCACCGCATAGAGCAGCAGGTTCTGCACGGTGGCGAAGAATTGCTGGGTGGCCGTGTCGGTCTTGTCGTAATCGCTGGAGAGGGCAAAGAGGTCGCGTACCTTCTGATAAAAACGCTTTTCCGAAGCGCGAATGTCGCGGATGCGCGCCAGCATCTCGTCGAAGTAATCCGGGCGGCCATCCGGGTTCTTCAACCGCTCGTCGTCCATGACGAAGCCCTTGAGCAGGTACTCCTTCAGCACCGTGCTCGCCCAGCGGCGGAACTGCACCCCGCGCGTCGAACGCACGCGATAGCCGACGGCCAGGATGGCGTCGAGCTTGTAGAGCGTGAGCGGGCGGCCGACCCGGCGGCTGCCCTCGGTTTGAACCGTCAAGGATTCCTTGACAGTTGCCGCCGGGTCCAGCTCCCCGTCGGCAAAGACATTTTTCAGATGCAGCGAGATGTTCTGCTTGGAAGTCTGGAACAGCTCGGCCATCTCCGATTGAGAGAGCCACACCGTGCCCCCCTCAGCACGTAACTGGATCTGGCTCTTACCATCTTCGCTGGTGTAGAGAATGAGCTGCGTCATGCGGGAACCTCATCCGGCACCGGGAATAACTGCTGCATCAGACCCTTTTTGTGGGTCTTGAGGGCGTCCAGCTTTTGGGTTTCCGCTGTGATCAGTTCGTCGAGGGATGACAGGCAGTCGGCGATTTTTTGTTGTTCTGGAATGCTCGGAAATTTAACCTGAGCACCAAGAATATTCTCGTTGTAAAGTCTTTGAATAGCTCCGACGCTTGGTGCCCAATTAATCAATTGGTAGATATATAGTAGAAAACCATCTGCAATTAAGTCTTCATCGCTCTCAAGCCAAACAATGTTCGAGTCTTGAAAGTACGCAAGTTCACCGTTATAGCGAACCGTCCTTCCAATTGTCCCCGCAGCAGAAATAAGCACTGCTCCATTCTTCGGAAATGGATAACTGTTCCTGAAATTCTCAAAAATCTCTCTCGAGATATATGCGTCCGGCACACCGCCAAACGTACCAATTTTGTAAAATGGTATATCGCCACGCGGGCTGGTTTGCTCTTTGAGAATGCGTTTGCACATCCGCACATTTCCAACTTCACCCAGCCGCTTCTCGTCCCACTCGCCCGCCTCCCGAAACTCCGGAAACCGCAGCCGTGGGACGGTTTCGCCTTCGCGGGGGAAAAGCTGCTGCATCAGGCCCTTTTTGTGGGTCTTGAGGGCGTCCAGCTTTTGGGTTTCCGCCGTGATCAGTTCGTCGAGGGAAGATAGGCAGTCGGCGATTTTTTGTTGTTCGGGCTGTAGCCTAGGAACGGGGTGGTCGAGTTCCTCCAAATCAGAGTTCTTCAAGTTGTTGATGTTGCCGCCACCTATCGCAACTGAGACAAACTTGGCGTATTTCGGCGTTTGAAAAATCAGCTTCGCAAACTCAACAGAAGGTCGAAAAATCGAACAGAACGCGCCGACGGTTAAATGGCCATCGTAGTCGCCTCGAAACTCCGCACTTTTCCCGACAAGAGCCTTGCTGCCATTTGACATGCAAATTGCGATGTCTCCACTGCGCAATTGAATATCGTCAGGACATGGTTTATCGACAAAAACAAGGTCCTTGTCCAAAACGAGGGTGCCATCCTGAATATTGCTCGAACGTAGTACCAGAAGTCCCTCTTCAGCCACTTCATCTGCTGAGTAAGTGAGGCCCCGAAAGAAGGCCCCCATGGTTTTTAGAGGTTTGCTTTCCCACTCGCTCGCATCCTGAAATTCGGGAAACCGCCGCCGTGGCACCAGCGCCGACTTATTGCTGTTGTCTTTCCTCATCGCATCCGTGCCCTTACTGCTCATACGCACTCAGCCCCGAAATTTCGCGTCCTTGAGCCAGCTTGTGCAGCAGCGGCGTCAGGTCCCCCACCAGCGCCAGTTCGGCCTGGGTGCGCGCCTTCCAGCCCAGGCCCAGCGGGGCCATCAGCTCGCTCAGGCGTTCGCCGTCGAAGATACGGCGGCGTAGCACTTCGTCCACGAAGGCTTGCAGGGCGGCGGCGTCCAGCTTGTGCTTGGCGGCAATATCGGTGAGTTCGCGGGTCTTCTTCTCGGCCTTGAAGCGTTCGTAACCGGCGCGGATTTCCGGCTCGATCAGCTTCTCGCCCAGCGGCAGGCTGCGGATGTATTCGGCGATGTCGTCGCGCTCGTCGATGAACTTGGCGTCGGCCTGGATGAGGCCAATCAGTTGCTCGCGGTTCATCGTGGTCTTGCCGGGTTTCTGCGCCGTCATCCGGGCGATGAGACCCATGATGTAGTCGTAATCGATGAGGCTGGAGGCAAACAGCACGAACTCGAAATCGAGCTGCTGCACGGCGGGTGGTGCCTGCTCGCCTTCCTTGGTCTGCTGCTCTTTTAGACGCTTGGCGGTTTCCAGATAGGTGCTGCGGAAGCTCTGCAACTGGTCCTGCGGCAGGATGGCTTCCATCTTTTCTTTCTGCTCGGGAACTAGGTCGGTGTACTGGTCGAGCTGGGTCCTGAGGCGCTGTACTTCCTTGAAGCGGTTGACGAATTCGACACGGGCGGTGTCGCCCTGGAGATTGAAGACCTGCTCGGGTTCGCAGACCAGATTCTTCTTCTTCATAAAGTCCGCCATGCCCGCGACGGCGGTTTCGTACTTGCGCAGCACTTCGGCGGCCGGCTCGACCAGCCAGATTTCGCGCGGGTTGTCGATCCTCTCGCCGGAGAAGAGGGCGATGGCTTCGTCTACGCCCGTCTGCTGCTGGCGAAAGTCGAGCACGTTGCCGTAGGGCTTGCTGTCGTTGAGCACGCGGTTGGTGCGCGAGAAGGACTGGATCAGGCCGTGGTGCTTGAGGTTCTTGTCCACGTACAGAGTGTTGAGGTACTTGGAGTCGAAGCCGGTGAGCAACATGTCCACGACGATGGTGATGTCGATCTTCTGGGCATGGGACAGGTCGGCATTGGGGTACTGCTGGTCCTTGATGCGCTTTTGCACGTCCTGGTAGTAGAGGTCGAATTCGCCGATGCGGTGGTTGGTGCCAAAGCGGGCGTTGTAGTCGGCGATGATGTGGGTGAGCGCCGCTTTCTTGCCTTCCGGGTCTTGCTGGTTGTCGGCTTTTTCCTGCGGCAGGTCTTCCTGAATCTGCTGCACGTCCTTGTTGCCTTCGGCGGGCGGGGAGAACACGCAGGCAATGTTGAAGGGCGCGAAGTCCGGGTCTTGCTGCCGCATTTCATCCTGCACGGTCTGGAACAGTGCGTGGTACTCGATGGCATCAACGATGCTGGCGGTGGCGAGCACGGCGTTGAACTTGCGCTCGGCGGTGGCGGCGTCGTGCTTGGCCAGGATGGCCTCGATCACCTTGCGCTTGGCGAGGGCTTCACCGGCTCTGGGCTGATGATTGCCCTCCGGCTTGAAGTAATCGATATGGAAACGCAGGACGTTACGGTCCTCGATGGCGTGGGTGATGGTGTATTGATGCAGGCAGCGCTGGAACAGATCGTCGGTGGTGCGATAACTGGCCTGCTGGCCCTCGATCTGCTGATAGCTGGCGTTCTGCTCGAAGATGGGCGTGCCGGTGAAGCCGAACAGCTGGGCGTTGGGGAAGAACTCCTTGATGGCCTTGTGGTTATCGCCGAATTGCGAGCGGTGGCATTCGTCGAAAATGAACACCATGCGCTGCTTGCGCAGCGGTTCCAGGCGCTCCTTGTAGTTACGCTTGTTGCTGCCGTCGAGGGCCAGGCCCAGCTTCTGGATAGTGGTGACGATGACCTTGTCGGCGTAGTCGTCGGAGAGCAGGCGGCGCACCAGGGTTTCGGTGTTGGTGTTTTCTTCGACGCAGCCTTCCTGGAAGCGGTTGAATTCCTCGCGCGTCTGGCGATCCAGGTCCTTGCGGTCCACCACGAACAGGCATTTGTCGATGTCCGGGTTGTCCTTGAGCAGGGTGGAGGCCTTGAACGAGGTCAGCGTCTTGCCGCTGCCGGTGGTGTGCCAGATGTAGCCGTTGCCGCAGTTCTGGTGAATGCACTCGACAATGGCTTGGACGGCATAGATTTGATATGGCCGCATCATCAGCAGCTTTTGCTCGCTGGCCACCAACACCATGTAACGGCTGACCATCTCGCCCAGGGTGCACTTGGCGAGGAACTTGTCGGCAAAGGCGTCGAGGTGGGTGATCTTCTTGTTGTCCGGGCTTGCGAACTGATAGACCGGCAGGAAGCGTTCGTCGGCGTTGAAGCTGAAATGCCGCGCGTTGTTGTTGGCGAAGTACCAGGTGTCGGTGCGGTTGCTGACGATGAAGAGCTGGATGAAGCACAGCAGCGTCTTGCCGTAGCCATTGCCGGGGTCGGTCTTGTAATCGACGATTTGCTGCATGGCCCGGCGCGGGCTGACGGCCAGCGTTTTCAGCTCGATCTGCAGCACCGGCACGCCGTTGATGAGCAGCATCACGTCATAGCGGTGATAGCTGTTGTCGGTGTTGATGCGTAACTGATTCACGACCTCAAAGTCGTTCTTGCACCAGTCACGGACATTAACCAGGGTGTAATTCAGCGGCGTGCCGTCATCGCGCTCGAAGCTGTTGATATTTCGCAGCGTCTGGGCCGCATTGTAGACATCGGGTGTGATCGCGCTGTCGAGCAGGCGCTGGAATTCAGCATCAGTCAGGCGCACCCGGTTGAGTGCCTCGAATTTCTCGCGGAAATTGGCTTCCAGCGCAGCGCGGTTACGGATGTCCGGACGGTAGCTGTACTTGAGATCGCTCAGCTTGGTGATCAGCTCGCGCTCGATTTGTTGTTCTGATGTCGTCATGAATCCTGCCCCAAGATACCGAATGGCGTATTGCCGTCATCACTCCTGAACGGCCTGCGGCAGTTTGCGTGCACCGGGCTCATCCATGGCAAAACCATGCAAGCATGCAACGAAGTTATGAATCATCGTGACTTTGATGTGCATGCTTGCCGGGTGAATAAAGCCCTATTCCACTAATGCATGCGTCCGGGATGATGCAAGAGCTTCAGCCTCTCAAAGGCTGGAGCCTCATCAAATTCCCCGTGGCAGCGCACCCTACGATTGAACCGCCCCCAATCTCTTGAGTGAGAAGCGCACAGCGATCGCCGCGATGCCCAGCAGGAGCAGATCCACCGGGATGAGATACGGGAGCGGGTCGACCTACTTATCCATGTTTGTCGTTCGGGAGTAATAGGGTGGACCTGAGCCATAGGCTTCAGACAGCGCGCTGAAGTTGATCCACGCGGTCACGAGACACAGGCCCGCGCCCAGAAGCCCCGCCATGAGCGGTGCAAAGGACTTCTTCATTGGGATTTCACCGGGTGCCTGACGCTTGGATGGCTCTGGCACTGCTTCGTGGCTGGCTCGGATCGACATTCGTTGGTGAATGTATCCGTGTGCCTGGTGAGGTCAAGCCACCCGGCAGGGCAGTCGATCAGATCAGCTCCCGCGCCATTGTCGTCAACGGCGCTCCATGCGTTCGATGAAGCACGACAGGTTCAACTGGAGCGGGCGCGACAGGATAAGGGGCACAGGTCTCAAAAACCTCGGCCCGCTGAGCCGCGCTCTGCCGCTCAAACCCCCGAGCGCTCCGCCGGTCGCGGCCACAGTGCGGCGCGCAGGTCGTGCCAGAGGCCGGTTGCTTCGCCGATGACGATGGTGCAGCTCATGCCGGCGGCGAGGGCGAGGTCGGGCGGGGCGTCTTCGAGGTGGATGCGCACCGGGATGCGCTGCTCCAGGCGCACCCAGGTGAACACCGGGTTGACGGTCGGCAGCATGGCGCCGTCGGCACCGGCGTTCTGGTCGGCGATGCCGCGGCTGATGCTATCGACGCGGCCGTGCAGCGTGGCGCCGCCACCCATCATGTCGATGCTGGCGCTGTCGCCGGGGCGGATGCCGCCGAGCTTGGTTTCCTCGAAGTAGCCGACCACCCAGAACGAATCGCTGTCGACCACGGCGACGCGCGCCTGACCGACCTGCACGTAATCGCCGCTGCGCAGGTGCAGGTTGGTGACGTAGCCGTTGACCGGCGAGCGCACGGTGGCCCGTTCCAGATTCAGCCTGGCCAGCGCCACCTGTGCCTGCGCGGCCTCGACGGCGGTTTCGGCCATGCTCAGGGTGTTGCGGTACTGCTCTTTTTCCTCGGCGGAGATGGCCTGGTCACTGAGGCTGAGACGGCGCTTGGCGTTGCTGTTGGCGATGCGCTGGGCGTCGAGTTCGCGCTTGAGCGCGGCCTCGGCCCCGGTGAGCGCCAGCTGGTAGCGGGCCGGGTCGATGACGAACAGCACGTCGCCCTTGTGCACGAAGCCGTTGTCGCGGGCTTCGACGGCGATCACGGTGCCGGCGACTTCCGGCGCGATGCTGACCACTTCGGCGCGGATGCGCCCGTCGCGCGTCCACGGCGCGACCATGTAGTGCTGCCACAGCGCCAGCGTGAGCAGCACCGCCACGGCGGTACAGCCGAGCGTGACGGCGACGCGGATGACTTTGGTCTTCATTGGTACACCACGAGACTGAGAATGATGATGTAGAGCGCCAGCTCGAACAGGCCGGTATGCCAGACCTTGAACAGCCAGCCGCGGCGCGCGAGCAGCCAGCGACACAGCAGAAACGGCGGCAGCGCCAGCAGCAGATGCCAGGCAAACGGCGCAAAGACGATGCCGAAGATATTGATTTCTTTAAGCATCACGATTTCGTCAACAGGCTGAAGAATAAACGGTGGCGACCGAGCAGAATGCCGATCTCGGCGAAGGCGGCGGCGCTGCGCAGCCGCGTGCGGCCGTCGTCGCCGGCGTCCGCCGCCAGGGCCAGCAGGCGCTCGGCGGCCTCGTGGCAGGCGCGCACGGCGCGGCGCGGCGCCTGCGGCAGTTCGCGCAGGGCCGCCACCGCCGGCGCGCTGGCCAGGCGGGCGGCTTCGTCGTCGCGCAGGGCCACGCGCAGGCGCAGCACCTCGCGGCCGATGCGCAGCGCGGCAAAACCGCTGCGCATCAGTCGCTCGCGCAGGCTGCCCTCGGCACGCAGACGGGCGCCGAGCTGGACCAGGCGCTCGTGCATGCGGCTTTCCCAGTGCGGCGCGGCGTCGAGCGAGCGTTCGCGGATCAGCAGGTAGAGGTCGTCATGGATCGCCGCCACCAGCGCCCGCACGTGGCGGCGCGAGCCGACCGGCAGCACCAGCCGGTAGACCACCGCGGTGATGATCGCGCCGCCGACCGTGGCCAGCGCCGAGTTCAGCAGGGTTTCCGGCGCGTAGACCATCGGGTTGGTCGGGGCCAGCAGCGTGATGAAGAACACGTAGAAGCCGACGCCGATGAAGGCGGTGGCGGGACGCATCGAGGCCACCACCGCGAGCAGCAGCGGAATGCCCAGCGCCAGCGCCAGCAGCGCGAAGCCGGAGATCTGCGGCAGCACGGCGATCAGGTAGAGGTACGCCGCCAGCGAGGCCAGGCTGCTGCCGATGACGAAATCCACCGCGTCGCGTGCCGGATGGTCGCGCAGCGACAGCAGGCCGATGTTGGGCACGATCATCGCCAGCATCAGCTCGCCCATCGGCCAGGCGCTGACGAACCACAACGCGCCGGCCAGCCACACCACCAGCGCCGAGCGCGTGGCGTTGATCGCCGCCCAGCCGTAGTCACGATGGTGGGCCAGGCGCACGCTGCGGCGCAGCGGGCGCTGGCCGCTGAGCGCCGCCAGGCCGTCGAGGCACAGCGCCAGCTCGTCGGCCAGCTCGCGCAGGCGGTCGAGCACGCTCAGGCGCGCCAGATCGTCGGCGACGAACGCGCTTTCCAGCCGGGCCGCACAGGCGGCGAGCTGCGCCTCCTGCACCTCCAGCTGCGGTCCCGGCACCACGCCGGCGGCGAGTGACTGCAGCACCGCCCCGAACTCATCGAGCGTTCCGGCCAGTGCCGCGCGCTGTGCCGCCGGCAGGCGCGCCAGCGCCTCCTGCGCGGCGGCGGCGGCGGTCAGCGCGCCGAACATCGCCACGGCGGTGCTGCGCAGCGCGCGCGACAGTTCGGCAACGCCGACCGAGCTTTCCAGCGCGGCGAATTCGAGCAGGGCATCGAAGCCGGAGATGGTCGCCGCCAGCTTGCGCCGCGGTTCGCGCAGCGCTTCGGCATCACAGGTGGTCAGTGCCTGGCGGGCATAGGCGGCGAGCGCCGTGCAGGTGTTGGCGAGCGCCGTGCTCAGCGAGCGCTCGGCCGAGCGCACCGAGGTCAGCGAGGCCACCACCGCCGAGCAGACGATGCCGAGGCCGACCGTCGACACCCGCGCCACCGTCAGCGCGAAGATGTCCTGCGGATGGCCGTAGGCGGGCAGGGCGATCAGCGCCACGGTGTAGCCGGCGAGGATCGCGCCGTAGGAACGGAAGCTGCGCAGCAGCGTCGAGGCGAAATTGCACACGGCCATCCACAGGCCGAAGCTGAGGATGAACATTTCCGGGTGCTGGGCGAAGGCGGCGGTCAGCAGCAGCGCCATCAGCGCACCGATCAGCGTGCCGCCGAGCCGGTACAGGCTTTTCGCCAGCACCATGCCGTGCATCGGCTGCGCCACCAGCAACACCGTGGTCGCCGCTGAAAACGGCGTGCTCAGCTCGAACCAGTAGGCCAGCCACAGCGCCAGCAGCGCACCGAATACCGTGCGCAGCGCGTGCCGGTACACCGGCGAGGGGTTCAGCGCGGCCGGCCAGTGGCGCAGGCCGCGCGCGCCGCGGCCGGCAAGGCGCCACACCGCGGCCGTGCCGGCGCCGAGCACGGCGCCGGCACGCGGCCACGGGCAGCGGACGGAACAGGCGGTCATGGATACGTTTCTCGTTTAAATCGGCGGGTGTTTTATGCACACGCAGTCTTCCGAGCGGATCGATGGCGCGTGAAGTCACGTTGCAGGCATATGATTTATGCGTATGCGGTATGAATCAGTGTCGTCGGTGCAGGCAGCATGAGTGATCGCCAACCTGACGGAGATCAAAGATGGACAAACTGGCTGCGATGGCGGCTTTCGTGCGTGTGGTCGAACGCGGCAGCTTTTCAGCGGTGGCGCGCGAGCTCAACACCAGTCAGCCCAATATCAGCCGCCAGGTGCGGGCACTGGAGCAGGATCTGGGCGGGCATCTGATCGAGCGCAGCACCCGGCAGCTGTCACTGACCGATGAGGGTCAGCGCTATTACCGCGAATGCCGGCGCATCCTCGAAGCGATCGACATCGCCGAGAACAGTTTCAAGACCGGGCAGGAGGTGGTCGCCGGCGTGCTGCGCGTGGCCGCGCCGGTGAGCTTCGGCCACCTGCAGATCGCGCCGCGGCTGGGACGCTTTCTGGCGCTGTTTCCGCAGCTGCGCGTCGAGCTGCACCTGAACAACGGCATCGAGGATCTGGTCGCCGCCGGCGTCGACGTGGCGCTGCGCCTCGGCGCGCTCGCCGACAGCGGCCTGATCGCCCGCCCGGTCGGCAGCACGCATCTGCTCACCGTGGCCGCCCCCGAATACCTGCGCCGCTGCGGCGAGCCGCACACGCCACAGGAGCTCAGCCAGCACAACTGCCTGGTGTTCGCCCCGGCCAGCGTGCACGACACCTGGACTTATCACCGCAACGGCGAGCGCCTGGCGGTGCCGGTCGCCGGCAATGTGCGCACCGACAACCTCGAAGCGATCCGTTCGATGGCGCTGAGCGGGCTCGGCGTCGCCCGCTCGGCGATCTGGCATTTCGGCGACGACGTGCGCAACGGCCGCCTGGTGCGGCTGCTGCGCGAATACGAAACCGACGCCGTGCCGATCCACGCGGTGTTTCCGGTCAGCCGCCGGCAGTCGGCGCGGGTGCGCGCCTTCGTCGATTTTCTCAGCAGCGAACTGGCGAACGATCCGGCGATGCTCTGTGACGGGCCCTGCTGCGCCGCGGCCGACACCCGCGCCGGCACGCTGCTGCTGCACACCTGAGCCGCACGGCCGCTGCGGCTCAGGCCACTCAGGACTTCGGCCGGCGGTCGACGACGCGCCGGGCCTTGCCGATCGAGCGCTCCAGCCGTCCCGGTTCGAGCAGGTGCACGCGCGTCGAGATGCCGATGTAGGTCTTGATCGCGTGCACCAGCTGCCGGGTGATGTCGGCAGCGGCCCGGTCGCCGATGCTGGCGGCGAGATCGGCGCGCGGCTCGACCAGCACATCGAGGCAGTCCATGTGGCCGTCGCGCGAAATCTCCAGCTGGTAGGTCGGCGCCAGCTGCGGGATCTTCAGGATCAGCTCCTCGACCTGCGACGGGAAGACGTTGACGCCGCGGATGATCAGCATGTCGTCGGAACGGCCGGTGATCTTGTCGATGCGGCGCATCGGCCGCGCCGTGCCCGGCAGCAGGCGGGTGAGGTCGCGCGTGCGATAGCGCACGATCGGCAGCGCCTCCTTGCTCAGCGAGGTGAACACCAGCTCGCCGTATTCACCGTCCGCCAGCGGCTCGCCGCTCTGCGGGTCGATGATCTCCGGGTAGAAATGATCCTCCCAGACGTGCGGGCCGTCCTTGTGCTCGATGCACTCGCTGGCCACGCCCGGGCCCATGACTTCCGACAGGCCGTAGATGTCGACGGCGTCGATGCCGAAGCGCGCCTCGATGTCGGCGCGCATCGCCCCGGTCCACGGCTCGGCGCCGAAGATGCCCAGGCGCAGCGAGGTCTCGGCCGGGTCGATGCCCTGGCGGATGAACTCCTCGGCGATGGTCAGCATGTACGAAGGCGTGACCATGATGATGTCGGGGCGGAAGTCCTGGATCAGCTGCACCTGCTTCTCGGTCTGGCCGCCGGACATCGGGATCACCGTGCAGCCCAGGCGCTCGGCGCCGTAATGCGCGCCGAGGCCGCCGGTGAACAGACCGTAGCCGTAGGCGATGTGGCATTTGTCGCCGGGGCGGCCACCGCCGGCGCGGATCGAGCGCGCCACCAGCCCGGCCCAGGTGTCGATGTCATTTTTGGTGTAGCCGACCACCGTCGGCTTGCCGGTGGTGCCGCTGGAGGCGTGGATGCGCGCCAGCTGCTCCTGCGGCACGGCGAACATGCCGAACGGATAGGTGTCGCGCAGATCCTTCTTCGAGGTGAAGGGGAAGCGGGCGAGATCGGCCAGCGTGTGCAGATCGTCCGGGTGGACGTGAGCGGCTTCGAACTGCGCGCGGTAGTGGGGCACGTTGTCGTAGGCGTGGCGCAGCGACCAGCGCAGGCGTTCGAGCTGGTGTGCGCGCAGCTCGTCGATGCTGGCGCGTTCGAGCGGATCGAGGCTTTCGGGACGGGGCGGCGTGTTGCGCATGACGGGCCTCCTCAGGCGGGTACGGCTTTTATCGGTATCGGTGCGGGGGAAAGCGAGTCGCGACGCTTCAGACGCGCTCGATGATCATCGCGATGCCCTGGCCGACGCCGATGCACATCGTGCACAGCGCGTAGCGGCCGCCGCGGCGCTGCAGCTCGTAGAGCGCCGTGGTCACCAGCCGCGCGCCGCTCATGCCGAGCGGGTGGCCGAGCGCGATCGCGCCACCGTTCGGGTTGACGTGGGCGGCATCGTCGGGCAAGCCGAGCTCGCGCAGCACGGCGAGTGCCTGTGCCGCGAAAGCTTCGTTGAGTTCGATGACGTCCATGTCCGCCAGGCGCAGCCCGGCCAGCGCCAGCACCTTGCGCGTTGCCGGCAGCGGGCCGATGCCCATGATGCGCGGCGCCACCCCGGCGGTCGCCATCGCCACGACGCGCGCCCGCGGCGTCAGGCCGTGGCGCGCCGCGGCCGCCTCGCTGGCCAGCAGCAGCGCGCAGGCGCCGTCGTTGACGCCGGAGGCATTGCCGGCGGTGACGCTCTTGTCGGCGCCGTTGACGCCGCGCAGCCGGGCCAGCTGCGCCAGCGTGGTGTCGGGGCGCGGGTGCTCGTCGACGCTGACACGGTGCGGCTCGCCTTTCTTCTGCGCGATCTCGACCGTCACCAGCTCATCGGCGAAGCGCCCGGCTTCCTGCGCCGCCGCCCAGCGCTGCTGTGAGCGCACGGCGAAGGCGTCCTGATCGGCGCGGGCAATGCCGAACTGCTCGGCGACGTTATCCGCGGTTTCCGGCATCGAATGCGTGTCGTACATCGCCTTCATGGCCGGGTTGACGAAGCGCCAGCCGATGGTGGTGTCGAAGATCTGCGCGTTGCGCGCATAGGCGCTGTCGGCCTTGCCGAGCACGAAGGGCGCGCGGCTCATGCTCTCGACGCCGCCGGCCAGCATCAGCTGCGCCTCGCCGGCGCGGATCGCGCGGGCCGCCAGGCCGACGGCGTCCATACCCGAGCCGCACAGGCGGTTGACGGTGGTGCCCGGCAGCTCGACCGGCAGCCCGGCGAGCAGCGCCGACATGCGCGCGACGTTGCGGTTGTCCTCGCCGGCCTGGTTGGCGCAGCCGTAGATGACGTCGTCGACGGCGCTGAAGTCGAGCTGCGGCTGGCGCTGGCGCAGCGCCCGCAGCGGCACGGCACCGAGATCGTCGGCGCGCAGCGCGGCGAGCGCGCCGCCGTAACGGCCGATCGGCGTGCGCACGGCGTCGCAGATGAAAGCATCGATCATGATGAATCTCCTCACGGGACTCTGCGGTCCCTGTCAGTGGCGGAAGTCTGGTGAATAGGGGGGCGGCTCAGTCGTCGGCCGCGACCAGGCCGGGCACGACCTCGCCCTGGATGCGATAGGCATTGCCGCGGAACAGCGCGATCAGCGTGCCGTCCTGGCGGCGCACGGTGATGTCGTAGACGCCGGTGCGCCCGGCCTGCGCGCGCTCCTCGGCCTCGGCGCTCAGCGTGTCGCCGAGGCGCGCCGGGGCGGCGAAGTCGATGCGGCAGCCGGAGGCGACGGTGACGCGATTGCCGCCGTTGCAGGCGTAGGCAAACGCGGTGTCGGCGAGCGTGAAGATCATGCCGCCGTGGCAAATGTCGTGGCCGTTGACCATGTCGCGGCGCACCGGCATGGTCATCCGCGCCCGGCCGGGCGCGACCTCGACCAGGCGGATGTCATGGGCCTGTGCGCACCAGTCGCGGGCGTACATCGCCTCGGCGCAGGCTTCGGCGAGCGCCTGGCGGTCGAGCGCGCGCACGCTCAGGGGCTTGGGATCAGTCATGGCAGGGTCTCCCGGCAAGGCAGAGGCGGCGCAGCAGCGGCGAGACGCGATAGCGGTCTTCGCCGTAGCCGGCTGCAAGGTGATCGAGCAGCGCGACGACCCAGGGCAGGCCGAGCGCATCGGCCCAGGCCAGCGGGCCGCGCGGGTAGTTGGTGCCAAGGCACATCGCGGTGTCGGCGTCGGCGGCGCTGCACACGCCCTGATTGACGGCATCGGCGGCCTCGTTGGCGAGCATCGCCACGCTGCGGGCAACGGCCAGCCCCGGCACGTCGGCGAGCGCCGAGCACTGGATGCCGGCGGCGGCGAACAGCCCGGCGGCGTCCGCCAGCGCCGTCGGCGCGGCCTGCGCCGCAGCCGCCAGCGCCAGGCGCGGCGTGCTGGCGTAGTCGCCGGCCAGATCGAACAGCACGTAGTCCGGCCGCTGCTCGGCGGCGGCCCGCGCGGTCGCCGTGCGGCCGTCGCTGAGCGCCAGCGTCAGCTCACCGCAGACCAGGCGGCCGGGGCCGGCGTCGCGCGTCAGGCTGATGCCGGCCGCTGCCAGCCGCGCCAGCAGCGGCTCGGCCGGACCGAGATCTCCTTCGACCCGCAGCGCGGCCGGGGCCGGCGCGGCCGCCAGCGTCTGTGGCTGCGGCCGGGTGGCGCCGGCGCGGTAGTCATAGAAGCCGATGCCGCTCTTGCGACCGAGGCGGCCGGCGTCGACCAGCTCCTTCTGCAGCAGGCTCGGCAGGAAGCGCGGATCGTTGTAGTAGGCGCTGAATACCGAGCAGGTCACCGCGTAGTTGACGTCGTGGCCGATCAGATCCATCAGCTCGAACGGCCCCATGCGAAAGCCGCCGGCCTCGCGGTAGAGCGCATCCAGCGTGGCGGCGTCGGCCGCGCCTTCGCCGAGCAGGCGCAGCGCCTCGGCGTAATAGGGACGGGCGACGCGGTTGACGATGAAGCCCGGCGTCGAACGCGCCCGCACCGGCGTCTTGCCCCAGGCGCGGCAGGTATCGACGATGCACGTCACGCAGTCGGCCTCGGTGGCCAGCCCACTGATCACCTCGACCAGACGCATCTGCGGCGCCGGATTGAAGAAGTGCATGCCGAGCAGCCGCTGCGGCCGCGCCAGCGCGGCGCCGATCGCCGTCAGTGAAATCGACGAGGTATTGCTGGCGAGGATCGCCGAGTCGGCGACGATCGCCTCCAGATCGCGAAACAGCGCCTGCTTGACCTCCAGCCGCTCGACGATAGCCTCGATCAGCAGGCCGGCCGGCGCCAGCTCGGTGAGGCTCGCCGCGGCGTGCAGCCGCGCAGCGGCGGCATCGGCCTCGGCGGCGCCGAGCCGGCCTTTGTCGACGAGCACGGCGAGCGCCTGGCGCAGCGCGCCGACGGCGCGTTCGGCGGCCTGCGGCGCCACATCGTAGAGCCGCACCGGATGACCGGCGAGGGCGGCGACCTGGGCGATGCCGGCGCCCATGGTGCCGGCACCGATGACGGCGACGAGACTGTCCCGTGGCAGCGCGCTCATCTCAGCGCCCCCGGAACTGCGGCGTGCGCTTGCTAAGGAAGGCGGCGACGCCCTCGCGGTAATCCTCGCTGCGCCCGGCCAGGCGCTGCAGATCGCGTTCGAGGTCGAGCTGCTGGTCGAGCGTGTGCGTGGCGGCGGCGTTGAGCGCGCGCTTGATCAGGCCGAGGCCGCGGGTCGGCTGCGTCGCCAGATGGCAGGCCGCGCTGAGCGCGGTGTCGAGCAGCGCGGCGTCGTCGACGCACTGCCAGATCATGCCCCAGGCCGCCGCCTGCTCGGCGCTGATCTTGTCGCCGAGCATCGTCAGCGCCGTGGCCCGCGCCTGACCGACCAGCCGCGGCAGGAACCAGGTGCCGCCGCTGTCCGGGATCAGGCCGATCTTGCAGAACGCCTGGATGAAGCTCGCCGAGCGCGCGGCAAAGACGATGTCGCAGGCCAGCGCCAGATTGGCGCCGGCGCCGGCGGCGACGCCGTTGACGGCGGCGATCACCGGCAGCTCCAGCCCGCGCAGCGTGCGCACCAGCGGGTTGTAGCCCTCGTCGATCGAGCGGCCGAGGTCGGGGGCCGGGCCGTCGGGGTCGATGTTGCGGTCGTTGAGATCCTGGCCGGCGCAGAAGCCGCGGCCGGCGCCGGTCAGCAGCAGCGCCCGCGCGCCGCCGCTGTGCACCTGTTGCAGCGCCGCGCGCAGCTCGGCGTGCATCTCGGCGTTGAAGCTGTTGAGCCGCTCCGGGCGGTTCAACGTGATGATGGCGACGGCGTCGTCGCGCTGTTCAAAGCGGATCGTCGTGAAGCTCATGGCTCAGGCTCCCAGGAAGTTCGGCTGGCGCTTGTCGAGGAAAGCGGCGATGCCTTCGCGGCGGTCGGCGCTGGCGGCGAGCAGCGCGAAGGCCTTGCGCTCGGCGTCGAGCGCGCCTTCCAGCGGCAGTTCGTAGCTCTTGAGCACGCATTCCTTGGCCAGGCGCAGCGCCAGCGGCGGCCGCGCGGCGAGGCTGCGTGCCAGCTCCAGCGTGCGTTCGAGCGTCAGCTCCGGCACCGTCACCTCGGCGACCAGGCCGGCGGCGAGCGCCGTCTGCGCATCGATCGGCTCGCCGCTCAGCACCATCTTCATCGCCAGCGACTTGCCGACGCTGCGCACCAGCCGCTGCGTGCCGCCGGCGCCGGGGAGGGTGCCGAGGCGGATTTCCGGCTGGCCGAAGCGGGCGTCCGCGCCGGCGATGATGATGTCGGCGTGCATCGCCAGCTCGCAGCCGCCGCCGAGCGCGTAACCGTTGACGGCGGCGAGCAGCGGCTTCGGAAAGTGGCGGATCGCCTGCCAGTACTGCGGCCGGCGGTCCTTGAGCACGCCGATGGCGTCGAGCTCGGCCAGCTCGCGGATGTCGGCGCCGGCGGCGAAGGCGCGGCGGTCGCCGCTCAGCACCACGCAGCGCACGGCCTCGTCGCCGGCGGCCTGCGTCAGCGCCGCCGCCAGCTCCGCGAGCAGCGCGCTGCGCAGCGCATTGAGCACTTCAGGGCGCTGCAGGGTGATCAGCAGGACGCCGTCGGACGGCGTCTGCAGGCGGATGTCGCGGTAGTTCTCCACGGTGTTCGGGGCCTCCGGGCGGTGGTCTGCAATGTGATACATAGATACGGTCTATGTTGCGATGCAATGTCGCGATACTGATTCGTTTTGTTGCCGTGTTGTCCGCATATGACTGAATTTTTCCTGTAAACCACTGCGGATTTCGTCGGCCTCAAAAGAGATACATTAATTTTGTTTGTATGCCGTATTTGAGTATCACGAATCCTGCGTTATGTTAGGCCCCGGAGTCAACACAGATCATTGACAGGTCGCTGCGCAGTCGTTCCGCCGTCCTGTCCGCCGCCACCGCGCACCACCACCGAAGGAAGTCCCCGCCATGACCCATCCCCTCTACGAACGCCACCGCGAAACCCTCGAACGCGCGCTGGCCGCCTGCCACAGCCGCGAGTACTGGAGCGCCTATGCGGAGATGCCGAGCGGCCGCCTCTACGGCGAGGACACCGCCGAGCAGGCGCGCGCCGCCTTCAACGCGCAGCTCGGCCAGCCCTTCGCGCTGGCGCAGGCCGGCAGCGTCGACTGGGTCGGCGAGGAGCGTTCGCCGTATGGCTTCGCGCTCGACATCCGCTATCCGCGCGCCGACCTCGACGTGCTGCTGCCGGCGATGCAGGCGGCAATGTCGGCTTGGCGCCGCGCCGGCGCCGATACCCGCGCCGGCGTCTGCCTGGAGATCCTGGCGCGGCTCAACCGCGCCAGCTTCGAGATCGCCGAGGCGGTGATGCACACCACCGGGCAGGCTTTCATGATGGCGTTCCAGGCCGGCGGCCCCCACGCACAGGACCGCGGCCTGGAGGCCGTCGCCTACGCCTGGCAGGCCATGCACGAGCAGGCCGGCAGCGCGCACTGGGTCAAGCCGCAGGGCAAGGCCGAGCCGCTGCAGCTCGACAAGACCTTTACGGTGATGCCGCGCGGCGTGGCGCTGGTCATCGGCTGCTGCACCTTCCCGACCTGGAACGGCTACCCGGGGCTGTTCGCCAGCCTGGTCACCGGCAACGCGGTGCTGGTCAAGCCGCACGCCGGCGCGGTGCTGCCGCTGGCGATCACCGTGCGCATCTGCCGTGAGGTGCTGGCCGAGGCCGGTTTCGATCCCGAGCTGGTCGCGCTCGCCGTCGGCACGCCGGGGGCGACGCTGGCGCTGCGCCCGGAAGTGCGCATCATCGATTTCACCGGCTCCTCGGCGAACGGCGAATGGCTGGAGCACAACGCCCGCCAGGCGCAGGTGTTCACCGAAAAAGCCGGCGTCAACAGCGTGGTCATCGATGCCACCGACGACTTCCGCGGCCTGGTGCGCAACCTGAGCTTCTCGCTCGCGCTGTACTCCGGGCAGATGTGCACGGCGCCGCAGAACTTCTATATCCCGCGCGACGGCATCGACACCGAGGACGGCCACAAGAGCTTCGACGAGGTGGCGCAGGCGCTGGCGGGCGGCGTGCAGAAGCTGCTGTCCGACCCGGCGCGCGCGGTCGAGGTGCTCGGCGCGATCCAGAACCGCGGCGTGCTCGAACGCCTGGAAGCGGCGCAGCAGCTCGGTGCCGTGGTGCTGGCCTCGCAAGCGATCGAACACCCGCGCTATGCCGACGCCTGCGTGCGCACGCCGCTGCTGCTCAAGCTCGACGCCGCGCGCGACGAGGCGGTGTTCAGCCATGAGCACTTCGGCCCGATCGCCTTCTGCATCGCCACCGACGACACCGCGCACTCGATCGCGCTGGCCAAGCGCCTGATCCAGAGCCACGGCGCGCTGACCGCGGCGGTGTATGCGCGCGACGCGGCCGTGCTGGAGGCGATGCGCGAAGCCATGCTGGAGGCGGGCGTCGCGCTGTCGGAGAACCTCACCGGCGGCGTCTTCGTCAACCAGTCGGCGGCGTTCTCGGACTTCCACGGCACCGGCGCCAACCCCGCCGCCAATGCCGCGCTGAGCGATTCCGCGTTCGTCGCCAGCCGTTTCCGCGTCGTGCAGTCGCGCCGTCCCGCCTGAGGCGGGCGGCCTCAGCCAAGGAGATTCGCCATGCCCTGTTACGAGATCGACGGCATCCGTCCGGTGGTCGATCCCAGCGCCTACGTGCACCCGAGCGCGGTGCTGATCGGCGATGTCATCGTCGGCCCGCGCTGCTACATCGGCCCCTGCGCCAGCCTGCGCGGCGACTTCGGCCGCCTGGTGCTGGAGGAAGGCGCCAACCTGCAGGACACCTGCGTGATGCACGGCTTCCCCGGCACCGACACGGTGGTCGGCGTCGACGGCCACATCGGCCACGGCGCCGTGCTGCACGGCTGCCGCATCGGCCGCAACGCCATGGTCGGCATGAACGCCGTGGTGATGGACGGCGCCGAGATCGGCGAGGCGGCGATCGTCGCGGCGATGGCCTTCGTCAAGGCACAGCAGCAGATCCCGCCGCGCAGCCTCGCCGTCGGCAGCCCGGCGCGGGTGCTGCGCACCTTGAGCGAGCAGGAGATCGCCTGGAAAAGCGAGGGCACGGCGACCTACCACGCGCTGGCGGTGCGCAGCCTGGCCTCGATGCGCGAGGTCGAGCCGCTGACGCAGGCCGATGCCGCGCGTCGCGCGGCGACCATGCCGGTCGGTGAGGTCGAGCCGCTGTACAAGCTCAAGCAGGCGGCGACGCCGGGCGGGGAGGGATGATGAACGAGTCCAATCCGGCAGCCGGCGCGCTGCCCGACTACGCGCACCTGCGCGTCGAGCGCCACGACGCCGTCGGCCTGATCACGCTGCACCGGCCGCAGGCGCTGAACGCGCTGTCGGCGGCGCTGCTGCGCGAGCTGGCCGCGGCGCTGCTCGCCTTCGAGCAGGAGCCGGCGATCGGCGCAATCGTGCTCACCGGCAGCGAGCGCGCCTTCGCCGCCGGCGCCGACATCCGCGAGCTGGAGGAAAAGGCCTACATCGACCTGTTCCTCAGTGATTTTCCCAACGTGCGCGGTGACGCCTGGGGGCTGCTCGGCACGCTGCGCAAGCCGCTGATCGCCGCGGTGGCCGGCCACTGCCTCGGCGGCGGCTGCGAGCTGGCGATGGCCTGCGACTTCATCCTCGCCGCCGACACGGCGCGCTTCGGCCAGCCGGAGATCGGCATCGGCACGATGCCCGGCGCCGGCGGCACGCAGCGCCTGACGCGTGCCATCGGCAAGGCCAAGGCGATGGAGATGTGCCTGAGCGGGCGCACGCTGGATGCCGCCGAAGCCGAGCGCGCCGGACTGGTCAGCCGCGTGCTGCCGGCCGCCGAGCTGCTCGACGAGGCGCTGCGCGTCGCCGCCCGCATCGCCGCGCAGTCGCAGCCGGTGGCCTGGGCGATCAAGGAGGCGGTCAACGTCGCCTTCGAAACCTCGCTGGCCGAGGGCCTGCGCTTCGAGCGGCGGCTGTTCCAGACCACCTTCGCGCTCGACGACCACCGCGAAGGCATGCGCGCCTTCGTCGCCAGACGGGCACCCCGTTTCAGCCATCGCTGAACGCCGGGCGGCGCCCTTCATAAGGCATCACATCACACGATAATCAGCCGTAAAACGCGATCATCGTGTGATTGATGTTTTATAAAATTTATAGACAAAAAACAATAAAATATAAAACTCAAAAGGCATCAAAACAGACTAAAGAGATACATAAAAAATCAATTGATTAAACTATTATGTATCATATAAAGTCAGTCACAGATGCCGAGGAGGACACAGAACCATGTACGCACAGATGGTCGACACCGGCGCCAGCCGGTTGCGCTCACGCGAGGAGATGGACGCCGACGAACAGGCCTTCCAGGCCCGCATCGACGACGGCCAGAAGATCGAGGCGCAGGACTGGATGCCGGAGGGCTACCGCCGCACGCTGGTGCGGCAAATTTCGCAGCACGCACATTCCGAGATCGTCGGCATGCTGCCGGAAGGCAACTGGATCACCCGCGCGCCGAGCCTCAAGCGCAAGGCGATCCTGCTCGCCAAGGTGCAGGACGAGGCCGGCCACGGCCTGTACCTGTACAGCGCCGCGGAAACGCTCGGCGTCTCGCGCGAGCAGCTGGTCGACGATCTGCACACCGGCCGGGCGAAGTATTCGAGCATCTTCAACTACCCGACGCTGACCTGGGCTGACATCGGCGCCATCGGCTGGCTGGTCGACGGCGCGGCGATCATGAATCAGATCCCGCTGTGCCGCTGCTCCTACGGTCCGTACTCGCGGGCGATGGTGCGCGTGTGCAAGGAAGAGAGCTTCCACCAGCGCCAGGGCTACGACCTGCTGCTCGCGCTGTGCCGCGGCAGCGAGGAGCAGAAGGCGATGGCGCAGGACGCGCTGGAGCGGTGGTGGTGGCCGGCGCTGATGATGTTCGGCCCGCCGGACGCCGACTCGGTGCACAGCGCGCAGTCGCAGGCCTGGAAGATCAAGCTGCTGAGCAACGACGAGCTGCGGCAGAAGTTCGTCGACCAGACCGTGCCGCAGGCCGAATACCTCGGCCTGCGCGTCCCCGACGCCGACCTGCGCTGGAACACCGAGCGCGGCCACTACGACTTCGGCGCGATCGACTGGTCCGAATTCCACGCCGTGCTCAAGGGCAACGGCCCGTGCAACCGCGAGCGCCTGCAGGCGCGCCGCGAGGCCTGGGCCGAGGGCGAGTGGGTGCGCGCCGCCGCGCTGGCCTACGCCGACAAACACGCCGCCGCAGAGCGGCATTCGCAGGCCGCCTGAGCCGGCCTGCCGCCAACCACCGCACGAAGGAGAGATCACGATGAAAGACTGGCCGCTGTGGGAAGTGTTCATCCGCAGCCAGCACGGGCTCGCGCACAAGCACGTCGGCAGCGTGCACGCGCCGGACGCCGCGCTGGCGCTGAAGAACGCGCGCGACGTCTACACCCGGCGCAACGAGGGCGTGAGCATCTGGGTGGTGCCCTCGGCGGCGATCACCGCCAGCGCCCCGGACGACAAAGCGGCGCTGTTCGAGCCGGCACAGGACAAGATCTACCGCCATCCGACCTTCTTCCCGGTGCCGGAAGAAGTGAAGCACATGTGAGGCGGCCGGCATGAACGACGCACGTTTCGAATGCCTGCTGCGCCTCGGCGACAACGCGCTGGTGCTGGCGCAGCGCCTGTGCGCCTGGATCGGCCACGGCCCGGTGATGGAAGAAGACATGGCGCAGGCCAACGTCGCCCTCGACCTGATCGGTCAGGCGCGGCTGTGGCTGGCCTACGCCGGCGAGCTCGAAGGCCGCGGCCGCGACGAGGACGCACTGGCCTACGGCCGCGACGCCGGCGCCTTCCGCAATGTGCTGCTGGTCGAGCAGCCCAACGGCGACTATGCGCAGACCATCGCCCGCCAGTTCCTGTTCGATGCCTGGCACCACGCCGAGCTGAGCGCACTGACCGCCTCCAGCGATGCGCGCATCGCCGCCATCGCCGCCAAGGCGCTGAAGGAAGTCAGCTATCACCTCGAACGCTCCAGCGACTGGATGCTGCGCCTGGGCGACGGCACCGCCGAGAGCCACGCCCGCCTGCAGGCGGCGCTGGAGCGGCTGTGGATGTACAGCGGCGAGCTGTTCGACGCCGATGCCCACGACGCCACGCTGGTCGAGCAGGGCATCGTGCCGGCCCCGCAGAGCCTGCGCGCCGGCTGGCTGCAGCAGGTCGGCGCGGTGTGCACCGCGGCGACGCTGACGATGCCCGACGCCGACGCCTGGATGCAGCACGGCGGCCGTCAGGGCCGGCACAGCGAGCACCTCGGCTATCTGCTCGCCGAGATGCAGTTCCTGCCGCGCGCCTATCCCGGCGTGCAGTGGTGAGGGCGCCGCGATGAACGCCCGGCCGACGCTGGAACAAGTGCGCGAATGGCTCGCCGCCGTGCCCGACCCGGAAATCCCGGTGGTGTCGGTGCTCGATCTCGGCATCGTCCGCGAGCTGGCCTGGGACGGCGACATCCTCGAAGTGACGGTGACGCCGACCTATTCCGGCTGCCCGGCGACCGAGGTCATCGCCGCCGACATCCGCAGCGCCCTGCAGGCCCGCGGCCTGGCCGCGGTGCACGTGGCCACGCGCCTGTCGCCGGCCTGGACCACCGACTGGCTGAGCGACGCGGGCCGCGAAAAGCTGCGTGCCTACGGCATCGCGCCGCCGGTCGGCCGCGCTGGCGAGGTGCACGTGCCGCTCAGCGCCATCGGCCGGCCGCGGGCGCCGACGCAGGGCGTGAGCTGCCCGCGCTGCGGCTCGCACAACACCCGCGAGACCAGCCGCTTCGGCTCGACGCCGTGCAAGGCGCTGTGGCGCTGCGCGGACTGCGGCGAGCCCTTCGATTATTTCAAATGCCACTGATGGCAAGTGCCACGACGGCGAGTGTCGCTGCAGGCAGACGCCACTGAAGCAGGCGCCGGCAGCGGCAGACATCACTGAGGGCCGCTGCCGCTGAGGCAGGTGCCACGAACGGCCTGTGCCGGCGCCCGTGCGCGGGTGTCGCGGCGAGGAGGAGAGACCCCGATGAACAAGTTCCACAGCCTGGCGGTGGCGCAGGTGCAGCGCGAGACGCGCGATGCGATCGCCGTGACCTTCACCGTGCCCGAGGCGCTGCGGGCGCAGTTTCGCTACACCCAGGGCCAGCACCTGACGCTGCGCGCCGACATCGACGGCGAGGAAGTCCGCCGCTCGTATTCGATCTGCTCGGCGGTGCAGGACGATCGCCTGCGCATCGCCATCAAGCGCGTGCCCGGCGGGCGTTTTTCCGGCTGGGCCAACGAGCATCTGGCGCCCGGCCAGCAGCTCGACGTGATGCCGCCGTCGGGCCACTTCAACCTGCCGCTCGACCCGGTGCAGGCGCGCCACTACGTCGCTTTCGCCGCCGGCAGCGGCATCACGCCGATCCTGTCGATCATCAAGACCACGCTGCTGAGCGAGCCGCACAGCCGCTTCACGCTGTTCTACGGCAACCGCGCCTCCGGCACGGTGCTGTTCAAGGAGGAGCTGGAGGATCTCAAGGACCGCTTCATGGAGCGCTTCAATCTGTGCTTCATCCTCAGCCGCGAGCAGCAGGACATCGAGCTGTTCAACGGCCGCATCGACGCCGCCAAGGTCGAGGCGCTGCTGACGCAGTGGATCGACCCGGCCGACATCGACGCCGCTTTCATCTGCGGCCCGCACGCGATGATGGAGGCAGTGCACAGCGCGCTGCGCGCCCACGGCATCGCCCCGGAGCGCATCCGTCGCGAGCTGTTCGCCACCAGCATTCCCGCGGCGGCCGCACCGCGCCATGACCACGAAGCGCCCGGTCAGCACGACTGCGAAGTGACGGTGATCCAGGACGGGCGCGTGCACAGCTTCTCGCTGGAGAAAAACCGCGACTCGCTGCTCGATGCCGCGCTGGCGCAGGGCGTCGAGCTGCCGTACTCGTGCAAGGGCGGGGTGTGCTCGACCTGCCGCTGCAAGCTGGTCGAGGGCGAAGTCGACATGGACGTCAACTTCGCGCTGGAGGACTACGAGGTCGCCCGCGGCTTCATCCTCACCTGCCAGAGCTTCCCGGTCAGCGACCGCCTGGTGCTCGACTTCGATCAGGAGACCTGAGCCGCGCTCAGTTCAGCGCGTCCGGCGGCTGGTCGAGGCCGCCGAAGCGGCTGAAGTAATACGGCGCGGCCTCCGGCAGCGGGCCGTCGGCGGTTTCCATCGTCGCCAGCAGGTGACGCTCGGCCGGCCCCTGCAGCAGGCGGTAGAGATTGCGGCAGAGCAGGCGTGCGGCGGTGCCGGCCCAGTCGGCCGGCATCAGCTCGTCGGGCAGCTGCGGATCGCGCAGCAGCAAGCGGCGGTATTCGTGGATCAGCAGGGTGCGCACCAGCAGGCATTCCTGCGGGTCGAGCGACTGGGCGTTGGCCAGCGCCCGCCACACCGCACGGAAGCGTTCGAGGAACTGCCCCCAGGACTCGGCCAGGTGTGCCATGTCCCAGCCGAGGTTGACCAGCTCGCGCAGCGGCTGCTCGCCGAGCACGCTGCCGCCGTCGGCATTCATCACCACCACCTTGTGCTGCGCGCCCTGTGCTTCCAGCGTCGGCTGGATTTCGGCGGCGTCGAGGCCGGGGTGGGCGAGCACGCCGGGCGCCAGGGTGCCGAAGCCCTGCCAGCCGAGCTCGCGCTGCAGCTGCTCGCGGCTGGCGGCATCGAGGCCGGGCAGGGCGGTGAACACCAGGCACCAGCGGCCGTTCCACTGCTGCGCCGGTTGCGCGTAGATGCGGCGGAAGGCGTTTTCGAAGCGGCGGCGACCGGAGTCGGTGAGGCTGTAGTAGCTGCGCCGGCCGACCTGCTGCGCGCTCAGCCAGCCTTCCTGCGCCAGGCGAAACACCGAGGTGCGCACCAGCCGCTGATTGATGCCGAAGTGTTCGAGCAGGTTGATCAGGCTGCCGAGCCAGACCGTGCCGCCGTGCGGAGCGATCGCGTCACCGTAGAGCGTGATGATCAGCGAGCCCGAACGCAGCGGCTTGCGCTCGCGGAAGGCTTCCAGCAGGCGGGTGACGGCTTCGGTCATCGGGTGCGGCTCCAAAGGGGCAGGGGACGCGAAATCGTAGTACACGCACCTGATACGAGAAAAGCCATTTTCTTGAATCATGAACGCAGGCCAATGCCCGTGTTTTGCCTGTCAAGGCAGAGAATAAGGCGATAAAAAGCGATACGTTAATCGTTGACAGTAAATATAAATACGTATCATATTTTGCCGGCGCCGGTTCCGCTGCGAACCGCCGCCAAGACCACGACACACCACACAACGAGATGCCCGGGCGCCCGTCGACCCGGACCGTCGCCGGCACGCCGGGCGTGCCCGCCGACACCACCAAAGGAGACACCCCACGATGAAGCGCATTTCGCTGACGCTGTCCGTCCTGCTCGGGCTCGGCCTCACCGCCGCGACGCAGGCCGCCGAACCGATCCGCATCGGCAGCGTGCTGTCGGTGAGCGGGCCGGCGGCTTTTCTCGGTGACCCGGAGCTGAAGACGCTGCAGCTCTACGTCGAGCGCCTCAACGCCGCCGGCGGCCTGCTCGGCCGGCCGCTGGAGCTGGTGCATTACGACGATGCCGGCGAGGCGGCCAAGGCCAATACCTTCGTCAAGCGCCTGATCGCCAGCGACAAGGTCGACGTCATTCTCGGCGGCACCACCACCGGCGCGACGATGGCCGCGGTGCCGTTGGTCGAGAAGGCGCAGCTGCCGTTCATCTCCTTCGCTGGCGCGGTGGTCATCGTCGATCCGGTCAAGCCCTGGGTGTTCAAGACACCGCACACCGACCGCATGGCCTGCGAAAAGGTATTCGCCGACATGCACAAGCGCGGCCTGCTCCGTGTCGCACTGCTGTCCGAGACCAGCGGCTTCGGCAAGTCGGGGCACGACCAGTGCGTCGATGTCGCACCCGCGCAAGGCGTGAGCATCGTCGTCGACGAGACCTACGGCGCCAAGGACACCGACATGAGCGCGCAGCTGACCAAGGTGCGCGGCAGCGACGCCCAGGCGGTGCTGGTGTTCGGCCTCGGCCAGAGCCCGGCGATCGTCACCAAGAACTACCGCCAGCTCGGCATCGAGCTGCCGCTGTATCAGTCGCACGGTGTCGCCTCGAAGGAATTCCTGGCGCTGGCCGGGGCCGCCGCCGAGGGCGTGCGCCTGCCGTCGCCGGCGCTGCTGGTCGCCGACAAGCTCGCCGACAGCGATCCGCAGAAAGCCGTAGTCACCGGCTACACCGCCGCCTACACGCAGAAGTTCGGCGGCGAGGTTTCGACCTTCGGCGGCTATGCCTACGACGGCCTGATGCTGTGGGCCGATGCGGTCAAGCGTGCCGGCAGCGTCGAGGCCGACAAGGTGCGCGCGGCGCTGGAGGCGACCCGCGGCTACGTCGGTGCCAGCGGCGTGGTCAACATGTCGCCGAGCGACCACATGGGCCTCGATGCCAGCGCCTTCCGCATGCTCGAAGTGCGTGACGGCGGCTGGACTCTGGTCGACTGAGCGCGCCTGCGCGGCCCACCTGCGGAGGCATCGCGATGTCCGCCGAAATGCAGTTTCTCGTCTCCGGCCTGACCATCGGCGCGATCTACGCGCTGGCGGCGCTGGGTTTCACGCTGATCTACAACGCCTCGGGCGTCATCAACTTCGCCCAGGGCGAATTCATCATGATCGGCGGCATGCTCACCGCCGTGCTCAGCGGACTGGGCCTGCCGCTGTGGCTGGCACTCGTGCTGGCGGTCGCCGGCGCGGCGCTGGTCGGCATGCTGTTGCAGCGCCTGGCGCTCGACCGCGCCCGCGGCGCGCCGGTGGTGTCGCTGGTCATCATCACCATCGGCGCCTCGATCTTTCTGCGCGGGCTGGCGCAGCTGCTGTGGGGCAAGCAGTTCCGCCCGCTGCCGGCCTTCTCCGGTGAGCAGCCGCTGCATCTGCTCGGCGCCACGCTGGTGCCGCAGACGCTGTGGGTGATGGGCGTCAGCGCCCTGCTGATGCTGGCGCTCGGGCTGTTCTTCAGCCGCACGCTGAGCGGCAAGGCGGTGCTGGCGACGGCGATCAACGCCGCCGCGGCCCGCCTGAGCGGCATCGACACCCGCAGCGTGCTGCTCGCCTGCTTTGCGCTGTCGGCGGCGCTCGGCGCCATCGGCGGCGCCCTGATCGCGCCGATCACCGCGGCCAGCTACGAGATGGGGCTGATGCTCGGCATCAAGGGCTTCGTCGCCGCGGTGCTCGGCGGCCTCGGCGTCAGCGCCGGTGCCGTCGCCGGCGGCCTGCTGCTCGGCGTCGCCGAGACGCTCGCCGCCGGTTATCTGTCTTCGGCCTACAAGGATGCAGTCGCCTTCGCTCTGATCTTCGTCGTGCTGTTCTTCCTGCCGAACGGGCTGTTCGGCCAGCGCGCCAGCGAACGGGTGTGACCATGAAGCTGCTCGATTCCCGATACGGCGGCCTGCTGCTGCTCGCCGCCGGCCTGCTGCTGCTGCCCTGGCTGGCCGGCAATGCCTACCTGCTCGATGTCGCCAACCGCATCGCCATCAACGCCATCATCGCCGTCGGCCTGAATCTGCTGATCGGCTACGCCGGGCAGATCAGCCTCGGCCACGCCGGTTTTCTCGGCCTCGGCGCCTATGCCTCGGCGATCCTCTGCGGCAGCTACGACTGGCCGGCCTGGCTGGCGCTGCTGAGCGCCGCCGCCGGCGTGGCCCTGCTCGCCTTCCTGGTCGCCCGGCCGATCCTGCGCCTGAAAGGGCATTACCTGGCGATGGCCACGCTCGGCCTGGGCATGATCGTCAGCCTGGTGCTCAGCAATGAGTCGGCGCTGACCGGCGGGCCCGACGGCATGGCGGTGCCGGGGCTGGTGCTGTTCGGCTGGGAGCCGCAGGGCGAGCGCGCCTGGTACTGGATCTTCGCTACGCTGCTGCTGCTGGCGATCTGGCTGGCGCAGAACCTGATCGATTCGCCGCTCGGCCGCGCGCTGCGCGCGGTGCACGGTTCGGAAGTCGCCGCCCGCGTCGCCGGCGTCGACACCACTGCCTGCAAGGTGCAGGTGTTCGTCATCTCGGCGGTGTTCGCCGCCATCGCCGGCAGCCTGTCGGCGCATTACACCGGCTTCGTCACGCCGGGGCAGGCGAGCTTCCTGCACTCGGTGGAACTGGTGACGATGGTGGTGATCGGCGGCATGGCCTCGACCTACGGCGCGGTGCTCGGCGCGGCGCTGATGACGCTGCTGCCGCAGCTGCTCTCCGGGCTCGAAGACTACGAGATGCTGGTGTTCGGCCTGATCCTGATGGTGTCGATGATCGTGCTGCCGCAGGGCCTGCTGCCCGGCCTGCGCGGCTGGCTGCAGACGCGGAGGGCGGCATGATGACGGCGCTGCTCGAACTGGAGCACCTGAGCAAGTCCTTCGGCGGCGTGCACGCGGTGCAGGATGTTTCATACCGCATCGAGGCCGGTGCGGTGCACGCGGTGATCGGCCCCAACGGCGCCGGCAAGACCACGCTGTTCAACCTGATCAGCGGCGTCTATACGCCGAGCCGCGGCCATATCCGCCTGCGCGGCGAGGAGGTCGGCGGGCTGCCGCCGAACCGCCTCGCCGAACGCGGCCTCAACCGCACGTTCCAGAACCTGCAGATCTGCATGAACCTGACGGCGCTGGAAAACGTCATGGTCGGCGCGCACCTGCAGCTCGACCGCCGCTTCCTGCCGGTGCTGCTGCGGCTGCCGGCGATCGGCCGCAGCGACCGGCGCGCCCGCGAGCGCGCCGCCGAGCTGATGAGCTTCGTCGGCTGCGGCGCCTACCTCGCGGCCGAAGCCGCGGCGATGCCCTACGGCGCGCTCAAGCGCCTGGAGATCGCCCGCGCGCTGGCCGCCGAGCCGCAGATCCTGTTCCTCGATGAGCCGGCCGCCGGCCTCAACGCCACCGAGACCGCCGAGCTCGAAGCGGTGATCCGCCGCATCGCCGAACGCGGCATCACCGTGGTGCTGGTCGAGCACGACATGAAGCTGGTGATGAACCTCGCCGAGCACATCCTGGTCCTCGACTACGGCCGCAAGCTCGCCGAGGGCAGCCCGGCCGAAGTGCGCGCCAATCCCGACGTGATCGCCGCCTATCTGGGAGCCGCGTGATGGCCGAAGCCCTGCGCATCATCCGCAACGAGCACGCCAGCATCGAGCGCGTGCTCAGCCTGCTCGAACACCTGTGCGAGCGCATCGCCGCCGGCGCCGCGCCGGAACCGGCGCTGTTCGCCGCGGTGTTCGACTACATGAACACCTTCGCCGACCGCCTGCACCACCCGAAGGAGGACGACTTCCTGTTCGCCCGCCTGCGCCAGCGCGACCCCGCGGCCGCGGCGCTGATCGAGCGCCTGGAGCAGGACCACCGCCACGGCCGCCGCGCGCTGGCCGAGCTGCAGCAGCGGCTGCAGGCGGCGCTTGCCGGCGGCGCGGCCGAACGCAGCGCGCTGCTCGCCGCGCTCGGCAGCTATGTGCAGCGCAACCGCGAGCACATGCAGCGCGAGGAACGCGAGCTGATGCCGCTCGCCGAGCAGCGCCTGAGCACCATCGACTGGGCGCAGATCGACGCCGCCTTCACCGACCATGACGATCCGCTGTTCGGTCCGCAGCTGCGCGCCGAGTACCGCGCGCTGCATGCCCGCCTGACCCAGCTGGCGCCGCAGCCCTGGGGCCTCGGTGGCCACGGCACACCGCCGGAGCCGCTGCGCCTGCCGCTGCCGCTGCTGCAGATCAGCGGCCTGCACAGCCATTACGGCCGCATCGAGGCGCTGCGCGGCGTCGAGCTGAGCATCCGTCCCGGGCAACTGGTCGCGCTGGTCGGTGCCAACGGTGCCGGCAAGACCACGCTGATGCGCTGCATCGCCGGGCTGCAGCCGGTTTCCGCCGGCAGCATCCGCTTCGACGGCCAGGACATCACCCGGCTGCCGGCGCACCGGCGCGTCGCCCTCGGCATCGCGCAGAGCCCGGAAGGGCGGCAGGTGTTCGGCCCGCTGTCGATCGAGGACAACCTGCGCCTCGGCGCCTGGAGCCGCAGCGGCGACGGCATCGCCGAGGATCTGGAGCGCGTCTACGCGCGCTTCCCGGTGCTGAAGGACAAGCGCCGGCTGCCGGCCGGCACGCTGTCCGGCGGTCAGCAGCAGATGCTGGCAATCGGCCGTGCACTGATGAGCCGGCCGCGCCTGCTGCTGCTCGACGAGCCGTCGATGGGGCTGGCACCGCTGCTGATCGAGGAGATCTTCGCCGTCGTCGAGGAACTGCGCGCGCAGGGCATGACCATCTTTCTGGTCGAGCAGAACGCCAGTGCGGCGCTGGCGATCGCCGATATCGGCTACGTCATCGAAACCGGCGAGATCGTGCTCAGCGACCACGGCCCGCGCCTGCTGGAAAACGAGCGCGTGCGCGCTGCCTACCTCGGCATGTGAGGTTCGGCCGCGCCGCGTGCGAAATGCGTGAACAGACTCTGGCAGAAGGCATCGCGCAGTGCCGCCGCGTCCGGCGGCGGATCGCTGAGCTGCGCCAGCATCGCCTGTGAGCCGAGCAGGAAGGCGACCGCGCCGACCAGGCCGGTGTGCAGCAGCGGCGGCGACAGCGGCGGGAACAGCCCGGCCTGCACCGCCTCCTGCCACAGCGGGGTGTAGTGCTGCATCACCGGGCGGATGACGTGCTCGACCAGGTAGTCGAGGCGCTCGCCCGGCTCGCTGGTCTCGCGCATGACGAAGCGCGCCATCGCCTCGGAGGCGGTGATGTGGTCGAACAGCAGGCCGATGGCACGCACCACGCGGCACTGCAGCGGTTCGCCGCGGGCCTGGCAGATGGCGTCGACCTGCGCCAGATTGATGTGCAGCTGCGGCAGCATCGAATCGACCACCGCCCGCCACAGCGCGGCCTTCGAGCCGAAATGGTGAGCGACCATCGATACATCGCAATCGGCCTGCGCGGCGATCGCCCGCAGCCCGACCGCGTCGAAGCCCTGGGCGGCAAACAGCGTGACGGCGGCATCGAGCAGCCGCTGCTGGCCGTCCGCTTCCTCGCGGCGCGGCCGACCGGGACCGCGGCGCGCTCTTGCTTGCGTCATCCTCAGGGCTCCTCTCTCAGCACGGCGCGACGCCCGCGCCGGCCACCGGGTCGCGCATCGTAACGCTTGGCGCACACCGGTACCCGCCCGCTGTACGCGCCCGCCGGCTGCAGCGGCGGCAGTGACTGGAAACTTAGTCGATGCCCGCCCATAATCCAACAATCGTTGGTTAATACCCAGCAGGCCGCAATGGCCCGCGAGCGCCGGGAGTCGCGCATGAACGCCGCAACGAAGAAGGGGCTGGTCGGAGTCGTCCTGCTGGTGCTGCTGGGCGGCGGCGGGGCGCTGTGGTGGCTGCGGGCGCCGGTCGATGACGGCAGCTTCGTGCGCGGCAACGGCCGTATCGAGGCCACCGAGCTGGATGTGGCGGCAAAGACCGCCGGCCGCGTCGCCGAAATCCTGGTCAACGAAGGCGACTTCGTACAGGCCGGGCAGGTGGTGGCACGCATGGACCTGCGCACCACCCAGGCGCAGTTCGCCCAGGCGCGTGCCGAGGTTGCCAATGCCGAGAGTGCCAAGCAGACCGCGCTGGCGCAGATCGCCGAGCGCAAGGCCGACGTGACCATGGCCGAGGCGGTGCTGGTGCAGCGCCAGGCCGAGGCCGACCTCGCCCAGCGCACCAGCTCGCGCTCGGGCAGCCTGCTGGCGCGCCAGGCCATCTCGGCACAGACCGTCGATGAGGATGCCGCCCGCGCCCGCACCGCGGCCGCCAACGTCAACGTCGCCCGCGCGCAGATCACTGCCGCGCAGGCGGCCGTGACCGCCGCCGAGGCCGCCGTCGAACAGCGGCAGGCGGCGATCGACGCCGCCCGCGCCGTCGTCGAGCGGCTGCAGGCCGAACTCGAAGACGGCGTGCTGCGCGCACCGCGCGGCGGGCGCGTGCAGTACCGCATCGTGCAGCCGGGCGAGGTGGTCGCCGCCGGCGGCAAGATCGTCAGCCTGGTCGACATCGGCGACGTCTACATGACCTTTTTCCTGCCGGAGATGGCGGCCGGCCGCGTCGCGCTCGGCAGCGAGGTGCGCATCGTCCTCGATGCCGCCCGCCAGTACGTGATCCCGGCGCAGATCTCCTATGTCGCCAGCGTCGCGCAGTTCACACCGAAGACCGTGGAAACCCAGAGCGAGCGGCAGAAGATGGTGTTCCGCGTCAAGGCGCGCATCGATCCCGAGCTGCTGCGCCAGTACCCGCAGCAGGTCAAGACCGGCCTGCCGGGCATGGCCCACGTGCGCCTGCGCAGCGAGGCCGCCTGGCCGCAGGCACTGCAGGTGCATCTGCCATGAACGCCGGCGTGGTCGCACGCCTGAGCGGGCTGCGCCACCGCTACGGCGAACGTCTGGCTGCCGACGGCGTCGACCTGGAGATTCCGGCCGGCTGCATGGTCGGCTTCATCGGCCCGGACGGTGTCGGCAAGTCGACCTGGCTCGGCCTGATCGCCGGCGCCCGCCGCATCCAGCAGGGGCGGGTGGAGGTGCTCGACGGCGACATGGCCTCGCGCCGCCACCGCGAAGCGGTGTGTCCGCGCATCGCCTACATGCCGCAGGGCCTCGGTAAGAATCTCTACCCGACGCTGTCGGTGTTCGAAAACATCGACTTTTTCGGCCGCCTGTTCGGCCAGTCGCGCGCCGAGCGCGAGCGGCGCATCAGCGAACTGCTGGCCAGCACCGGGCTGACGGCCTTCGCCGGGCGCCCGGCGCAGAAGCTCTCCGGCGGCATGAAGCAAAAGCTCGGCCTGTGCTGCGCGCTGATCCACGATCCCGACCTGCTGATCCTCGATGAGCCGACCACCGGCGTCGATCCGCTATCGCGGCGCCAGTTCTGGGAGCTGATCGCGCGCATCCGCGCCGGCCGGCCGGGCATGAGTGTGCTGGTCGCCACCGCTTATATGGAGGAGGCCGAGCAGTACGACTGGCTGGTCGCGGTCGACAGCGGCCGCGTGCTCGCCACCGGCACGCCGGCCGAGCTGCGCGCACGCACCGGCAGCGAGACGCTGGAGGCGGCGTTTCTGGCGCTGCTGCCACCGGTGCGCCGGCGCGGCCACCACGCGCTGACGATCCCGCCGCTCGAAGCCGGTGAGGTGGTCATCGACGCCCGCGGTCTGCAGATGCGCTTCGGCGATTTCATCGCCGTCGACGACGTCAGCCTGCAGGTGCGCCGCGGCGAGATTTTCGGCTTTCTCGGCTCCAACGGCTGCGGCAAGTCGACGACGATGAAAATGCTGACCGGCCTGCTCAAGCCGACGCACGGCGAGGCGCGGCTGCTCGGCCAGGTGCTCGACGCCCGCAACCTCGATACCCGCCGCCGCGTCGGCTACATGTCGCAGTCGTTTTCGCTGTACGCCGAGCTGACGGTGCGCGGCAATCTGGCGCTGCACGCGCAGCTGTTCGATCTGCCGCCGGTGGACGCCGCCGCGCGCATCGACGAGCTGGTGCAGCGCTTCGATCTCGGCCCGGTGCTGGATGCGCTGCCGGATACGCTGCCGCTCGGCATCCGCCAGCGCCTGCAGCTGGCAGTCGCCGTGCTGCACCGACCCGACGTGCTGATCCTCGACGAGCCGACCTCGGGCGTCGACCCGGTGGCGCGCGACGGCTTCTGGGAGCTGATCATCGATCTGTCGCGCCAGGATGGCGTGACCATCTTCATCACCACGCATTTCATGAACGAGGCGCAGCGCTGCGACCGCATCTCGCTGATGCATGCCGGACGCATCCTCGACAGCGATGCTCCGGCGGCGCTGGTCGCCCGCCACGACGCAAGCAGTCTGGAAGACGCCTTCATCCGCTGCCTGGAGGCGGCGGGCGCCGAAGCGCCGCTGGCCGAGGCGACACCGGCGGCAGCGAGCACGGCGCCGGTGCCGACGGCGAGCGCGGCGCGCATCGCCCGCTTCAGCCTGGCGCGGCTGCTCAGCTTCAGCGCCCGCGAGGCACTGGAACTGCGCCGCGATCCGGTGCGGCTGACACTGGCACTGCTCGGCAGCGTCGTGCTGCTGCTGGTGATGGGCTACGGCATCAGCCTCGACGTCGAGAACCTGCGCTACGCCGTGCTCGACCAGGACCAGAGCATCGCCAGCCATGACTACACGCTGCGCATCGCCGGCTCGCGCTATTTCAGCGAGCAGCCGGCGCTGCACAGCCATGACGAACTCGACACCCGCATGCGCCACGGCGAGCTGGCGATGGCGGTGGAGATCCCGCCGAACTTCGGCCGCGATCTGGCGCGCGGCACGCCGACGCAGGTCAGCGTCTGGCTCGACGGCTCGATGCCGACGCGCGCCGAGATCGCCCGCAGCTACGTCACTGGCATGCACGCGCAGACGCTCGCCGAGGGGCTGCTGCTCAGCAGCGGCAATGCCAGCCAGGCGCCCGCCAGCATCGAGATGCGCTACCGCTACAACCCGGACATGCGCAGCATCGTGGCGATGGTGCCGGCGGTGATGCCGCTGATGCTGGTGTTCATCCCGGCGATGCTGACCGCGCTCGGCGTGGTGCGTGAAAAAGAGCTCGGCTCGATCCTCAACGTCTACACCACGCCGGTGACCAAGCTCGAATTCCTGCTCGGCAAGCAGCTGCCGTACATCGGGCTGTCGATGCTGAGCTTCGCGCTGATGTTCCTGATCGCCATCGGCCTGTTCCAGGTGCCGTTCAAGGGCAGCCTGCTGACGCTGGTCGGCGGCGCGCTGCTCTACGTCACCGCCACCACCTCGCTCGGCATCCTCGCCTCGACGATGACGTCGAGCCAGATCGCGGCGATCGCCGGCACCGCGATCGGCACGCTGCTGCCAGCGATCCAGTTCTCCGGGCTGCTCGATCCGGTGTCCTCGCTGCAGGGCGCCGGTGCGGCGATCGGCGCGGTCTACCCGACGGCGCATTTCCTGATCATCAGCAGCGGCACGTTTTCAAAAGCGCTCGGCCTGACCGATCTGACCGGCTCGTTCCTGCCGCTGCTGCTGACGCCGCCGCTGCTGACGCTGGTCTCGGCGCTGCTGCTGCGCAAGCAGGGGCGCTGAGCGAGGAGGGAAGATGCCGCGTCGTCTGTCTTTACGTCACATCGGCCAGCTCGGCTTCAAGGAATTCCGCAGCCTGTCCGGCGATATGGCGATGATGTTTCTGGTGGTGTTCATGTTCACCGGCTCGGTGTATTCGGAGTCGACGGCCAAGCCCGAGTCGCTGAACCGCGCCACCATCGCCGTCGTCGACGAGGATCGCTCGCAGCTGTCGACGCGCATCATCGCCGCGCTGCATCCGCCGCAGTTCATTGATCCGCAGTATGTCGATCTGGCCGAGATGGACCGCGGCATGGATGCCGGCCGCCATACCTTCGTGCTGGATATTCCGCCGAACTTCGAGCGCGACGTGCTCGCCGGGCGCGCGCCGGCGCTGCAGCTCAACGTCGACGCCACCCGCCTGAGCCAAGCGCAGACCGGCACCGGCTATGTGCAGAACATCGTCGGCAACGAGGTGCAGGCCTTCGTGCAGCGCAGTCAGGACAGCGTCGCCGCACCGCTGGAACTGGTGTCGCGGTCGGCCTTCAACCCCAATCTGCAGGCTTCGTGGTTTACCGCGATCACCGCGATCATCAACAACGTCACCATGCTCGGCATCCTGCTCACCGGCGCGGCACTGATCCGCGAGCGCGAGCACGGCACGCTCGAACACCTGCTGGTGATGCCGGTGACACCACTGGAAATCATGCTCTCCAAGATCTGGTCGATGGGCGTGGTGGTGGTGCTGGCCTCGTCGCTGTCGCTGCAGGTGATGGTCAAGGGCCTGCTCGGCATCAGCGTGGTCGGCTCGGCGACGCTGTTCGGCTTCAGCACGCTGCTGTACCTGTTCGCCGCGGCCTCGATCGGCATCTACATGGGCACGCTCGCCCGCAGCATGCCGCAGTTCGGGCTGATGTCGATCCTGGTGCTGCTGCCGCTGGAGATCCTCTCCGGCGCCACCACGCCGCGCGAAAGCATGCCCGAGCAGATCCAGTACCTGATGTCGTTCGCGCCGACCACGCATTACGTGGCGCTGGCGCAATCGATCCTGTTCCGCGGCGCCGGCCTGAGCGTGGTCTGGCCGCAACTGCTGATGGTCGCGGCCATCGGTGCCGTGTTCTTCGCTCTGGCGCTGCGTCGGCTGCGTCGCACCATCGGCGCGATGCAAAGCTGAAAGCAGCGTCCGGGCACAACCGTGCCGGAGTGCGGAGCACACCGGCCAAATGCTGGAGGTCATGAAAATGGCAAGCGAACTCGGCGAATACCTGCAACGCAGCCTGGAGGCACAGCGCAGGGTCTGGGACAGCTGGGCGGACATCGTGCCGGCACGACTGCGCGGAGACTGGCCGATACGCTTCGAGGGCAGCCTCAATCCGCTCGATCTGCTGGCCGCCCAGCGCGCCTGGCTGATCGACTGGAGTGCGATCTGGAGCCGCCACCTGGAAGCGATGAACGCCAGCCTGTGCAGCGCGCAACGCGAACGGCTGCTGGCCCGCGAGGCGCTGGGCGTGGCGATCTTCGATGCCGGTCTGGCCTGCCTCGATGAGCTGGCGCGCCTCGAAGCCTCGCAGGCACCTCAGCCCGAGACTCAGGCTCAGACATCCGAGTCTGCCGCCCCCCAGGCCTGAGCGCAGCGGCCGTCAGGCCCGCGAGCCATGCGTTTGCGCAAGCGCTGGTAAACCCCGCCCGTTGCCGCGAAACCGCAGGTTATAGTCGCCGACCCTGCCTGTGCAGCGGTCGGCAGACCGCATGCACCTCGCCGATGAGCGCTCGCCCATGAACACGCGGCCCGACCTGCCTCCGCTGCCACCCCGTTTCCTGCTGATCCTGCTGCTCGCCGCGCTGGCGGCCTTCGGGCCGCTGTCGATCGATCTGTATCTGCCGGCGCTGCCGGCAATCGCGCGCAGCCTGGCGACGGCGATCGAGCAGGTGCAGCTCACCGTCACCGTCTCGCTCGGCGGTTTCTGCGTCGGCATGCTGATCTACGGCCCGCTGGCCGATCACTTCGGCCGCCGGCCGGTGCTGCTCGGCGGCATTGCGCTGTTCACGCTGGCGAGCCTCGCCTGCATGCTCGCCGACAACGTCGACATGCTGCTCGCCGCGCGCTTCGTGCAGGCGCTCGGTGGCGGTGCAGCCTCGGTGCTGGCGCGGGTGGTGGCGCGCGACATTTACTCGCCGACCGAGGCCATCCGCATGATGTCGCTGATGGGCATGGTGACTTCGATGGCACCGCTGGTCGCGCCGCTGCTCGGCAGCGCCATCCTGCTGTGGGGCGACTGGCGCACGATCTTCGCCGCGCTGCTCGGCTGGGGCACGCTGGCGCTGCTGGCCAGCGGTCGCTGGCTGCCGGAAACCCTGCCGCGCGAGCGCGCCGGCGGCGGCGGCGCAGTGCTGGCCTTCGCCGCCTACGGCCGCCTGCTGCGCGATCCGGCGGCGCTCGGCCTGCTGCTCGCCGGCGGCATGTCGTTCGCGGCGATGTTCGCCTACATCACTGCCGGGCCGTTTTACTTCATCGAGCTGAGCGACCTGTCGCCGCAGGCCTACGGCGGCCTGTTCGCCGTCAACGCCTTCGGCATCTTCCTCGCCAATTACGCCAACAGCCGCCTGGTGCGCCGACTCGGCCCGCAGCGCCTGGCCGGCATCGGCTGCCTGATCACGCTGCTCGCCGGCCTGGCGCTGCCGCTGCTGCAGACGCACGTCGGCGTGATCGGCGTAGCGGGGGCACTGTTTGCGATGGTCGGCATGACCGGCCTGCTCGGCGCCAACTGCATCGGCCTGCTGATGCACGGCTACCCGCGCAACGCCGGCGTCGCCGCGGCGCTGTTCGGCGCCAGCCAGTTCGGTTTCGGCATGCTGGCGAGCGCCGCCGTCGGTTACTTTCACGACGGCAGCGGCGCACCGATGGCCTGGGTCATGCTCAGCGCCGCAGTGCTCTCGGCACTCGGCTTCCTGCTGTACCGGGCCTGCGCCGACGAGCGCTTCGAGCTGCAGCGCGGGCGATGAAGCGCGCCGCAGCCATCCGTTCGTTGCATGGCGGCGGATGGCTGTCGATACGCCGCATCGAAAACGCCCCCATGCAGGGTCTGAGGCCCGATTGAATCGCAAAGCTCAGGCGTCGATGCCGCTTTGGACGACTCGCTGCGAAAGCTGTTACGCCCCGGCCCGGGCACGGCTCATCAGACGTGATGGGCTTCCAGCCATTGCTCCAGCATCACCAGTATCCAGACGAGTTCGCCGTAGTAGGAGCTGTGCGCCGTATTGTGCAGTTTCAGCACTTCGTCGATGAATTCGGCACGAATCCAGCCGCGCTGCGCCAGCTGTCCCAAACTCTCGCAGGCCATCGCGCGCAAGGCCGGATGTTCTTTCATCCAGATACCGAAGGGCAGGCCGAAACCGTGTTTCTTTTTGCGCAGGATCTCAACCGGCAGAAAGTCCTGGGTCGCCTGCTTGTAGAAATAGCGCAGCCGATGGCCCGGCAGTTTCATGCGTGATGGAACACGGCAGGAAAACTCGACCAGTTCATCATCGAGCAGCGGATAAACGACATCGACACCCGCCAGCTCGCAGGTCCGCTGTACCTTGCGTAAATCGTTATCGGCCAGCGTGCGCTGCCAGTCGAGATACATCATGCGATTGAGCGAGGAGGCATCGGCCGGACGCCGGTAAATATCACGCATCAATTCTTCCGGCGCGTGTTGATCGACCTGCTGCAAAAAGTCCGGCGTGAACATCGTCGCCGCATCGATTCGGTGCAGGAAATTATAGCTTTCGAGGCGATCCGGCAGCGGAACACTGGCCTGCTCGACATAACTGCGTGCTTTACGCAGCAGTGCCGGAGTCTGCGGCAAAGCGGCGAGGGTGGAGCGAATGCCGGTCTTTAACACCCCCGGCAGATTGGCATACAGCTCAAAGACTTTCTGTTTCGCATAACGCTCGTTGCCGGCAAATATTTCGTCGCCGCCGTCACCGGCCAGCAGGCGCTCTATGCCGCATTCGCGCGCCATCTTCGCGCAATAATAAGCGGGCAGGGCGGAAGAATTTCCAAACGGCTCATCATAGTGTTCAGCGATCTGCGGAATCGATGCGACGACATCTTCCGGAGTAACGTAGTATTCATGGCGCTGCGTATTGAAATGCTGCACGGCAATGCGCGCATAGGAAATTTCGTCATAGCCGGCGACATCGAAGCCGATGGAAAAGGTATCGGCATTAGGCCTGATCTCGGAGAGCACGCCCGCAACCGTTGAAGAATCCAGCCCGCCCGAAAGAAACGCGCCGACAGCGGCATTGTCGGCCAATCGACCCACTGACTTGCGGATGATGCCCATCATCTCCGCACCCAGTGTTTTCATGTCCGCGTGGCTGTCTTCGGTGAACTGCGGCTGCCACCAGCAGCGCACCGTGACTTTGCCCCGCTGCCAATCAAATACATGAGCTCCGGGCAGCTTCGAAATACCGCGGAAGATCGACAGCGGACTCGGCACCATATGGAAATACAGATACGAATAAATAGCCTGCTCCGACAAGTGGCTGTCGATCCAGGCGATATCTTTCAAATATCCGGCATTGGTCGAACACGCGACCTGCTCCTGCGTGTGCGCATAAAACAATGGCCAGCGACCGATACGGTCGGTTGCCGCGAACACGCGCCCGGCCGCTTCATCGATGATCAGTAACGCAAAATCCCCGGCCAGCAAATCGAGAATGCCATCACCGCGCTGACGCCAGGCGGCCATCAGGGCCGCAGAATTACCTTGACTTTGCGCCAGTTCTTTTAAAGCAGAGTCTCGCCATTGCGGGTGTCCGCAGAAAACGGCATGCAGACCAGCGGAATCGCGGGAAAAACTTCCGGCATCCGCGTCGATACTCGCGGCACATGCGTCGCCGGATGACGGGCTTTGCTCGGACGCGTCCGTGTTGCGCAAGTGATAACTACCGCGAAATCCATACATGGGTATTGCAGCCTCGTGTGCCTGAATTATCGGTCCCGATCGCTTGAGCGGACACCGACAGATGAATGCTGAATGAAATGCCGGCCGCAGATGCACCGTCCAGACGTTTGTCAGCGGATTTTTCGATTTTTAACCTTATGCAAAACAGCGCTCTACCAAGTATGACAGGCGAACCATTTTGCCGGATTTCCCCATCATTTAATTCTCTTGTGCGCGGATGACAGCCGCGCAGTCATGCACGCGATGCATTGACGGGCACCGTCGAGCAGAAATGACGACGCGAGCGCGGATCTTCGCCGCCCGCGCCGACACGGCCGCGGAGCTTAGCGTTTGCGCCGATTCATCTCCCGCGCCAGTGCCAGTTTGTCGACACCGGTGTAGCGCGTGGTGGTCTGGATGCTGGCGTGGCCGAGCTGCTTCTGCACGATGTCGAGGCGGGCACCGGCATCGACGGTGGCGGTGGCGAAGCTGTGGCGCAGGCGATGCGGGGTGGCTTCGCGCAGACGCTCGGCACCGTCCGGGTCGCTCGTCTCCAGGCGCTCGGCGGCACGGGCATAGGCCGACTGCACGATGCGGTAGACGGTGTTTTCCGAACAGCCGCGGCGCTCCAGTTCGCCGCGCGTGGAAAACGCCGCCAACAGCCGGCCGCGCGGTTCATTGAGGCCGTTGCGCTGCATGTACTGCTGCCAGCGCCGCCAGGCGGCCAGCGCATCGCTGTTGAGGGCGACGTCGCGCGTCTTGCGGCCCTTGCCGGTGATGCGCAGGTACCAGTAGCGCGTGCCGTCGGCCGGATCGTCCTCGTAATGCAGCTCCTGACTGGTCGCGCTGGCGAATTCGCCGCGGCGCAGGCCGAGGTTGGCGAGGAACTGGATCGCGAACAGCTCACGCTCGACCAGGTGCCGCGGCGGGCCGTCATCGAGCGCATCGGCCTCGGCAGCGAGCAGGGCGATGACGTCTTCGAGCAGATCCCACTTCAGCGCGCGCATGCGCCACTGCGCGGAATTGTCGACCGGCGCACGCTCGCGCGCGACCGTGAACGGATTGTGCTCGACGTGCTGCGTGCGCTGCAGGTAGCCGTAAAACCCGCCGAGAATCAGCACCATCTGCCGCAGGCCGGCGGGCGTGAGGCCGTTGACGAAGGGCGCGCCGTCGTGGCTGCCGCGGCGACCGCGCCAGTTCGCCGGTGGATTTTTGGCGAAGGTCTTGTAGGCGACCACGTCCTCGCGCGTCGCCGCGGCCAGCGGCTTGCCCTGGTATTCGCGCAGCCAGCGCTGATAGCGCAGCACTTCGCGGGCGTAGGCCCGCTGGGTGTTCGGCCGCTCGCTGAATTCGAGCAGATAAGCCTGCACGGCGGCCTCATCCGAGCTGAAACCGCGCACCGGCGCGGCACGCGGAAGGAGGGTGCCTTCGAGCGCCGTCTCGGCAGGCGGCAGGTGTCCAGCAACGGGCGCGAGCCCCTTGTCGTCAGCTTTGCGGTTCATGCCTCGGCTCCGGATGCTCCGGGGGTGGCCGGCTTTATCGCATGCGCCCGGGCGCGTCGCCACAAACGCCACAGGCGCCGGGCGAGGACTTCGCGGCGGCGCAGCCGCGTGCGCAGCTGACGCTGCTCGGCTTCGACCGATTCCAGCCGCGCGCCGAGTTCGCTGACGTGCTGCGCGCGGGTTTCGAGCAGTGCCCGCGTCGCTGTCAGCGCCTCCTCAAGACTGCCGGCCCGCAGCTCGGCGGCCTGCGTGCGCGCCGTCTGCGCCGTCATTTCCGCGCGCTGGCTGGCGAGATTTTCATCAAGTGCGCGCTGGGTCCGCACAGCGTCTTCGAGGCGCTCGCTGAGCTGCTCGCGGGCTTTCTCCGCTTGTGCACGCTCGGTTTGCTGCGCCTTGCGCTGCGCCGCCAGTTCGGTGCGCAGACGATCGATTTCCAGCAAACGTTCGCCGTCGAGCCGGCTGGCCGCCTCGCGCTGGGCAGCGAGTTCCTCGGTGGCGGCACGGCGTTCGCTGTCGAGCTGCGCGCGCAGCTGGGCGCCGGCACTGGCTTCCTGCGTCAGCGCCGCCTGCAGGTTGTCGAGGCGTGCTTCCAGCGCCGTGCGTTCGGCCTGGCGTTCGCGCTCGCTGCGGGCGGTGGCTTCGCGGGCTTCGGCGAGCAGCACCTGCTGCTGGGCGAGCTGGGTGGCGAGCTCGCCGGCACGGCTGGCCGCGGCTTCGGCGGCGAGCTGGGCATCGTGCACGCGGGCGGCGGCAAGCGCCTCGGTTTCCTGCAGTTGCGCGTGGAAGCGTTCGCGTTCGGCGTCGAACGCCGCGGCCGCCTGCAGGGCGAGTTTGCCGCGCAACTGGGCGACGAGTTCGAGCACGTCGGGTTCGAGCTCGATCAGCTGCGTGTGCGCCGCCAGTCGTGAAGGGAGTCGGTCCCAGCAGCTTTTGACCTGGGCGGCGATGGCGTTGTTGTTGCGCCGGCCGTAGTCGTGGCGTTCGAGCCAGTCCTGCACGGCTTCGATCGTCGGCTTGCGGCCTTCATGCAGCAGCAGATGAACGACGGCTTCGTCGACGAGGTCCTGCAGCGCGGCACGGGTGGTCATTTCGGGCGGGTCCGGCAAAAGTGATTGAATAAAAAATATCACAAATACGGTTTAAATACATATCAACCCTACCCAATATGAGTGGCAAGTATAATTATCACTCATAAATACTGTGTGCAGAAATCTCACTCGAACAAGCGCTTGATTGCCCCCCGCCCATTGCTAGCCTCCGGCATACCCGGTCGATCGCGCGCCCTGCGCCACGATGTCGCGGGCGGATTCGGTCGACGAAGGCGCCGATCCGGAGCCTTCCTGCCACAGGGAGAGCACGCATGGTTCAGGTCAGCTATCCGGGCGTCTACATCCAGGAAAAATCGAGCGGCGTGCGCACGATCACCGGCGTCGCGACGTCCATCGCCGCCTTCTTCGGCCGCGCCACCACCGGCCCGCTGCGCAGCGCGGTGCGCTGCCTCGGTTATCCGGATTTCGTGCGGACCTTCGGCGCTCCGCACCCGCAGAGCGAACTCGCCTGGGCGGTACGCCAGTTCTTCGACAACGGCGGCACCGACTGCTACGTCGTGCGCCTGGCCAATGCCGCGGCACGCCGCGCTGAAGTCACGCTCGGCAACGATGCCGGCACGCCGGTGCTGCGCGCGCGCGCCAAAGTCGAAGGCCTGTGGGGCAACGGCCTGCGCCTGGAGGTGGACTACGCCACACCGAATCCCGGCGAGACCTTCAATCTGCGCGTACTGCTCGAAACCGGCGGCACCGTCACCGCCAGCGAAACCCACGTCAACCTGAGCATGGACCCGGCCGCCGCGCGCTTTGCGCCGAGTTTCGTCAGCCAAGGCTCGACGCTGATCGACATCGAGCTCGACGCCGGCCTCGATCTCAACGCCGGACTGATGGCCGCCGGCTATTCCGAGGCGCGCCGCCCGCTCGGCGGCAACGACGCAGCGGTACAGACCGTCTTCGATGACCTGATCAACCCGGCCGCCGGCACGCGCCGGCACAGCTTCGAGCTCAGCGTCGACGGCTCGGCCTGGGCGCTGGTCAACCTGAGCACGCTGGCCGCGGTGCCGGCAACGGCCGCGGCAATCGCTACCGAGCTGCAGACACGGATCAACGCTGCCGTCGGCGCGCTGGTGCCGGCGCGCCAGGTGGCGGTCGCGATCACTCAGGATGCCGCGGCCGACAACCAGTTCTTCCTGCGCATCACCGCCAATACCGCCGGCGGCGACAACGCCGCGGTGCGCGTGCGTCGTGCCGCCAGCAATGATCTGGCCGCCAGCCTGCTGCTCGGGGCCGACAACGGCGGCGTCGAGATCGCCCGGCGCAGCGAATTCCGCCCGGTGCCAAGCGGCTCGCTGCTGCGCTTCGAGGACGGTGCCGGCGGCCTCGCCCGCCTCAACGACTTCACCGGGCTGGCGCAGGACGCCATCACCCAGATCACCATCGGCGCCGAGCCACCGCTGGCGCTGAACCTGCAGACCACCGCGGCGCCGACCGACCTCTGGTACCTCGATGCCCGCCCCGGCGACAGCCCGAGCGGCCACCTCGACGGCGTGCGTGAAAAACTGCAGCGCATCGCCAGCGCGATCAGCGCCGCGCCCGGTTCGCGCTATCGCGCCGAGCTCCAGGGCAGCTATCAGCTGGCGATCCTGGCCAAGGACGGCACGCTCAACGAAACGCCCGCCGCGATCGCCTTCAGCGGCGCCGGCGCGGCGACGCTGAACGCCGCGCTGCAGCTCAACACCCGCCAGTACGCGCTCGGCACCGCCGGCACCAGTACTTTTGCCAGCGGCGGTCAGGACGGCAATGACGGTGGCATGCCCGACTTCGCTGATTACGTCGGCGATCCGGTGCAGAAGACCGGATTCTTCGCGCTCGACACCGTCGACATCTTCAACCTGATGATTCTGCCCGCCGATCTGGAGATGCCGGATGCCACGCGCCAGCAGCTCTGGGGACCGGCGAGCATCTATTGCGCGGCACGGCGCGCTTTTCTATTGATCGATCCGCCGGCCAACTGGGTCGACGCCGCAGGACTCCCGGCGATCGTGCAGAACTCCTCGCAGGTCAATGACCTGCGTGCGACCGTGGTCAAGGATCACGCGGCGGTGTTCTTCCCGCGCCTGCGCTTCAACGACCGCGGCACGATCCGCAGCGCCGGCCCCACCGGCGCCATCGCCGGGCTGATCGCGCGCACCGATGCCAGCCGCGGCGTGTGGAAGGCGCCGGCCGGCACCGAGGCCGATCTGCGCGGCATCGCCGGCCTCGAAGTCAAGCTCACCGACCTCGAAAACGGCGTGCTCAACAAGCTCGGCGCGAACTGCCTGCGGGTGTTCCCCAGCGGCTTCGTCAACTGGGGCGCACGCACGCTCGACGGCTCCGATGACCTCGGTTCGGAGTGGAAATACATCCCCATCCGCCGCCTCGCGCTGTTCATCGAGGAATCGCTGTTCCGCGGCACGCAGTGGGTGGTGTTCGAGCCGAACGACGAGCCGCTGTGGGCCAAGATCCGCCTCAATGTCGGCGTGTTCATGAACGGCCTGTTTCGCCAGGGCGCCTTTCAGGGCAGCACGCCGGACCAGGCCTACTTCGTCAAATGCGACGCGGAAACCACCACGCAGGCCGATCGCAACCTCGGCATCGTCAACATCGAGGTCGGCTTTGCGCCGCTGAAACCGGCGGAGTTCGTCGTCATCACGATCCAGCAGATTGCCGGCGATCTGCAGTAAGCCGCCAGCCCCTGAACGGAGATCGCCCTCATGGCCAAAGGCTTCGTGACCAACGCGCACCGCATCGATCCGTACAAGAACTTCAAGTTCCGGGTGCTGTGGGACGGCCGTACGGTGCTCGGCGTCAGCAAGGCCGGCGCCCTCAAACGCACCACCGAGGTGGTCAAGCACCGCGACGGCGGCGACAACAGCTTCGAGCACAAATCGCCCGGCCGCACCAGCTACGAGGCGCTGACGCTCGAACGCGGCATCACCCACGACCCGGAGTTCGAGAACTGGGCGAACCTGGTGCACCAGTTCGCCGGCGACCCGGCGATGGACCTGGTCAATTACAAAAAGGAACTGACGCTGGAGGTGCTCAACGAAAAAGGCCACGTCGCCAAGCGCTACTTCCTGCACCGCTGCTGGGTCAGCGAGTACACCGCCGTGCCCGATCTCGACGCCAACGCCAATGCGATTGCCATCGAAAGCCTGAAGATCGAGCTGGAAGGCTGGGAGCGCGACGTCGAGACCAAGGAACCCGACGAACGCTCACCGGTGCCGGCGGCGCCGTGAGCGCCGGGCGTGAGCCGCGACCGGCCGCCGTGCCGGCCGCGACCCGTGCCGTTGCTGGATCGCGACCATGCCCTCCGCCCGCCCCGACCTCGTCCCCGCCGCCGCACCGCCGCTGCACTGGCGCGCCTACGGCCGTGCTGCCGACCTCGACCTGTGCCTCGACGCCGATGCCCGTACGCGCAACGCTGCGGTCAGCGCCCTGCTCGCCGCGCTGCTCGACGGCGCGGCGGCCGATCGCCTGGCGATCGTCAGCGGCCTGACCCTGGCCGGGCGCATCGGTGCCCTGCTGGCGATCGTCGGCCGCAGCGAAGGCTGCGAGCAGCTGACGCTGGCCCTGCGTTGCCGACAGGCCGGCTGCGACACGATCTTCGAAGTCGAGCTGGCACTGGCCGCCCTGCTGGAGCTGGCCCAGGCCGCGGAAAGCGAACCGCTGCTGACCATCGCCGACGTGCGCCTGCGGCGGCCGACCGGCGATGACCAGCGCCGCTGGCAGGCCGCGGCTCCGCCCCCCGGGCAGGCCGCCGCCGTGCTGCTCGGCACGCTGATCGTCGACCCGGCGCAGCGCGACCGCGCCGTCGATGCGCACTGGCGCGCGCGCGCCGGCGAGCAGCTCGAAGTCCTCGATCCGCTGCCCTGTTTCACGCTGAGCTGCCGCTGTCCCGACTGCGCCGGCGAAGCCGACTACCCGCTCGACCTGGAAGCGCAGGCCCTCGCCCGCCTCGGCGCCCTGCGCCGCCGCCTGCTGCGCGAGGTGCACCGGCTCGCCAGCCGCTACGGCTGGGACGAAGCCCGCATCCTCGACCTGCCACCGGCGCGCCGGTGCGAGTACCTGGCGCTGATCGACGCCGAGGAGCCGCGGCCATGAGCTACTTCGAGCAACTCGCCGAACGCAGCGGCCTGCTGCCGGCCAGTGCCACCGGCGCGGCCGAGTGGACAGCCGCGACGCCGGCGGCGGCGGCCGGCGATCTGCAGGAAATCAGCCTCGAAACACCGGCCGCGCCGGCGCCCGCCCCCGGCCTCAGCCACGTTGCACCAAGTACCGTGCCCGCCGCGTCGGCACCGCAGACAGCCCCGCTGACGGCCGCTGCACCGGCGCAGCAGGTGACGGTGTTATCCACCGTTGAGAAAAACTCCTGCGAAGCCGCCCCGCGCACGCCCGCGCCGGCCGTCGCAGCGCCGCTCGAAACACCGGCAGCGAGCAGCGACGAGCGCGCGCCGAGTCCTGCGTTCGCACCACTCGCGAATCCCATCGAGGCCACGGCGGCGATGGCAACACCCGCCGTGCAGCCGCCGTCAGCTGCCGAGCCGGTGCAGCCGGTGTTACGACAGGTGCTCGCCTGGATCGCCGCCGATCCGGCGCCGGCCGCGGCGGCAACGCCGGCAGCCTCGGAACCCGCCGCGCCACAGCGTGAGTCCGCAATCATCATCGAGGCCGATACGCCCGACGCGGTCGAGCCGAGCCCGCCGGCCGCTGCCGAACCCCGCGCGCCGAGCCCCGTGCCGTCGTCACCGGCGCGGACCGGTGCACCGCCTGCTGTGATCGAGGAACGTGTCGAGCTGCACATCGGCACCATCAGCGTGCGCATCGAAGCCCCGGCACCGGCACCCGCTCCGGCCGCTGTGCGACGCGAAGCGGCGCCGGTGCAAGCCGCCGCGCCACGCCCGGCCGCCAGCACGCCACGGCTGCGGCGCCACTTTCTGCGGCCCTGAGCGAGGTGCACGGCGATGGCTCTGGCAGATTCGGGACGGGCGATCGGTGCAACCACGCGGCTGCTGCGCGAGCACCTGACGCGGCTCGGCCACGAGGTCAGCATCAACCACCCTGAGCTGGCGGCGAGCGCCGGTTCCGACCCCAAGCTCAACCTGTTCCTGTTCGAAGTCAGCTTCGATGCCAGCCTGCGCAACGTGGCGCTCGCCGACGACCAGCCGCCGCCGCTGTGGCTGTGCCTGCATTACCTGCTGACCGCCTATGACGAAGGCGCGGTCAGCGACAGCATGGCCGCCCACGAGCTGCTCGGCCGCGGCCTCGGCGCACTGCAGGAACTCAACTTCCTGCGCCTCGACGCGATGCTCGACGCCAACATCCGTCAGGCGCTGGAGAACAACCCGGAGCCGCTGAAAGTCACCTTCGACGAAACCTCCTCGGAGCTGCTGTCACGGCTGATGCAGGGCCCGGACGAGCGCTACCGCCTGTCGGTGGCTTTTCAGGTGCGGCCGGTGATGATCGCGCCGGCTGAGCCGCCAGCCTTTGCCGGCATCGTCGGCATCGACACCACGCAGGCGCCGCCGGCGGTGATCGGCCTCGCCGGCCGGGCGCTGTCGGTGCTCGCCTCGCTCGGCCCGCAGCCGGAGGCGCTGAGCCCGGCCGCCGTCGAGCCCGGCGCCGAATTCGAACTCAGCGGCGAGGATCTGCAGCTGACCGGGCTCGAATGCCGGCTCGGCGGCGTGGCGCTGGCGATCGTCGCCCAGCGTCCCGAGCGGCTGCGCCTGCGCGCCGACGGCGAGATCCCCGCCGGTGCCGGCGCCGGCCCGATCGCCGCCGGCGGCACGCTGTCGGCCGGCTTGCAGACGCTCGACGTCGGCATCGTGCTGCCCGGCGGCCGCTGGCGCAGCGGCGGCCTGCTCAGCCTAGCGCTGCTGCCGGTGGTCGAGACCGTCGCCGTCGTCGCCGGCACGCTCAGCGTCAGCGGCACGCTGCTCGGCACCTGGAACGACGACATCCTCATCGCGCTGGTGCAGGACGGGCGCATCGCCCGCCTGCTCGAACCCGGCCTGCCGCCGCCGGCGATCCCGCCGGCCGGCAGCATCGTGCCCGGCCCGGCGCAGAACAGCCTGAGCGTCACCGCCTTCGCCGCCGGGCTGCCGGCCGGCGAATACCGCGTGGTCGTCCGCGTCAACGGCCAGCAGGCGCGGCGCACGCCAGCGGTGCTGCTGCCGTGAGCGCCGCGCCGCGGATGCTGCCGCCGAGCTTCGAGCCGGCCCTGCGCGTCGACGATGTGCTGGCCGCGCACTGGCTGCGCCAGGTCACGTTGCGTCTGCGCCGCGAGGTCTGCTGGCTGTGGCACGAACACGGCCTGCTCGCCGGGACCGAAGCCGACACGGCCGCCGGCGGCCTGCTGCCGCCACCCGGCGATGCCCTCGCCGCCGCGCTCGACCTGACGCGCTGGGAGGCCGAGAAGCGCCGTTTCCACGCCGGCGACGCCACCGCCCGCTACCTCAGCGAGCTGATCGCCGTAGCGGCGCCGGACGGCCACGGCGCGCCGCCACCGCCGCGCGGCGGCTTCGGCTGGGTGGTGCGTGAACTGGCGCTGACGCCGTTCGAATGCTTCGTGCTGGCGCTGGCGCTGGCACCGAGCGTCGATGCCGCCTGCGGCAGCGTCATCGCCGCCTGCCTGCATCAGGACGGGCGCGCCTTGCCAACGCCGGCGCTCGCGCAACGCCTGTGGGAGAGCCCCGAGGACGCGCTGGCGCTGCTCGATGCCGCGCAGCGCCTGGCCCGCTACGGCCTGCTCGCGCCGCCGCAGGACTGGGACACGCCGCTGCGCGTGCCGCCGCTGCTCGCCCGCGAGCTGCTCTACCCCGGCGGCGCGCTGCCCGATGCGCTGGAAGCCGTCACCGCCGTCACCGAACCGCTCCCCGATACCGCAACGCTCGCGCTGTGCGCCGCGCGGCTGCGCAGCGCCGGACAGCAGCGCCGCCGACTGCTACCGCTGTGCGGCGCCAGCGGCGCCCCGCTGGCCGGCGTCGCCGCGCGCATCGCCGCCGAACTCGGCGAAGGCTGCGTGCAGCCGCGCGCCGGTGCGCCGGAAAATGCGCTCGCAGCGCTGATGAGCCTGTGCTGGCTGCGCGGCCTGGCGCTGGTGCTGCCGGCCCCGGCCACCGACGAGCATGCCGAGGCCGCCGCCCTGCCGCTGCCGGCCCTGCCGCTGACGCTGTTCGTGCTCAGTGCCGACCGTCGCAGCGCCGCGCGCCTGCCGCAGGCGCTGCCGGCGCTGGAGCTGGCGCCGGCCGACTGGCAGGCGCGGCTCGCCGCCTGGGATGCCGGCCTGCCGCTGGCCGGCCGCGATGCCGAACTGCAGGCGGCGATGGCCGACTGCGCGCGGCGTTTTCGCTACGAGCGCAGCCACATCGACACGCTCTGCGCCACGCTGCGCGCGCTCGGCCGGCCGCCGCGCGCCGCCGATCTCTACGCCGCCTGCCGCGCCGACGTCGACCTCGGTGAGCTGGCGCGCCCGGTGACGCCGCGCTTCACGCTCGATGAACTGATGCTGCCGCCGCGGCAGAGCGCGCAGATCAGCGAGCTGGTGCAGGCCGCGCGGGCGCTGACCCGCGTGCATCACGACTGGGGCACCGCCCGCGCCTGGAATGAATGCGGGCTGTCGGCGCTGTTCGCCGGCCCGCCCGGCACCGGCAAGACCATGGCGGCCGAGGCGCTGGCGCGCGCGCTGGCCATGCCGCTGTATCGCATCGACCTGTCGCAGGTGGTCGACAAATACATCGGCGAGACCGAGAAGAACCTCAAGCGCGTGTTCGACGCCGCCGACGCCGCCGACGTCATCCTGTTCTTCGACGAGGCCGACGCGCTGTTCGGCAAGCGCACCGAGGTGCGCGACGCCCATGACCGCTACGCCAATCTGGAGATCAGCTACCTGCTCGAACGCATGGAGCGCTTCCGCGGCCTGGCGATCCTCGCCAGCAACCGGCGCAAGGATCTCGACGAGGCGTTCATGCGCCGGCTGCGTTTCCTCATCGAGTTTCCGCAACCGGGCGCCGAGGAGCGCCTGCGCATCTGGCGCGCGGTGCTGCCGCCGGCGGCCGACGCCAGCGCGCTCGACCTCGAATTCCTCGCCCAGCGCTTCGCCCTCGCCGGCGGCCACATCCGCTCGGTGGTGTTCCAGGCCTGTCTGCTCAGCGCCGGAGCCGGCGCGCCGCGGCGTCTGGAAATGCCAGCACTGGTGCGCGCGCTGCGCCGCGAGCTCGACAAGCTCGGCCGCACCGTCAGCCTCGATCAGTTCGGGCCGTATGCGGCCCACCTCGGCGATTAGGAGGCCGCCATGCAACAGCCCGGTACTACGCGCCCCACGGCAGCCGACCTGAGCCCACCCGGCACGACGGCCGCGGACAGCGCCGCGGCGGCCCCGCGCGCCGCGCCACGTCGCATCGTCATCGACCGCCTCGACCTCGATCTGCGCGGCTACCCGCCGGGCGTCGCCGAGGCCGCGGTGCAGGCGCTGCCGGCGCAGCTCCTCGCCAGCCTCAGCGGCCCCGCGGGGCAGACCGCCGGCGCCGCGACGCTGGCGCAGACGCTCGCCGAGCGCATCGCGCAGCAGATCGCGGCGCGGCGCGGCGGAGCCTGAGATCATGGCCGTGCTGCTGCGCGGGGCGCTGATCGAATACGGGGCCGGGCTGATCGGGCCGATCCCCAATGTGGTGATCTTCCAGTTCAACCCGGAAAAGCTCACGCGCACGCTGCGCATTCCCGAGCGGCCGACCGGCGTCAACGCCCGCGAGCGCACCCAGGCCGGCGACAAGACCTTCGAGAGCGTGTCGCTGACTGCGCACTTCAGCGCCGCCGACCTGCTCAAGGACGACAAGCTCCTCGCCCGCACCTTCGGCATCGGCCCGCAGCTGTGCGCGCTGGAAAAACTGGTGCAGCCGGCCGGCAAGATCGAGGGCCTGATCGGCGCCGCGCTCGATGCCATCGGCGGCGCGCTCGGCGGCGGCGCGGCACCGGCGCAGGCGATCCCGCGCGAGCAGTTCCCGAAGACGCTGTTCATCTGGGGGCTGACGCGGGTGCTGCCGGTGACCATCGACTCGATGAGCATCACCGAACTCGAATACGACCACCTGCTCAACCCGCTGCGCGCCGAGGTCGAAATCGGCCTGACGGTGATCGCCGTCGACGACTGCGACGACGACTGGCTGGCCAAGGGTGCCCTCGAATACACCACGATCGCCAAGGAAGCCCAGGCGATCGCCAACCTCGCCAACACCGCCGAACAGGTGGTCGAGCTGATCCCGCTGTGAGCGGTGTGGCCGCCCGGCGGATACGGAGGATGCGATGTTTCTCGACGCTTCCCGCTACGCGAAGGTGATGCAGGAGACGGTGACGCTGGCCGACGGCCGCGTGGTCAGCGCGCTGCGCCTGCGCCCGCTGCCGCCGAGCGCGGGCACGGCGCACGCGGTGCAGGACAACGACCGCCTCGACCTGCTGGCGCAGGCCGGCTACGCCGACGGCACCCGCTTCTGGCACATCGCCGACGCCAACAGTGCGCTCGACGCCGCCCGCGAGCTGTGCGCCGAGACCGGCGCCACGCTGACGCTGCCGGACGAGCGCTGATGCCGGCGGCAGCGTTTCGCCTCTACTTCGGCGAGCGGCCGGCGACGGCCGAGGAGCTCGCCCGCGTCGACGAGATCACCGTCGAGCAGGAGGCGGACATGGCCTGGGAGGCGCGCATCCGCATGACGCTGTGCACCGCGCCCGACGGGCGCTGGCAGCACCGCCCGGATCAGCTGGCCGCGCCGTTCTCGCGCGTGCGCATCGAGCTGCAGCTCGGCAGCGCCGGGTTCGTGGCGCTGATCGATGGCCCGGTCGCCGCCTTCGAGCACGCCCTCGACAGCCTGCCCGGGCGCAGCAGCGCGACGCTGGTGGTGCGCGACGACAGCGTGCTGATGAACCGCAGCGAAGCGGTCGAGACCTTCGAGAACCGCAGCGACGAGGCCATCGCCCGCGAGCTGTTCGGCCGCTTCGCCTTCATCGCCAGCACCCGCATCGAGGCCGCCGGCAGCGCCCGCGCCGCGGTGGTGCGCCGCGGCAGCGAGATCGCCTTCCTGCGCCGGCTGGCGCGGGCCCACGGCCGCCATGCCTACGTGCTGCCCGGCAGCACGCGCGGCCAGAGCGTCGGCTGCTTCCTGCCCGACCCGAGCCGCAGCGACGGTCTGCCGCCGCTGGTGCTGCTCGGCAGCGGGCGCAACCTCACCGAGCTCGAACTGCACGAGGACTCCGAAGCCCCCGGCAGCAGCAGCGGGCGCACGCTGCACATCGTCGACGGCCAGATCCAGAGCGCGCAGAGCGGCCCGCGCGACCTCACGCTGCTGCGCCCGCTGCCGCCGCTCGCCGGTGCCAGCGGCGCCAGCCGCCTGCTGCGCCCCGAGGACGACGACCGCGACGACCCCGGCGAACGCACCATCGGCGATGCCCGCCAGTCGGCCTGGGCCTACCGCGCCAGCGGCAAGCTGGTCGCCGGCTGCTACGCCGGCGTGCTCGCGCCCTACCGGCGCGTGCCGGTCGAGGCCGGCGACCTGCCGCTGTCCGGCGAATGGCTGATCGCCAAGGTCACGCACCACATCACACCGTCGGTCTACACCCAGCAGTTCGAGGCGCTGGCCGACTCGCTCAACGAGCCCGGCGCGCCGGCGCCGGACGGCGGCGCCGGCGGGCTGTCGGTGTCGCTGTCGGCCAGCCTGTCGATTTTCTGAAAGTGCGCGGAGGCAGCATGACGATGGGAGCGGAAATGGAGCAGTCGCTGGTCGGCCTCGCCGAGTTCCAGCGCGATCATCACTTCGGCAAGTACCGCGGCCTGGTCAGCGACATCGGCGACCCGGACGGCATGGGCCGCATCCGCGCCACGGTGCCGGCGGTGTATGGCGAGATCGACTCGCCGTGGGCGCTGCCGGCGCTGCCCTTCGCCGGCGCCGGTCACGGCCTGGTGCTGCTGCCGGAAGTCGGCGACGGCGTGTGGATCGAGTTCGAGGCCGGCGACATCGCCCGGCCGATCTGGAGCGGCGGCTGGTGGCAGCGCGACCAGCGCCCCGACCCCAAGGGCGACACCGTGCGCCTGCTGAGCACGAGCGGCGGCCATCAGCTGATGCTCGACGAGGCCGCTGACGAAATCCGCCTCAAGCACCCCGGCGGCGCCGAGATCGTGCTCGCCGCCGACGGCATCACGCTGAGCTTCGGCAGCTGCACGCTGCAGATCAGCCGCAGCGAGATCGACCTCAATCACGGCATGGTCAAGGTGACGACGGCCGGCGCGAGCCTCGTCAACGACGCCATGAAAATCGGCGCCTGAGCGCCGGCGCACCCGAGGAGGCACGCGACGATGAACGACGTTCCCGGCCGACACCTCGCCTTTCCGTTTCACATCGGCAACGACGGCCGCAGCGCCGCGCCCGCCTCCGAAGTCGAGCACGTGCGCGATGAGCTGCTGCAGCTGCTGCTGACCGCCCCCGGCGAGCGGCCGTTCGTCACCGAGTTCGGCGCCGGCGTGCGCAAGCTGGTGTTCGAGCCCGGTTCCGAGGTGCTCGAAGGCGTCACCCGCGCGCGCATCACCCAGGCGGTGTCGCGCTGGCTGGCGCAGCGGCTGACGCTGGAGGCGCTGGTGGTCGAGTTCGCCGGCGAGCGTATCGACATCGAGGTGCGCTACCGCCCGGCCGGCAGCGCCGACTCGCGCGTGCTGCGCTTCCAGCGGCAGGGGCAGTGAGGGGGCACGATGAGTGCGATCCAGGACAGCGACGCCATCGACGAGCGCGCCCGCGACCTCGCGGCGCTCGATCTCAACGGCCTGGCGGCGGTGCTGGTGGCGCTGACGCCGCCGGCGCCGCCCGGCAGCGCCTGGCTGGAGCTGCATTTCGTCAACGACCGCCACGTCGCCGCGATCCTCGCCGCGGTGGCGCTGCCCGGCGCGGCGACGGCGCTGTTCCCGATCCGCGGCGGCCACCGCCTGCCGGCCGGGCCGGCCGCCGGCCAGGTGCGCTGCACCGCGGTCGCCGCCGGCCCCGATGCCGCCAGCCTGCGCCTGAGCGTCGAGCCGGTCGGCGACTACTCGACCTATACGCTGGAGCTGGTGTGGGACGCCGCCGAGCTCGACCCGTTCTTCGCCGCGCTGGCGTTCCGCTTCCGCCCCGGCTGCTTCACCAATGACTGCGCCGCGGCCGCCGCCGGCAACCGGGCGGCCGCCGCCGTGCCGGCGATCGACTATCTGGCGAAGGACTACGACAGCTTCCGCCACCTGCTGATGAGCGCGATGGCGGCGCGCGTGCCGGCCTGGCAACCGACCAGCGAAGCCGATCTCGATCAGGTGCTGATCGACCTGTTCGCCGCCGCCGCCGACGAGCTCTCCGACTATCAGGACCGCACGCTGGCCGAAGCGACGCTGGCCAGCGCGCGCAAGCGCGTCTCGCTGGTGCGCCATGCGCGGCTGATGGACTACCAGGTGCATCAGGGCAATCAGGCGAGCACCTGGCTGGCGCTGCTGCTCGACCCGCTGGCGATCCCGCCGGCGCTGCTGCCGCTGCAGCTCGACAGCGAGCTGCAGGTATGGGCCGGCCATGCCGACGACGTCGACGCTCAGGTCTGGTTCGCCAGCCGCGAAACCCGCCTGCCGCCGGCGGCACGCCGCGAGCTCGATCCGCTGCTCAACGTGCTGCGCGTGCACACCTGGGCCGACGCGCAACCGGCGCTGGCCGCCGGCTCGACCAGCGCCGACCTGCTGCCCGTGCTCGCCGGCGGCGCGACGCAGGCGCATTCGCTCGACCTGGCGGCGCGCATCAACAGCGGCCGCCTGCCGCAACTGCTGATCGAGGAAAAACTCAACCCGCACACCGGCCGCGCCGCCGGCCGCGACCCGCGCAAGCGCCAGCTGCTGACCCTGCTGCCCGATGCCCGCGTGCTGCGCGATCCGGTCGCCGATGCCTGGCCGCTGCGCGTGCACTGGGCGGATACCGATGCGCTGCGCTACGACTACGCGGTGCTGAGCTACTGCGGTGCCGGCGGCGCGCGCATCGACGACATCTCGCTGCTGCACGGCAACCTGCTGCCGGTGCATCAGGGCCGGCTGGCACGCACGCATTTCCATGAGGCCGGCAGCGACCTGCCGCTCGACCAGCCCGGCGAGCGCCACCGCCACTACCGCCGCCGCTACCTCTACGGCGAGCCGCGCGGCGTGCTCTGCGCGCTGCCCGACGCCCCGCTCGCCTGGCTGCCGACGCCACCCGGCGGTGAAGTCGCACCGCGCTCGACGCTGCAGCTCAGTGTCGAGGCCGGCGGCCTCAGCGAACCCTGGGACGAAGTCACCGAACTGGTGCACAGCGACGACAGCGCCGAGGAAGGTGACCACTACGTCGTCGAGACCGACGAGCTCGGCCGCAGCACGCTGCGCTTCGGCGACGGCATCAACGGCCGCTGGCTGGCCGACGGCGCCATCGTCCACACCGACTATCAGGTGCTGGCGGCGGGCGGCGGCCTCGCCGGCAATGTCGGCGCGCAGACGCTGGTGCACCTGCAACCACCGCCGAGCCTGCCGGCCGGCGCCATCGCCAGCGTGTGGAATCCGTTCGACGTGACTGACGGCCGCGCGCCGGAGCCGCCGGAAAAGATCCTGCGCAACGCCCCCGAGGCCTACCGCGCCCGCCAGCTGCGCGCGATCACGCTGGCCGACTACGTGCAGCGCGCCGAGGAAGTCCCCGGCGTCGCCCGCGCCGTCGCCCGCTACGCCTGGACCGGCAGCTGGCGCTGCGTGCGTCTGTGCCTCGACCCGCTCGGCAGCACCGAGCTGACGCCGGCGCTGCGCGCGGCGGTGGCCGCGCACCTGGAGGCGGTGCGCCTGATTGGTGAAGATCTCGAACTGCGCCCGCCGCGCTTCGTGCCGCTCAGTATCGACATCGAGCTGTGCCTGCAGCCCGACTACTGGGTCGAGGACCTGCGCTACGTCATCGAGCAGGAACTGTCGGACGGCTGGACCGCCGACGGTCGTCGCGGCTTCTTCCACCCCGACGCCTGGACCTTCGGCCAGAGCCTGCACCGCAGCGAGCTCGAAGGCCGGCTGCACGCGATCCCCGGCGTCGAGCACCTGATCGCCATCCGCATGCGCCGCTTCGATGCAGCGACGCCGGGAACGGCCGACCCCGAGGTGCTCGAAGCCGGCTTCGACGAGATCTTCCTGGTCCGCAACGACCCCGACCACCTCGAACTCGGCAGCCTGCAGCTGACGCTGCGCGGGGGCCGGCAATGAACGCGCAGCGCGGAGACCGCCGCCATGGCCGATGAATGCCGGGCTTTCATCAGCGACCCGTTCGTCTTTCCGCGCCAGCCGGACAACCGCCCGGCGCTGCCGGCGATCGACTACCGCATCGGCGATTACGCGAGCTTTCGCGAGCGGCTGCTGCGCGACATCGACGCCGCCGTCGAGCTCGCTGCCTGGACCCACCGCGACGCCGACGACCCCGGCATCGCGCTGCTCGAAGGCGCGGCGCTGCTCGGCGACGTGCTGAGCTTCTACCAGCAGCGCTACGCCAACGAGTGCTTCCTGCGCACCGCGCGCTGGCGCGAGAGCGTCGCCGCGCTGGTGCGCCTGCTCGGCTACCGTCTGGCGCCCGGCATCGCCGGCCGCGCGACCTTTGCGCTGGAGGTGCGCCGCCGGCTCAGCGTGCCGGCCGGCTTTGCGCTCAAGGCCGAGCTCGACGCCCTCGCCGACCCGGCCGAGTTCCAGACTGCCGTCGAGCTGCTCGCCGAGCCGCAGCTGTCGCGCTTTCACCTCTACCGCGCGCGCCATTACGCCACCGCGCTGGCCGCCGGCGTGGCGCGCTGCGAGCTGGCCGCGGTCGACGGCGCCAGCGACGCCGCCAGCCTCGATGCCGCGCTCAGGCCGGGCGACCGCATCGTGCTGATTCCGCCGGAACCGGCATGGACCCTCAGCGCCGTCGCGCTCGGCCCGCAGAGCGCGCCGCAGCTGCTCAAGGTCAAGGCGGTGCGTCGCGTGCTCGAACGCCGCATCGTCGAATTCGACAACCCGCCGCCGGCCGACTGGCCGCTGCCGGTGCTGGCCTACCGCCTCGGCCGCAGCTTCCGCCACTTCGGCCACGCCGCACCGCCGACGCGCAGCGTCAGCCGCAAGGACGCCGCCGGCGTCATCACCGGCGCCTATGAATACGCCACCGACTACGAGCGCCACCTCAAGCCCAACCACGCCTGCGGCCTCACCGACTGCTCGATCACGCTGCCGGCCACGCTGCTGCCGCTCGACGGCGAGGTGCCGGAGCTGGTCGCCGGCAGCCGCGTGCTGGTGGAAACCCTGGTGCGCGAGGATGCCGACAGTGACGTGCACTACCCGCTCGCCGCCGTGCGCCGCATCAGCGCAGCGCGCTTCGGCACGCTCGGCTTCGGCACGCTGAACGGCTCGGCGACGCTGCTGACGCTGACGCAGCCGCTGCTGCGCCACGACGGCTTCCCCGACCTGCGCGCCGACGTGCGCGACTTCCGCATCCAGGACATCTCCGGCCCGGCCCTGCAGCTGCGCCCCTGCGCCGAGTTCGACGACGGTGCCTTCGCCAGTGCCGAGGCCGCGCTCTACTTTTTCGGCAGCGCCGCCGAGGCCGCGCCGCTCGCCGCCCGCTCGCTGCTGCTGCTGCATGCCGACGGCCGTCAGGCCGCGCTCGCCTGCACCAATGTGCCGGCGGACTTCAGCGCCGGAGCCGATGAGGCGCCACGGCTGTGGCCGCTGTCCTTCGCCAGCCCGCCGCCGTTCCCGCGCGAGGACTTCGACGAGACGCAGCCGCACGTCGAGGTGCTCGGCAATCTGGTCGAGGCCACGCAGGGCCGCGCCGAGGCCGAGGTCGCGCTCGGCAACGGCGACGGCCGCGCGCGCTTCCAGACCTTCCGCGTGCCGAAGACGCCGCTCACCTATCTGCTCGCCGCCGGGGCGACGCCGCCGCAGCGCCCGCAGCTGGAAGTGCGCGTCGACGGCCGGCTGTGGACGCAGGTCGAGTCGCTGTTCGGCCGCGGCCCGCTGGAGGAGGTCTACCTGGTGCGCGAGGACAGCGACGGCAACAGCTGGGTGCAGTTCGGCGACGGCGAGACCGGCGCACGGCTGCCGAGCGGCGTCGGCAACGTCCGCGCCCGCTACCGCAGCGGCAACGGCGCCCACGGCGTGCTCAAGACCGGCACCACGCCGTCAGCCGGCCAGCGCCTCGACGGGCTCGACAAGGTGCTGCTGCCGGGCGTGGTCGGCGGCGGTGCCGAGCCGGAAGCGGCCGAGCGCGCGCGCAGCAACGCCCCCGGCCGCGTGCAGGGCCTCGGTCGCCTGGTCAGCCTCGCCGACTACGAGACCGAGCTGCGCAGCCTCCCCGGCGTCACCGCGGCGCGCGCCAGCTGGGGGCTCGCCGACGGCGTGCCGGCGCTGACGCTGCAGGTGCTGCTGGCCGCCGGGCGCGAGGCGGAATTCGCCCAGGTGCGCGCCAGCATCGCGCAGTACCAGCACTGCCGCGGCCCCGACCGCTACCCGACCCTGGTGCAGCAGGCGCGCCTGCGCTACGTGCAGCTCGACCTGCGCTGGGCCGGCGATGCGCGGCTGGATGCCGCCGACATCGAGGCGCGCATCCGCAGCGCACTCGGCCTCGCCGACGATGAGGCCAGTGCCTACAGCGGGCTGTTCGGCCTCTACCGCCGCCGGCTCGGCGAAGGCGAGTACGCCAGCCGCATCGAGGGCTGCGTGCAGCAGGTCGCGGGCGTGCTGTGGTGCCGCGTGCTGGCGCTCGGCCTGCTCGCCGCCGGGATCGATGCGCCGGCGGCCGTGCCGCTGCCGGCGAGTCCGCGGCCCCTTGCCGAGCGCCTGAGCTGCACCGACACCGAACTGCTGGCGCTGCATCCGGCCCAGCTGGTGCTGCTGCAGGCACCGGCACCGAACCTGGAGGTCTGCGCATGAACACCGTGTTGCGCCGCGGCCGGCGGTGGTCGCCATGAGCACGCCGCGCGTCCCGCTGTATCAGCGGCTGCCAGAGATCTACCGCATCCGCGATGCCGAGCAGCGCCCGCCGGGGCAGCTGCGTGCCTACCTGGCGGCGGTCGAGGACGCCTTCAGCGCGCTGCACGAGAACATCGAGGCGCTGTACGACGATTTCTTCATCGACAGCTGCGCGCCCTGGGTGATCCCCTACCTCGCCGACCTGCTCGGCAGCAGCCACCTCGCCGGCGAGGTGCGCACGCTGCGCGCCGACGTCGCCGACACCATCGCGCTGCGTCGGCGCAAGGGCACGCTGGGCGCGATCGAGCGCCTCGCCGCCGACCTCAGCGGCTGGCCCTGCCGCGCCGTCGAGCTGTTCCCCAACCTGGCCTGGAGCCAGCACCTCAACCATCAGCGCCCCGACGCCGGCGGCCTGCCGCCCTACGGCGAGGCGATGCTGCCGGCGGCGGACCGCTTCACGCCGCGCCGCGGTGGCTGTGTGCCGATCCGCGACCCGGCGGCGCTGAGCCTGCTGGCGACGCCGTTCGACCCCTATGCCTACACGCCGGACTGCAAGCGCGCCGACGACGGCGCCCGCCACATCAACCTGCCGAACCTGGCGATCTGGCTGTGGCGGCTGGCGCCCTACCGCGTACCGGCGCTGCGGCCGCTGCTCAAGGGCGCCGTCGCGCTCGGCGCAGCGCCGCCCGGCAGCGACGCCGCGGCCTTCGCGCTGCGCCTCGACCTCGATCCGCTCGACCGGCCGCTGCGCCTGTTCAACACCTACCGCCGGCCGCCGCTCGACGCCAGCGGCGCGACGCAGACACTGACCGCCGCCGACGCCGTGCCCGGCCCGCTGCCGCCGGCGCGGCTGAACAGCGGCGCGGCGGACGGCCGGCCGCAGGACTACATCGGCATCGACACCTTCGACGCCACGCAGGCGCCGCCGCGCGGGCTCGACCTCGGCGACAACGGCCTGCAGTTCTACCTGCCGGTCGACCCGAATGACGCCCTCGACCCGATCGCCGGCATCGACTGGCGCTTTCGCGGCGACAACCTCTGCGCCTGGGAAAGCGGCCTGCGCCGACCGCTGGCCGCGCACGAGATCGTCGTCGACCCGACGCTCGGCCGTGTGCTGATCGGCCTGGCGAGCGCCGCCGAGAGCGGCGCGCTGAGCGAGCCGGACGGCGTCGGCGGCCTGCGCGCCCGCCTCTACTGCGGCTACACCTACGCCGCGCCCGGTGCCGTCGGCGCCCATCCGCAATCGCGCGCCGCGGCGCCGACGCAGTTCGGCGACAGCGGCGCCGGTGAGCCGACGCTGCTGCGCACGGTCGGCGGCGACAGTGGCAACACGCTGCAGGCGGCCTTCGACAACCTCGACACCGCGGCGCTGCCGGTGGTCATCGAGATCGGCGACAGCTTCGAGCACCCGCTCGACCTCGCCGCCGTCGCCGGTGTGCACCTCGCCGACGGCGCGCCGGCGCTGGCGCTCAACCGCTCGCTGATCGTGCGTGCGGCGAGCGGGCAGCGGCCGCTGATCCGCCTGATGCAGCCGCTGCGCCTGCGCCCGCTCGACGCCGGCGCCGGCTCGGTCGCCGGCCTGACGGTGCGTCTGGAGGGCCTGTACCTGAGCCGCGGCGCGGGCTTTCCGGCCGGCGCGGCGCTGATCGCCCGCGCCGCCGTCGCCCGCCTCGAATGCCTGTCCTGCACGCTCGATGCGCAGGGCCACAGCCAGCGCGACGGCAGCCGTGCACCGACGCTGCCGTCGATCAACCTCGCCGACGGCTACGGCTTTGCCGACGCCGGCGAGGCCGATGCCTTCGCGCCGACGCCGGACGTGCTGCTGTCGCACAGCCTCAGCGGCCCGCTCGGCATCGATCCCGGCTACCGGGTGACGCTGGCGGCGAGCATCGTCGATGCCGGCCGCGGCCCCGACGAGGACGCCAGCGGCGACTTCGCCTACAGCGCCGCCAGTGCCCCGGCGAGCGGCTGGGGCGCCGCGCTGGCGATCGACGGTGTCACCGTGTTCGGCCGCGTGCGGGCCCGCGCGGGGCTCGGCTCCGGCGGCGTGTTCTGTCACCGCCTGGAGCTCTGGGACAACCAGCACGGCTGCCTGCGCTTCTGCCGCTTCAGCGGCGACGGCGACCGCCTGCCGGCGCACCACGCCTGCGTCAGCGGCGCCGGGGCACGGCTCGCCTTCACCGCGATCCGCGTCAACGAGCCGGGTTATGCGCAGCTGGCCGCCGGCAGCGACTGGCGCATCCGCACGCGCGGCCCCGGCGACGATGAGATGGGCGCCTACGGTTTTCTGTTGAACGCGCACCGCACTACCAACCTCGGCATCCGCCTGCGCGAGTTCATGCCGGTCGGGGTGCGGCCGCTGCTGCTGTACGTGACGTGATTCGGCCCCTGCCCGCGGGCAGGCCCAGGAAGTCGAAACGGTTCACCCGCGTTCGCCAGCGGCGGCGCGCAGCCCGACCCGGAGACTGACCATGAACGGCGATTTCTCCCAGTGGCCCCGCGATCCCTCGTCGACCGACCAGGGCGTACTGTTCCAGCAGGGGCGCGTGATCAGCGATGCCGACCTCACGGCCGGCGAGCGCATCGCGCTCGGCTGGCGCCTGCACGCGGCGCAGGACGTGATCGGCGCCGGCGTTGCCGCGGTGCCGGCGGCAGCGGCCGGCGGCTTTCACATCGAGGCGGCCTTCGTCGCCGGCGGCGTGGTGCACCTGCGGGTGGCAGCGGGACGGCTGTGGGCCGACGGCATCGCGCTCGAACTGCCGGGCGAGCCGGGCCAGCCGCTCGAACGCATCGCCCCCTATCTGGAACCGCCGGCCAACCCGCCGGGCACCGACGCCAGCCAGCTCGGCGACGGCGTGCGCGATGCGGTGATCCTCGAAGTCGCGCTGGAGGCCTTCAACGGCTTTCAGGCGCCGGCGCGGCTGATCGAGCCGGCGCTCGGCGGCCCCGATACCGCCGAGCGCATCGTCGCCCGCTACGGCTTCCGCCTGCTGCGCCTCGGTGCCGGCGAGGACTGCCGCAACATCGGCGCCCGCCTCGCCGACGGCCCGGCCGGCAAGGGCCGGCTGACGGTGACGCTGCAGCCGACCGTGGTGGTACCCGGCGAATGCCCGGTGGTCGCCGGCGGCGGTTACACCGGCTTCGAGCACAACCTCTACCGCATCGAGATCGCCGCCTGCAGCGACGGCGTCGCCCGCTTCAAGTGGTCGCCGTTCAACGGCGGGCTGGTCGGCCGCGGCGTGTTCGATGCCAGCGGCGCGCCGCGGCGCGTGCAGATCACCGCCAACCGCACGGCGATCCTCAGCTGCGGGCAGGACGCCTTCTACCTCGAAGCGCTGCAGCTCGATCCGGCGCTCGGCCACTGGCGCGTGGTCTACGGCGCCTTCGCCACGCTCGACGCCGCGCAGGACCTGGTGCTCGGCGAGCCGCCGGTGTTCGGCAGCTTCCCGGCGGTGGCGAATCCCGGCGACAGCGTGTTCTTCCGCCTCTGGCACGGCCTCGAAGCGGTCGCCGACTACCCCGCGGCGGGCAGCCCGGTCGAGCTGCGCGACGGCATCCGCCTGCAGTTCGACACGCCCGGCGCCACGGCCGGCTACCGGCCGGGTGATGCCTGGAGCTTCAGCGTGCGCGCCGGCGAGATCGCCAACCCGCAGACGCTGATCGACACCGCGCCGCCGCAGGAGCTGACGCTGCACCGCGTGCCGCTGGCGGAAATCGGCTGGAGCGCGCGGCTGGATACGCGCCTGTCCGGCACGCTGGAGGACTGCCGGCGCCGCTTCCGGCCGCTGGTCGAGCAGCGCGTGTGCTGCACCTGGCTGGTCGGCGACGGCCTCACCAGCTTCGGCGACTTCAACTCGCTGGAGGAAGCCGCCGCGCACCTGCCGGCCGCCGGCGGCGAACTGTGCCTGCTGCCGGGCACGCATTTCGCCAACCTGGCGCTGAGCGGCGCGCGCAACCTGCGCATCCACGGCTGCCCGCGGCAGACCCGCGTGCTGGCGCGGCCGGCGAGCGTCACCGCGCCGATCCTCAGCTTCAGCGACTGCAGCGCGATCGCCGTCAGCGGCCTCGACCTGATCGCGCTCGGCGGCGATGCGCTGCTGGCCGCCGGCAGCCAGCCCGGCGCGCTGCACGGCCTGTCGCTGTGCGACTGCCGGGTGCTGGCGCACGACTACGGCGTGCGCGTCGACAACGCCCGCGACGTCAGCCTCGCCGACAACCGCATCTGGGTGCTCGACACCAGCGCCGGGCGCTGCGCGATCTCGCTGCGCGCCGAGGAGGCCCGCATCGAGCGCAACCGCCTCGGCGTCTGGCCGTTCTCGGTGCGCCCGCCGGGCGGCGATGGCGGTGACGGCGGCTCGCCGGACCCGACCGATCCCTGCGCCAGCCCGGAGCGGCTCTACGCCCGCCTGCCGCGGCTGCTGACCTATGCCGAATTCATCTGGGCCGGCGTGCGGGTAGCGGCGATCGAGCCGCCGTATCGCGCGCTCGGCGGCATCCACCTGCGCGGCGCCTGCGACGGCGTACACGTGCTGGAGAACGACATCGACGGCGGCGCCGGCCACGGCATCACCCTCGGCGGCCTGCTGCCGGGCGAGGCCGTGCCCGCGACCGACAACGACAACCAGCCGCTGCCGAGCGTGACGCTGACGCAGCGCGTGTTCCGCGCGCTGGTGCAGGACGGCGACGGCCAGCCACTGGCCGGCGTCGACGTATTCCTCGGCAATGCCGCGGCGATCGTCGCCCAGGACAGCAGCGACGCGCAGGGCCTGGTGGAGATGATCGTGCCGGCGGCGAGCTATCGGCTCGCCGTGGCGCCGGCCTGGCGCATCGCCGAGCTGCGCGAGAGCAGCGCCGGCGGCGACGGTGAAGTGCCGTTCTTCGTGCTGGTGCTGCGCGCGGCGGTGGTGCAGACGCCGGCCGACCGCGCCTTCCTCTACCGCCTGCTGATCGAGGGCAACACCATCCACCGCATGGCGCTGTCCGGCATCGGTTTTCGGCCGTTCGCCGAGCTCGCCGAGACGCCGCCGGCCGAGGCCGCCGATACGCCGGCGCTGCTGGCGGCACTGCTGGCGGCGCTGGCGCCGCGCGAGCTGATCGGCCGCTGCAACGTGGTCCACGAGCTGCTGATCCGCGGCAACCGCATCGAGGGCAATCTGCGCGCGGTGTTCGACGCGGCGCTGCTCAGCGCGGCGCGCAGCGTCGGTCAGGGCGGCATCTCGCTGGCGCTGGTCGAGCGGGTGACGATCGCCGACAACCGCATCCACGACAACGGCCGCAGCGCCAACGATCCGGTGTGCGGCGTGTTCATCGGCTTCGGCGAAGACATCGAGCTGAGCGGCAACCACATCGCCGACAACGGCGCGCTCGGCGCCGACTACGCGCAGGCACGCCAGCCCGGCCTGCGCGGCGGTGTCGTCGTGCGTCTGGCCGCCGCCTCGCTGAGCGGCGGCAGCGCCGATGTCGGCGCTGCGCCGGCGCTGCGCGTGCGCGACAACCGCATCGACCAGCCGGCCGGGCGCGCGCTGAGTGCGCTGGCCTTCGGCCCGCTGGCGGTGCTCGGCAATTCCCTCAACAGCGAGGCCGAGGGCCGGCTGAACAGCCTCGATACGCTGGTCGGCAGCGTGCTGCTGATCGATGTCGGCGGCCTGCACCGCCAGCTCGGTCTGGCACCGTCGCTCGGCAGCGCCCCGGTCGCCGAGCTCGACAATGCGGCGGCGACGGTCAGTTTGAGCAGTGCCGGCAGCTTCGTCGACCGCGCCCGCCTCGAACAAGCGCTGCCGGGCGGTGAACTGCTGTTCGACGACAATCAGGTGCGCATGGGCCCGCGCAGCCGTGCCGCGCTGTCGCTGGTGCTGGCCAGCCTTGATGACGTCGGCTGCGGCGGCAATCAGAGCTCGGTGTTCCGCCCCGACCTGCTGTTCGCCAACGGCCTGCTGTTCGGCTACACGCTGCGCGCCAGCGCCGGCCGCTGGCGCGAGGCGGCGCGTGCCTGCTGGTTCTCGCTGCTCAGCTACGCCGCCGGACTCAACAGCGCGGCCAACGCCTTCTGCATGAACACCACCGCCCACAACCAGGGCGATCACTGCATCGTCGCCGCCAGTGCCGGCAGCGCCAGCGGCCTGCCGGTGATCGACGACGGCAACCTCGAAGCCAACCGCGGCTTCTGCCGGCGCATCGCCGCCGAACCGGCGAGCCTGCTGCGCTACCTGCTGCAGGGCCTGGTCGCCGTGCTGGCACAGCAGCAGAGCAACGCCAGCAACAGCCGCGGCAACGTGCTGCAGAGCGGCACGCTGCAGACGGTCGGTGGCGTGCAGAGCGCCTACACCCAGCTGCAGTACGCGCGCAGCCTCGAAACCGCACGCCTGAGCGCGCGCTACGGCGCCAGTGATGCCCGCGTGCAGGCCGCCACCACCCGTCTGGCGCAGGCGCGCAGCACGCTGAACCTGCTCGACGTGCAGCAGGAGCTGGCGACGATCACGCCGGCGGCGGTGCCGGATGCCGGCCTGCTGCTCGACGGCCGCATCGCCGATACCGCCGGCCGTGGCCGCGAGGGCCTGAGCGTGCAGCTGGTGCGGGCCGACGGCAGCGTGCTCGACGGCTTCAGCGCCCGCACCGACGCCAGCGGCTACTACGCGATGACGCTGGACGCCGGGCAGGCGGCGCAGCTGCGCGCCGACAGCGGCCTGCGCCTGCAGGTCGCCGATGCGCAGAACCGGGTGCTGGCGCGCAGCGAGCAGGTGCTCAGCGCCGGCAGCGACCCGGCACTGCGCGCCTCGTTGAGCCTGCCGAAGTCGGCGCTGAGCCGCGCCGACGCCAACACGGCGACAGTGATCTTCGAGGGCACGGCGCCGACGCCGCACGGCCTGCGCCTGGAGGACATCCGCGGCATCGGCCCGGTGATCGCCGCGCGGCTGCGCGCCGCCGGCATCGCCGACGTCGATGCGCTGCTGCAGACCGACACGGCGACGCTGGTGCGTCTCGCCGGGCTCGATGCCGAAGTGCTGCGTCGCGAGGCGGCGCGCGCGCAGGCCGCGAGCACGACGCCGCAGTCCTCGCGCAGCAAGAAGCGCTGAGCCGGCCCGAGCGGCCAGCGGAGGAACGACGATGTTCACGATCAGCCGGGCACGGACGCCGCGTGAAGCCTCCAGGGCCGGCACCCGCCGCCCGGCACAGCCGCCTCCGGCGCCCGCCGCGGCGCTGCGCCGGGCCCCGGGCTGTGCCTGCGGCGGCAGCTGCCCGCGCTGCCGCGCGGCGCAGCAGACCGCCCGCGCCGAGCCGGTGGCACTCGAACGCGAAGCCGACGCCCTCGCCGCGCGCAGCCTCGCCGCCGGTGCGCTGCCGGCGGTCAGTGCCAGCCCGCCGCCGGACGGCGGCCGGCCGCTGCCGGCGGCACTGGCGGCGCGCTTCGGCCGCGATTTCGGCGCGCCGCTGGGGGCGGTGCGCCTGCACGCCGGGCCGCGCGCCGCGGCCAGCGCCGCCGCACTCGGCGCGCGGGCCTGGACCGCCGGGCGCGACATCGTCTTCGCCGCCGGCGAGTACCGTCCGCACAGCGCCGACGGCGCCCGCCTGCTCGCTCACGAGCTGGTGCACACGCTGCAGCAGGGCGCAGCGCGACCGCCCGGTATCAGCGCCGGCCGCCCCGGCGTGCAGCGCAAGATCGCCGTGCACGATGCCAAGGGCGCGCCGGCCGCGGCGCCGGCCGGCACGACCAACGAGTCGATCATCAACGGCTACGTGCAGACGCTGTGCCCGGACTTCGCGGCGACCGGCGGCAAGATCGGGCCGAGCTCGGCGAGCTTCTGCGCCAAGGGCCTGGCGGCCTCGAAGCAGCCGCAGTCCTGTGGCTGCTTCTGCGAGATGCACGCCGCCACCGATACCTGGGAGATCACCCTCGACGACAACGACTGGCCGCACACCGACGAGGCGGCCAAGGTCGTCACCGTGCATTCGCCGTTCTCCGGCGTGCAGTTCGGCTCCTGGGCCAAGGGGCCGCCGGCGCACCGCATCGACACGCCGAACTGGCTGGTGCTCGGTCACGAGCTGTGCGGCCACGCCCTGCTGATGCAGCGCGGCACGCACCCGAGCGGCCCGGCGCCGAGCCACGGCGGACGGCCGTCGCATGACCCGACGGTGGCGATCGAGAACGCCATCGCTGCCGAGCACGGCACCGCCGCCGGCGAGCTGCGCGGCAGCTTCGCCGATCCGCACCACGGGGAATCGCTGGCGCGCGTCAGCGTCGCGGAGTTTCCCACCGGTTCGAGTGCGGTCAGCGCGCTGCCGGCGGCGCAGCAGGCACAGCTCGACATCGCCGAGCACTTCATCAACAGCGCGCCGGTGAAGATGGACGTCATCGGCCATTCCGACCAGCAGGGCGCGGCGAGCGCACAGAACGCGGTGGCGCGGGCACGGGCGCGCGCGGTGCGCAACGAGCTGGTGTCGCGCGGCGTCGACGCGGCCCGCTTCACGGTGGTCAAGGGCGATGGCGCCAGCCAGTGCACGCTCCCCGGCGATGCACCGGGCTGCCGCAAGGTCGACATTTTCATGTATGTCTTTGAAGGCGCCAGCGAAACGCACACCTGAACGGAGGACCGGCGATGGCGATGATCCTGTTGCACCTGCGCGCACCGGCGCCGCAGCCGCCGCACAGCCTCGAACTCGGCGCGCTGCGGGCGCGGCTCGCGGACTGGCCGTGGCCGGAACGGGTGTTCGACACCCGCCTCGGCGATGCGCCATACGTCACCGTGCGCATCAGCGTGCCGGCGATCGACGCGGCGCTGCTCGCCGAACTGCGCGTGCGCTGCGCGGCGCTGGCGCCGCTGCGCTGCGCGCTGTGGCTCGGCGGCAACCGCGAGGCGCCGCCGGTGCAGGTCAGCGTCGCCGAACTGCAGGCCGCCGATGCCGAGCTGGCGCAGCGCCTCGGCGAGACCAACGAAGACTGAACCCGACGGACAGGACGCCGCCAGCGGAACGGTGAAGCACAGGTGCCGGAGGGCAGCAGCGATGCAGACGATGCGCAGGCAGCAGAGCAGGACCGCGGCACACCGGCCGCGGCAGGCCGCGGCAGCGGTCCGCACCCCCGCGCCGGCCGCGGCGCGCACGCGGCAGGGCTGCGCCTGCGGCGGCAGCTGTCCGCGCTGCCGGGCGGCGCAGGCCGCCGGACAGGCCCCGGCGGCGACGCAGCTGGCCACGCACGGCGGCGAGCCGCTCGGCGCCGGCCTGCGCCGCGACATGGAAGCACGCTTCGGCCATGACTTCAGCGGCGTGCGCCTGCACACCGGCGCCGCGGCACAGACCGCCGCCGCGGCGATCGACGCCCGCGCCTACACGCTCGGTCAGCACATCGTTTTCGGTGCCGGCGCCGGCGCACCGCACAGCGCCAGCGGCCGGCGCGTGCTCGCGCACGAGCTGGTGCACACGCTGCAGCAGCGCCACGCCAGCCCCGGCGGCTACCGCCTCGGTGCCGCCGGCGACCCCTGGGAACGCGAGGCCGAGCGCCTGTCGCGTCAGGTGCTCACCGGTGGCGGCGGCGGGCCGGTGACGCCGACGCCGCTGGCCGCGCAGCGCCTGCAGCGCGAGCAGACCGATGCCGGCTTCGAGGGCGACGGCATCGGTGCGGCGATCAGCTCCGGCACGCTGCACAGCGTCGCCGGCGTGCACGGCAGCCGCGTCGAGGCGCGCGACTGCCACGGCCGCAGCGGCTGCCCGATCACCTTCGCCTTCAACAAGGCCTACGTCGGCGACTATGCCTACGCCGCCGCCGGCCGCGACGTGCGCGGCGCCTACGTGCAGATCGATGCCCGCCACGATGCCAGCTGCTGGCACTGCCAGACGCTGGAGATCATGCAGGTGGTGCGCAACATCACCCGCGGCAGCAGCGGCTTCGAAAACGCCGATCCCGGCAACGCCGTGCGCCGCGAACGCTCCGGCTGGAGCGATGCCAGCGCACCGTCGCGCGGCTGGCGCATCGACCGCCTGACCAGCGCGACCGACCCGTACTACTCGCATGGCAGCAGCGCCAATCCCGGCAGCGACTCGCGCCCGGCGCGCTTCTGGGACGCCCCCGGCGACTGGACGAGCGACCGCAACAGCGGCAAGGAACTGCAGACCTGCCTGCTCTGCGCCGCCGCCGGCACCCCGGCGATTCCGCTGGCCTGCGTCACCTGGGGCTATTACATCGACTCGGCCGGGGCGGTGACGATGCGCCCGGCGACACCGAGCGCCGCCTGCGGCACCTCGACCGAGCTGCGTGATGCCGCCGCGCGCTGGGATGCGATCCAGGGCAATCAGTCGACTAATCTCGGCAGTGGCCGCCCGCCGGGCGCGCTCGGCGACTTCAACGCGCCGAGCGGGCCGGACCGGGTCGGCTGAGCGAGGCCGCCGCCATGAGCCGCCGGCCCGACGGTGCCCTGCTCGCCGCGCTGCGCACGGCCGCCCGCCGCGGCCTCGACGCCACGGCAGCCGAACGCCTGCTCGGCTGCCCGGCACTGCTCAACAGCCTGCGCGCCGGTGAACAGTCGCTGGCCGAGCGGGTCGACCTCGGGCTGGAGCCGCCGGAGCGGCGGCTGCCGCGGCACTGGCTGGCGCTGGCTTACTGGGCGCTCGCCGACGATGGCGGCGATCCGCGCGTCGCCGGGCTGGTGTGGGGCCGCAGCGGCCGGGCGCGCCTGTTCCGCGCCCGCGTGCTCACGCCGTGAACGCCGGAGCATGCCGATGAGCCTCGCCCGCCGCCACCGCTCGACCAGCCCGCGCCCGCGCGCAGCACAAGCCGCCGCGCCCCAGGCCGCCGCGGCGCGGACGCGACCAGCCACCGCGCGCTGCGCCTGCGGCGGTGGCTGTCCGCGCTGCCAGGCGGCCCTGAGCACGCCCGGCGATGCCAGCGAGCGCGCCGCCGAGCGCCATGCGGCGCTGGCGCTCAGCGGCGCGCTGCCGCCACCGGCCGTGCTCACGCCGGGCATCGACACGGCGCTCGCGGCCGCCGTCCCGAGCGGCGGCGAGGCGCTCGCACCGGCGCTGCGCCAGGACCTGCAGGCGCGCTTCGGCACCGATCTCGGCGCGATCCGCGTGCATCGCGATGCCGCCGCGGCACAGGCCGCTGCGGGCTTCGCCGCGCGCGCCTATGCGCTCGGCCCGCACCTGGTGTTCGGTGCCGGCCGCTACGCGCCGCACAGCGCCGCCGGCCGCCGTCTGCTCGCCCATGAACTGGCGCATGCGCTGCAGCCGGGGGCCGGCCGGCGCATCGCCCGCGACTGCGATGCGGCGCTCGCCGCGCGCGTGCTGCCGGCCGGCGATTCGCGGCTGCGCGCCCGCGCGCACCTCGACCTCGGCCGCGTACCGGTCGCTGCGGCGCTGTCAGCCGACCTCGGTGGCGACTTCGACCTGCTGATCCACCTGCCGCGCGCACTGCAGCAGGATCTGGCCGGCGGCGCTGCGGCCGGCGGCCTGGCCGGCCTGCTCGGCGGCATGCAGGTCAGCGCCGACATCTCGGCACAGATCGGCACGCCGCTGGCACCCGGCGGCGGTGGCGGCGCGCTGTGCCTGTTCGTCAGCTTCCATGAGGACACGCCGGGTAGCCACGCCTGGTTCGCCGATCTCACGGTGCTTGGCGGCGGTCATCTCAACGTGCCGCTGCAGCTCAACACCGGCACGCCGACGACGGCGCCGGCCACCGGCACGCTGGGCAGCGTAGGCCCGCTCGGCATCGGCCGGCCGAGCGGTGCGCTGCGCATCGATCTGGCGCTCGCCGAGGACCTCAGCGCCAGCCTCGGCCCGCTGCAGCTGCCGGGCGGCGGTGGCGTCAGCGCGGTGTGGACGGCGCTGCGCGCGCAGCTGCGCGACTTTCTGGCGCTGCGCGTGCGCGGCATCGCGCTCAACGAGCTGACGCGCATCCGCGGCGCGCTCAGCCTGCCGCTGACGCTGGGCACGCCAGCCCCCGGTGCGGAGCCGACGACGATCCCGCTCGACGTGCTCGGCAACATCCCGCTCAGCGTCAGCCTGAGGCAGGACACCGGCCGCTTCAGCCTGAGCCTGCGGCCCGAGCTGACGGCGAGCGCCTTCGGCGGCCTGCTCTCGCTCGATCTCAGCGGCCACGGCCAGCTGTCGGCACCGCTGCCGTCGAGCCTGCGCTTTGCCGACCTGCAGGGCGACTTCTTCCGCCAGCTGCTGGCGCAGGGCGAAGGCAGCGCCGGCCTGCGCGGCCGGCTGACGCTCGCCGGACTGCCCGGCGGCCGCCTGCAGGCCGACTTCACGCTGCGCGATGGCGTGCTCAGCGGCGAAGGCACGGCGCTGACGCCGGTCGGCGTCGGCGGCGGGCGCTTGCGTTACAGCCTCGGCGGCGGCTTGCGGGCCGAGGCCGGTGCGCTCGGCCTGACGCGGCTGATCATCGCGCCGGTCGACGAGCGCCCGGAGGCGGCGCGCTGGTTCGGGCCGTACCGCGAATACGGCTTCGGCGAGACGCTCTACGGCCTCGGCGCCAGCGGCGCGCTGCTGCGCCCGGGGCTGGCGCAGACGCTGTCGGTCGGCGTCGCGCCGCAGTTCATCGACGAGCCCAAAGGCAGCCATGCCGACATCGCCGGCAGCGTGCGCCTGCCGCTGACCGACACACCGGTCGGCATCTACGCCGGTTTTACCTACACGCTGCAGACCGATTTCGGCTGGCTGGCAGGACGACGCTAAGGCTTTCGTATATACATCGTCTACCATCCACGACGGGCCGTGCGCCGGCGCCGCCCGTGCCGGTTCCGAGGAGCCCGATCTTGAACCCAGCCCTCCGCGCCCGCCTCGCCCGCTTCGCGCCCGGCCTCGCCGCGCTGAGCCGCTACCGCCCGAGCGATCTGCCGCACGACCTTGCCGCCGGCGTCTCGGTGGCGGCGGTGGCGTTGCCGGTCGGCGTCGCCTACGCCCAGCTCGCCGGCTTCGAGCCGATCTACGGCCTGTACGCCAGCATCCTGCCGCTGCTGGCCTATGCGCTGTTCGGCACCTCGCGCCAGCTGATCGTCGGCCCCGATGCGGCGACCTGCGCGATGATCGCCGCGGCGATCACGCCGCTCGCCGGCGGCAATGCCGAGGTCTACCTGTCGCTGTCGATCACGCTGGCCTTCATCGCCGGCGTGTTCTGTATCGGCGCGAGCTTCCTGCGCCTCGGCGCGCTCGCCGATTTTCTCTCGCAGCCGATCCTGATCGGCTTTCTCAACGGCATCTCGCTGAGCATCCTGCTCGGGCAGATCGGCAAGGTGTTCGGCTTCAGCATCGACTCAGGCGGCATCGTGCCGCGCCTGCTCGAATTCGCCGGCAAGCTCGAACACACCCATCTGCCGACGCTGGCCGTCGGCTGTGCCTGCTTCGCCGTGCTCTGGCTCGGGCCGCGCTGGCTGCCGCGGGTGCCGGCGGCGCTGCTGGCGACCGTGGTCGCCGCCGCGCTGGTCGCCGGCTTCCAGCTCGACGCGCACGGCGTGGCGGTGCTCGGCCGGGTGCCGGGGGGCCTGCCGGCGCTGCACTGGCCGAGCTTCTCGCCGGACCTGCTGGAGGAGCTGTTCGGTGCCGCCGCCGGCGTGGCTCTGGTGAGTTTTTCCAGCGCGATGCTGACGGCGCGCAGCTTCGCCGCGCGCAACCATTATGAGATCGACGTCGATCGCGAATTCGCCGCGCTCGGCGCCGCCAACATCGCCGCGGCGCTGTCGCAGAGCTTCGCCATCAGCGGCGCTGATTCGCGCACGGCGATGGCCGATGCCGCCGGCGGGCGCTCGCAGCTGACCGGCGTGTTCGCCGCCGCCTGCATCGCCGTGGTGCTGCTGTTCTTCACCGAGCCGCTGGCCTATGTGCCGGTCGCCGCGCTCGGCGCGGTGCTGATCAAGGCCTCGCTGTCGCTGCTCGATCTGCACGGCCTGCGCGAGCTGTGGCGGCTCGACCGCCTGGAGTTCGGTCTGTCGCTGCTGACCACGCTCGGCGTGGTCGCCGTCGGCGCGATCGACGCGATCCTGATCGCCGTGGTGCTGGCGCTGCTGCGCTTCATCCACATGGTGGCGCGGCCGCGCGACGAAGTGCTCGGCGAGGTCGACGGCCTGCCCGGCCTGCATTCGATCGAGCGCCACGCCGGCGCGCGCACCTTTCCGGGGCTGGTGATGTTCCGCTTCGACAGCCCGCTCACCTTTTTCAACGCCGGCTGGTTCCGCCAGCGCGCGCTGCGCGCCGCCGAGGCGGCCGGGCCGCCGCTGCAGTGGTTCATCATCGACGCCATCCCGATCAGCCAGATGGACGTCACCGGCCTGTTCGCGCTGCGCGCGCTGCGGCGCACGCTCAACGCGCGCGGCGTGCGCCTGGTGCTGGCCGGGCGCCGCGCCGAGATCCTCGACTGGGTCGATGCGCGCGGCCTGCGCACGCCGGAGCTCGACGCCAATCTGTTCCCGACGCTGCGCCAGGCACTGAAGGCCTACCAGCGCGAAACCGCGCCGCTCAGTGCACCGAAGCTGGAGGACTGAGCCGGCTCAGGGCTGCGGCAGCGGCGACGGCCGGCCCTCGGGGTCGACCTTGACGTAGGTGATCACTGCTTCGGTGACCTTTTCGCTCGGCGGCGTGGCGCTGCGCTGGTGGCGGCGCACATGGACGTCGATGCGCACCGTCACCGAGGTGCGGCCGCTGCGCTCGATCTCGGCATAGCAGCTGAGCAGGTCGCCGACGTGCACCGGTGCGTGGAACGCCATCGACTGCACGGCGACCGTCGCCACCGGGCCGTCGGCACGCTCGACGGCGATGATCGAACCGGCCAGATCCATCTGCGCCATGATCCAGCCGCCGAAGATGTTGCCGGTGGCGTTGGTGAACTCCGGCATCGCCACCACGCGCACCGTCGGCTGACGGTCATCCGGGTAGAAATCGGTGGCGCTCATGCCATCGCTCCGGCGCTGGAGCGCGCGGGCAGGTTCGGCTGGGTCATGGTCGTCTGCTCCTGGTAACGGGGAAAATTCCACATGCGCATGGTGGCGCCGCGGCCGGCGGCACGGTAGTCGCCGCGCTGGACAGCTGCAATGCACTGGCATTGGCGGTGTGCGCATCCTTCAATGGAAGAGCGTACGCAACGACCCGCAGGGACGCCCCATGAACACGGATGCACTGACCGTCGCCACGATCCAACTGGCCTGCCAGCCCGGCGCACGCACGGGCAATCTCGCCACCGCGCGAGCCCTCGTGACCAAGGCCGCGCGCGAAGGCGCCCGCCTGGTGCTGCTGCCCGAGCTGACGCCGGGCGGCTACACGCTGAGCGAGGCGCTGTGGGACAGCGCCGAACCCTTCGACGGGCCGTCGCTGCGCTGGATGAAAACCCTGTCGCGGCGCCTCGGCATCTATCTCGGCACCAGCTTTCTCGAAGCCGACGGCGAGGACTTCTACGACACCTTCGTGCTCACCGGCCCGGCGGGCGAGGTGCTCGGCCGCGTGCGCAAATGCCCGCCCGCCTCCTTCGAGGCCTATCTGTTCACGCGCGGCAGCGATCCGCACTGGTTCGATACGCCGATCGGCCGCATCGGCGTCGGCATCTGCTTTGAAAATGCGCTCTATGAACGCTATACCGAGCTGCAGCAGGCCGGCATCGATCTCTACCTGCGGCCGTTTTCCGGCGCCTCCTTCGAGGCCCGCTTCCCGATCCGCCAGCGCGACGCCGATGTGCTCAACGTCGCCCTGCGCGACGGCACGGCGCAGACCGCGCAGCTGATGGGCATTCCGGTGCTGATGGCCAACAAGGTCGGTCGCCTGCAGACGACACTGCCGGCCGGCTTCCCGGCGCAGGACATTGAGTTTCCCGGCTACAGCGCCATCGCCGACAGCGACGGCAGGCTGCTCGGCCAGCTCGGCCCGGGGCAGGCCGGCGTGGTACTGGCAACGGTCCATCTCCGGCCCGAACGCAAGCGCCGCGAGCGGGTGCCGCGGGCCTTCGGCCGCTGGACCGCACGCATGCCGTGGTGGGCATTCATCTGGCTGCTGACGCAGCGCATGGGCGAGAAGTCCTACGCGAAAAACGCCTCGCGCAAGGCCCGCGCGCGGGCGATTTCACAGGCCGCCGGCCCGGCGGGCGGCGCCTCCTGAAGCCTTGCCTCCGGCCGCCGCGGAGGCGGCTTCAGGCCAGACCGACCATGCCGACGGCGAGACGGATGACGCCGAACACCGCGACGCCGCAGAACAGCCCGAGCATCACCGGCAGGCCGTCGCGTTCGAGCAGGCCGAGCGCGACCATCGCGATCACCGCCGAGGGCAGCATGTTCGAGCCGGGAAACGGGATCAGCACCAGCAGCGCCATCAGCAGGCAGTAGGCACCGAGCAGGCGCGCGGCAAACGGGCCGGTCAGCCAGCGCAGCCGTTCGCACAGCAGGTTCTCGATGCGCCGCAACCACGGCAGCGCCTTGTGCACGATGCGTTCGAAGCTGGCGCGGTTGAGCGAGCGCCGGCGCAGCCAGTGCGGCAGCCACGGCTGGCCGCGACCGCAGGCCAGCTGCGCGGCGAGCAGCACCAGCGGCAGTCCGAACAACGAGGACACGCCGGGTGGCAGCGGGATCAGGTTCGGCAGCGCGAACAGCAGCAGCAACAGGCCGAACGAGCGCGAACCGAGCCGGTCGAGCAAGGCGCCGAGGCTGATGCGTTCGTCGGTATGTCCGTGCAGGCAGTCTTCGAGCAGCTGGGAAACGCGCGAACGGACGACGGCAACACTCATTCAGGGTTCTCTCGGCAGGATGTGGGCGACGGTCAACGTGCGGACCCATCGGCAGTTGGGCTGCCGATGGGTCGCTAAGTTCAGTCTGCCCGTCGCCCGCCGACGCTACCAGCCGTGACCGAGCGCTTTGTGCAGGCGCACCTGGTCGGCAGCGACTTCACGGTCGGCGCGCGCCAGTTCGGTCTCGGCGAGGAACAGCGTGCGCTGGGCATCGAGCACGTCGAGGAAGCTCGCCAGCCCGGCGCCGTAGCGGTCATTGGCATGGCCGAGCGCGCGGCGGTTGGCTTCCTGCGCGGTCAGCAGCGCGCTGCGCCGGGCCTGCGTCTCGCGCAGCGCCGCAGCGGCGGTCTCGACCTCGCCGACGGCGCTGAGCACGGTCTGCTCGTAGCTCGCGCGGGCGGCGTCGACGCCGGCCTCACGCGCCTTGACCGCGCTGCGCAGGCGCCCGCCCTCGAAGATCGGCAGTGACAGCGCCGGGCCGAAACTCCAGGTCTTCGAGGCGTAATCGCTGAGATTGCCGGTGCTGATCGAGGCCAGGCCGAGCGAGCCGCTCAGCGTCAGTTTCGGGTACAGCTCGGCTTCGGCGACGCCGACCCGCGCGGTCGCCGCCGCCAGCTGGGCTTCGGCGCGCAGGATGTCGGGGCGCCGGCGCAGCAGCTCGGCCGGCACGCCTTCCGGCGGCGTCGGCCAGTTCGGCGTGGCCAGCGGCGCGGCTTTCAGCAGCGCCTCGGTATCGCTGCCCGGCGTTACCCCGCGCAGCACGTCGAGCCGGTAGGCGGCCTGGCGCGCGGCGGCGCGCAGCGGCGGCAGTGCCGCCGAGGTCGAGGCCACCTGTGCCTCGGCGCGGGCAACGTCGAGATCGGCGGCGAGGCCGGCGCTGCGGCGGTCGCGCACCAGCCGCGCGGTGGCCTGCTGCGAGCCGAGGTTGCGCTCGACGGCGGCCAGCTCGCTGGCGTAGCCGCGCAGGTCGAACCAGGCGGCGGCGGTATCGGCGGCGACGGCGATGCGGGTGGCGACGCGCGCCGCCTCGGCGGCGGCGGCATCGGCCTGTGCCGCCTCGACATTGCGGCGGATGCCGCCGAACAGGTCGATCTCCCAGCTGGCATCGACGCCGCCGCGGTAGAGATCGTTGGTCAGGTGCTCGCCGGCCCGCTGCAGGTTGAGGCCGGTCAGCGTGTTGCCGCTCTCGCCGCTGCGCACGGCGCTGGCGCCGAGGCCGACCGAGGGCTGCTCGCCACCGGCGGCGACGTCACGCAGCGCCCGCGCCTCGCGCACGCGGGCTTCGGCGACCGCCAGCTCGCGGTTGGCAGCCAGCGCCTCGCTGACCAGGCGGTCGAGCTGCGGATCGCCGAAGCGTTTCCACCAGGCGGAGAGTTCGGCATCGCTGCTCGCGGTCTGCGCGCTGCGCTCATGCCAGGCGGCCGGCATCTGCGGTTCGGGGGCGACGAAATCGGGACCGACGACGCTGCAGCCCGCCGCCGCCAGGGCGATCAGCAGGGCCGCCGTGCGGCGTGGAAACAGGTGTGTGGACTGCATGGTCATGCCTCTTCAGCCGCCGTGCGCGGCTTTGCTGAACACGTCGGCGCGCCGGCCGGACGGTTGCGGGAACTGTGAGCGTTTTTGCTTCGGTATATCGCCTGCCGCGCCCGTGTGTCGACGCACCGGCGGGTATCGCCGCTCAACGACCCGGGTGGAGCAGTCGACCGCTCGGGGGTGTCATGTCTCAAAGTCCAGAATTGACCAATAGTCAAATTTTTTACATGCACTGACATTCCGGACCCGTTTTTCAGACATTGGATTCTAGACATCGAGCCAGCTGGCTTCCGGGAACACCTCGGCGCGGATGCGCCGGTCCACCGCGGCCATGTCGTATTCGCTGCGCAGCGGCTTCCAGCCACAGCCGTCGAGCAGCAGGCTCTGGTTTTCCCGGACCACCGCCGCCAGGTTGTCGATGCCGGCAAGCAGGCGCAGTTCCGGCAGCCGCCCCATGATCTCGCTGCCGACACTGACCGAAGCCAGCGCGAAAGCGATGCGCTCCGGGGCCAGGTGCGCGTGCGCCGGCAGATCGCCCAGATGCAGCGCCGCCTGCACGATGCCCTGCACGCAGCGAAACCCCCGCCCGACCGCCAGGCCGAGCTGATTGCGGCGGAGCTCGCTGGCACGCAGCGCAAAGCTCGACAGCTTGACCAGAGTTTCGACCTCGAAATAGTCCGGAAAGGCGTGGCAGAACTGGCCGGCGGCAACCGAGATCGCCTGCACGCACTCGCGCGTATTGGCACCGCGAAACCCCAGCGCCCGCTCGAACAACCCGGCACGCGCCTGCAGGCCGCGCACCGCGATCGCCATCACCAGGTCTTCCTTCGAGCTGAAGTGCTGGTAGAGCGTGCCCTTGGAGTACTCGACGCGACGGGCCAGCTCGTCGAGGTTGAGATCGAGGTAGCCGCTTTCGGCGAGCATGCGCCGGGCCTGCTCAAGGATCAGCTCCTCGCGCGCGGCGCGTTCACGCTCCTTGCGGGCCATCGTCGGTGTGGTGCTCATAGGTGGCACGCTAGTCCTGTTTTGACTGCCAGTCAAACTTCAACCATGCGTGCACTCAAAACCGACGCGGATGCCCGCCGCGCGCCGATGCGCTACCTTGGCGCCCCGTCGTTTCAGCACCCGAGTCCGCACCGTGAGCAGCGCCGCCTCCCCCGTCGATTTCGAACGCCGCTTCGGTGGCATCAGCCGGCTGTACGGTGCCGGAGCCCTGGCCCGGCTCGAACCTGTCCGCGTCGCCGTGGTCGGCGTTGGCGGCGTCGGCAGCTGGGCGGTCGAAGCGCTGGCGCGCAGCGCCGTCGGCGGCCTGCGGCTGATCGATCTCGACATGATCCACGAGTCCAACGTCAACCGGCAGCTGCACGCCCTCGATGGCGCCTTCGGCGCGGCCAAGGTCGAAGCCCTCGCCGAGCGCATCGAGCGCATCAACCCGCACTGCCGCGTCGAGTGCATCGAAGACTTTCTGACGCCGGAGAACACCGCCGAGCTGCTCGACGGCTGCGATGCGGTGATCGACGCCATCGACAATGTGCGCGCCAAGGCGGCGCTGGTGGCCTGGTGCCGGGCGCAGGGCGTGGCGCTGGTGGTCTCCGGTGGCGCCGGCGGCAAGACCGATCCGACGCGCATCCGCCTTGCCGACCTGGCGCGCACCGAGCAGGACCCGATGCTCGCCAAACTGCGCCAGCGCCTGCGCAAGGACTACGGTTTTCCGCGTGACCCGAAGCGCCGCTTCGGCATCGATTGCGTGTATTCGAGCGAGCCGCTGACGCGGCCGACGGCCGCCTGCGCCAGCGAACTCGGCCTCGCCGGTCTCAACTGCGCCGGCTTCGGCGCGGCGATGGCGGTCACCGCGAGCTTCGGCCTGTTCGCCGCAGCGCGCACGCTCGATCGCCTGCTCGGGCGCTGCGGCTGAAGACCGGCCGCGATGTCGACGACTGATCAAATTTTACCCAATCGCACAAACCCATGATGAATCTGAAAAATATCGCGCATTACAGAAACTCATCCACGGATTTTGTGGATAAACTGATAAATCCGGCAGCCGCCGGCCACCTCATCACGGTGCAGCGGTGATGTCGACACCACAACCGCACCGCAGCCGCTGGCGCCGCTGGCTGGTCAGCCCGCTGGCGCTGCTGGCCGCCCTCGTACTGCTGTTCGAAGAATGGGGCTGGCAGCCGATCGCACGGGCAATGGCGGCCCTCGGCCGCCTGCCGGCGGTGCGGGCGCTGGAAACCCGCATCGCGGCGCTGCCGCCGTGGGGCGCAGCGACCGCCTTCGTCGTGCCGGCGCTGCTGCTGCTGCCATTCAAACTCGCCGCGGTGTGGCTGATCGCCCGCGGCGCGCTGCTGCCGGGGCTGCTGACGATCATCAGTGCCAAGCTGGTCGGCACCGCGGTCGCCGCGCGGCTGTATGCGCTGTGCGCGCCGGCGCTGCTCAGCCTCGGCTGGTTCGCCTGGGCGCACGACAAGCTGCTGCGTTTTCACCGCTTCGTGCACGACTGGCTGCAGCGTCAGCCGCTGTGGCAGGCGACGCATGCGCTGCTGCGCAAGCTGCGACGGCTGCGCGAGGGTTTTTTCAGCCGTGTCTGGCGCCGTCTGCTGCGCCGTCAGAGCGGCCGGTAGCGGCGCCAGTCGAGGCCGAGCCGGCGCATGCGCGCGCGCAGCGTATGCGGATTGATGGCGAGCGCCGCCGCCGCACCGTGCGGCCCTTCGATGCGTCCGGCGCAGGCGGCGAGCGCGCGGGCGATATGCTCGCGCATCGCCGCATCGAGGGTCGCCAGCGGCGGTGCCGCATCGGCCGCGCTCGGTACCGCCGGCGGCGCACTGGCGGCGGCGGTGCCGAGCGCGGTGGCCACGTCGAGCCGCCGGCCCTCGCCGAGCAAAATCGCGCGATCGATGACGGCGGCGAATTCGCGCACGTTGCCGGGCCAGTCATAGGCGGCGAGCCGGGCCAGGTCCGCCGGCAGGATCGGCGGCACGGCGACACCGAAGCGGTGCGCGGCGCGACGCACGCAATGCGCTGCCAGCGCCGGCAGGTCCTCGCGCCGCTCGCGCAGCGGCGGCAGCACGATCGGGAAGGTCGACAGCCGGTACCAGAGATCCTCGCGAAAGCGCCCGTTCTGCGCCATCGCCGGCAGGTCGCGGTGGGTCGCCGCGACCACCCGCACGTCGAGCTGCACCGTCGCCTCGCCACCGACGCGCTGCAACTGGCCGTCCTGCAGGATGCGCAGCAGGCGCACCTGCGCCGCCAGCGGCAGCTCGCCGATCTCATCGAGGAACAGCGTGCCGCCGTCGGCCTGCTCGAACCAGCCGCGCCGGCTGGTGGTCGCGCCGGTGAAGGCACCGCGCTCGTGGCCGAACAGCGCCGAGTCGATCAGTTCCGGTGGAATCGCGCCGCAGTTGACGCGCACGAAGTCGGCGGCGGCGCGCGGCGAGTGGTCGTGAATGGCGCGGGCGATCACCTCCTTGCCGGAGCCGGTCTCGCCGAGCAGCAGCACCGGCACGTCGGTCGACGCCACCAGGCGCACCCGCTCCAGCACCTGACGCAGCCCGCCGTCGGCACCGACGATCGCTTCGCCGCTGACCGGGCGATGCGCGACCGGCTGCTCGCGCAGGCGCTCGCTGAGCGCTTCGAGATCCTCGATGCGCCGGCGCTGGCGCGCCAGCTCGACGGCCAGCGCGAGCGGTTCGGCCAGCGCCGCCCATTGCGCGCGGCGCGCGGCATCAACCGTGCCGGCGGTCGCTGTGAACAGCGCCAGCGCCGGCGGCTCGCCGTCGAGCGCCAGCACCCAGCTGCCGGCGGCATCCAGTGGCAGCCAGGGCAGCTCCGCCAGCGCCTGCGGCGTGCGCGCCGCGTGGTGACACCAGTCCGCCAGCCGCTGCAGCCGGTCGGCATCGAGCGCCAGCGCGGCACAGGGCTGGCGCGCACGCTGACACAGCAGTTGCTGCGTCGGCGCATCGACGCCGCACAGCCCGACATCCTCCAGCCCCAGCAGGCGGCGCAGCGGCTCCAGCAGGCTGGCGAGCGGCTGTGCCCGCGGCAGCAGGCGCCAGACGGCGAGCAGCAGATCCGGTGAAAGCGCAGGCTCAAACATGAATGATCCGTCACATATGATGGGATCAGGCCATCATATCTCATGGGTATTCCATCAAATATCACGGACGCAATGTCTGATGAAATCCGGTAAATACCACTAACCGGTGATTAATCAAGCGATTGAAGACACAGCGCGGGCTCTGGCACGGCGTCTGCGTAGGACCGGGCATTCCCCCATCGGGTGCTACCGGAGTGTTTCCGATGTGTCTGTCCCCACGCTACCGCGCGCTGCTCACCGGCCTGCTGTGCGCCTTCACGCTGAGCAGCTCTGCGGCCGAGCTGACACTGCTCAATGTCTCCTACGATCCGACCCGTGAGTTCTACCAGGCCTACAACGCCCAGTTCACACGCTACTGGCAGCAGCAGCACCCCGGCGACCGCATCACCATGCGTCAGTCGCACGGTGGCTCCGGCAAGCAGGCACGCTCGGTGATCGACGGGCTGGAAGCCGACGTGGTGACGCTGGCGCTGGCCTACGACATCGACGCCATCGCCCAGTCCGGTCTGATCGCCGCCGACTGGCAGCAGCGCCTGCCGCACCAGTCGGCGCCGTACACCTCGACGATCGTGTTCCTGGTGCGCAAGGGCAATCCGAAGGGCATCCATGACTGGGGCGATCTGGTCAAGGACGGCGTCGAGGTGATCACGCCGAATCCGAAGACCTCCGGCGGTGCGCGCTGGAACTACCTCGCCGCCTGGGGCTGGGCACTGCGCCAGCCGGGTGGCAGCGAGGCGAGCGCGCGCGAGTTCGTCGGTCGTCTGTTCCATCACGTGCCGGTGCTCGATACCGGTGCCCGCGGCGCGACGATGACCTTCCTGCAACGCGGCATCGGTGATGTGCTGCTGGCCTGGGAGAACGAGGCGCTGCTGGCGCTGCAGACGGCCGGCGCCGATGCCGTGGAAATCGTCACGCCGCCGCTGAGCATCCTCGCCGAGCCGCCGGTGGCGCTGGTCGACAAGATCGTCGAGCGCCACGGCACGCGAGCCGTCGCCGAGGCGTATCTGCAGCATCTGTACAGTCCCGAGGCGCAGCAGCTGGCCGCCGAGCACTTCTACCGGCCGAGCGATGCAACGGTGGCGGCGCGCTATCAGCAGCGCTTCCCGCAGCTCAGGCTGTTCACGCTGGCCGATGACTTCGGCAACTGGCAGCAGGCGCAGGCCCGTCATTTCGCCGACGGCGGCGAGTTCGACCGCCTCTACCAGCCCGGCGCGCGCTGACACGCGCCGGCGGTCCCGGGCACCTCAGCCGCGCCAGCGTCCGCGCAGCGCGCCGGCCAGCGAGCGGAAACGGAACAGCCGCACCGCATTGCGCTCGCGCCGACTGATGAGCGGCATCAGGCCAAGGGCATCGATGGCCTCGGCCGCCGCGTCACTGAGAAAGCGTTCGGCGCAGGGCAGCATCGCCACATCCCCCGCCTGCGGGTACAGCGCCAGCGGCAGGTCCAGCAGTTCGAGCTCATTGTCCGGCGCGAAGTCCCAGCCCTCGGCGGCAAGGAAGCCACGGCCGATCAGCAGCGCCAGCCCCCAGGCCGGACTGCCCCACAGCGCGCGACACGGCTGCCAGTCGGCGTCGATTTCCTCGAAGTCCAGCGTGTCCAGCGGATCGGAACGCTTGCCGTAAGGCCGGCGCAGCAGCAGGCGCGGCAGCGCCAGACCGAGACGGGCCGCCCCCGGCGTGCGTGCCAGCGCATGCAGCAGGGTGGCTCCTTCACTTTCGGCGAAGGCCGCCGGATCGGCAGCGAGCTGCGGATCGAAGCCGGCGAGCAGCGGCGCACCGAGCGCATCGGCCATGCCGCCGAGCGCGGCGAGCAGCAGCACGTCCTCGCGGCTGGCGGCGAAGCCGAAATCGCAGACGATCATCGCGTATGGCGCACCGGCTTCTGCCGCCGCGGAGAACAGGCCCGGCAGACAGGGCGCCGGAGCCATCAGGTCGGCGGCCAGCTCCTCCCGCGACAGCTCGAACACGTCGACCTGCGTGCCGGCATCGGCGTCGAGCTCGGCCAGCAGCCAGCCGAGGCCGCGCCAGGCCGCTTCCAGACGCTGGAAGCGCGGTTCGTGCAGCAGCGCGCGCAGCAGCTGCGCGCGCGCCAGATCGGCCGCGGCGCCGAGCACCTGATGGCGCGGATCGGCGGCCGGCGTACCGACCGGGCCGAGCAGTTTGCGGATGAAGTCATCGGCACCGCGGCGGGCGGCTTCGCCGATGTCGCCGCCGAGCAGCGCGGCGAACGGGTTGTCCTCCTGGGCCGGGCGGGACGGCGTGGCCGCCGCCGGCAGCGCCGCGGCGAGCTGCGGCGCCGCCTGCGCCAGCTGCGCGAACAGCGGCACGCGCGCCAGCAGTGCATCGGGGTGAAAATCGTCGATGCAGCGGAAATCGAGACTCAGCGCCGGCAGCCGCTCCTGCCCGCTCAGCTTCAGCTGCGGGGCGAACAGCGAGCAGGCGCGGTCGAGCGTGTCGTGGGCGATCGGGTACAGCGAACGTTCAGCCAATGGCGGGCGCTGCGCATCGGCGCGCAGATCGGCCAGCACCAGGATGCGACAGCACGGTGCATCCGCTGCGCGCCGGGTGCTGCGCGAGGGCTGTAGTTCGAAATCAAGGCGTCCGGGCATCGTGGTTCTCCTTGGGACAGGCCGCAATCGTCATGCAGCTGCGTCGAGCGTAGTCCAGCCACGTGCGCGAACGATATGTCACCCCACACTCAGGCCCGCGGAGCGATGCCGGTCTTCACCGCCCAGACCGCGGCTTCGACGCGCGAGCGCAGGCTGAGCTTCTTCAGCAGGTGCTTGACGTGGACCTTGACGGTGCCCTCGGTGATGTTGAGCTCGCGGGCGATCAGCTTGTTGCTGCGCCCGGCGGCGATCTGCAGCAGGATCTGATGCTCGCGGTCGGTGAGGTCGCTGACCGGCGTGGCGCCGACGGCCTGCTCGCTGCGCAGCGAACGCGCCAGCAGCTCGGTGATCGGTGCCGACAGCACCAGCCGTCCGCGCGCGGCCAGACGCAGCGAGTTGAGCATTTCCTCGGGTTCCATGTCCTTGAGCAGATAACCGTCGGCCCCGGCCTGCAGCGCGGCGAGCACGTCTTCTTCGGCGTCGGAGACGGTGAACATGATCACCCGTGCATCCAGATCGAGCGCCTTGATGGCCTTCAGCGTCTCCAGGCCGTCGACGCCGCGCATCTGCAGGTCGAGCAGGATCAGGTCGGGGTTGAGCTCGCGAGCCAGGCGCAGCCCCTCACTGCCGTCGGCGGCTTCGCCGATCAGTTTCATCTCCGGCTCAAGTGCGACGAGCTGGGAGACGCCTTTACGCAGCAGCGGGTGATCGTCGATCACCAGCAGGGTTTGCGGGCTGTCAGACATGGGGCAAATACTCCTCGGCGGGGTGATCGGCGGCCGTGGCAGCCGCCGGAAAGTCGATTTCGACACGGCAGCCGTGCGGTTCGTGGTTGGACAGGCGGATCTCGCCGTGCAGGCTGCGGGTGCGCTCGCGCATGATGGTCAGGCCGTAATGGCGTTCGCGCTCGGGCTGCTGCGGCAGGCCGACGCCATCATCGTCGATGGTGACGCGGATGAACTCGCCGACGCGCTGCAGGCTGACGCGGGCGGTTTCGGCGCGGGCGTGATGGACGATGTTCGACAGCGCCTCGCGCACGATCTGCAGCACGTGAATCTCCTGGTGCGGACTGAGCAGGTGGCCGCCGAGGGCGTAGTCGAGTTCGGTGTGGATGGCACCGCGAGTGGCGAATTCCTTCAGCGCTTTTTCCAGCGCCGGCTGCAGGCCGGTTTCTTCCATGGTGATGCGGAAGGTGGTCAACAGCTCGCGCAGTTCGCGGTAGGCGCTGCTGAGCCCCTCGCGCAGCTCGCCGAGCACCTCGCCGACCACCGGTGGCTGCTCCGGCGGCAGGGCGCCGCTGAGGCGGCTGACCTGGATCTTCAGGTAAGACAGCGACTGCGCCAGCGAGTCGTGCAGCTCACGGGCGATGACGTTGCGTTCTTCGAGCAGGGCCAGCCGGCGCTTGGACACCTCCTGCTGGCGCGCGCGCAGGCTGGCGGCGATGTGACGGGCGACGGTTTCCAGCAGCTGGCGCTCGGCGCTGTCGCCGCTGCCGGGGCGCGGGCTGGCGAGCAGCAGCACGCCGTAATGCTGACCCTGATCCAGTACCGGGATCGACAGCGTGCCCGGGCGCTGCGCCAGCGGCTCGATGCAGCCGCGGCCGACGCAGCGGCTGTAATGCGGCGGCACCTCCGCGGCGGCGCCGTCCTTGTGGCTGGCATCGACCAGACACAGGCTGCTGGCCTCGGCGCCGGTGAAGCGCTCGACCTCGTCGAGTACGTCCAGCAGCACGGCGTCGGTCGGCGGCGTGTCATTGAGCCGGCGGGTGGTCGCGTAGAGCAGCTCCAGCGCGCGGTTGGAATGGCGCAGCGCCCGCGTCTGCTGTTCGACGCGGCTTTCGAGGTCTGCATACATCTTCGACAGATCACTGGCCATGGCGTTGAAGGCATGACCGAGCACGCCGAATTCGTCATTGCCGACATGCGCGGCGCGGCCGCCGAAGTCACCGTGGCGCACCCGCTCGGCCAGCGCCAGCAGGTCATACAGCGGTGGCAGCACGCAGCGGCGCACCTGCGCCCAGGCCAGCAGCGCCAGCAGCACCGCCACCGTCAGCGCCGAGCCCTGTACCACGCGCAGCCAGCGCAGCTTGGCCTCGGCGTGCTGTTCGAGGCGGGCGACGAAGTCATTGAGATCGGCGACGAAGCCATCGAAGGTGCTCAGCGCGCCGCTCAGACGCTCGCCCGGCGGCTGCGTCGACAGCGTCTGCGCCAGCGGCCGGATGTCCTGCTGCCAGCGCGTCTCGATGCCGGCCAGCGCGATGCGGCGGTCGTCCCCGCCATCGCGCGGCACCGCCCCCTGCAGCGCCGCGCTGTGCAGCCGCCGCTCGAAGGAATCGAGTTCCGGGCTCAGCGCGGCGCCGTCGCGGGCAGCTTCCAGCCGGGTGGCGATGCGGTAGGTCTGCATGCGCAGCGAGCCGGCGATGTTGATCGCCGCGGCGTCGCCGGAACTGGCCTGCACGATGAGGATCGCGCTGCTCATCGCCACCAGGGCCAGCATCACGATGCCGCCCAGCAGCAGGCCCATGCGCAGGGTCAGCGAGTCGCGCAGCGATGGTCGGGTCATGCCGGAAATCCTCTTGCCGGTCGACGGTGAACTACAGCGTGGCAGAGCCTCGGGAGCCCCGCTGCAGGTGCACATGATGTTGCTCAAGAGTGGCCGCAGGTGCACGCACGCGGTGGCGGTAATCGCGCGGGGGTAGCCCGCCGCCCGCACACCATCGCCCGCGGCGCAGCGGAGGGATACCCGTACCGTCGTCGCCGCCGCCCTGCTCGGCGGCAAGGCACGGGCGATCAATGACTTGCACGCCGAAAACGGCTCACCCGAAAGTGGTAGAGGGTTGCCACAAGCCCCCTACCACCAATCTAAGCATCTGATTTAAATCAAGTAATTAGCCATGTTCGATGCTCAGCATGCACCGCGTTTTCCAATGGCAGCGGGAGTCCCCGATCATGACGATTGCCAAGTCCAGACAAACCCGAGCGCTGGTGATGTCCACGCTCGCCTTCACCATCTGTTTTGCGGTGTGGACGATCTTTTCGATCATCGGCATCCAGATCAAAAAGCAGCTTGGCCTCAACGATACCGAATTCGGCCTGCTGGTCGGCACGCCGATCCTGACCGGCTCGCTGGTGCGTCTGGTGCTCGGCGTGTGGACCGACCAGATCGGCGGCCGCATCGTCTACGTCGCGGTGATGCTGGCGGCGGCGGTGGCCACGATGCTGCTGACCTTCGCCACCACCTACGAGATGTTCCTGATCGCCGCACTCGGCGTCGGCGTCGCCGGCGGCTCCTTCGCGGTCGGTGTGGCCTACGTCTCCAAGTGGTACCCGGCCAGCCAGCAGGGCACGGCGCTCGGCATCTTCGGTGCCGGCAACGTCGGCGCCGCGGTGACCAAGTTCTGCGCACCGTTCGTGATGGTCGCGCTCGGCTGGAAGGCGGTGGCGCTGGTGTGGGCCGCGGCGATCGCGATCATGGCGGTGGCCTTCTGGTTCATGACCGAGGATGACCCGAGCCTGGCCGAGCGCCGCCGTCACGGCCACAAGGCCGTGCCGTTCATGAAGCAGCTCGAACCGCTGCGTCATCTGCAGGTCTGGCGCTTCTCGCTGTACTACTTCTTCGTGTTCGGTGGCTTCGTCGCGCTGGCGCTGTGGCTGCCGCGCTACCTGACCGGCAACTACGGCATGGCGATCACCACCGCCGGCATGATCGGCGCCGCCTACTCGATCCCCGCCTCGGTGTTCCGTGCGCTCGGCGGCTGGCTGTCCGACCGCTACGGCGCCCGCTCCATCATGTACGTGACCTTCAGCGTCAGCGCGCTGGTGCTGTTCATCCTCTCCTACCCGCCGACCGACTACGTCGTCCACGGCATGAACGACACCACCTTCAGCTTCTCCATGGCGACCGGGCCGGCGCAGTTCACCCTGCTGGTGTTCGTCCTCGGCTTCTTCATGTCGCTCGGCAAGGCCGCGGTCTACAAGCACATCCCGGTCTACTACCCGGATCACGTCGGCTCGGTCGGCGGCATGGTCGGCATGATCGGCGGTCTCGGCGGCTTCATCCTGCCGATCCTGTTCGGTGCCCTCAACGACCTCACCGGCATCCGCCAGAGCTGCTTCATGCTGATGTTCGTGATCGTCGTGGTGTCCCTGCTGTGGATGCACTTCGCCATCCGCCGCATGGAAAAACGCCAGATCCCCGAGCTGCGCGGCCCGAAGGATCTGCCGGAACTCGCCGAACACGGCACGCCGGCCACCCACGCCGCCAGCCAGGCCTGAGCCATCCCGTATCGCCCGCCGCCCGTCTCCTCCCCCCGCGGCGCGACCGCCCCGGTCGCGCCGAACGACAGGTAAAATCCCATGACCACCAAAGTCTTGAACTCACCCGTGAAATCTCACGTGCTGCAGGACTGGCGCCCGGAGGATGCGCAGTTCTGGGAGCAGGAAGGCAAGCGCATTGCCGCGCGCAACCTGTGGATCTCGATCCCGGCGCTGCTGCTCGCCTTCGCCGTGTGGATGGTGTGGAGCGCCGTGACCGTGCGCCTCAACGGCATCGGCTTTCAGTTCTCCACCAACCAGCTGTTCTGGCTGGCAGCGCTGCCGGGGCTGTCCGGGGCGACGCTGCGCATTTTCTATTCGTTCATGGTGCCGATCTTCGGCGGCCGGCTGTGGACCACGCTGAGCACCGCCTCGCTGCTGATCCCGGCGCTGTGGATGGGCTTTGCGGTACAGGACACCGCAACGCCGTACACCACCTTCGTCGTCATCGCACTGCTGTGCGGCTTCGGCGGCGGCAACTTCGCCTCGTCGATGGCCAACATCAGCTTCTTCTACCCGAAGAGTCAGCAGGGCACGGCGCTCGGCCTCAATGCCGGACTCGGCAACCTCGGCGTCTCGGTGATGCAGTTCCTGGTGCCGCTGGCGATCACCGGCGGCATCTTCGGCGGCCTGGCCGGCGATCCGCAGACCTTCACCAAGGGCGAGCTGCACAGCCAGCTGTGGCTGCAGAACGCCGGCTTCATCTGGGTGCCGTTCATCGTGCTGTGCACGCTGGCCGCCTGGTTCGGCATGAACGACGTCGCCTCGGCGCGCGCCTCGTTCCGCGAGCAGTCGGTGATCTTCAAACGCAAGCACAACTGGCTGATGAGCTGGCTGTACATCGCCACCTTCGGTTCGTTCATCGGCTACGCCGCCGGCTTTCCGATGCTGATCAAGACCCAGTTCCCGGGGATCGACGCGCTCAAGTACGCCTTCCTCGGCCCTCTGGTCGGTGCGCTGATCCGTCCGGTCGGCGGCTGGCTGGCCGACAAGCTCGGCGGTGCCCGCGTCACGCTGTGGAACTTCGTGGTGATGATCGCGGCGGTGTTCGGCGTGCTTTACTTCCTGCCCTCGGGCACCCGTGGCGGCGACTTCTACGGCTTTCTGGCGATGTTCATGCTGCTGTTCGTCACCACTGGCATCGGTAACGGCTCGACCTTCCGCATGATCCCGATCATCTTCCGCACCGAGCGCAGCCGCGAAGTCGCCGGTCAGGGTGAGGCGGCACTGGCCCAGGCGCTGAAGGACGCCGGCAAGGAATCGGCCGCGGTGCTCGGCTTCAGCTCGGCGCTCGCTGCCTACGGCGCCTTCTACATCCCCAAGGCCTATGGCAGTTCGATCGAGCTGACCGGCGGCCCGGAGGCGGCGCTGTACTGCTTCGCCGCCTACTACGTCAGCTGCATCCTGGTGACCTGGTGGTGGTACGCGCGCAAGGGCGCCGAAGTCCCCTGCTGAAACACCACCGCAGTTGACACCCTGCCGCAGGCCCCGCGAGCTTCTTCACGCGGGGCCTGCGGCTTTTGTCTAGGCTGGGCCCTGAGGTGTCACCCCGGTGGCTGGCCTGCGTCTTGCTGGACAACGGCGGCTTTACCGACTTTCGCCCCCCTAACATTCCGGGACCGCCATGAAAATACGCTCCCTCCAGCTCAAGATCGCCGGACTCGCCGGTCTGTGCCTGCTCGGAACCGCCATCGCGCTGGTCGGCTATTCCACTTTTGCGACGCAGCAGTCGCAACATGCCGTGCAGGAGCGCGTCGGCGAATTGCTGCGCCGGTCAAGCGGTCAACAGCTGCAGGCGCTGGCCAGAGCCCAGGCCGGCGTCATCCGCGCGGAACTGGATACTGCCTTCGGCGCAGCACGCAACATGGCCCGGGCCTTCGAGCAGATCGCGGTCGACGCCGGCGGCTCACCGGTCGGCGAGCGCCGTCGCCAGCTCAACGCCATCCTGCTCAGCGTGCTCAAGGACAATCCGCGCTTCAACGGCACCTACAGCGCCTGGGAGCCGAATGCGCTTGACGGCGCCGACGCCGATTACGTCAACCGCCGCCTGCTCGGCTCGGATGCCAGCGGACGCGTGTTGTCGTACTGGACCCGTGACAGTACGGGACACATCGCGGTACAGCCGCTGGTGGAATATGACAGCCGCGAGCGCCATCCCAACGGCCTGGTCAAGGGCGCCTGGTACCTCGGCCCGCAGACCAGCGGCCTGGAAAGCGTGCTCGGCCCGCTGCCCTACATCGTGCAGGGCAAGCACGTGTACCTGGCGACGATGTCGGTACCGATCCTCATCGAGGGCAAATTCCGCGGCGTTGCCGGTGCCGACTTCGATCTCGCCTTCGTGCAGCAGCTCGCCAACAAGGCCGACGAGATGATCCATGCCGGCAACGGCGAAGTGGCGATCGTCAGCAACGAGGGCCTGGTGGTGGCCGCCAGCGACCATCCCGAGCTGATCGGCAGCTCCTACGAGCCCCTCGACCCGGAATGGGCGCGGGATGCCGAGATCGTGCGCAGCGGCCAGAGCCAGCTGATCGACAACGAGAGCAGTCCGCTGATTCGCGTCTTCGAGCCAATCCTGCTCGGCCGCACCAAAACGCCGTGGTCGGTGGTGATGACGGTGCCGCGCGCGGTGGCGATGGCCGAGGCCGCGCACCTCGCCACCACGCTGCAGGAGCGTGCACGCTCCGACATGCTGGTGCAGATGCTGGTGGCGCTGGCGATCCTGGTGCTCGGTGTCGCCAGCATGTGGTTCGCCGCGCGCACCATCGCCCGGCCGATCATCGCCAGTACGCGCTTCGCCGAAGGCGTCGCCGCCGGCCGCCTCGATCAGCAGCTCGAAGTCACGCAGGAGGACGAAACCGGCCAGCTCGCCGCGGCGCTGCGCAAGATGTCGGCCGATATCGCCGAGGCCGAGCGCGAGCGCCTGCGCCTGCAGGAACAGGCCGAGCGTGAACGCCATGAGCGCCAGCGTCAGGCCGAGGCAGAACGCGCCGAACGCGAACGCCAGGCCGAAGCCGAGCGCGCCGAGCACCAGCGCCAGGCCGAGGCAGAACGCGAGGCCAACCGCCAGCGCCTGGAAAGTGAACGCCGCGCGGCGCTGGCACGCATGGCCGATGAGCTGGAAACCGGCATCCGCGGCGTGGTCGAGGCGCTGACGCAGGCGGCACGCGGCATGAGCAGCGCCTCCGCCGGCCTCAGCCGCGCCGCCGATCAGACCCGCGAACAGGCGACGCAGGCGGCCGATGCCTCGGCCCGCGCCAACGAGAGCACGCAGACGGTGGCCTCGGCCTCGGAGGAGCTGTCGGCCTCGATCCGCGAGATCGCCCGTCAGGTCGGCAAATCCACCGAAATCACCCAGCAGGCGGTGCAGTCGGTGGCCAAGGCCGATCAGCAGGTGCTCGGCCTGACCTCGGTCGCCGACAAGATCGGCGCGGTGGTCGATCTGATTTCGGCGATCGCCGCGCAGACCAACCTGCTGGCGCTCAACGCCACCATCGAGGCCGCACGGGCTGGTGAAGCCGGCAAGGGCTTTGCGGTCGTTGCCAATGAGGTCAAGAGTCTGGCCAGCCAGACCGCTTCGGCGACGCAGGACATCGCCCAGCAGGTCGCCGAGGTGCAGCGCGTGGTGCGCGATACCGCCGGCGAGATCCGCAACATCGGCGGCGTCATCAGCGATACCCGCGAGGTGGTGACCACCATCGCGGCGGCGGTCAAGGAGCAGAATACCGCCACCGCCGAGATCGCCCACAGCGTCAACGAAGCCGCCGCCGGCACGCGCGGCGCCGCCGATGGCATCGGCGTGGTCTCGCGCACCACCGAGCAGACGCGCGCCGCCGTCGCCGAAGTCGATCGCGCCGCCTCGGCGCTGTCGAGTGAAGCCGCGCGCCTCAACGACATCGTCGAGGACTTCCTGCGGCGCATGCGCAACGCCTGATTTCTCCTGCCTCGCCCTCCCGCGCCAGGCCCCGCTCGTCGGGGCCTTTTTTTCGTCGGCACATTGGAGGTAGGCGGCGCCTCTACCCCCAATGCGCCGTTCCAGCTTTTTGCGCAATGCGGCATGACCGATAAATCCTGCCCCGGCGCGGGCTTAGCTCCATGCTCCCGGTGATCCGCAGGTGGTAGTCACGCGGCCGTGCCATATCCCTCTTCCGGTCTGCATTGATGAACGTCAATTTCCTTGTGCTTCATGCAGTTAGTGTTTGCGGCAGCCCCGCAGCGAGCCACCCGGCGACAGCGGACACGACGGCATCAACGCATGGGCGAGCCCCCCGAAGAGGATGACAAGATGAGTCACTTCCTGGATCGCCTGAACTTTTTCAACCGAGTTCAGGACACGTTTTCCGGCGATCACGGCGTCGTCACCGCCGAAGACCGCGGCTGGGAGAACGCCTACCGTGCGCGCTGGCAGCACGACAAGATCGTGCGCTCGACGCACGGCGTGAACTGCACCGGCTCCTGCAGCTGGAAGATCTACGTCAAGAACGGCCTGGTCACCTGGGAAACCCAGCAGACCGACTACCCGCGCACCCGCGACGACCTGCCCAATCACGAGCCGCGCGGCTGCCAGCGCGGCGCCAGCTACAGCTGGTATCTGTACAGCGCCAACCGCGTGAAATACCCGATGGTGCGCGCGCGGCTGCTGGCGCTGTGGCGCGAGGCGCGCAAGGGCCGCGATGCGGTCGATGCCTGGGCCAGTATCGTCGAAGACCCGGCCAAGGCCGCCGAATACAAGCGCCAGCGCGGCCTCGGCGGCTTCGTGCGCGCGCAGTGGGATGAAGTCAACGAGATCATCGCCGCCGCCAACGCCTACACCATCCGCCGCTACGGCCCGGACCGCATCTTCGGCTTCTCGCCGATTCCGGCGATGTCGATGGTCAGCTACGCCGCCGGCAGCCGTTACCTGTCGCTGATCGGTGGCAACTGCGGCTCCTTCTACGACTGGTACTGCGATCTGCCGCCGGCCTCGCCGATGGTCTGGGGCGAGCAGACCGACGTGCCGGAATCGGCCGACTGGTACAACTCCACGTTCCTGATGATGTGGGGCTCAAACGTACCGCAGACGCGCACGCCCGACGCCCACTTCATGACCGAGGTCCGCTACAAGGGCACCAAGACCGTGGTGGTCTGCCCGGACTACTCGGAAGCCTCCAAGTTCGCCGACCTCTGGCTGCACCCCAAGCAGGGCACCGATGCCGCGCTGGCGATGGCGATGGGCCACGTGGTGCTGCGCGAGTTCCACGTCGAGCGTCAATCGGAGTACTTCACCGACTACGTGCGCAGCAAGACCGACTTCCCGATGCTGGTACGCCTCGATGCGCGTGCCGACGGCCGCTATGTCAACGGCCGCTTCCTGCGCGCCAGCGACCTCGCCGGCGAGGCCGGTCAGGCCAACAACCCGCAGTGGAAAACGCTCGCCTTCGATGAGCTGAGCGGCAACCTGCTGGTGCCGAACGGCTCGATCGGCTTTCGCTGGGGCGAACAGGGCGAGCTGGTCGGCAAGTGGAACCTCGAAGCCAGAGAAGCGCTGACGGGTGCCGAGACGCGGCTGCGGCTGTCGGTCAACGACATCCGCGACGAGGTGGTGGCGGTCGCCTTCCCCTACTTCGGCGCCACCCGCCACCCGCACTTCGCCTGCACCACGCACGACGCCGTGCAGCTGCGCAACGTGCCGGCCAAGCGGGTGACGCTGGCCGACGGCTCCAGCGCGCTGGTGGCGACGGTCTACGACCTGACGCTCGCACAGTACGGCATCGACCGCGGCCTCGGCGGTGGCAACGTCGCCGCCAGCTTCGATGACGACGTGCCCTACACCCCGGCCTGGCAGGAAAAGATCACCGGCGTGCCACGCGATCAGGTCATCACCGTCGCCCGCCAGTTCGCCGACAACGCCGAAAGGACGCACGGCAAGTCGATGGTCATCATCGGCGCGGCGATGAACCACTGGTACCACATGGACATGAACTACCGTGGCGTCATCAACCTGCTGATGATGTGCGGCTGTGTCGGCCAGAGCGGCGGCGGCTGGGCGCACTACGTCGGCCAGGAGAAGCTGCGCCCGCAGACCGGCTGGACCGCGCTGGCCTTCGCGCTCGACTGGAACCGCCCGCCGCGGCACATGAACTCGACATCGTTTTTCTACGTGCACACCAGCCAGTGGCGTCACGAGAAGCTGGCGATGAGCGAGATCCTCTCGCCGCTCGCCGATCCCAAGGACTGGCAGGGCACGCAGATCGACTACAACGTGCGCTCGGTGCGCATGGGCTGGCTGCCGAGCGCGCCGCACTTCGACGCCAATCCGCTGCAGATCACCGCCGACGCCGCCGCGGCCGGACAGGCACCGGCCGACTACCTCAAGCAGCAGCTGCTCGACGGCAGGATCAACTTCGCCTTCGAAGACCCGGACAACCCGGAGAACTTCCCGCGCAACATGTTCGTCTGGCGCTCGAACCTGCTCGGCTCCAGCGGCAAGGGCCACGAGTACTTCCTCAAGTACCTGCTCGGCACCACGCACGGCGTGCAGGGCAAGGATCTCGGCGAGGAAGGCGGCGAGAAGCCGCAGGAAGTGAAGTGGCGCGAGGCCGCCACCGGCAAGCTCGACCTGCTGGTGACGCTGGACTTCCGCATGTCGACCACCTGCCTGTACTCCGACATCGTGCTGCCGACGGCCACCTGGTACGAGAAGAACGATCTCAACACCTCGGACATGCACCCGTTCATCCACCCGCTGTCGGCGGCGGTCGATCCGGCGTGGGAGTCGCGCAGCGACTGGGAGATCTTCAAGGGCATCGCGCGCAGCTTCTCGGAGGTCTGCAAGGGGCATCTCGGCGTCGAGAAAGACCTGGTCGCCGCCCCGACGCTGCACGACACGCCGGCCGAACTGGCGATGCCGGACGTGCTCGACTGGAAGAAGGGCGAGTGCGATCTGATCCCCGGCAAGACCGCGCCGAACTTCATCGTCATCGAACGCGACTACCCCAACACCTACCGCAAGTTCACCTCGCTCGGCCCGCTGATGGATAAGCTCGGCAACGGCGGCAAAGGCATCGGCTGGAACACGCAGGATGAGGTCGCCGCACTCGGCACGCTCAACTACACGGTGCAGGAGGCCGGCGTCAGCCAGGGCCGTCCGCGCATCGAGACCGACATCGACGCCGCCGAGACCATCATGATGCTGGCCCCGGAGACCAACGGTCACGTCGCGGTCAAGGCCTGGGCGGCGCTGTCGAAGATCACCGGCCGCGACCACACACACCTGGCACGGCCCAAGGAGCACGAGAAGATCCGCTTCCGTGACATCCAGGCGCAGCCGCGCAAGATCATCTCCAGCCCGACCTGGTCCGGCCTCGAAGATGAAAAGGTCAGCTACAACGCCGGCTACACCAACGTCCACGAGCTGATCCCGTGGCGCACCGTCACCGGCCGCCAGCAGTTCTATCAGGACCATGCGTGGATGCTCGGCTTCGGCGAGGCGATGTGCGCCTACCGCCCGCCGGTCGACATGAAGGCCGCCGAACCGCTGCTCGGCCAGCGCAGCAACGGCAACCCGGAAGTGGTGCTGAACTTCATCACCCCGCACCAGAAGTGGGGCATCCACAGCACCTACACCGACAACCTGCTGATGCTCACGCTCTCGCGCGGCGGCCCGATCATCTGGATCTCCGAGATCGACGCCAAGAAGGCCGGCATCGAGGACAACGACTGGATCGAAGCCTTCAACCTCAACGGCGCCATCGCCGCCCGCGCCGTGGTCTCTCAGCGCGTGCCCGAGGGCATGTCGATGATGTACCACGCGCAGGAAAAGATCGTGAACACGCCCGGCTCCGAGATCACCGGCACCCGCGGCGGCATTCACAACTCGGTGACGCGCTGCGTGCTCAAGCCCACGCACATGATCGGCGGCTACGCCCAGCAGAGCTACGGCTTCAACTACTACGGCACCGTCGGCGCCAACCGCGATGAGTTCATCGTCGTGCGCAAGATGGCGAAGGTCGACTGGATGGATGACGAATCCGCCGACGCGACCGCGGCAGCGGCCCACTGAGCCGGGCGAGGACAACAGCAAATGAAAGTTCGTGCACAGATCGGCATGGTCCTCAATCTGGACAAATGCATTGGCTGCCACACCTGCTCGGTGACCTGCAAGAACGTGTGGACCAGTCGCGAGGGCATGGAATACGCCTGGTTCAACAACGTCGAGACCAAGCCCGGCATCGGCTATCCGAAGGACTGGGAAAACCAGAAGCGCTGGAACGGCGGCTGGGTGCGCAAGAGCAGCGGCAAGCTCGAACCGAAGATCGGCGGCAAGTGGCGTGTGCTGGCGAACCTGTTCGCCAACCCCGACCTGCCGGACATCGGCGATTACTACGAGCCCTGGGACTACGACTACGCCCACCTGCAGAACGCGCCGGAATCGAAGACCATGCCGGTGGCGCGGCCGCGCTCGGTGATTTCCGGGCAGCGCATGGAAAAGATCGAATGGGGGCCGAACTGGGAGGAAATCCTCGGCAGCGAATTCGCCAAGCGTTCGCAGGACTACAACTTCGAGAACGTGCAGAAGGACATCTACGGTGAGTTCGAAAACACCTTCATGATGTACCTGCCGCGGCTGTGCGAGCACTGCCTCAACCCGGCCTGCGTCGGCAGCTGCCCGTCGGGCGCGATCTACAAGCGCGAGGAAGACGGCATCGTCCTCATCGATCAGGACAAATGCCGCGGCTGGCGCATGTGCGTCTCGGCCTGCCCGTACAAGAAGATCTATTACAACTGGAACACCGGCAAATCCGAGAAGTGCATCTTCTGCTACCCGCGCATCGAGGCCGGCCAGCCGACGGTGTGCTCGGAGACCTGCGTCGGCCGCATCCGCTACCTCGGCGTGCTGCTCTATGACGCCGACCGCATCGAGCAGGCCGCGGCGACCCGCGACGAGAAGGATCTCTACCAGGCGCAGCTCGACATCTTCCTCGACCCCTTCGACCCGCAGGTGCAGGAAGAAGCCCGCAAGGCCGGCATCCCGGAGGCCTGGATCAGCGCCGCGCAGCAGTCGCCGGTGTACAAGATGGCGATCGACTGGAAGATCGCCTTCCCGCTGCACCCGGAGTACCGCACGCTGCCGATGGTCTGGTACGTGCCGGCGCTGTCGCCGATCCAGGCCAAGGCCGCCAGCGGCGAGCTGGGCCTGAACGGCATCATCCCCGACGTCGACAGCCTGCGCATTCCGCTGCGCTACCTCGCCAACCTGCTCACCGCCGGGGATGAAAAGCCGGTGGCCCAGGCGCTCAAGCGCATGCTGGCGATGCGTGCCTACATGCGTGCCAAGACCGTCGACGGCGAGATCCGCGAGGACGTGCTCGATGCCGTCGGCCTGCGCCTCGATCAGGTCGAGAGCATGTACCGCTACCTGGCGATCGCCAATTACGAAGACCGCTTCGTCATCCCGACCTCGCACCGCGAGTACGCCAGCGCCACCTACGACGCCTTCGGCGAGCGCGGCGGCTGCGGCTTCAGCTTCGGCAACGGCTGCTCCGGCGGCACCAACCCGACCAATCTGTTCGGCGGCAAGAAGCAGACGACGCGCAAGGCCATTCCGATCCGTGTCGAGCCGCAGAAGTGAGGGCCGCCAGCATGCGCATCCTGAAACTGATTTCCGCTCTGCTCAGCTACCCGACGCAGGCGCTGCTCGATGCCGTTCCGGAACTGGAACAGGCCGTGCGCGAGGACCGCAGCCTGCCGCTGCACGAACGTGAACGGCTGTTCGACTTCCTCGAAACGCTGGAGGACGCCGACATCTGGACGCTGCAGGCCGCCTACGTCGAGCAGTTCGACCGCGGCCGCAAGTTCAGCCTGCACCTGTTCGAGCACGTGCACGGCGAGTCGCGCGACCGCGGCCAGGCGATGATCGACCTGCTGACGGTCTACCAGCGCCACGGCTTCGAGCTCAAGGCGCGGGAACTGCCGGACTATCTGCCGCTGTTCCTGGAGTTCCTCGCCAGCCTGCCGGACGCCGAAGCCCGCGAACTGCTCGACCAGGCGATGCACGTCGTCGCCCTGCTCGGCGAGCGGCTCAGCGCCCAACACAGCCCCTACCACGTGCTGTTCGATGCGCTGCTCGCGCTCGGCACGACACCACAAACGCTCGACGCGATCCGTGAACAGGTCGCCGGCGAAGGCCCCGATCGCAGCATCACCGAGATGGACAAGATCTGGGAGGAAGAGCAGGTCACCTTCCTCGCCAGCGGTCCCGGTGGCTGCGGCGCCAGCCAGCCGGCGCAACAGACCGTGCACTTCGTGCGCCGGCCGCAGGCCGCCGCGCCGCTGTAAGCGCCGCGGCCCCACTCGATCACGCATCAGGACCTACGACCATGTCCCACCTGAACGATCTGCTGTTCGGCGTCTACCCCTACGTCGCCGGTACCGTGTTTCTGCTCGGCAGCCTGCTGCGCTTTGAGCGCGACCAGTACACCTGGAAGGCGCATTCGAGCCAGATGCTGTCCAGCGCCGGCTTCCGCCGCGCCAGCAATTTCTTCCACATCGGCATCATTGGCATCTTCCTCGGCCACTTCGTCGGCCTGCTGACACCGCCGGCGGTGTGGCATGCGCTCGGCGTCTCGCCGTCCTTCAAGCAGGGCATCGCCATCGTCGCCGGCGGCGCGCTTGGCACGCTGTGCTTCATCGGCCTGACCGCGCTGGTGCGCCGCCGCCTCTATGACCCGCGCGTGCGTGCCAACTCCAGCCGCATGGACATCGTCATCCTGCTGGCGATCTATCTGCAGCTGATCCTCGGCCTGCTGACCATCCCGGTGTCGCTGTTCCACCTCGATGGCGGCAACATGCTGGCGCTGATGGCCTGGGCGCAGAACATCGTCACCTTCGACGGCCCGGCCGCCGCACAGATCGCCGCCGGCTTCGGCTGGCTGTTCAAGCTGCACCTGCTGCTGGGCATGACGATCTTCCTGCTGTTCCCGTTCAGCCGCCTGGTGCACATCTGGAGCGTGCCGATCGGCTACATCAAGCGGCCCTACCAGGTGGTGCGCCAGCGCTGATGCGCCCGCCCCCGCCGTCCGCGGCCACGCGGCGGGGGCGCTCCCGCAGACAGATGGCCGCCAGCGGGCCACGATCATGCGCGACCTCGAAAAATTCATCGCCGGTTTCAGCCGCTTCCAGGAAAACTACTGCCGCGAGGACGGCCTGTTCCAGCAGCTGCGCGAATCGCAGCACCCGTCGACGCTGCTGATCGGCTGCTGCGATTCACGCGTCGACCCGGCGCTGCTCACCGGCAGCGACCCCGGCGAGCTGTTCGTCGTGCGCAACATCGCCAACATCGTGCCGACCTGCACGCCCGACGCGCCGCCCGGTGTCAGCTCGGCGATCGAATTCGCGGTGTGCTCGCTGCAGGTCGAGCGCGTCATCGTCCTCGGACACTCACGCTGCGGCGGCATCCGCGCGCTGATGGACGATGTCGTCGTCGATGCCGAGACCGATTTCGTCAGCCGCTGGATGCGCTTCGCCGCCCGCGCCAAGGCTCAGGTGCGCCGCGAGCTGGCGCACAAGACGCCGCAGCAGCAGCGCCGCGCCTGCGAGATGGCCAACATCCTCTGCTCGCTCGACAATCTGCTGAGCTACCCGTGGCTGCGCCGGCGCGTCGAGGCGCAGCAGCTGTCGCTGCACGGCTGGTATTTCGATCTAGAAGAAGGTGCGCTGCTCGCCTACTCACCGCGCCAGCAGGCATTCCTGCCGCTGGTCTGCCCGCTCGACCGCACCGTACACATCGGCCATCGCGGCTGAGACAATCGCCGCCCCGCCCGCGGGCCCGTCTTTTCGCCACTTTTCAGGAAATGCCCATGTCTCCGATCACCGTTAACGGCGTCTCGATCAGCGCCGACGCCATTCGCGACGAAACCGCCCACCACCGCGCCGCCACCCCGGAACAGGCGGAACAGGCCGCAGCCACCGCTCTGGTGCTGCGCGAGCTGCTGCGTCAGGAAGCGCTGCGCCTCGGCATCGAAGCCACCGATGAAGATGCCGCCGTCGATGCGCTGATCGCCCGCGAAGTGCAGGTGCCGGCCGCCGACGAGGACACCTGCCGGCGTTTCTTCGAGGCCAATCGCGATTTTTTCCGCACGCCGGCGCTCTACGAAGTCGACCACATCCTGTTCGCCGCTGCGCCCGGCGTGACGCCGGATCGCGAAGCCGCACGCAGCGCAGCGCAGTCGGTGCTCGCCGAGCTGCAGACTGCGCCGGACCGCTTCGCCGAGCTCGCCCGCAGCCACTCCGCCTGCCCATCGAAGGAACAGGGCGGCAACCTCGGCCAGATCGGCCCCGGCCAGACGGTGCCCGAGTTCGAGCAGGCGCTCGAACAGATTCCCGCCGGCAGCATCGGCGCGGAGCCGGTCGAAACCCGCTTCGGCTTTCACCTCATCCGCGTCAACCGTGCCTATCCGCGGCGTCCCCTGCCCTTCGAGTCAGTGCAGCAGAAGATCGGCGAATATCTGGAAAGCAGCGTGCGGCAGACCGGCGTGCGCCAGTACCTCGGCATTCTGATCGGCCGGGCGACGATCACGGGAATCGATCTGGGGGCTGGCGACGGTTCGCCGCTGGTGCAGTGAAGACGGTTGGTGTTTGATGTTTTTTGAGGAGTTGGGAGGAAAAATTTGGTTTGGGTGTATGGAGAAAATATGATGATATAAAAACCATCGTATTCAGATCATGCAGGCAGACCGCTCATGGACAGCGCGCAACGCATCACCCTGCTCGAATGCTTTCACCGCATGCAGGACGCAATCGAAGATCTCGCCGATGCCATCGAGGCTGACAACGAGCGGGCGGCCTGGCTGGCCAGCACGCCGGCGCCGCTCGCAGCCCGCCGGCGCACCGCCGTGCTGCTGCGCGACATCTGGCACCGTGAAGGCGCCGGCGACCCGCGGCAGACGCTCAACGACATCGGCCTGATCGGCTGCGACCCGCACACGCGCACCCTCGCCGCCCGCTGCAACGAGGCCAAGGATGCGTTCAAGGCCGCAGTGCAGGCACTCAAAGTGCAACCGACGCGGCGCCAGCGCCTGCTCGCGGAAATGGCACGCGAGGCGCACGTGCGCGATCGCGATGTCGCCCGCGCCCTGGCCGCCGGCGGCATCGGCCGGCTGCATCTGCTGCAGGCCTACCGCCACGTGCCGCTGCTCGCTGAGACGCCGGCGCGGGTGGGATTTTCCTGGGCCAGCGGCTCGCGCTCGATCCGCTCACTGAGCCGTGATGAAGCGCTGGCGCTGGTCGAGGCGATGCCCGATCCCCACCCGGCAAAAGCGCCCTACCGCCAGCTGCTGCTGGCGCAGCCCGAGCACGAGCGCGTCGCGCAGATGCGGGTGCTGGCACCGAATCTGGTCGCCAATCTGGTGTTCGTCGACGGCCACGAGACCGTCGAGCGCACCCGCGGCGGGCGCACGGCGCCGGCGCGGCGCGAGATCGTGCGCCGCCAGCTGATCCATGTGCATCTGCCGATCCTGTTCCCGCTGGCGCCCGGCGAAGCGCTGCCGCGGCATCCGCTGGCCGCGCCGGAACCGCGCGCCGGTGGCCGCCTCGCCCGGGCCGATCGCCAGATCGAGGACGAACCGCTGCTGCCGGCACTGCGCATCTACCGCTACCGCCCGCTCGCCTGAGCGGCGTCCGTGGCAGGCCAGGCGGGCCTCGACCATACTCGGCGACCGCGGGGCCTGTCCCTGCTCCGCAACGCCGGCGCCGCCGCGCCGATCCCTGCGAGTGACAACGATGTCGCGACGCCTGCGCTTATGGATCCTGCTCATCGCGGCCCTGATGGCCGCCGCCTACCTGCTGCCGCAGTGGACGCCGGCGCACCTGCTCGATTACTTCCGCCACGGCACACCGCTCGACCGCTTCACGCTGCTGCTGGTCGCGGTATTCCTGATGCCGCCGCTGTTCGAGCACCTGCATCTGCCGGGGGCGCTCGGCCTGCTGGTCGCCGGCGTGCTGTTCGGCCCCTCGGCGCTGGCGATCGGCAACCCGGAAGGCAGCGCCGTCGAGCTGTTCCTCAGCATCGGCCGCGTGTTCCTGATGTTCATCGCCGGCCTGGAGGTCGATCTGCGGCTGTTCCAGGCCACGCGGCTGCGCTCGTTCGGCTTTGGCCTGGTCACGTTTGCGCTGCCGCTCGCCGCCGGGGTGCTGGTCGGCTGGAGCTTTGATTTCGGCTGGAATGCCTGCTTTCTGATCGGCTCGCTGCTGGCCTCGCACACCCTGCTCGGCCTGCCGATCGCCAGCCGTCTCGGCCTGTCGCGCTCCGAGGTCGTCACCGTCACCCTCGGCGCCACCGTGTTCACCGACGTCGCCTCGCTGCTGGTGCTCGCCGTGTGCATCTCGGTGCATACCGTCGGCTTCAGCTGGCTCAGCCTGCTGGTGCAGCTGAGCGAGCTGGCGGTGTACGCGGTGCTGGTGCTGATCGGCCTGCCCTGGCTCGGCGTGCGCTTCGTGCGCCGCTTCCGCCATCGCGAGGTGCCGATGTTCCTGTTCACCGTGCTCTGCCTGCTGTTCGCGGCGATGGGCGCCAAGGCGATCGAGCTGGAGGACATCGTCGGCGCCTTCTTCGCCGGGCTGGCGGTCAACCGCGTCATCGGTCACGGCAGCGTGCGCAGCAAGATCCAGTTCCTCGGCGAATCGCTGTTCATCCCGTTTTTCTTTGTCATCATCGGCTACCGCCTCGACGTGCCGGTGTTCGCCGCCACGCTGCAGAGCAGCCTGCCTTTCGTCGCCGCCATCGTCGCCGCGCTGCTGCTCGGCAAACTCGCCGCAGCCCTCATCAGCGGCGAACTGTTCGGCTACCGCCGCACCGAAACCCTGATGATGTGGTCACTATCGCTGCCGCAGGTGGCGGCAACGCTCGCGGTCGCGCTGACCGCCTACAACACGCTGAACGCCGATGGCGAGCGGCTGATCACCGAGACCGTGCTCAACAGCGTCATCGTGCTGATGGTCGCCACCTCGGTGCTCGGCCCGCTGCTCACCGAACGCTTCGCCAGCCGCCTGCAATCGACCGGAGATTCCGCATGAGCCGCCTGCGCGCCCTGCTCCCCCTGCTGCTGAGCCTCGCTCTGGGCCTGCCCGCCGCAGCCGCGGATGCCCCCTCGGCCGCCGACACCCGCGCCGCGATCCGCGAGATGCGCACCAGCACCCTGAAGGCGCTGTACACGCTGGAGCCCAAGGCGAAGACGCTGGTACGCGGCTCGGCCGGCTACGCGGTGTTCAGCAGTACCGGCGTCCACGTGCTGTTCCTCGGCGGCGCCGGCGGCCGCGGTGTGGTGCACGACAACCTCACCGGCAAGGACACCTATATGCGCTCGGCCAGCGTCGGCGTCGGTCTCGGCGTCGGCTTCAAGGACATGAGCCTGGTACTGGTCTTCCGCAAGCGCGACACGCTCAAGCAGTTCATCGACCAGGGCTGGACCTTCGGCGGCAACGCCACCGCCACGGCACAGACCGGCGGTGTCGGCGGCAACGTCACCGACGTCGAGTCGCGCGACGGCATTCTCATCTACCCGCTGAGCAAGGACGGGCTGATGGCGAAAGGCGCTGTCGAGGGTACGAAATACTGGGTGGATCCAGATCTGTGAGCGCTGCGTAGAAGGTTGGTGAGGGTTTATTCGCTGAAAAAATGATGATGATATAAAAACGGTCAAGCCAGCGATTTCCCCGCATTCTGGCGCCGGCAGCCGCCATCCGCCGGTCCATCACCACAATGACAACGAGCCCACCACCATGCCCAGTGACGAACGCCCCCGGCACATCCTGCCGGTCATCATCCTTGCGCAGTTCTTCGGCACCTCGCTGTGGTTCGCCGGTAACGCGATCCTGCCGGAGCTGCAGCGCGACTGGGGACTGGCCGCCTCCGCTCTCGGCCACGTCACCAGCGCGGTGCAGCTCGGCTTCATCAGCGGCACGCTGTGCTTCGCGATCCTGGCGCTGGCCGATCGCCTCTCGCCGCGGCAGGTGTTTTTTGGCTGCGCGCTGCTCGGCGCCGGTGCCAATCTGGCGCTGGTGGCGCTGCCGCCGAGCCTGGAGGCGCTGCTGCTGCTGCGCTTTGCCACCGGCTTCTGCCTCGCCGGCATCTATCCGGTCGGCATGAAGATCGCGGCCGGCTGGTTCGCCAGCGGCCTCGGCCGCGCGCTCGGCTGGATGGTCGGCGCGCTGGTGCTCGGCACGGCGTTTCCGCATCTGCTGCGCGGGCTGGGCACCACGCTGCACTGGGGCGGCGTGCTGGCGGCAGTGTCACTGGCGGCGGCGCTCGGCGGGCTGGCGATGTTCCTGCTGGTGCCGGACGGCCCGTACCTGCGCAAAGGCGCCCGCTTCGATCCGCGCGCGGTACGCCAGATCTTCGGCGGCCGCGAGCTGCGCGCCGCAGCCTTCGGCTATTTCGGCCACATGTGGGAGCTGTACGCCTGGTGGGCCTTCGTGCCGGCGCTGCTCAAGGCCTGGGCGCTGCAGCACGACGTCGCCCTCAACGTGCCGCTGTGGAGCTTCACCGTGATCGCCGCCGGCCTGCTCGGCTGCGGCATCGGCGGCGAGCTGAGCGGGCGCCTGGGCAGCGCCCGTGTCGCCTACTGGCAGCTCAGCGTTTCCTGCGGCTGCTGCCTGCTGGCACCGCTGGCGATCGGCTGGTCGCAAAGCGCTTTTCTGGCTTATCTGCTGCTGTGGGGCATTACCGTGGTCGGCGATTCACCGCAGTTCTCGACCTTGACCGCGCGCGCGGCACCGCCGGCGCTGCTCGGTTCGACGCTGACCTGGGTCACCGCGATCGGCTTCACCATCAGCATCGGCAGCATCCAGCTGCTCGGCTCCCTCGTAAGGGATTACCCGATCGGGGAATTGCTGCCGCTGCTTGCACCGGGTCCACTGTTCGGACTGTGGGCGATGCGCCGGTTGCTGCCCGCCCGCGCCTGACGGACGTGATGACCGTCACGGAGCGGCACGCACAGCCGCTCCGACAATGCCGCCGTTTCCCCGTCCCCCCGAGGATTTTCCGATGAGCGATTGTGATTGCGCGCAAGCCGCGCCCGCCATGCTCGATGCCGAGCGGGCACTTGAGCGCCTGCTCGCTGATGTCGTGCCACTGAGCGAGATCGAAACCCTGCCGCTCGATGCCGCGCTCGGCCGTGTGCTGGCGCGCGAGCTGTATTCCCCGATCTGCCTGCCGCCGGCCGACAACAGCGCGATGGACGGCTATGCCGTGCGCTGCGCCGACGTCGGCGACGGCCCGACCTGGTTGCCGGTGAGCCAGCGCATCGCTGCCGGCCATCAGGGCAGCCCGCTCGCCGCCGGCAGCGCGGCGCGCATCTTCACCGGCGCCGCCGTGCCGGCCGGAGCCGATGCGGTGGTAATCCAGGAACTGTGTGAAACCGACGGTGAGCGCGTCTGTCTGCGCGGTCCGCTGCGTCCCGGCCAGAACATCCGCCGTGCCGGCGAGGAACTCGACCGCGGCGCGCATGTGCTCGCGGCCGGCAGCCGGCTGCGGGCGCAGGAGCTCGGCCTTGCCGCGAGCATCGGCCTGGCGACGCTGCCGCTGCTGCGCCGGCCGCGGGTGGCGATGCTCGTCACCGGCGACGAGCTGATCGAACCCGGCGAGCCGCTGCGCCCCGGCTGCATCTACAACGCCAACCGCTCGACGCTCACCGCCCTGCTGCGTGCGCTCGGCTGCGAGCCGATCGATATCGGCGTCGTTGCCGATACCCGCGCCGCGACCGTCGAGGCGCTGCGGGCAGCGGCCGAGCAGGCCGACCTGATCATCAGCAGCGGCGGCGTGTCGGTCGGTGAGGAGGACCACGTCAAGCACGCCGTGCAGCAGCTCGGGCGCATCGATCTGTGGCGGGTGCGCATCAAGCCCGGCAAGCCGCTGGCCTGGGGCCGCGTCGGCGAGGTGCCGTTCCTCGGCCTGCCGGGCAACCCGGTGTCGATGTTCGTCACCTTCCTGCTGTTCGCCCGGCCGCTGCTGCGCAAGCTCGCCGGTGCGCGCGAGGTCGCCAACAGCCGACTGCGCGTGCGTGCCGGCTTCGACTGGCCGCAGCCCGACCGGCGCCCGGAATATCTGCGGGCGCAGGTCGAATTCGGTACCGAGCTGGTGGCGACCATCCCGGAGCGTCAGGGCTCGGCGATGCTCAGTTCCGCCTGCGCGGCCAATGGCCTGCTGTGCATGCCGGCCGACACGCCGGTCCGCGCCGGCGATACGCTGGAGTTCCTGCCCTTCGCCGAGTTCGGCCAGTAGGGCTCAGGACGCGGTGCCGATGGCGTAGCGCGTCACCCGGCCGATCGACAGCCCCTGCACCAGGATCGAGAAGACGACGACGGCATAGGTCAGCGCCAGCACCAGATCGCGCTCGGCGCCGACCGGCAGCGACAGCGCCAGCGCCACTGAAATACCGCCGCGCAAGCCGCCCCAGGTCAGCACCTTCCATGAACCCGCCGGCAGCCCGAAGCGCCGCCGGCACAGCCCCGCCGGACAGGACACCGACAGCAGCCGCGCCGCCAGCGTGATCAGCACGGTGACCAGCGCCGCCACCAGCACGCCGGCGTTGAAGCTGACGAGGATGACCTCCAGGCCGATCAGTACGAACAGCACGGCGTTGAGGATTTCGTCGAGCAGCTCCCAGAACAGATCGACGTGGTGGCGGGTGCGCTCCGACATCGCCAGCGCGCGGCCGTGGTTGCCGATCAGCAGACCAATCACCACCATCGCCAGCGGCCCGGACACGTGCAGGCGATTGGCCAGCGCGTAGCCGCCGAGCACCGTCGCCAGCGTGATCAGGACTTCTTCCTGATAGCTGTCGATGCTCTTGAGCAGACGGTAGGCGATGTAGCCGAGCAGCAGGCCGAAGAGGATGCCGCCGCCGGCCTCGTGCAGCAGCAGCAGGCCGGCTTCCTGCCAGTGCGGCGCCACGCCGCTGTGCAGCGTCGCCAGCAGCATCGCGAACAGCACGACGCCGACACCGTCGTTGAACAGCGACTCGCCGGCGATCAGCAGTTCGAGGTTCTTCGGTGCGCCGGCCGACTTGAGGATGCCCATCACCGCGATCGGGTCGGTCGGTGAGATCAGCGCACCGAACAGCAGGCACCAGACCAGCGACAGCGACAGACCGAGCCACGGCAGCACCAGCCACAGCGTGAAGCCGACGAACAGCGTCGACAGCAACGTGCCGAACACCGCCAGCAGGCCGACCTGCCAGCGCAGCGAACGCAGCTTGCTCAGATCGACGTGCAGCGCACCGGCGAACAGCAGCAGCGACAACATGCCCTGCATCAGCACCTCGGTGAAATCGATGCGCGCGAGCAGCGACTCTTCGTAATCGCGCAGCACGCCGACACCCACCGCATCCAGCCCGATCAGCAGCAGCGACAGGCCGAGCGCGATGATCATCACGCCGATCGTCGTCGGCAAACCGATGAAGCGGTGATTGACGTAGGCCATCAAAGCCGTCGCCACCAGACAGATGACTGCCACCTCGAACATGCGAAACCTCTTCAAATCCGGTGAATGCGCCCGCAGGCAGGCGGCACCCTACCTCTGAAGAGGCAGTCGCGATAGCGAGTTGACGCTCATCAAAGGCGGCCGCGCCCGCGCACCGAACAATCGCCAACCGTTCCGTGCCGAGGTCTCCCGATGCCCCACCATTGCCCGAGCGGCGTGTTCCGCCCGCTCAACATCGCCGTGCTCACCGTCTCCGACTCGCGCGGCCTCGACGAGGACGGCTCCGGCGCGCTGCTGGTCGAACGCCTGCTCGACGCCGGCCACAGCCTGGCCGCGCGCGCGCTGGTGCCCGACGACATCTATCGCCAGCGCGCGGTGCTCAGCGGCTGGATCGCCGACGAGGCCGTCGAAGCCGTGCTGATCACCGGCGGCACCGGCCCGACCGGGCGCGATCGCACCCCGGAGGCGCTGCGCCCCCTGCTCGACAAGGAACTCGAAGGCTTCGGCGAGCTGTTCCGCCAGCTTTCGTATCAGGAGATCGGTGCCGCGGCGGCGTTTTCCCGCGCGCTGGCCGGCGTCGCCAACGGCACGCTGCTGGTGGCGCTACCCGGTTCGACCGGCGCCTGCCGCACCGCCTGGGACGGCATCCTCGCCGAGCAGCTCGACAGCCGGCGCGGGCACTGCAATTTCGTCGCGCTGATGCCACGGCTGCGCGAGCACTGAGACCACGGGCACGCACGACCAGCCGTTCGACGAGGCTCGACGCCCGCGGCCCGAGGCGAAACAATCGCGCTTTTCGCTTCCAGACCGGAGAGCCCGCCGATGCCCCGCCGCCTCACCACCTGTCTCGCGCTGCTGCTTCTCGCCGGCTGCGCCGCCAATATGCGCCCGGAAGGCACCCCCACCGACGCGCTGACCTTCACCGGCGGCGGCCTGCGCGGCGGCTCGGCCTACGCCGTCGCCATCCACCTGACCGACGACGGCCGTGGCACCGTCGCCCTCGACAGCGACTGCCGCAACGGCGCGCGCATCGAACCGAGCACCATCAAGCACGGCGACGCCGGCACGCTGAGCTTCCGCGCCTTCGGCTGTGGCGGACGCACCGTCGGCGTCGAAATCCAGCACCTCAAGCTCATCGCCGGCAAGATCGAGTCCGGCGAACTGGTGTTCCTGCAACGCCGCGACAACCTCATTACCACGGTCGGCCAGCCGATGCTGCTGTCGGACAAATAGCCCGCGCGCCGGCAGGCTCTCTCCCCGCCCGCGCCACCGGAGGAAAAAGGCTGCCAGCGCCCGGAGTCCTTCTCCGCGTGGGAGAAGGACTCCGGGCGCTGTTGTTGCAGGGGAATGCAGCCGCCCCGCCTACAGCCTCACCCGCCGCAGGTCGAGGAAGTGGGTCGAGCAGGAAATGCAGGGGTCGTAGTTGCGGATCAGCTGTTCGCAGCCGTGGCGCAGGGTGTCGTCGTCCTGGTCGAGGCGGACTTCCGCGAAGTGGAACAGGTCGGCTTCGATCTGGCGCTGGTTGACCGAGGTCGGCGCGACGATTTTGGCGTCTTCGATCAGGCCGGCGGCGTCGATGGTGTAGCGGTGGTAACAGATACCGCGCGGCGCTTCGGTGGCGCCGTAGCCGGTGCCGGCGCGCGGTGTGACGTCGAGCGCCGCCGCCTCGGGCTCACGGTAGTGCTCGATCAGGCGCGCGGCCTCCTGCAGCGCGTACAGCACTTCGATGCCGCGGGCGAGGATCGCCTTGAACGGGTTGCCGCACATCTCACCGAGGCCGACACGCTCGGCGAGCTCGGCAAGTTCGCCGGGCAGCCGGTCGCGATTGAGGTTGACGCGGGCCAGCGGGCCAAAATGCACCGGCGTGCCGCTGTCGCTGCGCCGGCTCTGCAGCGCCGTGGAATGGCGCACATGCGTCTCGGTGAGCAGTTCGTCGTAGCCGCCGGCAACCGGCAGATCGACGCCTTTGGAACTGAGCAGGCGGCCTTCGGTGATCGGGTACTCGTCGGCGTGGCGCAGGCTGACGAATTCGTAGTCGGTGTTGAAATCCGGGAAGTCGAGGCCGGCCAGGCGATCGAGCGCGTCGCGCATCGCACCCAGGCTCCAGTCGATTTCCGGCAGCAGCGCGCGCAGCGCGGTCCGCCCGGGGGCGCGGTAGAAACCGCCGACGCGCAGGTTGACCGGGTGGATCTCGCGGCCGCCGACCACGCGCATGATCTCGTTGCCGAGCTTTTTCACGCGCAGCGCGGCCTTGACCAGCTCGCCGTGCGTTGCCGCCAGCGCGACGGCATCGGGCACGCCGAGGAAATCCGGCAGGTGCAGCAGGAACATGTGCAGCACGTGGCTTTCGATCCACTCGCCGCAGTAGATCAGCCGGCGCAGCTCGCGCAGCGTGCCGTCGACGTGGACACCACAGGCCATTTCCATCGCCTGCGAAGCGCCGAGCATGTAGGCGATCGGGCAGATGCCGCAGATGCGCGCGGTGACGTCCGGCGCCTCGCGGAAATCGCGCCCGCGCAGGAACGCCTCGAAGAAGCGCGGTGGCTCGTAGATGCGGAATTCCGCACTGAGCAGGCGCTCGCCGTGGATGCGCAGGGTCAACGCGCCCTCGCCCTCGACGCGGGCGAGCGTGTCGACTTCGATCGTGCGGGTCTTGCCGCTCATGCCTCACCCGCCTTGCGGAAGGCATCCGCGCCGGCGTTGAAGGTGTGATACAGCCGCGTGCGCGCCGCCGCATCGACGCCGAGCGTGGCCAGCTGGGCCGACAGCGCCGCGGTGTTGGGTTCTTCCTTCGGCCCGAAGCAGCCGTAGCAGCCGCGCGAGCAGCCCGGACACAGGGCACCGCAGCCGGCCTGCGTCACCGGCCCGAGGCAGGGCGTGCCGTGGGCGACCATCACGCAGACATGGCCCAGGCGTTTGCACTCCTCGCAGACGCTGTAGCGCGGCAGCGGCGGCCGGCGGCCATGCAGCAGCGCCGCCAGCGTGCCGAGCAGCTGCTGCTTGTCGATCGGACAGCCGCGCAGCTCGTAGTCGACGCGCACATGGGCGGCGATCGCCGTCGAGGTGGCCAGCGTGTCGATGTATTCCGGCCGCGCGTAAACGATACGGGCGAACTCGGCAACGTCGCGGAAATTGCGCAGCGCCTGAATGCCGCCGCTGGTGGCACAGGCACCGATGGTCACCAGCACGCGGGCCTGGCGACGGATCTGCTGGATGCGCTGGCGGTCGTGCGGCGTGGTGATCGAGCCCTCGACCAGCACCAGCTCGTAGGGGCCGGGCTGCATCGTCGAGGTGGCTTCCGGGAAGTAGGCAATGTCGACGGCGTCGGCCACGGCGAGCAGCTCGTCCTCGCAGTCGAGCAGCGACAGCTGGCAGCCGTCGCAGGAGGCGAACTTGAACACCGCGAGCCGCGGCTTGCGCGGTGCATCCAGGTGTTTCTTGCTCATAACTCGTCCACCGCGAGCAGGGATTCGATCGCGTCGAGCCGGAACACCGGCCCGTCCTTGCAGACGAAATGCGGGCCGAACTGGCAGTGACCACAGAGGCCGACAGCGCACTTCATATTGCGTTCGAGCGATAGATACATGCGCTCGCGGGCCACGCCGCGGGCTTCGAGGGCGCGGGAGGTGTAGCGCATCATCACCTCCGGCCCGCACATCAGCGCCACGGTGTGCAGCGGGTCGTAACCGCCGCCCTCGACCAGCCGGGTGACGACGCCGACCTTGCCGGCCCAGTCGCGGGTGGCGCGATCGACGGTGACTTCCACCAGCATGTCGAACTCACCACGCCAGCGCTTGAGTTCGGTCTTGAAGAGGATGTCGTCCGGCGTGCGGGCGCCGTAGAACACGCAGACCCGGCCATAGCGGCGGCGATGGCGCAGCGCGTGGTAGATCGCCGGGCGCAGCGGCGCCAGGCCGACGCCGCCGGCGACGATCACCAGATCCATGCCCTCGGCATCGGCCACCGGCCAGTGACTGCCGAACGGGCCGCGCACGCCGATCTCATCGGCCGGCTGCAGCGCGCGCATCGCCTCGGTGACCGGGCCGACGGCGCGGATGGTGTGCACCAGCGGGCCGATCGCGTCCGGGTCGCCGCTGATGCTGATCGGTACTTCCCCAAGGCCGAAGGCATAGAGCATGTTGAACTGCCCCGGGCGAAACGCCGGCATCGCCTCGCCGTCGGCCGGCAGCAGCTCCAGCGTGAAGGTATCGGACAGCTCACGCTTGCAGCGGCTGACCCGATACGGACGCGGCAGCCACAGGCCGGGATCGGCAGCGGCGGTGCTCATCGGCAGGCCTTCACCGGGCGGGCGTACAGGTCAGCGAGCTGCATGCGCGCGGCCATCAGCCGCCGCCCCATCACCGGCACGAAGCGGCGATACAGCTCGTAGCCGAGCGCCGGATCGGCCTCGGCCTTGCTGCGCAGGCAGGCAGCATCGAAAGCCAGCGCACGCACCACGGTCATCGCGTGCGCATCCATGTTCCAGCGATACGGCGGCAGCAGCCACGACCAGCCGAGTACGTCGCCGTCATAAAGGGTGTCGATCAGCAGTGCTTCACGGCCGGGTGAGCGTATTTCCAGCGACACGGTGCCGTAGCGCAGCAGGTAAAAATGCTGGGCCGGCTGGCCGTCACGAAAAATGATCGAGTCCGCGGCGAACATGCAGTTGCTGGCACAGCCGGCCAGGGTTTCCAGCACGGACTCCGGCAGCTCGCCGAGAAACGGGTGCTCACCCAGCATTTGATGGATACGCACAATATCGCCCATGGTCTTTTCCTCCTGTGGTGGGGCGTGCTCAGGCCTGACGTAGCGCAGCGGCTTCCGCTGTGATGTCGATGCCGACCGGACAAGCAGTGATGCAGCGCCCGCAGCCGGTACAGCCGGACACGCCGAACTGCGTCTCCCAGTGTGCGAGCTTATGGGTCAGCCACTGCCGGTAACGTGCGGCGGTACTGGTGCGCACCGTGCCGCCGACGACGTAGGAATGTTCGAGATTGAAGCAGGAGTCCCAATGGCGCACGCGCTCGGCCTCGCTGCCGTCGAGGCTCATGCGGTCTTCGACCTCGGCACAGAAACAGGTCGGACAGACCAGCGTGCAGTTGGCGCAGCCGAGACAGCGCTCGCCGACCTTCTGCCAGTAGGGATGATCGAGGTGCTCGCGCAGCGCGGCAGCCAGACCCTCGTGTTCGATGCGGCGCCCCATCTGCCCGCGGGCGCGGGCGAGACCGGCTTCAAGGGCTTCGTGGTCGGCGGCCGTGGCCTCGACGGCATCGAGCGTATCGAGCAGTGTGGCGCCCACCTGCGAACCGGCCTCGACCAGAAACCGGTGCTGGCCGTCACCGCACAGCTCGGTCAGCGCCAGATCGAAGCCTGCTCCGGCGCGCGGTCCGCTGCCCTGCGAGACACAGAAACAGGTGCCGCCCGCCTCGGTGCAGTTGACGGCGACGATGAAGCACGCCGCCCGCCGCGCCTGGTAGCCGGGGTCATGCACGAACACGCGATCCTGCACGGCGATCGCCGCCAGATCGCAGGCGCGCACGCCGATGAACGCCCGCCGCGGCGCCTCCACGGTCGCGGCTTCGATGCGCATGCCCTGACCGAGACGGCGGGCGCGCAGCAGCACTTCCTGCGGCGGGAACAACCAGCGCTTCCAGCCCTGCGGGCCGGTGACGTAGCCGAAGCGTGCATCGTCACCGCGCGCGGCGACGCGGTAGTGGCCACCGTCCTGCTCGCGGTCGGTCCAGCCGATCGGCAACTCGGCGGCGGATTCGAGTTCGTCGAGCACGATCGCACGATCGCGCAGCCGCGGGCCGATCAGCGTGTAGCCGGCACCGCGCAGCGCGCCGAACAGGGCATCGAGTCCTTCGAGATGCAGACGCTTCATGCTTCCTCCCGCACGCCCTGCGGCGGCGTCAGCCCGAACGCTGGCAGCTCGCTGCGGGCCAGCCCCGCCGCCAGACGCTGCACCGCCGCCCGCACCGCCGCACTCGCCGGCGCGCCCAGCGTGAAATCGGCACCGACGATGGCGAGCAGTTCGAGCCGCGCCGGCAGGCCGCCGAGGACCCGCCCGAGGCGGATCGCTTCAGCCAGCCCACCGGCATGGGTCGACACCGTTGCCGTACTCGGCAGCACTGCGCTCAGTGCATCGAGGCGTAGCAGGCTGCCCGGCGGCAGTGCCGCCCGGGCGGTATCGACGACGAGCACCGCCGCGGCGTCCTCACACAGCGTCAGCAGCTCGCCGCACTCCCCGTTCGCCGCACACAGCTGCCAGCCGGCCGCTGCCCTGTGCTGCAGGGCACGCAGCAGCAGCAGCCCGGCGGCGTCGTCGCCCCGCCAGTCGTGACCGATCCCGATGAGCCGCATCGCGCAAACCATGCCGCATTACGCTAGCCCGCTTGCGTACAGGTGACCAGCCGTCATTCAGCGAAATTCTTTTCGCTTGCGACAGATCAAAACCTGCCGTGTACGTGAATGCTGCTCAGTGGGTCGACTGGCTCAGATGCGGCAGACGCAGCACCGGTGGGCGGTAGTAGCGGAAGGCGCCACGCCCGGCGCTCTTGGCCAGATACATGGCGCTGTCGGCGTTCTGCAGCAGTGTCTCGCAGTCATCGCCGTCGTCGGGCGCCAGCGTGATGCCGATGCTGGCACCGCACTGCACGCTGTGCCCTTCGATGTCGAGCGGCTGCATCAGCGAGCGCAGGATGCGCTGGGCGCTGAACTCGGCGAACTCCGGCGCCTGCAGGTCGGAGAGCACGATGACAAATTCATCACCGCCGAAGCGGCCGACGGTATCGCAGGCGCGCACCGCGTCGCACAGGCGTTGCGCCATGCGGCACAGCAGCTCATCGCCGGCGGCATGACCGAGGCCGTCGTTGATTTCCTTGAAGTGATCGAGGTCGACGAACATCACCGCCACCGCGGTGCGCGTGCGCCGGGCGCGAATCAGCTCGTGCAGCAGGCGGTCGAGCAGCAGCACGCGGTTGGGCAACCCGGTCAGCGCATCGAAGCTCGCCTGGAAGCGCAGTTTTTCTTCGAGGCGCTTGCGCTCGGTGATGTCTTCCTTGATCGCCATGTAATGGTGAATGCGGCCGTCGGCACCGCGGATCGCCGAGATCGAGGCGTATTCCCAGTACATCTCGCCGTTCTTGCGCACATTGTGGAACTCGCCGTGCCATTCGCCGCCGGCACTGATGGTCTGCCACAGATCGGTGTACTGCTCGGCGCGCGTGTAGCCGGACTTGAGCAGGCTCGGCTTGCGGCCGATGACTTCCTCGCGCGAGTAGCCGGTGACCAGCTCGAACTTGCGGTTGACGAATTCGATGTTGCCGCCCAGATCGGTGATCACCACCGAGGCCGGGCTCTGCTCGACGGCCAGCGACATCATGCGCAGCGTGTCTTCCTGCGCTTTGTACTCGGTCAGATCGGTCATCACGCCGACCAGGCCGATGATCTGGCCGTCGTCGTCGCGGTACGGCGCCTTGCGAAACAGCACGTGATGCGTCTGCCCGTCGGCATAGTCGACGCGGCTTTCATAGGCCGAGGAATCTTTGCTGCCTTCGAACAGCGCCGAATCGGCGAGCGTATGCGGCGCCGCCTGGCTGGCACGCGGCAGCAGCTCGTTGACGGTCATCTGCTGCAGATCGCGCTCACTGACGCCGAACGCCACCTCGAAGGCCGGATTGCAGCCCTGGTAGCGCCCCGCGGCATCCTTGTAATAGACCGGACTCGGCATCGCGTTGAGCAGCCCGCGCTGCAGCGCCAGCGCGGCCTTCAGGCGCGCACCGATGCGCTCGCGGCGGCGTACCTGCATGAACAGCGAGCGGGCAAACACCAGCAGGACCAGCAGGGCGCCGCCGGCGACGATGCCCTGCTCGCGCAGCGTCGCGTACCAGTCGGCCAGCGCGGCTTGCTTGCTCTGAGCGACGCCCAGCATCACCGGCCACTGCATCGTCGCGCGGAAGCTGATCAGCTGCACGCTGGACTCGGCCGGCGAGTCCCACTCGACGACACCGTGACCGAGCCCGGTACGGGCCTCGCGCACCGCCGGCCACTGGGCATCGCGAAAACCCGGCGGCAGCGCCGCATCGTTCGGCTCGCGCACCAGCAGCGTGCCATCGATCAGCCACAGCGAGATGCGCAACGGCCGATCGTGACCGAGCGGAGAAAAAAAGCGGCGGAAGTAGTCTGGATTGAGCGCCGCCACCAGCACGCTGCCGGAGAAGCCTTCGCCGCGCAGGCCGGCGGCCATCGGTACCAGCCACAGACCGCTGCTCTCCGCGATCTCAGCGTTTTCACCGAAATAGCGGCCACGCTCCGGACGCGCCAGACGCACGCTGCCCGGCGCCTCGTGGGCCAGCACGAACCAGTCGCGCGTGCCCAGCCCCTCGACCTCGCTGGCGCGCGAACGCGGCGCTGAATCACCGAGCACGCGGCCGCTGCCGTCGAGCAGCAGCAGCTGGCGCACCAGCGGCGCGTCAACGATGCGTTCGCGCAGCAGTGCATCGATCGCCGTGCGCTCCGTCGGCCGGGTCGTGCGCTGCAGCAGTTCAGCGGTGCTGTTGAGCATCAGTTCCACGCTGTCGAAGGAGTGGCGAGTGTGCTCCTCCAGCAGCTGAGCGACCTGCGCCTGGTTGCGCAGGGCGTCATTCAGCGTCTGTCCATAGCCGATATACAGGTTGCGCCCGAGCATCACCGCGGCGATGAGCACGACGAACGTGCAGAAGACGATGGTTGCGGTGCTGGCTTTATGCAGCAAGCGCATGGGATTGGGCATCGGCGGGCACTGACTGTTGAAGATTAGGCATCGGCGCTATCGTCTGCGGCCAGGCACTCGCTGCGCGGGTGTGCGCGTGGCGGCGGATTATAGTTTTGGAAGGTGCACTCCAGTGACGGTATTTAAAAAACAACTGATTCACATGGCCGCGGGACTGCTGCTCACCTTGAGTGGCGTAGCAGCCGCGGCATCGCATCTCGAGCGAGTCCTCGCAACCAAGGAGCTGCGCGTGTGCATCTGGCCGGACTATTTCGCCGTCACCTACCGTGACCCGCGCACTGGCATGCTCGGCGGCATCGACATCGACCTGGCCCGTGAACTGGCACATGAACTCGACGCCCAGCTGACCTTCGTCGATTCGAGCTTCGCAACGCTGATCAGTGACCTGCAGGCCGATCGCTGTGACGTGGCGATGTTCGGCATCGCCACCACGCTGCGCCGGGCGCGCGACCTGACGTTCACGCAGCCGCACCTGAGCTCCGGCATCTATGCCATCGCCACCCGCACGCAGACGCGCATCCGCCGCTGGGAGGACATCGACCGCAAGGGCGTGATCGTCGCCGTGCAGGCCGGCACCTACATGCAGCCGGTGATGCAGCAGACGCTGAAGAACGCCACGCTGTCGGTCGTCGACGGTCCGCTGGCACGCGAGCACGAGGTCCAGGCCGGCCGCGCCGACGTGTTCATGACCGACTACCCGTACAGCCAGCGCATGCTCGCCACCTACGACTGGGCACAGCGCATCGAGCCGGCACAGCCGTTCGCGCCGACCCCCTACGCCTGGGCCATCGCCCGCGGTGACTTCGACTGGCTGAACTACCTCAACCTGTTCATCGCCACCATCAAGCACGACGGCCGCCTCGCCGCCGCGGCCGAGCGCAACGGCCTGAGTGCCATCGTCATCCACGACTGAACGCCCTTCGTCACCGCCCGGACAGTGCCGATGCCACACACCTCCCCTCTGCTGCCGCTGCTGCTGCTCGTCGCCGGCACCGCCAGCGCCGGCGAACTGCCCGCACGCCGGCCCGGCCTGTGGGAAACCACCGTGTCGATCGCGTCGATGGCGGGCAGTGCGCCGGCCATGCGCATGTGCATCGACGCCGCCACCGACGATCTGCTGTCCCGCGACGAGAGTCGCGGACAGCGCTGCCAGCGCGTCGAAGTCCGACGCGAGGGCGAGCGCTACCGGATCAGGGCGGTATGCCGGCTCGCCGCGACGACGAGCACCACCGAGGGCTTTTTCGAAGGCGACTTCAACCGCCGCTACCACGGCGAGCTGCAGACGCACTACACGCCGGCGCAGCACGGCATGGCGCCCACGAAGGTGCTGCTCGACGGCCGCTGGCTCGGCCCCTGCCCGGCCGACCTGCGCCCCGGCGACATGCTGCTGCCCGACGGCCGCCGCGTGCAGCTGCATCCCTGAAGGCCGCGTGGACGGTGCGGCGCCGATCCGGGCTAAGCTTCGGGGCCCGACCCACGCCGCGAACGGAGCAAGACACATGGCTCTGCGCCTGTCACGACACGACTGGGACGACAGCGACCTGTCGCCATACGAACTGTTCATGCTGGCGCTGTGTCTGTATGCGCTGGCCTCGCTCGGCCTGGAAACCTTCCTGCCGCTCGACACGGCCACGGTCGAGATCCTCGATGTCGGCGACAACGTGCTCTGCGTGTTCTTCTTCGCCGATTTTCTGATGAACCTCGCCCGCACGCAGGCGCGCTGGCGCTACCTGCGCACCTGGGGCTGGATCGACCTGCTCTCCAGCATCCCGGTCAGCGACGTGCTGATGATCGGCCGCGTGGCGCGGGTATTCCGCATCCTGCGGGCGATCCGCGCCGCGCGCGCGGTGATGAGCTTCGTGCTGTCGAAGCGCCCGAACGCTGCCTTCCTCGCCGTCGCCTCGGTCTCGCTGCTGCTGATCTTCGCCGGCGCCGCCGCAGTGCTGCGCTTCGAAGCGGCCAGCGCCGACGGCAACATCCATTCGCCGGCCGATGCGCTGTGGTGGGCGGTGGTGACGGTGACCACCGTCGGCTACGGCGACCGCTATCCGGTCAGCGACGGCGGACGCATCGTCGGTGCGCTGCTGATGTTTGCCGGCGTGGGCCTGTTCGGCACGCTCTCCGGCCTGATCGCCGCCTGGCTGCTCGGCCCGTCGAGCGCCGGCGAAAACGAAGAACTGGCAACGCTGCGCCGCGAGATCGGTGAGATCCGCGCCACACTCGACCGGCTCGCGCCCGGCCGCGACAGGCCCGCCGAAACGCCGCCGAGCCCGAGCGAACCAAAGCCGTGAACTCCGCCGCCCGCCGCACGCCTTAGTCACCATCGTCACCCTGCAGGAGTCCTTTCCCATGCCAGCCGCCTTTCGTCTACCGCTGATCGCCACCCTGCTCGCCTGCACACCGAACGCGTTCGCTGCCGAACTGCCCGCCGACATGCCGCAGCGCAAATCCGGCCTGTGGGAAGTACAGGCGACGATGGCCGGCATGCCGATGCCGCTGCCGGCGGCCCAGATCTGCGTCGATCAGCAGACCGACCGCATCTGGGAGCAGCAAGGCCGCCAGCATGCACGCCGCGATTGTCAGAAGATCGACATCCGTCGCGAAGGCAACCGTTACCTCGTCGACACCGTCTGCAAGGTGCAGCAGTCGACGGCCACCACGCACGGCTACTTCGAAGGCGCCTTCGACACCCATTACCGCGGCGAGATGCAGACCACCTTCGCGCCGCCGCTGCACGGCCGCGAGCAGATCGCGATGCAGATCGACGGCCGCTGGCTCGGTGAATGCAAGCCCGGGCAGAAACCCGGCGAGGTCAGCGTGCCGGCGCTCAAAGGCATGGACGTGCAGCAGCTGCAGCAGATGATGAAGCAGTACCAGCAGCACTGAGGCGCGTCAGGGCGCGAAGGCGAACAGCTCGGGCTGGCTCTCGCGATGCACGCGCAGCCAGCTCAAGGTCTCCACCACCAGCACGTTGAGCGCCTGCCACAGCGCCAGTCGCTCCTGCGCGGCATCGGCGCCGTCACCGAGAATCAGCGCCGTGCGCGCCCAGTCGTTCCAGGCCAGCTCCGGCAGCCGCTCGCGCAGCAGCGGCGGTGCGCCGGCCAGCGTCGAGGCCAGCAGGCAGACCTGGCGGCGCACCTCCTGACGGGTCAGCCGCGAGCGGAAGAATTCCTCTTCGCTCAGTCCCTCGACGATAGTGAGGATATCGGTCCCCGTCCGTTCGACGAGGCTCAGCAATGCCGCGCTTTCCAGCATGGTGTGTCGCTCCACGAAATCGCCCCAGCAAGCCGCTGACCGCCCGGTGTGCCGGGCGGCCGCCACTCGCTTCAAGCACGCGACGTGCCAGCCGACGGCGACGGCATCGCATCCAGCTCGCGCCGCCACCTCCGCCAGGTACGCAGCGCCGCCAGCAGGTTGAGCCCCAGCCCGATCCAGGCGAACGCCCAGAGCAGTCCGGCGATTCGTGTCAGTGCCGGCCACAGCACCGCGAGACAGAGCAGCAGACAGGCCAGCGCGTGCAGCCGCCAGTGGCCGCGCATGCGGGCGGCCGGCACCAGCTCGCGCAGGTTCGGCGGCTGGCGGCCGCGGGCGACGGCGCGCACGCGGGCCGACAGATCGAGCCAGATCAGGAACGCAACGATGCGCTGCAGCATGCCGGCCATCAGCGTCGGCGCGAACACCGCCAGCCACAGCACACCGAGCAGCAGCTCGTAGCGCGGATCGGCCCACAGCGCCGGCCACAGATAGCCGAGCAGCCCGCCGGCGGCCGCCAGCGCGGCGGCGGCAAGCGCCAGCTTCCAGTAATCGAGCCAGACATCGGGCAGCTTGCGCCGGCGCGTGTGCTGCAGCCACAGCGTGCTGGCGGCGAAGGCGATGACCGCCAAGGCCGCCAGCGCAGCAAGCAGCAGACGCACGGCATACGGCAGCGGCCACCAGGCCCCGAGGCTGGCGACCGTGAGCACGCCGAACAGCGTCGGCGCCAGCGCACGGCGCTGCCAGAGCGGATACGGCGCGCAGACCGAAAACATCGGCACCACCTGATAGGCGACGGCGATCACCAGCAGGCCGACCCAGCCGAGCGCGGCCCAGCCGGCATGCAGATCGGTCAGCGAGCGATACAGCGGCCACCAGCCGGCATGCCCGCCGGCCAGCGCAAAGCCGAGGCCGAGCGTGAGCAGCAAAGCCAGCGCCGCCAGCACCATCGCCTGCGCCGTCTCCCCGCTGCGCGGTGCACGCAGAAAACCCGGTGCCGCCGCGGCCACGAACAACGCCAGCGCCACCGCCAACGCCAGGGCGCCGGCCTGCAGCAGGGACGGCTGCGTGAGCGCAAAACCCGTCACCAGCAGCAGCGTGCCGCCAACCAGCGCGGCGTGGATCAGCGGCGCCCACAGGCCGACGCGGCGCACGCGCGCGCCGAACAGGACCGGCAGCATCTGCAGCAGCGAACCGAGCATGCCGGTCATCAGCACGCCGAGCGCCAGCAGGTGCACCCAGGCCAGCGTCAGCGGCTGCCAGCGGCTGACCACCAGCGCCGACCCGCCCGCGAGCAGCAGGAGCGCGGCCAGCACGCCGAACAGCGGCACGCTGAGCAGAAAAAGCAGCGGCAGGCGCAGCGGTGGCGAGGCGCCGAGATCGAGTGCCGCGGCGTTCATCAGCATGACCCTGACAGCGGATTGTCGTGGCTGGCGGCGCAGGCGGCACTGGCGAGCGGATCGCTGAGATGCCAGAGCAGCGCCTCGTAGACGCCGGCGCCGTTGCGCAGGATGCGCCAGGCACACTGCCGCTCCAGCAGATGGGCATACAGCGGATACGGTTCGCGGCGATGGATCAGGTGCAGGTATTCGCCGGCCTGCAGCGCATCGAGCGCATCGAGCGCGATGAACAGCGGCTCCGGCGCCTCCAGCTCGCTGACGTCGAGCCGGCATTCACGCGCGCGCGGCGTCGACATCGTGCTCAGCTCAGCTTGAGCGCGCGCAGGCGCTCGCACAGCGGTTCGAGCTCCGCCGCCAGCAGACGCTCGGCCATCGGGTAGAGCACCTGTTCTTCTTTCATGTTGTGCTGCTGCAGCAGGATCATCAGCGTGTCGGCGTAACCGAGCCAGGCGTCGCCGTCCTCGCGCTCGGTGGCGGCCTCCAGCGCCTCAAGCAGCTCACGCACCTGGTCGTGCTCGTCGCGCATGACCGCCGTCGGCCCCTGACTGATACCGCTGGCGCTCTCGAACGCCGGGAACAGCACCGCCTCCTCGCGGGCGAAGTGGGTCAGCACCTCGCTGCTGTAGCGGGCCAGCGGCGGGCGCACGGCCGGCCAGTCGCCCTGCGCAACGGCGCTCTCGGCAATGGCGAAAGCAGCATCGCAGTGACGGTGTTCATGTATCAGGTATTCGCTGAGGTTCGGCATCGCCGGCATCTCCACGGGCAGGTTCACAGGCAGGTGGCGATGCTCGGTGCTGGCGGCGGCGGGCTCCTTAACCTGCATCAAGACGCGGCCGCCACCCCGCGGCCCGCGGCCCGGTGGTAATAATCAGCCACTGCACCCGAGCCACGGACCCGCCGCAATGAATCAGCCGTCCCTGAATCCCGCAGACCTCGACCACCTGCTGCGCCAGACGCATCTGTTTTCCAGCCTCGACGACGCACAGCTGGCGCAGGTGCGCGGCGGCCTGCGCGTGCTGCAGCTCGACGAGGGCCAGCGCCTGTTCGACGCCGGGCAGAACGCCGAGCGCTTTTTTCTGGTCGCCAGCGGCCGCATCAAGCTCTACCGCGTCTCCGCCGACGGCAATGAGAAAGTCGTCGAGCTGATCGGTCCCGGGCAGACCTTCGCCGAGGCGGTGATGTTCATGCAGCGCCACGACTACCCGGTCAGCGCCGCGGCGCTGGCGGCATCGCAGGTGGTCTCCTTCGACGGTCGCGGCTTCTACGCGCTGCTCAGCGACTCGCCGCGGCTGTGCCTGACGATGCTCGGCGAGATGAGCATGCGCCTGCACGCCCGCATCAACGAGATCGATCACCTGACGCTGCAGAACGCGACCTTCCGCGTCGTCCACTACCTGTGCGACACGCTTGAGGAAAACGGCGGCAATCAGGGCACGATCGATCTGACGACGCCGAAGAACATCATCGCCTCGCGGGTCTCGATCAAGCCGGAGACCTTCTCGCGCATCCTGCGCAACCTCGCCGACGCCGGCATCGTCACCATCGAAGGCAAGCGCATCGTCGTCCATGACTGCCAGGCCCTGCGCGCCTTCGGTCGCTGAGCCGGCACCGCCGACCTGCGGACAATGGCACCGTTTTTGACAAATCTCGTGCGCGGCTGATGGCAAGTTGCCATCCCGCAGCCCGTCGTGACGCCTAGACTTATCCGCAGCCGAGCAACCCCTCGTCCATCCACCCGGTACCGCGCAGCGCATGAGCCCCCAGATACGACAGCCCAGTGAGGCGAGTGAAGCGATCGGCAACGCTTATTTCGAGGCGCTGGTCGAGCGGCTGGCACGGGCGCTCGATGCCGAGTACGCGCTGGTCGGTCGGCTGAGCACCGATCACAGCCACATCGACATCATCGCCGCGCACGTCGCGCCCGGTGCCGACGGGCTGCCGGACAGCTATCCGATCAGTGATTCGCCGTGCGCCGATGCCATCACCCAGGGCACGCTGCTGCTGGCGAGCGGCGCCCAGGCGAGCTACCCGGAACACGCGGCGCTGCGGCAGTTCGGTATCGACGGCTATGGCGCCACGGCACTGCACCGCCGGGACGGTCGCGTGTTCGGCATCCTCGCGGTGATGACCCGGCACGCCTTCCAGCAGCCGGAACTGGTACGCGCGCTGCTCGAAGCCCACGCCGAGCGCACCGCCGCCGAGATCGAACGGGCCGATGCCGATGCCCGCCTGCGCCGCAGCGACGAGACCCTGCGCCGGCATCAGGCGGCGCTGTGGCGCATCGTCCACGAGGAGCTGCTGTTCGGCGCCGACTCGCTGCAGGCCCTGCGCCGCATCGCACAGATCGTCCTTGCCAGTCTGGAGGCCGATCACGCCAGCATCTGGCAGGCCAGCGCGGACTATCAGCGCCTGGACTGCCTGGTCAGCGTCCCCGAAGCGGCGCCGACACCGCTGCCGCAGATGCTGGCTGCGCAGCATGCGGAGTTCTTCGAGGCGCTGCGCGCGCGCGGCGTGCTCGACTGCGGCCTCGCCAACGAGCTGTCGCTGAGCTGCTCGACGCCGCACCACGCGAGCGCCGCGGCGCCGGCCGAACCCAACCCCTGCGGCCACACCATCGTGCTGCGCGTCAGCAACGGCCCGCAGATGCTCGGCATGCTCTGCGTGCGCTACTGCCGGGCGGAATATGCCTGGAATCTCGAAGAAGCCGGTTTCGCCCGCTCGGTCTCGCACCTGCTGGCGCTGGCCTTCGTCTCCGAGGCGGCGCGCGCCTCGGAACACCGCTACCGCGAGCTGTACGCCTCGATGGAACAGCAGATCGAACAGCGCCTGCGCGATGCCCAGCGCCAGCAGGACGAGCTGATCGAGCAGCAGCGCCAGTTCGTCTACCTCGCCTCGCACGAGCTGCGCACGCCGCTGGCGATCATCGACAGCGCCGCGCAGCGCCTGCTGCGCCGCGCCGACACCCTGCACCCGGACGAGCTGCGCGAGCGTCTGGGCAAAATCCGCGCGGCGGTCACGCGCATGCTCAATCTGGTCGATTCGACGCTCGATACCGCCCGCTTCGAAAGCGGCAACGTCGACTTCCGCCCGCAGCCGATGAGCCTGTACAAGCTGCTGCACACGATCTGCCTGCAGCATCAGGAGCTCAGCCCGCTGCACCACATCATCCTGGAAACCGCCCAGCTGCCGCAGACCATCGACGCCGACCCGGCGCTGCTGCAGCAGGTGTTCGCCAATCTGGTGAGCAACGCCATCAAATACGCGCCGAACGGCGGTGAGATCCGCATCAGCGCGCAGGTCGACAGCCACGACGCCACCGTCACCATCCGCGTCTGCGATCAGGGCCTCGGCATTCCGCGCGACGAACTGCCGCGGCTGTTCAACCGCTTCTTCCGCGCCAGCACGGCGGCCGGCATCGCCGGCACCGGCATCGGTCTGGCGCTCACCCGCCAGATCGTCGAGCTGCACGGCGGCCACATCGAAGTCGACAGCGACATCGGCCTCGGCACCACCGTCAGCGTCACGCTGCCGCTGCGGACCGTGGCTGCGACGCCGGGCTGACGCGCTCAGGCCTGCGAACGCGAGCCGGCGCGCGCCAGCCGCCAGCGGATGGCGCGTGCCAGATCGTCGTAATCGATCGGTTTTTTCAGGATGTGCGGTGTTTCCCCGGGCGGCAGCGCGCGCAGCATCTGCGCCGAGGACAGGGCCGTAAGAAACAGGAACGGCACCTGCGCCAGCGCCGGCGTGCGCTGGCAGGCAAAGAAGAGATCGGCACCGCCCATGCGCGGCATCATGATGTCGGTGAGCACCAGATCGGGGCACTCGGCCTGCGCCAGGGCCAGCGCCTGCACACCGTCCTTCGCGCCCTGCACGCGGTAGCCGAGGTCTTCGAGCTCCTCGATCAGGTAGGTGAGCAGCTCGGCCTCGTCTTCGACCACCAGCAGCCGTTCACCCTGCGCGGCCGCCACCGCCGGCCCGCTCATGGCGTCCACCCGCGCACGAAGGCGATGAAGGCCTCGATCGGCAGCGGCCGGGCGATCAGGTAGCCCTGCACGCTGTCACAGCCGAGCGCGCGCAGCGCTTCGAGCTGCTGCTCGGTTTCCACGCCTTCGGCAACGGTGTGCAGACCGAGGGCGCGGGCCAGCGTGATGACGCTGTCGACGATCTGGCGGTCGACCGGGTTGTCGGTCAGGCCGGTGATGAAACTGCGGTCGATCTTGAGCACGTCGAGCGGAAAGGCGCGCAGGTACGCCAGCGTCGAGTAGCCGGTACCGAAATCGTCGACCGACACCGCGATACCGAGCGCGCGCAGGCTCGCCAGCGCCGCCGCCGCGCTGCCGCAATCCCCGATCACCGAGGTCTCGGTGACTTCGACCTCGACACGCTGCGGACCGAGCGCATGGCGTTCGAGCGCCTGGCGCACGCGCTCGCTGAAATCGCCGCGCAGATCGGCCGCCGAGGCATTGAAGGCGACCGGCAGTTCGATGCCGGCGCTGCCCAGCACCTGTACCAGCCGGGCGGTTTCCTGCAGCACCCAGTCGCTGACCCGCGCCGTCAGGCCGCTGCGTTCGAGGATCGGGATGAACAGCGCCGGCGACAGCGGGCCGTGGGCGGCGCTGTTCCAGCGCAGCAGAGCCTCGGCGCCGATCAGGCGGTTGTCCTTGAGCCGCAGCTTCGGCTGCAGGTGCAGGGTGAACTCGCCGGCCGCCAGCGCGGTGTTGACGCTCGACTCGATGTAGCGCACCAGCGAGAGTTCGGCACTTGGTGCGGCCGGCGGCGCCTCGACGTTTTCACGCAGGCGGGCGATGCGCTGTTCGAGTTCGGCGACGCGAGCCTCGGCGCGCTCACGCACGCGCCGGGTGTTGCGCAGGCGGGCTTCGACGGTGGCCAGCAGGATGTCGAAGTCGACCGGCTTGACCAGATAGTCATCGGCACCGAGGCGGCGGCCGCGCAGCTCGTTGTCGCGGTCGCCGTAGGCGGTGAGGAAGATGAACGGCAGCTCGGCGCGCTCGTCCTCGCAGCCGCGCAGGCGTTCGAGCACATCCAGGCCGCTGAGGTGCGGCATGTTGATGTCGCAGATCACCAGCGCCGGACGCACCCGCTCGATCACCGCCAGCGCTTCATCGCCATCGCCGGCTTCATGGACCTGATAACCGGCATCGCTCAGCTCCTCGACCAGATCGAGGCGGATCGCGGCTTCGTCTTCGACACAGACGATCACTTCACGCTGGCTCATGCGGCCTCCCGCTGTGCGTTGCGACCGGCCGGTTCCAGCGGCAGCTCGATCTCGACGCGGGTGCCGTGCCCGAGTTCACTGCTGATGTGGATGCCGCCACCGAGCAGCTGCAGGAAATGGTGGGCGAGGTACAGGCCGAGGCCGGTGCCGTGTGCCCGCAGCCCGGCGCTGCCGCGGTAGAAGCGCTCGAAGACGTGTTCGAGCTCCTGCGCCGGGATGCCTTCGCCGTTGTCCTCGACGTAGATCAGCACCCGCTCGCCCCGCGCGGCGGCGCCGATGCGCACCGTCGAGCCGATCGGCGAGTAGCGGGCAGCGTTCTCGCAGACCGCCGACAGGGCCACGCGCAGCAGGCCGCGATCGCCGTGGACGGTGACATCGAGGCCGTCCTCCAGCGTAAAGCCGTGTTCCGGGTAGGCGCTGGCCTGCGTGCCGACGACTTCGTCGACCAGCTCGCGCAGCGCCACCGGCGCGAAGCTGCGCTCGATCTGGTTTTCCTCCAGGCGGGCGAAATTCAGCGCGCTGTCCATGACATCGACCAGGCGGCCGACCGCGCGGCGCAGGCTCTGCGCCCGCTCGACGATCTTCTCCGGCGTCAACCGCGTGGCACGGCGCTCGAAGGTCTGCGCCACGCCGTCGATGATCGTCAGCGGCGTGCGGAATTCGTGCGAGACGACGTTGATGAACTGGCGCTGCATGTCACCGAGACGGCGCTCGCTGTCGAGCGCTTTGCGCATCGCCGCCTCGGCCTCGACCACCGCGGCATAGGCTTCGCCGAGCCGCGTGCCCATCGCCACCAGTTGCGTGCCGACGGTCTGCAGTTCGGCGACCTCGTAATCGGGCGCCGGCTGCGCGTAGTCACCGGCACCGATGCGCGTGATCAGGCGTTCGATGTCGCCGAGCGGCGCGGCGACGCGGGCGCTCATCGCCCGGGCGCGGGCGCGCAGATAAAAGAAAAAGCCCAGGTAGAAGACGAACAGACCGGCGACCATCAGCCAGCCGACCGTGGTCAGCTTTTCACGCAGGGTGTTGGCCTCGGCGAGGATGCTGCTCTCCGGCGCCACCACCACCAGCCGCCAGTCGGGGCCGTCGATCCGCGACCACGAAGCCAGATGCCGCTCGCCATGCAGCGTGATCGGCACACTGCCCCGCTCATCGCTGGCCAGCGCGTGCGCCAGTGCCGCGAGATCGGCGCGCTTGCCGATGTTGAAGTCATCGGGCTTGAAGGTATCCGAGCGGATCGCCTCGGCGTAGCTGTGGCGGGTCAGCTCCTTGAGGCCGAAATCCTGCTCGCCGAGCGGCGGCAGCGCGAGGATCGTCCCGTCGCGGCTGACCAGCAGCGCGTAGCCATCCCAGGGCAGGCGCAGGTTCAGCACCTGATGGACGATGGTGTCGATGGTGACGTCGATGCCGACCACCCCTTCGAGAAAATCACTGCCGGCGCGGTAGACCGGCGCGATCGATGACACCATCCAGCCGGCACCGGCGGGGTCGACGTAGGCGTCGGTCCACACCGCCTTGCGCTGCGGGTTATGGGCGAGATCGGCCTCGTAGTAAAAGTTGAAGCTCGGGATGTCCATCTTCGCCGGGTACTGCGTCAGCACGTCGAAGTAGGGATAGATGCGGTTGTACGACTCGCGGGTGTTCAGATAGACCTGCGTCACCAGCGGGTTGCTTTCCTTGATGCTCTGCATCAGCGGATCGAGCTGCGCGCTGCGCCACACCGTCTCCAGCTGCTGCGGCCCGACCGGCACGATGCCGCTGAAAAAGCTCGCCGCACCGCCGTCATCGCTGATCGAATAAAACGTGCCGTCACGCCCGAAGGCATGGCGCGCCTGTTCGGCTGCACTCGGCGTCACCGGAGTCGCCAGCGCGTGCCGGGCCTGGCGGACGAACACCCGCGTCAGATCGGTGACGGCATTGAGCTTTTCACCGATCGCGCGCGCCTCGCGCTGCGCGGCCTGATCCAGCTCATCGTGCGAGAGCCGGCTGACCGTCTCGACGTTGCGCTGGTAGGTGACCTGATTCGACACCCAGTAAACGCCGATGAAGCTCAGCTCGATGACCAGCAGGGGCACCACCGCCGCCCGCAGATACGACTGCCACAACCAGCTCGACAGCGGTAAGCGCTCGGCACGCCCATGAGCAGCGGGATTGTTCATCGCGCCTTCTGCCCCCTTCACAGTGTCTCTCTCAAACCGTCCGCTCCTGCGCGAACTGCCCCGTACAGCAGCGGAAAACTGCCATGCCGCTCGCCCACTGACAATCGCCGCGCCGGCGCGAAGCAGGACTTAACGTTCAACCGCCGGCCACGGCTGCACAGCCACCGTGACGAGGCCGCGTATCCACGTAAAGAGCATGAAAAATACCGGCGCCCCGGCACCCGCCCTGCTACCTCGAAACGATGAACGAACGGCAACATTGCACTGTCCCGCCTGACCCCCGCTGCGCTGGGATACAGCACTCATCGTTTGTCCATTCACTACCGGCACAGGGAGAAAAATATGCACCGCGCCCTCACCATTCTATGCAGTGTCGTCTTCTGGCTGATCAGCAGCAGCGCGCACGCCGGCTCGTTCTCGAATCTGTATGTGTTCGGCGACAGCCTGTCGGACACCGGCAACCTGTACGCCTTCTTCGGCGGCGTCTATCCGCCAAGCCCGCCCTACTACGACGGCCGTTTTTCCAACGGCCCGGTATGGTCGGAACAGTTCGCCAGTGAACTCGGCCTCGGCGCGTTAACCCCGGATCTGCTCGGCGGCAGCAATTTCGCCGTGGCCGGCGCCACCACCACCGGCAACCTCAACTCAAGCGTGCTGCCGCCCGCCACCGGCGCGGCACTGGATGCGTTTTCCAGCCTCGACGGCCAGCTCGGCCGCTGGAGCGCGCAGAGCAGCGGCGTGGCCGACCCGAACGCGCTCTACGTCGTCGCCTTCGGCTCGAACGATCTGCAGGGAGCCCTGCAGGCGGCATCGCTGGCGGCCGACCCGCTGGCGACCATCAGTTCGATCATGAGTGCCGCGGCGGCGGCGGTGCTGGCCGGCGTCAACCAGCTGATCAGCGCCGGCGCCGAGCACATCCTGGTGCTCAACACCCCGGACCTGACGCTGACGCCGCGCTACAACAGCGCCAGTGCCGGCGTGCAATTCCTGATCGAATACGGGGCAACGCTGTTCAACACCACGCTGGCCGGCGGCCTGAGCCTGCTCAGCGGCACCGACATCGACCTGCTCGACATCAACGCGCTGCTCGCGTCGATCGTCGCCGACCCGGCCGCCTACGGCTACAGCAACGCCACCAGTGCCTGCCTCGACAGCACAGCCGGCACGCTGTGCTCGAACCCCGACCAGTACGTCTACTGGGACGACTTTCACCCGAGCACGCTGACACATGCCCGCCTCGCCGCGGCGGCGCTGGTCGCCGTCGACGAGCCGGCGACGCTGGCGCTGCTCCCGCTGAGCCTGCTGGCCCTCCTGCCACGCCGGCGCCGCTGCTGAGTGCGCCGGACCAGCGGCCCCGGCCGCCGGCAGCCGCCGCTGTCAGCCATGTCCGCGGGACGCCGTCTCGGTAGGCGGCGTCTCGTCCATCAGCATCCCCAGGCGCAGCAGCGCCGCATATAACTGCTGGCGCTCCCATTCGCTGAGCGCCGAAAAACGCGCCATGAAGCCTTCCGGCAGCAGTGCCGGCTCGGCAGCGCTCTGCTCGCGCCCCGCCTCGCTGAGCAGCAGGCGCACCTTGCGCCGGTCGTCCTGATCGCGCACGCGCTGCAGCAGGCCGCGCTCCTCCATCCGATCGAGCACCGTCGTCAGCGTCGCCTGCGACAGGTTCAGCCGCGCTGCGAGCTGGCCGATCGTCGCCGCGCCGAGTTCCGGAATGGCGCGCAATACCAGCAACTGCAGCGGCGTCAGGCCGGTACGCCGGCCGAGGCGTTTGGCGTGCTGCTCACCGATCTGCTGCAAGCGCCGCAACGCCAGGTAGAGCTCCGCTTCAGTGATCATGGCGCAGCTCCGAATTCATTCGAATTGAAAAATTCATGAATCCGCTTTTTTATGTTTAAAAACATTGAGTTGAGTTTCAAAAACACCACATGATTCATGATTTATATTTGATCTGTAAATATATATGTGTTTGATTGAACAGGCTTTCGCACGGCGGCCCAGCCGCCTCCACCTGACCCCGGGAGAACGAAAAGACCCATGTGCGGACTGGCCGGAGAACTGCGTTTCGATTCCCGTCTCGTCGATGCAACGAACCTGCAGCGCATGAGTGCCGTGCTCGCACCGCGCGGCCCGGACGATGCCGGGCTGTGGCTGCAGGGAAGCGTCGGCTTCGCCCACCGGCGACTGAGCATCATGGACCTCGCCGCAGCTTCCGCCCAGCCGATGGTCGACGCCGGCCTCGGCCTCGCCATCGTCTTCAACGGCGCCATCTACAACTACCGCGAGCTGCGCGAGGAACTGCGGGCGCTCGGCTACACCTTCAGCTCCGACGGCGACACCGAAGTGCTGCTCAAGGGCTTTCACGCCTGGGGCGAGGCGCTGCTGCCGCGGCTCAACGGCATGTTCGCGCTGGCGCTGTGGAACCGCGACACGCGCGAGCTGTTCCTCGCCCGCGACCGCATCGGCATCAAGCCGCTGTACCTGACACGCGATGCGCAGCGCCTGCGCTTCGCCTCGACGCTGCCAGCGCTGCTCGCCGGCGGCGACGTCGACAGCCGGCTCGACCCGGTCGCGCTCAATCACTATCTGAGCTTTCACTCGGTGGTGCCGGCGCCGCGCACCCTGCTGCGCGGTGTCAGCAAGCTCGCGCCCGGCCACTGGCTGCGCCTCGGCGCCGACGGCCAGACCACCGAGCACTGCTGGTGGCAGCCACAGTGGCAACCGCGGGAGGACGAGCGTGCACTCGGCGTCGAGGACTGGATCGAACGCCTCGATGCCAGCCTCACGGCCGCGGTGCGCCGGCGCAATGTCGCCGCCGTCGAGGTCGGCGTGCTGCTCTCCGGCGGTGTCGACTCCAGCCTGCTGGTGGCGCTGCTGCGGGCTGCCGGCCAGGCATCGCTGGCGACCTTCTCGATCGGTTTCGAGGACGCCGGCGACGAAGCCGGCAACGAATTCCGCTATTCGGACCTGATCGCCCGGCGCTTCGCCACCCGCCACCAGCGCATCCACATCGACTCGGCCGAGCTGCTCGCGGCGCTGCCGGCGGCGATCGCGGCGATGAGCGAGCCGATGGTCAGCCACGACTGCGTCGCCTTCCACCTGCTCTCGCGCGAGGTCGCCCGGCACTGCAAGGTGGTGCAGAGCGGCCAGGGCGCCGACGAGCTGTTCGCCGGCTATCACTGGTATCCACTGGTCGCCGCGGCACAAGACCCGCTGGCGGCCTACTGCCAGGCCTTCCTCGACAGCGACCATGCCGGCTTTCTCGCCACCGTCGCGCCGGCCTGGGCGGTCACTGACCACGCCGGCGAGTTCGTGCGCGAGCATTTCGCCCGTCCCGGCGTGCAGGACGGGCTGGCCCGGGCGCTGCGCCTGGACACGCAGGTGATGCTGGTCGAGGACCCGGTCAAGCGCGTCGACAACATGACGATGGCCTGGGGCCTGGAGGCGCGCGTGCCGTTCCTCGATCACGAGGTCGTCGAGCTCGCCGCGCGCATGCCGGGCACCTGCAAGCTGCCGGGCGGCGGCAAGCACGTGCTCAAAGAACTGGCGCGCCGCTACATCCCGGCCGAGGTCATCGACCGGCCGAAGGGCTACTTCCCGGTACCGGGCCTGAAATACCTGCAGGGCGAAACGCTGACCTGGGTGGCCGATGCCCTGCATTCGACGGCGGCGCGCGAGCGCGGCCTGTTCGCGCCGGCGGCGGTGGCCGCGCTGCTGGCCGACCCGCAGCGCCACATCACCCCGCTGCGCGGTTCGCGCCTGTGGCAGCTGGCGCTGCTCGAACTGTGGCTGCAGACCCAGAACCTCTAAAGGCACCCCGTCATGAAACGCATCGACCGCCAGCGCCTGGAACGCTTCCAGACGCCCAGCTACGAGCGTCAGCGCGTGCTGCGCCAGTCCCGCCGCGCCGCGGCCAATCCCGCCGGAGAAGTCACCATCGAATGCGGCTGGGGCCGGCTGCTGATCGCGCCGACCTTCGCCGACCCGCAGGCGCTGGCCAGGGCTCTGCTCGAAGAACGCCCCGGCGCCCGCGACATCGCGCTCTACGTCGCCGAACCGCACGTGGTACTGGCGCTGGCACCGCAGGAGCTGTTCCTCGATCCGTCCGATACGCTGCGGCTGTGGTTCACCGACTACCGGCCGAGTCCGCGCGCGTTCCGCGGCTTCAGCATCCGCCGCGCGCAGCGGCCGAGCGACTGGGAGGCGATCAACGCCATCTACGCCGCGCGCGGCATGGTGCAGGTCGAGCCGCAGCGCCTCGGCGGCCCGGAGGAAGACAGCAGCCCGGTGTACTGGGTCGCCGCCGATGCCGTCGACGGCACGGTGATCGGCACGGTGATGTCGCTCGGCCATTTCCGCGCCTTCGGCGACGCCGAGCACGGGTCGAGCCTGTGGTGCCTGGCGGTGGCGCCGGGCACCAGCCGCGTCAGTGTCGGCGAGGCGCTGCTGCGCCACGTCATCGAGTACAACGCCAGCCGCAGCTGCGCCTACCTCGACCTGTCGGTGCTGCACGACAACGCCGAAGCCAAGGCGCTGTACCGCAAGCTCGGCTTCCGGCCGCTGCGCAGCTTTGCGCTGAAGCGGCGCAACGGCATCAACCAGGCGCTGTTCCTCGGCCCGGACCCGGCGGCGGCGATGAACCCCTACGCCCGCATCATCATTGCCGAAGCGCGCCGGCGCGGCATCGCCGTCGAGGTCGACGATGCCGCCGGCGGCCTGTTCACCCTCACGCTCGGGGCGCGGCGGCTGCGCTGCCGCGAGTCGCTGAGCGATCTATGCAGCGCGGTGAGCATGACGCTGTGTCAGGACAAGACGCTGACGCGGCGGGCGCTCGAACGCGCCGGACTGACGGTGCCGAGCGGCCGGCTCGCCGGCTCGGTGCAGGAAAACGCCGCCTTCCTCGCCGAACACGGCGCGCTGGTGGTCAAGCCGGTCGACGGCGAGCAGGGCCAGGGCGTGGCGGTCGACCTGCGCAGCAGCGCGACGCTCGAAGCGGCGATCGCCGCCGCCCGCCAGTTCGACAGCCGCGTGCTGCTGGAGCGCTACTGCCCCGGCGACGATCTGCGCATCGTCGTCATCGGCTATGCCGTGGTCGCCGCGGCGATCCGCCGCCCGGCCGAAATCACCGGCGACGGCGTGCACGATATCCGCCGGCTGATCGAGCGCCGCAGCCGCCGGCGCATGGCGGCGACCGGCGGCGAAAGCCGCATTCCGCTGGATGCCGAAACCGAGCGCTACGTACGCGAGCAGGGCCATGACTACGCCGAGGTGCTGGCGCCGGGTGTGACGCTGCGCGTGCGCCGCACGGCGAACCTGCACACCGGCGGCGTGCTCGAAGACGTCACCGAGCAGCTGCACCCGGTGCTGGCCGAAGCCGCCGTCACCGCGGCGCGGACGCTCGAAATCCCCGTCGTCGGCCTCGATCTGCTGGTGCCGGCCGCCAACCGGCCCGAGCACGTGTTCATCGAGGCCAACGAGCGCCCCGGCCTCGCCAATCACGAGCCGCAACCGACCGCGCAGCGCTTCATCGACCTGCTGTTCCCGCTGAGCCGCCGCGCCGCCTACCCGGAGACCCTGCCCTGATGCAAGCCGCCCCCCCGCTGCCGAACCTGCCGGTACCCGACATGGCCTATCTGCGCCGGGTACTGCTGGAAATGCTCGCGATCCCCTGCCCGACCGGCTACACCGACGGCATCGTGCGCTACGTCGCCGGCCAGCTCGACACCATCGGCGTGCCCTACGAGCTGACCCGCCGCGGCACCATCCGCGGCACGCTGAAAGGCCGGCGCAGCAGCCCCGACCGGGCGATCGGCGCCCACCTCGACACCATCGGCGCGATGGTGCGCAACATCCGCGCCGACGGCCGCCTCGAACTGGCGCCGGTCGGCACCTGGTCGGCCCGCTTCGCCGAGGGCAGCCGCGTCAGCATCCTCGGCGACCGCGGCCACTGGCGCGGCTGCGTGCTGCCGCTGAAGGCCTCCGGCCACGCCTTCAACAATGCCGTCGACGAGCTGCCGATCGGCTGGGACTACGTCGAGGTGCGCATCGACGCCCACACCCGCTCACGCACCGAGACCGAGGCGCTGGGCATCGCCGTCGGCGATTTCGTCGCCTTCGATCCGATGCCGGAATTCACCGAGAGCGGCTACATCTGCTCGCGCCACCTCGACAACAAGGCCGGCGCCGCGGCGCTGCTCGCCGCGCTGCAGGCCATCGTCAGCAGCGGCCAGGCACTGGCGATCGACTGCCATCCGGTGTTCACCATCACCGAGGAAACCGGCTCCGGCGCCGCCGCCGCGCTGCAGCTCGACGTCGCCGAGTTCGTCAGCGTCGACATCGCCCCGGCCGCCGCCGGCCAGGCCACCAGCGAATACGCCGTCAGCATCGGCATGCAGGATTCCGGCGGGCCCTACGACTACCACCTCAGCCGCCACCTGCTGGCGCTCGCCGAACGCTTCGACCTGCGCATGGTGCGCGACGTGTTCCGCTTCTATCACAGCGATGCGCAGTCGGCGGTGATGGCCGGGCGCGATACCCGCACCGCGCTGATCGCCTTCGGCGCCGACGCCACCCACGGCTACGAGCGCACGCACGAGGCCAGCCTGTTCCACCTCGCGCGCCTGCTCTGCGCCTACGTGCTGAGTGCGCCGGTGTTCGCCAGCGACGGCGACGAGGAAATCCCGCTGCAGAACTTCGAACACCAGCTCGCCGACCGCGCGCTGAGCGCCAACGACACCGTGCTGCCGACACCGGCCGAAGTGCTTGCCGGCAACGGCAACGCCAGCTGACAGCCGGCGGCTGCGGCCGCGCCGTCAGCGGCATCCGCTGCACCGCGCGGCGGCCGGTGCGCGCCCGGGCTGTCATCCGGGCGTACCAGCCGGTGCCGGCCCGCTGTGCGCCTGCAGCAGGCTTGGTTACCATGCGGTGTCAGTCGCTGCTGCCGCATGCCCGCATGAACTCCGCCCCCCGCCTCGCGCTGCGTGACATCACCAAGACCTACCCCGGTGTCATCGCCAATGAAGACATCGACCTGACCGTGCTGCCCGGCGAGATCCACGCCGTGCTCGGCGAGAACGGCGCCGGCAAGTCGACGCTGATGAAGATCATCTACGGCCTGGTGCAGCCCGACGCCGGCACGGTGCTGTGGGAAGGCCGCGAGACGCGCATCGCCTCGCCGGCCGCCGCGCGGCGGCTCGGCATCGCCATGGTGTTCCAGCATTTCGCGCTGTTCGAGACGCTGAGCGTGGCCGAGAACATCGCGCTGGCGCTGCCCGATGCACCGGCGCCGGCGGCACTCGCCGAGCGCATCCGCGCCACCGCCGAGGACTACGGCCTGCCGCTCGAACCGCAGCGGCCGGTGCACGAGCTGTCGGTCGGCGAGCGCCAGCGCGTCGAGATCGTGCGCTGCCTGCTGCAGTCACCGCGCCTGCTGATCCTCGACGAACCGACCTCGGTGCTGACGCCGCAGGCGGTCGAAACCCTGTTCACGACGCTGCGCCGGCTCGCCGCCGAGGGCGTCAGCCTGCTCTACATCAGCCACAAACTCGACGAGATCCGCGCCCTGTGCGACCGCGCCACGGTGCTGCGCGGCGGACGCGTCAGCGGCCACTGCCGCCCGGCCGGGGAATCCGCTGACAGCCTGGCGCGGATGATGATCGGTGCCGAGCTGCCGCAGACGCGGCTGAGCGCCAACAACGTGCGCCGCGAGCCGAAGCTGGTCCTGCACAACCTGTCGCGCCCCGCGGACGGCCCCTTCGGTACCGCGCTGCACGCGCTGCAGCTGAGCGTGCACAGCGGCGAGATCGTCGGCATCGCCGGTGCCTCCGGCAACGGCCAGAGCGAGCTGCTGCAGGCGCTGAGCGGCGAAGCCACGCTCGCCCAGGCGGACATGGTGCAGATGCTCGGTGCGCCGGTCGGCCGCCTCGGTGCCGCCGCGCGGCGCGCGCGCGGGCTGGGCTTCGTCCCCGAGGAGCGCCTCGGCCGCGGAGCGGTACCGGCGCTCGACCTCGCCGCCAACACGCTGCTGACCGCCGCCGGCGACGGCCTGGTGCGCCGCGGCCTGATCCTGCGCCCGACGGTGCGCCGCTACGCCCGCGAGATCATCAAGCGCTTCCGCGTCAAATGCCACGGCAGCCACGCGCTGGCGCGCAGCCTCTCCGGCGGCAATCTGCAGAAATTCATCGTCGGCCGCGAGATCGCGCAGAACCCCGAGGTGCTGATCGTCGCCCAGCCGACCTGGGGCGTCGACGTCGGCTCGGCGGCGCTGATCCGCGAGCGCCTGATCGATCTGCGCAACCGCGGCGTGGCGCTGCTGGTGATTTCCGAGGATCTCGACGAGTTGTTCTCGATCTGCGACCGCATCGCCGTGCTCGCCGGCGGCCGGCTGTCGCCGCTGCGCCACACCAGCGCCACCGACAGCGCCGAGATCGGCCGCTGGATGGCCGGCCTGTTCCCCACGGAGACGACTCATGTTCCGGCTTGAAGCGCGTCCGGCGCCGTCGACGCTCGCCCGCTGGCTGGCACCGCTCGGCGCGCTGCTGCTGACGCTGCTGCTCGCCGCGGTGCTGTTCGCCCAGCTCGGCCAGTCGCCGCTGCATGCCTTCGCGGTGTTCTTCCTGCGTCCGCTCGACGGCCTCTACGGCATCGGCGAATGGCTGCTCAAGGCCACGCCGCTGATGCTGTGCGGCCTCGGCCTGGCGCTCGGTTTTCGCGCCAGCGTCTGGAACATCGGTGCCGAAGGCCAGCTCACCGTCGGCGCCATCGCCGCCGGCGGCCTGGCGATCCACTTCGACGGCAGCGACTCGGCCTGGCTGCTGCCGGCGATGGCTGGCGCCGGCGTGCTCGGCGGCATGCTGTGGGCGGCGATCCCGGCGCTGCTGCGCACGCGCTGGCAGACCAATGAAATCCTCACCACGCTGATGCTCGCCTACGTCGCGCCGCTGCTGCTGGCCTGGCTGGTCAACGGGCCGTGGCGCGACCCGGCCGGCTTCAATTTTCCGCAGTCGATCCAGTTCGGTGAATCGGCGCTGCTGGCGCCGCTGCTCGCCGGCACGCGGCTGACGGTGGCGTTTCCGCTGGCGCTGGGGCTGGCCGTGCTGTGCTGGCTGTTCCTGCGCCATGCCTATCTGGGCTTTCAGATGAACATTGCCGGCCAGGCGCCGGCGGCGGCGCGCTACGCCGGTTATTCGCCGGCGCGCACGGTGTGGGTGGCGCTGCTGGTCGGCGGCGGCTGCGCCGGTCTGGCGGGTTTTGCCGAGGTCGCCGGACCGCTCGGCCAGCTGCTGCCGAGCGTCTCGCCCGGCTACGGCTTTGCCGCGATCATCGTCGCCTTCGTCGGCCGCCTGCATCCGCTCGGCGTGGTGCTGGCCAGCCTGCTGCTGTCGCTGCTCTACCTCGGCGGCGAGTCGGCGCAGATGGAGCTCGGCCTGCCGGCCTCGATCACCGGCCTGTTCCAGGGCGCGCTGCTGTTCGCGCTGCTGGCCTGCGACACGCTGGTCCACTACCGCCTGCGGAGGTCGCGATGAACGACTGGCTGCCGATCCTCGCCACCACGCTGGCCGCGGCCACGCCGCTGATCTTCGCCGGCCTCGGCGAGCTGGTCACCGAGCGCGCCGGCGTACTCAACCTCGGCGTCGAAGGCATGATGCTGATCGGCGCGGTCAGCGCCTTCGCCGTCGCCAGCAGCGGCGGCGGACTGCTGCTCGGCACGCTGGCCGGCATCGGCGCCGGCATGGCGGCGAGCGCGCTGTTCGCGCTGCTGGTGCTGCACTGCCTGGCCAATCAGATGGCCACCGGGCTGGCGCTGGCGCTGTTCGGCGTCGGTCTGTCGGCCTTCATCGGCCGCGACTACGTCAGTCATGTGCTCGACGGCGTCAGCGGCTACACGCTGCTCGACGGCCTGCCGCCACTCGATCCGTTCATCGTCGGCTCGCTCGGGCTGTTCGCTCTGGTGCAGTGGTTTCTGTACCGCAGCCGCGGCGGACTGGTGCTGCGCGCGGTCGGCGAATCGCCGTCGACGGCGCATGCGCTCGGCTACCCGGTGCGCCTGATCCGCTGGGCAGCGATCCTGTTCGGCGGCGCCTGCTCGGGGCTGGCCGGCGCCTATCTGGCCACCGACTACACGCCGATGTGGGTCGAGGGCCTGAGCGCCGGGCGCGGCTGGATCGCGCTGGCGCTGGTGGTGTTCGCCACCTGGAAGCCGGCGCGGCTGCTCGCCGGCGCCTACCTGTTCGGCGGCGTCACCATCCTGCAGTTCCACGGTCAGGCGCTGGGGCTTGCGGTGCCGTCGCAGTTCATGAGCATGCTGCCCTACCTGGCGACCATCGTCGTGCTGACGCTGATCTCGCGCCGCGGCCACGCCATCCGCCTCAATGCCCCGGCCTCGCTCGGCCAGGTCTGGCATCCGGATTCCTGATGTACCCGTCTCGAAAGGAGCCTGTCGCATGAACATCGACCGTCGCACGCTGCTCAAGGGTGCCGCCGCGGCCGCCGGCCTGGCGGCGCTGTCACCGCTGCACGCCCTGGCGGCGATCCCGAAGCCGACGCTGCCGCTGAAGATCGGCTTCGTCTACGTCAGCCCGATCGGTGATGCCGGCTGGACCTACCAGCACGATCTCGGCCGCAAGGCGGTCGAGGAGAGCTTCGGCGACAAGGTGCAGACCAAGTACGTCGAGAGCGTCAGCGAAGGCGCCGACGCCGAGCGCGTGATCCGCGATTTCGCGGCGAACGGCCACCAGCTGGTGTTCGCCACCTCCTTCGGCTACATGAACCCGACGCTGAAGGTCGCCCGCGCCTTCCCGAAGACGGTGTTCGAGCACGCCACCGGCTACAAGCAGGCGGCCAACGTCGGCATCTACGCCGCGCGCTACTACGAGGCGCGCTATCTGGCCGGCATCATCGCCGCGAAGATGAGCACCACCGGCACCGCCGGCTACATCGCCGCCTTCCCGATTCCGGAAGTGGTGATGGGCATCAACGCCTTCGTGCGCGGCATGCGCAGCGTCAACCCCGACGCCCAGCTCAAAGTGGTGTGGGTCAATGCCTGGTTCGACCCCGGCAAGGAGCGCGAGGCGGCGCTGACGCTGGCGGCGCAGAACGCCGATGTCCTCACCCACCACACCGACTCCACCGCGGTGGTGCAGGCGGCCGAAGAAAAAGGTCTGTACGCGATCGGCTACCACTCCGACATGTCGAAGTACGGGCCGAAGGCGCACCTGACGGCGGCCACCCACCACTGGGAAGGCTTCTACCGCAAGGTCGTGCAGGACGTGATCGACGGCAGCTGGGAGTCGAGCAACGTCTGGGGCGGCCTGAAGGACGGCATGGTCGACCTGGCACCGCTCAACCCGGTGGTGCCGGGCGACGTCGCCGCGCTGGTGGCGCAGAAAAAGCAGGAGATCATCGACGGCAAGCTGCATCCGTTCGCCGGTCCGCTGTTCGATCAGGACGGCCGCCAGGTCATCGGCGCCGGCGCCTCCCTGACCGACGAAGAGCTGCTGAAGATGAACTATTACGTCGAGGGCATCGTCGGCAAGCTGCCGAAGTGAGCCCGCCGGACGAGGCGTCCGCCGCGCCAGTGCGGACGCCACGTAGCGCATAGTGCCGTGCCGCCCCGGCGGCAGGAGGCCCACCGATGAGCGATCTGCGCGCCTACCGAGCCGAACTCCTCGACTTCACCGGCGACCCCGGCGACGACGAGCACTCCGCGCATCTGCGCCACCACCTCGACGGCGTGCTGCTGGTCGAGAACGGCCATGTCGTCGAGGCCGGGCCGGCGGCCTGGCTGCTGCCGCAGCTCGGCGAGGACGTGGCGGTCGAGCACTTCCCCGGCCGCCTGCTGCTGCCGGGCTTCGTCGATGCCCACATCCATTACGCGCAGACCGACGTCGTCGCCTCCTACGGCGCCGACCTGCTCGACTGGCTGCAGACCTACACCTTCCCGGCCGAGCGCGCCTTCGCCGACGCCGACCACGCCGCCGAGGTCGCGCAGTTCTTCATCCGCGAGCTGCTGCGCAACGGCACCACCACGGCACTGGTGATGGCGACGGTGCACCCGGCCTCGGTCGATGCGCTGTTCGCCGCGGCGCGGCCCTTCGACCTGCGCCTGATCGCCGGCAAGGTGATGATGGATCGCCACTGCCCGCCGTGGCTGCAGGACAGTGCCGCCAGCGGCTACGCCGACAGCCTGGCGCTGATCGAGCGCTGGCACGGCCAGGGGCGCTTTCACTACGCGGTGACGCCGCGCTTTGCGCCGACGTCGAGCGATGAGCAGCTGGCCGGCGCCGGGCGCCTGGCCGCACTCGATCCGAGTCTGTTCGTGCATTCGCACGTCGCCGAAAGCCCGCGCGAGGTCGAGTGGGTCGCCGAGCTGTTCCCCTGGGCGCGCAGCTACCTCGACGTCTACGACCGCTTCGGCCTGCTGCGCCGGCGCGCGCTGTACGCGCACTGCATCCACCTCGATGCGCAGGACCGCGCCCGCATGTGCGAATCCGGCGCCGGCATGATCTTCTGCCCGACCTCGAACCTGTTCCTCGGCAGCGGCCTGCTCGACGTGCCGGCCTGCGCCGGCGCCCACCTCGCCGTCGGCACCGACATCGGCGGTGGCACCAGCTTCTCGCTGCTGAGCACGCTGGCGGCCGGTTACAAGGTCACGCGCCTGGCCGGGCACACGCTGACACCGCTGCGCGGCCTCTACCTGGCGACGCTGGGCGGCGCCTGCGCACTCGATCTCGACGGCGTCATCGGCAGTTTCGCACCGGGCCGCGAGGCCGACTTCATCGTCCTCGACCCGACGGCGACGCCGCTGCTGGCGCGGCGCACGGCCCATGCGCACACCCTCGCCGAAAAACTGTTCGCGCTGATCGTGCTCGGCGATGACCGCGTCATCGAGCGCAGCTACGTCATGGGCCGCTGCGTGCACCAGCGCGACTGACTGCGCCCCGAGGAGACCTGCTCATGCTGCTCGACCGCCTCGAAGTCCTCGACGGCGACATCACCCGCCTCGCCGTCGACGCCATCGTCAATGCCGCCAACGAGAGCCTGCTCGGCGGCGGTGGCGTCGACGGCGCGATCCACCGCGCCGCCGGACCGCAGCTGCTCGCGGAATGCCGCACGCTCGGCGGCTGCCCGACCGGGCAGGCGCGCGTCACCGCCGGCCATCGCCTGCCGGCCCGCTGGATCATCCACACCGTCGGCCCGGTCTGGCACGGCGGTGCGCGCGGCGAGGCGCAGCTGCTCGCCTCCTGCTACCGCGAAAGCCTGCGCCTGGCGGGCGAGCTCGAAGCCGCCTCGATTGCCTTCCCGGCGATCAGCTGCGGGGTCTACCGCTACCCGCTGCAGCAGGCCGTCGACATCGCCATCGACACCGTGCTCGCAGCACTCACCGCCCGGGCCGCGCCGGCGCGCGTGCTGTTCTGCTGCTTCGGCGCCGAGGTCAGCCACTGCTACCGGCAGGCGCTGCACCAGCGCGGGGCCGGCACATGAGTGACGATCGCTGCCCGCCCCTGAGCGAAGCGGTCGTCGATTTCATCGAGGGGCCGACGGCACTGCTGCTGGCCTCGCGCGGGGCCGACCACGTGCCTTCGCTGATGCTCGGTCGCGGCTGCCGGGTCGCCGCGGACCGTGGCAGCGTCACGGTGTTCGTCAATGCCGACGGCGCCGAAAGCCTGCTCGCCGATGTCGAAGGCTGCGCCGAGCTGGCGGTAGTGTTTTCACAGCCTAGCAGCAACCGCACGCTGCAGCTCAAGGGCAGCGACGCCCGCCGAGTGCCGCTCACCGCCGCCGACCACGCCAGCCTCGCGCGCAAGCTGGCGATCCTCGACGCCGACCTGTCGCTGATCGGCTTCGTCGCGCCGTACACGCAGACGCTGCTCAGTGCCGACGCCGCCGAGCCGGTAGCGCTGCGCTTCACACCGACGGCGGTATTCGAGCAGACGCCGGGGCCGCGCGCCGGCTCGCCACTGGAGCCCGAGGCGTGAGCCCGGGCCTGCTGGAACTGCGCGGCTGCTTCGACGGCGGCGTGCCGAGCATGATCGCCACCTGTTCGCGCGAGGGCGTGCCCAACGTCAGCTACGTCTCGCAGGTGCATTACGTCGATGCGCAGCACGTGGCGCTGTCGTTTCAGTTTTTCAACAAGACGCGCACCAACATGCTCGCCAATCCGCGGGCGACGGTGTTCGTCATCGACCCGGACACGCTGGCCCGCTACCGCCTGGCGCTGCTCTACCTGCGCACCGAGGACAGCGGGCCGCTGTTCGAGTCGATGCGCGCCAAGCTCGCCGGCATCGCCGCGCACACCTGCATGAGCGAGATCTTCCACCTGCGCGGCGCCGACCTCTTCCGCGTGCTGGCAGTCGAGCCGGTCCCCGGCCGGCAGCGGCCGCCGGCACCGCGCGGCCCGGCGCCGCTGGCGGCGCTGCGTCCGCTCGCCAGCCAGCTCGCCGGCTGCAGTGAACTCGACGCGCTGTTCGAAGTGCTGCTCGACGGCCTCGGCACGTATTTCGGCGTGCATCACGCCATGCTGCTGCTGCTCGATCGCGGCGGCCAGCGACTGTACACGGTCGCCAGCCGCGGCTACGCCGCCTCCGGCATCGGTTCGGAAATCCCGCTCGGCAACGGCATCGTCGGTATCGCCGCGCAGCAGGCCACACCGATCCGCATCAACTACATGAACACCGAGTACGCCTACGGGCGCACCGTGCACGCCGAGCTGGCCGCCGGCGCGGAGCTGGAGACGCTGATCCCGCTGCCCGGCCTGCCGGCACCGCACAGCCAGCTCGCCGTACCGATCCCCGGCGGCGACGCGCCGCTCGGCGTGCTCTACCTCGAAAGTCCGCACGATGCCCGCTTCGGCCACGATGAAGAGGACGCCTTCGTCGCGCTGGCCGCCCAGCTCGGTGCCGGCATCCGCCTGCTGACGCTGAACGCCGACTGCAGCGAGCCCCAGCCGCCGCCGGCACCGCCGCCCATCCCCGCCGGCCGGCCGCTGCGCGTGCGTCATTACTGCAGCAACGACAGCGTATTCCTCGACGAGGCGTACCTGATCAAAGGTGTGGCCGGTTCGATCCTCTGGCGCCTGCTCGAACTGCACCAGCGCGAGGGCCGGCGCGAGTTCAGCAATCGCGAGCTGCGCCTCGACCCGGCGATCCGCCTGCCCGGGCTCGCCGACAATCTCGAAGCGCGGCTGATCCTGCTCGAACGCCGGCTGCGCGAGCGCGACGCCGGGCTGTGGCTGGAAAAGACCGGCCGCGGGCGCTTTCGCCTGTGTCTCGCGCATCCGCTCGAACTGCTGGAAATGCCGGCGACGCGCTGAACCGCCTCAGCACGCGATCGCCAGCGCCCGGCGCAACTTGACGCGCTCCAGCGGCTGCAGCAGAGCTTCGAGCTGATCGAGCAGACGGGCGAAGACCGCCGGCGGCAGCGCCGCACGCAGGCCGGCGAACAGCTCGCCGCGCTCCTGCGGATTGAGCGCCGGCACCATCCAGCGCAGGCAGCGGTCCATGTCCTCGGGCGCGATCGAGGCCACCAGCGCCTGCTCGATGGCCTGCAGTTCGCTGTCGCTGTAACAGGCCCACAGCACGGTGTTGTGCCGGGTTTCCTCGCGGGCCATGTGCTCGAAGTTTTCGGCGACGAAGCTCGCCAGCTGCAGATACAGCGCGTGGGCGCACGCCGGCCGCGTCGGTGGCAGCGCGCCGGCGAGCCCCTGCAGCTCGGCTTCCAACGCGGCGATGGCGCGTTCATGCGCCTCGTGATCTTCTTCGACATGCGCGGTACTGCCGGGCCGGCGGGTTTCCATCGCCGGGTGGATGAAGACGTTTTCGTGCTCCAGATGCTGGCGGCAGGCGGTCAGCAGTTCGCGCACGGCGCGCAGCGTGTGCGCCATGTCTTCGGCATCGCTGCAGTCCAGCCGGCCGAACTCGGCCAGCACCTGCTGCATCCAGGCACGCATGGCCTTGTGGATGCCGGCATACAGATCGTGACGGGGCGGGAACGGGCGCATCGGACGGGCCTCTCGGGGCGTGAGTGATGACTGGGCAGGCTAGCCGAACCGCGCCCGCGGCTTTCTTCATTCTCACGCAAACAAATCTTAAGAATTCCCTCACCGGCACCGTCGCCGGCTTTAGCAAAAAACGAGGCATTCGCTAGCGAGTTCTTGGCAAACGGGCCTGGCACGTCCCGGCAGGATGGCGACCGTCGCGGTCACGCACCGCCGCCGCTCCCAAGCCAAGGAAACACCGCCATGTCCATCCTCCCGCGCCTGTCGCTCGCCACCCTCGCCCTCGCCGCTGCACTGTCCGCCTCCGCCACGGCATTCATCTGGACCGACTGGTACGCCGCCAACAGCGCCAGCGGCTTCAACGGCCGTCTGGCCACCGGCAGCGGCGAGGTCGCAGTTCAATATCAGGGCCGTTACACCAGCGCGCAGATCAATCACAGCGGCACCAATGTCTGGCAGCCGAGCTCGACCTATACCGGCGCGGAGGTCGACGTAGCGCCACACTCCGATCTGATCGGCATCACCGGCGGCAGTGGTGCCATCACGCAGCGGCTGCTGTTCTCACAGGCGGTAGTCGACCCGGTACTGGCCATCGTCAGCCTCGGTCGCAGCACCCTGACGGCCTATTTCGATTTCGGCGATCTTGATTTCGACATCATCAGCAGCGGCTTCGGTGCTTTCGGCGGCAATGCCTCGACCCTGGTCGAACTGCCCGGCAACGTGCTGGCCGGCACGGAAGGCAACGGCCTGATCCGCTTTCACGGCACCTTCAGCGAACTGAGCTGGCAGGTGCCGGTCGCCGAGAGCTGGGCCGGCATCACCGTCGGCGCCCTCGGCATCGCTGCGCAGCCGGTCAGCGTCGCCGAGCCCGGCTCTCTGCTGCTGACGGCACTCGGCATCGCCGGTGCTGCCAGACTTCGGCGCAGCCGGCATCAGCTTGCATAAGACGCAAACCGATTCATATTGCGCACTACGCATTGACCCGGCGCATCGAAGCGGCGAATTCCACCGCCTAAGCTGCTGACATCGAGCTGTCATGCAGCTCATGCGACCGGGAGTCATCGTCATGGCCTACACCACCCAGGACATCCGAAATATCGCACTCGTCGGCTCTGCCGCCGCCGGCAAGACCACACTGGCGGAGGCACTGCTCCTCGCCGCCGGGCGCATCGGCGCCGCCGGCAGCATCGAGAAGGGCACGACGGTGTGCGATTTCGATTCGCTCGAAAAAGCCCGTGGTCACTCGCTCGACGCCGCGCTGGCCACCTTTGACTGGCAGGATCGGCACATCAACCTGCTCGATACCCCCGGATTCCCCGATTTTCTCGGCCAGGCCATCGCCGTGCTGCCGGCGGTGGAAACCGCCGCCGTCGTCGTCAACGCGCAGAACGGCGTCGAGGCCGTCACCACGCGGATGATGGCGCGCGCGCAGGAGCGCGGCCTGTGCCGGCTGCTGGTCGTCAACCGCATCGACTCGGAAGGCGTCGATCTGCCAGCACTGCTGGGGCAGTTGCAGGAAACCTTCGGCCGCGAGTGCCTGCCGCTGAACCTGCCGGCCCAGGGTGGCACGGCGGTCGTCGACTGTTTCTTCAATCCGGCTGGCGAAAGTGATTTTTCATCAGTCGCCAATGCCCACCAGGCACTGATCGATCAGGTCGTCGAAGTCGACGAAGAACTGATGGCGCTCTACCTCGAACAGGGGGAGGAGCTGGCGCCGGAGCAACTGCACGCGCCGTTCGAAAAAGCCCTGCGCGAAGGTCACCTGATCCCGGTGTGCTTCGTCTCGGCGCGCAGCGGCGCCGGCGTGCGCGAACTGCTCGACGTCATCGTCCGACTGGCACCCAACCCGAGCGAGGGCAATCCGCCGGCCTGCCTGATCGGCGAAGGCGAGGCCGCCCGCCCCTATGCCGTCGAGCCCGACGCGGCGAAACACGTCGTCGCGCATGTCTTCAAGGTGCAGGTCGACCCGTTTGCCGGCAAGCTGGCGCTGTTCCGCATTCATCAGGGCACGCTGAGCAAAGACAGCCAGCTGTTCATCGGCGACGGCCGCAAGCCGTTCAAGATCGGCCATCTGTTCTCGCTGTTCGGCAAGGAACATCCCGAAGTCGAGCGCGGCATCGCGGGCGACATCCGGGCCGTGGCCAAGGTCGACGACATCCACCGCGACGCCATCCTCCACGATTCGCATGACGAGGACTTTCTGCACCTGGCGCCGTCCCGCTTCCCGCTGCCGGTCGCCGGTCTGGCGCTGACGGCAAAGACGCACAATGACGAACAGCGCATCGCCGACGTACTGCACAAGTTGCTGGAGGAAGATCCCTGCCTGGCGCTCGACAGCAACCAGACGACGCGCGAAACCGTGCTGCGCGGACTCTCCGAACTGCATCTGCGGGTAACGCTCGACAAGATGCGCGAGCGCTACAAGCTGGAGGTCGACACCCACCCGCCGCGCATTGCCTACCGCGAGACCATCACTGCCGCGGCCGCAGCGCGCTATCGCCACAAGAAGCAGACCGGCGGCGCCGGCCAGTTCGGCGAGGTCGAGCTGCGCGTCGAGCCGCTGGCGCGCGGTGAGGGCTTCCAGTTCGCGTCCGAGGTCGTCGGCGGTGCCATTCCCGGCCAGTTCATTCCTGCCGTCGAGAAAGGCGTGCACGAGGCCATGGCCAGCGGCGTCATCTCCGGCCATCCGCTGGTCGACGTGCGCGTGGTGGTAGTCGACGGCAAACATCATCCGGTCGATTCCAAAGAGGTCGCTTTCGTCACCGCCGGTCGCGAGGCGTTCTTTGCCGCGGTGCGCGATGCCCGCCCGGTGGTGCTGGAGCCGATCGTCGAGCTCGACGTGCAGGTCGCGCAGGAGGCGATGGGCACGATCACCGGCGACCTCTCCGGTCGACGCGGACGGGTGCTCGGCAACCGCAGCCTCAGCGGCGGACGCATCGGCGTGCGGGCACAGGTCCCGCTCGCCGAACTCGAAGACTACCCGGAACGGCTGAAGGCGATGACCGCCGGCGAAGGCCGCGTCACGCTGGAGATGGCCGGCTATGAGCCGGTCCCGCCGATGGTGCAGAAGACACTGGTCGCCGCCTTCAAACCGAGAGCAACCGACGCCTGAGCACGGGCAGGCGTGACGGTTTGCTACGTTTGGCCTCCGGGTGGCACGACCCGGAGGTCAAAGGGTGCGTGATATAGTGCGGCGCACATAGTCGCCCTCACCGGAAGCCGGAACTCTCCGCCGCACTTCGCACATGGATCATTTGCATCTACCTGCAGCACCTGCAGCGCCCATTCTTGGGCGTATTCCGCAAGTCTTATCGACGGACGGCGAAACCACACCACAGTCAGTACTTGAGGCAGGTGATATTCGCCTGCTCACATCCGGGCGACTGGGCATCTGTCACGCATTGCAACTACTCGGCGTTGCTGCCGGTAACCGCGTCCTTCTGCCAGCTTTCCATTGCGCATCAATGCGCTACCCAATCATCTGGCGGGAGGCCGAGGCTGTTTATTATCGTTTGAAAGATGATACCCGCATCGATCTCGACGATCTCCGTCAGCACTTGGCCAAAGGTGCAAAAGCAGTCATTGCCACGCATTTTTTCGGTTTCGCTCAACCGATCGATCAGGTACGTGCCCTATGCGATGAATATGGGGCGACCCTCATTGAGGATTGCGCTCACGCTTTTTTCGGTAGCTGGAAAGGCAGCCCTCTCGGCAGCTTCGGGCATTACGCAATTGCCAGCCCACAGAAATTCTTTCCTATTTTCGATGGTGGCTGCCTGATTTCGCGAGAACATCCACTCGGCGATGTCGTCCTGCATGAAGGGAATACCAGCTTTCAGGTCAAAGCCCTGATCGACCCCCTTGAACGGGCAGTGCTTTACGACCGGTTAAAAGCAGTCAGCTGGATACTCAAGTCACTGCTCGGTATAAAAAACATCATTTGGAGAAGCCTTAAACGCAGCGCACGCAGTGCTCAGGACAACGCCGCCACCAATATCGGGCCCTCCTCATCAGGAGGCGCGGCTGAACTGTCCATCGAGTGGCTAAACGTCCGCATGAGCAGAACTTCGCGTTTTACCCTGCGCCGATGCCAACGCACCGCAACACGCATTCGCTCGGCCCGGCGCGCGAACTATCAATTCTTTGCTGGTGCATTTGCTGATCAGCCGGGATGCAGACCCTTGCTGCCCAGTCTCCCGGATGACACCGTTCCATATGTGTTCCCATTGCTTATAGATGTACCCGAGCAGGTGTTTCCTGCGATTAAACGAGCCCGTGTTCCTGTCATGCGCTGGGAAGATCTGCCCGCCACTGCATTGGAAAGTTGCCCAGTTGCCTCGCGCTACTCCAATGCCTTGTTGCAATTGCCCTGTCACCAATCGCTGCAGCCGCACGAACTTAAATGGATCGTGCACGAACTATGTTCAGCCCTGAACGCAACGCGGACCAATGGAGCTACTACCGCATGAACTGGACTTTCTTACCCGCACGAGAACTGGCTCGGCATCGCGCAGCGTGGGCAGCCCTGAACGATAGCCATCGCCGCAGCCCGCTGCTTGATCCAGACTTCATTGAACCTCTGCTCGAACTTCAGCCTGAAGCCAATCCCATTCTGGCAATTCTGGGCGAACCGGCCTCGCCACAAGCAATGTTATTGTTGACACGTACCGGCTTTGGTCGCTGGGCTAGTTACCTCCCGTCTCAAATGCCGATCACCGCTCTCGTGACCCGGCCGGAGTGGGATGCTGTCAAGCTGATCGAATCCCTGCGCCGTGCCCTCCCCGGCGTCGTACTGAGCATCGATTTGCTGCAACTTGATCCGCAGTTCGATCCGACGCCGTCGAGCAACACCCACATTTATACGCTCGACTACATCGAAACTGCTCGTATCGTTATCGACCAACCATTCGATACCTATTGGGCCGCACGCAGTCGTAATCTACGTCACAATCTTAATCGTCAACGTAATCGTTTTGAACGCGACGGTACAACGTTGACCATGAAATGTATAAGCGATCCTGCCGGCGTTCGCGAGGCAATCAGCGAATATGGTCGTCTGGAAAGCTCCGGCTGGAAGGCTGGTGGAGGCACTGCCGTAGCCGCCGACAACGCTCAGGGGCGGTTTTATTGTGAAGTCCTCGAACGCTTTTGCAGACGAGGTCAGGGACGTATTTATCAGCTTTATTACAATGATCGTCTAGCGACAATCGATGTTTGCATCATTCATAAGCAAACGCTGATCGTGCTGAAAACCACCTATGACGAAACCATTGAAGGTAGTTCGCCTGCAATGCTGATGCGGCAGACATATCTGGAAGAACTATTCGCCGACCCTGCTGTACACATCATAGAATTCTATGGTCGTGCAATGGACTGGCACCGTCGTCTGAGCGATGATTTACGCACAATCTATCATCTCGGTTACATCCGCTGGGCTTGGGCTCACGATAAAATAAAAACAATAAGGAACAAGATTAACAAAAATCTAAAATTAAAAGCATGAGGCCAAAAATGTCCACATACATTTACAAACCCATCATCGAGTCTGCAAAAAAACTCGCATTGCTATGTGGATTATGCCTTTTCACGAACGTTTCTTTTGCCGCAAAGAACTGCGACGCACTATTAAAAGATACCAGATTCGATCATACGAAATTCAATGATTACAGGCAGCACGTAAACAGTGGAAATCCTGCACCACCGTATCTAGGCCGATCAAACCTATTATGGCTTGTAGAAAAAACGCACTTGGACCCTTTTTTGAATGACCCCTCCGGTCTTCAAAAAAACTTTACTTCTGACTTGCTATACACATTACAAATGTTCCCGAATGACTACAAGGCACTTAATGTTCTAATTGAATATGCTGAAAATTATGGCGGTGAATTCCCAAACCCAAACAAAACACCGTCAATGCCTGACGTTGACTGCTTGTTCGAAACAGCCGTAAAAAAAGCCCCTAATGATCCAATCGTAAGGCAGTTGTTTGGCGTAAGGAAATTCCGTCGAGGAGACTACGAGGCTGCAATAGAAAATTTTGACGAAGCGAATCGTCTTGGACTCCGGTCTGCCGAGTTAGACTATAATTTAGGCCTTTCATATTTTAAGGTCGGACAATTAGACAAAGCAAAAGAATACGCTAAACAAGCATATGCAAAAGGCTATCCTCTTCTTGGCCTAAAGAAAAAGCTTATAGAAGCAAAATATTGGCCATAAAAAAAGAAGGCTACCCTAAGCCCTCATGACCAGTAGCAGAGTGGCCCTTATATCAGCGAAAGTCTCTTCCCTGCCTCTGTAAAATACGCATCCTGATCATAAAAAATCAGTTTCCCATCTCGCAACCAAGCTGACCTTCAGCCAGCGACCGCCATTGGTCGATGTAGGCTGCGACCATTCATAAGCAGCCGTGCTGCAAAGCGCATAGGCGTCGTGTCCCAGGGAGTAAAGCGCGCAAGTTGATAGCGATCAGTCAATGCATCTGACACTCCCCAACTTGTCGACACAGCGGCTTCAAACCCCATCTCCTTGGCCATAGCAGCATGTTCCGGCAAATAATCCTCTCCTGGCTTACCGTTTGGGTATGCCAATATCCGTACTGGAGCATTGATAAGCTCTTCAAGCTTGGCTCTTCCAGCATCTATCTCTCTACGAGCAGCTTCAGCAGGTAACTTTGCAAGGATAGGATGGCTTAAAGTATGGGCACCAATTTCCATACCTGCAGCAAACAACTCTCTTACCTGACAAGAAGTCATCATCAAACCAGTATTAGTATTTTTTATTTTTTCATTTAGCTTATCAATTACAAATTGCCTACGGCTATAGTCAAGATATTTAATGGTTTGGATAATTGTATTAGCTATTTTTCTGCGACTTGAATAATTATCTTCAACATTAACAGGTGACGTAAAATCCGGAACTTCAGAAAACTCATGCACCCCGCATTCAATATTACGCATCAATTCAAATACAACATCATTCCACATACTGCCTCCATTCAAAAACCCTGAGGCAATAAAAAAAGTAGCAGGCACATCCAATTCTTTTAAAATCGGTAATGCTACTGTTACATTATCAGAATAACCATCATCAAACGTCACACACACTGATCGTTCAGGCAGCGTATTATCACGCAACCTGCACAAGGCATCTCTTAAACTTAAAACATTGAAATAACGCTTTAACAACTGCATCTGCCATCGAAAAATTTTCTCATCAGGAATATCAGGCTGCAGACTATCCTGCTCCTTCAAAACACGATGATAAATTAAAATACTTAAACGCCCCCCTATATATCCAGGGAGACATGCATTCCCGAATACTTGCGATATCAAACGGACCCCTAACCAAGACATCTGGGTCATGACTTACCTCGAGCTAAAGCCGACCATACGGTATGTCTGTTAAACGATCGTATTGATCCAGATTGGGCCAAGGCATGTTGGATCAACAATTGTCTACCTATGATGACAAAAGAAATTAAATGCCAGTATAAATCGAAATACGCGAGACTATAAAAAGAGCCACCTACTAAAAAAGCAATCAATGATACTTGCACCATTGACATGAAGTTCTTCAGCCATGACAGCTCAGGATACTGGAGACTATATCGTATTACTTTTCCAGCCTGGATTAATGCCATGACTGCAATCATGACAAAAGTAATCAAACCGACCCATCCATGCTCGCCGAGAATAGCAAAGTAAATACTGTGAGCAGCAGCAATTATATTTGGGTCTGGGGCCCATCGAGCAAACGCATCGCCATTCCATGGCCCAAAACCGGCACCAAGAAACCGACTGTTTGCTAAATTGAAAGCCATCATCCACGCATTAATTCGCCCCATTGCAGAGCTGTCTTCTTCATAATTTTCTATCGTTCCCATTCGCTCATGCCATGATGCAGGCATAAACATAAAAGCAATTGGCAACAACACAATTAACACAAAACCAAGCCCGCCTTTATTTTTACTTTTTAACCACAAAAAGGCACTGGCTGTTAAACCTGCCAAAAAACATCCACGAGATTGAGTCCCCAATATAGAAAACACTGTAATAACCATAGTGCCCAGCAATCCGCGCCGTATCCAAATATTTTTCGATTGCTGCCTCAAATAATACATGAGAGGCATTGATACGAGCATTGCCAAACCTATCTGGTTATTATCTGAAATAAAGCTTCCAGGAGGCCCCCAAACTCTTCCCCCACCTCCAGTGGACAACGTATAAAGACCGCCTTTTATGCCGTAGTACCCCAAAGATATGACAATAACCCAAACCAAGCCATCAATACGCTTTCTACTGTTTATGAAAATCATCGTCAATCCGACAAACAACTGGATTTTTAAAACTTTATCAAGCTGATCCCAAGCTTCCCAAGGGTAAAGACAAAAAATTGTTGTGACGATCATCCAAAAAACAAAAAAAACCCAACTAAAAAAAAGAGGATCCGTCGGTATTGTTTTTTTATCTTTTGATAAAAATAAAAGGGGTACTGTTATTGCAGCAGTTATCATTGCAAACGGAAATGATGTGGAAAACCCGTAGGCCAGCTTGTGAGCATTCATATAGCCAACCCAAGACCACACCAGAATACCCCAATATGCCTCTCTGACCGTACGATATAAACCGTACAGAAAAACAAGCATGATTAAAATATCACGCATATCGATCGCACCCGTCAAATTTAACCAGCTGTTGTTTTATTTTAAGCATTTAAAATAAAAATATTTGACCACAAAAAATTCGACACCCAAATAATGTACCCAGAAGACAATATCGCTACAGCATTATTAACAAAACACAATTAACCAACATCTAAAGTATTACGATCAGACCTCTGTGCATGAAGACACTTTCCATAAACATTGACATAACGATTAACACTGACCGCCCAGTTACGCTCACTTTCAACGAACTCGCGCCCGGCGGCCCGCAGTCGCGGCCAGGTCGAGGCGTCGGCCAGCAGCATCAACACGCGCCTGGCCAGATCATCGGCGTCACCGGCATGAAACAGCACGCCGTTCTCGCCGTCGCGGATCAATTCGCGATGGCCGCCGACATCCGACGCCACCAGCAGACGCCCCTGGGCCATGGCTTCAAGCGGCTTCAGTGGCGTCACCAGCTCGGTCAGACGCATCGAATGCCGCGGATAGCACAGCACGTCGACAAGATCGTAATAACGATTGACCTCGCCATGCGGCACTCGCCCTGTGAAGCAGACCTTGTCGGCAACGCCCAGGCGCTCGGCCTGCGCCTTCAAGGCAGCGTCCTGCGGCCCGCCGCCAACCAGCAGCACGCGCACGTCAGGCGCCTGCGCCAGGATCGCCGGCAGGGCATCGAGCAGCAGGTCGAGCCCCTCATATGCGTAGAACGAGCCGATGAAGCCGAGCACCCGGCAGCCGTCCAGCCCCAGTGAGCGCTTGAGTTCAACATCCGCTTCGCCACCGAGTGCGAACTGCTCGATGTCGACGGCGTTGGGAATGATCGTCACTTTTTCTGCGGCGATGCCGCGCCCGACGATGTCATCCCGCAACCCCTGGCAGATCGTCGTCACCGCATCGGCGCGCTTGAGTACATAGCTTTCGAGCGCGCGCGTCAGCCGGTAGCGCAAGCTGCCCTCGCGCGTCGTGCCGTGATCGACGGCAGCGTCTTCCCAGAAGGCGCGCACTTCGTAGACCAGCGGCAGCCCGCGCCGACGCGCCACCGCCAGTGCCGCCAGACCGTTCAGCAGCGGCGAATGCGCGTGCAGGATGTCCGGCTTGACCACCTCGACGACTTCTTCCAGACGTGCCCGCAGGCTGCTGACCACGGCGTACTGGTCGAGCACCGGCAGGCGGGCGATGCGCCGCGTGTCCGGTGGCGTGCGGAAAAAGCGCAGGCCGTCGACGATTTCCTCAGGGCCGGTGTACGGCGCGGTGTGCTTGGTGCCGGTAACGTGTTCGGTTTCCCAGCCAAGACGGCGCTGCTGTTCGAGGATCGCGCGGGTACGAAAGGTGTAGCCGCTGTGCAGAGGAATGGAGTGATCGAGGACGTGGAGGATACGCATGTTCAGGCCGCCTCCCCCCGCACCAGGGCCGGAGCATCGGCAAGCGTGCGCAGGAAGGATTCGAACATCAGCAGCGACCACAACGCCGCCGAGTGATCACGCTGGCCGCTCTGGTGCTGGTCGACCAGCGTGCGCAGATAGGCCATGTCGAACACGCCGCTCTGTTCCATCACCGGACCGAGCACGGCTTCCCGTAAACGCTCGCGCAGCGGGCCGCGGAACCAGGCCACCAGTGGCACGGCGAAGCCCATCTTCGGCCGATAGAGGATGTCGTGCGGCAGGATCGGTTCGAGCGCCTTCTTGAAGATGTACTTGCCCTCGCCGCCGCGCAGCTTGAAGTGCGGCGGCAGGCCGGAAATCCAGTCGACCAGCGGATGATCGAGCAGCGGCGCGCGCACTTCGAGCGAGTGCGCCATGCTGGCGCGGTCGACCTTGGTGAGAATGTCGCCCGGCAGGTAGGTCTTGATGTCGATGTACTGGATCAGCGACAGCGGATCGTCGGTCGGCGCGCGGCTGGCGTGATCGCGCATCACCTCCAGCGCATGATAGCCCTGCAGCTCGCGGCGGAACGCCGCCGAATACAGCGGCGCACGCACGCGGTCGCTCATCACCGACACGCCGTGGAAATAGCCCTCGACGGTATCGCGGGCCATCGCCTCGAAGGTGGTCTTGGCGCGGAACACGCGCGGCGCCCAGTCGGCCTTCGGATACACGCGGCCGAGAAAACCGAAAACGCTGCGACGCAGGCCGAGGGGCAGCTTCGCACGCAGCTTTTCTTCGTAGCTGTGCCATTTGTAGCGGCGGTAACCGGCGAGGTTCTCATCGCCTCCGTCCCCTGACAGCGCCACCGTCACCTTGCGCCGTGCCAGCTCGCAGACACGGTAGGTCGGCAGCGCCGAGGAATCGGCATAGGGCTCGTCGTAGAGCCAGGCCAGCTTGTCGAGCAGGCCGAAATCGTCCGGATCGACGGTCTCGACCCGATGATCGGTATGGAACTTCTCCGCGACCTCCTGCGCGAACTGCGCCTCGTTGAAACGCGGATCATCGAAGGCGATCGAACAGGTCTTGACCGGCGAACTCGACAGCCCGGCCATCATCGCCACCACCGCGCTCGAATCGACGCCGCCGGAGAGGAACGCGCCGAGCGGCACTTCGGACACCAGACGGATGCGGGTGGCCTCGCGCAGGCGCTCGATCAGCTCGTGACCGGCCTCGTCCTCGGACATCGGCGCATGCGCCTTGAAGGCGACATCCCAGTAGGCGCGCGGCGGCGGCAGCGGATCACCGCGGCGGACGCACAAGGTGTGCGCCGGCGGCAGCTTCAGCGCGCCCTTGAAGATCGTGCGCGGGTCCGGGATGTAGCCGTAGGCGAAGTAATCTTCGACGGCGCGCGGATCGAGGTCACGCACGAAGCCCGGATGCTGCAGCAGAATCTTCAGCTCGGAGCCGAAGATCAGCTCGCCCGAGGGCAGCAGCGCGTAATGCAGCGGCTTCTTGCCGAGGTGATCGCGGCCGAGGAACAGGGTGTCGCGGTTGCGATCCCACAGCGCGAAGGCAAACATGCCGCGAAAGCGCTTGACGCAGTCCTCGCCCCAGGCCTCCCAGGCGTGGACGATGACCTCGGTATCGCAGCGGGTGCGGAATTCGTGGCCGAGCGCCAGCAGCTCCTCGGTCAGTTCCGGAAAGTTGTAGATTTCGCCGTTGAAGACGACGACGACGGAGTGATCCTCGTTGAACAGCGGCTGCTGGCCGCTGGACAGATCGATGATCGACAGCCGGCGGTGCGCCAGGCCGACACCGGACTCGATGAAGGTTCCTCCCTCGTCCGGTCCACGATGGAACTGGATCTGGTTCATCGCCGCCAGGACGGCGCCGTCAATGTCCCGTCGTCCACGCAAATCAACGATGCCGGCGATTCCGCACATTCCCTTTACCCTGAATTTGGCCCGATACCGAAGTGCTCCCCGCTGGCCCAACGGGGCGCACAGCTTACCCGATATGCCCAGGCTGATTTCCGCTGGCGGCGCATTATGCCGATCCCGTCTGGCGCGCCGCACCATCCCGATAGTCAATTCCCGTAACGGGGTAGGCGCCGCCCGGCTGCAGGCCGCGCGGGCGGCTGTGCTAGCGTGTTAAACCCTCGCCCGCCGCCAACCAGGGATCATTGCAGGATGGAAGCCCTCTGGGTCTGTCTCGCCTTCGCCGCGGGATTTCTCGCGCATCACATCGGCCTGCCGCCGCTGGTCGGCTACCTCGCCGCCGGTTTCCTGCTCAACGCCACCGGCCAGCACGGCGGCGCCATGCTCGAACATGTCGCCCATGCCGGCGTGCTGCTGCTGATGTTCACGATCGGTCTCAAGGTGCATCTGCGCTACCTGGCGCGCATCGAGATCTGGGGCAGCGGCCTCGCGCACCTGCTGCTGACCGCGGCCTGCGCCAGCCTGGCGGCGATCGGGCTCGGCGGTTTCACGCCCGGCCCCGGCCTGGCGCTCGGCCTGGCGCTGGGCTTTTCCAGCACCGTGGTAGCGGCCAAGGCGCTCGAAGCCAAGCAGGAGCTGCGTGCTTTTCACGGTCGCGTGGCGATCGGCATCCTCATCGTGCAGGATCTGGTCGCCATCGCCCTGCTGTCGGTGGCGGCCGATCAGACGCCGTCGCCGTGGGCCGCGGCGCTGCTGCTGTTGCCGCTGGCGCAGCCGCTGCTGCAGCGGCTGCTGACGCAGAGCGGCCACGACGAGCTGCTGCTGCTGTTCGGCATCGCTCTGGCACTGAGCGCCGCCGGACTGTTCAGCGAACTCAAACTCTCGGCCGAGCTCGGCGCGCTGCTCGCCGGTGCCATGCTCGCCCGCCATCCGCGCGCCAGCGAGCTCAGCCACGCGCTGTGGGGCCTGAAAGAAGCCTTCCTGATCGGCTTTTTCCTGCAGATCGGCCTGTCCGGCTGGCCGGACTGGGGCACGCTGGCGGCCGCCGTCGGTCTGGCGCTGCTGCTGCCGCTGAAAGCCGCGCTGTTTTTCGCACTGCTGCTGGCCTGCCGGCTGCGCGCGCGCAGCGCCTTTCTCACCGCGCTGTCACTGGCCAGCTACAGCGAATTCGCCCTGATCGTCGCCCGCACCGGCGTCGACCACGGCTGGCTCGACGAGCGCTGGCTGGTGCTGCTGGCCCTGGCGATCGCGCTGTCGTTCGCCATCGCTGCACCGCTCAACCGTTTTGCACATCCCTTGTTTGAGCGTCTGGAGAACTGGCTCACGCGCTGGGAACGGCATGTCCGCCATCCCGACGAGGAACCGATCCACATCGGCATGGCGCATGTGCTGGTATTCGGCATGGGCCGCACCGGCGAGGTCGCCTACGACTATCTAAGCGAGCAGAACCAGCGTGTGCTCGGGCTCGACTCCGACCTCTCGCGCGTCGAGGAACATCTGCACGCCGGCCGGCGCGTGGTCTACGCCGACGCCGAGGACCCCGGACTCTGGCACCACCTGCCACTCGCCGGCGTGCGCGCCGTGCTGCTGATGATGTCCGACCCGCAGGCGCGCACGATCGCCGTCACCCAGCTGCGCCGGCACGGCTTCCGCGGCCTGATCGCCGCCACCAGTCATTACCCGGAAGAAGCTGAAGCGATCATGACCGCCGGCGCCGACATCACCTTCACGCACTTCGATCAGGTCGGCCTCGGCCTCGCCGAACATGTCTTCAGTGAGCTGCAGGACCGCGCCGGGGCGACGGCATGATCGCCATCGCCAGCCTCAACCTCTGCAATCTGGGCAGCGATGCGCTGCCGTGGCGGCTGCAGCACTTCGCCCGCCTGATCACCGACACCCTGGCGGCACCAGCGATCCTCGCCCTGCAGGAGATCAAATCAACCGGACCCGCGCTCGCCGACGGCAGCGTGCCCGGCGACGCCGCCTATGGTGCGCTGAGCGCAGCCATCGTCGCCGCCGGCGGACCACGCTACACCTGCTGCGAGGTCGCGCCGATCGACGGTGCCGACGGCGGCCAGGCCGGTTTCAACATCCGCGTCGGCCTGCTGTTCGATCCGCAGCGGGTCAGCCTCGTCGAACGCGCGCCCGGTGGACCGCTCGACGCCACCGGCGTGCGCCGCGCCGCCGGCAGCGTGCAGCTGACCCGCTCGCCCGGGCGCATCATGCCGACGGACCCGGCCTTTGCCGGTTGCAGCGAACGGCACTGGCTGCCGAGTCGCAAGGCGCTGGTCACCGAGTTCCAGATCGGCGGCGACACGCTGTTCATCGTCAACTGCCACCTGAAATCGATGCGCTCACCGGACCGGCGCGCCGAGGACTACGCCAAAAAACAGCGCCACGCCCAGGCCACGGCGATCCACACCTTCTGCGCCAGCCTGCTGGCGCTCGATCCGCAGGCCCGGCTGCTGATCGCCGGTGACATGAACGACCTCTGCGGCTCGAAGACACTCGATCTGCTCAGAGGCACGCAGCTCGTCAACCTGATCGACAGCCTGCCCCGCCACGAGCGCTACACCCACCGTCACGGCCAGCGGCCGCAGGCGCTCGATCACGTGCTGGTCAGCCCGGCGCTGCAGGCGCTGGCGCGGGTGCATATCCCGCACGTGCATTCCAATGCCACACCACCGCTGGCCAGCGATCACGACCCGGTGCTGATCGAACTCGATCTCCCCGCGCACGGATGAACTGGCCCGCCTGGAACGTCGACACGCAGACGGCGGCCGGCTTTGCTGCCGTCGTGCTGCTGCTGTTCTGGCTGGTGCGCCGCGGCCGCGGCAGCAAGCGCGCCTACCGCCGGGCCGGCGCCCTGTTCACACCGGCCGAGCAGCGTTTTCTGGCCACGCTGGAAAAAGCCGTCGACGGCCGCGCGCGCATCTACGGCAAGGTCCGCCTCGCCGACGTGCTGGCGGTGCGCGACACCGTCAGCGGCAAGCACTGGTACCGCGCTTTCAACCGCATCGCCTGCAAGCACGTCGACTATCTGCTGTGCGACCTGAACAGCTTCGAGGCGATCCTGGTCATCGAGCTCGACGACCGCAGTCACGAGCGCGCCGAGCGGCGCGAACGTGACGAATTCCTCGACCGCGCGCTGATCGGCGCCGGCATTCCGATCCTGCACGTCACCGTGCAAGCGCGTTACACGATCCGCGAAGTGCAGGAAATCTTGCGGGAGTTTCTGCCGCCGCGGTGAGCGGCGGCGTAGCGGTTCAGGCCGCAGCCTCCGCAGGCATCAGGTCATAGAGGGCGCACAGGGCCACGGCACGCGGCCACGGCGCGGTGAAATCGCCTTCGACATAGGCGCGGATCAGCATCAGCGCCCAGTTCAGGCGGGTTTCGTCGAGCGCCTTGAGATCGGCGAAATTGAGCAGCGGCGTATCGGAGAGGTAACAGCTCGCGTAGATCTGCGCGAGCGCGCGTGCCGAATGAGTGCCCCGGGCCTCATGGGTGCACCACTCGTACACGAGACGCTCGACGACGGCAGGTTCCGTCTCGGTCATACCAATTCTCCTTACTGGACAAAGCAGCGGACAGCGGAATCAGGATGTCGCCACTGTACTGTGACGGTCATCACTCCATATTCCGCTGCAGAGCATAGCCAATCCTCTTCAAGGCGCCTCAGCCTATCGCGTGTTTACACAAACTTGCGGACTTGACCCGCCCCGGACGCTGATTAAATTAACAGCATGGAAATTCTCACAGATCGCCAGCAGCAGGTGCTTGATTTCATCCGCCACCATCTCGATGCGCACGGCCTGCCGCCGACCCGCGCCGAGATTGCGCGTGCGCTCGGTTTCAGCTCCGGCAACGCCGCCGAGGTGCACCTGCGCGCCCTCGAACGCAAAGGCGCCATCGAGCTGATCGCCCACGCCTCCCGCGGCATCCGCCTGAGCGCCATGGCGCAGGAGTTCACCGCCACCGCCACGGGACTGCCGCTGATCGGCCGCATTGCCGCCGGCTCGCCGATCCTTGCCGAGCAGAACATCGAAGCCCGTTACCAGCTCGATGAACGCCTGTTCGGCCCGCACGCCGACTACCTGCTGCGGGTGCAGGGTCAGAGCCTGCGCGATGCCGGCATCCTCGACGGCGATCTGCTGGTCGTGCGGTGCACGCCCGAGGCGTGCAACGGCCAGATCGTCGTCGCCCGCATCGACGACGAAGTCACCGTCAAACGCTTCGAGCGCACCGGCGAGCGCGTGCGTCTGCTGTCGGCCAATCCCGACTTCGCCCCGATAGAACCCGCCACCGGCGCCGCGCTGGTGATCGAAGGCGTCGCCGTCGGCGTGATCCGCTGCGGTCGGCTGTAAACGACGGCCCCGCCGCGCGGCGGCCCCCCCGGCACTGCGGCGAGGCGAGCGTCCGCAGCCAGCCGCCGGGGCTCAGCGGCGAATTCCGCGGTCTGCCACTGCCTTCAGCATCACCGCAGTCGATGCGGCCGAGAGCGCTGCTGTTCGCGCGCGAGCGGGCCGAACGACCGAACATCGACATCGAGCACAAGCGCCGCGAAAAGCCCTGCAGCACGTCTACACCGGTACGGTCGCCACGGTGATCCGCTACCGCCCGCACAGCACGAGCTCGTATTCGAACTTCGCCATTGAACAGATCGAGCGCCTGGCGGTGGTCGCCGCCAGTTTCACACCGGGAGAGGCCGGCGAGCTGCGCCGGCTTGGTGCTGGCACGCCAGCGGCCGAGCTCAGCGACCTGGGCGCGCTGTCCGGTCGCCTGCGCAGCCGCCCGCGCGATGTCCGCTGAGTGCTCAGCGCTTGCCGGCGTCGTCCTCGAAGCCGACGCGTTCTTCGAGCAGATAGGCCGGGCGGCCCTTGAGCTCTTCATAGATGCGGGCGATGTATTCGCCGACGATGCCGAGGCTGATCATCACGAAGCTGCCGATGATCAGCAGCGTGAACTCCAGCGTCAGGAAGCCGGCCGCGGCATTGCCCTGCACCCACGACATCAGCGCCTCGCCGCCGACCAGGCCGGCGAACACCAGCGTGACGAAGCCGAGGATCGTCACCAGACGCAGCGGCGCGCTGGTGAACGACAGGATCGCCGTCATCGCCAGATTGACCAGGCCGAGCAGCGACCATTTGCCGGCACCAGCGATGCGCGGCGCGACGTTGAACTGCACGTTCGCCTGCGGGAAGCCGATCCACTGCGCCAGCCCGCGGTAGAAACGCCCGCGCTCGGGCAGGCGCTCGATCAGCACGTCGACAGCGACGCGGTCGAGCAGCTTGAAGTCCGAGGCATTGGCCAGGTCGATGCGGCCGAAGCGGCTGATCAGGCCGTTGAACAGCTGCGCGCGCAGGCGCTGCATGCGGCTGTCGGTGGAGCGGTCACGCTTGACCGCATGCACCACCTTGGCGCCCTCGCGCCAGCAGCGCAGCAGCTCCGGGATCGCACTCGGCGGATGCTGCAGATCGGCGTCCATGGTGATCACCGCCTGGCCGCGCGCCACGCGCAGGCCGGCCAGCAGCGCCGCCTCCTTGCCGAAATTGCGCGAGAAGCGCAGGCCGCGCACATACGGGTGGCGGGCGGCGGCTTCCTGCACACGAGCGAAGGTGTCGTCACGCGAGCCATCGTCGACAACGATCAGCTCGAAGCTGACATTGCACTGGCGCAGCACGCCGGCGATGGTTTCGAGCGCGAGACGGATGCCGTCGCCTTCGTTGTGCGCGGGCAGCACCACGCTGACCACAGGGACTTCCGGCTGCGCCAGCGGGCGCAGCGGCAGGGATTCGAGGATTTCGAGCTGGGGCATCATGGCACCTACACCCGGTGAAGTTCCCGGAAAGTGGCGAGGCGGATTCCGGCCTCGCGGCACAGCGCGACGAAGTCCGGATGTGTCAGGGCGGCGAGTTCGCGTGACCAGTCGTGATAGACACGCAGGGCCGGGTCTACAAGTTCGGCCCCATCGAACTCCCCCGGATGACACATCAGTTCATACGTCCGGCCCGCTTCGAGCCCCGTCAATGCCGTGCGCAGCTCGGGAATACCGAGCCGGCCACTGCCGGCGAGTCCCAGCAGCCGCGGTTGCGTCGCATCGGCGGGCGTCAGCGCCGCCATCAGGCCGAGCAGCAGATTGCGCAGGAGTCCCTGCGAACCGTGCCATTCGGGCGTCGTGCGCCGCAGCCAGCGAATGCCGTATTCCGCCGCCAGTCCCGCCGCGATCCGGTACAGCGGCGGGTACATGTGCACATGTTCGTGGGAGTTGATGAAGCAGACCTTAAGACCGGCGTCGCTGCAGCGTTCGATCTGCGCCCGCCATTCCGCCGCGACCAGCGCCAGCGGCCAGTGCCCGCGCGCCACCGCCGCCAGCGCCGCGAACTTGCCGGCGAAGCGCCCCTGTGCCAGCCGCCCGGCGAGTGCCGCCGTCAGCGGGGCGCCGTAGCTGAGGTTCAGGTGCACGCCGAGATCGAGCTGCGGCAGCTCCGCCAGCTCGGCCACCGCCACCGCAAACGCCGGACCGTTGGCCATGATGCCGGTCGCCGTGACCGCACCGGCCCGGTGCGCGGCGCGGATGCCGCGGCTGACGCTGTGGAAGTAGCCGTAGTCGTCGGCATTGACGATGAGGCGGATGCTGGCGGTCATCTCGAAAGGTCCGGGCGCAGGCCACGTAAGGTCTTTTTTTGTCAGCTTTTTTTACATCACTGACGTGGCGCGCATGATGCCCGTAGCGCTACGGCGAAACAAGCCGCTGATCGTGAAATTTTTAGTGGTATGCGCTGGCTCACACTCAGCCGAGATGATCAATCAATTCAGTCACTTGTGGATAGCTGGCGCGCAAGCTGGCCGGCTCGGCCAGTTCAAAATCGGCAAAATTGAAGCCCGGCGTGACAATACAGGCAAGCAGCGCGAATTCCGCCACCGTTTCCGCCGCGAACCAGCAGCCGGGCGGCACCACCGCGTGCAGGGTTTCGCCGGCGGCGAGCGCGTAACCGAGCCGCAGCAGCCGGTGGCTGCCGTCCGCCAGCAGCAGGTGCAGATCGAGCGGCCCGCCGGCCTGCAGCAGCCACCATTCCTCGGCCTTCAGCCGGTGCCAGCGCGAATGCTCGCCACGCTGCAGCAGGTAGTGGATCGCCGTCGCGCCGGGGCGGTCGCCGCCGAAGCCGGCCGGCAGGGCCGCGGCCGCCAGCGTGTGCGCCGCCGTAGCGACGCGCCGGTAATGGCCGCCCTCCGGGTGCGGCGCGAGGCCGAGCCCGGCGATCCACTCCGCTGCACGCAGCACGCGCTCAGCCCGCCTGCCCGCACACCGGGCAGCCGGCGAACTTCGGCACCCGCACCTCGGTGAATTCCATCGCCGCGGCGTCGATCAGCAGCAGGCGGCCGAGCAGCGGCTCGCCGACGCCGCACAGCAGCTTGATCGCCTCCAGCGCCTGCAGGCTGCCGACCACGCCGACGATCGGCGCCAGCACGCCGGACTGCGTGCAGGTTTCCTCGACCTCGCCGGCGTCGCGGTACAGGCAGCGGTAGCACGGCGCCTGCGGCTGGCGCGGATCGACCACCAGAGCCTGCCCTTCCATGCGGATCGCCGCGCCGATCACCAGCGGCGTGCCGGCGGCGTAGCAGGCGGCGTTGATCGCCAGCCGCGTCGCCAGATTGTCGCTGCAGTCGAGCACCACGTCGGCTGCCGCCACCGCGGCGGCGAGTTCGTCCGCCGCGAGCGCGTGAGCGAGCGTCGCCACCTCGACCAGCGGATTCAGCGCCGCCAGCCGCTCACGCGCCGAGTCGACCTTGAGCCGGCCGATGTCGGCGCTGCTGTGGATGATCTGCCGCTGCAGATTGCTCAGGTCGACCGTATCGAAGTCGACCAGCGTCAGCCGGCCGACACCGGCCGCCGCCAGATACATCGCTACCGGTGAGCCGAGGCCACCGAGGCCGATGATCAGCGCGTGCGCCGCGCGCAGTTTTTCCTGCCCGTCGATGTCGATCTCCGGCAGCATGATCTGGCGGCTGTAGCGCAGCAGTTCTTCATCGTCCACGGCAGGCTCCGGTCGCACGTTGCGGGCCGACAGCGTGAACGCCGCCGCCGCCGCCGGCAAGCCGCCGGCGCGGCCTGTTTTGATGCATCAAAACGCCAAACCGCGCGCGTCAACGCCGCTGGCAGGTGACGCCCGCCCGGCGCTCGGCTACGGTCTGCCACGCAATGTCGGGCGCGTGCATACGCGCTTGCCGGGAAGCAAGCGGCAACCATCCGCCGCCCAGCGAGGTGCTCCATGCCGATCCTGTTCGTCGCCGAAACCGTCACCCTCGCCCACCTCGCCCGCCCGCTGTTCCTGGCGCAATGCCTGCAGCGCGCCGGCCGCGAGGTCGCCATCGCCTGCGCCGAGCGCCACCGTGCGCTGATCCCGGCCGGCATCGACTTCTACCCGCTGGACAGCATCGCCCCGGCGAGCTTCGCCCAGCGCCTGGCGCGCGGTGCGCCGGTCTACCGCCTGGCGGAGCTGCGCGCCTACGTCGATGCCGACCGCGCGCTGCTCGCGCGGCTGCGCCCGACGGCGGTGATCGGCGACTTTCGCCTGTCGCTGTCGGTCAGTGCCCGCCTCGCCGGCGTGCCCTACCTGAACATCGCCAACGCCTACTGGCGCGAGAGCGCCCGCACGGCGGTGCCGGTGCCGGATCTGGCCTTCCTCACCTGGCTGCCGCTGGCGCTGGCGCAGACGCTGTTCACGCTGTCGTGGCCGATCGCCCAGCGCGTCCACGCCCGCGCCCTCAATCAGCTGCGCCGCGAACACGGCCTGCCGGCGCTGCCGGCACAGCTCGCCGCCGTCTACACCGACGCCGACAGCCTGCTGCTCGCCGACCTGCCCTCGCTGTATCCGGCGCTGCGCGAGCACGCCCGCTGCCGCTTCCTCGGCTACCTGCCGTGGGAACCGCCGGTGGCGCTGCCGGACTGGTGGCCGCAGATCAGCGCACGCGAGCCGCGCACGCTGGCCTGGATCACCCTCGGCAGCTCCGGCGACCTGCGCCGGCTGCGTCCGCTGGTCGAGGCGGCGCGCGCGCGCGCGCTGACGGTGCTGCTGTCGACCGCCGGCCGGCCGGTCGAGGCTTTCAGCGATCCGGAGGTGTTCGTCACCGAGCTGCTGCCACCGACGCCGACCGCCGCGCAGGTCGGCCTGATCGTCAGCAACGGCGGCAGCCAGATGACCGCCATCGCCGCTGCCGCCGGCCGCCCGGGCATCGCCGTGCCCGGCAACCTCGATCAGTTTCTCAACTGCGCCGCCTTCGAGCGCCGCGGCGTCCTGCGCAGCGTGCGCGGCGACCGCATCAACCGCGACCGCGTCGAGCAGGCCCTCGACGCCATGCTCACCACCAACCCCGCCCGCGAACAGGCCCTGCAGGCACTGCAGACCGAAATCGCCGGCATCGACCCCGCAACAGTACTGATCGAAGCGCTCGACGAAATCGGCAACGGCTGAAGCCCTACGGCTTTGCGTCGAGCTCCGCCAACGCCTGCGCGAGCAGCTCACCATCCTCACGCCACTGCGGATGCTCCGGCTGCCGCGCACGCAGCGCCGCGTTGATGCGTTGGGCTTCGAGCCAGTGCTGGCGAGCCTCCGCCACGTCGCCGGCCTGCCGCGCGACCTCACCGAGTTTGACGCAGCTGACCGTGAGATCGCGCTGCCACTCGCTGTGGCTGCCGTCGCGCTCGGTCAGACGCCGGACGATGTCGAGGCCGTCCGCATACGCCTGCCGCGCCGCGCTCAGATCACCCTGCACCAGGGCCACGTCGCCGAGCTTAATCAAGCTCACCGACAGGTCGCGCTGCCACTCGCTGTGGCTGCCGTCACGCTCGGTCAGACGCCGGCGGATAGCGAGGCCGTCCGCATACGCCTGCCGCGCCGCGCTCAGATCGCTTTGCGCCAGGGCCACGTCGCCGAGCCTCTCCCAGCTCACCGACAGGTCACGCTGCCACTGGCTGTTGCTGCCGTCGCGCTCGGCCAGGCGCCGGGCGATGCCGAGGCTGTCCGCATACGCCTGCCGCGCGGCGCTCAGATCGCCTTGCGCCAGGGCTACGTCGCCGAGCTTGTTCCAGCTCAACGACAGGTCGCGCTGCCACCGGCTGTTGCTGCCGTCGCGCTCGGCCAGACGCCGGGCGATGTCGAGGCTGTCCGCATACGCCTGCCGCGCCGCGCTCAGATCGCCTTGCGCCTGGGCCACCTCGCCGAGCTTGATCCAGCTCACCCAGAGGTCGCGCTGCCACTGGCTGTTGCTGCCGTCGCGCTCGGCCAGGCGTCGGCGGATAGCGAGGCCATCCGCATACGCCTGCCGCGCCGCGCTCAGATCACCCTGCGCCAGGGCCACGTCGCCGAGCTTAATCAAGCTCACCGACAGGTCGCGCTGCCACTCGCTGTTGCTGCCGTCGCGCTCGGTCAGACGCCGGCGGATAGCGAGGCTGTCCGCATACGCCTGCCGCGCCGCGCCCAGATCGCCTTGCGCCAGGGCCACGTCGCCGCGCTTCTCCCAGCTCACCGACAGGTCGCGCTGCCACTCGCTGTTGCTGCCATCGCGCTCGGCCAGGCGTCGGCGGATGTCGAGACTGTCCGCATACGCCTGCCGCGCCGCGCTCAGATCGCCTTGCGCCAGGGCCACGTCGCCGCGCTTCTCCCAGCTCACCGACAGGTCGCGCTGCCACTCGCTGTTGCTGCCGTCGCGCTCGGCCAGACGCCGGGCGATGTCGAGGCTGTCCGCATACGCCTGCCGCGCGGCGCTCAGATCGCCTTGCGCCAGGGCCACCTCGCCGAGTCCATCCAACATCGCCGCCCGCTCACGGCTGTCAGCGACTGTCACGCGGATTGCTGCTTCGAAACTGCGCCGGGCCAGCGCTGTATCACCCGTCTGCAGCGCCAGCGTGCCGACCCACCACAGCGCTTCGACATCATCCGGCACGTATTCGAGCGCTTGCCGGTAATGGGCCAGCGCTGTCTCGACACTGCGGGTCAAAGCGAGGGCGCCTTGATATTTGGCGGCGGTGGCCGCCTTGTGCAGGGCCGCGCGGCCAGCGGCGGCCTGCTTGGCTTCATCCTCGGCAAACAGAGCGGCCGCCCGCTGGCCATCGCCCGCCTGCATCGCCCGTAGAGCTTCCTCGGCGCGGCGATCGTTTTGACTGCGCGCGGCCAGTTCTTCACGGGCGGCGTTCAGTTCGGCTTGCGCACGGGTCAGCGCTTCCTGGTTGTCACCCAGTTGGCGCTGCAACAGCTCAATGGTCTGGCGATCGAGCGGATCGCGCTGGTTGATCGTGAGCTGAGCATGCGGGCTGTTATGGATCGATGACACAGGGGCGGTCACCGGACCATGCGTCACCACCGCACCGTCATGCACCCGGCCGATGACGCCGCCGCCGCCCGTCTCTACTTTCGCCCCATCACCAAAACTGACCCCGTGCACCGGGTCTTTGTCGGTCTTGAGGTAGTACCAGCAGACGAAGGCGAGCGCTGCGATCAGCACGAGCAGCAGCAGCCCGGTTCCCCACGGCCCAAGCGTGGCGTAGAGGCTGTCGAGCGCGGCTTTGGCGGTATCAATAGCTCGGTTCTGATCCAGCTCCCCGGCCTGGACAGCGGCCGCGAGGCAGGGGCTCAGCAACAGGCAGCGGCGGATTGCGGATGGCATCGGAGACGTCTCTGTCGTCGACGGTGTGCCGCCAGCGTATTCGAGTTTTTGCCGCTGCGCACGGTCGTCGCTCCGTACCGTCGGCTATAACCCCCTCAGCGGCCGACGAATCTTCTCTTCCAGCCAGGGCCGCGCGCATGCGGCCGCCGGCCGGCGGTCGACAGACGAACACAGCCGCCGTCGGCTGCAGCTGACCGTTGCCTGCGGCACGCGGGCCGGCGCGCAGCCGCCAACGCGCGCAGGAGGAGAACACCCCATGCCCTTACTTTCCGCGCAAGCCGGCAAGAAGCTGGTCGAAACGCTCACCGGCCCCGATGGCGAGCTGCTCTACCACGCCAGCTATGACGTCGCGCCGGACAATCAGCTGACGCTGAGCAGCGAAACCTGGCATCAGGACGAGCTGCGCCAGCTCAACCGCCAGGTGCAGACCGGCACGCTGGCGCTGGGTGCCGAAAACAACGCGCTGGCCGCCGCCAAGCTGGTCTGGGACATCATCAAGGACAACAAGGCCGTCGGTAAGAGCGCTGACGCCAAGTCCTCGGTGCTGTCGGCCGCCGCGACCGATCCGCTCGACTACGAAAACGCCCGCGACGGCGTCTCCGGCACGTACACCTGGGAGGTCAACGACGCGCTGACGATTTTCGGCAAGATCAACTACGTGACGATCAAGGTCCGCGCCGAAGGCAAATACGCCGCCACGCCGGTGGCCGGCTCGAAGGCGCCGGCCGGGCATTACCTGCCGGATGTCTACGTCAACGTCACCCAGTGCACGGTGAACTTCCCGTGCAGCGCCAGCGGCTCGGCGAACCTGTCGAATCCGGCCAACATCGGCCGCGGTGAGGTCGACACTGAAATCAGGGTCCACGCCAAGCTGACCGCCAGCTGGCTGCTGCAGCACTTCGGCATCACCGTCGGTTTCCGTGCCACCGGCAGCGGCGGCTTCCGCCTGCTCGGCCGGGAGTGAGCCGGCGCGCTCAGGCCGGCGCCAGCATCCGCGCCACCTCGGCGATGGCATGGTCGCGGGCAGCGAAGCTCGCCGTGCTCTGCGTCAGGTAGACGCAGACGATCAGCGCCGGCCCCTGCCCCGGCCAGATGATGGCGACATCGTTGCTGGTGCCGTACTCGCCGCCACCGGTCTTGTCGCCGATGCGCCAGCCGGGCGGCAGGCCGGCACGCAGCTTGGCGTCGCCGGTGCGGTTGGCGAGCAGCCACTCGATCAGCCGGGTGCGCGCGGCCGGCGCCAGTCGCTCGCCGAGCAGCAGCGTGTGCAGCAGACGCGCCATCGCCGCCGGCGTGGTGGTGTCGCGCACATCGCCGGGCGTCGCGGCATTGAGCGCGGTTTCCCAGCGGTCGAGCCGGGTCTGCGTATCGCCGAGCGCGCGGACATAGGCGGTCAGCCCTGCCGGGCCGCCGATCGCGCGCAGGATCAGGTTGCCGGCGGTATTGTCGCTTTGCGTCAGCGCCGCCGCGCACAGCTCGGCGAAGCGCATCGTGCCGCCGACGCGCGGGCCGGTCAGCGGCGAGTGGCTGACGATGTCCTCAGCACGGATCGCCACCGGCTGCACCAGATCGAGCGCGGCGGCCTCGACCCGCGCCAGCAGCGCGCCGCAGGCGATCAGCTTGAAGGTGCTGCACAGCGGAAAACGCTCATCGAGCCGCCGCCCGCGCAGCTCGCCGCTGTGCGTATCGAGCACCGCAACGCCGAGACGCGCCTCCGCGCCGAGCGTGCCTTCGAGCACCGCCAGCCGCGTGCTGAAGGACGCCTCAACCGCCGCGGCCCGACCGAATCCGCCGCCGCACACACCGGCGACGATCAGTTGCAGAAAACGCCGGCGTCCCGCCTGCTGGTTCATGCGCCTCCCTCTGCGTCATGACGTGTCCGCCCCGTGGCTCAGCCGAAGCTGAAGGCCGGCTTGATGGCCGCGCTGGTGACATTGAACGCTTAACTGCAGCGGCCACCGAAGGCGGCCTGCTAAACAGAACTGTTAGCTAACTAATCCTGGTTTTTATCAAGACGATGACCAAAGCTATTAAACAGCCAGTATGGGATTACCGAAATCGCCAGACAAACCCATTGATGACTATAAGCAACCCAGGCCCAACAGCCCCAAGCCCAGATAACAACAAAAATCTTAAGTGCTTTGTACATGGCAAAACGCTCAAGGAAGAATGATTGGCGCCGTACATACGGGCACTCCCGGCAATTGCGCCGGAGCGTATCGCCGTTTTCAGGTCTGGATTGAGTTCGAGCGCACACGACGGCAGGCAGAACCATTCGATCTTCCCGACGTTCTCCGCCCCCACTCCCGTACGCGATTGGCGCGCCGCAGGCGCAGATTGCCGGCGACTGTGAAAACCTTGCTCTCCACGTCCTGAATCAGGTCTTTCAGCAAGACGATGGAGCGCTCGGCGATTTCGCAGCGTTAACTCCAGTTGGAATTGGGCGAAATTCGAAGCGATGACCTTCGACGCAACGGTGCCGCTTGAACCTGCGCCAGCGTTCGTCCCGAGCCATGACAGTGGCCATGTTGCCTGCGCTGCATCGACACGACTGGCCTCGACGCGCCGCGCCCATGTCATCAGGGTGCCCACATGCACCCTGCGCCCCCCGGTAATGTGCACCCGCGTATTGCCCCGCTTAAGCAGAACAAATGCCGGCCGGCGAAGATGCGCTAACGCTTCGGGTGGCAGATTGCGCGCGTCGATCTTTACGAGCCGGCGCACGGCCCACACCGCCGGCGGCGTCAGCTGCGCTCGCCGCCCGGCCGCCGCAGGCGCTGGAAGCTGGCATCGTCGGCGTCGAGGCCGGCGATGCGCTCATAAAAGCGCGCCATCGCCGCGTAGATGCCGCTCTCCGGCCAGTCCGTACCGATAAAGGCCTCGATCTCGCGCATTTCCGGCGCCCAGCGGTACGCCTTGGGCAGCATGCTCGGTACCGCCCGCTGAAAACGCTGCAGCAGCTCCGGCTGGCTCTGGCCGAGTTCATCGAGCAGGCAGGGCAGCACGCCGTGGCGCTCGGCGGCCAGCAGCATGCTCGCCCCCAGGGCGATCAGGCCCTTGCTGATGCCCGAATAGGCCATCTTCAGCGCCGAGGCGGCACCGCTCGGAGCGTCCATCACCCGCGTCATCAGACCGTGCGTGCTCAACAGCTGGCCCAGTTCGCCGACCGCCCCGCTCAGGTAGAGCGTCGGCCCGTCGCCCTCGACGCCAGGTGGAAAGCCGATGATGCAGCCATCGACGAAGCGCCCGCCGGCGGCCATGATGACGGCTTCGACGCGCTGCACCGTCTGCGGCTCGATGGCGTTGAGGTCAACGTAGAGCGGCAGCCGGCCGCCGGCGCCGGCGAGCGCGGCGAAGCGCTGTGCCAGCGGCAGGGCCTGATCCGGCGGCACGATCGACAGGAACACCTCGGCCTGCATCAGCTCGGCATCGTCGACGGCTTCGAGGCCGGCCGCGGCGGCCCGGCGCACACTCGCCGCACTGCGCCCCTGCAGCGAGGTCAGCACCCGCGCCGCACCACTGCGCAGGCGCGCTCCGATGGCTGCCCCCATTTCGCCCGGGGCGATCACGGCAATCGTTGGTTTCATGGTTTGGAATTCCTTTCGCGACCGTCACAGGGCGCAGCCTGCACCGCTCGCGGCTGCTTGTCGCCCGTTGGCTAACAGCCGGCGCCGCTGCACGGGCAATCTCAGTGCCCGCGCACGACGGCGTAGCGCAGCTGCACGAAGCCAAAGGGATAGCTGCGAGTGTCGAGCCGTTCGAGCTGGATGTCGGCCGGCAGCACACCGAACAGCCGCCGCCCGCTGCCGAGCAGGCAGGGAATCAGCGTCACGGTCAGATCGTCGATCAGGCCGGCGGCCAGAAAGCGCTGGATGGTGAGGCCGCCGTCGACGTACAGCCGCCGCGCGCCGGCACGGCCGAGACGCTCGCACAGCGCCTGCGGGGTTTCGCTGGAAGCGCTGACCGTGGCCTGCAGCGCCGGCGCGATCGCCAGCGGCCGGCTGCTGAGCACGCTCACCGGCGTCTGCGCATACGGCCACGGCGTGAAGGTCTGAGCCAGCTCGAAGGTGTGGCGGCCCATCACCAGCGCATCGACCGAGCGCATGAACTCGGCATAACCGCAGTCCTCGCCGGCGGGCAGCCGCGCGTTGGCGGCCTCCAGCCAGTCGATGCGGCCATCGGCACGGGCGATGAAGCCATCCAGGCTGCTGGCGATGAACACCGAACACTGCACCGCCATGGCGGCCTCCTTGCAGCGGTCACGGGCACTGATGCTCAATGCCCGTGGCGATGATGCAGATCCGGATGATGGGCATGCGTGTGCACCAGCGGCCCGTGCTGATGCGGATGGGCGTGCGGCTCGCAGCCATCCCAGGGGAAGTCATGCGCGTGCTGGTGATGCGCATCGTGCACGTGCCGGTGGGCGTGTTGCAGCGCCTCGTGCCGGTGCTCGTGGGCGTGGCGCTCGCTCAGGTGCAGCCACAGCCCGCCGGCCATCAGCGCGAAGGCGAGCCAGAACAGCGGCCCGCCCGGCTCGCCGAGCAGCAGACCGCCGAGCGCGCCGACGAACGGCGCCAGCGAGAAGTAAGCACCGGTGCGCGCACTGCCCAGGCGCGCCAGCGCGCGCACGAACAGCACCAGACTCAGGCCGTAGCCGAGAAAACCGACCAGCAGCGCCGCAAGCAGCGTCATCGCCGGTGGCAGCGTCGCACCGCCGGCGGCGGCCAGCGCGACATTGAGCGCACCGGCGCACAGGCCCTTGAGGCTGGCGATCTGGGCGGCGTCGTACTGCGCGATCGAGCGCGTCAGGTTGTTGTCGAGCCCCCAACACAGGCAGGCACCGACGATCGCCAGCGCCGGCCACAGCGCACCGGCCTCGAACACGCCGGTCCAGCCCAGGCACAGGCTGCCGGCGACGATCAGCAGCATGCCGAGCACCAGCCGCCGGTCGGTCGCCTCATGCCAGACACACCAGGCCAGCAGTGCGGTGAACACGCCTTCCAGGCTGAGCAGCAGCGAGGCGCTGGACGCCGGCGTGCGGCTCAGCCCCCACATCAGCAGCAGCGGACCGAGCACGCCGCCGAAGCCGATCGCGCTCGCCAGCCCCGGCAGCGCCGCACGCGTCAGTGGCGCCTCGCGCCGGCTCGGCCGCAGCCGGCGCAGCAGCGCCAGGCCGATGCCGGCGCCGAGATACAGCAGCCCGGCGAGCAGCGTCGGCGGCAGCTCCGCCAGCAGGGTCTTGGCCAGCGGCGTGCTCAGCCCGAACAGCACGGCGGCGCCGAGGGCGACGCTGCTCGCCGAAGCCGTGCGCGGTATCGGTGTTTCGCCAGACATATCTCAAACCTCACGGCAACGCCGGCCGCGAGCATAGCGCCACGGCCCTGCCCAGGGGCGGCCGGCTACGGCGCGCTGCACTGGCGATAGCCCGCCTGCTGCACCGACACCGGACACCAGCTCGCCATGTCGACGATGTAGGCATCGGCGCGCCGGTTGCGCGCTTTGGCGAGTGCATCCTCGGCATCGCTGCGCTGCGTGAACACGGCGACGCTGCGATACACCTTGCCGCGCAGGTAGATCAGACCGCCGTCGACACCGACTTTCGGCCCGGCCACCTCGACTTCGTACTTCGCCTTGTCGAGCTCGCTGTCGGCACCGAACACCACGCCCCACTGCGTACTCGGCGCCACCACGCTCTGCGCCAGTGCCGGCAGGGCGGTCTGCTCGACCAGATCCTTCTGCGCCGCCGCCGACATCGGCACGCCGGAATAGCGGTTGATGACGTCGGTCGCCCACTGCCGCAGGTTCTTCGTCTCCTCGCGCGGCGCCTCGCGCAGGACCTGCGAGGCCAGCTCGACGAACTTGCCCTGCAGCTCGCGCTCCTTGGTTGCCGCGGAAAAATTATTGCCGACCACCAGCAGCACCACCGGCAGCACCACCGCGGCGATCGCACCGCTCAGCGCCTTCAGCTTTTCCCAGGGGTCCATGGCATGCACTCCGCTGGCGGGTCGGGAAGATGACCAGCCGCGCAGGCGCGGCGGCGTATCGTTCGAGCTTAGCCAACCGCCACGGCCGGCAGCAGGGCTGGCGTGCCGGAGTTTCTGCCGGGCGCACGCGGGCCTCGCCCCTGCATCGAGCGGCTGACGTTCAAAGCCCGCTTGCCGGGCAGCGCATGAAAATCGCCAGCGGCCAGCCGCACCGCTACGGCTTGCCGAGTGCAGCGGCGAATTGCCTGCGGATCGCCTCGCAGCCGGCTTTGTCCGAGCCTTCGCTGATGACCACCGCCGGACTGCTCAGCGGCTGCAGCTGCACCGCGTAATAAGGGTCGCCTTCGGCATCCCGGCTCTCGACCAGGCACACCGAAACGATCTGCTCGGGCAGCAGCAACAGGGTCTCGCGACGCCAGAGGTAGCGCTGGTCGATGCTCAGCGAGCGATCCGGCCGCACTTCGATACGCACACACGGGAAGCGCAGCACGTAGCCCGCCAGCCCCAGCGCGAACAGCCAGAACACGCCGAGCAGCAGCATGAGCAACAGCGGCGGGTAATAGCCCGGCTTGTCTGGTGGATAAATCGGCACCCGCCAGTGGTCACGAACCATCAGGTAGGTGAACAAGGTGCAAAACAGCAGAAAGATCGCCGCAAACACCCAGCCGAACAGCGGAATGCGATGGCTCAGCTTCATGATTTCCGCTCATCCCGAACGCATTGCAGTCCCTGACGTGGCGCACGGATCGGCGCGATCACGACCGCCGGCCACCTGCGCCGATGATAGCCGCTGGCGGCAGAACCGGTGTCGCAGGCCGGGTACCGGTTGACGCAGCCCACACCCGGCAGTGCAGCACCGCCCCGGCTAAGCCTTGCCGATCGCCGCCGCGAACTGCGCCCGCACCGCTTCGCAGCGGGACTTGCTGAAACCTTCCTTGATGACCACCGCCGGCCCGCTGACGGGCTGCAGCACCACCGAGTAATAGGTAGAGCTTTCGGCGTCGACGTCCGCGACCAGACGCAGCGCCGTGATCTGCTCCGGTCGCAGGCGCAGGGATTCCCGTCGCAGCGGATAACGCTTTTCGATGCACACCAGGCGATCCGAGCGCACCACGACGTGCACGCAGGGCCGCTGCATCGAGCGGATCGTCAGCAGCAGGCTGATCAGGCAGAACCCGGCGGGCAGCAGGACGGACCACAGCGACGGTGGCGCATCGCCGCGCAGCGGCGTAACCGCAGGCACCAGCCCGCCCAGCGTAAACCCCGCCGACAACACCCAGCTGATCAGCGGCCTGTCATTGCTCAGCTGCATGGCCTTTGCTCATCCCGAAAGTCCCGCGACGCCCGCGCCTGCGGCGGTATAGAGCCCGCAGGTTGCAAAGCGGGGACAAGGGCATCGCGCTGGCGAGCACCTAAGCTCAAGGCCTGCCCGGGTCACGGAGCTCCGCCATGCCTGCCACCCATGAGGTCAGCAACCAGCCGCCACCGCTGCGCGACTTCAACCGCTTTCTGGCCAACCCGCCGCTGCGCGCGGCACTGGCGCGCGAGGGCGCGCCCTGGGCCGACGAGGAACTGATCGCCCGCGGTGTCGAGCTCGGCAGTGGCGAATGGATCGAGCGCGGCGAGACCGCCAACCGCAACCGGCCGCGGCTGCGTCTGTTCGACCGCTTCGGCCACCGCCTCGACCGCTTCGATTTCGACCCCGCCTGGCATGCCTGCCTCGACTGGCTCAAGCGCCAGTGTCTGGCCGGCGCCGCCTGGCACGATGCCCGCACCGGCGCCGCGGTACGCCGCGCGGCGCTGTTCCAGCTGTTCGCCGAGGTCGAATGCGGCAGCCTGTGCCCGGCGACGATGAGCCACAGTGCCGTGCCGCTGCTCGCCCTCAGCCCGGCGCTGGCCGATCCCTGGCTGCGCCTGCTGCAGGCGCCGGTGCACGACGGCCGCGACTTGCCGATCGCGCAGAAGTCCGGCCTGCTGATCGGCATGGGGCTGACCGAAAAACAGGGTGGCTCGGACCTGCGCGCCAACACCACGCGCGCGGTGCCGGCGGGTGACGGCTGGTATGCGCTGACCGGTCACAAGTGGTTCTTTTCAGTGCCGAACAGCGATGCGCATCTGGTCACGGCGCAGGCGGCGGACGGGCTGTCGTGTTTTTTCCTGCCGCGCTTTCTGCCGGACGGCCGGCGCAACGCGGTACGCATCCAGCGCACCAAGGACAAGCTCGGCGACCACGCCAACGCCAGTGCCGAGGTCGAGTTCGACGCCGCGCTGGCCTGGCCGATCGGCGGCGAGGGACGCGGCATCGCCACCATCATCGAGATGGCCAACCACACCCGCCTCGACTGTGCCAGCGGCTCGGCCGGCATCATGCACGGCGTGTTCAGCGAGGCGCTGCACCATGCCCGCCATCGCCACGCCTTCGGCAAGCCCCTGATCGAGCAGCCGCTGATGGCTGCGGTGCTCGCCGATCTGGCGCTCGAATGCGCCGGCCACAGCGCGCTGTGCCTGCGTGCGGCGGCGACCGTGGATCACCCCGGCGACGGTGGCGAGCGCCTGCTCAAGCGCCTGCTGACGCCGCTCGCCAAATACTGGATCTGCAAGCGCACGCCGACGGTGGTGGCCGAAACGATGGAGGTGCTCGGCGGCAACGGCTACATCGAGGAAGGCCCGATCGCCCGTCCGTTTCGCCAGTCGCCGCTGAACTCGATCTGGGAAGGCGCCGGCAACGTCATGTGCCTCGACCTGCTGCGCGTGCTGGCGCGCGAACCGCACGCCCGCGAGGTCCTGATCAGCGAGCTCGAACGCCCGCTGGGCATCCACCCGGCCCATGACCGCCAGGTCGCACGCATCAAGGATCAGCTGCGCCGCGAGCCCGTCGAAGCGCAGGCGCGCTGGCTCGCCGAGGAACTGGCCGTGGCGCTGGAAGCGAGCTGCCTGCTGCGCACGCCGGGCGTGCTGGCCGAGGCCTTCTGCAACAGCCGCGAGGCCGCTCGCGGCCAGTGCCTCGGCGCGGTGGCGGCACCGGCGCTGGCAGCGGGTGAAGTCCTGCGCGCGGTCGGCGCCGGCTGAATGCTCAGTCGCCGGCTTCGCGGAAGCTGTCCAGCAGATAACGCGAGCCCGGCATGTTCATCGCCGCATGGCCGGGGACGATCTTGAAGCGGTCGCTGCCGTAGAGCGGTACGCCCGCCTGGCCGAGCAGACCGCCGTCCTCGCGCTTGATGCTCTCGTAGGGCTTGCCGGTGCTGCCGCCGATGACCGGCACGTCGTACCACTTGCGCTCGATGGTGCTGGCTGGCCCCTTGTAGCCCTTGACCCAGCCGACCCTGAGCTTGTTCGCCGACTCGCGAATGAAGTCCTCAAGGAACGTGCCGGCGCCGATATAGCAGCATTTGAAGGAAATCAGCCCGATCTCCTCGATGCCCCACTGCTTGAGCCAGACCGCCAGGTCCTGGGCGTCGAACCCCTGCCCGCCCGGGGATTCCAGCGCGCTGTTCTCGACGCCGACGTGAGTCAGCGAGCCGTGGGCGATGATCATCAGCTTGTCCTGCAGCGTCGGCACGGGGATGCCGGCCTGCCTGAAGCAGCCGCGATGCAGCTCCTGCCAGCCGTCGCTGACCGGATCGGACCATTTGCGATCGTCCGGCACCTGCTCCCAGGCGCGGTAGACCTCGGCGGACTCGTGGATCACCTTGTCCGGGCACAGCTTGATCAGGAACAGCCTTCCCCATCGCATCGTCGGGTTCTCTCCTCGCCGGGTGGACACTGCACGCTCGAAACGTCGTCACTGCTGTGACCGATGCCGCGCGCCACTCGAAGAAAGACTCGACGGGGCCGCTTTGCCGCGACCATCGCTGGTCCGCCAAGACATTAACCAGAATTCATCAGGCCGTCATCGCCAGCCTGATGCAGGCTGCACGCGCTCACCACGGCCACAGGTGCCAGCGCCGCCGCGGGCGCTTGAAGCGCAGCAGCGGCACCGTCTCCGGCTCGATCAGCGTCGGCTCGGCGGGGCCTTCGAGCCGGTAGCCGAACAGCGCCCGCAGCGCGGCATCGCCGAGGTCGAGCGGATGGAACGGCAGCGGATAGGCCTCGGTTTCGCCGTCGTCGAAGGCCGGATGCCCGCCGGCCCAGTACGTCGCCTCGAAGGCCAGCGGTTCGCCGATGTTTTCGAGAATGCCGCTGTCCGGCGACAGGCTGAGGGCCCGCAGCAGACGGCCGTCGTGCCAGCAGGCATAGGCGAACCAGTCGACGACACTGTGCATCGCATGCAGGTAGAGCCGTTTGCCGCGGCTGGCTTCGACGAAGTGCGCCTCCAGCCTGGACGGGTAATCGATGCCGAACGCCTTGGCGGCGATGACCGCGACGCCGGGAAAGCAGCCGGCGAGGATTTCATCCTCCGGCGGACAGGTCCACGACAGATCGCCTTCGCCGCTGGCGACGAGCGTCTCCTGCGGGAACAGCGTGCCGAGCAGCGCCTGCGTCGCCGCAGTATCGAGCGGCGGCCGCGCGCGCAGCGCCGCGCGGGCATCGGTGTCGGCGTAGACAAGCATCCAGGTCTTGGCTCCCATGCGCGAACCTCCTCAGCCAGCGGACAGCGCGATCGAACGCGGTTCAGGCCACGAAGTCTTCGATGATCGCGGCCATCTCCTGCGCGACTTCGTACATCGGGAAATGGCTGCGCGCCGCCAGCTTCGACACCTGGAACCAGGGGTGCGCCGCCGCAAACGCCTGCTGCGCCGCCAGGTAGCCCGGGTCATCCGGCTGGGCGTACAGGTGCAGCACCGGCACCGGCGCATCCAGCGCCGCCAGCGCCGCCAGCGCCGCCAGCGCCCGCAGCGGACTGCCGGCCCCGGCATAGGCGCGACCGATCTCGCGGCCGGCGCGCGCCCACATCTCGCCGCCATAGGCCCCCATGTCGGCGCGCACGTAATGACTCAGCGCCGGGATGTCGAGCCCGCGCAGCCACATCGAGAACAGCTGCTCGCGCGTCGCCTGCCAGTGCCCGGGCTGCTGCAGCCCCTGCAGGGCATCGAGAAACGGTGGCGGGGCATCGAGCACGATCCAGTCGAGCAGCACCAATGCGGGAATGCGCTCGCCCAGCCGGCGGCGCAGTTCGATGGCGATCCAGCCGGCGTGCGACAACGCCACCGGCACGATCCGCTGCGCGCCGCTGGCCGCGATCACGGCCAGGGCATCGGCCAGCAGCTCGGCGGCGCCGAAATCGCCGGCCACCGGCGCCGACTGCCCGTGGCCGCGCCAGTCGATGACCAGCGTGCGCCGCTGCGTCGCACAGCGGGCGGCGAGCGGCTCGAACACCTGGCGACTGCCGCACCAGCCCGGCAGGAACAGCAAAGCCGCTTCACCCTGGCCATGATCGTCGTAGCTGATGCGCACCGCGTCAGACATCACTTCCGGCATCGACGTCACCTCCACTGAACCGGCAGAGCGGACCGCCCGCCCTCGCCGCCCGCCGGCCGCAGCGCAGCCGCTCGGATCGATCGCCTTGAGTGAGGACGCCGACCGCCCGGATTTCCAGCGCCCGGGCATTTAAAGTTCCGCGTCCGTATGGGCCCCGGTACGCAACACAGAGGCCGCCAGCCTCGGATCACCCCGAGGCATGAGCCATCCGCCCGCCCCTTACACCGGAATCGGTTGGCTTCACTGAACGGGACGTTTCAGCAGGTCGCGATTCGTTTTGAATCAGTCTCGACGCGGATCGCACGCTTCGATCGATACATTTTTATAGATTTAGAAACACCGAATTCGAATACGGCATGGCTGTGCTGATTGATAAAAAACGGCTCAGATCATTACGAGTGCGGCTATCGACAGCGTGCTTGATTTTCAGTAATCGCGCTATCAAGCTTCAGACTGATCCATTCGAACGGAGAACTCGTTTCAAATCGTCGGCGTTTCAAAAAAACCAGCCGGAAAAGGATATTCGCCATGAGAATTATCAGTCGTCTCCTGTTCATCCTCACCCTGCTTGCGGGCTGCTTCACGCCCGCAGCATTTGCCGCTGACACGGACCCGTTATTCGTCAATCTGACGACTGACGATCCGCACCGCGCGAACATGGGCATTACCTTCGGCCTGAAGCAATTCCAGCGCGGTCATCCGTTGACGATTCTGCTCAATGACAAAAGCGTTTTCATCGGCGCCAAAGCCGGCGCCGAGCGCTTTGCCATGCATCAGAAACTGCTTGCCGATCTGATCGGCAAGGGCGCCACCGTGCTGATCTGCCCGATGTGCATGAAGCAATACGGCATCACGGAAGCGGACCTCATCCCAGGGGTGAAACTCGGCAGCCCGGAAATCACCGGGGATGCGCTGTTCAAGGACAACACCAAAGCCTTGTCCTGGTAATACCGGCAGTGCAATCGATACCCGCGCGCAGACACCTGCGCGCGGGGTTGTTTAGCAAGAGCCATTCAGCGATGTACGCCTGAAGCCCTGGCGATTCAGTCCATCAGCCCCAGGGCTTTCGCCACGCCGGCCCCGTAGGCCGGATCGCACTTCGTGCAGTTGGCGATATGCCGGCGTTTGATTTCCTCCGGCGCGTCACCCATCGCACGGGCGGTATTGTCGAACAGGCGCTGCTGCTCTTCGGCGCTCATCAGCTGGAACAGCGCGCGCGGCTGACTGTAGTAATCGTCGTCGTCCTCGCGGTAATCCCAATGATCGGCGGCACCGTCGATCTTCAGCGGCGGTTCGCGGTAGTCCGGCTGCTGCTGCCATTCGCCGTAACCGTTCGGCTCGTAGCCCAGTGTGCTGCCGAAATTGCCGTCGACCCGCATCATGCCGTCGCGGTGATAGCTGTGTACCGGGCAGCGCGGAGCGTTGACCGGAATCAGACCGTGGTTGACGCCGAGCCGATAGCGCTGCGCATCACCGTAGGAAAACAGCCGTCCCTGCAGCATTTTATCCGGCGAGAAACCGATGCCGGGCACGACATTGGCCGGGTTGAAGGCGGCCTGCTCGACCTCGGCGAAGTAATTCTCCGGATTCCGGTTGAGCTCCATGACGCCGACTTCGAGCAGCGGATAGTCACCGTGCGGCCAGACCTTGGTCAGATCGAAGGGGTGATACGGCACCTTCTCGGCATCCAGCTCCGGCATGATCTGGACGTACAGCGTCCACTTCGGGAAATCACCACGCTCGATCGCCTCAAAGAGATCGCGCTGATGCGTTTCGCGGCATTGGCCGACGGCGGCGGCGGCTTCGGCATCGGTCCAGTTCTTGATGCCCTGCTGCGTTTTCAGATGGAACTTGACCCAGTAACGCTCGTTCTGCGCATTGATGAAACTGAACGTGTGCGAGCCGAAACCGTTCATGTGCCGATAGCTCGCCGGGATGCCGCGATCGGACATGACCACGGTGACCTGGTGCAGCGCTTCCGGCAGCAGTGTCCAGAAATCCCAGTTGTTGCGGGCACTGCGCAGATTGGTGCGCGGGTCGCGTTTGACCGCGTGATTGAGATCGGGGAATTTCAGCGGATCACGCAGGAAAAACACCGGCGTGTTATTACCGACCAGATCCCAGTTGCCCTCCTCGGTATAGAACTTCACGGCAAAACCGCGAATATCGCGCTCGGCATCGGCGGCACCGCGCTCGCCGGCCACCGTCGAGAAACGCACGAACAGTTCGGTCTGTTTACCGATGGCGCTGAAAATCCGGGCGCGCGTGTACTGCGTAATGTCATGGGTGACCGTGAACGTGCCATAGGCGCCGGAACCCTTGGCATGCATGCGCCGCTCCGGAATCACCTCGCGGTCGAAATGCGCAAGTTTTTCCAGAAACCAGACATCCTGCAGCAGCTGCGGACCGCGCGGCCCGGCCGTCAGCACGTTCTGGTTGTCGACCACCGGACAACCGCCCGTGGTCGTGAGCTTTTTATCGCTCATTTTAAGCCTCCTCGAAATTTAGAACGCTTCAACGGTAAACTCAGCATCAGCGCCTGCCGCTAATCACTGCGACAGGCATTGAGAGTTTTCCGTGTAATTGACGACGCAACTAACTCGCCGTCGCGAGGAGTCTAGGTTTTGCATTGCATTGGCATCCAATGGGATGTCTTCATCCGCCGAATTGTTTTTGCCTATTGGATCAATAATAGATTTCCCCAATCACCCCGATAATTTTATTTTTACGGATCAGTGATATTCAGCGTATTCGCCAGCCGTTTTCGCGCGGAATATGCGGATATGGCCGGCCGGCAGGTATCCTCCATCCGCAGACGCGAACGCACGGGAGACAGGAGATGCACGATGATCGCGATTCACACCCGGCGGCGGCCGTGTGGCTGCGCTTCCGTGACGGGCAGATCGTGCTGACGGTGACGGCCGGCCCGACGCTATCGGTCATCGCCGCCGGCTCCATGCATACGGTGCTGGAGAGCCTGCAGCATGAGCCGGCCACGCCGGCCGAACTGGAAGCCGCCATCGCGTGCATCGAGGACGTGCTGATGCCTGCGGTGCGTCACCTGCCGGCGGCGGCCGAACTGTATTGCGCCGAACCGTCGCTCCAGACGCTCGCGCACCTGGTCGCTGCCGGCGCCCTGCCGGTGCGTCTGGACACCGGCAGGGTCGAGCGTCTGTTCAACGACCTCGCCGATATCGCCTACGGCATGCCGGCGGCGCGCCTCGGTCTGCCGACGGCGCGCGACTTCACCGCGGCCTTGCTGGTACTGCGCGAGGTGCTGCACCACGGCGGCTTCGCCGCGGTCACGCTGATGCCGACCGAACCGCCCTCGACGCTGGCGTAAGAACGCGGGCCGGCGCGACCGTCGCCAAAGCTTCATCGTCCGTCCCCGCGCGTGTCGCAGGGCGCTGTCGCAATGCGCCCTGCCCGGCCCTGTCCGCCGGAGCCCGACACTAGCGGAGGATGTCCACGATGTTGCGCACGCTGTCCCTGTGCGGCCTGCTGGTCGCCACTCAGGCCCAGGCCGGGCTGATCCAGATCGACTTCAGCGGTACGCGCAGCAGCGCATCCGCCAATGTCTTCGGCACCGACGTATCGCAGCTGCGCGGCCACGCGCTCTACGAGACCGACACGCCGGCGACACTGTTCAGCACCTTCAATGGCACGACCAACAATTTCTACGGTGCGCTGCGCGCGTTCAGTTTCGAGCTGCTCGCTGCCGACGGTGCGACGGTGTTTGCCGGCGAACGCCAGGGCGGCAGTTTTGCCTATGCGCAGGTCCGCGACGCCTCGGCGGGCCGCGACAGCTTTTCGCTGAACGGCATCTACCTCGACCCCGATGAGCTCAGCGGCGACCCGGCGGGGCTGACGCAGGTGCAGTTCACGCTGCTGCTCAATGCCATCAGCGCCGATGTCATCGATGCGCCGAGCCTGCCGCAGACGCTCGATCCGCTCGATTTCAGCCAGCGCGTCGTGCAGCTGTTCGTCGCCCGCACCCCCGGTTCGCAGCCGAGCGGCGTCGCCGTATCGCTGAACTACAACCTCGATACGCTGAGCTTCACGCCCTACGCGACGGTACCGGAGCCGGCGAGCGTGATGCTGTACGGCCTCGGCCTGGCCGCGCTGCTGCGCCGGAAGGCGCGCGCGGCGGCGGCAGGCTTCAGCCGCCGGTCACGTTCATGTGACGCAGGATCACCGGCTGCGCATCGAGGCGGAAGTCGTGCCCGCGCGGCTTGATCCGCATCGCCTCGACGATGGCCTGCTGCAGGCGCTGGTGATCGCCGGGATATGCGCGCAGCATGTGGCGCAGATCGACCGAATGCTCCTGGCCGAGGCACAGCAGCAGCCGGCCCTCGGCGGAAACGCGCACGCGGTTGCAGTCGCCGCAGAAATTGTGGCTGTGCGGCGAAATGAAGCCGACGCGGCAGGCCGTGGCGCCGACGCGATAGTACTTCGACGGGCCGCCGCTGCTCTCGGTGGTCGGCAGCAGCTCGAAATGCTCGCTGAGATCGCGGCGGATCTCGTCTGAGGAGTAATAAGCCTCGGCGCGATCGTGATCGCCGATGACGCCAAGCGGCATTTCTTCGATGAAGGAGATGTCCAGCCCCTCGTCGATGGCAAAGCGCACCAGATCGACGACTTCGTCGTGATTACGGTGCTTGAGCACGACGCTGTTGAGCTTGATGCGCTCGAAACCGGCCGCCTGCGCGGCCCGGATCCCGCCCAGTACCGTCGCCAGATCGCCGGTGCGGGTGATGCGGCGGAAACGCTCCGGCTGCAGGCTGTCGAGGCTGACGTTGATGCGCGTCAGGCCGGCGGCGCGCAGTGCCGGCGCCATGCGTGCGAGCTGCGAACCGTTGGTGGTCAGCGCCAGCTCACGCAGCGATTCGAGTGCGCCGAGCTGTTCGACCAGCATCAGCATGTCGCGGCGCACCAGCGGCTCACCGCCGGTCAGGCGAATCTTGCGCACGCCGAGCGCGACGAAGGCGCGGCCGACTTCGGCCATTTCTTCGAGCGTGAGCACGCGGGCGCGCGGCAGGAAGGTCATGTCTTCCGCCATGCAGTAGACACAGCGGAAATCGCAGCGGTCGGTGATGGAGAGGCGCACGTAATCGATGTGGCGACCGAAACGGTCGATCAGCTGCGCGGACGGTTCGGTGACGGTGGACACGGACGCATCTCCTCGGTGGCAGGCGGGCGCGATCGCTGCCGCCCTGCGGCTGTCGGGACAGCGCGAGGCTCGATCGTTCGCCCGCATTCGGGCCTTCACGGCCAGGCATCTGCAATCGAATGCATCGAGCAGAGTTCACACAGCCACGCCCTGGCGAGATGTTCCTTCCCTTGACGGGGAGCACACACGATACAGGCAGCGAGCACGGCCCCGCTATGCGTACGCACCGGCCGTGCGGCCCGATGCAGGGCGCTCGCGCCGCCGTGCGCTGCATGTCGATGATTCAACAAAATCATACGTGAGGCGGTTTTTCGCGGTCTGTTCCCCGCAAGAGGTAGACATATGCCGGCCGGTCGAGCAGTGCGAAACTGTCCTCACGGGCTCCGGCCGCGCAGAGAATGCAGCCGCTGCAGACGACGACGCCCCGCAATCACTGCGGGGCGTCGGCTTCAAGCGGGTTCAGGCCGCCATCAGCTCAGCGAACCCAGCTCCTTGGCCTGGTTGCGCAGGATGAACTTCTGGATCTTGCCGGTGGAGGTCTTCGGCAGCGGCCCGAAGACGATGGTCCTCGGTACCTTGTAGCCGGCCATCTGCGTCTTGCAGAAGGCGATGATCTCCTCCTCCTTGACCTCACCCTCGAACTGCGGCTTGAGCGTGACGTAGGCACACGGCGTCTCGCCCCACTTGGCGTCCGGGCGGGCGACGACCGCGGCTTCCATGACTGCCGGATGGCGATAGAGCACATCCTCGACTTCGATCGTCGAGATGTTCTCGCCACCGGAGATGACGATGTCCTTCGAGCGGTCCTTGATCTCGATGTAACCGTCTTCGTGCCACACGGCGAGGTCACCGGAATGGAACCAGCCACCGGCGAAGGCTTCTTCGCTCGCGGCCGGATTCTTCAGGTAGCCCTTCATCACCAGGTTGCCGCGCATGAACACTTCGCCGAGCGTCTTGCCGTCCTGCGGCACCGGCTGCATGTTGGTCGGATCGGCGACCATCAGCCCCTGCTGCATCGGATAGCGCACGCCCTGACGCGCCTTGAGCCGCGCCTTCTCCTCGACCGAGGCATCTTCCCAGCGATCCTGCCAGACGCAGGACACGCACGGGCCGAAGGTCTCGGTCAGGCCGTAGACGTGAGTGACGTTGAAGCCCATGCGCTCCATGCCCTCGATGACCGCGGCCGGCGGCGCGGCACCGGCGACCATCACCTTGACCAGGTGCGTGATGCCGGCCTTCATCTCGGCCGGGGAATTGTTGAGCATGTTGAGGACGATCGGTGCGCCACAGAAGTGGTTGACCTTCTCTTCCTTGATCGCCTTGAAGATCGGCTCCGGACGTACCGCGCGCAGGCATACCGAGGTGCCGGCCGCTGCGGCCAGCGTCCACGGGAAGCACCAGCCGTTGCAGTGGAACATCGGCAGCGTCCACAGATAGACCGGATGCTTGCCCATGTCCCAGGCGACGATGTTGCAGATGCCGTTGAGATAGGCACCGCGGTGGTGATAGACGACGCCCTTCGGGTTGCCGGTGGTACCCGAGGTGTAGTTCAGCGAGATCGCCTGCCACTCGTCATCGGGCAGCTTCCATTCGAAGTCGGCATCACCTTCTTCGAGGAACGCCTCGTAATTCTTCTCACCGAGCAGCTCACCGCCTTCGTAGTAGAGATCGTCGACGTCGATGACGATCGGGCGCACCGGGCACAGCCGCAGGGCCTTTTTCACCGTGTCGGAGAATTCACGGTCGGTGATGACCAGCTTCGCCTGACCATGCTGCAGCATGAAGGCGATGGCGTCGGCATCCAGACGCACGTTCAGCGTGTTCAGCACCGCACCCGAAGCCGGCACGCCGAAATGCACTTCGAGCATCTCAGGGATGTTCGGCAGCATGATGGCGACCGTGTCGCCGAGGCCGATGCCACGCTTGTTCAGCGCCGAGGCGAGCTTGCGGCAACGGGTGAAGACCTCCCCCCAACTACGGCGCGTGTCGCCGTGGACCACCGCCAACCGCTCCGGGTAAATCGACGCCGTGCGCTCAATGAAGCTCAGCGGCGACAGGTTCACAAAGTTGGCTGCGTTGCGGTCGAGTCCGAGTTCATACGGGTTTTGCATCTTCTCTTCTCTCCAGTTGGCCCTTGCGAGCCATTAGTACCCCCTCAACTGCAGGACGCTTCCCTGACGTCAGCAGCCTTTCCACTGCGGCTTGCGCTTCGCCACGAAGGCATCGATGCCTTCGCGTGCGTCTTCGGCTCCCATGTTGCAAGCCATGACACCCGCGGCGTAGCGGTAAGCGTCTTCCAGCCCGAGTTCGAGCTGGTGGTAAAACATGTCCTTGCCGGTGCGGATCGCCAGCGCCGACTTGGCGATGATGGCCGCACACAGCGTCTGTAGCGCCGCATCGAGCTGTTCGAGCGGCACCACACGGTTGACCAGGCCCAGGCGCTGAGCTTCGGCAGCGTCGATGAATTCACCGGTGAACAGCAGTTCGAGCGCTTTCTTGCGACCGAGATTGCGCGACAGCGCGACCGCCGGCGTCGAGCAGAACAGGCCGACGTTGATGCCGGACACGGCGAAACGGGCGACATCGGCGGCCACCGCCAGATCACAGGCGGCAACCAGCTGGCAACCGGCCGCCGTGGCAATGCCGTGTATGCGGGCAATGACCGGCTGCGGCATGCGGTTGATCGTCATCATCACGCGGCCGCACTGCTCGAACAGCGCCTGATGAAAAGCCTCATCCTCGCTGGAACGCATTTCCTTGAGATCGTGCCCGGCACAGAACGCCTTGCCGGCGCCAGCAATCACCACGACACGCACGCTGAGGTCTTCGGCGATGGCGTCGAGCGCGCGCTGCAAAGCAGCGAGCAGTTCGACCGACAGGCTGTTGAACTGTGCGGGGCGATTGAGCGTCAGCGTGGTGATGCCGTCGGCATCGGCGCGCAGCAGCACATCAGCGGCACATTCCTCAGCCAGCGCGGTATTCGTCATTCTGTCTCCTCCTGCGGGGTGTTCCTTAGTTACATACGAAAAACCCCGGATGCCACCAGCACAGACACCCGGGGACGTACCTAACGTAGCAGGCCCGATCCCTCTGTGTGTCGAGACCCTCCTGCTTACCCCCACAGGTTCATTCCCCGCAGACACGACGACGGAACGTATCGCTGTACGCGCGACAGCGTGTCTGCAGCGACTCACCGAGACTCAACGCGGCCCCTTGCGAATCAAACCAAACGGTTTGCCCAGCGGCAGCAGCGGACGACCGAAATAGCTGTTCAGGAAAACCGCGCCGGCCGCGTAAAAGCCCAGCAGTGAAATACTGAACTCTGAATAAGCCGCCAGATGCTTGCACAGCTCAGCCTGAATACCGAACGTCGCCAGCGCCAGCGAGCCAAGCAATACATTGATCAGCACAAGAATTGCGGCGAAAACCTTATTGGCTTCGAACGCCGCCACCATGATGAACAGGGAAAAAATCAGATAACCGATAAACGCAAAACCAATCTGCCGAGGATCATTGAGCGTGGCGTCGATGGCACCGAACCAGCCGAGCGACATCGCCCAATGCATCGCCACCGCCACCCAGAACAAACCATAAGCACCCAGCACGATGGCGCCGAAGTAATTGTTTTTCTTGAAATCTATCGTTGACGCCCAGATCTGAGCGACGGAACCGAGGAACAACGCCCAAGGCACGATATAGGCGACACCCGTGGTCCAACCCATTTTTTGCGATGCCGCAACGAACGTAACCAGTGACAGGCCGAATACCCCCAGCGCGGTGGGATCCGACATCATGATCTTAGTTTCGGTAACGACCTGTCCGCTCGCTGCAGGTGCGGAATTGACTGACATAATTAAAGCTCCCCCTACTTCTTCATGGCGATACGACGGCGACGAGACCTGCGCCCGATTCGGCGCAGACAGACCGCCTGACAATTGGACATGGCACACAAATGCCCATGCCCTCAAATGCAGCCCTCGCACTTTTCTCAGCGCAATACAGCCTCATTCAGCCCCCTAACCCGCAACGCAGGAAAAAAGAGCCGCATCTCCTTTGCGAATGCACGACAGCGCTTTGTACTGGATCGATGTGCGCTGTTTCAGGAGCGGCCTGTCGGCCTTGATGGCAGAAGCGGCACGGGCCGCGCATTGCGCAAGCAGCCCGCGGATATGACGAGCAGCGACAGCGTCAGCGCGCACCTGCAGCGTCATACATCCTCTGTGACGTGCAGGCAGCACGCCGTTGCACAGAGCAGGAACCGTCTTCATCACACCATCTCCTCGTTTTTTCTAATCGCCGCAGCATCATGGCTGCGGTCGCTGCCGCCTTACGTGCCGAAAACCCCGATCGAGCACGCTCTGGCAACGCTTACGAAACGGGGCCGGCACCTGCGGATTTCCAGTCTTATGCCCTGCGCTCAGCCGCAGGCAGAACTGGGGAAATACCGTAAACGCCACGCGATGTCGGGAAATTTGTTACTGCGTGAACAACACTTCCGACATCCCGTTCACTCGGCTTAGTAAGCAGTCTAAGTATTGTCAGCAGGATACCTAAATGAAATTCACTAATCCAGAATACGCATAGGTATTTTCCCCTAATCGAATCAGGATCACCGCAAGGCCATGTCAAACCCCCTCGCCAGTACTATCCCCCGTGCCCCGTTCGCGGACCTGGCACGCCTGCTGCCCGAGGTTGCGTTGCAGAGCCACCTCGACGGCCGCATCGTTGCCGTCAATCCGGCCGCCGAGCAGCTGATCGCCGAGGAAGCGCTCGCCGGTCCGCTCGATCTGCTGCCGGAGCGCCACCTCGACCTGCTCACCGAATGCCTGCTGCTGCGCAAACCCGTGGTGTTCGGCGACGCGCGCGTCGGCAACCGGCTGCTGGAATGGACCTATCTGCCACTGGACGATGACAGCGGTGCCTACCTGGTCGGCTGCGATCGCACCGAAAGCCGACGCACCGAGGCACTGCTGCGCATCAGCGAGGCACGTCATCGGCTGCTGGCCGAACAGTCGGCCGACATCATCTCGCGTCACGCCCCCGACACCTGGGAGTTCCTCTACGTCTCGCCGGCGGCACAGACACTGCTCGGCTACCGGCCTGAAGAACTGATCGGGGTCTCTTCGCTCGATCTTTTCCACCCGGACGACCGGCTCGCCTATCAGGAACGGGCACCGACGGTGGCCTACGACCGCGGCATCTACGTCGCCACCTACCGCTACCGGCACAAGGATGGTCATTACATCTGGCTGGAGAGCACCAGCCGCACCCTGCGTGATCCGATGAGCGGTGATCTGCTGGAGATCATCAGCGTCTCGCGCGATGTCAGCCGGCGGGTGATGAGCGAGCGTGCGACCAGACGGCTGGCGAGCATCGTCGAGGCGACCACCGACCTGGTGGCCTTCTTCGAGGGCAACGGCCGTATCACCTATCTCAATGAAGCGGCGCGGCGGGCACTCGGCATTCCCTACCCCGAAAACCACTACCTGCGCCTCTACGACCTGCTCACGCCGGAGTCGCTGGCGCGCGTCGAGCGCGAAGGGCTGCCGCAGGCGCGTGCCAGCGGCACCTGGTCAGGGGAAACCACGCTGCGCAAGGCCGACGGTCAGGAGCTGCCGGTCTCGCAGCTGATCCTGTCGCACCCGGCCAACGAGGACGGCGTCGAGTACTTCTCGACCTGCGCCCGCGACATCAGCGAGCGGCGCCACGCCGAAGAACTGGCCCAGCGCCATTACGCGGAAATGGCCCATATCGCCCGCCTGGTGACGATGGGTGAAATGGCCTCGGGCCTCGCTCACGAGCTCAACCAGCCGCTGGCGGCGATCGTCAACTACGCCCGCGGCGCCATCCGCCGCATCGATTCGCAGCCGCCGGCCAGTGCCGAGCTGCTGCACGGCGCCTTCGAGCGCATCGCCCAGCAGGCCAGCCGGGCCGGGGAAATCATCAAGCGGCTGCGCGGCTTCGCCCGCAAGAGCGAGTTCATGCGCCGCCCGCTCAATATCAATACAGTGGTCAGCGACATGTTGCGCTTCTGCCAGACCGAGGCACGCAGGCACAATGTGCAGTTGCTCTCGGAGCTGCCCGGCAGCCTGCCGGACGTTCTCGGTGACCGGGTACAGATCGAACAGGTCCTGCTGAACCTGCTGCGCAATGCAATGGAGGCCTCCGCCACCGAGCCCGGCAGCGGGCGCCGGCCGGTGGTGGTCGGCTCGTCCATGCTCAACGAGGAATTCGTTGTCGTGCAGGTTGCTGACCGCGGTCACGGACTGCCGAGCGACGATGAGCAATTGTTCGAACAGTTCTACACCACCAAACCCAAAGGACTCGGGCTCGGCTTGTCGATCAGCCGCTCGATCATGGAAGCGCACGGCGGAGAACTATGGGCCGAAAACAATCCCGGGGGCGGGGCGATCTTCAAGTTCACACTGCCCACCGTTTCATGACAGACCACCGAGGCATGCGATGAGCCCCTCCATCGTCTACGTCGTCGATGACGACCCGGCACTGCGCGATTCCATGAAATGGCTGCTCGAATCAGTCGGCCTGAGCGCCTGCATCCACAGCAATGCGACCGAGTTTCTTACCAGCTGGAGTGATCCGGGCTGCCCTGCCTGCTTACTGCTCGACGTGCGCATGCCCGGTATGGGCGGCTTGCAGGCGCAGAGCCGCCTGCCGGAACACGGCATCGAGATCCCGGTGGTGATCATCACCGGCCACGGTGACGTGCCGATGGCCGTTGCCGCGATGAAGTCCGGTGCGATGGATTTCATCGAAAAACCGTTCAACGACCAGGTTCTGCTCGACTGCGTCCACAACGCCCTGGCGCGCGACCAGGAACGCCGCGAGAGCGCGAGCCGGCGCGAGAACGTCGCCGATTGCTTCACCTCGCTGACGCCGCGCGAACGTGAAGTCATGGAGCTGGTGGTGCGCGGCCTGCCCAACAAGACCATCGCCGAGATGCTCGACGTCTCCCGCAAGACCGTTGAGGTCCACCGCGCCAAAGTCATGGACAAGATGCGCGCCGGCTCGCTGTCCGAGCTGATCCGCATGGCGATGGCGGTCGGGCTGCTCGGCGAGTACGAACAGCCACAGCCGCGCTGAGCAACGCCGCTCAGCGCACCGCGTCGAGATCGACGGCCGCTGCCGCGTTCAGGCCGACCTGCTCGCTGAGGGCTGCACGCAGTCGCCGTGGCAATGGATCGGTCGGATGCGCCGCCAGCATGCGTTCGATCTCGCCGAGCGCGTCATACCAGTAACCGGCCTGAGCATAGGCCCGCACCCGCGCCGCCGGTTCGCTGGTGCGCAGCACAGCCTGCTCGCCACGGGCGGGCGCCTGCACGACGAAGTTAGCCTGCGACAACACGTCGGCAGAGCGTCGATCCTCGTCGAGGACCAGCGCCACCGACCAGTCATAGACACTGCCGGCATGCAGTTTGATTCCCGCGCTGCTCAGCGAGAAGCACTGCACGCCCGCCAACGCCGGCAGCCGCTTCGACAACAGCGGCCGCACTGCATCGGATTCAGTCACCGTCAGCTCAAGCGGCACCTCGGCCGCCGCCGACTGGTACCAGCACAGCGTCGGCTGCGCCGAGGCGCTGCGCCCGCTCCACTGCGGTGCCAGCACGCTCAGTTCGACGGCCGGACGATCGGCACTGCGGCTGCCACCGCCGCTCAGGCGTTCGGCATCGGGAGCCGAACGCGGTGGCGGCCGATACTCGGGCGGATCATCAGCACTGGTGCTGGCATCGCCCGCCTGCACCCCTGCCCCCAACGCCACGCCCAGTCCGAGAACCAGCCAAGACAACAGGCTCTTCATGATGTTGCGCTCTCCAGCGACAGGCGCTGCACCTCGCAGGTATCGAGCACCCGATAGACGGTCAGCTCGGCCCGACGTCCCTTCAGTCTGACCGTGCCGACCGCTTCGACGCGATAATCCTCTCCGATCAGACGCCGCGTCGATTCGCTGATCAGAATCCGACAGGGTTCCGGCACGCTGCCCTCCTGCCAGGGATACGCTTCCAGGCGTGCCGCAATGTTCACCGTATCGCCGAGCACGGTGTACTCCAGGCGCTCGTCACTGCCGAGATTACCAGCAACCACCGGTCCTGAATGTATGCCGATGCGCAAACGGCTCGGTCTTCGGCCCCGCTGGCCCCAATAATTGTTGAGCTGGTCGAGCAAACGACGCATTTCGAGCGCGCTGTCGACGGCGGCACGCGCATCGGCGACCCGCTCGTGATGTTCCTGATGAGACTGCGGCGGACCGAATACGCCCATCACCGCATCGCCGATGTACTTGTCGATCATGCCACCGTGCGCCAGCAGGGCATTGCCGAGCGCCTGCAGGTGGTAATCCAGCCACTCGAACACTTCGTCCGGCGACAGCTGCTCGGCCAGCGGCGTGAACTCGCACAGATCAGCAAACAACACGCTCGCCTGCAGTGCGCGCGGGCGCATGCGGCCCCCCTCAAGAAAACTCTCGCGCTCGCGCCAGATCATGTCGGCGACCGCCGGCGACACATGGCGGGCGAACAGACGCATCAGCGCCCGGCGCTCGATCAGCTGCTGGCGCGCCAGCCAGATGCGCACGCCGAGCCCGGCGAGCAGCCAGCCGAGTGCCGCCGGCAGCGCCGGCAGCCACCAGCCCCGCATCCAGGCAACGGCGGCCGCGGCGGCCACCAGCAGCAGGCCGGCGAACAGCAGCGGATAGAACACAGCCGCCGGGCGACAGCGCAGGGCCAGCAGCGCCGCCGGCAGCGCCCACAGGGCGATCCAGCCGAACTGCGCCGCCAGTGGCAGCGAGCGCAACGGCCGCATCTCGCCGAGGCCGCTGCGCAGCAGCTGGCTGACGATACGCCCGTGCAGCTCGATACCAGCCATGCGCGTATCGACCGGCGTGTCGAAGACATCCTTAACGCTGGCGGCAACGACACCAACGATGACGACGCGCCCGGCGAACGCGCTGGCATCCACCCGCCCGTCGAGCACGTCGGCCAGTGAATAACGCGGCAGCTCGCCATCGGCAAAGTCGAGCAGCATCTGATAGCCGCGCGGATCGTTGCGCGCATAGGGGCCGGCGTCGATATCCAGCGGACGCAGTGCGGTCGGACCGAGCCGCAGGCTGCCATCGAGCGGATCAGCCTGCGGAAAAATGCGCGGCTGATGAGCCAGCCAGTGCAGCGCCAGGCGCAGTCCGAATCCCGAGTACAGGCGGCCTTCCGGATCGTGCATGAACAACAGTGCGCGCCGCACGCGACCGTCGTCATCGAGCGGAACATCACTGAAACCCACGCGCGGCGTGCCGGCGAGCACCGGCGGCGGCGCCACACCGGATGCACCCGGCTTGCCGAACTTCATGATCGCGAACACCTGTGAATGCTCGGTCAGCAGACGCTCGAACTGCGCTTCACCGGGCGCCAGCGGATGATCGCGGTAGAGATCGACGCCGATGGTCTGCGCGCCGGCGGCAAGCAGTCGATCGAGCAGCTGCGTCAGCAGGGCATCGCTCAGCGGCCAACCATAACGCCCCAGCTCGCCCTCGGTGGCACCGATCAGCACGACGGGTTGCGCGCTCGCCGCCGGCTTCAGATGCTGCTGTAAAGCCAGATCGTAGGCCGCGAGCTCCATACCCTGCAGCAGGCCGAAATAGCGCAGCAGGCCGAGCAGCAGCGCCACCACCAATCCCCAGGCCAGCGTCGCCGCGAAGCTCGGCAACGTGGTTGCAGCCCGCCCGATCATCATTGCCAGTTCCCGATGAGCAGGAACGGCGCCCAGAATCCCGGGTGGTGATAACGCCGCTCGGCCAGCAGCGCGAGCTGCGCGCTGCGCAGCGCCGCGGCTTTACCCTGCGTGCGCAGAGCCTGGTAGAAATGCGTCACCAACTGTTCGGTGGCGCGGTCATCGACCTGCCAGAGCGTGGCGAGCGCGCTGCGCGCGCCGGCCTTCAGCGCCACCCCGGCCAGACCGAGCGCGGCACGCTCGTCACCGGCGGCGGTTTCGCAGGCGCTGAGCGTCAGCAGCTCCAGCGGCTCGTCGCGGTAACGGCCGACGCCGATGTCCTGCTCGATGTGGTCGAGATCAAGGCGCCGGTCCCAGGTCAGCAGCCAGGTCCGGCGCGGGTCACTGCCGAAACTGCCATGCGAAGCGATATGCACGATCGCGTAGGGTTGCCGGCGCAGTGCCTGCGAAAACCGCTCGGCGCTGAAGTCCTCATCGAGCAGCAGCTCGCCGTCGAACACGGCGCGCACGCCGTCGACCTCGGCACGCACCGCCGGCAGCGCTGACAGCCCCTGCACCGGCGCACTGACGCCGACCACCAGCGCCTGCAGATTCTTGCGTTGCAGCGGCCGGGCATCAGTCAGCTTGAGTCCGGGGGTAACCGCCACCACCCAGCGCTCGATAACGAAACGCTGCCCGTCATGCAGAGCGCCGAGCGGAATCGTGCGCAGTGCCCCGTCCGGCACGAACACCAGCGTATCGGCACCGTCCAACAGGGCTTCGAGCGGGCGCAGCAGACGGTCGTAGAGACGCTGGGCCAGCGGCAGATATTCGTTGGTCGAGCGCTTTTCCAGCAGACGACGCAGCGCATCGACTTCTTCGGTGAGTGCGCGGCGAGTGATCGGCAGCGTCACCTGGCGCAGCGCGTCGCCACGTCCAACCAGCATCTCCAGGCGATCGGGCAGCAGGATCGGATAGATGATTGCCGTGTGCTGATCACCGCCGACCGGCGTGATGCGTGTCTGAAAGGTCGTGACACACTCATCGCCGAAGTAATCGCGCAGCTCGGCCGCGCGCAGTTGCTCGATCAGATCCCGCGCCTCGCGCCGATCCTGCTCACCGCGCTCGCCACTGTCCGCCGCCCGCTGCAACAGCAGATCGGCGAGCCCGAAGTAGACCGGCCCCAGGCTCTCATAGAGACGATCCGGTTGACCGGGGTTGGCCGCCAGCTCGCCGCGCAGCACCTGCAGCTGCGCCACCGCCTGGCGATAGACCTCGATGGCCGCCGAGCGCTCGCCCTGCTCGGCGAGCAGGCGGCCGAGCTGCCACTGCCAGCGATACAGCAGCTCCGGCGCCGCCAGCTGGCTGGCCGTGGCCAGGGCGCGACGGGTCGCCGTCAGCGCCGCAGTCCGCTGCCCCCGCGCCGCCAGCGCCGCGCCGAGGTAACCCTGCGCGTAACAGCCCAGACGAGCATCGCCGAGCCGGGTGGCCTGGGCCTCGGCGGTCTTGAAGGTACGCTCAGCGCGGCCGGCAGCCGACAGCGCCAGCCAGCGGATGCCGATAGCGAGACGGCTCATGACGACGGCCGATGTATCCGCGAGGCCGTCGAGCCGGCTCTCGGCCTGACGCAGCAGCGTGTCGGCCCCGCCGGTCACCAGGCGCGCGAGGTTGATCCGCGCGCGCGCACCGAGCAGCGCATCAGCGGCGGCATCGGCGTTGCGCACGGCGTCACGATAATCGGCGATCGCGCCCTCGCGATCATGGCTGGCGAGCTTGCCGTTGCCCTGCACCAGACGTACCGCAGCATGGGTGGCGGGCGACGGGTCCAGGCGCAGGGCCTGCGTCCAGCTGTGCTCGGCAGCGCTGGCATCACCGTACTGTGTCTGCGCCTCGCCGAGCGCCACCAGCATGCGCACCCGGGTGGCCGTATCCGTGGCGGTTTCCAGCTGCGCCTGCAGCCGGGGGATCGCCTCGGCGTAACGTCCGGCCGCCATCAGGGCATCGACCGATTCCTGCGCGCCGGCGACGGTGCAACAGCCACACCACACCAGCAGCAGAAAGCGGCGGCACCATTGCGCTGCGTTCCCGATTTCCATGCCGTTTCCCTTGCTTGCCCGCCGTGGATTCCCCGTGAGTCGGCACCGCAGCCGGCGTGCGCACGGCCGGCGTCACGGAACGGCTACGCCACGGGCCTCACCTGTTCACCCTCCGGCTCGCGCGCCCGACACGCAATGCGCGGGCTCACAGCGGGGAGTTCAGGATTTGTTTGCCAGTTCCTGCAGCGTGTTCAGATCGAGCAGCAGCAGATGTCCGCCTTCGTTGGTGACGACGCCGGCGTTGTCCCACTGCGCGAGCTGGCGATTGACGCTTTCGCGCGAGCTGCCGGACAGCTGCCCCAGCTCTTCCTGCGACAGGCGCAGGGTGATGCGCACACCGCGCGGGTGCGCCTGACCGTGCTCGCGCCCCAGTTCGAGCAGACGCCGCGCCAGACGCGAGGTCAGCGGCCGGAACAGCAGATCCTCGATCAGCGCGTCCGTGCTGCGCAGACGCCGGCACAGCGCCAGCATCAGCTTCTGGCTGACCGGCGGCTGACCTTCAAGAAACGCGAGCATGTCGGCGCGTTCGAGCACCAGCAGTTCACCGGAGGTGACGGCGATGACATTGGCGCTGCGCGGCGCGCCGTCGAGCAGCGACACTTCGCCGAACAGATCACCGGTGCTGAGCAGGGCGAGGATCGCTTCACGCCCCTCGCTCGATACCGTGGTCACCTTCAGCCGGCCGCGCAGCACGGCGAACATCTGCCCGCCGGGTGCGCCCTTGCGGCAGATCGTTTCACGCGGCTTGACGCTGCGCCGATGTGCGAGCGCAGCCAGCTGCACCAACTCCGCGCCGGCGAGGTCGGCGAACAACGGACTGCTACCGAGCAACTCGACCGGATCGGCATTGAAACTCATGGACTGCGCCTCCCATGCAAAACATCACGACCTGCTGCACTCAGTCGAGCAGCAGGCCGACCTGAAAATGAATGCCGCGATCCTGCAGATCATCGCCGACATGCCGTGGCCCCTGCAGCGGCCATCCCTTGTAGACCTGCAGGTTGAGCACCTTGACCGGCTGCCAGCGCAGGCCGATGCCGACGGAAGACAGGGTTTCTCCCGGACTGTCCTTGTTCCAGCCGCGCCCCCAGTCGACGAACGGCGCCAGCCACAGGCGCCCGGTCTCATCATCCGGCGGTGTGTCGGTGAAGCTGAAGCGACCGAGTGCAATACGGCCTTCCAGCGAGGCGAAAGCACCGTTATCGCGCACCAGCAGGTTCTCACGAAAACCGCGCACGCTGTACAGGCCGCCGATACCGAACTTCTCCTGTGGCAGCAGCGCCTGCGAGGCGAGCTGCGTCTGCGCGCGCAGCAGCCACTGCAGATCGCTGCTATGTCGCTGTACCCACTGGAACTGCCCCAGCCAGCTGGTGAAACGGCTGTCCGGCGCGTCGTCGTGCACGGTCGCGCCGAAGGCGCTGAGCCCAAAACTCAGTGCCGAATGTGCAGCCAGCACGCGCGTGCTGCTGCGCTGCAGCCAGTCCTGCGTCACGCGCAGTACGGTCACGGTGCTGCGACCGTCCTCCTCGCCCGGTGAGAAGGAAAACGGCTCGCCGTCGAGCGTGCTCTCGCTGTGCTCGCGTTCGAGGCTGAGCCCGAATTCGAGGCTCGATCCGGGCTCGCGCCACACCGGCAGCGCCAGTGACGCGCCGAGGGTATTGGTCTCGGTACGGATGTCGAGCTCATCGAACGGCGCTTCGACCAGATCATCGTCGGACCGCTGCGCACTGAGGCCGAAGCGCAGGCCATCCGGGCTGAGCGGCAGCGTATAGGCGGCGGCACCGTCGTGGGCATCGCCTGGCGTACCCTGCAGGTACAGTGCGTCGCCGCGGCCGCTGAGGCTGCGCATGCCAGCGCTGAGGGTGAAATGCCGCGCCCCGACGCCCGGAGAACGATCGTTGCCGTAAGTGGCGGCGAACCAGTAGGGCGAGACTTCCTCGACGCCGAGATCGAGACGGGCATCGCCAGCCTGCGTCCCCGGCAGCACGCGGCCGTCGACGCGGCGCAGCAGCGGGTCTTCCTGCAGCAGCAGCAAACGCCGCTGCAGCTCGGCGAGCTGCAGGGGTTTTTGCGTGTCCGGCAGCACGCGCGCGACCAGCCAGTCTTCATCGAACAGCGAATTACCGTGCACCTGCACCGTACTGAGCCGCCCCTCGACGATGTCGACGCGCAGCACGCCGCCGCTCAGATCCTGCTGCGGCAGCTGAGCCCCGGAATTCACGTAGCCGTGATCGACGTAATAGCGTGTCAGGGCCTGGCGCAGGGCTTCGATGTCTTCCGCCGCGAGCCAGCGCTGCGCCCAGCGCCTGGCCACCGCCCGCTGCAGTTCCTCGTCATCGAATACCTGGTTGCCATGCAGATCGATGCGCTCGACCCAGACCCTGCCACCGGCATCGGCCGCCACCGCCAGCACCGTCAACTGCCACCACAGCGCTCCCAGGCAGAACCCGGTCCGCAACCACCTCCCCATCCCCGCTGTCCTCGCCGCACGGCCCCCTCCTCTCTGGCCAACGCCGCCCGCGGCCGCACGGCTTCTTGCCGCTGTCACCGCTGAACGTCCCCCGCGATGCCACGCCCGGTCCCCGACAGCCCGGCGTCGACTCGCTGCCATGCCTCCCGCACGGTTCGATGTCGCCTAGAGTAAAGGAGAACGCCCCGGTCGCCGAGTCCGATTGACAGGCAAGCAAGGAGCAGGCCGTCCTGCCATTGTCGCGACGCGGGGCGCGGCGTAGGGTGGTCCGCCCCTGTCGCGCCCCATTTTTACCGGTACGGAGCCTGCCATGAGTCTGTCCCCGAGCTTCATCGCCCGCCTCGACGCCCTGCTCGATCGCCTCGAACCCCTGCTGCCGCCGCCCGCTCCGAGCGTCGACTGGTCACAGCACATCGCGGCGCGCTGGCGCAAGTTTCACCAGCGCGGTGTGCTCGAACCGGTCCTGCGTCCGCACCGCCTGAAGCTCGACGACCTGCAGTGCATCGACCGCCAGAAGGCGACGCTCGAACGCAACGTGCGTCAGTTCGTCGCCGGCCGTCCGGCCAACCACGCGCTGCTGTGGGGCTCGCGCGGCACCGGCAAGTCCTCGCTGGTCAAAGCCCTGCTCAACGAGTTCGCGGCCGACGGCCTGCGCCTGATCGAGGTCGAAGCCCACGATCTGCACGAGCTGCCGGACATCGTCGATACGCTGGTCGAGCGCCCGGAGCGCTTCATGATTTTCTGCGACGATCTTTCCTTTGAAGCCGACGATGCCAGCTACAAGGCGCTCAAGGCCGTTCTCGACGGCTCGGTCGCCGCGCCGCCGGAGAACATTCTGATCGTCGCCACCTCCAACCGCCGCCACCTGCTGCCCGAATACATGAGCGAGAACCGCGATGCGCGCATCGTCGAGGGCGAGCTGCATCACGGCGAGGCGGTCGAGGAAAAAGTGTCGCTGTCGGAACGCTTCGGCGTGTGGCTGTCATTCCGCCCGTTCAGCCAGGACGACTACCTCGGCGTCGTCCAGCACTGGCTGCATGAACTCGGCTACCACGGCCCCTTCGACGACACCGCCCGCGGTGATGCCCTGCGCTGGGCGCTGACGCGTGGCTCGCGCAGCGGCCGCGTCGCCTGGCAGTTCGCCCGCGACTTCGTCGGCCGCCAGGCGCTGGACTGACAGCCCTCAGCCCAACCCGGCCGGCGGCGGCGTAACCGGCTCCGGCGCGGCGCGCTCGACCAGCGGGGCGACGACCGGGGCGCCGCCGGCCGGCCAGCTGCGCACGTGCACATCGCTCTGCGGAAACGGAATCTCGATGCCGGCGTTCTTCAGTGCGTCCCACACCGCGAAGTGGATCTCCGAGCGGGTCTTGAGCAGGCTGGAGCGGCTCATGTCGACGTAGTACTGCACCCGGAACTGCACGGCTGAATCGGCGAACTCCCACAGCAGCACCAGCGACGGCGGATCACGCAGCACCGCCGGGTGCAGCTGCACCACCCGCTCCAGCAGGACTTTGACCTTGTGCGGATCGGCGTCGTAGCTGACGCCGAAATACAGCACGGTGCGGATGACGTTGTCGCTGTGCGTCCAGTTGGTGAAGGCGCTGCCGATGACATCGGCATTGGGGATGATGACCTCAAGGTTGTCGAAGGTCTTCAGCGTCAGCGAGCGCATGCCGATGCGGCGGATCTCACCTTCTTCACCGCCGATCTTCACCGTGTCACCACTGCGCAGCGGCCGTTCGATCAGCAGCAGCAGACCGCTGATGAAATTGTTGGCGATGCCCTGCAGACCGAGACCGATACCGACACCGACGGCGCCGGCGAACACGGCAAAAGCGGTCAGGTCGATGCCGAGCACGTTGAGCGCGGTCAGCACGCCGACCAGTACGACGAAATACTGCGTGAACACCGACAGGCTGTTGCGCACACCGGCATCAATCACGCTGCCGAACAGCCAGCGGTAGCTGAACGCCCGCGCCCACTGCGCGAACCAGAACACCACGGCCGTCGTCACCGCCACTGCCACCAGCGTGTAGAGGCTGACCGACAGACCGACGATGGTGAACAGCGGCCGCGTCAGCTGGTGCACGAACCAGTCGCGCACGGCAAAGTCGCCGGTCCATTCCAGCACGCCCAGCCCCAGCCAGCCGGCGCCGGCGATCAGCAGCAGGTGCGCGAGGCGCTCGAACGGGCGCAGCAGTTCCCCGGTCAGCAGCTGGCCGTAACCGAGACGCACGATGGCGTAATCAGCCAGCTGGGCAAACAGATCGACCAGCAGACGGCGGGCGATCAGCCAGATGAACAGGATGGTGACGCAGCAGCCGAGGTACCAGGCCATGCGCCAGGCCAGGTTGATGTAACCGCTCAGGCCAGCCGCCGCGGTCAGCAGCATCGTCACCGGCAGCAGCAGCGTGCCCAGGCGCAGCATCGCCATCCAGTAACGGCCGCGCAGCTCGGCGTCGACCCGCTCGATCAGCAGCGCGCGCGCATGCAGTGAGGCGTGGGCGGCCGTCAGCAGCACGATCATGAACAGCCGGTCGAAGACATCGAGCAGCTCCGGCTGCAGCTCGATCAGGTGCGCGATCAGCGTCACCGCCGCCACCAGACCGCCGCCGATCAGCGCCGCCGCCAGGCCGCGAAACAGTTTCGGGCGGCGCTGCTCCGGGTCCAGATGCGGTGCCGCCAGCAGCAGCCAGCACACCTCGACCGGTGCCTTGATCGCATGCCACAGCAGCACCAGCGTGGCGAGGATACCGAACGCCGGCTGCGGCATGCCGCCGACCCACAGCACCCCGAGCAGCAGCAGGGCGATGCTCAGGCCCACCAGGTTGCGCCGCATCAGCGACAGCATGATGCGGATGAACTGGCCGCTGAACGGTCCGCCGATGCCCTCGTTGAAGCGCTCCAGCACCCGGCTCGCCCAGCGCCGCACGCGCAGCAGGCCGACCGCGATCAGCGCACTGGCCAGCAACAGCCCGCCCCACACCAGCGCATCGGCGGCGAACAGCGTGCGCACCGCCGACTGCACCGACAAGCGGATCTGGATGCCGATCTGCTGCGGCACCGCCGCCAGCTGGCCGAGCAGCGTACGCCAGACGTCGAGGGAATGCGGGAACTGGCGCCGCTCCAGCAGATCGCGACGCAGGCCGTCGCGGTATTGCTGTTCGATGCGCGCGATCAGCGGATCGAGCGCATCGATGGCGCCGGCGACGCGCTGCTTGCGCTGCTCGGTTTCCTGCTGCAGCAGCGCCAGCAGGCGCAGGCTGTCGTCGCGGGCTTTGGCCGCGTCGCCGCTGAGCGGCTGTTTTTCGAGCAGCTGCTGGCGCTCGGCATACAGCTTGAGCTTGCGCTCGATCAGCGCCGCCGCCGCACTGAGCGTATCGCGCAGTTCGTGAGCCCGATCGAGCGCGCTGCGCAGCGTGTCAGCGTTGAAGTTCTGCGCCTGCCCCTCGGCGGCATCGCGCAGCTCGGCGAGCGCGCTGTCGATGCGGGTCAGGTGCATGTCGTTGCCGAGCAGCTGGGCGCGCTCGCTCTCGATCTGGCTCTGCAGTTCGAGCTGCGCACGGCGCCAGTCCGGCAGCGTGTCGCGCTCGCGCACCAGCTGTTCGGCGAGCTGCGCGGCACGATCGGTGGCCGCCTGCTGCGCCCGCTGCAACGAGGCCTCGATGTCGATCTGCGCTTCCTGACGACTGACCGTCTGCTGCTGACGAAACGCCTCCTGCACGGCGTTGAACCACTGCTCGTCGAGCTGCCGGCGCTGCTCGACGACATCGGCCTGCGCCTTGATCTGTTCGAGATGCTGGCGTTCGAGATCCTGCTCGGCGCGCTGCTGCGTGAGGTCGGCCTGCACCTGACTGAGCAGGGCATCGCGGTCGGCGCCGCCCGGCACCGGCTGCAGCGGATTGCGCAGCAGCTGCTCGCGGCTTTCGAGGTCGCGGATTGCCTGATCCAGCGTCTTCAGGCGCTGCTCGGAGTTGGTCTGATCGGCGCGCAGATCGTCGCGCTTGAGCGTCGTGGTACTGAGCTGCACCCGTGCCTGCTCGACCTGATCGGCCTTCACCGGCTGCGCCTTCAGCTCGCCGAGGCGCCAGGCCATGTCGCTCTGCAGGGCCTGCACCTCCAGGCGCTGGCGCTCGGTGGCGACACGCGCATCCTGCAGCGCCTGTGCGCGGGTGGCGATGCGTTCGGCAGACTTCGCCGGATCGACCGTCGGTGCCGCCAGCGTGGTATCGGCCGGCGTGCCCGAGGTCTGCGCCAGTGCCGGCAGGCCGATGAGCAAGCCGCCGCACAGCAGCAGGCGCAGGAGCGTGGACAGCAGATGCATGGGCATGGGCGAACGACGCTGGCGACGGAGAGCGCCACATTACCCCATGCCGCGCCGCTGATCCTTAGTCGAGGCTGAACGCGCGGCGCCAGCACCGCCCGTCAGAAAAAGCGGCGCAGATCCATGCCGCTGTACAGGCTCGCCACCTGCTCGGCGTAGCCGTTGAACGGCAGCGTGTCGCGCTTGAGCCATTCGCCGATGCGCCGCTCGCGCCGCTGGCTCCAGCGCGGGTGATCGACCTCCGGATTGACGTTGGCGTAGAAGCCGTACTCGTCGGGCGCGGCCAGATTCCAGCTGGTCGGCGGCAGGGTCTCGCTGAAGCGGATGGCGACGATCGACTTCACGCTCTTGAAGCCGTACTTCCACGGCACCACCAGGCGCAGCGGTGCGCCGTTCTGGTTCGGCAGCACCTCGCCGTAAACGCCGACGGCGAGCAGTGTCAGCGGATGCAGCGCCTCGTCCATGCGCAGGCCCTCGCGGTACGGCCATTCCAGCACCGGGATACGCTGACCCGGCATCTGCTGCGGGTCGTGCAGCGTAACGAACTCGACGTACTTGGCGGCCGCGGTCGGCTGCAGGCGCTGCAGCACCTTGCCCAGCGGCACGCCGTTCCACGGGATCACCATCGACCAGGCTTCGACGCAGCGCAGGCGGTAGATGCGTTCCTCGACCGCCAGTCCCTTGATCAGCTCGTCGACGTCGTAGCGGCCGGGCTTTTCGCAGGCGCCCTCGACGCTGACCGTCCACGGCCGCGTGTGCAGGCTGCCGGCATAGCGCGCCGGGTCGCCCTTGCCGGTGCCGAACTCGTAGAAATTGTTGTAACCGGTCACCGATTCGTACGGCGTCAGCGGCTCGTCGACCTTGTAGGCGCTCGGCACCACCGCGGCGAGCTTCTCTGCGGACCAGGCCCGACGCGGCGCCACTGCCGGCAGCACGCTGAGCGCAGCACCGGCGGCCGCCAGCTTGAGAAAACGCCGGCGCTGTTCAAACAAGGACTTCGATGTGATCTCGGAGGGAACGACATCGGCAGGGCGGCGAATCAGCATGGCGGCATACTCGGCGACAGAGGAATCCCCTGGATATACGCAGCCTGCGCGCATCCGGATTCCATCGAAGTTTTTAATCGTTCGATCGAAATTTGTGATTTCAAACACCGGGTGAATATCCGTATAAACCGCGCACCCTGGAGTTCAGGACGGCACCTTCATCACAATCGAACCGCCCGGCTCCAGCGTTCCGCTACAGGCTCTCCCAGGAGTGTGAACATGCGCGAGAAATTCAATTCGGAAGAGGACATCGTCGACGACGAAGGCAGCAGCGAAGCGCCCGCCGAAGCCACGCCACCGGTGGCGAGCAGCGGCGGCACCTCGAAAGCCTGGCGCTCGATCGAACGCCATCGCGAACTGCGCGAACTGCGCCGTCACCTCGAAGACTTCACCTTCGACGACGATCCGAAGAATCTGCAGATCTGACCCCGCCCGGCGCGGTCCGCCCCTCCGGCCGCGCCTTCAGAATTCCCCGAGCATCTGTTCGAGCAGCACGATGCGCGCGTTGGCAAACGCATACACCGCATACACCTGCCGCTCCAGCACCGGCGCCCCGGCCACCTCGTACAGCCCGCCCTCGCCGCAGCCGCGCGCCGCCAGCGTCTCTTCGACGTAGGCCGCGCCGCCGCACTGGCGCAGGTGGTACAGCGCCTGGCGTCCGGTGGCGACCCGCAGCCGCGGCGTCGGCATCTCGGCGAAGTGCCGGCGCAGCTCGGCCTGCAGACTCACCCCCCAGTCGATCAGCACGAAGCCCTCGCCGAGCGCCTCCGGCGGCGTGCAGTCGGCCCGTGTCGACACCAGCCGCAGCCGGCAGCGCGCCACCTCGCGCAGCGTGCAGCCGTCCAGCGTCGGCGGCTCGCAGACGAAGGCCAGGTCGAGTGCCCCCTCACCGAGTCGGCGCAGCACCACCTCGGCACTCTGCGCCTCAGCGTTCAGCGCCAGCTGGCCGTAATACAGGCTCAGCCGCGCCAGCCAGTCGCCGAGCGGCCGCTCCCACAGCCCGGCCGGCGCCCCGCAGCCGATGCTGACGGCGTCCTCGCCGCGCTGCACGTCCTCGCAGGCGCGCGTCCACGCCACCAGCAGCTGCGCGGCGTGGCGGGCAAAGCGCTCGCCAGCCGCGGTCAGGCGCACTTCGCGGCGGTTGCGTTCGAGCAGCGCCGCGCCGACCGCTTCTTCGAGCTGGCGGATGCGGGCGCTGACCGCGGACTGCGTCAGGTAGAGATTGCCGGCCGCACGGCCGAAATGACGGGTACGCGCCACCTCCAGAAAGGTGCGCAGCAGTTGCGAATCCATTGTGGCGAATCCATGGGAAAGGGCGGCTCAGCCGATGCGCTCGACATGATGGCAGGCGACGAGCCGCTCGCCGAGCGGCCGCAGCGCCGGGCGCTGCTGTGCGCACTCGCCGGTGGCGTGCGGACAGCGGGTATGAAAGGCGCAGCCGGCCGGCGGATCGAGCGGCGACGGCAGCTCGCCGTGCAGCGCCTCGCCGCGCTGGCGGCCGGCGGCGAGCCGCGGCGCGGCGGCCAGCAGCGCCCGGCTGTACGGGTGCAGCGGCCGCGCGAACACCTCGGCTGCCGTGCCCTGCTCCACCGGCCGGCCGAGGTACATCACCAGCACCTCATCGGCGATGTGGTGCACCACCGCGAGATCGTGGGAGATGAACACGTAGGCCACGCCCATCTCGTCCTGCAGCTCGCGCAGCAGATTGAGCACCTGTGCCTGGATCGAGACGTCGAGCGCCGACACCGGCTCGTCGGCGACCACCACCGCCGGGCGCAGCATCAGCGCCCGCGCGATCGCCACGCGCTGGCGCTGGCCGCCGCTGAACATGTGCGGATAGCGGCCGTAGTGCTCCGGGCGCAGGCCGACGCGCTCCATCAGTGCCCGCACACGCGCCTCGCGCTCGCCGGCCCCGAGGCGGGTGTTGATGACCAGCGGCTCGGCGAGGATGCGGCCGATGGTCTGGCGCGGGTTGAGCGAGCCGTAGGGGTTCTGGAACACCATCTGCACTTTGCGCCGCGCCAGCCGGCGCTCCTCGCGCGAGGCCTGCGCGCAGTCCTCGCCGAGCAGGCGCAGCTCGCCGGCGCTCGGCGTCTCGATCAGCGTCAGCTGCCGCGCCAGCGTCGATTTGCCACAGCCGGATTCACCGACCACAGCCAGCGTGCGCCCGGCCGGCAGCGCGAAGGACACGCCGTCGAGCGCACGCACCGTCTGCGCCGGGCGCCACAGGCCGCGGCGCACACTGTAGTAACGGCGCAGCTCGATGGCTTCGAGCACCGGTGCCGGCGCGTCGGCCGCCAGGATCGCACTCATGACTGCGGCCTCCCGGCGGCATCCAGCGGTGTGTGGCAGCGCACCCGGCGCTGATCGAGTGTGCGCAGCGCCGGCGCCGCCTGCCGGCAGTGTTCGCTGGCGTGCGGGCAGCGCGGGTTGAGCAGGCAGCCCTGCGGCCGGTCGTACTGCCCGGGCACGACGCCGGGCAGCGCATACAGCTCGCGGCCCTGGCTGCGCTCGGGCAGCGAGGCCAGCAAGGCCGCGGTGTACGGGTGCAGCGGCGCGGCGAACACCTCGGCGACCGCGCCTTCCTCGACGATCTGCCCGGCGTACATGACGACGATGCGCTGACAGGTTTCGGCGACCACGGCGAGGTCGTGGGTGATCAGGATCAGCCCCATGCGGTTGCGTGCCTGCAGCTCGGCGAGCAGATCGAGGATCTGCGCCTGGATGGTCACATCCAGCGCGGTGGTCGGCTCGTCGGCGATCAGCAGCGCCGGGTTGCAGGCGATCGCCATGGCGATCACCACGCGCTGGCTCATGCCGCCGGAGAGCTGGTGCGGATAGGCGGAAAAGCGCGCCGTCGGATCGGGGATGCCGACCTGCTCCAGCAGCTCCAGCGTGCGCCGGCGCCGCTCGCGGCGGCTGCCGCCCTGGTGCGCAGCGAGCGTCTCCATGATCTGGTAGCCGACCGTGTAACAGGGGTCGAGGCTGCCCATCGGGTCCTGGAACACCATCGCGATGTCCTTGCCGATCAGCCGCCGGCGCGCTCGCTCGGGCAGCGCCAGCACGTCCTCGCCGGCGAACTCCAGGCGCGCGGCGCGCACCCGGCCGGGGAAGTCGATCAGTCCCATCAGCGCCAGCGAGGTCACCGATTTGCCGGAGCCGGACTCACCGACCACGCCGAGCACCTCGCCGCGCTCCAGATGCAGCGAGACATTGTCGACGGCGCGAAACGGCCGCTCGTCGGTGCCGAATTCGACGCTCAAGTCTTCGATGTCGAGCAGAGCCATGCGCGCGCCCTCAGCGCTTCAGGCGCGGGTCGAGCGCATCGCGCAGCCCGTCGCCCATCAGGTTGAAGGCGAGCACGGTGATCAGGATCGCCAGCCCGGGAAAGGTCACCACCCACCACGCGCGCTGGATGAACTGGCGGGCATCGGCCAGCATCGTGCCCCATTCCGGCGTCGGCGGCTGGGCACCGAGGCCGAGGAAGCCGAGCGCCGCGGCATCGAGGATCGCCGAGGAAAACCCCAGCGTCGCCTGCACGATCAGCGGCGCCAGGCAGTTTGGCAGCACGTTGACGAACATCTGCCGCCACAGCCCGGCACCGGCGACCTCGCTGGCGACGACGTAGTCCTTGGCCAGCTCGCCGATCACCGAAGCCCGCGTCAGGCGCACGTAGTGCGGCAGCACGACGACAGAGATCGCCACCATCGCGTTGACCAGGCTCGGGCCGAGGATGGCGACGATGGCGATCGCCAGCAGCAGGCTCGGCAGCGCCAGCATGACGTCCATCAGGCGCATGATCAGGCCGTCGACCACGCCCTGGAAAAAGCCGGCGATCAGGCCCAGCGTGATGCCGATGGCGAGCGACAGCGTCACCACGATGGCGCCGACGGCGAGCGACAGGCGCGCGCCGTACATCAGCCGCGCCAGGATGTCGCGGCCGACGTCGTCGGTACCGAGCAGAAAACGCGGGTCGCCGCCGGCCCAGCTCGGCGGCAGCAGCAGCGCATCGCGGAACTGTTCGTTCGGCGCGTGCGGCGCCAGCCACGGTGCCAGCAGGGCCAGCAGCACCAGCACCACGATCACCAGCAGGCCGAGCAGCGCGCCGGGATTGGAGCAGAAGTGGCGCCAGTTCTCGCGCCACGGGCTCGGCGGCGCCAGGGCTTCATCGGCTGCGCTCATCGCCTCACCTCGCATGACGGATGCGCGGGTTGATGAGCCCGTAGAGCACATCGACCAGCAGGTTGACCAGCATGACGATCGCCGCCACCAGCAGGATGCCGCCCTGCACCGCCGGATAGTCGCGGCGCGAGATCGAGTCGATCAGCCACTTGCCGACGCCGGGCCAGGCGAAGATGGTCTCGGTGAGGATCGCGCCGGCGAGCAGCGTGCCGGTCTGCAGACCGATGACGGTGACCACCGGGATCAGCGCGTTGCGCAGCGCGTGGACGAAGATCACCCGCTGCGGGGACAGCCCCTTGGCGCGGGCGACGCGGATGTAGTCCTCGCGGATCACCTCCATCATCGACGAGCGCGTCATCCGCGCGATCACCGCCAGCGGGATGGTGCCAAGCACGATCGCCGGCAGCACCAGGTGATGCAGCGCCGACCAGAAGGCATCCCAGTCGCCGGCAAGCAGCGTGTCGATGAGCATGAAGCCGGTGACCGGCTCGACCCAGAACATCACCGAGATGCGCCCGGACACCGGCGTCCAGCCGAGCTGCACCGAGAACAGCAGGATCAGCAGCAGCGCCCACCAGAAGATCGGCATCGAATAGCCGGTCAGCGACAGCCCCATCACCGAATGATCGAGCAGCGTACCGCGGCGCACCGCCGCGAGCATGCCGGCCGGCAGGCCGACCAGCACGGCGAAGCCCATCGCGCACAGCGACAGTTCGATGGTGGCCGGGAACAGCGTCATGAACTCGCCGAGCACCGGCTGGTGGGTGTTGATCGACAGCCCGAGATCGCCGTGCAGCACCTTGTCGATGTAGTCGATGTACTGCTGCCACAGCGGCAGATCGAAGCCCATCTCGTGCATCAGCCGGGCGTGGCGCAGCGGGTCCATGCCGCGCTCGCCGGCCAGCATCTCCAGCGGATCGCCGGGGATCAGGTGCACCAGCGCGAAGGCGATCGCGGTCACGCCGATGAAGGTCGGCAGCAGCACGCCGAGGCGGCGCAACAGGAACAGCAGCATCGATCCGCTCCCAGCCTTACTTCTTCAGATCGACGCCGTAGAACAGGTTCAGCCCGAACGGATGGATGCGGAAGTCTTCGACTTCCTTGCGCACTGGCTGGTAGACCACCGAGTGGGCGATGGTGATCCACGGCGCCTGCTCCTTGAACACCACCTGCGCCTGCTCGTAGAGCCGGGTGCGCTCGGCGAGGTCGCTGACGCTGCGCGCCTTGGTGATCAGTTCCTCATACGGCGCGTAGCACCACTTCGAGTAGTTGCTGCCGTTCTTCGCCGCGTCGCAGGACAGCAGCGTGGCAAGGAAGTTGTCCGGGTCACCGTTGTCGCCGGTCCAGCCCATCAGCGCGGTCTGGTGATCGCCGGCCTTCAGCCGCTTGAGGTACTCGCCCCATTCGTAGCTGACGATCTTCGCCTTGACGCCGACCTTGGCCCAGTCGGCCTGGATCATCTCGGCCATGCGCCGGGCGTTAGGGTTATACGGCCGCTGCACCGGCATCGCCCACAGATCGGTGTCGAAGCCGTTCGGGTAACCAGCCTCGGCCAGCAGCTTCTTCGCCTGCTCGGGATCGTAGGGGTAGTCCTTGACCGCGTCGTTGTACGACCAGATGGTCGGCGGGATCGGGTTCTTGGCGACGGTGCCGGCGCCCTGGTAGATCGCCTCGATGATCGCCGCCTTGTTGACGGCGAGGTTCAGCGCCTGGCGCACGCGCACGTCATCGAAAGGTTTCTTCTCGACGTTGAACGACAGGTAGCCGATGTTCAGCCCCGGCTGATGCAGCAGGTTGATCTTCGGGTCCTTGGCCATCTTGTCGAGATCGGCCGGGTTCGGATAGGCCATCACCTGGCATTCACCGGCATCGAGCTTGGCGTAGCGCACCGAGGCATCCGGGGTGATCGCAAACACCAGGTTGTCGATCTTGGCCCTGCCGCGCCAGTAGTCGGGATTGGCCTTGTAGCGGATCACCGCGTCCTTCTGGTAGTTGACCAGCTGGAACGGCCCGGTGCCGACCGGCTTGAAGTCGATGACCTCCGGCGTGCCGGCCTTCATCATCTTGTCGGCGTACTCGGCGGACATGATCGAGGCGAAGTCCATCGCGATATCGGCGAGGAACGGCGCTTCCGCGCGCTTGAGCGTAAAGCGCACCGTGTAATCGTCGAGCTTCTCGACCTTGTCGATGACCTCGGGCATGCCCATGCCTTCGAAGTACTCGTAGCTGCCGCCGGACACCTTGTGGAACGGGTGATTCGGATCGAGCTGGCGCAGGAAGGAGAACAGCACGTCGTCGGCGTTGAAATCGCGCGTCGGCTTGAACTCGGCGGTGGTGTGGAACTTCACGCCCTTGCGCAGATGAAAGGTGTAGGTCAGCCCGTCGGTCGAAATATCCCAGGACTCGGCCAGCCCGGGGATGATCGTCGTCGCCCCGCGCTCGAATTCGACCAGGCGGTTATAGATCGGCTGCGAGGCGGCATCGAAGGTCGTGCCGGCCGTGTAGAACTGCGCGTTGAAACCTTCCGGGCTGCCTTCGGAGCAGTACACCAGCGTCTTTGCCGCCTGTGCGGCCGGTGCGACGAACAGGGGAAGGGCTAGTGCAACGGCAAGCGACAGCGGACGAAGCGTCATCGGGACGACTCCTGCAGCAACAAGACAATGGCGACAAGGTAGCCCGAAAATCCGCCGGCGCAGGATGCCTCCGGTCAATCGGTGTCCACTTCGATAAACAGATCTTCATGCAGTCGGGTCGCCGCCAGCAGCGCCGCCAGCGCCAGCCCGGCGGCAAGCAGGAAGGTCAGTGACCCGCCGAGCGCTTGCCACAGCCAGCCAGCGAACCAGGCGCCAAAAGCGCCACCGGCACCGGTGCCGAAACTCGAATACAGCGCCTGCCCCTGGCCGGCATGCGTCGGGCCGAAGTAGCGCTGCACCAGCTGCAGCGTGCTGACGTGCACCAGCCCGAAACTCGCCGCATGCAGCACCTGCACCGCGACCAGCAGCGGCAGCGGCGTCAGCCCGCTGCCGAGCAGCAGCCAGCGCAGCACCGTCAGCGCCAGCGCATAGCGCAGCAGCCGGGCGATGCCGACATGCGGCAGCAGTCGCGGCAGCAGCGCGAACAGCGTGATCTCGGCGAGCACGCCGAGCGACCACAGCGCGCCGGCGGCGGTTTCGCTGTAACCGTGCTCGCGCAGGTACAGCGTGAGGAAGGTGTAATACGGCCCGTGGCTGGCCTGCAGCAGAAAGCCGGTCGCCACCAGCGCCCACACCGCCGGATGGCGCAGGCGAGCCCCGAGGCCGCCGCGCGTGCTGGCCGCCGCTGTGCGCGGCGACTCCGGCACGCGCAGGCTGACGGCGAGGATCAGGCCGAGCAGCGCGAACATCGCCCACGGCACGACAGCCGAGCCCCAGTGCCCGAACAGCGGCCCGCCGCCGAGCGCAGTGAGAATGAAGCCGATCGAACCCCACAGCCGCACCCGGCTGTAGCGGTGCGCATCGCGGCCGAGGTGGCCGAGCGTCACCGCTTCGAACTGCGGCAGTGCCGCCGTCCAGAAAAAGCAGAACAGCGCCATCACCAGCGCCAGCCGCACGAAATCGCCGCCGGCCCAGAACACGCCCGGAAAGCAGGCCAGCGTAGCGATGCCGGCGCCGCGCACGATCAGCATGCGCCGGCCCGAACGGTCGGCCAGCCAGCCCCACAGGTTCGGTGCCGCCAGCCGCGACAGCGAATAGAACGCGAGCAGCGTGCCGATATCGCTGGCGCTGAAACCCCGATCCTGCAGGTAGACCGGCCAGTACGGCAGGAACACGCCGACGGCGGCGAAATAGGCGAAGTAATACGAGGCGAGGCGCAGACTCATCGATGATCCGCCGGCAGCGGCGCCGCGAGACGGCGCAAAACGCGTGATTCTATCGCCGCCTGGCGCCGTGATCGTTAACTGGCGTTCACACCGATGGCGACCGTCCGCCGCCGCAGCGAGGACTCAGCGCCCCGCCGGCAGTGCCGCCCGCGCCAGCGCCGCGGCGATACCGGCCCACAGCAGGCCGAAACCGAGGCCGCCGAGCACGTCGCTCGGATAGTGCACGCGCAGGTAGACGCGGGAGACGCCGACCAGCGCCACCATCACCGCGGCCAGCCCCCACAGCGCGCGGGCCGCAGCGTGCGGGCAATCGCGCGCGAACAGGCTGGCGCAGCTCAGATACAGCGCGGCCGCCATCAAGGTATGGCCGCTGGGAAAGGCGCTGCTGGCGTAGTCGGCGAGCGCCGGCAGCGCCGACGGCCGCGGCCGCGCGTACAGCGGCTTGAGCAGCTCGACGCACAGCCCGCTGCCAGCGCTCGCCAGCGCCAGCTGCAGGGCGCTGCGCCAGCGCCGTGCGCTCCCCAGCGCCACCACCAGCGCCACGCTGAACAGCGTCACCAGAGTCGACGAACCCAGCGCCGTCAGGTCGAGCATGCGCGCCCGCCACGGCGCGTGCGCCGCCAGCAGCCCGCTGAACAGCGCGTCGAACCACGCCGCCGCCCCGCTCCACAAGGCCAGCGCCCCGGCGATCGCCCAGAGGCCAAACGCCGCCGCAAGCCAGCCGGCGCAGCGCAGCGCCTGGCGCGGCGGTTCCACAGATTCACTCATCGTCGCAGTCATCTCCCCGGCGGAACTCCGGCGCCTTCGCCGGCTCGCACCGGCATGAACGCGCTACCTGTTTCGCTGATCGTCAACCGCGGCTCCGGTTCCCGCCGCCCGCCGGCGCTGATCGAGGCCATCGTCGCTGAACTCGCGGCCGACGGTCGCGCACGCCAGGCGTTCACACAACGGGTCGACGACGGCGGCGCCGAAGTGTTTGTTGCCGGGCACTTTCATGCCAGCGCCCTTCAGCTGCCGGTTTCGCCGCACGGCCACCATGCGCTGCGGGTGCACGCCGGGACGGCGACATCGATGCGTTGGCGCCACGGGGAAGGCAACGGCTTCAACCTGCTCGCCTTCGACGGTGAATGCCTGCACGTCGACGGCCACCTGCGCGGCGCCGACGGTTTTCAGCCGCAGTGGCGGCGTAGCTGCGTGCGCAGTGCGCACGGCTGGCGGGTGGTCGCGCCCGAGCGGCCTTGAGCGCGGGCGTATCGCCGGACTGCCACGGGCCGTGCACGATGCTTGCGCCCGGACTGCTGCATTGCGACAGTGCATGCCGTCCGCCGGCGTCGTACAACGGCTGCGACCGTGTCCCCCCGCACGCGCCGCAGTGGCGCCGGCTGACCCTGACCTGCCTGCGATGCTGCGCCACCCACAGCATCCACACCCAAGAGGGGACGTCTCCATGACCGCACAGTCTGCAGATACAGCTATCGACCCGGCCCTGCTCGGACGCGCGATGCAGGGCATCCGCTTCGGCCTCGACGCGCTCAACGGCATGGAGCCGCTGGTGCCCTTCGCCATCATGTGGCTGGGCAGCGGCGAACGCGTCATCGATCACAGCGTACACGCCACCTACGAGGACTCGATCGAGCACACGCTGCGCCTGGTCAACGCCGCGGCACGCCGCGGTGCCGACGATCCGGGCCTGGCCCTCGCCGGCTATGCCGTCGCCTGGGAAGGCTACGTCAGCGCGGCCGGCGAACGCATGGAAGCGATCATCATCGAGGCCGCACTGGCCGACAGCCCTTACGCTGTGCATCTGGCGCAGCCGTACACCTTCGGCGAGAAGGCCGAGCCCAACGGCGAGCCGATGCTGCTCGGCAGCGCGAGCAACCTGCTCAACACGCAGGAGAGCGGGCCGCTGCTGGAAGGCCATCTGATCAGCCCGGCCTTCCTGACCACCGACGCCACCGCCACGCATCCGTTCGCGCAGATGGCCATCGCCGCGATCTGCGTCACGGCAAACATGTTCGAAGACGAGGAAGCCGAACGCATCACCCTCGGCATCCGTGAGCTGCAGCGACTGGAGCAGGAATCGGCCTCGCAGATGGGCCGCCATACCTTCGGCGTACTGGTGGCGCAGGTCGCGTCCGGTGACCTGATGGCGGTACTGCCCTGCGACACCCGCGCCGAACTCATGCAGCTGATCGTCAAGGGTGCCGCCGAACTGCAGGATGCCGTGCAGCACGGCAAGCTGCTGGCGACGGACGCTGCCGGCTACCTGGCCGAGGTGCGGGGCATCATCGAGGCCGTCCTGCACGGCGCCGAGATCCCCGACAGCGGTGCCAAGCTGCTGGCCGTCTTCGACCGGCTGGCGGTGAACACCGCCACCGCGGCGTAACGGCCGCTCATCGCGCGGCCCGACCGAGCTGCCGCAGGCGTTCCAGCCAGCGGCCCCGATCGGCCGCGCTGATGGCTTCGACCGAACCGATCAGCGTGCTGCGCACCGGGGCAATACCGACGAACGCAAACACGTTGCGGCGCAGACTGCGCAGACTGAGTGCCCCGAAGAACCAGCGAAACAGCCAGGCCGGCATGCCCATCGTCACCACGATGCGCGCACTGCGCCCGCGCAGCAGCTTTTTGCCCGGCTGGCCCGGCTGCGGCGGCGTGAAGGCGAAACCGGGGCGCAGCAGCTGCTCCAGCAGGCCCTTGGTCAGCGCCGGCATGTCCCCGAACCACAGCGGATACACCAGCAGCAGATGATCGGCCGCCCCCAGCGCCGCCTGCAGCGGCGCCAAGGCCGGCGGAATCTCGGCACCCCACTCGGCGCCGTTGTGCAACATCGGGAATTCCAACCGGGCGAGCTCGAAATAATCGACATGGTGCCCGGCCGAGCGCGCACCGTCGGCATAGGCCTGGGCCAGCGCCGCGCCGTAGTGCAGACCGTTGGGATCGGGATGACCGACGAGGATGACGATGCGTTGGGCCATGGCTGTGAACCTCCGAGAGCTGTGCCCGCAGTTTCCGCACTGCAGCACGCGACGACCATGCGCCAGCGCAAAAACATCGGCACGCCGGCGGCCGGCAAACGCACCGGCAGCGGTGCAGGCGTCGACCGCTGACATCGGGCGGGGCTAGCATCGCCCGCTGCACCCGTATCCGGAGCCCTGCATGTCCGTCCCCGACACCCGCCGCGACGCCGCGCCCACCCGCGCCGGCGGCGCGCTGACCCGCATCCTCGCCGCCTTCCTCGCGCGCAACATCGAATTCATGCGCGACCGCACCGCGCTCGGCTGGAATTTCGTCATGCCGGTGCTGATCGTGCTCGGCTTTGCTTTCGGCTACTCCGGTGAGCCGGCACCGCAGTACAAGATCGGTGTGCTCAACCAGCAGGCCGCGCATCCGGCGATCCTCGACCTGCAGCATGTGCAGTTCGTGCCCTACCGCGACGAGGCCGCGGCAGTGACCAAGGTCGAGCGTCACCAGCTCGACCTGCTGATCGACGCCGGCGCCAGCCGCTACTGGGTCAACGAGGAATCTCCGAAGGGCTATCTCGCCGAAAAGCTCCTGCTCGCCAGCGACGGCGGCCAGGCCTTCAAGCGCGAGACGGTGCGTGGACGGGTAATCCGCTACGTCGACTGGCTGATCCCCGGCGTGCTGTCGATGAACATGATGTGGAGCGCGCTCTACGGCGTCGGCTACGTCATCGTCCGCTATCGCAAGAACGGCGTGCTCAAGCGCCTGAAAGCCACCCCGCTGTCGGCGGTGGAGTTTCTCAGTGCGCAGATCGCTTCACGCCTGTGGCTGGTGCTGGCGACCAGCACGCTGGTGTTCACCGGCACCAATCTGGTGGTCGGCTACGCGATGTACGGCAGCTACCTCAACCTGCTGCTGGTCTTCGCGCTCGGTGCGATGAGCCTGATCAGCATCGGCCTGCTGATCGCCTCGCGCCTGCGCACCGAGGAAATGGCCGACGGCCTGCTCAACCTGATCTCCTGGCCGATGATGTTTTTGTCGGGGATCTGGTTTTCGCTCGACGGCATGCATCCGTGGGTGCAGCAGCTGGCGCAGATCTTCCCGCTGACGCATGTGACCACGGCAGCGCGCGCGATCATGATCGACGGTGCCGGTCTGGCGCAGATCGCGCCGCAGCTCGGCGTGCTGGCGCTGTTCACCGTGATCTGCCTGGGGATCGGCGCGGCACTGTTCCGCTGGGAGTGAGCACACGGCGGCACCATTTTTGCTGCATCACCGCAAGTCCGATATTCCACCGCGGTTTTGTCGCATTCATCACAAGGTGCCCCCATGCGCGTCGCCATCGCTACCGACCAGTTCCGCCAGATCAGCCTGCATGCCGGCCGCTCCCGTCACTGGCTGCTGTATGCCGACGGTACGGACGAGCCGATCCGCATCGAGCTCGCGCCGGAACAGATCTTTCATCTGCACCCCGAAGGGCCGCATCCGCTCGATGGCATCGAGCTGGCGATCGCCCGCCACTCCGGCGACGGCTTTCGCCGGCACATGGCGGAGCGCGGCATCTCGCTGCTGCTGACGCGCGAGCGCGATCCGCAGCAGGCGATCGTCGCCTACCGTGCCGGCCGCCTGCCGCCGCCGGCACCGCCGGGCCTGCTCGGCGTGTTCTGCAAGATCCACGACGCGCTGTTCTCGCGCCACGCGCGCGAGCACTGAGCGTGGGGACCAGCACCGCGGTCCCGTGATTTCCCTCTCGCGCCACGCGCGCGAGCACTGAGCTCAGCGCAGCAGCCCGCCCAGGCGCTCGCGCAGGGCGGCCAGCAGCGCGCTGCGCGCCGCCTCGTCCCAGGGCTCGGCCACGCCCTGCCCCCATACCGGCCCCGGCCACGCCGCATCGCCGGCACGGCGGGCGATGACGTGCACGTGCAGTTGCGGCACCAGATTGCCGAGCGCACCGACGTTGATTTTGTCGGCGCGGCTGACGGCTTCCAGCGCCTGTGAGCAGGCACTGATCTCCTCGATCAGCTGCGCGCGCTCTGCCGGTGGCAGCTGGTGGATTTCGCGCAGCCCGGCGCGCTCGGGGACGAGGATCAGCCAGGGATAGCGGGCGTCGTTCATCAGCTGCAGCCGGCACAGCGGCAGACGACCGACGGCCAGGGTATCGGCGGCAAGGCGGGGATGCAGTTCGAACACTGCGGCACACTCCTGAACACTCGGCAAGGGTCGCCAGCCTAGCGCCTGAACGGATGGTGTATCATCCCGCGCCCTTTCCGTTTCGACCTCCGTGGAGGGTTCCCGATGGAACTCAGCGCCCTCACCGCCGTGACGCCCGTCGACGGCCGCTATGCCGACAAGACCGCGTCGCTGCGGCCGATCTTCAGTGAGTACGGCCTGATCCGTCACCGTGTGCTGGTCGAGGTGCGCTGGCTGCAGCGGCTCAGCCGCCACCCGCAGATCGCGGAAGTGCCGGCGCTGAGCGAGCACGCCAACCATCGGCTGAATGCCATCGTCGATGAATTCAGCGTCGAGGACGCGCAGCGCGTCAAGAATATCGAGCGCACCACCAACCACGACGTCAAAGCGGTCGAGTATTTCATCAAGGAAAAGATCGCCGGCAATGAGGAACTCGCCGCGGTCAGCGAATTCGTGCACTTCGCCTGCACCTCCGAGGACATCAACAACCTGTCCTACGCGCTGATGCTGAAGACCGCGCGCGCGCAGGCGCTGCTGCCGCAGCTCGACGCGATCATCGACGCCCTGCGCGCGCTGGCCCACAACCATGCCGCGGTGCCGATGCTGTCGCGCACCCACGGCCAGCCGGCGACGCCGACCACGCTCGGCAAAGAGATGGCCAACGTCGTCTACCGCCTGCGCCGCAGCCGCGAGCAGATCGCCGGCGTCGACATGCTCGGCAAGATCAACGGCGCGGTCGGCAACTACAACGCGCACCTCAGCGCCTACCCCGACGTCGACTGGGAGGCCCACGCCCGCGCCTTCATCGAGGACGACCTCGGCCTGAACTGGAACCCCTACACCATCCAGATCGAGCCGCACGACTACATCGCCGAGCTCAGCGATGCCGTCGCCCGCGCCAACACCATCCTCATCGACTTCGCCCGCGACGTCTGGGGCTACATCTCGATCGGCTTCTTCAAGCAGAAGACCGTCGCCGGTGAGGTCGGCTCCTCGACGATGCCGCACAAGGTCAACCCGATCGACTTCGAGAACGCCGAGGGCAATTTCGGCATCGCCAACGCGCTGCTGACGCACTTCGCGCAGAAGCTGCCGGTGTCGCGCTGGCAGCGTGACCTGACCGACTCGACGGTGCTGCGCGCGCTCGGCACCGCCTTCGCTCATGCCCAGATCGGCTACGCCTCGCTGCTCAAGGGCGTCGGCAAGCTCGAAGTCAATTACGCGGCGCTCGCCGCCGACCTCGACGCCAACTGGGAAGTGCTCGCCGAGCCGATCCAGACGGTGATGCGCCGCTACGGCATCGAGCAGCCCTACGAAAAGCTCAAGGCCCTGACCCGCGGCCAGCGCGTCGATGCCGTGGCAATGCAGGCTTTCGTCGCCACGCTCGAACTGCCGCGCGAGGCGCGCGAGCGCCTGCTCGAACTGACGCCGGCGAGCTACATCGGCAACGCCGCCGAGCAGGCCCGCCGCATCTGAGCCACGGAACCCGCGCCCGCGCCGTCGGTCGCTCCTTCAGCCCCGCAGCCTCCCGGTGATGCCATGAACCAGCCCCTGCCCCTGCTCGGCGGCCTGACGGTCGCGCAGTTCCTGCGTGATTACTGGCAGAAAAAGCCGCTGCTGGTACGCCAGGCCGTGCCTGACTTCCGCTCGCCGATCTCCCCGGAGGAGCTGGCCGGCATGGCCTGCGAGGAAGACGTCGTCTCCCGCATCGTCATGGAGAAAGGCGGCCGGCGGCCCTGGGAGCTGCGCCGCGGGCCGTTCACCGAGGATGAATTCATCGAACTGCCAGAGACGCACTGGACGCTGCTGGTCTCCGACATCGAAAAGCAGGCGCCGGACCTCGCCGAGATCATCGAGCCGTTCCGCTTCATCCCCGACTGGCGCATCGATGACCTGATGGTCAGCTACGCGCCGAAGGACGGCTCGGTCGGGCCGCACGTCGACGACTACGACGTCTTCCTGCTGCAGGGACTCGGTCAGCGCCGCTGGCAGGTCAGCACGCAGCCGGTCGACCCCGACAACTTCCTGGCCGACGTCGAGCTGCGCATCATGGATGACTTCAGCGCCGAGTTCGACTGGGTGCTGGAGCCGGGCGACCTGCTCTATCTGCCGCCGCGCATGGCGCATTACGGCCTGGCGCTCGGGCCGTGCATGACCTACTCGATCGGCTTTCGCGCGCCGTCGCACAGCGATATGGTCGGGCGCTTCGTCGACTTCCTGATGGAAGACAGCGACCACGAAACCCGCTACCGCGACCCCGATCTGGCCGCGCAGGACAACCCCGGCGAGATCTCGTTCGACGCGCTCGACCGTATCAAAGATCTGATCCGCAGCCAGCTGCTGACCAGCGATGACATCATCGAAAGCTGGTTCGGCCGCTACATCACCGAACCCAAGCCGGGCTTCGTCGCCGAGCCCGAGGATGATCCCTACCAGGCCAAGGAGCTGCGCGAGTTCCTCCGGCAGGGTGGCCAGCTCGAACGCAACCCCGGTTCGCGCTTCGCCTACATCGATCACTCCGGCAATCTGACGCTGTTCGTCGACGGCCAGGAATTCGTCCTCGGCCCGCAGATCGCCGACTTCGCCCGCCTGCTCTGCCGCCGCCGCACCTTCGACGCCGCCACGCTGCGTCCGGTACTCGGCAACGAGTCGGCGATGGAGCTGCTGCTCGATCTGGTCAACGAAGGCTATCTGGTGATCTACGAAAGTTGAGGTGTAAGCCGCCGCCGGCCAGCCGGCGGCGGTCCGTCCCGGGCATCCCTGCCCGCCGGTCCACGCTCAATGCAGGCGCCGGTCGAGCTCGTCGACCATTTCGGCCCAGTCCGAATCGCCCTCGATCGATTCGCGCAGAAAGTCGGCCTGCGCCTGACTCCAGAACGGCGCCTGCCAGATATGCAGATCGGCCGCCAGCGGCCGGTGTTCGGCGACGAAGCGGTCGATATCGGTCTGCAGGCCCAGCTGCGTGAACAAGGTATCGAAGTTGTGCTGATTGGTATCCATCGTCGACTCCTCGGTACGTTGTGATCCAATCGGCGGCCGTCGGATCGATCCGTACGCCCCGCCTATCGACATAGACTAGGTAGGCTCCACGGAGTTTGCCCGGCTCCATCCTGCCGCCACTGCCCAAGGAGACTGCCGTGACGCTTTCACTGGCCGACCTTCGCCGCAATTACACCCGCGGCCAGCTCGACGTCACCGACGTCGATCCTGACCCGATCCGCCAGTTCGCCGTATGGTTCGAAGCCTGCGTCGCCAGCCAGGTGCCGGAACCGAACGCGATGACGGTGTCCACCGTCACCGCTGCCGGGCGCCCGGCCTCGCGCATCCTGCTGCTCAAGGGCGTCGACGCGCGCGGCTTTACCTTCTTCAGCAATTACCAGAGCGACAAGGCGCAGCAGCTGGCGGCGACGCCCTATGCCGCGCTCAATTTCTGGTGGATCGAGCTCGAACGCCAGGTGCGCATCGAAGGCCGCGTCGAAAAACTCAGCGAGGCCGAATCGGCCGAGTACTTCCACAGCCGCCCGCACGCCAGCCAGGTCGGCGCCTGGGCGTCCCATCAGAGCCGGGTGGTCGCCGACCGGGCGACGCTGGAACAACGCTTCGCCGCGCTGGCTGCCCGCTACGAAGGCGCCGAAGTGCCGAAGCCGCCGCACTGGGGCGGTTTTCGACTGATCCCCGACGGCATCGAGTTCTGGCAGGGCCGGCCGAGCCGGCTGCATGACCGCATCCGCTACCGCCTCGACGGCGGGCGCTGGATCATCGAACGTCTCGAACCCTGAGCGGCCGTCGCGTGGAGCTGCTGCAACGCTGTACCGATGCCCTCGCCGCGCGCGCCGGCGAGCCGGCGCCGCTGGCCCTGATCCGCCGCTTCGGCCGCGCACTGCTGGCGCTGAGCGGCGATCTGCTCAACGGCGAGCTGCTCGACCGCGCCGCCAGCCTGGCCTACACCACGCTGCTGTCACTGGTGCCGCTGCTGGCGGTCAGCTTCTCGGTGCTGCAGGCCTTCGGTGCGCACAACGCGCTCGAACCGCTGCTGCGCGATGCGCTGGTGCCGCTCGGCAGTCAGGGGGAAGAAGTCGCCACGCGCATCCTCGAATTCGTCGGCCGCATGCAGGTCGGCGTGCTCGGCTCCCTCGGCGTGCTGCTGCTGCTGTACACGGTGGTGTCGACGATCCACAAAATCGAGCTGGCGTTCAATTCGATCTGGGACATCCCGCGGCCGCGGACGATGGCGCGCCGGGTCGTCGACTACCTGTCGGTGACGCTGGTCGGGCCGGTGCTCGCCTTCTTCGCGATCGGCCTCAGCGATACCGCGCGCCGCACCCTGGCCAGCCTCTCCGGCACGTATTACACGCCGCTGGCGAGCGCCGGCGGCATGCTGCTCGCCTACGTGCCGCAGATGCTCGGTCTGGCGGCGTTCGTGTTCATCTATGCCTTTCTGCCAAATACGCGGGTACGCCTGCCCTCGGCGCTGATCGGCGGCCTCTTCGGCATGCTGCTGTGGACGGTCGCCGGCCGGCTGTTCGCCGCCCTGATGGCCGATTCCGGCAACTACCCGGCGATCTATTCGGGCTTTGCCGGCGCCGTGCTGTTCATCCTCTGGCTCAACGTCAGCTGGATCATCGTGCTCGCCGGCGCCGGCCTGTCACGCCACTGGCAGGCGCCGCGGCACGCGGCGCCCGGCACGGCCTTCGGCCCGGCGGCTCAGGAGGCACTCGCCTTCACGCTGATGACGGCCATCGCCGAGGCGCATCTGCACGGCCGCCCGGCACCGAACGACGCAGCCCTGGTGCAGGCGAGCGGTCTGCCGGCGAGCGCGGTCGACGCCGTGCTCGGCCGCCTGCAGGCGGCCGGTCTGATCTGTCCGATCGATACACTGGCCGGCGGCTGGCTGCCGGCGCGCGATGCCCACTCGCTGGCGCTGACGGCGATCCTCGATGCCGTGCGCGGTCCCGCAGGCGCAAGCGCGCACGCCGGTGCACTGATGGAGGAGCTCGATACTGCAGCCCGCAGCCGGCTCGACGGGCGCACGCTCGGCGAGCTGATCGCCGAGCCGCAGGCGCAACGCTGAGCGCCCGCCCGCAGTCCTCAGGGCACGATACGGATCGGCGTGCCGTCGCGCACCGAGCGCCAGATCTCGTCCATCTCCGTATTGGTGACGGCGATGCAGCCCTCGGTCCAGTCGATGTTGCGCATCCAGGTCGCGTTCGGCCGCTTGTTCGGCAGACCGTGGATCATGATCGCGCCGCCGGGCGAGCGACCGGCCTCGCGCGCATCGTAGTAGTCACTGCGGTGCGGGTAGGAAACATGCAGCGCCTTGTAATAGGCGCTGTTCGGCTTGCGCCAGTCGATGAAGTAGTCGCCTTCGGGCGTGCGGCCGTCACCTTCCTCAAGCTTGTCGCCGACCGGATTACGGCCCAGCGACACCTTGTAGCTCTTCAGCACGCGCCCGCCCTGCAGCAGGGACAAGCGGCGCTGGCCCTTTTCGACGAGGATCGCGTCGGCGCGACCCGGCGATACGGGAGCATCGACAATGGTCGGGGTTCTCGTCGACGAGGATTGCAGCGGGCTGCAGGCAGCGAGCAGGACAGCAAGCACGCTGGCGCCACCGAGCTGAAGGAGGTGTCGGGTCATTTGATGGTGCGGAGACGGAAAAGCAACGGCCTGTTGCAAGTGCGCACAATCTAGCATGCGCGCGACAGTTGTATGAACTGCGCAAATGCGCTAGGCGGGTGTGGCGGCGGCGGACGGCTCCGCTATACTCGCCGCCCCCGTCTCGCCGGCAGGATTCCCTGCATGAACCCCAACCTCGCGCTGCTGCAGCCGTATCCCTTCGAAAAGCTCGCCCGCCTGAAAGCCGGCATCGAACCACCGGCAGGGCTTGCACATATCGCGCTGTCGATCGGAGAACCGCAGCACCCGGCGCCGGCGCTGGTCGTCGAGGCGCTGAGCGCCAGTCTCGACAAACTATCGGCCTATCCGCTGACCAAAGGCACGCCGGCGCTGCGCACGGCGATCGCCGACTGGGCGACACGCCGCTACGCGCTGCCGGCCGGCGCGCTCGACCCGGAGCGCCACGTACTGCCGGTCGCCGGCAGCCGTGAAGCGCTGTTCGCCTTTGCCCAGGCCAGCATCGATACCAGCGCCGGCCGGCCGCTGGTGCTGATGCCGAACCCGTTCTACCAGATCTATGAAGGGGCGGCCCTGCTCGCCGGTGCCGAGCCGTATTTCCTCAACACACCGCCCGAGACCGGCTTCCTGCCCGACTATGCGGCGGTGCCGGGCGATGTCTGGGCACGCTGCCAGCTGCTCTACCTGTGCTCGCCGGGCAACCCCACCGGTGCGGTGACGCCGGCGGCAACGCTGGCACGGCTGATCGAGCTGGCCGACGAGTACGACTTCGTCCTCGCCGCCGACGAGTGCTACTCGGAAATCTATTTCGACGAGGCGCAGCCACCGGTCGGCCTGCTCGATGCCTGCGCCCGCCTCGGCCGCACCGATTTCCGCCGCTGCATCGTCTTCAACTCGCTGTCCAAGCGCTCGAACCTGCCGGGCCTGCGCTCGGGCTTCGTCGCCGGCGATGCCGAGCTGATCGCCGGCTTCCTCAAGTACCGCACCTATCACGGCTGCGCGCTGCCCGGCCACACACAGGCGGCGAGCACGGTCGCCTGGGGTGAAGAAACCCACGTCGTCGCCAACCGCGCGCTGTACCGTGAGAAATTCGATGCCGTGCTCGACGTGCTGGCGCCGGTTCTCGACGTGCAGAAGCCGGACGCCGGCTTTTTCCTGTGGCCGCGCGTGCCTGGTGACGACGCCGCCTTCGCCCGCCAGCTCTACGCGACGCACAACGTCACCGTGCTGCCCGGCAGCTTTCTGGCGCGCGACACCGCCGCCGGCAACCCCGGCTGCGGTCGCCTGCGCATCGCGCTGGTCGCGCCGCTCGCCGAGTGCATCGCCGCGGCACGGCGCATTCGCGCCTGCATCGAAACCCTGTGACGCTGGCCGCGCCAGCGCACATTCCGTCAACGCCACCGCGAGACCCGACTGACGTCATGAATGCCCTCCAGACCTTGATCGAAGACGCTTTCGAACACCGCGCCGACTTCAGCCCGGCCAGTCATCCCGCCGAGGTGCGCCAGGCGGTCGAGGAGGCTCTGGCCCTGCTCGAAAGCGGCAGCGCCCGCGTCGCGCAGAAGAACGGCACCGAATGGGTGGTCAACCAGTGGCTGAAGAAGGCCGTGCTGCTGTCCTTCCGGCTCAACGACAACCGCGTGATGGGCAACGGTCCGCTGCAGGCCTTCGACAAGGTCGATACCCGCTACGCCGGCTTCGATGACGCGCAGTTCCGCGCCAGCGGCACCCGCGTCGTGCCCGGCGCCGTGGTGCGCCGCGGCTGCTACGTGGCACCGAACGTGGTGCTGATGCCGTCCTTCGTCAACATCGGCGCCTACGTCGGTGAGGGCACGATGGTCGATACCTGGGCGACGGTCGGCTCCTGCGCGCAGATCGGCAGGAACGTGCACCTGTCCGGCGGCGTCGGTATCGGCGGCGTGCTCGAACCGCTGCAGGCCGGGCCGACGATCATCGAAGACAACTGCTTCATCGGCGCGCGCTCGGAAGTGGTCGAAGGCGTGGTCATCGAGGAAGGCGCGGTGCTGTCGATGGGCGTGTTCATCGGCCAGTCGACGAAGATCTACAACCGCCTGACCGGCGAGGTCAGCTACGGCCGCGTGCCGGCCGGCTCGGTGGTCGTCCCCGGTTCGCTGCCCTCGCCTGACGGCACCCACAGCCTGTACTGCGCCGTGATCATCAAGCAGGTCGACGAGAAGACCCGCGGCAAGGTCGGCCTCAACGAACTGCTGCGCGACTGACGGCCGGCCCGCCATGCTCGTCGTCCACGGCATTGCCAACTGCGACACCATCCGCCGCTGCCGGCGCTGGCTCGACGAGCACGGCATCGCCTACCGCTTCCACGACCTGCGCAAGGACGGCCTGCCGCCTGAGCTGCTCGACGGCTGGATCGCCGCGCTCGGCTGGGAGGCGCTGCTCAACACTCGCGGCACCACCTGGCGCAAGCTGACGCCGTCACAGCGCGACGGCATCGATGCCGCCGGCGCCCGCACGCTGATGCTGGAGCAGCCGAGCCTGATCCGCCGCCCCGTGCTCGATGCCGGCGGCCGCTTGCGCGTCGGCTTCGAGGCCGACAGCCTCGCCGACTGGATCGCGGGCTGAGTTCAGCCCTCGCGCGGACGCAGGTGGGCGAACCAGCGCCGTTCGAGCAGGCGGAAACCGCCGACCAGCACGAAGGTGATCGCCATGTACAGCAGGCCGGCGGTCAGGAACGCCTCGAACGGCAGGTAGTAGCGCGAGTTGATGATGCGCGCCGCGCCGGTGAGATCGACCAGCGTGATGATCGAGGCGATCGACGAGCCCTGCAGCATGAAGATCACCTCGTTGCCGTAGGCCGGCAGCGCACGGCGCAGCGCGCTCGGCAGCACGATCCGCCGCAGCATCAGCAGCGTGCTCATGCCGCAGGCACGCGCCGCCTCGATCTCGCCGTGCGGCATCGTCGCCACCGCGCCGCGGATGATCTCCACGGTATAGGCGCCGGTGTTGAGCGTGAATGAAATCAGCGCGCACCAGTAGGCCTCCTTCAGCACCGGCCAGAAGATGCTCTGCTGCACCGCCTCGAACTGACCGAGGCCGTAGTAGATCAGGAACATCTGCACCAGCAGCGGCGTGCCGCGAAAGCAGTAGCTGTAGATGCCGATCGGCACGCGCACCCACAGCGGGCCGTAGACGGCGAGCACGCCGAGCGGCACGGCGAGCGTCAGGCCGAGCGCGAGGCAGCCGCTAACCAGTTCCAGAGTCAGCCGCAGGCCGCCGAGATAAAGATCGAAGTTCTGCCAGATCGCCGAGAAGTCCATCGCCTACTCCTCCCGGCGCACGAAGCCGGCGCTGTAACGACGTTCCGCCCAGCGCAGCAGCAGGACCGATACCGAGGTGAAGGCGAGAAAGCCCAGCGCGACGACGAAATAAAACGTGAACGGCATGCGCGTCGCACCGGCGGCGAGCGAAGCCTTGCGCATCATGTCGTCGAGGCCGATCACCGACACCAGCGCCGTGGTTTTCAGCAGCACCAGCCAGTTGTTGCCGAAGCCGGGCAGCGCGTAGCGCACCATCTGCGGCAGCAGGATGCGGCGAAACACCTGCCAGCCGTTCATGCCGTAGGCATAACCGGCCTCCAGCTGCCCTTTGGGCACGGCGAGGATCGCGCCGCGGAAGGTTTCGGTCATGTAGGCGCCGAAGATCAGGCCGATGGTCATCACACCGGCGACGAAGGGATCGATGTCGATGTAGTCCCAGCCGAGCGCGTCGGTGATGCGGTTCACCAGCATCTGCCCGCCGAAGAAGATCAGCAGCATCAGCACCAGATCGGGCATGCCGCGCATCAGCGTGGTGTACACCGTTGCCAGCGCACGCAGCCCCCGGAGCGGAGCGAGTTTCGCCGCGGCACCGGCGAGGCCGAGCACGACGGCCAGCAGCAGGGAGGCGAGCGCGACGGCGAGCGTCAGCCAGGCGCCCTCCAGCACCGAGGCGCCATAGCCATGAAGATCGAACATCGGAGCGGAATCCTCAGGTGGTCACCGCGACGGCGGCGACCGCCGCCGCGGCACGCGGGGCGACTACTTGCGGATGTAGGCGTCGAAATCCGGGTACTTCGCGGCGATTTCCTTGTACTTGCCGTTGGCCACCAGCTCCGCCAGGGCCTTGTTGAATTTCTCCGTCAGGTCCTTGTCTTCCTTGCGGATCGCGGCGCCGATACCCTCGCCGAACCATTTTTCGTCGCTGAACTGCGGGCCGACGAATTCATAATCCTGGCCCTCCGGCTTGGAGAGGAAGGCATCGCGGCTGACGATGATGTCGGCGATGTAGCCATCGAGGCGGCCGGCGGTCAGGTCGAGATAGACCTCGTCCTGGGTCGCGTAGCGCTTGATGTCGGCGACGCTGCCGAAGTTGTCGGTGAGGAACTTGTCGGAGACCGTCTCGCGCTGCACGCCGATGGTCTTGCCCTTGAGGCCTTCGGCACTGATCACCAGCCCCGAGCCCTTCTTGGCGACGAACTGCGCCGGCATGCGGTAGTACCAGTCGGAGAAGTCGACCTGCTGCTTGCGCTCGTCGGTGATCGACATCGAGGCCATGATCATGTCGAACTTCTTCGCCTTCAGCGCCGGGATCATGCCGTCCCAGTCCTGCTTGACCAGCGTGCACTTGGCCTTCATCTGTTCGCACAGCGCGTTGGCGAGATCGATCTCGAAGCCGGCCAGCTTGCCGTCGGCATCGACGAGGTTGAACGGAGGATAGGCACCCTCGGTGGCGATGCGGATTTTCTTCCAGTCCTTGGCCTCGGCGATGCCGACACTCATTGCCAGCACACCGGCAATCACGCTCAGGACGATCTTCTTCATGCTGTCTGCCTCTCGGTTCAGCGGGTGAAACGACAAGCGTCCGTCAGCCCTTCAGCTTGCCGGACAGGAACTGGCGAAAGCGCTCCGAACGCGGATTGGCGAACACCTCGCCGGGAGTGCCTTCTTCTTCGATCCGTCCCTGGTGCAGAAAGACGACCCGGGAGGAGACTTCGCGCGCGAAGCCCATCTCATGGGTGACGACGATCATCGTGCGGCCTTCATCGGCCAGCACCTGCATGACTTTGAGCACTTCGCCGACCAGCTCCGGGTCGAGCGCGGAGGTCGGCTCATCGAACAGAATGGCATCGGGCTCCATCGCCAGCGCCCGCGCGATCGCCGCACGCTGCTGCTGACCGCCCGACAGATGTGCCGGATAGTAGTCCTTGCGTGCGTGCAGACCGACTTTCTCCAGCAGCGCCTCGGCGCGCTCGACGGCCTCGCGCCGCGGCAGCTTGAGCACATGGATCGGCGCCTCGATCAGATTGTCGAGCACCGTCATGTGCGCCCACAGGTTGAAGTTCTGAAACACCATCGCCAGCTTGGCGCGCACCCGCGTCAGCTGCCGGCGATCCGCCGACACCAGCTGGCCGGTGGGATCGCGGCGCAGCTTCAACTCTTCGCCGCGCACGCGGATACTGCCCGCGGTGGGGCTCTCCAGCAGGTTGACGCAGCGCAGGAAGGTACTCTTGCCGGAACCGGAGGAGCCGAGAATGGAGATCACGTCACCGACGTTCGCGCTCAACGACACGCCTTTGAGCACTTCGAGCTGACCAAAGGTCTTGTGCAGGTCTTTCACGTCGAGCGCCGGCGCCGGGATGTTCATCGTCGATTACATCTCTTCAGGTTGTGCTGTTTGTGGTGAGCGGCTGTGCGCCGCGCCGGCCATGCTTTTTGAGCATAACACCCGCTGCGCGCGGCTCCGGCCGGCCGCTTCGTACCCGAAACTTGACATCCGCCAGCGACTCGCCTGCTGTTCAGCCTCATTGCAACAAGCCTAGGCTTTCATCATCGGGCATCCGCCCTGAACCGCCCCCGTTTTCGAGGTGACTACGCATGATCCGTCCGCCTTCCGCCGCCAGTGCCGCCCTGATCGAGGCCGGGCGGCGCTACTACGTCCCCAACTACGCCCAGCGCGAAATGATCCTCGACCATGGCGAGGGCTCGCGCCTGTGGGATATCGACGGCAACGAGTACATCGACCTCGGCGCCGGCATCGCCGTGAGCTGCCTCGGCCATCAGGACCCCGAGCTGGTCGCCGCGCTCAACGCCCAGGCGCACAAGCTCTGGCACACCAGCAACGTCTACTTCACCGAGCCGGCGATCCGTCTCGCCGAAGAGCTGGTCAACGCCTCGGGTTTCGCGGCGCGGGCGTTCTTCTGCAATTCCGGTGCCGAAGCCAATGAGGCGATGATCAAACTCGCCCGCCGCTACGCCACCCAGCACCTCGCCCCCGAGCAGCGGGAAATCCTGACTTTTCAGGGATCTTTCCACGGTCGCACGCTGGCGACGGTGACCGCGACGGCGCAGCCGAAATACCAGGAGGGCTTCGAGCCGCTGCCCGGCGGCTTCAAGTACGGCCCGTTCAATGACGTCGCCGGCGCCTGCGCGATGATCGACGAACGCACCTGTGCGGTGCTCGTCGAACCCGTTCAGGGCGAAGGCGGCATCATGCCGGCCGATCCGGGCTTTCTCGCCGCGCTGCGTGAAGCCTGCGACCGCGTCGGCGCGCTGCTGCTGTTCGACGAGGTACAGACCGGCGTCGGCCGCACCGGCAGGCTGTTCGCCCACCAGTGGGACGGCGTACTCCCGGATGCGATGTCGATGGCCAAGGCGCTCGGCGGCGGCATGCCGATCGGCGCGATGCTGTGCGCGCCGAAGACCGCCGGCGTGCTCACCGTCGGCAGCCACGGCTCGACCTACGGCGGCAACCCGCTCGCCTGCGCCGTCGCCCGCGTCATCCTGCGCCGCATCAACCGCCCGCAGATGCTGGAAGCGATCGAGCGTCAGGGCGCCCGCCTGCGGGCCGGCCTGGAGGCGCTCAACGCCCGCCACGGCGTATTCGCCGAGGTGCGCGGCCGCGGCCTGATGATCGGTGCCGAACTGTGCGGCGCCTGGGCCGGACGTGCCGGCGAGCTGACCGAGCAGGCCCGCCTCGACGGCCTGCTGGTGCTGCAGGCCGGGCCGAACGTGCTGCGTTTCGTGCCGCCGCTCAACATCAGCGACGCCGAGCTCGACGAAGGCCTCAAGCGCCTGAACATCACCTTCGACCGGCTGCTGGACGCCTGAGATGGACCCGCACGCTCCGCTGCTGGCACAGCTCGCCGCGCGCCGTGACGAAATGCTCGGCGAGGTGCGCGCCTGGTCGGCGGTCAATTCCGGCAGCCGCCACCTCGCCGGCCTGCACCGCATGAGCGAGGAGCTGGCCTCGGCATTCGCCGAGCTGGCGCCGGTCGAGCGCATCGAGCTGTCGCCGCAGCTGAGCATCGACAGCCACGGCCAGCCACAGCAGCAGGCGCTCGGCGTGCTGCTGCGCCTGCGCAAGCGCTCCGAAGCGCCGTGGCAGGTGCTGCTGGTCGGCCATTACGACACGGTGTTCGGCGTCGATCATCCGTTCCAGGAACCGCGCTGGAATGCCGACGGCACGCTCAACGGCCCCGGCGTCGCCGATCTCAAGGGCGGCCTGGTGGTGATGCTGCACGCGCTGCGCGCGCTCGAAGCCAGCCCGCAGCGTGAGCAGGTCGGCTGGACCGTGCTGCTCAACCCGGACGAGGAGATCGGCTCGCCGGGCTCGGCCGCCCACATCGCCGCCGCCGCCCGCGAGCATCACCTCGGCCTGGTGTTCGAGCCGGCGCTCGCCGACGGCACGCTGGCCGGTGCGCGCAAGGGCAGCGGCAATTTCACGCTGGTGGTCCGCGGGCGCACGGCGCATGCCGGGCGCAATCCGCAGGAAGGCCGCAATGCCGTGCTCGCCGCCGCACGGCTGGCAACGCAGCTGGCCGATCTCGGCGGCGGCCGCGCCGGCGTCACCGTCAATCCGGCGGCGATCGACGGCGGCAGCGCGGTCAACGTCGTGCCGGACCTGGCGATCCTGCGCTTCAACGTGCGCGTCGGCAGCGTCGAGGAGCAGCACTGGTTCGAAGGCGAATGCGCGCGCATCGTCGACGCGGTGGCGGCGCATGACGAGGTCAGCATCGAGCGTCACGGCGGCTTCAGCCGGCCGCCGAAGACACTCGACGCCCGCCAGCTCGCGCTCTACCAGCTGGTGCGCGACTGCGGCACGCAGCTCGGCCTCGAACTGCACTGGCAGCCGACCGGCGGCTGCTGCGATGGCAACAATCTGGCGGCCGCCGGCCTGCCCAACGTCGACACGCTCGGCGTGCGCGGCGGTGCGATCCATTCCGACCGCGAATTCCTCGTCGTCGACAGCCTGGTCGAACGCGCCCGGCTCAGCGCACTGCTGCTGCTGCGCCTGGCCGCCGGCGAGATCGACCCGTCGAGCTTCCAGCGCCCGGAGGTGCCATGCTGCTGATCCGCCCGATCCGCATGGAAGATGCACCGGCCTTCCTCGCGCTGTGCGAAGCGGCCGGCCCCGGCATGACCAGCCTGCCGACCGACACCGCCCGCGTCGAACAGAAGATCGCCACCTCGCTGGAAAGCTTTGCCAAGCACGTCAGCGAACCCGGCGAGGAGTACTACCTGTTCGTGCTCGAAGACACCGACTCCGGGCGCATCGCCGGCACCTGCGCGCTGCTCGCCGCGGTCGGCCTGAGCCGGCCGTTCTATTCCTACAAGATCGTGCAGTTCGCCCACACCTCGCTCGAACTCGGCCATTTCGAGGAAGTCGACGCGCTGATGATGGTCAACGAGTACCGCGGCGCCGCCGAGGTCGCCAGCCTGTTCCTGCTGCCGGAATTCCGCCGCGACCATGCCGGCAAGTTCCTCTCGCGCAGCCGTTTCCTGTTCCTCGCCCAGTTCGGCGAGCGCTTCGCCGACCTGGTGATGGCGGAGATGCGCGGCGTGCACGACGAGCAGGGCCGCTCGCCGTTCTGGGAAGGGCTCGGCCGGCACTTCTTCGACATGGAATTCATCAATGCCGACCGCCTGTCCTCGCTCGGCAAATACCAGTTCATCGCCGACCTGATGCCGAAGTTCCCGGTCTACATCCGCCTGCTGCCGCAGGACGCGCAGGCGGTAGTCGGCGAGCCGCACCCGCACACCCGCCCGGCCTACGAGCTATTACTGCGCGAGGGCTTTCGCTTCGAAGGCTGCGTCGACGTCTTCGACGCCGGGCCGACGCTGCACTGCCCGCGGGCCGACATCCGCGGCGTGCGCAAGTCGCGCGTCGCCGAGCTGGCCTGGGTGGTCGACCGCGTGCCGCCGGGGCCGCGGCAGATGGTGGCCAACACCTGGCTCGATCGCTACCGCGCACTGGCCGCGCCGCTGATGCAGACCGACGACGGCCGCATCATCATCGGCGCCGAGGCCGCCGAGGCGCTCGGCGTGGAGCCCGGCGACAGCGTGCGCTTCACCGAACTCTGAGGAGGCCCCGACATGAGCCACATCATCGGCGGCGACGAAATCACCGGCAGCGGCGCGTTCTTCCACTCCGAGAACCCGGCCAGCGGCGAACGACTGTGGAGCGGCTGCGCGGCGACCGCACTCGAAGTCGATGCCGCGGTGCTCGCTGCCCGCCACGCCTTCACCGACTGGTCGACGCGCGAGGTCGACGAACGTGCCCACGTGCTGCGCACCTTCGAAGGCGAGCTGAAGCTGCGCGCGCCGGAACTGGCCGCGGCGATCAGCGCCGAGACCGGCAAACCGCGCTGGGAGGCCGCCACCGAAGTGCAGGCGATGGCCGGCAAGATCGCGCTGTCGATCGCCGCCTACGCCGAGCGCAGCGGTAGCCGCACGGGCGAGGTCAACGGCATCCGCTCGCGGCTGCGCCACCGTCCGCACGGCGTGCTGGCGGTGTTCGGCCCGTACAACTTCCCCGGTCACCTGCCCAACGGCCACATCGTGCCGGCGCTGCTCGCCGGCAACACCGTGGTGTTCAAGCCGAGCGAGCTGACGCCGTGGGTCGCCGAACTGACGCTCGACGCCTGGATCGGCGCCGGCCTGCCCGACGGCGTCATCAATCTGCTGCAGGGCGGCCGCGACACCGGCGCTGCACTGGCCGCGCACGCCGGCATCGACGGCCTGTGCTTCACCGGCAGCCACGCCACCGGCCAGTGGCTGCACCGTCTGTTCGCCGGCCAGACCGGCAAGCTGCTGGCGCTCGAACTCGGCGGCAACAATCCGCTGCTGGTCGACGCTGAAGCGATCACCGATCTCGACGCCGCGGCCTGGCATGTCGTGCAGTCGGCGTACCTCAGCGCCGGCCAGCGCTGCACCTGCGCGCGCCGGCTGATCGTGGCGCAGGGCGCAGCCGGCGATGCCTTCATCGCCCGCCTGCTGAGCTGGATCGACGGCATCCGCGTCGCCGCCGCCAGCGCCGAGCCTGAGCCGTTCATGGGGCCGGTGATCGACAACCGCGCCGCTGACGGCCTGCTCGCCTTCCAGCAGCGCCTGAGCGATGCCGGCGGCCGCGTCCTGCGCCAGATGCGCCGCCTCGAAGCCGAGCGTCCGCTGCTCACGCCGGGGCTGATCGACGTCAGCCACGCCAGCGACGTCCCCGACGAGGAAGCCTTCGGCCCGCTGCTGCAGCTGATCCGCGTGCGTGACTTCAGCGCCGCGATTCACATGGCCAACCGCACGCGCTTCGGCCTCGCCGCCGGCCTGCTCAGTGACGACGCGACGCACTGGGCGCAGTTCCAGCGCGAAATCCGCGCCGGCATCGTCAACTGGAACCGTCCGACCACCGGCGCCGCCAGCGCCGCGCCCTTCGGTGGCATCGGCGACAGCGGCAACCTGCGCCCCAGCGCCTACTACGCCGCCGACTACTGCGCCTGGCCGATGGCCTCGCTGGAAGCCGACCGGGTGGAGCGGCCGGCGGCGGCCGGCATCGGTCTGCAGGTGCCGGCCCGCTGAGCGCTGCGGCAGTTTTTCTCCTCACCAGCGCTACACCGCTCGGCACCACGTCACGGCCGACCTGCCCATGGCCGACCGCGACGCCCGCCCGCGGCCTTTACTGCGGTGCGGCCGGCCGCAGGCCGTAACGCGACATCACCGCCAGCAGTGCCGCCTTGTCGGGCGGACCACCGGCGTTGACGACGGCGGCAATGTCCCTGAAGTACTGAGCGCCGATGTCCGGTGACAAGGCGATCAGCGCTTTCGCCGGCTCGGTGAACGGGTTGGCGAAGGCATGCACGACACCCTTCGGCGTATGCATGCTCTGCCCCGCGGCAAGGTCGCGGGTTTCGTCACCGACCGTGTAGCGCAGCGTGCCCTGCAGCACGTACACGCATTCCTCATTGTTCGAATGGCTGTGCGGCGGCGGCACGTTCGAAGCGGGCGGCACGCTGAGTTCGAACAGCCCCATGCTCGCTGTCGCCACCCCGTCGATGAGGTAGTCGATGCTCAGTTGACCGACACGAATCTGCGCGGAATCCATCGGACACCTCCTGACCAGTGGCGGCAGGCAATGAAGGCGGCACCGCTGCGGCGCCAGACCGGGGCGAGTCGTTCGCCATCAGCATGAGGCGGCAGAACCGTCGCACTCGTGGTGTGAGTGTAGAACGGCGGATCGCCCCTTCCGCGCCGATCACCGGCAGAAACGGCAGGCCGCCGCTAGACCGACTCCGACTCCCTCAGCAGCAGCGCATCCCACTGCTCCAGCGGCAGCGGCCGGCCGAACAGATAGCCCTGACCGGCCTGACAGGCACTGCCGAGCAGGACGTGCCACTGCTCGTCGGTCTCGACACCTTCGGCGATCGTCGCCAGGCCGAGCGAGCCGCTCATGGCGACGATGGCATCGACGATCGCCGCATCCTCCGGGTGGTCGACGATGCCGCGCACGAAACCCTGGTCGATCTTCAGCTGATCGAGCGGCAGGCGGCGCAGGTAGGCGAGCGAGGAGTAGCCGGTACCGAAGTCATCGAGCGAGAAGCGCACACCGAGTTCGTGCAGCACGTGCATGCGGTTGACGACTTCCTCGACGTGCTCCAGCACCACGCTTTCGGTGAGTTCGAGCTTGAGCCCGCAGGCATCGATGCCGCTCGCCTCGACGCTGTGACGCACGCGCTCGACGAAGTCCGCCTCATGGAACTGGCGGGCGCTGACATTGACCGCCAGCTGCAGATGGCGCGTCGCCTCGTCCTGCTGCCAGCGGCTGAGCTGGGCACAGGCGGCATCGAGCACCCACTGGCCGAGCGGCACGATCAGACCGGTTTCCTCGGCGAGCGGAATGAACTGGTCGGGGCCGACCAGCTGGCCGTCCGGGAACCAGCGCAGCAGCGCCTCGGCCCCGATCAGGCGGCCGTCGCGATCGACCTGCGGCTGGTAATAGAGGCGGAATTCACCGCGATCCAGCCCTTCGCGCAGCGCCGATTCGAGCTTCATGCGCGCATCCAGCGTCGCCTGCATGCGCGGATTGAAAAAGCGGATGCTGTTGCGCCCGGCGTCCTTGGCCTGATAAAGCGCCACGTCCGCCTGCTTGAGCAGCACCTCGACCGAGGCCTGGCCGCCGCAGAACAGCGTCAGCCCCATGCTCGGCGAGGAATGAAACGGCGCACAGCCCTGACCGAACAGATACGGCGCGCACAACGCGGTGCGGATTTTCTCGGCGGCGGCATCGGCATGGGTGACGGCGCTCGCCTCGCCGGTACCGAGCCCTTCGAGCAGCACGACGAACTCGTCGCCGCCGAGCCGCGCCACCATGTCCTGCTGGCGCACGCAGCAACGCAGCCGGCGGCCGACCTCGACCAGCATGCGATCGCCGACCGCATGGCCCTGCGTGTCGTTGAGCTTCTTGAAGTAATCGATGTCGAGCATGATCAGCGCGCCGAACTCCCCGCTGCGCTGGCTGGCGGCCACGGCATGCTGCACCTGTTCGAGCAGGCGACGCCGGTTCGGCAGGTGCGTGAGCGTGTCGTAGAAGGCCAGTTCGCGGATTTCATCCTCGGCCGCCTTCTGCGTGGTGATGTCGCGCACGGTGACGCGGCGGCCGGCGAAGTGCCCGGCCTCATCGGTGACCGGCCGGCAGGTGTGCGCGATCCAGCGCACGACACCGTGGCGGCAGAGGATGCGCAGCTGCATGTCGACGACGCTGCTGTCCTCACCGGTCTGCGTAGAACCGCACAGGTGCCGCTCCCAGATGTGGCGATCGTCCGGATGCACGATGGCATCGAGCAGACCCGGACTGCGCTGGAAATCATCGACGGTATAGCCGGTGATGCGCTCGACCGACGGGCTCATATAGCGAAACCCGCCCTCCGGCCGCGTCCAGTATTCCCAGTTGTAGGTCCAGTCGACCATCGTGTGGAACTTGGCTTCGCTCTCGCGCAGTGCCTGTTCGACGGCAATGCGCTCGGTGATGTCACGCGCCGAGATGATGAAGCAGTCCTGCTCGCCGATGCGCACCGCCTCCAGCGACAGCAGCGCCGGGAATACCTCGCCGTCCTTGCGCCGGAACAGTGTCTGGAAGTTCATCAGCCGCGTCGCCTGGCCGAGCGACTCGACCATCAGCCGACGGCTGTCGGCAGTACCCCAGGTGCCGAGCTCCGCCGAGGTGCGACCGACGACCTCCGCCTTGGCGTAACCCATGATGCGGCTGAAGGCATCGTTGACGTCGAGGAAGCGCCCGCTCTGGCGATCGGTGATCGCGATCAGGTCCGGCGAGGTGCGGAAGATCGTCGCGAACTTGATCTGCGACAGCTGCAGGGCTTCTTCCATGCGCCGGCGCTCGGTGATGTCCTGCACCAGCACCAGGCGTACCTGACGGCCGTCGAGCAGCAGCGGCCGCGACCACAGCGCGAGATCCACCAGCGTGCCGTCCTTGCGTCGGTGACGGACCTGACGCTCCATCGGCTGATCGTCGAGCTCGGCCATGCGCCGCATCAGCGCCGGAATGTCCTCGGCGATGTAGAGCTGATCCACCCGCATCGCCAGGAACTCGGCGCGCGAGTAACCGTAGAGCGCCACGGCGGCGTCATTGACGTAGATGAAGCGCAGGCCGACCAGGTCATGCACCCACATCGGCAGCGGGCTGCTGTCGAGCAGGTAGCGCTGCTGCGCGATCGCCGCTTCACTTTCCGCCGAGCGCGACTGCACGGCGCCGGCCATCACATTGAAGGCGGTCGACAGCGAAGCGATCTCGTCATGACCGTCGACCGCGCAGCGCACTGCGTAATCACCGGCGGCCAGCGCCCGCGTCGAGGTCTCCAGCCGGCTCAGACGGCGGGTCAACACACGATCGAGAAAGGCGCCGAGCAGGCCGAGCAGCACCACGTAACCGGCGGCACGACTGGCGAAGGCCAGCAGCCATTCCCTGTATTCGTGATGACGGATGGCATCGACCGGCATGCGGATGCTGGTCACACCGCCGATGTCGCCGACACGCAGGCCGGTGGTGCCGGGCCAGCCGCGATGACATTGCAGGCAGTAGGCCTCGATGCGGATCGGTGCGGTGTAGCGCAACTCGTCACAGCTGCCCGGCGTCTTGATGCGCTCGACACGCTCGCTGGCCATCGGATGCGTGCGAAACCAGTCGATCGCGGCGAGCTCTGCCGCATCGGCCCGATTCTCCGGGTTGAGCGGCTGCGGCGAGGCGGTGCGAAAACGCAGCGGATTGGCGCTGAGCTCGCCTTCATGCACGAAAGCTTCAGCGAGGCGGGCGGTGACGTGCGCGGGCAGAAAACCGTGCGTCAGCTCCGCCACGCTGACATCACCGTTCAGGAACTGCTCGCGATAGACGTCACGCGTCGCCGTCAGCAACTGCTGGATGTCGCGCGCACTGCGCGTAAACCCCTGCTCGATACGATGCTCGATGCTCGTCATGCCGAGGACGACTTCGAGCAGCATCACACAGCACAGCGCGGCAGCCGTCAGTAGCCAGAGCTTCGTCCTCAGTGTCGTCATGCGCCTGCGCGCGCCCGGCAGTGGCATCGGCCATCAACCCCAAAAACCGTGAGGGATCGCAGCATATACGACCCGGCCACGACCGGCGGCTGCGAGCGGCACGACCGGCCGCGAAGGTCGCGCGCACCCGCCCCTCCCGCGTGTGCACACAGCGTGGCGGCGCCCTCCGACAGGCCGCCAGGCTGCCTTGCCTGCCCTTGCGCACACGAAGCCGTGCGCACCCTAAAGTGTGATGCAGATCACGCTCGATTAAAGAATTCTGGCGATAAAAATAAACATGGATTTTTTTTAATTAAATGGCCGGTGTGCCGCAGTGGACGCGAACGCGGGTCATCACGCAACGACACTCCGCACATGCACGAAACAGCGACGAATTCACCGGAAAATCGCGTCAATTACGGCGATCAGGCTGCGTACTGCGCATCGCGCAGTCATCTCGCGAAAGCCTCCGCCATCCCGGGCAACATATTGTTTCGTCGTGTTCATTTCCATTATTTCAGCAGCTTCAACATTTACTATTTGTTCATGCACGCAAATGGCGAGCGATTCACCACCGCGCTCAGCAGGAGCAGGCCATGAATAATCCTCCCCGCCGGAGCCGGGGCTTTTCTCTCATAGAACTGGTCATCGCCATGGCCATTACCGCGATTCTCGCGGTGGTCGCGCTGCCGAGTTACCGGCAGTACATGATCCGCAGCCATCGCAGCGCCGCGCAGGCGCAGATGATGGATATCGCCAACCGCGAGCAGCAGTACTTTCTGGCGACCCGGACCTACGCCGCCGCCGCCACGCTGACCGCCAGCGGCTACGCTCTGCCGAGCGAGGTGGCGGCGTTTTACAGCTTCACGATCACGCTGCAGGCAGGCCCCCCGCCGGGCTACATCATCACCTTCACACCCAGCGGTACACAGGCGTCCGACGGCGCGCTGACGCTGAACAGCGCCGGCGTGAAGTCGCCGGCGGACAAATGGTAAGCATCATGAGCCGCCGCATCATGCATTCGCAGTATCACAACCCCCACCGCCAGCACGGCACCTCGCTGCTTGAGGTGGTGGTGACCATCGCCGTGCTGAGCTTCGGCCTGTTCGGTCTCAACGGCCTGACAGCGCGCCTGCAGGTGGCCGAGATCGAGACCTACCAGCGGGCGCAGGCGCTGATGCTGCTCAAGGACATGGCCAGCCGCATCGCCACCAACCGCTATGCCGCCAGCAGCTACGTGACCAGCTCGCCGCTCGGCAGCGGCACCACCTGCGCGAGCACCGACGCCTCCTCGACCCGCCAGCAGCTCGACGCCAGCCAGTGGTGTGCGGCGCTGCAGGGCGCCGCGGAAACCGCCTCCGGCAGCCGGGTCGGTGCGCTCGTCAGCGGACGCGGCTGCGTCGAGGCGCTCGGCAGCAACGAATACATGGTCACCGTGGTCTGGCAGGGCCTGACCCCGGTATCGGCCCCGCCGAGCAGCGTGGGCTGCGGACAGGGCCTCTACGACGGCGGCACCGCCTGCACGGCAGACCTGTGCCGCCGCGCGCTGACCACCGTCGTACGCATCGCGCCGCTGACATGAACGCGCGCCCGTCCGTCGCCCGTCCGCGCCAGCGCGGCCTCAGCCTGATCGAGCTGATGCTGTCGGTCACGCTCGGCATGCTGCTGGTCGTTGCGCTGATCAGTTTTTATCTGAACAGCAGCCGCACCAGCAGCGAGCTGGTCAATGCCAACAACATGATCGAGGACGGCCGCTTCGCCATCCAGCTGATGGAAAGCGACGTGGTGCACGCCGCGTTCTGGGGCGCCTACGTACCGCAGTTCGACGATCAGACCTTATCCAGCGTGCCGACCGACGTGCCCACCGGCGTACCCGACCCCTGTCTGGCCTTCGCCTCGTGGACGACGGCCTACGTCAACGATCTGATCGGCATTCCGCTGCAGGTGTATGACGATGCGAGCGTCTGCAGCGGCATCCTGCAGCACCGGCAGGCCAATACCGACGTGCTGGTCGTGCGTCACGCGGAAACCTGCGTGCCCGGCGACGCGCACTGCGACGCCGATGTCAGCGGCCGGCTGTACATGCAGGCCTCGCTGTGCGCCAGCGAGACCACCCGCTACGTGCTCGCGACCAGCGGCTTCACGCTGCACAAGCGCGACTGCTCGACGCTCGCCGACAAGCGCCGCTTCCTGTCCCGCATTTATTACGTGCGCGACTACGCCTTCACCGTTGGCGACGGCATCCCGACGCTGATGCGCGCCGACTTCGATCTCGCCGCCGGCGCGCTGGCGCACCAGAGCGCGGTACCGCTGATCACCGGCATCGAGGGCTTCCGCGTCGAAGTCGGCATCGACGGCTTCAGCAGCCGCTGCGCCCCGGCGACGCCGGTCGACTACACGCAGGCCATCGCCCGCATCAACCCGAGCACCTGTGCCACGGACAGCGACGATACGCAGAACACGCTGCCGACCAATCGCGGCGACGGCGTGCCGGACGGCAGCTTCGTGCGCTGCACCTCGGCCAGCCCGTGCAGCGCCGCGCAGCTGACCAACGTCACCGCGCTGCGCCTCTACGTACTCGCCCGCGCCCGCCAGCCGAGCCCCACCTACACCGACAGCAAGGCTTACACGCTCGGCAACACCACGCTCGGCCCCTTCGGCGATCACTACATGCGCCATGTCTATGCAGCCAGTGTGCGCCTGCCCAACGTTGCCAGCCGCCGGGAGTCGCCATGAACGCCTGTGCGCACCGCCACCAGCGCGGCACCACGCTGGTCATCGCCCTGCTGATGCTGATACTGATCACGATGATGACGCTGACCGGCCTGACGCTGAGCTCCAGCAACCTCACCGCGGTCGGCAACATGCAGTTCCGCGAGCAGGCCATCGCCGCCGCCAACAAGGCGATCCAGCAGGTCATCGGTTCGGCCTTCGTCGACGATCCGACGGCGGAAACCATCGCGGTCGATCTCGATGACGACGGCGTGACCGACTTCACCGTCACGGTCGCCCAGCCCCAGTGCGTACGTGCCTGGCAGGCCGGCAGCGCGGCGCCGAGCAGCCTGTCGCTGCCGAGCGCGCTGTCAGCCAGTACCAGCTGGCACTCGATCTGGGAAATCGACGCCAGTGTCAGCGACACCGACAACACCGCCACCGCCGTGCAGATCCGCAGCGGCGTGCGCCGGCTGCTGTCGCAGGCACAGAAGCTGGCGGTGTGCCCATAACCATGTTCCGAATCCGCTTCTTCACGCGCGCGCTCGATGGGAGAGTCATCATGACCAAGCGCATTTCTGCCCTGCTGCTGGCGATGGCCATCAGCCTGCTCCTGTTGCAGCGCGCCGCCCTGGCCGAAGACATCGATCTGTTCGTGCAGCCCAACGCCGCCTCCAGCGACGCGCCCAACGTGCTGATCATTCTCGACAACACCGCCAACTGGAACACGGCCTTCACCAACGAGATCGCAGCGCTGGTGTCGACCTTCAACGGCCTGCCGGTCAACGACGACGGCAGCGCGCGCTTTCGCGTCGGTCTGATGCTGTTCACGGAAACCGGCAGCGGCAACAACAACGTCGACGGCGGTTACGTGCGCGCGGCGATCCGCCCGCTCAACGCCAGCAACCAGCCCAAATACGCGGCGCTGATCAACAGCCTGCACGTCCTCAATGACAAGTCCAACGGCGGCAAACTCGGCAAGACGATGACCGAGGCCTACCGCTACTTCATGGGCGGCGAACCGTATGCGGGCAATCAGAAGGTCAAGACCGACTACACCGGCAACACCTCGGGCACCGCGGCGTCCAACGCGATCTACGCGCTGGCCGGCAACGCGCTGACCAGCAAGAACGCCACGCAATACCTGAGTCCGGTCGTCGCCGGCAGCTGCGCGAAGAACTTCATCATTTACATCAGCAACGGCGCGGTCCAGGACAACACCTCCGACACGCGCACGGCAACCGACCAGCTCAGTGCGGCGGCCACCAGCGCCGGCATCAGCGGCGCGACGACGACGATTGCGATCTCGCCGAGCGGCTCGCAGGACAATATCGGCGACGAATGGGCGCGCTTCATGCACCGCAGCAACCTCGAAGTCGTCACCTACACGCTCGACGTCAACCGCGTCACCACCGGCCAGGGGCCGGGCTGGACCGCGCTGCTGCGCAGCATGGCCAACGTCAGCAGCGGCAAGTACTTCGATGTCTCGACGAGCAGCGGCAGCGCCGCGATCGGCAACGCACTGAACACGATTTTTTCCGAGATCCAGGCGGTCAACAGCGTGTTCGCCTCGGTCAGCCTGCCGGTCAGTGTCAACACTGAAGGCACCTACCTGAATCAGGTCTACGTCGGCATGTTCCGCCCGGATTCCGACGCACTGCCGCGCTGGGCCGGCAACCTCAAGCAGTACAAGCTCGGCCTGGTCGGCAGCACGCTGCGCACGCAGGATGCCGACGGCAACAGCGCCATCAACTCCGCGACCGGCTTCATCACCGAGTGCGCCCGCAGTTTCTGGACACCGAGCACGGTCGACACCTACTGGGCGTTCAAGCCGCAGGGCGGCTGCCTGAGCGTCGCCGGCTCAGATGCCTCCAACTATCCCGACGGCAACATCGTCGAGAAAGGCGGTGAAGCCTACCGGCTGCGCGCCAGCACCACGCGCACGCTGCGCACCTGCGCGGCGGCGTTCGCCTCCTGCACCGCGCTGACCACCTTCGACTCCACCCACGTCAGCACCAGCGATCTCGGTGCCGCCAGCAGCAGCGAGCGCGACACGCTGATCAGCTGGGCCCGCGGCCTCGACGTCGACGACGAAAACCTCAACGGCGTCACCAGTACCGAGCAACGGCCGTCGATCCACGGCGATGTCATCCACTCGCGGCCGGTGGCGGTGAATTACGGCAGCGACGCCAGTCCGCAGATCGTGGTGTTCTACGGCGCCAACGACGGCATCCTGCGCGCCGTCAACGGCAACCGCACGACGAGCATCGCCGGCGCGGCGGCCGGCAACGAGCTGTGGGCCTTCATCGCGCCCGAGTTCTACCCGTCGATCAAGCGCCTGCACGACAACAGCACGCAGATCTCCTACGCCGGCAACCCGACGACCTCACCGACGCCGCTGCCCAAACCCTATGGTTTCGACGGTCCGGTGACTGCCTACCACGACGCCAGCAGCACCTGGATCTTTGCGACGATGCGCCGCGGTGCCCGGGTGATGTACGCCTTCGATGTCTCGACGATCACCACCACACCGAGCAGCCCGACGCTGAAATGGAAGCTCGGCTGCCCGGATGCCACCGACGACAGCGGTTGTTCGACGGGCTTTTCCGGCCTCGGCCAGACCTGGGCTGCGCCAAAAGTCATCAAAGCGGCAGGCCACGAGGCCACCACCACGCCGACGCCACTGCCGATGCTGATCTTCGGCGGCGGCTATGACAGCTGCGAGGATGCCGACCCCAACACCTGCACCAGCGCGACCAAGGGCAATCACGTCTACGTCGTCGATGCCGACAGCGGCACGCTGCTCAAGCAGTTCGACACCGAACGCGCGGTGGTCGCCGACGTGTTCGTCATCAGCGACAGCGACGGCCTGGCCAGCTGGGCCTACGTCGTCGACCTCGGCGGCAACGTCTACCGCCTGTCCGGCGTCAACGCCAATACGCCGTTCGCCGCGACGGCGCCGGCCGACTGGACCATCACCCGCATCGCCGCGCTCGGCTGCGACACGGCGGACGCCTGCAGCGCCAACCGCAAGTTCATGTTCGCCCCCGACATGCTCGAAGACAGCGGCGGCTACGTGCTGCTGCTCGGCTCCGGCGACCGCGAGAAGCCGCTGGCCAGCTTCACCTCGGCCTACTCGGTCAACAACTACTTTTTCATGCTGCGCGACTACCCGAGCAACAGCGGCTGGCTGGCGACCGAGACCGACCACTGCGGTGCCGCGCTGCTGTGCCTGGATTCACTACAGCACATCGACGATGCCGACAGCCCCAGCTCCGACAAGGGCTGGTATCTGAGCCTCAATGCCCACGAGCAGGTCGTGACCTCGGCGATCACGCTGTACGGCACGACGACCTTCAGCACGCATACACCGACCGTGGCCACGCCCGGCGTGTGCACCTCGAACCTCGGCACCGCGCGCGTCTACAACATCAATTACGCTACCGCCGCCGCGGCCTTCGGCAACAGCAGCAGCGAGGACGGCAGCGCCAGCCGCTCGCAGGAAATCGTCGGCGGCGGCCTGCCGCCCTCACCGGTGGCCGGCCTGGTCACCCTCGATGACGGCCAGACCGTGCCCTTCGTCATCGGCATGGACGCCGACTCGCCACTGGAAAGCTATCTGCCGCAGTCCACGGCCTCATCTCTACAACTCAAAGGGATGGTGTACTGGTACATCCAGCAATGATGACCCGTCCCTAAATCGCGCAAGGAATGCATATGACTCACTCACGGCTCATGGCACGCGGCTTCACGCTGCTCGAACTGATGATCACGCTGGTGGTGGCGACGATCCTGCTGCTGGTCGCTGTGCCCTCGTTCGAGGACATCATCGTCAACAACCGGCTGAGCGCCTACGCCGGGCGCTTTACCTCCAGCGTGCAGCTCGCCCGCAGCGAGGCCATCAAGCGCAATACCCAGGTGTCGGTCTGTGTCTCCAGTGACGGCACCAGCTGCGGCAGCGGCAACTGGCAGCAGGGCTGGATCGTGATCGCCGGCACCACCGTCGTTTACCGCGAGCAGGCGCTGCCCGGCGGCCTGCACTTCACCGAGGCTGGTGGCGCCACCAGCCTCGCCTTTCAGCCCATCGGCATCGGCACGACCCCGGCGACCCTGACGCTGTGCAGCGCCTCACCGCTCGGCCAGAAGGAACAGGTGCTGACGATCACCGCGGCCGGCATCGTGCGTGCGCAGACGACGGCCACCGGCAGCTGCCCGTAGCGCCACGGCGACAGCGCCCGCCCACCGCAGCGATGCCTGCGCGTGCGACGACACAAAAACGCCGAGGTTTCATTATTTTTACATCCGCCGGTTCTAGCGTGGGCACTCCCGACCCAGGGAGCATCCGCACGGAACTGCCATGACCACCAAAGCCCACATCCTCGACGCCCTCGGCGAGGAGGCGCTGGTACTGCCGGCCCAGCTGGCGGCAGCACTGGGCGCCAACGATCGCGCCAAATACGACTTCACACTGCTGCAGTTCGGCCGTGCCCATGCCGAACACCCGCAGGCACCGCTGCCCGACTTCGCCAAGGAGCGCCTTGCCGCCGGGCAGAGCGACGACAGCCTCGATACGGTGATGCGCAATGCCTGCGCGCTCGGTGACGGGCGCTACCGCATGCCCGGCGCACAGGCGCTGTGCGCCCGCCTGCGCCAGGCGCTCGACGAGATGCTGCGCCCGCTGCGCAGCGCCGGGCTGCCCGCCGCGACGGACTTTGCCGAGCGTCTGCAGGCACTGGACACGCCGCCCTGGTGCGAGGCGGACGAGGTGTTCAGCGATGCCGCCATCACCCGCCTGGTCTCCGGCGAGCGCGAGCGCGGCGACAGCCTGCATCTGCTGGTGATGGATCTGCACAAGGCGCTGAACGCGCTGCAGGCGCAGATCGCCTGCGAGCACATCCTCGGCGCCGCCTGCTACGCGCTGGCCGAGGTCGACCGCCCGCGCGTCAGCGCCTTCATGCACGGCGTGCAGCGCACCGCGCGGCTCAAGTTCGACCATCCCGGCCTCGGCACCACCGCCACCCGCGCCGGCGAGCGCCTGCTGATCCAGAACGACATCGGCACCACCGATGCGCATGTGCTGGTGATCCAGGTGCAGGGCCTCAGCGCCACGCTGACCTACACCGACGTGCACCTGCAGCGGCTGATCTACTTCCAGGGCCTGTTCGCCGACTGGGCGGTCGACTGGGAGGACACCCGCTCGCGCGCCGACGCCAGCATGGAGGACGGCCTTTATCACCTCGGCGTCGGCGTCTACCAGGCCCGCGACGAGGACGATCTGTGCGCCTACCTGCGCTTTCTCGGCTCGCGGCTGGTGTTCCTGATCGACTGGAACCGCGCGCGCAAGCGCCTGCGTCTGCTGCTGCCCAAGCGCGAGACACTGACGCTGCTCGACTGGGCGGCCCATGAGGAATACGGCCACATGGCCTTCCTGCGCATGGGCGGCGAGGCGGCGATCTTCGATGCGCTGGGCTTCGTCGCGCAGGAGCCCGGCCTGCTCGGCCGCCGGCTCGATGAGCTGCTCGGCGTCAAAGCCGCCGCCGCCTACATGCAGTTCGTGCTGCGCACCTGTGCCGAGGGCCTGCTCGCTAGGCGCGCCGTGGCGCTGGTGCGCGACGAGCTGCGCGCCGAGCTGGTCAATTACCTGCACAGCGCCCAGCAGCGCCTGCACGACCTGGCCGCCGAGCACGCCGCCTGGTGCTTCGAGCTCGCCAACAGCGTGCGTGACAGCCTGTTCGCGCTCGGCGGCGCCGATGCCGGCGAACGGCTGGGACGCATGTCGGCCCGCGCCGTCGACTGGGAGCATCAGGCCGATGCGCTGCTCGACGCCGCCCGCGAGCGCGTGCGCCACGCCGAAAAAGGCCATTTCTACTACGAGCTGCTGATGGCCGCCGACGACGTCGCCGATGAGCTTGAAGAAGCGCTGTTCCACCTGACGCTGGTCGGCGCCACGCCGGTCGCCCCGCCGCTGAAGGCCGCGCTGCAGTCACTGTCGCAGGTGCTGCTCGAAGGCTGTCAGGACTACGTGCGCGCGATCGAGGCCTGCCGCAGCGTGCACCGCGGCGGCGCGCAGACCGACATGCAGGACTTCCTCGAAGCGGTGCACCGCATCGTCTCCGCCGAGCACCGCTCGGATGCCGCTCACCGCGGCTTCAAAGTCAGCCTGGTGGCCTGCGCACCACCCACCGCCCTGCTCTATGCGCTCAGCGAATGCGCCCGCAATCTGGAAAGCGGCGCCGATGCGCTGATGCACGCCGCCCTCGATCTGCACGATCACGTACTGGCGGAGGTCATCGCCGAATGAACCGTCTCGACGCCAAGCAAGGCAACGCCGCAAGCGCACTCGAACCGGCCTGGATCGGCCTGCCCGGCATGAGCCGCGACGCCGATCCCCGCCAGCTCGGCTTCAAGGCCGCCAATCTGCTGCGCATGGCGCAGCTCGATCTGCCGGTGCCGCAGGGCTTCGTGCTCGGCACGGCCGGCTGCACCGCCTACCTCGCCGACCCCGCGGCATTCCGTCCGCAGCTGCAGGCCGCGCTGGAGCGCGGGCTGACGGTGCTGGAAGGCGCCTGCCAGCTCGGCTTCGGCGCGGCGCGGCGGCCGCTGCTGGTCTCGGTGCGCTCGGGCGCGCCGGTGTCGATGCCCGGCATGCTCGACACCATCCTCAACGTCGGCCTGTGCGACACCGCCCTGCCCGGCCTGCTGCGCCTGACCGGCAACCCGCGCCTGGTGTGGGACGCCTACCGCCGCCTGATACAGCAGTTCGCCGAGGTGGTGCACGGCGTCGCCGCGGCGGCGTTTCGCGCCGCCACCGAGCAGGCCTGCCACCAGGCCGGCATCGACGATCCGCGCCTGCTCGATTTTCATGCGCTGCGCGAGCTGACCGGCAGTTACCAGGCCATTTACCGCGAGGCGGTCGGCGCCGACTTCCCGCAGGCGCCGCGGACGCAGCTCGCGCAGGCCGCCGAGGCGGTCTACGCCTCCTGGCGTTCGCCGCGTGCGCAAGCCTTCCGCCGCCTCAACGGCATCGCCGACGAGCTCGGCACCGCGGTGACCGTGCAGCGCATGGTGTTCGGCAATGCCGGCGGCACCTCCGGCGCCGGCGTCGGCTTCACCCGCGATCCGGCGCGCGGCACGCCGCAGCTCTACCTCGATTTCCTGTTCAACGCCCAGGGCGAAGACGTGGTCAGCGGCCGCTTCCGCGCCCACGACAGCCAGCGCCTCGCCGAGTACCTGCCGGCGGTGCAGCACGAGCTGCAGGACATCGCCAACCGCCTGGAGGCCGCCTTCGGCGATGTGCAGGACTTCGAATTCACCGTCGAGAACGGCCGCCTGTTCATGCTGCAGACGCGCCGCGCCAAGCGCACGCCGTGGGCGGCGCTGCGCATCGCCGTCGACCGGGTCAGCGAGGGCCGCCTCAAGCCGCGCGAGGCGCTCGCGCAGCTGCAGGGCATCGACCTCGATGCACTCGAAGAGCAGGTGCTGGAGCAGGCGCCGGCCGCGCTCGCCAGCGGTGTCGCCGCCGGCATCGGCATCGTCAGCGGCCACATCGCGCTGGATCTGGCCGAAGTCGATGCGCTCAACGCCGCCGGCCGGCCGGCGCTGCTGGTGCGCCCGGACATCGCCACCGAGGACATCGCCGGCATCGCCGCCGCCGCCGGCATCCTCACCGCGCAGGGCAGCCGCACCGCACACGCGGCGGTGGTGGCGCGGCAGCTGGGCAAGGTCTGCATCGTCGGCTGCGAGTGCCTGAGCATCGACCGCGCCGCGCACTGCATCCGCTTCGGTGAACAGAGCTTCCAGGCCGGCGATGAGCTGACGCTCGACACCAGCACCGACGGCATCGCGCGGGTCTTCGCCGGGCGCCTGCAGCTGATCCGCCACAAGCCGCTGGCCTGGCTCGCCGAGGTCGAGCGCTGGCGGCAGGCGCAGCCGGCCTGAGCCGGCGGCGCAAACGGGGCTCAGGCCGCCAGCCGCGCCGCCCACTCGGCGACGCGCCGGCCGAGCAGGCGCGCGGTGTCGAGATCCCCCTGGTGCGGCGCCTCCTCCGCCGAGGCGTCGGCCGGCGAGATCGCCATGACGCCGCCGAAGGCGCCGGCGCGGTTGATGTCATCGGCGCCGCTGTCCTTGCGGTTCGCCGGCAGCAGGCCGGTGCCGATCCAGACCTGGCCGTGCTGCTGCGACAGCGTCCAGAACGCTTCGATGGTCGCGAACTTGTCGCCGTTGAGCGAGGCGGAGTTGGTGAAGCCGGCGGCGAGCTTGTCCTTCCACGCCTGCGTGAACCAGGCCTTGGAGGAGGCATCGGCGAATTTCTTGAACTGCCAGGCCGGCGCGCCCATGTAGGTCGGGCTGCCGTAGATGATCGCATCGGCCGCCGCCAGCGCCTCCATCGCCCCCTCCGGCAGTTCACCGTCGCCGTCGATGCGGTAACTGTCGACCCGGGTCGCGGCCACCCCGGCCGCGCCGGCGGCGACGGCCTGAGCCAGTTTTGCGGTATGGCCGTAGCCGCTGAAATACACGATCGCTACCGTCGTCATGATGGATGTCTCGCTGTCGATACGGAAAAAGGCATGTCTGCTGCGAAATCCCGGTGCCATACCGTGCTCGATTTATCGGTATGATTTGATCACCTGGTTTCTGCCAGAAACTGTATAGAAGGCCTTGATCCTCGTGAAGAACGCACCCGCAGCTCACCTGATTACCGCGGAGAAACCGCCCGAGCCGGCGCCGCCGTGGAACGCCTACGCCGCCGCCTGCCCGACGCGGCTGGTGCTCGATCGCATCGCCGACAAATGGACCGTGCTGATCCTCGGCCTGCTGCTGCGACAGCCGCTGCGCTTCAATGCCCTGCTGCGCGAGATCGAGGGACTGTCGCAGAAGGTGCTGTCGCAGACGCTCAAACGCCTGGAGCGCGACGGCCTGGTCACGCGCACGGTGTTCCCGACGGTGCCGGTCAGCGTCGAGTACGCGATCACCCCGCTCGGGCGCACGCTGGCGGCGGCGATGCATTCACTGGTCGACTGGGCCCACGCCAACATCGAGGCGGTGCTGGCCGCGCAGCGCCGCTACGACGGCGACGCCTGAAGCATCAGCCGCGCAGCGCCTGCGCCGGTGACTGGCGGTAGGCCAGTGCCGCCGGCAGCGCCGCCAGCAGCGCGGCGAAACCGAGCAGCCAGCCGGCGCTGAGCAGATCCGCGGCGACGAAGCCGACCGGCAGCACCACGCCGCTCTGCGCGGTAAAGCCGGCGGCGATCAGCCGCGCCGCGCCGTAGCCAATGGCGAAGCCGAGGCCGATGCCGACGCCGACCAGCGCGAACAGCTCGCTCCAGACGATCGCGAACACCGCCGCGCGCGGCGCGCCGAAGGCCCGCAGCGCGCCGATCTGCCGCCGCCGCTGGCCGACGTGCAGCACGGTGACCAGCACCAGCGAGGCGGCAACCAGCGCCTGCGCGCCGCCGGCCACCAGCGCCAGCACCCGCCGGGCATCACCCAGCGTGGCGTAGAGGCGGGTCAGCACCTCACCCGGAAACACCGCCAGCGTGTGTTCATTGCGGTACGCCTGACGCAGGCGATAGGCATCGGCGATGCTGCGCGGTTTGACCAGCAGCGCCGGCAGACCAGGCGGCGTCAGCCGCCAGGACTCATCCAGCGGCGCGGCGGCGTCGAGATGCGCGTGAGCATGGCCGTCGGCATCGGCACGCACCGCCGCCGGCCCGGCGCTGCCCGCGGGCTGGGCGACGGGCTCGTGCCCGGCGTCGGTCGCCTGATCGCCGGCGGACTCGTCGTGCTCGTGCCCGGCGGGCGCCTCGTCGTGTTCGTCGAGGCCGAGGCCGTGGATGTGCCAGACCGCCTGGATCGGCACCAGAATCGCCCGGTCCCAGGCAGTCGCAGTCGGCAGCAGACGGCCGACGACGCGGTAGCTCAGGGCCTCGTGCACATGTGCACCGGCGCCGGCCAGGCCGTGCATCGGCTTGATGCTGGCGCCGAGCGGCAGCTCGACCGCGGCACCGACCACCGCCTCGCCCTCGGCGGCGAACAGCCGGCCGGCGGCCAGCCCCGGCGTGGTCTCGCGCAGCAGCGTCGTCGTCGTGCCGACGATCGGGTTGTCGAAAAAGGAATCGCCGAAGCCGATCGGCGCCACCCAGGCCACCCGCGCATCGGCGGCCAGCCGGCGCAGCACCTCGCCCGGCAGCAGCGGCAGCGCGGCCGGCTGCAGGAACACCGTCGACAGCACCAGCTGCGTATCGCTGCCCGGCGCGCCGATCACCAGATCGAACTTATCGGCGGCGCGGGCGCTGCCCAGACGCAGCGCCCGCTCCTGCAGCGTCACGGTGACACCGAGCGCGCTGGCCAGCGCCACCAGCAGCACGATTACCAGCGCGCCGAGCCACAGCCGGCGCAGGTCGGCGAGGATGAAGCGGATCATGCCGGCGTCCCTCCCGCGCTGTCGGCGACGATGCGGCCGCCGGCCAGTTCGATGCGCCGCTGCAGCCGGCCGCACAGGCGCGGGTCGTGCGAGACCACCAGCAGCGTGCTGCCGGCCTCGCTGGCGAGATCGAGCAGCAGGTCGGCGACCGCCGCGCCGCTGTCGGCATCGAGGCTCGCGGTCGGCTCGTCGGCGACCAGCAGGCCCGGCTGGCGCAGCAGCGCGCGGGCAACGGCGACGCGCTGCATCTCGCCACGCGACAGCGTCTCCGCCGGCTGCCGCGACCGGCGGATGCCGACCTGCGCCAGCAGCGCCGCCGCGCGCTCGCGGCACAGCCCGTCGGCAACCCGCGCCAGCTGCGCCGGCAGCAGCACGTTGTCAAGCGCCGACAGGCCGGGAAACAGATGGAAGTCCTGCATCACCAGGCCGACGTGCCGGCCGCGCCAGCGGTCGCGCGCGCCCTCGCCGAGCGTGGCGAGGTCGGTGCCGCTCCAGTCGATGCGCGCGCCGCGCGGGCGCTCCAGACCGATCAGCTGGTTGACCAGCGTGCTCTTGCCGGAACCGGAAGCCCCGGTGATCGCCACGCGGCTGCCGGCGGCGATGTGCAGCCGCTCGATCGCCAGGGCCGGCGCGGCGAGGCCGGGGAAGCGCACCTGCAGCGCGGAAAGGGACAGTTCGAGCATTTCAGTCGCTGCGGAACTCGGCGCCGCGCAGCCGCAGCAGGCTGACGAAGCCGGTCTCGGGATCGGTCCACGAGCCGACCTCCAGCCGGCCGCGCACCTCGATGCGCGCATTGGCCTGGACGAAGGTCTGCCGGTGGTCGAGGTAGACGACGACGATGTTGTCCGGCCAGTCGGCGTCCGACGAGCAGAACGGGCACAGCGCCATCGGGATTTCGGTGAGCACGAAGAAACGGGCCTCGGCCTTCAGCGGCGGCGCCATGAAGCCGCGCATCGTCACCGCCTGCCCGGCCAGCGCCTTGACCTTGTCGGAAAACTCCAGGCCGAGCACGCTGACCTTGCCGTACAGCTCGCCGAACTCAAGGCCCGGCGTCGCGGCCAGCGCCGGCCCGAGCGGCAGCCCCAGCGGCAGTGCCAGCAGGCTCTGCAGCAGGCGCCGGCGGCGGACCGACACGCTCCCGCAACGGCCGCTGAGCGCGGCCGTGCGTTCGTCCGCTGCCCTCACGGCTTGGCCGGCGCGCCGAGGCCGAGCGCCGTGGCCAGCACGCGGTAGACGTCGCTTTCTTCCATGTAGCCCTTGAAGTCGTCGGCGCCGGGGCCGGTCGCCTGCAGCACCACGTCGTCAACGGCGTGCACCGCGGTGTCGGCATCCTTCGGCAGATTACCGACGCGCAGCACCGCGCCGGGCACATCCTTGTAGGCGGCGTTGGCGACGTACTCGCCTTTTTCGTTCTTCACCGCCGGCTCGAACGGACCGTCGAGCTTGGGCCGGAAGGTCTCGTAGTAATCCGGGAAGTTGCTGGAGAACACCGCCAGCCGGCGGCTGACATCGACCCGATCCGGGAAGCCGTCGCCGTTCTCGTCGGTGTAATTGGGGAAGCCGGCGGCGGCGTAGACGCCGACCTTGTCGCGCATTTCGCTGCCTGGCTTGTCGTCGTCGATGGTGCCGATGATCGACACGCCGTGAGTGTGGTCGCCGGTGACGACGATCAGCGTGTCCGGGTGAGTCTTGACGAACTCGCGGGCGACGCCGATCGCCTGGTCGAACTCGATGGTTTCGAACAGCGCACGGTCCCAGTCCATCGGGTGCGACATCTTGTCGACCGAGGCGCCCTCGACCATCAGGAAAAAGCCGTTCGGATTCTGCGCCAGACGCTCCAGCGCCGCCCTGGTCATGTCGACCAGGCCGGGCTGGTTGGGGAACTTCGCCACCGTGCCCTTCTTGAGGAATTCGCGGTCGAGCGTCACGTCCATGTTGCCGGTGTGGAACAGGCCGAGCACCTTGCCGCTGCCGCCGGCGAGCGCGGCCAGCTCCGCCTTGTCGGTCACCAGCGTGTAGCCGGCGTCCTTGAACAGTTCGATGTAGTTCTTGTCGTCCTTGCGCTTGGAGCCCGGCACGGTCTTCGCCAGGAAGTAAGCGGAGCCGCCACCGAGCATGACGTCCGGCTTGACGGCGTAGAAATCACCGACGATCGCCGCTTTTTCCGCACGCAGCCGGGTATGCGCGACTACCGCCGCCGGCGTCGCGTCTTCCAGTTCGGCGGTGGAGACCACGCCAATCGCCTTGCCGGTGGTGCGGCGCACGGCCTCGGCGATGGTCTCGACCTTGGGGTCGTCGAACGGCGACGGCGTGCGGTCGGCATAAACGCCGAGCGCGTTGACCGCGGTCTTGTGGCCGGTCATGTAGGCCGACATGGTGTTGGCGCTGTCGGTGGCGATGGCGTTGGTCGACGAGGTGCCGATGAAGGCCATGTGATCGAGGTCGTCCATGTTCAGGCGGCCGTTGGCCTTGCCCTCGGTCATGCCCTTCGACATCAGCCGCGCGCCGGTGCGGTGCGCGACCGACAGGCCGTCACCGAGGAAAAAGATCACGTTCCTGGCGCGCCCGGGCGCCGGCGCGGCAAAGACGTCCCAGCTCACACGCTTGTGCTCGCTGCCGGCGCTGACTTCGACGGTATAGGTGCCGGGCCGGTCGAGCTTGAGCGCGCGCAGCAGCAGCGCCGAGCCGAAGGTCTTGCCGTCCTTACCCTGCTCCGCCTCGACGAACTGCGCCGGCGCGCCGAACGCCTGGCTGTAGTCCTCACCGTTGACGGTGATGCGGACGTCCTCGGGCTTGACCACACTGTCGAGCTCGACTTTGAAGTCGAACGGCGAACCGGCGAGGATCGTCGCCCGGTCGAGCGGATAAACGCTGGCGGCCTGAGCCGCTCCGGCCAGGACGGAAGTTGCCGCCAGCGCGGCAAGCAGGATGCGCATGAGTGAGCCTCGTCGGGGAAAGTTGAGAAATGGTGAATTTGTAAGGTTTCGAGGTGACGGCTTGATGAAGCGGTTTTAGGGAATCTAAACAATATGATGATATAAATTCATAACAATAAAGACCGCGAACTGCCCATCGTGCAGCCCTGCAGTTCATTAAAAAATATCAATAACTTATTGATTAAATGAACATCCCGTAATCATGAACAGGTCACGGGCAGTGGCGCCGGCGGCGACACGCCGCCGCGCCGAGCGCCTGTCCAGCTTTCCTTGCAGATAAAAGCCAGTGCGGTCGAACGGGCGGCAGCCCCGGCCGGCCGGGGCTAGGCTTCAAACCGACACCAACGGGTGCTCAGCGGGAGACAAACCCCATGCTCACGACTGCGATATTCCCGGGCCGCTATGTCCAGGGCGAAAACGCTCTCGGCGTACTCGGTGAAGAAGCCAAGCGCCTCGGCAACAAGGCGTTGCTGATCGGCGACGGCTTCGTGCTCGACCATCTGCACGACACCCTGCGCGCCGGCATCGGCGATACGCTGCCGGTGGTCGAAGCGCGCTTCGGCGGCGAATGCTCCGACGAGGAAATCGAGCGTCTGTGCGTGATCGCCCGCCACGAGCGTACCGACGTGATCGTCGGCGTCGGCGGTGGCAAGACCCTCGATACCGCCAAGGCGGTGGCCTACACGCTCGGCGTGCGCATGCTGATCGCGCCGACGCTCGCCTCCACCGACGCGCCGTGCAGTGCGCTGTCGGTGATCTATCAGCCGGACGGCAGCTTCAAGCGCTATCTGGTACTGCCGCACAACCCGGATACCGTGCTGGTCGACACCGCCGTGATCGTGCGCGCGCCGGTGCGCCTGCTGGTTTCGGGCATGGGCGATGCGTTCTCGACCTGGTTCGAGGCCGAGGACTGCCACGCCAAGCGCGGCTTCAACATGACCGGGCGCATGGGACCGATGACCGCCTACGCGCTGGCCCGGCTGTGCCACGAAACCCTGCTCGAATACGGCACGCTGGCCAAGCTCAGCGCCGAACAGGGGGTGGTGACGCCGGCGCTCGACCACATCGTCGAGGCCAACACGCTGCTGTCGGGCCTCGGCTTCGAGAGCGGCGGCCTGGCGGCGGCGCACGCGATCCACAACGGCCTGACCGCGCTCGCCGAAACCCACCACGCCTGGCACGGCGAAAAAGTGGCGATCGGGGTGCAGGGCCTGATGTTCCTCGCCGACAAGAAGCCGGCGATGATCGATACGGTCTACGACTTCTGCCTGGCGGTCGGTCTGCCGGTGACGCTCGCCGACATCGGCCTCAGCGAGGTCGACGACGCCAAGCTGCTGATCGCCGCGAACGCCGCCTGCGCTCCCGGCGAGACGATCCACAACGAGCCGGCCGAAGTCTCACCGGCGCGCGTGCTCGCCGCCCTGAAGATCGCCGATGCCGAAGGCCGCCGGCGCAAAGCGCTGCTGGCCGGCAACACCCGCTGATACGATGGCGCAACCTGCCGCGCGCGGGCACACCGGCGCGGCAGGGCCTCACCGTTCGTTTGATCAACCCTTCGGCCGGCCGCTTTCGGGCGCCGGCAGGCGCGGCACTTGCACTCATGCTGACTCGACTGGGACGGGCGCTGGTTTATGGCTTCGCGCTGCTGTGGTGGTGGCTGCCGATCGGCGACGCCGCGGCCGGCGCTGCGCAGGTCAGCACCCCCGAGCGGGTCACGCTGCAGCTGAAGTGGAAGCACCAGTTCCAGTTCGCCGGCTACTACGCCGCGATCGCGCAGGGCTACTACCGCGACGCCGGACTCGACGTGCAGCTGCTCGAAGCGCAGCCCGACACCGACCCGGTGCAGCAGGTGCTCGACGGCAGCGCCGATTTCGGCGTCGGCACCAGCGCGCTGCTGCTGTCGCGGTATGCCGGCAAGCCGGTCGTGGTCCTCGCCAACGTCTTTCAGCACTCGGCGCTGGCGCTGGTGATGCGTGAAGACAGCCCCACCGACTCGATCCACAGCCTGGCCGGGCGCACGCTGATGCTCGAAGCGCACGCCGATGAACTGCTCGCCTACCTGCGCCGGGAAGGCGTCGACCCGGCCAGCCTGCACTACCTGCCGCATCACTTCGACGCCCAGGACCTGATCGACGGCCGCGTCGATGCGATGTCGGTCTACCTCACCGACGAGCCGTTTTTTCTCGACCAGGCCGGCTTCCGTTACCTGACCTTCACGCCACGCAGCGCCGGCATCGATTTCTACGGCGACAATCTGTTCACCAGCGAGCAGCAGATCACCCTGCATCCGCAGCGGGTGCGCGCGTTTCGCGCCGCCAGCCTGCGCGGCTGGGACTATGCGCTCAGGCATCCCGACGAGATCATCGAGCTGATCCTCAGCCAGTACAGCCAGCGCCACAGCCGCGCGCAGCTCGCCTTCGAGGCGCAGCAGATGCAGGCACTGATCCGCGACGATCTGGTCGAGCTCGGTTACAGCCATCCCGGCCGCTGGCGCCACATCGCCGACACCTACGCCGAGCTCGGCCTGCTGCCGCGCGGCGCCAGTATCGAGGGCCTGCTCTACCAGCCGCACCCGCAGCTGCCGGCATGGCTGCCGCGCGCGGCGACCGGGCTGGCGCTGCTGCTGCTCGCCGCCGGCCTGTTCAGCATCTGGCTGCACCGGCTCAACCGCCGGCTGCGACGGCAGAACCACGCCCTCGAAACCGCGCAGGCCCGCCTGCTGGAAAGCGAGAGCCGCTACCGCCTGCTCGCCGAGCACGCCACCGACATGATCTGGACGCTGGAGCTCGCCGACGCCGCGCTGAGCTACTTCAGCCCCTCGCTGCTGCGCTGCAGCGGCTACACGCCGCAAGCGCTGAACGGTGCCACGCCCGAGCAGCTGTTCTGCCCGGAATCGGCGGCGCGCGTGCGCGACTACCTGGCGGCGATCGGCGATGCGGCACTGCCGGCGACGCTGGCGGGCGGCTGCGAGCTGGAAATGCGCAGCGCCGACGGCCACGGCCTGTGGACCGAGACCAGCCTCAACCTGATCCGCGACCTGCACGGCCGGCCGCTGGCGCTGATGGGCATCAGCCGCGACATCAGCGAGCGCCGCCTGCTGCATGCGCGCCTCGACCGCCTCGCCCACTTCGACCAGCTGACCGGGCTGCCGAACCGCACCCTGTTCTTCGACCGCCTGGAGCGCACGCTGGCGGCCGCATCGCGTGACCGCCAGCGCTGCGCGCTGCTGTATCTCGATCTCGACGGCTTCAAGGCGGTCAACGACAACGGCGGTCATGCCGATGGCGACCGCCTGCTGAAAAGCGTCGCCGAACGCCTGCTGCAGTGCTCACGGGCGGCCGATACCGTCGCCCGCCTCGGCGGTGACGAGTTCGCGGTGATCCTGCGTGACATCGCCGGGCCGGGCAGCGCCGCGATGATCGCCGAACGCATCATCGAAACGCTCGCCGAGCCGGTGCAGCTGAGCCGGCGCAAGGTCCGCATCGGCTGCAGCATCGGCATCGCCCTCTACCCCGATCACGCCCGCGACCCCGAGACCCTGCTGACGCGCGCCGACGCTGCGATGTATGCGGTCAAGCGCTCCGGCCGCCAGGGCTGGCGCTACTGCGACAGCGACGACGACGCCTCGTGAGCCGGCGCCGGTCCGAGCACCCGGGCCAGCTGCAGATGACCGGCGGCGCCGAGGTACTGCAGCAGGTAACGCTGACCGAGTTCATCGCGCACCGCCGGCGTGAACAGCAGGTAGAGCTGGCCGGGCGCCGGCGGCAGCGCCGCGAACTGCTCGGCTGACAGCAGCCAGGCCGCCGACTCGGGAGCATGCTCGCGGCCGAAGTACAGTTCGCGCCGCCAGTTGTCACCGCCGCTGCGCGCCGCGCGCGTCCAGTCGGCGACGACGGTCAGCGGCTGGCGGCGGTCGAGATACAGCGGCAGATCCTGCGGGTAATCGCCATAGACGACGATACGATCCTGCGCACCGGCCTGCTGGCGCAGGATCTGCGCCAGCGCCTGTGTCGACTGCTCGTCGAAGGCCGGGCTGAGCAGCACCGCACTCAGGCAGAAACTCATGCCCGCCAGCGCCAGCAGCGCGACGCCGCGCAGCGGTGCCCAGCGCCGCGCCCAGCCGGCCAGCAGCGCCAGCGCCGCCAGCCACACTGCCAGCCCGCGCAGCTCCACCAGCAGCTGCGGTCGACCGTAGCGTGCCGCCAGTCCCGGCACTGCCCACAGCAGCGCCAGCGCCGCCAGCGCCATCACCAGCGCGAAGGCCGCCAGCGAGCGCCAGCGCAGCTCGCCCTGCGGACCTTCCCGCAGCCAGCGATCGAGGCGATGGCCGAGCAGCAGCGCCAGCGCCGGCAGTGCCGGCAGCACATAACCGACGACCTTCGAAGCCGGCAGCGAGAAAAACAGCACGATCAGCGCCGGCCACAGCAGCAACAGCAGCAGCACCGGTCGCGACTCGCCGCCCTGCCGCAACTCGCGCCAGGCGGCCTGCACGGCGTGCGGCAGCAGCAGACTCCACGGAAACAGGCCGGCGGCCAGCACCGGCAGATAGAACCATAAAGGCTGGTGACTGTTGAAATCATGGCCGACGAAACGATCGAATTGCTGATAAATGAAAAAGAAATCGAAAAACCAGGGATTCGCCTGCTGCACCGCGTAAAACCACGGCAGGCAAATCACGGCAATCAGCAATAATCCCGACAGCGGTTTAAATGCCGGAATATCGCGCCAGCGCCGCATCAGGATTAACCAGGTGCCGACGACCATGAATGGCAATACCAAGCCGATCAGTCCCTTGGCGAGCACACCGAAACCACAGGCCAGATACGCCAGCAGCAGAAACACGAAACGCGCGCGCGACGCGGCAGGCTCGCGCCAGGCCAGCAGAAAGGCGAATAAGGCCGCCTCGATCAATACCGCGACTTCCAGATCGAGATTCGCAAATTGACTGGCGATGAAATAAAACGGGCTGGTCGCCAGCACCAGGACGCTGAGCAGTGCAGCGCGCCGGCCGAAGCAGCGCCGCCCGGCGTAATAGACCAGCAGGCAGCCGGCGATGCCGAACAGCGCCGGCATCAGCCGGATCGACCATAGATCGATGCCGAACAGGCGGTAGGCCAAGGTCTGCAGCCAGTAGAACAGCGGCGGCTTGTCGAGGAACGGCACGCCGTTGAGATGCGGCGTGATGAAGTCGCCGTTGAGCAGCATTTCGCGGGCGATTTCCGGATAGCGCCCCTCGTCGGGCACGCGCAGCGGCCGCACCGCCAGCGTCGACAGGAAATACAGCAGCAGGCTGCCGGGCAGCAGCACGGCCAGATAACGCCGGGCGACGCGCAGCAGCGCGGCCTGTCGGCCAGCCGCCACCGGACGATGCCGTGCGGGTGAATCCGCTTTGATCGAAACAGCGCGCATCGCAGCACCACCGAGACGGTGAATGATCCGGCCCGCCTTCGGTGCAGGCGACGGCCGTGGTCATTACCAGAGCGCCCGCCTCACCGAATCCGTGACAGACGGATTCATTCAGAAAAATTCAATGGAATGTAACGAAATGAATTCAAACAAAAATGAAATAACGATTTACAAAATTTGAGTGCGCCAGCAATACGACCCGGCGCCTGAACCGCATCGAAACCGCAATTCCGGTAAAATGCCGTTTCTTTCGACAGCCCGATGTATTCACACCACCGCTACGGGCGATCATTAATTCGGCAGTAAGGCTAGGGCCGCAAGCTTTCATGGAGCTTACGGACCATCATTTCCAACCGAGCGGATTCACCCCCATGTCCGATCGTCCTTTTCATGCCCCCTGGCCGCAGCGCGCGGCCTACCTGCTGCTGCTGACGCTGCTCGCCGCGCTGGCCGCCACCACGATCTTTCGCGCGGCGTTCTCCCAGGTCGAGCACACCGATTTCACCGTCTACCGTGCCGCCGCGCAGGCCGTGCTCGACGGCAGCGATCTCTACGCCGCGCACAATGCCCGCGGCTGGAACTACGTCTATCCACCGCCGCTCGCGGTGTTGATGGCGCCGCTGGCGCGCATCCCGGTGGCCTGGGGTGCGCTGCTGTGGTTTCTGCTGGCGCTGCTGGTCAGCGGCCGCGCCCTGCAGCTCGCCGCCGCGCTCGCCAGCGACGGCGGCCGCCGGCCCGAGCGCACGCTGTGGCTGGCGTTTGCCGTACTGCCGTGGTGGCTGTCGGGCATCATGCGCGGGCAGGCTTCCGAGCTGATGGTGTGGCTGGTCGTCGCCGCGGTGTGCTGCGAGCTGCGCGGCCAGCCGTGGCGCGCCGGCGCGAGCCTCGGCGGCGCGATCCTGCTCAAGGTGTTTCCGGCGACGCTGCTGCTGTGGTTCGCCTGGCGCCGGCAGTGGCGCGCGCTGGCCGCCGTGCTGCTGGTGCTGCTGCTCGGCGGCCTGCTGCTGCCGGGGCTGGTGCGCGGCTGGCAGCACAATCTCGATGACCTGCGCGAATGGAGCCAGCTGATGGCGCAGCCGGCGCTGCTCAGCAATCAGGCGCGGCAGGACAACCCGCTGTTCGACCAGCTGCTCGATGCGCGCAAGCCGCGCAACCAGTCACTGCAGTCGCTGCTCCTGCTGTGGCGCACCGACGGCCGCGGCGTGCAGGCACTGCTGATCGCCAGCGCGCTGGCGATGCTGCTGGCGATGGCACTGCGCGCCCGGCGCATGGCCGCCGGTGATGCACCGCTGCTGGCCGGTGCGGCGGTGTGCTGGATGCTGCTGATCCCGCCGATTTCGGAGTCGCATTACTTCGTCGCCATGCTGGTGCCACTGGCGGCGCTGGCGCGCGAATTCGACGCCGCCGATGCGCAGCGGCGGCGCATCGCCCGCGCCGGCAGCGGCGCCTTCGTCGCGCTGACGCTGTTTTCGGTCAGCTTCCAGCAGTTCGACGGCTACCGGCCGCTGTGCTGGGCGACGCTGATCGTCTGGGCATCGACGCTGCATCTGCTGGCCAGCGCGCGCAAAACGCCGACCCGCGGGCGAACTCAGGCGCTCCACCGCGATCGCAGTTCAGGTCATCCCCGCCTGCACGCGGAGTTCGCGCATGTCCCCCGCCCGCCGCACGCCGTGACTGCCATTCATCGCTTTACTGGTCTGCGCGTGCGGAACAGCGCAAGCCGCTGAGCGCGCGGCGCGGCGCAGCCCGCGGGCGACGGTGACGCTGGTCGCCGACCACGACCGCGTCGCCCCCGGCCAGGCCCTGTACTTCGGCCTGCGCCAACGCCTGGCGCCGCACTGGCACAGCTACTGGAAGAATCCCGGCGATGCCGGCCACCGCAACGGCACGCTGCGCTACATGGGCGGCATCGACAGCATCGCCTCGACCCGCGGCGCCGACGTCGACAGGGCCGAACCGTATCTGCGCAACGCCGTGCAGGCGGTGCTCGACGGCAAGCCGGTCGACAAGCCGCTGACCCGCCCCTACGGTTGCACGGTGAAGTACGCCAGCTGACACGGTGCGCCCGATGATCCCGATCCGCCGTCTCGACCACCTGGTGCTGCGCGTCGTCGACCTGACGGCGATGCTGCATTTCTACGTCGACGTGCTCGGCTGCCCGGTCGAGCGCCGCGAGGACACGCTCGGCCTGATCCAGCTGCGCGCCGGCGAGGCGCTGATCGATCTGGTGCCGCTCGACCGCCCGCTCGGTCGCGCCGGCGGCCCGCCGCCCGCGGTCAGTGGCGGCAACCTCGATCACTTCTGCCTGCGCGTCGACCCCTTCGACGAGGCCGCGATCCGCGCCCACCTCGCCAGCCACGGCATCGCCGCCGGGCCGACCGAGCAGCGCTACGGCGCCGAGGGCTACGGACCGTCGATCTATCTGCATGATCCGCAGGGCAATACCGTGGAGCTGAAAGGGCCGGCGCAGCAGGCAACCGCCCCGCGCTGAGGCCGCGCCCGCCTCAGGCGCCGGCCGGGCGCTGGCGCAGGATCGCCCGCTGCAGCCCCTGCAGCCCGCGCAGCAACTCGCGTTCGTCCAGCCCGCCGTAACCCAGGCGCAGGGCGTTGACCGCAGCGCCATCGTCACGAAAGGTACTGCCCGGCAGGATCCCGACGTGCTCCGCGAGCGCGTCGCGCTGCAGGCGGGCGACGTCGAGCGCCGGCGCCAGCTGCAGCCACAGCGCCAGACCGCCGTCGGGCTCGCGAAAGCTCAGCGCCCCGGCCAGCTGTTCACGCAGCCAGTGCATCGTCAGCTGCCGGCGCTGCGCGTAGATGCGCCGCGCGCGGCGGATGTGGCGGGCCAGCTCGCCGCTGTCGAACAGCTCGACCACGGCGCGCTCGGTGACGGCGTTGCCCTGCCGGTCGATCTGCATCACCGCGCCGGCGAGGCGCGCGATCACCGGCTCCGGCGCCACCACGTAGCCGACCCGCAGGCCCGGTGCCAGCACCTTCGACAGCGAGCCGACGTACATCACCTTGCCGCAGCGGTCGATGCTGGCCATCGGCAGCAGCGGCGTGCCGGCAAAGTGGAATTCGTGATCGTAGTCGTCCTCGACGATGACGAAGCCGAACTGCTCGGCCAGCGCCAGCAGGCGCAGGCGGCGGTCGGCCGGCAGGGTGACGGTGGTCGGGAACTGATGATGCGGCGTCAGGTAGATCGCCCGCAGCCGCTGCCGGCGGCACAGCTGCTCCAGCGCCTCGGGCAGCAGCCCGGCGGCGTCCTGCTCGATCGCCACCACCCGCGCGCCGCAGGCCTCGAAGGCCGCGCGCGCCGGCGGATAACTCAGACGCTCGATGGCGACCACGTCGCCCGGCTGCACCAGCACGCGGGCCGCCAGATAGATCCCCATCTGGCTGCCGCGCACCAGGCACAGCGTCTGCGCGTCGGCATGCAGACCGCGCTCGTGGCGCAGCATGGCGGCGATGCGCTCGCGCAGCGCCAGCAGCCCGCGCGGGTCGCCGTAGCCGAGCAGGTTGCCGCGCACGGTCTCGATCAGTGCGCGGCGAAAGGCCGACGACAGGGCATCGAAGGCCACGATGCGGCTGTCGGGCACGCCGTCGCTGAATTCGATCAGCTCGCGGCCGGCGGTGTCCGCCGGCGTCCACGGCGTGCCGTATACGGCGTAATCGGCCGCCGGCAGGCCGGCCTCGACGTCGCGCTCGGCGGGCGTCGCCGCGCGGGCGGGCGCCGGCAGCTGCGGCGATACGAAGGTGCCGCGCTTGCCCTGCGCCAGCAGCCAGCCCTGCGCGGCCAGCTCGTCATAGGCGGTGACCACGGTCTTGCGGTTGAGCGCGAGCCGCGCGGCCAGCTCGCGCGTGCCGGGCAGGGCCTCCCCCGGCCGCAGCAGCCCGAGGCGGATCTTTTCGATGATGGCCTGCGCGATCTGCTGGCTCAGTGCCAGCGGCGCACGGCGGTCGATGTCGATGCTGAGGTTCCAGTCTCTGCGCATGGCGCCAGCCTACGGCGGGCCCGGGCAGCCGGCAACTGGACCAGTCAGATTTACGTATCTGGACCGTTTCAAGGGTCCATCCGGCTCATAGCCTGTCGCGGACCGATAAGCCCCGTGAGTCGAAGCCAGCCATGTCGAGTCCCGCCACCGCGCCGTTCGCGGTCGAAATCCGCCATATCGAAGCCCTGTCCGCGCAGGTCAGGCGCCTCGTGCTGCAGGCGCAGCCGCCAGCCCGCGCCCGCTTCGCCGAAGGTCAGTTCCTCAGCCTGATGCTGGCGGACGGCAGCCGCCGCTCGTATTCCTACGCCGGCGCCTGCCGCGACGACGGCACTTTCGAACTGCATGTGCGACTGCATGCCGGCGGCCGTTTCTCGACGCTGCTGACGCAGGGCACGCTGCGTCCCGGCAGCCGCCTCGAAGCCATCGGCCCGTTCGGCGAATGCGTCTGGCAACCCGCCACCGCCGCCGACGCGCCGGTGCTGATGCTCGCCACCGGCACCGGCCTGGCGCCGCTCAAAGCCCTGCTCGAAGCGCAGCTGCCGCAGCCGGGCGCACCGCTGTGGCTGTACTGGGGCGGCGTCAGCGAGCAGGACCTGTATCTGCACGATCAACTGCGGGCGCTGGCCCGCCGCGCACCGCGCTTTCACTACGTGCCGGTATTGAGCCAGCCGTCCGCGCACTGGCCGGGCGAACGCGGCTTCGTGCAGGAGATCGCCATGCGCGATCACCGCGACCTGCGGGCGGGCACGGTCTACGCCTGCGGCGCGCCGGTGATGGTGCGCAGCGCCCTGCAGCAGCTGTGCACGCACTGCGGCCTCGACCCGGCGCGCTTTCATGCCGACCCGTTCGAACCCTCGGAACCGGCGCCGGCCCCCAGCCAGGCCGCGCCGGTGCGCATCGAGGTCCGGCGCGCCGACGGCAGCCGTACCGCGCTGGCGCTCGCCGCCAGTGGTTCGCTGATGACGGCGCTGCGGGCCGAGCGGCTGCTGATCGGCGTGTGCGGCGGCCAGCAGTCCTGCGGCACCTGCCGCATCCGCCTGAGCGCGGACCAGTTCCAGCGGCTACCCGCCCCCGCACGCAGCGAGCAGCGCCTGCTGCGCGCCCTGCCCGCCAGCGGCGCCCTCGACCGACTGGCCTGCCAGATCGCGCTCGATGCCGCGCTCGACGGCCTGCAGCTGACGATTCCCGGCGCGGACGGCTGAGCCTCGGCCGTCCCTGCCTTTTTCCCGCCTCGACTGACACTGGAGCGTTGATATGTCCGCAGTACTTTCCCAACAAGCTGAACTGGAAGCGGTCGGACCGCATTTCGATACAGAGAAAATGATGTTCGTGCGTGCCCTGACGCGCGAAGCGATTCAGCAGATCGCCGCCGCCGTGCGCCCGGGCATGATCGAGGAAGACGCCGTCGACATGGCCAAGGATCTCCTCGCCGACAAAGGCATGCTGCGCGGCTGGCACGACGTCTACGTGCGTTTCGGCCGCAACACCACCAAGACCTTCGGCGCGCCCTCGGAACCGGGCGTCGTGCTCGGCGACGACGATATCTTCCTGATCGATATCGGCCCGACCTGGCAGCAGTGGGAAGGCGACGGCGGCGACACCTTCACCACCGGCAGCAATGCCGAGCTTGCCCGCTGCGCCCGCGATGCCCGCGACATCTTCCATGAGACCCGCCGCCACTGGCTGGCGACGCAGGCCAGCGGCAGGGCGCTGTACGCCTTTGCCGTAGCCGCTGCCGAGCAGCGCGGCTGGACGTTGAACATGGATCTGTCCGGGCATCGCATCGCCGATTTTCCGCACGCGGCGATTCACCACGGGCCACTGGCCGAGGTCGAGTTCACGCCCGCACGCCAGCTCTGGGTGCTCGAAATCCACATCCGCAACGCCGCCGGCACGTTTGGCGCGTTCTATGAGGACATGCTGCTCGAAGACGCGTACTTCGAATAAGCCGCGGCGCTGAGCCCCTGCCGCAGCGGCCACGCCATCGGGCCGTGGCCGCTGTGGCCCTCTGCCGCTTAAGCGCGCGATACCGCGCCGACAGCGGCAGCCGGGGACAGACGAACGCGCTTCGCGAAGCGGTGACAGCAGCTGACATGCGGCCTGCCTACACTTCGCCGCGCGGTCCCGTCCGCCCCTGCCCAGGAGTCCGCTCCACCATGCCCGATCCGCTGAATCCGCTGTCGCGCCGCGTGCGCGATGCCGCCCGGCTCTGCCGCGCCTCCGCCGCCGTGCTGCTCGTTGTGCTGGCGGGCTGCGCCAGCCAGGCACTGCGCCACCCGGTCCCCAAAGACATGACCGCCATGGCCGAAATACCGGGCATCGCCAACGCCCGCATCTGGGGCGACGAGACGCCGGCCTGGATTCCGATCGTGGCCAGGCTGAGCCCCGAGGAGCTGCGCAAGACCTTCGCCGCCTCCTACGCCAAGCCGCACAACTACCTGGCGATCTCCGGCGGCGGCCCGGACGGTGCCTTCGGCGCCGGCCTGCTCAACGGCTGGAGCGATGCCGGCACGCGCCCCGCGTTCAACATCGTCACCGGCATCAGCACCGGCGCGCTGAGTGCGCCGTTCGCCTTCCTCGGTCCGAAGTACGACTACGTGCTCAAAGAGGTCTACACGCAGAACGCCACCAAGGACCTGATCGAGCGTCATCCGTACATCTCGGCGATCTTCGGTGAATCGCTCGCCGACACCCGCCTGCTGCGCGCCAAGATCGCCTCCTACGTCACGCCGGAGGTGGTCGAGGAAATCGCCGCGGCCCACAACGGCGGCCGGCGGCTGTTCATCGGCACCGTCAATCTCGACGTCGCCCGGCCGGTGATCTGGAACATCGGCGCCATCGCCGCCAGCGGCCAGCCGGGGGCGATCGAGCTGATCCGCAACGTCATGCTGGCCTCGGCCTCGATCCCCGGCGTGTTCCCGCCGGTCTACATCCCGGTGACGGCGAACGGCCAGACCTACGATGAAATGCACGTCGACGGCGGCACCGCGACGCAGGTGTTCCTCTACCCGGTGGGTCTGGACTGGAAGAAGATCACGCAGGCGCTGAAAGTCCCCGGCGCGCCGCACGCCTACATCATCCGCAACGCCAAGCTGCAGGCCGACTGGCAGGGCGTCGAGCCCTGGCTGCCGGAGATCGCCGGGCGCTCGGTGTCGTCGCTGATCCGCACGCAGGGCTTTGGCGACATGTACCGGATGTACATCAGCGCCAAGCGCGACGGCCTCGACTACAACCTCGCCTACATACCGGACAGCTTCGACGCGCCGCTCAAAGAAGCCTTCGACCCGGTCTACATGAACGAGCTCTACGCTCTGGGCTATCGCATGGCCAAGGCCGGCTACCCCTGGTCGAAGGCGCCGCCCGGCATGGAAGGCTTCTGAGCCGCCGCCTCAGTGCGGCACGCTCGCTGCGAACACCGCCAGCGCCAGCATCAGCAGCAGGCCGCCGGTCAGCCGCTCGACCTGGTGCAGGTGGCGAGCGCAGCGGGCGACGATCGCCGGGTGGCCGATCAGCGCGGCGAGCGCCAGGTCCCAGGCCAGCACCACGCCGAACATCCACACGCCATAGGCACACTGCACGGCGAACGGCGTGGCGCTGCCGGCGAGCAGCGAGAACAGGCTGGCGTAGAACAGTGCGTTCTTCGGATTGAGCAGCGCCGAGAGCAGGCCGCCGAGCAGGCCGCTGCCGCTCGCCGCGCCGCCCAGCGCGTCGACATCGAGCCGCGAGCGGCTGCCGAGCAGGCGCACGCCGAGATAGGCCAGATAGGCGCCGCCGGCCCACTGCACCCAGCGAAACGCCGGCGTATCGGCGCGCAGCAGCGCAATGCCGCCGATGGCCAGCGCGATGAACACGGCGTTGGCCAGCGCCACCCCGCAGCACACCGCGCCGGCGCGGCGCCAGCCGCCGGCCAGGGCGCTGCGCACGATCAACAGAAAATCCGGCCCCGGGCTGAGCAGCGCCAGGAAATGCGCGCCGGCCACCATCAGGAACTGCTGCCACTGCATGATCCACTCCTCACCTCGTACCCAGGAGCGGCAGTGTCGGCAGCCGCGGCGCCGGCGTATTGAAGGAAATTGCCGGCCATGCGCTGCTGCACAGCCGCCATCCATGCCACCGCGCCCGCCATGCGGAACCGCCGCCGGCGACCGGCAGTCAGCGGCTCGGAACAGGCCGTTTCACCACCCGAGGACTTCTGCCATGCATATCGATCTTTCCGGCAAGACCGCCATCGTCACCGGCTCCAGCGCCGGCATCGGCTTTGCCATCGCCGCAGGGCTGGCGCGCGCCGGTGCGCACGTCATCGTCAACGGTCGCAGCGCCGCCAGCACCGCGCAGGCCGTCGAGCGGATCGCCGCCGCGGCGCCGCAGGCGCAGGTCGAAGGCCATGCCGGCGACCTCGGCACGGCACAGGGCTGCGCCGAGCTGGTCGCGCGTTATCCGAGCTGCGACATCCTGGTCAACAACCTCGGCATCTACGGCCTGCAGGATTTCTTCGAGACGCCGGACAGCGAGTGGCAGCGCTTTTTCGAGGTCAACATCATGTCCGGCGTGCGCCTGTCGCGCGCCTACCTGCCGGCGATGGTCGGCCGCGGCTGGGGCCGCGTGGTGTTCATCAGCTCGGAATCGGCGCTGAACATCCCCGCTGACATGATCCACTACGGCTTCACCAAAACCGCGCTGCTGTCACTCGCCCGCGGCCTGGCCAAGCGTGTCGCCGGCAGCGGCGTGACGGTGAACTCGGTGCTGCCGGGGCCGACGCTGTCCGACGGGCTGGCGACGATGCTCGCCGATGAAGTCAGCGCCTCGGGCAAAACGCTGGATGAAGTCGCCGCCGAGTTCGTCGTCGCCCACCGCCCGTCCTCGATCATCCGCCGCGCGGCAAGCGTCGAGGAAGTCGCCAACATGGTGGTCTACACCTGCTCGCCGCAGGCCTCGGCGACCACCGGCGCCGCGCTGCGCGTCGACGGCGGCGTCGTCGACAGCCTCTGAGCGGTTTCAGCGCCGCCCGCGGTAACGCCCCGGAGTCAGTGCCACGCGCGCCTTGAAGGCGCGCTGAAAGTGCGCCTGATCGGCAAAACCGAGCGCCTGCGCCAGCTCGGCGAGCGCCGCGCCGCGGCGCAGCAGGGCGCGAGCGCGGTTGATGCGGGCATCGAGGCGGAAGGCATGCGGGGTCAGCCCGGTCTCGGCCCGGAAGGCCCGCAGGAAGTGATGCCGGCTCATGCCGGCCAGCGCCGCCAGCTCGGCGAGTGAGGCGGCGTTCGCCGGATCATCGAGCAGCAGGCGGCGCACCCGCTCCAGGCGGTTGCCGGCCGTCGGCCAGGCCCGCGCCGGCAGTGGCGCGCCACGCCACAGGCCGCTGGCGACGAAGTCGCGCAGGGCCGCGGTCTTGTCGGCCACACTCGCGGCGGAGAACAGGCAGGCGTTCAGCGCACAGAAGGCGGCATACGCCTGCGGCGCCTGGTTCAGCATCGCCACCATCGGCAATGGCGCCCCGCAGGCGGCCAGCTCGGCAGCGAACCAGTCGGCCTGCAGATGCAGCATCTGGTAACTCCAGGCGCCGCCGGGCAGCGGATTGCAGGCGTGCACGCAGTCGGCCGGCACCATCACCAGCGCACCGGGCGCCAGCGCGACCCGCCGGCCGCCGCTGCTGAAGACGCTGGCGCCGGCATCGACGACGCCGATCGATACGCTCGGGTGCGAATGCGGCAGATAGCAGGCACGCGTGCGGCAGGCGCGGCGCGCCTCGACGCACGGCAGCGCCGGATCGCGGAACAGCTCGGACATCGCAGGCACTCGGCGGACGGGCCGCCGAGTATGGCGGCGATCGGCGGCGGTGGGCAGTCCGCCGCCGAGCAGCGACTCAGAACAGCGCGCGCAGACCCATGAAGGTGATGGCGCTGAGGATCGCGGCGGCCGGCAGGGTGATGACCCAGGCCAGCGCGATCGGCTTCATCAGCTCCCAGTTGGTCTGATGATTGACCAGCCCGATGCCGAGCACGGCGCCGATGAGGATGTGCGTGCTCGACACCGGCAGGCCCATCAGCGAGGCCAGCATCACCACCGCGGCGGCCGACAGCTCGGCGGAGAAGCCCGAGGCCGGATGCATCTGCGTCAGGTTGTGGCCGACGGTGGCGATGACTTCCTTGCCGATGAACCACAGGCCGACGATCAGCGCGATACCGAAGGTCAGCATCGCCACGCCGGGCACCGCCGCCTGCGAGCCGACCTCGCCGGTGCGCAGCACGTCGAGGATCGCCGCGAACGGGCCGATGGCGTTGGCGATGTCGTTCGAGCCGTGGCTGAAGGCGAAGCCCGAGGCGGTGAACACCTGCATCCAGCTGAACATCAGGAAGGTCGAGCGGCCGAGCGATTCGCTCTTCATGGTCTTGGCGAAGATGAAGGTCGCCATCCACACGCCGGCGCCGACCATGCCCATGATCAGGTAGTTGTGCAGCGTGCTCAGGCCGAGGTTGGCGTGCTTGAGACCTTTGAACAGCAGCATCGAGGAAATGATCATCGCGCCCAGTGCGGCGATCAGCGGCACCCAGTTTTCCAGCGCGCGGTGCGCGGCGATCTCGCTGCGCTTCTGCTCGATCGCGTGCAGGCCCTTGTAGTACTCGGACTCCAGATCCTCGGGGTGGAAGTCGCGGTCGGTCATCACCTGCACGTCACGCGCCATCGTCTGGGTATAGGAAATCTGCTGGATCTCGCTCAGGCGCTCGAAGGCTTCCTTGTGGCGATGCTTGAGCGCGAGCTTTTCCTCGCGGATCGAGCGCAGCTGCGCCTCGGCGTCGTCGTTGTAGCTGAGCACGTGCTTTTTGATCTGCGCGAACAGCAGATAGGAAACGATGCCGCCAAGCACCGGCGACAGCACCCAGGAAACGGCGATCTCGCCGATCTTGTTCCACTGCACCAGCGCAAACGCGGTATCGGCACCGCTGAGGATGACGCCGAGCGTGATCGAGCTGCCGACGATGGCGCCGACGATCGAGTGCGTCGTCGACACCGGATAGCCCTTCTTGGTCGCGTACAGCAGCCAGAACGCCGCCGCCAGCAGAGCCGACATCATGATGTAGACGAACTGCATCGGCTCGACGCTCATGCGCGAGAGATCGACGATGCCGCCGCGGATGGTCGCCGTCACCTCGCCGCCGGCGATCACCGCACCGCTGACCTCGAACACCGCCGCCACCAGCAGCGCCTGCTTGATCGTCAGCGTGCCGGCACCGACGCTGGTACCGAAGGAATTGGCGACGTCGTTGCCGCCGATGTTGAAGGCCATGAACACGCCGAACAGCGTGGCCAGAATGAACAGCGTCGTGTGGTTCTCGCCGGTGTAGCCGAGACCCCAGTACATGAAATACGCCGTCATCGCGCACAGCAGCACGCCGAAGAACAGGCTGAAACCGGAAATACCGGCGAAACCGGGCGTCGGCATCGAGGCCGACGGGGCAGGCGTGGACATCACCAAGACTCCTGGTCGCGGGCTTCATGCCCGGCTCGTTGGATGACGCCGGCCGCAGCGCGCAAGGCGTCGGCCGGCGGTTCGCCCGGCTCCGTGTATCGCCGGCGCGCGGCGGGCACGCTGCCCCCGGCCGTGCCGACAACGCCGGCAGGCTGTACCCGCGGTCTGCCCGCGCAGTCCGCGGCCAGCGCGCCAAGGTACGGAAATCCGGGCGGAATCCAGTCTATGGAGGGAAGTTAACAGGGCAGTGACAGGCGCCGCCGGCCACGGGCATACGGGCCGCCACCGCGCGCTCGCAGCACGTCAGCGCCGCGGAACGCCCGCCCGCTGAGCCAGACTGCGGGGTACCGTCCGCCACTCTGCGCCGCCGCGAGGTACCCGCCATGGCCCGCCTCACCCTCCGCACCCGCACGCTGTGGGCCTGCACCGCCCTGCTCGCCGCCTGCGGCGAAGTCGCCACGCTGCCCGAATCCGCCGGCTTCGGTCCGAGCCCGCAGCTGCCGCCGCCGCAGCAAACCCTGCTGCCCACCGTCGACCTCGCCCGCGCCAGCGGCTGGCCCGCCGGGATCACACCGAGCGCGGCGCCGGGGCTGGCGGTGCAGCGCTTCGCCGACGGCCTGCAGCATCCGCGCTGGCTGTACGTGCTGCCCAACGGTGACGTGCTGGTCGCCGAAACCGACGCCCCCGTGCGCGAGCGCGCCGGCGGCCTGCAGGCGCTGATCACGCGCTGGTTCATGCGCCGCGCCGGCAGTGCGACGCCGAGCGCCGAGCGCATCACGCTGCTGCGCGATGCCGACGGCGACGGCCGGCCGGAACTGCGCACAGTGTTCCTCGCCGGCCTGCATTCGCCCTTCGGCATGGCGCTGGTCGACAACGACTTCTACGTCGCCGACACCGACGCGCTGCTGCGCTTTCCCTACCGCGACGGGCAGACGCACATCGACGCGCCCGGCGAGCGTCTCGCCGAACTGCCGGCCGGGGCACGCAATCACCACTGGACCAAGAACGTGCTGGCCAGCCGCGACGGGCGCACGCTCTACGTCAGCGTCGGCTCGAACAGCAACGTCGGCGAGAACGGCCTCGAAGCCGAAACACAGCGCGCGGCGATCCTCGCCATCGACCGTGCCAGCGGCCGCACGCGGGTGTTCGCCTCGGGCCTGCGCAATCCCAACGGCCTGGCCTGGGAGCCGCACAGCGGCGTGCTGTGGACCACGGTCAACGAGCGCGATCTGCTCGGCAGCGATCTGGTGCCGGATTACCTGACCTCGGTGCGCGACGGCGGCTTCTACGGCTGGCCGTACAGCTACTACGGCCAGCACGTCGACAGCCGCGTCGAGCCGCCGCGCCCGGATCTGGTCGCCCGGGCGATCGTCCCGGATTACGCGCTCGGCGCCCACACCGCCTCGCTCGGTCTGGCCTTCGCCACCGGCGGGCCGCTGCTGCCGGACGCCTATCGCGAGGGAGCCTTCGTCGGCCAGCACGGCTCGTGGAACCGCGAACCGCCGAGCGGCTACAAGGTGATTTTCGTGCCCTTCCGCGACGGCCGCCCCGCCGGCATGCCACTGGACGTGCTCGGCGGCTTCCGCCACGGTGACGTCGCCTACGGCCGCCCGGTCGGCGTCGCCATCGACGCCCGCGGCGCGCTGCTGGTCGCCGATGACGTCGGCAACAGCGTCTGGCGGGTCACGGCGCAGGGGCATTGAAATCCGCACCGCATCCAGAGATCAGAGCATGGAAAACGCCACCATCCACTTCACGACCGTGTTCATGGCCTTCTTCGCGATCATGAATCCGATCGCCAACGCGCCGATGTTCGTCGGCCTGACCGATGAGCTCGACCCGGCCACGCGCCGTCAGGTCGCCTGGCGGGCGGTGCTGCTCGCCTTCGTCATCGCCGCCGCGTTTGCGCTGCTCGGCCGCGAGATCTTTGCCGCCTTCGGCATCACGCTGCCGGCGTTTCGCATCGCCGGCGGCCTGCTGGTCGGCCTGGTCGGCTATCACATGCTGCAGGGGCAGGCATCGAGCGTGCGCCACCCCAGCAGCGAGGACAACGAGCAGAGCCGCAACGCCGCCGTCGACATCTGGATCACGCCGCTGGCGCTGCCGCTGCTCGCCGGCCCCGGCACCCTGGCCACGGCGATGAATTTCGCCGCCGAGGCCACGCTGCCGGCCACCATCCGCGTGCTCGCCGCGCTGGCGCTGGTCTGCATGCTGTGCCTGATCGCCTTTCTCGGCAGCGACTCGCTGATCCGCTTCCTCGGCCGCAACGCGATCAAGGTCGTCAGCCGGCTGATGGGGCTGATCCTCGCGGTGATCGGCGTGCAGATGCTGATCGAGGGCATCCGCGGCGCGATTGCCGCATCCTGAGACCGGGTGCGGAACACGCGCCGCGACGGCCGGCGTGAGCCCTCAGAACTCGTCGTCCGGCTGCGCCGCCTCGGTGCGACCGCGCTGGCGGGCGGCGTGCTCCTCGCGCGCGGCGTCGATGACGGCGAGCACGTCGCCGACATCCGCAGGCGCCGTCTCCAGCACGAAGACGCCGCTCAGCTCGCTGTGCGGCAGCAGTTCACCGGCTTCGTAGAGCGTCCACATCTCGCGGCTGTAGTCGGTATCCAGCAGCTCCGGCGCAAAGCGGCCGAGGCAGGCGGCCATATTGGCCACGTCGCGTTCGAGCATGAAGCGGGCATTGTTGTTGCCGGCGGCGTCGACCGCCTGCGGCAGATCGATGATCACCGGCCCGTCGGCGGCGAGCAGCACGTTGTATTCGGACAGATCGCCGTGGACCAGACCGGCGCAGAGCATGCGCACGATCTGGCGGATCAGCGTGGCGTGGTGCGTGCGGGCATGATCGGGACTCAGCACGACGTCGCCGAGCCGCGGCGCGGCACTGCCCTCGGCATCGGCGACCAGCTCCATCAGCAGCACACCGTCATAAAAACCATACGGCTGCGGTACGCGCACGCCAGCCGCGGCCAGGCGGTACAGCGCGTCGACCTCGGCGTTGAGCCACGCCGTCTCCTGCTCCTGGCGCCCGTAGCGGCTGCCCTTCGCCATCGCCCGCGCCTGGCGCGTGTTGCGGACCTTGCGCCCTTCCTGATAGAGCACGCTCTGGCGAAAACTGCGCTTGTCGGGTTCCTTGTAAACCTTGGCGCAACGGATCTCGGTGCCGCAGCGCACCACGTACACCGCGGCTTCCTTGCCGCTTTTGAGCGGCCGGATGACCTCATCGACGAGGCCGTCGTCAATCAGGGGCTGGATTCTTTTCGGGGTCTTCATCGTTACGGCCGGACGATCCGGGTCGGGGGAAACCGGTAACTTTGACAGAGCCGGCGGGCAACGGGTAGCGCCCGCCGGCGACTCGGCGACAGTGCCACGAAAAAACCGCCGCCGTCTCCCCGCGACGGCGGCGGCACTATCACGGACCCCGCCAGAGATCCCCGAAACCCGGATGCCGGCGCGGCTTCAGTTCATCGGCGCGCCGGCCTCGAACCATTGCGCGAGCTGATGGCGCTCCTCATCGGTGATCGCCGTCAGATTGCCGAGCGGCATCGCCTTGGCGACCACCGCCTGCTGGTAAACGCCCTGCGCATTGGCACGCAGCAGCGCCGGCGTATCCAGCGCGATGCCCTTCGGCGGCGCCGGAAAACCGAACTGTGCCGAGGGCCTGGCGGCGTGGCACTGCACGCAGCGGGCATTGACGACGCGCTCGGCACGGGCGAACAGCTCGGCGCTGCTGACGCCGGCGATCTGCTTCGGCGGCGGCGGCTGCAGGGCGGCGAACACGCCGGCGAGCAGCGCGAGGCCGACGGCGATCGCCCACCACTGACGCTGACCGCGATGGCGCATGACGAAGAAGTGGCGGATCAGCGCGCCGGCCACGGCGATGGCCAGCAGCACCAGCCAGTTCCACTCGGCGCCGTAGAGAAAGGCGTAGTGGTTGCTCAGCATCGCGAACAGCACCGGCAGCGTGAAATAGGTGTTGTGCACGCTGCGTTGCTTGCCGCGCAGGCCCGGCGCCGGGTCCGGCGTGCGTCCGGCGAGCTGCTGCGCGACCATCTTTTTCTGGCCGGGAATGATCACGAAGAACACGTTCGCCGACATGATCAGCGCCAGCATGCCGCCAAAGTGCAGGAAAGCACCGCGGCCGCTGAACACGTGGCACAGCGCGAAGGCGGCGACGGCACAGTAGGCGGCGACGGCGATGCCGAGCAGGCGATCGTCGCGGCCGAGCGGCGATCTGCACAGGAAGTCGTAGACCAGCCAGCCGCCGGCGAGAAAACCGATGCCGATCAGCACGCCGGCCCAGCCGGGGATGTCGAGCACGTTGCGGTCGATCAGGTAGCTGTCGGCGCCCCAGTAATAGAGCACGGCGATCAGCGTCAGCCCCGACAGCGCGGTGCTGTAGGACGGGATGAACGACCAGTGCAGCGCTCCCGGCAGCGCCTTCGGCGCGATCTTGAACTTGCGAAACTGGTAAAAACCGCCGCCGTGCACGCACCAGTACTCACCGCCGACGCCCTGGCGCCGGGAGTCCTCGTCCGCCGGCGGCGTCAGGCTGTTGTCGACCGCGACGAAGTGAAACGACTCGCCGATCCAGGCGATGGCGACGATCACGTGAAACCAGCGCAGCAGCAGGTTCAGCCATTCGACGATATAGCCTTCCATCGTCGCCCCCTAGCTGCCGCGGTAGGTCGAGTAGCTGTACGGCGAAACCAGCAGCGGCACGTGGTAATGCGCGTGCACGTCGCTGATGCCGAAACGCAGCACCACCTCATCGACGAAAGCTGGCTCGGCCAGCGCCAGCCCGCGCGCCGCGAAGTACGCCCCGGCCTGGAACACCAGCTCGTAGCGACCGCAGCGCAGCTCGGCGTCGGCCAGCAGCGGCGCGTCGGTGCGGCCGTCGGCATTGGTCGTCAGCCGCGCCAGCCGCGCGCGTTGCGGATCGAGTGCGTAGAGTTCGATCAAAATACCGGCGCCGGGGCAACCGTGCGCGGTATCGAGGACATGGGTGGTCAGACGGCCCATCGGCGGTTCTCCTGAAAGCGGCGCAAGCGGCGGCACCGCCAGCGGTGCCTGGCAGACGAGTATGCCGATGGCGCTGCCGGGCCGGCTGGATAACCCTTATCAGCCGGCGCATATCAGGGCGGCGCCGGAGCGCGCCGCCGGCGGCTAGCGGTAGGCGTGCGCCGGCCCGGCTTCGCCGAGTCCGCCGCTGCGGTACGGCGGCGCGCCGCGGGCGGCGGTATCGCGCAGCGCATGCGCCGGCGTGCGCCGGGCGGCCAGCAGCGCAAACAGCGGCGCCAGCGCGGCGACGTCCTCACCGTGCTGCTGCAAGGCCGCGCGGGCGGCATTCAGCACCGCCGTGGCACCGGCGCAGATGTCTTCATCCTCGAAGCCATCGAGCGCGGCACGCTGGTACAGCGAGACGTTGCTGCTTTCGCTGCGCGCCGGCAGTGTGGTGTCGAGGCACAGGCCGAGCAGCAGCTGGCAGCAGGCGTCGAGCAGCTCCATCGACAGCAGGGCGTCGAAGGCCTTGAACTCGATGCGGCCGACCTCGGCCGCCAGCCGCGCCGGTCGTGCCAGCGTCGAGCGTTGGCTCCACGCGGCCTCCTCCTCGGCGGCGACGAAGAACTTCACCGCCGGCCGGCAGCGGCAGCGCACCCAGGTGCGGTAGGACAGACCGAGCCAGTGGCAGCCGGCCTGCAGTGGCGAGCTGAAGCTGAACGGCACGATGAACGGCGCGTAGTGATTGAGCTTGCGGGCGACGTCGAGACAGCGCGGGCTGTCCCAGCCGGCCAGCGACAGGTTGATGTCCGGGCCGTAGCTCAGCGTCGAAACCTCGGTGCCGTCGTATTCGTGATCGCTGGCGCGCAGCGCACGCTCGAAGGCATTGAACGGCGGCTGCGGCTCGTACAGCGCCAGCCACGGATTGAAACCGGCCACCGCCAGACCGAGCCCGTGCGCCAGCAGCCGCGCGCTGAGCTGGCGCTCGATCGTCAGCAGGCTGTCGATCGCCGCCGCGACGCTCGGCTGCGGCGGCGTGCGGATCTCCACGCCCTTGACCGCCAGCGTCGCGAACGCGCCGTCGGCGGCGAAGCGCTCGTCACCCTCCAGATACCAGTAGCCGCGGCGGATACCCATGTCGCCGGTGGCCAGGCTCGGATCGGCGCAGCCGGGCTTGTCGGCGAGCACCGCCGACAGCGCCGCAAAGTCCAGCGAGCGGAAGTCGCGGATGCGCCCGGCCTGCGGTCCTTCGCGATCGACCAGCAGGTATTCGAACTCGATGCCACAGCGCAGGCCGTCCATCGGCTAGATCCAGCTCAGGAAGGCCGCGGGGTCTTCCGCGGCCGGCGGCGGCAACGGCTGGCGCGGCGTGCCCAGGTAGAGAAAACCGACGATGCGCTCGTCGGCCGCCAGACCGAGTTCGCGCGCCGTCGCCGGCGTATGCATCGGCCAGCCGGAACGCCAGACGCCGCCGTAGCCGAGCGCGCAGGCGGCGAGCTGCATCATCAGCACGCAGCTGGCGGCGCACAGTTCCTGATCGAACACCGGCACGATGTCGCTCGGCTGCGGACTGGCGATGACGACGATGACCAGCGGCGCGCGCAGCGGCATGCGCGGTGCGCGCTCGATCTCGGCCTGCGGCCGCTCGCCGCGCACTGCCGCGCGGTGCAGCGCCGCGCCGAGCCGCTGCAGGCCCTCGTCGCGGGCGGCGAGGAAGCGGAACGGGCGCAGGTGCTGAAAGTCCGGCGCGCGCAGCGCCGCGCGCAGGATCAGCTCCAGTTCGGCATCGTCCGGCGCCGGCGCCACCAGCGCATGACAGGAACGGCGCGTCAGCAGCAGCGTCAGCGCCGGGTCGTCGGCAGGGCTCAATTCGGCCACTCCAGCTCCTCCTCGATGCGCAGCCCGCCGCGCAGGCGGTCGCGAATGCCCATCAGCATCGCATCGATTTGTTCAATGCGTTGCAGGTTGGCGCGCTCGCGCTCACTGGTGCTGATGACCTCGGAGATGCCGCCGTTGCGGATGACGATGCGCCGGGCGCCGCGCAGCGCCAGCAGCGGATCGTGAGTGGAGATCAGCACGATCTTCTCGCCGCCGGCCAGCAGTTCCAGCGCCCGCTTGCGATCGACGCCGGCGTTTTCGATTTCGTCGATCAGCACCACCGGCGAGGCCGACAGCAGCGCGGCGTCGGCGATCATCAGCGCCCGCGTCTGCCCGCCGGAGAGCTGCGTCACCGAGACTTCGGGGGCGAACTTCTCGCCGGTCAGCGCGTTGGCGCAGGCGATGACGGTCTCGGCCATGCCCGCCGGCTCGACCACCATGCGGCAGCGGGCGTGCATGGTGATGAACTCGCGCACCGAGAGATCGACGACGAAGTTCATGTTCTGCGACAGCTGCGCCACCATCTTGCGGTCCGGCGCGTAGCGGCGTGCCTGCGTCGGCTCGCGGCCGTTGATCAGCACCCGCCGCCCGGTCGGCGTGTCGCCCTGCGCCAGGCATTCGATGTCGCCGAGCAGGCGGCTCTTGCCCGAGCCGGTCGGGCCGACGATGCAGACGATGTCGCCGGCACGGAAGGTCAGCTCGACCAGTTCCATGCGCCCCTGCTTATCGTGGCCGCCGATCAGCGTCAGGCTGTCGATGCGCGCATCGGCGCTGCTTTCCATCGCCCGCACTTCCTCGACCAGCCGCTGCAGGTGGTCGAGCATCTGCCCGCGTTCCATGCCGACATCGAAGAAGGCCTCGTCCGGCAGCTCGTCGAGCCATTGCGCCAGCGTCAGCGCCGCCGGCGCCGCCGGCAGGCCGAGCACCTTGACGAAGTCGGCGACCGCCGGATGACGGTCGAGTACCTCGACGAGTGGCAGCGTCCCCAGGGCCGTGCTCATCGTGCGGCCTCCAGATCGGCGAAGCGCATCTTCTTGACGTTGCCACGCTGGTGCGTTTCACCGATCGCGGTCTCGCCGACGCAGTACGGGCACACCGCCGCCGGCATCGAAAAGCGCAGCCGGCTGCCGTCGAGGCTCGGCGTCGGTGCCGCGGCGCGGATGTGCTGGACGATGTCGGTGGCACCCTGACCGGTGATGCCGTTGCAGAACAGCGCCTGCGCGCCGGGATTGGCCAAGCGCACGTGGAAGGCGAACACCTCGCGCTCGACCTGCGAGACGATGTCGCCCTTGGTGATCACCACCAGATCGGCGAGGCGCAGCATCGGCCCGATCTTTTTCGGCGTGTGCACGCCGGCCAGCGCATCGACCACGCAGATCGCCAGCACGCCGTCGATGTGCGGCGAGCAGCGGTTGCACAGCCCGGCGCTCTCGCTGATCAGCAGGTCGAAGCCCTGGCGCTCGCCCCAGGCCAGACAGTCCTCGACGTTGGAAACGAAGTAATGATCCGGGCACAGCGAACCGGCCAGGCCGACTGCCACCGGAATGCCCTTCTGCGCATAGAGCTCGTCGTCGACGGTCGACAGCGCGTCGAACTTGGCGACGCCGACCTTCAGCCCGGACTGCCGCAGCAGTTCGGCCACCCGCAGGATCACCGAGGTTTTGCCGACAGACGGCGAACCGGCCACCGTGATCAGTTGCATGCGCTTACCGCCTCCCTGGCGTTGCTGGCTGCGAAGAAGAAATCGGCCGCGGCGCGCTGTTCGGCGGCGACGTCGTGGCTGCGGAAGTAGTCCCAGCCCGGCCACTTCAGCCGCGCCCCGGCCGGGAAGGCTCCGGCGACGGCGGCGTTGACCGGCGGATAGCAGTTGCGCGCCAGCACTTCGCCGAGTGCGCTGCCGCTGAGGTAATCGACCAGCGGCGCCAGGCGCCGGCGCTGTGCGGCCTGCAGCATGTAGCCGATCGGCATCACCAGCGCGCCGTCCTGCGGCCAGAGCACGGCGGTGCGCTCGCGCCGCGGGCACAGTTCGGCCTGCAGCCAGGGCAGCACGGCGATGGCGCCGACGTCACGACTGTTGGAACCGGCCTGGGTGGCGGTGCGCACGTTGTGCTGCAGGTGGCGGACGTTGGCGGCAAAGGCGCTCAGGCCGTCATGGCCGAATTCGCGCTGCAGCGCGAGCAGCAGGTAGCCGTTGTAGTCCTGGTACGGCACCCGCGGATTCGGCCGCCAGCCGCCGAAGACGATCTCGTTGTGCCAGCACGGGTCGAGCAGATCGCGCCACACCCGCGGTGCCGGCCGCCCCTTGAGGCGCTTGTGATCGACCAGCCAGACGAAGGGAATCGCCGAGAACACCTGGAACACGCCGAGCGGATCGGCGAGACCGGCCTCGACGCAGGCCGGATGCATCGCCGGTGGCGGTGGCGCATCGGTGGCCGGCGCGTAGTGTTCGAGCAGACTCGGCGCGAGGATGTCGTGGTAGATCGTCGACACCAGCATGCCCGGCAGCTGCCCGGGATCGCGCGTCGTCGCCAGCGTATCGAACGGGCTGTACCACTCGCCGCCGCCGAGGCAGCAGCAGTCGAGCGTGTACCCCTCGGCGGCCCGGGCCGCGGCGACGGTCTGGTCGATGCCGGCCTTGAAGGCACGGCGCAGCGGAATCGGCATGCGGCCGAGCAAATCGAGTTCGCCGAGCCGCTCAGCCACCGGCAGCGTGCTGCCGTGGCGGGCGCCGGGCGCGGCCTGCGGATGGGATCGAGTCACGGTGCCTCCTTTCAGCCAGGGCACAGATGCGCCGGCTCATCCGGGCTACAGCGAGATTCGGGCCAAGGCCGCAACGAGCCCGCGCTGACGCGCTGCAGCAGGCCGGCGGCGGCCGGGCAGGCGCCGGCAACTGTTCCGTGCGGAACACTTGTGGCCGCCGGCGTACCGCGACGAACCGGCCGGCCCGCCGCCGACGCCGCAAAACCGGCGCCCGGCGGCCCGAATGGCAATCCGGCACGGCGCTGGCATTCCCCCTCCCCGGCCGTCACGGCCCGCGCCGTGAGCCGACTCCCTTCCGCCACGAGGACCCTGTCCATGAAAACCCGCGGCATCATCAACGCGACCCGGCGCCTGAGCGGTGCCCGCAAGCTCGGCAGCGCCACGCTGCTGGCCAAGGCCGAGGACGACGCCCGCAGCTCGCTGGCCACCGCCCGCGCCTGGATCGAACGCACCACGCCCGCCGACGACGAAGCCCGCCTGAACTGGCAGGCCATCGTCGAAGCCGCCGATGCGCTCGAAGCCACCCTGGCCGAGGGCAGCCCGGCCGCCTGAGCCATGGCGCCGGGCGGTCGCCGTGACGTCCCGGCCCGCGCCGCCGCCAGACGAAAACACCGGCCGGGCAAGCGCCGCGGCCGGTGTCTGCGGATGGAGCGAACGCCGGGCTTACATCGGGGTGATGCCGTACTCCGCGTAGATCAGGTCCTGGGCTTCGCGGAACTCCTGCATCGTGAAGTCGAAGCCGTGCTCGCGCAGCAATGCCCAGCTCGCGGCTTCGTCCTCAGAGCCATCGTTGACCATATGCCGGAAGGCTTCGTCGCTGCGCATGCGCTCGATATAGGCTTTCGCGGATTCGACACTCATCGAAATGCTCCTTCAGCTGTTGTTGGTGGAATCGAGGAAGCGGCGGCGCACACCGGCGCCGACCAGGTTGACGACGGTGACCAGCGCCAGCAGCACCAGAATCAGCGCCAGCGCCTCGCGGTACTCGAACAGATGGAAGGCGGTGACGATTTCCAGTCCCAGGCCACCGGCCCCGACCACGCCGAGCGTGGTGGCGGCGCGGATGTTGTGCTCCCAGCGGTAGACGCTGACGTCGACCATGCGCGGCAGCACCTGCGGCAGCACGCCGAAGCGCAGCACGCCGGCGACGCTGACGCCCTGGCTGCGCAGCGCATCGACCGGCGCGCGGTCGACGTGTTCGAGGATTTCAGCGAAGAACTTGCCGAGCATGCCGGTCGAGTGGCAGGCCAGCGCCAGCACGCCGGGCAGCGGGCCGAAGCCGACGGCGGCGACGAAGAGGATGCCCCACAGCAGGCTGGGGATCGAACGGATGGCGTTGAGCAGCATCAGCACCGCGTGACGCAGCGGTGCCGGCGCCAGGCCGCGGGCGGCCAGCGCCCCCAGCGGCAGGGCGCAGAGCACGCCGCCGGCGGTGCCGGTGATGCTCATCGTCAGCGTATCGAGCAGCGGCCTGGCCCAGTGCCCGGCGCGCTCGAACTGCGGCGGCCAGGCATCACCGAGCAGCGCCAGCAGCGTCGGCAGCATCTCGCGGTAGCGCTCGGCATCGAGCGCACCGGCAAGCCCGGCGGCCAGCAGCACGCCGGCGCCGAGCGCCAGCGCGATCAGCCGGCTGCGCCAGGCGCGGCGGCTGGCGATCGCCAGCAGGCCGCTCAGATCCGCCGCCATCATGGCCGGCTCGCCGCTCACTTCACCACCGCGACGGCGTCCGGATGGTCACGGGTGATGGTCGCGATCCAGTTGCGCACGCGGTCGACGTCGGCGTCGACACAGGGAATGAAAGCCTCGGCGCGGAACACGCCGAGCGCGGCCGGATCGCTGGTGCTGACGAAGGCTTGGCGGATCTTCTCGCGCAGCTCCGGCGCCAGACCGGCACGGAAGGTCCACATGTATTCGGGGATCGCCGGCGAATCGGCGAGCACGCGCACGGAGTCCGCCGCGATCTTGCCCTCGCGCAGCAGACGCTCGTAGATCGGCTTGGACAGGCCGCCGGCGGTGACGCGATGACTGGCCACGGCGAAGGCGACGGCGTCGTGCGCGCCGAGCACGCGCAGCGTGTAATCGCGCTCGGAGACCAGACCGGCATCGGCCAGCATGTAGCGCGGCACCCAGGTGCCGGAAGTCGAGGCCGGGTCGCCGAAAGCGATCTCGCTGCCGCGCAGGTCGCTGAGACTGTGCGCCGGGCTGTCGGCCGGGACGATGATCACCGCCTGGAAGGTCGGCCCGACCTGGGCGTGCGTCGGCCGGGCGAAGGGTTCGAGCGCGGCCTTGCGGCTTTGCAGGATGTAGGTGACCGGGCCGAGGTAGGCGATGTCGAGGCGGCCGAAGCGCAGCGCTTCGCTGGTCGCCGCATAGCTGGCGCCGACCACCAGCTCGACCGGCATGCCGAGGGTTTTTTCCAGATGCTCGCGCAGCGGCTCGTTGAGGCGCATCACCGTCGGTGCCGACTCGCCCGGCAGCAGGCCGACTTTCAGGCGTTTGGGCCAGGCGGTGTCATCGTCATCGGCGTGGACGCTGGCGAAAGGCAGCAGGGCGAGCAGCAGGCACAGACATTTCAGCAGTCGGGACACGGCGTTACTCCTTGCAGGGAACAGCGAGGGGAGACGGCATCGGGAAGATGCGGGCCTGGGCGGCGGCATCGAAATCGGCAGGCGGGCCGTCGTAGGCGATGCGCCCGTCGGCCAGCGCGATGACGCGGTCGGCCAGTTCGCGGGCCAGCTCGATCTGATGCAGTACGACGACCACGGTCAGCGCCCGCTCGCGCACCAGACGGCGGAACTCGCCGGCCATGTGCCGGGCCAGCGCCGGATCGATCGCGGCGAAGGGCTCGTCGGCGAGCAGCAGCACGGGATCGCGCACCAGCGCGCGGGCGATGCCGACGCGCTGGCGCTCGCCGCCACTGAGCTGCGCCACCGGCACCAGTGCCCGCGCCAGCAGGCCGACCGCCGCCAGCGCCGCCAGCGCCCGCTCGCACAGCGGCCGCGGCCACGGCAGCGGCGACAGTGGATGGCGGCGGTCGGCCAGCCCGAGCAGCACGTTGTCGAAAGCGCTCAGGCGGGCGATCAGCGCGTGTTCCTGAAACACGGTGGCGGTACGCCGGCGATGCGCGAGCAGCTGCGCCGGCGTATCCAGCGCGCCGATGCCGGCGCTGTGCAGCCGGCCGCTGGCCGGGCGCAGCAGACCGTTGAGCGTCGCCAGCAGCGTGCTCTTGCCGATGCCCGACGGACCGACCAGCGCGGTGATGCTGCCGCGCATCAGGTGCAGGCTGATCTCGTGCAGCACTTCGCGCTCGCCACGGCGCACCGAAACCCGATCGAGGGCGAGCAGCGTGCCGCCGTCAGCGGCCACACTGCCACTGCTCGCGGTCAGATCGCCGAGCGCCCCGGCCCCCAGTGCGCCCGCCCCGCTCATCGCCAGCAGGCCGCTGCGCCAGCCGCTCAGCCAGCGCGCGCAGCCGCGGCGCTCGGCGAGCATCGACACCGGCCCGACGGCATCGGCACGGATGGAGAAAGACGGTCGGCTCATGCGGGGCTCCTTGCGATCCGGGGTGATGCCTGCGGATCGCAACGGCAGAGCGAGATTCAGGCCAGTTCGCGGCAGGGCGCGGCCGTGCTGCGTTTTGCCGCCCGCGCGCGCCGGCACGGCGGCCGGTGAGCGTTCCGGATGGAACGCGGCACGGTCGCCGGCGTACCTATCGGTACGCCGGCGCATGCAGAGTCACTCAGGCTTCGTCGCGCTCGATCAGGAACTCGGCGTTGCGCACGCCGTAGCCGAGGGCCTTGCGCAGCCACAGCGGCGGATGGTTGTTCATCATCCGCTGCAGGGTCTCGATGACCTCGGTGATCTCGCGGCCGGTTTCCATCTTCACCGGGAACACACCGGCGTTCTTGACGTTGACGGCGGCGAAGTCGCTGAGCGCGCGGGTGAACAGCACGGCGCAGCCCTCCAGCGCATCGACGCGCAGCTTGACCTGATCGACCGCCGCGCCGTCGTTCGGATCGCCCATCGAGCAGCCACCACCGCCGCCCGGCCCGCGCTTACCGCCGCCCTTGCCACCCTTGAACTGCACGCAGTCGACGAACACCGCATCGTCATAAGTGACGTCGTAGAACACGATCTGCTTGGCGTTGGCGAAATTCGCGTCGACCTGCAGCAGGTCGTTGGTGGTGATCGCGATTTTCAGGTGACCGATCTCGCTCATGGGATGAATCCTCGGGTGGGCTGGGCGCTGGCAGTGGCGGACGGGTGCGCCGCCGGTTCAGGTCATCGGCAGGCCGACGATGTTCTTTTCGCAGGCAAAGCGCAGACGGAAGGCATCGGGCAGCGTCTGGCCGTCGACGGTGCGCGCACACCAGACCGGCAGTTCAGCGGTACGGATGGCACCGTCGCGCAGCGCCTCGGCCGGCACGATGTAGAGCTTGTCGTTGTGCGTGATGTAGAAATCGATCGGGTAACGGGCGGCATCGGCGCCGTATTTGCCGGCTTCGACGAAGTAGCGCTCACCCTCACCCTCGCCGTCGCGGCGCAGCTGCGGATTGGCGCAGTCGAGGCGCACATGGCGGTTGAACCAGCGTTTCTGACGAAACTGGAAGAGGATGCGGTCGTTATCGGCGAAGGCGCGGATTTCACCGACGATGTCGGCGTAGTACTGGCCGATCATCGACTCGACATAGGCCTCGGGAAACGGCTGGTCGAAGGATTCGAGGTAATAGGCGACGCAGGACAGCAGCAGTTCGAGGCCGGTCTGCGTGGTCAGCAGGTTGAGCGCACAGCGCTCGTAGTCACAGCGGGCACGGATCAGACCGTCCTCGCGAATCTCGATGTGGCCGTTGCGCTGGATCGCCGCACAGCGGAACACCCGCAGGATGCGGAACACCTCGGCCATGTACTTCTCGGTGGCGGTGCGCCGCGGCAGGGCCAGATAACGCTGCCAGCTGCCGAGCGTGGCGACCTGCGGGTCATTGCACTCCTGCCAGTCGGCAAGCAGCGTGTAGGCGGTGGTCAGCGCCAGCACCAGCGTGCCGGGCAGGCTGCGCGTCTCGGCCGGCTGTGGCTCGGCGAAGTTCAGGCGCCGCGGCCGCGTGCTGGTCTCGATGTTGCGGTGCTCGGTCCGCACGCAGAACTCACCGCAGCTGGCGCGGTAGTGCGCGAGCATCTCCAGTCGCTGCCTCATGGCATTCACCTCGCAGAGAAAGGCGGCCGGCGGGCACCCGCGCCGGACACGGCGGCCAGGGATGGAAAAGGAGCGGGTGCCCTCCTCGCCCCCGACGGGGCACCCGCACAAGCGGCCTCAGCAGCCGCGGCTCACCACGTATTGAGGATCCACTCGCGATTTCGCGTGTATTCCATGTGGGCGAACATCGCGTTGGCGATCATCTCGGCCAGTTCCATCGCGCCGGCGTAACCGATGCTCGGCTTGCGGTAGAGGCCGGCGCGGTCGAAGGTCGGGAAGCCGACGCGCACCATCGGGATGTTGGCTTCGATGGCGACGTAGCGGCCCTTCGAGTGACCCATGATCAGGTCCAGCTGGAGGCCGTTGTTGATGCGCTTTTCGAGCTCCCAGAGGTCGGCGTTGTGCACGATCTCCATGTCGAAGTGCGCCGCCTGCTTGAGCTCGGCGATGCGCGGGTCCTTCTTGTACTTGCTGCCCTGGTCGTCGCCGATCAGCAGCAGCACCGGCTCCAGCTCGACTTCCATGCAGAACTGCGCGAGGCCGAGCACCAGATCCGGGTGACCGAAGATCGCCACTTTCTTGTTGGCGAAGAACATGTGCGCGAGGTCGGCCAGCGCATCGAGGGCGATGCCGCGTTCCTTGACCAGCGACTCCGGGATCTCCTTGCCGGTGATCTCGGCGATCTTGCGCAGCATGTCGTCGGTGTTCTTGATGCCGTAAGGCGTGTTCACCACGTGGTTGGGCACCGCGTAGGTGTCCTGCAGGTACTTGGTGGTGGTCGCGCCTTCGTAGCGGGCCAGGGCCAGCGAGGCCGTGGCATTGGCGCTGGCGGCGATGTCCTCGACCGTGGTGCGGCCGTGGGTCTCGATGCTTTTGTTCGGCAGCATCGGCGAGTCGAAGTCCTCGGTGTCCATGAACACCGAAGCGTCGACGCCCATCTCCTTGAAGTAGCGCTTGAGCAGGATCACGTCACCGGGATTGACCCAGCCCGGGAAGACGTTGAGCTTGCCGGTGGCTTCGCCCTTGCCGTGCGCCTCGGTGATGGTCTTGAACATCGACTTCACGCACTCGGCGTAGCCGGTGACGTGACTGCCCTTGAAGCTCGGCGTGTGCACCGGCGCCAGATAGATCTTGCGATCCGGGAACTCGGCGGCCAGCGCGCGGTTGCAGACGTTGATGGTGCCTTCGATGTCATCACCGATGACTTCGGTCGAGCAGGTGGTGATGATCGGGATCACGCGCAGCTCGGGGTAGCGACGGGCCAGCACCAGCACGCCCTCTTCGACACGCTTGGTGCCGCCGAACACCGCCGACTCCTCGTGCAGCGAGGTCGAGGCGATGTCGAAGTTCTCCTTGAAGTGCTGCGCGAACAGCAGGCGGACGAACATCGTGCAGCCCTGACCGCCGTGGACCAGCGGGATGCAGTCCTTGACGCCGATGCCGGCGTACTGCGCACCCGCGGGCTGGCAGTCGTACATCGGGTTGATGATGCCGCCGCGATCGCGCGGCACCAGCTTGACTTCGGCCGGCTTCAACTCGGCCACGTCGCAGTCGCAATTGCTCATGAGTGTCTCCTTGACCGCCGGGGGCGTGCGGCTGCCCGCCCCCGTCACGGCGACTCAGTAGAGGTGATGGTTGAGTTCGCGATTGGTCGAACGGGTGATCGTGGTATCGACCAGCCGCGACTTCAGACCTTCGAGCAGCGGGCCGACCTCGGTTTCATCGACCTCCGCCGCCCAGGGGAAGCGCTGGCGGAAATCCGAGACCATCACCAGGGCATCGGCGTAGTAGAGCCGGTCCATCGGCGTGGTCCGCACCGGGTCCTTGCCGCAGAGCAGCGCTCCCGCCTGTGCCAGCACGCCGTTGATGTTCTCTTCGCGATCCCAGGTCCGCGAGAAGAACTGCCACAGGCAGCGCTCTTCGACGTACTCGAACATGTCGTCGATACGGGCGTCAGCGATCGCGCTCATCACGCAGCCCCCCGCAGGATCACCGGCGTCGTCTGCGAGCGGTCGCGGATGTCGACGGCGGCGAGGTGGCGCAGCGGGTTGTAGACGGCGTTGTAGACGTCACGGGCGAGGTTGACGAAGCCCTCGAAGCCCATGTACGGACCGTTGTGGTAGCCGTGGCCGTTGATGTACGGAATGTGCAGCTTCTTGACCAGCTCGCCGACGCGCGGGCCGGTGAAGATCACGTCCGGCTTGACCAGATCGATGATCTCGAAGAACTCCAGCTCGTTGCCGTCATCGATATAGTAGGTGCCTTCGCGACCGCGGGCGATGACCTTCTCGAAGTCTTCCTCATGACCGAACTTCGAGGACATCGCGACCACTTCGATGCCGAGGTCGTCCTCGACCGACTTGGTCCAGTGCCACAGGCGCGGGCCGCCGGTCCAGATCGCCATCTTCTTGCCCTGCAGACGCTCCTTGTACCAGTCGAGCTTCGGCTTCCACTTGGCATATTCCTCGGCGATCAGCGCTTCGCCGCGGTCTTCGATGCCGAAGAAGGCGCAGATCTTGCGCACGCCTTCGGCCATGTAGTTGAAGCCCCAGGAGTCGATGTCCAGGCGCGGAATGCCGTAGCGCTTCTTCAGCTCATTGGCGATGTAGCCCGAGGAGCGCGCGCAGTTGACGACGTTGAGCTGGGCCTGATGCATGCAGCGCAGGTCGTCGTAGGTGCCGTTGCCGGTGAAATGCGAGATCACCTGGATGCCGAGGCGGTCCCAGTAGGTCTGCAGCAGCTGGGTGTCGCCCTGGATGTTGAAGTCACCGATGAAGTTCATCGTGTAGTCGCTGGTGATTTCCTTCTCCAGCGTGTCCACCTTCTCGTTGATCCAGCCGATGTTGAGCACGTGGTGGCCCTTCGACTGCGATACACCGGAGAAGCCGGGGCATTCGACGGTGAAGATGTCGACGTCCGGGCGGTCCTTCATCACCTTCTTGGCGACGGCCTTGATGTCGTCACCGATCAGCGCGGTCGGGCAGGTGGTGTAGACGATCATGCGCTTGATGTCGGGCATCTCGTCGAAGGCCTCGTGCATGCTCTGCTCAAGGCGCTTCTCACCACCGAACACGACATGGCTTTCCTTCATGTCGGTCGACCAGACGTACTTCATGTTGAAGTGGCCGTTGTCGGTCGGGTAACGCTTGGTGTGCCAGGTGTCGTAGGCGCAGCCGAGCGGGCCGTGGATCATCTGGATGGTGTCCTTGAGCACACCGCCGATGACGAGCTTGGCGCCGCAGAAGGCACAGCCACGCTCCGACAGCGTGCCCGGGATGGTCGCGGCGTTCGCGATCGGCAGGTATTCCCGGGTATCTTCATCCGGCGCTTTCAGATAAATGTGCTTCTGGCGCTCGGGAATGTCTTTATCGCACTGCAACAACACCATGGGCATGGGAGTGTCTCCTTGGCTAAATGCGTGTTCGTCTCGCCCCGGAACCGGATCTCTCACTGAGGCCGGTAACAGCGGTCGGCAAATGTTTAATGGCAGAATGCGTGCCACGTTTTGCCAATGCCCTTAAATACACCCGCAAAAAACCCGATGAATAATTAAAAAACCACTGTATTCAATAAGTTGCTATTTAATCGCATTAATTCAACAATCGCCGCAAGCGCAACGATGTACGTCTGCAAAGGCTTTTGTACCAATTCGTCAAATGCGTTTTCAGCGCTGGAATTCACCGCGTTCGCGGCGGTACGAAATGCGCTTTTCGTTGTTCAGCGCGGTGCAAGCCGTACCGGCATGCGCACTGCGCCGCTAATTCAGGTAAAGCCGCCGTAAAACCGACGGGTGCGGAAATTAATAAAAAACAATAAAAAAACCGCGAATGCCCGGAGGCATTCGCGGCCAGTTGCAAGAGGCGAAGGACGGCTGGGGTGGCGAATCAGGGGCCGCGGCGGCGCGGCAGGAACGGGCGGCGGCTCAGCGCGCCCGACTGCGCAGCGGGAAATGCCAGATCTTCCACCATGCCCGACCGGCGTCATTGGCGGCGGCGATCGCCTGCCCCGGTGCCGACGGGTCACTCAGGGTCTCGGCGATCTCGACGCCGTCGATATGCAGCACGCCATCGGCCGTCAGCACGCCGGCGGCGCGCAAGGCATCAGCGTAGCGGCGGTCGGTGATCAGGATGTGTTCCTTGAGCCAGTGCTTGAGCAGGCTGATCAGCTCGAAAGACACCGACTTGCCTTCGCCAAGGTGGCGTTCGGCTGCCTGTTCGATGCGCTCGACGAAACGACGGTGAACCTGGCGATGCTGCTCCAGGTCGGTGGATTCATAACCGACATCCTCCAGCAGCTGCTCTTCCAGCGTGAAATGCACACGGGTGTAGTCGATCAGCTCATCGAGGATCTGACTGGTGGCGGTCTGACTTTCGCGCCGCACCACGGACAGGTAGAGGCGATTGATCAGCTCCATCAGCAGCCGGTGTTGTCCGTCGATCACCGGGATGCCGATGTTCATCGACTCGGTCCAGATAAAAAGCGCGTTGTCAGCCATCCTGCCCCCTTCGGCCTCTACCCAATCAACCGCGGAACCGCCTCTCGCTCAGGTGCCGTGCCGGCGGACACGCCACTCGCCCCCCATGCCCGCCGCCTTTGCCAGCCACGGTGGCGGCATGCCGCCGAGCACTGACTGCACGCGCCCCAGTGCCGCGCGCGCGGGCTCCACCCGATCCACCGCCAGCGGATGAATGCCGGCGTGCATCGCCCGCGCCGCCGCCCGGCTGCCCAGATCGAGCGCCAGCAGCAGCTGGCAGTCTTCGAGCAGTGCCGCCCGCTCGACCATCGAGCCGCCGAGCGCCGGCGTGCGCAGCTCGACCAGGCGGATTTCCTGCGCGGAAACCTGGTAGACGAGAAAACGGCGACAGTCGGTGAAACGCCCGTCGAGCTTCTCGCCGCTGTTGGAGGCGACCGCCACGCGCAGGGAGCGCGCCAGGATCTGTCGCGACTCCACCGCCGGCAGCGCCGGCTCCACCACGTCGATCGGCCGGCGGCCCCACAGGTAATCGGCCGCCAGCTTCAGCTGCGGCAGCGAAGCGTCGCGGTAGGCCTGCTCGCCGCAGGTACCGAGCTGGCGCACGCTGACGCGGCGCAGCTTCTGCGCCGTCAGCGGCATCCCCAGCGCCTCGACCAGCACGGCCATCAGACGACTGACCTCGCCCCCCGGCAGCACCCGCGCCGCCACCCCGATGCGCAGCGCCAGATCACGTGAAAGTCCGCCGGCCATCGTCGTCAGGCCGCCAGCGGCTGAATGCAGAAATCGACCGGACAGACATCCAGGCAACGCGGATCGTCGTCGGCATCGGCGCACTCGTTGCACACCGCGGCATCGATCACATAGACGCCGCGCTTGCGCGCAATGGCCTGCGTCGGACACACCGGCTCGCAGTCACCGCAGACGGTGCATTCGTCGGCATCGATCACCATGGCCATGATTCACCTCCCGAAAGTCTTGAGCCGCGCGCTCCGGCGCGAGCCCTCGAATACTGTGACTGAACAAGGAGGAAGGGACGGTACGCCGCCGGACCGCAAAGGCTCACGTGCAGCATGCTTCCGACCGGCACCGGCACAACCCATTTCCGGCGACGCACCGCCCCTTCACAAACACTGGGCAATCAAGCCGGCTCTCAGCCCACGCTCAGCTCGGCGGCCGTCTTGCCGACGATGGTCTCGTCCTCGACTTCCATGATGCCGAACTCCATCAGCAGCTCTTCGAGCTCTTCCATGGTCGCCGGCGTCGGGATCACCAGCTTCTTGTTTTCGATGACCTTGCGCGCCAGGGTGCGGTACTCGTCGGCCTGCTTCGCCTTCGGGTCGTACTCGATGACCGTCATGCGGCGGATCTCGGCGTGCTGCACGACGTTGTCACGCGGCACGAAGTGGATCAT
>NZ_QGTJ01000005.1:190896-339697 GCF_003182095.1 Plasticicumulans acidivorans | reverse complement strand
ATGGGCTTGTCGTAGATCGGCATCAGCTGCTTGCTGACTGAAAGCGTCAGCGGATGCAGCCGTGTCCCCGAACCTCCAGCCAAGATGATGCCTTTGCGCTTCATGCGTTCCGCTCCCGAGGATGACAGCCGCGCATGATAGCTGCGCGGATGTCACCATGCCTGCAAGCAGCTGCCCGACGCACGCGCCGGAGCCTGTATCACTGCGCGTAGTAGCTGCGATACCAGTCGATGAAACGCGCGATGCCGGTTTCGAGTGAAGTCTGCGGCTTGAAACCGACGTCGCGCATCAGATCATCCACATCCGCGTAGGTCGCCGGAACATCTCCCGGCTGGATCGGCAGTAGGTTTTTCTCGGCCTTGCGCCCGAGGCAATCCTCGACGATCTCGATCATGCGCATCAGCTCGACCGGATTGTTATTGCCGATGTTGTACAACCGGTACGGTGCGTAGCTGGTACCGGCATCCGGTGCATCGCCGGACCATTGCGGATTTGGGGTAGCGATGCGGTCAGTGACCCGCACGACACCCTCGACGATGTCATCGATGTAGGTGAAATCACGCTGCATCTTGCCATGGTTGAAGACATCGATCGGCCGACCTTCGAGGATCGCCTTGGTGAACAGGAACAGCGCCATGTCCGGCCGCCCCCACGGCCCATAGACCGTGAAGAAACGCAGCCCGGTGGTCGGCAACCCATAGAGATGGCTGTAGGTATGCGCCATCAGCTCGTTGGCCTTCTTGCTGGCAGCGTACAGGCTCACCGGATGATCGACGTTGTGATGCACCGAGAACGGCATTGCCGTATTGGCCCCATACACCGAGCTGCTTGAGGCGTAGACCAGGTGCTCGACACCGTGATGGCGGCAGCCTTCAAGGATATTGACGAAGCCGACCAGATTACTGTCGACATACGCATGCGGATTCTTCAGCGAATAGCGCACACCGGCCTGCGCTGCGAGATTGACGACGCGCTGGAAACCTTCAGCGGCGAACAGTTGCGCCATGCCTTCCCGGTCGGCGAGATCCAGGCGCACGAAACGGAAATTCGGGTGCGCCGACAACTGCGCAAGACGCGTCTCTTTCAGGCCGACATCGTAGTAATCGTTGAGATTGTCGAGGCCGATGACCTCGTCGCCACGTGCCAGCAGACGCTGACTGAGATGAAAGCCGATGAATCCGGCGGCGCCAGTCACAAGAATCTTCATGAAGATGCATTCCTTGAGGAGAAATCAGACCGCCGCAAGCCACGCGGCGAGATCGGCGACGATACGTTCGGCTGCGTGCCCATCCCAGTTCTGCGGCTGGCGTCCGCCTTTGCCCCCCGTAGCCAGCACATCGGCCACCGCCTGCCGGATGGCAGCGGTATCGGTACCGACCAGAGTATTCGTGCCCTGGGTGATGGTGATCGGCCGTTCGGTGTTCTCGCGCAGCGTCAGGCAGGGCACGCCAAGCGCCGTGGTTTCTTCCTGCAAGCCGCCGGAGTCGGTCAATATCAGCTTCGCCTCACGCATCAGACCGATCATCTCGAAGTAGCCGACGGGCGGCAACGCCAGCAGCCGCGGGCTGTCGAGAAAACCGCCCAGCCCGGCTTCGCGGATCTTGTTCTGCGTACGTGGATGCACGGGGAACACCAGCGGTAAACGCTCACTGATCTCGCCGAGCACCGCCAGCAAACGGGAAAGCACCTGCGGATCATCGACGTTCGACGGCCGATGCAAGGTCAGCACCGCGTAGCCATCAGGCGCCATGGTGAACACTTGCGGATCGGCCGCCGCCATCAGCGTCTGCTGCGCCGGCACCGCGCGTGCCTCACTGGCGCGCAGGGTGTCAATCATCACGTTGCCTGCGAAGCACACCCGCTCTGCAGCGATGCCCTCGGCGTGCAGATTGTCGAGCGCCTCGGCTTCCGTCGTGTACAGCCGGTCCGACAGCTGATCGGTGAGGATGCGGTTGATCTCCTCCGGCATGGTGCGATCGCGTGAGCGCAAACCGGCTTCGACATGAACCACACGCACCCCGCGCTTGGCGGCCACCAGCGCACAGGCAATCGTGGAATTGACATCGCCGACGACCAGCACCGCCTGCGGCTGCTCGGCTTCGAGCACCGGCTCGAAGCGCTTCATGATCTCGGCCGTTTGCACCGCATGCGAGGCTGAACCGACTTCGAGCGAGATATCCGGATTCGGAATGCCGAGCTGTTCGAAGAAGCGATCGTTCATCGCAACATCGTAGTGCTGACCGGTATGAACGAGTTTGACGGTTAAATGCGGCGCATTGGCACGAAAAGCCGCCATGATCGGCGCAATTTTCATGAAATTTGGTCGAGCACCAACGATGCACAGGATATCGGCTGGCATAGCAATTTCCGCAACAAAGCTGAAAACGTCACCGCCCGCATGAGGGCGGGCGGCAGGTAGATAGCCTCGTGAAACGATGCATCAAAGTCGCCCGTCGACCGCTTCGCGTGGCAGCACATATTTGATGTCGAACAGCACTGCGTTCGGCTTGCCGAGTGCGCGGATGCGTTCGACGCCCATCGCCTGGAACTGCTGATGTGCGACGGCAAGAATGATGGCGTCATACTGCCCTTCGATCAGCTCGCTGACCGGATGGATGCCATATTCATGCTCAGCCTCGGCAGCCGATACCCAGGGGTCATAGACGTCGACATGGGCGTTGTAGGTCTTGAGCTCGTGGACGATGTCCACCACCCGGGTGTTGCGCAGATCCGGGCAGTTCTCCTTGAACGTCAGCCCCATCACCAGCACCCGCGAACCGACGACATGCATGCGCTGGCGGGTCATCAGCTTGATCACCTGCTCGGCCACGTAAACACCCATGCCGTCGTTGATGCGCCGTCCGGCCAGGATGACTTCCGGGTGATAGCCGATTTCCTGAGCCTTGTGCGTCAGATAGTACGGGTCGACGCCGATGCAGTGCCCCCCGACCAGTCCCGGCCGAAACGGCAGGAAGTTCCACTTGGTGCCGGCCGCCAGCAGGACTTCCTCGGTATCGATGCCCAGCCGGTTGAAAATCAGCGCCAGCTCGTTGATCAGCGAAATATTGACGTCGCGCTGGGTGTTCTCGATGACTTTCGCCGCCTCGGCCACCTTGATGCTGCTCGCCTTGTGCGTCCCCGCGGTAATGATGCTGCCGTACAGGTGATCGACGAACTCAGCCACCTCCGGCGTCGAACCCGAAGTGACTTTCTTGATGGTGGTCACACGATGCTCTTTATCACCCGGATTGATACGCTCCGGGCTGTAGCCGGCGAAAAAGTCGAGGTTAAACTTCAGGCCGGACACTTTTTCGAGAATCGGCACACAGACCTCTTCGGTCGCACCGGGGTAGACCGTCGATTCATAGATCACCACGTCCCCGCGCTTGAGCACCTGGCCGATGCTGGCGCTCGCTTTTTCCAGCGGCGACAGATCCGGACGTTTGGCGCTGTCGATCGGCGTCGGCACGGTGACGATGTAGACATTGCAGCTACGAATGTCTTCGAGCGTGCTCGTGAAACTGAGCTGGCTCGCCTCGGCGAGCAGCTCGGGCTCGACCTCCAGGGTGCTGTCACGCCCTTCGCGTAATTCAGCGACGCGGTCTGCCTTGACGTCAAAACCTGTTGTCAGATAGTGCTTGCCAAACTCGACGGCCAGCGGCAAGCCGACATAACCCAGCCCGATCAGCCCGATGCGGACGTTGTTCAGTTCCATTGTGAAGACTCCGGAGAAATGCGATTGGCGACAGAACGGCGTCGGTTACGGCTGAGCGGTTACTCCACCGTCACCGACTTGGCGAGATTGCGCGGCTGGTCGACATCGGTGCCCTTGAGCACCGCAACATGGTAGGCCAGCAACTGCAGCGGCACCGTAAACACCACCGGCGCGATCGAATCACTGACCGGACCGACACGCAGCAGATGCACGCCACTGCCTTCGAAGTGCACATCAAGGCCCGCATCGGCGAACAGGAACAGCTCTCCACCACGCGCGCGCACTTCCTGCAGGTTCGATACGACCTTTTCCTGCAGGGCGTTGTCCGGCAGCACGCAGAGCACCGGCATGGTCGGGTCCACCAGCGCCAGCGGCCCATGCTTGAGCTCACCTGCAGCGTAGGCCTCGGCATGGATATAGCTGATTTCCTTGAGCTTCAAGGCACCTTCCATGGCTACGGCGTACTGGGTGCCGCGGCCCAGGAACAAGGCATGGTGCTTGTCGGCAAAGGCCTCGGCGAGCCGCTCGATGTCCTTGTTGAGCGCCAGCGCCGCTTCGACTTGTGCGGGTAATGCCGTCAGCTCACTGACCAGCAGCTGCTCGCGTTCCAGCGTCAGCGCGTGGCGGCGGCCCAGCGCGATCGACAACAGGCGCAGCGCCACCAGCTGGGTCGTGAAAGCCTTGGTCGAAGCCACGCCAATCTCACGACCGGCACGGGTCATCAGAACCAGGCCCGATTCGCGTACCAGCGAGCTTTCCGGCACGTTGCAGATCGCCAAGCTGCCGAGACAGCCACGTGCCTTGGCCCCGCGCAGCGCGGCCAGCGTATCGGCCGTTTCACCTGACTGGGAAATGCTGACGAACAACGTTCCGGGGGCGATCACCGGGTCACGATAACGGTACTCGCTGGCGACCTCGACACTGGCCGGCACCCCGAGCTCTTCCAGCCAGTAACGTGCAACGAGACCGGCGTGATAGCTGGTACCGCAGGCAACGATATGCACCTGCCGCACCTGGTCGAGCAGCGCCGAGGCGCCCACGCCGAAACAGCTTTCGAGCAGACGGCCGTCATGGATGCGGCCTTCCAGCGTGTCGGCAATCACGGTCGGTTGCTCGAAGATTTCCTTGAGCATGTAGTGACGGTACGGACCTTTGTCGGCCACACCCGCACTTTGCGCGGATACGGCCTGCGGCCGCTGCACGGCACGCCCGCTGTGATCAAAGATCGTGAAACCGCTGCGGCTGATGTCAGCGATATCGCCTTCTTCGAGGAACACGAAACTTTGCGTCACCGGCAGCAGCGCGAACACGTCCGAGGCGATGAAGTGCTCGCCGATACCGATACCGATCACCAGCGGACTGCCCTGGCGAGCCGCGACCAGCCGCCCGGGCTCGCGCCGGCAGATCACCCCCAGGCTGAAAGCACCGATCAGGCGCGCGACAGCGCTCTGCACCGCCGCCAGCAAATCGCCCTCACGCTCCAGCTGATGCGCGATCAGGTGCGCAACGACCTCGGTGTCGGTTTCCGATTCGAACACATAGCCGAGCTCGGTCAGCTCGGCGCGTAATTCCTTGTAGTTCTCGATGATGCCGTTATGCACCAGCGCGACTTCGTTGCCGCTGACGTGCGGATGGGCGTTACGCACGCTCGGCGCACCGTGCGTGGCCCAGCGCGTGTGGGCAATGCCAAGTCGTCCGGCGATCGGCTGCTCGGCCAGCTGCTCGGCCAGCGCCTGCACCTTGCCGACGGCACGCACGCGCTGCAGATGCCGTGCATCATCGAGCGTTGCCACCCCGGCGGAGTCATAGCCGCGGTACTCCAGACGCCGCAGACCTTCCAGCAGAATCGGCACGACATTACGTTCGGCGATGGCCCCTACGATTCCACACATGGTTGTGTTCCCTGGATTCCGCACCAATGCTTCAGGCGACGCAGCGTAGCGATGCCTGTCATGTGGCGGCAAGCTGCAGCCCGCCGAGCGCCACATATGTTGACAGCCCGCATGGCGGGCTGTCAGTGGGACACAGGAGAGTTTGCCTGATCGCTCAAACAGTGGAGGCAAGACGACGAGTGTGGCGGGCGATGATGCCCTCCTCGTCCGTCGGCACGACGAGCGCCGGAATACGGCTGTCTGCCGTCGTGATCACCGTAGCGCCTGCTTCGTTCGCAGCCGGATCAAGCGCGATGCCGTACCACGCCGCCAGCTCGCACACGCGCGCGCGCACCGGAGCCGCATGCTCACCGATACCGCCGGTGAACACCAGCGCGTCGAGCCCGCCGAGCGCCGCCGCCATCGAGCCGAGCTCGCGGACGATGCGGTAGCAGAAATACTCGACGGTGATCTGCGCGGCCGGCTCGCTGCTGGAGAGCAGTGTGCGCATGTCGTTGGAAATCCCCGACAGACCGAGCAACCCTGACTGCTTGTAGAGCAGGTCGGTGAGCTGCTTCAGCCCCATGCCGTGCTGACCGATCATGTACAGCAGCACGCCCGGATCGATGTTACCGGTGCGGGTGCCCATCGGCAGGCCGTCGACAGCGGTGAAGCCCATCGTGCTCGCCACGCTCTTGCCCTGATCGATCGCGCACATCGAGGCACCATTGCCAAGGTGCGCAATGACGATCTTGCCGTGACCGCGCTCGCCGATCAGATCCGGCAGGCGGCTGGCGACGAACTCGTAGGACATGCCATGAAAACCGTAACGCTGCACGCCTTCGTCACGGTATTTCTGCGGAATGGCGAACAAGCGCGCGACTTCCGGCTGGCTGCGGTGAAACGCGGTATCGAAGCAGGCCACCTGCGGCATGTTCGGATCGATCGCATAGACCGCCTTGATGCCGGCGACGTTGTGCGGCTGGTGCAGCGGCGCCAGCGGAATCAGGTTGTCGAGGTGATCGACGATGGCGTGATCGAGCAGCACCGGTGCGCTGTAGAGCGTACCGCCATGCACCACGCGGTGTCCGACCGCGCGCAGCTTCGGCAGCTCGGGGTGCTCGTCCAGCCAGGCGAGCAGGTCGGTCAGCGCACGCGCATGATCGTAGAGCGGCTCGGCAGCAGGATGCAGCTCACCCAGCTTCTGCCCGTCGCGAGCCTTGGCGACGAAATGCGGCTTGGCACCGCCGATGTCCTCGATCAGACCGTGGGCGACCTCGTTGAGTGTGTCGCCCTGTTCACCATAGATCGCAAATTTAATGCTCGATGAACCGGCATTCAGCACCAGGATTCCAGAGCTCATCGTGCCGACCCCCGCTTGTCGTGGGCCATCAGCACAGCGACTGCGCACGAGGCCATACGTGCCAGCGTGCCATCGGCACGCGAGGTCAGCACGATCGGGCAACGCGCACCGAGCACCACACCCGCCGCCGCCGCATGCGCCAGATACTCCAGCTGCTTGGCGATCATGTTGCCGGCTTCGAGATCGGGGACCAGCAGAATGTCGGCCTCACCGGAAACCGGCGAGCTGATGCCCTTGGTCTTGGCGGCGATTTTGCTGATGGCGTTATCGAAGGCCAGCGGACCATCGAGGATCGCACCCTTGATCTGCCCGCGGTCGGCCATCTTGCACAGGGCGGCCGCTTCCATCGTCGAGGAAATCTTCGGCGTGACGGTTTCCACCGCCGAGAGGATGGCGACCTTCGGCGTCTCCACACCCAGCGCCTGCACCAGTTCGATGGCGTTCTGGCAGATGTCGGCCTTGGTGATCAGATCCGGATAAATATTGATCGCCGCGTCGGTGATCAGCAGCGGCTTCGGATAGGTCGGCACGTCCATGATGAAGGCGTGGCTGATACGCCGGGCAGTGCGCAAGCCGGTGTCTTTGGTGACCACCGCGCCCATGAATTCGTCGGTATGCAGGCTGCCCTTCATCAGGATCTCGGCGCGCCCTTCGCGGATCAGCGCCACGCCCTTCTCGGCGGCGGCATGCGAATGCGGCACATCGACGATTTCGTAGTTGGCGATGTCCAGGCCGAACTCTTCCGCCGTCGCCCGGATCTTCGCGGCCGGCCCGACCAGCAGCGGCACGATCAGATGGGCTTCAGCCGCGCGCACGGCACCTTCGAGCGATACCTGATCGACCGGATGCACGACCGCCGTCGGCACCGGTTCGAGCTTGCCCGCAGTCTCGACCAGCTTCTTGTGACGCGCACCGTGCTCACTGAAGTGCACTTCAGGCAGCTCGATCAGCTGGCGCATCACCTTGACCGGCGGCGCATAGACCACCGCCTGACCATCGACGCAGACGCGATCATTCTGGTCGACGCACTGGCAATCGAGCGTGATGGTGCGCGCTTCGGGGTTCTTGGCGACGACAGTGACGGTGACGGTGACGACGTCACCGACGTGCACCACCCCGTGGAAATTCAACGTCTGCGACTTGTAAACGGTGCCCGGTCCCGGCAGTCCGGTACCGAGCACGCCGGAAATCAGGCTCGCTCCCCACATGCTATGGCCGACGACGCGCGAGAACTTGGCGCCGCGGGCGAATTCCTCATCGACATGCGTCGGATTGAGGTCACCCGACAACAGCGCGAACAGTTCAATGTCCTGATGGTTCAGCGTACGACTGACACTTGAGGTCTGGCCGATGCTGATTTCATCGAAGGTATGGTTTTCGATCATGTTCTGAGTTTCGTCGTTCATGACTGACGTACCGGGTGGATGCAGGGCAGGGAGCGGGCGAGAAGGCGCCCACCGCCGGCGGCGGCGGGCGCTACGCGGTCAACCTCAGCCGCGCACGTGATAACCGGCGTCGACGAAGCCGATATTGCCGGTGATGTTGTTGCCCGTCTCGCCGATGTAGAACGCCGCCAGACGGCCGACGTCTTCCGGCGTCGCCAGCCGGCCGAGCGGCGCACGGCTGCTCGCAACCGTCAGCAACTCGTCGAAATCCTTGATGCCGGAAGCCGCGCGGGTGAGGATCGGGCCGGGCGAGATGCAGTTGACACGGATGTTGTTCGGGCCAAGCTCAGCGGCGAGGTAACGCACGCAGGACTCCAGCGCCGCCTTGACCGGCCCCATCAGGTCATAGTGATCGATGACCTTCTCGGCACCGTAGTAGGACATCGCCAGCATCGTGCCGCCGTTGGGCATCATCGGCTCGGCCAGCTTGGCCATGCGGATGAAGGAATGGCAGGAGATATCCATGGCAACGCCAAAACCTTCGGCCGTGGAATCCACCAGACGACCATGCAGATCAGCCAGCGGCGAGAACGCGATGCTGTGCACGACATAGTCGATCGTGCCCCAGGCAGCCTTGAGCTTGTCGAAAACGGACTCAAGCTCGCCCGGCTTGCTGACGTCGCAGGGCATGATCAGCGGACAACCGAGCCCCTCGGCCAGCGGACGCACGAACCTCTCGGCCTTCTCATTGAGGTAGGTCGCCGCGACCTCACCACCGTACTCGCGGATGGTCTTGGCGATGCCGTAAGCAATGGAATGCTCGTTGGCGATGCCGACTACAAGGCCACGCTTGCCGTGCAGGCTGAAGGAATTGCTCATGTGATAAGTCTCCTGAAAAAGGGCCGTGCTTGGGGGGTACGTACACAACGGCCGGACGGAACATCACGCCGCGCCGGTCAGGCGCCTTGCGATAGTGCACTGCAACATGACAGGGCGAGTATAACCACCTCCCGTCCTCACACCAGACGGCAGACGAACCCTGTCGGGTTTAAATCCGGCGATACCGGAAATTCGGGAGATGCGGCTTTACAGACGCAATACGTAGCGTCCGGGCGCGGCACACAGCGGCACAAGGCCGGCTGCTGCATTGCCCATTGCCGGCGGTGACCACGCCTGCGCACTGCTGTGCTGCACCAGCCACTGCTGCCAGGCGGGCCACCACGAACCCTCCTGTCGCGGCGTGCGTTCAGCCCACGCGTCCGGATCGAGATAAGGCGTGCCTTCGAGGTGGGTCTCCATCTGGTAGGAGGCCCGCGGCTTGCCCGGAGGGTTGACGATGCCGGCATTGTGACCGCCGGCGGTCAACAGGAAGGTCACCGGCACATCGGCCTGCAAACGGAATTTGTAAACCGAACGCCACGGCGCGATGTGGTCCTTGGTCGCGCCGACAATGAACACCGGCGCCCGGATGTCACTGATCGCGACCGGCCGGCCATCAACCAGATAGTGCCCATTGGCCAGCTCGTTATTGAGGAACAGCTTGCGCAGATACTCCTTGTGCATCTTGTAGGGCATGCGCGTGGAGTCCGCGTTCCAGGCCATCAGATCGAACATCGGCGAGCGCTCGCCGAGCATGTACTCGTGCACCAGGCGCGACCACAGCAGATCATTCGAACGCAGCATCTGGAAGGCACCGGACATCTGGCTGGCGTCCAGATAGCCACGATCCCACATCATGTCCTCAAGGAAAGTCAGCTGGCTGTCGTCGATGAACAGCAGCAGCTCGCCCGCTTCGGTGAAATCGGTCTGCGCCGCGAACAACGTCATCGATGCCAGCCGATCATCGTTGTCGCGTCCGAGCTGCGCCGCGGTAATCGTCGCCAGCGTGCCGCCCAGGCAATAACCGACCAGATGCACCCGATGCTGCGGACAGATCTTGCCCACGGCCTCCAGCGCATCGAGCACGCCGAGGCGCAGGTAATCCTCCATGCCGAGGGCATGATCCTCGCTGTCCGGATTGCGCCAGGAGATCATGAACACGGTGTGGCCGCGCTCGACCAGGTAGCGAACCATCGAATTGTCCGGCGACAGGTCGAGGATGTAGTACTTCATGATCCACGCCGGCACGAACAGCACCGGCTCGGCCAGCACATCAGTCGTGGTCGGTGAATACTGGATCAGTTCGATCAGGCGATTGCGGTAGATCACCTGCCCCGGCGTCGCCGCGACCTGCTCACCAACACGGAAATTCTCGACACCCGCGGGCGGCTTGCCGGCCGTCTGCCGCTCCTGATCCTCCAGCCAGTTCTGCCAGCCGCGAATCAGATTGGTGCCGCCCTGCTCCAGCGTGCTCTTGAGCAGGGCTGGATTGGTCAGCAGGAAATTCGACGGCGACAGCATGTCGAGCAGCTGCCGGGCGCAGAACCAGACCACGTCTTTGTGGTGCTGCGAAGGACCGCGTACGCCGTGGATCGCCCACCACCACCATTGCTGGGCCAGCAGGAAGGACTGCGCGTAGACATTGAACGGCGGACTGTTCCACTCAGCCGCACGGAAGCGGTTGTCACCCGGCAGCGGCTCCACCGCCGGCTCGCTCGCCGGATCGGCAATCGACTGGCGGACATAGACAGCGAGCTGTGCCAGCTTGTGCGAGGTCTTTTCCAACAGGCCAGCCTGCAGACCGGGCGCCATCGCCAGGTGCATCGCCCAGTCCATCCATGCCAGTGACAGGGACACCGGCGACAGCCCGCCTGTGAATCGAGTGATGGCCACATGGGCCATGCGGTCCACCGGATTCTTGAAATCCTTGCGTCCCAGTTCGCTCATGACGAGCCTCGCCTGCTCCGTTCAGTATCTGTTGTTGCGTTGCGCCTCATGTTGCATCGCCGCACGTTGCGCAACGATGACGCGCGTCAGGTTTCCTGACAGCGCTGCCATCACCGGGTTCAAGAAAAAGCCCCGCGTAAACGGGGCTTTCCAATGACTTTTACAGACTGACGTTACAGAACGATGGCAGCGACTCAGCTCTTGGCGGCTTCGGCCGCAGCCTTCTTGCTGCTCGGTGCCACTGCGGGCGCTGCGGCCGAGCCGCCCAGTGTGCAGGCGACGCCCTGCAGATAGTGGCGGAACTGCTCACCCAGCTCCGGGTGCTTGAGACCGTACTCGACGGTCGCCGTCAGGTAGCCGATCTTGCTGCCGCAGTCGTAGCGCCGACCTTCAAACTCATAGGCCAGCACCTGCTCCTCAAGCAGCAGCGCCGCGATCGCATCGGTCAGCTGAATCTCGTTGCCGGCACCACGCGGCGTTTTTTCCAGCAGCTCGAAGATACGCGGCGTCAGAATGTAACGGCCGACGACGGCGAGGTTCGACGGAGCATCGGCCGGAGCCGGCTTCTCGACGATGCCGTCGACATTCGACAGCCCCTTGGCGAACGGCAGCGGGGTGACGATGCCGTACTTCTGGGTTTCTTCGTGCGGCACGCGCTCGACGCCAAGGATCGAGCACTGATATTTGTCGAAATGCGCCGCCATCTGCGCCAGCGCACCGCCGTGCGGCGCGTCGATCATGTCGTCGGCGAGCAGCACCGCGCAGGGCTCCTGACCGACGATCGGCTTGGCACACAGCACGGCATGGCCGAGACCGAGCGCATCAGCCTGGCGCACATACACACAGCTGACGTTGGTCGGCACGATGCTCTGCACGACTTTCAAAAGATCTTTCTTGCCGCGGCTTTCGAGCTCGGTCTCAAGCTCATAGGCCTTGTCGAAATGATCGGCGATGGCGTTTTTGGTACGACCGATGACGAACACCAGCGTGTCGATGCCAGCCGCCACCGCCTCTTCGACGGCGTACTGGATCAGCGGCTTGTCAACGATCGGCAACATTTCCTTCGGACTGGCCTTCGTGGCCGGCAGAAAGCGGGTGCCAAGACCGGCCACCGGGAATACGGCCTTGCGAATCTTGCGCTTCACGTTCGATGTCCCTCGATTGGATCAGAAAGAATTTGAAAAGCGGGCGCCATTCTGGGCTGGTGCCCCCCCGGCGGCAAGCTGTCCCGTTCAGGCGGACTGCCAGCGCTGCAGTCCCTCATGCAGATCGGCGATCAGGTCGGCTGGATCCTCCAGCCCGACATGAATACGCAACAGCGGCCACTCATTGCCGGGCTTGCACACACTGCGCGGCGGGTGCGCAACGATCAGCAGACTCTCGTAACCGCCCCAAGAGTAGCCCATGCCAAACAGCCGCAGACCATCGAACAGCGCAGCCAGCTGCTCACGCCGGCAGGATTCGAGTTCGAAGGCAAACAGACCGCAGGCGCCGCTGAAATCACGCCGCCAGAGTGCATGCTGCGGGTGATCAGTGCACGCCGGATGGATCACCCGGCGCACCATCGGCTGCCCGCCCAGCCACTCGGCGACGCGCCGCCCGCTGGCATCGTGCGCCTTCAGCCGTGTGCCCAGGGTGCGCAGTCCGCGCAGCGCCAGAAACACATCGTCGGGTGCCGTCGCGTTGCCCTGCAGCCGAGCCTGCGCCTGTACTGCCGGCAAGGTCTCGGCCGTACAGATCAGCGCGCCGAGCATCAGGTCGGAATGGCCACCGACATATTTGGTCAGCGCCTGCACTGAAATATCAGCACCGAGTGCCAGCGGCTTGTGGAAATAACCAGCGCCCCAGGTGTTGTCGATCACCACCCTGACGCCGCGCGCGTGCGCCGCCGCGGCAATCGCCGGCAGGTCCTGGATCTCGAAGGTCAGCGAACCGGGCGATTCCACGAACACCAGCCGGGTATTCGGCCGCATCAGTTCGGCGATGCCGGCGCCGAGCTCCGGCGCGAAATAGGTGGTCTCGACGCCACAGCGGCGCAGTGCCTGGTCGCAGAAGGCGCGTGTCGGCCCGTAGACGCTGTCGGTCACCAGAATGTGATCGCCGGCGGCCACCAGTGCCTGGATCGCCAGCGTGCACGCCGCCAGCCCCGAGGGCACCAGCACCGCGCCGGCCCCGCCTTCGAGTTCACTCAGCGCCTCCTGCAGCGCGAAGTGGGTCGAAGTACCGTGACGCCCGTAGGTAATCGGCACCGGCGCCTTGCCTTCGAAGGCGTCGAAGCTCGGGAACAGGATCGTCGAGGCATGGCAGACCGGCGGATTGACCAGACCGAGGGGCTCGGTGCCGTGGCGGCCGATGTGTGCAAGGCGGGTGTCGTCGTGCATGAAAGCAAACTCGTGAAGACCAGCGTCGCAGCAGCCTAGCGCAGCCTTTCCGCACGGCCAAAAAACCAGCCCCCGGACCACAACGGGCCGAGGGCTTGTGCTGTGCCAGAACGCCGATCAGCGCTTGCGCAGGCTCAGGTCGGGCTCGACGACGATGGTGTCGCCCGCGGCGAACTCGCCGGCGAGAATGCGCTTGGCCAGCGGATTCTCCAGCTGCTGCTGCACCGCGCGCTTGAGCGGCCGCGCGCCGTAAACCGGGTCGAAGCCCGCTTCACCGAGCTGGTCGAGCGCAGCATCGCTGACGTCGAGGCCGATGTCGCGGCTGGCCAGGCGGCGGCGCAGCAAATCGACCTGCAGTGCCGCGATGCGGCGGATGTGCTCCTTGCCGAGCGGATGGAACACCACCGCCTCGTCGACGCGGTTGAGGAACTCCGGCCGGAAGTGCCCGGCAAGGATCGCCATCACCGCCGCCTTCATCGCCGGGTAGTTGTCCTCGCCTGCCATCTCCTGGATCGTCTCCGAACCGAGGTTCGAGGTCATCACGATGACGGTGTTGCGGAAATCCACCGTGCGCCCCTGACCATCGGTCAGACGGCCGTCATCGAGCACCTGCAGCAACACGTTGAACACATCCGGATGCGCTTTCTCGACCTCGTCGAGCAGCACCACGCTGTAGGGCTTGCGGCGCACTGCCTCGGTCAGGTAACCGCCCTCCTCATAACCGACGTAACCCGGAGGCGCACCGATCAGGCGGGCAACCGAGTGCTTCTCCATGAACTCGCTCATGTCGATGCGCACCAGCGCTTCTTCCGTGTCGAACAGGAAGCTTGCCAGCGCCTTGCACAGCTCGGTCTTGCCGACGCCGGTCGGGCCGAGGAACAGGAAGCTGCCGTTGGGCCGGTTCGGGTCGGACAGTCCGGCGCGCGAGCGGCGGATCGCATCGCTGACGGCACGCACGGCTTCGGCCTGGCCGATCACCCGCTTGCCCAGCGCTTCCTCCATGCGCAGCAGCTTGTCGCGCTCGCCTTCGAGCATCTTGGCGACCGGAATACCGGTCCACTTGCTGACGACCTCGGCGATTTCCTCATCGGTGACACGGTTACGCAGCAGCGTGAAGTCGGCATGCACGCTGCCGCTCTCCGCCGCCTGCACGCGCTTCTCCAGCTCCGGAATCTGGCCGTACTGGATCTCGGCCATCTTCTGCAGATTGCCGCTGCGGCGGGCGGCATCGAGATCAAGCCGCGCTTTCTCCAGCTGCGCCTTGGCATCGGCGGCGCCGCCGAGCGTGGCTTTCTCGGCCTTCCAGACTTCTTCCAGATCGGCGTACTCGCGGGTCAGCCGGTCGATTTCCTCATTGAGTGCGGCGATACGCTTTTTCGAGGCCTCGTCGGATTCCTTCTTCATCGCCTCGCGCTCAATCTTGAGCTGGATCAGCCGGCGGTCGAGCTTGTCCATCGCCTCGGGCTTGGAGTCCATTTCCAGGCGGATGCGCGAGGCCGCTTCGTCGATCAGGTCGATGGCCTTGTCCGGCAGCTGACGGTCGGTAATGTAGCGGTGGCTGAGCGTGGCCGCGGCGACGATCGCCGGATCGGTGATCGAGACCTTGTGGTGCACCTCGTAGCGTTCCTTGAGGCCGCGCAGGATGGCGATGGTGTCCTCGACCGAGGGCTCGTCGACCAGCACTTTCTGGAAGCGGCGCTCCAGCGCGGCGTCTTTTTCGATGTACTGGCGGTACTCGTCGAGCGTGGTCGCGCCGATGCAGTGCAGCTCGCCGCGCGCCAGCGCCGGCTTGAGCATGTTGCCGGCATCCATCGCGCCCTCGGCCTTGCCGGCGCCGACCATGGTGTGCAGCTCGTCGATGAACAGGATGATCTGCCCTTCCTGTTTGGCGAGGTCGTTGAGCACAGCCTTCAGCCGCTCCTCGAACTCACCGCGGAACTTGGCACCGGCGATCAGCGCCGCCATGTCCAGCGACAGCACGCGCTTGTCCTTGAGGCTCTCCGGCACCTCGCCGTTGACGATGCGCAGTGCCAGCCCCTCGACGATCGCGGTCTTGCCGACGCCGGGCTCGCCGATCAGCACCGGGTTGTTCTTGGTGCGCCGGGCCAGCACCTGAGTAACGCGGCGGATCTCATCGTCACGGCCGATCACCGGATCGAGCTTGCCGTCCTCGGCCCGCGCGGTCAGATCAATGGTGTATTTCTCCAGCGCCTTACGCGCCTCCTCGGCGTTCGGGTCGTCGACGTTGCTGCCGCCGCGCAGGGTGTCGATCGCCTGCTCCAGTGCCTTGCGCGTGGCACCGTGGCGGCGCATCAGCTCACCGAGCTCGCCCTTGTCCTCGACGGCCGCCAAGGCGAACAGCTCGGAGGCGATGTACTGGTCCTTGCGCCGCTGCGCCAGTTTGTCGGTGAGATTGAGCAGCGTGACGAACTCGCGCGAAGGCTCGACGTTGCCGCCGGTGCCCTCGACACTGGCGAGCCGGTCGAGCGCCTCGCCGATCTGCGAGCGCAATACATTGACGTTGACGCCGGCCTGCGCCAACAGCGGCTTGACGGTGCCGCCCTGCTGATCGAGCAGCACCGCCATCAGGTGCAGAGGCTCGATGAATTGGTGGTCGCGACCGAGCGCAAGACTCTGCGCCTCGGCAATCGCTTCCTGGAATTTGGTGGTGAGTTTGTCCATGCGCATCGGTGCTGCCCCCCGCAACGGGTATGTATTTCGGTCTTGGCTGGGAGATGGGGTGCCGCAGCGCAGAATCAAGCACCGCCCGGCCAATACCGCATGACGGTCGCCGGCATGGTATGAAAGCGTTGCCGACGGGCTGCGGAGCCAACCCGCCGGCAAGTCAGGCGTTTGACCTGCAATACCTCGACCCGGCGACGGGTCCCCGGCAGAATCCAGCCGACGCCTGCACGGACGCAGCAAAGGAAAGAGGCACACGGATGTACAGGAAAATCCTCAGGCACACCGCTTTATTGGCCGCAGTCGTCTGCGGCTGGCCGCAGGGCGCACACGCGAACATGCGCAGCACGACGCTGCCGGTACGGCTCGACACGTACACGCTGGCGCCAGAACTCGCCGCGATACCGGCAGCGCGTACGGTACTCGGCGTGCCCGCTGACGCCGAACACGGCCTCGCCCAGGCATTCAAACCACCGCGCACCCCGGAGCAGGCGGCCGATCTGGCCAAACGCCGCGGCGCACTGCTGCGCCAGCAGACCCCGGGTGCGGCTCTCGCGCTGTACCGCAACGCGCTGTACCACACTCCGGACGACGTCGAAGCCTGTTTCTGGGTGGCCAGGCTGGCGCAGCAGAACGGTGAGCTGCCGCTCGCCCGGCAGGCCTATCAGCACCTGCTTGAGCTGGCACTGAGCGGCAGCCAGCTGCAGCTGCACGCCGTGTCCGCGCTCGGTCAGGTGAGCGCCGCACAAGGCGACTGGAGCACCGCGGCCCGCACCTTCGATCTGGCGCTGATCCTGGCCCGCGACACCGCTTCCAGCAGCAGTGACGATGTCATGGTGCAGCAGACCCAGATCAGTACGTGGCTGGCACGCGCCCAGTTGTCGAGCCAGCGCGGCGCCTGGGCAGCGGCGCGTGCCGACAGCGAAGACGCCGTCGCCCTGGCGCGCCGCCTCGCCACTGCGACACCGCCATCGGCCTGGCGGCAATACCCGCTGTGGCTCGGCCTCGTCCGCCTGGGTGATCTGGCGCTGCAGAGCCGGCATTACGAGGCGGCGGCCCGCCACTTCACCGAAGCCCTGGCCATCGCCCGCCGCTTCCAGAGCGAACGCCCCGACGATGCGGACTGGAGCTCGGCGCTGTGGACCAGCCTCAACAAGCTTGGCGACGTCGATTACGCACGCTGGCAGTTCGCCAGCGCCGAACAGCGCTATCGCGAAAGCCTGCCGCTGATGCAGCGCTGCGCCGAGCGCCATCCACAGCGGCGCGACTGCATCCACAATCTGACGCTCGGCTTCGAACACATCGCCAGGATCGCATTGCAACGGCAGGATTTCGCCGCCGCCCAGCGCGCCTGTGACGCAACCCTCACCCTGCGGCGTCAGCAGTACGCGCTTTACCCCGAAGACCCGGAGACCCGTAACGATCTCGCACTGGCACTGAACCTCAATGCCGACCTCGCCCGCCGCCGCGGCCAGCGCGGCACAGCCATCGAGGCCCTTGATCAGAGCCTGGGACTCATGCGGCCGCTGCTGCGGCGACCCACCGTTCACGCCAGCTGGCGGCTGAGCATCGCCACCACGCTGAGCATCCGCGGCGACCTGGCCAGTGATGACGGCGATATCACCGGCGCCCGACAGTCCTTCAGGGAATGCCTGTCGATCGCCCAGGCACTGGTGCAGCAACTGCCCGACGCCGCCGACGGCCAGCTCAAACTCGCCGACTGCCAATACCGGCTGGGCCGGCTGGAACGCAAGGCGGGTCATTTCGAAGCAGCCCGCCTCGCCCTGCAGGCGGCGCATACGCTGTTTGGGGCGCGGGCGACGCAATATCCCGATGACGCCGAGGAGCTGCGCCGGCTTGCACTGAGCCATACCGAGCTCGGCATGCTCGCCAGCGCCACCGGCGACGCCGCCGCGGCCACGCAGGACTTCACGGCAGCCCTGCCGCTCGAACGCCGCCTGGTTGCGCTCGACCCGAACCAGCGGCAGTGGCGTTATGAACTGGCGTTCAGCTTAGGGCACCTCGCCGATCTGGCGCGCGCGCGCAGTGCGCTCGGCACCGCACAGGACTACGACGATGAAGCCCGCGCCCTGCTCAGCGGCCTGGTCATCCAGCCCAGCGACCCGATCTGGTGGGCGCAGAATCTGTCAGCTGCAGTCGGCAACTTCGCGCTGCATGCCGTCAACAGCGACGTGCCCGCAGCCGATGACGCCGAACGTCGTGCGGTAGACGCCGCCCTGCTGCGCACGCTGGCCGCACGCTTCCCGCAGGACGACGCGCTGCAGCATTCGATTTCGATTTCCCAGACGCAGCTGGGACTGCTCGCCGCCGCACGCGGCGATCTGTCGCTGGCGACGAGTGTCTATGAGGATGCACGCCAGCGCCTGCGGCTCCTGACCGAGCGTCAGCCGGATGCCACCGCCTGGCAGCGCGACCAGATCAATCTGTTGCTGGCACTCGCCAGACTGCACGTGCAGCGCGACCAGCTCGACGCTGCACGCGCGCTCTACAGCGAGCGGCAGGCACGGCTGCGTGAACTCATCGCCCGCCTGCCCAATGATCCAGGCTGGCCGCTCGATCTCAGTATCAATCTCTTCGATCAGGGCCGGCTGGCCAGCCGCAGCGGCGACCTCACCGCCGCACAGCAGGCCTACGAGCAGAGCTGCTCACTGATGCGTTCGCGCTACCAGCAAGAGCCGGCCGCGCCCAACGCGCGCGCCAACCTCGCGCTCTGCCTCGAAACGCTGGGCGCGACGCTGACTGAGCGCACACCGGCCGCCGCCCGCGACGCATTTCGCGAAAGTCGCGCATTGCGCGCTGCGCAGGTGCGCGACACCCCGCAGGACGCCAGCCTGCAGCAGGCCCTGCTGAGCGATGACAGCGAACTCTGCAGCCTCGAAGCCGATCAGGGGGATTTTGCCGCGGCCCGTCAGGCCTGTGCCGCCACGATCGCCGGCAGCCTCACACTGCCAACGCAGCACCCCGCCCGGCGCGAATTTCTGGTCAGCGCCTACCTGCGCCTCAGCGATACGGCGCTGGCCGAGGCAGACCCGGCGGCGGCCGGCACGGCGCTGGAGCGTGCCTGGTCGATGCTGCGCGACCCCGACTTGCCATTGCTGCACGACCCGGACGCCGCCCTGGTGCCCGCATTGGCTTACGCCTTCGAGCGTTTGCGCGACGCCATGGCGACGCAAGGGGATTTCGTGGCGGCCGAACGCGCCGGACAAAGCCATCTGCAGCTGATCGAGTACCTGTCCGAACACGATACGAATCCCGCACGCAACTGGCGCGGCGCACGGCTGCAGGCACAACTGCGGCTCGGCGACATCCAGCGTCAGCTCCACAGCCCCGAAGCCGCACTGGCGTATTACACCGGAGCCACCAGCCTCGGCGAGCGCTGGCTCAAGGCGCACCCGGATGATCACGGCGTGCGTTATGCGCTTGGGCTCAGCCTGCTCGCCACCAGCGACATCGCGCAGAGTACCGGGGATCTCGATGCAGCCTGGCGCGCCAGCGAAGCCAGCCTCACGCTCTGGCGACAGCTGATGCAGGCACTGCCCGACACGCCGCTGTGGGCGAGCTATGTCTCCAGCACGCTGGATCTGCAGGCGAACATCGCGGCACAACGCGGTGACAAGGACGCAGCGCGCCAAGCACGCGCCGCCGATCGTGAGCTGTATCGCACGCTGGTCGCCCGCCAGCCCGCAGCACTTGATATGCAGGTGCGACTGATCAACGCGCTGTTCCGCTACGCGGAAGCCGCCACCGCCCAGCTGCATTTCGACGATGCAGAACAACATCTGAACGAAGGACTTGTCCGTGCGCGCCGCCTCGCGCAGGAACATCCGGACACCCCCGGCCTGCAGCATGCCCTGTTCGTCGGCTATGCCGACTTCGGCCTGCTGTCGGCTCACCGCAGCCGTTTCAGCGATGCCCGCACCTACTGGACGCAAGCCCGTGACATCAATGCACGGCTGCTCACCCAGCGCACCGATCCGCGTTGGCTGCAGGATCGTGAACGCATCAGCGAATCACTGGCCTGGCTGGATCGGGTCCTGACGGAAAACCGCTGACATGCGCGACGGTCAGCCACTCACTGCCAGCGCACCGGCCGCCTGCAGGGCGGCGCGGTCGAAGCTCCGTGCCCGCGCGAAGCCGCCGACGAAACGCGCACGCAGCGGGCGCAGGCGAAACAGCTGAAAATCACCGAAGCCGAACAACGGCTCGGCCTGCGGCAGCCGGGCAAGATAAATCGCCCGGGCGGCAGAATAGGCGTCGCTGTCGCGGACAAGCGCTTCGACTGCGCCGAACAACGTCACCCGCGCCAGCGTCTGCGGATCAGCGCGGCCATCGTCGGGCTCGCCGATGGCAAGACTGGCGCGCGGGTCGGCGAGCAGTTGCCTGGTGTGCGCGGCGAGCTGCGACAGATGCAGCAGCACGCCCTCGAATGCCCCTTCGACGGCATAGGCGACATGCGAGACCTCAGGGCCGTCGGCACCGAGCGTGGCCAGTGCGGCCCAGCGCTGCGCCCGGATCAGCGAAGCAAGTTGCTGGGCGATTTCGGGTTCCATGAGCACGACTCCCGTCAGTAGCGAACAGCGGTGACGACACGGGCAAACGGCCGACTCAAACCTCGGCGAGCCAGATCAGGGTGGCCTGGCGGCCGGTGAGCGGTGAGCGGCGGTATGAATAAAAGGTGTCGGTCTCGCGGTAGGTGCAGCGCCCGCCACCGAACACCTGTGTCACCCCGACCCGCGCCAGGCGCCGACGCGCCAGCGCATAGAGATCGGCATGCAGGCGATCACCGCTGGCAGCCACGAAGCATGCCCCGGCGCCGGCATCGGCGGCGACGAAGGCTGCGCGCACTTCGGGGCCGACCTCGAACGCCGCCGGCCCGATCGCCGGCCCGAGCCAGGCGAGCACCGCTGCCGGATCAACCGCCATGCGCGCCAGCGTCGCCTCCAGCACGCCGCCGACCAGGCCGCGCCAGCCGGCATGGGCCGCTGCAACGACACGGCCGTCGCGGTCGCAAAACAGCACTGGCAGGCAGTCGGCGGTCATCACCACACAGGCGACGCCGGGCGTGCGCGTCACCGCTGCATCGGCTTCGGCCGGGGGGTCGACCGTCTCGGCCGCCGCCACTCCGCAACCGTGCACCTGCTGCAGCCACGCCGGTTCGCGCGTAAGCCCAAGGCGAGCGACCAGCCGCCGCCGGTTTTCCAGCACGGCGAGCGGATCATCACCGACATGCTGACCGAGGTTGAAACTGGCGTAAGGCGCCTTGCTGACGCCGCCGGAGCGTGTGGTCGCCGCCGCACGCACGCCTGCCGGAGCCGGCCAGTCCGGCACGATCAGCCCGTCGGCCGCGGTGGTGCTCATTCCGCGTAGATCCATTCGACGCCATCCTCATCGATCCAGCTCGTCGGCTGCCCTCCGGGCAGGCCATCGGCGCCGCCGTCGGCCCGCAGCACTTCGAGCAGCGCCTGAAAATCCGCCGGCGCCGGCGCCGTCCAGCTCATGCGTTTGCCGCTGCCGGGATGTGTCAGCGTCAGCTTGCGCGCGTGCAGGGCCTGGCGCTTGAACGCCTTGAGTGCGGCACTCAATTCCGCGGTGCAACCAGGGGGCAGCCGCAGACGGCCGCCGTAGACCGGATCGCCAACCAGCGGATGGTGCATGAACGCCATGTGCACGCGGATCTGGTGCGTGCGCCCGGTTTCGAGCTTGAGCGCCAGGTGTGTGTGACCGCGAAAGCGTTCCAGCACGCGAAAATGAGTGACCGCCGGCTTGCCGCCGGGTGTCGCCGCCATGCGCTTGCGGTCGGTGCCGTGACGGCCGATCGGGACATCGACCAGTCCGCCCGACACCAGCACACCGCAGGCGATCGCCTGGTACTCGCGCCCCATCGTGCGCGCCTGCAGCTGCTCGACCAGCGCGGTGTGAGCCCGCAGGCTCTTGGCGACCACCAGTAGGCCCGAAGTGTCTTTGTCGAGTCGATGGACGATACCGGCGCGTGGCAGCTGCGCGGTTACCGGCGCGTGATGCAGCAGCGCGTTGACCAGCGTGCCATCCGGATTGCCGGCTGCCGGATGGACGACCAGCCCGGCAGGCTTGTCGATGATCAGGATGTCGTCGTCTTCGAACCGCACGACGAGCGGAATGTCCTGCGGCTGGTCGGCAACGGCGACCTCGGGCTCGATCTCGCCGCTGACGCGCTCGCCGCCGAAGATCGGTTCGCGCGGTTTGACGATGCGACCGTCGAGGCGCAGCACGCCGCTCTTGATCCACTGCTGGATGCGGGCGCGGGAATGGTCCGGCAGCAGCTCGGCCAGCGCCTGGTCGAGACGCTGGCCGCTGAGCTCGGCCGGGATGATGTGATCGATACGTTCAGGGGCTGGCATGTTCATGCTTCGGCGGTGCGGGATATACTCACGCGCTCCTCTCCCCTCGCCAGAAACGAACCGATGTCCTCAAGCACCGCGCGCTTTCGCTTCCCGGCAGCATTGGCCGCCTGCCTGCTGTTGGCCACCGGTTGTTCGTGGCTACCCGAGAAGGTCGACGAAACCAAGGACTGGTCCGCCGCTAAGCTCTACTCGGAAGCCAAGGACAACCTGAACGAGGGCAATTACGAGGCGGCGCTCAATTACTATGAAAAACTCCAGGCCCGCTATCCGTTCGGGCGCTATGCGCAGCAGGCGCAGCTGGAGTCGATCTACGCATACTACAAGGATGGCGAGGCGGATTCAGCCATTGCCGCAGCAGACCGCTTCATCCGCACCTATCCACGCCATCCCTTCGTCGATTACGCCTACTACCTGAAGGGGCTGACGAACTTTGAGCGTCAGGGCAGCCCGCTCGATCGCGTGCTGCCGCCGGACCCGACACGAACCGACTCCGCCGTCGCCATGCAGTCGTTCAACGACTTCAACGATCTGGTGACCAAATTCCCACAGAGCCGCTACGCCGAGGATGCCCGCAAGCGCATGCTGTTCCTGCGCAACAACCTGGCGACCTACGAGCTCAACGTTGCTCACTTCTATGCCGACCGTGGCGACTACGTTGCTGCGATCAACCGCGCCAAGTACATCATTGCCAACTATGCCAGCAGTCCTGCCGCCGGTGATGCGCTGGCGGTCATGGCACGCGCCTATATCGGACTCGGCATGTACGACCTGGCCAGCGACGCCTTGCGCGTGCTGCGCCAGAATTATCCGCAGCACCCGGAGCTGGCGACGCTGACCGCCCAGCTAGGTGCCCAGGGCAAGCGTTGATCAAGGGAGAGCGGGCGATGTGGGATTTCTTTTCGACGGTACGCCACCGGCATTCGGTCCGGCATTATCAGAGTGACATGCCGGTCGAAGATGCACCGCTGCACGCCATCCTTGAAATGGCCTGTGCAGCGCCTTCCGCAGGCGACCTGCAGGCCTATCGCATCATCGTCGTGCGCGACCCCGCGGAGCGAGCCGCCCTGGCTGCGGCCGCTGAAAATCAGCAGTTCATCGCCGAGGCGCCGGTCTGCCTGGTGTTTTGCGCCGACCCGAAGCGCTCGGCCCGGGAGTTCGGGGAACGAGGCGAACGTCTCTACGCCATTCAGGACACGACGATCGCCGCTGCATATGCTCAGCTGGCGGTTGTCGCCGCCGGCATGGGCTCAGCCTGGATCGGTTACTTCGATACGGATGCAGTGCGTCGCCTGCTCACACTCGACACCGAGCTTGAGCCGATCGCACTGATGACGATCGGCTATCCCGCCGAACTGCCGACGGCCACGCCACGTCGACGCATAAACGACGTGGTCAGCTTCCGCTGAGCCTGGATCAACGGCCCCAGTCCAGCCTGACGGTCACGGCAGGCTGGCCAGGTAGGCCGCCAGTGCCCGGACGTCGTCATCCGACAGCGGCTTAACCAAGCCGCGCATCACGGAACCACCGGCGCGGTCGCTGCCATCACGGAAATCCAGCAGGATACGCTCAAGATAAGCCGGCTTCTGGCTTGCCAGGCGGGCACGGCCCTCGATGCCATGAGCATCGACTCCGTGGCAGGACTGGCAGCGTGCCGTGAATAAACCCTTACCAACCGCCAGCTGCTTGGCATCCCCCGGAATCGGCGGTTTCGGCGGCAGGCTGTTGTAGTAAGCCACCAGCAACGCCTTGTCGGCATCGGTCATGCCGGTGCTGAGTTCGTTCATGACCCGCCGGTGGCGCTCAGAGCCACCAAATTGCCGCAGCTGTGCGGCCAGGTAGTCGACCGACTGCCCGGCAAGGTTCGGATAGTCGGGACGCGTCGCGCCGCCGTCACTGCCGTGGCAATAAGCGCAGAACGCCGCCCGGTCGCGTCCTTTTTCCAACAGTTCAGTCTTAGCCTGAGGCGATTTCGCCGCCTGGGCCAGCAGTGCACTGGCCTGCTCGGCGATCACCTCCCCCGCGAGCGCCGTCCCCCCTGCCAGCACACCGAACAATGCGACAAACAGGGAAAACACACTCCGCCTTGGCCTGACCATGCCTGCCCTCCTCAGCTGCTTCACCGCAGTAATCATAGGACGGCATCAGCGTGTCTTGTGTCACGCCGCGGCTACCTTTCTGCGGTCCTTTTCAGCGCTTGAAACCCGAAGTGATTGGATAGCGCCGATCGCGCCCAAACGCCCGCGGAGTAATGCGCACGCCGGGTGCAGCCTGACGACGCTTGTACTCGTTGACGATCACCAGCCGAGCCACGCGCTCCACGTCTGCTCGTTCAAAGCCAGCGGAGACGATGTCTTCAACCGAGCGATCCTGCTCGACATACGCTTCAAGAATCGCGTCAAGCTCAGCGTAGTCCGGCAGACTGTCCTGATCCTTCTGATCCGGCCGCAATTCCGCCGAGGGGGCACGATCGATCACCCGCTGCGGGATCACCGGCTCCTGTGCATTACGCCAATAGGCAAGCCGATACACCAGGGTCTTCGGCACATCCTTGATCGGCGCGAAGCCTCCTGCCATATCGCCATACAGTGTCGAATAGCCGACGGCCGTCTCGCTTTTGTTACTGGTGGTCAACACCAACTTGCCGGACTTGTTCGACAGCGCCATCAGCAGCACGCCACGGCAGCGCGCCTGGATATTTTCTTCAGTCGTGTCAAAGGATTTGCCAGCGAACAGAGGCTCCAGGATAGACAGGAAGGACTGAAACGCCGGCTCGATCGGCAACACGTGATACTCGACACCCAACCGCTGCGCTTCCCGGGCTGCATCTTCGTTGCTCATGTCAGCGGTGAAACGCGATGGCATGGATACCGCCACGACACCTTCCGGACCAATGGCGTCCACAGCGATGGCCAGTGTCAGTGCCGAATCGATTCCTCCGGACAAACCAAGCACCACTCCGCTGAAACCGTTCTTGCGCACATAGTCACGCGTACCGAGCACCAGCGCGGAATACACTTCTGCTTCATCGCGCAGCGCTTCCGCTACCGCACCGCGATGCACGCGGACTGATGCCCCGACATCGACGGTCACGGGGTACAGGCCCTCCGTAAAAGCAGGCGCCCGCTGCATCAACTCCCCACTGCCATCGACGACCATTGAACCACCGTCGAACACCAGCTCATCCTGGCCTCCGACCTGATTGACGTAGATAACCGGTAATCCAGTCTCCCGCGCCCGTGCGGCCAGCACCGAATGTCGCTCCGATGACTTTGCCCGATGGTAGGGCGAGGCGTTCAGGTTCAGCAGCAACTGCGCGCCTGCTGCCTTGGCCAGTGCGGCGGGCTGCGGTTGCCAGATGTCCTCGCAGATCGTCAGCCCGAGACGGACGCCCGCATACTCGATGACAAGCGCCCCTTTCCCAGACTCGAAATAGCGCTTTTCATCGAACACGCCGTAGTTCGGCAGGCATTGCTTGGCATAAATCGCCTGCACGGCACCATCCACGACGAAAGCCGCCGCATTGTAGAGATGGCCATCACTAGCCCACGGGAAACCAATGACCAGGGCAACACCCGCCGCCGCCATAGCGATCTCGTTCAGTGAGGCTTCGCTCTGGCGGATGACTTCCGGGCGCAGCAGCAAATCCTCCGGCGGATAGCCGGTAATCGCCAGCTCCGGAAACACGACAACATCCGCGCCATGCTGCTCACGCGCCTGGCGTGCGAGTTCAATGATGCGCCGAGCGTTGCCGGTGATGTCACCCACCAGCGGATCGAACTGTGCCATGACGACAGTCAGGGTGGCAGGGCTCGTATTCACAATGATCTCCCGAATAGCGGCAGTCCGACGCCGACGCACACCATGCACTTTCCACACCGTGCCCCGACGATTTCATGCCCAGCGGAAACCCAATCCGGTTTCCACTGCTCTCCGGCATCCGTCGCCGGTTGAACAAACAAGAAAAAGGGGCGGACTGGCGTCCGCCCCTTTCAGATCGAGTGGTGCAGACGCTCAGCCAGCAAAGAACTCGTTGATCGCCGCGCCAATATCAGCCGGCGAACGCACCGTCTTGACGCCCGCAGCCTCAAGCGCAGCAAACTTATCCTTGGCCGTACCCTTACCGCCAGCGATGATCGCGCCAGCATGGCCCATGCGCTTGCCAGGAGGTGCCGTCACACCGGCAATGTAGGCGACGACCGGCTTGCGCACATTGGCCTTGATGAATTCGGCAGCTTCTTCCTCGGCGGAACCGCCGATTTCACCGACCATGACGATGCCCTTGGTGGCGCTGTCGGCTTCGAACATCTCAAGCACATCAATGAAGCTCATGCCGTGGATCGGGTCACCACCAATGCCGACGCAGGTCGACTGGCCTAGACCGATACGCGTCGTCTGGTGTACCGCTTCGTAGGTGAGCGTGCCGGAACGCGACACGATACCAATCTTGCCCGGCAGGTGGATGTGGCCGGGCATGATGCCCATTTTGCATTCGCCAGGAGTGATCAGACCCGGGCAGTTCGGACCGATCAGTTTGATATCCGAACCCTTCAGCGCCGCCTTGACCTTGAGCATATCCATGACCGGGATGCCCTCGGTGATGCAGGCGATCACCTTGACGCCGGCATCAGCCGCTTCAAGGATCGCATCAGCCGCGAAAGGTGCCGGAACATAGATCATCGAAGCATTGGCACCGGCATCTTTGACGGCTTCGTGCACGGTGTTGAACACCGGCTTGCCGAGATGGGTGGAGCCGCCCTTGCCGGGGCTGACTCCGCCGACCAGATTGGTGCCATAAGCCAGACACTGCTCGGAGTGGAACGTGCCCTGAGAGCCAGTGAAGCCCTGGCAGATCAGCTTCGTGTTCTTGTCGATCAGAATGCTCATGTATCCCCCTGAATTACTTCGCAGCGGCGACGGCGGCCTTGGCAGCTTCGGTCAGATCGTCGGCAGCGATGATGTTCATGCCGCTCTCCGAGAGCATTTTGCGACCGGCCTCGACGTTGGTGCCCTGCAGACGCACCACCACGGGAATGGTCAGACCGACTTCCTTGACTGCGGCGATGATGCCCTCGGCGATCAGATCGCAGCGCACGATGCCACCGAAGATGTTGACGAAGATCGCGCGAACCTTGTCGGAGGAGAGGATGAGCTTGAACGCCTTGGCCACACGCTCGGCGGTGGCACCGCCACCGACATCGAGGAAGTTGGCCGGCTCACCACCGTGCAGCTTGACCATGTCCATCGTGGCCATGGCCAGACCGGCACCGTTAACCATGCAGCCGATGTTGCCGTCGAGCGCGACGTAATTCAGGCCGATTTCGTGCGCCATGTTCTCGCGCTCGTCTTCCTGGGTCGAGTCACGCATCTCGGCGAGATCTTTGTGCCGATACAGAGCGTTATCGTCCAGGCCGACCTTCGCATCAAGCGCGAGCAGCTTGCCCTCGCCGGTGACGATCAGCGGGTTGATCTCAACCAGCGACGCATCCTTGGCGACGAACATGTCATAAAGACCATGCATGACCTTGACCAGATGATCGACCTGCGGCTTCGCCAGCCCCATGCCGAAGCCCATCTGCCGCGCCTCATAGGCCTGGAAACCCGCGGTCGGATCGACGGTTACGGTCAGGATTTTTTCGGGCGTGCTTTCCGCAACTTCCTCGATATCCATGCCGCCTTCGGACGAACCGACGAATGCAATGCGCTTGCTGCTGCGATCGACGAGCACCGACAGGTACAGCTCGTTGACGATGTTCAATCCTTCTTCGATCAGCAGCGCATGAATCGGCAGGCCTTCCGGGCCCGTCTGCTTGGTCGCCAGACGCGAACCGAGCAGCTGCCCGGCAATGTCCTCGACCTCCTGCAGGCTGCGCGCGAGCTTGACGCCGCCAGCCTTGCCACGACCACCCGCATGGACCTGGGCCTTGACCACCCAAATCGAGCCGCCGAGCTCCTTGGCGGCGTCTACGGCCTCCTTCGGAGAAGTCGCCTTGATGCCACGCGGAACCGCAACGCCGAACTGGCGGAAAAGCTCCTTAGCTTGGTATTCGTGCAGATTCATGCGAATTCCACCCCCTTTCGATAGGAGCCGGTATCCTAACTGAACACCCGCGAAAAATCCTGTGCCGCCACAATGCCGGCGCACCTCAATCCAAGTTGCTCACCATGCTGAAACTGCTGCTGTTATTCCTGTTGGTCGCTGCAATTTGGTGGTGGTGGAAACGCCGCTGGCAGCGACCAAGTATCCCGATGGAAACTCCGCCGGCGTACCGCCCGATGGTGCGTTGTGCGCACTGCGGCTTACACTTTCCAGCGTCACAGGCCGTACGCGATGCGGCGGGTGACAGTTATTGCTGTAAGGAGCATCGCGCACTTGGAAGGAACCCGTCCTGATTCGCCAGGCGGACTTTCGGAAATCCGGAGAGTCATTGAACCATGCCGAGGGACACCGACAGCCTCCTCGATCGCCGCCGAAACTGGCAGGTTTATCGCGCCTACATTCTGTATCGCCTGGTCATTGCCGCTTTGCTGCTGGCCGTCGCACTGCTGGGCGAACAGGGCCGCGTGTTTGGCGCACGTGACCCGTCATTGTTCTGGGCATCGGCAAACATCTATTTTTTTCTGGTCGCAGCAGGCTTTTGTCTGAGTTACTACCGCCACATTACGCTACCGATACAAGCCATCGTTCAGGCATTCATTGACATCGGCGTATTCGCTGCATTGATCTACACCGGCAGTGGCGGCAGCGGCAGTCTGGGGGCACTGCTGGTATCAGCGATCGCGGGCTCGGCCATCCTGCTCCCGCGCCGTCTGGTTGTCGCAGTGACCGCATTGAGCTGCCTTACGATCTTTGCAGCCTGGTTCAGCAACCTGTGGGAAGAATTTGCCGCACGCACAGGCGCCCCGTACTTCATGTTCGACCTTTTACCGTCACTGCTGAATACCGCGCAGCAGCGTGGCGGGGAAGCCGCTCAGATCATCACCTTGTGTTTAGCGATCGCCGGGGCATCCACTGCCGCCTTTGCCATCGCGGAACGGACACGGCGCAACGAAACACTGGTCAACGAACGCACTCACGAACTGCTGCAGATCGCAGAACTCAACGCCGAAATCATCCGCCATCTGCAATCCGGTATCGTCGTTGTCGATCGCATGGCGCGGGTGACGCTGATGAACCAGACCGCTGCGGAATTACTCGACTTTCACGAGGAAGCGGAAGGACGGCCGCTGTCGGAGATTTCCCCTGAGTTATCCCAACGCCTGGCGGCCTGGCTCGGAGCCGGCCTGACGCAACCCCGCCCCTTTCGCCCCGCCGATCATCTGCCAGAGCTGATTCCTGAATTCACTCCGCTATCGGGCAACCTGGCTTTCGAAACGATGGTCTTCCTCGAAGACTCCGCCGCGGCCGCACAGCGCCTGCAGCAGATCAAACTCGCCGCCCTCGGTCGCCTGACGGCAAGCATCGCTCACGAGATACGCAACCCCTTGGCATCGATCAGCCACGCGGCACAATTGCTGGCGGAGTCCACGGCGAATCCCGCCGAGAAACGCCTGGGTAAGATCATTTTCGACAATGCGGGACGTGCCAGCCGGATTATCAGCAACGTGCTCGACCTTTCCCGTCGAGACAAAGCCCATGCTGAAGACCTGACACTACACCCATGGCTCGAAGACTTTTGCCGGGAGTTCATGCGTGGGCATGGAGAACCGGCACCGGAGATGGAAATCCGCGTACAACCCGACACCCTCCGGGTCAGCTTTGACAGTGGCCATCTACGGCAAGTCCTGTGGAATCTGTGTGATAACGCCTGCGAGCACGGCACGCCTGAAGGCAGTACTCCACGGATCCGCTTACTGGCCGCTATGGATGCCGAACGCCATCGTCCCTATATCGAGGTAATCGATGAAGGCGCTGGCATACCGGAGCCTGAGGCCAAAAAGATTTTCGAGCCGTTCTTCACCACTAACCCGCAGGGCACTGGCCTCGGCCTCTATATCGCCCGCGAACTCTGCGAAGCCAATCGAGCCCAGTTGCAATATCTGGCCAATCATGGCCCCGGCAGCCGCTTTCGCATCACGCTGCCGCCGACTGCGCGCACAACCGAGGGGTCAACATGGAAAGTTGCCGCGCCCTGATCCTCGACGACGAGGACGACCTGCGCGAATTGATCGCACTGACGCTGGAGCCCATGGGGGTGCAGTGCGTACCCGCCGCAAAGCTAGCACAGGCCAAAACATTGCTCGAAGACGGCAGCCGCTATCAGTTTTGTATTACCGACATGCGTCTGCCCGACGGTGACGGACTTGAGCTGGTGGCCTATATCCAGCGCCTTCATCCGGACATTCCTGTCGCCGTCATTACTGCACATGGCAATGTGGAAACGGCCGTTGAAGCCCTCAAATTAGGCGCGTTCGACTTCGTCTCCAAACCTTTTGATATCGCCACACTGCGCCATCTCGTCAACCAGGCACGCAAGCTCGCACCGTTACCTGACGGACGTGAAAACACCAATCACCGCTCCGATCTCATCGGTCGATCACCCGCCATGGAGCATGTGCGGGCAATGATCCGCAAGCTCGCACGCAGCCAGGCACCCGTGCTTGTCAGCGGCGAATCCGGCACCGGCAAAGAAGTCGTTGCACGCCTGATTCATGCGCATGGACCTCGCGCCGACCGCCCGTTCATCCCGGTGAACTGTGGAGCGATACCGGCTGAGCTGATGGAATCGGAGTTCTTCGGCCACAAGCGCGGCGCCTTCACAGGCGCGAACACAGACAAGCAGGGCCTGTTTCAAGCAGCAGAAGGCGGCACGCTGTTCCTCGATGAAGTTGCCGAACTGCCCCCCCCAATGCAAGTCAAGCTGCTGCGTGCGATCCAGGAGCGTGCAGTGCGCCCGGTCGGCGCGGCGCACGAACAGCCTGTCGACGTTCGTATCCTCTCAGCCAGTCATCAGGATCTCGTGCGCATGGTTCACGAGGGCCGCTTTCGCCAGGACCTTTACTACCGACTCAACGTCATCGAGCTGCGCCTGCCGCCGTTGCGCGAACGCCCTGAAGATATTGAACCACTGTGCGCCCATCTGCTCGGGCGTCTTGCAGGTGACCATCCCTGTCCCCGCCTGTCAGCACGGGCTCTGGACGGCCTGCGCACGTATCCTTTCCCCGGCAACATCCGTGAGCTAGAAAACATTCTCGAACGGGCTTGGACTCTTAGCGAAGGCCAGACCATTGACGTCGATGATCTTCAACTGCCTGACACATGCACCGCACCCTCCCCACATCAGCACGTCACTCAGGTTTCTGATCTCGAGCGCTATCTTGAAAGCTTAGAGAAGGAAGCCATTGAGGCCGCTTTGCTCGCCTGCCAACACAACAAAACTGCTGCTGCAGAGAAGCTCGGTATCAGCTTCCGGGCCTTACGCTATCGGCTGAAAAAGCTCGGCCTCGACTGACCCTCGACGTCAAGAGCTGACGAAAATTGTCACCCAGCCACACGCCCTGCCCCATGCCGATGACGCTTAAGCCTTAAAAACCCTGACTTAGCGTGCTGCGGCATTGCACCAATTGTTGGTGGCATTCAATTTGCTCTACTCAAAGCATGGTCACTCTAGCAGCGCTGACCATTTCCTCTATCCACAAGGAGAGTCGAAGGTGAAAAAAACTCAACAGGGCTTTACCCTCATTGAATTAATGATCGTTGTCGCGATCATCGGCATCTTGGCTGCTGTAGCCATTCCCTCGTATCAGGACTACACGAAGAAAGCCAAAATGTCTGAAGTGGTTTTGGCAGCCAGCGCTTGTCGCACAACCATCACAGAGGTCTATCAAACTGGTAGTTCGACAACGTCACCTGGAGCCAATGGCTGGGGCTGTGAAGCCAATACCGGCACTGGCGGTACTGCTCCAACCAAATACGTGAAAAGCGTCACAACGGATAAAAATGGCGTCATTACCGTCACAGCCCAGAACTTTGGCGACACCGACATTGATAACAAGTCTATTGTTTTGACTCCTTATGCAAACGATATGGCCGCGATGGCCGCTCCAACCAACATGGGCAGCCCGGTCTTCAAGTGGGTATGCGGCCCTGCAGGTACTGATGGTATCCCGGCGAAGTTTTTACCGGGCTCCTGCCGCGGTTAACGATTCAAGTCCAGCTGCTGCCGTATTACTAACTTAGACGGCACACAACGAGCTGCAATCACGAAAATTCGTGCTTGCAGCTCGTTGTATCATCAGTCAGATATAAATTAATCACGGATACGTCGTAATCTTTAAACTGTTCATCACTGCGCTGAATCAGGCTAAAGCATCATCAGCGCTTTTTAAAAATCCATGGCGTTTACAAAGACGCACGTTCCATCGACCGGGATGCTCTTTCCGCCCCCCCCTGCTTGATCTGTTCTGCTGGCCTTGCCGGCTTCCCGTTCCACGCTTTGCACCGATTCGATGCTATTAGTACAGTGTCCTCTGCTTCTAGCAGCGAAATCTCCTTCCAAGCGAACGTGCAGAGCGACACCAAATGGCAGCTTCCCGCCCCTCCCAGCACCCGGATTCATCGAACTTGCCAGGGCTGCTACGGCATCTCGTCAAGGACGGCCTCTTATCGGAAGAAAAAGCCAAAAATATCAATTCACTATCACAGAACGGTGATACCAGCCTCACCTCGCTCCTCGTAGAGCAGAAACTTGCCAAAGCAGCCGACATCGCCTCAGCGCTGCAACGTAACCTCGGGCTCCCCCTGCTTGACCTGAAAGCAGTCGACTTCTCCCAGGCCCCCATTGATGCGGTAAGCGAAAAACTGATCCGCAAACATCGTGTCATCCCCCTCTTGAAGCGAGGCATGCGTCTATTTGTCGGCCTCGCCGATCCGACCGATCAAGAAGGACTGGATGAGATCAAATTTCAGTGTGGCCTTTCGCTCGAACCGATCATTGTACTGGAGGACCAGATAGGCCCAGTCATCGAGCAAGCGCTCGACAAACCCGTGACGGAGATGGCCGGGCAGTTGGATGAAGGTCTCGACAACATCACAGTTGAAGGCGGTGATTTCGATACTGGTGTTGATGACTCAACTGCAACAGGGGCCGCCGGCACTGGCGATGCTGACGACACCCCCATCGTGCGTTTCGTCAACCGTGTATTGCTTGATGCAATTAATCGTGGAGCTTCGGACATTCACTTCGAACCCTACGAAACACAGTACAGGGTACGCTTCCGCATTGATGGCATGCTTCATGAAATGGCGAGGCCGCCTAGCAATTTAGCAACCCGTATTGCTGCTCGCCTGAAAGTCATGGCACACCTTGATATCGCGGAAAGGCGTGTGCCTCAGGACGGTCGAATCAAGATGCGACTTTCAGCGAAGCGCGCCATCGACTTCCGCATGAATACACTGCCGACTCTATACGGCGAAAAAGTTGTGCTGCGTATTCTCGACTCCGGCAGCGCCAAGCTTGGCATCGACGCACTTGGTTATGAGCCAGACCAGAAAAAACTATTTCTCAACGCTCTCATGAAACCACAGGGCATGGTTCTGGTCACTGGTCCTACCGGCTCTGGCAAGACCGTGTCTCTCTATACAGGCTTAAACATCCTTAATACCGCGGAAGTCAATATATCAACAGCCGAAGACCCAGTAGAAATTCAGCTGTCGGGAATCAACCAAGTCAATGTTAACCTGAAAACTGGCATGACCTTCGCGAATGCACTGCGCGCATTCCTTCGTCAGGATCCAGACATCATCATGGTCGGCGAGATCCGCGACTTGGAAACAGCCGAAATCGCCATCAAGGCTGCACAAACAGGTCATATGGTGCTTTCCACCCTGCACACCAATGACGCGCCACAAACGTTATCGCGCTTGATGAATATGGGTGTTGAGCCTTACAACATCGCATCAAGCGTTTCTCTGATTATCGCTCAGCGTCTGGCGCGCCGTTTATGTTCGAATTGCAAAGCTGAAGATCACAGCATTCCCCCAGAAGAGCTAATAAAGTTAGGCTTCAAAGCCGATGAGCTGAATTCACTGACGATCTATAAACCGATCGGCTGCGATCAGTGCACTGGAGGATACAAAGGCCGAGTAGGCATCTACCAAGTCATGCCAATTTCAGAAGAAATGGGGCGAATCATGATGGCTGGCGGTAACGCCATTCAGCTGGCTGACCAAGCACGTAAGGAAGGCGTGCGCGATTTGCGTGAGTCTGGTCTGCTCAAAGTGCGGCAGGGCGTAACTGGACTCGATGAGGTCAACCGCGTGACCAAGGATTAAAACAGGAGAGCAAAAAGATGGCAAAAACGCCAGCAAAAGTCGCACAATCCCCGCAGGAAACGGTGTATTTATGGGACGGGGTTGATAAGCGAGGGAAACGCGTTAAAGGAGAATTACGCAGCGCCAACGAGCTCTTAGTAAAAGCCGAATTGCGCCGACAGGGCATTGTCGTCGGCAAGGTTAAAAAGAAGCCAAAACCATTATTTACCTTTGGCAACAAAATCACACCACACGATATCATGCTGGTAACACGGCAATTATCGACAATGCTCAATGCGGGCGTTCCAGTTGTGCAATCGCTTGATATGCTTGTCAATGGTGCACGAAGCCCAAAACTGCGCGACATGCTGCGTGAAATCAAAACGGATGTCGAAAGTGGACTCCCGTTTGCAGCAGCACTCGGCCGCCACCCATTATATTTTGATAACCTTTACTGCAATCTGGTTAATGCTGGAGAAGAGGCTGGTGTGCTCGACGGCATCCTGGCAAAAATTGCCGTTTACAAAGAAAAAAGCGAAAGCATAAAGGCAAAAGTAAAAAAAGCTTTGCTATACCCAACCATTGTTTTATTTGTCGCCGTCATAGTCACTGTTTTTATTCTTATTTTTGTAATTCCTCAGTTTGAGTCTTTATTTAAAGGATTCGGGGCTGACTTGCCCGCTTTCACACGAATGGTTATCTCCGCCTCTCAGTTCATGCAAGCTTGGTGGTACCTGCTAATCGGCGGCGGAGTTATTACAGCATTTGGGCTTATTGAGTCGCATAAACGCTCTGCTGCTTTTCGTGAAAGCGTAGATCGCTTATCATTACGATTACCGATTCTTGGCAATATCATGACACTGTCTGCCAATTCACGCTTTGCTCGCACCTTAGCGACAATGTTTGGAGGTGGCGTGCCCCTTGTCGATGCCATGCGCTCTGTAGCCGGTGCAACAGGTAACATCGTTTACGAAAAAGCTGTACTTGAAATGAGAGATGCCGTTGCCTCCGGCCAGCAACTTAACTTTGCGATGCGCCAGACAACATTATTCCCCGATATGGTCGTGCAGATGGTTTCTATCGGTGAGGAAGCAGGCTCTCTCTCTGACATGCTCGATAAAGTTGCTGATTTCTATGAAGAAGAACTCGACAATAAAATCGGTGCACTGACTACCTTAATCGAACCATTAGTTATGGCCTTATTGGCTGGCATTGTTGGCAGTTTAGTCATCGCGATGTATCTACCAATATTCAAACTCGGCTCTGTGGTTTGAGATGGACATGGATTTTTGGCAACTGCTGGCGAATTCACCCGCTCTGTACACTGCATGTGCGGGTCTACTCGGATTGCTGGTCGGTAGTTTTCTGAACGTGGTTATCCACCGCTTACCACTTATGCTGGAACAGCGCTGGGCCGCCGAATGCGCCGAGCTTCATGGAGCCCCACCACCACAAAAACAGCCTTTTAACCTGCTCACACCTCCCTCCCATTGTCCGAAATGCAAACGACCAATTCGACCGCTTGAAAATATCCCCCTGCTCAGCTGGATCATGCTGCGTGGTCGCTGCCGTGGTTGTGGTACGAACATTCCATGGATCTATCCATTCACCGAACTCGCTTCGTGCCTAATATCTATAGCTGTCGTTGCGCATTTCGGCTGGACAACCCAGAGCATCGCAGCTCTCGGTTTGAGCTGGGCTTTGCTGGTTTTAGCTATTATCGATTTACAAACCTATCTACTACCTGATTCCATTACTCTTCCCGGATTATGGGCGGGCTTGCTGGCCGCTCTACTCCCGATATTTACTCCATTACCTGATGCAGTCATCGGCGCGGCAGCCGGATATTTATCTTTATGGAGCGTCTACTGGCTGTTTCGACTTACCACAGGCAAGGAGGGAATGGGATATGGAGATTTTAAGCTGCTGGCCATGCTCGGGGCTTGGCTGGGCTGGCAAATGCTGCCCGTCATTATTTTTGGTTCGGCAGCCGTTGGCGCGGTAATCGGTATTGCGCTGCAGTTGAGTGGTCGACTGGAACGCGGGCATCCACTTCCATATGGACCATTTCTGGCTATAGCTGGATGGATCAGCATGCTCTGGGGTGCTGAAATCGTCACCGCGTACCAACAATTCGCCGGTTTCTGAAATGCTCATCGTTGGATTGACTGGCGGAATTGGCAGCGGCAAGTCCGCTGCTGCAGCTTTATTCGCTCAGCGATATGGTGTTCCGGTGATTGACACGGACCTGCTGGCTCGTGAAGTCGTCGAACCCGGTACACCTGCGCTCACTGAAATTGAACGAACTTTCGGACCAGAGGTCATCGAGCCTTCAGGGAAACTTGACCGGGGCGAGATGCGTCGGCGTATTTTCGCCGACCCACAAGTGCGATCCCGCCTAGAGGCAATCGTCCATCCGCGCATCAGAGCGCTTGCAACTGAACGCATCGCTGCACTGAACGCACCGTACTGTCTTCTCGTCGTACCCTTGCTGGTCGAAGGCGACATGCGTGCGATGGTGGACCGCGTGCTGGTCATTGACGCCCCCCCCGACCAGCAAGTGGCGCGTGTCATGGATCGAGATGGTAACGATGAAGCCTTGGCTCGCGCCATTGTTGCTGCACAAGCAGAGCGAGGGCACCGACTGGCTGTCGCAGATGACGTTCTGGCAAATGATGGAACCTTGCTGCAACTCGAAGCAGCCGTAGCAGAGCTGCACAAGCACTACCTCTCAATTGCGCAAACGCGTGAGTGCGGTTTGTAGCGTTTGCCGGTGACACGCCCTTCCCCGACAATGCTCGCTCCTTTCTGCTGCACAGGATCCGCCGTGGATCGCGTTGTCTGGTACGAACAGCCTCTCAATGAACGCTATCGCATGTTGCTGCGACTCGAGTTCCTATTTGCTCGCGTGCACCACGCTGCTGCCGGCTGGGCGATCTGGGACAGCCGATCGGCACTGGAGATTCTCATCGAGCTGTTGAGTCAAGTCGGTCGAGCCGAAGTTAGAACGGAGATATCCAAAGAGCTTGAACGGCTCACTTCTCTGGTAGCGCGCACATCCAGCGGACATGAGGACAACGAAGAGATCATGTCCCGGCTGCCCGACTTGGTTCATGCTGGATCGGCTCTGTTCGATATTGATTCACGTCAAATCGAAGATATTCGTCGTAATGGCTTTCTCAGCAATCTGAGGCAGAGGACCAGCATTCCAGGAGGCAGCTGCTCGTTCGATCTACCGGCTTTACACTACTGGCTCAATCGTGATGCCGAAATCCGCCACGAACAGCTCGATGCCTGGCTGCATGTACTCGAACCGATCGCCACCGCCACTCGCATGATCCTGGAAGTCATGCGCGGCAGTACCCCAGCCGTACATGAGATTGCTCAAAGCGGCTTTTATCAGCAGACACTGGACACCTCTGGACCGCTGGTACAGCTGGTACGCATCGGGCTGCACGCCGAAGCCGATGCATTTGCTGAAATCAGCGGCGGACGCCATCGCTACTCCGTGCGCTTTCTACGACAGCCAAGCCCCGTCAAACGCCCCTTTCAGACAGAGGAGGACATTGGCTTCCTACTGGCATGCTGCGCACTGTGAGCGCCGTGAATACGTCGCTTAGTGACTGGCGCTGAAGTGAAAAGACGCCTGAAAAATCTGACTGCTGCGGTGTGTGCTCACTTCAGCCCGCCACTCACGACTCCCCGTCGTACACACAGGCAGCAAAGCCTGTCCACGCCAGGTTCCGTTCGGCTGCAGACGCAAGCGAAAGCGCGCCAAGCCCATGTCCATGCCGTCCATCGTAAACTCGATCTCGACCGCATCCACAACTGGGCCCTGAGTAATGACCTCGACAGGAAAGGTCTTCAGCGGCTGCACTTCCTGACCGAGGTATAAGGCGATCGCAAGACCCGGCACACTCGCTGAGCACGGAATTCCAACCGGTTGGCAGGCCGGATCATCAAGCGACATAGGAATGCCCTCTGCCATCGGGCCGTGAAGCCAACGCGTCAGACGCGGTGATAGCACACCAGCCAGCGTTCCCAGCACAAGCAGCGAGATGATCAGCAAGGCAATCTGCCGCCGCGCTGCTGCCCCTATTGTGTTCACCACAGAGCTCGAATCGCAGCGATACCGATCGCCCCGTGCGCCCAGGCCGTCTCAAGATCGCCCGGCCCGACACCTCCGAGTGCATAAATCGGCAGCGACGTCGCGGCGCAACGGCTGGCGAATTCGCTCCAGCCGATGCCCGCCTGCCCCGGATGACTCATGGTCGCAGCGACTGGCCCAAGCACGGCGAAATCGACGCCGAGGCGCCGAGCCAGCGCGAGTTCATCAGCATCATGGCAGGAGGCCGCCACCCAACATCCGCCGGGCAACGGTCGCTGCTGGCAGCGGCGCAGCTGTGCTCCGCTCAAATGCACGCCATCAGCCCCAAGCTTCTGTGCCAGTTCGGGGCTTGAATTGAGGAGGAGAGGCACCCCAGCGGCAGCCGTCAGCGTGTGGGCCTGCCGATACAGGGCAGCGAGCGCTGTCTCATCGAGTGAATGAGCACGCAGCTGCACCAGCCGCACCCCACGCGCCAGCGCGGCTTGCAGGCGATCGAGGAACGCAGTGAAACCATCGCTCGGTTCATCCGTGACCAGATAACATTCAGGCAAGCGCAGTGCAGTAAGGATCGGCACATCGGCTGCCGGGAAGTCGGCCTGATTCAGTTGATCCGGAAAACGCCATGCCACGGGCTGGCCTTCCCGCCCATGGGGCTCACCGCGCCAGCGATCGACTCGCCATACGTCGAGCAGCACGCTCTTGTCGGCATAATCGTGACGAACCTTGAGTAGAGGCCGTGCCCGCTCCAGATCGACGCCAAGTTCTTCATTCAGCTCGCGGGCAAGCGCATCAATCACCGCTTCCCCCGCTTCTAGCTTCCCGCCGGGAAACTCCCACAGGCCGCCCTGATGGGCTTTTGCTGCACGCCGGGCCACGAGGACTCGCCCATCGTCCGCGACCAAGGCTCCGGCAGCAACGTGGACCAGCGGACGAACGGCAGCAGCAGGCATCGACATGGCTCAGGAGCGGTATTCGGCGTTGATCTTTACATAATCGTAAGAAAAATCGCAGGTCCAGACCCGATCACAGACCGGACCGCGGCCAAGATCCACGCGGATCATGATTTCCGGTTCGGCCATCGCCGCGGCCGCATCCGCCTCGACATATCCAGCCGCACGACCGCCCTGCTCCGCCACCAGCACGTTACCGAGCCACAGACGCAGGCAGGAGACGTCAAGATCATCAACACCCGCGTAGCCAATGGCCGCCAGGATACGTCCGAGGTTCGGATCAGATGCGAACAGGGCCGTCTTGACCAACGGCGAGTGGGCGATCGCTTTACCGACGCGCAGGCACTCTGCACGATCCCGCCCGCCATCGACCGCAATGGTCACGAATTTCGTTGCGCCTTCACCGTCACGGGCAAGCGCCTGAGCCAGCCAGATGGCGACTTCACGCATCGCATTTTCGAGCGCCTGACAGGCCGGACTGGAAGCGTCCGTGATTTCCGGTAGCGTTGCCGTTCCTGCCGCGATCAGCACGAAGGAGTCGTTGGTCGAGGTATCACCGTCAACGGTGACGCGATTGAAGGACTCATCGGCAATGCGTTTGAGCATGGCCTGCAGCAATCCCGGCGCCACCGCGGCATCGGTGGCGATATAACCCAGCATCGTCGCCATATTCGGATGAATCATCCCCGAGCCCTTGGCGATCCCGGTCACCGTCACCTGCTGGCCGTCGATTTCGATGTGCTTCGAAATTCCCTTGGCGACGGTATCGGTGGTCATGATCGCTTCAGCTGCGGTCTCCCAGCCGGTTTCGCTTAAACCAGCGAGGCAGCTCGGCAGGCCGGCAACGATGCGCTCGACCGGCAGCGGCTCCATGATGACGCCCGTGGAGAACGGCAGCACTTGTTCCGCTGCACAGCCGAGTGCAGCCGCCAGCTCAGTACACACCGCCCTGGCCCGGGCGACACCATCGTCGCCAGTGCCAGCATTGGCATTGCCGGTGTTGACCACCAGCGCACGGATCGGCTCGCCGTGCTGCAGGTGAGCGCGGCACAGCTGCACCGGAGCGGCACAGAAGCGGTTCTGAGTGAACACGCCAGCCACGCGAGCACCTTCCGGCAGCACCATCACCAGCACATCCTTGCGGTTGGGCTTACGTACGTGCGCTTCGGCGACGCCTAAACGCAGCCCGGTGATCGGCAGCAAACTGCCCGGAGCGGGAGCGATCAGATTGACAGCCATCATCGTGTCCTCAGTTCAGCTTGCCGTGGCAATGCTTGTACTTCTTGCCCGAACCGCAGGGGCACGGATCGTTGCGCCCCACTTTGCGCTCGCCGCGCACGAACGGTGTATGCGCGGCCTCGTCCTCCTCTGGCAGGGAGGCGTCATCGTCGTCGTCACTCGCCAGCGCCGAAACCTCAGCATGTTCGTACTGCAGGTTCTGCGGCTCCTTGGGCTGCTCGGGCATCTCCGTCGGTTGCGCTTGGAACTGCACTCGCATCAGGAAGGAAGCAACATCATGCTGAATGCGGTCGAGCATGGCCTCGAACATTTCGAACGCTTCGCGCTTGTATTCCTGCTTCGGATTCTTCTGTGCAAAGCCGCGCAGATGGATGCCTTGGCGCAGGTAATCCATCGCTGCCAGATGCTCCTTCCAGTGATTGTCGAGCACCTGCAGCAGCACGGATTTTTCCAGGTGGCGCATCCATTGCTCACCGACCTGTGCTTCCTTCTCAGCGTAAGCCGCGTCGGCCACTTCGATGACACGCGTGCAGATAGTCTCGTCGTCCAGGCCGTCATCGGCGGCAACCCAGCTGCTGATGTCGAGGGACAGACCAAAATCGTCTGCCAGCGCCTTGTCGAGCCCGGCCGGATCCCACTGCTCCGCTACACTGCCCGGCGGCACAAAGCTGCCGACCAGCTGGGTCAGTGCCGTGTGCTGCATCGAGATAACGCCCTCGCGGACATCCTCGGCCGCCAGCAACTCGTTGCGCTGCGCGTAGACCACCTTGCGCTGATCGTTGGCGACATCGTCGTATTCGAGCAGCTGCTTGCGGATATCAAAGTTATGCGCTTCGACTTTGCGCTGGGCGTTCTCGATGGCGCGCGTCACCCAGGGATGCTCGATCGCCTCGTTCTCCTTCATGCCGAGCTTCTGCATCAGCACGGAGACACGCTCAGAGGCAAAGATGCGCATCAGGTTGTCCTGCAGTGACAGATAGAAACGGGACGAGCCCGGATCACCCTGACGCCCTGAACGACCGCGCAGCTGGTTGTCGATACGCCGTGATTCATGCCGCTCGGTACCAATGATGTGCAGGCCCCCAGCCGCGACCACGGCTTCGTGGCGCGCCTGCCAGGCGCTGCGCACCGCCTCCCTGCTCGCCTCGTCGGCTTCGGGAGCCAGCGCTTCGAGCTCACTGCCGAGACTGCCGCCGAGCACGATGTCGGTACCGCGACCGGCCATATTCGTGGCGATGGTCACAGTCCCCGGCCGACCGGCCTGGGCGACGATTTCAGCCTCGCGATCGTGCTGCTTGGCGTTGAGCACAGCGTGCGGAATCTTCGCCTTGTCGAGCAGCTGCGACAGTAGCTCGGAGACTTCGATCGAGGTCGTACCGACCAGCACCGGCTGGCCGCGTTGATGGCAGTCCTTGATGTCCTCGATGACGGCCCGGTACTTCTCGTCCTGCGTCAGGAACACCAGATCGCCCATGTCTTTGCGGATCATCGGCCGGTGCGTCGGCACAACGACCACTTCAAGGCCGTAGATCTGCTGGAATTCGTAGGCTTCGGTATCCGCAGTGCCGGTCATGCCGGACAACTTGGTGTAGAGGCGGAACAGATTCTGGAAGGTGATCGACGCCAGCGTCTGGTTTTCTGCCTGGATCTGCACACCTTCCTTGGCCTCGATGGCCTGATGCAGGCCATCGGACCAGCGCCGTCCCGGCATCGTACGGCCGGTGAACTCATCGACGATGACGATCTGGCCTTCACGGACGATGTATTCCACATCCCGGTGGAACAGATGATGCGCCCGCAGACAAGCGTTGAGGTGATGGAACAGCGTCAGATTGGCCGAGTCGTAGAGGCTCTCGCCTTCGCGTAACAGGCCGCTTTCCGCGAGCAGCGCCTCGACCTTGGCGTGCCCTTCTTCGGTAAGGAAGACCTGCTTCATCTTCTCGTCGATCGAGAAATCGCCCGGCCCTTCCTCTTCCTCCTGCTTCGTCAGCTGCGGAATCAGCGCATCGATGCGCTTGTACAGTTCGGAGCTTTCCTCGGCAGGCCCCGAAATGATCAGCGGCGTGCGGGCCTCGTCGATAAGGATCGAGTCGACTTCGTCGACGACTGCGAAATTCGGCGGACGCTGGACCTTCTGCTCCGGCGAAAACGCCATGTTGTCTCGCAGATAGTCGAAGCCGAACTCGTTGTTGGTGCCGTAGGTGATGTCGGCCGCGTAGGCGGCACGCTTCTGCTCGGCATCCATTCCAGCGATGACCACACCCGTCGTCATGCCGAGGAACGCGAACAACTGCCCCATCTGTGTCGCGTCACGTCGCGCCAGATAGTCGTTGACGGTGACGATGTGCACACCCTTGCCGCTCAACGCGTTGAGGTAGGTCGGCATCGTCGCTGTCAGCGTCTTACCCTCGCCGGTGCGCATCTCGGAGATTTTGCCCTGGTGCAGCACCATGCCGCCGACACACTGCACATCGAACGGCCGCAGCCCCAGCACGCGCTTGGCAGCTTCACGCACGACGGCGAACGCTTCCGGCAGCAGATCGTCGAGTGTTTTACCGTCGGCGATCTGCTGACGGAACTCGGTAGTCTTGGCCCGCAGCTCGTCGTCGGTCAGTGCCGAGATCGCCGGTTCGAACGCATTGATCTTGGCTACCTGCTTGCGCATCGCCTTGACCAGGCGCTCGTTGCGGCTGCCGAAGATCAGCTTCATCAGATTCATGAGATCGCCTTTGACTTACATGGCCCGAACGCGATAAGGCGGCGGATGATACCCGATGCAGGCGGCGTTTCGGAGTTCGTCCCCGGGGAGAGCAAACACCTTGCCGCTGAACGCACAAGGCGCGACGAGGATTTCGTCGCGCCTTGTGCGTTCATCCGGGTTGCGTTCTGCAGACAACGAATCTCAGCGGACAGTTGCAACCTGCGCCGGCTGCAGGAAGGAAATCGGCGCCGGCTGATTGCCGGTGAACGTCACTTCCTCCCAGGCTTCGCGCTCGGCCAGCAAGGCGCGCAGCAGCGCATTGTTCAGGCCGTGCCCGGACTTGTAGCCGATGAACGAGCCGATCAGGCTGTGGCCAAGCAGGTAGAGATCGCCAATCGCATCAAGAATCTTGTGCTTGACGAACTCATCCTCGTAGCGCAGCCCGTCCTCGTTGAGGATGCGGTATTCGTCCACGACCAGCGCATTGTCGAGGCTGCCGCCCAGCGCCAGATTGTGCTCACGCAGGTATTCGATTTCATGCATGAAACCGAAGGTGCGCGCCCGGCTGACTTCCTTGACGAACGAAGTCGCGGAAAAATCGATCTTGGCGGTCTGCGGCCGGTTGCGGAACACCGGATGGTCGAAGTCGATGGTAAACGCCACCTTGAAGCCGTTGAACGGCTCAAAGCGCGCCACCTTGTCGCCATCACGAACCTCGATCGCACGCTTGATGCGGATGAAGCGCTTGGGTGCGGCCTGCTCCTCGATACCGGCGGACTGGATCAGGAACACGAACGGGCTCGCGCTGCCGTCCATGATCGGCACTTCCGGCGCACTGACATCGACGATCGCATTGTCGATGCCCAGCCCGGCGAAAGCCGCCAGCAGGTGCTCGACGGTCGAGACGCGCACATCACCGGCGTGCAGCGTGGTCGACAGCTGGGTGTCACCGACATTCAGCGGCGTGGCGTAAATCTCGACGGGTGTCGGCAGATCGATACGCCGAAAGACGATGCCGGCATCCGGCGGCGCCGGGCGCAGCGTCAGATAGACCTTTTCGCCCGTGTGCAGGCCGACGCCTGTGGCGCGGATGACATTCTTTAACGTGCACTGCCTGATCATGGCGGTACCCCCAACGCTCGGTTCCGGCGACGTCCGTTCGGCAGCGGCTTACGACCGAGGCGACGCGCGGTGTGACAGGAAAGTTGCGGCGAAGTATGACGCACGCAACAGGCTGTGTCATTGTGCAAGGCAACAATACAACAAACAAGCGATGAGTCACCAACTCGTCACAAAAGTTTCGTCCGCCAAGCATCGGAACAATAAAAAAGCACGAAAAAGGGGCACGGCATCCCGCCGTGCCCCCTTGGGCGACGCCCGCACAAGCCCTCCTCGCCGGGGAGACATCCGACGAGGCAGAAGATCCTGTGCGGCCCCCGCCCGACCCCGGGCAGGGGCAAACCGGTCAGTCGGCCTGACGGCGCAGGAACGCCGGAATATCGAGATACTCCAGTTCGGACTCGTTGCGATCCGCAAACACATCGGTCGGCGTCTGCGGCTTGCTCTTCGCTGCCGGCGAGACCGCAGGACGCGGCTCGTTACGCGGCTCCGCACGCTCACCACCGGCACGCCCCGGGAACGGGCGCACGGCACCGACGCTGCCCATCGCCGGTGCGACGGCCTGCGGTGTCGTCGCCGGCAGTTCGCCGGCTGTACGGCTGCCGATGCCGGTAGCGACGATGGTCACGCGCAGCTCGCTGCTCATCTCCGGATCGATGACGGTACCAACCACCACGGTGGCATCATCGGCCGCCAGATCACGCACGATTTCACCGACTTCATGGAACTCGCCAATCGTCAGGTCCATACCGGCAGTGACGTTGACCAGCAGGCCGCGCGCACCAGCAAGGTCGATATTCTCCAGCAGCGGGCTGGCGATGGCGGCTTCAGCGGCTTCACGCGCACGACCGTTGCCACTCGCCCGGCCGGTACCCATCATCGCCACGCCCATTTCCTCCATCACCGTGCGCACGTCGGCGAAGTCGACGTTGATCAGGCCCGGACGGGTGATCAGTTCGGCGATGCCCTGCACGGCCCCGGCGAGCACATCATTCGCCGCCTTGAAGGCATCGAGCAGGGTCGCCCCCTTGCCGAGCACCGGCAGCAGCTTGTCGTTGGGAATGGTGATCAGCGAATCGACTTCCTGAGCCAGCTCCTTGATGCCCTGCACGGCGACGTCCATGCGCTTGCGGCCTTCGAAACCGAACGGCTTGGTGACCACGGCCACGGCGAGGATGCCCATTTCACGCGCGACCTGGGCCACCACCGGAGCTCCACCGGTGCCGGTGCCGCCGCCCATGCCCGCGGTGATGAACACCATGTCGGCACCGTCGAGCGCCTCGCGGATGCGCTCGCGGTCTTCCATGGCCGCCTTCTTGCCGATTTCGGGGTTCGCACCCGCACCAAGACCCTTGGTGACGCCGGAGCCTAGCTGCAGGGCATGCTGCACGGTATAGGAACGCAGGGCCTGCGCATCGGTATTGGCGCAGTAGAAATCCACGCCCTCGATGTGATGGCTCGACACCATGTGCTGCACGGCGTTACCGCCGCCGCCGCCGATGCCTATGACCTTGATGATCGCGTTCTGCTGGTTGTGCTCCATGATCTCGAACATGGTGTTTGTCTCCTCTGAGTTCCTGGCGTCCTGCCGTCTGCCCGCCGGACAGAACGCCGCGACTGCCGCGTGATGAAATCTAGAAATTGCCCTGGAACCACGCTTTCATGCGTGCGAACAGTCCCTGTCGCCCATCCTTGGCCGCCGAGCCGGGTTTGCCAGCCGAACGGTTCTCACTTCCCACCAGCAACAGTCCAACGGCCGTCGAATAGACCGGGTTGCCGATGACATCAGGTAAGCCGATGACATGCATGGGCATGCCCTGGCGTACCGGAACATGGAAGATCTCTTCCGCGAGCTCGGTCGCTCCGCGGATGCGTGAACTGCCGCCGGTCAGCACGATGCCGGCAGCGATCAGATCCTCGAAACCGCTGCGCCGCAGCTCGGCCTGAATCAGACCGAACAGCTCCTCGTAGCGGGCCTCGACCACCTCGGCGAGGGTCTGCGCCGACAGGCGTCGCGGCGCCCGCTCGCCGACGCTCGGCACCTCGATTTCCTGCTCACTGGAGGCGTAGGCGTTGAGGCAGCAGCCATGCTCAAGCTTCAGCGTCTCAGCAAACTGCGTAGGCGTGCGAAACGCCACCGCGATGTCATTGGTGACCTGATCACCGGCGATCGGAATCACCGCCGTGTGCTGGATCGCACCGTTGACGAACACAGCAATATCGGTCGTGCCGCCGCCGATGTCGACCAGGCACACGCCAAGCTCTTTTTCATCGTCAGTCAGCACGGCGCGCGCGGAAGCCAGTGGCTGCAGGATGATGTCGTCAACCTCAAGATTGCAGCGCTCGACGCATTTGACAATGTTCTGCGCTGCACTGACCGCCCCGGTCACCATGTGCACGCGCGCCTCCAGGCGCACGCCGGACATGCCGATCGGCTCGCGGATGCCCTCCTGATGATCGATCAGGAACTCCTGCGGCAGGATGTGCAGCACTTTCTGGTCAGTCGGGATGGCCACGGCACCCGCCGCCTCGATGACGCGATCGACATCCGCCTGCGTCACTTCCTTGTCGCGGATCGGCACGATGCCGTGTGAATTCAGGCTGCGGATGTGACTGCCGGCAATGCCGGTGAACACCGAATGGATCTGGCAACCTGCAGTCTGCTCAGCGCCCTCGATCGCGCGCTGGATCGACTGCACCGTCGACTCAATATTGACGACAACGCCCTTCTTCAGACCCCGCGAGGGCTGCGAACCGCAGCCGATCACTTCGAGCTCGCCATCGGCCCCGACTTCGCCGACCAGCGCGACGACCTTCGACGTACCGATGTCGAGTCCGACCACCATTTTCTTGTCGTGTTTCCTGGACATGCCCAGCGTTTCCCCGTGATCTCAACCCGCGCCCAGCGCGCCCGCATGACTCAGCCCGGCGGTACGACGCGACCAGGCGTCTGCATCCACCGTCCGGGCGGTACCCGCGTGAGTCGCATCGCTCCCCGATGCCGACTTCCAGCGCACGGCAAAACCATTCAGGTAACGCAGGTCCACTCCCGCGATGCGTCCGGCATCAGCAGCGAGCACCTGCGGATAAACGTCCACGAAGCGATCCAGCCTCTCGGCGAACGCTTCGCGTCCCAGATAAAGTTCAATGTCGTTGTCGAGGTGCATCGACCAGGCGCCGCGAGCGTCCTGGCGCAGATCGACAACCTTCAGGCTGAGCGCCGCCAGACGCCGGTTGACCGCACCGTAGGTATCCATCAGCAGAGCCTCGTGGCCGGGCGGGCCCGACAGCTGCGGCCAGTCGTGCTGCTCGCGCAATTTGCCTGGACGGAACACCCGGGCGCGGGTGTCGAGCATGTCACCGTCCGTGCCCCACTTGGCGAAGGGCACTCGCTCGACGAAACGCACGGCAACGGTATCCGGCCAGCGCCGGGTGACATCGACCGATTCCACCCAGGGATTGCCGGCAAACCCTTCGCGCATCGCCCGCATGTCCAGGCGAAAGAAGTTGCGCCCCAGATAGGGACGTACCACCGCCTCCGCGTCCTCCGGTCCGAGGTTGCGCAGATCACCGTCGACAGTGACCTTGCGCAGCGGGAACTCGCCTTCACGCAGCATCCAGTCGGCGGTGCGCACACCGCCCCAGGCGATGCCGGCAAACGCCGCCAGCGTGCCGAGCACACGCAAGACCGTGCTCGCGCCGCTGCCGAGCTTCCAGCCGCGCTGCTCGCCCGCCTCATGGCGGGTGCGTACTGCGCCGCGCTTGCGCCGGCGCCGCAACAGACTCATTGCGCCGCCACCCCGCTGCTTTCGAGAATGCGCCAGCACAGTTCGTCGAAATCGAGGCCGGCGACACGCGCCGCCAGCGGCACCAGACTGTGGTCGGTCATCCCCGGTACGGTGTTGACTTCAAGCAGCCACGGCGCACCCGCATCATCGAGCATCAGGTCGACGCGCCCCCAGCCGCTTGCGCCGACCGCCGCAAACGCCCGTGTTACCAGCGACCGCAACTTGACTTCGAGCTCATCGCCGAGACCCGCCGGGCAGTGATACTGCGTGTCGTCGCGGTTGTACTTGGCCTCGTAGTCATAAAACTCGACGGCGGCCTGCATGCGGATCAGCGGCAGTGCCTCGCCGGCGAGCACGCCACCAGTCAGCTCCCGGCCAGTCACCCAGGGCTCGATGATGACCGGCGAATCGCAGGCGGCCGCAAGCTCGAATGCCGCAGCCAGCTGCTCGGCGCGCTCGACCCGCGTCACCCCGATGCTCGACCCCTCGCGCGTCGGCTTGACCGCGAGCGGCAGGCCAAGCTCGTCGATGACACCGTCGAGATCCGCCGCGCTCAGCGCCAGGCGAAACGGCAGCGTCGGCAGATCGAGCGCCTGCCAGATCAGCTTGGTGCGCCACTTGTCCATACCGATCGCCGAGGCCTGCACGCCACTGCCGGTATACGGCAGGCCAAGCAGTTCGAGCGCGCCCTGGATCACGCCATCCTCGCCACCACGGCCGTGCAGCACGATGAACACGCGGTCGAATGCGCCTTCACGCAGCACTTCGAGCACATCACGCCCGGCGTCGATGCCATGCGCATCGATACCGCGTCGGCACAGTGCCGCCAGCACGGCCCGCCCGCTCTTCAGCGAGACCTCGCGCTCCGCCGACCAGCCGCCGAACAGCACCGCCACCTTGCCGAAGGCGGCTGCATCGGTGACGCGCTTACGCGTTTCGTTCATGTCGATCATCCCGTCAATGTTACTCGTTCGACGCAGTCTTTGCTGCATCGCAACATTACGATTCACTCGGCAGTCCAACCTTCCCGCCCCAGACGATTGGCACAGGCACCGATATCCCCCGCACCCATCATCAGCACCAGGTCGCCGTCACGCAGCACCGCCGGCAGTGCAGCCGCCAGATCGGCGGCACGATCGACGAACACCGGATCGACGAGCCCGCGGGCACGGATCGCCCGTGCCAGTGCACGACCGTCGACGCCTGCGATTGGTTTCTCGCCGGCCGGATAGACGTCGGTCAGCAACAGCACGTCGACCGTCGACAGCACCTGCGTGAAGTCCTCGAACAGATCGCGGGTGCGCGTGTAGCGATGTGGCTGAAACGCCAGCACCAGCCGCCGCTGCGGCCAGCCACCGCGGATCGCATCAAGCACCGCAGCCACCTCGCGCGGATGGTGACCGTAGTCATCCATCAGTTCGATCTGGCCACCCTGCGGCAAGGTCAGTGTGCCGTGCTGATGGAAGCGCCGGCCGATGCCCTGGAAGCCGAGCAGCGCCGAGCGGATGGTGTCGACCGGCACGCCGAGCTCAAAAGCCACGCCGATCGCCGCCAGCGCGTTGAGCACGCTGTGCCGGCCCGGCAGGTTCAACGTCACCTTCAGCGCCACGCCACCACCGGACAGGTGGGCGGTGAAATGCGTCTGCATGCCGTGCTGCACGATATCGGTCGCGCGCACGTCGCAGTCCTCACTGGTACCGTAGGTCAGCACCGGACGGTTGACCTGCGGCAGCGTGCGCCGTACCTCGGGATCATCGAGGCAGAGCACCGCGAGCCCGTAAAACGGCAGGTGGTGCAGAAATTCGACGAAAGTGCCGCGCAAGCGCTCGAAATCACCGCCGTAGGTCGACAGATGATCGGCGTCGATATTGGTGACCACCGCGATCATCGGCTGCAGATACAGAAACGAGGCATCCGACTCGTCGGCTTCGGCGACCAGGTATTTGCCAGCCCCGAGGCGCGCGTTGGCACCGGCGCTGTTCAGACGCCCGCCGATGACGAAGGTCGGATCGAGACCACCCTCGGCCAGCAGGCTGGCGATCAGGCTGGTCGTCGTGGTCTTGCCGTGCGTGCCGGCAACGGCAATGCCGTAACGAAAGCGCATCAGCTCGGCCAGCATCTCGGCGCGCGGCACCACCGGCAGACGCGCCTCACGTGCGGTGATCAGCTCCGGGTTGTCCTCGGTGACAGCGCTGGAAACGACGATGCAGTCGCGACCGGCGACATTCTCGGCACGGTGGCCGGTGAACACCTGAGCACCGAGTTCGACCAGACGCTGCGTCACTGCATTGCTCGCCAGATCCGAACCCGACACGGTGTAGCCAAGGTTGATCAGCACCTCGGCGATGCCGCTCATGCCCGCACCGCCAATACCGACGAAATGCACTTTGCGAATGCGCCGCATGCCATGGCTGAGCGGACTCAGCATGCCTTGTGCGTTGACCGGGCTGTTCATGAAGACGGTTCCTGCTTGGGGTTCGGGGGGAATGCCGTCGGGCGGGCGATCGCCAGCCCGGCTTCAGCAACACGAAGAGCGGCCTGCGGCTGCGCCAGCCCGCGCGCTGCCTCGGCCATCGCCAGCAGGCGGCTGCGATCGGCGAGCAACGGTGCAAGCTCGTCGGCCAGGCTCTGCGCCGTCAGCGTCGACTGCGGCAGCACCCGCGCCGCGCCGGCACGCTCCAGATAACGACCGTTGGCGGTCTGATGGTCATCGACGGCAAACGGGAACGGCACCAGCAAGCTGCCAACACCGGCCGCGGCCAGCTCCGCGACGGTCAATGCACCGCTGCGGCACAGCACCAGATCGGCCCAGGCGTAGGCCGCCGCCATGTCCTCGATGAAGGGTTCCGGCTGCACCTCAAGCCCGGCTTGGCGATAGGCCTCGGCGGCGGAATCGAGCATCCTGCCGCCGGCCTGGTGACGCACCTGCGGCCGCTGTTGCTCCGGCAGCAGAGCCAGCGCCTGCGGCACCAGCTGATTCAGTGCCAGCGCCCCCTGGCTGCCACCGACGACGAGCAGCCGCACAGCAGCAGCATCGCGCCCGGCGAAACGCTCAACCGGTGCCGGCAGTGCAGCGATCTCGGCGCGCACCGGATTGCCGGTGGCCAGCGCCGCACGGGCGGCCGGGAAAGCCCCGGGAAACGCCTCGCAGACCCGTGTCGCCAGCCGAGCCAGGATGCGGTTGGTGTAGCCGGCAATGGCATTCTGCTCGTGGATCAACAGCGGAATGCCGCGCAGACGCGCCATCGCTCCGCCGGGCCCGCTGGCAAAACCACCGAAGCCGATGACCAGCCGCGGCTGCAGCCGGCGCAACAGCGAGAATGCCTGCGCGCAGGCACGCGCGAGCATGAAAGGCGCCGACAACCGCCGCCCCCAGCCCTTGCCGCGCAGACCGGCGACATCGAGGCATTCGAGCGGGAAGCCGCGGGCTGGCACCAGCCGCGCCTCCATGCCCTGCGTCGACCCCAGCCAGACCACCGGGATGCCGCGCGTACGCAGCTCCTCGGCCACCGCCAGAGCCGGAAACACGTGACCGCCAGTGCCGCCGGCCATGATCAGTACGGGAGACGTCATGGCGCACGTACCTTGGCCAGCAGCCGTTCGCGCAGCGCCAGGGGATTTTCCTCGGCACGGGTCTCGACATCGACACGCAACAGGATCGCGAAGGCGATGCACATCACCACCAGCGAAGAACCGCCGAAGCTGATGAACGGCAGCGTCAGCCCCTTGGTCGGCAGCACGCCCATGTTGACGCCCATGTTGATCAGCGCCTGAAAACCGATCCACAGACCGATGCCGTAGGCCACATAAGCGCCGAAGGGCTGCTTGACCCGTTCGGCCCGCGCACCGACCTGGAAGGCGCGCACCACCAGCGTGATGTAGAGCGTCAGCACGCCGAGCACGCCGAGCAGGCCAAACTCCTCGGCGAGGATGGCGAAAATGAAGTCGGTATAGGCTTCAGGCAGATAGAAGAGCTTCTGCACGCTGGCGCCGAGGCCGACACCGAACATCTCGCCGCGGCCGATGGCGATCAGCGACTGCGTCAGCTGGAAACCCTTGTTGAACGGATCTTCCCAGGGATTGAGGAAGCTCGACAGACGCGCGCGCCGGTACGGTGAGGACCACAGCAGCACGGCCATGCCGCTGACCACCAGCAGCTGCATCGCCGAGAACTGCCAGATATTGACGCCGCCAAGGAACACCATGCCCAGCGCGACGAAGATGATGACCATCGTCGCGCCGAAGTCGGGCTCCATCAGCAGCAGCAGAGCGAGCACGCCCAGTACCAGCAGCGGCCGGATCATCGCCACGATCGAGGCACGCAATGCGGCGCCGTGGCGGCGCAGGTAACCGGCGACGTAGATGATCGCCGCGAGCTTGGCGAGCTCGGAGACCTGCACGTTCATGATGCCGAGATTGATCCAGCGCCACGAACCGTTGACGCGACGGCCGATGCCCGGGATCAGCACCAGCACCAGCAGTAACATTACGCCCATCAAAATCGCCGGCCCGCGCTCATACCAGGTCTCGATCTCGATCTGGAAAGCGAGCCAGCCCAGCATCAGCCCGAGCAGCAGATAGGCAACGTGGCGATAGAGGAAATAGAACGGCTGGCCGGTCGTACGATCGGCCATCGGCATCGACGCCGAGGTCACCATCAGCACGCCGACCGCGATCAGCAGCATCGCCGGAAACACCAGCCAGGGATCGAGCGGCGCCAGGCGCTCCTCACCTTCCTCCGGACGTGGATGGATGCGATCGAGGACGCCGTTCAGCATGAGCCGAGCCTCTGCGCGGCCTGCGCGAACAACTGCCCGCGCTCGACGTAATTGCGGTACATGTCGAGGCTGGCGCAGGCCGGCGACAGCAGGACCACATCCCCCGTCTGCGCCAATGCCGAAGCCTGCTGCACGGCGCTGTCCATATCCGGCGCGTGCGCAACCGTCACCCGCCCGCCCAGCGCAGCCTCGATCACCGGGGCATCACGCCCGATCAGCACCACGGCGCGGGCGCGTCTGGCCAGCACGTCGGCGAGTGCCGTGAAATCCTGCCCCTTGCCGTCGCCGCCGGCGATCAGCACCAGCGGCTCGCTGAAACCGGCCACGGCGGCCTCGGTCGCACCGACGTTGGTACCTTTGGAATCGTCGTAGTAACGCACACCGGCGTGTTCGGCAACGAGCTGGGTGCGGTGCGTCAGACCGCCGAATTCGCGCGCGGCCGCCAGCATCGCTGCCAGCTCCAGCCCGGCACACTCACCGAGGGCGAGCGCCGCCAGCACATTGGCCAGGTTGTGCAAGCCACCGAGGCGCAGCTCGCCGGCAGCGAGCAGGCGTTCGCCACCACGACACAGCCAGAGCGCCGTACCGTCGCGCTGCAGGCCGTAATCGTCAGCGCTCGGCAAGCCAGTGCTGAAACCGATCTGCCGCCGCTGCGGCAGGGCCATCGCCATCACCCGCGCGTCCTCGCGGTTGAGCACCTGCACGCCATGACCGGCGAATACCCGCGCCTTGGCGGCGGCGTAATCGTCCATACCGTCGTAGCGGTCGAGGTGATCGGGCGTGACGTTGAGCACCGTCGCCGCCAGGCAATCGAGCGAGCCGGTGGTTTCGAGCTGGAAACTCGACAGTTCGAGCACGTACAGATCCGGGATTTCGCCCCGGGCCTCGCTGGCCAGCCACAGATCGAGCGCCGGCGTGCCGAGATTGCCGCCGACCGCGACCCTGCGTCCCGCCCGCGCTGCCATTTCGCCGAGCAGCGTCGTCACCGTGCTCTTGCCGTTGGAGCCGGTGATACCGATCACCGGCACACGGCTCAGCCGCGCAAACAGCTCGACGTCACCCCACACCGGCACGCCGCGCGCAGCCGCCGCGGCAATTGCCGGCGTGCGCACCCAGACGCCGGGGCTGACGATCAGCCGTGCGGCCCGCGCGAACAGCGCCGGGTCGAAGGGGCCGCAATGGCATTCGGCACTCGGGGCGATCTGCGCCAGCGCCTCGCGCCCCGGCGGCTCGGCACGCGAATCGGCGACGGCGAACTCGACACCGAGCCAGGCCAGTGCGCGCGCCGCCGACAGGCCGGAGGCACCAAGCCCGACGACCAGCGTCAGACCGGACAGATCAGGACGGGGAGCAGCAGCGCTCATCGTCGTCACCGGATCTTCAGCGTCGACAGGCCAATCATCACGAGGACCACCGTGACGATCCAGAAACGCACGATCACGCGCGGCTCGGGCCAGCCCTTGAGCTCGAAGTGATGGTGCAGCGGTGCCATGCGGAAGATGCGCCGGCCGGTCAGCTTGAACGAGCCGACCTGCAGGATCACCGACACCGTTTCCATGACGAACACGCCGCCCATGATCACCAGCACGATCTCCTGGCGCACGACGACGGCGACGATGCCGAGCGCCGCACCGAGCGCCAGGGCGCCGACGTCGCCCATGAACACCTGCGCCGGGTAGGCGTTGAACCACAGAAAACCAAGGCCGGCACCGAAGATGGCACCGCAGAACACCATCACCTCGCCGACACCGGAGACATAGGGAATGCCGAGGTAATTGGCGAAGATCGCATTACCGGACAGGTAGGCGAACACGCCCAGACCGCCAGCGACCATCACCGTCGGCATGATCGCCAAGCCGTCGAGGCCGTCAGTCAGATTGACCGCATTCGAGGAACCGACCACGGTCAGGTAGGCGAGCAGGATGAACCAGGGACCGAGTTCGATAACCACGTTCTTGAAGAACGGCACGATCAGCGCCGTCGACACCGGGGTCTTGGCCGTGAGGTACAGGAGCACGGCCGCGATCAATCCCGCGACCGACTGCCAGAAGTATTTTTCTTTGGCTGACAATCCTTTGGATTGTTTTTTGACCAGCTTGCGGTAGTCATCGACCCAGCCGATGGCGCCGAAGGCCAGCATCACCAGCAACACGATCCAGACGTACTCGTTGCGCAGATCGGCCCACAGCAGGGTCGCGACAGCGATGGCAACCAGGATCAGCGCACCGCCCATCGTCGGCGTTCCCGCCTTCGACAGATGCGATTGCGGGCCGTCCTGACGCACGAACTGCCCGATCTGGTAATAGGAAAGACGACGAATCATCGCCGGGCCGACCAGCAGCGCAATGAACAGCGCCGTCAGCAGGCCGAGGATGGTCCGCAGCGTCAGGTAGGAAAATACGTTGAAGCCGCTGTAGTAGTGGGTCAGCAGCTCGGCCAGAAAGACCAGCATCGCTCAGTGAGTCCCTGTGTTCGGGTCGTTGTCTTGAATCGCCAGTGCCCGCACCACGCGCTCCATGCGCATGGAACGTGAGCCCTTGACCAGCACGATCGGCGCGGCCGCAACCGCGAGATCGCCGTCGAGTGCAGACACCAGCGTGTCGATATCGGTGAAATGCCTGCCGCCGGCGCCGAAGGCGTCGACCGCATGCCGGCTGTTCGGGCCGAAGCCGTAGAGCCGCGTGAAACCACAGGTCCGCGCCCGCTCGCCACTGAGGGCGTGCAGCGTGGTGGCCTGCGTACCGAGCTCGCCCATATCGCCGAGAACCAGCCAGTGTTCACCCGGCTCAGCCCCCAGCGCTTCCAAGCCGGCGGCGAGTGAAGCCGGATTGGCGTTGTAGGCATCATTGATCAGCACGCTGTCGTGCCGCCCGGCCAGGCGCTGCAGGCGCCCGGCGACAGGCTGCATCGCAGCGAAGCCGGCAGCGATGTCATCGAGCGTGGCACCGACGGCCAGCGTCGCGGCGGCGGCGGCGGCGGCGTTACGCAGATTGTGGCGACCGTGCAGGCCGAGCCGGCATTCGATCGCGCCCTGCGGCGTCGACAGGCGCAGCCGCTGACCGGCCTCGTCACTGGCCAGCAGGCTTGCCGTCACATCGGCAGCGGCATCGAGAGCGAAGGTGGCGACGTGATGCTCGCCGTTGAGGCCACGCCAGTAGTCGACGTAAACGTCATCGGCATTGATCACCGCCACTCCGTGCGCGCCGAGACCGGAGAAGATTTCCCCCTTGGCTCGCGCCACACCGTCGAGATCACCAAAGCCTTCGAGGTGGCAGGGGCCGGCATTGTTGAGGATCGCCACGTCCGGCATCGCCAGCCCGGTCAGGTAGGCGATCTCACCCGGATGATTGGCTCCCATCTCGATGACGGCGTAATCCTGCGTCTCAAGGCCAAGCAGGGTCAGCGGCACACCGATATCGTTGTTGAGATTGCCGCGGGTCGCCAGCACCGTGCCGCGCTGGCGCAGCACCGCAGCGCACAACTCCTTGAGTGTGGTCTTGCCGTTGCTGCCGGTCAGGCCGATCAGCGGTCGGCGAAACGCCGCACGGTTAAAGGCACCAAGACGACCGAGTGCAAGCCGGGTATCAGCGACCACCAGCTGCGGCAGATCGAGCGCCAGCGGGTGCGCGACCAGCGCCGCACTGGCGCCACGCTCGCGGGCCGTGGCGGCGAAGGCGTGACCGTCAAAATTCGGCCCCGACAGCGCCACGAACAGCTCTCCGGCCGCAACCGTGCGCGAATCGGTAGCGACGCCGCGCACCTCGACATCGTGCCCGATCAGCTCGGCACACAGTGCGGTGGCCAGATGAGACAGTGGCAGCGGCTTCATGCGCATTCTCCGAACCAGGCACGCAACTCGGCACGATCGCTGAAACTGCGCCGCTCGCTGCCGATGATCTGGTAGTCCTCGTGTCCCTTGCCGGCGACGAGCACGACATCCCCGGGTCCGGCGGCGGTGAGCGCCACATGAATCGCCTCGGCACGATCGCTGACGGCCTGAATGCGCTCGCGCTGCCGGCAGCCGGCGAGGATGTCGGCGATGATCGCCTCCGGCACCTCGGAGCGCGGGTTGTCGCTGGTGACGATGACGACATCGGCCAGGCGCTCGGCAATCGCTCCCATTTGCGGCCGCTTGCCGGTATCACGGTCCCCGCCACAGCCGAACACGCAGAACAGGCGTCCGCGCGTGTGGGCGCGCAAGGCGCCCAGCACCGACTCAAGGGCGAACGGCGTATGGGCATAATCGACAACGGCGAGCGGCTGCTGCGCCCCGCCGCCGAAGCACTCCATGCGTCCGGGGACGGTATCGACCCGCCCCAGCCGCTCGACGGCATCGTCGAGATCAAAACCCAGCGCCAGCAGCGCAGCGCAGGCCGCCATCAGGTTCGAGGCGTTGAAACGGCCGAGCACACGGGCACGCAGCGTCGCATCGCCACGATGGGTATGCAGATCGATGCCGAGTCCGGCGTCGTCGAGCTGCAGCGCACGCCCCTGCACCCAGCCTCCCGCCGCGTGCATGACCTCAGCGCCAAAGCCGTAAGCGATCGGCCCGCGTGCTGCCGTGCGTTGCAGCAGTTCACGGCCAAAAGCATCGTCGGCATTGAGCACGCGCGCCGCGACATCGAGCTCGGTGAACAGCCGCGCCTTGGCCGCAGCATAGGCAGCGACGGTACCGTGGTAATCGAGATGGTCGCGCGTGAGGTTGGTCAGCACCGCGCAGGCGAAGTGCACACCGTCGACGCGACCCTGATCAAGCGCATGCGAAGACACCTCCATTGCCGCGTACGCCGCGCCCTGCGCCCGCATCTGCGCCAGCAGCGCCTGCACGCGGATCGGGTCGGGCGTGGTATGGGTCGCCGTCTGCAAGTCACCAAACAGACCGTAGCCAATCGTGCCCAGGAATCCGGCTGGACGCTGTGCCGTCGACAACGCCTGAGCGGTGAAATGCGCGCAGGAGGTTTTGCCGTCAGTGCCGGTGATGCCGATGAGATGCAGCGCAGGTGTCGGCTCGGCGAACAGGCGCCCGGCGATGCTGCTCAAACGCCGGCCGAGCCCGTCGATGGCAAGCAGTGGTACAGCGAGCGCCGACAGAGCCGCAGCCGGCACGGGCGGCTCGTAGATGACGGCCGCCGCACCGCGGGCCACCGCCTCGGCGGCGAATTCGATGCCATGACGAGCATGACCACGCAAGGCGCAGAACACCCAGCCCGGCTGCACAGCACGGCTGTCAAGCGTCAGCCCGGCCACCGGGATGTCAGGCACCGTGCGATCCGCGAGCGCCAGCAGTTCGGGAAGCCGCAAGCGGTTCACCGTGCACCTCGCGGCGCGGCCGCTACGACGGGCTTGACGTTGGTCGTCTTCGGGTTGCTGACGTTGTCCGGCGGCACGTTGAGGATGCGCAAAGCACCGCTCATCACCTTGGCAAACACCGGCGCCGCCACCAGACCGCCGTAATAGGATTTACCGCGCGGATCATCGACGATGACCACCATGACCAGTCGCGGGTTGCTCGCCGGCGCAAAACCGGCGAACACGGCGAAGTAGTTGTTCTTGGCGTACCCGCGGCCGACGATCTTATGCACGGTGCCGGTCTTGCCAGCCACCCGATATCCCGTCACTGCCGCGCGCTGAGCCGTGCCCTGTGCGCTGATGACCGACTCCATCATCGGTAGCAGCTGACGTATCACCTCGGCAGGGAACACCCGCTCGCCCGCCGGAGCCTGATCAAGCTTGACCAGTGATACCGGTCGCAGGATGCCTCCCGAAGCCAGCGCGCCGTAAGCACGCGCCAGCTGCAGCGGCGTCACCGAGATACCGTAACCGAAGCTCTGATTGGCATGGCCGATCGTGCTCCAGCGCGAAAAATGCGCCAGCCAGCCACCTTGCTCACCTGGAAAACCAACGCCGGTCGGACGGCCGAAGCCGACCGCACGGAACGTCTTCCACAGCGACTCCGCCGGCAGCGACAGCGCTATCTTCGTGGTGCCGACGTTGCTCGACTTGGTGATGACGCGGAACACATCGAGCAAGCCGTAGTTATGCGTGTCGCGCACGGTGTAGCGGCCCACACTCAGCGTGCCGGGTGCGGTATTGATCGGCGTATCGGGACGGTACTTACCGCTTTCCAGCGCCATGGCGATGGTGAACGGCTTCATCGTCGAGCCTGGCTCGTAGACGTCGGTTACCGTGCGATTGCGCAGCAGATCACTGCGAATCTCCGCACGATTATTCGGATTGCTGCTCGGCTGGTTGACCATCGCCAGCACTTCCCCGGTGGTCGGATCGAGCACCACGGCCGCCGCAGACGCGGCGTGGTACTCCAGCACGGCGGCCTTCAATGCCCGATAAGCGAGGTACTGGATGCGGCGGTCGATCGACAGCGTCACTGTCTGTCCGGGTTGCGGCTCACGCACGCTCTCGACATCTTCGACGGTTCGTCCATAGCGGTCCTTGATGACCCGCTTCTCCCCCGGACGCCCCTGCAGCACTGCGTTGTAAGCCAGCTCGATGCCTTCCTGTCCGGCATCGTCGATGTCCGTGAACCCCAGCAGATGCGCGGTCACCTCCGCCGCCGGGTAGTAACGCCGATACTCGCGCTGCTTGAACACGCCCTGAATACCGAGCGCCATGACCCGCGCCGCTGCATCGGGCTCCATCGCCCGGCGCAAATACATGAATTCCTTATCCTTGCGCGCCAGCACCTTGGTTTCGAGATCAGCGACGTTCATGCCGAGCATGCGCGCCAGCTCCGGCAAACGCTCCTGATTCGCCAACAGGGTCGGCGGGTGTACCCACAGACTGTCGACCGGCGAACTGACCGCCAGCGGCTCGCCGTTGCGATCGGTGATCATGCCGCGATGGGCAGGCACCTCGACGGTACGCAGGAAACGCTCGTCGCCCTGCCCCTGCAGGAACTCGGTATCGACGACCTGCAGGTAAATGGCGCGCGAGAAAATACCGGCCGCAGCCACACCGAGTATGCCCAGTGCGAGCTTGCGACGATTGGCGGTCCAGATCTGGCGGCGTGGCTGTTTCATCGGATGACGTAAATAACCGCTTCGGGCGCGGGCACAGACATATCGAGGCGCGTACGCGCCACCTGATCGATAACCGACTCAGTCGCCAGCGTGCTCTGTTCGAGCTGCAGCTGATTCCACTCGATCTCAAGTTCGTCGCGGGTCTGCTGCAAGGACTGCAGTTCAATGAACAATTTGCGGCTTTGATGCTTGGTAAAAACGATGCCGAGCGCCGTCGCCAGCAGAGCGAGCAGCAGTACAAACACCGTCGCGAAATTACGACCGACGGGGTCCTGCTCCTCGGCAGCCGGCACCAGACGCGACGCTTCGCGCACGGACAGCGGCTCGGGCTCGGTAATCGGAATCAGGGTTTCGGGAGCGCTCATGCGAGTTTCTCCGCCACCCGGAGCACCGCACTGCGGGCCCGTGGATTGGCCTCGACCTCCGCGGCCTGTGGACGAATGGCCTTGCCGATCACCCGCAGCGTGGCGCCTCGCGGGCCGCCCTGAACCGGGAGGTCATACGGCAACACTTCGCCCTGCGCCTGAGCACGCATGAAGCGCTTGACGATCCGATCCTCAAGCGAATGAAAGCTGATGACAGCCAGCCGCCCGCCCGGCGCCAGCGCTGCAAGCGCTGCCTGCAGGGCTGTCTCCAGCTCCTCCAGCTCGCGGTTGACATGGATGCGAATCGCTTGAAATGCCCGCGTCGCTGGATGCTTGCCGCGCTCGCGCGTCGGAATCGACTCCGCCAGCAAAGCCGCCAGCTGCCCGGTGCTCACGATCGGTGTGCTGTCACGGCTTTCGACCAGATGACGGGCGATCCGGCGATGGAAACGCTCCTCACCGTAGTCGCGCAGCACATGCGAGATTTCGTCGGCGGCCGCTCGCGCCAGCCACTCGGCCGCACTCTCTCCATGCGTCGGGTCCATCCGCATATCCAGAGGACCATCTTTGCCGAAACTGAAGCCGCGCGCGGGATCATCGAGCTGCGGAGAGGAAACGCCGAGATCGAACAGTATCCCATCGACCTGCCCCGCCCAGCCATGGCGCTCCAACACGTCGCCCAGCGCACTGAACGCCGTCGCCTCAAAACGGAAACGCCCATCCTCAGCAGTCAGCCGCGCAGCGGTTTGCGCCGCCTCAGGATCACGGTCGAGCCCGAGGAGCGCGCCACCATGACCAAGGGAAGCGAGAGCCAGCCGCGAGTGTCCGCCGCGACCAAAAGTCGCATCGACATAGCGGCCCGACGACTTGATACACAAGGCATTGACCGCCTCGTGCAGCAGCACGCTGTGGTGGCTCAGAGTGGAATTCATGAAAACTCAGAATGCGAGCGATTCAAGATCATCGGGGAGATCGCCGCTGGTCCCCGCGCTATCGGCCAGCCACTCTTCACGCAGCTGTCCCCATGTCTGCTCGTCCCAGAGCTCGAACTTGTTCCCCTGCCCTACCAGAACCACCCGCTTGTCCAGTTTGGCGAACTCGCGCAAAGGAGCGGGCAACAGCACTCGCCCCGCGGCATCCAACTGGCACTCTTCTGCATGCCCCATCAACAAACGTTTCAAGCTGCGCGCTGCCCGGTTTGTGCTCGACAGTCTGACCAGTTTGGCTTCGACCTCTTCCCACTCAGGCAGCGGATAAAGCAGCAGGCAGCCGTCTCGATCGATCGTCACGATCAGCTGGCCGTCACACTGCTCGATCAGCCGCTCGCGATGCTTGGTCGGGATTGAGAGCCGCCCCTTGCCATCGAGCGATATCGCAGAAATGCCCCGGAACAAGGACGAACTCCCCGTTGACCTGCACGCCTTCCCCGCTCATCCCACTTTCTTCCACTTTCCGACACTATATGAATGGCAAATCCCCGCTGTCAAGGAAGCCGACTGTGTTCGGCGCCACAGAACTGCAACACAAACAACAGGTTATGTGCAAACAAACAACACCCGTGTTGCACCTGCAACAAAGCGGTACGAAGTAACACAGGAGCGGCTCCAGGAAGTCAGAACCACCGGCCGGGGCAAGCGAGCCCCACCATCAGGCACAGGCGCCGTCAGCGGTATTCATGGAGAGATAGAGAGGAAGTCGGCCTATAAGCCGGGTTCTGTCGAGAACGATCATTCATCTGCGACGCCCGTCACCGGGACGCCTGTAGCGACCTACCCGGGAGCCGTGCGGGCCACACGTCATGCTCCCCTATTTGGTCTTGCTCCGAGCGGGGTTTACCGTGCCAGCGACTGTTACCAGCGCCGCGGTGCGCTCTTACCGCACCTTTTCACCCTTACCAGCCCTGACGGGCTTTGGCGGTCTGTTTTCTGTGGCACTTTCCGTAGGCTCACGCCCCCCAGGTGTTACCTGGCGCCCTGCCCTATGGAGCCCGGACTTTCCTCCACCCGAATGGGCAGCGACCGTCCAGCCGACTTCCGGCGCGCGATTCTGCACGCAGCCCAACAGCGAATCAAGCAGACTTGTGCGCAGCCATTTCAAGCGCACGCGCATACAACAGATTTTTTTTCAGGCCGGTCAAACGCGCAGTGATCGCTGCCGCCTGACGCACCGGCAGCTCCTCCAGCAAAATCGACAGCGTCCGCATCGCGTCCGCACCCACTTCATCGAGTACCGGTGGCGCACCACGCACCAACACCACGAACTCGCCTCGGCGGCGCTCCACGTCAGTCACGATTTTTTCTGCCAATACAGGCAATGTCCCGTGTAAGGTTTCCTCAAAACGCTTGGTCAATTCACGGGCAATGACCGCTTCCCGCTCACTGCCAAATATCGCCACCAGATCCTCAAGCATTTCGCCAATACGATGACTGGATTCAAAAAATACCAGCGTGCGCTCCTCGCGCACCAACGCTTCCAGTCTCACCCGGCGAGCAGGACCGCGCGCCGGCAGAAAGCCCTCGAACACGAAGCGGTCAGTCGGCAGGCCTGCGATCGATAAAGCCGCAATAAGACTGCTCGGCCCGGGAACAGCCACCACAGGAACATCCGCCGCATGCGCTGCGCACACCAGGTGGTAACCAGGATCAGACACCAGCGGCGTACCCGCATCAGAAACCAGGGCAAGAGACGCTCCTGCCGCCAATGTCGCCACCAGCTCTCCGCAGCGATCCCGCTCATTGTGATCGTGCAGAGAAATCAGTGGTGTATCGATACCAAAATGCCGCAACAACTGGCGCGTGTGACGCGTATCCTCGGCAGCGATTGTGCCAACCGTCGCCAGAACATCTCGCGCTCGCGGACTGAGATCGTGCAGGTTGCCTATCGGCGTCGCGACCACGTATAAGGTGCCGGGCTGTACGAACACGCAGAAATTCCTCTTGGGCAATAAATTCAGGCATGGGCCGGACTCGACACGCTCGACAGACGGACAACCCGCTCATTTGCAACAGGGCCGCAGCGGTGAAGACACTGCACTTGCCTACCTGCGTGCACAAGGACTGAAGCTGGTCACACGCAATTTTCGCTGCCGGTTCGGGGAAATCGACCTGATCATGCGCGAGCGTGACATCCTCGTCTTTGTCGAAGTCAGGTGTCGCCTTGACAAGGGCTACGGATCCGCCCTCGAAAGCGTCGACTACCGCAAGTGCATACGCCTTCAACGCACTGCCCAAGTCTATCTGCAACAGCACAGAGAAGATCGCAGCTGCCGTTTCGATGTCATCGCCATATCGCCAACGGCCTGCCCACCTGGAATCGAGTGGGTACGCAACGCGTTCGACGCCGCGTGAGCGCGCCCTCAGCGAACCGGAGCTCACTGATGAAACATTGGACTCGCCTCTCTTCCATTACAGCCCTCACCATCGCGCTGCAAGGCTGCGCAGGAGCATTGATCGGCGGCGCCGCCACAGCGGTCGGCGTCGCCCATGACAGACGTACCGCCGGCACGTACGTTGAAGACGAAACCATTGAGCAGAAAAGCACCCACGCGCTCGAAATGGCTGGACTGAGCAGCCGTGGACACATCAACGCGACCAGCTACAACCGGGCCGTGTTGCTCACTGGAGAAATTGCCGACAGAGCCAGTCGCAATCGCGCAGAAACCGCGGTACGTGGCGTCGAACAGGTAAAAACTGTGTACAACGAACTTGCCATCATGCCTGCAAGTTCATTTGCGAGCCGCTCAAGCGATACCTGGATTACGACCAAGGTGAAAACGGCCCTGTTTCAGGTCGACGGTATTCGGGACTTCGATCCAACCCGAGTCAAAGTCGTCACCGAACGCGGCATCGTTTACTTGATGGGCCTGCTGCGCCCGCGCGAAGCTGAAGCGGTGACCGCTACCGTACGCCATGTTGCCGGCGTTCAAAAAGTCGTCCGGATCTTCGAGTATCTCGAATAACCCCTCGAAGTCGGGCACTGCCCTATTTCACCACCTTGAGGGTCGGACGCTTGCCTGCATCTGGACGCGGCGGCTGAGGCGGCGGCTCATCCTGATCCTCCTCATCGGGGAAAGCGGTGCCCTGCCCATTCTCCCGGGAGTAAATCGCCAGTACGGCGCTGATCGGCACATGGACCTGCTGGGCGACGCCACTGAAACGCGCACTGAAATCGATCGCGTCATTGCCCAGGACCAACCCCTGAACTGCACTGGGACTGATATTCAGCACGATCCGGCCTTCATGCACATGCTGAGAAGGCACGTCCACCCCTCGCATTCCAGCATTGACCAAAATGTGCGGCGTCATTCCGTTATCCAGTATCCATTCATATAAAGCGCGGATCAGATAGGGACGATTTGAAGTCATTAGATCACTCACTCGGCAGACGTCGGCATTGAACCGAGGTCATTCATTTCGCGCTCGACAGGACTCAGGCTACGCTGGAAAGCCGGCCGCACGAACATTCTGCCGGCGTAATCAAGCACCGCACGCGCTGCAGCAGGCAGCTCGATACCGTAATGCGACAGTCGCCACAATATCGGCGCCAGCGTCGCATCAAGCAGACTGAAACTATCTCCCAGGAAAAACGGCTTGGCGGAAATAACCTCCGCCGCCGCCAGCAGATGACGCTCAAGCATATTACGCGCCGCCTCGCGCTCGTCCTTGTCCTGCCTGGACAGTCGCGGCAGACAGCCGTAGAGATCGGTCTCAAGACGATGGAGAGCCATCCGCTGGCGCGCACGCCCCGCAGGATCGTTCGCTAGAAGCCCGGGATGCGGGTAGCGCTCATCCAAATACTCGATGATGACGCGATCGTTATAAACCAGCAGCTCTCGATCAATCAGGGCTGGCAACTGCCTGCCGGGAACCGCGTCGACAAACTCTGCAGGCGGATTGGCCGCACTGACATAAACCACCTCTGCCTCCAGCCCCTTTTCAGCGAGCACCAGACGCGAACGGTGGCAGTGACAACAGTTACCTAGAGAAAAGAGCGTGAGCATCGCTCTACGCACCGCTGAACTCGCGGCCATACGCTCCATCTCCCGATAGCAGAGGGGAAAAGGAAAAAGTTAGGCGGACATGCCCCTCGCATGTCCGCCTGCAATCATCGTCCGCAATTAATGGACGTCTTTCCAGTACTCCTTCTTGAGCAGGTAGAAAACGCCCGTCAATACGATCAGGAAGGCGATCACCCAGATGCCGATGCGCTGGCGCTCAAGCTTGATCGGTTCGGCAATGTAAGCAAGGAATGTCACCAGATCACGCACGGCAGCATCAAACTCCGGCCCGCTCATCGAGCCGGGCTTAACGACCTCGAAGCCCACGATCTGGTGAGTTTCATTACCGAACTCATCCTTGTGCGTTTCGAGCTTCGCCTTCTGCCAGCCCTGCAGATCGGCCAGCGCGTGCGGCATGCCAACCAGCGGGAAGGCGGCGTTGTTGACGCCCCACGGCCGACTGGGATCGATGTAGAAGGTACGCAGATAGGTGTAGAGATAATCGACACCGCGCGAGCGGGCAATCAAGGTCAGGTCCGGCGGCGCGGCGCCGAACCATTTCTTGGCATCCGCTTTCGGCATCGCGTTGCGCATCAGGTCGCCCACTTTGGCGCCGGTGAAAATCAGGTTGTCCTTCACCTGCTCCTCAGTCAGCCCGATATCGCGCGCCATGCGGTTGTAGCGCTGGTGCTCGGCCGAATGACAACCCATGCAGTAATTGACGAACAACTTGGCACCGCGCTGCAGCGAAGCTTTGTTGTGCAAGTCGATATTGGCTGCATCCAGCGGAAAACCTTCGGCGGCCGCGATAGCCAATCCGGGAAGAGCAGCAAGAGCGATAGCCAGAATCCACTTTCTCATTTGAACGTCACCCTTTCCGGAACCGGCTTGGTCTTATCGATCGCGGTGTAGATCGGCATCAGCAGGAAGAACGCGAAATAGATCACCGAGCAGATGCGCGCCATATCGGTCCGACCAGGTGTTGCCGGCAGAGCACCGAGGTAGCCAAGGATCAGGAACGCAACGACAAACAGCGCCAGAGCGGCCTTGTAGAGGGTGCCGCGGTAACGAATCGACTTTACCGGACTGCGGTCCAGCCACGGCAGGAAGAACATGACGACGATCGCGCCGCCCATGCCCAGCACACCAAACAGCTTATCGGGGATCGCACGCAAAATTGCGTAGAACGGCGTGAAGTACCACACCGGCGCGATATGCGGCGGCGTCTTCAGCGGATTGGCCGGATCGAAGTTCGGATGCTCAAGGAAATAGCCGCCCATCTCCGGCATGAAGAAAATTACTGCACAGAAGAAAATCAGGAACACCGCCACCCCGACGAGATCCTTGACCGTGTAATAGGGGTGGAACGGGATGCCATCGAGAGGCTTGCCGTTTTCATCCTTCGTCGCCTTGATCTCGACGCCATCCGGATTGTTCGAACCGACTTCGTGCAGGGCAATGATGTGGGCGACGACCAGTCCCAGCAGCACCAGCGGCACGGCAATGACGTGCAGCGCAAAGAAGCGGTTCAGCGTGGCGTCGGACACGACGAAGTCACCACGAATCCACAGCGACAGGTCAGGGCCGATACCGGGAATCGCGCCGAACAGCGAGATGATGACCTGCGCACCCCAGAACGACATCTGGCCCCACGGCAGCAGGTAGCCCATGAAGGCTTCGGCCATCAGCGCGAGGAAGATCAGTACACCGAAGATCCACACCAGCTCGCGCGGTTTCTTGTACGAGCCGTACATCAGACCGCGGAACATGTGCAGATAGACGACGATGAAGAAGGCCGAGGCACCGGTCGAGTGCATGTAGCGGATCAACCAGCCCCAGTCGACGTCGCGCATGATGTATTCGACGGACGCGAAGGCTTCGGCGGCCGAAGGCTTGTAGTTCATCGTCAGCCAGATGCCGGTGAGGATCTGGTTGACCAGCACCAGCAGCGCCAGCGAGCCGAAGAAGTACCAGAAATTGAAGTTCTTCGGTGCGTAGTACTGCGTCAGATGATCACGGATGCCATTGGTCAGCGGGAATCGGGCATCGATCCAGCCGAGAATGCCCGTGGTGCCCGGGTGAGAGTGGTTCGCCATTACGCCGCCTCCGCACTGACGCCCACCAGGACGCGCGTGTCACTCAGGAACTTATAGGGGGGAACTTCGAGGTTCAGCGGTGCAGGTACCCCCTGGAAAACGCGACCGGCCAGATCGAAACGTGAACCATGGCACGGACAGAAGAAGCCACCCTTCCATTCCGGACCGAGGTCGGCTGGTGCCAGGTCCGGGCGGAAAGTCGGGGAGCAGCCGAGGTGCGTGCAAATACCGACCAGAACCAGAACCTCCGGCTTGATCGAGCGATATTCGTTGGTGGCGAAAGCCGGCTGCTGCGGCTCAAGGGATTTCGGATCACGCAGCATGCCGTCCAAGGTCGGCAACGCATCGAGCATCGCCTGGGTACGGCGCACTACCCAAACCGGCTTGCCGCGCCACTCGACGGTCATGATCTGTCCTGCGTCGAGCTTGCTGATGTCTGCCTCGACCGGGGCACCAGCCGCCTGGGCGCGCTCGCTGGGCGACCAGGACTTGAGGAAGGGTACCGCGACAAACGCCGCCCCGACCCCGCCGACGACAGTCGCGGTGGCGGTCAGAAACCGGCGCCTGCCGAGATTGACTCCATCTGCCGTACTCATTCGCCCTCTCCTAACACTCTGAAAGTACAGATTTTTCGTATACCGGCCCACTCACCCGGGGGCATGCGTCCGATCCGAACGGCTGCCGCAGTACAGCGCGCAACTAAACGTAGAATGTTCTTATAACGCTCCCTTCAGGGTCAAGCCGAAAGCCCCAGACCAGATGAGGAAAATCACCAATCCAGACTCCCGGTCATCGCGCCTTGCATCAGCGTCACCCGATCTTCACGCCGGGTTTGGCACATCAATGAACTCGAACTGCAACCCGCAGCTCTGCGCCAGATGGGCCCCGAGCGCCTGCACACCGTAACGCTCGGTCGCATGATGGCCGGCGGCAAAGAAGTGCAGCTCATTCTCGCGCGCACTGTGCACCGTCGGCTCGGACACCTCTCCGGTCAGATAGGCATCGACCCCCGCAGCAATCGCCAGATCGATATAAGACTGTGCACCGCCACTGCACCAAGCCACGCGGCGGATAGCCCGCGAGCTGCCGGCCACATGCAGGGGCTCGCGACCGAGACAGCCACCGATATGCGCCGCAAGCTCCGCCCCGGACATCTCCCGCCCTAACGTCCCCGTCATCACCAATCCCGGCGTACGCCCGCCGCCACCGAGCACGCCATCGACTGCAAACCCCAGCACCCGCGCCAACTGTGCGTTATTGCCCAGCTGCGGGTGTGCATCGAGCGGCAGGTGGTAGGCCAGCAGCGACATGTCCTGCGTCAGCAGCGTCGCGAGGCGGCGTTTGCGCATGCCCGTGATCCGAGCCTCTTCCCCCTTCCAGAAGTAGCCGTGATGCACCAGCACGAGATCGGCACGGGCAGCCACCGCCGCATCGAGCAGCGCCTGACAGGCCGTGACGCCCCCGACGATCCGGCGCACTTCACCGCGACCCTCGACCTGCAGTCCGTTGGGACAATAGTCACTGAAGCTGCCGACCGCGAGGAGCTCATCGGTATAGGCAACGAGATCCGCCAGGCGCATGGTGTTCAGCGTTCCGTCAGGATCAGCTCAAGCGCGTTCAGCAAGGCGGCGTTTTGCTGCGTGCTGCCGACGCTGATGCGCAGGTACTGCTCGATCCGCGGCTGTCGAAAGTGACGGACGATGACCCCGTGCTCACGCAGACCGGCCGCGAGCCGGGCGGCTTCATGTTGCGGGTGACGGGCAAACACGAAATTGGCCGCCGACGGCAATACCTCGAAGCCGTGCTCCTCAAGCCCTGCGACCAGCGCCCTGCGCTCGTCGATGACCATCTGCCGGCTGCGCTCGAAATACGCCTCGTCCTCGAATGCCGCCACCGCCCCCGCGATCGCCAGGCGGTCCAGAGGATAGGAATTGAAGCTGTTCTTGACACGCTCAAGCGCCTCAATCAGGCCGCCGTCACCGACCGCAAAACCGACGCGCAGGCCGGCAAGCGAGCGCGACTTCGACAGCGTCTGCACTACCAGCAGGTTCGGATAACGATCGACCAGGCCGATCGCCGTCTCGCCACCGAAATCGATGTAGGCCTCGTCGACCAGCACGACGGAATCGCGGTTGCGCTGCAGCAGCCACTCGATCTCGGCAAGCGGCAGCAGGCGCCCGGTCGGCGCATTCGGGTTCGGAAACACGATGCCGCCATTCGGCTGCAGGTAGTCAGCAACACGCAGACTGAAGTCCTCGGCGAGTGGCACCGTGCGCCCTTCAATGCCATACAGACCACAGTAGACCGGGTAGAAGCTGTAAGTGACGTCCGGGAACAGCAGCGGCCGCGAGTGCTGAAACAGCGCAAAGAACGCATGCGCCAGCACCTCGTCAGAACCGTTGCCGACGAACACCTGCTGCGTTCGCACACCGTAGTAATCGGCGATCGCCTGCTTGAGACGCTCGGCCCCCGGATCCGGGTACAAACGCAGCGCATCACCAAGCTCGTGCTGGATCGCCTCGATCACCCGTGGCGACGGTCCGCACGGGTGCTCGTTGGTGTTGAGCTTGACGAGATTGCTCAGCTTGGGCTGCTCACCGGGCACGTAAGGCACCAGCGTGCCAACGACGGGACTCCAGTACGGATTCATCGCTCAGTCCTGCAGCCGGAATTCAGCGGAACGCGCGTGCGCGGTCAGCCCCTCGCCGCGCGCCAGCACCGACGCCGTGCGACCGAGCGTCTGTGCGCCCTCCGGCGAACAAAAAATCAGGCTGGAGCGTTTCTGGAAATCATAGACGCCGAGCGGCGAGGAAAAACGCGCCGTGCGCGAAGTCGGCAGCACATGGTTGGGGCCAGCGCAGTAATCGCCGAGCGCCTCGGCGGTGTAGCGCCCCATGAAGATCGCGCCGGCGTGACGGATCAGCGGCAACAGGGCCTTCGGATCGGCCACCGACAGTTCGAGGTGCTCGGGCGCGATGAAATTGGCGACTGCCGCCGCTTCTTCGAGATGCTGCACCTCGATCAGCGCGGCGCGCTGACGCAGCGAGGCGGCGATGATCTGCTCGCGCTCCATCGTCGGCAGCAGCCGTGCGAGCGCCGCCGCCACACGATCGAGGAAGGCCGCATCAGGCGAGATCAGGATCGGCTGCGCATCCTCGTCATGCTCGGCTTGCGAGAACAGGTCCATGGCGATCCAGTCGGCATCGGTCGCACCATCGCAGATCACCAGAATCTCCGAGGGTCCGGCGATCATGTCGATGCCGACCAGACCGAACACCGCACGCTTGGCGGTGGCGACGTAGATGTTGCCGGGACCGACGATCTTGTCGACCCGCGGCACCATCGCCGTGCCGTAGGCCAGCGCGGCCACGGCTTGCGCGCCGCCGATGGCGAACACGCGGTCGACACCGGCGATGCAGGCGGCCGCCAGCACCAGGTCGTTGACTTCGCCACCGGGCGTCGGCACCACCATCACCAGCTGCGCCACACCGGCGACCTTGGCCGGAATCGCATTCATCAGCACCGACGAGGGATACGCCGCCTTGCCGCCCGGCACATACAGACCGACGGCATCGAGCGCCGTCACCTGCTGGCCGAGGAGCGTGCCGTCCGCCTCGGTGAAGCTCCAGGATTCGAGCTTCTGCCGCTCGGCATAGGCACGCACCCGCGCGGCAGCGACTTCCAGCGCCTGGCGCTGCGCGGCCGGGATGGCGGCCAGGGCGGCTTCCAGCCGCGCCTGCGGAATCTCCAGGTCAGCGGCCGTCTCGACAGACATGCGGTCGAAGCGGCCGGTGAACTCGACCAGCGCCTCGTCGCCCCGCGTCTTCACCGCCTCGAGGATCTCATGCACCGCTGTGGCGACCGCATGATCGGACACGCCTTCCCAAGACGTCAGCCGCGACAGGCGGCTCCAGAAGTCGGGGTCACGGGTGGCAAGACGGGCGATGTCCACAGGCGAGATCCTCAGGAGAGGGAATGAAAAAGGTTCAGGCAGTCGCGGCGACGGCCGCCGCCATGCAGTCGATCAGCGACTGCAGGCGTGCGTGCTTCATCTTCATCGCCGCGCGGTTGACGACCAGCCGCGCGCTGATGTCGGCGATATGTTCGAGCGGCGCCAGGCCGTTGGCGCGCAGGGTATTGCCGGTATCGACGATGTCGACGATGCGGTCGGCCAGCCCGACCAGCGGCGCCAGCTCCATCGAGCCGTACAGCTTGATGACTTCGACCTGGCGGCCGCGCTCAGCGTAGTAGCGGCGCGTGACGTTGACGAACTTGGTGGCGACATGCAGCCGCCCGCGCGGCTCGACGGCGTCCGGCCGGCCGGCGACCATCAGCCGGCAGCGGGCGATGCCAAGATCGAGCGGCTCGTAGAGCCCGTCACCGCCGTGCTCCATCAGCACGTCCTTGCCGGCAACACCGATATCGGCAGCGCCGTACTGAACGTAGGTGGGCACGTCGGTGGCGCGGATGATCACGAACTTCACGTCGTCGTGGTTGGTATCGAGGATCAGCTTGCGGCTGGTCTCCGGATCATCCAGCGGTTCGATGCCGGCGGCCGCCAGCAGTGGCAGGGTTTCCTTGAAGATGCGCCCTTTTGACAGGGCGATCGTGAGTGTCTCGGCCATGCACAGCTCTCAGGGTACGCGGCGGATGATGGCGCCGAGGCTCGACAATTTTTCCTCGATGCAATCGTAGCCGCGGTCGATGTGATAGACGCGGTCGACGGCCGTATCGCCGCGGGCGACCAGGGCGGCCAGCACCAGACTCGCCGAAGCACGCAGGTCAGTGGCCATGATCGGCGCAGCCGTCAGCTGCTCGACGCCGGTGGAAATCACCGTGTTGCCTTCGATCAGGAACTGCGCCCCCATGCGCAGCAGTTCGTTGACGTGCATGAAGCGGTTCTCGAACACCGTTTCGGTGATCGTGCCCACCCCTTCAGCGACTGCATTGAGCGCACAGAACTGCGCCTGCATGTCCGTCGGGAAGGCAGGATACGGGGCCGTGCGAATATTCACCGCCTTCGGCCGCCGCCCCCGCATGTCGAGCTCGATCCAGTCCGGGCCGGTCGAAATGTGCGCCCCGCCTTCTTCGAACTTCACCAGCACGGCTTCCAGCAGATCGGCACGCGTGTCTTTCATGCGCACGCGCCCGCCGGTAATCGCGGCGGCGGCAAGATAGGTTCCGGTCTCGATGCGATCCGGCAGCACGTGATGCTGGCAGCCATGCAGGCTGCGCACGCCCTCGATGGTGATGGTGTCGGTGCCGGCACCGCTGATCTGTGCGCCCATCGCGTTGAGACAGTCCGCAAGATCGATAACTTCAGGTTCGCGTGCGGCGTTTTCGAGCACCGTCGTGCCTTCGGCCAGTGCTGCGGCCATCATCAGATTTTCGGTGCCGGTGACGGTCACCAGATCCATGACGATGCGGGCGCCGCGCAAACGGGCACATTTGGCACGGATGTAGCCATCTTCGACACGGATGTCGGCCCCCATCGCCGCGAGGCCCTTGATGTGCAGATTGACCGGCCGCGAACCGATCGCACAGCCGCCGGGCAGACTCACCTCGGCCTCACCGAAACGGGCCAGCAGGGGGCCGAGCACCAGGATCGAGGCACGCATCTGCCGCACGAGTTCATACGGCGCGGTGTAATTGCGGATCGTGCTGGTATCGACCTCGATGGTCATGCGCTCGCCGACGACCAGACGCACGCCGAAGTGACCCAGCAGTTCCATCGTCGTCGTCACATCCTGCAGATGCGGCACATTGCTGATGGTGATCGGGCCGTCTGCAAGCAGCGTCGAGGCGAGGATCGGCAGTACGGCGTTTTTAGCTCCCGAGGCACGCAGCTCGCCCTCAAGGACCTGGCCACCGGTGATGATCAATTTGCTCATGGTGAGTCCAGTGTTATCAAGCCGACAGGGCAGCCCAGGCTTCCGGGGTATAGGTCTTCAGACCGAGCGCGTGAATTTCCTCACGCTGCATGCGCTCGCCGATGATCGCGTTGACCATGCGATGCTGAGCGATGGGCGTTTTGCCGACGAAGGCGGCACTGATGACGACGGCGTCGAAATGGACACCATCATCGCCACGCACGAACACCTGGGCGTCGGGCATGGCGTCACGAATGAGTTGTTCGATGTCGGCAGACTGCATGGCGGGTGTCTCCGTAGATCGGTGTGCGTGATGACTGGCGGGCACTCCGCGGTACGGAGCGCAGGATCGCGGATCATATACGCAAGCTCACCCGCGCGGGAGCTCACGCACCGCAGTGCAGCAGCTCATCGAGGTCGGAAACAACGGCGATGGCACGCATCTGTTCCGGCATGGCCACGAAACGCACCTCGCATCCAGCGGCCCGCGCTTCGCGCAGCCATTCGACGAGCAGCGCCACACCCGCACTGTCAGCATGAGTGACACCGCTGAGATCGACCTCGACGCAGCTGCCGCTACGCCAGGACTCACGCGCCTGCGGCCACAACCCGGCAACCGTCGACAGCAGCAGTTCGCCGCTGGCATACAGGCGGCCATCGCGCTGCAGCAGGCCCGCAGCCATCACTTGCCGCCGCGGGCGTTGAGATCGGAGAGGGAGGCAATCAGGCCGTCCATGCCCTGCTCACGCACCTGATTGGCGAACGTGGTGCGGTAGCTGCCGACCAGGCTGATGCCATCGACGGTCACGTCGTAGATCTTCCAGTCGCTGTCCTTGCGATGAACGCTGTAGTTGATCGGCACCACCGGCCCACTGTTGCGGACGAATTCGGAGCGGACCAGGACATCACCATCGGCATTCGGCGCCGAGCTCGGCAGGAAACGCACGGTTTCGTCGGAATATTCGAGCAGGGCGTTCGAATAGGTACGCACCAGCAGGTTGCGGAACTCCGCAGTGAAGCGCACGCGCTGGTCCGGCGTCGCGCTGCGCCAGTTGCGCCCCAGCACCCACTGGGCGATCGCATCGAAGTCGAAACGCGGCACGGCGATCTTTTCGACCAGGTCGTAGATCAGGGCCGGATTCTGCTGCAGATGCGCGCGATCCTGCTTGAGCGCGACGAGCATGCGCTGAGCCGTGTCCTCGACCGCCTGCTGAGCGGTCATTTCGGCATGGGCACTGCTGCCCAGCAGCAGGCAGCAGGCGAAGATCAATGAGAGCAGCTTACGCATGAGTCAGGGATTCTCTCTGGTAACGGGCTGGGTTACGGCTTTGCGGCCGGCGCGGCATTGCTGCCAGACCCTTCCGCCGCCTTGCTGAACAGGAACTGGCCGATGATGTTCTCAAGCACCAGCGCCGACTGCGTCAGCTTGAGGGTCGAGCCATCTTTGAGCACGGCATCAGCACCACCGGCTTCGAGCCCGACGTACTGCTCGCCGAGCAGCCCGCTGGTCAGGATCTTGGCACTGGTATCCACCGGCAGGTCCGCAAACTGCGAATCAATGCGCAACTCGACGAGCGCCTGGAAGGTCTGCGGGTCGATACTGATGGCACCGACCCGGCCGATGCGCACACCGGCCATCGACACCGGGGAACGCACCTTCAAGCCGCCTACGTTCTCGAAGCGCGCATAGATGCGGTAACTGCGCTCGCCACCGAGCTGACTGATGCCGCTGACCTGCAACGACAGGAAAAACAGCGCGACAATGCCCAGCGCGACGAACAGCCCGACCAGGGTTTCCACGATTCTCGACGTGGACATCAACGAATTCCTCCAAACAGGAGCGCGGTGAGAATGAAGTCGAGCCCCAGCACCGCAAGCGAGGTATTCACGACCGAGCGCGTCGTCGCCCGCCCGATGCCGGCCGAGGTCGGCACTGCGTCATAGCCCTCGAACACGGCGATCCAGTTGGCGACCACGCCGAATATGACGCTCTTGAGCACGACACCGTTCAATATGTCCTTGCCCCATTGCACCTTGGCCTGCATCTGTGACCAGTAGGCGCCGTCGTCGACGCCGAGCAAGCCCACACCGACCAGATAGCCGCCAAGGATGCCGACGGCGGTAAAGATCGCCGCAAGCAGCGGGACCGCGAACACGCCCGCGACGAAACGCGGCCCGAGCACGCGGCGCACCGGATCGACGGCCATCATCTCCATGCCAGCGAGCTGCTCGGTCGCTTTCATCAGGCCGATTTCCGCGGTCAGCGCCGAGCCGGCACGGCCGGCGTAGAGCAGTGCCGCCACCACCGGCCCGAGCTCGCGCACCAGCGACAGCGCCACTACCGTGCCGAGCGACTCGGCGGCGCCGAAATCGACCAGCGTGGTGTAGCCCTGCAGACCGAGCACCATGCCGACGAACAGCCCCGACACCAGAATGATCGGCAGGGACAGCACGCCGACCGAATACATCTGGGCGACGATCAGGCGCGGGCGGATCAGCACGCTGTGCAGGCCGGAAAGGATCTGCAGCAGGCAAAACGTCGCACGCCCCATCCGCGCCAGGATATCGAGCGTCCTGCGCCCGAGGCTCGCCAAGGCGTTCATGTGTTCGGACCGTCTTCGAGCAGATCCGCGGCGTAGTCGCGCGCCGGGTAGTGAAAAGGCACCGGACCATCGGCGAGGCCGTGCATGAACTGGTCGACCCACGGTGAATCCGCACGCCCGAGTTCGGCCGGTGTGCCGTGGGCGACGACCTTGCCGCCGGAGATGAGGTACACGTAATCGGCGATCGAACAGGCCTCGGCGACATCGTGGGAGACGACGACACTGGTCATGCCGAGCGCATCGTTGAGCGTGCGGATCAGCTTGACCAGCACGCCCATGGAAATCGGATCCTGTCCGGTGAACGGCTCGTCGTACATCATCAGCAGCGGATCGAGCGCTATCGCCCGAGCCAGCGCGACACGCCGCGCCATGCCGCCGGACAGCTCGGCCGGCATCAGCTCACGCGCCCCGCGCAGCCCGACGGCTTCAAGCTTCATCAGCACCAGCGTGCGCACCAGACGCTCCGGCAGCCGGTAGTGCTCGCGCAGCGGAAAAGCCACGTTCTCGAACACCGACAGATCCGTGAACAAGGCCCCGCTCTGGAACAGCATGCCGATACGCCGGCGCAGCACGTACAGATCGCGCCGGGACAAGCGGTGGACATCGGTACCGTCGATCTCGACGCGCCCCAACTGCGGCCGCAGCTGCGCGCCGATCAGGCGCAGCAGCGTGGTTTTGCCGGTGCCGCTCGGCCCCATGATGGCGGTAACCTTGCCGCGCGGAATGTCCAGATCGACATTGTCGAATATCGCTCGCGTATCGCGACGAAAGCTCAGTCCGCGAATGCGCACAAGCGCCGGGGCCGTCTGCTGGGAAAACTCGGACATAGGATGAAATCGCGTGCGACGGACGCTACCGACAACGACGGCGTGGAGAATGGGGGAAGGAAACAGGCCACCTAGTCTCCGCACTCGTCCCGGCCGAGTCAAACCCGGGCAGCCCCGTGTATCATCGTCAGCTTTCCACCGTGCCATCTCCGACGTGAACGCCATTCAGCCCTCTCGCATCGCCCGCGCTGACGCGCCATCGGCCTGCCCCGCCGCCTTCGCCCATGCGGCAGCCACCGCCCGCAGGCATTGAAACGCGATGCAACGCGGCCTGCTGGCGCTCCTCCTGCTTGCCATCCTGGCTGGCCTGAGCGGCTGGTTCCTGAACGAGCTGGAACGCGAACTGCGTGATCCGGGCAAACGCGACGACACCACCCCGGTGGTCGTCGCGGCGAACTTTTTCAGCACGCAGATGAATGTCGAAGGTTTGCGCAGCTACACGTTGAGCGGCCCCCATCTGGAGCAGTTGCCTGGCGATCGCGGCACGTTCGTCACACAGCCGATCGCCCACACCTTCGAGGTGGGGCAGCCGATATGGGAGATCCACGCCGAAACCGGCTGGGTGGCGCCGCGCAATGAGGTCATCGACCTGCGTGGTGCGGTGCGCGCCGAACGCCCTGCGAGCACCGGGCAGTTGCCTCTGGTGCTGGAAACCCGCAACGTCCGCCTCATCCCGTCCAAGAATTATGCAGAGACCGCAGAGCCGGCCCACATCACTTCGCCCGACGGCGTCGTCGACGCGGTCGGCTTCCGCGTCTGGCTCGACGAGGATCGCGTCGAGCTGATTTCCCAAGTCCGAGGAACCTATGCACCGCCGCCGTCACCACGCAACGATGCCAAAGCCGCCACGCCTTAAGCCCCTCGTCTGGCTGGCGCTGCTGACGCCCCTGCTCGCCCACGCCCTGCCGGAAGACCGCCAGCAGCCGATCAATCTGGTGGCGGACCGGGCAGAGATGAATCAGCAGACCGGCGTGGCAACCTATGAAGGCAATGTCGTCGTCACCCAGGGCACGATGCGACTGACCGGCGACAAGGTCGTCCTCTACACCAAGGACGGCGAAGTCACGCGCGTCGAGAGTTTCGGCAAGCCGACGACCTTCAAGCAGAAGCCCGCGGCCGACAAGGAAGACATGCTCGGCGAATCGATGAAGCTCGACTATGACGTCAAGTCCGGCATCGTCGTCGCCACCACCAAGGCGAAGATCACCCAGGGCAAAGATGTGCTGACAGGCGATCGGCTCGAATATGACGTCAACAAGGATGTCGTGCGTGCCCGCAGCGGTGCCAGCGCCGAGCGCGTGCAGATCATCCTGCAGCCGAAACCACAGACCCCGACCAAACCAGCGAAGCCCTGAGCATGGCCCGTCTCGAAGCCCGCGAACTCGCGAAACGTTACAAGGGACGGCGTGTCGTCGACGCTGCAAGCGTTCATGTCGACAGCGGTGAGGTGGTAGGCCTGCTCGGGCCGAACGGCGCCGGCAAGACCACCAGCTTTTACATGATCGTCGGCCTGATCCCCTGCGATGAAGGCCATGTGCTGCTCGACGAGCACGAGATCACCGCCCTGCCGATGCATGCGCGCGCGCGACTGGGCGTTGGCTACCTGCCGCAGGAAGCTTCGGTCTTTCGCAAGATGACGGTGCTGGAAAACGTCCTGGCGATCCTCGAAACACGCAGCGACCTGAACCGCCAAGCACGGGTCGAACGCGCCGAGGAACTGCTGCACGAGCTCAACGTCGGCCACCTGCGCGACAGCCTCGGCATTTCGCTGTCAGGCGGCGAGCGCCGGCGCGTGGAAATTGCCCGAGCGCTGGCCGCCGAGCCACGATTCATGTTGCTCGACGAACCTTTTGCCGGCGTCGATCCACTTTCTGTCAATGACATCCAGCGCATCGTCCGCCACCTCTGCGAGCGCGATATCGGCGTGCTGATCACCGACCACAACGTCCGCGAAACCCTCGGCATCTGCGACCGCGCCTACATCCTGGCCGACGGCCGCGTCATTGCCACCGGCCAGCCGCAGGACATCCTCGCCGACCGCCAGGTACGCGAGGTTTATCTCGGCGAGCATTTCCGTCTCTGACGATTGCGTTAACTTGGCTCGACTTGGCACATCGTGTGCTATAAGGCACATAGTGTTCCTTTGATTGTTCCAGTACCGAGCCGCGTCTGATGAGACAGTCTCTACAACTCCGCCTGGGTCAGCACCTGACCATGACGCCGCAGTTGCAGCAGGCCATCCGCCTGCTGCAGTTGTCGAGTCTCGACCTGCAGGCGGAAATTCAGGCCGCCCTCGATTCGAATCTGATGCTGGAACGTTCCGACGAGGGCGGTGAAGAAGCACCACCGGCGGAAACCGCGCTGACCGAAACGGTTCCCGCCGCGCATGACCGCCCGGAAAACGCCCCGACCGAAACCCTGCCCGACGAGCTCGCGGTCGATTCAAACTGGGAAGACATCTACGACAGTTACGACGGCTCGACCTCGTTTTCCCGCAATGATGACGAGGACGGCCGCGACCTGTTCGAGAATCACGGCAGCGGCGCCTCGACCCTGCACGACCATCTGACCTGGCAGATGGAGCTGACACCGTTCACGCCATCCGACCTGGCCATCGCCGGCGCACTCATCGACGCCACCGACGAATCGGGCTATCTGACAGTGCCGATGAGCGACATCCTTGAGGGTGTCCGCGAAGACTTCCCCGATACCGAAGCCGATGAGGTCGAAGCCGTACTGCACCGGCTGCAGCACTTCGACCCACCCGGCGTCTGCGCGCGCAATGCGGCGGAATGCCTGCAGCTGCAGCTCGGAGCGCTGCCGGAGGACACACCCTGGCGCAGTGAAGCGCGCCAGCTGGTTGCGCAATACCTCGAACTGCTCGCCGGCCGCGATTTCAACCTGCTGATGCGCCGCATGCGGCTGACCCGGGAGCAGCTGCAGGAAGTCATCGCGCTGATCCAGAGCCTTAATCCGCATCCCGGCACGCAGATATCGTCCGAGCAGGCGCCCTATGTCGTGCCGGATGTTTTCGTCTACCGCGGCAACGATGGCGGCTGGCATGTCGACCTCAATCCGGACAGTGCGCCGAAGCTGCGCATCAATGCCGAATACGCACGCCTGGTACGCCGTGCCGACAGCAGTGCCGACAACCAGTACCTGAAGAACCACCTGCAGGAAGCCCGCTGGTTCCTGAAGAGCCTGCGCAACCGTCACGAAACCCTGCTCAAGGTCGCCCGCTGCATCGTCGAGCGCCAGCAGGCCTTCTTCGAGCACGGCCCCGAGTACATGCGCCCGCTGGTGCTGCGCGACATCGCTGAATCCGTCGAGATGCACGAGTCGACCATTTCGCGGGTAACCACGCAGAAATACATGCACACGCCGCGCGGCATCTTCGAGCTCAAATACTTTTTCTCAAGTCACGTATCCACCACGGACGGCGGAGAAGCCTCTTCGATCGCCATCCAGGCCATGATCAAGAAGCTGATCGCGCAAGAAAACGTGCAGAAACCCTACAGCGACAGCAAACTTGCGGAGCTGCTGGCAGCCGAAGGAATTCAGGTTGCACGGCGCACAGTAGCCAAATATCGTGAAGCCATGTCCATCCCCTCATCGACAGATCGCAAGCGGATCGGTTGAACAACCGAACCGCGCTGCGCGCCCCACGGAGCGAGCCACAGGTATCGGTTCAAGGCAGACCAGCCAGGGCACGCTCCTTTTCTGCAAGCCAGGAGTTCACCATGCAAATCAACCTGACCGGGCACCACGTCGAGATCACTCAGGCGCTGCGCGACTACGTGCAGGAAAAGATCGGCAAGATCGAGCGCCACTATGAGGGTGTAACCAGCGCCCACGTGATTCTCAGCGTCGAGAAGCTGCGGCAGAAGGCTGAGGCAACGCTGCATGTCGCCAATAATGACCTCCATGCGGACGCCATTGAGGAGGACATGTACGCCGCTATTGACGTACTCGCCGATAAGATTGATCGTCAAATCAAAAAGCATAAGGAAAAGCAGACCGACCACCATCGGGACGAAAAAGTCGTCACACCATCTTAATCCCCACTACCTCCCCGGCCGCCCATGAACATCACCGAGCTGCTGAGCACCGAGCGCGTCGTCTGCAGCCACGACGTGGCCAGTAAGAAACGCGTGCTTGATCTGGTCAGCGAGTTGATCGCGGCCGGGGGCGACAAGCTCGATTCCCGAGCCATCTTCGACAGCCTCGTCGGACGCGAACGCCTGGGCAGTACCGGGCTGGGCAACGGTGTCGCCCTGCCGCATGGCCGGCTGGGCGGCACTGAACACGCGCTGGGCGCGTTTATCCGACTGGCCAAGGGTGTCGATTTCGACGCCATCGACCAGCAACCGGTCGACCTCGTATTCGCGCTGCTCGTCCCTGAACATTTCACCGACGAGCACCTGAAGATCCTGGCCTACCTCGCCGAAATGTTCAGCGACCGGGTATTTTGCGAGCGCCTGCGCGCGACGACGGCCGATGCCGAGCTCTATACCCTGCTGACACGCTGGACGCCGTCGGATTCGATCATGACATGATCGCGGCACTGCCGGCAGAGCATGCTTTCGTCGCCCTGCAAGGGCCGCTCGAACTGCGCTGGCTGGGAGGCCGCGGGGGAGCGTCACGTCTGCTGTGCCAGGCCGGTGAATGCCTGCCGCCGCGCTCGCTCGGCGGCCTGATGAACCTCGTCAACCCGCCGCGGGTACAGGTGCTCGGACGCGAAGAACTGGGCTTTCTCGCCGCCCTCGACGGCACCGCCCGCACCGCCCTGTTCGATCGCCTGCTCGCCGCCCCGCTCGGGGCAATGATCCTCTGCGGCGATACACCGCTCGCCACCGAACTGCAAACGGCAGCCGACCGCCTCGGCACGCCGTTGTGGCATTCGCCGGCCAGCCCCGGCGAAGTCCTGGACCGGCTGAGCGACTATCAGCACGAACTCGACGCGACCTCCACCGTGCTGCACGGCGTGTTCCTGGAAGTCTACGGGCTGGGCGTGATGCTCACCGGTGAGAGCAGCACCGGCAAGAGCGAACTGGCCCTGGAGCTGCTGAGCCGCGGCCACCGCCTGATCGCCGATGACGCTCCCAAGCTCACCCGCGTCGCACCGCAGGTCATCGAAGGCACCTGCCCCGAGTCACTGCGCAATTTTCTGGAAGTCCGCGGCCTCGGCATCCTCAACGTGCGGCGCATGTTTGGCGACAGCGCCGTCAAGCGCAACAAACGCCTGCGGTTGATCGTCAACCTCGCTCGTCTTGAGGAAACCATGCTGGCGCCGGAGGTGCGTTTGCAGGGAGCCCGCACCACGCGTTACATCCTTGACGTCGCGATCCCCGCGATCACGCTGCCGATCGCACCCGGGCGCAACCTCGCCGTGCTCGTCGAATGTGCGGTTCGCGACCACATCCTGCGTCTGAGCGGCTACAACGCCGACCAGGACCTGATGGAACGACTGCAACTCGAAATGACGGCACACACATCATGAGGATGATCATCGTCAGCGGGCTTTCGGGCTCGGGCAAAAGCGTCGCGCTCGCGACCCTGGAAGACCTGAACGATTATTGCGTCGACAATCTGCCGCTTGCCCTGCTCAAACCATTCTCCGAGGAGCTCCTCGCCCGTCGCCGCGCCGACTTCCCGACCGCCGCCGTCGGCATCGATTCGCGCAATTTTCGTGACGAGCTCATCCGCTTTCCGGAAGTCATCAGTGAGCTGCGCGGCACCGGCATTGACATCGAAATCGTCTTCCTGCAGGCCGACGACGAAACCCTGATCAAACGCTTCAGCGACACGCGGCGCATGCATCCGCTGACAGCCGACACCGGCATGCCGCTGCTCGAAGCCATTCACGAAGAACGCCGCCTGCTCGCCCCGATCGCTGCGCACGCGACGCTGATGTTCGACACCAGCCACACCAACGTCCATGAGCTGCGCGAGCTCGTGCGAGTACGTTTGCATGGGGAAGCAAACGTGCATCCGGCGATCGTCTTCCAGTCCTTCGGCTTCAAGAACGGGCTGCCGGACAACGCCGATTTCGTCTTCGACGTCCGCAACCTGCCCAACCCGCACTGGCAGCTCGAGCTGCGCCCGCTCAATGGCCGTGATGCACCGGTCGTCGAGTTTCTGCGCACCCATGCCGAGGTCGAAGCCATGATCGACGATATCGCCACCTTCCTCGAACGCTGGATCCCGTCCTTCGAAACCGGCAGTCGCAGCTATCTGACGATCGCGATCGGCTGCACCGGCGGCCAGCATCGTTCCGTCTACGTCACCGAGCGACTCGCCGCCCGCTTTCTGGCCGCGCAGCGCAGCGTGTCGATCCGCCACCGGGAGCTGTCATGAGCGTCGGCCTGCTGCTGATCACCCATAACCGCGTGGGTGAGGAATTGCTGAACACCGCGACGACCACGTTCGCCCATTGCCCGATGAACGCCGCAACGCTGGGTATCGGCGAACGCTGCGACCCTGATGCACTGGCGCGTGAAGCGCGCGAACGCCTGCTCAGTGTCGATTCCGGCGAGGGCGTGCTGGTGCTCACCGACATCTACGGCTCGACCCCATCGAACATCGCTAACCGCCTGCTTGACGAGGGCAATGTCATCGTCATCGCCGGACTCAGCCTGCCGATGCTGATCCGCGTCATGAACTACTGCCGCCTGAGCCTGCCGGAGCTTGCCCAGAAAGCAGCGAGCGCCGGTGCCGAGGGCATCGTCCTGTCCACAGCCGAAACGAGAATGCCGTGATCCATCGCGACGTCCCCATCGTCAACAAACTCGGCCTGCACGCACGCGCCGCCGCCAAATTCGTCACCCTCGCCTCCAATTTCGCCGCGCAGATCCAGGTGCGCAAAGGGGAACGGACCATCAACGGCAAGAGCATCATGGGCGTCATGATGCTCGCCGCCGCCAAGGGCTCGACGATTACGCTGATTGCCGACGGCAATGATGCCGAGGAGGCCATCGAGCGGCTGGCGCAGCTGGTCGCTGAGCGCTTCGGCGAGAGCGAGTGACGTCATGCCGCTCGCGCTGCATGGGATCGGTGTCTCCCGCGGCTGTGCGATCGGCGTCAGCTATCACCTGCAGCGCAATCAGCCGGAAGTCATCGAGTACGCGATCCCGCAAGATCTGGTCGAAGATGAAGTCCTGCGTTTCGAGGCGGCCGTCGCCGAGGCCCGCAAACAGCTCGAAGACATCCGCGCCCGCGTGGCACCGAACGTCCCGGCGGAATTCACCTCTTTCATCGACGCCCATCTGCTGATGCTGGCCGATCCGGCACTGACCGAAGCGCCGGTGCGGCTGATCCGCAACCATGCCTGCAATGCCGAATGGGCACTCAAGCTGCAGCGCGACCTGCTGGTGCAGGTGTTCGACGACATGGACGACGCCTACCTGCGCGCACGACGCGACGACGTCGACCATGTCGTGCGCCGTGTGCAGGACGTCCTGCTCAGCGACGAACCGGCCCCCGACCTGCTCGCCAGCCGCCTGGAAGGGCGTATCGTCATCGCCGACGATCTGACGCCGGCCGATACCATCCTGATGCCGCATCAGGGAGTGGCCGCCTTCATCACCGAGTACGGCGGGCCGCTGTCGCACACGGCGATCCTCGCCCGCAATCTCGGTATCCCGGCGATCGTCGGCGTGCGCCATGCCCGCCGCCTGCTCGCCGACGACGAAATCATCATCGTCGACGGACAGCTCGGTGTCGTCCTCACCGAGCTCGACGAGGACATCCTCAATCACTATCGCACCCGGCAGAAAGAGGAACAGCGCCAGCGCCGTGGCCTGACCAAGCTCAAACGCCAGCCGGCACTGAGCCGCGACGGTCAGGCCGTCACCCTGCTCGCCAACATCGAACTGCCGGAGGATGCACCGGCGGTCGTCGACATCGGTGCCGACGGCATCGGCCTGTACCGCACCGAATTTCTCTACATGAACCGGCCGGATACACCGGATGAGGAGGAGCATCTCGCCGCCTACTTGCACGTCATCAAAACGCTGGACGGCCGTCCGGTGACCATCCGCACCGCCGATCTCGGCGCCGACAAACAGGTCGACGGCGGACGCCGCGGCCCGGTCGCCACCAACCCGGCACTCGGCCTGCGCGGCGTGCGCCTGTGGCTGAAAGACCAGGAAATGTGCCGGCCGCAGTTGCGCGCGATCCTGCGTGCCTCACACCACGGGCCGGTCAAAGTGATGATCCCGATGCTCTCGACGCTGCACGAGGTCATGCAGGTACGCCGCCTGATCGAGGAGACGCGCGCAGAACTGCGCGAGCAGCACATCCCCTTCGATGAGCAGCTCGCCCTTGGCGGCATGATCGAAGTCCCCGCCGCCGCAGTGTGCGCCGCGCATTTCGCCCGCCACCTCGATTTTCTGTCCATCGGCACCAACGACCTGATCCAGTACACGCTGGCGATCGACCGCATCGATGACGAGGTCAACTACCTCTACGACCCGCTGCACCCGGCCGTCCTCGCGCTGATCGCCAACACGCTGCGCGCCGGCCGCGCCGCCGGCATCCCGGTGACGATGTGCGGCGAAATGGCCGGTGATTCACGCTACACCCGCCTGCTGCTCGGACTCGGACTGGAACAGTTCTCGATGCATCCGAACAGCGTGCTGGAGGTCAAGCGGGCGATCCGCGATACCGACATCGGCGAAGTGGCGGCCGCCGTGAACGCAATGCTTGAAATCGACATGGCCGATGAGCTCGCCGAGCGCCTGCAGGCGCTGACGGCATGAGCGTGACCGAAGGCGTTCTCGAACGCGACGGCGGCGAACGTCTCGCCTATGTGCGCTGCGCCGGGCAAGGCCCCGGCGTGATGTTCCTCGGCGGCTTCCACTCGGACATGACCGGCCTCAAGGCCGGCTGGCTGCAGGCCTGGGCTCAGGCCCGCGGCCGTGCCTTCCTGCGCTTTGACTACAGTGGCCATGGCGCCTCCGGCGGGCGCTTCGAAGACGGTTGCATCGGTCAATGGGCGGGCGACGCGATTGCCGTACTCGACGCCCTGACGGACGGCCCGCAGATCCTGGTCGGTTCGTCGATGGGGGCCTGGCTGGCGATTCTCACCGCGCTGGCCCGCCCGCAGCGGGCCGCCGCACTGCTGACCGTCGCCGCCGCGCCGGATTTCACCGAGGATCTGATGCTGCCGGCGCTGACGACCGAGCAACGGCAGGTGCTGCAGCGTGACGGCCGGGTGTTGCTGCCATCGAGCTATGCGGACGGCCCCTACCCGATCACCGCGCAGCTGCTCGACGACGGACGCCGGCATCTGGTGCTGCGTGCCCCCTTGCCGCTGACACAGCCGGCACGCCTACTGCACGGAACCGCCGACGTCGACGTACCATGGTCGCGCAGCCTGCAACTGCTTGAAGCGCTCAGCGGCGATGACGTTCGCCTCACCCTGATCAAAGGCGGTGATCATCGTCTGAGTTCACCCGCGCAGCTGGCGGTGCTGGGGCAGACGCTCGATGAACTGTCAGCGTGCTGTGACGGATACTGCGACTGACCGTCAACGCCTCGTCATCATCAGGACGCGACGATGTGCTGCCGTTCACCTCTGCCGGAATGCGTTCCCATGAAACATCACAGCCTGATGCTGGCCCTGCTGCTCGCCACCACCGCCCATGCCGAAACCATCGGCTCGGTCGACACCGCCTTCCAGTTGCTCGGTGCCAACCACAAGATCGTCATCGAGGTCTTCGACGATCCGAAGATCGACGGTGTGGCCTGCCACGTCGCCAAAGCGCAGACCGGGGGCATCAAAGGCAGCCTCGGTCTGGCCGAGGATACCGCCGATGCCAGCATCGCCTGCCGTCAGGTCGGCCCGGTGAGCTTTCGCGAACCGTTCAAGGACGGCGAGGAAGTGTTCACCGAGCGCCGTTCGCTGCTGTTCAAGAAACTGCGCGTCGTGCGCTTCCTCGATCGTAAGCGCAACACGCTGATTTATCTGGTCTACAGCGACAAGTTGGTCGACGGCTCGCCGAAGAACTCGATCAGCACCGTGCCGCTGATGCCTTGGCCGGGCGGCCAGACACCGCTGCCGCCCAACCGCTGAGCGGCGCACTTACATCGGCGGCTGCTGCGAGATCACTTCGTCGGGCTGCTGCACGAAATTGCCCTGCACCAGCTCGACCTGCGCCTGCCAGAGCACGCCCAGCGATTGCGCGTCTTCGATGTAAGCGGCGATCACACTGGCGCCGATGTCTTTCAGCGCGCGCACCACCTCACGCACGCGCCGCTGGCGCGCCATGTCGTTCGCCAGCTGCTGCGTCAGACCACGCTCCAGTTTGACGAAATCCGGGCGGAACTCGCTGACCCGCGCCATCGACTCGTCAGTGCCGTCGAAATGCTCGACGGCCACGGCATGCCCCAGCGCCCGGATCGCCTGGGCCAGCACCATGCAGCGCTCGAAGTGATTCATCAGAATCGACTGACTGAACTGGAACACGCAGCTGCGCGGACGCACGGCAACCTTGCTCAGCATCAGCGCCAGCCAGTCCGCAAAGCTGACATCAACCACCGAGGTGGTCCCCAGCTTGACGAAAAACACCGTTCCCGGATGGTCCTGCTGGCGGGCATCGAGTCCGCGCAGTGCCCGGCTGACCACCCAGCGATCGAGCAGGCGGTCGAGTCCGAACTTGGCCGCGATCGGCAGGAACTGCCCCGGCAGCAGGGTCTGCCCGGCGGCATCGCGCATGCGCAGCAACACCTCGCTCCACTCGCTGCGATCGGCCACCAGCAGATTGGTGATCGGCTGATAGACCAGGAACAGGCGGTGCTCGCGGGCGGCCTCCGAAATGATCGCCTGCCAGCGCCGCTGCTCTTCGATGTCCGGCGCCGCGCTGGCAACCAGATCGCTCTGCAGGCGCACGCCGCCGCCTTCGCGCATCTGCTGCATCGCCAGCTGTGCCGCGCTGCCGATCAGATCGTGCACTGGACCGCGATCGGCGCGACAGACACCGACACTCGGCATCAACGCAGCCGGACCGGGGCCGAGATCGCTGAAATCGAGCGCCGCGATCGCCCCCGCCAGGGTCCGTGCAATCGACTGCAGCTGCGGCGAATCCGGCTGCGTCGTGCACACCAGGACACGTCCGGCGTTGTCCCAGCCAATCAGATCGTTACCCTGCTGGCGCTCGGTCACCGCACGCACCACGCGTTCGCGCAATTGCTCAAGACGCGTGGTGTCGAGCCGTTTCGTCCATTCGCCATAGCCGCCGAGATTGATGTAGACCAACCCCGCCAGCGCACCCTCGTTCGCTCGCGGGCGCGCCAGCCGCGCCTCCAGCGCCTCGGTGAACTGCGACATGCTGAGCACGCCGGCAACCGAATCCTTGTGCACCGGGCGATGTGAACGCGTGAAATGCTGGCGGTACTGCATCGCCCGCGCACGCACCCGCTCGATCAGGCGCACCGGGTCCGCCGGCTTGACGATGACGTCGACCGCACCCGCGACGATGACGCGGGCGTGCGCCGTCGGATCGCTCTCGCCGGACAGCAGCATGATCGGCGTGTTCTGGAACTGCGGCTCCTCGTGGATCAGCCGGGTCAGCTCGCAGCCATCCGCCTCCGGCATGTACAGATCGAGCACGAAGACATCCGGGTCGAAAGCCACCGCCGTTTCGAGCGCGCCCAGCGGATTCGACACCAGTTTGACTTCGAAACCCGCCGATTCGAGACGCCTGCCCTGCAGTTCAAGAAAAGCCCGGTCGTCGTCGACCATCATCACGCGGTAAGGCAGGGGCTCCTGTTCCGCCAGCAGCTCACTCAAACGCTCGGCAATGACGGAAGCCACCGCCGGCTTGAGAAACAGACAGACACCGCCGGCCCGCAGTGCGATCAGCTTGGCCCGGCTGTCGTTGCGGCTCGACAGAAACAGCACCGGACACAGCAGCTTGCCGCTGCGCCGCAGCTCACCAACGCGGTCGGCCCCGCCGAACTGACTGCCGGTGGTATCGATGTCGGCCAGCAGCGCTGCCGGCGGCTGCCGATGCATCGCCTGCGTCAGCTGCTCCCAGTCGACGAAGGATTCAGCGGTAAAACCATGCGAGCCGAGCTGCATCGCCAGAAACTTGGCCTGCGCCGGATCAGAGTCGATCAGGTAGACACGCGGCTGACTGACCGCGGTCGTCGCCGGCACCGGCGCGCCCACACTCACCTCTGCCGGAGGGGTGCCGGTGGTCGCGACCCGACTCAGCTCGTTTGCCAGCTGCTCGACCTGGCTGCTCAGTTGCTGGACGGTCGCGGGCTCGGGCAGCTTGCCGCTCCAAACCGCCTCCCGCAGAGCCGTATCCAGCTGATGTGCCCGCTCAGCCAGCGCCGCACCGGAAATACGCAGGCTCAGATCGGCCAGCTCGCGAAGGAACATGCGCAGGTCAACGATCTGTGCGGCCTCGAAATGCCCGGTGCGCGCGCGCTGCCAATTACGACGCAACTCTCCAGCCAGTCTGGACAGTTCGGCGAGATCCTCGTCGCGCAAGGCCAGGGCGGGCTCCTGGTTTGCAAGCGGCGGTTCTGGAGGCATGAGTCTCTCCTTCACGGGTGTCGTGTCCATGATAAACGCGTGCTCGCTGACACCAAGCACGCCGACATGCCGAAGACATCACGAAGAGGTAAACAACTTTCATAAGCCGCATACCCGATGGATAGTCCGTCCCCGCGCAGCGGGCACGCAGACACGGCCTCATCCGTCGGGAAAAATCCCTGACGACTCCATGCCTTGCACCTCTATGGGAGTCCGCTTGCCGGCCACGGTACAACAGACCGCACCGCACAGGCGATCGGACACACTGTCATCGTGGACGGTAATCGGGCTTCAGGCCAGCAGACACGTCACATCGAGCGCGGCGAAGCTATCTGGCCGCACTGCGCCAAGGCTGTACGGCAGCACGCCCAGACAGGGCTCGGGCAAGCTGGCGTGCAGCGTCGCCAGGTTGTCGGCGAGCCGCGGCATCTGCGGCTCGATGGTGTTGCCGACCCAGCCGGCGAGGCGCAGACCAGCGGCGCGGATCGATTCAGCGCTGAGCAGTGCATGGTTGATGCAGCCCAAACGCAGGCCGACCACCAGCACCACCGGCAGGTCCAGACGGCAGGCTAGAGCCGCCATGTCACCGTCGCGGCCGAGCGGCACACGCCAGCCGCCGGCGCCCTCGACCAGCAGGAACTCGCCGCCGGCGGTGAGCTGCCCTGCACGCTCGACGATCCGTTCAAAGCCGATGTCGACGCCGACATCGCGGGCGGCGAGATGCGGTGCGATCGCCGGAGCAAAAGCGTAGGGATTGACCAGCGCATAGTCGGGCGCACCGGCCGACGCCGCCTGCAGTGCCAGCGCATCCTCGTTGCGCAACCCGTCGGCCGTCGGTTCGCAGCCGCTGGCGACCGGCTTCATGCCAACCGCACGCACGCCGCGTGCCGCCAGTGCCAGCAGCAGCGCCGTCGACACCCAGGTCTTGCCGACGCCGGTGTCGGTGCCGGTGACGAAACAGCCGTGCCGGTTCACGAGCGCGGCCGCCGCAGCTGCGACAGCGGCACGTGCACGACACCGCCGGCATCGGCCTGCACCAGCTTCTGCGCCGGTGCCCAGGCGTGGCCGTAGACGATTTCGTAGGTCGCCGGCAGCTGGCCGTCGCGACGCCAGCGCTCGTACGCAGCGATCATCGCCGCCAGCCGCCGCGGCCCGGTGAGGCCGCGCGTGCGACCGGCGCTGACGTTGTGTGCGCCGAGCACTTTGAGGTCCTGCATCAGCGTGCGCACCTGCGGATAGGTCAGCGTAAAGCGCTCGACATCCATCACCGGATCGGCGAGCCGGGCGCGCAGCAGCGCATCACCGATGTCGTGCATGTCGGTGAAGGCGTTGACGTGGACGCGATCATCGACCGTCGCCCAGGCCGCACGCAGTTCGTGCAGCGTGTCCGGACCGAGCGTGGTGAACAACAGCAGACCGTTCGGCCGCAGTACGCGGCGCACCTCGGCAAACACCCGATCGAGATCGCTGCACCACTGCAGCGTGAAATTCGAGAACACCAGATCGACCGAGTCATCGGCCAGCGGCAGGCGTGCGGCGTCGGCACAGACCGCGCGCACTTTGCGCAGCCAGCGCGAGCGGGCGCGGGTAAGCGCGCACATCGCCGGCGCCAGGTCGAGGCCGGTGACCAGCGCCCTGGGATAGCGATCGAGCAGCGCACGTGTGCCCACACCGGTGCCGCAGCCGAGATCGAGCACCGCACGCGGCGCCAGCTTGACCAGATCGAGACGCTCCAGCAGGCGCGTGCCCACCTCGCGCTGCAGCACGGCAACCTCGTCGTAGCGGGCGGCGGAGGCATCGAAATTGGCGCGCACCAGCCGCCAATCGAGATGGAAGTCGGAATCGTCAGTCATGCAGGGCCACCCGCAGTGCCGCGAGGAACTCCTCAGGATGGGACATGAACGGCGCGTGCGTGGCGTGCGCAAACACATGCACGCGCACGTCGCCGGCGCGCGCCGCCAGCGCCGCTCCCGCGGTATATGGCACCAGCGCATCGCGACGGCCGAGCAGCAGTCGCACCGGGCAGCGCAGGCGCGGCCATTCGCTGCGCAGATCCTCGCTGTCGAGCATCTGCAGGCCGTCGGCCAGCGCCTGTGCATCCGGCAGGCCGTGCCGGAATACGATCGCACGCAGCTCGTGCAGGTACTCACGGGCCTTGGGCAGGCCGTGGGTTTCCAGCAGCAGGAAGCGATCGAGTGTCGCCTTGAGATTGCTGCCCAGCCCGGAGGCAAAGGCCTCGTAGGCCGCTCGGGTCATGCCGTGCGGCCAGTCCGGGCGTTGCACGAAACAGGCGTTGGAGCCGACCAGCAGCAGCCGGCGCACCGCTTCGGGCCGATCCAGTGCGATACGCTGTGCGACCATGCCGCCGAGCGACCAGCCGCACCAGACGGCGTGGCGCGGCGCATGGGCCGCGATCCTGGCAGCCAGCTCGGGCAGCGTACCGAGACGACCGCGGCTCGCGCCGTGGCCCGGCAGATCGATGACGGTGATCCGCCAGTCATCCATCAGCGCTTCGACGGTGGTTTCCCACACGCCGCTATGCATGCCCCAACCGTGCAGCAGCACCAAGTCGGGACCCGTGCCATAGTGGGCGACGTGCAATGAGTCGGGGGGATTTACAGTAACCGGGTCGGGCATGGAAATTCTGAACCGCACAGTGATTTTTCAGCGGGATGGGACGAAAATATGGGTGCCCTCGCCGCAGCGATGCTGGCGCACAGGAACGGGCAGAAACACGACATCAGGACAAGCAGGATGCAGGCACACGACATGGACCCGGCGCTCCCCCCGCCGCACGTGGCATTCCACAAGCCCCCTCGCGACACGTTTCAGCACACGGCTGCGGCATGCAGCGGTGATTACGCGATGTTTCTGGCCCATCGCGTCTCGTCGCAGCCGCACGATCTCGAAGCTCACGTCCGCCGCATACAATACCACCTCGACACGGCCGACTCCGCTGCGCTGTTCGGCGCGCTGGCCGATCTGTTCATCGCTCTGGGCAGCCGTGGCTATCCGCTGCGCCTGCGCCTGCTCGAACGCGCCGCACCGCTGTTGCCGGCGGCCGAACTGGCACTGCTGTTCGAGCATGTCGACAGCGGCCTCGGTGCCGACACGGCTCTGCCCGACTGCCATCACAGCCGGCTCACCCGCCCGCCCTGCGGCCTGCCGCTACCGCTCGCAACCGCCGACGAAAAGGCGGTGATCGTCGCCGACCCGCTGTTCGAGGCACGCGAACAAATCGAACGCGGCGCACTTGAAGAAGCCCGCCAGACCCTGCGTGCAGCGCTGGCAGCGAATCCGGAGCGCGCCGAGCTCGCCGACGAACTGTCCCTGCTCGAACGCTATCTGACAGTGGGACCGACATCATGAATCCCGGCCTTTGCATCAAACTCGCTGCTGTCGAGGTCGATGCCAGGACACTGGCCGCGCTGACGCTGCTCAGCCAGCGCAGTGGCCGCTTCAGCCTTACCGACATCAATCAGGCCGACGCCGTGCTGCTCGACGGCGACCGGCCGGAGTCGATCGGCCTGTACGAACGACAGCGCTGCTCGCATCCAGGGCAGCCGATCCTGCTGCTCTCCAGCCACGAGTCCTGCCTGCGCGGCGTCGTCTCACTGCTCAAGCCACTGCAGATCGAAGCCCTGTTCGCAGCCCTGAATGCCGTCCGTGACCATCTGCCGCGACACGCCGCGCCCGGCAAGGACACCGCCGCCGGCAAAGAGGCGGTGCACGGTGAAACCGCCGAACGCCACGAGCGCGCCGGTGCCGCGCGTGCGCTCGCCGATCAGTTCGCACCGGAAGACCTGTGCGGCAGCAGCGCCGACATCGACCCGCATGATGCCGGCGCCCTGGCAGCACTGCGTTTCGACCCCGAACATTTCCTGCTCGGCCGTCTCATTCACGCCCGCCACCACACGGCACAGCAGCACTGCGGTGCGCGCATCGAGCTGCCGTCAAACCTGCTGCTGCTGGACATCGGCGGCACGCGCTGCCTGACGACGCTCAGCGCGCGCCAGCTGCGTGGCCTGGCCCTGATGCCGCTGGACGACGGCCTCGGCTGGCAGGCGATCGACGCCCTGCAGCTCAAGGCCGCCGCGGATACGCTGGGCACGACGCTGCACGCCTGGTCGATCGAACTGCTGATCTGGCAGATCGCGCTGTGGACCGCCCGTGGCCGCCTGCCGCTCGGCATCGCGCCCGATGCGCTGGTCGGCCTGCGCCGCTGGCCCAATCTGACGCACGGTTCACTGCCGCCGGAAGCCCTGCGCATCGCCGCGCTGCTCAGCCACCAGCCGCACACGCCGTTCGCCGCCGCCCGCCGTCTCGGCATCCCGCAGCGCTATGTGTTCGCCTTCGTCGGCGCCTGTGCGGCCCTCGACCTGCTGACCCTCACCCACACCGACGCAGCACCCGCCGCAGCCCCCGAGCAGCATCCGGCGCGCGGCCTGCTGTCAAAACTGCTGGGTATGCTGCGCCGCAACAGCAAACACTGACCCATGGAGTCCACCGCATGCACTGTGCATCGTCGCCAGTTGACTGGCAAAGTAGATAACACCGCCCCCGAACCGGGTCGTCGCCCGTCACTGCGGCGGCGCCACTGACTCACTCTTTAAGATCTTCAAACGCACAGGGACGCTCAGTGCATGCACCACCATAAGATCGTTTTCACCGGCCCGGTCGGCGCCGGTAAGACCACCGCGATTCGCACATTGTGTGGCGCCAACGCGCTCGGCACCGACGCTGCGGCCAGCGACATGACCCGCACCCGCAAAGAAACCACCACGGTCGCCCTCGACTACGGCACGCTGCATCTGAACTCCGGTGAAACCATCCACGTCTACGGCACGCCCGGGCAGGAACGTTTCGACTTCATGTGGGAAATCCTCACCCAGGGCGGAATCGGCCTGGTGCTGCTGCTCGATGCCACGCGCCCGGCACCGCTGAACGACCTGCGCTTTTTCGTCAACGTCTTCACCGCCTACGTCGAACGCACCGCACTGGCTGTCGGCATCACCCGCAGCGACCTGGCGCAGTCCCCGCTGTCGCTCGACGACTACGCCGGCGCTTTGCGCAGCCTCGACCTGGTCGCGCCGATCTTCGAGGTCGATGCCCGCGAGCGGCGCGACATCTCGCTGCTCGTCCAAGCACTGCTGCTGCAGCTCGATCCCGGACTGGCCGCCTGATGAGCGGTTTCGAACTGATCGAGGCAGGCTATCTGCTGCCGACCCCCGCCGGAGCTTTCGCCGCCACCCGCTCCGGCCTGCCCGAACCGGCCCGCCACCTGCTGCTCGAACTGCTGCGCGAGCCGCAGAGTCGCTACCTCGATCCGGCGGCCAGCGCCGACGCCGGGCCCGACGCCGACACGCTCGGCCTGATGCACCGCCTCGGCAAACTCGGTTATCTGGCCTGGACCGCGCACGTCGAAGCCGCTCCCCATGGCGCGCTGGAGCGCGTGCTGCCGCCACTGCTCGCCGAGATTTCCAGCACCGGCCGGGCGCTGGTCGCCGACCGCCAGGGCCTGAACATGCTCAGCGCCGGATTCGCCCACGAATCGGCCGAGGCCCTGTCGGCACTCGCCGCAGAGCTGCTTGCCCTATATCAACGCCAGGAACCGCTGCTGAGACACAACATCGGCCTGCCCTACGATGGCTGGTCCCTGTGCGATGCCGCAGGCGACGGCCATCTCGGCTTCTGGCCGCTGGATCTTGGCCCGGTGCAACTCGTCCTCAACGTCGAGGGCCTGCCCCGCTTCAATACCCGAGCGTTTCGCGATCTGGTCTGGGCGCTCGCCCGCCAGTACGGCTGACTTTCTGCCTCAGCAGCACCCGCCCTCACTTTTGTCGATCACCCCACAACAAGGAGTTGTCCTTCATGCGCCAGGAAATGCTGACTTCCATTCTCAGTGACCTCAACGGTACCTCTGCCGACATCGAGGCCTCTGCAATCATTTCATCCGACGGCCTGATGATGGCCTGCCTGCTGCCATCGGGCCTCGACGAGGACCGCATCGGCGCGATGAGTGCGGCGATGCTCTCCCTCGGCAGCCGCATCTCGCAGGAACTCGGTCGCGGCGGGCTGGAGCAGGTGCTGGTCAAGGGCGACCGCGGCTACGTGCTGATGACCAGCGCCGGCGATGACGCCGTGCTCTCGGTGCTGGCCAAGCCGAACGCCCGCCTCGGCCTGATCTTCCTCGACGTCAAGCGTGCCGCCGAGGCGACCCGCAAGCTGATCTGACCACCCCACGGACGGGAGCAACGCCGCGATGCAAGACATGGACCCCGGATTCGTCCCACCGCCCTACCGCGAAGTGCTGCTGACCTACCACGACGGCAGCGTGCGCAAGGTGTATGTCACCGACCGCGAAGAACCCTATCCGGACGGCCACCTGATCGTCTCGCGCACCAATTGCGACGGCATCCTCACCCATGCCAACGCCGCCTTCGTCGAGATGTCCGGCTACACCCGCGAGGAGCTGATCGGGCAACCCCACTGCATCCTGCGCCACCCCGACATGCCCAAGGCGGCGTTTGCCGACCTGTGGGCCTGCGTGCAACGCGGCGAACAATGGCATGGCTACGTCAAGAACCTGCGCAAGGACGGCGGCCATTACTGGGTGTATGCCTCGGTCATTCCCAACGTGCGCGACGGCGTCGCCGTCGGTTACACCTCGGTGCGCCGCAAGCCCTCGCGAGCGCGCATCGCCGAGGCCGAAGCCGCCTACCGCGACCTGGATTGAGGCTCCCACGATGGACGACACCCTGCAGTTCACCGTCAGTCCGGATTTTCCGCCTGACCGCCTCTCCGGCTGGTTCGTCTTCAATACCTGGCTGCAACGTCAGCTCGGCTGCAGCGTGCACCTGGAGATGTATGACGGCTTCTCCGCGCAGCGCGCCGCAGTTGCCGACGGCCACGTCGACCTGATCTACGCCAACCCCTTCGACGCCACCGAGCTGGTGCGCCACCGCGGTTTCGTCCCGGTCGCCCGCCCGCAGGGCAAAAGCGATGAAGTGGTCATCATCAGTCGCGCCAGCAGTGCGCAGGATGCCATCGAGGCGCTGCAGCCCGGCGTGCGCGTGGCCTGCACCACCGACCCGGACGTGCGCCAGATCGGCCTGATCCTGCTCGAACCGGCCAATCTGACCCCGGCGGACCTGACGCTGATCGATACCGACAAGCATCTGCTGTCGGCCAAGCAGCTGCTCAAGGGCGAGGCCGACGTCGCCTTCCTGCTCGCCGATGCCTACGACGGCTTTTCCAAGCTGCTGCGCGAGCAGACGCAGGTGCTGGTACGCAGCGCGATCCGCGACATTCACCACGCCCTGCTCGCCGGCCCGCGCCTCACCGCCCGCGCCGCCGAACTGCAGCAGAAACTGGTGGCGATGGGTGACAGCGCCACCGACCGCCAGCTGCTGGGCGAGCTCGACTTTCCGGCCTGGGAAGCCCTGGAGACGGAAGACGTCGAGTTCATGATCGATGTGATCGACACCCTGCGCGCCGGCGCCTGAGCCGGCCTGCACGCGGGACGCCACGGCCGTGGCGTCCCGCGCTGCTTCACGGACAGACAGCGCTCAGCCAGCGAGCGCCACCGCCAGCGCCGCCAGCAGGCGCTCGACCTGCTCCGGCGTGTGCGCCGCACTCAGCGTCACCCGCAACCGCGCCGAACCGGGCGGCACCGTCGGCGGGCGGATCGCCGTCACCAGAATCCCCCGCTCGCGCAGCCGCGCCGCCGCCGCCAGTGCCGCCCCGGCGTCACCGACCAGCACCGGCTGGATCGGCGTCGGCGAATCCAGCAGCCGCAGGCCGAGCGCCTGCGCTCCGGCGCGAAACTGCGCGATCAGCGCTGCCAGATGTTCACGACGCCAGCCCTCGGCGATGACGATGCGCAGGCTCACCCGCGTCGCCGCCGCCAGCGCTGGCGGCATCGCCGTGGTGAAAACGTAGGTGCGCGCCTTCTGGATCAGGTATTCGATCAGCTCCTCGCTGCCGGCGACGAAAGCCCCGGCGGTGCCGAACGCCTTGCCGAGCGTGCCGACCAGCACCGGCACGTCCTTGAGCCCCAGCGCCGCCTGCGCCACGCTGCCGCGCCCGCCCTGACCGAGCGGGCCGAAGCCGTGGGCGTCGTCGACCATCAGCCAGGCGTCATGCGCCTGGCAGCAGCGCGCCAGCTCGGCGAGCGGGGCGATGTCGCCATCCATGCTGAACACGCCGTCGGTGACCACCAGCCGCTCACCCCCGGCATCGGCGAGCCGGGCCGCCAGCGCGGACACGTCGCCGTGCGGGTAGCGGGCGAAGCGCGCGCCGCTGAGCAGGCCGCCGTCGAGCAGCGAGGCATGGTTCAGGCGGTCCTCGAACACGCTGTCGCCGCGGCCGACCAGCGCTGCGATGACGCCGAGATTGGCCATGTAGCCGGTGGAGAACAGCAGCGCCCGCGGTCGCCCGGTGAAGGCGGCGAGTTCCTCTTCGAGCGCGGCGTGCTCGGCCGAATGGCCGCAGACCAGATGCGCGGCACCGCTGCCGGTGCCGTAACGGCTGGCGGCATCGATCAGCGCATCGGCGATACGCGGGTCGGCCGCGAGGCCGAGGTAGTCATTGCTGCAGAAATTCAGCAGCTCGCGGCCGCCGACCAGCAGCACCGGCCCCTGCGTACCCTCGATGCACAGTGGCTTGCGGTAAAGATCAGCCGCGCGGATCGCCGCCAGCTCGGCCGCCAGATCGCGCACGGCTCAGGCGCCGGCACGCAGCTTGGCGGCACCGCAGCCGCAGGCGGCCTCCTGCTCGAAGTCGCCGGCCTGCGGCAGACTGGCTTCGAGCTGCAGCGCCGAAATACCGAGGCGCTCGAACAGCGAACGGTCGTGGTTGGCCTGCGGGTTGGCGGTGGTCAGCAGCTTGTCGCCATAGAAGATCGAGTTGGCACCGGCGAAGAAACACAGCGCCTGCGTCTCGTCGCTCATGTCGGTCCGCCCGGCCGACAGGCGCACGAAGGAGCGCGGCATCATCAGCCGGGCGACGGCGATGGTGCGCACGAACTCCAGCGCATCGAGCCTGGCAACACCGTGCAGCGGCGTGCCCTGCACCTGCACCAGCATGTTGATCGGCACGCTTTCCGGATGCTGCGGCAGGTTGGCGAGCTGCACCAGCAGGCTGGCGCGGTCACGCACCGACTCGCCCATGCCGAGGATGCCGCCGGAGCAGACGTTGATGCCGGCGGCACGCACATGACCGAGCGTGTCGAGGCGGTCCTGATACGTGCGGGTGCTGACGATCTCGCCGTAGAACTCCGGCGAGGTGTCGAGATTGTGGTTGTAGTAATCGAGGCCGGCATCCTTGAGCCGCTGTGCCTGCTCGGCGCGCAGCATGCCGAGCGTGACGCAGGTCTCCAGCCCCAGCGCCTTGACGCCCTCGACCATCGCCACCACGGCGTCGAGGTCGCGATCCTTCGGGCTGCGCCAGGCGGCGCCCATGCAGAAGCGGCTGGCGCCGTTGGCCTTGGCCGTGCGCGCCGCAGTCAGGACTTCTTCCACCGCCATCAGCCGCTCGCGCTCGACCTCGCCCTCGTGCCGCGCGCTCTGCGGGCAGTAGCCGCAATCCTCGGGGCAGGCGCCGGTCTTGATCGACAGCAGCGTCGACACCTGCACCGCGTTCGGGTCGAAGTGCTCGCGGTGCAGCGACTGGGCGCGGAACAGCAGCTCGTTGAACGGCAAAGCGAACAGCGCGAGGACTTCCTCGACGCTCCAGTCGTGGCGCAGGGCGGTGCTCATAGTGGGCTCAGTTCTCGGGCAGGATGATGTCGTTCCACTCCTCGCGGCGGATGCGGCGCAGATCGAGGAGTGACCAGGGAATGATGACCAGCGCGGCCGCCGCCCAGGCGGCGATGTACCAGGTCCAGCCGCCACCGGGGATGAAGGTCGCCGCGGCGGTGAAAAAGCCGGTGATCGCATAGAAGCGGTAGGCCGCCTGCTGCGTGTAATGGCCGACACGCGGCTCCGGGTGATGGCGGTTCATCGCGTAGACCAGCATCGAAGCACCGAACCAGAAGATCAGCAGCGGCACCGGCACCAGCACCGAGACGATGTTGCCCCAGTGCATCCAGCTCGCCGCACGCCGCGAATCGCTGCCGCGCACGATCTTGCCGACCGGGGTCTCTGTAGGGGTGATGGCGGGATTCATGATGTGACCAGGCTCCATGACTGCACAGATGAAGCCGTACAGTTTGCGCCTCAACGCCTGCATGCTAACAGCCGCCACGGACTCGTCAACCAGCAAGGAATGCTCATGGTTTACCAGTGGCTAAAAAATATACAAAACTTCGTACTGCCGCCGAGCTGCCTGCTGTGCGGTGCGCGCGGCCTCGCCCCGCTCGACCTCTGCGCCGCCTGCTGCTCCGAGCTGCCGCGCAATCTGCACGCCTGTGCCGGCTGTGCCGAGCCGCTGCCGCCGGGCGCACCACCCGGCAGCCTGTGCGGTCGCTGCCAGCGCAAACCGCCGGTATTTGCCCGCGCCTTCGCCCCGTACCTGTATGCCTGGCCGCTCGACGGCCTGATCCAGCAGCTCAAGTTCGGCCACCAGCTCGCCGCCGCGCGCAGCCTCGGCAGCCTGCTCGCCGAACGCCTGCAGCAGCGCGGCGGCCCGTGGCCCGAGCTGCTGCTGCCGGTGCCGCTGCATCCGCGCCGGCTGGCCGAGCGCGGCTACAACCAGGCCACCGAACTCGCCCGCCCGCTGGCCCGGCACCTCGGCCTGCCGCTGCGCGAGCTCGCCGCCCGCGCCCGCGCCACCGCCCGCCAGAGCGACCTGCCCTACCGCGAACGCCGCCGCAACGTCGCCGGCGCCTTCATCCTGCGCGAATCGATCACCGCCCGGCATGTCGCCGTCGTCGACGACGTGCTCACCACCGGCCACACCGTCAGCGCCCTGACCAGCGCCCTGCACCTGGCCGGCGTCGAAACCGTCGAAGTCTGGGCCCTGGCCCGCACGGCACCGCCGGGGTGGATGAGCGCTGATTAAAAACATGCGGTTAACTTCGTATATATATCGTATAAAACGTAGTTGACATACAAATCCGATCTCATGAGACTGGACCCACCCAGCAAGGAGGGTCTCGCAATGCCTACCCCCCCACTTTCCGCCACCGCCGTCGAGCGCAACGCCAACCTCCTGCGCGAGCAACTTGGCCGCGCCGACCGTGAGCGCCTCGATGCGCTGTTGGCGCTGCCATTCAGCGAGCAGGGCATCCCGCTCGCCGCCGCGCTGCAGACACTGTTTTCGGCAATGGAACGCGAAGCGGCGCTGACGGCTTTCCGGCAGTTCCGCGGCCGGCTGAACAACGCCGCCAAGGACGCCGACATCACGCTCAGCCTCGAAGTCGACACACAGACGCGCACCCCCCCGCAACAGCGCTGGTGCTGGTTCGCGGGAGACGACGGCGCATCGATGGCGGCGGAAAGTTTTACCGCCGGCGAAGTGGCGGCCGATGCCGCAGGACGTGTTCCGCAATCAGCCTACGAATGCGACGAACACGGCCGGCGCACAGTCCCTTACTTTGTGTCCTCCGCCAGAGACGAAAAGGACCTCGTCACCGACCTGCTCCAGCGGTTGCGCTGTCGACTACAGAATGCGAAGGACTACAGCTTCGTAAGCTGGCGTGACGTGGAGGACTTGATCGTTGGCCAGGACTGGCACAAACAGATTCAGGAGGCGGTCAAGCATTGCCCTGTCGGTCTGTTGTTGGTCAGCCCGGCCTTCCTAGCCAGCGACTACATCGTCAAGCATGAGCTTGCACACTTTTTTCCCAACGACACGACTGCTGACAAATGCGCGCTGCCGGTCGAACTGAAAACCCTCGACTTCAGCGGCAAAACAGACCTCAAAGGATTGGAGACATTACAAGTCTTCCGGCTCAACGAGCATTCCTATCAAAGCTGCTCAACGGATGAGGATAAGGACGATTTCGTCGACGCGCTGTACACCGCAATCATCGAAGCCGTCGACGCTCACTTTGCACCGCCCCCCGATAAACCGCCGCGACGCTGGCAAGACCAGCAACGCGATTACCTCGCCGGCGACGCCCGGCACTTCGTACCGACACAGGCGCAATGCACCAGCCTCGACAAGCTGCACGCGCAGAACATGCGCGCCGAGCGCAACATCGAGCGTGTCGATGCGCTCGACTATCTCGACGACTGGCTGCAGAACCCGCAGGGCCAGCCCTACTGTGCGCTGCTCGGCGAGTACGGCATGGGCAAGACCACCACCTGCAAAGCCTTCGCCGCCCGCCTGCTGGAGCGCCGCCAGCACGTGCCGGCCACGCCGCTGCCGCTGTACTTCGACCTGCGCCATGTCGACGCCGCGCGGCAGCAGGCCCCCCAACTCGACGACATCATCGACAGCGCCCTGCGCGGCAGCTGGCGCGGTGCCGAGGTCACGCTGAGCGCCAACGAAGCGATCCGCCTGGTGCGCGAGGACGGTGCGCTGGCGATTTTCGACGGCCTCGACGAGGTGCTGGTGCATCTGTCGACCGCCGCCGGCCAGCGCTTCACCCGCGAGCTGTTCCGCCTGCTGCCGCCGGCCGCGAACCCGCCCAAGTCCGCGCGCCGTGGCCGCCTGCTGCTGAGCTGCCGCAGCCACTACTTCCGCACGCTGCGTGAGCAGAACACCCACTTCACCACCGAGGGCCGCGACGGCATCGGCGCCCGCGACTACCGCGCGCTGGTCCTGCTGCCGTTCACCGCAGAGCAGATCCGCACCTATCTGCAGCACACCCTGCCCACCGAAGACCCCAAACGCCTGCTCGAATTGATCGCCAGCGTGCACAACCTCAGCGAAATGGCCGCACGGCCTTACACACTGAGCCTGATCGCACAGCACATCGCGCAGATCGAGCGCTGGCGCCTGGAAGGCCGCCCGGTCACCGGCGCACGCCTGTACCGCCACCTGGTGCTGAGCTGGCTGGAGCGCGACACCGGCAAGCACCAGCTGCTGCCCGAGCACAAGCTCGAACTGATGGAGCGCTGCGCGGCGACGCTGTGGCGCGAAGGGCGACGCAGCTGGGCCGTCGGCGAGCTGGAACAATGGCTGATCGACTACCTGCGCACCCACCCGGACATCGACGCGCATTACCACGGCCGCGACCGCGAGCTGCTGAAGGAAGACCTGCGCACCGCGACCTTTCTGGTGCGCGAGGGCGAGGACCGCTTCCGCTTCGCCCACAGCTCGCTGCAGGAATTCTTCCTCGCCAGTCACCTGCAGCGCGCCCTGCGTGCCGATCAGCCGCAGGCCTGGGCGCTGCCGGCATTGAACCGCGAAGTGCTCGACTTTCTCGGCCAGTTGCTGAGTGAAGACGAAGCCGAACACGCCGAGGCACTGCGTCGCGGCCTGCGCACGCTGCGCGACAGCTACCGGGCACAGGCCAGCGAAAACGCCCTGCGCTACACCCTGCATGCCCTCGCCCGCGGCTACCCGCAGGTGCCGCTCAGCGGCGTGCGCCTCGAAGGCGCGCAGCTGCGCGAAATCGACATACAGGGCGACCCGGCCCAGCCGCGGCTGAACCTGAGCCGCGCTGTGCTGCGCGGTGCGCGACTCGACCGCGCCACGCTGCGCCACGTCGACCTCAGCGACGCTGACCTCGGTAAGGCCGACCTGAGCGATGCCGAGCTGTTCGATGTACTGGCCGCACGCGCCGACTTCCGCGGCGCCGAGCTGAACGCCGCCCTGTTCCGCGACTGCCACCTGCCGGCCGCCGACTTTCGCGCAACGCACGGCTACCGCACGCAATGGCTGAGCTGCCAGCTACAGGATGCGCTGGGTTTGCAGGCTGGCTGGCCCGAGCAGCTGGGCGCATTGAACACACCGGCCAGCGCCTTGACGACGCCGCTGCCGGCGCAACACAGGCTGGCCATACTCGATGGCCACGATGACCAGGTCACCGCCTGCGCCTTCGCGCCCGACGGCCGCTCGCTGATCTCGGCAAGCGAGGACCGCACGCTGCGCCTGTGGGACACCGACAGCGGCGAGTGCCTACGGGTTTTCGAGGGCCACATGAGCGACGTCACCGCCTGCGCCTTCGCAGCCGACGGCCGCTCGCTGATCTCGGCAAGCGAGGACCGCACGCTGCGCCTGTGGGACACCGACAGCGGCGAGTGCCTGCGTGTGTTCAAGGGCCACACATACCGTGTCGCCGCCTACGCCTGCGCCTTCGCGCCCGACGGCCACTCGCTGATCTCGGCAAGCAAGGACCGCACGCTGCGCCTGTGGGACACCGACAGCGGCGAGTGCCGGCGGGTGTTCGAGGGCCACACCAACGCCGTCACCGCCTGCGCCTTCGCAGCCGACGGCCGCTCGCTGATCTCGGCAAGCGGGGACCGCACGCTGCGCCTGTGGGACACCGACAGCGGCGAGTGCCGGCGCGTGTTCGTGGGCCACACCAACCCCGTCACCGCCTGTGCCTTCGCGCCCGACGGCCACTCGCTGATCTCGGCAAGCAAGGACCGCACGCTGCGCCTGTGGGACACCGACAGCGGCGAGTGCCTACGGGTTTTCGAGGGCCACATGAGCGACGTCACCGCCTGCGCCTTCGCAGCCGACGGCCGCTCGCTGATCTCGGCAAGCGAGGACCGCACGCTGCGCCTGTGGGACACCGACAGCGGCGAGTGCCTGCGGGTGTTCGAGGGCCACACCAACGCCGTCAACGCCTGCGCCTTCGCAGCCGACGGCCGCTCGCTGATCTCGGCAAGCTGGGACCGCACGCTGCGCCTGTGGGACACCGACAGCGGCGAGTGCCGGCGGGTGTTCGAGGGCCACACAAACTACGTCGCCGCCTGCGCCTTCGCAGCCGACGGCCGCTCGCTGATCTCGGCAAGCGGGGACAGCACGCTGCGCCTGTGGGACGCCGACAGCGGCGAGTACCGGCGGGTGTTCAAGGGCCACACAAACTACGTCGCCGCCTGCGCCTTCGCAGCCGACGGCCGCTCGCTGATCTCGGCAAGCGGGGACCACACGCTGCGCCTGTGGGACGCCGACAGCGGCGGGTGCCGGCGCGTGTTCGTGGGCCACACCAACCCCGTCACCGCCTGTGCCTTCGCGCCCGACGGCCACTCGCTGATCTCGGCAAGCAAGGACCGCACGCTGCGCCTGTGGGACACCGACAGCGGCGAGTGCCGGCGGGTGTTCGAGGGCCACACCAACGCCGTCACCGCCTGCGCCTTCGCAGCCGACGGCCGCTCGCTGATCTCGGCAAGCGAGGACCGCACGCTGCGCCTGTGGGACACCGACAGCGGCGAGTGCCGGCGGGTGTTCGAGGGCCACACAAACTACGTCGCCGCCTGCGCCTTCGCAGCCGACGGCCGCTCGCTGATCTCGGCAAGCTGGGACAGCACGCTGCGCCTGTGGGACGCCGACAGCGGCGAGTGCCGGCGGGTGTTCAAGGGCTACACCAGCGCCGTCACCGCCTGCGCCTTTGCAGCCGACGGCCGCTCGCTGATCTCGGCAAGCCGGGACGGCACGCTGCGCCTGTGGGACGCCGACAGCGGCGAGTGCCGGCGCGTGTTCGTGGGCCACACCAACCCCATCACCGCCTGCGCCTTCGCAGCCGACGGCCGCTCGCTGATCTCGGCAAGCGGGGACGGCACGCTGCGCCGCTGGGACGTGCAAAGTGGCGAGGAAATCGGCCCGCGCATCCAGCTGTTCAGTGACGGCTTTGTCGTGCTCGACCCGCGTGCGAATCGGCTGATCCAGACCAGCGGCGAGGCCTGGCGACATATCGGCTGGCTGGCGGCCGATCCGCGTGATGGTTCGCTGGCGCGCTACCCGATCGAGTGCGCCGGGCCGCTGCCGCAGTGGTCGCCACGCTGAACCGGGTACGCGGCACGGCGGCCTGACCGCGTCACCACGGCGTCATGCTGCGCCTGCACACTTGGCGGCTTCCCAGCCACAAGCACGAGGGATCGCGCGATGAACGGGGAGACGCCACCCATGGACATGGACACCCGCTCGACCGAACTGGGTCTGGCCCTGTGGACCCTGAAGCGGGCTCTGGCCCGCAGCGAGCATGACGAACATGTCGACTTCGAGCGCCTGCGCCGCGACGACACCTATCGCGACGGCATCGTCGAGCAGGCACTGCACAGCGAGCAGGCCGCGGTGCGCGAAGCCGCGGCGCAGGTGCAGCAGATCCTGCGGCGGCCGGCCGCTGCCCCCGCGGTCGCCAGGCGCAGCAGCCGCGGACTGCTGCTGATCGGCCTGCTGCTGGCGCTGCTGCTGCCGCTGCTGTGGTGGTCACTGCCGGGCCGCGACGCACCCAGCGCCGGCGAGCGGCTCGCCCGCATCAGCGAGCTGACCGTGCCGAGCGCCGCAGTCGCCGCCACCGCGCCGGCAGCCGTGCCCGCTGCTCCGGCTCCCGCCACACCCGCGCCAACCGCGGCACCGGCCACCCCCGCCGCCGAGCCGCAGCCGAACCCGGCTGCCGAACTGGTGCTGCGACTGCACGGCTCGAACACCATCGGTGCCGAGCTGGGGCCGGCACTGGTCGAAGCCTTCCTCGTACAGCGCGGCGCGCACGACATCCGCCGCGTGCCCGGCCGCCTCGACGAGCTGCGCATCGAGGCGACGCTGCCGGGCGCGACACAGCCGATCGCCGTCGAGGTGTTCTCGCACGGCAGCGCGACGGCGTTCACCGACCTCGCCAGCGGCAGTGCCGATCTTGGCGCCGCCTCGCGGGCGATCAAGCCGGAGGAGGCGCAGCGCCTCAGCGCGCTCGGCGACATGAGCTCGGGCGCCGCCGAGCAGGTGCTCGGCCTCGACGGGCTGGCGGTGATCGTGCATCCGTCGAACCCGATCACGGCGCTCAGCCGCGAGCAGGTGGCGCAGCTGTTCGCCGGCGAGATCCGCGACTGGTCGCAGCTCGGCGGCAAGCCGGGGCCGGTGACGATCTACGCCCGCGACGAGCGCTCCGGCACCTGGGACACCTTCGCCGCGCTGGTACTCGGCAAGGCACACAAGCTGACCGCCAGCGCGCAGCGCTTCGAGTCCAGCCCGGAGCTGGCCGACCGCGTCGCCGCCGATCCGGGGGCGATCGGTTTCATCGGCCTGCCCTATGTGCGCTCGGCGAAGGCGCTGGCGATCGCCGAGCCGGGGGCGCTGCCGATGCTGCCAACGCCGTTCACCGTCGCCACCGAGGACTACCCGCTGGCGCGCCGCCTGTACCTGTACCTGCCGCCGACCAGCGACAAGCTGCTCGCCCGCGAGCTGGTGGAATTCGCGCTCAGCGACGCCGGGCAGGATCTGGTCGAGGCCAACGGTTTCATCTCGCAGCGGGTGCGCCCGGAGCGCGTCGCCGTGCTCGGCGAGGTGCCGCCGGAATACGCCGAGCTGACCAGCCGGGCGCAGCGGCTGTCGGTGAACTTCCGCTTCCGACCCGGCAGCGAAACGCTCGACGGCAAGGCGCAGCGCGATCTGCACCGGGTGACGGAATTCCTCGCCCAGGCCGCCAACCGCGGCCGCCAGGTGCTGCTGTTCGGCTTCACCGACAACCGCGGTGATCCGAACTTCAACCGCCGCCTGTCCGAGCAGCGGGCGCAGGAAGTCGGTCGCGAGCTGCTGGCGCGCGGCATCCAGCCGCGGGCGATCCGCGGCTTCGGCCCGGCCAACCCGGTCGCCGATAACGACAGCACCACCGGCATGGAGAAGAACCGGCGGGTGGAAATCTGGGTGCTGTGAGTGCGCCCCGCTCCCCGGCCCTCCCCCGAGGGCCGGGGGACTCTCCCGAGGGCGCAGGCGAAATCAGGGCAGGCTGTCGACCAGCAGGCCGGCGAAGACCGACAGGCCGATCCAGTTGTTGTTGAGGAAGGCGCGGAAGCTGGCGTGCGGGTCGCGGTGACGGATCAGGTACTGCTCCCACAGCGCGAACCAGACGCCGGCGAACACGCCGAAGTAATAGACGCAGCCGAGCCCGGCGAGCACGCCGATCCACAGCAGCAGCGCGAAGAACAGGCACTGCAGGATGCCGATGATCTGGCGGTCGCGGCGACCGAAGAGGATCGCCGTCGACTTCACGCCGATCTTCAGATCGTCCTCGCGATCGGCCATCGCGTACATCGTGTCGTAGATCACCGACCAGATCACATTGCTGAGAAACAGCAGCCAGCCGACCAGCGGCACCTGCTGCTGCTGCGCGGTGAAGGCCATCGGGATGCCCCAGCCGAAGGCCATGCCGAGCACCACCTGCGGCAGATGGTGCCAGCGCTTCATCAGCGGATAGCAGGCGGCGAGCACCACGCCGACGAAGGACATGGCGATGGTGAGCGTGTTCTGCGTCAGCACCAGCGCGAAAGACGCCAGGCACAGACCGATGAACAGCCACAGCGCCTCGCGCACGCTGACCTTGCCGGCGGCGAGCGGGCGCGTCTTGGTGCGCTCGACGTGCGGATCGAAGCGGCGGTCGGCGATGTCGTTGGCGACGCAGCCGGCCGAGCGCATCAGGAACACGCCGAGCACGAAGACCACCACCACTGATTCGCGCGGCAGCCCGTCGCCGGCGATCCACAAAGCCCACAGCGTCGGCCACAGCAGTAGGAAACTGCCGATCGGCCGCTCCAGGCGCATCAGCCGGGCGTACTGGATGAATCGATCTTCAAGGTGCTTCGCGTTCATGGGCAGGCTTCGCGTCGAGGGCGTCGGCCAGGGCCGGCAGGAAAATCTCGCAGACCAGCAGTGGCCGGTCGGCGATGAAGAAAGCCGAGCGCCGCCCCCACAGCGTGCGCGGCGCATGGCAGCCGAGCGCGCGCCGCGCCAGCGGGCAGCGCAGATCGAGGCGGGCGATGTGCAGCTCGCCGCGGCGCACGCCGGGATCGGCGAACAGCATCGCGCCGAGCGGCCGCTCGCCGAGCCGGGTCAGCGCCCGGCCGTGACCGCGCAGCGTGCGCAGCGGCACCACGGTGCGGGCGAACACCCAGGGCGTATCGCCACCGAGCAGATGCACTTCCCGCACCCAGGCGCGCTGGCCGCGGCGCAGGCCGAGTGCGCTGTCTTCTTCCGTCAGCGTGCGCGCCACCCGCTCGCTGAGCACGCGCACTGAAAAATGCAGGCCGCGGCGGGCACATTCACCGCGCAGCAGCGCGGTCAGCGAACCGCGTTCGAGCAGCGCCGGGCGCTGCGCCGGCGGCAGGGTGGCACGCAGCAGGTGGCTGGCAGGCTGCCAGCGCGCCTGCAAAACCAGTTGGTGCAGGTGCTGGATCGGCAATTCGGTCGGCTCGGTCGGGGAAGCGACGGATTATCACACGCCGGTCCCCGCCGCGGTCCGGCGCCGGTTTGCGCCCTGTGAACTCAGAGTCCGCGTAGCGGATCGTTCGGGTCGACACCGGCCATGAACGGCCGGGCGCGCTCCGAGCTGGTGATCTGGTACATCAGGCCGAGCCAGTTGTTGAAGATCGCCTTCGCCGTGTCGGTCCAGGTGTTGTCGAGCAGCTGGCGCACCGCCGCCTCGGGGAAATCGGTCTGCAGGCGGCCATGCGCGCGCGCCGCCATCGCCCGGTTCTTGAACTCGTAGAGCAGCGCCTGCGCCGGCTCGCTGAAGTAGTTGTGCACCAGCGGCGGGTAGTCGTCGCGCTCGCCGCGCACGTAGCGCAGCACTTCGCGCTTGTATTCCTTGAGCAGGCTGTCGGTGTCGTATTCCGGGTGCCCCTGGAAGAACACCTGGCGGAAGCCGTCCGGGCTGACGGCGATGTGCGGCCCGACCTCGGCGCTTTCCACCAGCGTGATCAGGCCGGCCTCGTCGAGCTGCTCGCGGGTGACTTCGTTCCAGCGCGAATGCGGCACGTCGAAGCGGGTGTTGATGTTGCGCACCAGCGGGTGGCGGCGGCTGACGACGCGGTGCGGGAACACGCCCCAGACCTTCTCGGTCAGGCGCTGACGCACGATGCCGTACTTCATGCGCATGGTCGCGTGCGCGGCGAGGCAGGCGAACAGCGTCGTCGTCACGTTCTCCGAGGCCCATTCGACGACCTCGCGCAGCGGCTCCCAGAACGGCTCCTGCGTGAAATCGGGGTTGGAGATGTTGGCGCCGGTGATGATCAGCGCATCGAGGCCGTCGCGGCGGATGTCCGCGAAACACTCGTAATAGCTGGCGACATAGTCCTGCGCCTCGGCACCGCGCTCGATGCCGTCGACGCTGAACGGATGGAAGTAGAACTGCGCGATGCGGTTGCTGGAACCGATCAGGCGCATGAACTGGCGCTCGGTCGCACCGAGGGCGGCATCGGGCATCATGTTCAGCAGCCCGATGTGCAACTCGCGGATGTCCTGTTGATTCGCGCGCTGTTGCGCGAGGATCTCCTCGCCTTCGTCAGCGAGGCGCCCGAAGCTGGGCAGGGCGGAATGTGCGACCAGAGGCATGGTGAGCAGAAGCTCCTGTTGTGACCAGTCCGCGGCGCAACGCCGTGGGGGACCGTGTAGTTGAGCGCATCGGCTGCATCAGTTCAACCATCGGCCTGACAACGCCCGGCGGCATCTGTCAGCCACGCGGGACGCCCGCGCTCAGACTTCGCCGAAACGCTCGCTGGCACCGGTCCAGCGCCGCTGCAGTGCCTGCGCCGCCTGCGGAGCTTCGCGCAACAGGCGGTCGGCGGCCTGCTGCACCGCCGGCAGCAGGTTCTCGTCGCGGATCAGATCGGCGACACGCAGCGCCAGCGCGCCGGTCTGGCGGGTGCCGAGCACTTCGCCGGGGCCGCGCAGTTCGAGGTCGCGGCGGGCGATCTCGAAGCCGTCGCAGCTCTCGCGCAGCACGGCGAGCCGCGCCCTGCCCTGCTCCGACAGCGGCGGGTGATACAGCAGCACGCAGCTCGAAGCGGTGGCGCCGCGACCGACGCGCCCGCGCAGCTGGTGCAGCTGGGCCAGGCCGAGGCGCTCGGCGTTCTCGATGATCATCAGGCTGGCGTTGGGCACGTCGACGCCGACCTCGATGACCGTGGTCGCCACCAGCAGGTCGAGCTCGCCGGCCTTGAAGGCAGCCATCACCGCTTCTTTGTCGGCCGGGCGCAGGCGGCCGTGCACCAGGCCGACGCGCAGCCCGGCCAGTGCCTCGGTCAGCGCCGCCGCGGTATCGGTCGCCGCCTGCGCGGCGAGCTGCTCGGATTCATCGATCAGCGTGCACACCCAGTAAGCTTGGCGGCCGGCGGCGCAGGCGGCACGCACGCGCTCGATGACCTCGGCGCGGCGGGCATCGGAAATGGCGACGGTCTGCACCGGCGTGCGCCCCGGCGGCAGCTCGTCGATCACCGAGGTGTCGAGATCGGCGTAGGCGCTCATCGCCAGCGTGCGCGGGATCGGCGTCGCGGTCATGATCAGCTGGTGCGGGCAGTGCTCGCCGGCACGACCCTTCTCGCGCAGCCGCAGGCGCTGGTGCACGCCGAAGCGGTGCTGCTCGTCGATCACCACCAGCGCCAGATCGGCGAAGCTGACCTCGTCCTGAAACAGCGCATGGGTGCCGACCACCAGCGGCGCCGAGCCGTCGGCGAGCGCCGCCAGCGTCGCCTCGCGCGCTTTGCCCTTGAGGCGGCCGGTCAGCCACTCGACGCGGATGCCGAGCGGCTGCAGCCAGTGCGTGAAGCTGCGCAGATGCTGCTCGGCGAGCAGCTCGGTCGGCGCCATCACCGCCGCCTGCGCGCCGCTGGCGAGCGCCGCCAGCACCGCAGCGGCGGCGACCACCGTCTTGCCGGAGCCGACGTCACCCTGCACCAGCCGCAGCATCGGCTTCGGCTGCGCCAGATCGGCATCGATCTCGGTAATCACCCGCTGCTGCGCAGCGGTCAGCGGGAACGGCAGCGCCGCGAGAAAACGCTGGCGCAGGCCATCGGCGGCCAGCGGCTGCGCGCGCTGACGCTGCAGGCGCAGGCGCAGCTCGCGCAGCGCCAGCTGGTGCGCGATCAGCTCCTCGAAGGCCAGCCGCTGCTGCGCCGGATGCTGGCCATCGGCCAGCTGCTCCAGGCGCACGTCGGGCGGCGGCCGGTGCAGCAGGCGCAGCGCGCCGTGCAGATCGGGGAAGCCATGCGCTGCGGCGATATCGGCCGGCAGCCAGTCCGGCACCAGCGGCAGGCGCTTGAGCGCCTCGTCGGTGAGCTTGCGCAGGCTGATCTGATGCAGGCCCTCGGTGCTCGGATAGAACGGCGTCAGCGCCGTTTCACCGCTGTCTTCCTCATCGAGTGCGCGGTATTCGGGGTGGATGATTTCCAGACCGCTGAGGCCCGGTCGCACCTCGCCGAAGATGCGCAGTCGCGTGCCGGTCTTCAGCGCCGCCTGCAGCTGCGGGCCGAAGTGGAAGAAGCGCAGGCACAGCGTGCCGCTGCCGTCGCTGACCCGCACCAGGAAGGAACGCCGGGTGCGGCCGACCGTTTCCATGCCGACGACTTCGGCTTCGACCACCGCCGGCTCGCCGGCGGCGAGCGAGGCGATCGGCACCACGCGGGTACGGTCCTGATAGCGCGTCGGCAGGTGGAACAGCAGATCCTCGACGCAATGCAGACCGAGTTTCGCCAAACGCTCGGCGAGGCGCGGACCGACGCCCTTGAGCGCGGTCAGCGGCATGCCGTTCTGGCTGGCGGCGCCGCTCACCGGGCGGCGCCGCGATGTGCGGCCCTCACTGCACCGCGCTGCCCGCGGACGGCGCGGGCGTCGGGCTTGGCGCCGGTGTCGCTGCCGGAGCGGCGGCGCCTGCCGGCATTGTGGTGGCTGGCGTTGTGGTGGCTGGCGTTGCGGTGGACGGCGGAGCGGATGGCGCCGCGGCGGCGGGCTCGGGGGCGGCCGGCAGCGGTTGGGCCTGCGGCACGCTCGGCGGCGTCGCCGGCGTGGCCTTGGTCTCGCTCGCCGCCATCGCGCGCGCCACCTCGGGCAGGTAGTGCTTCACCAGATCGAAGAAACGGTCGTAGTACTCGCCGGCGGGAATGGTCTCGGCGCCGATCTTGACCAGCGAGTCGTCACTCGAACCGAGCGGCAGCGAAATCGAACCGACGGCGCCGACACCGACGCTGGCCGCCGAGCTGGTCTTTTTCACGCCATACAGCGTCTGCTCGGCATTGGCGAAGGCGATCGAGCCACTGGTTTCCGGCGCGCAGGTGACGCGCACGCCGATCTCGACATGCTGATCGCGGTCGGGCTGAAAGGTCTTCTTGGCATCGACGCCGTCGGCGCGGGCATCGTTGATCTGGTAGCCCTGGCTGAGCAGCGCGCGCCGCGCCGCTTCGCAGGTCGCGGCGGGGGTGGCGCTGAAACGGCGCGAATAGCCGTTGTCGGCCGCGAAGCGCTCAGCCTGATACACCGGCTTCGGCGTGCTGCAAGCGGTCAGTGCAAGCAGCAGTGCCGCCAGCAGCGACGGCACAGGGCGTAACAGCGGAATCATGATCCCGATCTCCTCACTGGCGAGATGCGTGCGCCCGCCAGGTCTTGGCAAGCGGATTTTGTGCACCGCACAATCGCGGCAAGGTTAAAACAATCCGTATCGGTCGGGTATGGGCGAACGCGTCAGGATCAAGCGCGCGCCTTGCGCTCATCCTTCAGCGTGCCGGCGATCAGGAAGGCCAGTTCGAGCGACTGCGAGGCGTTCAGGCGCGGATCGCAGTGCGTGCGGTAGCAGGCCGCCAGCGCCGCATCGTCGATCGCCTGCGCACCGCCGGTGCACTCGGTGACGTCCTGCCCGGTCATCTCGAAATGCACGCCGCCGGCGTGGGTGCCTTCGGCGCGGTGCACGGCGAAGAAGCCGCGCACCTCGGCCAGCACTTTGTCGAAGGGGCGGGTCTTGTAGCCGGTGCTCGACGTGATGGTGTTGCCGTGCATCGGGTCGCAGGACCAGACCACCTTGCGCCCTTCACGCTGCACCGCCCGCACCAGCGCCGGCAGCACGTCGCCGACGGTCTCGGCGCCCATGCGCGTGATCAGCGTCAGGCGACCGGCCTCGTTGCCCGGATTGAGCAGGTCGATCAGCCGCAGCAGCTCGTCAGGCGTGGTCTTCGGACCGATCTTGACGCCGACCGGGTTGCCGATGCCGCGACAGAACTCGATGTGCGCGCCATCGGGCTGGCGCGTGCGCTCGCCGATCCAGACCATGTGCGCCGAGCAGTCGTACCAGTCGCCGGTGAGGTGGTCGCGCCGGGTCAGCGCCTGCTCGTAGCCGAGCAGCAGCGCCTCATGCGAGGTGTAGAACGCGGTTTCGCGGATCTGCGGCGTGGTCTCGGCATTCAGGCCGCAGGCCTCCATGAAGCCGAGCGCCTGGGTGATGTGGTCGGCCAGCTCACGGTAGCGCGCGCCGGCCGGCGAGCCGTCGACGAAATCGGCAGTCCAGCGGTTGACCTGGTGCAGGTCGGCATAGCCGCCCTGGGCAAAGGCGCGCAGCAGGTTCATCGTCGCCGCCGACTGGAAATAGGCGTGCACCTGGCGCTGCGGATCGGGCTCGCGCGCCGCGGCGGTGAATTCGATGTCGTTGATGTTGTCGCCGCGGTAGCTCGGCAACGTGACGCCGTCGCGCGTTTCGGTGTTGGCGCTGCGCGGTTTGGCGAACTGACCGGCCATGCGACCGATCTTGACCACCGGCAGACCGGCACCGTAGGTCAGCACCACCGCCATCTGCATCAGCACGCGGAAGGTGTCACGGATGTTGAAAGCGTGGAACTCGGCGAAGCTCTCGGCGCAGTCGCCGCCCTGCAGCAGGAAACCACGGCCCTCGGCAACCTCGGCCAGCGCCCGGCGCAGCGTGCGCGCTTCGCCGGCGAACACCAGCGGCGGATACTTCGCCAGACTGGCTTCAGCGGAGGCAAGCGCCTCACGATCGGCGTATTCGGGCATCTGTCGCACGGGGAACGCACGCCAGCTATCGGGGGTCCAGATGGTACTCATGCTTCGAGCCTCTCAAGCAATGCACGCGGGTCACACGACAGACACACGCGTGGGACCGCGCAGAGTCGCGCATCCTTGAAAAAGCCGCAAGCGAGCGCCATAAAGGCGGCTTACAGCGTGATCGGAACACGCACATTACAAGTCCCACCGGGGGAGGACCGGAAACCATGGCCATCGAATTGCCCGCAGACTACAAGCCCTCGCCCGACGAGCCTTACATGAATCCGCGTCAGCTGGAGTACTTCCGCCGCAAGCTGCTCAGCTGGCGTCAGGAGCTGTTCAACGAGGCGCAGGCGACCATCGACGCGATGCGCGAAGCACCGCACGAGGTCGCCGACGAGGCCGACCGCGCCAACCGCGAAAGTGATACCAGCTTCGAATTGCGCACGCGTGACCGTTATCGCAAGTTGCAGACGAAGATCGACGAAGCGCTCAAGCGCATCGAGAACGGTGAGTACGGCTACTGCGAGGAAACCGGCGAGGAAATCGGCCTCAAGCGCCTGGAAGCCCGGCCGATCGCCACGCTGACCGTCGAGGCGCAGGAACGCCGTGAACGCCAGCAGGCACAGGTCGCCGATCCGCACTACTGATGCGCCGCATGAAAAAGCCCCGCCGGACGCTCGCCCGGCGGGGCTTTTTCATGGGCTGGCGAGCGGGCTTATTCAGCCGAGCTCGACGATGCCGTCCATCTCCACCAGCGCCGCGCGCGGCAGCGCGGCGACACCGATCGCCGCACGTGCCGGATACGGCTGCGTGAAGTACTCGGCCATGATCTCGTTGACCTTGGCGAAGTGGCCGAGATCGGTCAGGAAGATGTTGAGCTTGGCGATGTCGGCCAGACTGCCGCCGGCGGCCTCACACACTGCCTGCAGATTGTCGAACACGCGGCGCACCTGCGCCTCGATGCCCTCGACCAGCTGCATCGTCGCCGGATCGAGCGGAATCTGGCCGGACAGATAAACGGTGCTCCCGCACTTGACGGCCTGGGAATAGGTGCCGATCGCCGCCGGGGCGCGGTCGGTGCTGATGATTTCACGGGGCATGACAGCTCCTGTTGAACGCATGAATGAAAACCACGCGAGCGCGGCTCACGACGCCTTGCGCGAAAGCTTGAGCACTTCCGGCAGCGCCCGCAGACGCTTCATGACCCGGGCCAGCTGCACGCGATCGCGCACCTGCAGGGTCAGATTGATCGTCGCCGTGATGCCGTCGCGCTCGGTGGTGGCGATATTCTCGATGTTGGTGTCGGTCTCCGCGATCGCAGCGGCGACACTGGCGAACACGCCACGCTTGTTGGAGACATCCAGACGCAGCTCGACCGGGAAATCGGCATTGATCTGCGAGGCCCATTCGACCTCGACCCACTTGTCGGGGTTTTTCTTGTAGTCGGCGACGTTCTTGCAGCTGTCGCGGTGGACGACGACGCCGCGCCCGGCCGTCAGATAGCCGACGATCGCATCGCCCGGCAGCGGCCGGCAGCACTTGCCGAAGCTGACGACGGTGCCCTCCGAGCCCTTGATCAGCAGTGGCGCGCCCTTGCCGGCACGCTCGGCCTCCGGCGCGTCATTGCCACCCTGGTTCGGCAGCAGACGCTTGGCCAGCAGCGGCGCGACCCGCGTACCGAGGCCGATGTCGGCGAGGATGTCCTCGAAGCTCGGGGCGTTGAGCTCTTCGACCAGCGCCTTGACACGATCGGCCGGCAGCTCGGCGAGCGAGCTGACCTGACCGAGCAGGGCTTTTTCCAGCAGGCGCTTGCCGAGCAGCATGGCCTCGTCGCGCTGCAGGTTCTTCAGGTAGTGGCGGATGCTGGCGCGCGCCTTGGCGGTGACAACGAAACCGAGCCAGGCCGGGTTCGGCCGCGCCGTCGGCGTGATGATGACCTCGACGGTCTGGCCGTTTTCGAGCGGCGTGCGCAGCGGCGCCAGGCGGCGGTCGACTTTGGCGGCGACGCAGGTGTTGCCGACGTCGGAATGGATCGCGTAGGCGAAATCGACCGCCGTCGCGCCTTTCGGCAGCTCGATGATCTCGCCGCGCGGCGTGAACACGTAAACCTCGTCGGGAAAGAGATCCATCTTCACGCTTTCGAGGAATTCGACTGAATTGCCGGCGCGACGCTGCATGTCGAGCAGCTTCTGCAACCATTCACGAGCGCGGGCGTGCGCGGCATTGCCCTGCGCGCCGGGTGACTTGTACAGCCAGTGCGCGGCGACGCCAGCCTCGGCCATCACATGCATGTCGTAGGTGCGGATCTGCATTTCGATCGGCACGCCGTGCGGCCCGAACAGCACGGTGTGCAGCGACTGGTAGCCGTTGGCCTTGGGGATCGCGATATAGTCCTTGAAACGCCCCATCAGCGGCTTGTACAGGCCGTGTACCAGACCGAGCGCGCGGTAACAGGTATCGACGCTGTCGACGATGATGCGCAGCGCATATACGTCGTAGACGTCCTTCAGCGGCAGCCGTTTGGCGCGCATCTTTTTATAGATGCCCCAGAGATGCTTCTCGCGGCCGATGACCCGCGCCTTGATGCCATCTTCGAGCAGGCGGTTGCGCACACGGGTTTCCAGCTGGCCGACGATTTCGCGGCGGTTGCCGCGCATCTTGCGCACCGATTCTTCGAGCACGCGGTAGCGGGTCGGGAACAGATAGGCAAAACCGAGCTTTTCGAGCTCCAGGCGCAGATGGTTCATGCCCAGACGCCCGGCGATCGGCGCGTAGATTTCCAGCGTCTCGCGGGCGATGCGCCGGCGCTTTTCCGGCGGCATGGCGCCGAGCGTGCGCATGTTGTGCAGCCGATCGGCCAGCTTGACCATGATCACGCGGATGTCCTTCGCCATCGCGAGGAACATCTTGCGGAAGTTCTCGGCCTGCGCCTCGATCTTGGAGCTGAACTTGATCTGCGTGAGCTTGCTGACGCCGTCGACCAGCTCGGCGACCTCGGTGCCGAAACGCTCGGCGACCTGCTCCTTGCCGAACTTGGTGTCTTCGATGACGTCGTGCAGCACCGCCGCCATCAGCGTCTCGTGATCGAAACGCACTTCGGCGAGGATGCGGGCAACGGCGATCGGGTGAAAGACGTAGGGTTCGCCGCTGCGGCGGAACTGCCCCTGATGGGCTTCAGCGGCGAACAGGCAGGCGCGGCGTACCGCTTCGATCTGCTCGGGGTCCAGATAGCCGCTCAGGACCGCAGCCAGTTCATCGACCCGCGCCAGCAGGTCATCCGACCAGTCGGTCATCGGCAGCGGGCTGACGGAATTCATGCGGTACTCACTCCTGACGGTGGCGGACGCCGGGAGCCTGACCGCCGCGGCGGGATACAGCGGGCGGGATCAGCGCTCGGCGTCGTCGGCGGGCGGCGCGGTCTTGGCGGCCGACTCTTCAGAAAAATTCGCGCCTTCCTCTTCGAGAAACACCGGCTGTTCCCGTTCCGGCTTGTACATCGGCTCGCGCAGCAGCGCCGCCGGGTCAAGCAGGCCGGCCGCCAGTTCGCGCAGCGCGATCACGGTCGGCTTGTCGTTTTCTTCCGGCACCAGCGCCATCTTGCCGAGTGCGATCTGGCGCGCGCGCCGCGAGGCGACCAGCACCAACTGAAAACGGTTATCCACCTTGTCCAGACAATCTTCAACGGTGACGCGAGCCATCGGGTACGACCTCGAAAAATCAGGGGCTACGGCAAATGCCGCGCAAAGAGAAGCAGTTTAACGACGCGCAGAGGCTTCCCTCAACCGAATTGCGCGCCGCCCGCCACTTCAGCCGACCAGCCGTGTGAACAGCTCGCTGTGCCGCCGGGCCTGCACCTCGCGGCGCTGGCGGTTGGCGACGAACACCGCCCGCAGGGCATCGAGCGCCTGCGCGAAGTCATCGTTGACGACGACATAATCGAACTCCTGCCAGTGCGAGAGTTCCGCCCGCGCTTCGTCCATGCGCTGCTCGATGACTTCGGCGGCATCCTGCCCGCGGCCGGTCAGGCGCCGGCGCAGCTCGGCCAGCGACGGCGGCACGATGAACACGCCGAGCGCATCGGTAAAGATGCTGCGCACCTGCCGCGCGCCCTGCCAGTCGATTTCGAGGATGACGTCGACGCCGGCTGCCAGCCGCGCGGCGACCGTATCGCGACTGGTGCCGTAACAGTTGCCGAACACCTCCGCGTGCTCAAGGAAACGCCCCTCCCCGACCAGCGACCTGAACACGTCCAGCGTGACGAAGTGATAGTGCACGCCGTGCGTTTCGCCAGGCCGCGGGGAGCGTGTGGTATGCGATACCGAGACCTCGACGCCGTCGAGGCTTGCCAGCAGCGCCTTGACGAGACTGGTCTTGCCCGCCCCGGACGGGGCGGCAACGATGTAGAGCTGGCCGGCTGCGTTCATGGCACGGATCACTCGATGTTCTGGATCTGTTCGCGCATCTGCTCGATCAGCACCTTGAGCTCGACCCCGGCGCGCGTGGTTTCGGTATCGAGCGACTTCGACGACAGGGTGTTGGCTTCGCGGTTGAGCTCCTGCATCAGGAAGTCGAGCCGCCGGCCGACCGGCTCTTTGCGCTTGAGCACGTCACGGATCTCGGCGATGTGTGCATCAAGGCGGTCGAGCTCCTCCTCGACATCCATGCGCTGGGCGACAATGACCATTTCCTGTTCGAGCCGCCCCGGATCGCCGGCGTTCGGCAGTTCGGCGAGACGGCCGATGAGTTTTTCGCGCAGCCGCGCCACGACTTCCGGACGACGACTGCGCACGAACGCGACCTGCGCGCTGATCGCTTCGCAGCGGCTGAGGATCATCTCTGCGGTGCGGGCGCCCTCGCGCTCGCGGGTGGCGATCAGCTCGGCCAGCGCCGCATCGAGGACTTCGAGGACTTCGCGCTTGAGCGGCTCAAGATCCTGCTCGGCTTCGACGACGACGCCGGGCCAGCGCATGACATCCGCCAGGCGCAGGCCGGTGCCCGGGCCCATCAGGTTTTCGAGTTCGCCGGCAATACCGAGCAGCTTCGCCGCCAGCGTGCTGTTCAGCGACAGTTCGCCGGCGGTGTTCGGCGCTGCGGAAAAACGCAGCGTGGCATCGACCTTGCCGCGATTCAGGCGTGCCTGGATACGCTCGCGGGCAGAGATTTCCAGCGAGCGCAGCGTCTCCGGCATGCGCATCGCAGCTTCGAGATAACGGTGGTTGACCGAGCGCAGTTCCCAGGCGATGGCGCCCAATTCGGTCTGGCGCTCGCAACGCGCAAAAGCGGTCATGCTACGAATCATCGCGGGTCTCGCTGACTGAGTGTCGGGCCGAACATGGTAAGCGCTCGCCGCGGCTTGGAAAACCGGCACGGAGGCTCTGCTATACTCCGCGCCCTTTTTCCGCAGTCCCCTGAAAAGGTATCGCGTTATGCGTCCAAGCGGCCGTGCACCCGATCAGCTTCGCCCCATCCGTATCACCCGCGATTTCACCAAACACGCCGAAGGTTCGGTGCTGGTCGAATTCGGCGACACCAAGGTCATCTGCACCGCCAGCGTCGAAGAGCGGGTGCCGGGATTTCTCAAGGGCAAGGGTCAGGGCTGGGTCACCGCCGAGTACGGCATGCTGCCGCGCGCCACGCATACCCGCAGCGCCCGCGAAGCCGCGCGCGGCAGCCAGAGCGGACGCACGCAGGAGATCCAGCGCCTGATCGGCCGCAGCCTGCGCGCGGTCGTCGATCTCGCCGCACTCGGCGAGCGCACCATCACCATCGACTGCGACGTGATCCAGGCCGACGGCGGCACCCGCACCGCCTCGATCACCGGCAGCTTCGTCGCGCTGGCCGATGCCGTGCGCAAGCTGCTGGCACGCAAGGCGCTGAAGAAGAACCCGCTGCACGGCCAGGTGGCCAGCGTGTCGGTCGGCATCTATCGCGGCGTGCCGGTTCTGGACCTCGACTACGCCGAGGACTCCGAAGCCGAGACCGACATGAACGTGGTCATGAACGAGGCCGGCGCCTTCGTCGAGGTGCAGGGCACGGCCGAAGGCCACGCCTTCCGCATGGAGGAGCTCGAAGCCATGCTGGCGCTGGCGCGCCAAGGCATCACCGAGCTGGCCGAAAAGCAGCGCGAGGCCCTCGGCCTGCGCCACTGACCACCGCCCTGCGCGGCACGCCCGTTCGCGTCACACGCCAGAGCCGTTCCCGGACCGTTCACCGTCAGCGACCTGAGTCACCATGTCCAGCACCCCGCTGCTTTCCCGTCGTGTCGTTCTCGCCACTGGCAATGCCGGCAAAGTCCGCGAACTGTCCGGCTGCCTCGCCGACCTCGGCATCGAGGTCGTGCCGCAGGCCGAGTTCGCCGTGCCGGAAGCCGAAGAGACCGGCCTGAGCTTCGTCGAAAACGCCATTATCAAAGCCCGCAACGCCGCGCTGCACACCGGGCTGCCGGCGATCGCCGACGATTCCGGTATCGAGGTCGATGCGCTCAAGGGCGCACCCGGCATCTATTCGGCGCGTTATGCCGGCGCCAATGCCAGCGATGCCGCCAACAACGCCAAGCTGCTGGCGGCCCTGAGCGGCATCGCGGCGGAACACCGGCAGGCACGCTACCGCTGTGTGCTGGTGTACATGCGTCACGCTGAGGACCCGATGCCGACGATCTGCTGCGGCACCTGGGAAGGCCTGTTGATCGATCATCCGCGCGGCGATGGCGGTTTCGGTTACGACCCGCTGTTCTGGCTGCCGGCGCAGCAGTGCACGGCGGCAGAACTGCCGCCGGCAGCGAAACAGCGTCTCAGCCACCGCGGCAAGGCTCTCGCCGAACTGCACGCCGCGCTGGCGGCATGCCCCTGAGCGTTGCGGCTCAGGGCAGCGACAGCATCAGCGGTTCGAGCTGCTTCCAGACCTGCTCGGCCTGACGCTTGGGCATCAGCTTGGGCAGCACATCACGCAGCTCGTCGAGCTGCACACGCAGCTCACCGACGCTGCTGACGCTATCGAGCCGTTCAGCGCGGCGGGCACCGACCGGGCCGAGCGCCCCGCAGACGACGTAGCGTGCAAACCCTTTCGCTTTGTCGAGATTGAATTCGGCGAACTGAGGAATCACCGCAGCAACGGTGCTTCCCGCATATTGCTCAACGGCGGCGGCGGCACCGGCCGGGGCCAGAAACCCCTGCGCCAGCAATTCGGCAAGTTGCTCTTCGAGATCGTCGCCCAGCGCCTGCAGGCGCTGCAGCGTATCCGTCACAGAACTGCGTCCGTCGACCATGATCAGCAGCCGCCGCAAACGCGGCGTCAGTTTGTGGGCTCGGGTGCGGATTTCGTCCTGTCCCTTTGGCGTCTTGACGAGAATTTGATTCCTGTTCATCGGTGGTTTGTCACCTCTTGTTTTATCGTCGCTCTTTCCCGAGCGCTGACCCTGCACCGGGGCCTGCGGTACATCGTTTCCGTATCTGCCGTAGACAACTCTACCGCGCGAGCCTCATGACAAGCATTCGTGGAGCGGTATTGCAGGCCGCCCCTTTGGAGAAGCCCATGCTGCAGTTCAGCACACCGATTCCGCTCACGCTTTACGTGCACATGCCGTGGTGTGTACGTAAGTGTCCATATTGCGATTTCAACTCGCATGTATCTCCCGAGCCGCTGCCACAGGCTGCCTATGTCGATGCGCTGCTCTCCGACCTCGAACACGACCTGCCCCGTGTCTGGGGACGGCGCGTCGACAGCGTGTTCATCGGCGGCGGCACACCCAGCCTGTTCAGCGCCGAGGCCATCGACCGCCTGCTCGCCGGACTGCGCGCCCGGCTGGCGCTGCGCCCGGATATCGAGATCACGCTGGAAGCCAATCCGGGCACCGTGGAGGCCGGACGGTTTGCCGAGTTTCGCGCCGCCGGCGTGACGCGGCTGTCGATCGGCGTACAGAGCTTCGATGACGATCAGCTGCAGGCCCTCGGCCGCATCCACGATCGCCGTGCGGCGATCCGCGCCGCTGAAAGCGCCCACGCGGCCGGCTTCGACAACTTCAATCTCGACCTGATGTTCGGTCTGCCGGGACAAACACCGGAACAGGCGCTGCGCGATCTGGCCACGGCCATCGACCTTGAGCCGACCCATCTTTCGTACTATCAGCTGACGATCGAACCGAACACGCTGTTCCATCGCTACCCGCCGACGCTGCCGGACGACGACACGCTGTGGTCGATACAGCAGGCTGCGCAGCAGCGCATGGCCGCCCGCGGCTATGCCCAGTATGAAATCTCGGCCTACGCGCGCGAGGGGCGACGCTGTCAGCACAATCTCAATTACTGGGAATTCGGCGACTACCTCGGCATCGGCGCCGGCGCCCACGGCAAGCTCACCGACCCGGCAGCGGGCACGATCCGGCGGACGCTGAAGCACAAACACCCGCGCGAGTATCTGGAGAGTGCCGGGCGTGCATCCTGCCTGAGCCTGGACAGCGAAGTCAGTCCCGCCGAGCTGCCGTTCGAGTTCATGCTGAACGCGCTGCGCCTGATCGACGGCGTGCCGGCGGCCCTGTTCAGCGAACGCAGCGGTTTGCCATTCGAGACCCTCGCACCGGCGCTGGAGCAGGCTCGCCGGCAGCAGCTGATGCTCGACACGCACACCCGGCTGCAGGCGAGTCCCCGCGGCCTGCAGTTCCTCAACGATTTGCTGCAGCTGTTCATCGACAGCCCCTAAGGTCGCAACAGCAGCGCGGGCACGGTTGCAGCACCGCCGGTCAATGCCGATAGTGCCGGCTCTGCACGGCGGATGGAGGCTACCCGTGGGTCTGTTCATGCTTTCGCGCGACACCGGCGCCGATGCGCTCGGTGCGCCCTGGCTCGCCGCGCATCAGCGGCATGGTTTTACCGAGCGCCGCAATCTCACCGCGGCCGGCTGGCGGCTGAACCTGTTCGGCAAACTCAACGGCAGCGCACCACAACTCTTCGAACGCTCCTCGGATGAGTTCGCTGCCTGCAGCGGCGTGCTGTTCTATCGCGGCGCTGCGACTGACACCGCGCTTGAACGACTGCTCGAGGATTTCGACGGCCGCCGGTTTCCGTGGTCGGAATGCCGCGGGCACTTTGCCGTGCTCATTCACAAGTTCGGGCAGCTGTATCTCGCCACCGACGCCCTGGGAGCTTACAAGGTCTACCACGACGGCGAACGGCATCACTGGTCCAGCAGTTTTACGGCGATCCGCCAGACGCTGCCGGATCACCCCCAGGCTGATCCGCAGGGGGTATACGAGTACGCCTGGAACGGGGCGACTTACGGCACGCGCACGTTTCTGCGCGATATCCACCAGCTGCGCTGCGGCAGTCTGCTGCGCTTCGGCCAGTCGGTGGAGCTGCTGGCGGAAGAAGCCGTGCTCGACTGCCAGCCCGCGCCCGCCCGTTCGCTCGATGAAACGGCCGAGGACTACGCCGCCCGCCTGCGTGCCCTGTTTCGTGTTTATGCCTGCGGTGGCGGCCAGTTTCGTACCGCGCTGTCCGGTGGCTATGACTCGCGCCTGATGCTGGCGCTGCTGCTTGATGCCGGTCTGACCCCGCAGATCTACGTGTACGGCCGCGACAACGACGACGACGTGCAGGTCGCCAAAGCCATCGCCCGCGGTGAAGGGCTGGAGCTCGAACACGTCGATAAAAGCCAGCAGGCACCGCCGGCAAGCGCGGCACGCATCGAACGGGCCTGGGTTCGCTTCGATGGTTGGAAAAACGATGGTCTGTTCGACTCCGGCGTCGATGCCGAAGACCGTCTCGTTCGCGCGCCACGTGGCGTCTCGGTCCTCAACGGCTCTGCCGGTGAAATTTTCCGCAACTTCTTTTACCTGCCCGAACGCACCTACCGCCCTGTCGAGCTGGTCTGGTCGTTTTACTCACGCATCGATCCCCGCACCATCACACCGGCGTTCGACCTACAGGCCTACGAGTCGGCCATGGCACTGGACCTGAGCAAAGCGCTCGGCCATGACGGACAGAAACGCTTCAGCCGCATCGAACTGGAAGCGCTCTATCCGCTGCATCGAGCCCGCTACTGGACGGCTCGCGACGTGGGCCTGAATCAGCGCTTCGGCCCGCTGCTGTTCCCGTTCATGGAAGCCACAATCATGCGTGGCACCGAAGCCATCCCGCTGAGCCAGAAAAATTATGGCGTACTGGAAGCCAAAATCATCGAACGGATCAGCCCTGCGCTGGCCCGCTACCCGAGTGCCTACGGCTACGTACCGACCCAAGGACCGTCGCTGCGCTATCGGCTGAAAATGCAGGCAACCTTTCAGCGGCCACCGTGGTTGCGGCGCTGGAGCTACCGGGTGCAGCAATGGCGTGCGCCGCGCCTCACGGATGAATGGCTGCAGGCCGCCAGGCTCGCCGAGGGACTCGATCCAGCGCTGCCGGCCATGCGCGAGTTTTTCAAACCCGAGGCCGTTCGTGACGCGGACGTCCTCAATCGGATCTGTACGATGGAGCTCGCGCTACAGGGTTTGCCCCACCCCTTTACGCCCCGCAGCGAATGAAACGGCCGATCGACTGAAGAGGGCTCCCTCCAGCCAGGCATTCTGGCCCCCCTCGGTCGAACCTCATTCACCCACCACTCAAGACGGCAGCAGGCTCGCGTAAAGATCGTGTTCGTCGGTGTCCTCGACGCGCACGCGGGCAAACTCGCCCGGCTTGAGGTGCTGCCCGTCTTCGATGACGACGATACCGTCGATCTCGGGCGCGTCGGCCGCCGAACGTGCGATCGCACGCCCGTCTTCGGCATGGCCGTCGACGAGGACCTGCAGATCGCGCCCGATCTTGCATGCCAGCTTGTCGGCGCTGATCTGCGCCTGCAGCTCCATGAAACGCTCCAGACGCTCCTGCTTGAGCTCTTCAGGCACTGCACCCGGTAAATCGTTGGCTGGCGCTCCCTCGACCGGCGAATAGGTGAAACAACCCACGCGGTCCAGTTCGGCCTCTTCAAGAAAATCGAGCAACGACTCGAAATCGTCTTCGCTTTCGCCCGGGAAGCCAACGATGAACGTACTGCGCAAAGTCAGATCCGGACACAGCTCGCGCCAGCGCTGAATGCGCTCCAAGGTACCCTCGATATTCCCCGGACGCTTCATCGCCCTGAGGATGCGCGGGCTTGCATGCTGCAGCGGAATATCGAGATACGGCAAGATCTTACCGTCAGCCATCAGCGGAATCACGTCGTCAACATTCGGATACGGATAGACGTAGTGCAAACGGACCCAGGCGCCCAGTGTCCCCAACGCCTGCGCCAGTGCAGTCATCTGGGTCTTCAATGGCCGACCACTCCAAAATCCCGTGCGATAGCGAACGTCGACGCCATAAGCACTGGTGTCCTGCGAGATCACCAGCAGTTCTTTAACCCCCGAGCGAACCAGGTTTTCCGCTTCCTGCATGACATCGCCGATCGGCCGGCTGACCAGATCCCCACGCATATGCGGAATGATGCAGAAACTGCAGCGGTGGTTGCAGCCTTCAGAAATCTTCAAATACGCGTAGTGACGCGGCGTCAGCTTGATACCGGCTGGCGGCACGAGGTCCATGAACGGATCATGCGGCTTCGGCAGATGCTGATGGACAACCCCCATCACTTCCTCCAGCGCATGCGGCCCCGTAACCGCGAGCACACTGGCATGCACATCCGTAATCCGCTCCGGCCTGGCTCCCAAACAGCCAGTGACGATGACTTTACCGTTCTCGTTCAATGCCTCGCCGATGGCGTCGAGAGATTCCTCCACAGCGGCATCAATGAAGCCACAGGTGTTGACTACAACCAGATCGGCACCCTGGTAACTCGGTGCGATGTCATAACCTTCCGCACGCAGGCGCGTGATGATCTGCTCGGAATCGACCAGCGCCTTCGGACAACCCAGGCTGACGAAACCGACACGGGGGGTAGAGATGCTCATTTTTCTTTCCAGATAAGCGGCTTAGCGTCGATATGGCGACATGCCTGGCGGCGCGCCTTATACACGATGCATGCACGATCAACAAGTTATTCACAACATCATGACTTGCGCCTTCCCGTGTCTTTGCTTACATTACGGGACTTTTCCGCGCCCCGGCGCCAAAATTCCAAGGTGACGCTCGCCGCGGCACCCTTCCGACTCACGCACCAAGGCTTGGCAATCATGAAGAAAGACATCCATCCCGAATACCGCGAAGTGGTATTCCAGGACCTGTCCGCCGACTTTTCTTTTCTGACGCGCTCGACGATCAAGACTAGGGAAACCATCACCTGGACGGACGGCAAGGAATATCCGCTGGTAAAAATCGAAGTCTCCAGCGCATCGCATCCGTTCTACACCGGCAAACAGAAGATCGTTGATACTGCGGGACGTGTCGACCGCTTCCGCCGCAAGTACGGAATGGTCTGAACATCCTCTCACTGACAGATTTCACACCATAAAAAAGGCATCCGCAGGGATGCCTTTTTTATGCTCCGCACTCGAACACAGCACACATCGCTCACCACCAACAAGCCATAAAAAAAGCGAGTTTTTTCAAAAGGTTATAAACACGCTTTTCGCATCAAGAAACAGAAAGCACAGGACAAACCGTCACGGGCTCAGCTATAGTTTGAAAGTTCGGATGCTTGAAATAATCAAAGAGAGATCGATTTGGTCATCCACAACCGGCGCTGCTTCCGAAGGAGGCTAACCGAACAGCATGAGGGTATCCCCTGCTTCCGCGCCGCGAAGACCAATTATTCGGGGCCATTCCATCGACACGCATGTGTGTAGCACCGTCGCTCTCGCAGCGGGCGTACGGTAACTCACCCAATCGAAGCCGTATTTAGGAGGTAGTTGAATGTCTAACGCGAGCGTCACCATCAAAGACAACGCGTCCGGCAAGACTGTCGACATGCCCATCCACCACCCGACGCATGGCGATCCGGTGGTGGACATTGGCTCGCTGAACAAGGAGTTCGGCTACTTCACATACGACCCGGGTTTTGTCTCGACAGCGTCGTGCAAAAGCGCCATCACGTATCTCAATGGCGACAAGGGTGACCTGCTTTATCGCGGCTACCCGATTGAGCAGCTTGCAGAGCAGTGCTCCCATCTGGAGGTCAGCTACCTGCTTCTGAATGGTGAACTGCCAACCGCAGAGCAACTCAAGACGTTCGAGTACACCATCAGCCACCACACGCTGATCAAAGACAATTTGCTCAAATTCTTTGACGGCTTCAACCACGACGCACACCCGATGGCCATGATGACGGGCGTGGTCGGCTCGTTGGCCGGTTTCTATCACGACAACCTCAACATTCTTGATCCCGACCATCGCAAGATCACCGCCCATCGGCTGATCGCGAAAATGCCGACGATCGCGGCCGCCTGCTATAAACACAACATCCAGCAGCCGTTCATCTACCCGCGCAACGACCTGAGCTACTGCGGCAATCTGCTCCACATGATGTTCGCAACACCGTGCGAGGAGTACGAGATTGACCCCGTTGCCGAAAAGGCGATGGACGTACTATTTATTCTGCACGCTGACCACGAGCAAAACGCATCCACCTCTACGGTCCGCCTGGCTGGCTCCTCCGATGCCAACCCCTACGCAGCCATTGCCGCCGGCATCGCATGCCTGTGGGGTCCTGCACACGGCGGTGCCAATGAAGCCGTTCTGCGCATGCTCGATCAAATCGGCGACGTCTCCAACATTGAGAAGTTCGTAGCCAAAGCCAAAGATAAGAACGACTCGTTCAAACTCATGGGCTTTGGTCATCGGGTCTACAAGAACTTCGACCCGCGAGCGAAAATAATCAAGACTATTTGCCACGATGTACTCGCGAAGTACGGCAATGATCCACGCATGGAATTGGCGATGCGCCTGGAAGAAATCGCCCTTCAGGACGAATACTTCATTGAGCGCAAACTTTATCCGAACGTCGATTTCTACTCCGGAATCATCTATAAGGCACTGGGTATTCCAGTAGAAATGTTCACGCCAATGTTCGCAATCGCGCGCACGGTTGGCTGGATTTCGCACTGGATGGAAATGATTGCCGACCCCGCCAAGAAAATTGGACGCCCACGCCAACTCTACATTGGCGCCGCGAAACGCGACGTTCCAGCAATTTCAACACGCTGAACTTGGCAAACAGACCAACAAAAAGGCGACCGTCTGGTCGCCTTTTTCATTTTAGTAAAAACACACTTCCCTGTGGTCAATTTCCTATCAAGAAAAATTAATTAACGGTACGCATCAAGCACAGCAAAGATCTTGGCCGAAATTTCTTCTATCACACCGACCCCTTTAACAGTCTGCAGCACACCCTTATTCGCATAATACTCAATCAAAGGAGCTGTTTGTTCTTCATAAACAGCCAAACGCTTACGTATCACCTCTTCGACGTCGTCCGCTCGCCCGCGAGACAACAAACGGCGGGTAATCTCATCGAAATCAACATCAAAAAACAATACACAATCTAATGGTTTACCCAACCTTGCCAACAAATTATCCAAAGACTCGGCCTGCGCCAAGGTTCGGGGAAAACCATCAAGCAGAAAGCCTTTTTCCAACCCCCCCAGCTTAGCCTCCATCATGCCCAGCACGATGTCATCCGATACAAGCCCACCCGCCTCCATGATGGCCTTCGCGCGATTGCCGAGTTCACTGCCTGCCGCAACCTCTGCACGCAGCAAATCGCCGGTCGAAATATGAGTAATCGCATAGCGAGCTACGATGCCCTCGGCCTGCGTCCCCTTACCTGACCCTGGCGCCCCCAACAAGACGGTTCTCATAACGGCGTTCCCATCCTTTCACTAAAATTGGCGGCATAATAACCGCATCAAGAAACGACAGTGCAGCTCAACACCACACTTGTCAGCATTAGACTTAGTTTTTATAAAGCTTACCTTTTTCACCACCGCTGTCAATGCAATCAAGGCCTTGCTGCATCGTATATACAAATCACATACAACACATGCCAAAATGAAAAAATCCTTATGCTTTTTTTGTTGCTTGCAACGGCCAAAATGAATGACTTACCTAGCACGGAGACTAGTCTTGTCGCATTGAAAACCAACTCCATGGTAATCTTGCAAAGCCTAAAAGTGGCTCAACCTGAGGGGAAAAGCAAATGATTCTGGATCGAGTAACTGCCGGCCGCGACTTACCAAACGATTTCAACGTCATCATTGAGATTCCTGCCAACGCAGATCCCGTGAAATACGAAGTCGACAAAGAAACAGGCGCGCTGTTCGTTGACCGCTTCATGAATGTAGCCATGCACTATCCCTGCAATTATGGCTACATCCCAAACACCTTGTGCGGTGACGGTGATCCACTTGATGTGCTCGTTGTTACGCCGTTTCCACTGGTCTCCGGCTGCGTAGTTCGATGCCGTCCGCTAGGCCTCCTCAAGATGTCGGACGAAGGCGGACAAGATTCAAAGTTGGTTGCCGTGCCAATTAAGAAACAGTGCACTTTGTACGAAAACGTTGAGAAAATTGAGGACCTTCCGGCTGTCATTATGTCACAAATTGCACACTTCTTTGAGCATTATAAAGATCTCGATAAGGGCAAATGGGTCAAAGTTGATGGCTGGGGTTCAGTCGAAGACGCAAAAACAGAAATTGGTGCAAGCGTGAAGATGTACGAGGAGTCCAAATAACAGGCTATCAGCCACTCACTGCCGGGGGGGGCAAGCTTGATAATCGAAAAAAAATCAGCCCCCCCATGGTTTTTGCCAAAGCCCTTAGCACATGGGGCAGAATCAGCATGCCACACTTAACACATTTTAATAAATCTGGCGATGCTCACATGGTAGATGTGGGCCATAAAAAAACGTCCATACGCACAGCAACAGCAGAGGGGATCATTTTGATGACCCCTTCTACTTTAGAGTTAATTGAAGCTGGAGGTCATAATAAAGGTGATGTATTAGGCATCGCTCGCATTGCAGCCATAATGGCAGCAAAAAAAACATCTGAACTGATACCTTTATGCCATCCAATTCATTTAACACATGTAGAAGTAAATTTCAAAATCATTAAAACTCCATCCGCAATTCAGTGCAGCGTCACAACTAAAACTATAGGACAAACAGGGGTAGAAATGGAGGCATTAACTGCTGTCCATATCGGACTTCTCACAATTTACGATATGTGCAAGGCGGTGGACAAAGAAATGGAAATGAGCGACATCCATCTTATGGAAAAACAAGGCGGTCGCTCAGGACATTGGAAACGATCAAGGTTTTCAAAAGATGAAAAACAGTAGCCCACCCATTTTCATCAATTCATATGAAGCACTCTACGAATTCATCAGAACCTTGAATTGCCCGCGGTATATTGCCCTCGACACGGAGTTTATGCGTGAAAAAACCTATTTCCCACAACTCTGCCTTATACAAATAGAATCAGAAGGAACGGTGGCATGCATTGACACAATAGCAATTAACAAAAACGAACTCCATCCGTTAATAAATTTAATCAAAAACCAAAAAACAACAAAAATACTACATGGTGCGACACAAGATCTTGAAATTTTTTATCACCTTTGCGACTCCATTCCTTCACCCATATTTGATACCCAAATTGCAGCTGGTTTATTAGGTCAAGGGAACCAAATTGGCTACGCACCATTAACCGAACTACTCTTGGGAATAAAAATTGATAAATCGCAAAGCCGCACGGACTGGAGCCAACGCCCACTTTCAAACGAGCAATTAGCATATGCTGCTAACGATGTGCGTTTTTTGCACAAAATTTATCACATACAAGCCGAACAGCTTGCAGTAAAAGGAAGAAACAAATGGCTTGAAGAGGACACACACAAGCTGTATGACGCACAACGTTACGTTACAGCCCCACATGATGCTTGGCACAAAATAAAAAACACTTCGACGCTAAACAAAAAACAACTCGCAACACTACAAGAACTATCCACTTGGCGTGAAAATACGGCCATTAAAAAGAACCTGCCGCGTAGATGGATTATGTCAGATGAAGCATTAATTGAAGCAGCCAAAACAACCGTTCATACGGTCAAAACACCAGAGTCATCTATAACCGACAACGAAAAAGCATCAAAACAACCCTGTTTTTATTTAACAAAAAACAACATAAAAGCATTAAAAAAAAATACATCGCATTTAAAACCCAGACACATACATTCAAACAATCTAACTGCCGATCAAAAAACAACCATACAATTCATAACAAAAAAAGTACATATTTGTGCCGTACAAAACGACATCACTCCAGAACAAATATTAACGCGCAAACAAATTGAAGCCATAGTAAAAAAAGAAAAAAGTTTCGAATCCATAGGAAACTGGCGAAGCGAACTACTCGGCCCATACGTTATAAACGAACTACACCAACTTCTTATAGAACAAGACCCAACCAAAAAAACTTGAATCAAATCAACTCATGAATTCCGCACTCTCTTTTAAGACCAAAGAATCTCGTTTCCTCTTCTGTCATTCCGTCTAATAAGCGACTGGTTGTATGCACATCACCTATCGAAACATACCCTTTTTCCCACAAAGGATGATAAGGCAGATCGAAACGCTGCAAGTACTGATAAACATCATAATCATTCCATTCAATTATGGGATGTATTTTTATTCTTCCCTTCCGCGCCAATAACACCCCCAAATCAACGCGTGATTTTGCCTGTTGGCGTCTTAGACCTGAAATCCAGCCTTTCGCATCAAGACCGTCCAATGCCCGAGCCATAGGCTCAACTTTATTTATATAATTATAACGATTTAAACCATCCAAACCTTGCTCCCAAAGTCGGCCATATGTAGCCTCTTGCCAAGCAGGCCCCTTTGATGACCTATAGACATGTAAGTTTAGACGGAGCCTATCTGCCAACTCATCAATAAAACGATAAGTTTCCGGAAACAAGTATCCTGTATCGATTAAAATCACCGGAATACTTGGATTTACAGTTGTAGCCATATGCAGACATACAGCGGACTGGGCCCCAAAACTAGAGGAAAGAACGAGATGTTCTCCAAATTGCGCACTCGCCCATTCAACACGCTCTATAGCGGGCACACCTTCAAGCCACGCACTCAAAGCGTGGACATGCTCCAATAACTCTTTCGTCTCTTCACCATCAGAGCTTTGCATAGCCCCCCCTTACGCAATAGACTAGATGAGTTCGCTTAGAGCCTACCCAAGCATCGTAACAATTAAAAGAAATAAAAAAAAATATAAATATAACAAAAACAAATAACGCTCAATTAAGACCGCAAATGAATCGATACTCTACATGAAGCACCTGTATGTTTTTTTAAAAGCATTGATTTCTACTCATTTGTATCAATATCTTTCAATGTACTCAAAAGACATGCTATTAAAGCCACTCAAAGCCATCATGAAAGCTAAATTATTTTTTTTTACATTTATACAAATTTTAAACTTTTTTTTATTAACTCAACCAGTAGTCGCCAAAGAAACACAAAAAGATTCATTTGTGATTTTTTTTGACCAACAAATTAACAGCTCTCATATTGCTTTATTGGCAACAAGAGAGCTTGGATTTTTTTCAGATTTAGGCTTAGATGTGAATTTTGTATTGGCGACCAGCCCAAGAGAAGCATTTCAACAAATTATTGATGATCGCGGACTTTTAGCGGTAACGACACAAACGCGCCTTTTTCTATTTGTTGGAGACGGCATAGCTGTAAAACGAATTGCAACACTAATTGACACACCATTGTCAGGCATAGTAACGCTTACAAAATCAAATATTCGCATACAGCAAGACCTAAAAGGCAAACGCCTTGGTTACCAAGCAGATTCATTAGATGCAAAAATAATACAGGCTATTTTATCTAATACAGAAAAATCATTTAATGAAATACAATTCGTTTCATTAGATCAACCAATTACTCAGGCCTTATTAGAAGGCTACGTAGATGCAATAATAACAACAGAGCGCCAAAAAACTATTGGAGTAATTGAAGCACATAAAAAAACAGCATTTTTACTACCAATAGAAGAACTAGGCATCCCCCCTTTTGACGGAGTTGTGGCAATTGCAGCACGAAATAAACTTAATGACCCAAAGCTAAAACGCTTTCTTCAAGCACTCGAACACGGCACCCTCTGGGTACTCGACCACCCCCAAGATGCCTGGAAGTTGATCGCTCAAAAATACAACTTCTTTAACAATGAAGCAGAGCAACGTGCCTACCCGGATCTTCTAAATCGCTTATCCGCTCAGCCTCAAGCGTTTAGCTCGCTTCGATATAAACGCTTTGCATCCTTCTTAGTCGAACATGATTTAATCACTGTTGCTTTACCTATATCAAACTATGCTGTTGAGCTAAACGACGAGAGCAAACCTTAACCGAGGAATGACTATGATAAAATCCTCCAGCAGTCGACAGCGAGCATTTTTAACTTTCGCCGTACACATTAAAAACCAAGGGCTTACATCATGAGCGAGATGAACTTCGAACAAGCACGGTTTAACATGATTGAACAACAAGTCCGCCCATGGGAAGTACTCGATCCTCGTGTGCTCGATGTCCTAGACAATATAAAACGAGATTTTTTTGTTCCAGAAAGATATAAACGTCTAGCTTATGCTGATATCGCTGTTCCTATTGATCACCAGCAATCAATGATGCACCCCGTAGTAGAAGGACGAATGCTACAAGCGCTAAGCATTAGCCCCGACGATCGCATTTTAGAAATTGGTACTGGTTCAGGATTTATTACTGCATGCCTTGCATTCCTTGGCGGTAATGTTTTAAGCGTTGATATATATGCTGATTTTATAGAAACCTGCGGCGAGAAATTAAAATCACTTGGTGTTCATAATGTTAAACTTCAAACAGGAGATGCATCAAAAGGATGGGGAGAACAAAACTACGATGCAATAGCCATTACAGGAGGTTTATCTTCTGTTGAATCAGTATGGCTTGAAAAACTAGCTGTTGGCGGACGTTTATTTGCTGTCACGGGTGAAGACACATTAATGAATGCAGTCCTTATAACTCGCACAAGCAAAAATGAATGGACAACAGATAGTCTTTTTGAAACAAAACTTGCTTATTTAATAAACACCACCAAGAAAAATAAATTTAATTTTTAATGCTTAATTTTTAACATAAGCGCATGCATATAAGCGCATGCGTTTATGTTCAAAAAAAAACCCCTCAAAAAAGAGGGGCTGTGATGAAAATTAAAAACTACATTAATCTGTTGAGACTGAATCCATATTTTCACTGACTGCCTGCGGACGATCAACCAACTCCACATAGGCCATAGGAGCGTTATCCCCAGCTCTGAACCCGCACTTCATAATGCGAAGATACCCGCCAGCTCTTGAGCTATATCGCGGACCCAATTCAGCAAACAATTTAGTCACCGCATCGCGGTCTCTCAGACGCGCAAATGCTAATCGCCGACCCGCGACACTATCAACCTTACTAAGCGTAATCAACGGTTCTGCTACACGACGCAATTCTTTTGCTTTTGGCAGTGTTGTTTTTATCAGCTCATGAGATATCAACGATGCAGTCATATTTCGAAACATTGACTGCCGATGACTACTTGTTCGATTAAGCTTACGGCCCGACTTGCGGTGACGCATAGGTGCAATTCCTTAACGTGATTCCAGGTTTCCGCATTCGATAAATCGATACAGCGGCTCCCTAAATAATTCAGGCACTGGCGCGGTCGTCAACCTTATCTCCAGCAAGCTGGGGAGGTGGCCAGTTTTCTAACTTCATGCCCAGAGATAAACCGTGCGAGGCAAGCACATCTTTAATTTCAGTAAGAGACTTCTTACCTAAATTAGGAGTCTTAAGCAACTCTACTTCAGTTCTCTGAATTAGATCGCCAATGTAATAGATACTCTCAGCCTTAAGACAGTTAGCCGAGCGCACTGTCAGCTCGAGATCATCAACGGGCCGAAGAAGAATCGGGTCTATATCGACGGCTTCCGGCTGCAGCTCAGTCTCTTCCTTTCCTTTTAAATCAACAAAAACCGATAACTGATCCAATAAAATACGTGCCGCTGCCCGAATCGCTTCCTCGGGATCAACAGTACCATTGGTTTCAAGATCAATTACCAATTTATCGAGATTAGTCCTCTGCTCCACTCGAGCAGCTTCAACCTTATAGCTAACACGGTTAATAGGACTAAACGAAGCGTCGAGCTGTAAACGGCCAATAGGACGACTCTCACCTTCCGCTGTTACACGCTGAGTCGCAGGCTCATAGCCACGACCCTTTGCGATGCGGAGCTTCATGCCAAGCTCAACTTCCTTGGTGAGCGTCGCAATCACATGCTCTGAATTAATAATTTCAACAGCATGCGTAGTTTGAATATCCACCGCCTTAACGACGCCTGGCCCCTTTTTACGAAGCGAGAGAATTACGTCGGCGTCACCATGCATAACAATTGCCAAACCTTTCAGGTTCAGCAATACATCGATAACGTCTTCTTGGATCCCTTCAACAGCCGAGTACTCGTGCAATACTCCTTCAATTTCGCACTCGACAACAGCAGCCCCGGGGATAGATGACAAAAGAATGCGACGCAGGGCGTTACCCAGGGTATGACCAAAGCCGCGCTCAAGTGGCTCAAGCGTAACCCGAGCACGTCGATCATCAATACGCTCGACATCGACAATGCGTGGTTTAAGAAAATCAGATGTGCCCGACATCTATGAGGGTCCCCCAGACTTACTTGGAGTACAACTCCACAACGAGTGACTCATTAATGTCGGCTGGCAGATCTGAACGATCTGGAATCCGCTTAAACACACCGGACATCTTAGCCACATCAACCTCAACCCACTCCGCAAAGCCGCGACTCTGTGCCAGCCCTAACGACTGCTGGATGCGAAGTTGATTGCGAGACTTTTCACGTACAGCTACAACATCTGCAGCTTTCAACATATAAGACGGAACGTTAATTGCCTCACCATTAACAAGAACAGCTTTATGGGAGACCAGTTGACGTGCCTCAGCTCGGGTTGCCCCAAACCCCATGCGATAAACAACATTATCAAGGCGGCTTTCAAGAAGCTTTAGCAAATTTTCGCCAGTGGATCCTTTACGACGAGCAGCCTCTTGGTAATAACGCCGAAACTGCCGCTCCAAAACGCCGTAAATACGGCGGAGCTTTTGCTTTTCTCTTAACTGAAGCCCGTAGTCTGACAAACGACTGCGTCTCGCACCATGTTGACCAGGTACGCGCTCCAGATTGCACTTGGACTCCAAGGCCCGAGCCGATGATTTCAGCCCCAGATCCGTACCTTCGCGACGGCTGAGCTTGCATTTTGGACCGATATATCTCGCCACAACCACACTCCTCGCTTAGACGCGGCGCTTTTTCGGGGGACGGCAACCGTTATGAGGAATCGGTGTAACGTCCATAATATTCGTAATTTTAAAACCTTGAGCATTCAATGCCCGGACAGCCGATTCACGACCAGGACCAGGACCGTTTACATTGACCTCAAGATTTTTAAGACCGAATTCTTTAACAACAGCACCCGCTCGCTCAGCGGCTACCTGTGCTGCGAAAGGAGTGCTTTTACGAGAACCACGGAAACCAGAGCCTCCCGCAGTAGCCCAAGACAATGTATTACCTTGCCGATCAGTAATGGTAATGATGGTGTTATTGAACGATGCGTGAACATGTGCAATACCATCAACAACCGACTTTTTGACACGCTTACGCGCCTTAGCAGCAGGCTTGGCCATAAAACAGTACCTTTCAACCTATGCGGAACATTGCAAAACGCGACGACTACTTCTTGATGGCGCGCCGCGGTCCCTTACGAGTACGGGCATTCGTACGTGTGCGCTGTCCCCGCAACGGCAGACCACGGCGATGGCGTAAGCCCCGATAACAGCCAAGATCCATAAGTCGCTTAATATTCATGGAGACCTCTCTGCGGAGATCGCCTTCTACGACAAATTTCGCAACCTCGGCACGAAGAGCCTCGACCTGCGCTTCAGTCAAGTCCTTCACCTTCGTTTCCGGTGAAACATCAGCACCAACGCAAACAGATTTCGCACGAGTTGGACCAATGCCAAAAATAGATTGCAGCGCGATAACCGCGTGCTTATTCACCGGAATATTGATACCTGCAATACGGGCCATGCACGAAACTCCCCTGCCACCGCGGCGAATGCGTTCGCGGTAAACTGCGAACTATACAACACTCAGCGCAACGATTCAAATTGCACAACGATCAGCCTTGCCGCTGTTTGTGTCTTGCATCTTTACAGATGACTCTCACAACTCCTTCACGGCGGACAATCTTGCAATTTCGGCACAGTTTTTTTACAGAAGCACGAACTTTCACTTTAAGCTCTCCCATGCCGTGCCATACACACGACATATAAACAAGGCAACTGCACAATTGAAGTCAACGACATTTAAATTGTGCAATCGTATTATCGCAATGCTCCACCCGCCCGAAAATTGGCTTTTTTCATCAGACTCTCATACTGATGAGACATCAGATGCGCCTGCACTTGGGCCATAAAATCCATAACGACTACAACGATGATAAGCAGAGATGTTCCGCCAAAATAGAACGGGACTTTCCAATATAGTATTAGAAACTCCGGCAACAAACACACCGTTGTAATGTAGACAGCCCCAGCCAAAGTCAATCGAGTCAACACCTTATCAATGTATGCTGCGGTATTGGCTCCAGGACGAATCCCGGGAATGAACGCCCCAGACTTCTTCAACTGATCAGCGGTTTCTTTAGAATTAAAAACTAATGCAGTATAAAAAAAGCAAAAGAACACAATAAGACTGGCATACAACGCCACATATAATGGCCGCCCTGGCGCCAACATCGATGTGATGTCACGGATCCATCCCATTCCAGGAGTGGATCCTAGCCATGATCCAATTGTAGTTGGAAACAAAATTAAGCTAGATGCAAAAATTGGCGGAATAACGCCAGACATATTGAGCTTTAAAGGCAAATGGCTCGACTGTGCCGCGTAAACACGACGCCCTTCTTGGCGTTTCGCATAATTCACCGTAATACGCCGCTGTCCTCGCTCAATGAAGATCACGCACGCAGTAACGCCAAGCGCAACTAAAAACAACGCGATAACAAGTAGCGTACTCAATTCACCTGTACGTGCCAGTTCCAACGTCCCACCCAGAGCAGCCGGCAGACCAGCGACAATGCCAGCAAAAATAAGCATCGATATACCATTACCGATGCCCCGCTCGGTTACCTGCTCACCAAGCCACATAAGGAAAAGCGTGCCACACACGAGCGTAATTGCTGCAATTGCAACAAAACCCACCCCAGGATGAGGGACAACAGCCATCCCCCCAGCTGACTGACCTTGCAACGCAACACTAACACCAACTGACTGAAAAGCGGCCAAGACAACAGTCAAATAGCGCGTATATTGGGTAATTTTCCGGCGTCCAGCGTTACCTTCCTTTTTCAACCTCTCCAGAGAAGGCAGGATTACAGTCAACAGCTGCACAATGATTGAAGCAGAAATGTACGGCATTACACCGAGTGCAAAAATTGACAACCGCTGCAACGCACCACCCGAGAACATGTTAAACATGTCAAGGATGGTGCCTTTTTGTTGCTGAAACAGCTGGGCCATTGCATGCGGGTCTATCCCCGGAACTGGAATATGCGTTCCAATCCGAAACACCACCAGAGCCCCGAGAAGGAACAATAGCCGCGATCGGAGCTCGGTCATTTTCCCCATCGAGGGCAACGGCGCTGACATAGAGCTTACTCTTCGACGCTACCGCCAGCGGCTTCAATGGCAACACGCGCACCCTTGGTGACGCTAATACCCTTGAGAGTCACAGCGGAATTAATCACACCAGCCAAAACAACTTTGGCATACCGTGCTTGCTGGGGAATAAGATTCGCAGCCTTAAGGACATGAATGTCGATAGCCTGCCCAGCAACTGTCACCGTATTCAGCTCGTGTAGCCGTACTTCTGCCGTTTCCCCAGCCTTCAGGGAGCGGAAGCCTATTTTCGGCAAGCGACGCTGCAAGGGCATCTGACCGCCCTCAAAGCCCACTTTATGGAACCCACCTGATCGCGAGTGCTGGCCCTTATGTCCACGCCCGCCGGTCTTGCCAAGCCCCGAACCAATGCCACGACCAACGCGCTTTCCAGCAGGACGGGAACCCTCTGCCGGCTTAATATTATTCAGGCGCATAATCATTCATACCTCTTCAATTTTCAGCAGGTACGAAACCTTGTTCATCATGCCCCGGTTTTCCGGGGTATCGACAACAAGTGCACTATGATTCATCCGACGCAACCCAAGACCACGCACGCACGCTTTATGGGCTGCCAAGCGACCTGCCGTGCTCTTCACAAGAGTCACTTTGACTTGCTTATTTGCGGACATGGATTACCCCAAAATATCTTCAACTTTCTTGCCGCGCTTGGCTGCAATGTAATCCGGAGAGGTCATTCCTTTGAGGCCATTAATTGTGGCGCGTACCACATTAATAGGATTACGCGAACCTACACATTTCGCGAGCACATCCTTAACGCCAACGACCTCAAACACCGCGCGCATAGCACCACCGGCGATAATTCCCGTACCTTCCGATGCTGGCTGCATAAACACATTTGCAGCACCATGCTCGCCTTTCAGCGGGTGCTGAAGAGTGCTACCTGCAAGTGCGATGGCGCTCATATTCTTACGCGCTTTCTCCATCGCCTTCTGTATCGCCACAGGGACTTCACGGGCCTTCCCATAGCCAAAACCAATGCGCCCCTGTCCGTCCCCCACCACAGTCAATGCAGTGAAGCCAAACTGGCGGCCGCCTTTCACAACTTTAGCGACACGATTTACAGCAATGAGCTTTTCATGCAGACCATCGGTGCTCTGCGAACTTTCAACATTCGTAGCCATTATTCAACCTTTAGAACTGCAAGCCGTTCTCACGCGCCGCATCGGCAAGCGCCTGCACACGTCCGTGGTACTTAAAGCCGGATCGGTCAAATGCCACTGAAGTCACACCGATCGCCTTCGCCTTCTCAGCGATAGCCTTACCAACAAGTTTGGCGGCATCGATGTTCCCGGTGCTCTTCAGGTCAACGACCAGTGCCTTTTCGAGTGTCGAAGCGGCGGCAAGAACCTCAGAACCGTTTGGAGCGATGATCTGCGCATAAATGTGACGTGGGGTACGGTGCACACACAAACGCACGACACCCAGTTCACGAATCTTCATTCGAGCCCGCAAACCGCGCCGAATACGTGTAGCTTTCTTGTCCATTTCCGCCCCTTTACTTCTTCTTCGCCTCTTTGAGGACGACGGTCTCGTCCGCGTAGCGCACACCCTTACCCTTGTAAGGTTCCGGCGGGCGGAATGCTCGAATTTTTGCAGCAACCTGTCCAACCTGCTGCTTGTCAACCCCCTTCACAAGCACTTCAGTCTGCGAAGGAGTCTCAATGGTAATGCCGGTGGGAACTGCGAAAACGACCGGATGCGAAAATCCCAAGGTCAAGTTCAAGGCAGCACCTTGAACTTGTGCACGGTACCCGACGCCGACAAGTTGTAATTTTCGTTCAAATCCCTGGCTGACACCGAGCACCATATTGGCTACGAGAGCCCGCATGGTACCCGCCATGGCACGATGCTCAGCAGCATCACTGGCAGGAATCATTCTAAGTTCGTTGTCCTCATAGACAGCACTCACAGTCGGGTGCAGATTAAGCGACAACGCCCCTTTCGTTCCCTTGACCGACAGGCTACCGCCTTCCAATACAATAGAAACACCTGCCGGAACCGGAACCGGCTTCTTCGCTACGCGAGACATGCCTATTCCCCCCGCTCAGGCAACGACGCAAAGCACTTCGCCGCCGTGACCGGCAGCTCGCGCGGCACGATCAGTCATGATGCCATGCGACGTGGAAACAATAGCAATACCGAGACCGCCAAGAACTTTTGGCAGTTCATCGCGACCTCTAAAAATTCGTAGACCGGGACGACTCACCCGCTTGATGGTTTCGATAACCGGGCGTCCCTGATAATACTTCAACGAAATATTTAGCTCTGGTTTGCCCATTTCCGACGAAACGCTAAAGTCATTAATATAGCCTTCGTCTTGCAACACACGGGCAATAGCCATCTTAATCTTGGAAGACGGCATAGAAACCGACGACTTGCCAGCCGTCTGGCCATTGCGGATTCGAGTCAACATATCCGCGATCGGATCAGTCATGCTCATAAATAAAAACTCCAGTGGGTCAGTGTTAGGGCTCAAAATACACCTGTAGTGCCCCTCAACTTAAGACCTGGGTTACATCAAAGCAGCGATTTTACCAGCTTGCCTTACGCAGACCAGGGATATCGCCACGCATTGCAGCCTCACGCAATTTATTACGGCACAGCCCAAACTTTCGATAGAAGCCATGCGGACGACCCGTTACACGACAACGATTACGAAGCCGGCAACGACTTGCATCACGAGGCTGTGATTGCAACTTAGCCTGCGCCTCTCTGCGCTCGTCATCAGTTGATACCGGGCTCACGATAACGCGCTTCAACTCCATACGCTTGGCAGCATATTTTGAAACTAAACGCGCACGCTTAGCTTCGCGATTTTTCATCGACAGTTTCGCCATCGATCACGTCCTCAGTTACGGAACGGGAAGTTGAACGCTTCGAGCAAGGCACGGCCTTCCTCATCGCTACGCGCCGTAGTCGTAATGGTGATATCCATTCCACGCAAAGTGTCGACACGGTCATAGTCGATTTCCGGGAACATAATCTGTTCACGCAAACCGAAGCTAAAGTTTCCCCGTCCATCAAACGAACGGCCATTGATTCCACGGAAATCGCGGATACGCGGCATGGCCACACTGATGAGTCGATCAAGAAACTCATACATACGCTCGCGGCGCAATGTTACTTTGCAGCCAATCGGCCAACCTTCACGGATTTTAAATCCAGCAACCGATTTACGAGCGAGGTTGACAACAGGTTTCTGGCCTGCAATCGCCGTCATATCGGCAAGCGCATGCTCCATCACCTTTTTATCACCAACCGCCTCTCCGACTCCCATATTGAGAGTAATCTTGACGATTTTCGGAACTTCCATTACGGACTTGTAGCTAAAACGCTCTTGGAGCTTTTTAACCACGGCATCACGATAATGCTCTTGCAGTCTTGCCATATCGGTTGCCTCAAACGTCCACAACTTCGTTGTTGGACTTGAAATATCTGACCTTACGTCCGTCATCAAGCATACGGATACCGACACGGTCAGCTTTCTTCGTCAGCGGGTTAAACAGCGCAACATTCGAGACATGGATACTCGCCTCGCGCTCAACAATCCCACCGGCCTGACCCCGCGCCGGATTTGGCTTTTGGTGCTTTTTGACCAGATTCACGCCTTCTACAAACAGGCGATCCTCAACAACCCGCACCACCTTGCCGGTACGCCCTTTGTCTTTACCCGTAGTGACAATAACTTCGTCACCTTTTTTAATCTTCTGCATCGCGACCTTCTCCGCTCACTCGCTTAGAGCACTTCCGGCGCTAATGAAATAATCTTCATAAAGCGCTCACCACGCAGTTCGCGGGTTACCGGTCCAAAAATGCGAGTGCCAATCGGCTCAAGTTTGTTGTTCAACAAAACAGCAGCGTTCCCATCGAAACGGATCAGCGAACCATCCGAACGACGAACGCCTTTTCGTGTTCTCACAACAACGGCGTTATAAACGTCGCCTTTCTTAACTTTTCCGCGAGGAATCGCTTCCTTGACACTAACCTTGATAATGTCCCCAATCTGAGCATAACGGCGGTGCGAGCCACCGAGCACCTTTATGCACATCAGACGGCGTGCGCCGCTGTTATCAGCGACTTCCAAATTACTTTGCATCTGAATCATGGCTTTTACTCCGATCCGAAACGTTAATTAGTGGCTAATACTCATTCAGCCGACTGAGTTTCGACGCGGACAAGCCGCCAAGCCTTACTCTTTGAGAGCGGCCGGCACTGCTCGATAGTCACAATGTCGCCCTCACGACACTCGTTCAGAGCATCATGTGCGTGAAGTTTCGTCGAGCGACGGATGTACTTACCGTACACCGGATGTTTAACTAAGCGCTCAATAACTACCGTGATCGTTTTGTCCATCTTATTGCTGGACACACGCCCGGTCACAGTACGTGAAATTTTGACTTCGTCACTCATGCTGCACCCGCTTTCTCGCCGAGAATAGTCTTCACCCGTGCGACATTTCGACGCACCTGCTGAAACAGATGCGGCTTACCCAGCTGACCGGTTGCGCGCTGCATGCGAAGATTGAACTGCTCTTTCAACAGAGCAAGCAGTTCCTGCTTCAATTCCTCTACGCTCTTGGCGCGAAGCTCACTTGCCTTCATCACATCACCGTCCGACTGACAAAGGTGGTCGCAACAGGGAGCTTGGCTGCGGCGAGACGGAAAGCCTCACGTGCAGTTGCCTCTGCAACACCCTCGATCTCGTACAAAACCTTACCCGGCTGCACTTTGGCAACCCAGTACTCCACGCTACCTTTACCGCTACCCATACGGACTTCAAGCGGCTTTCGTGTGATTGGAACATCTGGAAAAACACGAATCCAAATTTTGCCACCACGCCGCACATAGCGGTTAATCGCACGACGCGCCGCTTCAATCTGGCGAGCGGTGATTCGGGCACGCCCGACACATTTCAGTCCGAACTCACCGAAACTTACTTTGTTTCCGCTATTTGCCAGGCCGCGATTGCGCCCCTTCCGCATTTTGCGGAACTTTGTTCTCTTCGGCTGTAACATCATTTTCCCCTGCTAGCAAAAAAGGAACTCCGCGCCAATTGCGCGGAGCTCCCGAGCGTTGCGGTGCTCAAACATCTTAGTTGGCAGATGCTTTCTCAGGCTTGGACTCGCTTTTGCCATCCAGACCGAAGACTTCACCCTTGAAGACCCACACCTTGATACCGATAACACCGTAGGTCGTGCCAGCCTCGGCAACACCATAGTCAATATCGGCCCGCAAGGTGTGCAGGGGAACACGGCCTTCGCGATACCATTCGCTGCGCGCAATCTCCGCACCGTTCAAACGACCGGAAACGTGTATTTTAATACCTTGCGCACCCAAACGCATAGCGTTACTTACAGCCCTCTTCATCGCGCGACGGAACATGATGCGGCGCTCAAGCTGCTGAGCAACACCCTCCGCCACCAACTGCGCGTCAAGCTCCGGCTTCCGGATTTCCTCGATATTGATGTGCGCCGGCACACCCATCATCGTAGAAACCTCTTTACGAAGAACCTCAATGTCTTCGCCCTTCTTACCAATCACAACACCAGGACGCGCCGTGTGAATGGTGATGTGAGCGGTTCGAGCAGGACGGGAGATCTGTATGCGACTGACGGAGGCATGTGCGAGCTTCTTTTTCAGGAACGCACGAACCTGCATGTCCTGCTCAAGAAAGTCTGCGAAACTCTTGCTGTCCGCGTACCACTTTGCAGTCCAATCAGTTGCGATGCCGAGACGGATACCCGTCGGATGGACTTTGTGCCCCATATCGCTAGGCTCCTTACTTCTCGGCCACGGTCACAGTGATGTGACTGGTACGCTTGACAATACGGTTGCCACGCCCTTTCGCACGCGCATGCATGCGTTTGAGCTGCGGTCCTTCGTCAACACAGATGGCGGACACTGTCAGCTCGTCGACATCCGCGCCTTCGTTATGCTCGGCATTGGCTATCGCCGACTCAAGCACACCCTTAACCAGCTCAGCAGCTTTCTTACTGGAGAATGAAAGCAACTGCAGCGCACGGCCGACGGACATTCCGCGCACTTGATCAGCGACTAGACGAGCCTTTTGCGGCGAGATCCGCGCATATTTAAGCTTTGCATATGCCTGCATGACCCGCCCCCTTACCTGGACTTCTTGTCTGCCGCGTGCCCTTTATACGTACGCGTCGCGGCAAACTCACCCAGTTTGTGACCAATCATGTTTTCCGTCACGAGGACAGGGACATGCTGGCGCCCATTATGAACAGCTATCGTCAAACCGATCATGTTCGGCAAAACCATTGAACGGCGAGACCAAGTCTTGATTGGCTTTTTGCTATTTGCAGCAAGCGCCTCGTCCACCTTCTTCGCGAGATGAAGGTCAACGAACGGCCCTTTCTTTACTGAACGTGGCACTGTCCGATTCCTCTACTATTTCTTCGAGCTGCGACGGCGAACAATAAAGGCGTCGGTCCGCTTGTTTGTGCGCGTCTTATAACCCTTGGTTGGCACGCCCCACGGAGTAACCGGATGGCGACCGCCTGAAGTGCGTCCTTCACCACCACCATGCGGATGGTCGACGGGGTTCATCGCGACACCACGCACAGTAGGCCGCACCCCGATCCAACGCTTGGCACCAGCTTTACCGAGAGAACGAAGACTGTGGTCTTGGTTACCCACTTCGCCGATGGTGGCTTTGCAATCCAGATGCACTTTGCGCATTTCTCCCGAGCGCAAGCGCAGAGTGGCGTACAAACCTTCTCTCGCAACCAGCTGCACCGAAGCACCGGCACTTCGCGCCAGCTGAGCACCCTTTCCAGGACGCATTTCGATGCAGTGAATTGTTGAGCCGACCGGGATATTGCGCAGCGGCAGAGCATTACCGACCTTAATCGGCGCAGCCGCTCCAGAAACGATCACCGCGCCAGCAACAAGCCCTCGCGGGGCAATGATGTAGCGGCGCTCACCATCGGCATACAACACGAGAGCAATGTGTGCGCTACGATTCGGGTCGTATTCAATACGCTCGACACGAGCCGCAATGTTGTCCTTGTCCCGGCGAAAATCGACAACACGATAGTGCTGCTTATGCCCGCCACCCTGATGACGGACCGTGATACGACCGGCGTTATTGCGCCCGCCGTTCTTTTTCTGCTTTTCAAGCAGAGGAGCGTAAGGCGCTCCTTTATGCAGATCCGGCGTAACAACCCGGACCACAAAGCGCCGACCAGCCGAGGTCGGCTTCATCTTCACGATAGCCATTGCTTGCTAACCTTCTGCTGTCCCGAGGCTGTTACTCGCCAGAACCGAGGAGATCAATCTCCTGGCCATCTGCAAGCGACACATAAGCCTTTTTCCAGTCGGAGCGGCGGCCAAGCATCTGACCAAACCGCTTGCGTTTGCCCTTAACGTTGCAGACAGCGACGGATTTGACCTTGACGTTGAACAACATCTCGACCGCACCCTTTACTTCCGGCTTGGTCGCATCGGCCGCAACTTTAAAAACAACCTGATTGCCACTCTCGGCAGCGCGGGTACTTTTCTCTGACACGTGAGGCGCCAGCAGCACCTTCAGCAGACGCTCCTGATTCATGCCAAACGCTCCTCAACCCGCTTCAGGGCCCCAACAGTCATCACAACTTTTTCAAACCCGATCAAATTGACCGGGTTCAATCCACTCACATCACTCACACCGGCGGTATGGATATTCCGAGCCGCAAGGTACAAGTTCAGATCCAGATCTTCAGTCACAAACAAGACATTGCGCGACCCGAACTCATTCAGACGAGCATCGATCAACTTGGTCTTCGGCTCAGCCACTGACAGGTCGTCGACTACAACTAGACGATCCTGCCGCACCAACTCGGAAAAAATCGAGCGCAATGCAGCGCGATACATCTTTTTGTTAACTTTCTGCGAGTAGTCTCTGGGCTTGGCAGCAAACGCCACGCCACCACTGCGCCAAATCGGGCTATTGCTTGAACCGGAACGTGCTCGGCCAGTGCCTTTCTGACGCCACGGCTTGATACCGCCACCCGACACTTCATGGCGAGTTTTCTGCGCACGCGTGCCAGATCTGCCCGCGGCCATATAGGCCACGACGACCTGATGCACGAGCGCTTCATTGAATTCGCGACCGAACGATTCGTCGGCCACCACAACGGTCCCCCCGGTAGCTTGCCCGGCAGAGGTCTTGACAACGAGTTCCATGACAGCCTCCTCAGCCGCGAGCCTTGACCGAGGGGCGCACGATCAGATCGCCACCCTTCGAACCGGGAACAGCCCCTTTGACCAACAGCAAATTGCGCTCGACATCGACGCGCACAACCTCAAGATTGAGGGTGCAGCGACGGGCGGCACCCATGTGCCCTGCCATGCGCTTGCCTTTGAACACTCGCCCGGGAGTCTGATTCTGACCAATCGAGCCAGGAGCACGATGTGAAACGGAGTTACCGTGGCTATTGCGCTGATGATGAAAATTATGGCGCTTGATACCACCGGCAAAACCCTTACCGATTGTGGTACCGGTAACATCGACTTTCTGCCCTTCAGCAAACATGTCGACCTTGAGCTCGGAGCCAACAGTTACGTCGCCACCTTCCCCGTCGGCAAGCCGAAACTCCCACAGGCCACGGCCCGCTTCGACGCTGGCTTTAGCAAAATGCCCGGCTTCTGCCTTTGTGACGCGCGAGGCGCGACGCTCACCCGTCGTCACCTGCAATGCACGATAGCCATCGACCTCGTCGGTCCTCAGCTGAGTAACACGATTTGGCTCGATTTCGATAACGGTCACAGGAACCGAGACCCCTTCCGCCGTAAAGACGCGGGTCATACCGGCCTTTCGACCGATAACTCCAATTGCCATTTGTTTGACTCCCAAACGAAGGAAAACGGGTGAGAGGAGGAGGTGGCAACCCCCTCATCACCCGGCAAGAAGGCGCAGGATTCTAGTTCAGTTTGATCTGAACGTCCACACCTGCAGCAAGATCAAGCTTCATCAGCGCATCGACGGTCTTCTCAGTCGGATCGACGATATCCATCAGACGCTTATGAGTACGCAGCTCGTACTGATCGCGCGCATCCTTATTGACATGCGGCGAAACCAGAACCGTAAACACCTCGTGCTTGCTCGGCAGCGGAACGGGACCGCGGACTTGGGCTCCGGTGCGCTTCGCCGTCTCAACGATCTCGCGCGCGGACTGGTCAATCAAGCGATGATCAAACGCTTTCAAGCGAATACGAATGCGCTGACTGGCCATTACTCGATCACCTTAGCGACGACGCCGGCGCCGACCGTGCGACCACCCTCACGAATCGCGAAGCGCAGACCTTCGTCCATCGCGATCGGCGCAAT
>NZ_QGTJ01000005.1:4679-190798 GCF_003182095.1 Plasticicumulans acidivorans | reverse complement strand
ATTACTCGATCACCTTAGCGACGACGCCGGCGCCGACCGTGCGACCACCCTCACGAATCGCGAAGCGCAGACCTTCGTCCATCGCGATCGGCGCAATCAGGCTCACCACCATCTTGACGTTGTCACCCGGCATCACCATCTCCACACCTTCCGGCAGCTCGACCGAACCGGTCACGTCCGTGGTGCGGAAATAGAACTGCGGGCGGTAACCCTTGAAGAACGGGGTGTGACGACCGCCTTCTTCCTTCGACAGCACGTACACTTCGGATTCGAACTTGGTGTGCGGCTTGATCGTGCCCGGCTTGGCCAGCACCTGACCACGCTCGACGTCTTCACGCTTGGTGCCGCGCAGCAGCACGCCGACGTTGTCACCCGCCTGACCCTGATCGAGCAGCTTGCGGAACATTTCGACGCCGGTGCAGGTGGTCTTGCTCGTCGGGCGGATGCCGACGATCTCGACTTCCTCACCCACCTTGACGACACCGCGCTCGATACGGCCAGTCACCACCGTGCCACGACCGGAGATCGAGAACACGTCTTCGATCGGCATCAGGAACGGCTTGTCGATCTCACGCTGCGGTTCCGGAATGTAGCTGTCGAGCGCGTCAACGAGCTTCAGGATCGACGGCACACCGATGTCGCTCTGGTCGCCTTCGAGCGCCTTGAGCGCCGAACCAACCACGATCGGGGTGTCATCGCCCGGGAAGTCATACGACGACAGCAGGTCGCGCACTTCCATCTCGACGAGTTCGAGCAGCTCCGGATCGTCGACCATGTCGGCCTTGTTCATGTACACGACGATGTAGGGCACACCGACCTGACGCGCCAGCAGGATGTGCTCGCGGGTCTGCGGCATCGGACCATCGGCCGCCGAGACCACCAGGATCGCGCCATCCATCTGCGCGGCGCCCGTGATCATGTTCTTGACGTAGTCCGCATGTCCGGGGCAGTCAACGTGCGCGTAGTGACGCACCGGCGATTCGTACTCCACGTGCGCCGTGGAGATCGTGATGCCACGCGCCTTTTCTTCCGGCGCCGCGTCGATCTGGTCGTAGGCCTTGAACTCGCCGCCGAAGCGCTCCGCGCCAATCTTCGTCAGCGCCGCCGTCAACGTGGTCTTGCCGTGGTCAACGTGACCGATCGTGCCCACATTCACGTGCGGCTTCGTACGAGAAAATTTTTCTTTTGCCACAATCAACTACCTCAAATCAAAAAGATCAGGACGCTTTCTTGATGACCGCTTCCGCGACGTTGTTCGGCGCTTCAGAGTACTTGGCGAACTCCATCGAGTAAGTCGCCCGCCCCTGCGTCGCAGAGCGCAGCGCAGTGGAATAACCAAACATCTCGGCCAGAGGCACTTCAGCACGCACGATCTTACCCGTGGGGGCATCGTCCATACCGTGAATGATGCCGCGACGACGGTTCAAGTCGCCGATGACGTCACCCATGTAATCTTCCGGCGTCTCAACTTCGACCTTCATCATCGGCTCAAGCAGCACCGGCTTGGCCTTGCGCGCGCCTTCCTTGAAGCCCATCGAACCGGCGATCTTGAACGCCATTTCGTTCGAGTCGACCTCATGATACGAACCGTCAAACAGCGTGACCTTGACGTCCACGACAGGGAAACCGGCGATGACACCGTTTTCCATCTGCTCCTGGATACCCTTGTCGACCGCAGGAATGTATTCCTTCGGCACAACACCGCCCACGATGGCATTGACGAACTGGTAACCGGCACCCGGCTCCTGCGGTTCGATCTTGAGCCAGACATGACCGTACTGACCGCGACCACCCGACTGACGGACGAACTTGCCTTCCTGCTCCACAGCACCACGAATGGTCTCGCGATACGCAACCTGCGGAGCACCTACGTTGGCTTCAACCTTGAACTCACGACGCATGCGGTCGACGATGATTTCAAGGTGCAGCTCACCCATACCTGAAATGATGGTCTGGCCAGACTCTTCGTCAGTGTGCACTCGGAACGACGGGTCCTCCTGCGCCAGCTTGTTCAGCGCAACACCCATCTTTTCCTGGTCCGTCTTGGTCTTCGGCTCAACAGCCACCGAGATAACGGGCTCCGGGAACTCCATCCGTTCCAGAATGATCGGCTTCTCGAGATCGCACAGAGTGTCACCCGTGGTGACATCCTTCAGACCGACGCCGGCCGCGATGTCGCCCGCGAGAACCTCTTTGATTTCCTCGCGGGTATTGGCATGCATCTGCACGATACGGCCGATACGCTCCTTCTTCTCTTTGACAGAGTTGAGGATCGTGTCGCCGGACTTCAACACGCCCGAGTAAACGCGGAAGAAGGTCAGTGTACCGACAAAGGGATCCGTCGCGATCTTGAAGGCCAGCGCCGCAAACGGTTCGGCATCATCTGCCCTACGCTCAGCCTCGCCGCCATCGTCCAAATGACCCTTGACCGGCGGGATATCAACCGGAGACGGCAGGTAGCGGATAACCGCATCCAGCATCGCCTGCACGCCCTTGTTCTTGAAGGCAGTACCGCACAGCGCCGGAACGATTTCACCGGCGATGGTGCGCTGACGAATGGCCGAGTGGATTTCGTCCTCGGTCAGTTCCTCACCGCTAAGGTACTTCTCCATCAGATCATCATTGGCTTCCGCCGCTGCTTCAACGAGGGTCTCCCGCCATTTCGCAGCCTCATCCGCCAACGCGGCAGGAATGTCACGCAGTTCGAAGCTCGTCCCCTGCGTTGCATCGTCCCAATAGATCGCCTTCATAGTGACGAGGTCAACGACGCCTTCAAAGGCATCCTCGGCCCCAATCGCGATCTGCAGCGGTACGGGATTCGCAGCGAGCCGCTCCTTCATCTGCTGCACGACACGCAGGAAGTTTGCGCCCGCGCGGTCCATCTTATTGACGAACGCGATGCGCGGAACACCGTACTTGTTAGCTTGGCGCCACACAGTTTCGGACTGCGGCTGCACGCCACCCACGGCGCAATACACCATGCATGCGCCGTCGAGCACACGCATCGAGCGCTCCACTTCAATGGTGAAGTCGACGTGGCCGGGCGTATCAATGATGTTGACCCGATGCTCATCGAACTGCTGTGCCATGCCTTTCCAGAAGCAGGTCGTAGCAGCGGACGTGATAGTGATACCACGCTCCTGCTCCTGCTCCATCCAGTCCATGGTGGCAGCACCGTCATGCACCTCACCGATCTTGTGATTCACACCGGTGTAAAACAGGATGCGCTCGGTTGTCGTGGTCTTGCCGGCATCGATATGCGCACTGATACCGATGTTACGGTAGCGCTCGATAGGGGTTTTACGCGCCACAGTGCAAATCCTCAGTGGTTACCAGCGGTAATGGGCAAAAGCCTTGTTGGCATCGGCCATGCGATGCGTGTCTTCACGCTTCTTCACGGCAGCGCCACGACTATCGGCAGCGTCCAGCAGCTCACCGGCGAGACGGCGGGCCATGGACTTCTCTCCACGCTTGCGGGCGGCATCGATGATCCAGCGCATCGCGAGGGTGTTACGACGCACCTGACGCACTTCAACAGGCACCTGATAAGTCGCACCGCCCACGCGCCGCGACTTGACCTCGACGGCAGGACGCACATTATCCAGAGCCTGCTCGACGACCGCCATCGCATCCTCGCGACCCTTCTCGCTGATCGCGTCGATCGCGCCATAGATGATTTTTTCGGCAACTGACTTCTTGCCGCGCTCCATCACCATGTTCATAAACTTGGCAAGCATCTCAGAACCGAACTTCGGATCCGGCAGAATGGAGCGCTTGGGAACTTCTCTTCTTCTCGGCATGGCTTGACTATTACCTGAATTCTGGATTGATACCGGCTAATCGTGAGCGGGGGAGGATCAGGACTTCGGGCGCTTTGCGCCGTACTTCGAACGCCCCTGGCGACGCTTCTGCACACCCGAGGTATCGAGACTGCCGCGCACCGTGTGATAACGCACGCCTGGCAGATCCTTCACACGTCCGCCGCGAATCAGAACGACGGAGTGCTCCTGAAGGTTGTGGCCCTCGCCACCGATGTAACTCGTCACTTCCATACCGTTGGTCAGTCGCACGCGCGCGACTTTTCGCAGAGCCGAGTTCGGCTTTTTCGGCGTGGTGGTATAGACGCGGGTGCACACTCCACGGCGCTGCGGGCAGCTGTTGAGCGCCGGAACAGCACTCTTTTCCACCTTGCTCTTACGCGGCTTGCGAACCAACTGGTTGATTGTTGCCATTGTGACTCCTGGACCTCGAATACATGACGACAGGCGGCTCGCCAGCCCGCAGTCCGCCAAAGGCGCGCGATGATAGGCGTGGGGCCCAACACTGTCAAGTTGACGGCAAGAGCATGCCGTTGAATGTCAAGACGTTTGCGAACAACAAGACGAGAGAACCGGAGCGATCTCGCAACGAGACGCTCCGGCTCACCGGATCACTGATCGCTTTCGACCTCTGAGCCAAAATCCGCCGTGCCGAACTCCGCTGTACTGAACTCACTGCCGAAGCCCTTCGACGGAGCCGGCATCGTGCGCCCGCCACGGCGATCCGCGTGATACGCAAGGCCGGTACCCGCCGGAATGAGACGGCCGACGATGACGTTTTCCTTGAGGCCACGCAGATCATCGCGGGAGCCACGCACGGCGGCCTCCGTCAGAACACGCGTCGTCTCCTGGAAGGACGCTGCGGAGATAAAGGACTCAGTGGCCAGCGAAGCCTTGGTGATACCGAGCAGCATCGGTAACCACTGTGCAGGACGACCATCCTGACTTTCCCCGCGAACGCGGTCATTTTCTTCGAGCACACGCGTGCGCTCGACCTGCTCGCCCTTGATGAAGCGGGCATTACCCGGATCGGTCACTTCGACCTTGCGCATCATCTGGCGAATAATCACCTCGATGTGCTTGTCGTTGATCTTCACACCCTGCAGGCGGTAGACGTCCTGAATCTCCTTGACCAGGTAGGCTGCCAGGTCACGGACACCACGCAGGCGCAGGATGTCCATCGGGTTTGGCTCACCATCCGCCAGCACTTCACCGCGCTCGACGAACTCACCCTCGAACACGTTGACGTGGCGCCACTTCGGGATCAGCTCCTCGTGCGTTCCGCCATCCTTGTCGGTAATGACCAGACGCTGCTTGCCCTTGGTGTCCTTGCCAAAACTGATCGTGCCGGAGATCTCGGCGAGGATCGCCGGCTCCTTGGGCTTGCGCGCCTCGAACAGGTCGGCGACGCGCGGCAGACCACCGGTGATGTCACGCGTCTTCGACGACTCCTGAGGAATACGCGCGATGACGTCACCGACATGCACTTCGGCGCCATCGACCAGATTGACGATCGCACCGGCCGGCAGCGGATACTGCGCATTCAGATCGGTACCCGCCAGCTTCAAAGGCTGTTCGCTGGCATCGACCAGGCGCACCGTCGGCCGCTTGTCCTTACCCAGCGATCCGCGCTGCTTCGGATCCATCACTTCGAGGCTCGACAAACCGGTGATCTCATCAGTTTTGCGCTGGACGGTGACACCTTCCTCGAATTCGATGAAGCGCACCCGGCCCGCCACTTCCGTCACCACCGGATGGGTATGCGGATCCCAGTTCGCCGCCACCTGGCCGGCCTCGACCGCATCGCCTTCCTTGATCGTAAGCACCGCACCGTAGGGCAGCTTGTAACGCTCACGCTCACGACCGGCGTCATCCATGACGGTCACTTCGCCCGAACGTGAGACGGCGACCAGATGCCCGTCCTGGTTGGTGACAGTCTTCAGGTTATGCAGACGCACACGCCCCTTGGCCTTGACCTGCACGCTGCTGACAGCCGCGGCACGCGAAGCCGCACCACCGATGTGGAAGGTACGCATCGTCAGCTGCGTGCCCGGCTCACCGATCGACTGCGCGGCAATGACGCCAACCGCTTCACCCGTATTGACGCGATGGCCGCGGGCCAGGTCACGGCCATAGCAGGCCGCGCAGACGCCATAGCGGGTCTCACAGGTGATCGGGCTGCGCACCAGCACGCGATCGATGCCGTTTTCTTCCAGCACCTCGACCCAGTGCTCGTCGAGCAGTGTGCCGGCCGGCGCGACCACTTCACCGGTTCCCGCCTTGCACACGTCCTCGGCCACCACACGTCCGAGCACGCGCTCACGTAGCGGTTCGACGACATCGCCGCCTTCGACGATCGGCGTCATCAGCAGGCCGTCGTGCGTACCGCAATCAGGCTCGGTGACCACCAGGTCCTGTGCCACGTCGACCAGACGACGCGTCAGATAACCCGAGTTCGCCGTCTTCAGCGCGGTATCGGCCAGGCCCTTGCGCGCGCCGTGAGTCGAGATGAAGTACTGCAGAACGTCCAGGCCTTCGCGGAAGTTTGCAGTGATCGGCGTCTCGATGATCGAGCCGTCAGGTTTGGCCATCAGGCCGCGCATGCCGGCAAGCTGACGCATCTGCGCGACGGAACCACGCGCGCCGGAGTCGGCCATCATGAACACCGAATTGAAGGAGTCCTGCTCGACCTCCCTGCCTTCGCCGTTGACGACCTTCTCCTTGCCGAGGCCACGCATCATCGCCCGCGTGACTTCGTCATTGGTGCGTGACCAGATATCGACGACCTTGTTGTAGCGCTCGCCGTTGGTCACCAGACCCGAGGCATACTGATCCTCGATCTGCTTCACCTCGGCTTCAGCCCGGGTGAGGATCTCGGCCTTCTCGACCGGAATCTCCATATCCATGAAGCCGACCGAAGAACCCGAACGCATCGCGTAGTAGAAGCCGGTGTACATCAGCTGGTCGGCGAAGATGACCGTATCCTTCAGACCCAGCCGGCGATAGCACTGGTTGATCAGTCCGGAAATCGTCTTCTTCTTCAACACCTGATTAGCCAGCTCGAACGGCAGTCCTTCCGGGAAGACTTCGAACAGCAGCGCGCGCCCCACCGTGGTTTTGACACGGCGCAAAACCTTCTCGCGCGTACCATCCGCGTGGATCTGGGTTTCGACGATGCGCACTTCGATCCTGGCCTGCAATTCAGCCTGCCGAGTCTCGTAGGCGCGGTGCACTTCCTTGGTGTCGGTAAACAACATCCCTTCGCCACGGGCATTCACCCGCTCGCGGGTCATGTAATACAGGCCGAGCACGACGTCCTGCGACGGCACGATGATCGGCTCGCCGTTGGCCGGGCTGAGGATGTTGTTGGTCGACATCATCAGCGCACGCGCTTCGAGCTGCGCCTCGATCGACAGAGGCACATGCACGGCCATCTGGTCACCGTCGAAGTCGGCATTGAACGCCGTGCAGACCAGCGGGTGCAGCTGAATCGCCTTACCTTCGATCAGGACCGGCTCGAAGGCCTGGATGCCAAGACGGTGCAGCGTCGGTGCGCGGTTGAGCATCACCGGATGCTCACGGATGACCTCTTCGAGCACGTCCCAGACTTCCGGCTGCTCGCGCTCGACCATCTTCTTCGCCGCCTTGATCGTCGTGGCAACGCCGCGACGGATCAGCTTCGAAAAGATGAACGGCTTGAACAGCTCAAGCGCCATCTTCTTCGGCAGACCGCACTGATGCAGGCGCAGCGTCGGTCCGACCACGATGACCGAACGGCCGGAGTAGTCGACACGCTTGCCGAGCAGGTTCTGGCGGAAACGCCCCTGCTTGCCCTTGATCATGTCGGCCAGCGACTTCAGCGGCCGCTTGTTGGTGCCGGTGATCGCACGCCCCCGGCGACCGTTGTCGAGCAGCGAATCCACCGCTTCCTGCAGCATGCGCTTCTCGTTGCGCACGATGATGTCTGGCGCGGACAGTTCGAGCAGACGCTTCAGGCGGTTGTTGCGGTTGATGACACGGCGGTACAGATCGTTGAGATCCGAGGTGGCGAAGCGGCCACCGTCCAGCGGCACCAGCGGGCGCAGATCCGGCGGTAGCACCGGCAGCACCGTCATCACCATCCATTCCGGACGGTTACCGGAATCGATGAAGGACTCGATCAGCTTGAGCCGCTTTGACAGGCGCTTGAACTTGGTTTCCGAGGTGCAGTCGACCAGCTCCTCGCGCAGCTGCGTGGCAAGCTCCTGCAGATCCATGCTCTTGAGCAGCTCACGCACGGCCTCGGCACCCATGCGGGCGTCGAAATCGTCGCCGTACTGCTCAATGGCGTCCAGATACTGCTCATCACCCAGCAGCTGACCGCGTTCCATCGGCGTCAGCCCGGGATTGATGACGACGAAGGATTCGAAATACAGCACGCGCTCGATGTCGCGCAGTGTCATGTCGAGCAGCAGGCCAATGCGCGACGGCAGTGACTTCAGGAACCAGATATGCGCAACCGGCGAGGCCAGCTCGATGTGGCCCATGCGCTCGCGGCGCACTTTTGCCAGCGTGACTTCGACGCCGCACTTCTCGCAGACCACACCGCGGTGCTTCAGACGCTTGTACTTACCGCACAGGCACTCGTAATCCTTGACCGGCCCGAAAATCTTGGCGCAAAACAAACCGTCGCGCTCAGGCTTGAAGGTACGGTAGTTGATGGTCTCAGGCTTTTTCACCTCACCGAAGGACCAGGCTCGGATCATGTCCGGCGAGGCGAGACCGATGCGGATGGCATCGAAATCGTCGAGGGTGTCCTGAGACTTGAACAGGTTCAACAAATCTTTCATCTCGTGACCGCTCTTGAAATTCTGTGCAAAGGGTCTGGCGGGAGAACAGCGGGCGTGTGTGGCGACACGCCCGGCTTTGCATCAATCAATCCCGATCCAGCTCGATGTTGATCGCCAGCGAGCGGATTTCCTTGACCAGCACATTGAATGACTCCGGCATGCCGGCCTCCATGCGGTGATCACCGTCAACGATGTTCTTGTAGATCTTGGTACGGCCGTTCACGTCGTCGGACTTGACGGTCAGCATTTCCTGCAGGGTGTAGGCGGCGCCGTAGGCTTCCAGTGCCCAGACCTCCATCTCACCGAAGCGCTGACCACCGAACTGCGCCTTGCCACCCAGCGGCTGCTGCGTCACCAGCGAGTACGGCCCCGTCGAGCGCGCATGCATCTTGTCGTCAACCAGATGGTTGAGCTTGAGCATGTACATGTAGCCCACCGTAACCGGACGATCGAAGTAATCGCCTGTCCGCCCGTCGATCAAGCGCGTCTGTCCGGACTCGTCACGACCGGCAAGGCGCAGCAACGCCTTCAGCTCCTCTTCGGTGCAGCCGTCGAACACCGGCGTCGCTGTCGGCACGCCTTTGCGCAGGTTTTCACTCAGCCGCAAAATTTCCTCATCGGAGAAATCCTCCAGATCGACCGGTTCACAGCCGGGGCTGTTGTAGACCTCCTTGAGGAAGCCACGCAGCTCATCGAGCTTCGCCTGCGCCTGCAGCATGCGCTCGATCTTTTGCCCCAGACCACGCGCGGCCCAGCCAAGGTGCGTCTCAAGAATCTGTCCGATGTTCATGCGTGAAGGCACGCCCAGCGGGTTCAGCACGATATCGACCGGTGTGCCGTCTTCCATATACGGCATGTCCTGCTCCGGCACGATCATCGAGACCACGCCCTTGTTACCGTGGCGGCCGGCCATCTTGTCGCCTGGCTGCACGCGGCGCTTCACGGCGAGGTAGACCTTGACCATTTTCAGCACGCCCGGAGCCAGGTCATCGCCCTGGATGAGCTTCATGCGCTTGTCTTCGAACTTGCGATCGAATTCCTTGCGCTGCTGCTTGAGCTTGTCGGCAAACGCCTCCAGCTGCTCGTTGACCTCGTCATCTTTCAGACGGATCTCGAACCAGCGCTCACGCGGCAGTTTCTGCAGATAGGTCTTGGCGATCTTGGCGCCTGCGGCCAGCCCGTCCGGGCCACCTTCAGCCGTCTTGCCGGTGAGCATCCGCTCGACACGCTGATAAGTGTCTTCCTCGAAGATGCGCAGCTGGTCGTTGAGATCCTTCTTCACACGCGCCAGCTCGGCCGACTCGATGGCCTTGGCACGGCTGTCTTTTTCGACACCGTCACGCGTAAAGACGCGCACGTCGATCACAGTGCCATCCATGCCGGTCGGCACACGCAGCGAAGTGTCTTTTACGTCCGACGCCTTCTCACCGAAGATCGCCCGCAGCAGTTTCTCTTCCGGGGTCAGCTGGGTTTCGCCCTTCGGCGTGACCTTGCCGACGAGGATGTCACCCGCAGCGACTTCCGCACCGATGTAGACGATGCCGGCCTCATCAAGCTTCGCCAGCGCCGACTCGCCGACGTTCGGAATATCGGCAGTGATTTCTTCCGGGCCGAGCTTCGTATCGCGCGCGACGCAGGTCAGCTCTTCGATGTGGATCGTCGTGAAGCGATCTTCCTTCACCACGCGCTCGGAGATAAGGATCGAGTCCTCGAAGTTGTACCCGTTCCAGGGCATGAAGGCGACGAGCATGTTCTGCCCCAGCGCCAGCTCACCCAGATCGGTCGACGGACCGTCCGCCAGCACATCACCGCGCTCGACAGCTTCACCCAGCTTGACCAGCGGCCGCTGGTTGATGCAGGTGTTCTGGTTCGAACGCGTGTACTTGGTCAGGTTGTAGATATCGACACCCGGTTCGCCCGCGACGGTTTCATCATCGTTGACGCGCACGACAATGCGCGATGCATCGACCGAATCAACGACACCGCCACGACGCGCCACGGCGCAGACGCCCGAATCGCGGGCTACCGTGCGCTCCATGCCCGTGCCCACCAGGGGCTTGTCTGCACGCAGCGTCGGCACGGCCTGACGCTGCATGTTCGAGCCCATCAGCGCACGGTTGGCATCGTCGTGCTCAAGGAACGGGATCAGCGACGCCGCCACCGACACGATCTGCTTCGGCGACACGTCCATGTACTCGACCTGATCCGGCGAGCGCAGCGTGAATTCACCCTGCACACGACAGGACACCAGCGAGTCGATCAGACGACCGTCCTCATCCAAGGACGCATTCGCCTGGCCAATGACGTACTTGCCTTCCTCGATCGCCGACAGATAGTCGATGCGATCGGTCACACACCCGCTCTCGACCTTGCGATACGGTGTTTCCAGGAAGCCGTAATGATTGGTACGCGCGTAAACCGCGAGCGAGTTGATCAGACCGATATTCGGACCTTCCGGTGTTTCGATCGGGCAGACGCGCCCGTAGTGCGTCGCATGAACGTCACGCACCTCGAAGCCTGCACGCTCACGTGTCAGACCGCCCGGGCCAAGCGCGGAAACACGGCGCTTGTGGGTCACTTCCGACAGGGGATTGTTCTGATCCATGAACTGGCTGAGCTGCGAGGAGCCGAAAAACTCCTTGATCGCAGCAGCTACCGGCTTGGCATTGATCAGATCACGCGGCCCGAGCCCTTCGCTCTCCGCCACCGACAGGCGTTCCTTGACCGCGCGCTCGACACGCACCAAGCCTACACGGAACACGTTCTCCGCCATTTCACCGACACAGCGAATGCGGCGGTTGCCCAGATGATCAATATCGTCGACCTGACCATTGCCGTTGCGAATCGCAATCAGCACCCTGAGCACGTCAATGATGTCGGACGATTCGCCAAGCCGGGCATAAAGCGTCTTGCACAGTTCTTCACTGCGATGTGCAAAATACTGACTGTCATAGAGAATGCCGGCCCCGTCGACCTCGTCGCGCCCAACACGGCGATTGAACTTCATGCGACCGACCGCAGATAGGTCGTAGCGATCTTCAGAGAAAAACAGGTTATGAAACAGGTTCTGCGCCGCTTCACGAGTCGGCGGCTCACCGGGACGCATCATGCGATAGATCTCGACCTGAGCCTCCAGCTCATTGCGGGTCGGATCAATGCGCAGCGTCTGTGAAATGAACGGGCCGCAATCCAGATCGTTGACGTGAAGCGTACGGAATTCGCTGACGCGCGCCGCCCCCAGCTTCTCCAGATGGTCGACAGCGAGTTCCTCGTTGGCGAACAGCACCACCTCACCGGTATCCGGATTGACGATGTCGTGCGCGAGAGTCTTGCCGATCAGGTAATCCGCCGGAACTTCTAGCGTGCTGACACCGGCTTTACTCAACTCGCGAATGTGCTTCGCCGTAATACGACGCCCGGCCTCGACGATGACTTGATCGCCATTGCGGATATCGAAGCTCGCCGTCTCGCCTTTGAGCCGCTCCGGCACCAGGTCGAGCATGACGCGCTCACCGACGAGGCGGAAGGTATTGGTCTCAAAGAACAGATTGAGAATCCGCTCGTTATCGTACCCGAGGGCCCGCAGCAGGATCGTCACCGGCAGCTTGCGGCGCCGGTCGATGCGTGCGTAGAGGTTGTCCTTGGCATCGAACTCAAAGTCCAGCCACGAGCCACGGTACGGAATGACCCGGGCAGAGAACAGCAGCTTGCCCGAGGAGTGCGTCTTGCCGCGGTCGTGATCGAAAAAGACGCCCGGTGAACGGTGCAGCTGCGACACGATGACGCGCTCGGTACCGTTGATCACGAACGTGCCGTTCTCAGTCATGATGGGCACTTCACCCATGTAGACACTTTCCGGCTCGATGACTTTCTTGACCGCCTTGTTATCCGACTCCTTGTCGAAGATGACCAGCCGCAGCTTCACTCGCAGTGGCTGCGCATAGGTCAGCCCGCGCAACTGGCATTCGCGCACATCGAACACCGGCTCACCGAGTTCGTAGCTGACATACTCCAGCTGGGCATTCCCCGAATAGCTCGCAATCGGGAAAACCGAGCGAAATGCCGCATGTAACCCCACATCCTTTCGCGCTTCAGGAGGCACATCGGCCTGCAGGAACTCGCGATACGAATCGATCTGAATCGCGAGCAGGTAAGGGACCTCGAGAATGCTCGGGCGCTTACCGAAATCCTTGCGAATACGCTTCTTCTCAGTGAAGGTGTAGGCCATCGGGGTTCCTCGTTAATACGGTTTCGGCCATGAACGGACGGATCGCTCATGCACCTCTCCGACCGGTCGCGGAGACCGGGATTGCTCCCGGCGTCGGATACTCCGCAGCAGCGATCCCAAATCGGATCGCCTAAACAGGGAAAGGCCGGTGACTCGGGTCACCAGCCATCCCCTTATTTTGATTTGCCACCGAGCAATTCGGCGACAAGCAGGTCGCCTTACTTGATTTCGACCTTGGCGCCGGCTTCTTCCAGATCCTTCTTGATCTTCTCGGCATCGGCCTTGGCGATGGCTTCCTTGACGGTAGAGGGAACGCCCTCGACCAGATCCTTGGCTTCCTTCAGACCCAGGCCGGTGATCGCACGCACGACCTTGATGACGTTGACCTTGTTCTCACCGAACGAGGTCATCACGACGTTGAACTCAGTCTGCTCTTCAACCGGAGCGGCGGCGGCGGCGGCGGCGGCCGGAGCAGCAGCAACGGCAGCAGCAGCGGAAACGCCGAACTTCTCCTCCATGGCGGCGATCAGATCAACGATCTCGATCACGGTCATGTTGGAAATAGTGTCGAGAATCTCTTCCTTCGAAACGGCCATTTTGGGAACTCCCAATCAGAATTCAGGTTGATGCAACAAAAATGCGAACAGATTCGTTCAGGCAGCTGCCTTCTGCACACGAATAGCTTCCACGGTCCGGACAAGCTTGCCCGGAACTTCGTTGAAGGTACGTGCCAGTTTCTCGATCGGCGCCTTCATGACGGCCATCAGCATGCTGATGGCCTGATCGCGGGTCGGCATACTCGCCAAGCGCTCAAGGTCCTGCGGAGCAAGCAGCTGTCCACCAAAGGCGAGGCCTTTGACGACGAGCTTGTCATTCTCCTTGTCCTGCAGGAACTCCTTGATTACACGTGCGGCCGCGCCCGGATCTTCCTGCGAAAACGCCAGGACGAGCGGACCAACCAGCACGGGCGAAATGCACTCGAAATCAGTACCCTGCACGGCACGGCGTGCCAGGGTATTTTTCACTACCCGCAGATAGACGCCGCTCTCGCGTGCCTTGACACGAAGCTTGGTCAGCCGCGCGACCGTGATACCGCGATACTCAGCGGCGATCATGGCATGCGACTTGGACGCAATCTCCGCGACCTCAGCGACGACAGCCTTCTTCTCTGCCAGATTCAGACTCATGAACAACTACCCCCTGAGACAAAAGTCTGACCGAACCAGTCAGTCCGGTGAGTGCACATACACTTAACGACTTCCGCTCTTGGCAACGGTAGACCCCAATTACGCCCTATTCGGCCGTAATCAACCCAACGGTAGCCACTCCTGAAAAACGGATGGGCTATACCGTCTGCGCAGGTCAGGAACATGGTCCACGATTAAGCTAAAAGCACCTGCGGTCTTTGACGCCAGCCAGCACGAAGCTGACTGCCCAAAGTTCTGAACGCTCACAAAAAGCGCTCCAAAAATCAATTACGCAACACTGACACTGCTGACATCGACCGCCAGCCCGGGGCCCATGGTGCTCGAAACAGTGATCTTCTTGACATAGACGCCCTTGGCGGTAGCCGGCTTCATCTTGTTCAGATCACCAAGCAGCGCAGCCAGATTCTCCCGAAGGCGAACCGGTTCGAATGTGGCCTTGCCAAGCGTGCAGTGGATGATACCGGCCTTGTCCGTGCGATAACGCACCTGACCCGCCTTTGCATTACGAACCGCACCAGCAACATCCGGCGTCACAGTGCCGACTTTGGGGTTCGGCATCAAACCGCGCGGACCAAGAATCTGACCCAGTTGACCGACGATGCGCATGGCATCCGGCGACGCGATCACGACGTCAAAGTCCAGATTGCCACCCTTGACGCTCTCGGCCAGATCCTCAAAACCGACGATGTCGGCACCCGCCGCTTTCGCCGCTTCGACATTCGCGCCCTGTGTAAACACAGCGACGCGCACCGTCTTGCCAGTACCATTGGGCAGAACCGTCGAGCCACGCACGACCTGATCCGACTTGCGCGGATCAACACCGAGGTTAACGGCCACATCAATGGACTCGGGGAACTTGGCCGTTGCCAATTCCTGCAGAAGGCTAAAAGCCTCTTCCGCGGCATACACTTTGCCCGGAGACAGCTTGGTTTTGATGGCCTGCATACGCTTTGTCAGCTTCGCCATGATTAAACGCCCTCCACGACGAGGCCCATGGACTTGGCACTGCCAGCCAAGGTGCGCACAGCAGCATCAACGCTTGCAGCAGTCAGGTCCGGCTGCTTGATCTTGACAATCTCTTCAAGCTGGGCACGCGTGATACTCCCCACCTTTTTGGTGTTCGGGTTGGAGCTGCCCGCAGTGATGCCCGCCGCCTTTTTGATCAAATACGTAGCCGGCGGCGTTTTCATGATGAAGGTGAAGCTACGGTCACTGTAGACCGTGATCACCACAGGAATCGGCATGCCTGGCTCAAGCGTCTGGGTCTGCGCGTTGAACGCCTTGCAGAACTCCATGATATTGACGCCGTGCTGACCGAGTGCCGGACCAATCGGCGGGCTCGGGTTTGCCTTGCCAGCTGCGACCTGCAGCTTGATATATGCAGTTACTTTCTTGGCCATGCCACCTGCTCCTCGGGTGCTAACGCCTGCAAGGCTCCCCGAATCGACGACAAACGAAGCGACCCACTAATTGAGCTCAGGGCCGCCATCACGAAAACCAGCGATCAGGCCTTCTCAACCTGCCCGAACTCCAGCTCAACCGGCGTAGAGCGCCCGAAAATCAACACCGCGACACGCAAGCGGCTCTTTTCATAGTTAACTTCTTCGACGACGCCGTTGAAGTCATTGAAAGGTCCGTCTGTAACCCTCACGACCTCACCCGGCTCGTACAGGACCTTCGGCCGCGGCTTATCGGCACCATCCTGAACGCGCTGCAAGATGATCTGGGCTTCCCGCTCGGTAATCGGAGCGGGCTTCTCCGGCGTGCCACCGATAAACCCCAGCACTTTCGGCACACTGCGCACCAAGTGCCAGGTTTCGTCATCCATCTCCATCTGCACGAGCACGTAACCGGGAAAGAACTTGCGCTCGCTCTTGCGACGCTGCCCATCACGCATCTCAACGACTTCTTCGGTGGGCACGAGAATCTGCCCAAATTTTTCGCCCAATTCAGCGCGCTTCACATACTCTTCAAGCGACTTGCGCACCTGATACTCGAATCCCGAGTAGGCTTGGACCACATACCAGCGCATCGCCATGGATCAGCTCCCCTGCCCAGTGAGCACACGCACACCCCAAAGCAGCAGCATGTCCAGCAGCCACAGGAAAACCCCCATAATCGTGACCATCAGGAACACGGCCAATGTGGTCTGCAAGGTTTCCTGGCGGGTTGGCCATACTACTTTGCGCAGTTCGGTCCGCGAGTCACGTAGATACCCGATGACGGTCCCACCCAGTTGCGTTCCAGACACGATGAAGACCGAAACCGCAAGAGCCAGCAACAAGCCGACGACCCTTATTGCGAGCAACTGTTCGTGATACCAGTAAAAGGCAACCACTGCACCGACCAGCAGCAACACAGCAAACGCCCATTTGAGCGTATCGAATCTGCCGATTTCGGCTTCAGGCTTGGAGGTCATCACAGATCTTTATCGCTTCGACAAAAGCAACGCACGCCACGGCTTATTCGTCATGGCGCGCGATAAAAGTGCTTTCAAATACTGGCAGGCCAGGAGGGTCTCGAACCCCCAACCTGCGGTTTTGGAGACCGCCGCTCTGCCAATTGAGCTACTGGCCTGTATCTGAAAATCTATGGGAGTCTGCGTGACTCCCACAAGCTTTGCAAGCGCAGATTACTCGATCACCTTAGCGACGACGCCGGCGCCGACCGTGCGACCACCCTCACGAATCGCGAAGCGCAGACCTTCGTCCATCGCGATCGGCGCAATCAGGCTCACCACCATCTTGACGTTGTCACCCGGCATCACCATCTCCACACCTTCCGGCAGCTCGACCGAACCGGTCACGTCCGTGGTGCGGAAATAGAACTGCGGGCGGTAACCCTTGAAGAACGGGGTGTGACGACCGCCTTCTTCCTTCGACAGCACGTACACTTCGGATTCGAACTTGGTGTGCGGCTTGATCGTGCCCGGCTTGGCCAGCACCTGACCACGCTCGACGTCTTCACGCTTGGTGCCGCGCAGCAGCACGCCGACGTTGTCACCCGCCTGACCCTGATCGAGCAGCTTGCGGAACATTTCGACGCCGGTGCAGGTGGTCTTGCTCGTCGGGCGGATGCCGACGATCTCGACTTCCTCACCCACCTTGACGACACCGCGCTCGATACGGCCAGTCACCACCGTGCCACGACCGGAGATCGAGAACACGTCTTCGATCGGCATCAGGAACGGCTTGTCGATCTCACGCTGCGGTTCCGGAATGTAGCTGTCGAGCGCGTCAACGAGCTTCAGGATCGACGGCACACCGATGTCGCTCTGGTCGCCTTCGAGCGCCTTGAGCGCCGAACCAACCACGATCGGGGTGTCGTCGCCCGGGAAGTCATACGACGACAGCAGGTCGCGCACTTCCATCTCGACGAGTTCGAGCAGCTCCGGATCGTCGACCATGTCGGCCTTGTTCATGTACACGACGATGTAGGGCACACCGACCTGACGCGCCAGCAGGATGTGCTCGCGGGTCTGCGGCATCGGACCATCGGCCGCCGAGACCACCAGGATCGCGCCATCCATCTGCGCGGCGCCCGTGATCATGTTCTTGACGTAGTCCGCATGTCCGGGGCAGTCAACGTGCGCATAGTGACGCACCGGCGATTCGTACTCCACGTGCGCCGTGGAGATCGTGATGCCACGCGCCTTTTCTTCCGGCGCCGCGTCGATCTGGTCGTAGGCCTTGAACTCGCCGCCGAAGCGCTCCGCGCCAATCTTCGTCAGCGCCGCCGTCAACGTGGTCTTGCCGTGGTCAACGTGACCGATCGTGCCCACATTCACGTGCGGCTTCGTACGAGTGAATTTTTCCTTGGCCATCGAAGTACACCCCGGAGAATTGCAGGGACTGAGGGACTTTATCGTCAGAGACTGGAGCCCATGACCAGAATCGAACTGGTGACCTCATCCTTACCAAGGATGTGCTCTACCGACTGAGCTACATGGGCGCATACTGGAGCGGGTGATGGGAATCGAACCCACACCATCAGCTTGGAAGGCTGAGGTTCTACCATTGAACTACACCCGCCTAACCAAACTTCTCTCGCCAAGTCGCTACAACCTATAGCGTCGCAGCGACTTGATACAATCTTGGTGGAGGGGGAAGGATTCGAACCTTCGAAGGCTGAGCCGGCAGATTTACAGTCTGCTCCCTTTGACCGCTCGGGAACCCCTCCGAAACAGGACGCGCATCTTAATGACCGGCAGCGTCAATCGTCAAGCAAACTTCGATAAAAAAGTTGCGCTGAACACTGGTGCTGGCGGAGGGAATCGAACCCCCGACCTTCTGCTTACAAGGCAGTTGCTCTACCGACTGAGCTACGCCAGCTCGCACCGCCGCGCGGGCGGGGAGTCTACTCGAAGCCCCCGTCAGGGGCAAACCGACTGCGGCGCCGACCACAGGTCGAGCCCCTCGAACACCAAGTCAGGCACAACTACCGACGGCTTGACCAGTCCTGACGCCAAAGCCTCGCCATCTCCGCCGGTGATACAGCACAGAGGCTGCGAGCCACACGCAAGCGCCGCCTGCTCCAGCGTTTTTTCGACCGCGCCTATTGCGGCCAGCTCGACGCCTGCCGCCACACAATGTGCCGTATCCCTCCCCAGCGCTTGCTCGGCAGCCAACATTTCCGCCGGAATCCGCTGGGTATTGCCAAACAGTGATTCGCACATCAGGCGCCGCCCCGGAAGAATGAGCCCACCGAGATGCTGCCCCTGCGCAGTCAGCACATCCACCGTAATCGCCGTACCGGCATCGACAATGCACAGTGGCTGACCAGCGTATCGCCGATACGCCCCGAGCATGGCCAGCCAGCGGTCCACCCCCATGCGTTCGGGCTCTGTGTAGGCGTTACTCACGCCGCCCCGACGGTGCTCGGCATGCGCAACTCGGACATCGAGCCCCCATAACGCACGCACCAGCCTAGCCAGTTCATCAGCCACCCCCGTGCTAGCGACATTAGCCACCAACACCTGGTCCGGCACTGCATTCGCCGAGCGCCACGCCACCTCAAGCAAAGACACAAACTGAGGCTGCCCGCGATGCACGAGCGCCTCCAGCGATGACGACACGCTCGCGTCTCGCCATTGCCACTTGATACGCGTATTGCCGATATCGATCAGCAGCTTCACAGACGAATCCGCAGTGAAACCTCACCTATCCCGAAACTGCGCACTCCGGCTTCGGTATCCAGCAGCAGTTCGCCCACATCATTCACTCCGCGGGCGACACCTTCGATCGCCTGCGTCTGCCAGACCAAACGCACCGGCTGATCACGCGTCAGGTCGTACGCCAGCCATTCATCGCGGAACGCACCAAACCCCGTCTGCGCAAACTGCGCACATGCCGCCCAGATCTCGGCCAGCACCACTGCGGCCAGCCGATTGCGCGAGATCACGGCATCCGGCGCCAATGAGCGCAAGTCCACCCAAGGCTGTCCGATTTCGCAGGCAACGGCTGGGGGCATCATGACATTGACACCAACACCGATGACCACACGCACCGGCCCGCCCTCTTCCGCCCCGATCTCGATGAGAATGCCTGCGAGCTTACGCCCTTGGCATACCAAGTCATTGGGCCACTTCAGTCCAACGCCCTCGATCCCCAGTCCGCGCAGCGCTCGCACCAGAGCGACGCCGATGACCAGACTCAGCCCGGCCAAACGCGCCGGCGGCAGCTCGAAGTGCCAAAGCACGGATAGATACAGGTTGCTTGCATACGGCGACACCCATTGCCGCCCGAGCCGGCCACGCCCGTGGGTCTGACGCTCGGCCAGACAGGCCGTCCCGCTGACAGCGCCCTCTCGCGCCGCTCGCGCAAGCCACAGGTTGGTCGAATCAACCTCATCCAGCACGCTCACGCGCTCAGCAGGCACCTCTGGCTGCGGATCAGCCGGCAGCCAGTGCGCGATGCTTTGCACGTCCAGTAATTCGAGGCCATTTACCAGGCGATATCCCCGCCCCCGCACGGCCTGCACATCCACATCACGCGCCTGAAGCGCGCGCACGAGCTTCCACACGCCCGCTCGGCTGATCCCCACGGACGCAGCCAGCTCCACGCCAGAGTGGAAGTTGCCATCGGCCAGCAGCTGCAGCAGCTCAGTCTCGCGCCTAGGCATCACTCGCCACCCCGACAAACAGCTGGCTTCCGGCGGCCTCCACACAAAAGGCCGCCGGTCGTTTCTGGCGAAGCAATCTAGAGAATCACGGAGAAGAAACTAAACCACGCCATCAGGATGAGCGCGATAACGATGACGAGCGGGAAATTCTCGAAAGTGAACATAGAAACAGCTCCTCCACAAAAAACAACATTGAAAGTGACCAGACTCTGTCATCCGGCACGGCACCGCTTCAGGACGCATTATCCCGCTTGCCTGCCGGCCGAGGAATGCGCGGATCGTCGTCGTCCATCAGGATGCGATGGGCGGGCCCTTCGAGATCATCAAACTGTCCAGACTTCACTGACCAGACAAAGGCCCAGATAGCCACCGCCATGATGACAAGCGCGATCGGGATGAGCAGATAAAGGATTTCCACAACGACACCCCCTTCGCCGTCTCCTAGCGACCGGCGCGCAAACGCAGCGCATTGGCAACGACCAGCAGAGAACTCGCCGACATGCCGATCGCGGACATCCACGGCGTGATCCAGCCGGCCGCGGCCGCCGGCAATGCAATCGCGTTGTACATCAACGCCCACAACAGATTCTGGCGAATGATACGCAAGGTTTTGCGTGCTGTACCGACGCCTGTTGCGATGTGCTCCAGCGACGACGAGATCAGGATCATGTCGGCGCTCGCATGAGCAAGCTGCGTTCCCGACCCCATCGCAATCGAGACATTGGCCGCGGCCAGCACCGGAGCATCGTTGATCCCGTCCCCGACCATCGCCACGACCGCCCCGCCAGCCTGCAACCCCTGCAGCCGAACCAGCTTATCCGCCGGCATCAAACCGCCTTCCGTATGCTCGATGCCAGCGTCAGCAGCGATCAGCGCCGCCGCCTGCGGACGGTCTCCGGACAACAGATAGACCTGAAGGCCGGCGGCGTGCAGCGCATCGACCGTAGCTCGTGCATCCGGACGCAAGCGATCCGCCAGACCGAACCACGCGAGCACCTCGGGGCCCGAGGACAACGCTACCCAGGTCAACGCACCTTCAGCGCTCGCAGGGGGCTCAACCCCCGCAGGCGCTCTTCCGACGCGATACTTCACACCGTCGAGAGAGCCCTCGATACCGAGCCCCGGCGTATTGCTGACCTCCGCAGCCACGAGGGCAGTCCCGGCGGCATCGACCAGTGCCTGCCCCACCGGGTGCTCGGACCCGCACTCCAGCGCGGCTGCAATTTTCAGACAGTCCTCGCCGGAGCGCTGCCCCAGTGGCACAGTCCGCACCAGCTGCAGACGCCCGAACGTCAAGGTTCCTGTTTTATCGAACACCACATGTGTTGCCCGCGCCAAGGTTTCCAGAGCATGTCCGCGCGTCGTCAGCAAGCCGATGCGTGTAAGCGCCCCCGTCGCGGCCGTCACCGCGGCTGGAGTCGCCAAGCCAAGCGCGCAAGGACAGGTGACGACCAGCACCGACAGAACCACTGGCAGGGTATGTGCCGGGTCGTGCCACCACCACCAGGCCCCGACTGCGACGCAGATCAGCAGCTGCGTGGCGACAAACCAGGCAGCCAAGCGGTCCGCCAGTGCAGCAATGCGCGGCTTCTCTCCCTGCGCCCGATCAAGCAGCCGCACGATCGAAGACAGAACGGTCTCCGTCCCTACGGTATCGACACGTATCAGCAGAGGACTTTCGATGTTGACCGAGCCACCGATCACCTGATCTCCGCTGCCCCGCGGCGAAGGCAGACTCTCGCCGGTCAGCAGAGACTCATCAACGCTACTGCAGCCATCCAATATCGTGGCATCGGCCGGCACCGTTTCCCCTGGCCGCACACGGACATGATCTCCCGTTGCCAGCTCTGCGACAGCGACGACCTCCTCGTTGCCATCGGCATCGATACGTGAAGCCGTCGCCGGCAGAATGCGCGAGAGCTCCTCCGACACCTGCGCGCAGCGGTGCCGTGCCGCCATCTCAAGGAAGCGTCCGGAGAGCAGGAAGAACACGAACATCGTGACGGAGTCGTAATACACCTCTCCGCCGCCCATGAGCGTGAACCAGATACTTGCCAGTGTCGCGAGAACAATTGCCAAGGTGATCGGCACATCCATGCCCAACCGCCCGAGCTTCAGGTCCCGCCAGGCACCCGCCATGAATGCGCCGCCCGAGTAGATCACGGTCGGCACGGCGATCAGCAGACTGATCCAGCGGAAATAAGTCCGCCATTGCAGATCCATGCCGTACCAGTCACCGGCGTACATCGCCACGGCAAGCATCATCACCTGCATCGCGCCAAGGCCGGCAACCGCCAGTCGCCTCAGAGCACGGGCGCGCTCCTGCTTCTGCAGCGCTTCCTGTCGCCCCGGATCGAATGGGTGCGCGACATAGCCGATAGCCGCAATCGAGCGCAGGATCTCGCTGAGATGAATGCGGCTGTCATCCCAGCGCAGTTGTGCACGGTGAGTCGAGTAATTGACGCGGAATTCGATGACGCCCGGCAAACCGCTGACGTGACGCTCGTTCAACCACACGCACGCGGCGCAGACGATGCCTTCGAGGATCAACGACGCCTCACGGACATCACCCTCGCCAGCAGTGCGCACGAAGCTGCGCTGCAAATCGGCACGATCATAGAGGTCGAGCCCGCGCAGCTGGGCAGGGATCAAGTCCTCCGCCCGCTTCGGCACACTGGTCCGGTGCCGGTAGTAATCCGTCAGGCCTGCGTCAACGATGGCCTGGGCAACGGCCTGACAACCGTGGCAGCACAGAGGATGCGAAGCCCCGTCCACGGTGACGCGCAAACGGACACCTGCGGGGATAGGCAAACCACAGTGAAAACACGCCTCTTCGTCTACCGAGGCAGCTTCTGTCGAATCCTGCTCCGACACGTCCAACACCCCGCCCACGCGTTCAGTCCGCCGCGCGTACGCTGGTGTTCGCCCGCACCTCGTGCAGATCGTCCCCCTTGCGGATCTCCAGCACGAGACTCCAGCTGCCCGGGGCAGGCATCGTCAGCACCGCACGGTAGACACCGCTATCGACCTCCTGCATGTCGAATGCATGGTCCAGGCGGCTGTCCGCCGGGCGCAGGAAACGGCCATGCACCGTGGCGCCGCGCAACGGCTGGCCATCACGCGTATTGACCGTGACCTGCAAACGCGCCGGCTGACCGGCAACTGCCTCACCCAACCAGCCCTTCTTGACCTGCCAGCCACGCTCGCGCTGGAGCTTCACCTGTTCGAGGTACTGGTTGTAGAGCGCTTCCTTCTTCTGGAAGTCATGTGACGTAACGCCGGGAAACGCCGAGTTGACCTCGGTCACACGGTCGTCAGCCGGCGGCGGCAGCAGATAGTGAGCCACCATCGTCGATATGCCGCGATCCGCCACGGTGACGAATACAGCATCGGTCGCCGCGAGGGCCGCAAAAAACGCGACGATGACCCACGGCCCCCAGCTGCCGCGAGAACGCCCCGTGGATACCTGTCCCGCCGCGCCAACCGGCTGCAGCGGACTACCGATCAGACCAAAGGCCACCGATACGACCAGATAGAGCGCGATGTGTATCGCGAACAGATCGCCGCCCGGCCAATGAAGGATGGCCATGGGCACGTAGATGGCAAGGGTAGCGAGCGCAACGATGATTGCTGAGCCGCGGGCACCCAGCCGCGTCACGCGCTCCAGCAGAACATTCGCGCCAGCGATCAGAACGATGCCGATGGCAAGCGAAACAAGCAAATCGGTCATGGCGACTTCCTGCGTCCGTGGCGTAACCACACGGACGCGCTGTTTAGACGAGGCGGACGAGCAGCCTCACTCCTTCAGATAGAAGGCAGCGGGTCGGCGAATCACGTCCGTACCAAAGCCTTCAACTGGCGTGAAGACGAACTCGAACTCGCGGCGGGCCAGATTGCCATCCGGCTGCAGCTTGATCTTGGCCCGAACCCGCAAGCGTTGTTCGGCAGCCAGCGGAATCAGATTGTGCCCATCGACATCAAGTTCCGCGCCCGGCAGGCCGGCGATCTCGATGCGCACCTTGCCCGGCTGCGCCACCTTGCTGTTGAGCTTGATCTCATAGGAGTTCTGAATGCGCCCGTCAGACAACTGAACGAACAGCGGCTGGCGCACCAGCTCTGCACTGGCATCCAGCAGCGAGCGCGTTCCGACGCTCCAGGCCAGCAAGCTGACCGCGGCCGTCAGGATCACGCCATAACCAAGAGTCTTTGGTTTAAGCAGGCGCGTGGACTTGCCGGCGAGAGCATTGTCGGAGGTGTAGCGAATGAGCCCGCGGCGCCACCCCAGATTGTCCATGATGCTGTCACAGGCATCGATGCACAGCGCACATGAAATGCACTGATACTGCAGCCCGCGCCGGATATCGATACCGACCGGACACACCTGCACGCAGTAACCGCAGTCGACACAGTCACCGAGCTTCTTCTCCTGGCGCTCCTCAAGAGTCTTCGCACCCTTACCGATCTTCGCGCGTCCGGCATCACCTTCGCCACGCGCAGCGTCGTAGGAAATGATCAGGGTGTCACGATCGAACATCGCGCCCTGGAAACGCGCGTACGGACACATGTAGGTGCAGACCTGCTCGCGCGCCAATCCAGCCATCACGAAGGTCGTCAGAGTCAGAAAGCCTGTCGTCGCATAGGCAGCAAACGGTGCACCGCCCGTGAGCATGTTCCATACGAGACTCGGGGCATCGGCCCAGTACAGCGTAAAGGTCAGACCGGTCAGAAATGCCGTCAGCAGCCACAGCCCCCAGGTGGCGAGCATCTTGCGGCGCTTTTCAGCGTCCCACGACTGCTTCGCCAGACGGATCCGGGCCGGACGCTCGCCCTGGACCCACTGCTCGATGAGAATGAACACATCGGTCCACAGTGTCTGGAAGCAGAAATAGCCGCACCACACGCGTCCGGCGAGCCCGGTGACGAAGAACAGCAGCAAGGCTGCGATCACCAACAGGCCGGCAAGCCAGAAGATATCCTGCGCCTGCACCACCAGGTCGAAGAGATAGAAGCGGCGCCCCGGGATATCGAACAGCACCGCCTGGTTGACGCCGGTCGGACGCGACCAGCGCACCCACGGCAGCAAAAAGTACACGCCATAGGCAAGTGCCAGCACGGCATAGCGGAGGTTACGAAAACGCCCCTTTACCGAGCGTGGATGTATCGGGATACGTTTTGCGTAGAGATGCGATTCTGCCTCGGTCATGCCTACTTTCCTGAGTATTCGTTCTCAATAACACGACGACCGCAGCCCGGCTGCGGTCGTCGCTGGAAGGGGAAAGACAAGGCTGTTGAGCTTAAACACGATCCGCCAGCGCGCACTGACGGATCGCAGCGCGCTTTACTGACCGCCACCCAGCTGGTGGATGTAAACCGCCATCAGCTTGATTTCATCGGCGCTCATGCGTCCATCCCACGCCGGCATGGTGCGAACGTTGATCACGCCGTTCGACACCACGGCTTTGACAGCCTCGATCTTGGCCTCCGGGGTCGTGGCCGCCGGGACGTTAGCCAGCGTCCAGATCTTGTCGGTCAGATTCGCCGAGCCCATGGACTTGATGCCCTTGGCGGCATCGCCATGGCACATGTAGCAGCCGCCGACCGGCCCTTCGAAGATCTGCTTGCCGCGGGCACTTGCCTCGTCGGCCTGCACCTCACCGGACAGACTCAACACGTAGCTGGCGACATCGTCCAGCTGGGCGGTGTTCAGCGTCCCCTTGAACGACGGCATGTAGCCATTGCGGCCATGCGTGATCGTGTACTGGATGTCCTTGAAGGTACCGCCCCACAGCCAGTCATCATCGACCAGGTTCGGGAACAGGCCAACGACACCCTGACCACCACGACCATGACAGGCCGAGCAGTTGGTCTCGAAGATACGCTTACCGGCCTGGTTGACGAAGGCCAGCATCTGCGGATCCTTCTGGATCGTCGCAAAGTCTGCAGCGGCGATCTTTTCGAAGTACTCACGCTGACGCGTGGCATCGGCACCCGTCTGCAGATCTTCGAGCAGGGCGCTGCGCGTGTTCCAGCGCATCGTTTCCTGCTTGCCCCCCTCGGTGAAGGTCGCACTCAGAACGCCCTTGGTCCAGCTACTGCCGACAGGCCAGGTCGGATAGAGAAACCAGTAGATGACCGCGAACACCACCGTGGCATAGAAGGACCACAGCCACCAGCGCGGCAGAGGATTATTGAACTCCTGGAGGTCACCGTCCCAGGCATGGCCGGTCGTCTGGACCGCGGTCGGCTTCTGCTGATTAGTCGTCGTTTCGCTCATTATCCTTCACCTTGCGGGAGGAAGCGGCGGAGCCGCCCGGCTGGTCATCGTCGAGGAAAGGGATGTTCTTATAGGACTCAAGGCGCTCACCGCGACGCCGGTTGCTGAACAACCAGATCACGATCCCGCAAAACGCGCCGAAAAACAGCACAAGCGAAAAAATCTTGCTGTTGTCGAGCCGGGTAAACCAAGACAGCCAGTCGAACATGTTCCGCCATTCCGTAAGGGCCGGCAGAGCCGGCCCGCAGTGCCTACACCATGTGCCTCAGCGGAATTCGGCGAAGTAGCCTTCGTCGTACTTGCTGAAATCGACCATCGTGCCGAGCACCTGCAGATAAGCCACCAGGGCTTCCATCTCGGTGACTCGGTTCGGCAGCCCGTCGTAGTTGAACGTGCGCGCCTGCTTCAGCAGATTGTCCTGTGCCTGACTGATGTCGAGCTGATCGGCCACCGTCTTGCCGAAGGTCTTGACGTTGGCGTCGTACTCGGCCTGGGTCAGCGAGTACGGCACGCCGGTACGCCGCAGTGCAGTCATGCGATCGGCGATATCGGAGTAGTCGAGGTCGTTGTTCAGCAGCCACGGGTAGTTCGGCATGATCGACTCCGGCACGACCGAGGTCGGCTTGAGCAGATGCTGGACATGCCACTGATTCGAGTACTTGCCACCGACGCGCGCCAGATCCGGCCCGGTGCGCTTGGAACCCCACTGGAAGGGATGGTCGTACTTGCTCTCGGCGGCCAGCGAGTAGTGACCGTAACGCAGCCACTCGTCACGGAACGGACGCACCATCTGTGAATGGCACAGATAGCAGCCTTCGCGCTGGTAGATATCGCGACCACGCAGTTCGAGCGGTGTGTATGGACGCACACCATCGACCTTTTCCACGGTCTCGTTGATGTAGAACAACGGCACGATCTCGACGAGGCCGCCGATGCTGATAACCACCATTATCAGCGCGATCATCAGGCCGGAGTTGACCTCAATATTCTCATGTCTCATGAAATAAGCTCCGGGACAGGATCAGGTACGGGCCAGCTTGGCTTCGAGCTTGGCGTCGAGCGCAGACTGCTCGCGACGCGCCGCAAGGACCGTCATGACGACGTTGAAGCTCATGATGAGGATGCCCGACAGGAAGAAGGCACCACCGACGGCACGCCAGGCATACGGCTTGTGCAGGAACTCGACCGATTCGATGAAGCTGTAGGCGAGGTTGCCGTAGTCATCGAAGCCACGCAGCATCAGGCCCTGGCCGATACCGGCCACCCACAGCGCGGTGATGTAGAGCACGATACCGATCGTCGCCAGCCAGAAGTGCACGTAAACCAGCTGGTTGCTCCACATCTTGGTGTTAAACAGACGCGGGATCAGGTGATAGAACGAGCCGAAGGTGACCATCGCCACCCAGCCGAGCGCACCCGAGTGCACATGGCCAACGGTCCAGTCGGTGTAGTGCGAGAGCGCGTTGACGCTCTTCAGCGACATCAGCGGACCTTCGAAGGTAGACATGCCGTAGAACGACAGCGAGGTGATCAGGAACAGCATGATCGGGTCGGAACGCAGTTTGTCCCAGGCGCCCGACAGAGTCATGATGCCGTTGATCATGCCGCCCCACGACGGCAGCAGCAGCAGCACCGAGAAGGTGGCGGCCAGCGAGGAAACCCAGTCAGGCAGCGCAGTCCAGTGCAGGTGGTGAGCACCGACCCACATGTACAGGAAGATCAGCGCCCAGAAGTGGATGATCGACAGGCGGTAGGAATAAACCGGGCGTCCAGCCTGCTTGGGCACGAAGTAATACATCATGCCGAGGAAGGCCGCAGTCAGGAAGAAGCCCACCGCGTTATGCCCGTACCACCACTGCGTCATCGCATCCTGCACGCCGGAGAACAGCGAGTAGGACTTGGTCAGCGAAACCGGAACAGCAAGGTTGTTGAAGATGTGCAGGATTGCCGTCGCCAGGATGAAGGCCAGATAGAACCAGTTGGCGACATAGATGTGCGGCTGCGAACGGCGCGCGATCACTGACACGAAGTTGTAGAAGTAGACGACCCAGACCACGGTGATGACGAGGTCGATCGGCCATTCAAACTCGGCATATTCACGCGACTGCGTCATGCCGGCCATGTAGCTGACGATGCCCAGCAACAGGCCGAGGTTCCATCCCCAGAACGTGAAGTTCGCGAGGAAGTTGCTCGGCAGCCGTGCCTGGCAGGTACGCTGCACCACGTAGTAAGAGGTGGCGAACAGCGCACAGCCACCAAAACCGAAGATCACCAGCGTGGTGTGCACCGGACGCAGGCGTCCGAAGGTAATTTCCGGAATGTCGAAATTCAGGAAGGGCCAGGCCAGTTCACTGGCGATGTAGAGGCCCGCGGTCATGCCCAGCACGCCCCACACCAAGGCCATGATCGTAAATTTGCGGACGATCTCGTAGTTGTACTGCTGATCTATCGGCGCCGCTGAGCTGTGGGCCATATCGCGTCTCCCAGACTGCAGGCTTGACAAGACGCCGGGGAGCCAGGCCTTCGAGCGGGCACGGCTCCCCGGTGCGGGATAAGGAATTGCGACCGGAGATGTTACTTGAGATGGGTCAAATCCCTCAATCCGAGTTTGGTATCCCGCAGCACTCAGATCAGCAAACGCTGCAGCTGCTTGAGTAGCGTGAACAGATAGTGATCGATCATCAGCACGGCGAACAGGCCGAACAGATACACGATCGAGTAGACGAATACCGGCAGTGCCAGACGATCATCGCGCCGGTGATACAGACGCCACGCCAGCAGCAGAAAGCGCAGCCCGAGCCCCAGCGCGCCGAGCAGATACAGCGGACCGGACACCGCGGTCAGGTACGGCAGCAGGCTGACCAGAAACAGCACGACGGTATAGAGCAGTACCTGCAGGCGCGTGAAGGCAATACCGTGCGTCACCGGCAGCATCGGCACTCCGGCCCGGGCGTAATCGTCACGCCGGTGAATCGCCAGAGCCCAGAAATGCGGCGGTGTCCACACGAACACGATCAGGAACAACAGCAGCGCTCCCGGTTCGATCTGGCCGCTGACGGCGACCCAGCCGAGCAGCGGCGGCGCTGCCCCGGCCGCGCCGCCGATGACGATGTTCTGCGGCGTCGCCCGCTTGAGAAACATCGTATAGATCACCGCATAGCCGATCAGCGAGAAAAAGGTCAGTACGGTCGTCAACGGGTTCGTGCACAGCAGCAGCAGGCCGGCGCCCGTCATGCCGAGCAGTGTGGCGAATAACGCAGCCTGGCGCGGATCGAGGTGACCGGTTGGCAGCGGCCGAGCCTGTGTGCGCGCCATCAGCGCATCGATGCGCCGATCCACCAGATGATTGATCGCCGCCGCGCTGGCCGCCATCAGCGCGATGCCCGCCGAGCCGCCGAGCAGCACATGCCAGGGCACCATTTCCGGCGTCGCCAGAAACATGCCGACCATGGCCGTGAAGGTGATCAGCGCCACCACCTTGGGCTTGGTCAGCGCGTAGTAGTCCCGCCAGCTGGCGGCCGCGGTCAGCGGTATCGAGCGCGTGTTCATGCCGCCACCTCCCGGGGACGCAGCAGGTGATTGAGTGTGACGAGCAGCAGCAGCAGCACGGCAGCACCGGCGTTGTGCGCCACGGCCACCGGCAGCGGCAGTACCAGCAGCACGTTGGCGATGCCGAGCGACAGCTGCAGCAACAGTCCGCCGAGCAATATCCCGCCGGCGATCCGCAAGCCGCCGCTGCGGGCGCGCCGCAGCTGCCAGCTCAGTCCGCCGAGCACCAGCAGCACCAGCAGCGCACCGAGCCGATGCGCCAGATGCACGCTGACACGCGCCGCATTGCCGAGTACGCCGCCCTCATAATCGATACCGAGCCCGCGCCACGGCGTGAAGGCGTCGCGGAAATCGGTCGGCGGCCACCACTGCCCCTGGCAGGTCGGCAGATCCGGGCAGGCCAGTGCCGCGTAATTGGTACTGGTCCAGCCGCCGAGCGCGACCTGCAGGCACAGCACGCACAGCGCCAGCAGCACCCAGCCACGTAGTCGCCGCCCCGCCTCCGCCGCATCGGCGATACGCCACTCGCTCTGGCGCAGCGTCAGCCACCACAGAATCGCCAGCGTCGTCAGACCACCGAGTAAATGCGCCAGGACGATCAGCGGCTTGAGCAGCAGCGTCACCGTCCACATGCCGAGCAGCGCCTGGAACACCACCAGCGCCAACAGCACCAGGGGCAAAGCCAGCGCCTGCCCGACCAGCCGGCGCCGGCGCCACGCCAGACCGGCGATGGCCAGCACCAGCAGCCCGAGCGTGCCCGCAGCGTAGCGGTGGATCATTTCCTTCCACGCCTTCGCCGGTTCGACGGGGCGCTGCGGCCAGGCAGCGTTGGCCGCAGCGATCAGATGGGTCTCTTCGGGCACCACGCTGTGACCATAACAACCCGGCCAGTCCGGACAGCCGAGTCCGGCATGCGACAGGCGCACCCAGGCCCCGAGCACGACGACGCACAGCGCGAGCACGCAGGCGAGCAGGGTCAGCCGGGCGAAGGCGTCACGTGGCATGGCTCACCCGATTTTCGACAGTTTCAGCAAGCGCGTGAGGTCACTGAGCATGCCGCTGGCATCGCCCTCGGCGGGATAGCGCAGCAGCAGATTGCCAAGCGGATCGACCAGATAGATCCAGCCCCCGGGCACCCCGCTCACACTCCAGGCATCGGTCAACGGTCTGACCTGGTCGCGTGACAGCAGCACCGAGCGCAGACCGCCGTGCTCGCGGGCGAGCCAGTCCGCCGTGAGCCCAGTCGGCGTCTGCGGCCACAGCGCCAGACGCTGCACGCGATCGCTGTCGCGGCCGGTGGCAATCTGCACCTGGCGCAGCCGGTACAACGCTGCCTGGCAGGTCTTCGCGCACTGCGCGTCGCCAGCGACGTAGACCAGCGTCCAGCGATGCTGCCACGGCTGTTCGCTCAGCGACGAGCCGTCCAGTTCATGCAGCGCGAGTACCGGCAGCGGACGCGCGGGATCGAGCAGCTCGCCATGTTCGGCATGCGCCTGCGGGCGCCAGTGGCCGACCAGCAGAACCGCCGCAACCAGGGGGGTGAGGAACAGCGCGATCAGCCCCAGTAACATGGCCCGCACCCGCAGGCGCGAGGTGGACACCGGCAACACTACGTTCAAGTACATACGGACTCTCCCTCTCCTGAAGCCGATGCTCGGCGACGATTCAATGCGTACCAGGTGACGAGCACGGTCAGCGCCAGTGCAAACCACTGAAAGGCATAGGCCTGATGTCGCTGCGGCCCGAAACCATCGATCTCGACCTGCCACTCGCGCAGGAAACCGCCCGGCTGCGCCGCATCGAGCAGCAGGACCGCACCGAGCACCGGCCGCCCGAGCGCCCGCGCTGCGGCGTCGGTATCGAGCCAGGTCACCGCACGCGGCCAGACCCCCGCCGCCTCGATGGTGCCGAGGCGCAAGCCCGGATTGGCCGGTTCCGCCAGCAGGCCGCTGATCAGCAGCGACTCGGCCGGCGGCGGCGGCACTGCCGGCAACTGCGACACGCGCGCCGACTCGATCCAGCCGCGATCGACCAGCAGCAGCGCCGCTCCTCCGGTCATTTCAAACGGCGTGTAGACCTCGAAGCCGTTGCGCCCGGCATGCGGCCGGTTCAGCAGCAGGAATTCGTGCCCCGCCAGATAGCGGCCGCGCCCCTGCGCCCGGCGAAACCGCAGCTGCGCATCGGCGACATCGGTACTGCCCAGCGCCAGCACCGGCAGAGACGGCCGCGCGGCCCACTCGGCCTGGCGCGCGGTCTTCTCGGCCGCCCGCTGCAGCTGCCACACCCCAAGAGCACCGAAGCATGCCGACAGCAGCAGCGCTGCCGCCAACCAGCGCCAGGCGGACTTCGCGGCGCTCATGCGGCGAGCCCGCCTATACTCGACCGACGCCCTGCCGGAGTCGTCGCCATGCTCGTCAAGATCGTCGTCGTACTGATGCTGTTCGCCATCATCGGCGCGCTCGGCTCCGGGCTGGTCAGCCTGTTGCGCCGCGACGTGCCGCGCGAGCGGCTGGCACGTGCACTGACGCTGCGCATCGGGCTGTCACTGAGCCTGTTCGTCATGTTGCTGCTCGCTGCGGCTGCCGGACTGATCCACCCGCACGGGCTCTAGAGCCAGTAGACGAAGACGAACAGGCCGAGCCAGACCACGTCGACGAAGTGCCAGTACCAGGCCGCCGCCTCGAAGCCGAAATGGTTGTGCGGCGTGAAATGCCCGGCCAGCGAGCGCAGCAGCATCACCAGCAGGATGATCGCGCCGATGGTGACGTGCGCTCCGTGAAAGCCGGTCAGCATGTAGAAGGTCGAACCGTAAATGCCGCTGCCGAGCGTCAGGTTCATCTCGTGCATCGCATGGCTGTACTCGACGGCCTGCAGCACGACGAAGGTAAAACCGAGCAGCACGGTCGCCGCCAGACCGAGGCAGAGCTGACGGCGGTTGTCCTTCAGCAGCCCCCAGTGCGCCCAGGTCACCGTCGCCCCGCTCGACAGCAGGATCAGCGTGTTCAGTGCCGGCAGCCCCCAGGCGCTCATCGGCTCGAAGTGCCCGCCGACCCGACCGGGGCCGTTGGTCGGCCAGCTGTCCTCGAAGTGCGGCCACAGCAGATCGTGCACCATCGGCTTGCTGCTGGAGGTACCGTCGAGCCAGGGCAGCGCGAATTCACGCGCATAGAGCAGCGCGCCGAAGAAGGCGGCGAAAAACATCACTTCGGAAAAAATGAACCAGCCCATGCCCCAGCGAAATGAACGGTCCATCTGCTCGCTGTAGAGACCGGAGCGGCTCTCGTGGATGACGTTGCCGAACCAGCCGAACATCATCGTGATCAGGATCGCCAGGCCGATGTACAGCAGCGTGGCGTGACCGCCGTTGAGCAGCGTCGCGCCGCCGAGCATCAGCGTGAACAGACCGACGGCACCGATGATCGGCCAGGGACTGCTGTGCGGCACGTAATATGTCGGATGTGTCGTCGTGCTCATTGCAAACCCCTCGCCGCGGGCGGCTCAGCCCTGCTCGGGCAGCCGGAAGAAGGTGTAGGACAGCGTGACCGTGTGCACGTCGGCCGGCAGCTGCGGATCGATGCGGAAGGTCACCGGCATCTCCCGCCCCTCGCCCGCCGCAAAGCCCTGCTGCGTAAAGCAGAAGCACTCGATCTTGTGGAAATGCGTCGCCGCCGGCCCCGGCGACACGCTGGGGATCGCCTGGCCGAGCACGGCCCGCGCGGAACGGTTGCGGGCGTAGAAATGCGTCGTGTAGAAGCGCCCCGGATGCACCTGCAGCTTGGTGACGTCCGGGTGGAACTCCCAGGGTGCGTCGAGGTTGACGCTGGCGACGAACTCCACCGTCACCGTGCGTGCCTCGTCGACGCGCATCGGCTCGGCCTGCGCCACCACCCCCGAAGTCTTGCCGTTGAGCCCGGTGACCTGGCACAGCACGTCATACAGCGGCACCAGCGCAAAGCCGAAGCCGAACATCGCCACGACGATGAACAGCGCGCTGCGCAGGGTGCGGCGAATGCCGACGGCCGGGCTCGGGGCGGGCGGGTTCATCGCTGTGCCGCCAGCCAGATGAAGCCGAGGTAGAACGCCAGCACCAGCAGCACCAGAACCAGCAGCGTGCGGCGCACGCCGCGACGCTGACGCGCGCGCAGATCGTCATCGCTCATCGTCATCGTCGCCATCTCAGCCATGCGCCTCGCTCGGATCGATCTGCGGCGGGGTCTGGAAGGTGTGCAGCGGCGCCGGTGACGGCAGCGTCCACTCCAGCCCGTGCGCGCCTTCCCAGGGCTTGGCCGGCGCCGGCTCGCCGCCGCGGATGCACTTGATCACCACCCACAGGAAAATCAGCTGCGACAGGCCGAACAGGAAGGCGCCGATCGAGGAAATCATGTTGAAGCCGGCGAACTGCAGCGCGTAGTCCGGAATGCGCCGCGGCATGCCGGCAAGGCCAAGGAAGTGCTGCGGGAAGAACAGCACGTTGACGCCGATCGCCGAGCACCAGAAATGCAGGCGGCCGAGTTTTTCGTCGTACATGTGCCCGGTCCACTTCGGCAGCCAGTAGTAGGTGGCGGCCATGATCGAGAACACCGCGCCCGGTACCAGCACGTAATGGAAGTGAGCGACGACGAAATAGGTGTCCTGGTACTGGAAGTCAGCCGGCGCGATCGCCAGCATCAGCCCGGAAAAACCGCCGATCGTGAACAGCACGACGAAGGCTACCGCGAACAGCATCGGCGTCTCGAAGGTCATCGAGCCGCGCCACATGGTCGCCATCCAGTTGAACACCTTCACGCCGGTCGGCACCGCGATCAGCATCGTCGCGTACATGAAGAACAGCTCGCCGGCGAGCGGCATGCCCACCGTGAACATGTGATGCCCCCAGACGATGAAGCTCAAAAAGGCAATCGAGGCCGTCGCATAGACCATCGAGGCGTAACCGAACAGCGGCTTGCGGGCGAAGGTCGGGATGATCTGCGAGACGATGCCGAAGGCCGGCAGGATCATGATGTAGACCTCGGGATGCCCGAAGAACCAGAAGATGTGCTGGAACATCACCGGATCGCCGCCGCCGGCGGCGTTGAAGAAACTGGTGCCGAAGTACTTGTCGGTGAGCAGCATGGTCACTGCACCGGCCAGCACCGGCATCACCGCGATCAGCAGATAAGCGGTGATCAGCCAAGTCCAGACGAACAGCGGCATGCGCATCAACGTCATGCCCGGGGCGCGCAGATTGAGGATGGTGGCGATGACGTTGATCGCGCCCATCACCGAGGACACGCCCATCATGTGGATCGCCAGGATCACGAACGGAAAGGCCGCACCGGTCTGCAGGCTCAGCGGCGGATACAGCGTCCAGCCGCCGGCCGGGCCGCCGCCGTCCATGAACAGCGTCGACAGCAGCAGCGTGAAGGCGAACGGCATGATCCAGAACGACCAGTTGTTCATGCGCGGCAGCGCCATGTCCGGCGCGCCGATCATCATCGGGATCAGCCAGTTGGCGAGGCCGACGAAAGCCGGCATCACCGCCCCGAAGATCATCACCAGCGCATGCATCGTCGTCATCTGATTGAAGAAATACGGCTCGACGATCTGCAGGCCCGGCTGGAACAGCTCGGCGCGGATGATCAGCGCCATGGTGCCGCCGACGAAGAACATCGTCAGCGAGAACACCAGGTACAGCGTGCCGATCTCCTTGTGATTGGTCGTCGTCAGCCAGCGCAGCAGGCCACGCGGCGCGTGGTGCTCGTCGTGCGCGGGGGCGATTTGGTCGGCGGTCGTGCTCATCTCGGTTCCCCTCTCAGCGCAGCGCCTTGATCGCCGCCGGCTGGACCACATCGCCCAGCGTGTTGCCCCAGGAATTGCGGATGTACGTCAGCACCGCGGCGATCTCGACGTCGGAGAGCTGGCCGGCGTAGGCGCTCATCGGCGTGCCGGGGATGCCCTTCATGACGATCTCGGCGTGCTGCGTGACGCTGCCGATGTGGATATTGCCGGCGCCGTCGAGAAAGCCGCGTTCGCGCAGCGGCGCCAGCAGCGGCTCCGGCGCCGCGAACGGCTGACCGGCGACCAGCGGCGGGAACATGCCGGGCAGCCCCTGGCCGTTGGCCTGATGGCAGGCGGCGCAGGTCTGGAACACCGACGCGCCTTTCGCCATCAGCTCGTCCCTGCTCCACTCGCGCGTGGCCGAGTCGCGCTCGGCGAGCAGGCCGGCTTTGGTATCGGCCAGCCATTTGGCGTAATCGGGCTCGTTCATCGCGACGATGACGATCGGCATGAAGCCGTGATCCTTGCCACACAGCTCGGCGCACTGGCCGCGGTAGGTGCCGGGCTGCTCGATGCGCGTCCAGGATTCGTTGATGAAGCCGGGAATCGCGTCGCGCTTCCAGCCCAGACTCGGCACCCACCAGGAATGGATGACATCGGCCGCCGTGGTGACGATGCGCACCTTCTTGCCGACCGGAAGCACCAGCGGGCGGTCGACTTCGAGCAGGTAGTGCTCGTCCTTCGGTGCATCGCCGTAGACCTGCTGCGGCGTGGTCTTGAGGTTCGAATAAAAGCCCAGCGTCTCGCCGCCGACCTTCTCGTCGAGGTAGTCGTAGCGCCACTTCCACTGATAGCCGGTGACCTTGATGGTCAGATCGGCATCGGCGGTGTCCTCCATCGCCACCAGCGTCTTGGTTGCCGGGATCGCCATGCCGACCAGGATCAGCACCGGCACCACGGTCCAGGCCAGCTCCACCTTGGTGCTCTCGTGGAACTGCGCCGCCACCGCGCCGCGCGATTTGCGGTGATGGACGATCGACCAGAACATCACACCGAACACCACGATGCCGATCGCCACGCAGATCCAGAAGATCAGCATGTGCAGCTCATAGATGCGATGGCTGACGGACGTGACGCCAGGCGTCATGTTCAGCTGGAAGTTGGCGAAGGCCGCCGAACTCCACAGCGCAGGGACGCCGACCGCGGCCATGCCGCGCGCGCCCCGCCAGGGACGGTTGGCTGTCATGCCCGACTACTCCTGAGGTGGTGATCCGTCGTCGCGGATCGGATGGGGTCGCTGCGTGGCGCCCTCTGTTTTCGGCGACGGACAGCACCCGTCGTGATCTGCATCAATGCACGACGCGCCGGCAGCTGCCCAACCGCATGCGCTCAGGCTTAGTAGGCACCTTTCACAGTGTCAATGTGATGGAAGAAGGAAACTCCGCATTGCCGCAGCGCAGCACCAAGCAGCCCGCAAAAACACGCTTTATTTCAATTAATTAACAAGCCACCAAGGCGCATCGCACGGCCTCCGCCGGTGGGCGGGCGGCGGCCGTGCGGCGAAGGCGGCGCGCAGCGTGAAATTTTCCGATGATCGGCGCCACTGAACGCGCCACGGACTCAGGGCTCGACCCAGACCTCGGCGCTCGCGCTCTGCCCCTGCGCATCGATCACCGTGATGCGCGCACTGCCGGCGCCGAGCGGCGTCCACGCCGCACTGCGCCGCAGCAGCGAGCCCACCGGCAGCGGCGCGCCATCGACCAGCCAGCGCAGCGGGCGCACACCGCCACGCGCAGCGAGCTGCAGCGAGGTACCCGGCGGCACCAGCAACCGCGCGCCGGGTGGCGGGAAACCGATCTCCAGCGGCGCGGCGCGGGCCATCGAGCGCAGCGGTCCGAGCTGCCGCCAGCGTTCCGGCGCGGCGTCGTCGGCCTCGCCACTGCGTACCCGTGGCGCCGGCGGCAGCAGATCGAACACCTGCCACAACAGCGGCGCAGCGGTGTTGCGGCCGTAGCGACCGGGACTCGGCGAGCCGTCCGGCCGGCCGGCCCAGACGCCGACCACATAGCGGCCATCGAAGCCCAGCGCCCAGGCGTCGCGAAAACCGTAGGAAGTGCCGGTCTTGTAGGCAATGCGCCGCGGCTGGCGGCTGACGGCCGCCGGAATCGCCTCCGGCGGCGGCGGCGCGTCTTCGAGGATGTCGCCGAGGCGCTGCGCGGCGCGCGCGCTGAGCAGACGCACCGCCGTGCCCGGCGCCTGCCCGGGACTCAGCCGCAGCGGCCGCACCTCACCGCCGCCGGCGATACCGGCATACAGCGCAAGCAGATCGTCGAGGCGCGTGCCGACGCCACCAAGGACCAGCGGCAGGCCCGGCTGCGCGCCGTCCGGCAGCGCCAGCGCGATGCCGGCCTGGCGCAACCGGGCGGCGACCAGCGGTGCACCGAGGGCATCGAGCACCGCCACCGCCGGCACGTTCAGCGAACGCTGCAAGGCTTCGCGCAGCGTCACCTCGCCGTGGTAGCGGTCCTGGAAGTTCGCCGGCTGGTAGTCGCCGAAGCGCGTCGGCACGTCGTCGAGGCGGGTGTCCGGATGCAGGCCGAGCTCATCGAAGGCCAGGCCGTAGACCGCCGGCTTCAGCGTCGAGCCCGGCGAGCGCCAGGCCTGTGCCAGATCCTGCGCGCCGCCACGGCGCGGATCACGCGTATCGGCGGCGCCGAGATAGACGATGACACTGCCGGAGTGGTAGTCGGCGACCAGCACGGCAATGTTGGCGCGCGTGTTCAAGCCGGCAAGCGCGGCATCGGCGAGACGCTGCACCGATGTCTGCAAGGTGCGCTGCACGAAGCTGGCGTGCTCGGGTTGCGCCGGATCGCGCAAGCGCGCGGCCAGATGCTCGGCCAGGCGCGGCAGCGGTTGACGCTGCGTCGGCAGCGGCTCGCTCAGCGCCTCATGCAGCTGCGCGGCGTCGATCACGCCCTCGGCGGCGATACGCCGCAGCAGTTTGTCGCGCGCGGCATGGGCGCGCTCGGCGTGACGGTCCGGGCGCAGCCGCGTCGGCGCCTGCGGCAGCACCGCCAGCAGGGCCGCCTCGGCCGGCGTCAGCTGCGCCGGCTCGTGGCCGAGATACGCGAGCGCCGCGGCGCGCAGTCCGGCCAAATTGCCGCCGTAGGGCGCCAGGCGCAGGTACATCGCCAGAATCTGGCGCTTGTCGAAATGCCATTCGAGCTGCAGCGCACGCAGGCATTCGATGAGCTTGGCGGCGAGCGTGCGCGGACGCGGTTCGAGCAGGCGCACCACCTGCATGGTCAGCGTCGAGCCGCCGGAGACCACGTGCCCGGAACGCAGCCACTGCCCGGCTGCCCGCAGCAGGGCCAGCGGATCGACCCCCGGATGCGACCAGAAACGCCGGTCCTCGAAAGCGATCAGCGCGCGCACGAAGTTCGCATCGACCTGCTCCGGCGCCAGCTGCAGGCGCCAGTGATCGTCACTGGCCAGCGCCACGTGCAGCAGGCGGCCATCAGCATCGAGCAGACTCGGCGACAGCGCGTCGAGGCGCGCCAGCGGCAGCGGCGCCAGCCGATCGGCCAGCAGCGCCGCCGCCAGCAGCAGGCCAAGCCCGCCGCCGACCGCGAGCAGGCACCGCCGCCAGCGCGCGGGCGTACGGACGGGATCGGCCATCGCGCTACTCGATCACCACCCGCCCTGCTTCGCCGCGGGCACGCAGCGTCGGCCGCACCATGTCCTCGGCGACCGGCGGCGGCAGGCGGTAGTCACCCGGCGTCACCGCGCGCACCAGATAGGCGAGCGAGAAACTGCGGCGCTCGCCGAGATCGAGCGCGGCGACGTAGCGGTCGTCGCGCAGCTCGACGTGCTCGGTCTCGCTCAGCTGGCTGAGCCACGGCAGCTCGCCGGCACTGCGGCTCGGGCCGAGCGCCGCGTTCTCCAGCTCGAAGCCGGCCGGCAGCAGATCGGCGACCAGCAGCTGCACGGCACCGTCGGTACGCACCTCACCGTCGAGCGTCACCACCAGCGTCTGCCCGGCCTTGAGATGCGCCGGATCGAGCGCCTTGCCGTCGAGATCGAAGTAGCGGCGCACCAGCGCGATGCCCTCGGCATACGGCGCCGGCTCGCCGGCCGGCAGGCCGCTGGCGCTCAGCCGCAGCCAGCTCGTGCTGCTGCCGGCATTGGCCAGCGTCTGGCCGTGGGCCAGCGCCGCCAGATCGGCGTTGAAGACCACGCGATCCTGCTGCGCAGCCAGCGGCTTGCCGTCGAGGGTCAGCTGCGGGGTACCGCTGCCGGCCGGCAGGCGGGCGGCCAAGGTCGCCAGCCAGGACTGCTCCTGCGTCGACAGCCAGTGCTGACGCTCGACGCGGGTGGCCAGATCGACGGCGCGCAGTGCGGCATCGTCGCCGGCGGCGTGCGCTTCCAGCGCCAGCGTCAGCACCGCGGCGTCATCACGCAGCTCGCTGCCGTAGTCATCGAGGCCGCTGGCGCGCGGCAGCGCCTTGGCCTGCGCCTGCGCGAACAGGCGCTTGGCGCGCGCGGCATCCCCGTAGCGGGCGGCGGCGGCGGCGAGCTGAGCGCTGGCCAGCCGCGTCGGCAGACGATCGCCCCAGGCGTCGATCAGGTAGCGGATCTCGCCGGGGCGGGCAACGTCGGCGCGGGCCAGCACCCAGGCCGCATAGGCGCGGGCGGCAAGCATGGTGGCGTCCGGGTCGGCACCTTCGAGCTGCCCGTGCAGCGTGTCGAGCGCGCGCTTGAGTGCGGCCTCCGGCACCGGCAGACCGGCTTCATGCGCCCGCACCAGCGCCTCGGTGGCGTAGGCGCTGAGCCACGGCCGGATGTCGTCGAGGGCGCTCCAGCGGCCGAAGCCGCCATCGCTGCCCTGCTGTGCCAGCAAGCGGCGCAGCAGCGGCTCGGCCTGCGCCCGCCGGCTGTCGTCACCGATCAGCGGCAGCAGACGGCTGGTGGTCTGCTCGACGCAGCCGTAGGCGTAATCACCGAGCTCGGCCAGCAGCGCCTCGCGATCGAGCGGCGCCTGCGGACTGGCCAGCACGCGCAGCCGCGTGCTGCCGGGCAGGAAGTCGGCCAGCGGCGCCGCATCGAGGTGCAGGCTGGCGCCGGCTGCGAGCGGCTGCAGCGTCACATGGCGTTCGACGGCCACCGCGGCGCGCACCGTCAGCGGCCAGTCGTGGACGATGTGCGTGCCATCGGGCCCGTCCAGCGTCAACCGCAGGCTGCCGTCCCCGACGCCCTGGCCGCGCAGCTGCAGACGCTGGCGCAGCTGTTTGTCGCGGCCGGGGCCGAGGTCGAGCGTGAACTGCGTCTCGCCCTCCAGCGCCAGCGCGCCGTCCGCGCTGGCCTGCAGCCGCCAGGCACCGGGCGCGGCGCCGACGTCGTCGACCTGCACGCGCACCTGCGCCAGATCGCCGGGCGCGAGGAAGCGCGGCGGATAGGCGTCGGCGACCAGCGGATCGCGCACCGCGACCTTGGCCTCGGCCATGCCCAGCCGCTCGCGGCTCCAGGCCACCGCCATCAGCCGCAGCTGGCCGGCAAAGTCCGGCAGCGTCATCGGCACGCTGGCCTTGCCGTCGGCACCGAGCGTCACCTGACCGGAGAACAGCACCACGCTCGCCCGCCGCTTCAGCGGCGGTGCGTCGAGCAGGCCGCCATCGGCGTCGCCGCCGCTGCGCAGCTCACCGGGAACGCCCTCGGCCGGTGCGATCAGCCGGCCGTAGAGATCGAGCATGTCGACGCCGAGCCGGCGCTTGCCGAGGTAGTGATCGAGCGGATCGGGACTGTGGAAGTCGGTGAGCTGAAGGATGCCCTCGTCGACCGCCGTCAGCGTCAGGTACACCGCATCGCCCGCGGCGGCACCAGCCACCGTCAGCGGCAGCTGCACCGTCTGCCGCGGCCGCCATTCGGCGGGCGCGTCGAGCTTGACGTCGAGCCGGCGCGGCGCCGGATCGAGCGCCAGCCAGGCCAGGCCGATCGCCCGCCCCGGCCCGGCCTGCGCCGCGCTGCGCCCCGGGCGGAATACCGTCGCGGTGACGTAGACACCGGGGCCCCATTCGGCCTTGACCGGCAGGCTGAGTTCGAGGCCGTCGGCCGGCACGTGGGCATGGTGCGTGGCCCAGACCTTGTGACTGGCGACGCTGAGCAGCAGCTCACCGGCGAACGGCGCGCGCACGCGGATCTTGGCGGTATCGCCGGCGGCGTACTGCTCGCGGTCGAGCAGCACCTGCGCCTGGTCCGGACGCTCGCCGCTGCCCGGCTGCGCCACCCAGCCGACGCTGAAGCGCACGCTGCTGGCGACGGCACCGGCGGCGTCGAACACTTCCAGCCGGTACGGTCCGCCGTCGAGGCGATCGAAGCCGAGCGTGGCCACGCTGTCGGCGGCGACGTCGAGCGTGCCCGAGCGCAGCGGCGCGCCGTCGCGCACGATCTGCTTCCAGTCGAGGCGGCCGCTGTCGGTGCGATACCAGACGTAGTCATAGCTTTCGCGGAACAGCTCGTAGCGCAGGCCGGTCGCCGCGCGGCGCTCGCCGGCGCCGTCGAGCGCGATGACGTCGAAACCGGCGTGCTGGCCGTCGCCGAGTTCACCGCTGGCGAACTGCGGGTGGATGCCGAGTGCCAGATCGGCGCTGCGCAGCGGCACGCGCAGCACGCGGCGCACGATGCTGCCGCCCGGTTCCTCCAGACCGGCACGCACCGACAGGCGCAGCGGCCGCGTGGTATCAGGGGCGGCAGCGATCAGATAGCGCGCCTGCGCGTGACCTTCGGCATCGCTGGTCTGCGCGGCGCTGTCGGCACTGACACCGGTCGGCTCGAAGCTGTCCTGCACCAGGCCGAACTGGTAGTCCTTCCACTGCGGGTAGGGTTCGGGATCGGCTTCGAGCGTGGCGTCGAACTCCGCCGGCAACGTCGCCGCCGGCGCACCGTAGAGGAAGCGGCCGCTGAGCTCGACGTCCAGCGGCTCGCCCGGATGCAGCACCGGCTGCGCCGCGCTCAGCTCGATATGCAGGCGCTGCGGCACGAAGTCCTCGACGCGGAAGCTGTAGCGGCCGATCGGCTCGGCCTTGGGATCGGCATGCAGCGCGACGCGCCACTGGCCGCTGCGCGCATTCGGCGCCAGCTCGATGCGCGTGTGATAGCTGCCGGCCGCGGCCGGCTGCAGCACGCGACGCTCGGCCTCGCTGCCGTCGGGGCGGTTGATGATCAGCGTCAGCGGCAGCTCCTCGACTGCCTTGGCGGCGGTATCGCGCAGCAGCGCGCTCAGTTCGACGGCCTCGCCGGGGCGGTAGACGCCGCGATCCGAATACAGCCAGGCATCGAGCGCGCCCGGCGCCGGGCGCCCTTCAACGCCGCGGTCGGACAGATCGAAAGCCGGCTCGCCGAGATCGAGGAAGCTGAAATCGCCGGTCGCCGTGCTCGCCATCACCACCTGCGGCGCGCGCGCGCCCTCGCCGCGCAGCAGGCCGGGGGCGAACAGGGCCTGGCCCTCGGCGTCGGTGCTAACACTGGCCAGCTCGGCGTTGCTGCGCGAGTACAACGTCAGCGTGACGCCGGGCGTCGGCTGCGCGCTGTCGAGCGAGCGCACGAACAGATGCAAACCGTCCTCGCCGCGCATCGCGCTCAGGCCGAGATCGGAAATCAGCAGCCATTGCGTCGCCAGCTCCTGATAGTCCTCGTCACCGTCGAGCGGCTGCAGCGGCGCCGCGGTGAGCAGGTAAATGCCGGGCTGCGGCGTCTTCAGCACCGTGTCGATCGGCAGCAGCGTGGTCGCCTGCTGGTTGCGCTCGCCAGCCAGGTCGACGGTGCCTTCCCAGACCAGCTCGGCGTTGTCGCGCGCCATGCGCCGTGTCTCGTAGGCGTAATAGGTTTCATCGAGGTGCTTGCCGCGCAGCTGCTCGACCAGGTTGCGGTCGTTGAAGCGCAGCAGCTGCAGCTTGGCCGCCGGCAGGTTGACCGACAGCAGCGCGATGTGCCCACCGCCCTTCTTCGGCAGCACCCAGGTGTTGCCGCGGAATTCGAGCTTCGGCGCGCGATCGCCGACCGCCACGGTGAAGGTTTCACTGGCGCGGCTGCGCCGCTCGACGCTGACACCGGGCACGCCGGCGCGCACCGTCACCTGATACGTCGTGCCCCAGGCCACGCCCTCGATGCAGATCTGCTCGCCGCGCGCGTTGACCACCGCCTGCGGCAGCGCCGGTTCGATCGCCAGGAAATCCGCCCAGTGCAGGCTGCGCTCGCGCGACAGCGGTTCGGAGAAGCTCACGCACAGGCGCGGCTGATCGCCCTCGACGCTGGCCTCGGCGCCGGTCGGGCGCAGCATCAGCTGCTCGCGCAGCGCCTCGGCACGGCGGGTGATGCTGGCATCGCCGAACAGCGCGAGCCCCTCGTCGTAGGCCGCCAGTGCCGGTTTGAACATCTCGTTGACTTCGAACAGGCGGCCGATCACGAACAGCGCCGCCGCCTTGTCCTTGGCCGTAGTGGCGAGCTGCAGCGCCTGCCAGGCGGCAGCACGGGCATTGGCGTCGCTGGGCTCGGCGTTGCCGCGGGCACGGCCGAGCTTCAGCCACAGTCCGCCCTGTTCGGGATGCGCGCGCACCAGCGCCTCGAACAGCGGCACGGCCTGTGACCACTGCTTGGCCTTGAGCGCGGCATCAGCGCGCGTCAGCGCATCGGCCGGCAGTGGCGTCGCCGGCAGGGCGAGCAGCTGCTGACGGTAGAGATCGGCGAGCCCCGGCAGGGCATCGTCATCGAAGGCATGAGCGAGGCCACTGCCGAACAGCAGCGCCAGCACGAGAAACCAGACACGCATGGACCGACTCCGCGGACAAAAGCCCCCGCATGGTAGCCGTTCGCCGCGACACTGGCGTTGATGGCTTTCACAGCGCGGGCGGACTGCCGGCAGCGCTCGGGCACGGCGTCACGCGCCGATCACGCAGGGAGCCCCGTGATGACAAGTCCTTAGCAGCGCCTCGGCGGCGAAGCGGCAGTCGATCCGTTTACGCGCGCGTCCCCGCAGGCACGCGCATCCGGCGTTTTTTCATGCAGACCGGCATGAGCCGCCAGCGTGTGCGCATGAAGGCTGGTCTACGCCACGCCTTCGGTGGCGTCAGCGGCTACGCCGGCCGCAACAGGCGTGCCGTGCCCCCGCCGCGGGGGACGCGCACCGGCCTCGACGACCGCCATTGCGACGCGGGGGCGAGCCGCTGGCGGCGATGCTGATCGAGGAAGTCGCGGAGAGCGTCCACCCGGACGAGCTCTGCCGCGGAGGCCGGATGGCACCGCTCAGCGTTTTTCGCGCTGCGCAGCGCATTTCACGCACAGCTGCGCCCACGGCAGCGCCGCCAGCCGCGCCGGTGCGATCGGCTCGCCGCACTCGACGCACAGGCCGTATTCGCCGGCATCGAGCCGCTCCAGCGCCTTGCGCACCAGGCCGAGCTGATGGCGGGTGTCGACGGCGAGCGCGCCGATGACATCGTCGTTCTCGCGCTCGGTGGCCTGCTCGGCAAAATCCTGCGATGGCGGCCCTTCCTCGTGGCGCTCATGCGCCGAGATCCGTTCGAGCCGGTGCTGCAGCTCGGCGGCCAGGCTCTGCAATTGCTCGCGGATCGTGTCGTTCGCGTTCATCGTCGTCACCTCTCAGTCAGCGGCTGCCTCATCCGGCAACCGCCGCCTCCTGCATAAAACGCAACTGTGGACGAGTCCGAGTGTCCCTGCAGGGCCGATGACGGCGCGCTGACCGGCATCAAGCGCCGCGCTCAGCCACCCCGCAGCGTCGCCAGCGGCGGCTGTTCGAGCACGTCGCGCGTGCCCAGCCAGCCAGCCGCGCCGACACCGAGCACGCCGGCCAGCGCCCCGCTCAGCCACAGCAGCGGGTCGGGCCGATAGCTGAACTCGAACACCTGCGTCGCCAGTCCCCAGCCGAGCACCGCCGCCGCGCTCGCCGCCAGCAGCCCGGCGAGCAGGCCGAGCACGGCGAATTCGGCCAGCAGCCCCTTGAGGATCAGCGCCCGCGGTGCACCGAGCGTGCGCACCAGCGCCGCCTCGCGCCGACGCTCGTCGCGCGTGGCCTGAATCGCCGCGAACAGCACCGCCAGACCGGCGGCGAGCGTGAACAGGAACACGTATTCGACCGCCTGCACCACGCGCTCGATGATCTCGCGCACCTTGGCGAGCAGCGCCTCGATGTCGAGCACGGTGACCGCCGGATGCGCACGCACCAGATCGGCGAGCAACGCCGAGCGCTCGGCCGGCAGGTAGAAGCTGGTGATCCAGGTCGCCGGCATCTGTTCGATGACGCCGGGCGGGAACACCACGAAGAAGTTCACGTGGAAAGAATCCCACTCGACGCTGCGCAGGCTGGTGACGGTGGCATCGACATCCTGCCCGGCGATGGCAAAGCGCAGGCGGTCGCCGAGGTGGATGCCGAGCGTCTGCGCCAGATCGGCCTCGACCGAGACCTCGGCACGGCCGCGTGCCTCCGTGCCGAACCAGCGCCCGGCGACGATGCGGTTGTCACTCTGCGGCTGCTCGGCCCAGGACAGATTGAACTCGCGCTCGACCAGACGCTGCGCGCGCGGGTCGGGATAGTCGGCGGCCGACACCGCGCGCTCGCCGATGCGCGTCAGCCGGCCGCGCACCATCGGATACAGCTCGGCCTGCGGCACCCCGTGTGTGCGCAGAAAAGCGGCAACGGCATCGACCTCGGCCGGTGGGATGTTGATCAGGAAGCGGTTCGGTGCATCCACCGGCAGGCTGTCACGCCAGCCGGCGAGCAGGTCGCCGCGCACCAGCGTCAGCACCAGCAACGCCATCAAGCCGGTGCCGATCGCCACCACCTGCACCACGCTGGCGCCGCCGCGCCGGGCGATGTTGGCGAGGCCGAAACGCCAGGCGACGCCGACCCGCCCGCGCAGCCGCGCCAGCGTGCGTGTCAGCACCCAAGCGCCGGCGGCGAGCAGCAGACCGGCGCCGGCGGTACCGGCCAGCACCAGCGTGGCGAGCTTGAGTTCATCGGCCTGCCACAGCAGCAGGCCGGCGACGGCGGCGAGCGCGGCGACGTAGGCCGAGCCGGCCCAGACGTCGACCGGGCCGAGGTCACCACGCAGCACCCGCAGCGGCGGCACGCGACGCAGATGCAGCAGCGGCGGCGCGGCGAAGCCGAGGGTGGCGACCACGCCGGTGGCCAGCGCCGGCGCCAGCGGCCGCCACGACGGCGCCGGCAGCTCGCCGCCGGCGAGGAAGCCGAGCAGCCGCGTCAGCCCCTCCTGCCCGGCCCAGCCGAGTGCGGCGCCAGCCAGGCCGCCGAGCAGACCGAGCGCCAGCAGCTCGATGCCGAACAGCGCGGCGATGCGCGCCTGCGTGGCGCCGAAGCAGCGCATCACCGCCACGCCGTCCCAGTGGCGCAGCGCGAAGCGGCGCGCGGCGATGGCGATGCCGACGCCGGCGACGATGACGGCGACCACCGCGGCCAGGCCGAGGTAGCGCTGTGCGCGATCGAGCGCCGCCTGCAGCTCCGGGCGCGCCTCGCGCACGTCCTGCAGGCGCGCGCCCTCGGGCAGACGGCCGGGAGCCTGCAGCCAGGCCCGCCACTCGGCGAGCGCCGCCGGCGTGCCGGCCAGCAGCAGACGGTAATTGACCCGCGAGCCGAACTGCACCAGCTGCGTCGCCGGCACGTCGGCGAGATTCATCAGCAACCGCGGCGCCAGGCTGAACAGATCGCCGCCGCGGTCCGGCTCGTAGGCGATGACGCCATCGACCTTCAGCGAGCTGGCGCCGACGTCGACCCGATCACCCGCCTGCACGCCGAGTTCGGCGAACAGCCGCTCGTCGAGCCAGACGCTGCCGGGCGCCGGCAGCTGCTGCGTCACCTGCGCCGGGGCGAACGGCGCGCGGCTGGTCTTCAGTGCGCCGCGCAGCGGATAGCCGGGGCTGACGGCCTTGAGCTCGGCCAGCGCCGAGCGCTCACCGGCCAGCACCACGCTGGGGAAACTCCAGGTCTGCGCCACCCGCAGGCCGCGCTCATGCGCGGCATCGCTCAGCGCTGGCGGCAGCGGCTGCGAGGCGCGCACCACCAGATCGGCGGCGAGCAGCTCGCCGGCCTGGCGCTCCAGCGCGCGGTGGATGCGGTCGGTGAAAAAGCCGACGGCGGACACCGCGGCGACGGCAACCACCAGCGCGAACAGCAGCACGCGCAGCTCGCCGCTGCGCAGGTCGCGGCCGAGCTGGCGCAGCGCCAGCCCGCAGGTCTGAGGTGCGTTCACGCCGCCTCCTCCGCCAGTCGCCCGGCCTCCATCACCAGCCGCCGCTCGCAGTAACCGGCGAGGTGGACGTCGTGCGTGACCAGCACCAGCGTCGTGCCCTGCTCGGCATTGAGGCGAAACAGCAGATCGATGACGGTCTGGCCGGTGCGGCGGTCAAGGTTGCCGGTCGGCTCGTCGGCGAACAGCAGCGCCGGACGCGGCGCGAAGGCGCGGGCGATCGCCACGCGCTGCTGCTCGCCGCCGGACAGCTGCGCCGGGTAATGCCGCGCCCGCGCCGTCAGGCCGACGTGCTCCAGGGTTTCGCGGGCCAGCGCCGCGGCATCGGCACGACCGGCCAGCTCCAGCGGCAGCATGACGTTTTCCAGCGCGCTCAGCCCCGGCAGCAGCTGGAAGGACTGGAAGACGAAACCGACGTGACCGGCGCGCAACCGGGCGCGACCGTCCTCGTCGAGCGTCGCCAGATCGGTGCCGTCGAGCTCGACACGGCCGTGACTCGGCAGATCGAGGCCGGCGAGCAGACCGAGCAGCGTCGACTTGCCGGAACCTGAAGCGCCGAGAATGGCCACACGTTCACCGCGGCCGATCGCCAGATCGATGCCGTCGAGGATGGTCAGCTCGCCTTCCGGGCTGCTGACTTGCTTGCCCAGCCCGACGGCCCGGACAATCGGCCGGGTCTCCACTTCCATCGTCTTGAGTCCTTCGGGAAGCGCTCGCACATGAAACTCCTGTCGCGTCTGCTGCTGATTTTTAGTTTTGTGCTGCCGTCGCTGCTGCAGGCCGCGCCGGCGCCGGTGATCCTGGTGCTCGGCGACAGCCTGAGCGCCGCCTACGGCATCGATACCGCAAAAGGCTGGGTCGCGCTGCTCGCCGAGCGGCTGCGCGCGCAGGGCCTGCCGCAGCAGGTGGTCAATGCCAGCATCAGCGGCGATACCAGCAAGGGCGGCCTCGATCGCCTGCCGCCGCTGCTCGCCGAACACCGCCCGCAACTGCTGATCGTCGAACTGGGTGCCAACGACGGCCTGCGCGGCCTGTCGCTCGCCGCGATGCGCGCCAATCTCACCGGCATCATCGAGCTGGCGCAGCGCTCCGGCACCCGCGTGCTGCTGCTCGGCATGCGCATTCCTCCGAACTATGGCCCGCGCTACACCGAACAGTTCCACGCCATCTACGCCGAGCTGGCGGCGCAGTATCACACCGGACTGGTGGACTTTTTCCTCGATGGCGTCGGCGGCATACCGTCCCTGATCCAGGACGACGGCCTGCACCCGAACGAAACCGCGCAGCCGCGGCTGCTCGACAACATCTGGGCCAGCCTGCGGCAGGCGCTGCAGCCGCCGGGCTGAGCGGCAGACCATGCATTCACGCACAGCGGCGGTGCGCCCGCCGCCGCCGCGCCGCACATGGCGGGCTGCCAGACTGCGGGACTCCCCCGCCCCACGGAGCCCCCGAGCCATGAGCGAGCCGAAACCGATTGCCGTCGTCGCCGCACAGGTGCCGCCGCGCGCCGTTGCCTCCGCCTACCCCGAGCCCTTCGCCGCACGCATGGCCGGGCGCGAGAAACGCGCGCTCGGTGATGTGTTCGGCCTGCGCAACTTCGGCGTCAACCTGACACGGCTGGCGCCGGGCGCGGTCTCGGCGCTGCGCCACGGTCACAGTCGCCAGGATGAATTCCTCTACATCCTCGCCGGTCAGGCCGTGCTGATCAGCAACGCCGGCGAAACCCTGCTCGAACCCGGCATGTGCGCCGGCTGCCCGGCCGGCAGCGGCGATGCCTACCAGCTCGCCAACCGCGGCAGCGACGACGTGCTCTATCTGGAAATCGGCGACCGCTCCCCCGGCGACGTCGTCAGCTACCCGGATGACGACCTGCAGGCCGTGATGGGCGACGACGGCCGCTGGCACTTCGCCCACAAGGACGGCCGGGCGTACTAGGCACTGCGCGAATCGACGACACAGCACTCAGGGAACCTGACCATGCACCCACTGACCGGCAGCTGCCACTGCGGGAATATCCGCGTCGAACTCACCCTGTCGCGCGAGCCCACCGAGTACACGCCGCGCGCCTGCGACTGCGATTTCTGCCGCAAGCACGGGGCGGCCTACCTGTCCGATGCCGACGGCAGCCTGAGCATCCACGTCAAAGCGATGGAGCGGCTGCAGCGCTACCGCCAGGGCAGCGGCATCGCGCAGATGCTGGTCTGCGGCCACTGCGGCGTGCTGGTCGGCGGCCTGTATGCCGAGGACGATGTCTGCTATGCGGCGGTCAACGTCAGGATCATCGACGGCGGCGCGAACTTCGCCGCCAGCCAGCCGGCCTCGCCACAAGCGCTGCCCGATGCCGAGAAGATCGAGCGCTGGAAGCGGCTGTGGTTCGCCCACGTGCAGCTCGACGCCGACTGCGACTGACATCCGCCGGCGCCCGGCCGCTGGCCTAAACGGCGGCCGCCGGCCACCACAGGATCATCCCCAGTCCGGCGGCCAAAGACGGCAGCAGCAGCCACAGCGTGCGGCGGAACACCTCCGGGCCGCCGACCGAGGCGACCATCGCCGCCTTGAAGGCGGCGTTGGCGAGCACGGCGGTGACGATCAGCCGCCAGGCGGTATCGAGCGTCACCCGCTCTTCGCTGGCCAGGCGCGACACCGACAGCGTGATCGCGTCGACATCGGTGAAGCCGGCGACGATCGACACCAGGAACAGCGCGTCCCGACCGAGCGAGTCCTTGGCGGCGGCGAGCACGAACAGCACCAGCGCGTAGAGCCCGGCCATGGTGATCGCCGGGCCGAGTTCGGCCGGGTTCTTCTGCGGCGGCATCGTCGCGTCCTGCCGCCGCGAACGCCGCCACAACCAGGCCACCGGCAGCAGCGTCAGCGCCAGCATCAGACCGAGCGCCGGCAGCGCGTGGCGCAGCAACAGCGGCGAGACCACGGCGATCTCGACCTTGACCCGCACCAGCATCACCGCCGAGGCGAGTGCGATGGCGACGGCGGCGAGCGGCGCGGCCAGTCCTTCGCGTACGCGGCGGGCGTAGGCCAGCGTCGTCGCCGTGCTCGACACCGCGCCGCCGAGCACGCCACCGAGCAGCACGCCGGCGCCGCCGCCGAAGGCCTTGTACAGCAGGTAGCCGCCGACGCTGATGCCGACGATCAGCGTCACCATCAGCCAGACCTCGAAGGGGTTGAACACCGCATACGGGCCGAAGGTGCGGTCCGGCAGCACCGGCAGCACGACGAAGGTGATCAGCACGAACTGCACGATCGCGCGCAGATCATCGCCGCCGAGACGGCGCGCCAGCGCGTGCAGCTCGACCTTGAAGTGCAGCAGCACGACGAACACGCCGGCGACGACGACGGCCAGCTCCCATTCGCCGAAGGCGATGTAGGCGCCGAGGCCGAACATCAGCAGCAGCGCGAGCTCGTTGGTGACCGAGGGTTCGAGGTCATCGACCCGGCCGCGCCACTGCATGACGTTGCCGAGCACCAGCAGGATGGTGATCGCGAACAGCCCGGCGACCAGCACCCAGCCGCCGAAATGCTCGGCGAGCAGGCCGCACAGCGTGCCGAACAGCGCCGTCAGCGCAAAGCTGCGCAGACCGGCGAATTCCGGCCCGGTGGCCTCGCGCTGCAGGCCGATCAGCAGACCGAGTGCGACCGACAGGCCGATGCGGGAAAACAATTGTTCGAGTTCGAAGCTCATGGCGGCGACACGCGTATGTCCGCGCGCAGGCGGCACGGAAGTGAACATGGAAATGGAAGCGGCATGCCCCGAGCTTAGCCGCCCGGCCCCGCGGCAGACTAAGCTCGCAGCCAGCGCCGCCCGGAGTTCGCGATGCGTAAACGCCTGCTGATCGTCTTCCACACCCGCAGCGGCCACACCGGCCGACTGATCGCCGCGGCCTATGCCGGCGCCTGCAGCGCCGGCGGCGTCGATGTCGAGCTGCGCCACGCCCCGGATGCCGGCGTCGACGACCTGCTCGGCTGCGACGGCCTGCTGCTCGGCACGCCGGAGAACTTCGGCACGCTGTGCGGACTGGTCAAGGACTTCCTCGAACGCTGCTACTACCCCTGCGAGGGCCGCACCGTCGGCCTGCCCTATGCGCTGCTGATCAGCGCCGGCAACGACGGCCGCGGCGCGGTGCGCGAGATCGGCCGCATCGCCACCGGCTACGGCTGGCGGGAAGTCGCCGAAGCGCTGATCGTGCGCGGCGAGTTCGACGCTACGGCGCTGGTGCAGGCACACGAGCTCGGCGAGGCGCTGGCCGCCGGCCTCGAACTCGGCGTGTTCTGAGCGGTTACGGCAGCTCCTCGACCCTGAGCAGCCAGACGCGCTCGGCGCGCGAGTGTTCGCGCGTCGAGTAGGTGTCGGCGTTGCGTTCCTGCTGACGCGATTCGACGGAACCGCCGAGCGGCAGCCAGGCACCGAGCGGTCCGCTGACCGTGGTCGACAGGCCGCTGGTGGCAAAGCTGCCGTCAGGCAGCGCGCGGCTCGAACTCGGCCGCACCTCGACGGTGACGCTGCTGCCGCTGAGCCGCGGGCGCACGTAGAAGCCGGTGCTGGCGTCGCGGTATTCGGTCTGCACGTCCTGCGCGACGATGCTGCGACCGTAGATCACCGTGCCGCTGCTGCTGACCGGCACCTCGGCGCCGGCCCGGATGAACGCTTCCTGGCCGTCGAGCACCTGCACGCCCTGCGTGGTGTCGTCATTGCGCCGCGTACCGTAATGCTCGACGCTGACGCGGCCGCCGGCCTGCACGCCGTCGCTGCCGAAGCCGGCGACGGCATCACTGCCGCCACCGCGATTGAGCAGATCGTCGGCGCTGCCCTGGCGCACGCTGACCAGCAGCCGGCGCGGCGCGACGTCGAGCGCACCGAGCAGCTGACGCAGCTGTTCGATCTCCGCCGGCGAACCACGCACGATGAGCTTGTCGCCCTGGCCGCCGAGCGTGGTCGGCGGGCGCACCAGCGGCCGCAGCAGCGGCAGCAGGTCCTCGGCGCTGCGGTGCTGCAGCGGAATCACTTCGAGGGCATCGGCCAGCGCGAGCGCAGGCATCAGCAGCAGGCACAGCAGCAGGCGGTGCAGACGGCTCATCGGCGGGCTTCTCGTGACGGTCCTGCCACCGATGCTAGCGCGGCCTTCAGCCGAGCACGACCAGCCCCCAGACCACGGCGGCATTGAGCAGCGAGACGAACACTGCCGCCGAGCCGATGTCCTTGGCGCGACCGGACAGCTCATGGCGCTCCAGGCCGATGCGGTCGACCACCGCCTCGATGCCGGAATTGAGCAGCTCGACGATGACGATCAGCAGCAGGCTGCCGATCAGCAGCGCGCGCTCGGTCGGTGTGTGACCGAGCCAGAAAGCGAACGGCGACAGGAAAAACACGAGGAGACTTTCCTGGCGGAAGGCCTCCTCGTTGCGCCAGGCGGCTTTGAGGCCGGCCCAGGAGTAATGGGTAGCGTTGACGACGCGTCGCCACCCGGTATGCGGCTGGTTGGCCATGCAGAGCCTCAGGCGAGGGCGGCGAGCGCAGCCTCGTAATCGGGTTCATCGCCGATCTCGGCGACCAGTTGCGTGTATTGGACGGTGTCGTCGGCCGCGAGCACGACGACCGCGCGCGCGGTGATGCCGGCCAGCGGCCCGTTCTCGATCAGCACGCCGTAATCCTTGGCGAAATTGCGCGAGCGCATCATCGACAGCGGAATGACGTTGTCGAGGTGCTCGCCGGTGCAGAAGCGGCCCTGCGCGAACGGCAGGTCGGCGGAGACGATCAGCACCACGGTGTCGGGATGCGCCTTGGCGTGGTCGTTGAACTTCTTCGTCGACAGCTGACAGGTCGGTGTGTCGAGACTCGGCACGATGTTGAGCAGCTTCTTGCGCCCGGCGTAGTCGGCGAGGCGCACGTCCTTGAGGCCGGGGGCGACGAGCAGGAAGTCGGGCGCGCGGCTGCCGACGGCGGGCAGTTCGCCGTTGGTGCTGCAGGGGTTGCCCTTGAGCGTGACGGTGGCCATCTGACGATCTCCTTCGGGGGGCGGGCCGGCGGGTGCCGGCACTGGAAATCAGTCGGCGAGCGTGGCGGCGTAGGCCGTGGCGTCGAGCAGCCCTTCGAGCGCGCCGATCGGGCGGATGCGGAACAGCCAGCCGTCGCCGTAGGGGTCGTTGTTGACCAGCTCGGGAGTATCGGCCAGCGCGGCATTGCTCTCGACGATCTCACCGGCGAACGGCGCGTAGACCTCGGAAGCGGCCTTCACCGACTCGACGACGGCACAGGTTTCCTCGGCGTCGACGACGCGCTCGGCCTCGGGCAGTTCGATGAACACCAGGTCACCGAGGGCGATCTGCGCATGGTCGGTGATACCGACGGTGACGGTGCCATCGGAGTCAGTGCGGACCCATTCATGGGACGCGGTGTACAGCAGATCACCGGGGATGTTGCTCATTGCGGGGACTCTCTGGGAAACGGGCATGCTGCCTGAAAAAATGCCCGACCCGCCGGGCAGCGGCGGGTCGTCGGGGTCGCGCAGACTATATGCGGCACGCCCGACGATCGCCACCGCGGCCGGCAAGACCGGCTTACGCAGCCTGCGCCGCGGCTTTCGGCAGCCGTCCCATGAGGAAGAATTCCTCGTTCGGCTTCATGCCGATGAAGCCGGCCAGACGGTTGGACATGCCGAAGAAGGCCGCGATGGCGCCGATGTCCCAGATGTCTTCATCGCTGAAACCGTGGCTGCGCAGCGTCGCGAACTGCGTCTCGTCGATGCGGTTGGCATCCAGCGAGACAGCCATCGCGAAGTCGAGCAGCGCGCGCTGGCGTGGCGTGATCTCGGCGCGGCTGTAGTTGATCGCCAGCTGGTCGGCGAGACGCGGATTCTTCGAATAGATGCGCACCAGCGCCCCGTGGGCGACGACGCAGTATTCACAGGCGTTGGCCGCGCTGGTGACGACGACGATCATCTCGCGCTCGGCCTTGCTCAGCCCGCTGTCTTTTTCCATCAGGGCATCGTGATAGGCGAAGAAGGCGCGGAACTCGTCCGGGCGGTGTGCGAGCACGGCAAAGACGTTGGGCACGAAACCGGCCTTGGCGGCAACGGTCTCAATACGCTCGCGCACGTCGGCGGGCAGACTGGCCAGATCGGGCACGGGGAAACGGCTGATTTGCGATGACATGGGGTTCTCCTCCTTACTTATGCTTATGTGGACTGCCGAAAACCCGAAGATAACCCGCCGCACCACCGCGACGTCGAGCAGCGCGGCACTTGCTCGACAAGCGCCCTGCGCGCTCCATAGAATTTCGCGCCGCCCGCCGGCGGGCAGCGCCGCCGCGCTCGGCGAGCGCCGCGACACGCCCGCCCCGACGTACTTTCCTCAATGCTTCCTTGCACGCGCCCGCGTCCGTCGCGGCGTGCGCGCCAGCCCGAACCGCGCCTGAAGGTGCCTGCGCATGCGCAAGAATCTGCTGATCGTCCTGCTGGTCATCGCCGCCAATCTAGGCATCTGGGCGCTGAGCAACCGCCCCACCCCGGTCGAGCCCTGGGCCGGCCGCATCAACGGCTTTTCCTACTCGCCGTACGGGCGTGACGACAATCCACTGGAAAACCGTTTGCCCAAACCCGAGTCGATCGACCGCGACATGGCACTGATGAGCCAGTACGCCGACGCCGTGCGCACCTACTCGACGATCGACGGCCTCGAAGTGATCCCCGGCATCGCGCAGAAATACGGCATGAAGGTCACGCTCGGCGCCTGGCTCGACCAGCGCGCGGCGCTCAACAAGCGCGAGATCGACAATCTGATCGATCTGGGCAAGCGCTACGACAACGTCACCCGCCTGGTGGTCGGCAACGAGGCGATCCTGCGTGCCGATCTGACCGTGCGTGAGCTGGCGCAGTACCTGCGCCAGGTGCGCAAGGCTGTCAACAAGCCGGTGTCGACCGCCGAGCCCTGGCACGTCTGGCTGCGCTTCCCCGAGCTGGTCAAGGAAGTCGACTTCATCGCCGTGCAGCTGCTGCCCTACTGGGAAAAGGTGCCGTTCGAGCAGGCCGTCGACTACGTGCTGCGCCGTGTCGACGAGCTGCACGAGGCCTACCCCGACAAGCACATCCTGATTTCCGAGGTCGGCTGGCCGAGCGAAGGCAACCGCGTCGGCGCCAGCTACCCGAGCCTGACCAACGAGGCGCGCTTCGTGCGCCAGTTCCTCAACGTCGCCCGCGAACGCAAGCTCGACTACTTCATCATGGAAGCCTTCGACCAGCCGTGGAAAAAGGCCATCGAAGGCACTGTCGGCGCCTACTGGGGCGTGTTCAACGCCAATCGCGAGCTGAAGTTCCCGATGACCGGCGCGGTGTTCGAGGACCAGACCTGGAGCTGGCAGGCCATCCTCGCCGCCTGCGTGGCGCTGCTGCCGATGCTGCTGTTCGCGCTGCGCTTCAACAACCTGCGCGCACACGGCCAGTTGTTCTTCGCGGTGCTGATCCAGGCCAGCGCCTCGCTGCTGGTGTGGACGCTGTTCGTGCCGGCGCACCTGTACCTGACCGACCTCGGCGTGCTGATGCTCGGCATCCTGCTGCCGGCGCAGCTCGGCCTGCTGATGGTGGCGCTGATCAACGGCTTCGAATTCACCGAGGTGCTGTGGAAGCGCAAGTGGAAACGCGCCTTCCAGCCGCTGAAGGACGATCAGGGCCGCACGGAATGGCCGATGGTCTCGCTGCACCTGGCCTGCTACAACGAGCCACCCGAGCTGGTCATCGAAACCCTCAACAGCCTCGCCGCGCTCGATTATCCGAACTTCGAAGTGCTGGTGATCGACAACAACACCCCGGACGAGGCCACCTGGAAGCCGCTCGAAGAACACTGTGCCAGGCTCGGCCCGCATTTCCGCTTCATGCACCTGAAGCCGTGGAAGGGCTTCAAGGCCGGCGCGCTGAACTTCGGCCTCAAGCGCACGCATCCGTCGGCGAAGATCGTCGGCGTCATCGATGCCGACTACCTGGTCACGCCGGACTGGCTGAAGTCGCTGGTGCCGTACTTCGACAACCCGCAGGTCGGCTTCGTGCAGGCGCCGCAGGACCACCGCGACTGGGAGCACGACCGCTTCACCGAGTGGGCGAACTGGGAATACTCCGGCTTCTTCAACATCGGCATGGTGCATCGCAACGAGCGCGACGCGATCATCCAGCACGGCACGATGACGCTGATCCGCAAGGCAGCGATCGACGAATCCGGCCCGTGGGCCGAGTGGTGCATCTGCGAGGACTCCGAGCTCGGCCTGCGGGTGATGGAGGAAGGCTACCAGGCGGTCTACGTCAACCATGCCTTCGGCAAGGGCGTGGCGCCCGATACCTTCGGCGCCTACAAGGGCCAGCGTTTCCGCTGGGCCTACGGCGCGGTGCAGATCCTCAAGCGCTACTGGAGCTGGATGCTGCCGACCGCGCTCGGCGGCAGCGGCCGCCTGCAGCCGGCACAGAAGTTCCACTTCATCACCGGCTGGCTGCCGTGGTTCGCCGATGCGCTGCATCTGGTGTTCTCGCTGGCGGCGATGGTCTGGTCGCTCGGCCTGCTGCTGCTGCCGCAGTTCTTCGAGTTCCCGCTGGCGGTGTTCCTGTTCCCGACGCTCGGCATGTTCGCCTTCAAGATCATGCACAGCTTCGTGCTCTACTCGGCGCGCGTGCCCTGCACGCTGCGCCAGCGCCTCGGCGCCGCGGTCGCCGGCATGGGTCTGACGCATGCCATCGCCCGCGCGATCTTCGCCGGGTTGTTCACCAAGGGCCGCGCCTTCCTGCGCACGCCCAAGGGCGAGAACAGCGCGGCGCTGGTGCGCGGCCTGCTGATGGCCCGCGAGGAAGGGCTGATCCTGCTGGCGCTGTGGACCTGCGCCTTCGGCGTGGCCTTCGAGTACGGCATCCAGGTGCGCGAGGTGCAGTTCTGGACGGTGATCCTGCTGGTGCAATCGATTCCGTATGCGGCCGCGGTGCTGCACTCGATCTCCAGCGCTCTGCCCGGCGGCCATCGCGACACGCCGCATACAGAGCTCGCCACCGCCTGAATCACCGCCCGGCTGCGCGGCGGGCTTGCGCCGGCTCCCGCCACGGTCGATAACGGCAGCCGTGTGCCGCGGCTGCGCGGCGTTTTCATCGAGGTGAACGTGAACCGCCACCGCCATCACGGCGCCGCCGCCCTGCTCGCGCTGGGCCTCGGACTGGGCACGGCACAGGCTCAGGAAACGGACGCCTGCATTGCTGCAGGGCACTGGGCGCAGCCGCTCGACGGCAGCGCCCGGGCGCTGGAAACCACTGCGCTGTACCAGACGCTGACGCAGGCCCGCGTGGTGCTGCTCGGTGAACGCCACGACAGCGCCGAGCAGCATCGCTGGCAGCTGCAGGTACTGGCCGCCCTCCACGCCCAGCGCCCGGATCTGGTCATCGGCCTGGAGATGCTGCCGCGCTCGGCGCAGCCGGTGCTCGACCGCTGGGTCGCCGGCGAACTCGACACACCGGCCTTCCTCGCCGCCAGTCACTGGGACAGCTACTGGCGCTTCGATCCAGCGCTGTATCTGCCGATCCTCGACTTCGCGCGGATGAACCGCATCCCGCTGCTGGCACTCAACGTCGACCGCGCACTGGTCACGCGCACGGCCAAGAGCGGCTGGGCGGCGATCCCGGCGGCAGAGCGGGGCGGCATCGACGACCCGGCGCCGCCGGCCAGCGCCTACCTCGACGATCTGCGTGAGGTCTACGCCCAGCACGCACGGCGCGGCGAGCCCGCGGACGAGGCCGACTTCCGCCATTTCGTCGACAGCCAGCTGCTGTGGGACCGGGCGATGGCGCAGGCAATCGCCGCGCGCGTGCAGGGTGATGCCCCGCCGCTGCTGGTCGCGCTGCTCGGCCGCGGCCATGTGCAGTTCGGCTACGGCGTCGCTCACCAGCTCGGCGCACTCGGCGTCGAACAGCTCAGCAGCCTGCTGCCCTTCGAGACAGCGCCCTGCACCACGCTGCATGCCGGCCTCGCCGATGCACTGTTCGGCCTGTCACCCCGCAGCCCGCGCAGCGAGCCGCCGAGGCTCGGTGTGGCGCTGGCGCCGGACACCGACGGTGTGCTGGTCGAAGACGTCCTCAAGGACAGCATCGCGGCAGCCGCCTCGCTGCGCCCCGGCGACATCATCCGCGAGGTCGGTGGCCGCGCCGTCAAGGAGCCTGGCGACGTGATCGCTGCGGTGCGCCGGCAGGCGCCCGGCAGCTGGCTGCCGATTGCCGTCGACCGCCACGGCCGCACCCGCCTGCTGCTCGCCAAGTTCCCGCCGGAGCCGGGCCCATGATGCGTCACCTGTTCGGCTGTGCCGCGCTGTGCCTGCTGCTGGCAGCGGGCAGCAGTGCGCGCACGCTGGATCTCGACGTGCATCTCGACGTCGAGGCGCGGCGGCTGGCGGCCAGCGGCCGCTTCGATCCGCCGCTGCGCGAATTCCTGCTCGATGCCCGACTGACGCCGCAGCCGCCGAGCGCCTGGCAGCGCATCGGCGAGGAGGCCGGCGCCGTGCGCTGGCGCGCGATCGATGGCAAGCCGAAGGAGCGCATCGACTGGCAGGGCGAGCTGGCGACGCTGCCGGCGGCGCGCGATGCCCGCCAGGTGCTCGGCCGCCTGCCGCCGATGGCCGACCGCGCCGGCAGCTGGCTGCCGGCGGCGAGCCTGTGGCATCCGTGGGCCGGCGACGAACCGTTCAGCTACCGCGTCAGCCTCGATCTGCCGGCCACGCAGCGCGCGCTGGTGCCTGGCCGCCTGCTCAGTGAAACCCTGACCCGGCGCGGCTGGCATGCCGAATTCGCCAGCGAGCAACCGGCCATCGGTCTCGATCTGCTGGCCGGCCCCTGGCGCGTCGGCCTCGATGACCTGGTGCTGGCACGCGACCGCCGGGTCAGCGTGCGCAGCTGGTTCACGCCGGCGGTCGAGGCGCTGGCCGCCGACTACCGCGCCAGCGCTGCCCGCTACATCGCCGGCTACAGCGACCTGATCGGCCCCTACCCGTATGCCGGCTTCAACATCGTCGCCGGACCGCTGCCGACCGGCATCGCCCTGCCCGGCCTGACCTATCTCGGCGAGGAGGTGCTGCGCCTGCCGTTCATCCGCACCATCTCGCTGCGCCACGAAGTGCTGCATGCCTGGTGGGGCAACGGCGTCGAACCGGACTGGGCGCATGGCAACTGGAGCGAGGGTCTGGTCACCCTGCTCGCCGACCACGCCACCCGCGAGGAGGAAAGCGCCGACGCCGCACGCCAGCTGCGCAAGGACTGGCTGCGCGACCTCGCGGCGCTGGAACCCGGCGAAGACCGGCCGCTGCGCGAATTTCGCGCCCGTCACGACGGCGCCTCGCAGATCGTCGGCTACCAGAAAAGCGCGTTCGTCTTTCTGATGCTGCGCGACATGCTCGGTACCCAGTCCTTCAACACCGCACTGCGCACGCTGTGGCAGGAACGCCAGGGCCAGCGGGCCGGCTGGGACGATCTGCAGCGGGTGTTCGAGCAGGCCTGCGGCTGTGCGCTCGGCCCGTGGTTCACGCAGTGGCTGGACCGCCCGGGCCTGCCGGCACCGCGCATCACCAGCGCACGCAGCCTGATCCGCCAGCACGGCTACCGTCTGGAGCTCGACCTGGCACAGGACGAGCCGCCGTGGCTGCTCGAACTGCCGCTGGCGATCGACACACCGGCCGGCGTCATCGAGCGGCGTGTGCGCTTCGACAACGCGCAGGCCACGGTCTCGCTCGAACTGCCGGCGCAGCCGCTCACCGTGCGCCTCGACCCGCAGGCACGCAGCGCCCGCCGCCTCAGCCCGGAAGAAACACCGCCGGCCCTGCGTCAGGTACAGGTCGCCGCCGGTGTCGCCCTGCTGCTGCCGGTACGCGACGGCGACTGGCCGGGCGCGGCGCGTGAAATCAGCGAACGCTGGCTCGATACCCAGGCACACGCCGACGGCAGCACCCGCCTGGTGATCGGCCCGCCGGCCGCCGTCGACAGCTGGCTGGCCACGGCAGGCCTCGAACGGCCGGCTGAAGTACGCGGCGGCACGGCACAGGCCTGGGCGATGCGTGGACGTGACGGTCGCACCCTGGCCGTCATCACCGCCGCCACGCCGGCCGAAGCGGCAGCGCTCGGCGCCAAGCTGGTGCATTACGGCCGCTTCGGCTGGGTGGTCGCCAGCGACGGTCGCGTCAGCGACCGCGGCATCTGGGCGGCGCCAACGCCGGCGATCAGCGTGCTGCCAGCGCCGTAGCCGACGCACGCCCTCAAGGCGCAGCGGCTGGCACCGCCCTTGCTGCACTGCACGATGATGCGGGCGCCGGGCGGGTGCCGCCACTGCGGGGGTGATCGGCATGCAAGAGCTCTGTGCGTCCCTGCTTGCATTTCTGCTCGCCGCCGGCGCCACCGAGGCGCCGCTGCCGCCCTGCCCCAGCCTGGTCGTCGTCGCCCCGGAAACGCTGGCCCGGCTGGCCTGCAGCGGGCCGTGTGAGGCGGCCGGGGCTTATTACGCCGCCACGGCGCACAGTGTCTACCTGCCGGCCGGCTTCGATGCCGACGACGTACAGCAGCGCGGCATCCTGCTGCACGAGCTGGTGCACTATCTGCAGGATCTGCGGGGCGAATTCACCCGCGGCGACTGCCACGCGGGGCTGCTGCGCGAAGTGCAGGCGTTTCGCTGGCAGGAACGTTACCTGCAGACGCAGGGCGCCTGGCAGCCGGTCAGCATGGCCCTGCTCGGCTATGGCTGCGCCGGCGAGCCCAGCTGAAACGCACACACCGACTGAAGCATGACGCTGAGCCCCTGCCGCGTCTAACATCGACGCGTTGCCTGCCGGCAACGCCACCCGTATGGCCCGATGGTTCTTTGGGAACTGCTCGTTGTTCTGTTGCTGATCGCTTTCAACGGCGTGTTCGCGATGTCGGAGCTCGCCGTCGTCTCCGCACGCCGCGCACGCCTGCAAGTCCTCGCCAGTGAAGGCCGGCGCGGCGCCGAAACCGCCCTCGCCCTCGCCGCCGATCCCGGCCGTTTTCTCTCCACGGTGCAGATCGGCATCACGCTGATCGGCATTTTCGCCGGCGCCTACGGCGGTGCCGCCCTGGCCGGACCGCTGGCGGACTACCTCGCCCGCTGGCCGACGCTGGCCCACTGGGCACACCCGCTCGCGCTCGGCATCGTCGTCGCCGGTATCACCTATCTGTCGCTGATCGTCGGCGAACTGGTCCCCAAACAGCTGGCGCTGCGCGATCCTGAGCGCGTCGCCATCGCCATCGCCCCACCGATGCACACCCTCTCGCGGCTGACCGCGCCGCTGGTCGCGCTGCTCGATGTCTCGACCCGCCTCGGCCTGCGCCTGTGCGGCGCCAGCGAGCGCAGCGAACCGCGCGTCACCGATGAAGAAATCCACACGCTGATCGCCGAAGCCACCGAATCCGGCGTGGTCGAGCGCAGCGAGCAGGCGATGATCCGCGGCGTCATGCGCCTGGCCGATCGCCCGGTCGGCGCGCTGCTGACCCCGCGCACCGACATCGTCTGGCTGGATATCGAGGCCAGCCCCGAGGAAACCGTGGCGCTGCTGCGCGCCAGCCCCTACTCGCGCTACCCGGTGTGCAACGGCACGGTCGACGACGTGCTCGGCGTGGTGCAGGCCAAGGACCTGCTCGATGCCGCCTTCGCCGGCCGGGCGCCGGACCTGCGCGGCCTGATCCGCGAGCCGGCGGTGGTACCGGACAGCTGCGATGCGCTGCGCCTGCTCGAACAGCTGCGCACCTCGGCGCTGCCGATGGCGCTGGTGGTCGACGAATACGGCGATCTGTGCGGGCTGGTGACGGCGACCGACATCCTCGAAGCGATCGTCGGTGAACTGGCCGAAGCCGACGGCAGCTTCGATCCGCAGGTCGTCACCCGCGAGGACGGCTCCTGGCTGCTCGACGGTCGCCTGCCCGCCGACGAGCTCAAGGAGCTGCTCGGCGTCGCCGCGCTGCCCGGCGACGGCGAGTTCAACACGCTGGCCGGCTTCGTGATGACCACGCTCGACACCATGCCGACCGTCGGCGATCACTTCGACGCCGTCGGCTTCCGCTTCGAAGTCGTCGACATCGACGGCCGACGCATCGACAAGCTGCTGGTTTCGCGCCTGTAGGCCGCTTCAGGCCGCGGCGATGTGCCCGCCGCTCGCCGCCGCGGCCGGCGTCTGCTCGCCCTCAAGCTCGGGGTCGGGCCGCTCGCGCTCCATCGAGCTGGCCGGGTCCTGATGGATCAGGATCTCGGCGCCCGGAAACTGCGCCGCGATACCGGCCTCGACGCAATCGGCGATGGCATGCGCTTCGATCAGCGGCAGCGCATCGGCCAGTTCCAGGTGCAGCTGGATGAAATAGACGTGACCGGACTGGCGCGTGCGCAGATCGTGCACACCGAGCACCCCCGGCTGCGCGCGGGCGATGCGCACGATGCGCCGCTTCATCTCCAGCGGCAGCTCCTTGTCCATCAGCAGGTCGACGGCCTCGGCACCGATCTCCCAGGCGCTCTTGAGGATGTAGACGGCGATGCCGATGGCGAACACCGGATCGAGCCCCGGCCAGCCGAAGTGGCCGAGCAGCAGCGCGACGATGATGCTGGCATTGGTGACCAGGTCGGTCAGGTAATGCAGCGAATCGGCGCGGATCGCCGTCGAGCCGGTACGGCGGATGACGTGACGCTGGATCAGCAGCAGACCGGCGGTGGCGGCGATCGCGAAGCTCATCACGCCGATGCCGACGCCGACATCGCCGAGCGGCTCCGGGTGCAGCAGGCGATTGACTGCCTGCAGGCAGAGGAACACCGCCGAACCGGCGATGAAGGTCGCCTGACCGAGCCCCGCCAGCGCCTCCGCCTTGCCGTGGCCGAAACGATGCTGCGCATCCGGCGGCGCCATCGCGTAGCGCACGGCGAACAGATTGATGATCGAGGCCGTCGCATCCATCAGCGAATCGACCAGTGAAGCCAGTACCGACACCGAACCGGTCAGCGACCAGGCGACGAGCTTGCCGACGATCAGCAGCAGCGCCGTGGCCACCGAAGCCGAGGTCGCGAGATGCAGCAGGCGCTGGCGTTGCTCTGGTGTGATCGGCGTATTCATGAGAGCGCTCCGCAGCGGCACGAAAAAAGTCGGCGCATGGTAGTCGCACACGGCAGGCCGCCCAAGCCGCGCGCGCTGTTCAGCAGCGTTCTGCCAGCACCTGACATAAATGCATGTCGAGCGCATCGAGCGCCCGGTCGCGATACTCATCGCATTCGTTGAACACTTCGTGGCGCGCCTGCGGCAGTTCGAGCAGACGGCAGGCCACACCGGCCTGCTGCTGGCGGCGGGCGAAGGCTCGCGCCGCGCCCTGGCTGACCAGATGATCGATGCCCGGCACGATCAGCAGCAGCGGCGTCGCGCCGAGCCGCGGCCCGCGCCGCAGCCGCTGTCCGGCGGCCAGTGCCTCATCGACCCAGCGCCAGCTCGCCGGCCCGGTCAGCGCCATCGGGAAGGCCTGCTGCACGGCGCCGCGCAACCGCAAGCGTGCTTCGCTGGCCGTCAAACCGTTCAGACGCCCCTGTTCATCGCGAAACACCGCCGGCTGGAACGGCCGCTGGCCGAGCGCCCAGGCCGCCGGCCGCCGCCGTGCCGCCCAGTGCACCAGTGCCCGTGCCGGCGGATTGAAACGCAGCGGCACGCCACCCGGCCCGCGGATGTCGAGCATCGGCGCATTGAGCACCGCGGCCTCCGCCGCAGCGGGCGCCTCCTGCAACCAGCGCAGCGCGATGGTCGCGCCCATCGAATGCGCGAGCACGAACAGCGGCCGGCCGGGAGCTAGCGTCCGTGCATGCCCGGCACAGATCGCGAAATCGCTGACGTAATCATCGAAATGCTCGACGTAGAGCGTGCGCCAGCGCGCCAGCGCGGCATCGTCAGCAACCTGCGCCCAGTCCCGGACGCTGCCCAGCAGGCGGGGTGAAAACCCCTGACCACGGTGATTGACCAGACAAAACGCCCAGTGCGGATGCGCCCGGCGCAGATCGTCGAGCAGCTCGATGTAGCGCAAGGGTGATTCGCCGGCTCCCGGGCTGAGCAGCAGCACCGCCTGTGCCGGCGGTCTGGCCGCAAAACAGTCGATGATCAGGGGAGCGCCATCGGCGCCGCGGATAGGCTCGCGCTGCACGGCCGCCGTGTAGCGGTCGAGCAGCGCCCGTGCGTGAGCGCAGCTATCGAGGGGCGCACCGGCCTGCAGCCGGATCTGCGCCGCCCGGTGCCAGACAACTCCGCCACTCAGCACGCACGCCCCGCGCTCTACGCCGGATGCAGCATCAGGGCCGGCAGCCGCACGCGCAACGACCGTTGCCCCGTTTGACGCGGATCTGCCGGCCACGCGGCATGCCCGTCATCCACAGCCGGCGGTCCGTCAGTCCCGAGCCATGCCATGCAGTCGGCTCAACGCAGGACCGGTGAAGCGCTCAGCGCCACACGCAGCCGCGGCGGGCGCGGTGTGTCGACGTTGCCGCTCAGCGGCCGCAGGCGGGCCAGCACTTCCAGCGGGCCGTGCACCGCGAGCGCGTGGCGCTCGATCAGCGCCGCGGGAATACCGTTTTCATGCGCAGGCGCGGCGCCCTGTCCCGCCGCTTCGGTGTCCTGTCCGCCGCGTGCCGCGAACGCCGGGGCCGCAAACAGGGCACCGGCAAGGGTGACGATCTGCAGTCGAGCGTAGAAATTCATGTCATTTCCTCCTGGCGCGCATCCGCACCGTCAACCGGGTCCGCATCGCCGTCATGAGCGTTCATGCCTGTCCCGACAAGCCATGCAGTCCGCTGAATCGTACCCCACGGTAACTGAAGAACACTGACGGAATCCATACGGAACCGTAACAGTCCCATTTATTGCAGAACCGCCGGACGCGTGGATCGGGGCCGCCAGCGGGCGGCGCTTGGGGCGCTCGATGAAACCGGCTACTGTAAGCCCTCGCCGACGGCCGGCTTCGTTTCCGAGGTTCCTGATCGATGGTCATCGCATCCGCGCGCACTGTGCTCGTGCTGCTCTCCGGGCTGGCTTGTTCATCGGCGGCGCTGGCCGACGTCACGCTGACCCTGAACACCCGTGTCGCGGGCATCAACGGCAACGAGACCATTTCGATCGCCGGCGAACGGCTGCGTCTGGATACCGAGCAGGAAAACGAACGCTCGACGATGCTCTACGATGGCCAGTCGCACGTGCTGACGATCCTCGATGATCAGGAACGAGCCTTCCTCGAATTCACCGACGAGTCCGCCGCGGCCGACGCCCGCGTCCGCGCCGAGCAGCAGCAGCAGGCCGACGCCCGCCTCGAAGAAGAGCTCGCCAAGCTGCCGGCGGAAGAACGCCAGGCGCTCGAAGCCAGCCTGCGGCAGAACGTCGCCACCGAGGCGGCGCCGGCACCGCGCCGCGTCGAGCACACGAAACAGAAACTCACGGTCGCCGGCTTGCCCTGCGAAGTCGTCAACGTTTACATCGAGCAGGCCAAGGATCAGGTGCATTGCGTGACGGGACGCGAGGCGCTCGGGCTGTCCGAGACCGAATTCCGCACGCTGGAAGCCCTGCTGGTCGCGCTGGAGCGCATGGCGGGGCAGAACGATGGCGTCAGTGCCAACCTGGGCGGCTTCCCGATCAGGACACAGGAGTACAGCGACGGCGAGGAAATGCTCACCGAGCTGCGCTCGATCAAACGCGAGAACGTGGCCGCGGAGCGCATGCGCGTACCGGAAGGCTACCGCAAGCAGGAGCCGCTGCCCCTGGAGTGAGAGCGCCGCGAGCAGCCCATGTACGAAACCACCTTCGGCTTCACCCACGCGCCGTTCACCGATCCCGACGAGCAACATTTCCAGCCGCTCGGCAACCAGCAGGCAATCCTCGATGCGCTGCCCGCTGCCATCCTCGGCGGCGAACGCCTGCTGACGCTGACCGGGCCGGTCGGCTGCGGCAAGACCATGCTGCTGCGCCGGCTGCGCAGCGCATTGGCCGGGCGCCGCCGCTGCGTGCTGTTCTGGAACGCCCATCTCGGCTTCGACGACCTGCTCAACTATCTGAGCGAGGATCTCGGCGTCAACGCCCAGGGCCACAGCCGCGGTGATCGCATCAAGGCGCTGCGCACCGCGCTGGTCAGAGCCCTGGCCGAAGGCTGTCCGCTGCTGCTGCTGATCGACGACGCGCAGAACCTGCCGCAGGACAGCTTCGAGGGACTGCAAGCGCTGCTCGAACTGCGCGAGGGCGGCCAGGGTCTGCTGCAGGTGCTGCTGTGCGGCCAGCCATCGCTCGACGAGCGGCTGATGTTCGCCCCGGAACTGGTCTCTGCCTATCCGCCGCACGCCGGCATGCTGCGCACGCTCGACGCCGACGAGACCACCGCCTACGTCCGCGCGCGCCTGCAGGCGGTCGGCGGCGACAGCGAGCTGTTCGACGCCTCGGCACTGGCCCGCATCCACCAGCTGACGCAGGGCGCGCCGCGGCTGATCAACCGCATCTGCAACCAATCGCTGCTGCTGGCCTATCTCGGCTCGGAGTCACGCATCAACGCGGCGCTGGTACGCGATGTCGCCAACGACACCTCGGCCCACCTGACGCTGCCGCCGATGCCGGCCGGCATTCTCGACCCGATGCCGGCGCGCACGCCGATCGCCGAAGAAAGCGTGCCGCACATCCACACACCGCCCCAGCACGCCCCCGCCGCCATCGCCGACGCTGCCGAGCTCCAGGACGCGAGCGCGACTGCAGCGCTGCCCGAAATCCATGCCAATCCGCAGGCCGTCGGCCACCTGCCCTTGTCGGAGCGCCCACGCAGCGGCATGTGGCTGGCAGTGCTGGCGGTGCTGTCGCTCGGCGGCTTCATCGCCCTGCGTCAGGGCTGGCTGCCGCTGCCACACACCACGACCGAGCCACACACGGCGGCACCCACCGCTGTGCAGACACCCGCCGCCCCGCCGGCCCCCGCCAACGCAGCGACGGACGCCGCGAGCGTCCCACCGACACCGGGCGACACGCCGCTACCGCCCGGCACGCTGCAGCCGGGCACGGCAGCGGACACACCCGCCAGCGCCGCGAACGCAGCCGACGCACCGGCGGACAGCCCCTCCGCCGCAGCGCCGGCGGCCGCCAGTGACGAACCCGGACCGACGACGGATACCGCAGCATCGGCGGCTACGCTGCAGCCCGCGACCGACACCAGTCCGGCGGACAAGGCCAGCGCTGTCGCCCCACTGGCGGCCGACGCAGCGCAGACGGCAACAGCCGAACCGCCAGCCGGCAACCCGCCAGCGGACCCGGCCGAAGCGCCAGCCGCCACGACCGACGTCGAGCAGTTGCTGACGGCCCCACCGCCGGCGCCGGCCCTGCAGAGCGCGGTGCGCTCGATGCTGGCGACCGCGCGCACGCAGATGAACGGTCTGCGCTACACGCAGCCGCCGGGCGACAACGCCGTGCAGACCTTCCGCGAGATCCTGCAGCTGATGCCCGACCAGCCGGACGCCCGCGCCGGACTGGCGGCGATCCGCGAGCGCTTCCTGTTCTGGGGAAGCTCGGCGCTCGGGCGCAACGAAGTCGATCGCGCCCGCCGCTACTTCGAGCAGGCGCAAGCCGTCGAGGACGGTGCCGACGTGCGGGAACGGCTCAACGCCCTGCCCCGCGCGCACTGAAGCACGCGCCGGATTCTCCCCCTGCCAGCCCCGTCGCCGGCGTCCCGCGTCGGCGCCCGCAGCGTGCGGTTTTCCGCGCAGAGGCCTGCGGCGGCCGTCTGAAATTTCGCCGTCGATTTTCACACCATGAAATAAACATCCCTCTTCATGGCGACCGTCAAAACACGGCGGCCGCCAGGCGGCATTTGACGACAGTGGCACGCTCGCTGCTTTAGGCGCTTTCACGCCGGTTTCACTGCGGCCGGCGTCACCACAGTGCCCGCGCTAGTGTTCTAGCAGCGGGCGCCGCAAGCGAAGGCGATGGTCCTGGGGACGACGTCGCCGCAGCCCGCCACATCCATACCCCGTCACGAGGAGAAAGCTGATGAATCGCATCCGTACCGCCATGCAGTCCGTCGCCCTGGGGGTCACGCTGGCCCTCGGCGGTCTCGCTCACGCCGCCGACCCGATCGTCATCAAGTTCTCGCACGTCGTCGCGCAGGACACGCCGAAGGGCAAGGCCGCGGAGTACTTCAAGAAACTCGCCGAGGAGCGCACCCACGGCACGGTCAAGGTCGAGGTCTACCCGAACAGCCAGCTGTACAAGGACAAGGAGGAGATCGAAGCGCTGCAGCTCGGTGCCGTGCAGATGCTCGCGCCGTCGCTGGCCAAGTTCGGCCCGCTCGGCGTCAAGGAATTCGAGGTCTTCGATCTGCCCTACATCCTGCCCAACCGCGAGGTGCTGCGCCGCGTCACCGAAGGGCCGGTCGGCAAGGGCCTGCTCGCCAAGCTCGAAAGCAAAGGCATCACCGGCCTCGCCTACTGGGACAACGGCTTCAAGATCATGTCCGCCAACCGCCCGATTCACCGGCCGGAAGACATGAAGGGCCTGAAGATGCGCATCCAGTCCTCGAAGGTGCTCGATAAGCAGATGCGCCAGCTGAAGGCGATCCCGCAGGTGATGGCCTTCTCCGAGGTCTACCAGGCGCTGCAGACCGGCGTCGTCGACGGCACCGAGAACCCGCCGTCGAACATGTACACGCAGAAGATGCACGAGGTGCAGTCCGACGCCACCGTCACCCGCCACGGCTACCTGGGGTACGCGGTGATCGTCAACAAGGCGTTCTGGGACGGCCTGCCGGCCGACATCCGCAGCACGCTCGAAGGCGCGATGAAGGACGCCACCCAATACGCCAACGACATCGCCGAAGAAGAAAACAAGCAGGCGCTCGAAGCGATCAAGGCCTCCGGCAAGACCCATGTCTACGAGCCGACGGCCGAAGAGCTCAAGGCCTGGCGCGCGGCGCTGCTGCCGGTGCACGAGGAAGTCGCCGGCCGCGTCGGCAAAGACCTGATCGAGGCGTTCTACAAGGAAGCCGCGGCCGCGGGCAGCCCGATCAAGTAATCAGCGGGCCGGCGCCGGTGCGGGCGCCGGCCGCTCCCCGGAGTAGCCGACCATGAAATTTCTCGACCACCTTGAGGAATGGCTGATCGCCACCCTCATTGCCGCGGCGACGCTGATCATTTTTGCCAGCGTCGTCCACCGCTACGCCGCCGGACTGGCGATTCCCGGCCTGCAGGACTGGCTGCTGTCGCTCGATTTCTCCTGGGCGCAGGAGCTGTGCATCTTCATGTTCATCTGGATGGCGAAGTTCGGCGCCGCCTACGGCGTGCGCACCGGCATCCACGTCGGCGTCGATGTGCTGATCAACCGTCTGCCCGATGCCACGCGCGGCAAATTCGTGATGTTCGGCCTGCTCGCCGGCGCCGTGTTCACCGCCATCGTCGGCAGCTTCGGCGTCGGGCTGGTGGTGCATGTGCACAACAACGGCAGCACCACCGAAGTGCTCGAATGGCCGTCGTGGATCGTCTACCTGGCGATTCCGCTCGGCTCCTACCTGATGTGCTTCCGCTTCCTGCAGGTCGCCTGGGTCTTTCAGCGCAGCGGCGAGCTGCCGCACCATGACCACGGCCACGTCGAAGGCGTCGGCGATCCCGAGGACCCCGAGGACATCAACTGGTTCGCGCTCGATGACGATCTGCACGCGCGCGACGTCAAGTCCGACGATCACCACGGGAGCTCGCCGCGATGAATGCCCTGATCATTTTCGGCCTGCTGTTCGGGCTGATGCTCACCGGCATGCCGATCTCGATTTCGCTCGGCCTGACGGTGCTGACCTTCCTCTTCGGCTTCACCGATACCGACGTGCAGACCGTCGCGCTGAAGCTGTTCACCGGTATCGAGAAGTTCGAGATCATGGCGATCCCGTTCTTCATTCTCGCCGGCAACTTCCTCACTCACGGCGGCGTCGCCCGCCGCATGATCAACTTCGCCACCTCGATGGTCGGCCACTGGCCGGGTGGCCTGGGACTGGCCGGCGTCGTCGCCTGTGCGCTGTTCGCCGCGGTGTCCGGTTCCTCGCCGGCGACCGTGGTCGCCATCGGCTCGATCCTGATGCCGGCGATGCTCAAGCAGGGCTTCCCCAACCGTTTCGGCGCCGGCGTCATCGCCACCAGCGGCGCACTCGGCATCCTCATCCCGCCGTCGATCGTCATGGTCATGTACTCGGTGGCGACCAACACCTCGGTCGGCGCGCTGTTCATGGCCGGTGTCGTGCCCGGCATCCTGCTGGCGGGCTTTCTCGGCTTCACCACCTGGTACCGGGCGAAGAAGTTCAACTACCCGCGCCAGGCCAGGGCCAGCATCGGCGAGCGCGTCAAGGCGCTGCGTGAATCGATCTGGGGGCTGCTGCTGATCGTCATCGTCATCGGCGGCATCTACAGCGGCATGTTCACGCCGACCGAGGCCGCGGCGATGAGCGCCGTCTACGCCTTCATCGTCGCCGTGTTCGTCTACAAGGACATGCGCCTGAAGGACGTGCCGAAGGTGCTGCTGAGCTCGGCGAACATGTCGGCGATGCTGCTCTACATCATCACCAACGCGGTGATGTTCAGCTTCATCATGACCGACCAGAAGATCCCGCAGACGCTGGCCGAGGTGATGATCGGCAGCGGCCTGGGGCCGGTGACGTTCCTGCTGATGTGCAACATCGTGCTGCTGCTCGCCGGCAACGTGATGGAGCCGTCGTCGATCGTACTGATCTTCGCGCCGATCCTGTTCCCGATCGCGATGCAGCTCGGCATCGACCCGGTGCACTTCGGCATCCTCATCGTCGTCAATATGGAAGTCGGCATGTGCCATCCGCCGGTCGGCCTCAACCTCTACGTCGCCTCCGGCATCACCCGCATGGGCATCACCGAGCTGACGATCGCGGTGTGGCCGTGGCTGCTGACGATGCTGATCTTCCTCGCGCTGGTGACCTACATCCCGGCGATCTCGCTGACGCTGCCGAAGCTGCTCGGCGTGATGTGAGCGGGCAAGCGGGAGCGGCCGTCCGCCGCTCCCGCTTGCCGCCCACCGGCGCGCAGATGATGATCTGCGCATCATGCGTCTGCTGCTGGTGGAAGATGACTGGCCCCTCGCCGCCGGACTGCGCGAGGGGCTCGAACGCGAGGCCTTCCAAGTCGATCAGGTCGACTGCGGCGAGCACGCCCTGAGCGCGCTGGCGCTGACCCACTACGACCTGGCGCTGGTCGACATCGGCCTGCCCGGCATCGACGGCTTCGAGCTGGTGCGCCGCCTGCGCCGCGCCGGCTCCAGCATCCCGCTGCTGGTGCTGACCGCGCGCGACGCGCTGGAAGACCGCGTGCACGGCCTCGACATCGGCGCCGACGACTACCTGCTCAAACCGGTCCTGCTGCCCGAACTGGTGGCGCGGGTGCGGGCGCTGATCCGCCGCAGCCGCGCCGCGGCCTCACCGCGGCTGTGCTTCGGCGCGCTCGAACTCGACCTCGCGCTGCACCAGGCTCACCTCGACGGCGCCGCCCTCGAACTGACCGGGCGCGAGTGGGACGTGCTCGAACAGCTGATGCTGGCGGCGCCGAAGATCGTCTCCAAGCACACCCTCGCCGAGAGCCTGAGCCGCTGGGACAAGGAGATCACCGGCAACGCCATCGAGATCTACGTCTCGCGCCTGCGCGGCAAGCTCGGCGCGGCGGTGGCGATCCGCACCGTGCGCGGCATCGGCTATCGCCTCGAAGAAGCCGTGCGATGAGCACGCGGCGTGCCTCCAGCCTGCGCCGGCGGCTGCTGCTCGGCCTGCTGACGCCCTTGCTGACGCTGGTCGCGCTCGGCGGCATCACCGACTACCGCACCGGCCTGCAGGTCGCCGACGACGCCTACGACTACGCGCTGACCAGCACCGCGATCGCCCTCGCCGCCCGCCTCGAACTCGACAAGGACCACGACCTCGATGTCGATCTGCCGGCGGCGGCCGAGGCGATCCTGCGCGCCGATGCCAGCGACCAGATTTTTTTCGCCGTCACCGACGTGCACGGCCGGCTGATCTCCGGCGACCCGTCACTGCTCGAACTGGCCATGCCGCCGGGCTCGGCCAATCCGGGCTTTCGCAACGTGCGCCGCGGCGCGCAGCCGCTGCGCGTGGCCACCTACCACTATCAGGGCCCGGAAGGCAGCGCGACGATCGTCGTCGCCGAAACCACGCTCAAACGCCAGCGCGCGGCGCGCACGGTACTGGCCTCGGCAATCTGGCCGAACCTGCTGATGTGCGTGGCCACGCTGCTGATCGTCGCCCTCGGCGTGCACATCGCGCTGCGCCCGCTCGACGAGCTCAGCGGGGAACTCGACCGGCGCCCGCCCGATGCACTCGGCCCGATCGCCGAAGGCGACACGCCGCGTGAGGCACGCACGCTGGTCGCGGCGCTCAACCGGCTGATGGCGCGGCTGCAGCAGGCCGCAGCCGCGCAGCAGGCGTTCATTTCCAACGCCGCCCACCAGCTGCGCACGCCGCTCGCCGGCCTGCAGACGCAGCTCGACCTGGCGCTCGATGCGCCGCCCGAACAGGCACACGCCCGCCTCGCCGCGATCCGTGCCGCCGCCGCCCGCCTGGTCCACCTCACCCAGCAGATGCTGGCGCTGGCGCGCGCCCAGCCGGAAGCCGCCGCCAGTCAGGAATGGCAGCGGCTGGAGCTCAGCGCGCTGCTCGAAGAAGCCGCCGGCGAGCAGCTCGACAAAGCCATCGCCCAGGATGTCGACCTCGGCTTCGAGCCGGCGCCGGCCGGCGTCAACGGCTCGCACTGGCTGCTGCACGAGATGCTGGCCAACCTGATCGACAACGCCATCGCCCACACCCCCGCCGGCGGCCAGGTCACCGTGCGCTGCGGCCTTGACCCGGCCGGGCTGGGCTTCATCGAAGTCGAGGACAGCGGCCCCGGCATTGCCGACGCCGAGCGCGCCCACGTCACCGAGCGCTTCTACCGCGTGCCCGGCACGCGGCGGGCTGGCAGCGGCCTCGGGCTGGCGATCGTGCGCGAATGCGTCGAGCGTCACGCCGGCCATCTCGACATCGCCACCGCCGGCAACGGCCACGGCGCGCGCATCCGCGTCACCCTGCCGACGGCCTGAACGCGACCGTCACCGCTGTCAGGAATCCGAAGGCTAGGGCCGGCTAGCGTCCGCGCATCCGGTCAACCTGCGCGGCCACTGCCATGAGCCATCCGCTTTCCTCCTCCCGTCCTGACGCCGGCCATTCGCCGGCGACGATCCTGCTGCACTGGCTCAGCGTGCTGCTGATCGTCGGCGCAGTCGCTGCCGTCGGCCTGCGTGAGCTGGCGGACGACAAGGCCAGCCGCCAGCTGCTGCTCGATATCCACCGCCAGCTCGGCCTGTCCGTGCTGCTGCTGCTGTGTGCCCGCGTGCCGCTGCACCTGTGGCAGCGACCGGCAGCAGCGGCGATGGCCTGGCCGCTGCGCTGGGCGGCAGCAGCCACGCACCTGGCGCTGTATGCCCTGTTGCTGACCCTGCCGCTGCTCGGCTGGGCGCTGTCCGACGCCCGCGGCCAGCATCCGCTGCTGCTCGGCTGGCTGCACCTGCCGACGCTGGTGGCGACCGATCCCGACCGCGCCGATCTGCTCGCCGATGCCCACGTCGCCTGCGCCTGGGCGCTGCTCGCCGCCGTCAGCCTGCATGTCGCCGCCGCGCTCTGGCACCACTGGGTGCGCCGTGACGCGGTGCTGCGCGCCATGTGGCCGGCCGCACGACGACTCGCTCCCCGCTTTCCGCAACCCTGAGAGAAGGTTCCCGACCATGTCCCACACCAGCCACAGCCGTGGCCGCGGGGCAGGCGTTCGCCTGCGTCTGCTGGCGGCCCTCACCCTGCCGCTGCTCGCCGCCTTCGCCCGCGATGCCCTCGCGGTGCCGAGCTTCGCCCGCCAGACCGGGCAGGACTGCGTCGCCTGCCACGTCGGCGGCTTCGGCCCGCAGCTGACGCCATACGGCGTCAAGTTCAAGCTCGGCGGCTTCACCGACAGCGACGGCAAGGACAACAAGATCCCGCTGTCGGCGATGGCGGTCGGCGGCCTCACGCACACCGCCAAGGCGCAGGAGGAAGCCCCGACCGATCGCACCGGCACCAACAACAATCTGGTACTCGACCAGGCGTCGATCTTCCTCGCCGGCCGCGCCAGCGAATACATCGGCGCCTTCATGCAGGGCACCTACACCGGCGCCGACAACAAGTTCGCGATGGACAACGCCGACGCCCGCGCCGTGCGCACGCTGGAGCTCGACGGCACCGACCTGACCTTCGGCCTGTCCCTGCACAACACGCCGGGCATGCAGGACCCGTTCAACACGCTGCCGGTGTGGCGCTTCCCGTATGTCGGCTCGTCGGTGGCACCGGGACCGGCAGCGGCACCGATCTTCGATGGCGGTCTGGAACAGCATGTCACCGGGCTGTCGGCCTACACCTTCGCCGACGAGCACTTCTACGCCGAACTCGGCAGCTACCGCTCACTGTCGCCGGCCGCGCTCGACAGCCTCGGCCTCGGCCGCGACAGCTACCCCGGCAAGCTCGGCTCATCGACGTCCTACTGGCGCGTGGCGTTCTTCGATGATCTGAAGAAGTCCGCCTTCTCGCTCGGCGCCTTCGGCTTCAATGCCGCACTCGACCCGTCCGGCGACGGCAGCAGTAACAGCGACCATTACCGTGATCTCGGCCTCGACGCGCACTACCAGTTCCTCGGCACCCGCGAGCACATCGGCACACTCAACGCCAGCTATATCCGCGAGCATCAGGGGCTCGATGCCAGCGCCGCCGCCGGCAATGCCGACAGCGCCAACGGCCGCCTCAACGAGCTCAATCTCAACGCCTCCTACACCTACGACCAGACCTGGGGCCTGACGCTCGGCCGCTTCATGATCCAGGGCAGCCGCGACGCCGCGCTCTACGCCGACAGCGCCAACGGCTCGCCGGACAGCGCCGGCTGGGTGCTGCAGACCGACTGGACGCCGTGGGGCAAGGAAGGTTCGTGGGGTTCGCCGTGGGCCAATCTGCGCGTCGGTCTGCAATACACCGCCTACGACCGCTTCGACGGCGCCAGGCACAACTACGACGGTGCCGGCCACGACGCCAGCGACAACAACACCATTTACGCCTTCATCTGGACATCGTTCTGAGGTCGATCATGAATCGCTTGTTTCGCCGCGGCCGCGCGCCGCTGATCGCCGCCACCCTGCTGCTGGGTGGCGGACTGGCCCATGCCACGGGCGACGTGCAGCGCGGCGCCGACGTCTTCGCCACCGAATGCGCCGAGTGCCACAGCGTCAAGGCCGGCCACGACAAGAAGGGGCCGTCGCTGTTCGCCGTGCTCGGCCGCAAGGCCGCGAGCAACCCGGACTTCGCATACTCCGATGCGATGCGCCAGAGCGGCCTGACCTGGACCGAGGATCGCCTCACCGCCTACATCGGCGCGCCGCGCAAGACCGTGCCGGGCGGCAAGATGAAATACGACGGTCTGAGCGATGCCGCGCAGCTGACCGACCTGCTCGCCTTCCTCGCCGCCCAGCACTGAGCGCCGGTTCACGGCAATAAAAAAACCCCGCCGCGGCGGGGTTTTTCATGTCGCGGGAGGCAACGGTCAGCCCCAGGAGCGCACCGGCCCAGAATCCATGTGCACGAAGTTGCTGCGCGGGTAGTAACCAACGCCACCGGCACGCAGGGACAGCGCGGCACGGCGCATCTGCGCCAGGCTCGCGCCCGGCATGCGCACATCGAGCGCCTTGGCCTGGATGTGATAGCTGTTCTTGGCCACACCGCGCGACTCCTCGCGCAGCAGGTTGTTGGTCTCGCGCGAGCGATAGCCACTGATGATGTGGGTCTCGCGCCGGCCCATCATCAGCTGCACCGCATAGAGGATGTCGAACACGCGCGGATCGAACAGCTTGAACTCATCGTTGTGATGATCGCGCAGCGTCCACGACAGCTCCTTGATCGACTGGTTCAGGTAGCCGGTATTCGGCGTCCAGAACACCTCGCGGATGCTTTCACCGGTATTCGGTGCATAGAAGCTGAGCTGGCGATCGCCATTGCGGAAAATTTCATCCGGCGACAGCGTGCGCGAGTCGGTGATCACCGCCGGCGCCGACAGCGAACGGGTATCGCGGTCGCTGTCACGCTCACGGATGGTGACGTGTGCGACTGCCGGCTTGCCGCCACGCAGACGCGCCTTGTAATCGGCACCGGTGGTGAAACGGCCGTTCTTCAGAAAGCGGTCGCGCCGGTTGCTGAGACTGCCGCGGCCACCCCGCAGGTCGCGCACGTCGCGTGAAGCCGAGGCCACTTTTGCGCTGCTCCGCGACTTGCCAGCCGCCGCACGCGAGTTGCCGGCAGAGGCCGTCACCGTCCGCTTGCTCGGCGTGGGCTTGCTGCTGCTCGCTTTCGTCGCAGTCGCCTTGGTCGGCTTGGTCGCCGCCGGCTTGGTGACGGATTTCGCCGTCGACTTCACCGGCTTGCCGGACTTCGCAGCGATCGCCGTCTTGGCGAGCACGGGCAGCGCAGCGAGACTACCGACCGCAAGTGCGGCGATGCGCAGGAAACCGCGACGACGCAGGCAGGGTTGCGCGTCATCGTCGGGCTGCACATCGACAATACGGGTGGCCATCGGTCGCTGCAGCTTGTCCTGAATTGGCATCAGTCGAAACCTCGGAAGAAAAAATTTCGAACGATTGTTACGCATTTTGACAGTTGTATGCAAACCGTAAATCGCGTTGCTGCACAGCAAAAAGCTTTTTCAAAACAGCAACAAACATCTCCAAAGCCGGCACCACTGCTGGCCTCGATGCGGAATTTTCATCATGAGCAAACCCCGTCCACCCGTCACACCAGCCGTGCGCACGTTGCGCAATCACGACATCCGTTTCGACGACCATCTGTACGACTACGAGGAAAAGGGCGGCACATCCCACAGTGCGAAATCACTGGGAGTCGACGAACACCTTGTCATCAAAACCTTGATCATGGAAAACGAGCATCACGAACCGCTCATCGTGCTGATGCACGGTGACCGGCAGGTGTCAACGAAGGAACTGGCTCGCATGCTCGGCGTCAAGAGTATCCAGCCCTGTGCACCCGAAGTCGCCAACCGCCACAGCGGTTACCTCGTCGGCGGAACATCCCCGCTCGGCACGCGCCACCCGATGCCGGTCTATATCGAAGCCAGTATCCTCGAATTGCCGCGCATCTACCTTAACGGTGGCAAACGCGGTTATCTGGTCAGTCTCGATCCGCAGGATCTGGCGCGCGTGCTCAAGCCGACGCCGGTGCACGTCGCCATCGAGGGCTGACGCGCTCAGTAGTGCGGCGGCGGTGTCTCCTCGGACGGCAGGGCGATGTTCGAGGCCGTCTGCGCCCGCAGCTGCTCGCGCAGGCGCTGCATTTCGAGACGCAGCGTGTCGATCTCGCGCCCCTGGCGGTAGAGCACGTCGCTCAGATCGGCAAGCAGCGCATCCTGGTGTGCCAGACGGATTTCGAGCTCGATGATGCGATCTTCCATCGCAGAAACCTCGGCGGACCGGACGGGGCCGCGCATCATAGGCGGGCGGGTACGCGGAAGCCACGCCGGCGGCATGTAAAATGTCATGCCCTGTCCAGACGATGCGCCACGATGCCTGCCGATTCCTACTTCGCCACCGCGCCGAAAGGCGTCGAGCCCCTGCTGGCTGCCGAACTGCGCGCCCTCGGCGCCGCTGATGTACGCGAAGCGCGCGGCGGCGTGAGCTTTGCCGGCGAGCTCGCCGTCGCTTATCGCGCCTGCCTGTGGTCACGCACCGCCAACCGTATTCTGCTGCCGCTGGCGCACATCGCCGCCGGCGACGCCGATGCGCTCTATGCCGGCATCGCCGCACTGCCCTGGGAACAGCACCTCGATCCCCAGGGCACACTGGCCGTCGATTTCGTCAGCAGCGGCACGAGCGGCATCCGCCACACGCAGTACGGCGCCCAGCGCAGCAAGGACGCCATCTGCGACCGCCTGCGCGAACGCTTCGGCGTGCGCCCCTCGGTCGACCGCGAGGCGCCGGACCTGCGCATCAACGTGCACGCCGTCGGCGAACATGCCGATGTGGCGATCGACCTGTCCGGCGACAGCCTGCACCGGCGCGGCTATCGCAGCGACGGCGCGCTGGCGCCGCTGAAGGAAAACCTCGCCGCGGCGCTGCTGCTCAAGGCCGGCTGGGCCGACATCGCCGCCGCCGGCGGCGGCCTGCTCGACCCGATGTGCGGCTCCGGCACCTTCGTCATCGAGGCGGCACTGATCGCCGCCGACATCGCCCCCGGCCTCGGCCGCAGCGACTGGGGCTTCTACGGCTGGCAGCAGCACCAGCCGCAGCTGTGGCGGGCGCTGGTGGAAGAAGCCCGTGCGCGCCGCGCCGCCGGTCTGGCACGTCCGCTGCCGGCGCTGGTCGGCAGCGACCACGAGTCGCGGGCGATCCGCGCCGCGCTGGCCAACGCCGAGAACGCCGGCCTGCACGGGCGCGTGCATTTCGAAACGCGCGAACTGGCGGCGGCCGTGGCACCGAAAGGCGCACCCGGGCTGCTCATCGTCAATCCGCCGTATGGCGAACGCCTCGGCGAGGTCGAGGCACTGGCCGCGACCTATGCCCTGCTCGGCGATCGCCTGAAAACCGTCTTCAAGGGCTGGCAGGCCGCGGTGTTCACCGGCAATCCGGAGCTCGGCAAGCGCATGGGCCTGCGTGCGCACAAGACGCACTCCTTTTATAACGGCCCGATCGCCTGCAAGCTGCTGCGCTTCACGGTCGACGATGCCGCTTTCGTCGATCGCGATGCCGCCGACCGCCGCCAGCGTGAACACACGCTGCAGCAGGCGCTGGCCGGCGGCGGCGAGGCGCTGCTCAACCGCCTGCAGAAAAACCTGCGCACGCTCGGCCGCTGGGCGAACCGCGAAGGCATCGAGTGCTACCGCCTCTACGATGCCGACATCCCCGAGTACGCCATCGCCGTCGACCTCTACGGCGAATGGGTGCACGTGCAGGAATACGAAGCGCCGCGTTCGATCGACGCCGACAAGGCGCAGCAGCGCCTGCAGCAGGCGATGACCATCCTGCCGCACGCGCTCGGCATTCCAGCCGAACGCATCGCACTCAAGGTCCGCCGGCGGCAGAAAGGCAGCGCCCAATACGAAAGACAGGCCAGCCGCGGCGATTACCTGGAAGTGCACGAAGGGCCGGCGCGCTTGTGGGTGAATCTGTTCGATTACCTCGACACCGGGCTGTTCCTCGACCACCGCATCACCCGCGCGCGGGTCGGCGAGCTGGCGCGGGGGCAGGATTTCCTCAATCTGTTCGCCTATACCGGCGCGGCGACCGTGCACGCGGCGCTGGCCGGCGCCCGCTCGACGACCACCGTCGACATGTCGGCGACCTACCTCGACTGGGCTCAGGCGAACATGGAGCTCAACGGCCTGACCGGCCCCGAGCACCGCTACGAACGCGCCGACTGCCTGGCCTGGCTCGAACGCGCGCGCGGACGCTTCGGCACGATCTTTCTCGACCCGCCGACCTTCTCCAATTCCAAGCGCATGGAAGACACATTCGACGTGCAGCGCGACCACGTGCGCCTGATCCGCGCCGCGCTGCGCCTGCTGACGCCGGATGGCGTGCTGGTGTTTTCCAACAATCACCGCCGCTTCCGCCTCGACACCGAGGCACTCGCCGATCTGCAGATCGAAGACATCAGCGCACGCACGATCCCGAAGGACTTCGAACGCAATCCGCGCATTCACCGCTGCTGGACGATCCGCCACGGCTGACACGCAGCCCACGAATCGGACACGCCTATCCGTTCCTCCCAAAGCGCACGGACGACGGCCGCCGCCGGGTACACAGAGGCGGTCGCACGCCCCTTTTGACAAGTGCGTGCTTGGCAATTCTTAGCAAGCCTTTACATAAAGAAATGTTCAAAAAACATTAAAATATGTTTATGTTTTTGATTTAAGAATTAAAAACACACATTGGCCTCAACTTTGCTTAAGAGTGTCAGCTTTGCCATGGAAACCGTTCCATCGCGAAGCGCTGGTGACGACAGACCTTACAGGACTCATGGAGAGCACTCTGATGACAAAGATGAAGCACCTCGCCATTGCGGCCGCGTTCAGCGCCGCGGCCCTGGCCTCCGGCTCGACTTTTGCGGCCGCCACCATCATCAATCCGGCGGGCACCGTTGCGCTCGGCGTCAACAATTTCGGCGAGCTGAACACCTCGGTCGGCAGCATCGTCAGCAATGCCAGCTCCACCGGACTGGCCTACAAGTTCCCCGACGGCAGCTGGCGTGATGCCACCAGCCCGGGCTGCCTGTGCGAGGGCTGGGGCGTATCGGTCAACAACAGCATCAGCGGCTCGGCGAACCGTGACGACGGCACTGTCGGGCTGACCCTCGGCAGCTTCACGTCGACGGCGTCGACGGCGACCTCGACCGTCTCGCTGAGCAGCCTGAGCGGCCTGACCGTCACTCACGCGTACGCGCCGGCCACCAACGCATCGAGCAATCTGTTCGTCGCCAACGTCACGATCAGCAACAACACCGGTGCCGATGTCAGCAACGTCAAGTACGTGCGCGTCATGGACTGGGACGTGCCGCCGACCGAGTTCAGCGAGTACGTGACCATCAAGGGCACGGCGACCACCACGCTGCTCGAAACCTCGCATGACAACGGTTTCGCCAGCGCCAACCCGCTGGCCTTCACCTCGCCGCTCAACGGCGCGACGCTGAACACCGACTTCACGGACAATGGCCCGGCCGACCACGGCGCCTACTTCCTCTTCAACTTCGGCACGATCGCCGACGGTGACTCCTACACCTTCCAGATCTTCTACGGCGCCGCGGGCAGCGAAGCCGACGCGATCGCCGCGATCGGTGCCGAAGGCATCGAGCTGTACTCGCTCGGTCAGTCGAACGGTGGCCAGATCACCGGCTCGCCGGCGACCTACATCTTCGGCTTCTCCGGCGTCGGTGGTACGCCGGTGGTGCCGACCAACCCGGTCCCGGAAGCCGGCTCGCTCACGCTGCTGGCCCTCGGCATGGTCGGTCTGCCCTGGCTGCGTCGCCGTCGCGTGCGCTGATCACCCGTGTGTCGCCGGCCGTCGAATCCGGCCCGCGGCACCACTGATCGGACACTGACGGTAAACCTCCCTGTCGTGCCCCCGGACGGGCGACAGGGAGGTTTTTTCATGGCCGCCGATACCGGCACACTGCGTGAGGCAGGCCCTGTCTGGACGACACCCGGAAATTCCCCGACATGAAAACCATCATGCTGTTGCCGATCGCCGCATCGCTGGTCAGCGCGCTGGCCATCGCCAAGCCATTGCTGCCGCCGCAGGCTGCGGAGTATTCGGAGCACCCCGCCTTCGACGGCAATTCCGGCTATCTGGCCCACCAGGAAGGTCTGGCGAAATTCGCCGCCGGTGATCTCGATGCCAGCGAGGCCGCCTTCCGCCGCAGTCTGGAGCTCGACCCGCATCGCGTCGAATCGCTGCTCGGCCTGGCCGAGATTGCCTTCCGCCGCTCACGCTTGGCCGAAGCCAAACAGCTGATCGACAAAGCCGTAACGCTGGCCCCGGACAACGCCGACGTACAGGCGTCGCGTGGCCGGGTGCTGGCACTGGAGGGACATTACAGCGAAGCGGCCGGCGCGCTCGAACGCGCCCTGCAGCTCGACCCCACGCTGCTGCGCGCGCAGATGGACCTGGCTGATCTCGACGCCACCGCACTGAGCAAACCCGATGAAGCCGCGCGGATCTATCAGCGCGTCATCGCGGAGCACCCGGAGCATGCCGGTGCCCATTACGCGCTGGGCACGCTGCTCAGCCGCAGTGGCCAGCCGGCAGCGGCCGAACCGCTGCTGCGCCGCGCCGCCGAGCTGGAACCGAAGAATCCGCTGCCGCATACCGCGCTGGCACGGGTGGCGCTGCAGCGCGGCGACCTGCCGGGAGCCCTCGCTGAAGTCGGGCAGGCCCTCGCGATCGACCCCGCGCTCGCCGATGGCATTGAGCTCAAGGGCGATCTGCTGCTGGCCCGCGGCGATTCCGCTGCCGCGCTCGCCCAGTACCAGAACCTGGCCAGGACACAGCCCGGCAACAGCCGGATCGCGACCAAGATCGGCTCGCTGCAGCAGAGCACCGGCAACGCCGCCGCCGCCATCACCGCCTACCGCGACGCACTGCGCACCGCACCGGACAACGGCATCGCGCTGAACAACCTCGCGGTGCTGCTGATGGAAGCGGACCAGCTCGACGAAGCCCTCGATCTGGCGCGCAAGGCAGCGGCGCAGGCGCCGTATGACGGCAACGTGCTCGACACCCTGGGCGACATCCAGCGCCGGCGCGGCGAGTACGCCGCGGCCATCGACACGCTGCAGCGCGCCAGCGCCGCCGCCCCCGAGCTGGCGCTGATCCGCTTTCACCTCGGTCAGGCCCAGCGGCAGGGCGGTCAGCACGCCGCCGCACGCGCCTCGCTCGAAGCCGCACTGGCGGCGCAGCCCGAGGCCGAATGGAGCGCCGAAGCCAGACAGCTGCTGACGACCTTGCCGAACCCCTGAGCGATAACCCGCTCAGGGTGCCGGCCGCGATACGCCGAGCAGCGCGGCAAACGGCCGCGTGCGCCAGCCCGGCGCACCGTAGGTCTTGCCGTCGACCTGCAGCTGCGAGATCGAGCCATCGAGATACAGCGCGTCGCGGCAGCCGAGTTCATCGCGCAGCATGCTGGCGAAGCGGTAGAAGTTCACCGGCCCGGCGCTGATGGCAAACGCCACCCGCGTCGGCGCCTGCACGCAGACGCCGCTGCGCAGCTTCAGGCTGTCGGAGTCCGGCAGCAGCCGCGGATTGATGCGCCCGCCGATCAGCAGCAGCGGCCCGGACTGCGTCGCCAGACGCAGCGGCCGCGCGCGCCGCGCCCAGTCGCGCGTGGCGACGATGCGCGCCTGACCATGACGGTCGACGACGAACACGCCGTTCGGCTGCAGAAAGAAATTGCCGCCACCGCGGGCCGTGTTCAGCGCCACCTGCTCCCGACCGTCCTCGACGGTCAGGCCGAGCGGCACCTGCCCTTCGGCATAGATGCCGGCATTGGTCGCGAACAGCAGCTCGCGGCCGGCGGCGCGCTCGTGCTCGGCCAGCGCCGCCAGCGTGCCCAGCGGTTCGCCGCGCCGGTCACGCCAGTACAGACGCAGCGCGTCGCGCTGCAGGTCGAGCTCGACGACGGTGTATTCGGCAGCGGCGTGCGTCAGCGTGCGGCTTTCCAGCGCCAACGCCGGCAGGCTGAACAGCAGCAACAGGCAGCACAGGACGAACGACAGCGGCGACATCGGCTCAGGACTTCTTTAGGCTGACCAGCAGCACACCGCTGATCACCAGCGCCGCACCCAGCCACTGCAGCGGCAGGATCGACTCGCCGAGAAACACCGCGCCCATGGCGATGGTCAGCACCGGCCCGACCGAGGCGATCAGCGAAGCGCGACCGGCACCGAGGCGGCGGATGCCGGCCGACATCAAAAAGGTCGGCAGCACCGTCGAAATCAGCGCCATCGCCAGCGCCAGCCCCCACACCGGCGGCGCCACCTGCGGCCAGCGCACGCCGTTGGCGAGCGCGTAATGCAGCAGCACGCCGGTGGTCGACACCAGCAGCGCCAGCGCGGTAAAGCGCGTCGCGCCGAGGCGCGCGATCATCGCGCCGCTGCCGACCAGGTACACCGCGTAGGACAGCGAACTGAGGAACACCAGCGCCACGCCCCAGTACAGCTCGCGCTGCGCACCGACGCCCTCGCCGGCGACCACCAGCGCCATGCCGGCGTAGCTCAGCGCCAGGGCGCCCCACTCGCGCCCGCTCGGCCGGTGGCCGAGCAGCGCCCGGATCAGCACCACCAGCGTCGGGTAAAGGAACAGGATCAGCCGCTCCAGGCTGGCGCTGATGTACTGCAGACCGAGAAAATCGAACAGGCTGGCGAGGTAGTAACCGGCGATGCCGAGCGCAATCACCGCCAGCCAGTCGCGCCGGGTCATCGCCTGCGTCGCACCGCGCGTGCTCCACCACGCCGCCAGCAGAAAGAACGGCAGCGCCAGCGCCATGCGCAGCATCAGCAGCGTGACGGCATCGACCGGCCAGCGGAAGGCCAGCTTGATGAAGATTGCCTTGGCGGAAAATCCGGTCGCCGACAGCACGACCAGCGCGATGCCGTACCAGTCGCGATGGCTCGCGAGCGGGCGGGAAACGGCCTCGGTTTGCATAAAGACCTCGTCAGCCAATGGCCGCATCCACACGGTTGCGGCTGGCCCACGACTCTAAGCCGGCGGCAGCGGATGCCGCCAATTCATGTTTTTCATCCATCGGATATCGGTGAGGAATAGCGGCGCGGCGTGGCCGGCGGCGGGTAAGCTCCGCGCACCACCCTGCCGAGTGCCGCCCCGATGTCACCGTTTCGCCCGCTGCTGCTGTTGCCCTGGCTGTTCGCACTGCCCGCGTTCGCGGCGCCGCCGACGCTGAAGGCGACGGCCTGCGCCGGCCGCCACGAGGACTGTCGCGTCAGCCGCGTGCTGGCCGCCGGCAAGGCGGATGACGGCACGCCACTGAGCATCGCCGAGATCGCCCTCGGCCTCGACGACAAAGCCGACGATGCCCCCGAGGAAGGCTGTCGCAACGAGGACGGCAGCCTCGACGGCGGCCGGGAATGGTGGCTGCTGGCCGGCAGCCGGGCGCCGCAGCACCTGTTCAGCCTGTGCAACGATGGCTACGGCGCCAGCGGCGTCGGCGCCGACGAGATCGTCGCCGGTGCCAACCGCCTGACGCACCGCCAGCTCGGCGGCAGCGCCTGGCGCTGGGAAACCGAGCGCAGCGTCAGCCTGCAGCCGCTGCGGCCGGTACACAGCAGCAGCTGCAGCTTCAACACGGTGCAGGAAGGCAGCGGCACGCGGCAGTGGATCGACCACGCCAAACTGCGGATCCGCCGCCTGGCGATGGTGCCGGCCTCCGAACAGCAGGCCGGCGAGCTCGGCCTCGGCTGCCCGGACGAAAACACCGGCTGGCAGGCACAGCCGGCGCCCGGCCTGGTCGCCGCGCTGCAGCTGCCGCGCATCGATCCGGCCGCCGGCGACGCCGTGCCGGCCCGCGGCCAGACACTCGGCAGCTGCGCGCTGGCGCTCAACGGCAATGGCGAACCGGGCTTTCGCGTTTACGGCGAGGCCGACAGCGAGCGCGACTCTGAAGTCCGCCTGCTGCTCGCCGGCGACCGCACGCTGCTGGTACAGGTCCGCGACAGCCATCCGGATGCGACACCCGCCGACAGCTGGGTGCAGCACGACCATCTGGAATTCTGGCTCGGCCTGGGCACGGCGCCGGACGCCAACAGCCGACTGTCGTCGAAACAGCCGGCACAGCTCGGCGTCACCCTCGACGGCCAGGTCTGGCGCGGCTACGGCAAGGCACCGCTGCCCAAGGTCGAGCGCTGGACGGCACATGACGAGAACGGCCGGGCGCTGACGGTGCTGCGTCTCGACTGGAAACAGGCCATCGCCGACGCCGGCCTGGTCGCGGTCTGGTCGCAGGCCGTCAATGGCCGCCAGCAACGGCTGGTGGCGACCACCGCCATCGTCGGCAACCGCCCGCTGGCGCTGCCGCCGGCGCAGGCGATTCCCGGCCTGCGCTGCCGGCTGCACGACGGCCGGCTCGACGCCGGCAGCGACGGTGGCGACCCTTTCGCCGAGTGAAGCGGCGAGTGCATCAGCCCGGCAGCTCGACCTGACCGCAGAGATAGGTGACGGCGCGGCCGGCGATGCCGACGCGATCCCCGTTCAGGCGCACGCCGAGCGTGCCACCGCGCGCCGAAACCTGGCGCGCGCGCAGCGCGCTGCGGCCGAGGCACTCGGCCCAGTACGGGGTCAGCTCGCAATGCGCCGAGCCGGTCACCGGGTCCTCGTCGATGCCGGCGGCCGGCGCGAAGTAGCGACTGACGAAATCGACCGCCTCGCCCGCCGCGGTGACGATCACCCCCTGGCGTTCGAGCGCGGCCAGCGCGCGGAAATCCGGCCGCAGCGCGCCGACCGCAGCCTCGTCGGCAAACACCGCCAGATAATTGCAGCCGGAATCGAACACCGCCTGCGGCGTGGCGCCGAGCGCTTCACCGAGCCCCGCCGGTGCGCTGATCGCCGTCAGCGTGCGTGCCGGAAAATCGAGTTCGAGACGGCCGTCAGCCAGGCGGGCGACGCTCAGCGGGCCGCTCGCGGTGGAAAACTGCAGCCGCTCGCTGCGCACGCCGAGGTGGGCGAACAGCACATGGGCGCTGGCGAGTGTCGCGTGTCCACACAGATCGACCTCGATCGCCGGCGTAAACCAGCGCAGCCGCCAACCCGCGCCCTCGGCGACCAGAAACGCGGTTTCGGAAAGATTGTTCTCGGCGGCGAGCGCCGCCAGCGTGACATCGTCGAGCCAGTGCGGCAGCGGCATCACCGCCGCCGGATTGCCGCCGAACAGCCGATCGGTAAAGGCATCCACCTGATAGAGGGGCAAGCGCATGGGGGAACTCTCCTGCACGTGATGGCAAAGCCGCCGGCGCTACAGGCCGGCGGCGCGGGCGTCATTCCTGCCAGAAGAACTTGCGGGCTTCTTCCTCAGCCTCGGCGCGGCTGACGCCGATGTCTTTCAGCAGGTAATCCGGCAAGCCATGCAGGTGGCGGCGCTGGCGGTAGCGGCGATACCAGATACCCAGCAGACGGATCATCGCCACGATGCTTGCGCGCAGGCCGATGGTCTCGCGAGCCGGTGCTGGCGATTGCGGCAAGGATGGAGACAATTCTTCGATTGTATTCATCTGTCGATCCCTCATACTGGGAAAATCACGACATTGTCGTCGCGACAATCAGACTAATTGACACAATCGCGATGTCAAGCCAGACTTTGTCACCATGACAATGTGGCAGCCTCACCTCGAAGACTTTCCCGGGCCGCGTTACAAGGCGATCGCCGACGCGATCGCCCGGGCCATCAGCGACGGCGAACTGCAGGCCGGCGAGCGCCTGCCGACGCACCGCGAGCTGGCCGAGCGCCTCGGTGTCACCGTCGGCACCGTCACCCGCGCCTACGCCGAAGCCGAAGCACGCGGGCTGACCAGCGGCACCGTCGGCCGCGGCACCTTCGTGCGCGAACGCCGCCTGCAGGCGCCGGCGATGATCACGCCACCGGCGCCGGGGCTGATCGACCTGTCGGTCAACCGCCCGGCGCTGGCCTACCAGGCGCCGGAGCTCAGCCAGGTGCTCGGCGCGATCGCCGGCTCGCTCGACCTGTCGAGCCTGCTCGACTACGCCCCGGACACCGGCCTGGCACGTCACCGCGACGCCGGCGCGCAGTTCCTCGGCATGCTCGGCGTCGACTACGCGCCGGAGCAGGTGGTGATCAGCTGCGGTGCCCAGCACGCGCTGCTCACCGTGCTGACGGCGCTGACCGAGCCGGGCGACGTGCTGCTGGTCGAGGCGCTGGCCTACCCCGGTCTGCTGGCGGTCGCCAATCAGGCGCGGCTGCAGGTGGTGCCGGTGGCGATGGACGCCGACGGCCTGCTGCCGGAGGCGCTGCGCGAGGCCGCCCGCACGCACCGGCCGCGACTGCTCGCCTGCGTGCCGACGTTGCACAACCCGACCACGGCGGTGCTGCCGGCCGCGCGCCGCGCCGAAATCGCCGAGATCGCCCGCGAATACGACTTTCTGCTGCTCGATGACGACGTCTACGGCTTCGCCGTGCCCGATCGTCCGCCGGCACTCAGCACCTACGCCCCCGAGCGCAGCTGCTACGTCACCTGCACCTCGAAGGCGCTGGTGCCGGGGCTGCGCATCGGCTACATCGGCACGCCGGCGGCCTACACCGCGCGCATCAGCGCCGCGGTGCGCACCTCGGTGTGGATGGCACCGCCGCTGATGGCGGAAATCGCCGCACGCTGGATCGAGGACGGTACCGCGCAGCGGCTGATGGACTGGCAGCGCGGCGAGGCCGGCGCCCGCCAGGCGCTGGCCGCGCAGATGCTGGCCGGTTTCCCGCACCAGGCCCAGCCGCAGGGCTTTCACCTCTGGCTGCCGCTGCCTGAACCCTGGCGTGAAAGCGAATTCGTCGCCGCGGCGCGCGCGCGCGGTGTCGCCGTCGCTCCGGCCGACCTGTTCGCCGTGCAGCGCGGTGCGGCGCCACCGGCACTGCGCCTGTGCGTCAGCGCACCACCGACGATCGAGGTGCTGCGCGCAGGTCTCAGCGTGGTCGCCGAACTGCTGGCGCAGCCGCCGGGGGCGCCACTGCTGTTCTGATGTCCCGATTGTCCCCCGCTTTGTCCCACCGCGATGGAGAGCCTGCGATGACCCTTGCCCTGTTCCGCGACGATCCCTACCTGCGCCAGTGCAGCGCCACCGTCACCGCCGTCAGCGATGCCGGCATCGAGTTCGACCGCACGCTGTTCTACCCGCAGGGCGGCGGCCAGCCCGGTGACAGCGGCACGCTGCAGCGGGCCGACGGCAGCCGCCTCGCCATCCTCGACACGCGCAAAGGCGACACGGCTGATGCCATCGTCCACCTCGTCGCCAGCGATGCCGCACGGCCGGTGCCCGGCGAGACGGTGACGCTCGAACTCGACTGGGAACGCCGCCACCGCCACATGCGCATGCACACCTGCCTGCACCTGCTGTCGACGGTGGTCCGCGCCGGTGTCACCGGCGGTTCGATCAGCGCCGACAAAGGCCGGCTGGACTTCGACCTGCCGGAGATGCTGCTCGACAAGGCCGAGATCGAGGCACAGCTCAATGCGCTGATCGCGGCCGACCATGCCGTCGGCACGCGCTGGATCAGCGACGCCGAACTCGATGCCCAGCCCGAGCTGGTGAAGACGCTGTCGGTGCAGCCGCCACGCGGCCAGGGTCGTGTGCGCCTGGTCGAGATCCCCGGCATCGACCTGCAGCCCTGCGGCGGCACGCACGTCGCCCGCACCGGCGAAATCGGCCGCATCCGCGTGGCGAAGATCGAAAAGAAGTCGACGCACAACCGGCGAGTCATCCTGAATTTCGCCTAACGAAAATTCAGCTCCGGTTCAGCTGTGGCGGCAGACGCGGCCGGCAACGTCAATCGACTTTACATCGACACCGGTCGAGCTCGGAAAATTCAGCCTATTTCATCTACCAATCAAGCAATTGAATTATTGGCTTCACAATTGCTTGCAGCAGCATGAGCACATGTGCAGTGCGCAGCCCGCAGTTCACGATACGCAATGCACATGCTTCCCCGTGGACGCCTGGTTCGATCGCGTCCCTCTACCCTGCGCAAGGATGCGTCCTGTCGCCAGGATGGGGATCGACATGGAGATACCTCATGCTGCTGTATCCCGACCAATCCGCCCTGCTGGTGATCGATCTGCAGGAACGCCTGGTGCCGGCGCTGCATGCCGGCAGCGCTGCGGTGACGCACACGCGCTGGCTGATGGAAGTCGCCGAACGCCTGCACATTCCGACGCGCGTCACCGAGCAGAATCCGCGCGGTCTCGGTCACACCGTCGCTGAGCTGCAGCCACTGATCCCGCGTGGCGGCCTGTTCGAAAAGATCTTTTTCAACGCCACCTTCGAAGAGGATCTGCGGCCGCGGCTGCTGTCGCTCGGCCGTCGCCAGTGGGTGCTGGCCGGTGCCGAGGCCCATGTCTGCGTGCTGCAGACCGCTTTCGGCCTGATGGACCTCGGCCACCAGGTCTTCGTCGTCGAGGAAGCCGTCGACTCGCGCCAGCCGCGCGACCGCGCCCTGGCGCTGGAGCGCCTGCGTGCCGCCGGAGCCAGCATCGTCAGCCGCGAGATGGTCGCCTTCGAGTGGCTGCGCCGCGCCGGCACCGACGTCTTCCGCAGTATCAGTCGCGACTACATCCGCGACGCCAAACCGGCGGCCGCGCCGACGATGGCCTCGGCACCGCTGGAACAGCGCGCTCGCGAGCTGCGCGCGATCTGAGAAACGCTGCAGCGCAGCAAACCACAGCCTGTCGCAAAGCCGACAAGCGCGACTCCAGCCCGCCGCCAGCCCTGCAGCCGGCGGCCGGACTGGCGCCGCAACTCGCTGTCAAACCGCCCAAAATCATCCATTGACGCGATGGCCATGCTTTTGCATGGAGGAGTCAGACCCCCTCCTGCCGAGCGCCGCCCCGTCATGCCTGACGATTCCGCATCCGCCCCGTTTTCGTCTGCAGCCGCCCATGCCGAAGTGCTCGCCTATCACGCGCGCAGCAAGCACCGGCGCGAGCGCTATGCGGCCGGCCCGGAGACGCTCGACTGGAGCGCGCAGCCCGATCCGTTCCGCCACTGGGAGGGCAGCGAACGCATCATGCTGGCGCAGCCCGATCTCGCCGCCGGCCCGGACTGGAGCCGCCTGTGCCTGCCCGGCGGCGTACCGCCGCAGGCACTCGACCTCGACGCCATCGGCACGCTGCTGGCGCTGAGCTTCGGCATCGCCGCATGGAAAGAACTCGGCCCCGACCGCTGGGCGGTGCGCTGCAATCCGTCGAGCGGCAATCTGCATCCGTCCGAGGTCTGGCTGATCTGCCGCCACATCCCCGGCCTCGACGACGGCCTGTATCACTACGCGCCGCGCGAGCACGCGCTCGAATGCCGCGCGCGCTTTGCGCCGGCGGCGCCCGGCATCGCCGAGCTCTACGTCGCCCTGAGCTCGGTGCACTGGCGCGAGGCCTGGAAATACGGCGAGCGCGCCTTCCGTTACTGCCAGCTCGACAGCGGCCATGCGCTCGGCGCACTGCGCTATGCCGCGGCACTGCTCGGCTGGGAAACCCGTCCGGTCGCGCTCAGTCACGCCGAGCTGATGCACGGCCTCGGCCTCGACCGCGACACCGACTTCCCCGGCAAGGCCGAGCGCGAGGATGCCGAATGGCTGTGCGCGCTCGGCCCGCAGGCGCTGGCCAGCGCCGCCGCGGCACTGCCCAACGCTGCCGACCGGCCGCAGTGGTTTGGCCGCGCCAACCGGCTCGACCGCTATCCGATGTACCGCTGGCCGGCGATCGATGCCGTCGCCGCGGCGACCTGCTTTCCGGCGCCGCCGCCGGCCGCCGCCGCCGCGCCGGTCGAGCTGCCGGTGCGCGATCTCGCCAGCGGCGGCCCGAGCGCCGCGAGCCTGCTGCGCGCGCGGCGCAGTGCCCAGCGCTTCGAACGCGACGCGCGGCTGCCGCTCGCCGACTTCTGGCGCCTGCTCGACGCCCTGCTGCCGCGCCCTGCCCAGCTGCCGTGGGACGTCTGGCCACAGCCGGTGCGGGTACATCCACTGCTGTTCGTGCACCGCGTCGACGGTCTCGAACCCGGCCTCTACGCCCTGCCGCGCTCGCCGGCCGCGCTCGCTACGCTGCGCACGGCACTGCAGGCGGACTTCGAATGGCGCCGGCCGGACGGCTGCCCGCCGCATCTGCCGCTGTATTGCCTGCTGTGCGGCGATACCCAGCGCTCGGCGCGCGCGCTCGGCTGCGGCCAGGCGATCGCCGGCGACGGCATGTTCGCGGTGGCGATGCTGGCCGAATTTGCCGCACCGCTGCGCGAAGCCCCGTGGACTTACCGCACGCTGCATCAGGAGGCCGGCCTGCTCGGCCAGGTGCTGTATCTGGAGGCGACCGCGCTCGGCCTCGCCGGCACCGGCATCGGCTGCTTCTTCGATGACGCCGGCCACGAGCTCTACGGCCTGCAGGACCAGAGCCTGCAGACGGTTTACCACTTCACGGTCGGCCGCGCGGTCACTGACGCACGCATCCTCAGCCTGCCGCCCTACCCGGCGCCCGGCAGCGCCGCAGCCACCCCTGCCACCCCGCACGCACCGGAGACCCGCACGATGAGCGGCGAACGTACCTTCCAGCGCCTGACGCCCGCCGAGGCGCAGCAGATGATCGCCCACGAAACCGAGCTGCTGCTGCTCGACTCGCGCGATGCCACCGACTACGCCCGCGGCCACATCAACGGCGCCGTGCACCTCGACGGCCGCAGCATCAGCAAGACCCTCCGCGCCACGGCCAAGGCACGCCCGCTGCTGATCTACTGCTATCACGGCAACGCCAGCCAGACCTGGGCGCAGACCTTCGCCGATTTCGGCTTCCAGCGGGTGTTCGACCTGTGCGGCGGCTATACCGCCTGGCAGGCGCATCTGGCCGACACGCTGCTGCCGTCGCCGGATACGCGCGAGCTGCCGTTTGCGCTCAGTGCCTGGCTGGAACTGCAGGGCTTTGGCCGGGTGCTGGATGCCGCCCTGCCCGGCAGTGGCGTCACGCCGCTGATGCGCGCCTGCCAGCTCGGCGCGACCGAGATCGTCGAAGCACTGCTCAAGCTCGGGGCCGACGTCCACGCCAGCAACAGCGATGGCAATCAGGCGCTGTGGCTGGCCTGCTACGCCGATGCCCCGGCGCTGATCGAGGCGCTGGTCGCTGCCGGGGCCGACCCGGATCACCGCAACGACAGCGGCGTCAGCACGCTGATGTACGCCGCCTCGGCCGGCAAGACCGCCTGCGTCGAACGGCTGCTCGCGCTCGGCGCCGACCCGACGCCGGAATCGGCCGACGGCTTCACCGCGCTCGACATGGCCGCCAACCGCGAGTGCCTGAACCTGTTGCGCAAGGCACGCAAACCGAACGCCTGACATCCGCGAGCGACTAGCATGGGCAGTGCTCATCCTGCCACCGGGGAATCCGTCCATGCGTCTGCTCATCGTGCTCGCCTCGCTCGTCGCCGTCGGCTACGGCATCGTGCAGTGGCGGGCGCAGCGCGCCGAAAGCTGGCAGGCCGGCGACTACATCCACGCCGAACCGAAGCAGACGCCCACCGACGCCGCCGCGTTTACCTACAAGGCCTTCCGCATCCAGCCGCTGGCGCGCTTCGAGATGGAGGCGCGGGCACTGCACACGATGAGCTACCGCTTCGATGAGGGCGCGGCGCTGGTGCCGGTGGACGTCGCCTTCGCCTGGGGACGCACCTCGGACCAGCGCGTGCTCGACCAGCTCGACATCGGCCAGGGCGCACGCTTCTACACCTGGCGCTATGAAGGCGAGCCGCCGCTGCCGCCGGCCGAGATCAGCGCCAGCAGCGCCAACATGCACCTGATCCCGGCCGACGCCGGCGTTGCCAAGCGCATCGCCGCGATCCACCCCGGCCAGCGCGTCTGGCTCAAGGGGTATCTGGTCGAGGCGTCGCGCGACGACGGCTGGCACTGGCGCAGCTCGCTGACACGGCTGGATACCGGCAACGGTGCCTGCGAGCTGGTCTACGTCGAGGACATCGAGCTGCGCTGAGCGCTCAACTGCGCCGCGGCAGCACCTGGCGCAGCACCAGGTAACCGATCAGGCCGGAGAGCAGCGAGCCGCCGATGATGCCGATGCGCTCGGCGAAGATGCGCTCGGCGTCGCCCTCCTGAAAGGCCAGCGAGCCGATGAACAGACTCATCGTGAAGCCGATGCCGCAGAGCACGGCCACGCCGTACAGCGAGCGCCAGCCCGCGCCTTCGGGCAGGCGCGCCATGCCCAGGCGGATCGCCAGCCAACTGAAGACGAACACGCCGATCTGCTTGCCGAACAGCAAGCCCATCGCGACCCCGAGCGCGACCGGGTGCAGCAGCGCCTCGGCGCCGACGCCGGCCAGGCCGATGCCGGAGTTGGCGAAGGCGAACAGCGGCAGGATGCCGAAGGCGACCGTCGCGTGCAGATCGTGTTCGAGCGTGCGCAGCGGCGAGAACTCCGGTGATTTCTCGCTGCGCAGCGGAATGAACAGCGCCAGCGCGACACCGGCCAGCGTCGCGTGCACGCCGGACTTGAGCAGCGCCACCCACATCACCAGGCCGATGAACAGGTACGGCGTGAAGCGTGTCACGCCGCGACGGTTGAGCAGGTACAGCAGCGGCAGGCAGGCGAGCGAGACGACGAGCGCCGTCAGCGACAGCTGTGAGGTGTAGAACAGCGCGATGATGACGATGGCGCCGAGGTCATCGAAGATCGCGATCGACACCAGGAACACCTTCAGCGCCGTCGGCACGCGATCGCCGAGCAGCGAGAGGATGCCGAGCGCGAAGGCGATGTCGGTCGCCGCCGGAATCGCCCAGCCATTCAGCGACACCGGATCATGGAAATTGAACGCCGCGTAGATCAGCGCCGGCACCAGCATGCCGCCGAGCGCGGCGATGGCCGGCAGCGCGATCTGCCGCCGGTCGGAGAGCTCGCCTTCGAGCACCTCGCGCTTGAGTTCGAGGCCGACGAGGAAGAAAAACACCGCCATCAGGCCGTCGTTGATCCACAGCAGCAGCGGTTTGGCGATTTCCAGCGGGCCGAAGCGCACCACGACCGGAATGTCGATGAACAGGTTGTAGTAATGCGCGAGCGGCGAATTGGCGACCAGCATCGCCAGCACGGCAGCGAAGAACAGCACGATGCCGCTGGCGGCTTCGAGCTTCAGGAACTCCCTGATGGCATTGAGCATGCGGAGTAATGACCTCTGATTCAGTGCGCTGAAGGAACACAGCCGGCAACCCGCGGCGGCGGCAATGACCGGCGGATGCCGTCAAGTGCTGCCCCGCGCCTGCACCGGCAGGCGGAAAAGACAGGCCGGAATCTTACAGGTAATAAGCTGCCGCTGTCCGTTACCGTGAGTTGCCGCCTCAGGAAACGGCCTGGATCAAAGGCTTGCTGCAGCGCTGGCCAAGCGGGCAGCGGACTCCCGCGATATAGTGGCAGCAGACTCCGCCGCTGCCAGTTTCCGCGTCATGCTCCTTACGCCCTGCCTCGGTTTCGCCGCCTGGAGCGGCACCGGCAAGACCACGCTGCTGACGGCGCTGATCCCGCGGCTGCGCCAGGCCGGGCTGCGCCTCGGCCTGCTCAAGCACAGCCATCACGCCTTGGAGATCGACCACCCGGGCAAGGACAGCCAGCGCCTGCGCGCCGCCGGCGCCACGCAGCTGGTGATCGCCTCGAACCGGCGGCTGGTGCACTTCGAGCACGGTGCCCGGGATTTCACCGCGGCGATGGCGCGGTTCGACCGCGCCGACCTCGACCTGATCCTGGTCGAAGGCCACAAGCACGCCGCGCTGCCGAAGATCGAGCTGCACCGCGCCGCACTCGGCCACGCCCTGTTGGCGACACACGATGCGCACGTCATCGCCATCGCCAGCGACGATCCGCAGCTGAGCAGCACGCTGCCGGTGCTGCCGCTCGATGACGCCGATGCGCTGGCGGCCTTCGTGCTGCAGCGCTGGCGCGCGGGCGCGCTCGCCGCTCACTCGCCCGGGTCGTAACCCAGGTTCGGCGCCAGCCAGCGCTCGGCGGTTTCCTGGCTCCAGCCCTTGCGCCGGGCGTAGTCCTCGACCTGATCGCGGGCGACGCGGCCGATGCCGAAGTAGCGCGCCTGCGGATGGGCGAAGTACCAGCCGGAGACCGCCGCGGTCGGCAGCATCGCGAAGTTCTCGGTGATCGAGATACCGGCGCGCGCCTCGACGTCGAGCAGCTGCCACAGCGTCGCTTTTTCGCTGTGATCCGGGCAGGCCGGGTAGCCCGGCGCCGGGCGGATGCCGCGATAGGCCTCGGCGATCAGCTGCTCGTTGTCGAGCTGCTCGTCGGCGGCGTAGCCCCACCATTCCCTGCGCACGCGCTCGTGCAGGCGCTCGGCGAACGCCTCGGCGAGGCGGTCGGCCAGCGCTTTCAGCAGGATGGCGTTGTAGTCGTCGTGCTCGGCCTCGAAGCGGGCGACATGAGCATCGATGCCGATGCCGGCGGTGCAGGCGAAGGCACCGACCCAGTCCGCCGTGCCGGCCGGCGCCAGATAGTCGGCGAGCGACTGGTTCGGCTTGCCGTCCGGGCGCACGTTCTGCTGACGCAGGTGGTGCAGGCGCGCCAGCTCGCGGCTGCGCGTTTCATCGCACCAGAGAATGCTGTCGTCGCCGTCGCGGTTGGCCGGGAACAGGCCGATCACCGCATTCGCCGACAGCCAGCGCTCGTCGACGATGCGCGCAAGCATCGCCTGCGCGTCGTGGAACAGCTTGCGCGCCTGCTCGCCGACCACTTCATCGTCGAGGATGCGCGGGTATTTACCGGCCAGCTCCCAGGCGGCGAAGAACGGCGTCCAGTCGATGCGCTCGACCAGCTCGGTCAGCGGGTAATCGGTGAACACCTGCACGCCCGGCACCCGCGGCGCACTCGGCGGGCAGGCGCTCCAGTCCGTCTGCAGGGCGTTGGCCTGCGCCTGCGCGAAGCTCAGCAGCGGCTCGCGGTTGCGGCGGTTCTTGTGCAGTTCGCGCTTGGTGGCGTAGTCGGCCTTGACCTTGGCGGCGAACTCGTCGCGCAGCTCGCTGCTGACCAGCGACTGGGCGACGCCGACCGCGCGCGAGGCATCCTTGACGTAAACCACCGGCCGCGCGTACTGCGGATCGATCTTCACCGCCGTGTGCATGATCGAGGTGGTGGCACCGCCGATCAGCAGCGGCAGCGCGAAGTCCTGGCGCTGCATCTCCTTGGCCACGTGCACCATCTCGTCGAGCGAGGGGGTGATCAGGCCGGACAGGCCGATGATGTGGGCGTCGACCTCGCGGGCTTTGGCGAGGATCTTGTCGGCCGGCACCATCACGCCGAGGTCGAAGACCTCGAAGTTGTTGCACTGCAGGACCACGCCGACGATGTTCTTGCCGATGTCGTGCACGTCGCCCTTGACCGTGGCCATGACGATGCGGCCGTTGCTGCTCGCCGCCTGGCCGGAGCGCGCCTTTTCGGCCTCGATGTAGGGGATCAGGTAGGCGACGGCTTTCTTCATCACCCGTGCCGACTTCACCACCTGCGGCAGGAACATCTTGCCGGCGCCGAACAGGTCGCCGACGACGTTCATGCCGTCCATCAACGGCCCCTCGATGACCTGGATCGGCCGTGCGAAGGTCTGCCGGGCTTCCTCGGTGTCGGCCTCGACGAACTCGTCGAGGCCCTTGACCAGCGCGTGCTCCAGGCGCTTGGCCACCGGCCAGCTGCGCCATTCGAGGTCGGCGGTCTTCGCCGCGCCGCTGCTGCCGTCGCCCTTGTAGCGGTCGGCGACTTCAAGCAGGCGCTCGGTGGCATCGGCCCGGCGGTTGAGGATGACGTCCTCGACGCGCTCGCGCAGCTCGGCGGGAATGTCCTCGTAGATCGCCAGCTGGCCGGCGTTGACGATACCCATCGTCATGCCGGCGCCGATGGCGTGGTAGAGGAACACCGAGTGGATCGCCTCGCGCACCGGGTTGTTGCCGCGGAAGCTGAAGCTGACGTTGCTGACGCCGCCGGAAATCATCGCCTGCGGCAGGTTCTGCCTGATCCAGCGCGTGGCCTCGATGAAGTCGACCGCGTAGTTGGCGTGCTCGTCGATGCCGGTGGCGACGGCGAAGATGTTCGGGTCGAAGATGATGTCTTCGGCCGGGAAGCCGACGGTCTCGGTCAGCACCCGGTACGAACGCGCGCAGATCTCGCGCTTGCGCGCCAGCGTGTCGGCCTGACCCTGCTCGTCGAAGGCCATGACGATCACCGCCGCGCCGTAGCGGCGCACCAGCCGCGCCTGGGCGATGAACTTCGCCTCGCCTTCCTTCAGCGAGATCGAGTTGACCACCGCCTTGCCCTGCACGCACTGCAGGCCGGCCTCGATGATCTCCCACTTCGAGGAGTCGATCATGATCGGCACGCGGGCGATGTCCGGTTCGCCGGCGATCAGGTTGAGGAAGGTCACCATCGCCGCCTGCGAATCGAGCATGCCCTCGTCCATGTTGATGTCGATGACCTGCGCGCCGCTGTCGACCTGCTGGCGGGCGACGTCCAGCGCGGCGGCGAACTGGCCTTCCTTGATCAGACGCTTGAACGCCGCCGAGCCGGTGACGTTGGTACGCTCGCCGACGTTGACGAACAGGCTGTCGGCGGTGATGTTGAACGGCTCCAGCCCCGACAGCCGGCAGGCCGGCGCGAGCGCCGGCCGCCGCCGCGGCGGCAGGCTGGCGACGGCCTCGGCGATGGCGCGGATGTGATCCGGCGAGGTGCCGCAGCAGCCGCCGACGACGTTGACGAAGCCCGATGTCGCCCACTCGCGAACCTGCACCGCCATCGCCGCCGGTTCGAGGTCGTATTCGCCGAATTCATTGGGCAGGCCGGCGTTGGCGTGCACCGACACCCAGGTCTCGGCGACGCGGCTCATCTCCTCGACGTACGGCCGCAGCAGATCCGGGCCGAGCGCGCAGTTGAGGCCGAAGCTCAGCGGCTGCACATGGCGCAGCGAGTTGTAGAACGCCTCGGTGGTCTGCCCCGACAGCGTGCGCCCGGAGGCATCGGTGATGGTGCCGGAGATCATCACCGGCACGCGGTAGCCGAGCTCGTCGAACAGCTCCTCGATCGCGAACAGCGCGGCCTTGGCGTTGAGCGTGTCGAAGATGGTCTCGACCATCAGGATGTCGGCACCGCCTTCGAGCAGCGCCCGCGCCGCCTCGACGTAGCAGCCGCGCAGCGCGTCGAAAGTGACGTTGCGTGCCGCCGGATCGTTGACGTCGGGCGAGATGCTCGCGGTACGCGAGGTCGGGCCGAGGATGCCGGCGACGAAGCGCGGCTTGTCGGCGCTCGCATACTCGTCGGCCACCGCCCGCGCCAGGCGGGCGGCCTCGCGGTTGAGCTCCGGCACCAGGTCTTCCATGCCGTAGTCGGCCATCGACACCCGGGTGGCGTTGAAGGTGTTGGTCTCGATGATGTCGGCGCCGGCTTCGAGGTAGGCGGCGTGGATGCCGCGGATCACCTCGGGCCGGGTCAGCACCAGCAGGTCGTTGTTGCCTTTGAGGTCGCGCGGCCAGTCGGCGAAGCGCGCGCCGCGATAGTCGGCCTCGCCCAGCTTGTGACGCTGGATCATCGTGCCCATCGCGCCGTCGAGGATGAGGATGCGGCGGTCGAGCAGCTCATGGAGCTGAGCGAAACGGTCGGTCATGGCGGTGGCTTCGTCGCAAGGTCACACGGGGGGCGCGATTCTCGCGCCTGTTCCCTGCCGGATCAAATTCATAGCGCTGCACCGAGCCGCCGCCAAGCGGCGACAGGAGGGGACTCGACACCCCCCCCGACGCTATTGCGTCCACCCGCGCTGCCAGCCGGTGCCGCAGCAGGATGAAAAATCCTCCAGCACGGGCTTGTGCAGTGCACCGTGCACCGCTAAAGTCCGCAACCCGAAACCCGCACCGCAAGATGAACCTGACGATGCACGCCTTCCACTACAGCCGAGCAGTGAATCGAGCCGCCCCCCGGGCCGCCGGCCTCGCTCTACGCGTAGTACTGCTGGTAGCTGACGCTCGCGCGTCCGCGACGGTTCTGGCGTAGCCCCACGGTTTCCAAGCTTCCAGAACCCCCCGCCGGCGCTAGCGAGCCGGCGGGGGGTTCGCGTTTTCACGGCGTCTTCCTCCACCGGCACCACCGGCCCCCACGGAGATTGAACGTCGATGAAGATGACCGGAGCACAACTCATCACCCGCCTCCTCGAACGCCAGGGCGTGCGCACCGTCGCCGGTATCCCGGGCGGCGCGATCCTGCCGCTGTACGATGCGCTCGGTGAGTCCGAGCTGATCCACCACGTGCTCTGCCGCCACGAGCAGGGCGCCGGCTTCATCGCCCAGGGCATGGCCCGCGTCAGCGGCGTGCCGGCAGTGTGCATGGCCTCCAGCGGCCCTGGCGCGACCAACCTGCTCACCGCGATCGCCGACGCCCGCCTCGACTCGATCCCGATCGTCGCCATCACCGGCCAGGTGCCGAGCGGCATGATCGGCACCGACGCCTTCCAGGAGGTCGACACCTACGGCCTGACGGTGCCGATCACCAAGCACAACTACCTGATCAACTGCGTCGAGGAATTGCTCGACGTGATTCCGCGGGCCTTCAGCATCGCGCTGTCGGGTCGTCCCGGGCCGGTGGTGATCGACGTGCCGAAGGACATCCAGCTGGCGACCATCGAGTTCGAGGAATGGCCGCAGCCGGGCCGCGCCGCACCGGCACCGCAGCCGGCCGACGCCGCCATCGAGCGCGCCGCGGCGATGATCAACACCGCGCAGCGCCCGGTGCTCTACCTCGGCGGCGGCGTGGTGCACGCCGGTGCCGCGCCGCTCGCCCGCGAGCTGGCGCAGCGCGCGCAGCTGCCGGTGACGACGACGCTGATGGCGCTTGGCGCGCTGGCCCACGACGATCCGCTCGCGCTCGGCATGCTCGGCATGCACGGCGCGCGCTGCACCAATCTCGCGCTCAACGAGTGCGACCTGCTGATCGCCGTCGGCGCGCGCTTCGATGACCGCGCCACCGGCAAGGTCGCCGAGTTCTGCCCGGGTGCAGCGATCGTGCACATCGACATCGACGCCAGCGAACTCGACAAGATCAAGACCGCCCACATCGGCCTCAACGGCGATGTCGGCGAGGTGCTCGCCCGCCTGCTGCCGCGCATCGGCTGCCCCGACCGCAGCCCCTGGCTGACACGCATCGCCGAACTCAAGCGCGACTTCCCGCTCAGGCTCGACGGCGACGACGATCCGCGCCGCCACTACGGGCTGATCAAGGCCGTGGCGCGTGCCGCCGGCCCGCGCGCGATCGTCACCACCGACGTCGGCCAGCACCAGATGTGGGCGGCGCAGGCCTACCCGCTGGAGCGGCCGCGGCAGTGGCTGACTTCCGGCGGTCTGGGCACGATGGGCTTCGGCGTGCCGGCGGCGATGGGCGCCGCGCTCGCCGACCCCGAGCGCCCGGTGGTGTGCTTCAGCGGTGACGGCTCGATCCTGATGAACATCCAGGAACTCGCCACGCTGGCCGAAGAAAACCTCAACGTGAAGATCGTGCTGCTCAACAACCGCGCGCTCGGCCTGGTGCACCAGCAGCAGACGCTGTTCTACGGCGGCCGCCTCAATGCCTCGGTGTTCCGCGGCCAGCCGGACTTCGTCGCCCTCGCCCGCGCCTTCGGCCTGCGCGCGGTCGACCTCGATGAGGAAATCGACGTGCGTGACGCGCTCGCCGCAGCCTTCGCCGAGCCCGGTCCCTGCCTGATCCACGCCTCGATCGAAATCGAGGAAAAGGTCTATCCGATGGTGGCCCCCGGCGCCGCCAACACCGACATGATCGGAGGCTGAACCATGAATGCGACCCGTACCGTGCCGACCGCGCTCGCCGTGCTCGAACTCACCGTCCACAACCACCCCGGCGTGATGTCGCACGTCTGCGGCCTGTTCGCCCGCCGCGCCTGCAACGTCGAGGGCATCGTCTGCCTGCCACTCGACGACGGCAGCCGCAGCCGCATCTGGCTGCAGGTGCCAGACACCGAGATGCTCGAACCGATGACCCGCCAGGTGCGCAAGCTCGAAGACGTCATCGAAGTGGTGCGCCACGACGACGGCCACGTCGTGTTCACGCAGATCGCAAGCGCCGCCTAACGGCGACGCCACCCTGCAAGCCCCCCCCGGGCGCACGGGGCGGTCGCGGCGGATGGCTGCCGCGGCCGCCCCGTTTTGCTGTCGCGGGCCACGCTGTTGCGTCACACAAAAATGTAGCCTGCCGGTAGTGTGCAATCCTGTCACTGCACCACAAAAGTGCACACAACATATTGTCGGCAAAGGCTTTTTCTCTTGGCTGCAGGCACTTTTCCGCGACTTTATTGCCGCAGCGCAATAATCGCCAGAAGTGCCAATGCTATCTATACCGACCTTTGATCGACCCAGCCGGCGGGCCGATCCCTCGTCTTCTTTTTTCCCCCATACGAGGAGGTCGCGAGTCATATGGACCATCATTCCCTTTCCATCGCCCTGTGCGGCTCCGGCGGCGCTGGCGTGATGACCGCCGGGCAGATGCTGCTCGACGCCGCCGCCACCGCAGGCGCCTACGGCCTGATGTCAAAGGCGCTGGGCCCGCAGATCCGCGGCGGTGAAGCCGCCGCGCTGCTGCGTCTGGCCAGCCGCCCGGTCGACTCACCGGACGATGTTTTCGACGTGCTGCTCGCCGTCGACTGGAACAACATCGAACGCTTTGCCGCCGAGCTGCCGCTGCAGCGCCACAGTCTGCTGATCGCCGATCCGGCGGCCGGCGTGATTCCGCCGGCGATCCTCAAAGCCGAACCGCGCGTGGTCGAAGTGCCGCTCGGCGCGCTGGCGACGGCATGCGGCGGCCGCGTCAACATGGTCGCGCTCGGCCTGCTGGCGACGCTGGCCGGCCTGCCGGTCGAGGCGGTCGAAGCGGTGATCGGCATCGAACTCGCCGACAAGGGCGAAGCCGCCGTCGCCAGCAGCCGCGCCGCGGTACTCGCCGGGGCTACGGCAGCGGCGACCATCGAGGGCATCGAGCGCCTGCCGCTGCCGGCCACGATCAACGAAGGTGCACGGCGCTGGGCGCTGAGCGGCAACGAGGCGAGCGGCCTCGGTGCGCTGCGCGCCGGCGTGCGCTTCGTCGCCGCCTACCCGATCACCCCGGCGACCGAGATCCTCGAATGGCTGGCGCCGCGCCTGCCGCGCGTTGGCGGCAGTCTGGTGCAGGCCGAGGACGAGCTGGCCTCGATCAATATGATCATCGGTGCCGCCTACGGCGGCGTGCCGTCGCTGACAGCGACCTCCGGCCCCGGTCTGGCGCTGATGACCGAAGCCATCGGCCTCGCCGTCGCCGCCGAAATCCCGCTGGTGATCTGCAATGTGATGCGCGGCGGGCCGTCGACCGGCATCCCGACCAAGTCCGAGCAGGCCGATCTGGACATCGCCCTGCACGGCCTGCACGGCGATGCGCCGCATCTGGTCACCGCCGCCGCCGGCATCGCCGACTGCGCCTTCACCACGCAGTGGACGGTGCAGCTCGCCGAGGCACTGCAGGTGCCGGGCATCGTGCTCAGTGACCAGGCCAGCGGCCAGGCGCGGGCGATCGTCGACGCTCTGCCCGATCCGGGCCTGCGCGCCAGGCGCCAGACCGCCGAGGCTGACGCCGAGGGCTACATGCGCTACGTGCCGACCGCCGACGGCATCTCGCCGATGGCGATTCCCGGCACGCCGGGCGGCGAATACACTGCCGACGGCCTGGAGCACGCGCCGCGCGGCACACCGTCGACGCAGGCCGCGCATCACCGCGAGCAGCTCGACAAGCGCCGTCACAAGCTTGAGCAGTTCGACTACGGCGAGGACTGGGCACTGTGCGAAGGCGACGAGTGGGCCGATACCGCCGTCATCACCTTCGGTTCGCTGACCGGCGCCGCGCGCGAAGCCGTCGCCCGCCTCAACGCCGCCGGTGTGCCGGTGCGGCTGCTGTCGCTGCGCCTGCTGGCACCGGCGCAGCCGGCAGCCTTTGCGGCCGCGCTGTTCGGTGTCGAGCGCGCGCTGGTGGTCGAGCAGAATCATGACGGCCAGTTCCTGCGCTACCTGCGCAGCACCTGCCCGCTGCCCAAGCGCACCGTCGGCCACCACCGCCCCGGCCCGGTGGCGATTCGCCCCGATGAGATCGTCAAAGCGGTGATGACGCTGATCGCACTGCCCCAGTCCACGCTGGTCGAGGAGGTCTGAACGATGGATGCCGTCACCAAGCCCAAACTCAAGGCCAAGGATTACCAGTCCGACATCAAACCGGTGTGGTGCCGCGGCTGCGGCGCCTACTCGGTCATCGCCTCGATCACCCGTGCACTGGCCGAGCTGCAGCTGCCGCGCGAGGAGGTCGCTTTCGTCTCCGGCATCGGCTGCTCCTCACGCATTCCGGCCTATGCCTCGGTCTACGGCTTCCACGGCGTGCACGGCCGTGCGCTGCCGCTGGCCACCGGGCTGAAGATCGCCCGCCCAGAACTGACGGTGCTCGCCGCCGGCGGCGACGGCGACGGTTTTTCGATCGGCGGCAATCACTTCATGCACGCCTGCCGGCGCAATGCCGACATCACCTACATCGTCATGGACAACGGCGTCTACGGCATGACCAAGGGCCAGGCCTCGCCGACCGCCGCGCCGGACTGGACCGGCAGCGTGCTCACCCCCGACGGCCCCGGCGTACCGGCCTTCCGGCCGCTGGAAATCGCCCTGGCCGCCGGAGCGAGCTTCGTCGCCCGCTCCGCCGCCAACGATCCGGCACAGATGAAAGAACAGATCGTCGCGGCGATCCGTCATCCGGGCTTTGCGCTGATCCATGTGCTCTGCCCCTGCGTCACCTACCGCCCGGAGCAGCAGGACGAGTTCAAGGCTCGCGCCCATGCCGACTGGCAGCCGACCGGCGATCGCGGCGAAGCCTTCAACCGCGCGCTGGTCGATGACGGCTACACCACCGGCATGCTCTACATCGCTCCGCGCCCGGTCTACGCCGCCCACCCGGCCGCACCGGCCACGCTGGACGAGATCGCCGCCGAGTTCACCGTCGGCTGACGCAGGCCGCACCGCCCTCCCGCAACGGGCGGGCGGTGCGCTCAGCCCCAGATCCGCAGCGCGATGCCGGGGATCAGGAACAGCAGCAGCACGCCGATCTTGTAGACGGCCATGCCCGCGTAATGGATCGCATCGAAGCGCTCCAGCGACAGGCGGAACCAGCGCGTATGCAGCCGGTAGAGCGCATCGTGCGCCCCCACGAACGCGCCGAACCAGATCAGCAGCACGAGGTAATGCAACAGGGCTGAGCCGAGCAGGACGTTGCTGAGATTTTGAGCTGTCATAAAAATAGTCCAAAAAGAGGTTAGCCGTCTTTAAAATCATCCAAATTTTCAGGTTTATCGTTCGTTTTACTACTCTTTAATAAATTTCGTTGTTCTAAAATCGACTTTTTATTTTCCAGGTTTTTCGCACGTTTCAATTGTTCTAAAGTAAATCGTTGCAACTCGTAAATTTGATAAGGCAACAAAATGACTTTTGTACTCGTAAGAAATAAAAGGCCAATAAGAAAAATACCACTTGACCGTTGAATCATTGGAGATAAATCACTCCACGGAGCAGCCTTAACACCATCAAAAATCAACCATAAACCACAAACCAATAACGTAAAAAACATTGACATCAACGCAGCACACTGTGAGCGCAGCAAATAACAAATTTTATCAACATAATCAACTGTTGATTCAATTGAAAGCTGTTCACTCCCCGGCATTCTGCCAGTAAAAAGCATCATTGTAACAGTAAACCCGGCCAACACACCGACAGCGCTAACTAGTGCCGCGACAAAATCTTTATTTACTGGAGGCCCGAAATAACCAATTAACGAACCAAATAATAATGGCAAGAAAAAAGCGACAATCCATCTAGAAAAGAAGCTATCTGCCATAGCCGCTTGCTTTTCCATCTCACGCCGAGCAGCATCTGCACTCACCCAATCACTAGGAAGAATTTTTATACGAAAATTAAGCACCCCTTTTTTACCCATAATCACTCACTACTAACTCGATTTATAAATCCTTGATCATTTAAAACACGATACCCCGATTCATCAACCGCTTGAAGTTCAAGCAAATACAGGCACATCTCTTGCATAAGGCGATCTCTATTAGGATGCTTTCCTTTTGTTGACGGAATATCGACTTGTTTTTTATATTTAAACTTCTCAATACCATTAATAACATTTCCATTATTTAGAACTATTTGAATAGATTCAAGATCCTCATCCGTCTTAAATTCTTCAACAGCCTCCACTATATCATTTTCATTTAGCTTACTGCCCTTCCATGAAACGACAACATTAGATGCCCCACGTATATTATCATTAGCCTCGCCCAACAGCTTTCTAAATTTTTTCATATCCTGCCCAATAGCATTGGATGCTTTCATAGAAAAACCTGCAGCCCCACCACCACGCTTAATCGCCGCTTTCAAATCATGACTAATAAAATCACTAAAATACAACTTCGGATATTTTTTTTCTTCAATTTTACCCATAATGAAATTCAATAGTTTTTCAACAGCCGCCATACCACCACAACCTCGAATGCTTTCAACAACACATACATCACCGTATGCTAATATACGCATTACATTTACAACTTCTCGGTTCGCCCCCCCATCTCCACCACCAAGTTCAGACATATTTATTTTCAACCTTTCATGCTGTAATTCAGCAGTAATCTGCGCAGGTATATGCCCCGGCTGATACGTACAAAACTCAAAAATTACTGCATAGTTGCCAAAAACATCAAACTCCCACATATCGTTAATGAAATAGAAAAACTCATCATCAAAACCATTAGAACTAATAGAATTTGGTGGTGGATAATGCCGATCAGCAACCAGAGGGCATAATCGAAAAATATCCCTTACAACCACATCAATAGGTTTCGCTTTAAAATCAAGATTAATAGATGCGTAAGCAACAGCTTTCAAAGCCAGTGTTCTTTTCAATTTTTTTGACATCAATATTTACCATCTCAGCGTAGAAAAATAGTTACACGAGAACAAAAACCTCGGTCACAACTTTCAACTTCATATTTTTAATCAATGCCAATTCAACACCATCACCCCATTAACGAAAACTATCCAGAGTTTCACAATCGCTTCTAACAAATATAAAAACAATAAGATATGAACCGCATCACATGCTTTATAAAAACTACAGACAGCCTCTCTTCATCAGTCTTTCCTCTGCAAAGACACAAAAATATTCAACTGACACCCAACTTAATGCACAGCACACAAACATTTCACGCCAAGTATCATGTCTGCACACTTCAACTTACTGCCACCAATTACCAGAACACGAGGCAGTTCATGGCCGACATCCTTCCATTCAAGCGCCCGAAACCCGCCGATCGCATGGACGCCGCAGCGGGCAAGGAACTGTGCAAGTCCGGGTTTCACAAATGGGAAGTGCTGAAGGAGCGCCAGTTCGACGTCAAGCTCGGCAAGCTGGTGACCGCCTACCGCTGCAAGCGCTGCGGGGCGACGAAAACCGAGGCACGCTGAAACGGCATCGCCCGTGCGTGGCGGCGCGTATGCTGAGCGCCCCCTCCCCGCCGGAAGCCGCCCGATGCGTCGTCTGTTCGCTGTCCTGATGCTGTGCTGCTGCACCGTGCTGCCGGCCGCCGCGGCCGATCTCAGCCACCTGCGCGCGGCACTCGCCAAGGCGCGCTTCATCGCCTACACGCCGAGCGCCTACGCCGAAACCGCCGACGGCCAGCCACTGCCGGTCGGCACGGCAGCCCTGCGCCATGATCTCGAAATCCTGCGCCCGGACTTCGACGGACTGGTCACCTACGCCTGCCGCGACGGCCTCGAACAGCTGCCGGCGATTGCCGCCGGGCTGGGATTTCGGGCGCTGGTGATCGGCGTGTGGAATCCGGCCGACCCCGCCGAGATCGATGCCGCGATCGCGGCCGCCCGCGCCTATCCACAGCTCGTCGTCGCCATCTCGGTCGGCAACGAGGGGCTGATCAGCCAGCGCTACGACTGGGCGACGCTGAAGGCCGGCATCGAGCGCGTGCGCGCCGCGCTGCCGGCGCTGCCGGTGAGCACCTCGGAGCCCTTCGTCATCCACCTCGACCGCGCGCCGGAAGGCTTTCTCGCCGCGCAGGACTTCCTGCACCCGAACATCCATCCGCTGTTCGAGAGCTGGTTCACGCCGCAGCGCCTCGACGGCGGCATGGACTTTCTCGCCGCGATCCTCGATCGCCTGGCGCAGGCCGCGCCGGGCAAGCCGATCCTGGTCAAGGAAACCGGCGTGCCGGGGCAGCCCGATGGCGAGTGGTCACCGGCGGTGCAGGCCGCGTTCTGGAGCAGGCTGGAGACGCGCTTTCCGCGGAACCAGCAGCGCGCCTTCACCGCCTTCGAAGCCTTCGATGCACCGTGGAAGCCGATCGCGCTGGCACGCCAGTTCGCCAAGCTCGGCTTCAAGCCCGACCCGCGTGAAGCCTTCTGGGGTTTCTACACCAGCACGGGCGAGCCGAAGCCGGTGGTCACCGCACTGCGGGCGCTGCGCCCGCGCTGAACGCGCTCACACCATGAGCCGTCGCAGATCGGCCGCTAAACGGCGTGCCGTGGCGGCGTCCAGCGTCGAGACGGTGATGCGCAGGGCGTGCGCCGGCGCTGCGATGGCAAAGCCGGTGCCGCCGCGCAGCAGCCAGCCCTGGCGCGCCAGCGCCGGCAGCAGCGGCGCCGGATCGCAGGTCAGCGGCACCCAGACGTTGAGTCCGTCGCAGGGCTCGGCGGCATCGATGCCTTCGCTGCGCAGGGCATCGATCAAGGCCGCGCGCCGCGCCGCGTAGCACTCCGCCGCCTGTTCGACCTGCTGCATCGCCGCTGGCGAGGCCAGCAGCGTGCGCACCGCGCCCTGCAGCAGATGACTGACCCAGGTCGTACCCGGCGCCAGCCGCATCGCCAGCCGGCCGGCGGTGTCGGCGTCACTGGCGACGCAGGCCAGGCGCAGATCGGGACCGAAGGCCTTCGATACCGAGCGCACCAGCGCCCAGTGCGCGGTAGCCGCCGGCACGATCGAGCAGAACGGCGTGCGCGCGAGCAGCGCGAAGTGATCGTCCTCGATCACCAGCACGTGCGGATAGGCGGCGAGCACCTCGCGCAGCGCCGCGGCCCGTGCCGGCGTCAGGCTGCAGCCGGTCGGATTGTGCGCGCGCGAGGTGCACAGCACCGCCTGTGCACCGGCGGCCAGCGCCGCCGCCAGCGCCTGCGGGCGCATGCCTTCGGCGTCCACCGCCACCGCCAGCGCCTCCAGCCCGGCGAGGCGCAGCGTATTGATGCTGCCGAGGAAACAGGGATCTTCGACGGCGACCTTGTCACCCGCCACCAGGTAGGCGGCGAGCAGGCGCTCGATGGCATCGACCGCGCCGTGCGCGAGCTGCAGCGTGCAGCCGGGACGGCAGTCGGGCTGCAGCCAGCGCCGCGCCAGCCGCTCCAGCTCGGCATCGAGCACCGGCTCACCGTACAGGTGCGGCCGATAGCTGCCGCCGGCGGCCAGCACGGCCTGCAGATCCGGCAGCAGCGCCGGATCGGGACTGCCGCCGGCGAGATCGCACAGCGTCGATCCCGGCGCCGTGCCCTCCTGCTCGCCGGGCTGCGCCAGCTCGCGGATCAGCGTGCCGTTGCGCCCCAGCGTCTGCGCGATGCCGGCGGCGACCAGTCGCCGGTAGGCGGCGGCGACGGTGTTGCGGTTGACCTGCAGCCGGCCGGCCAGCTCGCGCACCGTCGGCAGCAGCTCACCGGCCACCAGCCGCCCGGCATGCACTTCGCGGCGGATGCTTTCGAAGATTTCGGCAACGCTGCGCCCGTCGATGTTCATTTGTCCCATGACAGTCTGCTTTTTTGTCATATGCCAATATATACTGCCGGCGGACCGCTGCGCTCAGCCCGCGAGCCCGGATGGATTCCACGATTCCGGAGACGACACGATGAAGACCGCTCTCGCCCTGCGTCACATCCACTTCGAGGATCTCGGCACGCTGGAGCCGCTGCTGCGCGCGCGCGGCTTCGAGCTGCGTTATCTCGATCCGGCGGTCGACGAGCTCAGCGCAGTCGATGCCGACGCCGCCGACCTGCTGATCGCGCTCGGCGCACCGATCGGCGCCTTCGACGAGGCGCTCTACCCCTTCCTCACCACCGAACTGCAGCTGCTCGAACGGCGCCTGGCCAGCGGCCGGCCGCTGCTCGGCATCTGCCTCGGCGCGCAGCTGATCGCCCGCGCGCTCGGCGCCGGCGTCGCGCCGATGGGATACAAGGAAATCGGCTTCAGCGCACTGACGCTGACGCCGCAGGGGCAGGACTCGCCACTGGCGCCGCTGGCCGGCGTGCCGGTGCTGCACTGGCACGGCGACCGCTTCGAACTGCCCGCCGGCTGCACGCCGCTGGCCGGCACGCCGCTGTGTGCCGAGCAGGCCTTCGCCCGCGGCGATGCGCTGCTGGCGCTGCAGTTTCATCTGGAGGCCGACGCCAGCCGCATCGAACGCTGGCTGGTCGGCCACTGCTGCGAACTCGGTCAGGCCGGCATCGACCCGCGCACGGTGCGCGCGCAGGCACGGGAGCACGGCGCGGCGCTGACGGCGGCGGCGCAGCAGAGCCTCGGCAGCTGGCTCGATCGGCTGGGCTTCACGGCGGTGTGACGCCAGGCCTGGAGGCCGTGGAGATACCGCTCAACGCGCGGTGAGCCGTGCGTGCAGAGCAGCACCGCAGACACGGCAGCACCACTTGCCAAAGTCGCGGCGTGCAGGCAGTCGCAGCGCTGTACCGGCCGCTGCGGCAGTGCCAGACTGGACGGCTCCCTGATTCGATCGGACCCCACTGCAATGGACTTCCACGTCTGGCTGACCTACCTCGCCGCCTGCATCGTCATCAGCGTTTCGCCGGGTGCCGGCGCGGTGAATACGATGAGCAACGCGATCAGCTACGGCCGCCGCCGCGCAATCGCCAGCATCCTCGGCCTGCAGGGCGGTCTGATCGTCAACACGCTGCTGGTCGGTGTCGGCCTCGGCGCGCTGATCGCCGCCTCGGCGACGGCGTTCATGCTGATCAAGTTCGCCGGCGTCGCCTACCTGATCTGGCTCGGCGTGCAGAAGTGGCGGGCGCCGGTCAACTACGCGGTCAGCACGCACGACGTCGAGCCGCCGCCGGCCGGGCGTTTGTTCTGGCAGGCGGTGATCGTCAACATCACCAACCCGAAGGCGATCGTGTTCCTGGTCGCGCTGTTCCCGCAGTTCCTCGATCCGCAGCGCGCGCAGCTGCCGCAGGTGCTGATCCTCGGCGCCACGCTGGTCGGCGTCGACATCATCGTCATGTGCGGATACGCAACCCTGGCCGGAGCACTGCGCCGCTTCGTGCAGGACGCCCGCCGCATGCGCCTGCAGAACCGCATCTTCGGCAGCCTGTTCGTCGGCGCCGGCCTGCTGCTGGCCAGCGTGCGCCGGCAGGGCGCCTGAAACCGTCTACGGCTGCGCGCCCAGCGCCGCCCCGCTGCGCAGCTGCTCGAACAGGCGCAGCGCCTGCGCCTCAAGGCAGGCGTGAGCGACGGCCAGTGTCGGCCAGCAGCGCTCGAAGGCATCGACCACCTGCGGATCGAAAGCACCGCCGCGCTCGCCGCGCACATGCGCCAGCACCTGCGCCTCGTCGAGCGCCGGGCGATAGCAGCGCGGCATGCTCAGCGCATCGAAGCAGTCGCAGATCGCGGTGATACGCGCACACAGCGGAATCGCCTCGCCACGCAGACCATACGGATAGCCGCCGCCGTCGAAACGCTCGTGGTGTGCGCCGGCGATGGTTGCCGCCATCGTGAACAGCGGATCGTCGCCGGCGGCGAGGATGCGCGCGCCGTACTCGGAATGGCGACGCATGATGCGGATTTCCCCGGCGTCGAGCGGACCGGGCTTGAACAGCACGACATCGGGAATCGCCAGCTTGCCGATGTCGTGCATCGGTGCGGCGACGCGCAGTGCCACGCAGGTGGCCTCGTCGAGGCCGAGGGCATGGCCGATCAGCTCGGCCATGTAACCGACGCGCAAGGTGTGACGGCCGGTGTCGTCATCGCGCAGCGCCGAAGTCACGAACAGGCAGCGCAGCGCTGGCAGTACCGCGCTGTCGCCGGCCAGTGCGGCGAGGTCACGGAAATAATCGTAGGGATCGGCCAGCGCGCGCGTGACCGCGAGGTTGGCTTCTTGCATCGACGTGATACTCCGGCAGGCAGCGGCGCAATCCATCGCGCAGGTATCGTGCAGGGAGATATACGCCGCTTTTGTCACAATGTGTGATCCGCCGGCGGCGCGGCGGCCACCCGGCGCAGCAGGCCCGGCCAGCACAGCGCCAGCAGCGCGCCGCGCAGCACGAAAAACAGCAGCAGCGCCGCCCACAGGCCGTGGTTGCCGAAACGCCCCAGCCCCCACCACAACGCGAGAAAATAGGCGGCGACGGCGATCAGCATCATGTCGCGCAGCGGCGCGGTGTGCAGCGCACCGAAGAACAGGCCGTCGAACAGAAAAGCGGCGACGCTGAGCAGCGGCACCGCCGCCAGCCACGGCAGGTAGTCGAGCGCCAGCGCCCGCAGCTCGGGACTGACCGTGACCAGCGCCACCAGCGGCTCGCGCGCGCACCAGATCAGCCCGCTCAGCAGCAGCGCAGTCAGCAGCGCCAGGCGGCCGCTGCGCACGGCCACGACGCGCAGCAGCTGCGGATCGCGCGCGCCGACCGCCTGCCCGGCCCAGACTTCGGCGGCATTGGCAAAGCCGTCGAGGAAAAAGGCGCTGACCAGCAGCCACTGCATCAGGATCTGGTTGGCCGACAATGTCAGCGTCGACAGGCCGGCGCCGACGCGGGTGAAGGCGGTGAAAGTCAGCATCAGCAGACAGGTGCGGATCATGATGTCGCGGTTGGCGCGGAACAGCTGCAGCAGCCGGTCACGCCGCAGCACGCCACCGCGCCAGGCCGCCGGGCGCAGCGCATGACGCGCCAGCCACAGCGCCCAGACGCAGACCAGCCCTTCGCACAGGGCCGTGCCGAGGCCGGCGCCGGCCGGCCCCCAGCCCAAGCCGAGCACGAACAGCGCCGTCAGCGCGACGTTGCTGGCGTTGAGCACGATCTGCAGCAGCATCACCAGCCGCGTGCGCCGCTGGCCGATGAACCAGGCGAACAGCGCGTAATTGGCCAGCGCGAACGGCGCCGAGCCGATGCGCCAGTTGAAATAGTCGCGCGCGTAGCCCTCGACGTCGGCCGCTGCCGCCATCAGCGTCAGCGCCTGCTCGCGCAGTGGCCGCGCCAGCAGCAGCAACAGCAGGCCGATGCCGGCACCGAGCAGCAGCGGGCGCAGCAGCGCGGCATCGAGTTCGGCGGCATCGCCGGCGCCGACGGCCTGCGCCGTCAGGCCGACGGTGCTCTGGCGCAGGAAGGAAAAGATCCACAGCAGCATCGTGAAGATGGTGCCGCCGACCGCCACCGCGCCGATGTAGGCCGGGTCCGGGAAGCGGCCCATGATCGCCGTATCCGCCAGGCCGAGCAGCGGCGTCGCCAGATTGGCGAGGATCACCGGGGCGGCAAAGTGCAGCAGCTCGCGGTTGCCTGGAGCCCTTACGCGCACCCGTCGACACGCACCGTCTGCACGCCGCGCCAGCGGGCGCCGGGTGCCAGCACCACCGGATCGTGGATCACCGCCGCCTCGACGCAGACGTAGTGGCGCTCGCCGCCGGGCGGCAGATCGGTCAGTGCCGCGGCCTTGTCCGGCCCCGGATTCCACACCACCGCATCGCTGAAACCGCTCTGCGTCAGCAGCAGATCACCGGCGCCGGTGGCCAGGCGGATCACGCCCGGCAGCGCCGGATAGACGCGGTCGACCTCGGCACCGAAGCGCAGCGGCGTGAACTCGGCCGGCTGCGGCACGCCGATGCCGGCCGCCGGACCGGCGTGATCGATCCACTCGCTGGCCTCCAGTCCGCGCAGCTCGGCCTGCGCCAGATCGCTGACGGCGAAGTAGCCGTGCAGCGCCACGGTGAAGCTCAGCGCCGTGTCGCCGGTGTTGCGCACCTGCAGCGCGAGTTCGAGCTGCCGGCCGGCCGCGGTCGCTTCCAGCTCGCAGTGGAAGGCGAAGGGCCACAGCCGGCGGGTGTCGTCGTCATCGGCGATCGCAAAGCGCAGGCTGGCCCGCCCCTCGGCATCGGTGCCGGCGGCGACGCAGTCCCAGCGCCGGTTGCGCACGAAGCCGTGCTTGGGCAGCGTGCCGAAGCCGCTGAACTGCGGAAAGCAGACCGGCACGCCACCGCGGATCGACTGCCCCGGGCCGGACACCGCCAGCGGGCTGAGAAACAAACGCTCGACGCCATCGGCACTGCGCCAGGAGGTCAGGTGGCCGCCATACGGGCAGGCCGCGAGCCGGGTACCGTCGTGGGCTTGGGCTTCGATCAGGTCCATGCAGAGAAGCTCCTGAAAAGGCTTCGGGAATAAGGAATGACCCCGCACTCAGCGATCGAGCGCAAGCCTGGCCGCCAGACCGACGAACAGCGAGCCGGTGCCGGCTTTCAGCCAGCGCTGCACCGCGGTGCGACCGCGAAAGGCGCGCGCGGCGAGGTCGGTGGTATGCATCAGGACCAGCATCCAGCCGATACCGATGCCGACGAAACACAGCCCGAGCGCGGCGAAACTCCACACCGTGCCGGGACCGGGCTGCACGAACTGCGGCAGGAACGACACGAAGAACAGACCGACCTTCGGATTGAGCAGATTGGTGACGATGCCCTGCCGGAACAGCCGCCCGCCATCGACCGCACCGTCCGGTGCACCGGCGGCGGCGATCGCCACGCCATCGCCCTGACGCCAGGCCTCGCGCAGCAGCTGCACACCGAGCCAGGCCAGATACAGCGCACCGGCGGTCTTGAGCAGACCGAAGGCCAGCGGCGAGGCGGCAATCAGCGCCGACAGGCCGAGCGCCGAGGCGCTGACGTGACCGATGCAGCCGACGCTGATGCCGGCCAGCGAGGCCAGACCGGCGCGACGGCCCTGGGCGACGGTGCGGCCGATGACGTACATGGTGTCCGGCCCCGGCAGCACCGCGAGCAACAGCGCGGCGGCAAGAAAAGCAGGAAAATCATGAATGGCGGCGAACATGGCGCGAACCTCACGGCGCGGCCGCCGCACGCAGCGGCAGCCCGAAAGGCGCGCATGTTACTCCCCTGAAGCGGCGGCGCACGCGGCAGACGCCTCAGCCCCGTCAGCCGCGCAGCACGGCGATGCGGCGCACGGCATCATCGAGCGGCACGCGCCCGCTCTGCACCGCCGCGGCGATGTGCGCGAACACCTTGCCCGCCACCAGCCGGCCGCCGGCGACATCGCTCTGCTGCGGATCGAGCAGGAAATAGCTGTGCCCCTTCGGCGGGTCGTAGAGCGTATTCACGTCATCGCAGTCGATGGCGTAGACGTTGCCGGGCACCTGGCGCATGTCCTCCGGGCCGGTGTGGCCGAGGCGGCGCGAGGCGACGCCGTTTTTCAGGTTGGAGACCTTGCTGGCGCGCAGCGCCAGATCGTCGGAGGCGTGATAGACGACGACGTTGCGCGCGCTGACGGTGATCGGCTCGCCCTCGCCGCCACGCGCCAGCGTTTCATTGACCACGTCGGCGGCGACCATGAACACATTGCGAAACAGCAGCGGCAGCGCACCGCCGCGGTCGTAGCGTGACCAGCAGCTCAACGTGGCGCGCAGCACACGGTTGCCCATCGAATGCGCGAGCACGTTCAGCCGCTTCAGGCAGCTGTCATCGTTCTCGGCATTGCCCGTCTGCCAGGCGAGGAATTTCTCCAGCGCGCGGGCAAAGGCGAAGGCGCTGGCATCGGCGGACTTCTGGTCGTCCCAGTAGTCCTTGACGATGCCGATGTCGTTGTCGCACGGCCAGATCACCGGCACGACGCTGACCAGCAGCGGGTCGATGGCGTCGAACAGGCGCTGCAGCAGCTCGGCGCGCGGAAAGATGTCCGGTTCCGGCTGGTTGGAAAAACCGTGGAAGTACAGCAGCACCTGACGGCGCTGAGCCTCTTTCAGCGCCTGCATGAAGGCCAGCCCGCCGACCTCGACGTAGTCGTCGGCGCCGTCGCGGCGGCAGAAATACACCGCCTGCCCGGCGAAGTTGTCGCGCGTGTCGAAATGGATGCGCCGCTCGCTCATCGGTCGTGTGCCGGCGGCGCGCTCGCGTTCGCGGATGCTGCGGTTGGTCACGAACAGCATGGTGCTCCCCTCCCCGTCCCGGCGCCCGTCGCCTGAGCAGGGAATAGCTGCCACAGCGCAGCGGCGCCAGCGCGCTGTTTACATCGCCTCCTGCTCGACGCGGTCACGTCCGCTGCGCTTGGCGACATAGAGCATGCGGTCGGCGCGCGCCATCATCAGCTCCAGCGTCTCGCGCGCATCACCGAGCTCGCACTCGGCGCACAGCGTGGCGACGCCGATACTGACGGTGATGCCGAAGCCCGAGCCGTCGGCCTCGATCCGCTGGCCGGCGATGGCCTGACGCAGGCGCTCGGCAATGGCGAAAGCCTGCGCCGGGTCGCTGTCCGGCAGCAGCACGACGAATTCCTCACCACCGAGGCGCCCGAGCAGATCACCGGCTCGCGTCGCCGTGCGCAGCGGCTGCACCAGCGCCTGCAGCGCGAGGTCGCCACCGGCGTGGCCGTAGGTGTCGTTGACCTGCTTGAAGCGGTCGACGTCGAGCATCAGCAGCGCCAGCGGCCGGCGGCGCTCGCGGGCGGCGCGGATCAGGTCGCGGCCGAGTTCGAGGAAATGGCGGCGGTTGGGCAGACCGGTCAGCGCATCGGTCGCCGCCAGATGGCGCAGGCGCTGGATCAGCTGTTCGTTTTCGGCACGCAGGCGGAACATGTCGCTGATGCTGCGCTGCATCTGCAGGCCGACGTACAGCAGCAGCGCGCAGAACAGCAGGCCGAGCGCCGAAAACATCAGATACAGCACCGAGCCTTCGAACAGCGGCCGGATCAGCAGGATCGCCATCACCGGCAGCTGATCGACCAGATACAGCCGCGGGTGCGGGTGGCTCATCGCGTTGGTCGCCGAAATCAGCCCGACCTGCACCAGGATCAGAAACATCTGGTTGGTCAGATCACCCGACTGCCAGCCCCAGATCATCGGGCTGGCCCAGACCAGCACATGCGTGCCATGCGCCAGCGAAAACGCCCACAGCCAGCGCGGCAGCTCGGCCGGCTGCCTCTCGCGGCGCAGGAACTGCAGGCACAGCGTGGCGTTGAGCAGCGTCACCAGCAGAGTCGTCAGCGACCACAGCGTCGCCTGCGTGCCGGGCACCCAGTAGCTCGCCAGCGCACCGACCAGCAGCGCCATCGGCGGCGACAGCACACCGTCGCAGCGATGGTTGGCGGCATAGGCGCGTAACTGGTCGAGCTGCAGGCGCGACGCCATGAGACCGCTGTCCGTATCGCGGGCGATGTGAGGCTCACTAGGCATTCCCGATCCATTGGGTGTCCGGCGCGGAGACGGCCGCGACAAGCATAGCCAGTGCCAGCCGGCCGCCACAGGGGGTACACGCCGTGCCACGGCCGGCATGGCACACTCAGCGATCGCCCCGCGTTCAGCCGAACCCCGCTCCCCCATGAACGATCCCCGCACCCCTGCCGCGCCCGCCGTCATCCGCCTGCGCGGTGTGCGCCAGAACAATCTGCGCAATCTCGACATCGACTTCCCGACCGGCCAGCTGACCGTGGTCACCGGCGTTTCCGGCTCCGGCAAGTCCTCGCTGGTGTTCGACACGCTCTACGCCGAAGGCCAGCGCCGCTACGTCGAGACCTTCAGCCCCTACGCCCGCCAGTTCCTCGATCGCATGGACAAGCCACAGGTCGATGCGATCAGCGGCATCCCGCCGGCGATCGCCATCGACCAGACCAATCCGGTGCGCACCTCGCGCTCGACGGTCGGCACGATGACCGAGCTCAACGACCACCTGAAGCTGCTGTTCGCCCGCACCGCGCACCTGCACTGCCACGGCTGCGGCCGCGAGGTGCGCCGCGATTCGGCCGACTCGATCCTCGCCGACCTGAGCACGCGCGCGGCGGCAGCCGGCGATCCGCGGCTGATCGTCACCTTTCCGCTGGCGCAGCCGGCGCAGTTCAGCGAAGCGGAGATGGAAGGGTTTCTCGCCCAGCAGGGCTTTACCCGCGTGCATGCGCGCGCGCCGGGCCTGCTGCACGTGGTCGCCGACCGCCTGCGCCTGGGCAACGCCGAGCGCGCCCGCGTCCACGAGGCGCTGGAGACGGCGCTGCAGCACGGCCGCGGCCGCGTCGACGTGCACCTCGCCGACGACAGCGCCACGGTGTGGCGCTACTCGACCGACCTGCACTGCCCGGATTGCGACATCCACTACAGCGAGCCGACGCCGAGCAGCTTCAGCTTCAACTCACCGCTCGGCGCCTGCGAAACCTGCCGCGGCTTCGGCCGCGTCATCGGCGTCGACTTCGGCCTGGTGGTGCCGGACGAAGGCAAGACGCTGGCCGAAGGCGCGATCAAGCCCTGGCAGACCGAAAGCTTCGCCGAGTGCCAGCAGGACCTCGTCAAATACGCCCGGCGGCACGGCGTGGCGCTCGACATCCCGTTTCGCGAGCTGCCGGCCGAGCACCGTCAGTGGGTGCTCGAAGGCGATGCCGACTGGGTCAGCTGGGAGCGCTCCTGGCCGCGGCTGTGGTACGGCGTGCGCCACTTCTTCGACTGGCTCGAAAGCAAGGCGTACAAGATGCACATCCGCGTGCTGCTGTCGAAGTACCGCGCCTACACGCCGTGCGCGGTCTGCGCCGGCGCGCGCCTGCAGCCGGCGGCGCTGGACTTTCGCCTCGGCAGCCGCGCCGACGCCGATGCGGTGCTGGCACCGGCGGCGCGCTTCCTGCCGCGCCACGTGCGCTATCGCCGCGCCGTGCTCGAAACCCTGCCCGGCCTCGGCCTGCACGATCTGATGCTGCTGCCGATCGGCCGCCTGCGCGAGTTCTTCACCACGGTGACGCTGCCAGCGCCGCTCGACGAGGCCACCGACATGGTGCTCGGCGAGGTGCGCGAGCGCCTGCGCTACCTGTGCGACGTCGGCCTCGGCTACCTGACGCTCGACCGCCAGTCGCGCACGCTCTCCGGCGGCGAGGTGCAGCGCATCAACCTGACCACCGCGCTCGGCACCTCGCTGGTCAACACTCTGTTCGTGCTCGATGAACCGTCGATCGGCCTGCATCCGCGCGACATGGGCCGCATCGTCGGCGTGATGCAGCGGCTGCGCGCGCAGGGCAACACGCTGGTGGTGGTCGAGCACGATCCGCAGATCATGTTCGCCGCCGACCGCCTGCTCGACATCGGCCCCGGTCCCGGCGCGCGCGGCGGCCGCGTGATGTTCTTCGACCGCCCGCAGCAGCTGGCGCGGGCGCACGACTCGCTGACCGCCGACTACCTGCTCGGCCGCCGGCAGGTCGCCGCCGGCCAGCGCCACCGCGCGGTCGGGCCGGACACGCCGCGCCTCGAACTGCTCGGCGCCAGCGAACACAATCTGCGCCAGCTCGACCTCGCCGTGCCGCTCGGCCGCCTGGTGTGCATCACCGGCGTCTCCGGCTCCGGCAAGTCGACGCTGGTGCAGGACGTGCTCCATCCGGCGCTGGCCAAGCATTTCGGCCAGCCGGTCGAAGCCCCCGGCGCCTTCCGCGAACTGCGCGGCGCGCAGCAGCTGGGCGCCGTGGTCCTCGTCGACCAGAGCCCGATCGGCAAGACCGCACGCTCCAATCCGGCGAGCTACGTCGGCGCCTTCGACGCCATCCGCAAACTGTTCGCCGCCACCGACACCGCCCGCGAGCGCGGTTACACCGCCGGCACCTTCAGCTTCAACGCCGGCAAGGGCCGCTGCCCGACCTGCTCCGGCTCGGGCTTCGAGCACGTCGAGATGCAGTTCCTCAGCGACGTCTACCTGCGCTGCCCGGACTGCGACGGCAGCCGCTACCGCGCCGAGGTGCGTGAAGTCGAACTGGCCGGACACTCGATCGCCGCGGTGCTGGAACTGACGGTCGCCGAGGCCATCGACTTCTTCGCCCCGCTCAAAGGCGGTCAGGAGGCGGTGCGCGCGCTGCAGCCGCTGGCCGACGTCGGCCTCGAATACCTGCGCCTCGGCCAGCCGGTGCCGACGCTGTCCGGCGGCGAGGCGCAGCGCCTCAAGCTCGCCGGCCACCTGGTCGCCGCCGCCCAGGCCGCGCGCAAGCAGCGGCGCAACGCCGAGGCCGCCCGCGCCGGCACGCTGTTCATCTTCGACGAGCCGACCACCGGCCTGCATTTCGAGGACATCGCCCGCCTGCTGCGCGCCTTCGAGCAATTGCTCGCCGCCGGCCACAGCCTGCTGGTGATCGAGCACAACCTCGACGTCATCGCCGCCGCCGACTGGATCGTCGATCTCGGCCCGGAAGGCGGTGACGCCGGCGGCACGCTGGTCTGCGCCGGCCCGCCAGCCGCGATCATCGCCCACCCCGGCTCGCACACCGGCCAGGCCCTGCGCGACTACCAGCGCGAGATGGCGCGCCTCGCCGCCCAGAACCTGCCGGCGCCGGCCGGCGCCGTCGGCGAGGCGAGCGCCGCCTACTCGTTCACCGCCGCGCCGCCGCCAGCCGCCGCGGCACCGGACGCCATCCAGGTGCTGCACGCGCGCGAGCACAATCTGAAGAACATCAGCGTCGACATCCCGCACCGCGGCTTTACCGTGGTCACCGGGCCGTCGGGCAGCGGCAAATCGACGCTGGCGTTCGACATCGTCTTCAACGAGGGGCAGCGGCGTTACCTGGAGTCGCTGAATGCCTACGCCCGCCAGTTCGTGCAGCCGGCGGCGCGGCCGGACGTCGACGCGATCCACGGCATTCCGCCGACGGTGGCGATCGAGCAGCGCGTGTCGCGCGGCGGGCGCAAGTCGACGGTGGCGACGCTGACCGAGGTCTATCACTTCCTGCGCCTGCTGTGGATGAAGCTCGGCACGGCGTTCTGCCCGGACTGCAACGTGCCGATCGAGCCGCAGAGCGCCGACGCCATCGCCGCCCGCCTGCTGCGCGACTGGCGCGGGCGGCCGCTGACGCTGCTGGCGCCGCTGGTGATCCACCGCAAGGGCCTCTACACCGACCTCGCCAAGTGGGCGAAAGGCAAGGGCTACACGCGGCTGCGCGTCGACGGTGAATGGCTGCCGGTGGCGCCGTGGCCGCGGCTGGACCGCTTCAGGGAGCACACGCTGGAGCTGCCGGTCGCCGAGCTGGTGCCGGATGCCGCCGACGAGGCCGCGCTGCGCCGCGCGCTCGATGCGGCGCTGGCGCACGGCAAGGGCGTGGTCCATGTGCTCAGCGACGACGGGGTCGCGGTGTTTTCCACCAAGCGCGCCTGCCCGAGCTGCGGACTGAGCTTCGCCGAGCCGGACCCGCGGCAGTTTTCCTTCAACAGCCCGCACGGCTGGTGCCCGGAGTGCCAGGGCACCGGCGTCAGCCTGCGCGGCTACCAGAGCCGGGACGAGCTCAGCGCCGAGCAGAGCGATCGCGCCATCGACGACTGGCTCGATGCCCGCGGCGACGACACCCCCTGCCCGAGCTGCCACGGCGAGCGGCTCAACCGCGTCTCGCGCGCGGTGCGTCTGCGCGGGCTGTCGATCGGCCAGCTGACGGCGCGCGCGGTGCGCGAGGTCGCGGCGTTCTTCGACGGTGTCGATTTCGACGGCCGCGAGGCGGAAATCGCCCGCGATCTGCTCGCCGAGATCCGCGCGCGGCTGAGCTTTCTGCAGGAAGTCGGCCTCGGCTACCTGACGCTGGCGCGCGGTGCGCCGACGCTGTCCGGCGGCGAAGCGCAGCGCATCCGCCTGGCCGCGCAGCTCGGCAGCAATCTGCAGGGCGTGGCCTACGTGCTCGACGAGCCGACCATCGGCCTACACCCGCGCGACAACCGCATCCTGCTCGACGTGCTCGAACAGCTCGAAGCCAAGGGCAACACGCTGCTGGTGGTCGAGCATGACGAGGACACCATCCGCCGCGCCCATCACGTCATCGACCTCGGCCCCGGCGCCGGACGCCTCGGCGGTGACGTGGTGGCCGAGGGCACGGCGGCCGAGCTGGCGGCCAATCCGGCCTCGCTGACCGGCCGCTTCCTCGCCGCGCCGCTGCGCCACCCGCTGCAGCCGCGCCGCGCCGTCGAAGCCGGCCAGCCGGCGATCGAGCTGCTCGGCGCCACGCGCCACAACCTGAAGAACGCCTGCGCCCGCTTCCCGCTCGGCCGGCTGATCGTCACCACCGGCGTCTCCGGCTCCGGCAAGTCGACGCTGGCCCGCGACGTGCTGTTCACCAACCTGCACGCGCTGCTCGAAGCGCGCGGCCGCAAGCGCGATGCGCCGGCGGTCGCCGTCGAGCTGCTCGGCTGCGCCATCCTGCGCGGCTGGGAGGGCGTCGCCCGCGTGCTCGAAGTCGACCAGACGCCGATCGGCAAAACGCCGCGTTCCTGCCCGGCGACCTACGTCGGCTTCTGGGATCACATCCGCAAGCTGTTCGCCGACACCCAGGAAGCGCGCATCCGCGGCTGGGGGCCGGGGCGCTTTTCCTTCAACACCGCCGCCGGCCGCTGCCCGGTGTGCGAGGGCAACGGCAGCGTGCGCGTGGAGATGAACTTCCTGCCCGACGTCAAGCTGCCCTGCGAAGCCTGCGGCGGCGCCCGCTTCAACAGCGAAACCCGCGAGCTGCGCTGGCGCGGTCTGAGCATCGGTGAAGTGCTGGCGCTGAGCATCGACGACGCGGTCGAGGTGTTCGCCGCGCACCCGCCGGTGCACCACCCGCTGAAGCTGATGCAGGACGTCGGCCTCGGCTACCTGACGCTCGGCCAGCCCAGCCCGACGCTGTCCGGCGGCGAGGCGCAACGCATCAAGCTGGTCAGCGAGCTGGCCAAGGTCAAGACCAGCCTGCGCACCGGCCGCAGCAGCCCGCACACGCTCTACGTGCTCGACGAGCCCACTGTCGGCCTGCACATGGCCGACGTCGAAAAACTCGCCCGCGTGCTGCACCGCCTGGTCGACGCCGGCAACACCGTGGTGCTGATCGAGCACAACCTCGACCTGATCGCCGAAGCCGACTGGATCATCGACCTCGGCCCCGAAGGCGGCGACGCCGGCGGCGAAATCGTCGTCCAGGGTCCGCCCGACACCCTGATCGCCGCACAGGCGCACTCGCATACCGGACGGGTGCTGGGGGAATTTCTACGGGAGCGGGGAAATACGCCGTAATCGGGCAAGATCACGATCGGAATGCCTGCTCCCACACTTCATGAAACCCACCTGCCACCCCGCCCCCTGAGTCAGCACCCATGCCCCGCAAGCCCATCCTGCAACTGCTGATCGTCGCCGCACTGGTCTGGCTGGGGCTGCGCGGGCAGTCGCCGGGGCCGGGGGCGGATGCGATCGCGGCGGCGGTGCCGGTGGCGGCGCGGGAGATTGCGGTGCTGTACCTCGGTGCGCGGGATTGCCCGTACTGCCGCGCCTGGGAGGCACAGCAGCGGCCGGCGTTCATGGACTCGGCGCTGGCGCAGCGGGTGCGTCTGCTGGAGTCGGTGCGCGCGAGCTTCCGTGAGCCGGCACGGGCGGCGGATCTGCCGACGGGACTGGCGCTCGACACCGCGGCGCTGCCGCGGCCGACGCCGGCCTTCGTGCTGCTGGTCGACGGGCAGGCGGTGGCGACGGTGATCGGCGGCAATGGCTGGAGCGAGCGCCTGCTGCCGGCGCTGGAGCGGGTGACCGGCGTCGCCGGACCGCAGTGAGCCGGCGCGGCACGCGCCTTCCCCCTGACACTATGCCGCTGAAACAGACGCTTACAGACGGCACGCCCTCGGCACCGGAAAAAATGGGACGCGCAATGAGCGACGCGGTGGCGAGGCTCCGCGCGGGGTCGCGCCGCCGGCGCGTGCAGGGCGGTTGCCCGCCCTGCCCCATCACCCGCGGGAAGCCGGGCTACTCGGGATGCGCGGCGCGCCAGGTGTGCAGCCAACCGAGGCCGCTGCGGGTGCCGTTCTGCGGGCGGTATTCGCAGCCGACCCAGCCGCGGTAGCCGAGCGTGTCGAGCAGTTCGAACAGGTAGGGATAATTGATCTCGCCACGGTCCGGCTCGTGGCGCTCAGGGACGCCGGCGATCTGGATATGGCCGATGCCGGCGAGATAGCGGCGCAGCGCGGTGGCGAGATCGCCCTCGACGATCTGCGCGTGGTAGAGGTCCATCTGCACCTGCAGATTGTCGGCACCGACCTCGGCGACGATGGCGTGGGCCTCGTCCTGACGGTTGAGGAAATAGCCCGGCATGTCGCGCGGGTTGATCGGCTCGATCAGCAGCGTGACGCCGTGAGTCGCCGCGCGCATGCAGGCATGGCGCAGATTGGTGACGTAGACCTGCCGGCAGACGCTGCGCGAGCTGCCGGCCGGCACCACGCCGGCCATCACGTGCAGCCGCCGGCAGCCGAGCGCGGCGGCGTAGTCGAGCGCCAGCTCGACGCTGTCGCGAAAGTCGACGTGGCGGCCGGGCAGGCAGGCCAGACCGCGCTCACCGGCGTCCCAGTCGCCCGGCGGCAGGTTGAACAGCACCTGTTCCAGACGGTGCTCACGCAGCTGTATCGCCAGTTCCGCCGCCGAACAGGCGTAGGGGAACAGGTACTCGACACCGTGAAAGCCGTCGGCTGCCGCCGCGGCGAAGCGTTCGGGAAAGGTGTGCTCGGTGTACATCAGGCTGAGGTTGGCGGCGAAGCGCGGCATGATCGACGACTCCCTGTGATGACAGTACGCGGATTATGCGCGCTCACCACGGCCAGTCGGCCGGGCGGCGCGGCCACCAGCTGGTCGGCCGGTTCGGATCGCCCTCCGGCACCACCAGCGAGCCGACGTAGTCGGCATGGTTGTAGACCGCGGCGATCGAACGCTGGATCGCGTCGAGGTCGGCGTCATCGACGATGCCGTTGCTGGTCGCCTTGTAGAACTGCACGGTGATGCGGATCGGGAAGTTCGGGTCGCGTTCGAGCTTGTCGCCACTGCCTTCGCGGTAGGGGCCGAGCAGCGGGCCGTGGCCGAGCACCGCCTGTTCGACGTCGCTGCCGCGCGATTTTTCCGCGGCCGCCGGCGCCGGTGCCGGCATCGCGGCCGTCGGCACCGGCAGCCCCCAGAGCACGCCGCGGTTGCGATGCTTCAGCGGCACCTGCACCAGCATCAGCATGTCGGCGCCGCGTGCCAGCGCAGTGCGCTCGCCGGCGTTCTGCGCGCCGCCCTGGCCTTCGATGCGCGCCTTGACGTCGCTCAGGCGCTCGGCGGTCAGCGCAGCGCGTTCGCCGTTGGCGTTGAAATACAGCTCCTGACCGTGGCGCAGCGCGCGGTCCTCGCGGCTGTTGTCGATGACGCGGAGGCTGGTGCCTTCGCGGGTGACCAGCAGCGTCAGCACCGCCGGTGAGCCGGGCGCCGACTGGTAATTGAACACCACCGGATTGAAGGTCGCCTTGCCGGCGGCCGGCACCGGCATGAACACCGCCTGCGCGCTGACCAGGAAATGCGTGTCGCGCGGGTCGGTGAGATCGTTGGCGCCCTTCAGACTATCGGGCACCGAGGCCCAGGAACGCAGCTCGCTCAGCACGTCGAGCAATGGCACCGCCCGCAGCGGCGCGCCGCGCTCGTTGCCGACCCGCACGAAGAACTTGTCGGCCGGCACGTCGCCGGTGCGATCGCTGAAATTCGGGTAGCGGATCACCGGCATCAGCGCGCTCTGCCAGCCGCGGGCATCCTCGCGACGCACCTGCAAGGTCAGGTCGCTGATGTTCGGGCCGAGCGCCGAACCGGGGCTGCGGCCGGTGTCCTCCCAGGTCAGATCGACCAGCGCCAGGCCGCGGCTCTGCACGCGGCGCACCAGCTCACCGTCGCGCACCATGCCGGTGACGCGCTCGATGGCGGCGCGGTAGGCGTCATCGGCCGTGGCCGGTCGCCGCGCCGGCGCGGCCCTGCCGTCATCGACGATACCCCAGTCGGGCGACGATTCCGCCGCCGTCACCGCGAGCGGTGCGCAGGCGCAGGCAAGGGCGAGCAAGGTACGAAGCATGGACATGAACGGTTCTCCCTGAACGAAGCGCGCCGGCCGGCGTCGCCGTCGAGAGTGTGGTCCAGCCCGGAAGTTCGTGCGCCCGCCGCCGCCGACACCGGCTGACACGATCACCGCGGCGCACGCTGTGCGGCCCCAAAAAAGAAAAGTCCCGCGAACGGGACTTTTCGTTTTTCGGCCGGCGCTGGTAGCGCACTGCACTTTCGACGATGCGCTGCCGGTACTTCGGTGTGCGCACTTCCTTGAGGATCGGGTGACTGATCGCCCCCCGTTGCCCGGGCTCCTGCCGGGCGGGCTTCTTGTTGGCCATCGCGCTGCCTCGCTGCGGGACTGGATTGCCCCGAAGGACCGGCAGCGTCGGCGAAAGTTGCCCGGGCGGCAACAAAAATCTCGACGCAACGCTGCCCTCCCCTCAGCGACAGCTCGCCCCCTGGCCGCAGCCGTTGAGGATGCTGCGGTCGACCCGCGGCTTGAGCTCCTGCGGGCGCGGCGCCCCCGGCGGATCGATCCGGGTTTCGCGACGCGGCGGCTCTGCGCGCGGCCGCGGCGGCTCCCGCTGTTGCACCTGCGACGGCATGCGCTCGCTCTGATGACGATCGCGGCCGGCATCGGGGAAGCCACGCGGCGCCGGCGCCGCCGGCTCGTAGCGCGGTGCCGGACGCGGTGCCACCGGCATGCCGCCGGGCCAGCGCGGGTGCGGATCGTCTCGCTGCGAACGGCCCTGCGGCGGTACGTAGCCGGGCCCCTGCCAGCCGTCGCGCGCCCGCCGCTCGTAGTCGGGCGGCAGCGGATTGAGCCGCGCCGGCGGCTGGTACGCGGGTTCGCGGGCAGGCGGACGCGGCTGATCACGGGGCGGCACGGTGCCGAAACGCTCGCGCGGCGGCGTCATCGGCGGCAGCGGATTGAGCCGCTGCGGCGTGCGCTCGATGTCCCGCGGGGCGCCTTCGCGGTGCGGCAGCCACGGCACCGGCGCCGCCGGCATGCGCGCCGCGCCCTCGGGGCGTCGCCCGTCATGCGGCGGCCGCGGCCCGCGCGACGCGCCGCCGGCGTAGCCACCGGGCAGCGGCCGGGCGTCGATGCCGCGGGCAAACGGCTGCCAGTCGCCGCTCTGCTGCGGCGGCAGCCGGCGGTAATCACGCGCACCGGAGACGAAACCGGCGCGCGGGGCGAACACCACGGCGCGCTCGCGTTCGGCGTGGACGTAACGCGGGCGGCGCGGATCGAAGCGTTCGCCATCGAAATGCCGCGGCCCCCCCCAGCCGCCCCACCACGGCCGCCCGCGAGCAGACCCCCACCACGGCAGCAGCGGCTCGCCCCAGCCGAGCGCGACCCAGCCGACCGCGGCGCCACCGGGCGGGCCGAGCCAGCCGACCACCGCCGGGGCGTAATCCGGCCGGCGCGTGCGCGGCCCCGGCGCCCAGCCCCAGTCACCGCCGACGCGCACCCAGCGGCCGTAGTGGAACGGCGCCCAGCCCCAGGGCGCGGCGTCGATCCAGCTCCAGCCATACGCCGGGTCATAGATCCAGCGCCCGTCGCTGTACGGTGCCCAGTCGGCGCCGACGCCGCTCGGCAGCCAGACCTCGCCGTAGTTGACGTCATCGATCCAGCGACCGTAGCGATCGAGATCCCCGCTGCCGTAGAGCGAATCGTCGAGGCGCGGGTCGCTGTCGGCGAGCAGCGTCGCCGAGCGTTCGAAGTTCCAGCGGTCCCAGTCATCGGCCGCCGGCGCGTACTGCGGCGCCGGCAGCTCCTCGGCATCGACGGCGATATCGAGCAGCGCATTGCTGCCAACGGCGAGCCCGCGGCCGTTGGCCAGCACGACATCGGCCTCGCCGCCGCGGCGGGTGATCAGCCGCGTGCCGTCGGCATCGACCTCGAAGCGGTAATAGCCGGCGCGCTCGATCAGCACGCTCGCTGCCGGCGTCACCACCTCGACGCGCCGGGCCGGCAGCGTCGCCAGATCCAGCGCCAGCCGGCCGCCGGCGACGCGCAGCTGCAGCTGGCGCTCATCGAGCGTGCCGAAGGTGAGCTGGGTGTTTTCGGCGGCACGCGCGAAAGCCCGCGCGCCGAGCTGGATTTCGAATTCACTGCGCGCCGCGCTGTAGAGCGCGTCGCCCGCCGCCAGCGGCGTGTTGCGCAGCGCTGCCGACCAGTCACCGGCGCCCGGGCGCAGGAACGATACCTCACCACCGAGCTCGCCCAGGCGCGGCGGTGCGGCCGCATGCGTCAGTGGCAGCAGGCCGAGCAACAGGATCAGCAGCAGACAGACTTGTGTGACGCGACGCATGCGCGCCCCCCGGCCGCAGCCTTGTGGGGAAGCAGCGGACGGTCGCCGCCGGCGGCCGCCCGACCCGCCGGCCCGCCGGCCGGCTCTGTTTCGACCGCGCCCCGGCGCGGACGTTGCGCCGGGCCTCAGCCCAGCGTCTTTGCCATCAGCAGCACATCACCACTGTATTCGAGCAGCGGATGCGGGATCACCGAGCGGCGGTCGACGATGCCGAAACCGTGACGCAGGTACAGCCGCGTCGCCGGGCTGCGCTCGAAGGCGATCAGGCTCAGGCTCGGATAATCGCCGCGGCGGGCGGTGCGTTCGGCGTGCGCCAGCAGGCGGCCGGCAAAACCGTGATTGCGCCACGGTTCGAGCACCGCCATGCCGACGATGAACCACGAACCCGGCACCGACATGCACACCGGCGACAGCAGATTGGCGGCGTCGGGGCGCTGCTCGCTGCGGCAGCCGCAGGGGCAGCGGCTGGCCTGCATCAACATCGCCGCCACCGGCTCGGCATCGAGCTCGGCGACGACGGCATTGCGCCAGTCGAACGGCGGCTCGCGGCGGGCGAACAACGCCGCGCCGATCAGCTCGGGCTCGACACCGGGGAATTCATCCTGCCGCCGCAACCAGCCGATACGCGCGTAGCCGCCCGACGCCTGGCCAATGGCCCGGGCCAGCAACGGAATGTCCGCCTCGCCGGCGGGACGGATGTTGAACTCGGCCACCCTCAATCTCCCTGCCCAATCATATGCATGCTCAATGCACAACATAGGTGCGCCTTGTGCACGGTCAACTGTGATGATGCCTCATTGACGGGCGCCTCGTGGATTGACGGCGGTCACAGCGGCGTCACTGCTGCGCAGCGGATTGATGTCGAGGCCGCCGCGGCGCGTGTAGCGCGCATAGACACGGAGTTCCTGCGGCCGGCACTGGCGCAGCAGATCCATGTAGATGCGCTCGACGCACTGCTCGTGGAATTCGTTGTGCTCGCGAAACGACACCAGGTAGCCGAGCAGGCCGGCGCGGTCGATCGGTGCGCCGCGGTAGCGGATCTGCACGCTGGCCCAGTCCGGCTGGCCGGTGACCAGGCAGTTGGACTTGAGCAGGTTCGAGCACAGCGTCTCGGCGACCGGCGCGGCGCTGAAGTCGGCGCGCAGCAGCTGCGGCGCCGGCTGGTAGTGCTCGATGGTCACGTCGAGATCGTCGATGCATTCACCGTCCAGCTCGCCGAAGTCGAGCGCGGCGAAGCGCTCCGGCCCGATCAGCTCGACGCCGACCGCTGCGCCGGCGGCGGCGCTGAGGTCGGTCTGCAGCCGCGCCAGCAGTGCCGCGCGCGCGGCCAGACGGGTCTGGTTGAAGCTGTTGAGGTAGAGCTTCAGCGACTTCGACTCGATGATGTTCGGCGAGCTGGCCGGCACGCGGAATTCAGCGAGCGCCACCTGCGGCTTGCCCGAGGGCAGCAGCCACGACAGTTCGTAGGCATTCCACAGATCGAGGCCGTGGAACGGCAGCGGCGTGCCGGCCGGCAGGCCGATCTCGTCGCGCTTGAGCTGGCGCGGGATCGGGCACAGCAGCGTGGGATCGTAGTGACTGGCGTAGCGGACAGGCTTGCCGAGCGGGGCGCGGTCGAGATCGCTCATCACAACACTCCGCCGTCGGTGGCGCGCAGACACCGGGGTTCGAGGGTGACGGCGCCGCGCGCGCTGCTGAACAGGAACTGGCCCTCCTGGATCGTGCACTGCAGCTGCAGCGTGCGCTCGGCCAGGGCAGCCAGCGCCTGGGTCTGCGCTGGCGGCAGCTGCCAGACGCTGAGATTGCGCGCACGTTCGAGGCGCTCGGCGGCCTGCTTCCACCACAGCTCGACGCCGCCGCCGTAAGCCCACACCACCACCTGCCGCGCCAGGCCGCAGGCGCGCAGCAGGCGCCGTTCGTCGGGCTGGCCGAGCTCGACCCACAGCTCAATGTTGCCGCTCAGATCCTTGCGCCACAGCGCCGGCTCGTCGGCTTCGCACAGGCCGCGACCGAAAGCGAGCGCGGTGTCGGCCTGCGCGGCAAAGGCGAGCAGGCGCAGCATCAGCCGCTCATCGGTCTCGGAAGGATGGCGCGCCAGTGTCAGCGCGTGGTCGGCGTAGTAATGCCGATCGAGATCGGCGAGCTGCAGCTCGACCTTGAACACGGTTGCCTTGAGAGCCATCGCGGAAACACCCGGGAAAACGGACCGCGCATTAGACCGTATCCGCAGGCCCGACCGCCAACCCGCGGTTCAGGCGGTTCAGGCGGTTCAGGCGGTTCAGGCGGTTCAGGCGGTTCAGGCGGTTCAGGCGATATCGTGCAGTACCGTCCGCGCCACGGCCACCCGATTGCGCCCGCTGCGCTTGGCCTGATACATCGCCCGGTCGGCCGCCTTGAGCACAGCGCCGGCCTCGCTGGCGTGGAATGGACAGTGCGCCACACCGAGCGACACCGTGACCTGCCCGACCGGATCGATGGTGCCCCGTGCGATCTGCCGGCACAAACGCTCGGCGATCAGCAGCGCGGCGTCCGGGGTGATGTCGGGCAGCAGGATGAGGAACTCTTCACCGCCGGTGCGGCACAGTACGTCGACATCGCGCGTGCACTCGCGGATCAGGCGCGCCAGGTGCTGCAGCACCTGATCGCCAATGTCGTGACCGTAGGTGTCGTTGATCTGCTTGAACCAGTCGATGTCGAGGAACACCGCGGCGAACACGCGCTGCTCGGCCTGCCAGGTCGCCAGCACGTTTTCAGAGACGCGGCGGTTGCACAGGCCAGTCAGCGGATCGAGCTGAACGTCGCGCGCCAGCTGGCTGATGCGCTGATGCAGCAGGTCGATCCCCACCAGCAGCGCGCGCTTGAGCTCGGCGGACTCGAAGTACCAGGAATGCACACCGCGGATGTAGCCGGCGACCGTCGGCTGCTCCAGCTCGCGCACGTGATCCGCCAGCTGCTGCAGGGGCAGCGACACCAGGCGGGCGAACCACCAGATGAACAGCATGGTCAGCAGCGCCAGCGGCAGGGTGTTGCGCAGGACGTCGAGCATCAGGGCGTCGAGCGGTGCCAACGCCGCATGCAGCGGCCGCTGCACGACCACGCCCCAGCCGGTTTCCGGCACCGCGGCGTAGCCGGCCAGCATGTCGGTGCCTTGGCTGTTGCGTGCGCTCATCTGCCCGACCTGGCCACGCAGGACGGCGTCGATCACCTGATTGGCACCGATCTGCTCGCCGACCCGCGTGATCTCCGGGTGATACAGCAGCCGCCGGGTGTAGTCGACCACGTACAGATAGGACCCGTCACGGTAATACTGCTCGCCGAGCAGACTGTGCAGGACGTTCTGCTGCTTCAGATAGATGGTGCCACCGACGAGGCCCAGGTAACGGCCCGTGCCATCGATCACCGGCGCGGAGATGAACACCAGCAGATTGCCGAGCGTCGAGACATACGGCTGACTGACCAGCAGCCTGCGCTCAAGCAGCGCCTCGCTGACACCCGGAGTGTTCAGCACCTGGTCGCGCAGCGGCAGCGTCTCCGGTGCGGTCACCAGCACGCGCCCCGAGGCATCGAAAAACAGCACCGAATTGAAGTTGTCGGACTGGCGGTGCAGACGCTCCGCCTCGCGCTGCAGCCGCTCGCGACTGCCGAACTGTCCGGCGGCCATGGCGGCGCTGTAGGCCAGCTGCTGATGCGCTTCGTCGAGGAAGTTCTGTGTGATCGCCGCCAGCTTCACCGCATAGGCGCGGTTACTCTCCAGCGTGTTGTCGATCAGGATCTGCCGCTGCACGCGATAGCTGGCATACAGGCCGTTGGCGAGCGTGAACAGCGCGACGGACACGGCCATCAGCAGAATCAGTCGATGCAGATCGACGCGGAATACCGATGCCAACACTCTGTTCACTTTGCTTCATCCGTGAAGAAAACCGATCCCTGAATGGACGCCCCGCCCCTGTCGCGCGGGCGCCTCGCTCCGCCTGACAGCTGCATTCATAGACCCGGCAGCGCCGACTTGCCCGCCGGGGGCGCGCCACCTTGCACGGCCTGTCACGCCGGGGCAACGCACCAGCGTCATCCAGAAACGACAAAACGAACGCCGCCGCCCCGTTGCAGCGCGCCGGACGGGCGGGCGCGCTCGCTGCCGAAGCAGCCTTCACATCACAACACGCGCTGCGTCAGTCGGCAAAACATTACCAATCAGCCACTTCCAGGCAATGGCATCGTCCTTGTATCGCTGCAGTGCAGCATCACGCCGCGCTGCGTTCCAGGGAGTTGTGCGCCGCGCCCCGCGCCGTTTTCCTCACCCCGGAGTGAATCAATGCAAACCGATGCTGCAAACCCTTCATTGAAAAAGACCCTGGGTGCCTGGCACCTGTGGGGCATCGCTGTCGGCCTGGTGATTTCCGGCGAGTATTTCGGCTGGAGTTACGGCTGGGCCACCGCCGGCACGCTGGGCTTTTTCATCACGACGGTCATCGTCGCGCTGATGTACACGAGCTTCATTTTCAGCTTCACCGAGCTGACCACGGCGATCCCGCACGCCGGCGGCCCGTTCGCCTACGCCCGCCGCGCCTTCGGCCCGAGCGGCGGCTTCGTCGCCGGTGCCGCCACGCTGGTCGAATTCGTCTTCGCGCCGCCGGCGATCGCGATGGCGATCGGCGCCTACCTCAACGTGCAGTTTCCGGAGCTGAACCCGAAGACCGCCGCGGTCGGCGCCTACCTGCTGTTCATGACGCTGAACATCCTCGGCGTGCAGCTGGCGGCGACCTTCGAACTGTTCGTCACCGTGCTGGCGATCTTCGAGCTGCTGGTGTTCATCGGCGTGGTCTCGCCGGGCTTCTCGCTGGCCAACTTCAGTGCCGGCGGCTGGGCCGGCAGCGATACCTTCGGCCTGCCGGCGTTCACCGGCATCATCGCCGCGATCCCCTTCGCGATCTGGTTCTTTCTCGCCATCGAGGGCGCGGCAATGGCCGCCGAGGAAGCCAAGGACCCGAAGCGCACGATTCCGGTCGCCTACATCGCCGGCATCCTCACGCTGGTGGTACTGGCCTTCGGCGTGATGATCTTCGCCGGCGCCGCCGGTGACTGGACCAAGCTCTCCAATATCAATGATCCGCTGCCGCAGGCGATGAAGTTCATCGTCGGCGAGAACTCCGGCTGGCTGCACATGCTGGTGTGGATCGGCCTGTTCGGCCTGATCGCGAGCTTCCACGGCATCATCATGGGCTACTCGCGCCAGATCTACGCGCAGGCGCGCGCCGGCTACCTGCCGCCGAGCCTGGCCAAGATCAACCCGAGCTTCCGCACGCCGCACCGCGCGATCATCGCCGGCGGCGTCGTCGGCATCGCCGCGATCTACTCCGATGAGCTGATCACCTTCGGCGGCCAGACGCTGACGGCGAACATCGTCACCATGTCGGTGTTCGGCGCCATCGTCATGTACATCATGAGCATGGCCAGCCTGTTCAAGCTGCGCCGCAGCGAGCCCGCACTCGCCCGCCCGTTCAAGGCGCCGCTGTACCCGCTGTTCCCCGGCCTGGCGCTGGCAATCGCGGTGCTCTGCCTGCTGACGATGGTCTACTTCAACCCGCAGGTCGCCAGCCTGTTCCTCGGCTTCATGCTGCTCGGTTACGCCTACTTCTGGCTGACGCACAAGCAGCGCGAAGCGGCCCCCGACGACGCGCTGCTGCAGACGGCGCGCTCGCTGGTCGACTGAGCCACCGGCCCCGCCACCGGCGGCGGGGCCGTTTCCGCCCGTTCCGCGACGAGGTCCACCGCATGGCCTACACGCAGACCCTCGGCAGCACCCGCTACCGCTTCGCCGACCTCAAGACGCTGCTGGCGAAAGCCACGCCGCTGCGCTCCGGCGACTGCCTCGCCGGCATCGCCGCGGCGACGGCCGAGGAGCGCGTCGCCGCGCAGCTCGCACTGGCCGAGCTGCCGCTGCAGACCTTCCTCGATGAAGCGGTGATCCCCTACGAGGACGACGAGGTCACCCGGCTGATCATCGACGGTCACGACGCCGCGGCCTTCGTGCCGGTGGCGCACCTGACCGTCGGTGATTTCCGCAACTGGCTGCTCGGCCCGCAGGCCGACGAGCGCACGCTGGCGGCGCTGGCCGCCGGCCTGACGCCGGAGATGGTCGCCGCCGTCAGCAAGCTGATGCGCGTGCAGGATCTGATCGCCGTCGCCCGCAAATGCCGCGTCATCACCCGTTTTCGCGACACCATCGGCCTGCGCGGGCGGCTGTCGACACGCCTGCAGCCGAACCATCCGACCGACGACGCCACCGGCATCGCCGCCTCGATCCTCGACGGCCTGCTCTACGGCAACGGCGATGCGGTGATCGGCATCAACCCGGCGACCGACAACCTCGCTCAGGTCAGCGAGCTGCTGGTGATGCTCGATGCGGTGATCCGCGAATACGCCATCCCGACGCAGTCCTGCGTGCTGACGCATGTGACGACGACGATCGAGGCGATGGCGCGCGGCGTGCCGGTCGATCTGGTGTTCCAGTCGATCGCCGGCACCGAGGCGGCCAACGCCAGCTTCGGTGTCAGCCTGGCGCTGCTCGACGAGGCGCATCAGGCGGCGCTCGCGCTCGGCCGCGGCAGCATCGGCGACAACGTCATGTACTTCGAGACCGGCCAGGGCTCGGCGCTGTCGGCCAACGCCCATCACGGCGTCGACCAGCAGACCTGCGAGGCGCGCGCCTACGCCGTCGCCCGCCGCTTCCGCCCGCTGCTGGTCAATACCGTGGTCGGCTTCATCGGCCCGGAATACCTCTACGACGGCAAGCAGATCATCCGCGCCGGGCTGGAGGATCACTTCTGCGGCAAGCTGCTCGGCGTGCCGATGGGCTGCGACGTCTGCTACACCAACCACGCCGAAGCCGACCAGGACGACATGGACACGCTGCTGACGCTGTTCGGCGTCGCCGGCTGCAGTTACATCATGGGCATCCCCGGCGCCGACGACATCATGCTCAATTACCAGACCACCTCCTTCCACGACGCGCTCTACCTGCGCCAGACGCAGGGGTTGCGCCCGGCGCCGGAGTTCGAGGACTGGCTGCTGGCCAACGGCATTCTCGATGCCGAGCTGCGCCCGGCCGACACCCTGCCGCCGCGCTTCGCGCCGGCCCTGGCACGCCTGAACTGAACGGAGGCCGGCGATGAGCGAACACAAAGCCCCCCTGGTCGTCGACAACCCGTGGACCGCCCTGCGCCGCTACACCGATGCGCGCATCGCGCTCGGCCGCGCCGGCGTCAGCCTGCCGACCGCCGCGCAGCTGGCTTTTCAGCTCGACCACGCGCGCGCCCGCGACGCCGTGCATCTGCCACTCGACCGCGCCGCACTGCTGCCGCGGCTGCAGGGCTGCGGCCTCGACCTCATCGAACTGCACAGCGCCGCCGCCGACCGCCATGTCTATCTGCAGCGCCCGGACCTCGGCCGTCGGCTCGATGCGGCCTCGCGCGCGCGGCTCGACGCCCTCGCCGCACCGGGCTGCGAGCTGGCGTTCGTCATCGCCGACGGCCTATCGGCGCGTGCCGTCAACGAGCACGCCGCGGCGATGCTGGCAGCCATCCTGCCGCGGCTCGACGGCTGGCGGCTCGGCCCGCTGACGCTGGTCGAACAGGGCCGCGTGGCGATCGGCGATGAGATCGGCGCCGGCCTGCGGGCCGACATCGTCGTCGTGCTGATCGGCGAGCGCCCGGGGCTGAGCTCGCCGGACAGCCTTGGCCTGTACCTGACGCATGCGCCGCGCCCGGGGCGCAGCGATGCCGAGCGCAACTGCATCAGCAACGTGCGCCCGGCCGGGCAGAGCTTCGCCGCCGCCGCGCACCGCCTGCACCATCTGCTGGCAGAAAGCCGCCGCCGCGGCCTATCCGGCGTCGCGCTGAAAGACGACACCGAGCTGACGACGCTGGCCTCCGACTGCCAGGGCAGCTTCCTGCTCGGCGTGCAGGGGAGCGATGCCGGCTGAGCGGAGCGCGGCTTGCATCAACGTGGTGCACAGAGGTTTACACACAACATTTTGTGAATTTGATACACACTTGTTGTGTGTTTGCGGATATGCTCTGCGCCCTTCGCGCTCGCCAGCCGACCTCCCCCCGATGCGCCGGCCGCGACACGGAGACAGACCATCGTCTCCACCCCCTCGAGGAAATCATGACCGTCGAAGCCCTGAACCCGGCCGGCATCGTCCCGCTCGATCACATCCTTCCCGATGAACCCCTGCTGATGATGGGCGCCGGCCCGGTGCCGATCCCGCATCGCGTCGCCGAAGCCAACTCCATCGTCATCAATCACCTGGGCGAGACGATGAGCCGGGTGATCGAGCAGGTGAAGGCGATGGCCCGCTACGTGTTCCAGACCACCTCGGGCCATGTCATGGGCGTGGCCGGACCGGGCTCGGCGGCGATGGAAATGGCCGTCTGCAATCTGGTCGCGCCGGGCACGCCGGTGCTGTCGGTGGTCAACGGCTATTTCAGCCGCCGCCTGGCGGAGATGTCGACGCGCGTCGGCGGCCAGGTCACGCGCTATGAGATCAGCGAACTGCGCTGCGCCACGCCCGAGGAGCTCGGCGAGCTGTTCGCCAAGGGCCGCTTCGAGGTCATGACCATCGTCCAGGGCGAGACCTCGAACACCGTCTGCAACAAGCGCCTGCAGGAAATCGCCCGCATCGCCCGCGCCCACGGCTGCCTGATCGTCGTCGACGCCGTGTGCACGCTGAGCACCATGCCGCTGCAGATGGACGACTGGGGCATCGACGCCGTCATCACCGGTGGGCAGAAGGGTCTGTCGTCGATTCCCGGCGTCTCGCTGCTGGCCTTTTCCGACCGTGCCTGGGATCGCATCAGCGCGCGCACCGACCTGCTCTCGCACTGGTGCCTGGACGCCAAACTCGCCGACAACTTCTGGAACCAGAAGTCCTACCACTACACCGCCCCGGTGTCGGGCATCCTCGCGCTGCACGAGGCGCTGCACCTGGTCTGCGAGGAAACCCTGACGCAGCGCTTCCTGCGTCACCGCCACTGCTCCGAGGCGCTGCAGGCGGCGATCGAGGCGATGGGCCTGCAACTGTTCGTCGCGCCGGAATCGCGGCTGAACTCGGTGATCGGCATCAGCGTGCCGCAGACGGTGTCGGCCGACACCGTGCGCCAGCACATGTCGCACGTGCATCACGTCGAGATCTCCGGCGCCTTCGGCCACAACATCCTGCGCATCGGCCAGATGGGCGAGCAGAGCCGCGAGTACAACCTGTTCCGTACGCTGCACGCCTTCGGTTCGAGCATGCGCAGCTGTGGCGCCGAGCTCGACCTGCCGGCCGGCATGGCCGAACTGGAGCACTGCCTGTCGGAAACCGCGCAGCTGCGCGTGCCGAACAAGCGCGCCCGCGTCGCCTGAACCGGCCGCGCCCGGCTCAGCCGCCGAGCGCGACGCCGAACAGCCAGCCGGCGCCCCAGGTGACGCCGGCGGCGGCCAGACCGATCGACAGCTGACGCAGCCCCGACCACCAGGCGCTGCGGCCGGTGAACAGGGTGATCGCCGCGCCGATCAGGAACAGCCCGCCGGCGCCGGCGCCGGCACTGGCAAGCACCGCCTGCTCGCCAGTGAGCCAGACGAACGGCGCCACCGGCAGCAGCGCACCGACGATGAAAATCAGAAACGAGGTCGCCGCCGCCGCCCACGGCGAACCGGCCATCGCCTCGGGATCGACACCGAGTTCCTCGCGCGCCAGCGTGGCCAGCGCGGTCTGCGGATCGGCCATCACCCGCTCGGCGATGTTGTGGGCTTCTTCTTCAGTGAAGCCCTTGCTGCGGTAGATCAGTTCGAGTTCCGCGCGCTCCTCGGCCGGCACCTGCTGCAGCTCCTCGGCCTCGGCGGCGATCTGCCGCTGATACAGCTCGCGCGCGCTCTGCACCGAGATCCACTCGCCCATCGCCATCGAACAGGCACCGGCGAGCATGCCGGCGACGCCGGTGAGCAGGATGGTGTGCGAATCGGCACTGGCGCCGGCCACCCCCATCACCAGACTCAGCGTCGACACCAACCCGTCATTGGCACCGAGCACCGCGGCGCGCAGCGCGTTGCCGCCACCGGCGCCGTGGCGGCCTTCGAGGCGCGCATAGGTGGTGCCGCTCCAGCCCGGCCGCGGCCGCCGCGCCAGCTGGCCGAGCAGGCGCACATGCGAGCGCTCCTGCGCCGGCATCGCCGTCTGCGCGCTTTCCGGCTGATGGTCATAGCTGTCCTGGTCCATCGCCTCCAGCGAACGCGCCACCGGCAACACGAAATCGGCACCGAAACGCCGCGCCAGCCCGATCAGCACCCGGGTGCGCCAGCCCGGTCGCACCGCGAGCGGGGCGCCGAGCGTCTGCAGCCGGCGCTGCCAGAACGCGGCATGGGCGTCCTCGACGGCAGCGAGCTTGTGGTAGAGCTCGGCCTGCGTGGGGTCTTCGGCGCTCTGCGCCATCGCCCGGTACAGCGCGGCACTGTCGACTTCACCCTGCAGATTGGCGCGATAGCGCGCCACGTCCGCGGCCTGTTTCATGACTGAGGCTCCCGTTCAGACCTCGCCGATACGCACCCGGTCGCGGCCGGCCTGCTTGGCCTCGTCGAGGGCGGCATCCGCCGCCTGCAGCATCAGAGTGGCCTCGATGCCCGGCATCGGCACGCATACCGCCAGCCCGATGCTGACGGTGACACCGATGATCTCATCGTCGTCGACGAAGCGCAGGCTGCGCACGGCATCGCACACCCGCTGCGCCACTGCCTGCGCCTGCGTGCGAGTGAAATCGGGCAGCAGCAGCACGAAGGCCTCGCTGCCGTAGCGCACCGCCAGGTCACCGGCGCGGCGCGCGAAGCGGTTGATGGTCGCCGCCACCCGCTTCAGGCATTCGTCGCCGGCGGCATGACCGTAGCGATCGTTGAAGCGCTTGAAGTGGTCGATGTCGATCAGCAGCAGCGCCAGCGAGGTTTCATCCCGCTCGCCGCTGCGCCACTCCAGTTCGAGCGCGGCATCGAAAGCGTGGCGGTTGCCGAGGCCGGTGAGCAGGTCGCGGCTGGCGAGCTGCTGCAGCTGATCTTCGGCACGCTTGCGGTCGCTCATGTCGCGCAGAGTTTCGACCACGGCGATCAGCCGCCCGCCGGCATCGAAGATCGGCCCGGCATCGACCGCCAGATACAGGCTCTGGCCGCGGCGCGGCATGTGACACCAGGTCTCGGCGCGCAGGCCCCGCCCCGGCTCGCGCGGCGCCTCGGGCCGCACATACAGCTGCTCGATGCGGCCTTTGGCGCCCTCGGCGACCAGATCGGCCAGGCAGGGGCGCGGACTCTCGTAGAACGCCCGCCAGTGTTCGCGGGTGCCGATCACCTCGCTGGCCGGCACGCCGGTCAGGTGTTCACAGGCCCGGTTCCAGATCAGTACGCGCAGCTCGGCATCGAGGACGAAGGTGGGTACGACAAGGTGCTCCATCAGCGTGATGGCGAAGGCGGTGCCTCCATCCTCGGGGCTGACAGCGGCGGGCGGCGTTGCGTCGGTCATCGGCGAACTCCGGCTCGGGGGGGAAGCGTTTCAACGGACTGTAACGCAGAGATCCACCGAGGGCGCGCGCAAGGCACATCGCGCAAGCCACGACCGCCGCTGGTTCACGACGCGGCACGAACCGCCGGTGCGCAAGCCTGCGCAGCCGCCGCCAGCGCCTTGACTGCGCGTTGCGCTGTTCTAATTACCGGGCCGGGCGCCCGGCCGATCAGCCGACCCACGGGCGCTCTGCGCCGTCGCCGCGGACTCAAGATCAGCGCTCATGCGGCGCCCCCTCGCCATCCATGCACCGCGTCACCCATCTTGAGAACTATCTGAACTCCGGCAAGTGCTTCCACACCACCGTGCAGGACAACATCAGCGCCACCGGCAAATTCGGCAGCGGCAAGCTGCGCGGCGTGTGCTTCCGCGTCTCCTATGAATGGCTGGTGGCCACCTGGAAGGGACGCGCCTTCGACCTCGGCACGCTCGACGGGGAGACCGTCTACCGCAAGCAGCTCACCTACCTCGATGAAGCCGACACGCTGCGCGGGCTCGGCTATGACGCCTGGTTTCGCAACGCCAACAGCCTGTCGCAGACCACGCTGCAGCTGTGGGGGCAGCCGCACGGCCACGCCTGCGCACCGCCGCTGAGCAGCGCCAATCTGGCGACGCTCAACGTGTTCGCCGCCGACGGCCAGGGCAACCCGCCGGACATGGCGGCGATCATCGGCTTCTTCGGCGATCAGCAGCAGTTGTGGGGACATGCCACCGCCTACTGCTGCCGCAACGACGTGCCGCAGTGCTTCGACATCAACGACGGCATCTACGTCTTCTCGGCGCAGGACGAGCGCCCGGCGGAAATGCAGCGCTGGATCCGCGCGCAGTACTGCACGACCGACAAGATCCGCGACTTCGTCGTTTACCCGATCTACTGAAAACCGCCCGCGCACGGACAAAAAAACGGCCGCCCGCGGGCGGCCGTCGTGTGCAGCGCCGGGCGCTTACTTCTTTTTCTGCGGCGGCAGATCGGTGCAGACGCCTTCGAAGACTTCCGCGGCCATGCCGACCGACTCGCCGAGCGTCGGGTGCGGGTGGATGGTTTTGCCAATGTCGACGGCGTCGGCACCCATCTCGACGGCGAGGCAGACCTCGCTGATCAGATCACCGGCGCCGGTGCCGACGATGCCGCCGCCGATGATGCGATGCGTGTCGGCGTCGAACAGCAGCTTGGTGAAGCCCTCGTCACGGCCGTTGGCGATGGCGCGCCCCGAAGCGGCCCAGGGGAACAGCGCCTTGCTGTACTTGAGCCCTTCGGCCTTGCACTGGTCCTCGGTCTTGCCGGCCCAGGCGACTTCCGGGTCGGTGTAGGCGACCGACGGGATCTGGCGGGCATCGAAGTAGGCCTTGTGACCGGCGGCGGCCTCGGCGGCGACGTGCGCCTCGTGCACCGCTTTGTGCGCCAGCATCGGCTGGCCGACGATGTCGCCGATCGCGTAGATGTGCGCGACGTTGGTGCGCATCTGCTTGTCGACTGCGATGAAGCCGCGATCGCTGACGGCGACGCCGGCCTTGTCGGCGGCGATCTTCTTGCCGTTCGGGCTGCGGCCGACCGCCACCAGCACCAGATCGTAGCCCTGCGCCTCGGCCGGAGCCTTCTCGCCTTCGAACTTGACGTAGATGGCGTCGGCCCTGGCCTCGGCCGACACCGTCTTGGTCTTGAGCATGATGTTGTCGAAGCGGTGGGCGTTCTTCTTTTCCCAGACCTTGACCAGATCGCGGTCGGCGCCGGCCATGACGCCGTCGAGCATCTCGACGACGTCGATGCGCGTGCCGAGCGTCGAGTACACCGTCGCCATTTCCAGGCCGATGATGCCGCCGCCGATGACCAGCATGCGCTTGGGCACCGCGGTGAGCGCCAGCGCGCCGGTGGAGTCGACCACCCGCGGATCGTCCGGCATGAACGGCAGATGCACGGCCTGGCTGCCGGCGGCGATGATGCACTTCTCGAAGCGCACGATCTTCTTCTCGCCGGTCTTGCCCTGGGCTTCGCCGCTGGTCAGCTCGACTTCGACGTGGTGGGCATCGAGGAAGGTGCCGTAGCCGCGCACCACCTCGACCTTGCGCGCCTTGGCCATGCCGGCCAGGCCGCCGGTGAGCTTCTTGATGACGCCTTCCTTGAAGCCGCGCAGGCGGTCGATGTCGATCTTCGGTGCATCGAAGGTGATGCCGTGGTGCGCCAGCGCGGCGGCCTCGTCGATGATCGCCGCGGTGTGCAGCAGCGCCTTCGACGGGATGCAGCCGACGTTGAGGCAGACGCCGCCGAGCGTGGCGTAGCGCTCGATGAGCACCGTCTTCATGCCCAGATCGGCACTGCGGAACGCCGCCGAGTAGCCACCGGGGCCGGCGCCGAGCACCAGCATCTCGCATTCGATGTCGGCACCGCCGGCGAACTTGGCCGCCTGCGGGGCGGCGGCCGGCGCCGCGGCTGGAGCCGCCGGTGCAGCTGCCGCAGCCGGTGCGGCCGGCGCCGCGGCGGCCGCTTCGAGCACGGCGACCAGCGTGCCTTCGGAGACTTTGTCACCGACCTTGAGTTTGAGCTCCTTGATCACGCCGGCATGCGTCGACGGGATTTCCATGCTCGCCTTGTCCGATTCCAGCACCGCCAGCGCCTGGTCGACGGCGACGCTGTCGCCGGGCTTGACCAGCACTTCGATGACATCGACGTCTTTGAAATCGCCGATATCGGGAACCTTCACCTCGATCATCTTGTTCTCCTCGTGATCCTGCCCCTGCGGGCCGCCCCCTGGCCGGGGATGTCGAATTCATTGCCTGCATCCGCTGCGCGGCAGCCACCGTGCTGACATCCGCCCCCGCCGGCTGACGTGCCGTCGGGGGCGGGCAGCTTAGACGCCGCCGCTGCGGGCAGGCGAGTGCGGGCTCAGAGCAGCACGCGGCGCATGTCGGCGAGCATCTCGGCGATGTAGACGTTGAAGCGCGTCGCCGCGGCACCGTCGATGACGCGGTGATCGGCGCTCAGCGACAGCGGCAGGATCAGGCGCGGGGCGAACTGCTTGCCGTCCCACACCGGCTTGGTCACCGACTTGTTGACGCCGAGGATGGCGACTTCCGGCGCATTGACGATCGGCGAGAAGTAGGTACCGCCGATGCCGCCGAGGCTGGAGATGGTGAAGCAGGCGCCCTGCATGTCGGCCGGGCCGAGCTTGCCGTCGCGCGCCTTCTTCGCCAGCGCCCCGGACTCCACCGCCAGCTCGAAGATGCTCTTCTTGTCGGCGTCGCGGATCACCGGCACCACTAGGCCGTTCGGCGTGTCGGCGGCGAAGGCGATGTGGCAGTACTGCTTGAGCACCAGGTTGTCGCCGTCGAGCGAGCTGTTGAACTCGGGGTACTTCTTCAGCGCGGCGGCGCAGGCCTTGATCAGGAAGGCCAGCATGGTCAGCTTCGGCCCGCCCTTCTTCTCGCTTTCCTTGTTGACCTGGACGCGGAAGGCTTCCAGATCGGTGATGTCGGCGTCCTCGTGATAGGTCACCGCCGGGATCATCACCCAGTTGCGCGCCAGGTTGGCCGCCGAGATCTTGCGGATGCGCGCCAGCGGCTTGCTCTCGATCGGGCCGAACTTGGCGAAGTCGACCTTCGGCCACGGCAGCAGATTGAGCTCGCCGCCGCCGGTGATGCCGCCAGCCGCCGGAGCAGCCCCCGGCTGCGCCACCGCGCCGCTCATCACGCTCTTGACGAAGGCGGTGACGTCCTCGCGGGTGATGCGGCCCTTCGGCCCGGAGCCGCGCACGCGACCGAGGTCGACCCCCAGCTCGCGGGCATAGGCCCGCACCGACGGGCTGGCGTGGACGCGGGCGAACGCCACTTCGTCGATCTTCGCCGGCGCGGCGGCCGGCGCCGGAGCAGCGACCGGAGCCGGTGCCGGCGCGGCCGCGACCGGCGCAGGTGCCGGCGCCGCCTGCGGGGCCGGGGCGGCAGCCGGCGCAGCGCCGGCGCTTTCGACGATGACGATCACCGAGCCTTCGCTGACCTTGTCGCCGACGGCGACGCGCACGTCCTTGACCACACCGGCGGCGGTCGACGGCACGTCCATGCTCGCCTTGTCGGATTCGAGCACGCACAGGGTCTGGTCGAGCTTGATGCTGTCGCCGACCTTGACGCTGAGTTCGATCACCGGCACGTCCTTGAAGTCGCCGATGTCCGGTACCTTGACCTCGACCAGGCTGGCAGCGGCAGGCGCCGCGGCCACCGGCGCGGCCGGCGCTACCGCCGCGGCGGGCGCCGCCGGCGCCGGCGTGGCGGCGGCCGCAGCAGCGCCTTCCAGCAGCAGCACGACGCTGCCTTCGGAAGCCTTGTCGCCGACCTTGAGGCGGACTTCCTTGACCACGCCGGCGTGCGAGGACGGCACTTCCATGCTCGCCTTGTCCGACTCCAGCACCGCCAGCGACTGGTCGACGGCGATGACATCACCGGGCTTGACCAGCACCTCGATGACGTCGACATCCTTGAAGTCGCCGATGTCCGGCACTTTCACTTCGATGAGATTGCTCATGCACTTGCCCTTGGGGCTGCGGGCGGCGCGCGGCACACGCCTGGCGTGGCGCGCGGCTCCACCCGTGGTTGCCTGTTCGGCGTGAGCAGCCGCTCACGCCCCTCGCTCGTGTCGTGGCTCAGACCAGTCGCGGATTCGGCTTCTCGGCGTCGAGACCGTACTTGGCGATCGCGGCGGCGACCTTGTCGTAGGCGACCGTGCCCTCGTCGGCCAGCGCCTTCAGCGCGGCAACCGTCACCCAGTAGCGGTCGACCTCGAAGAAGTGACGCAGCTTGGCGCGGGTGTCGGAGCGGCCGAAGCCGTCGGTGCCGAGCGTGACGTAGCGGCGCGGCACGTGGGCGCGGATCTGCTCGGCGAACAGGCGCACGTAGTCGCTGGCGGCGATCACCGGACCGCTGGTCTCGGCGAGGCAGGTTTCGACGTGCGAACGCTGCGGCGTCGCCATCGGGTGCAGCAGGTTCCAGCGGGCGACGTCGTTGCCCTCGCGCGCCAGCTCGGTGAAGCTCGGGCACGACCACAGGTCGGCCTCGACGCCCCAGTCCTCGCGCAGCAGGTCGGCGGCGGCGATCACCTCGCGGAAGATCGTACCCGAGCCGAGCAACTGCACGCGCGGGGCCTTGCTCTCGGCGCCGCGGCGGAAGGCATACATGCCCTTGATGATGTCGGCCTCGGCACCTTCGGGCATCGCCGGGTGCTCGTAGTTCTCGTTCATCACCGTCAGGTAGTAGTAGACGTCCTGATGCTCGACATACATGCGGCGCAGGCCGTCATGGATGATCACCGCCAGCTCGTAGGAGAAGGTCGGATCGTAGCTGATGCAGTTGGGCACGGCGCCCGACCACAGATGGCTGTGACCGTCCTCGTGCTGCAGGCCCTCGCCGTTGAGCGTGGTGCGACCGGCGGTGCCGCCGACCAGGAAGCCGCGCGAACGCATGTCGCCCGCCGCCCAGCACAGGTCACCGACGCGCTGGAAGCCGAACATCGAATAGAACACGTAGAACGGGATCGTCGGCACGTTGTGCACGGCGTAGGCGGTGGCGGCAGCGATCCAGTCGGCCATCGCGCCGGCTTCGTTGATGCCTTCCTGCAGGATCTGTCCTTCCTTGGACTCCTTGTAGAACATCAGCTGGTCGGCATCCTGCGGCGTGTAGTTCTGGCCGACCTGCGACCAGATGCCGATCTGGCGGAACATGCCTTCCATGCCGAAGGTGCGCGACTCGTCGGGGACGATCGGCACGATGTACTTGCCGATGTTCTTGTCCTTGACCAGCGTGTTGAGGATGCGCACGAAGGCCATCGTGGTGCTGATCTCGCGGCCCTCGCCAGTGCCCTTGAGCATCGACTCGAACGCCGACAGCAGCGGGATGTCGAGTTCCACCGCGCTGTTGCGCCGCCGCCCCGGACGGTAGCCGCCGAGCGCCATGCGCCGCGAGCGCATGTATTCGAGTTCCGGCGAGCCTTCGGGGAAGGTCAGGTATTCGAGCTTGTGCACCTGCTCGTCGCTCAGCGGCAGCTTGAAGCGGTCGCGGAAGCGCAGCAGCGACTCGTCCGACATCTTCTTCTGCTGGTGGGTGATGTTCTGCGCCTCACCCGAGTCACCCATGCCGTAACCCTTGATGGTCTTGGCGAGGATCAGCGTCGGCTGGCCCTTGTGCTCGGCGGCCGCCTTGAACGCGGCATAGACCTTGTGCGAATCGTGACCGCCGCGGTTGAGCGCCCAGATGTCGTCATCGGACCAGTCGGCGACCAGCTCCTTCAGTTCCGGCGTGTTGAAGAAGTGCTCGCGCACGTAGGCGCCGTTCTTCGCCTTGAAGGTCTGATATTCGCCGTCGACGACCTCCATCATGCGCCGCATCATGATGCCCTTCTTGTCGCGCGCGAACAGCGCGTCCCAATGGGTGCCCCAGATCAGCTTGATGACGTTCCAGCCCGAGCCGCGGAATTCGGCTTCGAGCTCCTGGATGATCTTGCCGTTGCCGCGCACCGGGCCGTCGAGGCGCTGCAGATTGCAGTTGATGACGAAGATCAGGTTGTCGAGCTTCTCGCGCCCGGCCATGCCGATGGCGCCGAGCGACTCCGGCTCGTCGGTCTCGCCGTCGCCGAGGAAGGCCCAGACCTTGCGGTTGCTCTGCACGCCGAAACCGCGGTCTTCGAGGTAGCGCATGTAGCGCGCCTGGTAGATCGCCATCAGCGGGCCGAGGCCCATCGACACCGTCGGGAACTGCCAGAACTCCGGCATCAGCCAGGGATGCGGATAGGAACTCAGGCCCTTGCCGTCGACCTCCTGGCGGAAGTTGTCCATCTGCTCTTCGGTGAGACGGCCGAGCAGGAAGGCGCGGGCATAGATACCTGGCGCGGAATGGCCCTGGATGAACAGCAGGTCGCCGCCGTGACCTTCATGCGGCGCATGCCAGAAGTGGTTGTAGCCGACCTCGTAGAGCGTCGCCGCCGAGGCGAAGCTGGCGATGTGGCCACCGACGTTGGTGTGCTTGTTGGCACGCAGCACCATCGCCATCGAATTCCAGCGCACATAGCTGCGAATCTTGTGCTCCATCTCCTGGTCGCCCGGCAGATGGGCCTGGGCGTCGACCGGAATGGTGTTGACGTACGGAGTCTCGTTGCTGAACGGCTGCAGATCACCGGCCAGACGCGCGGCGCCAGTCAGATTGTCGATCAGGAAATGGGCGCGATCGGCACCCTCATGCTCGATCACGCCTGCAAGCGCGTCGAGCCACTCCCGCGTTTCCTGCGGGTCGATATCGTTGTAGTTATCGGCAGTCATGGCTTACCTCTGATTACGAGGTTCATGGGCGACAGCCGTCCTCCTCCTCCCGAAAAACCGTCTCCCGGGTCTTGGACGGCATCCTTTTTGGTTGGAAAGCCCCAGATGGTGTGCTGAGTCATCAGGGCCCGCGGGCTTCGCGGTGCGCGTATCGTAAAACTTCAGTCCGATCGATTACCACGATGTGAAGTGCCGCCATTTCACAGAGTTTTCGCCATGCGAAATCCGGTGAATCGAAGATCCCGAACCGGACCGCCACAAAACTTTAGATTCACCGCGCGCGATTCGCCGGATGATTGCAGGCCAATCGATCGGCAAGCCGATCGTCGGCGGACTAGATTTCAGCTCGTCCGCTCCCATGCATTCAGAACATTCGCGGGGTCACTCATGAATCTTCATCGCCTGCGCATCGGCACCCGACTCGCGCTGGGCTTCGGGGCCATTCTCGTCATGGTCGCGGCCAGCCTCACCGGCTCCGCCCTCAAGGCCATCGACGACATGCAGGAACACCAGCGCGCCGAGCGCCTGAACAGCTCGATCGGTCTGTTCATCGCCGCACTGCATCGCGAGCAGCGCGCCGGCACCGCGCTGGCACAACTGGTCGCCACACAGCCCACCGTGATCGAAGCCGTCGCCAATGGCGATCGCGACAAACTCGCCCGCGAGTTCGCCGCGGCTTATGACTTTCTGGCCAAGGACTACAACGTCGAGCAGTTCCAGTTCCACACACCGCCGGCGATCTCCTTCCTGCGCGTGCACAAGCCGGAGAAATTCGGCGACGACCTGTCGAGCTTTCGCCAGACCGTCGTCGATGCGATCAGCAAGGACACACTGATCAGCGGGCTCGAAGGCGGCGTCGCCGGCATCGGCATCCGCTCAGTGGTACCGATCCACCGCGACGGCAAACTGATCGGCAGCGTCGAGTTCGGCATGTCGCTGACGCAGCCCTTCCTCAACGAACTCGCCGCCTGGTACGCGCTGCGCGCACGGCTGTTCATCCTCGACGCCAAGGGCAACATCCAGCGCGCCGCCGACACCGCCCCGGCCGAGTGGCCCGACATGGACAGCGAGCAGCTGCGCGGCGCCCTCAACGGCACGCCGCAGATGGGCTCGCTGACGCAGGGCGACACGCGCCTGGCAACGCTGGTGATGCCGATCAACGACTACCGCGGCAAGCCGATCGGCGCGCTCGAAGTGTTCAACGACCAGACCGCCTTCGAGCAGGCCGCCGCCAGCGTGCGCAATCTGGCCATCGGCCTGAGCCTCGGCCTGCTGCTGCTCGGCTGTGCGCTGGCCTGGTGGCTGGCGCGCGGCATCGCCCGGCCGCTGTCGACGATGGCGGTTTCGGCGCAGGCGATCGCCTGCGGCGACGTCTCGCGCAGCATCGACTACCGCGGCCGCGACGAGGTCGGCCAGCTCGCCGACGCCTTCCGCGCCATGCTCGATTACCTGCGCGAACTGACCGGCGCGGTCGACGCCCTCGGCCGCGGCGACACCGCCCATCATCACCAGCCGCGCAGCGAGGCCGACCAGCTCGGCGCCAGCGTGGCACGCACGCAGACCACCGTCGCCGAGCTGCTGGCCGAGACCCAGAGCCTGACGCGCGCCGCCGAGGCCGGCGAGCTGGAGCGGCGCGGTCACGTGCAGCACTTCAACGGCGACTATGCCAGCCTGGTATCGAGCATCAACGAGCTGCTCGACAGTCTGGCTGCGCAGCGGGTGCGTCAGGCCGAGGCCGATCAGCAGCGTCACGCCGCCACCGCCGCCACCGCCCAGGCGCTGGCCGAACAGGTCGAACAGCTGCTGCGCACCGTCGATGCCGCGGCCACCGGTGACCTGACACAACCGGTGACGGTGACCGGCAGCGATGCCATCGGCCGCGTCGGCGGCGGGCTGGCGCGCCTGCTCGGCGATCTGCGCAACCATCTGGCCGAAATCGGCGACTCTGCCGGCGAGCTCGGATCGGCCTCGCACCAGCTCGATGCCCTCGCCCGCCGCCTGCGCAGCGAGGCCGACGAGCATTCAGGGCAGTCGTCGTCGGTGGCCGCCGATGCCACCGACGTCGGTGCGCGGCTGGAGGCGATCGCCGCCGCCACCGAGGAGATGAGCGTCAGCGCACGCGAAATCTCCCACAACACCGAAATGGCGCGCGACATCAGTGCCGAGGCCGAGCGCGCCGTCGACGACGCCACCAGCCGCATGCAGCAGCTGGCTGAATCCGGCGCGCAGATCGGCGACGTGGTGCGACTGATCACCAGCATCGCCGAGCAGACCAATCTGCTGGCGCTCAATGCCACCATCGAGGCCGCCCGCGCCGGTGAGGCCGGCAAGGGCTTCGCCGTGGTCGCCAGCGAGGTCAAGGATCTGGCGCGCGCCACCGCCGAGGCCACCGGCCGCATCCATGCCCGCATCGAGGCGATCCAGCACGACACCTCGGCGGCGCAGGAAGCGATCGGCCGCACCCGCGAGATCATGACGCGCGTCGCGCAGTTCCAGGTGTCGGTGGCGCAGGCGGTCGAGCAGCAGTCGGCCGCGGCCAATGAAATGGCCAGCAACGTCACCGAGGCCGCCGAGCGCGGACGCCACATCGCGACGACCATCCGCGCCCTGGCCGACGGCGCCGTGCACTCCGCCGAGGCCAGCAGCGAGGTGCTGGACTCCGCCGGACAAGTCGCCGACACTGCCACCACGCTGAGCCGCCTGGTCGGCCAGTTCCGCACCTGAAACGCCCGCCGCACCCCTCGTGCCGTGGGCAGGACTGCCCCGGCCCATGGCACGAGACTCCGTCCACCCCGCTTCCAGCCTCGATCACCTCGTCGCCTGCCACGACTGCGACGCGCTGCATCACGTGCGTCCGCTCGGCCGTCACGAAAAAGCCTTGTGCGCGCGCTGCGGCGCGCTGCTCTACACCGGCGCCGCCGGCAGCGAACGTGCGCTGGCGCTGAGCCTGGCCAGCCTGATCTGCCTGCTGCTGGCCAATGCCTTCCCGCTGCTCGACATGCGCCTGCAGGGCCAGGAGCAGATCTCGACGATCTTTGCCGGCTCGCGCGAACTCTGGCGCCTCGGCTACCAGCCGCTGGCGCTGCTGGTGCTGGCGATGAGCATCGTGCTGCCGCTGGTGCGCCTCGGCGCGCAGCTGTGGCTGCTGGCGCCGCTGCACTTCGGGCGGCGCGCGCGCGGCGCGGCGCTGGCGTTTCGCATCACCGAGGCACTGGCGCCGTGGGCGATGACCGAAGTCTATCTGCTCGGCGTGATGGTGGCCTTCGTCAAGCTTGCTGATCTGGCGAGCATCGCGCCGGGGCCGGCGCTGTATGCCTTCGTCGCCCACATCGCCTGCGGCACCGCGGCGGCGGCGGCACTCGATGCGCACATGCTGTGGCAGCGCCTGGAGGCCGCCCGGCCATGAACGCACGAGCCCCCGAAACAGCGGTGATGACAGCCCGCCGGGCCGGCCTCGCCGCCTGCCGCGCCTGCCATCATCTGGCGCCGCAGCCGGCGGCCGGAACGCCCGCGCGCTGCCCGCGCTGTGGTGCGGCACTGCATTCGCGCATGCCCGACAGCCTGGCGCAGACCTGGGCGCTGCTGCTTTCCGCCTGGCTCCTGATCATCCCCGCCAACGCCCTGCCGGTGATGAGCGTGATCATGTTCGGCCGCGGCCAGCCGGACACCATCCTCTCCGGCGTGGTCGAGCTGCTGCACGCCGGGCAGTGGCCGCTGGCGGCGCTGGTGTTCTTCGCCAGCATCCTGATCCCGGGCGCCAAGCTGCTGGCGCTGACCTGGCTGCTGATCGCCGTGCAGCGGCGTTCGATCCGTAACCTGCGTGCGCGTACGCTGATGTATCGCATCGTCGAAGCGGTCGGCCGCTGGTCGATGATCGACGTGTTCATGGTCTCGATTCTGGCGGCGCTGGTGAGGCTGCAGGCGCTGGCAACGATCGAGCCCGGCCCCGGCGCGGTCTGTTTCGCCGCCGTCGTGGTCCTGACCATGTTTGCCGCGCTGCGCTTCGACCCCCGCCTGCTCTGGGATGCCCTCGATGGCGACGACTGACGACCTGCCCCCCGTGCCCGCCGACCCCGTGGTGCGCCGCCGCCGCGGTCCGGCGCTGATCTGGACCATTCCGCTGGTCGCCGCGCTGATCGGCGCCTGGCTGGTCTGGCAGCAGCTGGCGGCGCGCGGCCCGCAGATCACCATCACCTTCGTCGACGGCAGCGGCCTCGAAGCCGGCAAGACCAAGATCCGCTACCGCTCGATCGACGTCGGCACCGTCGACAGCGTCAACCTCTCCGCCGACCTGCACCAGGTCGAGGTCAGCGCCACACTCAAACCGGCGATGAAGTCGCACCTCGGCGCCGATTCGCGCTTCTGGGTGGTGCGTCCGCGCATCAGTGTCGGCGGCGTCTCCGGGCTGGATACGCTGCTCAGCGGTTCCTACATCGAGATCGAGCCGGGCGACGGCCACGAATCACACACCCACTTCACCGGCCTGGAGCAGGCGCCGCCGGTGCGGGCGACGACGCCGGGGCGCTCGCTGCATCTGGCGGCGGTGACGCTCGGCAGCGTCAGCGTCGGCACCCGCGTGCTGTTCCGCGGCATCGAGGCCGGCGAGGTGATCGCCGTCGGCCCGAGCAAGGACTTCGGCGCGGTCGACATCGAAATCTTCGTGCGCGCGCCGTTCGACCGGCTGGTGCGCGCCGACAGCCGCTTCTGGCGCGAATCGGCCATCGATTTCTCACTGGGGGCGCAGGGTGTCAACCTGCGCCTAGGCTCGCTGTCGGAGCTGATCGTCGGCGGCATCGCCTTCAGCGCGCCGGACGATCCGGCGCCCCCGCCGGCCGACAAGACCTTCTGGCTCTACGACAGCTACGCCCGCAGCACCGACCGCGACACCGGCGAGCCGACCACGGTGGTCGCTTACTTCGATGATTCGGTGCGCGGCCTGAGCGTCGGCGCGCCGGTCGAATACCGCGGCATCCGTGTCGGCCAGGTGCGCGACATCCGCCTCGAACTCGACCCGCAGACGCTGCGCATCCGCGTGCCGGTGGTGCTCGACATCACCCCGGCGCAGGCCGCCGGTGGCCCGGTGCGCTACAGCGAAGCCGAACGTGTGGCGGCGCTGGCCAAACTGGTCGAGCGCGGGCTGCGCGTGCGCCTGCGCTCGGGCAGCCTGCTGACCGGCGCGCTGTTCGTCGACATGGACTTCGTCGCCGACGCGCCGCCGGCGCGGCTGGAACCGGCCGAGCCCTACCCGGTGATGCCGACGGTACCGGCACTGACCACCGAGCTCGAACAGACGCTGACCGAACTCGCCGCCAAGCTGCGCCGCCTGCCGCTCGACCACATCGTCGAGCAGCTCGACGGCGCGGCCAGCGGCGCCAATCGCCTGCTCAACGCTGGCGAGCTGCGCGACAGTCTGAAGTCGCTGTCGACACTGCTGCGCGATGCCAAGGGTCTGCCGACGCAGCTCGACCGCCAGATCGGCCAGATCGGCCCGCAGCTGACGCGCACGCTGAGCGCCGGCGAGCGCGCGCTGCAGCAGCTCGATCCGCAGGCGCCGCTGGCCAGCGACCTGGCGGCCACACTCGACGAGGTCGCCGCCGCCGCACGCTCGCTGCGCGATCTGGCCGATTACCTCAGCCGCAGCCCGGAAGCCCTGCTGCGCGGCAAGCTGCCACAGGAGACGCCCCGCCGATGAACCGCCGCGAGTTCCTCCAGCGCAGTCTGCTCCTCGCCGCCGGCAGCGCACTCGGTGCCTGCGCCAGCAGCCAGCCGACGCATTTCTATCTGCTGCCGACGCTCGGTGAAGACACGGCAGCCCTCGGCGCGCTCGACGGCACGCTCGGCCTGGCGCCGCTGCAGCTGCCGGATTATCTGAACCGGCCGCAGATCCTTGAGCGCAGTGCCGATGGCGCCCTGCGGCTCGACGACTTCGAACTGTGGGGCGAGCCGCTGAAGGCCGGCATTGCCCGCGCGCTGCGCGAAAACCTCGCCCGCCTGCTGCCGCAGCTGCAGGTGGTGATGGCGCCGTGGCGGCGCGCGGCGGCACCGTCGCGCGTGTTGTGGCTGCAGGTGCTGCGCTGTGAGAGCGAAGGGACGACCGCGCTGTTCGCGCTGCGCTGGCAGCTGCAGGACGCCGACGGCCACGAGCTGCTGGCCCCGCGTCACGGGGAATACCGCGAGACGCTGGAGGCTGCGGACACGGCGGCGGTGGTCGGTGCGCTGGGCCGCGCGCTGGCGCGCTTCAGCCGTGATCTGGCCACGCAGCTGACCCGCTCCACGCCCTGAATCGCGCCGCGACAGGCGGCCACGGAATTTCGCATTGTGCAAGACGGTAGGGTACGCTCTGCACCATGTTCGCTACGCTTGCCCCCTTCCAGCCCATTCTCGATGCGCTCGGCCCGGTTTTCGCGCTGATCGTGCTTGGCTTTGCGCTGCGTCGCGTCGATTTCCCCGGCGCGGCGTTCTGGACGCCGGCCGAGCGCCTGGCCTACTACCTGCTGCTGCCGGCGCTGCTGGTGCGCGAGCTGGCCAGCGCCGATCTGAGCAGCTTCGCCGTCGCCCATGTGGCGCTGGTGCTGGTGACGACCATCGTGCTGATGACACTGCTGGCGCTGCGCCTGCGCCGCTGGCTCGGCAGCGACGGTCCGGCTTTCGGTTCGAGCTATCAGGGCGTCATCCGCCTCAACACCTACGTCGGCCTGGCCGCCTGCGCGCCGCTGTACGGCCGGCCGGGGCTGGCACTGGCTGCGCTGGCGCTGGCGGTGATGGTGCCGCTGGTCAACGTGCTGTGCGTCAGCATCATCAGTCACGCTCACGGCCTCGCCCGGCCGACGCACCTGTTCGCGGCGGTGCTGCGTAATCCGCTGATCATCGCCTGCCTGCTCGGCATCGCGCTGAACCGCTCCGACATCGGCCTGCCGCCGGGCACACGCGGTCCGCTCGACATCCTCGCCCGTGCCGCGCTGCCGCTCGGTCTGCTGACGATGGGGGCCGGGCTGCAGATCGCGGCGGTGCGCGGACGCAGCGGCGCGATCGCCCTCGGCTGCGTACTGAAACTGCTGGTAGCGCCCCTGCTCGGCTGGACGCTGGCCGCGCTGAGCGGCTTGCCGCCGCTGGAAACCGCCGTGGTCGTGCTGTTCGCCGCACTGCCGGGCGCGCCCTCCTCCTACATTCTGGCGCGGCAGATGGGCGGCGATGCGCCGCTGGCCGCGGCTGTCGTCACCGTGCAGACCTTGCTGTCGATGCTGACGCTGCCGCTGCTCGCTGCGCTCAGTCACGCGCCGTGAAGCGTCGCCGCGCCCTCGAACGCCTCAGCCTCGCCTGCCTGCTGGCGGCACTGATGGCGGCGGCGATGTGGCAGGCGGCGCAGTTCGCACGGCGCACGGCGATCGCCGAGATGCGCGATCAGGCCGGCCGCGCGCTGGAGCGCTCGGTGGCCAATCTGCAGGGCCTGCTCGACACCTATCACATCCTGCCGCGACTGCTGGCGCAGGAACCGCTGGTGCGTCAGCTGCTGGCCGCGGTGCCGACGCCAGCGCAGCGCAGCGCAGTCAATGCCTTTCTCGCTGACTTCAATCAGGCGGCCGGCGCCTCCGAGACGTACGTGCTCGATACCGCCGGCGAGACCCTCGCCGCCAGCAACGCCGAGGCCGACGTCTCCTTCGTCGGCCGCAATTTCGGTTTTCGCCCGTACTTCCAGCTGGCGATGGCAGGCCGGGCCGGGCTGTATTTCGCGCACGGCATCACCTCCAATCGTGCCGGCTTTTATTTCTCCTTCCCGGTGCGCGAGCACGAGCGCGTGCTCGGCGTCGCCGTGGTCAAGATCGGCCAGGAGCGCCTGGAAGCCGCCTGGTCGCAGAGCACCTCACCGATCGTCGTCACCGATGCCGCCGGCGTGGTGTTCATCACCAACCGCAGCGACTTCCGCTACCACACGCTGCGCCCGCTCGATGCCGGCGCGCGCCAGGCGCTGCAGCGCAGCCGCCAGTACGGCGATGCGCCGCTGCGGCCGCTGCCGGTGGTCGCCGAACGGGTCGAGGACGGCGCCCACACGCTGACGCTGCAGGAGGTCGACGGCGCCGACGGCCCCGGCAAGCCGGTGCGCTATCTGCTGGAAACCAGCCAGGTGCCGAGCACCGAGTGGATCGTGCACACGCTGCTGCCGATGGACCCGGTGGCGGCGCGGGTCGGCGTCGCCGTGCTGCTGTCGGGCTCGGTGGCGGCGATCGCGCTGATGCTCGGCCTGCTGCTGCGCCAGCGCCGCCAGCGCCTGCGCGAGCGCCTCGCCTATCAGGCGCGCGTCGCCCAGGCGCTGCGCAAGGCGCGCGATCAGCTCGAAGCGCGCGTCAGCGAGCGCACCCGCGACCTGACCGCCGCCAATGCGCGACTGTCGCGCGAGATCCGCAGCCGCGAGACCGCCGAGCACGCTCTGGTCAAGGCGCAGGACGATCTGATCCAGGCCAGCAAACTGGCCGCGCTCGGCCAGCTCGCCGCCGGCATGGTCCACGAGCTCAACCAGCCGCTGGCGGCGATCCGTGCCTACGCGGCCAATGCCGTGACGTTTCTCGAACGCGAACGCCCGGCGCAGGCGCGCGACAACCTCGGCCTGATCGGCGAGCTGACCGAGCGCATGGCGACCCTGACCGCGGAGCTGAAGACCTTCGCCCGCCGCACCTCCGACGAAACCGCCGAGATCGACCCGCGCGTCGCCGTCAGCCGCGCGCTGGCGCTGCTCGAACCGCGCCTGCACAAGGACGGCATCGAACTCGCGCTCGATCTGCCGGAACAGGCGCTGACGGTACGCGCCAACCTGATCCGCCTGGAGCAGGTGCTGGTCAATTTGATCAAGAACGCCGCCGACGCCCTGCACGGACACCCGGCCCCGCGCATCGAACTCGGCCTCAGCCGCGCCGCGGCCCGGGTGCGCCTGAGCGTGCGGGACAACGGCCCGGGCATCGAGCCGGAAGCCGCCTCGCAGCTGTTCGATCCCTTCTACACCACCAAACCGGTCGGCGAAGGACTCGGCCTCGGCCTGTCCATCAGCTACGGCATCGTCCATAACCTGGGAGGCAGCCTGCACGCCGACAACCATGCCGACGGCGGTGCGCTGTTCATCGTCGAACTGCCCCTCGTCCATGCGGAGTCCCCATGAACCCCGGCACCGTCCTGCTGATCGACGACGAGCCGCATGTGCGCCTCGCCACCGCCCAGTCACTCGAACTCGAAGGCATCGACACCGTCGCGCTGGACGGCGCCGCCGCCGCGCTGACACGGCTGGATGCCGATTTCCCCGGCATCGTCGTTTCCGACGTGCGCATGCCGGGCATGGACGGTCTGGCGCTGCTGCGCGCCGTCAGCGGGCTCGACCCGGAACTGCCGGTGGTGCTCGTCACCGGCCACGGCGACATCGCGATGGCGGTGCAGGCGATTCGCGACGGCGCCTACGACTTCATCGAAAAGCCCTTCCACACTGAGCGCCTGCTCGACATCGTCCGCCGCGCGCTCGACAAACGCCGGCTGACGCTGGAAAACCGCCAGCTGCGCCGCGAACTGGCAGCGACCCGCGATGGCGACGTGCTGCTGCTCGGCCGCAGCCCCGGCATCCAGCGCCTGCGCGCAGCGATCGACAACCTCGCCGACACCGGCGCCGATGTGCTGATCGAGGGTGAAACCGGCTCCGGCAAGGAAGTCGTCGCCCGCCTGCTGCACCAGCGCAGCCAGCGGCGTGAGCACGCGTTCGTCGCACTCAACTGCGGCGCGATCCCGGAGACGATCTTCGAGTCCGAGCTGTTCGGCCACGAGGCCGGCGCCTTCACCGGGGCGGCCGGCAAGCGCATCGGCAAGCTCGAATATGCGCAGGGCGGCACGGTGTTCTTCGACGAGATCGAAAGCATGCCGCTGGCGCTGCAGGTCAAGGTGCTGCGGGCGCTGCAGGAGCGCGCGATCGAGCGCCTCGGCTCCAACCGCCCGATCCAGCTCGACATCCGCGTCGTGGCGGCGACCAAGGTCGATCTGCGCCAGGCCGCGCAGCAGGGACGCTTTCGCGAGGATCTGTACTACCGCCTCAACGTCATCAAGCTGGAGATTCCGCCGCTGCGCGAACGCCGTGAGGACATCCCGCTGCTGTTCCAGCATTTCGTGCAGAAAGCCAGCGAGCGCTATCGCCGCCCGCCGGCGGAGCTCGACAGTGAACAGCTCAGCGCACTGATGGCCGCACAGTGGCCGGGTAACGTCCGCGAGCTGGCCAACGCCGCCGAACGCTGCGTGCTCGGCCAGACAGGTCAGGTGCCAGTGACGGGCGCCAGCTCACTGCCGGAGCAGGTTGCGGCGTTCGAACGCACCGTCATCACCCAGGCGCTGGCCCGCCACGACGGCAACGTGGTGGCGACCGCCGATGCACTCGGCGTACCGCGCAAGACGCTCTACGACAAGCTGAAGAAGTACGGTCTGCGTCGCGACGAGGGCACACCATGAGCCGGCATGATTACCGCAGCGTGAAGGCTTTTTCCGCGATACGCTATTGTGCGACGCAGCAGTTCGTGAGCAAATGTCAGTTAAACAGAAAACGCGACCCCAAGGGAGTCGCGTTTTCCAGACTGCGCGCAGCTACGCTGCTTTGCGAGGGAAGCTCATTCCTTCCAGAAAGGCTTGCCAGCTTCGTTATCGGCCTCGCAGCGGCTCATGCCGATGTCAGCCAGGCAGCGATCATCGAGTCGGGCCAGCTCGTTACGCTCGTGGATGCGACGCCCCCACAGCGTCAGCAGCTTGCCCGCGCGGTACAGGAAGGACGGCTGCGTCTCCTGCAGACCCTGAGGAATCAACAGACCGGATCCGCTGACCGCATTGACCAGATGACCGGCGCCCGGATTGAAATGGAAGCCTTTGAACATGATGCTCACCCAACATTTCCCAACTGAAGCCCGCTGGTACCTTTTGCACCATTTTGGCACCTTGATCATTCAGAGGCGCGGTCTTCAACAATAAGTTGCGACTTTTTGCATTTAATCGGTGCGGTGTCGCCCTCTGCTGGTGCAAAGTCTGGTTGGGCCTGCAGAACGTCTCAAACGACCTTTTCTCATCACTGGATGAGCCGGATTAACGCGAATGTCCTATCGCCTGCCACCTCTCAATGCCCTGCGCGCCTTCGAAGTCGCTGCCCGCCACTTGAGTTTCAGCAAGGCTGCCGAGGAACTGTTCGTAACACCTGCTGCGATCAGCCATCAGATCAAATCGCTTGAGGATTACCTGGGTGTGCAGCTGTTCCGCCGGATGAATCGTGCGCTGGCACTGACCGACGGCGCACAGGCCTGCCTGCCGAAACTGCGTGAAGGCTTCGAGGCGCTGGCCGAAGCCGTCGCGCTGGTTCACGCACAGGAGGAAACCGGCATCCTCACCGTCAGTCTGACGCCGTCATTCGCCGCCAAGTGGCTGATCCCACGACTCGACCGCTTCACGCTGGAACACCCGGAAATCTCCATGCGGATTGCCGCCAGCGCCGATCTGCTCGATGTGCGCAGCGGTGGCGGACCACGCCAACACACTGATCTTGGAGACTTTCGTCGCGAAGACATCGACGTCGCGATCCGTTTCGGCGACGGCGACTATCCAGGGTTCCACGTCACCAAGCTGTTTTCGGTGGAAGCCACGCCGCTGTGCAGCCCGCGCCTGCGTGACGGCACGCCGCCCCTGCACGAACCGGCCGACCTGCGTCAGCACACGCTGCTGCACGACGAAACGGCCTACGGCTTCGATGCCCGTCCGCAATGGGAAATCTGGCTGGAAGCCGCCGGTGTCGATGGCATCGACGCCAACCGCGGCCCGCACTTCAATACCGCCTCACTGGCGATCGAAGCCGCGCTCGACGGTCAGGGCGTCACGCTCGGCCTGCCGGTACTGGCGCTGGCCGACATCCGTGCCGGGCGCCTGGTGATGCCGTTTGCTCTCGGCGTACCGCTTGAGTTCTCGTATTGGATCGTCTGTCCCGAGCACTTTGCCCAGCGGCCGAAGGTCGTCGCCTTCCGTGAATGGCTGCTGAGCGAGGCGCGCCAAGACGAAGCGCTGCTGGCCACGCTGGGTCGTGGAGGCACTTGAAGCCGCCGTTGCGCTGATCGATGTCAGTTTATATTGACATGGCACCCTAAAAGATCAGCGCGCCGCAGCCCCGACGGCAACGGCCGCCGCGCACCAACGGCGAGCATGCGCCACATGCCCTCTTGACAGCCCGGTGCGCTGGCGAATCGGACGCCGCCCGGCCAGACCGCGGCGGCGTGCCGAACCGCCCCATCAGGCAGCAGCGATGCCGGAATGGCGCAACAGCGCATCGATACGCGGCTCGCGACCGCGGAAGGCCTTGAAACTCTCGATGGCCGGCCGCGAACCGCCGACTTCAAGGATTTCCCCGAGGAAGCGCCGGCCGGTGTTGCTGTCGAACACCCCGGCTTCCTCGAAGGCGGCGAAGACATCGGCCGACAGCACTTCCGCCCATTTGTAGCTGTAGTAGCCGGCGGCATAACCACCGGCAAAGATGTGCGAGAAGCTCAGCGGGTAACGGTTGTAGGCCGGCGGCTGCACGACGGCGACCTCGTCGCGCACCTGTGCGAGCAATTCGAGCAGGCGCGGACCGCGGGCCGGCTCGTACTCGCGATGCAGGCGCAGGTCGAACAGGCCGAATTCGAGCTGCCGTACCGTCATCATCGCCGACTGGAAATTCTTCGCCGCCAGCATGCGTTCGTAGAGTGCGTCCGGCAGATGCTCGCCGCTCTGCCAGTGCCCGGCGATCAGATCGAGCGCCTCGCGCTCCCAGCAGAAATTCTCCATGAACTGCGAAGGCAGCTCGACGGCATCCCATTCGACGCCGGAGATGCCCGACACGGAGGCATAGTCGACCTTGGTCAGCATGTGGTGCAGACCGTGGCCGAACTCGTGGAACAGCGTTTCAACCTCACCGTGGGTGAACAGCGCCGGCTGCCCGCCGACCGGCGGCGTGAAATTGCAGACCATGTAGGCGACCGGCAGCTGCAGGCCGTTGCGGGTGCGCCGGCGCGCGATTGCCGAGTCCATCCAGGCGCCGCCACGCTTGTGCGGCCGGGCGTAGAGGTCGAAGTAGAACTGCGCGCGCAGCTCGCCATCGCTGCCGAAGATGTCGTAGGCATGCACGTCCGGATGCCAGACCTCGACCTCGTGGTTCTCACGGATCGACACGCCGAACAAGCGCTCGACCAGCGCGAACAGGCCGGGCACGACCCGGGTCTGCGGGAAATACGGCCGCAGTTCCTCATCGGAGATCGAGTAGCGGCGCAGCTTGAGCTTTTCACTGGCGTAGCCGACATCCCAGCTTTCCAGCTTGTCGAGGCCCAGCTCGGTGCTGGCGAAACGCTGCAGTTCGGCGACTTCATGCTCGGCCTGCGGCTTGGCGCGCCGGCTCAGATCACGCAGGAAGTCGATGACCTGCCCGGCCGACTCCGCCATCTTGGTCGCCAGCGAGTATTCCGCGTAGTCGGGGAAATCCAGCAGGCGGGCCATCTCGTGACGCAGTTCGAGAATGCGGGCCACGGTTGCGGTGTTGTCCCACTGCGCTCCGGCCGGGAAGTTTTCTGCGGCGCGCGTGGCGTAGGCGGCGTACATCGCCTCACGCAGACGGCGGTCCTCGGCGTAGTTCATCACCGGCAGGTAGGACGGGAACTCCAGCGTCAGCAGCCAGCCATCGAGGCCGCGCTGCTGCGCAGTCTGCTTCGCCAGCGCCAGCGCCGACTCCGGCAGGCCGGCGAGTTCAGTCACATCCGAGATGTGGCGGCTGAAGGCATGCGTCGAGTCGAGCACGTTCTCCGAGAACTTGGCGCCGAGCTGTGACAGCTCCTGCGCGATCTGGCCATAACGGGCCTTTTTGTCTTCGGGCAGGGCGACGCCGGCAAGGCGGAAGTCGCGCAGCGAATCCTCGATGATCTTGCGCTGCACCGCATCGAGCCCGTCCCAGACACGGCTGTTGTCACGCAGGCTCTGTGTCGCCCGATACAAGGCTTCGTTCTGGTTGTATTCGGTGTAATAGGCCGACAGTTTCGGCAGACAGGCGTTGTAGGCCGCACGCAGCGCGTCGGAATTCATCACCGCATTCAAGTGCCCGACCGGCCCCCAGACCCGGTTGAGCCGATCCTGCAGCTCTTCGAGCGGGGCGACCAGGTTGTCCCAGGTGAATGCTTCGGGCTGCGCCAGCAGCTGTGCCAGCTCGGCGCGATTCTGCGCGAGCAGCGCATCGATGGCGGGCTCGACGTGCTCGGGGCGGATCGCGGCAAACGGCGGCAGGCCGGTGAACTGGAGCAGCGGGTTGTCATTCATGGACGGACTCCGTAAGGGCGGGAAACACTCAGACGACGAGCAGACGCTGGGCACCCCAGGCAGCGAGGGCGGCGCCGGCCCACCAGGCGGCGATCTGCCAGCGCAGCCAGCGGCACAGCGAGCGCTCCGGCAGCGTGGAGATCAGGAACGGCAGGCGCCGATCCTGTGGATTCGACAGCAGTGACAGTCCCGGTTCAAGCGCACGCAGCCGCGCCTCGCGCTCGACCTGGCGGCGGGCGGCACGGCGCACCGCCTCCCATTCGGTCGCGTCGAGCTGGCCGTCGCCATTGCGATCGAACAGGCTCATGCGTTGCGGGTCACGCTTCCAGTCTTCGAGCTGCAGGCGGGTTTCGAGCACGATGTCGGTGGCGGCCCCGGCACCGCCCTCGGTACGCAGCCAGCCAAGCACATGCAGCGCCTCGCCGGGGATGATGCGCTGCTCGCTGTAGCGCAGCGTGCCGTCGGTGCCGGCGGCGTGCCAGCGCTCGGTGCGCACCTTGATGATCTGTGCCTGCTCCGGGTCGATCACACAGCGGGCATCGCCGTCATCGAGGCCGAACAGGCCGTCACACTCGCCGCGATCGATGGTCACCCAGCGCTGCTCCTCGTCGCGCTGCTCGACGCGATAGCGGTACCAGCAGCACGGCAGACCGCTGAGCGGAGCGATGTTCGGCACGCCCGGCAGCAGCACCGCCCGGCCACGCAACTCGACGTAGCCCTGCGGCGCCGAACGCACGCGCGAACTCGGATGATCGACGACGGCGCGCAGGCAATGCAGCGTGCGCCAGCCGCGCCAGAACGCGTAGACGGCGAGCAGCGGCAGGAGCACGGCCAGCGCAGCGAACGCCAGCACCGCCTAGCCGCCGAACAGTCCGCGCAGGTCGGGATCGGCGAGCCGGGCCGCTTCGAAGCGCAGCAGCGCGCAGCGGCGGAAACCGCACAGCGCCGCCAGCAGCAGCTCCGGGAAACTTTCGATGCGGGTGTTATAGAGATTGGCGCTCTCGTTGTAGAACTCGCGGCGGTCGGCGATCGCGTTCTCCAGGCCGCTGATGCGCCCGTGCAGATGCAGGAACGATTCGCTTGCGCGCAGATCCGGGTACTGCTCGACCAGCGCGAACAGCTGGCCGAGTCCGGCCTGCAGGCTGGCTTCGGCCCGGCCGAGGGCTGCCAGATCGCCGCCGGCGCGCGCCTGCATCGCCAGACTGCGCGCCTGCGTGACGCGCTCCAGCGTCTCCTGCTCATAACGCATGTGCTGACGGCAGGTCTCGACCAGCTTCGGCAGCTCCTCGTTGCGCTGCACCAGCAGGACGTCGATGTTCGACCACGCCTTGGCGCTGGCCTGACGCAAGGCCACCAGCCGGTTGTAGATCGAGACCCCGTATAAGGCCACCAGCAGGGCCACGGCTCCCAGGCCGATCCAGACCGTCATCAGGCTCCCCCTCTGCGCGTTGCGCGTCGTTTACGCGCGATCATCCGGTATCCTCTGGCGACGTTCAATTCGCCAGGAGTGGTCCATGGGCAGGCAATACGACCTGATCGCGATCGGTGCAGGCTCGGGTGGGCTGTCCGTCGCCGAGCGCGCGGCAAGCTACGGAGCGAAAGTCGCGGTCATCGAGTCCGGCCAACTCGGCGGCACCTGCGTCAACGTCGGCTGCGTGCCGAAGAAGATCATGTGGTTCGCTGCCAATACGGCTCACACGCTGGCCAATGCCGCCGGCTTCGGTTTCGATGCCGAAGTCCGCCGCCACGACTGGCCGACACTCAAACGCCGGCGCGACGCCTACATCGCCGACATCAACGGCTGGTATGGCGGCTATCTCGAACGAGCTGGCATCGAGCTGATCCGCGGCCGCGCGCGCTTCGTCGACGCCCGCACCGTCGAGGTCGACGGCGAGCGGCTGGGCGCCAGGCACATCGTCATCGCCAGTGGCGGCACGCCGACGATCCCCGACATTCCCGGTGCCGCGCTCGGTATCGATTCCGACGGTTTTTTCGAGCTGGAGGCACTGCCGCCGCGCGTTGCCATCGTCGGGGCCGGCTATATCGCCGTCGAGCTGGCCGGCGTACTCGCCGCCCTCGGCAGCCAGGTCAGCCTGCTGCTGCGCAAAGATGAGCCGCTGCGCGAATTCGATGCGCTGATCCGCGAGCAACTGGTCAAGGCGCTGCGCGCCGACGGCGTCGACATCCTCACCCGCACGCAGCTGAGCGCGATCGAACGCCTGGCCGACGGCAGCCTGCAGCTGACACGTGACGGCGCTGCGCCACTCACGGTCGACTGCCTGATCTGGGCGATCGGGCGCACACCGCAGACAGCAGCGCTCGGCCTCGACAGCGCCGGGCTCAAGCCGCGCGCCGACGGTACGCTGAGCACCGATTCTTTCCAGAACACCGAAGTCCCCGGCATCTACGCCATCGGCGACGTCACCGGCCGCGCGCCGCTGACGCCGGTGGCGATCGCCGCCGGCCGTCGTCTCGCCGACCGCCTGTACGGCGGCATGCCACAGCGCCACCTCGACTACAGCAACATTCCGACGGTGGTGTTCTCGCATCCGCCGATCGGCACCGTCGGACTGACCGAGGATCAAGCCTGCGAGCAGTACGGCGCCGAGGTGCGCGTCTACACCACGCATTTCACACCGATGGGTCAGTCCTTCTCCGCGCATCCGCGGCAGACGGCGATGAAGCTGGTCTGCGCCGGTGACGACGAGAAAATCGTCGGCGTGCATGCCATCGGCGACGGTGTCGACGAGATGCTGCAGGGCTTTGCCGTCGCCGTGCGCATGGGCGCACGCAAACGCGATTTCGACGACACCGTCGCCATCCACCCGACCAGCGCCGAAGAGCTGGTCACACTGCGCTGATGCTGAACATCGGCCAAGGAGTCCAACGATGCGCATGGAGCTGATCGTTTTTCCGCTGCTGTTGTCGGCCACCGCCAGCGCCGGCCCGCTGGAGGAATGCCGTAGCAGCGTCGGCGCCGACGGCGACGTCGCCGCCTGCCTTACCCTGCGCCTGCAGACCGCCAACGAAGGGCTCGCCGGCACCGAGCGCGATCTGCGCAAAGAGATGCGCGAGCTCGATGCCCGCCGCGGCGGCCGCAAGGCCGTGCCCGCGTTCGAGCGCAGCGCGAGTGCGTTCCGCAATTACCGCAGTGCCCACTGCGCCTTCATCGAAATCCGGATGGATAACCGCGACGAGGCCCCGCTCGCCCGCACCGCCTGTGAAGTGCAGCTCACCGACGAGCGCCTGACCGAACTGCTGATCCGCTGAAACGGGAGCCATGATGAACATCCGTCCTTTCGGCACGCAGCTGCCGCGCATCGCCGCCAGCGCCTACGTCGATGCCGCCGCCATCGTCATCGGCGATGTTGAAATCGGCGAGGAAGCCTCGATCTGGCCACTGGTCGTCGTGCGCGGTGACGTGCAGTCGATCCACATCGGTGCGCGCAGCAATGTGCAGGACGGCACGGTCATTCATGTCACGCACGACTCGCGCTTCTGCCCCGGCGGTCAGGCAACGACGCTCGGCACGGACACCACCGTCGGCCACAAGGCGCTGCTGCACGCCTGCACGATCGGTTCGCGCTGCCTGATCGGCATGGGCGCGATCGTCATGGATCGTGCCGTCATCGAGGACGAGGTCATGCTCGGTGCCGGCGCACTGGTGCCACCCGGCAAACGCCTCGAAAGCGGCTTTCTCTACGTCGGCAACCCGGTACGCCAGCAGCGTCCGCTGAGCGAGCGCGAGCGCGAATTTCTGCTTTATTCGGCACAGAATTACGTCAGGCTCGCCGTCCAGTACCGCAGCTGAAACCGCGCGCTGCCACCGGCCCGCGACCGCCGCCGATTCTGAACCTGACCTGCACGTCATCGGTCGAAGTTCGGGCTGCGCGGCAAAATGGCTCGCTCCGCTGCCGCCAGCTGCGGCATTTCCGCATATCAAAGGAGATCATCATGCGCAGCATCGTGCTTGCTTTCGCACTCGCGGCCACCTCCGGCGTCGCGTTTGCCGCCACCGAGACCGTCATCACCAACGAATACGTCAACGGCCAGAAGGTCGGTGAAAAGGTCGAACAGCGCGAATACGCCCCGCCACCGCCCGACATGAGCTTCGAAACCGCCGACAAGAACCACGACGGCTCGATCTCGCCGGAGGAAGCCCGTGACATGGGCATCCTCAATTTCGAGCAGGCCGACCTCAATCATGACGGCCGCCTCGATCGTGAGGAATACGAGCGCGCGCTGAGCAGCCAGTAGGGACTCAGCGCGCGGCACGCAGTGCCTGCATGACGCTCGCGGTATCCGGCCGCACGCCGCGCCAGATGAAAAACGACTCCGCCGCCTGCTCGACCAGCATGCCGAGGCCGTCCAGCGCATGCCCGGCGCCGTGCGCCCGTGCCCAGCGCACGAAGGCGGTCGGCTGGTCGGCATACATCAGGTCGTAACACCAGGCGTTATCGGCCAGCACCGTGTCGGGCAGCGGCGGCACGCTGTCGTCGAGACCAGCCGCCGTGGCGTTGATCACCACATCGAAGTGCTCGCCGGCGAGCTCGTGGTACGTGCTGGCGGTGATGTAACCGAAACCGCCGAAGCGTATGGCCAGCTCGGCGGCTCGGTCGAAAGTACGGTTGGCGATCGTGACGGCGCCCGGCCCCGCCAGCAGCAGTGGCTGCAGCACACCACGCGCGGCCCCGCCAGCCCCCAGCAGCAGGATGCGCCGACCGGCCAGCGTGCAGCCGTGGTTGACTTCGAGATCACGGACCAGACCGACACCATCGGTGTTGTCGCCGATGATGCCCTGCGCGGTGAAACTCAGCGTATTGACCGCACCGGCCAGCTCACCGCGGTCCGACAGGCGATCGGCGTAGACCCAGGCATCCTGCTTGAACGGCACCGTGACGTTGAGTCCGCGCCCGCCGGCGGCACGGAAGGCTTCGGCGGTCTCGGCAAAGCGGCCAACCTCGCCGAGGACGCTGGTGTAGACGAGGTCTGCGCCGGTCTGCTCCGCAAACATCGCATGAATGCGCGGCGACTTGCTGTGTGCGATCGGATTGCCGACGACGGCGTAACGGTCTGTCATGAACGTGCCTCTGGGGACTGGCGCAAATGCCGGGCAACGATGCGACCGGCCATCGCCGGTCGCAAGCCCCCATTTTCGCCGACACGCTTACTGCAGCTGCAACCAGGAGCGCCGCCCACCGGTTTCAGCGCCGCGGACACCGATCGAGAACAAACCGCCGCTCGAACCGGTGTCATACAGCGTGGCACTACCACTGGTGCTGCCGCCAACCAGCGTCGGCGTGCCGCCAATGACACCGAGCCCCGGATTCAGGCCGCTGACCGCGACACTCTGCTCGCTGCCGTTGATCGTCACCGTGACTTCATCGCCTGCGTTGTAGGCGCCATCACCGTTGAGGTCGTAGGTACTCTGGCTGACACGATCGCCGGAATCGGCCATCACCGTCATGATCCAGCCATCACCGCCGCCGGAACATTCATCTCCGACCGTCGGCAGCATGGTCACGAACATCACCCGGTCGAAGTAGACCAGCGGTGCCTCGACGATGCGCTCGCCGTGTTTGCTGCCGTCCGGCTCGACCAGATCCATGAACCAGCCCCGCGGATCGGCGGCACGCTCGTCCGTACTCATATCGCTGACGGCACTGGTCACGCGCAGCGGATAACTGCCGTTGGTGCCCGCCGGATACTCCGCAATGATGCTCTGACGCTGCAGCACGGTGTCGCGCTGCGCTCCGGTGACGTTCAGCGCCGAGCCGGTATCGTCGATGGCATAGAAGCTGTCGACGGACGGGGCGTCCAGCACCTGTGCGTCGATCGCTTCGAGGTATTTGCCAGTGCCGAAGTACACCCGCAGGATGCCATCGCTGCCGACCGCGGCCGCAGGCTGCGCGGTGATCGCCTGCACCTCCTCGTCAGGACCGCGCGCGGTGAACAGCGGCACGTCATAGCCACCCGCCCGATAGGCACTGCCCCAGGCTCCGGCGTCGCTCGACGAGATGTCGAACTTCCACAAATGCCCCTGCAGGTCGCCCACGTAAATGGTGTCAGCGATGCCGTCACCGTTGGCGTCCCAGGCCAGCGGTACCGCCATGCCGTTCTCGCCGCTGGCACCGCTGTCCGGCGTCAGCTGCGCCACCCGCTCGCCGCTGGCGAGATCAAGGATGAACAGGCTGGCCACCGTCCCCGTACTGTTGTAGCCGTTGCCGAAAATGGCCACCCAGGGATGCGCCGTACTCGCGGTGCGGGCAATGATGACCCGGCGCACGCCGACACCAAGCGCGTCGTCACTGAACTCCCACAACACCTGCCCCGCACCGAACGCCGCCGGGTCAGACACATCGAGCGCAAACACCGAGCGCCCGCCAGCGCCCAGTGCGCCGACCAGGACCGTCTTCCAGTGCCCACCGAGATAGGCATCGGACACGCTCGGCGAGGCATCGACGTAGTACTGATGACCGTAGGTCTGCTGGGAAAGCAGCGCCAGGTTGGCATACACGCCATTCGGCACGAAGCTGAAACGCTCGGCACCACTGGCCGCGTCGAAAGCGTGCAGCATGCCGTCATTGGCGCCGACGAACAGGATCTGTGCGCGGCTGTCCTTGGCGGCCACCCAGGCGGCGTAACTGCTGCCCTCACTGCCCGGCAATACACTGAACCCCTCGTCATCGGCACCGACGAAAACCGGATCGCTGTTGACGAAATCCCCGAGCAACGACTCGCGCACACGGAACTGGCCACTGCTGCTGCCCTCCTGCGTGCGCACACCGCGCAGGTAATCGAGCACTGACTCGCTGCCGATCGCCGTCTGCTGGGCGGCATTAAGATTGCTCCACAGGAACGCGGCCCCGGCCGCAGTGCCCGCGCCACTGGCTGGCACCCAAGTGTAAATACTGCGCGCACTGGCCGCCGGTACACCGTCACTCGCCTTCCAGATCAGCGAGGACACCGCACCGGATACTGAATCGAGCGAAAACGCCTTGATCTCGCCGGTCCACACCGAGGGATCGTAGGTCGACTGGAACAGCATCGAGGACGTGGTCAGCGTGCGCACATTGGCCGCTACGGCTGCCGATGACGGCGACTGCGAGGCGACCGTTGCGAATACCTGTGACAGTGCGCTGACCAGGTCCGCCGGGTTCTTGACGTCGAAGAAGTGGTTTTCCCATTCGCCGGCGTCCGGTGTGCCGTTACTGTTGCGATCACGGAATCCGCCCCATTTGGCCGCCAGCGCCAGCGGGGTCTGCAGGAAACCGGCGGCCGAGTCGCCGATGGTGAACACCCGGGTACTGGGCGCATCGGAGCGCACGCAATTACTGCACTGCACGCCGCCCGTCGGGTCGGCATAGCTGAAGCTGTTGATGCCGGAATGAGCGTGGAAACCGTCCTGTGTCGTACCGCTGACGACGTAGCCGAACCCCATCAGATAACCCGATGAAGTCGAGTCCATGCGCACGTCGGTGGTCACCGACAGCGTGCTGCTGGTCAGGGCGTAATCGATGACGCCCCACATGTCCTGGTCGTAGTCTCCGCCCTGCTCGCTGTCTTCCCAGTTCACGTACAACCGGCCGGTACCGGCAGCGAGATCCTGGCTGACGATGCGAAATTCGACGATCGCGCAGTTACCGCCGACGCCATTGTTCCTGCAGGCCGGCATGATCGTCACCGTGCGGGTGCTGCCCGGCACCGGGACAGTCACCTGGGCAGGAGCCGGCGCGAGTGACACGCCGAACACGTCGACCTGCTGCCCGTTCGTGCGCACGCCGTGGGCATGGGCATAGGCGGCCAGCCCGGCCGTCTGGTAGGAACCACTCAGACGCGGCGCATCCGGACACGGCCCACGCAGCGCGGAGAGTGCGTTGACCGACTTACCGGTGCAGAGCTGATCGTTGTTGGTACCGTTCTCACCGATGAAATAGTTGTGGCCGGTGATACCTTCGCTGCTGCCAATGCCATCAGTAGTCGCGTTGAGTGAACTCAGGCCGACACCGCTGGCACCGCCGAGCTCGTCCGCATCGTAGGACGAGGCACTGGCGTTGAACGAAATCACGCTGAGCGGCGAGCACTGGTTGGCTTCGCTGGAGCCGATGACATCGGACCAGGTCGCCGTGCGCAGCGCCGCGATGCGCCCGGAGTCATCGACATTGAACGCCGCGGTCGCACTCTTGCCGCCGAGATAGCGCAGTGCCTCAAGAAACACTTCGGCCTGCGGATTACCCCAGTTCGAGCAATTCCCATTGCTGAACGAACTCAGGCCCCAGCTGCAGTTATCCGAGCCGGTGGTACCGAAATAGGTCCCGTCAGAATGCCGATAGCCGTAGATGCGCAGCGCGCTGAGGGTCCGCTGGATGCCCTGTCCACTGCTCGGCGTCACGAACTGCCCTGTCGTCGCATTGATTTCGTCGCGCCACGACGACAGGTTCTTGCGCAGCACACCGCCGGACTTGTTCGCGCCATACGAACCCGTCAGCAGACCGAAATACATCTGATCACTGTCGCCGTAGTCCTGCAGCAGCCCGACAGGCTTGTAGTCGCCGTTGGGATAGCGCTTGCATTTCTCATCGCCGAGCAGCGATTCGACACAGGTCTGCACACGGACGATGTAGTCCTTGTCACCAAGTCCGCTGCTCGTGCCGGGGGTGTAGTCAGAGGCCCCCGGGATCGTGCCACCGTTGCCGTTGCTGCCGGTGTTCTTTTCGTCATTCCAGCGGCACTGCCAGCGCTCGTTCGCCGCCCACAGCGTGTAATTGCCATTGGCGACCCGCAGCAGGGGGGGCGCCGTGACGTTCTGTGAGAGGTTGCCTGCCGTGTCGACCGTGGTGTTGCACAAGCTGATCGTGCTCACCGAGAACGGCGTCAGCTGTGCGATATCGCTGCCGCTGTAAACCTTGACCCAGCTGTGGGCATCGTTGGGCAGGTAAGTGCGTTCGATCACCGCCTTACCCGGCACCAGCACGTCATTGGCTGTAGTGACGTAGGTGGTGGTCTGCGAAGTCACTGTCTTCGTGTAGCTGCAGGACGAGCTTGTGTAACCACACAACGACACGTTCGTCGTGGTCACCGTCCCCGTGCATGAACCCGCCGAGCTCGGTGCGCTGGTGCAGCCAGTCGTCACCGTGCTTGAAGCAGGACAGTTGTAACGGCTGCTGCGACTGTCACAGCGCCCACTGGTGGTAGTGGTCACCGGGGCAGCTGCGCTCGACGTCGAGGACAATTGCGTCTCGGTGCTGACCGCCGAGTCAGTCGAGCGATAGCCGCCGTAAAGCACCTTGCGGGTGATGTCGATGCGCGCCATCGACGCCCAGTTGAGGAAGTTGCCGCTCCAGGCTCCCGAACAGTATTTACTGCTGCTCAACGCACTCGGCACGAATATGCCGCTGGAGTAGGTGTAACACTTGCCGCTGTCGAAATAGCCGTAGTAATCGATGCTGTGCTTGTAGCTGGTGTCGGCAATGCCGTCGCTGTCGAGGTCGGAGTAGTCGTCGTAGGCTTTGTAGAAGATCGGATGATCTTTCGACATCGTCAGCATGACCATCGGCTTGCGTGGCGGCGCCTGATACAGCGGGTATTGTGCCAGCTCCAGCGCTGGCGCCCGGGTCGCCGCGGCGAGCGCGATCAGCATCAGCAGACAGGCCAGCCATTTCCACACCGTGGATGCGCGGCCAGCGGCTTGTTCCAACATGGCTCTCTCTCCTTCGCGCGTGCGCGGCGCGGCTCATTTCGGCACGTAGACCGACTGCACCACAACCACGCTCGCCGCCGTACCACCGGTCGCCCGGGCAGTGACGCGGAAGGTGCGGGTGCTGGCATCCAGCTGTTCAACGATGTAGCGCGGGTTGGCCTGCAGCAGATCGACGCTGCCGCTGGGCACGCTCAGGGGTGCCGCAACGCTGTTGGCGGCGGTCCAGTTGATGTGCTTCCAGACCGGGACGTCGTCCGCCGCGCCGGCTGCGTAATAACCGTCGGTGCAACTGGTTGCCGTCGCGGCGCAACCCGGCGCGCTGGCGTACAGGGTATTGCTCGAAACGGCCGCTTCACCGACACGCAGCGCCGCTTCGGCCGCCTGGAACGCCAGATTGCGATCGAGCATGTTGCCGGCCATGCGTTCTTCGAGCGCCACGTTGCGCTGTGCCGACAACGCGATCAGCGAAGCGACGACGAGGATGATCAGCGTGATGATCAGCACGACACCGCGTTCGGTACGGGGCGGGCAGCGTCTCATGGCAGGCGGTTCCGGATGGCGATGGTCGAGCTGAAGGTGCGGCGCAGCCGGTGATCGCTACTGGCGACGCCGTCCAGCGTGTAGCTCTGTGCGGTATCGACGATGTGGTCATCGACGCTCTCCAGCGTCAGCGCCACACGCAGGCTCACCACATCACTCCAGCGATCACCGCTGGCGACGGCCGCCGCGGTCATGTAACGCGCCGCATAGTCACCGCCCGATTCACGCACGCCGTAGAGCACTTGCAGGTCATCGACGTTGCGTATCAGCTCCATCGGGGTATCGCTGCCTTCCCGACGGTACAGAGAAGGACGCCCGGTGCTCCCGGCAGCGATGTAGTAGCTGACTGTCAGCAGACGACCGATCCAGCCATCGGTGAAGTTCCCGGTCGCCGGGCAGCTGGCCGCGGTCGAATACACCAGACACTTGGTCGCGTTGCCCGGACTACCGGCGGAGGTGTCATGCACGACGGTATCGCTGCCTGAAGACGTACTGCCCGGATCATCCGCACTCGTGCTGACCACCTGGAAAATGGCGGCGCGGCCGCAGCTCTGCGTGTAAGCCAGCGCAATATCGCCATCGTGCAGCCCGGAACCGCCGTCGATGGTCATCGTTGCGCTGGAGATGTCATGCGTGGTGATACGCACCAGACTGTCCGCCAAGGCCATGCGGAAGTTGAGCGTATCGGTGCCTTTGTAGATCGTCGGATAGCCACTCGGCAGCGCCGGCGACCAGGTTACACCGCTGGCATTGACGCCATCAGCGATCGCTCCGGACGAAAACGCCAGCGTGTAGTCACTTGTGGCATTGAGTGCACTGAATGGCTGGGCCGATGCGCAGCCCATGAATCCGGCCAGCCGGCCGTCCCGGCTCATCAGCTCGAATACGACGCGGGCATTCTCCTGCAGCTGCCCCCAGGCCTCCTGCTGGCGGTAGGTGGCGCGATTGGCGATGAACAACGCCAGTACGCCGGCGACGATCACCAATCCGAGCGCCGACGAAATCATGAATTCGACGAGCGTGAATCCTGCTGCGCGCCGCAGACTCGACTTCAGAGTTCCGAGGTCATCGTGAAAGTCGACCATCCGCTGCTCTCCGTGGCACCGCAAGTTCCTGTCAGTGTTTCGCCGGATGCATGCGTGGCATCCCAGCAGACCGTCACGCTGTAGGCATGGGCACCGACTGCTGTCACCTTGCCGTCGCCGGACGGCAGGCTCGATGCCAGCGAGCTCTTCCAGCTCGCTTTGTCGAACGTGGCCATTGCGTTTTCCGAGCACGCCGCCGGCGGACTGCTGTCGCTGGGGCCCTGCTCGCACTGCGTCGAGGCGCTGACACTGCCGAAGTCCACCACGTAGGCGGCGGCAACGTTGGCATTGGCACGCATGCGTTCGAGGATGTCATCGGCCAGCAGTACCGCCTGGCCGTGCTGATAAGCCGTCTGCCCGACACGCAAGCCGTGCAGATGCAGAGCGGCGAGACCGAGCAGGCCGACGCTGGCGACCACGATCGACACCAGCACCTCGATCAGGCTCGATCCTTCAGCTCGTTGTCCCGAGCTCATCACAAACCTCACTCGCAGGAGAATCCCGTCCCCGGAGCCATCACCATGGCACTGCCACCGGCAACCACATCGATGACTCGTCCCTGCTCTGCATCGTTGTCCTGACACAGACTCAGCTGTCCCGCACTGCGGCGCGCCAGGCCCATGCCATCAAAAGTGATTTTGCGCTGGATCGCCGAGTCGGCCGCGGCACGCAGGGTGAGCGGCTCGGCCAGTGCAGAGTGAATGCGCAGCACGCTGTCGCCGGAATCGACGACACCGTCACCATTGCTGTCGGCAAACACGATCCAGCCCTGCTCCCAATTGCCGCTGGTGGCGCAGTGGCTGCCATCACTGCTGGCGCAGAGGCTTGCGCTGCCGCCACGCGTCACGGCTTCGCTGCGAGCATAGGCGAGATCCGTGAGCATCTCATTGGCAGTCGTGGCCAGCCGGTTATCACGAATGGTGGCCATGAACGAGGGCACGCCCAGCGTCGTCAGGATCGCCAGCACACTGAGGGTCACCATCAGCTCGATGAGCGTGAAACCACGCAGCGAACGAATACTGCAACGATCTTGAATGTTCATAACCGCCTTCACCGACTTGGCGCTGCGCTCTCATCCTGTGAGCTCACGCCCAATACTGCCAACACCGCCAGGAGGAACGGGGCTCGACCGCTCATCCTGCTCCCCAGAAAGTCCGCCCCGGAGGAGGATTGGCTTCCCTGTGATTTGCATCATATGTCGGTTAAACGCGGCGTTTGCCGAGGGTGACAGTGTTTAACAGCCTAGCTGTCGACCAGAACAGTCGATCTACACAGCACGCCATATCAACAAACGATTTTTCTAAAACATTCAATGTATCGACGCGGCGCCAGAGGCCTGCAGGCGGGCGAAATCTGCCGGATTGACATACTGCAGCACGGTTTTACCGCTCGCTGCCCGCCAAATGTCGATACCGCGCGCCGGATACAGCCAGTGCTCGCCCTCCTCCCCCTGCACACGCCGCTGTTCGGGCTCACCGAAACGCTGGCGCAACGTGTCCATATCGAGCCGTGCCGAGGGCGCATAGGTAATACCGGCGACCGGCAGGCCGAGCAGTACGTGGTCATCCTGCGGCGACGGCGTCACCTGCATCGCCCCCGACGGTTGCGGCTTGGCCGACTTCGGATCGGCATGCGTGAGCAAGGTCTCGAACGTTTCCGGTGACGCCTGCAGCTGCAGGATCAGCTTGGCCGTCAGGCCACCGAGCTCGACCTCGCGGAAATACGCCTCCAGCGTGCGCTGGCCGTCGGGCTGAATGAAGATCGCCAGTTCGACGGCGCTGCCCAGCCGCGGCAGCACCTCGCCCAGCGTCGTCGAGCCCAGCGTAAAGCCGAACACCGACACCCGGCCCTGTGCATCGACGTCGCTCTGCCACGGCAGGTTCGTTCCGGCGGCGGTCGGCCGCTCGCCGGCGAACTGCCCGACGAGACCGATCGCCGCCACCAGCGCCAGCGCCAGCGCTGCCAGCCACAGCCCCCAGCGCATCAGCGCGCCCGCATCTTCAGCGCCGCCGCCATGCGCCCGGCAAAGTAGGTGAGGATGCCGTCGGCGCCGGCGCGCTTGATGCAGACCAGCGACTCCTCGATGACGGCATCGCCGAGCCAGCCGTTCTGCACCGCCGCCATCAGCATCGCGTACTCACCACTGACCTGATAAACGAAGGTCGGCACGGCCAGCTCCTGCTTCACCCGGCGCACGATGTCGAGGTAGGGCATGCCCGGCTTGACCATGACCATGTCCGCCCCCTCGGCGAGATCGAGCGCCACTTCGCGCAGAGCCTCGTCGGAGTTCGCCGGGTCCATCTGATAGCTGTACTTGTTGCCCTTGCCGAGCGCACCGGCCGAGCCGACGGCATCGCGGAACGGACCGTAGAAGGCACTGGCGTACTTCGCCGAGTAGGCAAGGATGCGCGTGTGGATGTGGCCGGCGGCTTCCAGCGCCGCGCGGATCGCCCCGATACGCCCGTCCATCATGTCGCTCGGCGCAACGATATCGACGCCGGCATCGGCATGTGACAGCGCCTGCTTGACCAGCACTTCGACCGTTTCTTCGTTGAGGACGTAGCCACTGTCGTCGAGCAGACCATCCTGGCCGTGGCTGGTGTAGGGGTCGAGCGCAACGTCAGTGATGACGCCGAGCTGCGGGAATTCGCGCTTGAGCGCCCGCACCGCGCGCTGCGCCAAGCCCTCGGGATCATAGGCGCTGGCCGCATCGAGCGACTTGGCCTCCGGTGCCGTCACCGGAAACAATGCCACGGCCGGCACGCCGAGCTCCGCCAGCCGCTCGCCCTCGCGCAGCAGCTGATCGATGGTGACACGCTCGACGCCCGGCATCGAAGCCACCGCCTCGCGGCGCCCCTTTCCCTCGATGACGAACAGCGGCTGGATCAGATCGTCGACCGTCAGCACGGTCTCGCGCACCATGCGGCGCGTGAAATCGTCGCGACGCAGGCGGCGGGGACGAACTGAGGGATAGGCACCGGTGATGATCTGCGGCATGACAGGCCTCCGTGGGAACGTGAGGCGGGGCATTATTCCACAGGGCGCTTTAACGGGCGCGGCGACAACCGCCGGCGGCAGCGGTTCAACGCCGGCAGCCACATCCGTCACAGAATCCTGCCGATAAGCTCAGCCCCGTGAAACCCCCATAAAAAAACCGGCCGCACGGGCCGGTTTTTCGTGCATCGATGCTGATCGATCAGAACGGCAGGTTCGGCAGGCAGATGCCGACCATTTCCTGCATCACCCGCACGACCTGGCAGCTGTAGCCGAACTCATTGTCGTACCACACGTAGAGCACGACACGATTGTCGGTGGCGATGGTCGCCTGCGAATCGACCACGCAAGCATGACGCGAACCGACGATGTCCGTCGAGACGATTTCAGTCGAGGCCGTGTAGTCGATCTGCTCGGACAGCTCACTGTGCAGCGAGGTCTTGCGCAGGAAGTCGTTGACCTCGTCCTTGCTGACCACGCTCTTCAGATTCAGCGACAGGATGGCCAACGAGACGTCCGGCGTCGGCACGCGGATGGCGTTGCCGGTGAGCTTGCCCTTGAGCTCCGGCAGTGCCTTGGCAACGGCCTTGGCCGCACCGGTGGAGGTGATGACCATGTTCAGCGGCGCGGCGCGGCCGCGGCGCTCCGACTTGTGATAGTTGTCGATCAGGTTCTGATCGTTGGTGTACGAATGAACGGTTTCGACGTGGCCGTTCTCGATGCCGTACTCGTCGTTGAGCGCCTTGAGCACCGGCGTGATCGCGTTGGTGGTGCAGGACGCTGCCGAGACGATCAGGTCGTCATCGCCGATGGTGCCGTGATTGACGCCGTAGACGATGTTCTTGATGCCCTCGCCCTTCGACGGCGCCGTGAGCAGAACCTTCTTCGCGCCCGGTCCCTTGAGGTGCTGGCCGAGACCTTCCAGATCGCCCCACTTGCCGGTGTTGTCGACGATCAGCGCGTCTTTGATGCCGTAGGCGGTCAGATCGACCACGCCCGGCTGATCGGCGTAGATGACCTTGATGAAGTTGCCGTTGGCGATGATCGCGTTGTTTTCTTCATCGACGGTGATCGCGCCGTTGAACGGGCCGTGCACCGAGTCGCGGCGCAGCAGGCTGGCGCGCTTCTGCAGGTCGGCGCCCTTGCCCTTGCGCACGACGATCGCGCGCAGGCGCAGCTTGTTGCCGGAGCCGGTGCGCTCGATCAGCAGACGGGCGAGCAGGCGGCCGATGCGGCCGAAACCGAACAGCACGACGTCGCGCGGCTCCAGCTCCTTCTGCGCGTTCTCGCCGATGATCCCGCCGAGCTGGTCGCCGAGGAAGTCGTTCAGCGTCACGCCGCCAGCGGCTTTCTTGTAATCGAAGGCAAGCTTGCCGACGTCGAGACGGGCCGGGGCCAGATCGAGCGTGCACAGCGTCTTGATCACCGCGTAGGTGTCGGCGATGTCGAGTTCGACGCCTTCGTGGTAACGGACGTAACGATGGGCCTTAAGGATGTCGATGGTGGAACTGTGCACGATCGGGCGACCGTATACCCGCAAGACAATGCCGCGATCGCGGTACAGCTTGCCGATCAGCGGCAGCATTTCCTCGGCAATTTCCTGACGGTTCTTCCAGTCCTGCAAAACCAGATCCTGCTGTGCTTGGCTCATGTCGTTACGTTCCGAGAGACGAGAAGGATAGCAATGGTGCTCAATCCGCCTGACCTCGGGCAGCACGTCGGTTTTCCGTACCGAATCGTGAAAAGCCCAGAATTATCAGGCGCAAGCAATAAAATTGTAGCGATCTGGTAGTGCTGGCAGCAAGCACATTGACGCGTTGGCCCGCGCAACTGCCGCCGCGTGCATGGGCCTTATGCACGGCCCGATGGGCGGCTCGCGCTATGATGCGCGCCTTTGCCGCGGCCCGTCCCCCGGCTTCGCATTGAGAGAAACGACGTGTACCGATCCTTCCGCACCCGCCTGAATCGCCTGCTCGATGCCGCCGGACCGCAAGCCCTGCAGGGCGGGCTCAAGGGCCTTGAGCGCGAAGCGCTGCGCGTGGCGGCGGACGGCCACATCGCACAGACGCCACATCCGGCAGCCCTCGGTTCGGCGCTGACCCACCCGTGGATCACGACCGACTACTCCGAGGCCCTGCTCGAATTCGTCACCCCGCCGCAGGCCCAGGCCGCCGACTGCCTGCGCTGGCTCGATGAGATCCATCGCTTCGTGCTGCCCCGGCTCGGCGACGAGCGCCTGTGGTCAGGCTCGATGCCCTGCGTCGTCGACGGAGAAGCCGGTATTCCGATCGCCTGTTACGGCCAGTCGAACGCCGGGCGGATGAAGCACGTCTACCGCGTCGGCCTCGGCCATCGCTACGGCAAGGTGATGCAGGTGATCGCCGGCGTGCATTTCAATTTCTCGCTGCCTGAAGCGCTGTGGCCCCTGCTGCGCGACCTCGACGGCAGCCAGATCGCCCTGCCGGCCTTCGTCTCCGACGGCTATTTCCGCCTCGCCCGCAACCTGCAGCGCGTCGGCTGGCTGATCCCCTACCTGTTCGGTGCCTCGCCGGCGGTGTGCCGCTCGTTCCTGGCAGGCCGGCCCAGCGATCTGGACGAATGGGACGACGGCAGCCTCTACCGGCCGTTTGCCACCTCGCTGCGCATGAGCCGCATCGGCTACCAGAACAAGAAGGAAAAAACCTGCGGCGTCAACGTCAGCTACGACAACCTCGAAAGCTACATCCGCAGCCTCAGCCGGGCGATCAATACACCGTGCCCGCAATACGAGGACATCGGTGTCTGCGTCGACGGCGAATGGCGGCAGCTCAACGCCAACATCCTGCAGATCGAGAACGAGTACTACAGCACGATGCGGCCGAAGCAGCCGCCGATCGGCAACGAGAAAGTGATCTGCGCACTGGCCAGACGCGGCGTGCGCTACGTCGAGCTGCGCTCACTGGATGTCGATCCGTTCGAACCCTGCGGCGTCAGCCTCGAAGCCATGTATTTCGCCGAAGCCCTGCTGGCGTTCTGCGCGCTGGAAGACAGCCCGCGCATCGGCATGCAGGAACGCCTCGACCTCAACACCAACCTCGAACTCGTCGCCAACAGCGGCCGCGAACCCGGCCTGCTGCTGCGCCGCCTCGGCCGCGACATCAGCCTGCAGGACTGGGCCGCCGCCGTCCTCGATGCCCTGCAGCCGATCTGCGAGGTTCTCGACAGCGGCCACGATGACCAGCCCTACGCCCACGCGCTGCAGCTGCAGCGCGCCAAGCTCGCCAATCCTGAACTGACGCCGTCGGCACGCGTGCTGCGCGAGATGGCGCGCAGCGAATCGGGCTTCTTCGACTACGGCTGGCGGCTTGCCGAAGCGCATGCCAGAAGCCTGTGCCGACGCCCGCTGCCACGGGCCCGCGACGTCGAATTCCGCGCACTCGCCGAGCGCTCGATCGGCGAGCAGGCGGCGATCGAAGCCGCCGATGAGCTCGACTTCGCCCGGTACCTGCAGAATTACTTCGCCCAGTGCTGATGCTGCGTGACCGCCCGGGCGCCTGACAGCGGACGAGCTCAGGCCTGGCCGAGCGCCACCAGCGCAATCGCAAAGCGGGCGTCGAGCGCCGGATCGGCGGTGGCCGCGGTGCAGTACCAGTCGCGGATCACCGACTCTGCATCGGCGAGCGGCTCACCGTTCATCGTCGCCGACAGACGCTCGACCTTGCGACTGAGATGCGCCTCAGCATCCTCCGCCGGCGGCTCGATACCGGCGAGGATTTCGAGCTCGATGCACAGCTGGCGGCGAGCGGCGTTGCCCTGAGCCAGACGTGCCATCAGCCCGTCGATGCTCCCGTCCTCAAGGATCTGTTGCGCGGCCCGATAGCGGGCGCCGATGCGCTGTTCGAGCTCGGCCGGCAGAGCATCGAGCGCCTGCCACTCCTCGCCCACGCCGGCGATCTCCGCCGCATCCGGGGTCGCCTCCAGCGCCATCTGCTCCAGCCGCGCGCACAGCGCGGCCTTCTCCGCCAGCGCATGCACCGCCTGGCGGCAGGTCCGACGCTGCGCCAGATCGATCTGGGACTCGACATCGGCCTGCGCCGCTTCGAAACGCTGTGTCAAAGCCGTTCGCGCATCGTGAGGCAACCCGTCGAGCTCGGCAAAGCGCACCGCCAGAGACTCGGCCTCAGCCCGCAGCTGGCCGGCGGCCGCCGTCGATACCGGCGGCTGCGCAGCCAGTGCTTCGAGGGCCTCGCACACGGCCAGCGCGGCGGCCGTGGTCTCGGCCCGCTGCTCGCGGGCGACCCGCCGCCCGGCCTCGCGTCGCTGGAAGATACGATCGCAGCTTTCACGCAGCGCTTCCCACAGCGCCTGTTCCTCGCGCCGGCGCAGCCGCAGACTCGGCGTCCAGGCGGCCTGTGCCTCGCGGGCCGCGGTGATCGCCGTGCCGAGATCGCCGTCGGCGAGCTGCTGCAACTGATCGATCAGCGCCTGGCGGCGCGACCGTTCGCGCTCGCGTTCACCATCGAGGCGACGGCCAATGACCTGCTGAGCGCTGCGCCACGCCGCGTCGAGTGCCAGGTAGTCCTCGCGAGCCACCGCGCCGGCGGCCCGCCAGCGTGCCAGCAGCTCGCGATAGTGTGATTCAAGCTGCTTCCAGTCGGCGGCCTGCCAGTCGGTCGCAGAATCAAGCGCACTCAGCTCGGCGAGCAGGGCCTGGCGCTCGGCAAGATGCGTCTTGCGCTGCTCCGCGGCCGCCGCGAACGCGGTGCGGGCCGGTGCGTAAGCACGCTCACAGGCGGCATCGAAGCGCTCCCAGACGGCGCGCGGCGCCGCCCCGGCGGCATCCAGCTGCCGCCAGCGCTCGCGCAGGGATTTGACCTGACGCGCACGCTCGTTGGCCTGCTGATCGGCAGCGAGCTCGGTCTGTGCGAGGGTATCGGCCTCTTCGCAGAGCTGCTCGCGCGCCTGCCGACTGCCCCAGCGCGCCCAGTCGCGTAATTCACCGAGGCGGGCGACAGCCATACGCAGCCGCTGTTCGGCGCGCCGCTGCGGTTGTTCCCTGAGCAGGGCCTGAGCCTCGTGCACTCGCGTCTCGGCGAGCTGCAGCTCGCCAGCCTCCAGCGCCGCGTCGATATCCTGCAACAACGTGTCCAGTGCCCCCCCGGCCTGCACCGGCGGCCTGCTGGCGGGCGTGTGCGGATGAGCCGGGCGGCTGGCACGTGCCCGCGCCGCAGCCAGGCAGGCCGCAAAACGCTGATCCTGACGCGCCTGCAGACGGGCGTCCTGCGGCGGTGTCAGCTGTCGCCAGCGTTCGGCATAGGCTTCAGCGCTGCCGCCGTCATCAGCTTCGCAGGCGGCCAGCAGGCGCTCCCGGGCCGTATACGCCTCGTGCTCGTGCTGCTGATGCTGCAGGCTGCCGTACACGTCGGCCAGGAGATCACGCGTACGGGTTTCGCTGGCCTGCAGCGTGTCGAGCGCCGCGAGGATGCGCTGCAGCTCGGCGCTCAGCGTGCTGGCATCGTCGAGCGGTTCGAGGGCTTGGCAACGCGCCTGCAGGGCTTCGGCTTCACGCGCGAGACGGGCGATGGCGCCAGCGCGCTCGCGGTACTCGACCAGAGGCGGCTCGATCAGCGCGCGTGCCTGACTCCAACGCTCCTGCAACGTGGCATCCGCAGCCTGCGTCCACTCCAGATCCAGCGCCGCGACCCGCGCCGCCGCCTGGGCATCGACACTGTCGGCCTGCTGCAGCGCTTCCAGCTCGGCACACAGCGCCCCGGCATGCGCCCGCGCCGCCGCCGCCGCACGCAGCGCCTCCAGACGCGTGCTGCTCAGTCGGTGTACGCGCTTGTCGCGGCCGCGGCTGGAGCGCGCCAGTGTTTCCAGTATCTCCGCATCGGCAATACGCTCCGCTGCGCTGACACGCACCTCGGCCACCTGATCGTTCAATGCGATGGTCAGCAGACGGGCATCGTCATCGACACGCCGCAGGGCCACGAGGCGCAGGGCCGATTCGCGCGCCTCGCTGGCGAGATAGACCATCACCTCGGCCGGCAACGCCGATTCAGCCAGCAGTGCAATCCGCTGCTCCAGCGTCAGCGCCGGCTCGACGCGTCCGGCGAGCACCGCGCGCAGGCGCAGGCCAAGGACCTCGCGCAGCATGGCGTCACGCTCCTGTCGCAGACGCTCAAGCAGGATCAGCGGATCGTTCAAACGTTCGATGGCCGCACGGCGCACCGCCGGATCGGCGTCGTCGCTTGCGAGGCTCAGCAGACGGGGATCGTCATCGGCGAGCGTGCGCAGCGCCTTCAGGCGCACGCCGGCATCGCGATGCTGCAAAGACGGCGTACGGCGAAACAGGCTGGAAAAAATCATCTCGGAACTCGGGCGTGGAGCATGCGGGGCGGATTGATACCACATCACCCACTGCGCGCGTCAGGCACAGCAGGCGTACGCATCTGGATGGCATGCAGCATTCAGATTTACATTCCGACACAATCCAGCGTCGCTCAGGGGGAATGGCTGTGATTCAGATACCGCAAACATCGCGCCTGCGAAGGTACCACTATCCTTTATATCCTCTTTGTGGAGCGCTCGCCTGGGCAGTGCCCGGATTCACCCTGGCCGATACGCTGCTCAGCACCGATATGACGGTGAGCAGCCAGACCGGGCTCGACGCGCTGGGCAGTTTGACGTTCGCCAACGGTACGCTGGGCTTCGTCGAGGCCGGCCTGTATACGTTCAACAACAGCATCACCCTGAACTCCGGCACGGCCAATACCCTGTCGTACACGGGGACTACCGGCGCGGCGGTTTGGAACCTGACGCCGGTGAGCCCGCTCGTCATCGATGGCAGCTCGCTGACGGTGGACACCGGTTCGAGCGACAGCGCGCTGGCCGCCGCGATCACGGTCAGCAATGGTGGCGTATTCGCCAAATCCGGCACCGGCACGCTGCTCTTCAGCGGCACGATCACCGGCACCGACCCCGGCACCGGCGCCGTCATGGTCAGTCAGGGTACGCTGACGCTCGGCAGCGACTACGCCATCGACTCCCCCGCGACGGTGCAGATCGGCCCCGGCGCCATACTCGACATCGGCGCCACGACCCAAACGGTGTCGGGACTGACCAGTGCCGGCGCCGGCACCGTCCACATCGGCGAAGGCGTGCTTTACATCAATGGCAGCAGCACACCGGCGCCGGTGCAGACCGACATCACCGGTGTCGGCACACTGGATTTTCAGTACGCGACGCTTTCACGCTCATTGAGCTTCACAGGCAACGTGCAGGTGTCCGGCTCGCTCGACCTGACCATTGCGGATGCTCTGCTAAACGCCGACAGCGTTGAAGTCAACGGCTGGCTCAATCTGAACGGCCTCGACCAAACCCTGCATCAGCTGAGTGGCGGCGGCACCCTTTACAGTTACAGCTTCTCCAGCCCGCCCCCCGTGCTCACCCTCGACAACAGCACCGGCGACACCGAATTCAGCGGTTCAATCACGGCTTATGGCATCCAGACCACGGCCCTGCTGAAAACCGGCAGCGGCCAGCTGACCCTGTCCGGCAGCGATCTCAGTGCGCTGACGAGCCTCGATGTCGAAGACGGCACACTGGCGATCACCGCTGACAGTTCCCTGTCTCCGGCGGTCACCGCCACCATCGCCAGCAGTGGCACATTGCAACTCAGCAGTGTGCAGACGTTCAGCGCGCTGAGCGGCGACGGTAACGTGATCGCCGACAGCGTGCTCACGGTCGGGGCCCTGGACAGCAACCTGCACCTGTCGGGCAGCGGTACGCTGCAATTGGCGGGCGACGTCAGCCTCGGCAGCAATTTCACGCTGACCGGTGCACTCGTCGTCGATTTCGGCACCACGCTGACGCTGACGGCCGCCGACGCGATCAGCTCAGCAGGCAGTGTCACCGCCAACGGCACCATCGACCTCGGCGCCAGCCATCAGACGCTGAACCAGTTGTCCGGCGTCGGTGTGCTGAACAACCCGGGTCTCGACCTCGCGCTGGTCAACGCCGATGCCGATTCGACCTACAGCGGAGCGATCAGCGGCTCGGGCTTCACCACCTTGCAGAAAACCGGCCCCTACACGCTGACGCTGTCCGGCAGCGATCTGTCGGCGTTCGGCTATCTGAATGTCCAGGCGGGCACGCTGGCCATTACCGGCAATGATTCACTGGTGGGCGCTCCGGGCGCGACGATCGCGGCCGGTGCGACCCTCTCGCTCGGCAGTGGCAGCAACACGTTCTCCGCCCTCTACGGCAGTGGCTCCGTGCTGGTCGACGGCCTGCTGTCACTGGTCGAGGGCAGTGAAGGCATCGGCTTTGACCAGCGGCTGACGCTGAGTGGCAGCGGCTCCCTGCGCGTTGCCGGCAACCTGACGCTCGGAGATGGCGAAGTCTCGCCATTCGCCCTGACTGGCGCGCTGCTGGTCGACAGCGGCACGCTGATCCTGGCAACGGCCGGCGCCGTAGCGTCAGCAAGCAATGTCAATGTTGCCAGCGGCGCCACCCTCGACATGACGGACACCATTCAGGTGCTGCATTCGCTGACCGGCGCCGGCACGGTGGCCGCCGCCAACAGTCAGCTGGAACTCGCCGTCGACGCCGGCACGGCAGTCTTCAGCGGTGACATCACCGGCGATGCGATCAGCCTTGCCTACGACGGAGCCGGCACCCAGGTGCTGAGCGGTCGCGTCGGTGACAGCCTCGCCAGCCTGACGGTGTATTCGGGCACCCTGCAGATCACGCAGGACGGGGCGCTGCCGGCTTCCGTGTTTCCCGTCATCGGTACGGATGGCACGCTCGACATCGCCAGCAGTCATCAGACCATCGCCGGCGCCGCCAGTGAAGGCACACCGGGCCGGATCAACATCGCTGCCGGCGGCGTGCTGACGGTACAGCCGCTGAGCTCGGCCGAGCTACCGGGCACCAGCACCTCCGTCGACGCCATACTCACGGGAGCCGGCGATTTCGTGGCCACCGGCGGCACCGTTGCGCTGAACGCCGCCGCCGAACTGACAGGCCAGGTGTTCGTCGAGAGCGGTGCGACCCTCGATCTGGTGGCCACCAACGCGATTGCGGCAAGCAGCGAAGTCAACATCGCCAGCGGCGCCACCCTCGACATGACGGACACCATTCAGGTGCTGCATTCGCTGACCGGCGCCGGCACGGTGGCCGCCGCCAACAGTCAGCTGGAACTCGCCGTCGACGCCGGCACGGCAGTCTTCAGCGGTGACATCACCGGCGATGCGATCAGCCTTGCCTACGACGGAGCCGGCACCCAGGTGCTGAGCGGTCGCGTCGGTGACAGCCTCGCCAGCCTGACGGTGTATTCGGGCACCCTGCAGATCACGCAGGACGGGGCGCTGCCGGCTTCCGTGTTTCCCGTCATCGGCACGGATGGCACGCTCGACATCGCCAGCAGTCATCAGACCATCGCCGGTGCCGCCAGTGAAGGCACACCGGGCCGGATCAACATCGCTGCCGGCGGCGTGCTGACGGTGCAGCCGCTGAGCTCGGCTGAATTACCAAGCGCCAGTACCTCCGTCGACGCCATACTCACAGGAGCCGGCGATTTCGTGGCCACCGGCGGCACCGTTGCGCTGAACGCCGCCGCCGAACTGACAGGCCAGGTGTTCGTCGAGAGCGGTGCGACCCTCGATCTGGTGGCCACCAACGCGATTGCGGCAAGCAGCGAAGTCAACATCGCCAGCGGCGCCACGCTGCA